>NZ_JAPVBJ010000003.1:0-247000 GCF_026967985.1 Modestobacter sp. VKM Ac-2984 | reverse complement strand
GCGGTCGCGCTGGTGGGCCGGCCGGAGTTCGTGGTGCTGGACGAGCCGACCAGCGCCCTGGACCCGCTGGGCCGGGCGGACGTGCGGGACATCGTGCTGGAGCTGCGGTCCCGCGGGGTCGCGGTGCTGCTCAACTCGCACCTGATCGGGGAGGTCGAGCGGGTCTGCGACCGGGTCGTCGTCCTCGACCGCGGCCGGGTCGCCGCCTCCGGCACGCTGGCCGAGCTGCTCGGCCAGCGGGAGGTGCGGCTGCACCTGACCGACCTCTCCCCCGCCGCACAGCAGCGGCTCGCCGCACTGGGCCGGGTCGACCGGGAGGGCGAGTGGTCCACCGTCGCGCTGTCCGCCGACGACGACGGGACGGCCGTGCCCGACCTGGTGCGCGACCTGGTCGCGCTCGGCGTGCGGGTGCACGCGGTCGAGCCGGTGCGGATCAGCCTGGAGGAGCGCCTGCTCGGCATCCTGCGGGACGGCGCCGCGAGCCGAGCGGCGGGCCCGTCGTGACCACGGCCCGCACGGTGCTCACCATCGCCGCGCTCACCCTGCGCGAGGCCTCCCGCCGACGGGTGCTGTTCGCGCTCGTCGCGCTCACCGTCGGGCTGCTGGCCCTGAGCAGCTGGGGCTTCTCCCGGCTGGCGGCCGAGTCGCTGACCAGCGGCGAGGCCCGGCTGACCGCCTCAATCCTGCTCAATCTGGTGATGTTCGGCTACAGCCTCGTCGCCGCACTGGGCACCGCCTTCCTCGCCGGACCCACGCTGTCCGGGGAGACGGAGTCGGGCATCGCGCTGTCGATGCTGGCCCGGCCGATCCGCCGCTCGGCGTTCCTGCTGGGCAAGTGGCTGGGTCTGGTGGCGTTCGGCAGCGGCTTCGTCGTGCTGGCCGGGCTGGCGCAGGTCCTCGTCGTCCGGGTGACGGTCGACTACTGGCCGCCGGCGCCGGCGACCGCGCTGGCCCTGCTCGCCGCCCAGACGGTGGTGCTGCTGACCCTCACGGTGCTGCTCGCCACCGTCATCTCGCCGATGGCCTCGGGCGTGGTGGCGGTCGGCCTGTTCTGCACCACCTGGGTGGCCGGGGTGGTGGGCGCGATCGGCGAGGCCCTGGGCAACGACGCCGTCGGCCGGGTCGGCAGCGTCTCGCGGGTGCTGCTGCCCACCGACGGGTTGTGGCGCGGGGCGATGAACGCCTTCCAGGACCCGTCGGCCCTCGTCCAGTTCGGCGGGGCCGACGAGGGCGCCGGGGCGTTCCCGTTCCTCAGCACCGCGCCGCTGACCCTCACCTACCTGGGCTGGGCCGTGCTGTGGGTGGTCATGGTCTGGGCCCTGGCCGCGATGTCCTTCGTCCGCCGCGACCTCTGATGGTCGACCCCGGCGCGGTCGTGCTGCAGCTGCCGTTCCGGGGCACCTGGCGGGTGGAGAACAGCCCGGCGCGGCGGGTGCCGAGCCACGGCACGCACCTGTTCGCCACCGCGTACGCCATCGACTTCACCGCCGTCCGGGGTGGCCGGACGGCGACCACCCGGGACTGGCGGTCGCTGCTGGGCACCGAGCCGGTGGACCGGTTCGTCGCCTTCGGGCAGCCGGTGCTGGCCCCGGCGGCCGGGCGGGTGGTGTCGGTGCACGACGGCGAGCCGGACGGCGTGGCGCGCCGCTCGCCGGCCGCCCGGGTGCCCTACGCCCTGACCCAGGCGGGCCGGGCCCGCGGCGGCGCCGGCGCGCTGGCCGGCAACCACGTGGTGCTCGAGCTCGGTGGCGCCCACGTCGTGCTGGCCCACCTGCGCGATGGGTCGCTCCACGTGCGCCCCGGCGACCCGGTGACGGCCGGTCAGCAGCTGGCCGAGTGCGGCAACTCGGGCAACTCCACCCAGCCGCACGTGCACGTCCAGGCGATGGACTCCGCCGACCCGTTCACCGCGCGCGGGCTGCCGCTGGCCTTCCGCGACCACCGGTCCTGGCCCCGCGACGGGGGCCCGCCGGTCGTCGTCCCGCTGGGCGTCCCCGCGGAGGGCGCGGTCGTCGAGCCGGTGTGACGGCGCCTCACCAGCTGCCGCCGCCCCCTCCCCCGGCCGCGCCGCCGACGTAGGTCGAGCCGCTGCCCGCGGTCGCCGGCGGGGAGAGCGCCGGGTTCTCCGGTGAGGAGAACGCCAGCAGGGCCGGCCACACCCCGACGTACCCGGAGCCGTGGGCCGGCACGTACCAGGTCGGGGTGGCGCTGGGGCCGGCCGCCTGCACCGCTGTGGTCCACTCCTCCGCCACCCCCAGGGCCACCGCGTGCGGCAGGTAGCGGACCCGGAGGTCGGTGCGCGCGGCACCGGCGAGGTCGGCCAGCTGGTCCGCGTCGGCGGACCACGACCCGTCGGAGGTGGCGAGCTGGTCGCGGAACGCGGCCGCCCGCTCGTGCACCTCGGCGCCCTCGGGGGTGCGCTGCGGCATCCGGCCGGCCAGCCCCAGCAGGACCAGCCCGGCGAGGACGATGCCGATGCCGGCCAGCGCCCAGGTGGTGGTGACGGCCAGGACGATGGTCCCGACGACGCCGGCGACGAGCACCCCGGTGCCGATGCCGTACCAGCGACGCCGGACCGCGGCGGGGTCGGCGCGGAACCAGCCCCGTTCCACCACGTCCCGGTACATCGCCGCGCACGCCCGGCTCTGCACGCCTGCGAACCGCGACTGCAGGTCCGACAGCAGCACGACGTCCCCGTCGGCGAAGACGTCGTCGAGGAGCTGCTGCTCGTAGGGCCGCAGCCCCCGCGGGTCGGCCGGCGTGCGGACCAGCCGCCAGTCCGACGGGACCGCCTCCTCCTCCTCGTCGGCGTCCGGTCCCTCGTCTGGTTCGGCGTCGTCGGCGTCGGCCGGGTCGGCTTCCTCGATCCGCAGCTGCCCGTGGACGGCCAGGTCCAGCAGGGTGGCGACGACCTCGTGCCGCTGGGCGCGGCCGTCGAGCACGGTGCCCAGCTGGGCCGGGCGGGCGTCGTACGGCGGGGTCAGTTGCGGTGCGCTGGGCTCGGCCACCCGGCCCGGTCGCCCACGGCGGGCCCGGAGCAGGGACGGGACGACGAGGGCCAGGAACCCGCCGACGGCCAGCCCCGCGGTCACCGGGGTGGCGCGGAAGGCCTGCGCCGGGCTGAACGTCTCCTCGAGCACCGGCTCGGCTCCGGCGAAGGTGCCCGGTGGGTAGGTGCCGCTGACGGTCACGCCCTCCCCCGGAGCGAGCCCGGTGGCCCGGGCGCGCAGCTCCCCGCCGGCGGTGAGGTCCACCGGGCAGGCGGTCCGCACATCGTCCGCGCCGACCGCGCAGTCGCCGGCGACCGCGCCCGCCGGGCCGGTCAGCCGGACGTCGACCTGGTCGATCGGCACCCCCCAGCCGGTCCCGACGGCGTTCCAGGCCAGCCGGTCACCGCCGTCCCCCGGGTCGGCGACCCCCTCGACCCGGTAGCTCAGCACGTAGGTGTGCCGGCCGGTGACCTCGGTGTCCTCGTCCCCGACCCGGACGGTCAGCACGCCGTCCTCGCTGGTGACCTCGGTGTCGGCCGGCGCACCTGTGGGGCTCTCCACGACGACGTCGCTGATCGGGTAGAGCCGGTCTTGGGTCTGCTCGAAGGGCGCCCGCTCGGGGATCAGCCGCTCGATGCCGTGCCGCTCCTCGTCAGCGAAGTCGTAGGCGATCGTCTCCTCGACCTGCAGCGAGCCGTCGGCGCCGGCCACCAGGTCGACCTCGTAGGAGCGGATCGCCTCGGTCGGCCCGCCGTCCGTGCACCCCGCCAGCAGCAGGACCGCGAGGCCGATCACGCCCCCGAGCGCCCGCCGTCCGTCCGCTCCCATGTCGCACCCGTCCTCGTCCCGGCCGCCTCGCCTGGCTGCCGACGTGGGGAGTCTCCCCGGTGCCCTCCGGGCTGCGGGCACGCCGTGCCCGGACACGGAGAACTGTCGGCACCCCGTGCTGGCATGGCCGAGCACCACAGCACACACCCACCGGAGGATCGTCGATGAAGATCGTCGTCACCACCCCGACCGGGCGCGTGGGCTCCCGCGTGGTCCGGCTGGTCCTGCAGGCCGGGCTGCGGCCCACCCTGCTGCTGCGCTCCCCGGAGAGGCTGGACCCGCAGACGCGCGAGCTGGTCGACCTCGTGGTCGGTGACCAGGGCGACCTGGACACCGTGCTGCGGGCGACCGAGGGCGCCGACGCCCTCTACTGGGTCGATCCGCCGACGCTGGACGACGACCCCGTCGCCACGTCCACCCGGATGGGCGCGGTCGCCGCACGCGCGGTGCGGGAGAACCAGGTGTCCCGGGTCGTGTTCCAGAGCAGCGTCGGCGCCGAGAAGCGCCACGGCGTCGGGCAGATCGACGGGCTCGCGCACACCGAGGAGCAGCTGGAGGAGACCGGCGCTGCGGTGCTCCACCTGCGCTGCGGGTACTTCTTCACCAACCTGCTGTCCGACCTCGACGGGCTGCGGGAGGGCGTCCTGCGCACCACCATGCCGATCGACCGGCCGATGCCGTGGGTCGACCCGCGGGACATCGGTGAGGTGGCGGTGGCCAACCTGTTGTCCCCGGGCTGGTCCGGGCCGCGGGTGCTCGCCGTGCACGGGCCCACGGACCTCACCTTCGAGGAGGTGGCCGGGGTCGTCGGCGCGGTCACCGGCCGGCGGGTCCGTGCCGAGCAGATCAGCGACGACGATCTGCGCGCCGGCCTCCGGGCGGCGGGGCTGTCCGAAGCCCAGGTCGAGGGGTTCGTCGGGATGGGCCGCGGCCTGCGGGAGGACTTCGTGCCCGCCGACCCGCGCTCGGTGCTCACCACGACGCCCACCACGCTGCGCTCCTGGGCCGTCGAGCACCTCGCGCCGCAGCTCTGAGCCGACGCGGCGGCGACTGGCCGCTCCCGGGATCCGACGTAGCCTCGGTGGGGTGAGTCTCGCACCGGCACCGACCCTCAGCCTGGACGACCGCTTCGCCCGCGAGCTGCCGGAGCTGGCCGTCCCCTGGCAGGCCGACGACGCCCCCGAACCACGGCTCCTCGCGCTCAACGAGCCGCTGGCCGCCGAGCTCGGCCTCGACCCGGCCGCGCTGCGGACCGACGAGGGGCTGCGCCTGCTGGTCGGCACCGCCGTCCCGGCCGGGGCGAACCCGGTGGCCCAGGCCTACGCCGGGCACCAGTTCGGCGGTTTCGTCCCGCGGCTGGGCGACGGCCGGGCGCTGCTGCTCGGTGAGCTGACCGACGTGGCAGGCCGGCTCCGCGACCTGCACCTCAAGGGCTCCGGACGCACCCCCTTCGCGCGCGGCGGCGACGGCCTGGCCGCGGTCGGTCCGATGCTGCGCGAGTACGTGATCAGCGAGGCGATGCACGCCCTCGGCATCCCCACCACGCGCTCCCTGGCCGTGGTCGCGACCGGGCGCTCGGTGCGCCGGGAGACCCTCCTGCCCGGCGCCGTCCTGGCCCGGGTGGCGAGCAGCCACCTGCGGGTGGGCAGCTTCCAGTTCACCCGGGTCAGCGGGGACAGCGAGCTGCTGCGCCGCCTCGCCGACCACGCGATCAGCCGGCACCACCCGCACGCCGCGCAGGCCGAGAACCCGTACCTGGCGCTCTTCGCCGCGGTGGTCTCCGCGCAGGCCGAGCTGGTGGCCAGGTGGATGCAGGTCGGGTTCGTGCACGGGGTGATGAACACCGACAACGTGACCATCTCCGGCGAGACGATCGACTACGGGCCGTGCGCCTTCCTGGAGGCGCACGACCCGGCCACGGTGTACAGCTCGATCGACCACGGCGGGCGCTACGCCTACGGCAACCAGCCGATCGTGGCCGAGTGGGACCTCGCCCGGCTCGCCGAGGCCCTGCTCCCACTGTTCGCCGAGGACCAGGAGCGGGCGATCGAGCTGGCGGTGGCGGCCCTGGGCGAGTTTCGCCCGCAGTACGACGCGGCATGGTCGGCCGGGATGCGAGCCAAGCTCGGCCTGCCCGACGGGCTGGACGACGCGGTGGCCGCACCGCTGGTCGAGGAGTTCCTCGCCCTGCTCCAGGCCGGCCACGTCGACCACACGTCCGCGTTCCGGCTGCTCGGCGCTGCCGCCCGCGGCGACGTCGACCCGGTGCGCAACCTCTTCCTCGACCTCGCCTCCTTCGACGCCTGGTGCGAGCGCTGGCGCGCGCTGGCCCCCGACGCCGAGGCGATGGACCGGGTCAACCCGGTGTACGTCCCGCGCAACCACCTCGTCGAGGAGGCGCTGACCGCGGCGACCTCAGGCGACCTGGCCCCGCTCGGTCCCCTGCTCGACGCCGTGACTCACCCGTACACCGAACGCCCGGACCTGGCGCGGTACGGAGCGCCGGCGCCCGCCGACTTCGGCGCCACCTACCGGACCTTCTGCGGCACCTGACCCACCATCACCACCACCAAAATGGCCATTTTGGTGGGTCAGGGATCGGTCGTCAGGCGGGCCAGGTCGACGACGGCGGCGACCAGCTGGTCGCCGTCCAGCAGGACGGCGTCGTTGTGGTCGGCGCCGGTCACCTCGACCGTGCGGTGCAGCTGCCCGGCGGCAGCGGCCACCGCTCTGCTCTGCTCCGGCGGCACGATCGAGTCGGCGGTGCCGAGGACGACGGTGGTGGACGCCTCGACCCGGGCGACCTGCTCGGCCACCGGGTAGCGGTCGCGCAGCAGCAGCCGGACCGGCAGGAACGGGTAGTGCTCGCTGCCGACGGCGGCCAGGTCGACGAACGGCGAGCGCAGCACGAGCCCGGCCGGCGGGTGCGCGACGGCCAGCTCGGTGACGACGCCGGCGCCCAGGCTCTCCCCGTAGTACAGGAGCCGCTCGGCCGGGACCCCGCCGTCGGCCAGCAGCCAGTCGCGCGCCGCACGGACGTCCAGCGCCAGCCCCTCCTCGCTCGGGCTGCCCGGGTTGCCGCCGTACCCGCGGTAGTCGAACAGCAGCACCGCCAGCCCCGCTGACGACAGCGCCCGGGCCAGCGGCGCCCGGACCCCGCGGTGGCCGCCGTTGCCGTTGGCCACCAGCACGGTCGGTGCGTCGGCCGTCGGGCCGGGTATGAACCAGGCACCGAGCGTCAGCCCGTCGGCGGTGGTCAACTCGACGTCCCGGCCACCGGCGACGGCCTCGGCGGCGGCCGGCACCGGGCCGTCGTCGGGCAGGTACACCAGGCGGCGCTGGAACGACCACAGCAGACCGACCACCACGACCAGCACGATGGCACCGATCAGCGCGGCCCGGAGCACCGACCGCAGCACCACCCCATGGTGGCGCGCTGCGGTCGGCCGGGCCAGGGCCGGCTAGCGGTAGTTGACGTGCGGGTGGTCCATGTGGTTCGCCGTCACGCTGCCCCGGTCCTCCATCTGCTTCCAGGAGCCACCGGGCGAGGAGAGCATCCGCTGCTCCCAGATGATGTAGTCGACGCCGAGCTCGGCCCAGTTGGCCACGTGGTAGGCGACGATCGCGTCACCGAGGGCGGCGTTGGACATGACCATGTAGTCCACCGCCAGCCCCGACGGGTGACCGTGCGGGTCGGCAGCGCTGGGCCGGGTCCCGCCCAGGGTGATCGAGCCGGCGCCGGGCACGTTGCTGACCACGGCGTTCGCGGCAGCCTGTGCCTGCGGCTTGATCGGCCCGGCGCTGTTGCTGATCTTCGCGATCGCGGACACCGCGGTGCCGGGGCTCGCAGCCGCCGCGGCGGAGGGCTTTGCCGAGGCGGCGGACCGTGCCGGCGCAGCGGCGGCTGCCTGCGCCTCGGCCTCGGCGTCGGCCGCAGCGGCCGCCTCCGCGGCGACGCGAGCGGCCTCCGCCTCCGCCGCGGCCGCGGCCTCGGCGGCGACGCGGGCAGCCTCGGCCTCGGCGGCCTGCTGGTCGAGCACGGCCTGGTCGGCCGCGGCCTGGGCCTGCTGGGCGGCGGCCTGCTCGGCCTCCCGGGTGGCCCGGCTGGCTGCCAGCTCCTCCAGCGGCCGCAGGTCCTCGGCCCCGTCGACGGCGCCGGACTCGGCGGCCAGACCCAGCTGCTCGGCGACGCTCACCGGCTGGGACGCCACGGGGTCGGCCTGGGCCGCTGGGCCGACGCCGACGACGACGTTGACCAGGACGGCTCCGGCCGCCGCGATGCCCAGGTACAGCCCGGGGCGGCGGATGCCGGTCGGCGGACGACGTCGGCCGGTGGCGGCAGAGGTGGTGGTGCGGGCGCGCATGGGCAGGAGTGCTCCGTACAGGTGTCTTCCGATGGCCGCCTACCAGGTCAGCTGACGGGTTCGGGCGGGAAGCAGCCCTACCCGGCCCGGACGGTGGTCCGGGCGCGGGATTCACCCCAGTGGTGCGGTGGGTCCCCGGCTCGCCCCGGAGGGCGACTCGGCGGCGTCCGGTCGGGCTCCCCGGGTGGGGACGTGGCGACCGACTGGACCCGGCAAACCTAACGGCGTCATCCAATCGTGACAATCCGTTGCCCGCATTTCATCGGGTGACGGTGGTCGCGTCACTCTCCGGACACACGCGTCCCATCCGTCACCAGGCGGTGTCCGGTCAGCGCACCGGCAGCTCGACGACGGACCGGCTGCCGCCTCCGGCCGCCGTGGCCACCCAGGCCTCCGCCACCTCGGTCAGCGGCAGGACGGTGTGCTCCACCCGGAGCTGCCCGGCCGCAGCGTGCCGCAGCACGGCGGTCAGCGCGGCGGCCCGCTGCTCACCGGTGAGCGCGTTGTTGGTGTAGCCGAGCACGTCGATGCTGCGGCTGCGCAGCACGGCGGAGGAGAACTCGGCGGCGTCCCCGGCTGCGCCGCCGAGGTTGACCAGCCGGCCACCGGGGGCGAGCACCTGGCACGCCGCCGCCGCCACGGCGCCGAACACCGGGTCGACGACGACGTCGACGTCCGCGCCGACGGCCTGCCGGATCCGCCCGACGAGGTCATCGCCGTCCCCGGTGAGCACGACGTCCTCGGCGCCGGCCCGGCGGGCCCGGTCGGCCGCGGCCGGCGACCGGCAGACACCGACCACCCGCCCGGCCCCCAGCGCACGGGCGGCACCCAGCGCAGCCTGGCCGACCGCGCCTCCGGCACCGAGCACCAGCACCCGCTCGCCCGGCTGCATCCGGCCGCGCCAGGTCAGCGCCATCCAGCCGGCCACCGCCGACAGGCCCAGCGCGGCGACGACCGGGTCGGGCAGGTCCCCGGCGAGCGGGACGACGTCGGCGTCCGGCACGGCACAGAGCTCACCCAGGCTGCCGTCGCCCGGGCTCATCCCCGCCGAGGTGGCGAACCAGACCCGGGTCCCGGGCGCCAGCACCGCCGAGGACACCACGACGCCGACCCCCTGCACACCCGGCACGTAGGGCACGGCCGGGCGGCCGAAGTACGACGTCCCGGAGGCGCAGAGCAGGTCCAGCGGCACGACCGGGGCGGCGGTCACCCGGACCAGGGTCCGGCCCGCGCCGGGCACCGGGTCCGGGTGCTCCGCCAGGGCGGGGGGCTCGCCCGGCTGGGTCAGGACGGCGGCGCGCACCGGCTCAGGTCGCGATGTCGGGGTAGGGCATGGAGATGTGCTCCATCGCCTTGCCGTAGGCGCGCTGGTACTCCATCGGCCCGTGGTCGCGCTCGAACAGCGCGATGAACAGGGTGAGCGTCAGGAAGGGGTGCGCGCCCATCTGGAAGAGGGCCACGTGGTCGTGCTCGGCCAGCGCCCGCCGCTCCTCGTCGTCGAACGCCAGCCACGTGGTCTTCTCAGCCGGGATGCAGTTGAGGACGGTGTTGGCCATCTCGGCTTCCCACCAGGTGACCGTGCCGGCCGGGTCCTCCCGGTAGCGCTCGGTCAGCTCGGGGTCGCGGTCCACGGTGTAGAGGAACTTGTCCAGCAGGTACTTGCTCATGCCGACACCCCGCTGCTGCTCGGGACCCCGTTGGGGTACCAGGTGAAGTAGGCCTCCATGGTGTGGAACAGGTCCAGGGTGTCCACGTGATCGGCCTTGGCGCCCTCGCCGGCCACGCCCATCATCAGCATGAAGTCCATGAACCCGTGCGTGGCGTTGCCCGGGTGATGCAGCGACTCCAGCGAGACCTCGGCCAGGCAGCCCTCGATGTCGCCGCTGGCGATCCACTCCACGGCCTTGCGGTCGAACTCCGGGTCCGGCCCGTGCTCCCCGAACTGACGCGGCCCACCCAGCTCCAGGGACAGGTGCCCGGTGCCGATCACCGCCACCCGCTTGTCCGACTCCCAAGACTCCACCATCTCCCGGATCGCCCGGCCCAGCTGCACGAACCGCTTCGGCTGCGGCAGCGGCGGGGCGAAGATGTTGGTGTAGACCGGCACGATCGGCAGGTCCGCCTGCGGGCGCAGCGTGATGATCGGGCAGGTGATGCTGTGGTCGATCCGCAGCTCGTTGCTGAACGCCAGGTCGAAGTCCCGGTCCAGGCCGTCGCGCAGCAGGTGGGCCGCCAGGTCCTCCTCACCCCGCAACGTCATCTTCGGCAGCCCGAACTCGCGCTCCTCGTTGTGGAAGTTCGCATCGAAGAACGGCGCCTTCCCGACGAGGAACTGCGGCATGTTGTCCAGCCACAGCTGGTGGA
The DNA here is from genome assembly GCF_026967985.1 of Modestobacter sp. VKM Ac-2984. Taxonomy (GTDB): domain Bacteria; phylum Actinomycetota; class Actinomycetes; order Mycobacteriales; family Geodermatophilaceae; genus Modestobacter. The sequence continues at coordinate 236,454 of NZ_JAPVBJ010000003.1, read as the reverse complement.
AGTGGTCGCTGCCCACCATCACCAGGACGTCGGGCTCCGCGCGGGTCAACGTCTCCCGGAACGCCTCGATCTTCGCCACCCACTCATCGGCGAACGGCGGCCGGTCAGCACCGGTGGCCGTGCTCGCCCGGTAGTAGAAGGGGTGGTGGGTGGACGCGATGACCGCGGCCAGTTCAGCCATGACTGTCTCCCTCGAGATCAGAGGCGCGGAGGTCAGGGACGTACGGGTCGGGGGCGACGGACCGGTTGTTGAGGTCCACGGACAGGAAGACGTCGTTGGCGACCGGGTGCCGCAGCTCCTCGGCCAGCTGCCCGATCAGCCCGGCCGTGCGGGCGAGCAGGGCGAAGCCGCGGAGCAGCTCCAACGGCAGGCCCAGGTCGGCCAGCGCTGCACCGCACACCCCGGCCCCGTTGAGCGGCAGGGTCTTGCCCAGCACCTGGGGGTGCACCCGGCCGATCGCGGCGAACAGCGACAGGTGCGGGCCGAACAGCCCCTCCTCGGTCGCGATCTCGAACAGCCGGGGGGTGCGCGGGTCGCCGTCCTTGTGCACGTGGTGGCCGAGCCCGGGGACGAAGCGCCGCGCCGCCCGCTGGGCGGTCACCGTCTCCAGGGCCAGGGCGTCCCAGCCGGCGTCGTCGGTCGGCAGCTCACCGTCCACCCCGGTCAGCACGTCGTCCAGGAACCGGCCGGAGTCCTCGGTGACGCCGAGGAACCGGGAGCCACCGCCGAGCAGGCCGGCGGCGAGCGCCCCCTGCACGGAGTCCGGGGCGGACAGGTAGGTGAGCCGGGTGACGATCGCGGTGGGGGTGAAGCCGTGGTCGGCGAGCGCGGCCAGCACCGCCTCGAAGACCCGGGTCTCCCCCGGCGTGGGCCGCCGCTGGGTGGCCAGCCAGAAGGCCAGCTCGCCGAAGCCGACGGTGCCCATGACGTCGCGGGCCAGGTCGGTGCCCAGCAGCGTGATCGACTCGCGGCTGGAGGCGCCCAGCGCGGTCGGGTACTCGGGGGTGGTCACGCGTCCTCCTCGGTGGCCAGCCACCGTCGCAGCTCGGCGCCGTGCTCGTCCAGGGCCGGCGGTGGCAGCCGGTAGTCGGCCGGTGTCTCGGAGAAGGTGATCGGGTGGCGGACCGACGGCACGCCCGCCTCGCCCTCCCCCACGGTCACCACCGGGTCCAGGCCGATCGACTCGGCGAAGGCCACCCCCTGATCGACGGTGTTGATCGGCCCGCAGGGCACGCCCGCGGCGATGATGTCGTCGAACCAGTCCCGCTTGGACCGGGTGCTCAGCCGCTCGACCAGCAGCGGGCGCAGCTCGTCCCGGTTGGCCGTGCGGTCCTCGTTGCGGGCGAACCGCGGGTCGTCGGCGAGCTCGGGCACGCCGAGCACCTCGACCAGCCGGCGGAACTGGCCGTTGTTGCCGGCGGTGATGATCAGGTCCCCGTCGGCGCACGGGAGCGGCTCGTAGGGGAACAGGCTGGGGTGGCTGTTGCCCATCCGGAACGGGACGACACCACCGGCGACGACGGCGCTGGCGTGGTTGACCAGCCCCGACAGCGCGGAGGACAGCAGGTTGACCTCGACGTGCTGGCCGCGGCCGGTCTCGTGCCGGACGTTCAGCGCCGAGAGCACGCCGATCGTGGCGTGCAGCCCGGCCATCACGTCGAAGACGGAGATGCCGGCCCGGAACGGCTCGCCCTCGGGGTCGCCGGTGAGGCTCATCAGGCCGGAGATCGCCTGCACGATCAGGTCGTACCCGGGCAGCGGCGCACCGGCCGGGCCGCTGCCGAAGCCGGTGATCGAGGCGTAGACGACGCCGGGGTTGGTCGCGCTGACGGTCGCGTAGTCCAGGCCGAAGCGGCCCAGGCCGCCGGTCTTGAAGTTCTCGATCACGATGTCGGCACGGCGGGCCAGCTCCTGCGCGGCGGCGGCGTCGACGGGGTCCTTCAGGTCCAGGGCGATGGAGCGCTTGTTGCGGTTCACGCCCAGGTAGTAGGTCGACACCCCCTCGCGCACCGGCGGCGCCCAGCTGCGGGTGTCGTCGCCCCCGGGGCTCTCCACCTTCACCACCTCGGCGCCCATGTCGGCCAGCAGCATGGTGGCGTAGGGCCCGGCCAGGACGCGGGAGAAGTCGGCCACCAGGAGGCCGGACAGCGGCCCCCGACCCGGCGCGGAACCGGGCGGCAGTGGGTGTTCGGTCATCGGGTGTGGCCCCTCGAGCGGTGCATCGCCGTCAAGCGGACGGGCGTCCGGAGTGCCGCCGAGTGTCGCCACCGTGCTGATCCGCTGTCAACCGGAACGCGCAACGAGATCCTCCGTCTTGACATGTGGTCGCGATCACCACGACAGTGGTGCCGTCGCCAGGCTGACCGTTGTGCGGACACTCGTCCGCGACAGTCCGGTGACGGCCTGGAGGTAGACGATGTCCCAGCCCGACACCGACGTCGCGGGGCAGGCGACCGACCGCCCGGTCGTGCTGCGCAACGGCACCGTGCTGACCATGGACGACGCGCACACCGTGCTGCCCGACGCCGACGTCCTCGTCGTGGACGGGAAGATCGCCGCCGTCGGCCCGCAGCTCGACGTCCCGGCCGGGACGCTGGAGATCGACGCGCAGGGCGGCGTCGTCATGCCCGGCATGATCGACACCCACCGGCACATGTGGCAGACCGCCATGCGCGGCTACGGCGCCGACTGGACGCTCACCCAGTACTTCGTCTGGTACTACCTCGAGCACGGCAAGGCCTTCCGCCCCGAGGACGTGTACGCCGGCAACCTGCTGTCGGCCTGGGACGCCGTCGAGGCCGGGGTGACCACCACCGTCGACTGGTCGCACGGGCTGCAGACCGTCGACCACGCCGAGGCCGCCGCCGACGCCCTGCTCGCGGTGCCCGGCCGGTTCCTGCTGGCCTACGGCAACATCCAGGCCGGTCCCTGGGAGTGGGCCACCGACCCGGCCGTGCAGGCGTTCCTGAAGCGCCGCCAGGACGAAGGCAAGCTCGGCCTGCAGCTGGCCTTCGACGTCACCGGTGACCCGGCGTTCCCGGAGAAGCCGGCCTTCGAGGTGGCGCGTGAGCTCGGCCTGCCGGTCACCACGCACGCCGGCGTCTGGGGGGCCACCGGCGACGAGGGCATCCGGCTGATGCACGAGAACGGCTTCATGACCCCCGAGACGGTGTACGTGCACGCGGCCACGCTGACCACCGACTCCTACCACCGGATCGCCGCGACCGGCGGCTCGATCTCGGTGTCCACGGAGTCCGAGCAGAGCGCCGGGCAGGGCTACCCGCCCACCTGGCAGGTGCGCCGGCACGGGATCCCGGTCTCGCTGTCGATGGACACCAGCGTGTGGTGGAGCAGCGACCTGTTCTCCGCGATGCGCAGCACGCTGGGCGCCGACCGGTCGCGGGAGCACCTGGAGGCGCACGCCCAGGGGCAGACGGTCACCCAGGTGCACCTGCGGGCCGAGCAGGTCGTCGACTGGGCCACCCGTGGCGGCGCGCTGGCGCTGGGCCGGGACGACCTGGGCAGCCTGGAGCCGGGCAAGCAGGGCGACGTCGTGCTGATCAAGAACGACCGGTCGCCGGTCTCCTTCCCGCTGCTGAACCCCTACGGGCACGTGGCCTTCCAGGCCCAGCGCGGCGACGTGCACACCGTGCTCGTCGGCGGCCGGGTGGTGAAGCACGAGCACCAGCTGGTCGGTGCCGACCTGACCGCGGTGCGGCGGACCGTCGACGCGACGGTCGAGCACCTGCGGTCGACCCTCGGCCCGGAGGCATGGGAAGCCGGCATGAACCCGGCGCTGCCGGACGACGACGTGCTGGACAACCCGTACACCTACACCGAGTACAAGTCCCACTCCACCCACGGGGCCCGGGGCAACGTGTTCGGCGAGCCCTCGCTGGACCAGCACACCTCACACTGAGCACCCGTCGCACCGCGCCGGCCCGGCGCGGTGCGACGCACCAACAGCAACGGACGGGGAGGTGGCTCACAGTGGCAGGACGGGGCACGGGGCCGGACTTCGTGGAGGCGCTGGCCCGGGGACTCGACGTGCTGGCCTGCTTCGACGCCGACCACCCGGTCATGTCGCTCAGCGACGTCGCCGTCGCCGCCGGGCTGGCCCGGCCGACCGCGCGTCGGCTGCTGCTGACCCTGGAGGAGCTGGGCTTCGTCCGGTCCGCCGACGGCGCCTTCCGGCTGACCCCGAAGGTGCTCACCCTCGGCATGGCCTACGTCGGGGCGCTGGGGTTGTGGGAGATCGCCCGCCCGCACCTGGAGGCCCTGGTCGCCCGGACCGGTGAGTCCTCCTCGATGGCCCAGCTCGACGGCTCGGACATCGTCTACGTCGCCCGGGTGGCCGTGCCGAAGCTCATCACGCTGCGGGTGGAGATCGGCACGCGATTTCCCGCCGCGCAGACCTCGCAGGGCAAGGTGCTGCTCGCCGCCCTCTCCCCCGCCGAGCTGGCGGCCACGCTGGCCCAGCCGAGCAGGGCCGGGCTGCCGGCCTACATCGGCCGCTCCGCCGACCAGCTGCAGGCCGAGCTGACCGAGGTGCGCGCCCGCGGCTGGGCGCTGGCCGACGAGGAGCTCGCCCCGGGCGTCCGCTCCGTCGCCGTGCCCGTCCGGGACGGCACCGGCGCGGTGCGCGCCGCGATGAACGTGACGGTGCACGCCGCCGAGACCTCCACCGACCAGCTGCTCACCGAGCACCTCCCCCGGCTGCTGCGCACCGCCGGGGACGTCAGCGCCGAGTGGGCGCTGTGGCAGACCCGGCCGCACCTCCAGGTCGCCCGCCGGCCGGACGGGACGACCGCCACCGGCTGAGCACGCCCCGCCGGGCCGCTCAGCTCGGGGCAGCTGCCGGCGGCCAGGTCTTGGCCACCATGGTGAGCACGTCGTAGGTGGCCACCGGCTTCCCGTCCCCGTCGACGACGACCGCGTCCCAGCGCACCTCGCCGTGGTCGGCGCCGCCGCGCGGGGTGATCTGCTTGGCGGTGAGGGTGACCGTCAGCTCCGCGCCGGGCTTGACCGGGGTGAGGAACCGCAAGTTGTCCACCCCGTAGTTGGCCAGCACCGGGCCCGGGTCCGGGTCGACGAACAGGCCGGCGGCCCAGGAGACGATCAGGTAGCCGTGCGCGACCCGCCCGCCGAACAGCGGGTTGGCCGCCGCCGCCTCCTCGTCCATGTGGGCGTAGAAGGTGTCCCCGGTGAACTCGGCGAAGTGCTCGATGTCGGCGAGGGTGACCGCCCGGGGCCCGGCGGTCACCGAGTCGCCGATCCGCAGCTCGGCCAGCGACTTGCGGAAGGGGTGGACGTCGTCCTCGCGCCGCTGGGCGCCGGTCACCCAGCGCCCGCCGATCGTGGTGAGCACGTCGGGCGAGCCCTGCACGGCGGTGCGCTGCATGTGGTGCAGGACCCCGCGGATGCCGCCGAGCTCCTCCCCACCGCCGGCCCGCCCCGGGCCGCCGTGCACCAGCACCGGCAGCGGTGAGCCGTGCCCGGTGTTCTCCCCGGCGTCGTCCCGGTCCAGCACCAGCACCCGGCCGTGGGAGTGGGCGGCACCGAGCACGAACTCCCGGGCGACCGCCGGGTCGTGGGTGACGATCGAGCCCACCAGGCTGCCCTGACCGCGCGCGGCGAGCTCGACCGCATGCGCCACGCCGTCGTAGGGCAGCACCGTGCTGACCGGCCCGAACGCCTCGACGTCGTGCGGCTCGCCGGCGGAGAGGTCGTCGCAGCGCAGCAGCATCGGCGGCAGGAAGGCGCCCCGGTCGCGGTCGGCGCCGACCACGGAGAAGTCGTCGGGATCGCCGGCGACCAGGTCGGCGACCCCGCGCAGTGCCTTCACCGCGCGGAGCACCTCCTGCCGCTGGTCCAGGCTCGCCAGCGGCCCCATGGTGACGCCGTCGGCACCCGGCGCGCCGACCACGACATCGGCCAGCTTCGCCCGGGTCGCCTCGACGACGTCGTCCACCAGCTCGCGCGGCACCAGCGCACGACGGATGGCGGTGCACTTCTGCCCCGCCTTGACCGTCATCTCGGTGACCAGCTGGTCGACGAACAGGCCGAACTCGGGGGTCCCCGGGGTGGCGTCGGGGCCCAGCACCGCGCAGTTGAGCGAGTCGGCCTCGGCGTTGAACCGCACCGAGTTCGCCACCACCGCGGGGTGGCTGCGCAGCTTGCGCGCGGTCGACGCCGAGCCGGTGAAGAAGACCAGGTCCTGCCCGCCCAGCCCGTCGAGGACCCCGGCGGCGCTGCCGGCCAGCAGCTGCACGCTGCCCTCCGGCAGCAGGCCGCTGTCGACGATCGAGCGGACCACGGCCTCGGTCAGGTAGGCGGTCTGGCTGCCCGGCTTCACCACGGTCGGCACCCCGGCGATGAAGGCGGGGGCGAACTTCTCCAGGAAGCCCCAGACCGGGAAGTTGAACGCGTTGACCTGCACTGCCACCCCGCGCAGCGGGGTGTACAGGTGCTGGCCGAGGAAGGTGCCGCCCCGGCCCAGCGGCTCGGGGGCGCCGTCCAGGACCACGGTGTCGTCGGGCAGCTCCCGGCGGGCCTTGCTGGCGTAGGACAGCAGGGTGCCGAAGCCGCCGTCGACGTCCACCGCGGTGTCCCGGTCGGTGCACCCGGTGCGCCGGGAGAGCGCGTAGAACGCGTCCTTCTCCGCCATCAGCCGCAGGCCGAGCTGCTTGAGCAGCGCCGCGCGCTGGTGGAAGGTCAGCTCGCGCAGCGCGGGGCCGCCGACCGAGCGGGCGTGGTCGAGCATCCCCGGCACGTCCAGTCCGGTGCTGGACACCCGGACGACGGTCTCGCCGGTGACGGCGTCGGCGATCGGCGTCCCCTCGTCGGGGGCGGTGTACCAGCGGCCGGCGGCGTAGCTCGGCAGCAGCGGTGCGGTCATCGAAGTGCCTCCGGAGGGACGGGTGCGGTCTGCACAGGTGCGGTGCGCAGGCCGCTGAAGGTGGTGGTGACGAGGGCGTCGGCCAGCGCGTCGGCGTCCAGCCCGCGGCCGGGGCGGTACCACTCGGTGAGGGAGTTGACGGTGCCGAACAGCAGCCGGCTGGTCACCGCGGGGTCGACGTCGGGCCGCACGTCGCCCTCCGCCTCGGCCGCGCGGACCAGGTCGGTGACGATCCGGTCGAACTCGCGGCGCCGCTCCAGCGCCTCGGACTCGACCGCGGAGTTGCCGCGCACCCGCAGCAGCAGGGTGACGAACGGCAGGTGGGTGGTCAGCACCCGCACCGATCCGCGGACGACGTGCTCCAACCGGTCGATGGCCGGGCCGTCGACCGCCCCCGGCTCGTCCAGGACGGCGAACAGCGCGTTGAGCGCGCGGTCCAGGGCGAGCCGGAGCAGCTCCACCTTGCTCGGCACGTGGTGGTAGATCGCCGACTTGGTGACACCGAGCCGGGCCGCCAGCTCGTCCATGCTCGTCGCCTCGTACCCGCGCTCGATGAACACGGCCACGGCGGTGTCCAGCAGCGAGTCCAGCGAGTGCCCCGGTCTCCCCCGCCGCGCCGGCGCGACCGTCATGGCCGTTCGCGTCGATCGGTGAGCCGCTGCAGCTTGCCCACCGAGCGGGCCAGGGTCTCGGGGTCGACGACCGCCACGTCGACGGTGATCCCGATGGTGTCCTTCACCGCGGTGGCCACCTCGCGGGCCGCGGCGTCGCGGCGGTCGGCCGGGCAGTCGGGCCGGGCTTCCACGTGCACGGTCAGGTGGTCCATCCGGCCGCGGCTGGTCAGCTCCAGGGAGAAGTGCGGCGAGAGGCCCGGGGTGCGGAGGACGACCTCCTCGATCTGCGTCGGGAAGACGTTGACCCCGCGCAGGATGATCATGTCGTCGGTCCGGCCGGTCACCTTCTCCATCCGGCGCATGCCCGCCCGGGCGGTGCCCGGGAGCAGCCGGGTGAGGTCGCGGGTGCGGTAGCGGATGACCGGCATCGCCTGCTTGGACAGCGAGGTGAACACCAGCTCGCCCTGCTCGCCCTCGGGGAGCACCGCGCCGGTGTCCGGGTCGATGACCTCCGGGTAGAAGTGGTCCTCCCAGATGTGCAGGCCGTCCTTGGTCTCGACGCACTCCTGGGCGATGCCGGGGCCCATGACCTCCGACAGCCCGTAGATGTCGATCGCCTCGATGTCCAGGCGCTCCTCCATCTCCCGGCGCATCTCCTCGGTCCACGGCTCGGCGCCGAAGATGCCGATCTGCAGCGAGCAGGCGCGCGGGTCCAGGCCCTGCTTCTCGAACTCGTCGATGATCGTGAGCAGGTAGGACGGCGTCACCATGATCACGCGCGGCTGGAAGTCCTGGATCAGCTGCACCTGGCGGGGCGTCATGCCGCCGGAGACCGGGATGACGGTGCAGCCCAGCTTCTCCGCGCCGTAGTGCGCCCCGAGCCCGCCGGTGAACAGCCCGTAGCCGTAGGCGTTGTGCAGCTTGTCCCCCGGGCGACCGCCGGCCGCGCGGATGGACCGGGCCATGACGGTGGCCCAGGCGTCGATGTCGGCCTCGGTGTAACCGACGACGGTCGGCCGCCCGGTCGTGCCGGAGGAGGCGTGCACCCGGCGGACCTCCTCCTGCGGGACGGCGAACATCCCGAACGGGTAGTTCTCCCGCAGGTCGGCCTTGCTCGTGGTCGGGAAGCGCGCCAGGTCGGCCAGCTCCCGGCAGTCGTCGGGGTGCACGCCGGCGGCGTCGAACGCGGCCCGGTAGTGCGGGACGTTCGCGTAGACGTGCCGCAGGGTCCACTGCAGGCGCTCCAGCTGCAGCGCGCGCAGCTCGTCGACGCCCATCCGCTCCGCCGGGTCGAGCTGCGCGGGGTCGGGCGCCGAGCCCAGCCGGCGGGCGTTCTCGTCGGTGCCCGTGGCCCCGGTCGCTGTGGTCATGCGCTGTGTCCTCCGCGGTCGCCGAGCGTCGTTGCCGGCCGGCCGGCCGGGCGCACAGGGCACCCAAATACCGTCCAGGTGGTCAGTAACCAACTCCTCACCGGGACCGCTGTCAACCCGCACCGCGCCCCGCCCCCGGGTCCCGCCCCGGCCCCGACCCGGGACCCTGGCTCCGCTGTGCACGCCCAGTGCCCGCAGTGCTCGTGCTTCAGCACGAGCACTGCGCACGAAGCGCGTGCAACGTCCTCGGCAGCCTCCGCCGCGACAGCGGACTCGAGCGGGGACGGCGCCTCCCGCCGTCCGGTGGGACGGCTTGTGCTGCGCCGGGTGAGGGTGGACACTGAATACCGACCGCATGGTCAGTAAATGATCGCCCGACGAGGGGACGACATGTCTGCGCCGACGCTGGACCGCCCTGTTCCTGACGAGACCGCGCTGCAGCAGCAGTTCGACGCCACGATCGCGGCCGACCACCGCATCGAGCCGCGCGACTGGATGCCCGAGGGCTACCGCAAGGGCCTGATCCGGCAGATCGCCCAGCACGCGCACTCGGAGATCATCGGGATGCAGCCCGAGGGCGACTGGCTGCTCGCCGCCCCCAGCCTGCGCCGCAAGGCGATCCTGCTGGCCAAGGTGCAGGACGAGGCCGGCCACGGGCTGTACCTCTACTCGGCCGCCGAGACCCTCGGTGCCGACCGGGCCGACCTCACCGACAAGCTCATCGAGCGCAAGCAGAAGTACAGCTCGATCTTCAACTACCCGACGCCCACCTACGCCGACGTCGGCGTCATCGGCTGGCTGGTCGACGGCGCGGCGATCTGCAACCAGGTGCCGCTGTGCCGCAGCTCCTACGGGCCCTACGCCCGGGCGATGATCCGGGTCTGCAAGGAGGAGTCCTTCCACCAGCGGCAGGGCTACGAGCTGCTGATGACGATGATGCGCGGCACCGACGCCCAGCGGGCGATGGTGCAGGACGCCGTCGACCGCTGGTGGTGGCCCTCGCTGATGATGTTCGGCCCGCCGGACGACGACAGCCCCAACTCGGCGCAGTCAATGGCGTGGGGGGTCAAGCGGCACAGCAACGACGAGCTGCGCCAGCGCTTCGTCGACATGTCCGTGCCGCAGGCCGAGGTGCTGGGCGTGACCCTCCCCGACCCCGAGCTCGCCCTGGACCCCGAGACCGGCCGGTACCGCTTCGGCGCCATCGACTGGTCGGAGTTCAAGCAGGTGCTGGCCGGCAACGGCCCGTGCAACGACGAGCGGATCGCCCGTCGCCGGGCCGCCCGCGACGACAACGCCTGGGTCACCGAGGCCGCCACCGCCTATGCCGACAAGCACGCAGCCGACAAGCACGCGGCCGTGAGCGCCTGATGAGCGACGCAGCTGCCGGCGGCCCGATGGGCGACGTCACCGCCGAGGGCGGGCACGGCGCCGTCCCGACCGGGCCGGGGGTGCCGGTGGGCGACCAACCGGCGGTGAGCAAGCGGGACTGGCCGCTGTACGAGGTGTTCGTCCGCGGCAAGCGCGGGCTGAACCACGTGCACGTCGGCTCGCTGCACGCCCCGGACGACGAGATGGCCGTGCACGCCGCCCGGGACCTCTACACCCGGCGCAACGAGGGCGTGAGCATCTGGGTCGTGCGGGCCAGCGACATCACCGCCTCCAGCCCGGACGAGAAGGACCCGCTGTTCGCCCCGAGCGGCGACAAGGTCTACCGGCACCCGACGTTCTACGAGATCCCGGACAACGTCCCCCACATGTAAAGGACCCCCTCGCCCCCCACTCGCCTCGTTCCTCGGCGAGCGGGCCCCTGCGAGGGGGCCGATGGCCGTGCACTCCGTGCCCGGAAGAGAGGTTCCGTCGTGGCCCATGAAGAGACCGTGTACGAGGCGTTGGACCATGCGCACGGGGGCGAGGGGCAGTGGGCGTTCGGCACCGGCTTCGACGAGCCGCTGGCCGGGGTCGACACCACCGTGCCCGAGGGCATCGACCCCGCTGACCTGGGCGCCTACTGCCTGATGCTCGGCGACGACGCGCTGGTGCTGTGCCAGCGGCTCACCCAGTGGGTGACCAACGCCCCCGAGCTGGAGGAGGAGGTCGCCCTGGCCAACTGCGGGCTGGACCTGCTCGGCCAGGCCCGGCTGCTGCTGGCCCGGGCGGGGTCGGTCGGCGTGCTCGGCCGCAGCCGCGAACGGGCAACGGCGAGCATCCCCGACGAGGACGCACTCGCCTACTTCCGTGACCCCGACGAGTTCCGCCACTCCGGGCTGGTCGAAGCCCCCAACGGCGACTTCGGGCAGACCGTCGTCCGGCTGCTGGCCGCCTCGGCCTGGCGGCTGGCGCTCTTCGCCCGGCTGCGGGAGTCCCGCGACCCGGTGCTCGCTGCGATCGCGGCCAAGGGCGTGCCCGAGCTGACCTACCACCGCGACCACGCCGCCCGCTGGGTGCTCCGGCTCGGGGACGGGACGCCGGAGTCGCACCGCCGCACCCAGGCCGGGGTGGACGCCGTCTGGCTGTTGCTCGCCGACCTGTCCACCGCCACCGACGTGGAGACCCGGCTGACCGCCGCCGGGGTGGCCGTCGACCCGGCGGAGCTCACCGACGAGGTGCGCGACGTGCTCACCCTGGTGCTCGAGCGGGCGACCCTCACCGTGCCCGAGTGGCCCACCCCGCAACCCAGCCGCGGCCGCGCCGGCGAGCACAGCGCCGAGTTCACCGAGCTGCTCACCGAGCTGCAGTCCACCGCCCGCGAACACCCGGCCGCGACCTGGTGACGACAGAAATGGCCATTTCTGTCGACGAGGGTGTGGCGCGGGCGGTGGCGGAGACGGTCACCGACCCCGAGCTGCCGATGCTGACGCTGGCCGACCTCGGCGTGCTGAGGGACGTCCGGGACGAGGCCGGCACAGTGGTCGTGGAGATCACCCCGACCTACTCCGGCTGCCCGGCGATGGGCGTCATGCGCGCGGACCTGGTGCACGCGCTGCACCGGGCCGGGTTCGCCGACGTCGACGTCCGCACCGTCCTCTCCCCCGCGTGGAGCACCGACTGGATCAGCGCGGAGGGCCGCCGCAAGCTGGCCGCCGGCGGGATCGCACCGCCCGGGGACGCGCCGGTGCGCAGCGCCGGCCCGGTGCCCCTGCAGCTCGGCCCGTCCCGGCGGACGGCGACCTGCCCGCAGTGCGGGTCGCCGGACACCGAGGAGATCAGCGAGTTCAGCGGGACCGCGTGCAAGGCGATGCGCCGCTGCCGGGTCTGCCGCGAGCCCTTCGAGCACCTCAAGGAGATCTGATGACGGCGAGCACCCGCCGCAGGCCGCAGTTCCACCCGCTGCGGGTCGCGAAGGTCGAGCGGCTCACCGACGACGCCGTGGCGGTGACCTTCGACGTCCCGCCCGAGCTGGCCGATGACTACCGGTTCCGGCCGGGCCAGGCCCTGACCCTGCGCCGGGTGGACGGCGACCGGGACGAGCGGCGCTCGTACTCCATCTGCGCGCCGGTCGGTGCCGCACCCCGGGTCGGGGTCCGCGAGGTGCCCGGCGGCTTCTTCTCCGCCTACCTGGTCAACGAGGTCCGGGCCGGCGACGAGATCGAGGTGCTCCCCCCGTCGGGCACCTTCACCGCCGACCTCTCGGTCCCTGGTGACCACGTCTTCGTCGTCGCCGGTTCCGGGGTCACGCCGGTGCTCTCGCTGGCCGCCACCGTGCTGCGGGACGGTGAGTCGACGGTGACCGTCTTCTACGGCAACCGGCGCACCAACACGGTGATGTTCGCCGACGAGCTCGCCGACCTGAAGGACCGCTACGGCACCCGGCTGCAGCTGGTGCACGTGCTCTCCCGCGAGCCGCGGGACGCCGAGCTGACCAGTGGCCGGCTGGACGGCGACCGGCTGCGCACCCTGGTCGACGCCTTCACCGACGCCCCGCAGGTGGACCACTGGTGGCTGTGCGGCCCGCACGGCATGGTCACCGACGCCCGCGAGCTGCTCACCGAGCTGGGCGTGCCGGCCGAGCGGGTGCACCAGGAGCTGTTCTACGTCGACGACCTGCCCCCGGAGCCGGTCCGCGGCGACGACCAGACCGTCGAGGGCCCCAGCAGCTCGGTGACGATCGTGCTGGACGGTCGCACCACCACGCTGACGCTGCCGCGCGGGGTGCCGGTGCTCGACTCGGCGCAGCAGGTGCGCGGCGACCTGCCGTTCGCCTGCAAGGGCGGGGTCTGCGGCACCTGCCGCGCCCGGGTCACCGACGGCGAGGTGGAGATGCGCCGCAACTACGCGCTGGACCCGGGCGAGGTGGACGCCGGGTACGTGCTGACCTGCCAGTCGCTGCCGCTGACCGACGAGGTCACCGTCGACTACGACGCCTGAGGTCGCCGGCTGCGGGTGGAGAGCCCCACCCGCAGCCGGCGACCGGGCCGTCAGTTGTCCAGGATGAACACCGTGGTGCTCTGGTACTCCTCGCCCGGCTGCAGCTCCGTCGAGGGGAACTCGGGCTGGTTCGGGGAGTCCGGGAAGTGCTGGGTCTCCAGCGCCAGCCCGTCACCCTGCCGGTAGACGCTCCCGCCGGTGCCCACGATCGTGCCGTCGAGGAAGTTGCCCGAGTAGAACTGCAGGCCCGGCTCGGTGGTGGCGATCGTCAGGGTCCGGCCGCTGTCCGGGTCGTGCAGCACAGCCGCCTTCTCCAGCGCGTCCTCGCTGTCCGAGCCCTCGCGCGCGCCGTCGTCCTCGCGGTCGAGCACCCAGTTGTGGTCGTAGCCCTGGCCGTACAGGATCTGCTGGTCGGCCACCCGGATGCGCTCCCCGATCGGGGTCGACTCGCGGAAGTCGAACGGCGTGCCCTCGACCGGCGCGATCTCCCCGGTGGGGATGAGCGTCTCGTCGACCGGCGTGTACGCGTCGGCGTCGATCTTCAGCTCGTGGTCGTAGATGGTGCCGGACCCCTCGCCGCCGAGGTTCCAGTAGGTGTGCTGGGTGAGGTTGACGACGGTCGGTGCGTCGGTGGTGGCCTCGTAGCGGACGGCCAGCCGGTTGTTCGCGTCCATGGCGTAGGTGACCGCGGTGGTGAGGGTGCCGGGGAAGCCCTGGTCGCCGGCCGGGCTGACCAACTCCAGCCGCAGCGCCGCCACGCGGTCGTTGCCGACGGGGGTCGCCGTCCACACCCGGTCGTCGAACCCGTCGGGCCCGCCGTGCAGGGTGTTCGGGCCGTCGTTGAGCGGCAGCTGGTAGGTCTCGTCCTCGATGTCGAATGCGCCGCCGGCGATGCGGTTGCCGTAGCGGCCGATGAGCGAGCCGAAGTACGGGTCGGCGTCGGAGGCGTAGCCGGCCACGTCCGGGAAGCCGAGGACGATGTTCTCCACGTCCCCGTTCTCGTCGGGCACCTCCAGGGTCTGGATGACACCGCCGTAGGTGAGCACCCGGACGGTCATGTCGCCGTTGCTCAGCGTCCAGCGCTCGACCGGGGTGCCGTCGGGCGCAGTGCCGAAGGGCTCGACGGTCGTGCTCGCGGAGCCGCGGTCGGAGCCGCCGCCGCGCCCGGGGTGCCCCTCGCCCGCGGCGGCCGGTGCGGCCGCGCTGCCGACGAGGAGGCCGGTGCTGAGCGTGGCCACCAGGGGCCAGTGGCGCCGTCGGTGCTGTCGGGTCGCCGCGGCGGCCGGTTGGCGGGAGGAGGGCAGGGTGGCGCGTCCAGGCATGGCGGGGCTCCGGTGTCCGTGGTGGTCCACCGGCGTCATCGCACGGTGGTGCTGGCCCGCCTCCTCGACACCATGAACGGCCGACGAGGTGTGCCCTCGATCACTCCGGTGGAACGGGCCCGACCGTAGGGACGCCGGTGGAGGGGTGTCAATGGGACGTTCGGGAGCGGGGTCGCGCCCGGGGCCACGACGTGGACCTGGGCATCCGCGTCTGGATCGCGACCGGGCTGGGCATTGTGCTGGCGACCCGGGCGAGCCGAGCCCGGTGACCCGAGCCCTCCGGCGGCCCGGCGTGGACCTGGTCCGCGACCGCGCCGCGGTGGGGGCTCCCGTCCTGGGAGGAGAGACCCATGGCCGATGAGCCCGACCCCGGGCACGCGGATGAGCCCGGCCTGCGGCAGCGGATGGCCAACGGCGGTTGGCAGCTGTACGTCGCGGAGTTCCTGGTGCTGCTGGTGATCTTCGGCTGGATGTTCGTCACGGTGTACATCGGCGGCGGCGCGGGCTTCTGGTGAGCCGCGCGGCGGTTCGCCTCGCTGGACCCGGGTAGGCACCCGCCGTGCGTGAGATGGACCCCAAGGACCCCAGCACCCTCTACGCCGAGGGCCCGGTGGCCGACGAACCACCCGACGACGACGTCCCCGAGTCGTCTCCCGTCCGCGACTCCGGCGGCACCGGACCGGGGCCCGACGACCTCGACCGGCTGCTCTGATCGGACGGCCCGCCGACGCGAGCGGCCGGACTGCGGGACACTGGGGCGTGACCGAGGCACCCGTCGCACTGGCGACCACGAACTGGGCAGGCAACCACACCTATCGCGCGACGCAGTTGCACCGGCCGGAGTCGCTGGCCCAGCTGCAGGAGACGATCGCGAACGCCCGGCAGCTGCGGGTCCTGGGCTCCCGGCACTCCTTCACCGCCATCGGCGACAGCGCAGAGCTGGTCTCGCTGGAGGCGATGACCTCCGACCGGGTCGACGTCAGTGACGACCGGCGCACGGTCACCGTCGACGCCGGCCTCCGGTACGGCGAGCTGGCTGCCGCACTGCACCGGGACGGCCTGGCGCTGCACAACCTGGCGTCGCTGCCGCACATCTCGGTCGCCGGTGCGGTGGCCACGGCCACCCACGGTTCCGGTGTCGGCAACGGCAACCTGGCGACGGCGGTCGCCGGCCTGGAGCTGGTGACCTCCAGCGGGGAGCTGGTCCGGTGTGCACGCGGTGACGCCGACTTCGACGGCATGGTGGTCGGGCTCGGCGCACTCGGGGCGGTCACCCGGGTGACCCTGGACGTCGAGCCGGCCTTCGACGTGCAGCAGCGGGTGTTCGAGCGGCTGGCCTGGACGTCCCTCTACGACAACCTGGATGAGGTGCTGTCGGCCGGCTACAGCGTCAGCCTGTTCACCCTGCTGGGCCCGGACGTGGACATGGTCTGGGTGAAGGCCCGCACCGACGTCGCCGGCTCCCCCGCCGGCGACCTGTTCGGCGCCGTCGAGGCCGCCGCCGAGCGGCACCCGCTGCCCGGGATCGACCCCGCACCAGCCACGGCGCAGCTGGGCAGCGCCGGGCTCTGGTCGGACCGGCTGCCGCACTTCCGAATGGGCTTCACCCCGAGCAACGGCAACGAGATCCAGTCCGAGTACCTGGTGCCGCGCGCTGCGGGGGTGCAGGCGCTGGAGGTGCTGCGCGCGCTGGGCGACCGGATCCGGCCGCTGCTGCAGATCTGCGAGATCCGCACGGTCGCCGCCGACGAGCTCTGGATGAGCACCGCGTACGGCGAGCCCACCCTCGGCCTGCACTTCACCTGGCTGCCCGCCCAGGCCGACGTCGAGGAGCTGCTGGTCGAGCTGGAGGCCCGGCTGCTGCCGTTGGGCGCCCGCCCGCACTGGGGCAAGCTCTTCCTCGCCGACGCGGCCACCCTCGCCCCCCGGTACCCCCGCCACGCCGACTTCCTCGCCCTGGTCGACCGGCTCGATCCGCGCGGCGCCTTCGGCAACGACTGGCTCACCCGGCACGTCCTGGACGTCGGCTAGTCCGCCGACCGCCGAGGTCAGGTGGGGGCGTCGGTGAGCCCGGCGCAGGCGCGGAGGGCGGCGAAGTCGGCCTCCGCGCGGTCGGCGTCCGGCCCCGTGAGGGGTCGCGGGATGCCCGTGTCGTCGATCCGCGCCGGTACGAAGTCCGCCTGGAGGACCTCTCCGTCGTCGACGGTGAGGTCGAGGACCCCGGTCTGGACGGAGATCTCCGAGAGCGAGCGCCACCAGACGAAGTTGCCGAGGCCGTAGGCGACGTACGTCTGCCCGAGCCACCCGGCTCCCTGCAACTGGTGGGCGTGGGTGCCCACGACGATGTCCGCACCGGCGTCGGACAACTGCTGGGCGAGCGCCTGCTGCAACGCCGTGGGGCAGCTCTGCTCCTCCTGGCCCCAGTGCAGGTAGACCACCACCGTGTCGGCCTGCTGCCGTGCTTCGGCCACCGCCTGCAGCAGCCGATCGGTGTCGAAGGCCGATGCGACCCCGCCCCGACCCGGCCCGGCGGAGTACCGCGCCACGGTCTCGTCGGGCACCTGGTCGGCGCCCAGCACCGCGATGCGCTCGCCGCGGATCGTCACCAGGTGGGGCGCGAAGGCGGCGGTGTCGTCGACGCCGAGCCCGACCACCGGGAAGCCCCGCTGTCGAGCGGCGTCCAGGCTGTCGGTGAGCCCGACCGGTCCGAAGTCCACGCCGTGGTTGTTGGCCATGCTCACCACGTCGACGCCGGCCACCCGCAGCGCATCGAACACCGACGGCGGTGCGCGGAAGGTGAACGACTTGTCCTCGGCCGTGCCGCGGTCGGTCACCGCGGTCTCGAGGTTGACGACGGTCAGGTCGGCGCTCCCCAGCAGCGGACCCACCGATGCAAGGGCGGTCTCCGGCTGCTGCTGGAAGCGTTCGGTGAGCCGGCCGGCGGCGTGCACGTCCCCGGCGAAGCTCAACACGACCGGGCGCGGCTCTGGCGGGCTGCTGCTCGTGGTGGGAGCAGGCGTCTGCGACGCGGGCGCACTGGTCGTCCGCTCGGCGGCCGTGGGCTCTGGGTCGGGTGCCGTCGTACACCCGGTGACCGTCAGGGCGGCCAGGAGGCAGAGGAGGCGACGAGCCATCTGCGGGAACCTAGCCGAGCGAGCGGCGACTCGCTTCCCTGACGCCGCGGGCTCCCCCTGCCGTCTGCACCCGATGCCTCCGTCGCCGCTGGGCGGTCATCAAGGCGCGGACGGGACCGCAGTGCTGTCCATCGTGGTCGTGGCCCTGTCCGGCCAGTGCACTTAGGCTCTGTCCACCTTCAGCGGATGGGGCGCCGATGAGGATCGGGACGAGGGTCAAGGCCGTGCGGGACATCAAGGGCGGATGGACGACGCCCGTCGTGCGAGCCGGCTCCAGAGGAGTGGTCGTGCGCGCATCTGCCTGGAGTGGCAAGCACATCGTGACCTTCACCGGTCAGGGGCTCTTGGGTGGTGGGACGGTCACGGTCAAAGACGTGGCCGGAGCGGACCTGCGACGAATCTGACACTCGGAGCGATCGACGTCCTCGGAACCGACCTTGGTCTTTCTCGAGGCGGGCGGCGATGGTCGCCGGGCACGGCACCGGCTCGACCCGGCCGGCGGTCGCGACACGGCGGAACGGGTCAGTTCACGGGACGACGTCGGGCACGATGTGCTGGCTCTCCTTGGGCGGCCGGAGGTAGTCCTCCTCCACCGGCGGCCGGGGCGGCAGCTCCGGCGCAGGCGGGGTCAGGTCCTCGTACGGCACCTGGGTCAGCAGGTGCGCGATCACGTTGAGCCGGGCGCGTTTCTTCACCTCCGCCTCGACGACCCACCAGGGCGCCTCGGGGATGTCGGTGGCGGCGAACATCGCGTCCTTGGCCCGGGAGAAGTCGACCCAGCGGTTGCGCGCCTCCAGGTCCATCGGGCTCAGCTTCCAGCGCTTCGTCGGGTCCTTGAGCCGCTTCTGGAACCGGGCCTCCTGCTCGGTGTCGCTGACGGAGAACCAGTACTTCACGACCGTGATGCCGCTGCGCACCAGCATCCGCTCGAACTCCGGACACGAGCGCAGGAACTCCTCGTACTCCTCGTCGGTGCAGAAGCCCATGACCCGCTCGACGCCGGCGCGGTTGTACCAGGACCGGTCGAACAGGACCATCTCCCCCGGGCCGGGCAGGTGCGCCACGTACCGCTGGAAGTACCACTGCCCCTTCTCGCGGTCGGTCGGCGCGGGCAGGGCGACGACGTGCGCGTGCCGGGGGTTGAGGCTCTCGGTGATCCGCTGGATCGCCCCGCCTTTGCCGGCGGCGTCGCGGCCCTCGAAGAGGACGACGACCCGCAGGCCCTGCGCGCGGATGTGCTCCTGCTGCTTCACCAGCTCGGCCTGCAGCCGGGCCAGCTCCTTCTCGTAGTACTCCTTGTCGACCTTGCCCGTGGACTGTGGGGTCTCCTCGACCGACGACGTCGGACCCGGTGCGCTGACCATGTGGCGAGCATCACGCTCTGACCGTCCATCGGCAAGCGGTGTGCCGCCGGGCTGCGGGACCCCGTGGCCCCGCAGCCCGACGGGTCAGCTGCCGCTGGAGAAGGCGGCGTCGAAGGCCGCGTCCGGCGGGTCGAAGGCCAGCCGGCGGACGAACTCGAGCGCCTCGGGCGCCCCGACCAGCCGGTCCATCCCGGCGTCCTCCCACTCCACGGAGATGGGTCCGGCGTAGCCGATGGTGTTCAGCATCCGGAAGCACGCCTCCCACGGGACGTCGCCGTGCCCGGTGGAGACGAAGTCCCAGCCGCGCCGCGGGTCGGCCCAGGGCAGGTGCGACCCCATCCGGCCGTTCCGCCCGTTGCCGACCTGCTTCTTCGCGTCCTTGCAGTCGACGTGGTAGATCCGGTCCTTGAAGTCCCAGAGGAAACCGACCGGGTCCAGGTCCTGCCAGACGAAGTGGCTGGGGTCCCAGTTGAGCCCGAACGCCTCGCGGTGGCCGATCGCCTCCAGGGTGCGCACCGTCGTCCAGTAGTCGTAGGCGATCTCCGAGGGGTGCACCTCGTGCGCGAACTTCACCCCGACCTCGTCGAACACGTCCAGAATCGGGTTCCAGCGGGCGGCGAAGTCGGCGTAGCCCTCGTCGATCATCGACTCGGGCACCGGCGGGAACATCGCCACGGTCTTCCAGATCTTCGACCCGGTGAACCCGACGACGACGTCGACGCCCAGCGCCCGGGCGGCCCGCGCGGTCGCCTTCATCTCCTCCGCCGCCCGCTGCCGCACTCCCTCCGGGTCGCCGTCCCCCCACACCCGCGGGTGCACCATGCCGCGGTGCCGCTCGTCGATCGGGTCGTCGCAGACGGCCTGGCCGTTGAGGTGGTTGGAGATGGCGAACACCTGCAGGCCGTGCCGGTCGAGCAGCTCGAGCCGCTCCTTGACGTAGCCGGGGTCCTCGGCGGCCCGGGAGACATCGAGGTGGTCGCCCCAGCAGGCGATCTCCAGGCCGTCGTAGCCCCACCCGGAGGCCAGCCGGCACACCTCCTCGAACGGCAGGTCGGCCCACTGGCCGGTGAACAGGGTGACGGGGCGGGGCATGTCGGAGCTCCTAGATCTCGGTGAAGGCGGAGTTGTCGGCGGCGCTGCGCTCCACGGCGGCCAGCACCCGCTGCACCTGCAGTCCGTCGGCGAACGACGGCCTCGGTTGCTCACCCGCGGCGAGCGCGGTGACCAGGTCGACGACCTGGTGGGTGAAGCCGTGCTCGTAGCCCAGCCCGTGGCCGGGTGGCCACCAGGCCGCGACGTAGGGGTGCTCGGGTTCGGTGACGACGATTCGCCGGAAGCCGGCCGTCGCGGGCGGTTCGCCGCCGTCGAAGAAGTGCAGGACGTTCATGTCCTCGAAGTCGAAGGCCAGACTGCCGGCCGAGCCGTTGACCTCGATCCGGATGGCGTTCTTCCGGCCGAGGGCGAAGCGGGTGGCCTC
This sequence comes from Modestobacter sp. VKM Ac-2984, assembly GCF_026967985.1. Taxonomy (GTDB): domain Bacteria; phylum Actinomycetota; class Actinomycetes; order Mycobacteriales; family Geodermatophilaceae; genus Modestobacter. The sequence continues at coordinate 215,906 of NZ_JAPVBJ010000003.1, read as the reverse complement.
GAAGGTGCCCAGCGCTCCCCCGGTGAACCGGCCCAGGAAGACGGCGGCGTCGTCGACGGTGACCTCGCCCATCCCCTCGCCGCCGACCCCGCCGAGCTTCCCGCTGCTCGCCGGCAGCGGCCGCTTGTTCACGAACGTCTCCAGCAGCGCGCTGACGCCGGTGAGCGTCTGCCCGGTGATGAACTGGGTGAGGTCGACGATGTGCGCGCCGATGTCACCCAGCGCGCCGGAGCCGGCCTTGTCCTTCTCCAGCCGCCAGGACATCGGCGCGGCCGGGTCGGCGATCCAGTCCTGCAGGTACTGGGCCCGCACGTGCCGGATCCGCCCGAGCCGGCCCTCGGCGACCAGCTGCCGGGCGAGGGTGATGGCCGGCACCCGCCGGTAGGTGAAGCCGACCATCGCCCGCACCCCGGACCGGGCGGCCCGGTCGGCGGCCTCGGCCATCGCCTCCGCCTCGGCCACGGAGTTGGCCATCGGCTTCTCGCACAGCACGTGCTTGCCGGCCTCCAGGGCCGCGATCGCCATCTCGGCGTGGGTGTTGCCGGGGGTGCAGATGTCGACCAGGTCGACGTCGGACCGCTCCAGGACCCGGCGCCAGTCGGTCTCGGTGTCGGACCAGCCGAGCCGTCCGGCAGCCGCGGCGACCCCGTCCGGGTCGCGGCCGGCCAGCACGGTGAGCTCCGGGGCCAGCGGCAGGTCGAAGAAGCGCGGCGCGGAGCGCCAGGCGTGGGAGTGCGCCGCGCCCATGAAGGCGTGGCCGATCAGTCCGACGCGCAGCGCCGGCCGGGCAGGGAGGGTCATCGCAGGCTCCAGGGGTGGGACCGGCGCCGCCGGTGACCGGAGGGGGTCACCGGCGGCACCGGTCGGTGCGGTCAGGACTCGAACGCGTCGTCGATGTACTGGTCGACGTTCTCAGCCGTCACCACCGGCGCGTTGAGCACGATCTCCCGCGGCACCTCCTGGGACACCAGGTCAGACATGCTCTTGCCCTGGGCGATCAACCGGGCCAGCGCGATGCCGTCGGCCGCCTGGGTCGCCGGGTAGATGACGGTCGCCTCGAGCACCGAGTCGCCGGACTGGATGTCCCGCATGGCGTTGGCCGAACCGGCACCGCCGACCATGAAGAACTCGTCGCGGCCGGCGTTGTTGATCGCGGCCAGCACGCCCACCCCCTGGTCGTCGTCGTGGTTCCACAGCGCGTCGATCTCCGGTGCGGCCTGCAGCAGGTTGGCCGCCGCCTCCTCACCGGACTCGACGGTGAACTCCGCGGCCACCCGGTTGTCGACGTCCAGGCCGCAGTCGGCCAGTGCGTCGGCGAAGCCCTGGCTGCGCTCCTGGGTCAGCGGGAGCGAGTCGATGCCGGCGATCTCGGCGACGACGGCGTCGGGCTGGTCGCCCAGCCGGGAGCAGATGTACGTGCCGGCCGAGACGCCCATGCCGTAGTTGTCGCCGAGGATGGTGGCCCGGGCGGCGAACGGGCTGGAGAACTCCCGGTCGACGTTGATCACCGGGATGCCGGCCTCCATCGCCCGCAGCGCCACCGGGGTGAGCGCAGCGCCGTCGAAGGGGAGCAGCACGATCGCGTCGACGCCCTCGTTGATGAACGTCTCGACCTGGGCGATCTGGGCGCCGACCTCGTTGGTGCCCTCGGCGACGATCAGGTCGATGTCCTCGTGGCGGTCGGCCTCGGCCTGGGCGGCGTTGCTGATGCCGGCCATCCAGCCGTGGTCGGCGGCGGGTGCGGAGAAGCCGATCCGCACCGTCTCCCCGGTCTCGTCGTTGGAGCTGGCGATGACGTCGCCACCGCCCTCGTCGGACCCGGAGGCCTCCGGGGTGTTGCTGGTGCAGCCGGCCACCAGGGCACCGGCCCCCACCACGCAGACGGCGGTGGTCAGCAGGCGACCGTACGGACGCTGCCTCGTTGCAGACATGTTCTCTCCTCGTGGATCGCCGCCCTGGCTGCGCTGCCAGGAGCCGGGGTGGTGCGCCGGCAGGCCGGGTGGCCGGCCGGAGGTCAGGGCCTCGCGGACTCAGGCCGGCGGGCGACCGCCGGAGTCGCCGGGGCGGGCGCCGGCCGGCCCACCGGGGGTGGCCGACCCACCGGGCTGGGCACCGGTCGGGTTCCCGGGGGCAGCGGCGCCGCTGGGGCCGCCGCGGGCCTTCTTCCGCGGCCGGGCACCGCCGAGGGCCAGCCGCTGCTGCAGCAGGACGGCGATCACGATGATCACGCCGCGGGCCACCTCCTGCGCCGAGCTGGACAAGTTGTTCAGCGTGAAGACGTTGGCCAGCGTGGTGAAGATCAGCACGCCGAGCACGGTGCCGACGATGGTGCCGCGGCCACCGACCAGCAGCGTCCCGCCGATGACGACGGCGGCGATCGCGTCCAGCTCCAGGAGCGTGCCGTGGGTGGAGCTGCCGGTCGTCGTCCGGGCCATCAGCAAGACCGCGGCGATGCCGCAGGTGACCCCGGACAGCACGTACAGCCACACGGTGTGCCGCTGCACCCGGATGCCGGCCAGCCGGGCGGCCTCGGCGTTCCCGCCGACGGCGAAGGTGCGGCGGCCGAAGGTCGTGCGGTTGAGCAGCACCCAGCCGGCCGCGGCGACCAGCGCGAAGACGATCACGAGCATCGGGATGCCGAGGACGTCGCCGCCGAAGAACTCGATGAAGTCGCGGTCCTGGACGATCTGGGTGCGCCGGTTGGCGATGATCTCCGCCAGGCCCCGGGCGGCCGCGAGCATCGCCAGGGTGGCGATGAAGGCGACCAGTTTCCCGTACGCGATGACGATCCCGTTGACCAGTCCGGCGCCGGCACCGACCAGGACGGCGGTGGCCACCATGACGATCCAGTGGAAGTCCTCGGCCATCGCCTGGGTCGCCAGCGTCGTCGCCCAGACGGAGGAGAGCGCGACCAGCGCCCCCACCGACAGGTCGATCCCGCCGCCGATGATCACGAACGTCATCCCGACGCTGACCACGCCGATGACGGCGGCCGCCCGCAGGATCGTCACCGCGTTGTCCACGTCGACGAAGCGGCCGGGCGCGGTGATGGCACCGACGATGCAGAGCACCAGCAGGGCCACGACCAGCCCGAGGTTCCGGCCCAGCGGGCCGGCCAGCAGGCCCGGCCCCTTGCTCCCGCCGTCGGAGGCGCCGGCGGCGCTGCCCGCCGGCGGAGTCGCAGTGGTGGTCTCGCTCATCACGCCACGTCCCCTTCGCGTGCGGCGCCCGGGGTCGGGGCCGCTCCCTCCATGACCATGTCGAGCACCTGGTGCTCGTCGAGCTCGTCGGCCGGACCGCGGGCGACGATGGCGCCGTCGGCGATCACCAGCACCTGGTCGGCCAGGCCGAGCACCTCCGGGATCTCGCTGGAGACGACGACCACCGCCACCCCGCGGTCGGCCAGCTCCCGGATCAGTGCGTAGATCTCCGAGCGCGCCCCGACGTCGACGCCCCGGGTGGGCTCGTCGAGCAGGAGCACCTTGCAGTCGCGGAGCAGCCAGCGGGCCAGCACGACCTTCTGCTGGTTGCCGCCGGACAGCGTGCGGACCTCGCGGTCGACGTCGACCGGCCGCAGGTCGAGCGCCTCGGCCTGGTCCCGGGCGGCCTGCTTCTCCGCTTCCCCGGACAGCAGTCCTCCGCGGGCGAACCGGGCCAGGCTGGACAGCGTGATGTTGCGGTAGATCGGCTCGGTCAGCAGCAGGCCCTGGCTCTTGCGCTCCTCCGGCGCCAGCCCGACCCCCGCATCGACGGCGGCCGCCACGTTGCCGGGCCGCAGCCGGCGTCCGGCGATCTGCACCGTGCCGGTGCTGGCCCGCCGGGCGCCGTAGACGGTCTCGAGGATCTCCGACCGGCCCGAGCCGACGAGCCCGGCCAGGCCGAGCACCTCCCCCGGCCGGACGGCGAAGGAGACGTCGCTGAACTTCCCGACCAGCGAGAGGTCCTCGACCTGGAGCACCGGCTCGGCGGCCTGGCCGGCGAACTCGCGGCGCTCCGGGAAGACGTACTCGATGGTCCGGCCGGTCATCAGCGTGATGACCTCCCCGGTGGAGGTGTCGCCCGCCGGCAGCCCGGTGGCGACCGTCCGGCCGTCCTTGAGCACGGTGATCCGGTCACCGACGTCCCGGATCTCCTCCAGCCGGTGGGAGATGTAGACGACGGCGACGCCGGAGGCGGTGAGGTCGCGGATGACCTGGAAGAGGTGCTGGACCTCCTCGCTGTCCAGCACCGCGGAAGGCTCGTCCATCACGATCAGCCGGGCGTCCTGGGACAGCGCCCGGGCCATGCTGACCATCTGCTGGGACGCCGCGGACAGCGACCCGACCTCGGCGGTGGGCCGGATCTCCGGGTGTCCCAGCCGGGCCAGCAGCTCCCCGGCGGCCCGGTTCGCCTGAGCCGGGCGGGTGAGGCCGAGGTGGGACCGCTCCCGGCCCAGGAACACGTTGTCCGCCACGGTCAGCCCGGCGACCAGGTCGAGCTCCTGGTAGATCGTGGCGATGCCCAGGGACATCGCCGCCTGCGGGTCGCCCAGGGTGACCGGGGCGCCGTCCCAGGTGATCCGGCCTTCGTCGGGCTGGTGCGCGCCGGCCAGGACCTTGATCAGGGTCGACTTGCCCGCGCCGTTCTGGCCGAGCAGGCAGTGCACCTCGCCGGCCCGGACGTCCAGGTCGACGCCGTCGAGGGCACGGACGCCGGGGAACTGCTTGACGATGCCGTGCATCTCCAGCAGCGGCGTCGCCGACGGAGCGCTCACGCGGAGACCCCGTGCCGGGCGAACAGGACGCCGGTCATGCCACCACTCCAGACTTATGCTCAGCACTGAACGTAAGTACGTCAGGCGGGACACTATGTCCGGCGTCACACACGGGTCAAGGGACCGCGGCGGCGTTACCGAACCGCAACCGCAGCCGGGCAGCCGCGAGGCCGTCGGCGTCCGGGGCATCCGTGCCGTCGCGCTCGCCGGGTCAACCCGGTGCCGGAGGGGTTGACCCGCGTGCGCCTGCGGCTCAACCCCTCACCGTCCGGGTCAACCCGGGCTTGGCGTGCCGATGAGGTCGTCAGCCCGGGCCGACCAGCCGTCGTCCGGGCACGTCGGCCTGGGAACGGACTGCCCGAGGGGACGGACCCCGGTCAGCGGGCGGTCGGGGCCTCGGCGGAGCCGGCGTCGGCGCGCGCGACCTGGTAGGCGGAGTCCTCGTCCAGGAAGCCCTCGATCGCCATCAGCGCGGCGCCCAGCCGCCCGGACAGGTCGGGAGCTGCGCTGACCGAGATGTCCAGCGCGCGGGCGGCCAGCGGCAGCGAGCGGCCGTAGACGGCCTCCCGGATGCCGGCCAGCAGCGGCGGCCCGGCCTGCGCCACACCCCCGGTCATCACGATCCGGTGCGGGTTGAAGAAGTTCACCAGGCTGGCCAGCACGGTGCCGATGGTCCGGCCGGCGTTGCGGACCAGTTCCAGGGCCGGCCCGTCACCGTGGGCCGCCAGCTGCACCAGCTCGCGGGTCGTCGTCACCGGCAGGCCGGCCGCCAGCGCGTCGCGCAGCAACGCACCACCCCCGGCGATCGCCTCGAGGCAGTTCTCGTTGCCGCACCGGCAGAGCACCGGCTCTCCGTACGGCGGCGGGACGGAGATGTGCCCGATGTCGCCGGCGCTGCCCTGGGCCCCGCGGTAGACCTGCCCGTCGACGACGATGCCGCAGCCGATCCCGGTGCCGACCTTGATCACCAGCACGTCCTCGGTCGACCCGGCGATGCCCATCTCGCCCAGCGCCATCACGTTCACGTCGTTGTCGGCGAAGACCGGGCAGTCGTACCGGCCGAAGGCGCTCGGGATCGGGTGGTCGTGCCAGCCCGGCATGATCGGCGGGTGGACCGGCCGGCCGGTGGAGAACTCCACCGGCCCGGGGACGCCGACGCCGACGGCGCAGACGTCGGCCGGGGTCAGGCCCGCCTCCGCCAGCACCCGCTGGGCCAGCCGGTCGACCTCGGCCAGCACCGGACCGGGTCCCTCAGCAATGTCGATCGGGTGGCCCACCGTGGCCAGGACCTCCGCGGACAGGTCGGTGACGGCGACGTCGACGCTGGTCACGCCCAGGTCGACGGCGAGCACGCAGCCGGCCTGGCTGTTGAAGCGCAGCAGCGTCGGCGGGCGCCCGCCGGTGCTCCAGCCGCGGCCGCCCTCCTCGAGGAGGTTCGCGGCGATCAGCTGGTCGACCCGGGCGCTGACCGTGTTGCGGGACGAGCCGGTCAGCGCGACGAGCTCGGCACGGCTCCGCGCCCGCCCGGTGCGCACGTGGTGCAGCAGCGCGCTGGCCGAGGCGGAGGTGGAAGCCACGTCGTCATGGTGGCACGCGCGGCGGTGACCCGGCGGCGGTCATCGAGCGCGCGCTGTCACAGGCCGACCGCGATCGTCGCCGCCAGCTCCCGGCACGCCTCGAGGTCCTCGGCCCCCGGCGCCCCGGTCAGGCTCAGCGGTGCGGCCACCTGTCGCCAGCCCAGCGCCCCGGTGATCCGCTGCACGCTGGTCAGGGCTCCGGCCGTGTCGTCGTTGCCGTGCACGTACACCCCGTACGGCAGCCCGGCCGTGGCGTCCAGGCACGGGTAGAAGACCGTGTCGAAGAAGTGCTTGAGCGCACCGGACATGTACCCGATGTTGGCCGGCGTCCCGAGCAGGACGCCGTCGGCGGCGAGCACGCCCGCCGCCCCCGCCGACAGGGCGGGCCGCACGGTCAGCTCGACGTCCTCGACCAGCGCGACGCCCTCGCGGACGGCGGTCAACACCGCCTGCAGGGCCGGCGAGGGGGTGTGGTGGACGACCAGCAGGCGTGGCATCCCGGCATCCTCCCCCGCTCAGGGCAGCGTCCGCACCGCCTCCAGCTGCTGGGTGAAGTGGGCCGCGAGCGCGTCGGCGACCCGCGCCACGCACAGCTCCCCGATGGCGGTGGACAGCCCGTGCGGGTCGCCCATGATCCCGGTGTCGGAGATCGCCCGGACGCCGCCGGTGAACATGCGCTGCAGGAAGGCGTCGTCGACCGGCCCGGTGTACCCGCGGACCAGGCGCTCGGTGCGCACCTGCCCGGGCCGGAGGACGGCGTAGACGGAGGACTCCGCGACGTCGGCGTGACCGCCGACCCCCTCGGGGTCCCCACCGGCGTCGGCGACGGCGGACCGCCAGATGTCGACCAGGCCGAGGAGGTCGGACCAGACGACCACCCGGCAGTCCGGCCCCACGGCGGCGTCCAGCCGGTCGGCCATCTCGGCCAGCGGCGCGAAGTTCCCGCCGTGGGCGGAGAAGCAGAGGATCGACCGGAAACCGTGCGCGGCGAGGCTCTGGCAGTAGTCGGTGTAGACCGCCTCGAAGGTCTCCGGGCGCAGGCTGATCGTGCCGGCGAAGCCCATGTGGTGCGGCGAGACACCCACCCGGATGGTGGGTGCGACCAGCGCCGTCCCCAGCCGCTGGGCCAGTTCCACCGCCAGCCGGTCGGCGTGCACGGCGTCCACGTCCAGCGGCAGGTGCGGGCCGTGCTGTTCCACCGCGCCGCACGGCACGATGACGTCGCACCGTCCGTCCGCGAGCGCGGCCTGCACCTCTTCGTAGGTCATCGTCTCGAGCAGCACGTCGTCTCCTGTGGGGTTCTCGTCGGGGAACGGGCTCACGTGGTGACGCGGACGACGGCCTCGATCTCCACGGCGATGTCGAACGGGAGCTCGGCCATGCCGACCGCGGACCGGGCGCCCCGACCGGCGTCACCGAGCACGTCGACGAAGAGGTCCGAGCAGCCGTCGATCACGGCGGGTGTGCGGTTGAAGCCGGGGCGGCAGTTGACCATGCCGAAGAGCTTCACCACCTGCCGCACCCGGCCGAGGTCGCCGAGCTCGGCGCGCAGGGCGGCGAGCAGCTGCAGCCCGGTGAGCCGGGCAGCCTCCCGGGCGGTGTCCAGGTCCAGGCCACCGTCGCCGATCTTGCCGGTGACCAGCGTGCCGTCGGGTCGGACCGGGCCCATCCCGGAGAGGAACAGCAGGTCCCCGGCGGCCATGACCGGCAGGTAGTTGCCGCCCGGTCCCATGGGGGTGGGCAGCTCCAGGCCCAGTTCGCGGAGCCGTGCGTCGACGTCCATGGGCGCATCCTGGCCTGCGGGAGCGCGGAACGGGAGTCCTGCCGACCGCCGGGCTGGGAGCATGACCGCGTGCTGCTCGCCGACGTCCTCGCCGCGTCCACCGCGGTCACGGCCACCCGGTCCCGCACCGCCAAGGCAGCGGCCATCGCCACGCTGCTGCGGGCGGCGGACCCCGAGGAGGTCGTGCCGGTCACCGGGTGGCTGGCCGGGGAGCCGCGCCAGGGGCGGCTCGGGGTCGGCTGGCGCACCCTGTCCCGGCTGGGCGGGGGTGCCGCGGACGCGCCGACGCTGACCGTCCCGGAGGTCGACGCGGCGCTGACCGAGCTGGCGGGGACGACCGGTGCCGGGTCGGCGGCTCGGCGCGACGCCGTCCTCGGCGGGCTGCTGGCCGCGGCCACCCCGGAGGAGCACCACTTCCTGGTCCGGCTGCTCACCGGCGAGCTCCGCCAGGGCGCGCTGGAGGGCGTCGTGCTGGACGCGGTCGCCGCCGCAGCCGACGTGCCGGCCGCCGTCGTCCGCCGGGCCTTCATGCTGTCCGGCCGACTGCCGGAGACCGCCGCGCTGGCGCTGACCGGCGGGGTGGCGGCGCTGGCGGCGGTGCGGCTGGAGGTGGGCCGCCCGGTGCGGCCGATGCTGGCCAGCCCCGGGTCCTCGCTGGACGCCGCGCTCGCCGATCTCGGCGCCGAGGTGACCGTCGAGTTCAAGCTCGACGGCGCCCGCATCCAGGTGCACCGGGACGGCGACGTCGTCCGGGTGTGGACCCGGTCGCTTCGGGAGGTGACCGACGGCGTGCCGGAGCTGGTCGAGCGGATCCGGGCGCTGCCGTGCGAGACCGCCGTGCTCGACGGGGAGACCCTCGCGCTGGACGACGACGGCCGGCCGCGCGCCTTCCAGGACACGATGAGCCGCTTCGGCAGCGACAGCGCGGACGCCGGCGTGCTGCTCAGCCCCTTCCTCTTTGACGTGCTGCACCTGGACGGCCGCGACCTGCTCGACGAGCCGCTGGCGGTGCGGCTGGACGCGCTGGCCGGGCTGCTGGCCGACGACGCGCACGCGGCGCTGCGGATGCCCGGGATGCGCCGGCCCACCCCGGAGCAGGCCGCCGGCGTGCTGGACGACGCGTTGACCGCCGGCCACGAGGGCGTGGTGGTGAAGGCGCTGGACGCGCCCTACGCCGCCGGCCGCCGCGGCAAGGCGTGGCAGAAGGTGAAGCCGGTGCACACCCTCGACCTGGTCGTGCTGGGCGCGGAGTGGGGCTACGGGCGGCGCGCGGGCAGCCTGTCCAACATCCACCTCGGGGCCCGCGACCCCGACGGCGGCCAGCCGGTGATGGTCGGCAAGACGTTCAAGGGGATGACCGACGAGCTGCTGGCCTGGCAGACCCGGACGTTCCCGGGGCACGCCGCAGAGCAGCCGGACTGGGGTGTGCGGCTGCGCCCGGAGCTGGTGGTGGAGATCGCGGTGGACGGCGCCCAGCGCAGCACCCGCTACCCCGGCGGCGTGGCCCTGCGGTTCGCCCGGGTGCTGCGCTACCGCCCGGACAAGTCCCCGGCCGAGGCCGACACCATCGACGCGGTGCGCGCCCTGCTCGCCGACGGGCCGACGGCCGACTGACCGGGTCCGGTCAGCGGCGGTGCCAGTGGGCGGCGCCGGCGGCGGCCAGCCCGAGGACGGTCATCGACAGGCCGACGCTCCGGTCGGCCACGTCACCGCCGCGCCGGCCCACCAGGACGGCGGCCCCGTCCAGCGCGGTGAGCAGCAGGGTGACCTCCGTGGTCCGCCGGGCCTGGGGCACCGGGGTGACCAGCAGCGCCGCCCCCATCGCGATGTTCCGCGCGGCGATCAACCGGACCAGCAGCGGCAGGGCGGTGTCGGTGCGCGTGGCGCGCCCGTCCACCCCCAGCACCCGGGTCATCGCCCGCGGCGCGAACAGTGCGCCGGTGCCCAGCCAGATCGACAGCGTCCCGATGCTCTTGCGCGTCACGTCCCAGTTCAACGTCATGACCGGCTGGTGCCCGGCTGCCCGGCCCGCCAACCGGTCGCCACCAGGACGAGCACGAACGCCAGGTACGGCAGCGTGGCCGTGCTGGCCACGAAGTCGCTGACCGTGGCGACGGCGAAGGCACCGACGTCGGGTGAGTCCAGGGGCCCCAGCACCCGGTCGAAGCCCAGCGCCGCCACGGACGCCGGGATCGTCAGCAGCGCCGAAACCACCCCGCCGGTGAGCACCCCGGCCAGCACCGTCCCGGGCCCGCGCCGCACGGCCCGCACCGCGAGCGCGACCCCGCGCCGCAGCGCACCGGAGGGGGTGAGCCGCCCGCCGTCGAGCAGGCCGGCGACCGCCCCGGTCACCCACAGCTGGGCGACCAGGCCGGTCAGGAACCCGACGACGTCGACGGCCAGTGCGGCCCAGAGCCGGGGGTCGTCCCAGACCAGGACGTGCCGCAGCACGTCGGGGACGGCGTTGACCGCGGCGGCGGCCGCGGCCGCGAGGAAGGCGGCCGGGGCGTGCCGGCGAAGCAGCCGGAGCGCCGTGCCGAGCGTGCCGACCGTCCCCTGCGGTGGGCTCCCCTCACTCACGACCTGGTGGCGACGAGCGCCGTCCAGCAGCCGGCCAGCCGGTTCTCCTGGGCGGTGACGGTGAGCCCGGCGGACCGGCACGCCTCGGCCATGGCCGCGGGGGTGGGACGGTCGCCGTCGGCCGGGTGGGCGGAGACCGCACGGAGCACCCGGCTGTCGATGAACCGGGCCGTCATCTCGCAGGAGTAGAGCCGGCCACCGGGGCGCAGCACCCGCGCCGCCTCGGCCACCACCGCCCGCCAGTCGTCGGTGTGGTGCAGCACGTGCCAGCCGAACACCGCGTCGTAGGAGGCGTCGGCTGCGCTCAACCGGGTCGCGTCGCCCTCGCTGACCTGCACCCGGTCGCCGAGGTCGCGCACCGCGGCACGGCAGTCCGCCACGCTGGCGGGGAACAGCTCGACCCCGTCGGCGTGCGCGGCCTGGAAGGTGTCCAGCGCCGACCTCAGGCCGGTGCCGCGCCGGCCGGTGCCCAGCTCCAGCACCCGGCCACCGGGCACCGGCCCGCCGAGCCGGAGCAGCAGCCGGGCCTCGATGCGGGCCTGGACCAGGGCGCGCAGGCGGGCGTCGACCCACAGCCGGGTGCCGTCGACGAAGGTGGGCGGGACGCCGGGTGCCCGGTCGCCGCGTGAGGTGGCCGGGCCGGACGAGGAGTGCTCGGGGAGGTCAGGCACGCCAGCCGGTGTGCCCGCCGGGGACCGGGCGAAACCGGACGACGTCCGCGGACCGTGCGGCCGGTGGTGGTGGCGGCGGTCAGCTCGCGGGGGTGCTGGCGTGCCGGCGCCGGCCTCCGCGCGCCGTCGATCCCGGGTCCGCCAGGAGGAGCAGCGCCCCGATGCCGACGGGGAGCCACAGGCTGACCAGCCGGTAGACCAGCACGGCCGGCACTGCCTGGCTGGCCGGCAGGCCGGCGACGGCGATCAGCGCGGAGGCCAGCGCCGCCTCCACGACCCCGATGCCACCGGGGGTCAGCCGCGCAGACGAGGCCAGCGCGCCGGCGGCCCAGGCGAGCAGCAGTCCCTGCCACGGGATCGGCGCGCCGACGGCCACGAGGGCCAGCGCCAGACCCGCGACGTCCAGCACCCAGTTGGCCAGCGCGAACAGGCCGGCGGCGGTCGCGGTGCCGAAGGACAGCCGGATGGCGCCCAGCGAGGTCAGCAGCTCGTCGATCCGCCGCGCGACGTCCCGTCCGCGCAGCGACCGGATCCATCGGGCCAGCGCGGTGACGACGCGCGTGGCGAGCCGGACGACGACGGTGCGCGACCGCTCGTGCCGGAGCACCAGCACGAGGCCCAGCACCGGCACGACGCCGGCCGCGGTGGCGAAGAAGGCGCCGAGCGCACCCCACAGCGACCCGGTCGCCGCGGATCCCACGGCCAGCACCACTGCGAGCGTGGCCGTGGCCGCGATTCCGGAGACCGCCAGCGCCCAGCCGACGAGCGCCGGGCTGTTGCCCAGCGCGTGCAGCCGGGTGTAGGTGTACGCAGCGCTCGCCGGGGCCCCGGCGACCGGGACCGTCGAGGCGATGGTGTTGCCCGCGTAGATGGTGGTCGTGGCGTGCCGCAGCGGGACGTCGCCACCGCCCGCGCGCACCAGCACGCGCTGCTGCAGGACCAGGAAGTGCAGGGAGAGGAGCTGGGTCAGAGCGGCGAGGGCGACCCACGACCAGGCGATGCCGACCAGGCCGTCCCACCACTCGGCGATCCGGTCCCGGAAGACGACGACCGCCGCACCGGCCGCGACGAGCAGGGCGGCCCGCAGCACGAGGTTCCGCACCCGCCGGCGAGCGCTCCGGCGACCGGTCGGCGAGGCCCCGGAGGACGGGTCCTGCGCCTGCGGCACCCCCGTCACTCCTCCTCCGGTCACACACACATGGTCGCCGTCCACTCACATCGGGCGCACAGCAGGGTCGGGTTCCGACCGTGCACAACCGGAAGAGTGTCCGCGATCACGACCCGCCGGCATTGCCTCGCCGACCCTTGCGCGCCGGCTCAGAAGGGCGGCGGGTCGTCCGGGTCGGGTGGGATGCCGCCGCCGGTCAGCTGGCCGGCGGCGGACAGCCGGGGGCCCGGTGGTTGGAGGCTCGCTCCTTGGCGACTCGTTGTTCGGAGGCTGGGCAGGCGGAGGCCTGGTGGTCGGGTCACGCGGGTGACGCCGGAGGGGGTGGTGACCGACAGGACCCCGTCACCGGTCAGCACAAACCGCCACCGATGCGCGTGGGTCTTCAGCCGGTGGTGTCGCCGGCACAAACAGCACAGGTTGGCGCAGTCGGTGGCCCCACCGTCACGGTGGGCGCAGACGTGGTCCAGGTCGGTGCGGGCGGCCGGTCTGCGGCAGCCGGGGTGCCGACACGTCCGGTCCCGGGCCCGCACGTACCGGCGCTGGGCCGGGGTCGGCGTGTAGCGATCGACCGGGGGTGGCCGGTCCAGCAGCCCGCAGCCGCAGTCGGTGCCGGCCGGGTGGTCGGGGCAGCCGCGGCGGGCCAGCCGCTCCAGTTCCGGGCGGGTCACCGTCGCCCGCAGCGCCCCGGTGACCGGATCGACCAGGTCGATGCCCAACGTGCCCCCGACCGGGGCCTACAGGCCGCCGGGGCAGAGCGCGTCCAACTGCGCCAGCAGCTCCCGCAGCTGCCCGGCGGTGATCGGCGCCCCGTCCACGGTTGCTGCGTCCCGGTCATCGCACGGCGCGACATGGCTCTGGCCCGGCAGGGTGCGCCCCTCGGTCGCCACGTCGCCTCCGCCCGGCGCCACGTCGCCTCCGCCCGGCGCCACGTCACCTCCGCCCGGCGCCACGTCACCTCCGCCCGGCGCCACGTTACCTCCGCCCGGCGCCACGTCACCTCCGCCCGGCGCGGTCCGGTCGCTCAGCGGGCGGGTGTGCAGCGCCGGCAACGGCGCCAGAACGGTGAGATGCGCGGTCACCGGCTCCCGGCTGGTGTCCCACGGCCGCAGGATCAGGTCGGCCATGACCTGCGCGCGCAGCTGCCCGATCGCCCGCCCATCACCGTCGGCCTTCGCCATCCGCGCGTAGCCGTCCACCGTCTCCCGGCAGGCCGCAGCCACTGGCATCGGCAGGTCCGCCACCAGCTGACCCATCCCATCCGCGGTGGCCCGGGTCGTCACATCGGCACACCGCTCGGCCTTCTTCCGCCGACGATCAGCCGCCGCCTCATCCAGCGCGATCAGCGCCGCCGCCGTGCGCTCCCGCAACCGCACCGGCGTCTCCCCCGCCACCGCCCACCCCAGCGCCTGCGCCTCCACCTCGGCCACCACCGCGGGCTCGACCCGGCCCCCGGCATGGACCGACTGCCCGCCCAGCGCGCGCACGATCGCATTCGCGCGGGCCGGGTCGATTCGGCTGTCGGCCAGCATCGCCCACGTGGCCGGCAGCTCACGCACCAGGACCAGGGACCGCTCGGCCAGCACCGTCGCCGCCGTCGGCGAGATGCCCGCCACGACCGCCAGCTCATCGGCCAAGAACTCCGACACCCCCACCGGCACCCGAACCGGGCGCCAGCCCTCCACCCCGTGCCCCGGCTCCTGCTCGGTCAGGTCCCACTCCACCGGACGACGCCGCGCCAGCTCGGCCACCACCACCGCCTCATAGGCAGCCAGCTGCGCCCGCACGTCGGCGATCGTGCTCAGCTCGCCCACCAGGCCGGTGTCGGAGAACCCGCCGGGCGGGAGCACCTCCGACAGCCGCGTGCGCCGGCGCGTCACCCCCGCCGGCGGCGGAGGCAGCTCCTCGCAGACCGACGGGACGCGCGGGGACACCGTGACCGCCACCCCGAACCCGTCGCCCATGGACACACCCCGAACCTACGGAGAGGGTCTGACAGTTCTGAGCCGATGAGGTGGACCGAGCGGGGGCGACGGATCCGGCGGTCAGGCCTCGCCGACGACGTCCGGGGTGAACTGGGCCCGCGCGGCCGCGATCCCCGCGTCGATCTCCTCCTCGGTCGCGGTGCCGCCGTCGCGTACCGCGTCGGCCCAGGCGTCGATCGACCGGGCGGCAGCCTGCTGCCCCTCCAGCGTGTTCTCCCAGGCGGCCGGGTCGTCGACGACCTCCCCGCGGAGGAAGCCGGCCAGCCCGAGGACGGCGACGTCCCAGCCCGGGCCGACGTACAGGGCCCCGGCCCCGCTGCCGACGAACTCGACCGGCACGGTGTGCTCCAGCTCCAGGAGGGTGCCGTCGCCGCGCTCGGACAGCCGCACGTCCACGACGCTGTCCGGCCCGCCCCAGGTGACCTTGAGCCGGCGCGGCGGCTCGCAGCCCTGGATCTCACCCTCGGCGTTCCCCTGGACGGCGAACGTGCCTCCGGGGCGGAGGTCCCCGTTGACCGGGGCGAACCAGCGGGCCAGCCGCTCGGGGTCGGTCAGGGCGCTCCAGACGTCCGGCACGGCCGCCTCGTAGCTCCGCCGGATCAACGCGGAGACCAGTTCGGTCCCGTCGGACTCCCGCCGGGTCACCACCCGCTCCGCCGCCGCCAACTCGTCCAGGACGTTCCTCATGCGCACTCCTCGGTGTGGGCCGTCGTCCCCTCCTGGGACGGCGGCGTCCGGTCCCCGTGGTGTCGTGCGCGCACCCCACGCCGCAGCTCGGTGTCCAGCGCGTCCAGGTGCTGGTCCCAGGAGCGGCGGAACTGGTCGAACCAGACGTCGTCCTCCCGCAGCGGCGCCGGCGGACCGGCTCGCCGAGGACGTCGACGCGTGCACGTCGACGACGCTAGAGCGAGGGCTCACCTGCGTCGAGGGTCAGAAGAGGCGCCTCAGGCGGAGGCGACCTTCGGGGCGACCTCGGTGCCGAGCAGCTCGATGCCGCGCAGCAGGTCGGCGTGCGCCAGCCGGGGGTTGGTCATCTGCAGCGAGATCCGGTCGACGCCGCCGAGCTGCCCGGAGATCCGGACCAGCTTCTCCGCCACGGTGTCCGGGTCGCCCATGAAGAAGGCGCCGTTCGGCCCGCTGGTGGCGTCGAACTGGGCCCGGGACGGCTGGGAGAAGCCGCGCTCGCGGGAGATCTTGGCGAACATCTCGTGCCACCCCGGGTAGATGGTGTCCGCGGCCACCTGGTCGCTGTCGGCGACGAAGCCGAACACGTGCAGTCCCACCTGGAGCTTCTCGGGCGCGTGCCCGGCCTGCGCACCGGCGCGGCGGTAGAGGTCGATGAGCGGGGCGAACTGGCGGGGCTCGCCGCCGATGATCGCCACCATGAGCGGCAGGCCGAGCAGCCCGGCCCGAGCGAAGGACTCCGGGCTGCCGCCGACCCCGACCCAGATCGGCAGCGGGTCCTGCAGCGGCCGCGGGTAGACGCCCTGACCGGTCAGTGCCGGGCGGTGCCGACCGGACCAGGTCACCTGCTCGGAGTCGCGGATCTGCAGCAGCAGGTCGAGCTTCTCGCTGAACAGCGTGTCGTAGTCGCCCAGCGAGAGCCCGAAGAGCGGGAACGCCTCGGTGAAGGAGCCACGCCCGACGACCAGGTCGATCCGGCCCTTGGCGATCAGGTCGAGGGTGGCGAACTGCTGGAAGACCCGCACCGGGTCGGCGGCGCTGAGCACCGTCACCGCGCTGCCCAGCCGGATCCGGGAGGTCCGCGCCGCAGCCGCCGCGAGGATGATCGCCGGCGCCGAGTCGTAGTACTCGCTGCGGTGGTGCTCACCGATGCCGAAGGAGTACAGCCCCACGCGATCGGCGAGCTCGATCTCCTCCAGCAGGTCCGCCATCCGCTCCTCCGGCCCGACGAGGCGCTCGGTGGTGGGGTCGGTCACTGCCGAGACGAAGCTGTCGACGCCGAGGTGCATGGGGTCCTCCAGAGGTTCTCGCGGACGACGAGGGGCCGGCGTCCGTCAAGCGCTCAACCACTTGCCGACCGAGATCGTTCCCGGCGGGTCTCCGCGGCGCCACCCCACCGGGTAGACACGGCACATGACCGACCCCGTCGACGCCCGGCTCCCCCGCCCGGCGGACCCCGCCCACCTGGACGAGCTGCGGGCGGCCACCGACCGCGCGGCCGCCACCGCCGAACCGCTCTCCTCCCCGCACGCCGGTGCACCCGAGGAGCTGCTGGCCCGGACCGAGCAGGCGATCGAGTCGGCGTCGGCGGACCTGCTGGCGCTCAGCCACGACCTGCACGCCCACCCCGAGGAGGGGTACGAAGAGCACCGCTCGGCCCGGGCGGTGGCCGACCTGCTGGCCCGCTCCGGGATCGAGGCGGAGGTCGGCGTCTTCGGCCTGGAGACGGCGCTGCGGGCCAGCGTCGGCAGCGGTGGGCCGACGGTGGCGGTGCTGGCCGAGTACGACGCGCTGCCCGGCATCGGCCACGGCTGCGGCCACAACGTCATCTGCGCGTCCGCCGTGGGGGCTTTCCTCGGGCTGGCCACCGTGCTGGCCGACGGCGGGGTCGAGGGCACCGTGCTGCTGCTGGGCACCCCGGCCGAGGAGGGCGGCGGCGGCAAGGAGCTGATGGCCCGGGCCGGCGCCTTCGACGGCGTCGACGCCGTGGTGATGCTGCACCCGTTCTCCTACGACGCCGCGGTGCAGCCCTTCCTCGGCCGCCGCCAGCTGCGGGTCACGTACACGGGCATCGCCGCGCACGCCTCGGCACAGCCCTTCATGGGCCGCAACGCGCTGGACGCCGTGGTCGCCGGCTACAACGGCGTGGCGATGCTGCGCCAGCACGTCCCGGACACCGACCGGGTGCACGGGGTGATCACCGACGGCGGGCAGCGGCCCAACGTCGTCCCGGAGACCGCCGAGGCGCTGTACTACGTGCGCTCCGCGACGCCGGAGACGCTGGCCGACCTGAGCCGCCGGATGGAGGCGGTCATGGCCGGCGCGGCGGCGATGACCGGCTGCGGGTACGAGCTGCACTGGGACGAGCTGCCGGCCTACCTGCCGATCCGGGCCAACCTGGAGCTGGCCGCCCGGTGGACCCGTCACCAGGCCCGCCGCGGCCGCACCGCCCTCCCACCCGGGGTGACCCCGGCGTCGCTGGCCGGGTCGACCGACCTGGGCAACGTCAGCGTCCGGGTGCCCTCGATCCACCCGATGATCGCCATCGCCGGGCCGGAGACGTCGATGCACACCACCGGCTTCGCCGCGGCCGCCGCCTCCCCGGCCGGGGATCGGGCCGTGCTGGACGGCGCCGTGGGCCTGGCGCTCACCGCGCTGGACGCGCTGGTCGACCCGGCCGTGCTCGCCGCGGCCCGGGCCGAGTTCGAGGCGGCCGGCGGCGTCCTGGAGCTGGCCGACCTGCTGGGCTGAGCGGCGGGACCTTCGGCCCGGGCACCCACCGCCCGGGCCGGTCAGGATCGCTCCGGGGCCGCACCAGCCCCGGCCGTTCACCCGAGACCGACAGTGTGGAGCCCATGACCGAGCAGGCGACGACGGCGGACTACCCCGACGACCAGCTCGACCTGGACCTGCGGTGGTGGGCCGCGGCCAACTACCTCACCGTCGGCCAGATCTACCTGCGGGACAACGCGCTGGTCCGCCGGCCGCTCGCGCACACCGACGTCAAGCCGCGGCTGCTCGGCCACTGGGGCACCAGCCCCGGCCTGTCGGCGCTGTACGTGCAGCTCAACCGGCTGATCCGGCGCACCGGCACGCCCTGCCTCTACGTCGCCGGGCCGGGGCACGGCGGCCCGGCGCTCGTGGCCGCCACCTACCTGGAGGGCAGCTACAGCGAGATCTACCCGCAGGTGAGCGGCGACGCCGAGGGGGTGCACCGGCTGTTCCGACAGTTCTCCACCCCCGGCGGCATCCCCAGCCACGTGAGCGTGCAGACCCCGGGCAGCATCCACGAGGGTGGCGAGCTCGGCTACGCGCTGGTGCACGCCGCCGGCGCCGCCTTCGACTCCCCCGACCTGCTGGTCGCCTGCGTGGTCGGGGACGGCGAGGCGGAGACCGGCCCGCTGTCCGGCTCCTGGAAGATCCCGGCCTTCCTGGACGCCCGCCGGGACGGCGCCGTCCTGCCGGTGCTGCACCTGAACGGGTACAAGATCAACAGCCCGACGGTGTGGGGCCGGTCGTCGGACGAGGAGATCGCCGACTACCTGCGCAGCCAGGGCTGGGCCCCGGTGTTCGTCGCCGGCGACGACCCGCGCGCGGTGTTCCGGGACCTGGAGGCCGCCGTGCGCACCTCGCACCACCGGATCCGGGAGATCCAGACCGCCGCCCGCGGCGGGGCCGAGGACGTGCGCCCGGGCTGGCCGGCGATCGTGCTGCGCACGCCGAAGGGCTGGACCGGCCCCCACGAGGTGGACGGCGTGCAGGTCGAGGGCACGTTCCGCGCCCATCAGGTTCCGCTGTCGGGCGTGCAGACCGACGGCGCGCACCTGGCCCTGCTGGAGGACTGGCTGCACTCCTACTCCCCCGAGATCCTCTTCACCGCCGACGGCGCGCTGGTGCCCGAGCTCGCGGCGCTGGCCCCGGCGGGCGACCTGCGGATGGGCGCGACGCCGTACGCGAACGGCGGGCGCCGGCGCACCCCGCTGGACCTGCCCCCGCTGGAGTCCTACGCCGTCGACGTCCCCGCGCCGGGGACCACCTACGCCCAGACCACCCACCCGCTCGGTGAGCTTCTGCGCGACGTCTACGCCCGGACGACGACGGAGGACGGCGGCGGGACGTTCCGGCTGTTCTGTCCCGACGAGACCGCCAGCAACCGGCTCCAGTCGGTCTTCGAGGTGACCGACCGCTGCCTGCAGGCCGAGGTCCTGCCCACCGACGACCACCTCTCCCCGCACGGCCGGGTGATGGAGGTGCTGTCGGAGCACCTGTGCCAGGGCTGGCTGGAGGGCTACCTGCTGTCCGGCCGGCACGGCCTCTTCGCCACCTACGAGGCCTTCGCCATGGTGAGCGCCTCGATGGTGGTCCAGCACGTGAAGTGGCTGCAGCACGCCGCCACGCTGCCGTGGCGGGCGGCGGTGTCGTCGCTGACGATCCTGCTGACCAGCACCTGCTGGCGCAACGACCACAACGGCTTCAGCCACCAGGGCCCCGGCCTGCTGGACACGGTCATCCCGCTGTCCCCGCAGGTGGTGCGGGTGTGGCTGCCCCCGGACGCCAACACCCTGCTCTCGGTCGCCGAGCACTGCCTGCAGAGCACCGACCACGTCAACCTGCTCATCGCCGACAAGCAGCCGCACCTGCAGTACCTGACCCTGGAGCAGGCGCACGCGCACGCGGCGGCCGGGGCGTCGGTGTGGGACTGGGCCGGCACCGAGGACGACGGGCAGGCGGAACCGGACGTCGTCCTCGCCGCGGCCGGCGACGTCCCGACGATGGAGACCCTGGCCGCCGCCGAGCTGCTGCGGGAGTGGGTGCCCGCGCTGCGGGTCCGGATGGTCAACGTGATCGATCTGATGGGCCTGCTCCCGCCGGACGACCACCCGCACGGGTTCTCCGAGAAGCACTTCGACCAGCTGTTCACCGCCGACACCGACGTCGTCTTCGCCTTCCACGGCTACCCCCGGGCGGTGCACCAGCTGCTGCACGGCCGCCCCGACCCGGCACGCTTCCACGTGCGCGGCTTCGAGGAGCAGGGGACGACGACCACCCCCTTCGACATGGTGGTGCTCAACCGGATGAGCCGGTACCACCTGGTGATCGAGGCGCTGCGCCGCTCCCGGCGGGCGCCGGAGCGCGGCGCGGAGCTGGTCCGGTTCTGCCGCGAGCAGCTCGACCGGCACCACGGGTACGTCCGCGAGCACCTGGAGGACATGCCGGAGGTCCGGGACTGGACCTGGGGCGCGGGGGCGGCACGCGGATGACCGACGGCGCCATCCTGGCCGTCAACCCGGGCTCCCGCTCCCTCAAGGCCGCCGTGCACGACGCGGCCGGGCAGCGGCTGCTCGACGTGCACGTCACCCGGCCGGTCGACGACGCCCGCACCGCGGTCGCGGAGCTGGCCGACCGGGTGGCCGCCGAGGGCATCGAGCTCGTCGCCGTCGCCCACCGGGTGGTGCACGGCGGGCCGGAGCACGTCCGGCCGGCGCTGGTGGACGACGAGCTGCTCGCCTCGCTGCGGGCGCTGGCGCCCTTCGCCCCGCTGCACCTGCCCGGGGACGTCGCGGAGATGGAGGCCGCCCGGGCTCAGTGGCCCGGCCTGCCGCAGGTCGCCTGCTTCGACACCGCGTTCCACGCCGACCTGCCCGCGGAGGCCCGGCGGCTGCCGCTGCCGGCCGAGGTCGACGCCCTCGGGGTGCGGCGCTACGGCTTCCACGGGCTCAACCTCGAGCACGTGGTCGACACCGTCCCCGAGCTCGGCCGGGCGGTGATCGCCCACCTGGGCGGCGGCTGCAGCGTCACCGCGGTGGCGGAGGGGCGCTCGCTGGCGACCACGATGAGCTTCTCCCCCACCGGCGGCGTCCTGTCGGCGAGCCGCAGCGGCGACCTGGACCCCGACGCGCTGCTGTTCCTGGCCGACCGCGGCTGGTCGGTCGAGGAGCTGCGCGACCTGGTCGACCACCGCTCGGGGCTGGCCGGGATCGCCGGCTCCACCGACGTCCGGGAGATCACCGAGCGGGCGGACGCCGGGGACGCCGACAGCCGGCTGGCCCTCGACGTCCTCAGCCGATCGGTGGCGGTCGCCGTCGCCGGGTACACCGCGGTGCTCGGCGGCCTGGACACCCTGGTGTTCACCGGTGGCGTGGGCGAGCACTCGGCGCCCGTGCGGGCCGCCGTCGCCGCCCGGCTGGCCCACCTCGGCGTCGTCCTGGACCCCGCGGCGCCCGCCCCGGGCGACCTGTCCGCCCCCGGGGCGACGGTGCGCACGCTGGTCGTCCCCGCCGACGAGGAGGTCGTGCTGGACCGGCAGGCCCGCCGGGTGCTCGGCGACCTCAGCCGCTGACCTCCGACGGCGCATCCCGCAGCTCCCGGTAGAGCCGGGCCAGGTCGGGCAGCTGGTGGTGGGCGTTGAGCCCGCTGGGGTTGGGCGCCACCCAGGTGGTGACCCCGCCGATCCGCTCGGGCTGGCGCCCCAGCGTGGCCCGCGGCCGGTCGAACGCCAGCCGCCAGGCGGTGACCCCCAGGACGGCGAGCACCCGCGGCCGGTACCGGGCCACCAGCGCCTCGAGCTGCGCGGCGCCGGCGCGCAGCTCGGCCGGGTCGAGCTCGGCCGCCGTCCGGGTCGGCCGGTCGACGACGTTGGTGACCCCGATCCCGCAGCGCAGCAGCTCCTGCCCCTCGGCCGGGGTGAGCCGGCGCGGGGAGAGGCCGGCCAGGTGCAGCGCGGGCCAGAACCGGTTGCCCGGCCGGGCGAAGTGGGTGCCGGTCTCGGCCGAGCGCAGCGACGGGTTGATCCCGCAGAACAGCACGTCCAGCCCGGGCGCGATCAGGTCGGGCACCGGCTTGGGCCGGTCGGCACCGGTCTCGTGCTCCGTCATGACGTCCAGTGTCCCGCCCCCGGTGTGCGGGCACGCCGGCCACGGGCCAGGCTGTCCCGGGCACATCGGTCGAAGGACGAAGGAGAACCATGGCGCGGGCAGCGGTCACCGGCAGCAGCGGGAAGCTCGGCCGGGCGGTGGTCACCCACCTGCTCGAGCACGGCTGGGACGTCCTGGCGCTGGACCGGACGCCCAGCCCCCGGACCGACGTGGAGTCCGCGGTCGTCGACCTCACCGACGCCGGCCAGGCCGTCGAGGCGCTGTCCGGGTTCGACGAGCACCGCGCACCGATCGACGCGCTGGTGCACCTGGCCGCCGTCCCGGCGCCCGGCCTCATGCCGAACGCGGCCACGTTCGCCAACAACGTGACCGCCTCGTACAACGTCTACAGCGCCGCGCTGCGGGCCGGCGTCCGGAAGATCGTCTGGGCCTCCAGCGAGACGGTGCTCGGGCTGCCCTTCGACGAGGACCCGCCCTACGTCCCCGTCGACGAGGAGTACGCGCCCCGGCCGACGACCACCTACTCGCTGGTCAAGACGCTGGAGGAGGAGCTGGCCCGCCAGCTGTGCCGGTGGCACCCGGACCTGTCGATGACCGGGCTGCGGTTCAGCAACGTCATGTACCCCGAGGACTACGCCGCCTTCCCCGGCTACGACGCCGACCCGGCGCTGCGGCGCTGGAACCTGTGGGGCTACATCGACGCCCGCGACGGCGCCCAGGCGGTCCGGCGCGGCCTGGAGCACGGCGAGCCCGGAGCCGACGTGTTCATCGTCGCCAACGCCGACACCGTCTCCGCCCGGCCGAACAGCGAGCTGCTGGCGGCCCAGTTCCCCGACGTCCCGCACCGCCGGGACGTCGGCACGCACGACACCCTGCTGTCGATCGACAAGGCCCGCCGGGTGCTCGGGTTCGCCCCCGAGCACTCCTGGCGGGACTCCGCGGGCCGGTGATCACCCGGCTCCTGCTGTTCGGCGCCACCGGCGACCTCGCCGGCCGGTTCGTGCTACCCGCCCTGGCCGGGTCGCTCGCCGCGGGGCACCTGCCCGCGGACCTGCAGCTGGTCGGCGCCGCCGAGCAGGACTGGGACGACGCCCGGTTCGCCGAGCACGTCGCCGCCCGGCTGCGGGAACACGCCGGCGACCTGCCCGCCGCGGCCCGGGAGGCGCTGGTGGACGCCGCCCGCTACCGCCAGGTCGAGCTGACCGAGCCGGGCACCGTGGCGAGCGCGGTGTCCGCCTTCAGCGGGGCCGGGCCGGTCGCCGTCCACCTGGCGCTGCCGCCGGCGCTGTTCCCCGCGACCGTCCGCGCCCTGGGAGCCGCCGGCCTCCCGCGGGGCAGCCGGATCGCGGTGGAGAAGCCCTTCGGCCGGGACCTGGCCGATGCGCAGGCGCTGAACGCGCTGCTGGCGCAGGCGACCGGCGACGTCGAGCAGGCCGCCTTCCGGGTCGACCACTTCCTGGGCATGCCGGCGGTGGCCGAGCTGCTCGCACTGCGGCAGCCGGGCGGCGCCCTGGCCGGGCGGTGGAGCGGCGAGCACCTCGCCCAGGTCGACGTCGTCTGGGAGGAGACGCTCACCGTCGGCAGCCGGGCCGGCTTCTACGACCGGACGGGCGCGGTGCGCGACGTGCTGCAGAACCACCTGGTCCAGGTGCTCACCGTGCTGGCGATGGAGCTGCCCGCGACGCCGGCCGAGGAGGACCTGCACCGGGCCCGGCTGGACCTGCTCCGGTCGGTGCGGGTGCCCGAGGTGGCGGCCACCCGCCGGGCGCAGCACACCGCCGGCCCGACGACCCGGGCCTACGTCGAGGAGGACGGCGTCGACCCGGCCCGGTGCACCGAGACCTTCGCCGAGCTGGCGTTCGTGGTGGACACGCCCCGGTGGGCCGGCACCCGGTTCGTGCTGCGCACCGGCAAGGCGCTGGCGGCCGACCGCAAGCAGGTGGTGCTGCACCTGCGCGCGCCGGCACCCGGCGGCCTCCCACCGGGGGTCGAGCGGGTCGCCGACGACCGGCTGGAGATCCCGCTGGACGGCGCCGAGCACGATGCTGCCGGGGTGGCAGTGCGCGCACCGGGTGAGCGCACCGCGTACAGCGCGGTGCTCACCGACCTGCTGTCCGGCAGCAGCCGCACCGCGGTCAGCGCAGCGGAGGCCGAGGAGGCCTGGCGGATCGTCGACCCGGTGCTGCAGGCCTGGGCCGCCGGTGAGCCCCCGCTGCTGAGCTACCCCGCCGGCTCCGCCGGGCCGCCCGGAGACCGCTGACCACGGCCCACCGGCCGGCGCCGGTCGGTGGGGCTCCACCGGGTCGTCCACCGCCCGGTCCACCTGGTGATCCAGGAGTGGCATCGCCCGCGCGGAGCGACCAAACTCGCCGCATGTCCGTGGCCCTTCGGCTACCGGCGGTGAGCGCTGGCAGGCAGCACCGGCGCTGAGGGCGCACCGAACGCCGACCAGGAGGAGGACCGAGCGAGTGGACATCCCCGCGATGCGGGCGAGCTTCGCCAAGGCGGCCGCCCACGGAGACCAGGTCCCGCTGTGGTTCTACTCCCACCTGTTCCTGACCCACCCGGAGACCCGGGAGATGTTCCCGGTCTCCATGGCGACCCAGCGCGACCGGCTGTTCGCCGCCCTGGGTGAGGTGATGTCCCGGGTCGACGACCTCGACGCCCTGGTGCCGATCCTGCAGCAGCTCGGGCGCGACCACCGCAAGTTCGGTGCGCTCGCCGCCCACTACCCCGCGGTCGGGGCCAGCCTGCTCGCCACCCTCGAGCACTTCGACGAGGAGTGGGACGACGAGCTGGCCGCCTCCTGGACCGAGGCGTACGGCCTGATCGCCGACGTGATGATCGGCGCGGCGGACGAGGCCGCCGACCAGCCCGCCTGGTGGGAGGCCGAGGTCGTCGCGCACGAGCGCCGCACGCTGGACGTCGCCGTCCTGCAGGTGCGCCCGCGGACGCCCCTCGGGTACCTGCCGGGGCAGGCGGTCTCGCTGGAGATCGACCAGCGCCCGCGGCTGTGGCGGTGGTACTCCCCCGCCAACGCCCCCCGGCCCGACGGCCTGCTGGAGCTGCACGTCAAGGCCCGGGACGGCGGCCCGGTCAGCTCCGCGCTGGTCCGGCTGACCCGTGTGGGCGACGTCATGCGGCTGGGGCCACCGGTCGGGCACCTGAGCCTGGACACCGACTCCGACCGCGACCTGCTGCTGGTCGCCGGCGGCACCGGGCTCGCCCCGCTGAAGGCCCTGGTCGACCAGGTCGCCCGGCACGGACCGGCCCGGCGGGTCGACCTCTTCGTCGGCGCCCGGACCGAGGACGCCTTCTACGACCGGGCCGACCTGCACCGGCTGGAGCAGGAGCACCCGTGGCTGACGGTGACGCCGGCGGTCTCCCAGGAGAAGGGCGCACCCGCCGAGCACGGGGACATCGGTGACGTCGTCCTGCGGCACGGCCCCTGGAACAGCCGGGACGTGTACGTCGCCGGCAACCCGGCCATGATCGAGGACACCGTGACCCGCCTCGTCCACTCCGGGGTCCCCATGGCGCGCATCCGCACCGAGGTGTTCGCCCCCAGCCGACCGAGCCCGACTCTCGACGGGAAGGTGACCGAATGACCACCAGCGACACCGGCTCCGGCTACGAGGCAGGGCCCCCCACGGCCGACGACCTCCGCGCCGTCCACTTCACCCCGGCGAGCATGCTGCACCCCGGCTACACCGACCGGGAGGTCGACGCCGTCTTGGCCCGGGCGGCCGACGGGCTCGCCCAGCTCACCGACGAGAACGGCCGGCTCGCGCGGGAGAACGTCCAGCTCGCCGAGGAGAACGCCCGCCTCCGCGCGCAGGTCCAGGGGCTGCAGGAGCAGGTGGACGCGGCAGCGGCCCGCCCCTCCCCCAGCGACCAGGCCGTCGGCATCCTGGCCACCGCCCAGCTGACCGCCGACGAGTACGTCGCCGAGGCGGAGGACTTCAGCCGGCAGATGACCAGCGAGGCGCGCGCCCAGTACGAGGAGCAGCTCACCGCCGCACGGGAGAAGGCCGGCGCGATCATCCAGGCGGCCCAGGAGGCCGGTGCCGCCATCCGGGGCAACGGCATCCCGGTGGTCAGCGGTGGCCAGCCGGAGTCCGAGGAGCTGCAGGAACAGGTCGCCTACCTCAAGGCCTTCAGCCAGGCCTGCCGGGTGCAGCTGCGCTCCTACCTCGAGGCGCTGCTCAGCGACGTGGAGACGGAGTGGGGACGGGCCCACCCGGGCGCGCTGCCCACGCCGCCGCGCGGCACCCGGCCCCAGCAGCTGGAGCGCGGCCGGCCGGACGTGGCGTTCTCCGCCAACGCGACCGCCGACGACACCGAGCCGGCCGGGGCCGTCCCGGCATCCCGCTCCTCCTCCTGAGCCGAGGACGCCCCGCGGCCTGGGTTGGCCGCGGGGCGTCGCTCAGACGAGGCCGTGGGCGTGCACGGCCTCGGCGACCTGCAGGAAGCCCGCCACGTTCGCGCCGAGCACCAGGTCGTCGGGGACGCCGTACTCCTCGGCCGTCTCGTGGCAGCGGGCGTGGATGTTTCGCATGATCTCCTCCAGCCGCTGCTCGCTGTGCTCGAAGGTCCAGCGGTCGCGGGAGGCGTTCTGCTGCATCTCCAGCGCCGAGGTGGCGACCCCCCCGGCGTTGGCCGCCTTGCCCGGCGCGAACGCCACCCCGGCGTCCCGCAGGACCCGGACGGCGCCCGGCGTGGTGGGCATGTTCGCCCCCTCGACGACGTAGCCGCACCCGTGGCCGGCCAGTGCCGCGGCCGCGTCGGCGTCGAGCTCGTTCTGCGTGGCGCTGGGGACCGCCACCTCGCACGGGACGTCCCAGATGCTGCCGCCCTCGACGAAGCGCGCCGAGGACACCCGGTCGGCGTAGCCGCTGATCCGCGCCCGCTCGACCTCCTTGACCTGCTTGAGCAGCTCGAGGTCGATCCCCCGCTCGTCGACCACGTACCCGGACGAGTCCGAGCAGGCCACCACCGTCCCGCCGAGCTGGTGCACCTTCTCGATCGCGTAGACTGCCACGTTCCCCGAGCCGGAGACGGTCACCCGCTTGCCGTCGAAGGAGTCACCGCGCACCTCCATCATCGCCTGGGCGAAGAAGGCCGCCCCGTAACCGGTCGCCTCGGTGCGCACCTGCGCACCGCCCCAGCCCAGGCCCTTCCCGGTCAGGACACCGGACTCGTACCGGTTGGTGATCCGCTTGTACTGGCCGAACAGGTAGCCGATCTCCCGCCCGCCGACCCCGATGTCACCGGCCGGGACGTCGGTGTACTCGCCCAGGTGCCGGTAGAGCTCGGTCATGAAGGACTGGCAGAAGCGCATCACCTCGGCGTCCGACCGCCCCTTGGGATCGAAGTCCGAGCCGCCCTTCCCGCCGCCGATCGGCATGCCGGTCAGCGCGTTCTTGAAGATCTGCTCGAAGCCCAGGAACTTCACGATGCCCAGGTTGACCGACGGGTGGAAGCGCAGCCCGCCCTTGTAGGGACCCAGCGCCGAGTTGAACTCGACCCGGAACCCCCGGTTGATCCACACCTCGCCGCGGTCGTCCTGCCACGGCACCCGGAAGATGACCTGCCGTTCCGGCTCGCAGATCCGCTCGATCGTCTTCATCTCGGTGTACTCGCGGTGCCGGGCGAGGACGGCCGACAGCGAGTCCAGCACCTCCTGCACCGCCTGGTGGAACTCGGTCTCCCCGGGGTTCCGTCGCAGGACGTCCTGGTAGATCTGCTCGACGACCTCTGACACGTCGGTGCTCACGCGGTGCTCCTGTCCTCGATGACAGGGTCACCCCATCACTGCCCGGCCCGCCCCGCAGGTCGGGTGGCCCGGTCCGGACTGCTGACGGCCTCAGGCCCCGCGGGCCAGCCGCAGCTGCTCGGCGAGGGCCGTCCGGAGCACGGTGGTGTCCATCGCGGCGGTGACGATCGTCGTCCCCGCCGCCGCGTGGGCCGCCGCGCCCGCCCCGTCGAAGGCGTGCACGCCCACCGGCACCCCGGCGGCCCGGGCGCGGGTGAGGACCGAGGACAGCACCTCTCGCAGCCCCTCGACGTCCCCGGCCAGCCCCAGGGAGGCGGCCAGGTCGACCGGGCCGACGTAGACCCCGTCGAGGCCGTCGACGGCCAGGACGGCGTCCAGCTCCGCCAGCGCCTCGGCCGTCTCCAGGATGACGAGCACCAACGGCTCCTCCGCCCCGCCGGACAGCCGCCCGGCCGACCGGTTGCCCCGCGGCGCGTAGCGGCAGCCAGCGACGACCTCCCGGACGTGGTCGGCGCCGAGCACGGTCGGCACCAGGACGCCGTGGGCGCCGAGGTCCAGCGGCCGGCCGACGTCGGTGAAGTGCGCGCTGCGGGTGCGCACCAGCGGCACCGCGCCGGCCAGGGCCACCGCCGCCGTCACCCCGGGCAGCTCCGCCTCGGCGAGCGCTCCGTGCTGCAGGTCCAGCACGACGAAGTCCGCGCCGGTGCCGGCCAGCAGCTCCGCGGTCACCGCACCGGGCAGCTGGCTCCAGATCCCGTGACAGGCCTCCCCGGCCGCCCACCGCTCCCGCAGGGCACGGACGCCACCCGGACCCACCGGCCCGCCACCCTCTGCACGCTCACCGACCGGCACCCGATCAGTCTGCCGTCTCACCACGCGCGCGGCGGCCCCCGCGGGTGCCAAGATCCCTGGGTCGCCGCTGCCGTCGTCGGACCCCCTCGCCGTGCAGCCGGCGCCCTGACCGCCGATCCCGGCGTGGCCCCGCCACCCGACCCCCCCGAGAGCGAGCCTGCGATGACCAGGACCCCACGGACGCCGACCAAGCGGCCCGAGAGCGAGGCCGGACGGTCGAGCGGCCTCTCTGCGCTGATGCGGCCGGTCAACGCCGTCGTCGAGCGCTACATCCCGAGCGCGCTCGTCTTCGCCGTGGTGCTGACGTTCGTCGTCGCCGCGCTCGCGCTGCTGCTGACCGACGCCGGCCCCATCGACGTCCTGGACGGCTGGGGCGACGGGCTCTCGGGGCTGCTGGCGTTCATGACCCAGATGGCGCTGATCCTGCTGCTGGGGCACACGCTGGCCAACACCGGCCCGGTGCGGCGGCTGCTCACCCGGCTGGCCGCCGTGCCCCGGACGCCGCTGCAGGCCTACCTCTACGTCTTCGTGATCGCGGCCCTCGCCTCGCTGATCACCTGGGGCCTGGGCCTGGTCGTCGGCGCGCTGCTGGCCCGGGAGCTGGCCGTCCAGGGGCGGGAGCGGGGCCAGCGCCTGCACTTCCCGCTGCTGGTGGCCGCCGGGTACTCCGGCTACGTCATCTGGCACATGGGCTACTCGGGTTCGGGCCCGCTCACCGCTGCGACCGAGGACTCCTTCCTCGCCGAGACGCTGGGCGGCACCATCCCGATCAGCGAGACCATCTTCACCTGGTGGAACATCACCGCGGCCGTGGCCACGATCCTGGTCGTCGGCCTCGCGCTGGCCGCGGTCGCTCCCCGCGGCGGTGACCGGGTGATCGAGCTCCCGGCCGACGTGCGCGACGCCGAGGGGGTGGCGCTGGACGACGAGGTGGTCACCCCGGCCGACCGGGTCGACGGCAGCCGGCTGGTCACCACCCTGGTCGGGCTGGCGCTGGTCGCCTACCTGGTGCACCACTACGTCGACGGCGGCAGCGCGACCCTGGACATCGTCAACTGGACGTTCCTGGCGCTGATCTTCCTGCTCGTCCGCAACCCGTTCGAGCTCATCGCGCTGGTGAAGAACGCCGCCGCCAACGTCGGGGAGATCCTGCTCCAGTTCCCGCTGTACGCCGGGATCATGGGGATCATGTCGACGACGGGCCTGATCGCCGTCTTCTCCGACGCCGTCGTCGACATCGCCACCCCGGCGACGTTCGGGCTGCTCGCCTTCCTCTCCGCCGGCGTCGTCAACTTCTTCGTCCCCTCCGGCGGCGGGCAGTTCGCCGTCCAGGGGCCGGTCATGCTCGACGCCGCGCAGAGCCTGGGGGTCGACCCGGCAGTCGCGATCATGGCGATCGCCTACGGCGACCAGTGGACGAACATGATCCAGCCGTTCTGGGCGCTCCCGGTGCTGGCCATCGCCGGGCTGAAGATGCGCGACATCCTCGGGTACACGACGGTCACGCTGATCGCCTCGGGCCTGGTCTTCGGCACGGTGACGCTGCTGCTCGGGGTGCTGGCCTGAGGGCCCGCGGGCACCGGCCGGGGCCGGTCAGCTCCAGGGCGACCGGCCGCGCCGTTCCCGGTTGGCGGCGTCCAGCCGGGTGAGGGCGCCCACCCCGCGGGCGACGTCGCCGGCCAGCTGCGCGACGGTGTCGACCACGCCGTCCAGCCAGGTGTCGGTGCGCGGGCGGGCCCGCGGGGACTCCGGCCGGGAGCTCCGGCCGAGGGTGCGGAACACCAGCACCCCGAGGGCCAGGAACAGGAACAGCTCCATCGGGCTCTCCCGTCTCCCGGACCGGCGCCCCGGGTGAGGTGCCGTGTCACCACGATGACCCCATCGACGCCGGAGTGCCAGCGGCAGGAACGCCACCGACCGCTGCTGGACTGCCAGCCCGTCAGACGCGGGTGCAGGCCAGCGGTGGGGGCTCCTCGAACACCAGCAGCGTGCGGGTGCTCAGCACCCCGGGCATGCCCTGGATCTCGTCGAGCACCAGCCGCCGCAGGTCGGCGTTGTCCCGCGCCCGCACCAGCAGGATCACGTCGAACTCGCCCCCGACGAGGCCGATGTGCGCGATGCCCGGCAGGGCGCGCAGCCGTTCCCGGACGTGCCGCCAGTCGGCCTGCCGGGTGTTCAGCGTGACGTAGGCCGACGTGCCCAGCCCGGCCGCGACCGGGTCCACGTCGGCACAGAAGCCCCGGATCACCCCGGAGGTCCGCAGCCGCTCGACGCGGGCATAGGCGTTGGCGCGGGAGATGTGCAGCTTCTCGGCCAGTGCCCGCATGGGCATCCGGCCGTCGGCGGTCAGCTCGTCGAGGATGCGGCGGTCGATCTCGTCCAGGCCACTGGCCACGTGTCTCCCCCTCCGTGCGTTTCGCTGTCCGGCACTGGACATCTGGCTCGATGAACGCCGGTCCGACGCGACAAGATCTCACATCTGGCCAGGTCCTGGCGTGCAGATGACGTCTCCACGACGATCCCACCATGACACGTGACCTGGATCTCCTCCTGCCGTCACCTCACCCCGTCGAGCTGATCGACCCGACCGGTCAGACGGTGGCCGAGGCGACGCGCGACCTGCCGGACGACGCTGCGCTGCTGCGCGCCTTCGCCGGGCTGACCACCGCCCGCCGGATCAACGACCAGGCCTCCGCCCTCGCCCGCCAGGGCCGGCTCGCCGTCTACCCCTCCTCGCACGGGCAGGAGGCGTGCCAGGTGGCCGCCGCCCAGGTGCTCACCGACGACGACTGGCTCTTCCCCACCTACCGGGACACCGCCGCCGTGGTGCTGCGGGGCGTCGACGTGGCCGAGGCGTTCCTCCCGCTGCAGGGCGCCTGGCACTCCGGCTACGACCCGCACGAGCACAAGACCGCTCCCCAGGCGACCCCGCTGGCGACCCAGCTGCTGCACGCGGTCGGCGTGGCCCACGCCGCCCGGCTGCGCGGCGAGCCGACCGTCGCGCTCGCGCTGTGCGGCGACGGCGCGACCAGCGAGGGCGACTTCCACGAGGCGCTGAACTTCGCCGCGGTGTTCCGGGCGCCGGTGGTGTTCCTGGTGCAGAACAACCAGTACGCCATCTCGGTCCCGCTGGCCCGGCAGTCGGTCGCCCCCTCGCTGGCGCACAAGGGCATCGGCTACGGGGTCCCCGGCGAGCGGGTCGACGGCAACGACGTCGCCGCCCTGCTCGCCGTGCTCGGCGCCGCCATGACCCGGGCCCGGGCCGGCGAGGGCCCGCAGCTCGTCGAGGCGCACACCTACCGGATGCAGCCGCACACCAACGCCGACGACTCCCGGCGCTACCGCCAGGACGACGAGGTGGCCGGCTGGGCGCAGCGCGACCCGCTGGCCCGGCTGGAGACCTGGCTGCGCCAGCACGACCTGCTCGACGACGCCGGACTGGCCGCGGTCACCGCCGACGCCGACCAGCTCGCCGCCCGGATGCGCACCGAGCTGTCCCGGGACGCCACCCCGGAGCCGGCCGAGCTGTTCGCGCACGTGTACGCCACCCCGACCCCCCAGCTGGTGGAACAGGCCGCCGTCGTGGCCGACGAGCTGAGCCGAGAGGACGCCCGCTGAGATGACCAGCACCCAGACGACGAGCACCCGCCCTGCCGAGAGCGGCGGGCACGTGAAGCTGACCATGGCGCAGGCGCTGAACCGCGCCCTGCGGGAGTCGATGGCCGCCGACGACTCGGTGGTCGTCTTCGGCGAGGACGTCGGCGCCCTGGGCGGCGTCTTCCGGATCACCGACGGGCTCACCGCCGAGTTCGGCGACACCCGCTGCTTCGACACGCCCCTGGCCGAGTCCGGGATCGTCGGCATGGCCATCGGGATGGCGATGAACGGCATGCGGCCGGTGGTGGAGATGCAGTTCGACGCCTTCGCCTACCCGGCGTTCGAGCAGATCACCAGCCACGTGGCGAAGATGCGCAACCGCACCCGGGGCAAGGTCTCGCTGCCGATGGTCATCCGGATCCCCTACGCCGGCGGGATCGGCGGGGTCGAGCACCACTGCGACTCCTCCGAGGCCTACTACGCGCACACCCCGGGCCTGCACGTCGTCACCCCGTCCAACGCCGCGGACGCCCACCGGCTGCTGCGCGCGGCGATCGCCTCGCCGGACCCGGTCGTGTTCATGGAGCCCAAGAAGCTCTACTGGACCAAGGAGGAGGTCGACCTCGGCGCCGAGCTGCCGGGCATCGGGCGGGCGATGATCCGCCGCGAGGGCACCGACGCCACGCTGATCGCCTACGGCCCCTCGGTCCCGGTCGCCCTGGAGGCCGCCGAGGTCGCCGCCCAGGAAGGGCGCAGCCTGCAGGTGGTCGACCTGCGCTCGATCGTGCCGTTCGACGACGAGACGGTCTGCGCCGCGGTGCGCTCCACCGGGCGGGCCGTGGTGGTCGCCGAGGCCCCCGGCTTCGCCAGCGTCGCCTCGGAGATCGTCGCCCGGGTCACCGAGCGGTGCTTCCACTCCCTCGCCGCACCGGTCCGCCGGGCGGTCGGCTTCGACATCCCCTTCCCCGCCCCC
The DNA here is from genome assembly GCF_026967985.1 of Modestobacter sp. VKM Ac-2984. Classification (GTDB taxonomy): domain Bacteria; phylum Actinomycetota; class Actinomycetes; order Mycobacteriales; family Geodermatophilaceae; genus Modestobacter. The sequence continues at coordinate 182,635 of NZ_JAPVBJ010000003.1, read as the reverse complement.
AAGCTCGAACACCTGCAGCTGCCCGGGGTCGACCGGGTGCTCGACGCCGTCGACGACCTGCAGTGGGACCTGTCGTGAGCGAGGAGACCTTCCTGCTGCCCGACCTGGGTGAGGGCCTCACCGACGTCGAGGTGGTCCGCTGGCTGGTGGCCGAGGGCGACGTCGTCGCCGTCGACCAGATCGTGGTGGAGGTCGAGACGGCGAAGTCGGTGGTCGACGTCCCCACCCCGTTCGCCGGGCGGGTGGCCACGCTGCACGCCGCTGAGGGCGACACCGTGCTGACCGGCCGGCCGCTGATCACCGTGGCCGCGGCCGAGTCCGCGCCGTCGCCGGTCGCCGCGCCGGTGCAGCCGGACGGCGCCGACTCCCCCGAAGCCGAGGTGTACCGGGAAGAGGAGCAGGCCGGCTCGGGCAACGTGCTGATCGGCTACGGCACGACGGCCAGCACGGGCTCCGGTCGACGACGCCGCCCACGGTCGTCGGGGCAGCCCGCCGCCGCACCGGCGGCTGCCGCACCGGCTCTCGAGCCGGTTCCCGATCCGGCTCCTGACCCCGTCGCCGTCGCCGCTGAGGGGTCCGGAGGTCCCCGTGGGGTGCCGCAGGTCGTCTCCCCGCTGGTCCGCCGGCTGGCGCGGGAGAAGGGCGTGGACCTGCACGGTCTGGCCGCGGCCAACGGCGGCGGGGTGATCACCCGGGCCCACGTCGAGCTGGCCTCCGCCGAGCCCTCCCCCGCCGAACCGGCCGCGCCGGTCCCGGCGCCGGCCGCGGCCGAGGGCGGCGAGCGCCGCATCCCGCTCAACGGCTTCCGCCGGGCCGTCTCGGCCGCGCTGTCCCGCAGCCGGTCGGAGATCCCCGAGGCGACCGTCTGGGTCGACGTGGACGCCACCCCGCTGGTGCAGCTGCGGGAGAGCGCGCGCACCGCGACCGACCCCGGACCGGGGCTGCTGGCCTACCTCGCCCGCTTCGTCGTCGCCGGCCTGCGCCAGTACCCGGTGCTCAACTCCCGGCTGGACACCGAGCGCCAGGAGATCGTGGAGCACGACCGGGTCAACCTGGGCCTGGCCGTGCAGAGCGACCGCGGGCTCGTCGTCCCGGCGGTGCTGGGGGCCGACACGATGACCACCGAGCAGCTGGACCGGGAGATCCGCGCGCTCACCGCCCGGGCGCGCGAGGGCAAGGCGAGCGCGGAGGAGCTGGCCGCCGGCACCTTCACGCTGAACAACTACGGCGGCTTCCGGGTCGACGGCAGCGCCGCGATCATCAACCACCCGCAGGTGGCGATCCTGGGCTTCGGCCGCATCCTCGACCGGCCGTGGGTGGTCGACGGGGAGATCGTGGTCCGGAAGATCACCCAGATGTCGTTCGTCTTCGACCACCGGGTCTGCGACGGCGGCACCGCCTCGGGGTTCATCCGGGCGGTGGCCGACGCGATCGAGGACCCCGCGTCGGCCATCCCCCGGCTGTGACCGGCCGACCGCTGCCCACCCGCCCGGCGGGGACCTCCGGGTCCCCGCCGGCCCCGCCGCCCGAGGAGGGCCCCGTGGCCGACACCCCCGTGCTCACCGTCCCCGTGGGGGCGACCGCGACGCTGGACGTCGTCGTCACCCCCGAGCTCACCGTGCACTTCGACGAACTCGGCCCGGTGCACCCGGTCTACGCGACCTACAGCATGGCCAAGCACTTCGAGGAGGCCGGCCGCAAGCTGCTGCTCCAGCACCTCGAGCCCGGCCAGGCGGGGATCGGCCGGTCGGTGGCGGTGGAGCACCTGGGACCCAGCTGGGTCGGCGACACCGTCTCGGTGACGGCCCGCTGCACGGAGGTGTCGGGCAACCGGCTCACCTGCGCGTGCACGGCCACCGACGCCCGGGGCCGGGAGCTCGGCCGCGGGACGACGGTGCAGGTGGTGCTGCCCGAGGAGCTGCTGGAGCAGCGGATCGGCCCGGCCGCGCGGGCAGCCCGGGGCTGAGCAGCCACGCCCGGCCCCGGGCTCAGCGGCGGCGCAGCACCGAGCGGTCGAGCTGCGCGACGTCGGTGACCCCGAGCAGCTGCAGCGCCCGGCGCAGCTCGGCGGCCAGCAGGTCGACCGCCCGCTCGACGCCGGCCTGACCCGCGACGGCCAGCCCGTACAGCTGCGGCCGCCCCAGCAGCACCGCGCGGGCGCCCAGGGCGAGCGCCGTGGCGATGTCGGTGCCCCGCCGGAACCCCGAGTCGACCAGCACCTCCAGGTCGTCGCCGACGGCGTCCACGACCTCGGTCAGCGCCGTGAGCGTCGCCCCCACGTGGTCCAGCTGGCGGCCACCGTGGTTGGACACCACGACGGCGTCCACCCCGGCCGCCGCGGCCCGCCGGGCGTCGGCCGCGGTCAGCACGCCCTTGACCACGAACGGCCCGCCCCACGCCTCGACCATCCGCTCGATGTCGTCCCAGGTCACGGTCGGGTCGAACTGCCGGCCCACGAACTCCATCACCGCCTGCGGCCCGCCGGCCACGTGCCGCACGTTGGCGAAGGTGACCGCCTCCGAACGCAGCAGCCCCCACCACCAGTGCGGCCGCCGGGCGCCGTCGGCCAGCGTGCGCAGGCCGAGCTCCGGCGGGATGGTCAGCCCGTTGCGCAGGTCACGCTCCCGCGCCCCGGGCACCGGGGTGTCCACGGTCAGCACCAGCGCGCGGTACCCGGCCTCCCGGGCCCGGCTGATCAGCTCCTTGCACAGCCCGCGGTCCCGCCAGACGTAGAGCTGGAACCACTGCGGCGGGCTGCCCGCGGCGGCGATGTCCTCCAGCGACGTCGTGCCCAAGGTGGCGGCGGTGTAGGGGATGCCGCGGGCCGCGGCCGCCCGGGCCACCGCCAGCTCGCCGTCCGGGTGGACCATCCGGGTGAACCCGGTCGGGCCCAGCACCAGCGGCAGGGCCGAGCGGGCACCGAGCACCTCGGTGCCGAGCTCGACCTCCCCGACGTCGCAGAGCACCGAGGGCACCAGCTCCCACTCGTCGAAGGCGGTGCGGTTGCGACGCATCGTCACCTCGTCCTCGGCCGCGCCGTCGACGTAGTCGAAGACCGCGCGCGGCAGCCGCCGGCGGGCCGTCGTCCGCAGGTCCGCCACCGTGTGGCAGCGGGCCAGCCGGCGCCGGTCGCCGTCCAGCTCCGGCCGCTGCACGCGCAGCAGCGCGACCATCTCCGCCGGGGTCACCGCCGGTCGGCCGCCCGCGTCGCGCCGGTGGCGGGTGCCGCCTCGGTCGTTGCGTCGGCGTCCGCGGCGAAACCGCCGCCGAGGAAGCCGCCGGACACCCGCGGGTCGGTCGACAGCGCGGCCGGGTCGCCCTCCAGCACCACCCGCCCGCGGTCCATCACCGAGACCCGGTCGGCGACGGCGAAGGCGGCCCGGGCGTTCTGCTCCACGACGACGAGGGTCAGCCCGTCGTCCCGGAGCTTGCCGAGGGCGGAGAAGATCTCCCCCACCAGCCGCGGCGCCAGCCCGACGCTGGGCTCGTCCAGCACCAGCACCCGCGGCTGGGCCATCAGCCCGCGGGCGATCGCCAGCATCTGCTGCTCGCCGCCGGACAGCGTGCCGGCCGCCTGCTCCAGCCGCGGCTCCAGCCGCGGGAACAGCGCCATCGCCCGGTCGCGGGCCTCCTTCCGGGCGGACGCCGGCCCCCGCCGCCGGGTGTAGCCACCCAGCACCAGGTTGTCGGCGACGCTCAGCGACGGGAACACCAGCCGGTTCTCCGGCACGTGCGCCAGCCCGGTGCGGGCCAGCTTCTCCGGCCCGTAGCCGGTCACGTCCGTGCCGGCCAGGTGCACCGTCCCGGAGGTGACCGGCAGCAGCCCGGACAGCGCCCGCAGCAGCGTCGACTTGCCTGCCCCGTTCGCGCCGATGACGGCGACCAGCTCGCCCTCCCCCGCGGTCAGGTCGATGCCGTGCAGCACGGCCAACCGGCCGTACCCGGCGTGCAGTCCCCGGACCTCCAGGCTCATGACCGTCCCTCCTCGGGGACCGGGTGGGCCGGTCCGTCCGTGACCGGCCGGCTCACGGGGCGCCCGCCTCGGCGACCGCGGTCGCGGCGCCGTCCTCCGGCTCGACGCCCAGGTAGGCCGCCAGCACCGCCGGGTCGTGCCGCACCTCGTCGGGCGTGCCGAGCGCGATCCGGACGCCGTCCTCCAGCACGGCGACCCGGTCGGCGAGGGCGAGCACCGCCTCCACGTCGTGCTCGACCAGGACGATCGCCATGCCCCCGGCGCGGAGCCGGCGCAGCAACCGGGCCAGCTCGCGCCGCTCGGTGCCGGAGAGGCCGGCCATCGGCTCGTCCAGCAGCAGCAGGTCGGGGTCCAGGGCCAGCGCCCGGGCGATCTCGACCAGCCGCTGCCGGCCGAAGGGCAGGTCGACCGCCAGGCGGTCGGCGTCCTCGCCCAGCCCGAGCAGGTCCAGCAGCTCCCGCGCGGACTCCTCCACGGCGCGCTCCTCGCGTCGGGCCGGCAGCACCAGCGCGGCCCCGAGCATCCCGGAACGGCTGCGCAGGTGCCGGCCGACCATCACGTTCCCCAGGACCGTCGCCGAGGCGAAGATCTGCAGGTTCTGGAACGTGCGGGTGGCCCCGGCCCGGGCGAACACGTGCGGCTTGCGCCCCTCCACCCGGGTGCCGGCCATGGTGACCTCACCCGCGGTCGGGGTCACCGCACCGCTGATCATGTTGAAGGCAGTGGTCTTGCCGGCACCGTTGGGCCCGATCAGCGCCACGATCTCCCCGGCTGCCACCGTCAGGTCGAAGTCGTCGACGGCGGTGACCCCGCCGAAGCGCTTGGTCAGCCCGCGCACCTCCAGCAGCGGCGTGCCCGGGGCCGGCCGCCCTTCCCGCGCGAGCAGCGGGACGTCGTCGGCCACCGGCTCCAGCCGTGCCTCCCCCTCGTCCTCGGGGTCGGGGGCGGAGGTGTCGCCGGCCATCCGTCGGCGGGCCCCGGTCCACAGCTGGTGCAGGCCGCCGGGCAGGAAGATCATGATCGTGGTGAGCAGGATGCCGAACCCGATCAGCTGCACCTCACCGACCGCGCCGGGCAGCAGCTCCGGGATCAGCCGGCGCAGCCCGTCGTCCAGCCCCTCGACGGCGAAGGCCCCGACGACCGCGCCGTAGACGCTGCCCACCCCGCCGAGCACCGCCATCAGCAGGAACTTCACCGACAGCGGGAAGTTCGCCGCATTCGGGTTGATCACCCCGAGCCAGTGGGCGAACGCCGTCCCGGCGACGCTGGCGTAGGCGGCCGAGAGCACGAAGACCTGGACCCGCAGCCGGAAGGTGTCCACCCCGAGGGACTCGGCGGCCACCTCGGAGTCGTTGACGGCGCCGAGCGCGCGGCCGATGCGGCTCTCCACGATGTTGCGGGCCAGCCACAGGCCGAGCAGCACCACCGGGACCAGCAGCAGGTAGTACTCGGTCGGTGAGTTGTACGTGCGACCGTTCATCTCCGGCTTGGTGATGCCGAAGATGCCCGAGGTGGCGCCCAGGAAGTCGGACTCGGTCGCCAGCACGGTGACGATCACGCCGAAGCCGAGGGTGGCCAGGGCGAGGTAGTGGCCCCGCAGCCGCAGCAGGGGCAGCCCGACCAGCAGCGCCGCCGTCATCGTCACCGCCACCGCCAGCACCGACGCCGGCAGCCCGCTCCACTCGTACTTGGTGACCAGCACGGCCTGCGTGTAGGCCCCGATCGCGAAGAAGCCCGCCTGCCCGAGGCTGACCTGGCCGGCGAGACCCATCAGCAGCGAGAGCCCGAGCGCGGCCAGGGCGTAGATGAGCGCGTACACCCCGACGTTGATGACGCTGGAGGAGGCGACCAGGGGCAGCGCCAGCATGAGCAGCGCGACGACGGCGATGCCGATGACGTCGCCGCGCCGGCTGCGGCGACGGTGGGCCCCGATGCGGGGCAGTCGACGGGTCACGGGTCAGACCCTCGCTTCCGCGGTACGCCCGAAGATCCCGGCGGGCCGGGCGACGAGCACGATGATGAGGAGCAGGAAGGCCACCGCGTCCCGCAGGCCGGTGCTGATGTAGCCGGCGGTGAGCGTTTCGAGCACGCCGAGCAGGAGCCCGCCGAGCACGGCGCCCCGTACCGAGATCAGCCCGCCCAGGGTGGCGGCGACGAAGCCCTTGAGCCCGAGGGTGAGCCCGGACTCCCAGGACGTGAAGTAGATCGGGCTGGCCAGCACACCGGCGATCGCCCCGACGGTCCCGGCGATCAGGAAGCTCAGCAGCGACGCCTTGGTCAGCGAGATGCCGACGAGCCGGGCGGCCACCGGCTGCTCGGCGCAGGCACGCAGCGACTTGCCGGCCAGGGTCCGCTCGTAGAACCAGTAGACCGCCAGAGAGACCACCCCGGCGATCAGCAGGATCCACAGCTCCTGGTAGCGGATGCTCACCCCGCCTAGGGAGAACCCGCCGGGGGTCAGCGGGGTCAGCCCCTCCGCGTTCGGTCCGTAGACCAGCAGCATCAGGGCCTTGAGCCCGGTCGAGACGCCCAGCGTGAGGATCAGCGACACCAGGGTCGTCATCCGCTTGACCGGGAAGATGACCAGCCGCTCCATGATCACGGCCACCAGGGCGACCGAGACCACGGCGAGCACCACCGCGGCGAGCAGCGGCAGCCCGCTGCCCACCGCGGAGATGGCCACCAGCCCGGCCAGGGCGGCGAACTCGCCCTGGGCCAGGTTGATGACCCCGCTGACGGTGAAGATCGCCACGAAGCCGATGGCGACGAGTGCGTAGACCGCACCCTGGCTGAGCCCGGCGAACAGCAGCTGCAGCAGGTCGGTCACCGACCCACCACCTCACCGCTGTCCGCAGGGCACCCGCCGACGGGCGGGACCAGGGGCAACAGCCCCCTGCAGGACCTGGCGACGACGCTCACGGCGGGCGTCAGTCGCCCTGGTCCGGGACCAGCTGCCACTGACCGTCTTCCACGGTGACCAGCGCGAGGGCCTCCTTCGACAGCCCCGCGTGGTCCTCCGGGGTCATCGTGAAGACCCCGCTGATGCCGGTGAAGTCGGTGATGCCCTCCAGGTGGTCGCGGATGGCCTGGGGGTCGGTGCCCTCCTCGCGCAGGGCGTCGACGGCCAGCTGCCAGGCGTCGTAGGCGTGCCCGGAGAAGGTGGACGGACCGGCCCCGAACTCAGCGGTGTAGTCGTCGATGAAGGTGGTGATGATCTCCTTCTGCGGGTCGTCCTCGGGCAGCTGCTCGGCGACGACGAGCCGGCCCAGCGGCGCGACCATGCCCTCGGCGGCGTCCCCGGCGGTGTCCAGGAACACCTGGTTGCCGATGCCGTGGCTCTGCATCACCGGCGTCTCGATGCCCAGCTGGTCGTAGGCCCGCTGCGCCAGACCGGCGGCCGGCGGGATCCCCCAGATCACGTTGACGTCGGCACCGGCGTCGCGCAGGTTCACCATCTGCGCGGTGAAGTCGGTCGCGTCCGGGGCGAACTTCTCCGTCGCGACGACGGAGATGCCCTTCTCCGCGCCGATCTCGTCGAACATCTCGGCGACGCCCTCGCCGAAACCGGAGGCGTCGCGGGCCAGGCCGATGGTGCTCCAGCCCTGCTCGGCCATGTAGTCGATCATGCGCTCGATGACGACCCGGTCGTTCTGGGCGGTCTTGAAGACCCACTCCGAGTCCTCGACGATCGCCTGGTTCGCGGCCAGGGAGATCATCGGCGTCTCGGTGGACTCCGCGATCGGCCGCATCGCCAGGCTGGGGCCGGTGCGGCTGGCGCCCAGGACGATGTCGACCTCGTCCTCGTTGACCAGCTTGTTCATCGCCTTGGCGGCGCCGTCCTCGGTGGACTGGTTGTCCTCGATGATCAGCTCGACCTCGCGGCCGTCGATGCCGCCCTCCTCCTCCAACTGCCCGGCGAGCAGCTCCAGGGCCTGGCGTTCCGGCACGCCCAGCGACGCCCCGGCGCCGGTGATGTCGAGCACGGCACCGATCTTGATCGGGCCCGTCTCGTCGGCGGTGGCGCCGCCCCCACCACCGCCCTCCTCGGACTCGGCGCAGGCCGCCAGGCTGAGGGTCATCGCCGCCAGCAGTGCGGCGGTACGCGTGGTCGCGGTCCTTCGTCCCATGAGGTCTCCTTTGACCGCAGCTCGAATGTCGAGCGCTCTGTTCGAAGTCCGCCACAGGCTAGCCACCTTGTGGTGCCGATCACAAGCATCGCCGCGCTGCGGCCCGACCGCGGCCAGGAGAGGACCAAGGACACCGGCGGCGATCGGCCCGGCGCCGGACGATGGGCCAGGACGGCAGGCCCGGAGACCGGCCTCAGCACTGACCCCGAGGAGGCCCGGTGGACACCCTGGACGACGACCGCGACGTACAGGTCCTGGACGAGGCCGAGTGCCTGCGCCTGCTGGACACGGCACCGATCGGCAGGATCGCCTTCACCGAGGGCGCGCTGCCCGCGGTCCAGCCGGTCACCTTCACCCGCGGCGACCGGGAGATCTACGTCCCCACCCACCCGGGCAGCGCCGTCGCCGCGGCCAGCCGGGGCGCCGTGGTGGCGTTCGAGGTCGACCAGGTCGACGTGGAGACCCGCACCGGCTGGAACGTCACCGTGGTGGGCCCGTCCCGGCTGATCACCGACCCGGCCGAGGTCCGCCGTCTCGACAGCCTCGGGGTCGGCCCGTGGGTCCCCTCGGGTGTGCACTGCTATGTCGGGGTCCAGGTGGGGCTGGTGCGCGGCCGGCGGATCGGACACCGCCCGGCGACGACGCCGGGCCTGTCCCCGGCCGGGGTGGGCCTGCCAAGCTGAGGAGGATGAGCGAGGACGGAACGACACCGCTTTCCCCGGACGCACCGCGCGGCACCGACGCCGCCTCCCCGCTGGCGGCGATGCGGCTCACCGAGCTGCTCGAGGAGGTGCAGGACCGGCTGTCCACGGTGGCCCGCACCCAGGCCCGGGTGCAGGACCTCCTGGACGCCTTCCTCAGCGTATCCGCCGGCCTGGACCTGGACACCACCCTCCGCCAGATCGTCGAGGCTGCTGCCCGGCTGGTCGACGCCGAGTACGGCGCCCTCGGCGTGCTGCGGCCGGAGGGCGGCCTGGGCCAGTTCATCACCGTCGGCATCGACGAGGAGACGCGCGCCCGGATGGGCCACCTGCCCGAGGGCAAGGGCGTGCTGGGCCAGCTGATCACCGACCCGCACGCGCTGCGCATCGCCGACCTCGGCGACCACCCGTCCTCGGTGGGCCTCCCACCCGGGCACCCGCCGATGCGCACCTTCCTCGGCGTGCCCGTGCTGGTCCGCGGCACGGTCTTCGGCAACCTCTACATGACCGAGAAGCACGGCGGCGGCCACTTCACCCACGAGGACCAGGCTGTGCTGGTGGCCCTGGCCGGAGCCGCCGGCATCGCGATCGACAACGCCCGGCTCTACGCGGAGGGCGAGGTCCGCCGGCGCTGGCTCACCGCGGTCGCCGACATCCGCTCCACGCTGCTGGGCGGGCTGGCACCGGAGCAGGCGCTGCAGCTGGTCGTCGACCGGGTCGCCGAGCTGACCGCGGCGGACGGCGCCTGGCTGGTGTCCGGCCCCGACCCGGTGGACGGCAGCTACGAGGTGCAGGCGCAGTCCGGCGCGGAGCTCGCCGACGTCGTCGGGCACCGCCTGCACCTCGCGGACGCACCCACCCGGCAGCCGGCCGCCGGCCCGCGCGCGCTGACCCCCGTCGACCTGGCCGGCTCCCCGCTCGGTGGTCCCGATGCCGCCCCCTGGGGCCCCGGGATCGGCGTGCTGTTGCCCGGCACGGACGCCCAGGCCGCGGTGGTGATCGCCGCCCGCCGCGGTGGCCGCCCCGGGTTCGACCCCACCATCGGACCACTGATCGGCGAGTTCGCCGACCAGGTGGCGCTCGCCCTCGACATGGCGGCCCGTCAGCAGGTCGCCCGGCGGCTGGACGTCTACGAGGACCGGGACCGGATCGCCCGCGACCTGCACGACCACGTCATCCAGCGGCTGTTCGCGGCCGGTCTCAGCCTGCAGGCGGCAGCCACCCGCGTGCAGGACGACGTCGTCGGGCAGCGGCTGCGCCAGGTGGTCGACCAGCTCGACGAGACCGTCCGCGACATCCGCACCACGATCTTCGACCTGCACACCACCGACGGCGCCGACCACTCCGAGAGCCTGCGCCGGCAGGTGCTGGACATCGTGACCGAGACCGCCGGCGAGCACCTGGAGTCGACCGTGCGGATGTCGGGCGCGGTCGACAGCCTCGTCACCGGCGACCTGGCCCTCGACGTCACCGCCGTCGTCCGGGAGGGGGTCAGCAACGCCGCCCGGCACGCCGGCGCCCGGCACGTCACCGTCACCCTGGACGTCGCCGACACCGTCGTCGTCGAGGTCCGGGACGACGGCCGCGGCATCGACCCGACCGTGGCCTGCAGCGGCCTGCGCAACCTGGCCGACCGGGCCCGGCTGCGGGGCGGGGAGTCGGTGGTCCAGCCGCTGCCCGAGGGGGGCACGCTCGTCCGCTGGCACGTCCCGCTGCCCTGACCGTCACGACGACTGGCGCGCCCCCGGGTCAGCCGCGGGACGCCGCCGGGCCCGGGCGACGGAGCTCGGTGGCCAGGATCGCGGCCTGGGTCCGCCGCTCCAGCCCCAGCTTGGCCAGCAGGTGGGACACGTAGTTCTTGATCGTCTTCTCGGCCAGGAACATCCGCTCGCCGATCTGCCGGTTGGTCAGCCCCTCCCCGATCAGCTCCAGCACCGTGCGCTCCTGGTCGCTGAGCTTGGCCAGCGGACCGCTGGGCTCGGTGGCCCGGCGCATCCGCTGCATGACCGCCGCCGCCGCGGCCGGGTCGAGCAGCGACCCACCGGCGGCCACCGTGCGCACCGCGCTGACCAGGTCCTGCCCCAGGATCTGCTTCAGCAGGTAGCCCGAGGCGCCGGCCATGATCGCCTCGAACAGCGCCTCGTCGTCGCTGTAGCTGGTCAGCATCACCGCCTTCAGGTCCGGCAGCCGGGACCGCAGCTCCCGGCAGACCGAGACGCCGTCACCGTCGGGCAGCCGCACGTCCAGGACGGCGACGTCCGGGCGCAGCGCCGGCACCCGGGCCAACGCCTCGGCGGCGTTCTTCGCCTCGCCCACGACCGTGATGCCCGGGTCGGTCTCCAGCACGTCGGCGACACCGCGCCGGACGATCTCGTGGTCGTCGAGCAGGAAGACCCGGATGGGGCCGGACGCAGCGTCCGTGGTCACGCGGTACCTCGTGCTCTCTGCCGGGTCCTGGCGACGCGGCTGGTTCGTCGTTGCCGGCGCACTCCGACGCACGCCTCCGGGAGCGAATCTAGGCGGTGCCGGATCACGACTCCATGACGCACGTGACCACGTCGTCCGCGGTGGGTAGGCGGAGCGGAACGCCTGGCGGCAACCGGCCGCCCGGACGACGGGAGGACTCGACATGACCGCAGCAGCCCAGATGCTGGAGACGTACCCGCAGGACCTCGGGGGCGTCGACCGGGAGAAGCTCATCGCCTGCATCGAGGCGTGCCTGGAGTGTGCGCAGGCGTGCACCGCGTGCGCGGACGCCTGCCTGGCCGAGGACATGGTCGCCGATCTGCGGAAGTGCATCCGGACCAACCTGGACTGCGCCGACGTCTGCGAGGCCACCGGGCGGGTGCTGTCCCGGCACACCGGTTACGACGCCAACCTGACCCGGGCGGTCCTGGAGGCCTGTGCGGCCGCCTGCAAGGCCTGCGGCGACGAGTGCAGCGGCCACGCCGAGATGCACGAGCACTGCCGGGTCTGTGCGGAGTCCTGCCGGCGCTGCGAGCAGGCCTGCCGCGAGCTGATCAGCTCCCTGGGCTGACCGGCCGGGCACGCCGCCGGCCGGGGACGGTCAGGATCGGGCGATCGACAGGGGCGCAGCCGGCTCCTGCGTCAGGCTCACAGCCGGCTCACGCGTCGGCCAGCGGCGCACCGGCCGCCACCAGCTGGACGTCGGTGGACGTGGGCGGCGCGACCTCCCGGACGGCCGCCGTCCGGGCGTGGCCGCGCTCTTCGCGGTGTGCGTACAGCTCCTGCCGGCTGGGCAGCGGGTGCCCGCCCCGGCAGCACAGCGTGCCGACCTCGCCGACGAGCACCGGGCGCGGACGGCCGGGGACCTCGAACCGGCCGGCCCGCTCGATCAGCCGGGTCTCGCACTCGGGGCAGTGGAGGTTGTGCAAGGACAGGATCCACACGGAGACCATGCGCACACCCTGAGTGACGACACCGGGTCTGCGATACCCCGCCGACAGCGTGTCAGCGAACCGTCACAGGATCGCAAAACGGGCCCGCCGGGCAGACCCGACCGTTCCGGGTCGTCAGGCCGCCCGGCCCCCCGCGGCGCCGGTCTCCGCACCGGCCACTCCGTGAAGGGCGGTCCACTGCCCGATCTTGCTGCGCGGGATGACGCTGAGCGTTCCGTCGCTCTCCAGCACCACGGCCGCGATGTCGGCCAGGTCACCGGAACCGGTGGCGCGGACGGCCTGCCGGATCTCGTCGAGCGTCATCCGCTGCTCCTGCAGCGCCTGCGGCAGCGGCTGCCCCTCCCGGAACAGCAGCGTCGGCCGCGACGTCACGACGTTGCGCGCCCCGGACCGGTGTACCGAGACCCAGGCGACCAGCGCCTGGAGGCCGGCCAGCAGGGCCAGTGCCACCGCGCCCTCGGCCCAGGAGACGTCCGAGCTCAGCAGGATGGTGGCCAAGGTCGAGCCGAGCGCCACCGTGACGACCAGGTCGTAGGCGTTCAGCTTGGCCAGCGTCCGCTTCCCGGAGAACCGGAGGACGACGATGACGGTGACGTAGGCCGCCGCCCCCACCGCCAGGATCCGGCCCAGGTCCGCCCACGAGTCAAACCACATCGACGCGCTCTCCTCTGTTCTGCTCGCCCGCTCGCCCGCTCCCCTCCGGTGGCCGGGTCAGCAGGAACGCACCAGCTGCGTCCGGTCGGTCCCGCCCCCCGTAGCCAACCCGCTCCGGCGGGAAACGCGCCGGGCGACACGGTGAGGTCAGCCGACCTCGGCGGGCCAGCTCCCGGCCAGCGCCTGGCGGACCTTCTGTCGCCACGCCCGGGTCTCGGACTCGGTGATCCCGGTGGACGCCAGCGCCCGTTCGGCGACCGCATCGACGTAGCTGCACACCAGGTCGTCGACGGCGCGGCCCTGGGCACGCCAGGCGAACTCCCGTAGCAGCCCCGCCAGCCGGCGGAGCACGGTGGGCTGCCCCTCGGCGAACTGCAGCGGCTCCTCGATCGTCAGCTGCAGCAGCTCCGGCAGCTCCCACGGCGGCACGACCAGCCGGACCAACTGCTCCTCGTCCCGGCAGCTGCGGGGATCCACGGGGCGTTCGGCGAACCGCCCGAGCATCGCGGAGGCGTGCGAGAGGGCGTGCACCGCCGTCGTCGGGTCGTTGGTGCCCGGGGACAGCGCGCGGACGCAGATGTCGACGACCTTGCGCAGCCCGTAGGCGAGATCCCGGTCGGGCGTTCGCTCGTAGTGCAGCTGGAAGCTCGAGTCCAGCGCCTTCTCCAGCGTCTCGGCGTCCGGGCTGCCGCCGGGCGCGAACGACCGGGCGTGGGCCACCGGCGTCCCCTCGACGACGGAGTCGCCGATCCGCACGGCCAGGGTGACGACCACGCCGGCCTCGCGCGCGGCGGCGACGGCTGCCCGTTCGTCCACCCCGACGAGGAAGCCGCTGGACCGGGCCACCAGCGGCACCGGCGGCCCGGCGCCGTGGTGCTCCACCGTGTCGCGGGCACCGCCGTCGGGCCCGTCGAGCTCCCGCCCGACGGTCTGGGTGGCCTCGTCGTGCACGTCGCGCAGCATCGTCTCCACCCGCAGCAGCCGGGAGAGGTGCCCCAGGAAGAGGACGAGCGCCAGCACGCTGCCCAGCGCCAGCAGGTAGGCCACCGAGATCGACAGTCGCGGGACGAAGGCGGTCTCGTCCTCGGTCGCGCTCTCGGTGCGCACCGTCCGCAGCACGGTCAGGGCGTAGACGAAGGTGAGCACGAGCTGGGCCAGGGTCAGCTGCACCGTGCGGTCGGTGGAGAAGGTCTGGAGCAGCCGGGGCGTGAACTGGCTGCTGCTCAGCTGCAGCGCGACGACGGTGAGCGAGAAGGTCACGCCGGTCACCGAGATCAGCGAGCCGGCGATCGCGGCCAGCAGGTCGCGCGCCGCGGACGCCCCACCGCCGAAGGCGAAGGTCAGGGGGTGCTCCCGGGTGGCCCAGTGCTCGTCCAGCTCCGGCAGCAGGATGCCCAGGGCGACGGCCAGCACCACGCCCAGCGCCGGGATCGGCCACAGGGAGCCCCGGACCATGCCGACCAGCCGGCTCAGCGGGCCACCGCGGTGGGAGTCGCGATTCGACATGCCGGGAGTGTCGCCCACCGGCCTGCCCGGCGGAGGTGCGGCGGGCCGGTCAGCCCTCCACGGGGTGAGCCGGGTCCTCCAGCTGCATGACCCGCCACAGGCCGGTGCGGTGCAACAGGTCCTCGGTGCGCCGGTTCACCCCGCGCAGGACGACGGCGCCGCCGCGGGCCCGGCAGGTGCGGTGCGCCCACAGGAAGCTGGCCACCGCGGTGCTGGAGAGCTGCCGGACGTCGCTAAGGTCCACCACCAGCCGGCGCGCACCGGACAGCAGGGCGTCGTGCAGCAGCCAGCGCAGGTCCGCGAGCCCGTCCGCGAGCAGCTCGTCGGACAGCCGCACGACCACCTGCCCGTCCCGGCCCGGACGGACGGGGACGGCCGGGGTCGCGGGGGCGGCCTGGGCGGCGTCCGTGCCCGTCGGTGGACGGTGGACGGCGGTGACGGTCATCAGCAGTGCTCCCCGCGGCTCTGCGTGGTCGGGTGGACACCTTCGAGGATGGGTGTCGCACCTTGCGATACCTCGCTGGTTGGTTTGCGATCCTGTGACGGCTGGACGACCGGCGCGGAGGGCGCAGCCCGGCGATGGCAGCATGGGCCGCGTGTCGCCGCGTCTGCTGCTGGTCGAGGACGACGACCACATCCGCATGCCCCTGCGCTGGGCCCTCGAGGACGAGGGCTACGAGGTCGCCGAGGCGGCCAGCGGTGAGGACGCCTGCCGGCAGGTGGCGATCGCCGCACCCGACCTGATGATCGTCGACCTGATGCTCGGCGCCATGGACGGCTACGCCGTCATCCGGGAGGTCCGCCGCGCCAACGACCTGCCGATCGTCGTGGTGAGCGCCCGGGCCGACACCCACGACATCGTGGCCGCGCTCGAGGCCGGCGCCGACGACTACGTGACCAAGCCGTTCCAGGTCAAGGAGATCACCGCCCGGCTGCGCGCCCTGCGTCGCCGGATCGGCGCGAGCGCGGGCGCCGACGAGCGCCCGCAGGAACTCGTCCTCGACGGCGACCCCGCGGCGCCGCTGGTGCTGCGGCCCGACCGGGGCACGGTGCACCGCGGCACCGACCAGCTGCACCTGACCCTGACGGAGTTCCGGCTGCTGTGCGAGCTCGCCGCCTCCCCCGGCCGCGTGCTCAGCCGGCAGGCGCTGCTGGAGCGGGTCTGGGAGCACGGCTTCTTCGGCGACGAGCGGCTGGTGGACGTGCACGTGCGCCGGCTGCGGACCAAGGTCGAGCGGGACCCGGGCGCACCCACGCTGGTGGTGACCGTGCGGGGCCTGGGCTACCGGCTGGACCCACAGTGAGGCTGGCGCTCGCGCCGAGACGGCTGCGGGCGCGCATCGTGCTCGCCTTCGCCGTCGGCGCGCTGCTCGTCTCCGCCGTCCTGGTGACCACCACCTTCGGGCTCGCCCGGAGCTACCTGCTGGACCAGCGGGAGAGCGCCGCCACCCGGCAGGCGTTCACCGACGCCAACGTCCTGGCCAGCCGGCTGTCCACGGCGGGCAGCGAGGTCGGCGACGAGCTCGACGACCTGGTGCCCTCCGGTGGCGCGGACGTCGTGGTGCGCAGCGGTGGCGCCTGGTACTCCTCCCGGCTGGACGTCGGCGCCCGCGACGTCCCGGGCGCGCTGCAGGAGCTGGTGGCCTCCGGTGAGGCCGGCACCGTCCGGGTCAGCAGCCCGACCGGTCCGCACCTGGTGATCGGCATCCCGATCGCCGCGGCCGGCGTCGAGTTCTACGAGGTCGCCCCGCTGGTCGAGCTGCAGACCGCGCTGCGCACCCTGGCCGCGGTGCTCGGTGCCGGTGCGCTGACCGCCACCCTCGCCGGCGCGCTGTTCGGCGCCTGGGCGAGCCGGCGCGTCGTCCAGCCGCTGGAGCAGGTGGCCGGGGCCGCGACCCGGATCGCCGGCGGCGAACTGGACATCCGGCTGCCGCCCACCGAGGACCCCGACCTGCTGGCGATCGTCGCGAGCTTCAACAGCATGGTCGACGCGCTCGCCTCCCGGATCGAGCGGGACACCCGGTTCGTCGGCGACGTCAGCCACGAGCTGCGCAGCCCGCTGACCAGCCTGGTCACCAGCGTCGAGGTGCTGGGCGCCCGCCGTGAGGAGCTCTCGCCCCGCGGCCAGCAGGCGCTGGCGCTCATCCAGGGTGAGCTCGGCCGGTTCCGCCGGATGCTCGACGACCTGCTGGAGCTGGCCCGGGTGGACGGGGACCCCGTGACCGCGATGAGCGAGCCGGTCTCGCTGGCCGCGCTGGTCCGCGAGGTCCTGGCCCACCGCGGCGGCCCGAAGGTGGTGCTCTCTGCCGACCCCGACGAGGACACGGTCGTGCAGGGCGACAAGAACCGGCTGGAGCGGGCGGTGACCAACCTGCTCGACAACGCCGACCGGCACGCCAGCGGAGCCGCGGCGGTGCGGGTGGAGCGCCGGGAGGGCTCGGTGGTCGTGATGGTCGACGACGCCGGTCCCGGCGTCCCCCTGGTCGAGCGGGAACGGGTCTTCGAGCGGTTCGCCCGGGGCCCGCGGGCCGCCCGCGGGTCGCTGCCCGGCGCCGGCCTGGGGCTGGCGATCGTGGAGGAGACCGCCACCGGGCACGGCGGCGGCGCCTGGTGTTCCGAGAGCCCGTTCGGCGGGGCGCGTTTCACCCTCTCCCTCCCCGGCGCACCGCGGTGAGCCGGCTCCGCGCGAGGCGCTGGACCGCAGGCCTGGTGCTGTCTGCTGCGCTGACCGGCTGCGGCGTCCCGACCGGCGGCGCACCTGAGCCGATCCCCACCTCCCAGCTGCCCTACGACCTCGGGTCCCCCAGCCCGACCGCCACCGGGGCCCCCTCCGCCGCCGCGCGCCTGGACGAGCCGCGCGTCTACCTGCTGGCCGAGGACGGTGCCCTCGTCCCCCGCGGCCGTTCGCTGCGACCCGATGCGCTGAGCGACCAGCTCGATCAGCTGCTCGACGACCTGGCCACCGGCCCGACGGCCGGCGAGCTGACCGACCGGCTGTCCACCGCGCTGCGGCCGGAGACGTCACTGGGGGTGGACGAGCTGTCCGACGGGACGGTGACGATCGACCTGGGCGGGGCCGCCGAGGCACCGGCGGGTCAGGAGAGCCGCCGGGCCGTCGCCCAGATCGTGCTGACCGCCACCAGCCTCCCGGAGGTCGATGCGGTGCTGCTCACCCGGGACGGCCAGCCGGTGGAGGCACCGCTGCCCTCGGGTGAGCTGACGTCGCAGCCCCTCACGGCCGCCGACTACGAGCAGCTGCTGACGCCCTCGGCCCCGCCGACGTCCTGACCGGGCACCGGCGTCACAGCTGCGGCCGGACGCCGGCCTCCTCGGCGAGGGAGTCCGGCTCCAGCGGCCCCTCGCCGTCCATGGCGGCGCGGCCCGGGCCGCGCCGCCCGACCGGCAGCACCGTGTTCTCCTGCGCCCCCTCCAGCTCCAGGGCCAGCGCGGTGTAGAGGGCGACCGCGGCCAGCGCGATCCCGACCCAGCCGGCCACCGCCTTCCAGTCCGGGGAGGCGTTCATCTCGTAGATCCCGGTCGTGACGAACCGCGTGCCGGCGACGATCATCACCAGGGCAGGCATCACCTTGCTGCTGATCGCCGCGGCGGCCGGCACCATCATCGCGATGCCGGCGATCACCAGCAGCACGCCGAGCCCGGGGCTGGTGCCGCCCGGCGGGAGGGTGAGCGTGGTGACCCCGGCCACCGCCCAGGTGCCGCTGAGGATCCCCATCCCGGTCGCCGCGACCGGGTCCCGGGTGAGGAACCCGAAGACCGAGGCCAGGAACTGCAGCGGAACGGTCGCCACCAGGGCGGTGATCGCTGCGATCCTGGCCTGGTCCGGTGATACCCAGCCCAGCTGGGCGGCGCTGAACACCGTCGTGGCCAGCGCGAGCGCCAGGAAGCCCAGCGGCAGTGGGGTGGCCAGGGGACGGAGGACGACGCGGGTCGCAGGCCCTCCCTGTCCCATCAGCTCACCAGCACCTGGGTCGCCGACGCCTTCAGCTTGCCGTTGGCCCAGCGCATCTGCCGGAGGGTCTCCGGGTGACAGCGCTGCGTCAGCTCCAGGAGCTCCTTCTGCTTGGTTCCCTGGGCGGCCTGGGCAAGCAGCTCCCAGTCCAGCGAGACGCCGGCCGCCTCGCGGTGGATGTGCCGGAGGTCGGCGAGCATGAGCATCCCCGGCTCGGGCCGGCGCCCCACGGCCTCGGCCGCCTTCTGCCGCAGGCCGGCCAGCAGGCTCGGGTCGTCCGCGGGGTCGGCGTCGAGTTCGACCCCGTAGTCGGCGCCGATCGCGGCGAGCGCCTGCACGTGGTCCTGCGACCACCGGGCGATGTCGCGCGCGACGTGGAAGACCTCGTGGTCGGTCTTGTGCCGGTCGGAGGCGGCCAGCAGCGCGTGCGCCAGGTGGTTCTCCGAACGGTGCAGTTCCTCGATGGCCAGTCCGAGCTTCATCGCGTGCCTCCGGAAACGGTGGTGAGCTCTTCGGTGGCCGAGGCAGCAGGGCCGCCCACCGTCGGCGGGACGTCCCCGCTGACCGGCCGGGATGCGGTGGTGGTCGGCGCGGCCGACGGCGTCCCCGTGCTCTTCTCCAGGCGTTCCACCCGGGCGGCGGCGGTCTTGAAGATCGGCTGCTTGGACGCGGGGTCCCAGTCGGTCATCGTCAGCTCGTTGGCCGCCCGGCCCCGCTCCCCGTCCGGCTGGTGGCCCGAGGGCTCGTCCCAGTACCCGTAGTGGAACGGCAGGAACGCCACCCCGGGACGGATCCCGCTGATCCGCAGCCGGGCCTCCACCCGGCCCCGGGGGGTGCTGATCTCCAGCAGGTCGCCCTCGGTGAAGCCCCGGTCGGCGGCGTCGCTGGCCGACAGCTCCACCCACACCTCCGGCGCCGCCTTCTGCAGCTGCGGCGCCCGGGCCGTCTTCGTCCGGGTGTGGAAGTGGTAGAGCGTGCGGCCGGTGATCAGCTGGAAGGGGAACTCCTGGCTGACGATCTCGTGCGGTGGGAGGTACTCGGCCGCCTTCAGCACCGCCTTGCCGGAGGGGTTCAGCGCCTTGTACTCGACCGGCGACACCGGTGCGCCGGTGACCAGGTCCCGGCCGTAGCTCTCGCAGTACTCCGGGTCGGACCAGAACTCACCGTCGACGTAGATGTGCTCGGTGCCGTCGGGGTGCTCCTCGTTGCACGGCCACTGGATGCCGCTGCCACCGCGGAGCTTCTCGTAGCTGAGACCGGTGTAGTCGCAGGGCCGTCCGCGGGTGCACTCCTTCCAGCCCTCGAAGGCACCCTCCGGGTCGTCCCACTTCACCAGCGGCTGGCCGTCCTTGTCCCGCAGGTCCATGCGACGCGAGAAGTCGATGAAGATCTCCAGGTCGGGCCGGGCCTCGCCCGGGGGCTCGACCGCCTTGTCGGAGATGTGCACGGTGCGGTCGACGTTGGTGAACGTGCCGGTCTTCTCCCCCCAGGTGGCCGCCGGCAGGACGACGTCGGCCAGCTGCGCGGTCTCGGACAGGAAGATGTCCTGCACCACGAGGAAGAGCCGCTCCTGGGCCAGGATCTCTCGGATCCGCCCCAGTTCGGGCATGGAGACCGCCGGGTTGGTGGCCTGCACCCACATGAACCGGACGGAGCCCTCCTCGGCGTACCGGAACATCTCCATCGCGTGGGTGGGCGGCGACCAGTGCGGGATCTGCATCGGGTCGATGTTCCAGACCTCGGCGAGGTCCTTCACGTGCTCCTCGTTCGACCAGTTGCGGAAGGCGGGCAGGTCGCCGTCGGCGCCGCATTCGCGGGTGTTCTGTGCGGTGGGCTGGCCGTTCATCTGCAGCAGCCCGCAGCCGGGCTTGCCGAGCATGCCGCGGATGATGTGCAGGTTGTTGACCTGGACGGCGGCCGCGGTGGCCTGGTGCGATTGGTAGAAGCCCTGCAGGACGCTGGACATCAGCCGCTCGGCGGTGCCGACGATGCGGGCCGCCTCCCGGATCTGCTCGACCGGCACGTCGCAGACCTGGGCGGCGAGCTCCGGCGGGTGGTCGGCCACCCGCTTCTGCAGCTCGGCGAACCCGACGGCGTGCGCCTGCACGTACTCCTCGTCGACCCAGCCGTTGGCGATGACCTCGTGCAGCAGGGCGTTCATCAGCATCACGTTGGTGCCCGGCCGCGGCGCCAGGTGCACCGTCGCCGCCCGGGCGACCGGGGTCTCGCGTGGGTCCACGCAGATCACCTGCGGCGGGTTCGGGCCGGCCAGCCGGTCCAGGACGCGGGTCCACAGCACGGTCTGCGTCTCGGCCATGTTGTGCCCGAAGAGCGCGATGACGTCGGCGTGGTCGATGTCGGTGTAGGAGCCGGGCTGCCCGTCGGAGCCGAAGGACTCCTTGAGCGCGGCGGCCGCGGTCGCCGTGCACAACCGGGTGTTGCCGTCGACGTGGTTGGTCCCGATCCCGCCGTGGGCGATCAGCCCGAGGGTGTAGTACTCCTCCAGGAACAGCTGCCCGGTGGTGTAGAAGCTGATCGCGCTGGGGCCCTGCTCGGCCAGCAGCTCCTTGGCCCGGCCGGCGACCGCGTCCATCGCGGTGTCCCAGTCGGTCTCGACCAGCTCGCCGTTGCGCCGGATCAGCGGCTTGGTCAACCGGTCCGGGGACTTGTTCGCCTGCCAGCCGAAGAGGTCCTTGGGGCCCAGCCGGCCGTGGTTGACCCGGTCCTCCGCGCGGCCACGGACACCGACGATCTCGCCGTCCTGGACGGCGATGTCCAGGCCGTCGCCGTTGGAGTGCAGGATCGTCGCCGACTGGACCCAGCGGTCCACGTCCTCGGGGGCGACCCCGTCGGCCAGGTGGGTGTCCACCCGGGTGGGCCACTCCTCCCCCGGTCCGTACGGCGTCCGGGTGCCCCACGGTTCTGCGATGCGGTCGATCTGCATGCCACTCCTCCTGATCGAGTCGGCGCTCTGCGGTGCTCGTCGTCCGGTCCTCGACGGACCCGCGGCGCCCTCGGTACGGACCACGCCACGGGTGGACCGGGACGACGTCCCGCGCGCCGCTGCTCAGCGCGTCCTGCCCGGCGCGGCGCCCCGTGGGGTGGCCCGGACAGCTCCGGCTCCCACCCTCACAGGATGGTTGCGGTCCGGCAACCGTTCGCGGTGTGTGAGGGTGCGGGCATGTACCTGGTGCTCGAGTACGCCCTGGCCGACGACTACCTGGAGCGCCGCGCGGCGCTGCGCGAGGACCACCTCGGGCTGGTCCGCTCCGCCCACGAACGCGGTGAGGTGCTGCTCGCCGGGGCACTGCCCGACCCCTACGACCGGGCGCTGCTGGTCTGGACCGCGCCGCGCGAGGTGGTGGAGCGCTTCGTCGCCGCCGACCCGTACGTGGTGCAGGGCCTGGTGACCGGCTGGACGATCCGGGAGTGGGCCGTGGTCGTCGGCGGCTGACCTGGCCCGTTCACGCGGCCCTCACAGAACGGTCACGGGGACGCCGGGTGCCGTCCGTCTCGCCACGGCACGGTCAGCGGGCCCCGCTCCGCCGCCCGACCCAGGGAGAGCCACCCGTGCGCCGTCCATCCCGCCGTGCCGCCGTCACCGTCACCGCCGCCGCCCTGCTCGCCGCCGTCGCCGTCCCGGCGCTCGCCGGCCCCGCCCCCACCGTGCCCCAGGGCAACGGCACGCAGCAGGCCGAGCTGGTCGGCCGCTCGGTCCTGCCGTCGGCCACCTTCGGTGAGCAGGTCCCCTCCGGCGCGCTGGCCAACCCCGCCAACGGCGTCACCCCGCCGTTCGCCGCCCAGCCGATCCAAGGCTTCTCCGGGCTGCTGAGGGACGGCGAGGACTGGCTGGTGCTGGAGGACAACGGCTACGGCACCAAGGCCAACAGCGCTGACTTCCTGCTGCGCGTCATCCGCGTGCACATCGACACCACCACCCAGCAGACGACGGTCCTCGACGGCGGCTTCAGCCTCACCGACCCCGACCGGAAGCTGCCGTTCCCGCTGACCCGCAGCGACCGCCGGCTCACCGGCGCCGACCTCGACCCCGAGTCGTTCCAGCGGATGCCCGACGGCACCTTCTGGATCGGCGAGGAGTTCGGCCCCAGCCTGGTGCACGTCGACGCGCAGGGCCGGGTGCTCTCGGCACCGGTCCAGCCCGACGGCGTCCGCGCCCCCGAGGCGTGGGACCTGGGCGGCGCGGCCCCCACGCTGGGCGGCAGCAAGGGCTTCGAGGGCATGGCCCTCGGGGTCGACGGCCACACCCTCTACCCGATGCTCGAGGGCGCCGTCGCCGGCGACGACCCGGCCACCCGCCGCATGTACAGCTTCGACACCCGGCGCGGCACGTACACCGGTCTGAAGGCCAAGGTCCGGTTCGAGGTCCCGGGCGACGCCCTCGGCGACATGGTCGCGCTGGACCAGAACCGCTTCCTCATCCTGGAGCGGGACAACGCGCAGGGCCCGGCCTCGCAGCTCAAGGCCGTCTACCTGATCGACACCCGCGACATCGACCGGGACGGCTACGCCGACAAGCGGCTGCTGGTGAACCTGATGGCGATGCCCGACCCGCGGGGCGTGGCCGGCACGGCGGGCGGGTTCGCCACCTTCCCGTTCGTGACCATCGAGCAGATCGCCGTGCTCGACGACCACCACATCATCGTCGGCAACGACAACAACTACCCGGGCTCGGCCGGGCGCACCGCCGGCGTGCCCGACGACAACGAGCACGTCGTCATCCGGGTGGACGAGGACCTGCAGGTCGACCCGGCCCTGGCCTCGATCAACGCGCGCGGCGGCCGCCGCTGACCACCCGCCGTCCGGTCCCGCTCCCCCGGGACCGGACGGCAGGAGGGCCTGTTCAGGGCAGCTGCACCGTGGTCGTCACCCGGACCACCGACGGCCGCGGGGGAACCGAGCCGAAGCCGAAGGTGACCGGCGGCCGCACCGGGGCCACCGCGCCCAGCGGCGCGCCGTCCCAGGACGCCTCGACCGAGGCCAGCGCGTGCAGGTCCTGCACGCCGTACCACTCGGTGCGCCCGTTCCCGGCCGACCCCGTGGTGCGCAGCCCGGTGAGCAGCCGGGCCGGCCGGTCCAGCAGCCCCACCCAGCCGGGGCGACGGGCCAGTGGCGCCGGGACGGAGCGCAGCACCCAGCCCAGCGCGGGACGGCGGCCGACGCGCACCGACAGCGCCAGCGGGCCGGCCCGCACCGCCCAGGTCGCGTCGTCCGGGCGGGTCACCGCGACGTCGGTCAGCTGCACCTCGTCGAAGGCGTAGGTCGACCCGACGAACCCGGCCACCTCCGCGGTCGGGGCGAGCAGCACCCGGTGCCCGTCCGGCCGCTGCACCATGACGTCGGAGAACGCCCCCAGCGGCGAGGACGGCCAGTGCCCGAGGACCAGCCGGGTGCCCGAGGTGGTGCCGGTCCCGAGGATCCAGCCGTCGAACCGCAGCCGCGTCGTCACCCTCGCTCCGGTGTCCAGCACGCCGCCGGCTCAACCCGCCGGCAGGACCTTGCCCGGGTTCATCAGCCCGGCCGGGTCGAGCAGGGCCTTGACCCCGTGCATCAGCTCGAGCTCCAGCGGGTCCTCGTAGTCGGCGAGGAGGTCCCGCTTGGCCACCCCGACACCGTGCTCGGCGCTGATGCTGCCGGCGAACGAGGCGGTCGAGTCGTAGACGACCCGGGCCAGCTCGTCGGCCCGGGCGCGGAAGGCCGCGTCGTCGCTGCCCACCGGCTTGCTCAGGTTGTAGTGCAGGTTGCCGTCGCCCACGTGGCCGTAGGCGACCACCCGGATGCCCGGGACGGCGGCGGCCAGCGCCCGGTCGGTCTGCTCGACGAACGCCGGGATGCGGCTGACCGGCACGGTGACGTCGTGCTTGAGCCCGGGCGCAGGACCGCGGCGGCGGGCCGGAGTACGCGCCCCGCCAGTCGGTCAGGTGGCTGCGCAGCTGGTCGGCGTCGGTGACGAGGCCTGCCGGGCCGACCACATCGTGCAGCGCGGTGAGCAGCGAGCCGTCGAGCGCGGTCACGCGGGGTCCTCCCCGGGGTGGACCGGCGTCAGCCGCAGCACGCGCCGGGCGTGCGTCAGGGTCGCGGTCAGCTCGGCGGTGTCCCAGCCACGGACGACGTCGCCCGTCGGGGCCAGCTGCCGCAGCTGCGGCGCCCAGCCCGGCATGCGCTGCGGGAAGCTGGCGGCCAGCACGTCGACCATCGTCGCCGCCGCCGTGGACGCCCCCGGGGAGGCCCCGAGCAGCGCGGCCAGCGAACCGCCGGCGGAGGTGAGCAGCTCGGTGCCGAAACCGACCATCGTGCCGCGGCCGTCGGCGGTCTTCAGCACCTGGACCCGCTGGCCGGCGGTGATCAACTCCCAGTCCTCGGCCCGCACCGAGGGCACGAACTGGGCCAGCGCGGCCGTCCGCGCCGCCGCGGTCTGGGTCACCTGCCGCACCAGGTAGGCCATCAGGCTGCGGTTGTCCCGGGCGGCTGCCAACAGGGTCGGCAGGTTGCCCCGCCGCACCGAGCGCACCAGGTCGGTGAGCCGGCCCTGGGTCAGGAAGCGGGGGGAGAAGGCGGCGAACGGGCCGAAGAGCAGGTGCTCACGCCCGTCGACCACCCGGCGGTCCAGGTGCGGCACCGAGATCGGCGGCGCACCGGGCGCCGCGTGGCCGTAGAGCTTGGCCCCGTGCGCGGCCACCAGCTCCGGGCGGTCGGTGCGCAGGAACTGCCCGCTGATCGGGAACACCCCGTGGCTGCGCACCTCGGGCACCCGCGCGGACTGCAGCAGCGGCAGCGTGCCCCCGCCGGCGCCGACGAAGACGTACGGCGTGCGCAGCCGCCGGTGCGCCCCGGTGCCGCGGTCGCGGACGTCGAGGTGCCAGCGGTCACCGCGGCGGCGCAGCGAACGCACCTCCTGCCCGAACCGCACGTCGGCACCGCGCTCGGCCAGCGCCGCCAGCAGCCGGCGGGTCAGCACCCCGACGTCCACGTCGGTGCCCTGCGCCGACCGGGTGGCCGCCACCGGCTCGCCGGCCGGCCGCTGGTCGAACACCAGCGGCAGCCACCGCTGGAGCACCGCACGGTCGGCGGAGAACTCCTGGCCGGTGAAGAGCGGGTGGTCGCGCAGCGCCTCCCAGCGGGCGCGCAGACAGGCCACGCCGTCGGCACCGCGGCCGAAGCCCATGTGCGGCACCGACCGGATGAAGTCCTGCGGCTCCCCCAGCAACCCGCGCTCGACCAGCTGGGCCCACAGGTGCAGCGAGGTCAGGAACTGCTCGCCGATCTGCACCGCGCTGGTCACGTCCACCGTGCCGTCGGGCCGGCGCGGCGTGTAGTTGAACTCGCAGAGCCCGGCGTGCCCGGTGCCGGCGTTGTTCCACGCGCTGGAGCTCTCCAGCCCGGCCGCGTCCAGCCGCTCGACGACGGTGATGGTCCAGCCCGGCTCGAGCTCGCTGAGCAGCATCCCGAGCGTCGCGCTCATCACCCCGCCGCCGATCAGGACGACGTCCCGTTCCTCCGGTGTCGTGCTCGTCATGACAGCTCCTCTCGTCCCCGTGCACCCGTGCCCGTCATCCCCGCGCCCGTCATCCCAAGACCACCGCCACCCCGACCAGGACCGGCACCGAGAGCACGGTCGTGACCAGGACGGCGTCCCGGGCCAGCGCGGTGCCCCGGTCGTAGGCGGTGGCGTAGACGAAGACGTTCTGCGCGGTCGGCAGTGCGGAGGTGAGGGCGACCGCGAGCAGCGGCACCCCGGACAGGTCCACCACCCACCGGCCGAGCACGTAGGCCACCGCGGGCTGCACCAGCGTCTTCAGCGCGACCGCCAGCCAGACCTGGCCACCGCCGTCCCCGGAGGCCGGCCGCGGGGCCCCGAGCAGCCCGGAGCCGAAGGCGAGCAGCGCCGCCGGGACGGCGAGTGCGGCCAGCAGCTCGATCGGCTGGAGCACCAGCGACGGCAGCTGCAGCCCCGTCTCGGCCAGCAGCAGCCCGAGCACGCAGCCGAGCACCACCGGCGTGCGCACCGGCTGGCTGACCACCCGCCACCGCGACGGCGCGTCCTCGGCGGTGCCCTGTGACCCGGCCAGCACCGACAGCCCGATCGGCGCGAGCACCAGCACCTGGAACAGCAGCACCGGGGCGACGTAGGAGGCGTCGCCCAGCACGTAAACGGCGATCGGCAGGCCGAGGTTGCCCGCGTTGACGTAGGAGGACGCCAATGCGCCGGTGGTCAGCTGCGCCGGGCGCAGCCGCCACCACCACCGGGCCAGTCCGAGGTAGAGCAGCGCGGCGCACACCGCGCTGCCGCCGGTGGCCACCAGCGCCGAGGTCAGCAACGCGGCCGGGTCGGCGTCGGCCAGGGTGAGCAGCAGCAGCGCCGGGGTTGCCACGTAGTAGGACAGCCGGGAGAGCACGCCGGTCGCGCCCGCCCCCAGGACGCCGGTGCGCGCGGTCACCCAGCCGACGCCGATGACCGCGGCGAGGGCGGCGAACCCGCCCAGCACCGCGGTCACGCCGTCGCCGGCGGCACCGGTGCACCCGTCACCGGGTCGCGGCCGTCACCGCGGTCACCCACTGCGCCAGCGCCGTCTCCGGCGCCTGCGGCAGGAAGAGGCTGGGCTCGGTGAGCTCCAGCTCGAGCAGCACCGGGCGGCCGGCGTCGTCGGCCACCAGGTCGATCCGGGCGTACAGCGGCGGCTCGGCCCCCGGCACCAGGTCCGGCACCGCGTCGAACACGGCCTGGGCGACCACCCGCTGCGCCGGCGTCGGGTCGACCGCGCGCAGGTCACCGCGGCTGTCCCGGTCCTGGCGCACGCCCTCCCCGCGCTGCAGCAGCGGGCCCTTGCGCACGGCGTGGGAGAACCGGCCGCCGAGGAACAGCATCGCGGTCTCCCCGGCATCGTCCACGCTGGCCAGGTAGGGCTGCACCATCGCCGTCCGGCCGGCGGCGGTGAGCTCGGCGACGTGCCCGAGCACCGCTGCCGCATCGGTCCAGCGGGCGGTGTCCCGGGAGCCGGCCGAGATCGACGGCTTCACCACCCACTCCCCGGCGTCCGGCAGCTCGTCGGCGCTGGTCGGGTCCCAGACGGTGGGCACCACGGGCAGCCCGGCGCCGGCCACGTCGCGCAGGTGCGTCTTGTCGGTGTTCCAGGCCAGCACCGGAGCCGGGTTGCGCAGCCGCGGCACGGCGGCCGCCCAGCCGAGGAACTCCGCGCGCCGCCAGGCGTAGTCCCAGCAGGACCGGACGACGGCCAGGTCGAAGCCGGCCCAGTCCACGTCGCCGTCGTCCCAGCGGACCAGCTCGACGGCCAGCCCGGCGCCGCGCAACGCCGACGACGCGATCGGCAGGTCCGGGTCGACCCGCAGCCCTCGTTCGCTGCTGACCAGCGCGACCCGGGCGCTCACGCCGGCAGCTGCAGGACGCCGTCCACGCGCCGCGGGATGCCGGTCCCCTCGTCGGTCAGCTCGGCGGGCAGCAGCTCGGCCGGTGCCCCCTGCCAGGTGACCGGGCGCAGGAAGCGGCGGATGGCGGACGTGCCGACCGAGGTGTGCTGGGAGTTGGTCGACGGCCACGGGCCACCGTGGTGCTGGGCCCAGGAGACCGCCACCCCGGTCGGGTAGGCGTCGTAGACCAGCCGGCCGGCCCGGGTGCGCAGCTCCTGGGAGACCGCCAGCGGCAGCTGGGTCTCCCCCGCACCCCGGAGCACGGTGGCGGTGAGCGAGGACGGCATCTTTCCCAGCGCGGCGAAGAGCTCCGGCTCGCCGTCGTAGCGGGCCACCACGGTGACCGGGCCGAAGACCTCCTCGGTGACCTGCTCGGGCAGGTCGGCGGCCGGGGTGCTCAGCAACAGCGGCGTCGCGGCGAACCCGGTGCCGTCGACCTCGGTGCCGCGGGCGACGGCGGTGACGCCGGGTGCGCCGGCGATGGCCGCGGACAGCTTCCCGAAGGACGCCGCGATGCCCTCGTTGAGCAGCACCTGCGGGCTGCTGCCGCGCACCGCCTCGGCCATCGCGTCCACGACCTCGTCGCCGGCGGGACCGGTGGGCACCAGCACCAGACCGGGCTTGGTGCAGAACTGCCCGGCGCCCAGGGTGAAGGAGCCGACCAGCTCGCCGCCGAGCTGGGTGCCGCGCTCGGCGGCCGCCTGCGGGGTGACCACCACCGGGTTGAGGCTGCTCAGCTCGCCGAAGAACGGGATCGGGTCGGGGCGCTGCTCGATGATCTGCAGCAGTGCCCGGCCGCCGTTGACCGAACCGGTGAAGCCGACGGCGCGGATGGCCGGGTGGGCGACCAGGTCGGCACCGGCCTGCAGGCCGTGCACCAGGCCGAGGGTCCCCTCGGGGGCGCCGGCGTCGCGGGCGGCCGCCGTGAGCACCTCGAAGCAGAGCCGGGACGTCGCCGGGTGCGAGCCGTGCGCCTTGACGACGACCGGGCAGCCGGAGGCCAGCGCGGAGGCGGTGTCACCGCCGGGCACCGAGAACGCCAGCGGGAAGTTGCTGGCGCCGAACACCGCGACCGGCCCGATCGGCAGCAGCATCCGGCGCAGGTCCGGGCGCGGGCCCATCGGGCTGTCGCCGGCGTGGTCGATCGTCGCCTCGAGGTAGCTGCCCTCCTCCAGCACCTCGGCGAACAGCCGCAGCTGGTAGCAGGTGCGGGTCAACTCGCCGTTCAGCCGACCCGAGCCCAGCGCGGTCTCCCGGTCGGCCACGGCGACCACGTCGTCCCGGCGGGCCTCCAGCGCGTCGGCGAGGCTGCGGAGCAGGGTGGCCCGGCCGGTCCGGCCCAGTTTCTCCAGGGCCGGGGCGGCCGCCAGCGCCGCCTCGCAGAGCCGGGCCACCTCCTCCGGGCTGGTCTCCTGGGCGACGACCTCGGCCGTCTGTCCGGTACGGGGGTCGATGCTGAGGACGTCGGTCATCGGGTGCTCCTCTTCGGTACGGGTGCGGGGGTGGTCGGGCGGGCCGGTCAGGCGACCTTCTGCACCAGAGTGGTCAGCTCGGCGAGCTCGGCCTCGCTCAGGTCGGTCAGCGGCGGGCGCACCCGCCCGCCGTCCCGCCCGGCGGCGGTCAGCCCGGCCTTGACGATCGACACCGCGTACCCGCGGGTCCGGTCGCGGATGTCCAGGTAGGGCAGCACGAAGTCCGACAGCATCGCGTAGACGGCGGTGCGGTCCTGCGCCCGGACGGCGGCGTAGAACCGCAGGGCGAACTCGGGCAGGAAGTTGTACAGCGCCGAGGAGTACGTGCTGACGCCCAGCTGGAGCAGCGGCAGCGCGAACGTCTCGGCGGTGGGCAGGCCGCCGACGTAGATCAGCCGCTCGCCGACCTTGGCGTAGGTGCGGGTCATCTGCTCGATGTTCCCGACGCCGTCCTTGAGCCCGATCAGGTTGGGATTGCGGTCGGCGAGCTCGGCGACGGTGGTGTCGGTGAGAACGGCGTTGGCCCGGCTGTAGACGATCACCCCGAGGTCGGTGGACCGGCAGACGGCGCTGACGTGCTCGACGAGCCCGGCCTGGCTGGCCTCGGTGAGGTAGGGCGGGAAGAGCAGCAGCCCGGAGGCGCCGGCGGCCTGGGCGGCGCGCGCCTGCTCGATGGAGACCGCGGTGCCACCGGTCGCCGGGGCGACGACCGGGACCCGGTCGGCCACCTCGTCGACGGCGACCCGGACGACCCGGTCGATCTCGGCCGGGGTGAGGGAGAAGCCCTCCCCGGTGCCGCCGGCGGCGAAGAGGCCGGCGACGTCGAAGCTGGACTGCCAGGCCAGGTGCTCGCGGTAGCGCGGCTCGTCGAACTGCAGGTAGGCGTCGAAGTGGGTGACCGGGAAGGAGAGCAGGCCGGACCTTAGCGTGGCGGCGAGGGCGTCCGGGGGCATCAGCGTCACAGGGTGCGTCCTTGGGTCCGGCGGGTCCGCGCTCCGGTCCGGGTCGGCACCGGGGCGGTGGTGCACCTCCACGCTAGGGAGACCGACGATGCCTGTCCAAGATCGGTTCCGCATCGAGCGATGCCCTCAGGGCATCGCCCGCCCGAGCACCTCCAGCGCCTTCCGCAGGGCCGGGTTGGTGGCGTCCCGGCTCCACAGCAGGTGCAGCTCCACCGGCTCGAGCACCGGCGTCCGGAGCCGGACCAGCCCGACGCCGTCGATGGGCAGCCGGGCGGCGGACTCGGGGACGAACGCGATCCCCCGGCCGGCGGCCACCAGCCAGAGCATGGTGAGCACCTGGCCGACGGTGTGCACGGTGTTCTCCGAGGCGGTCGGTACGGCCCCGACCACCAGGTCGTAGAAGTACCGCGCCCGGGTCGGCGAGTGCATGACCACCGGCTCACCGGCCAGGTCATCGGGCTCGACCGGCCGGCCGAGCGCCAGCAGCGGGGAGCCCAGCGGCGCGGCGACGCACAGCGCCTCCCGGTGGAGCAGCCGCGAGCCGAGGGCCTGCTGGTCGACGGTCGGGCGGGCCAGGCCGAGATCGAGCTCCCCGGCGCGCAGCCCGGCCACCTGCTCGCGGGTGACGAGCTCTGAGAGGTCGACGTCCACGTCGGGGAGCTCCCGGGCCAGGTCATTGAGCAGCTGACCCAGCAGGCCGTAGGCGGAGGCTGCGGTGAACCCGATCCGCAGCAGCCCGCTGGAGCCGGCGGAGACGCGCCGGGCCAGCTCCGGGGCCCCGTCGGCCAGGCTCAGCAGCCGGCGGGCCTCGCCGAGGAAGACCTCCCCCGCGGCGGTGAGCGCGACCCGGCGGTTGTCCCGCTCGAGCAGCTGGGCACCCACGGCCCGCTCCAGCTTCTGGATCTGCCGACTGAGCGGTGGCTGCGTCATCGCCAGCCTGGTCGCAGCCCGGCCGAAGTGCAGCTCGTCGGCGACCGCGACGAACCCACGTAGCTGCTCCAGCGTGAAGGCCATGCCGGAACGGTATCCAGCATGGATTCATCAGTCACCGTGCGGCATCGATGAGTCGCATCAGACGGATGCCGTGCGCTGCTCGCCACCGCCTCCCGTGGCAGTGTGGCCGGCAAGCGCCGTCCTACGGCGAGCTCAGCCCGCCGCCCCCGTCCCCAGGAGCTCGTGTGACCGTCCTCGTCGGTTTCCTCCCCACCCCCGAGGGCGAGGCGGCCTTCGCAGCCGGCCTGGCCGAGGCCCGCCGCCGGGGCGAGGACCTGCTGGTGCTCAACAGCCCCCGCGGCGGTGCGCCGGTCAGCGCCGACGTCGCGCCGCCGGAGCTGGTCGTGACGCTGACCGCCCGCGCCCAGGCCGAGGGCGTCGCGCTGCAGCTGCGGCAGACCCCGCACACCGGGGACCTGGCCGACTCGGTGCTCCGCATCGCCGAGGAGGCCGACGCCTCGCTGATCGTGATCGGGCTGCGCCGCCGCTCCCCCGTCGGCAAGCTGCTGATGGGCAGCACCGCCCAGCGGATCCTGCTGGACGCCGACCGGCCGGTGCTCGCCGTCAAGCCGCACCCCGCCGCGGGCTGAGCCGCCCGAGACAGCACGAAGCCCGCCAGGCCGTCGGCCTGGCGGGCTTCGTCGTCCCGTGGTGCTGCGTGCTGTCGTGCTGTGGTGCTGGGTCAGGCAGCGGCCTGCAGCGCCCGGCGCACCTTCGGGCCACCGGTGGTCATCTTGTAGAGCTTGACGACCTGGGCCGGGGCGTTGGCCGGGGTGGTCTGGGCCAGCCAGCCGTTGGGCAGCGAGAGCCGGATGACCTTGTGCCAGGCCGACCCGACCTGCCGCGGCAGCGAGGCGGAGTGGTAGCGCAGCCCGTAGCGGGCGAAGAGGTCGCGGATCTGCGGGGCGATCTCGGCGTACCGGTTGCTCGGCAGGTCCGGGAACAGGTGGTGCTCGACCTGGTGGGACAGGTTCCCGGTCATGATGTGCATGGCCTTGCTGCCGGAGATGTTGGCCGAGCCGAGCATCTGCCGCAGGTACCACTCACCGCGGGTCTCCCCGTCGATCGACTTTTTCTCGAAGGTCTCGACGCCCTCCGGGAAGTGTCCGCACATGATCACCGAGTGCGACCACACGTTGCGCACCACGTTGGCGGTGAAGTTGGCCGCCAAGGTGGGCAGGAACGACGGACCCGACAGCGCCGGGTGGACGACGTAGTCCTTGGTCATCTGCTTGCCGATCTTCTTCAGCACCTGCTTGCCGCGGGCCCGGAAGCCCGGGTCGGCACGCCGCTCCTTGGTGGCCAGGTTCTTGCCCAGCTCCAGGTCGTAGGCGGCGATCCCGTACTCGAAGAAGCAGGCGTTGACGAAGTTCCACACCGGCTGGAGCAGGTACAGCGGCACCCACCGCTGGTCCTCGTCGACGCGCATGATGCCGTAGCCGAGGTCGTTGTCCTTGCCGATCACGTTCGTGTAGGTGTGGTGCAGCACGTTGTGCGAGTGCTTCCACTGCTCGGACGGGCTGGCCATGTCCCACTCCCACGTCGTGGAGTGGATCTTCGGGTCGCGCATCCAGTCCCACTGGCCGTGCAGGATGTTGTGCCCGATCTCCATGTTCTCCAGGATCTTGGCGACCGAGAGCCCGGCGGTGCCGACGATCCAGGCCGGCGGGAACTTGGAGAACAGCAGCACGGCCCGGCTGGCCAGCTCCATCTTGCGCTGCACGTCGATGACCCGGCGGATGTAGGCCGCGTCGTCCTCGCCACGGCTGTCCACGACGGTCTGCCGGATGGCGTCGAGCTCGCGGCCGATGGCCTCGACGTCGGCCTCGGAGAGGTGTGCGATCGGGTTGTCGGACTTCTTCTGCAGGACGGTCATGTGCAGCTCCTCAGCTGGTGGGACAGCGGTTCTGGATCAGTGGTCGATGTCGCAGGCGTCAACGGCGGCGCTGACGCAGGTCTGGATCAGGACGCCGTCACCGGGGGCGGCGGTGGTCAGCTCCCCGTTGCGCAGGTCACGGACGGCGCCCTCGCGCAGCGGCAGCACGCAGCCGTAGCAGATCCCCATCCGGCAGCCGCTGGGCATGAGCAGCCCGGCCTCCTCGGCGGCGTCCAGGATCGGGGTCGCGCCGTCGACCTCGAGCGTGCGCTCGGACTTCGCGAAGGTGACGGTGCCGCCCTCGCCGGTGACCAGCACCCGGGGGCGGAAGCGCTCGGTGTAGAGCCGGTCGGCGATGCCCTGGTCGGCCCAGTGCTCCTCCAGCGCCTCGAGCAGGCCGACCGGGCCGCAGGCCCAGGTGGCCCGCTCGGTCAGGTCGGGCACCAGGTCGGCGATGGCCGGGGCGTCCAGGAACCCGGCGTCCTTGGTGTGGTGCTCGACCAGCCGGATCCGGCCGGCGGCTGCCAGCTCGCGCAGCTCGGCACCGAAGATGACGTCCTCGACGGTGGGCGCGGAGTGCACCAGGACGACGTCGCACCCGGCGTCCTCACCCAGGTTGCGCAGGATGCCCATCACCGGCGTGATGCCGGAACCGGCGGTGACGAACAGTGCCTTGTCCGGCTGCTGCGCCGGGAGCACGAAGTCACCGGTGGCCTGGTCCAGCTGCACGACGGTGCCGGGCTGGACCCGGTGCACCAGGTGGTTGCTGACCTTGCCGTCCGGGATCGCCTTGACCGTGATGGTGAACCGACCGTCGGCCCGGCCGAGCACCGAGGTGATCGAGTAGGCCCGCCACAGCCGCACGCCGTCGATGTCGATGCCGATCCGCACGTACTGGCCCGGGGTGTGCGGCAGCCAGTCGCGGCCCGGACGGATGACGATGCTGGCGGCGTCCCGGGTCTCGTGGTGCACCGCCTCGATCCGGCCGCGCAGCGCGGCGCCGGAGCGCAGCGGGTCGACCAGGTCCAGGTAGTCGGCGGGCAGCAGCGGCGTGGTGACCAGCTCGGCCACCTTGAGCACCCGGTCGCGCAGCGTGGTCAGCACGGGACGGGCCGGCGACGGACGCGGGACGGTGGCGGTCATGTACTGATCTTTACCCGCACGGAGGGCGAACAACTGTGCCTCTGACGTGAATCGGGCGGTATCTTCTGTTCCCTGCGAACAACGAGGAGCTGAGGACGACGAGCGATCAGGTGATCTTCCCGCCGGCGGTGGTGGCGGCGATGCAGGCCCAGCTCCCCGCCGTCGCCGAGCAGACCGTGGCCAGCATCGTCGTCGAGGTGCCCAGCTACGCCGACGCCTTCTCCGGGGAGATGGGCCGGGCGATCTCCAACGCCGTCCAGCTCGCCCTGGGCGGCTTCCTGGAGCTGGCCACCACCGCGGGGGGCGCCGATGCGAGCCGGCCGATCGGCCCGGCGCTGGAGGGCGCGTACTCCCTGGGCCGGGGCGAGGCGCGCAGCGGACGGTCGATGGACGCGCTGCTGGCCGCCTACCGGGTCGGCGCCCGGGTGTCCTGGCGGCACATGAGCGACACCGCCGTGGGCGCCGGTCTCTCGGTGGGGTCGCTGGCCCGCTTCGCCGAGCTGGTGTTCGCCTACATCGACCAGCTGTCGGCGGCCAGCGTGGCCGGGCACACCGACGAGCTGGAGACCACCGGCCGGGTCCGCCGGCACCACCGCGAGCGGCTGGGCGCGCTGCTGCTGGCCGGGCGGCCGTTGCACGACCTGACTCCCGCCGCGGAGCGGGCCGGCTGGCTCCCGCCGCGGACGCTCACCGCCGTGCTGCTGCCGGAGGTGCGGGCGCGCGGCGCGGTCGCGCTGCTGGACTCCCGCACCCTGCAGCTGGACGACGACCCGCCTGGCCTGGACCCGGCCCTGGAGCTCAGCGTGCTGCTGGTGCCCGACGCCGGCGAGGGCGCCCGGCCCGCCCTGCTGCGCGCCCTCGAGGGGCGGACGGCGGTGGTCGGCCCGGCGCGGCCCTGGTCCTCGGTCACCGGCTCCTACGCCCGCGCACTGCGCGCCCTGCGGCTCGGCCTGCGCGCCACCGGGCCGGCGCCGCTGGACACCGAGCAGCGGCTGCCGGAGCTGGTGCTGCGGGCCGACGAGGACGCCCTGGCCGACCTGCGGGCCGCGGCGCTGGCACCGCTGGACGGGCTGACCCCCGCCACCCGGGAGAAGCTGGCCGAGACGCTGCGCTCCTGGCTGCTGCACCACGGGCGGCGCGAACAGGTCGCCGCTGAGCTGTTCGTGCACCCGCAGACCGTGCGGTACCGGATGGGGCAGCTGCGCGACCTGTACGGCGACCGGCTCGAGGACCCGCAGACGGTGCTGCAGCTGACCCTCGCCCTCGGGGCCCAGGCGAGCACCCGCGGGGCCGAGGAGACCTGAGCGCCCTCAGCCGGAGGTGACCGGCACACCGCCGGTGAGCGGACGCGCACCAGCCGGGTTGTAGAAGCACTTGTCCGCCGTGCCCGCGGCCACCTCACGGGCGAAGGTCACCAGGTGGTGGGTGACCGTGGCGAAGTGGACCACCTTCTCCACCCGGCCCTGCCGCAGCAACGGCAGCGCCATCCGCCAGAAGGCCCGGCGGTAGTCGCTGCGGACGCCGACGTGCCAGCCGATCCGGGCCAGCACCGACACCCCGCGGCGCAGGTCGGCCCGGGTCACCGGACGCCGGGGCCGTGGGCGCCGGTTGGCGTAGGTGCGCTCCAACTGGTGGGCGAACCGGGCGTACAGGGCCTCCGGGGTGAACACCTCGAGCACCACGTCCCGCCAGCCGGCCACCACCTCGTCGTAGGGCCGGAGGAAGGCGACGTTGGACTCCCGGTCGCCCGGGTCGTCGAGCAGCCGTCCCTCGGCGACCAGCCGGTCCCACAGCGCGGTGCGGGGCAGCGCGTGCAGCAGGTTGATCGTCAGCATCGGCACCTGCGACGCCGCGACGAAGGCCAGCAGGTCCGGCACGTTCGCCGCGTCGTCGGTGTCCAGGCCCAGGATGATGCCGGCGACCACCTCCAGCCCGTGGTCGTTGATGGTGCCGATCGCGTCCAGCACCGGCCGGCGCAGGTTCTGCTGCTTCTTGATCAGCTGCAACGCCGAGGCGCTCGGTGACTCCACGCCCAGGAACACCTGGACGAAGGACGCCTCGCGCATCAGCTCCAGCACGTCGGTGCGCTGGGCCAGGTTCATCGTCGCCTCGCAGGCGAACGACAGCGGGTAGCCGTGCCTGCGCTGCCAGTCGACCAGCCCGTGCAGCAACGACAGGGCGGCGTGCGGGTCGGCGATGAAGTTGTCGTCGACGAAGTACACCGTGCCCGGGTTGCCCACGGCGAGCATCGCGTCGAGCTCCGCGGTGACCTGCTCGACCGTCTTCATCCGTGGCCGGCGGCCGTACAGCGCCGGGATGTCGCAGAACTCGCAGCGGAACGGGCACCCGCTGGAGAACTGCAGGCTGGCGATCAGGTAGTCGCCCAGGTCGATGAGGTGGTAGGCCGGTGGCGGGCAGTCCGCCAGCTCCAGCCGCACGTCGGTCCGGTAGAGCTCCTGGACGGCGGGGCGGCCCACGTCCTCGGTCAGCCGGGCGACCAGTGCCGCGGTGGCGTCACCGAGCTCACCGACGTGCAGCAGGTCGGGAGCGGGGTAGAGCTCCGGGCAGGCGGAGACCGACGGCCCGCCCAGCGCGACGAGGGCACCGGCGTGGTGGGCCCGGTCGGTCAGCTCCTCCACCCGGGCCCGCTGCACGTGCATGCCGGTGAGGAACACGACCTCGGCCCAGGCCAGGTCCTCCTCGGTCACCGGGCGCACGTTCTCGTCGACGAAGCGCACCGACCAGCCGGCCGGCAGGTACGCCGCGACGGTGAGGATCCCCTGGGGCGGCATGAAGGCCGTGGCCCCGACCAACGCGAAGGCGTGGTCGAGGGTGCCGAAGGACCTCGCGTAGCGGGGGAAGACGCACAGCACCCGGCGCGCGGGACCGGGGCGGACCGCCGGAGCCGGAGCCGGCCCGGCCTCCGTCGCCGGCGGGCCGACCTGCTCCCCCCGCGCCGGGTGCGGCGTCACTTGGCCGACGACCGTCCGAGCTCTTTCAGCATGAAGTCGATCATGACGGCGACCAGGCTGGCTGAGGCGAGGCTGAGCAGTGCGACGCGCGCGTTGGCACCCATGGGGGCTCCCTGTGCTGTCGGGCGGCATGACTGCCTCTGCTCAGCACGGACCGCCGGACCGGGCCATCGAAACACGTCACGCCGGGCCGGGCAACGGATGCGTCCCGGGTGGTCGGGTGGCGGTCGGCGGGATAGGAACACCCCGTGCCCCCCGCCACCCCGCTCTCGGTCGCCGTGCTGGTCGAGCTGGTCCGCGGTCCGGCGTCCGGGGGGCACGTGAAGTGCTGGGAGCGGCTGGCCGGTGCGGTCGCGGGGATGCCGGGGGTGGACCTGACGGTGTACGTGCTCGGCGCCCCGCCCGGCACCGATCCGATCGCCGACAACGTCCGGTTCGTCGCGCTGCGCCCGGTGCTGACCAGCTCCTCCGTGCAGGGCCTGGTCGGTGGCGTCGACGGCTCCGACCTGACCCCGTTCCACCCCGGGCTGGCCCGGCGGCTGCCGGGGCACCAGGTCTGGCACGCCACCCATTCCTTCGCGTTCACCGCCACCGCGCTGCGGTTGCAGGACCGGTACCGGCCCGCGCTGGTGGGGTCGGTGCACACCGACGTCCCGGCGCTGGCCGCGCTGTACACCCGCCAGGTGGTCCGGCGGCTGCCCGCGGTGGTGGGCGACCAGCTGGACCGCTTCGGGCCCGAGGCGGTGGTGGCCCGGCTCGCGCGCCGCCGGCGCGACCGGCTGCTGCGCGCGTGCAGCCACGTGCTGGCCTCCAGCCCGGACGACGCCGCGGAGTTCACCGCTGCGGCCCCGGGCACCGTGGTGTCCCGGCTGCGCCGCGGCCTGGACACCCGGTTGTTCTCCCGCGGGGACGGCGACCGGCAGTGGCTCAGTGAGGCGTACGGCCTGTCCCCCACCGGGCCGCGAGTGCTCTTCGCCGGCCGGGTCGACGTCTCCAAGGGCGCACCGCTGCTGGCCGAGGCGGTGCACCGGCTGCACCGCGCCGGTGTCCCCGTGCAGCTGGTGCTCGCCGGCGACGGAGCGGCGGTGGCCCCGGTCCGCCGGCTGCTGGGCCCCGCGGTGACGCACCTGGGGCACCTGCCCCAGGCCGAGCTGGCCCGGGTCTACGCCGGCTGCGACGTGTTCGCCTTCCCCTCCCGCAGCGAGACCGCCGGCAACGTGGTCCTCGAGGCGATGGCCGCCGGGCTGCCGGTGGTGCTGCCCGCCGGGGAGCGCACCGCCCAGTGGCTGACCGCGCCCGGGGAGGACGGCGTGCTGGTCGACAGGGACGACGCGGACGCCTGGGCGGCCGCGCTGCGCCCGCTGCTGACCGACGGCGCGCGCCGTGCCCGGATCGGCGAGGCCGCCCGGCGGACCGTCGAGCGCACCGTGCCGCGGT
Source organism: Modestobacter sp. VKM Ac-2984 (assembly GCF_026967985.1). GTDB lineage: Bacteria > Actinomycetota > Actinomycetes > Mycobacteriales > Geodermatophilaceae > Modestobacter. The sequence continues at coordinate 143,986 of NZ_JAPVBJ010000003.1, read as the reverse complement.
GGTCCGACGTCGTCCGCGAGGACCTCCTGCCGGTGTGGCGTGCCGCGGCGGCCGCCAGTTCGACCGCTCCCCGGCTCAGCGCCTGACCCACCCGCGCCGCGACGGTGCCCGCAGCTGGCGGGGCCGGGTGGCACCGGACCCCGCAGTGGTCACGTCCGCGATCGGGGACGGCCGGATCACGCTGGCCACCGCGGTGGGGGCCCGCTCGCCGCCGGTCTCGCCCTCACCCCGGCCGGCGCCGTCCCCGTCCTCCTCCCCGTCCTCCTCGCCGTCCTCTTCGCCGTCCTCCTCCGACTGGTGCAGTCGCTTGGTCAGCGGTGAGGTGTCGAGCAGGACGATCCCGGCGAGCGCGACCGCGGCACCGGCCGCGGCCAGCAGGTGCCGGCCCAGCCCGGGGGCCAGTGACTCGCCGAAGAGGAGCACGCCGATGGTCACGGCCACGGCCGGCTCGACGGCGTCGATCACCGGCATGCTCGCCGCCAGCGGTCCGCTGTTGAACGCGCTCTGGATGAGCAGCAACCCGCCGATGCTGGCGACCACCAGCAGGTAGGTCTGCCAGGCGGTGAAGACCGCGGCGAAGCCGTCGCTGAACCGGTCGATGGTGGCGTCGAACAGCGCGGACTGGGTGCCCATCACCGACGCCCCGGCCAGCGCGAACATCGTGGCCCGCAACGGCCCCTTCCGCCGCCGGCCGAAGACCAGCGCTGCGACGACGAGGACGCCCACCGCGAGCAGCAGGAACAGCCAGTCGCCGAGCGGTGCCTCGGTCGTGCCCGCCGAGGGTGACGCAGCGGCGAGCCCCACGGCGAGCCCGGCGGTGACCATGAGTGCACCCAGCCAGTCCCGGGCCTGCATCCGCATGCCGTGCAGCCGGGCGGCGACCGGCAGCGCGAAGACGACCTCCATGACGATCAACGGCTGGACGAGCGACAGCGGCCCGTTGGCCAGCGCGAGGCCCTGGAAACCGTAGGACAGCACCGCCAGGCTGATCCCGATCACCCACAGCCGCTGCCGGGCCAGGTCGCGGAGCAGCCCGGGAGACAGCGACTCGTCGGAGTCCAGCCTGCTGGCCGCGCGCTGCTGCAGGACCCCGGCGGCCGCGAAGCAGGCCCCGGCCGCGATGGCGGCGATGACGGCGATGACCACGAGGCCTCCTGGAACGGGAACGGACACCGACCGGGACAACCACACAAGGCCCGCCGGAACATGCCTGCGGTGCCTTACCCCGCCGCCGAGCGGGGTACCCCGCTCGCCGTGACCGTCTACCTGCTGGCACTCGGCGCCGCCCTCCTGTTCGGCATCGGATCGGTGGTGCAGCAACGGGTCGCGTTCACCGCCCCGCCCGGCAAGACGCTGCGGCTCAGCCTGCTGTGGTGGCTGGTGCGCCAGCCACCGTGGCTGATCGGGGTGGGCACCGCCGTCGTCGGCAACCTGTTCAGCGGGGCGGCGCTGGGCATGGGCACGGTGGCACTGGTGCAACCGCTGCTGGTGGCCCGGCTGCTGTTCGCCCTCCCCATCTCGGCGGTCTGGGCCCGGCAGCGCTTCACGCTGCGCGACTGGCTCGGCATGCTGGCCACCGCCGGTGGCCTGGCCGGCTTCCTGGTCATCGCGCGCCCGCAGGAGGGGGCGGACGTCGAGCCGCCGGTCTGGCAGTGGCTGGTCGTGCTCGCGGTGATCGGATCGGTGGTGGGCGGGCTGGTGGTGATCGCCCGCAAGCTCGCCCCCGCCCGGGAGGCGCCGATGCTCGGGGCCGGTGCGGGCATGCTGTTCGCGCTGCAGTCGGCGTTCACCCACGTGGCCGTGAGCCACTTCCTGGACGACGGCATCAGCGGGCTGCTGGGCTCCTGGACCACCTACGCCGTCGCGGTCACCGCCGTCGGCGGCACCCTGCTGGCACAGAGCGCCTACGAGATGGCCCCGCTGGCCGCGTCCTACCCGGCGCTGGCCGCCACGGAGCCGCTGGCCGCGATCGGGATCAGCGTCGTCGTGCTGGGTACCGCGCTGGCCGTAGGGGTGCTCCCGCTCACCGGTTTCCTGATCGCCCTGGCCGTGATGACGGTGGGCATCTACCTGTTGGCCACCTCGCCGCTGGTCACCGGGCAGGCCGAGGTGATCGCCCGGAAGGCGGCGGATGAGGAGGTCGCGGAGACCGAACGGGAGGTCGAGGAGCTGCTGCACGACCTGACCGACGAGGTGTCCTGGCTGGAGGAGTGCCGCACCCGGACCCGGCCGCCGGGAGCGGCGGCCGTCGACCGCCGGCTGCGGCGCCTCGACGAACTGGTCCCCCGGCTGGACGCAGCACTGGAGCAGCTGGCCGACGCCGGGGGGCGGGCCGCCGTGGAGTCCGCAGAGCAGGCGGCCGAGCAGGCCGGCACGCCGATGCCCGAGCGGCCGGCCGGCGACGGCGGGCGCAGTGGCTCGACCACGCCGGCGCGGCGGGAGGTCCGCGACGACCTGGCGGCCACCCTGGAGCGCTACGAGGAGGAGGCCCGGGCCCGGGACCGGCGGCTCGCCGCCGAGGCCGCGACGCTCCGCGAGCGAGCGGACACCCAGCGCCGTGCGGTGGCCTCCGAGCGCCGGAGCGGCTGAGCCGGCAGCGCGTCAGGCGCGACCCCGCGGGGTGCCGGTGTCCGTGCTGCCCGGCCCGCTCCTCCGCCGGTGACGAGACCCTCCGGTCACCGGGCGGAGCCGGCCCGGCGCGGGGGCGCCGGTGCGGCGACCGGGCCTGCGTCGGGCCCCGTCCGCCCGCTGCGCAGCACCGGGACGACCGGGGGGTCACCGGCCGCCGACGGCCGTGTCCTGCGCGCCGCAGCGGTCCGGCGGGCCGTCCCGGCCGGCGGCGCCGACCGCCGGGGGGTGTCCGGGCACGTCGGCTCCCAGGCCAGCGCCAGCAGCATCTGCAAGCGGCCGGCCGGGTCCTCCAGGGCCGGACCGAACAGCTCCTGCAGCCGTCCCAGCCGGTACCGCACCGTCTGCGGGTGGATGCCGAGCTCGTCGGCGACCGCCCGCCGGTTGCCCATGTGGGTCAGCCAGGAACGCAGCGTCTGCCGCAACGCCTCCTGGCTCGCCGGTGCAGCCTCGGCCAGCGGGCGCAGGACCTGCTGCCGCAGCGCCTCGAGGAGCTCGGGGTCGCGGTGGACGATCAACGTGTCCAGGTGCTCGTCCACGAAGACCGGGCCGTCCTCCGGCCGCCGGGGCGGCAGCGTCCGGACGGCGGCCTCGGCGAGCCGGGCGCTCTCCGGCAGCCGGCGCAGCTCCACGACCGGCCCGACCAGCGCGGTGCACCCGCGCAGTGCTGCCTCCAGCCTCTTCCGCCGTCCGGGGGCGGCGAGGTCCGGGACGATCGCACCGGGCAGCGGGGTGCGCCGGAGCTGGAGACAGTCGCTGCCCAGCCGGGCGAGCGACTGCCGCCCGGCGTGGTCGTCCGGCTGGACGAACACCACGGCCGCTCCGGCGGGCAGCGGCCAGTTCGCCCGACGGGCCGCCACCTCGACCGCCCCGCCGTCCGCACGGTCGGACAGCAGGCGCTCGGCCAGCGCGTCACGCAGTTCCTCGCGCAGGTCCGCCGCGCCCACCTGCTCGGCGACGTAGCCGGCGATGGTCACCGCCCCCAGGTGGTCGACGAGGGAGAACAGCTCCTCCGCGAGCGCAGCGAGGGCGGCGGCCGGCAGCCGGCCGGCCACCGCGGTGGCGGCGATGTGCCGCCACGCCGCACGTCCCCCGGCCTGGTAGGCCGACAGCAGGTCGCCGACCGGCAGGTCGCAGCGCCGCTGTTCCCGCCCGAGCTCACCGAACAGCGACCAGATCTCCTCGTCCCCTGGCGGCCCCTCCGCCCGGCGGCCGTCGGGCGGCGGCGCGGCTGCCCCGGAGCGGTCGGGGCGCGACGCCTGCTCGGCCCCCCAGACCAGCCGGCGGATCGCCAGCTCCGCCGAGGGAACGGCCTCGGCGCGGCCGCGCGCCAAGAAGTCGGCGTAGCCCTGGTCGACCTCGGCCAGCGCACGGGTGACCCCGGCCAGCATGTCGGGGACCCCGGCGAGGAGCGCGGGCAGGAGCCGCACCAGCGGCGACTCGGCCATGAAGGGGGTCATCCTGCTCCGTGGAGTGGCAGCTGGATCGTTGGCTCCGACCTGGGTCCAGTACACCGGTCTTGTCACCTGGCGACAACTCGTCCGCGCCGATTCCGCCTCCGGGTGAGCAGACACCGGACCGGATCCGGACGGATCCTCGGTCCCATGTCATCCCCTGGGACCCGGTTCCCCGCGGTCGCCCCGTCCGGGACCGTCCGCGGGGACCTGCGCGACCTCGAACGCGCCGAGAACTTCCCGGTGGCGCTGCGGTTGCTGCCGGCCACGCTGCGGCAGGACCTGCAGGCGGTCTACGACGTCGTCCGCACGATCGACGACCTCGGCGACGAGCTGCCGGTGACCACCGCGGACGGCCGCACGACAGCGCTGCGGGACTTCGCCGACGACCTGGCGACGGTCTGGACCACGGGGACGCCGGACCGCGCGGTGCTGGGCCGGCTGGTCCCGGTGGTCCGCCGGCGGGAGCTCCCGCCGGAGCCGTTCCAGCAGCTCGTCCAGGCCAACCTGCAGGACCAGCAGGTGAACCGGTACGCGAGCTTCGCGGACCTGCTGGACTACTGCGAGCTGTCCGCGGCACCCATCGGCACCCTGGTCCTGCACCTGTTCGACGCCGCGGACCCGGCGCGCCAGCAGCTCTCCGACCGGGTCTGCGCGGGTCTGCAGGTCGTGGAGCACCTGCAGGACGTGGGCGAGGACCGGCGGGCCGGCCGGGTCTACCTGCCGACGGAGGACCTGACCGCCTTCGGCGTGCCCGAGGACGACCTCGACGCCGCGACCGCCTCACCTGCGTTGCGCCGGTTGGTGCTGCACGAGGCCGACCGGGTCGACGACCTGCTGGACGCCGGCGGCCCCCTGGTCGCGTCGCTGCACGGCTGGGCCCGGCCGGCCGTCGCCGGCTACCTGGCCGGTGGCCGGGCTGCGGTGGACGCCGTCCGGCGGGTGCGCGGCGATGTACTGGGGCAGCCGGCCCGGACCCGGCGCCGGGACGTGCTGGCGCACCTGGTGCGTGCCCTGGCCGGGGGCCGGCGATGAACCCGACGGTGAACCCGACGCTGACCGAGGCCTACACCGCCTGCGAGGAGATCACCCGGGACCAGGCCCGCAACTTCCACTACGGCATCCGGCTGCTGCCGCCGGACAAGCGGGCGGTGCTCTGCGCGGTCTACGCCCTCGCCCGGCGGATCGACGACATCGGCGACGGCGACCTGCCGGCGGCGGAGAAGGCCGCCCGGCTGGCGGCCGTGCGCGCCGCGGTGGACCAGCTGACCGCGGGCCGGGACCTCGCCGACCCGGTGCTGCTCGCGCTGTCGGACGCCGCCCGGCGCTACCCCATCCCGTTGGACGCCTTCGGGGAGCTGGTCGACGGGGTGGAGAAGGACGTCGCGATGGACACCGCCGGGCTGCGGTACGCGACCTTCACCGACCTGGTCGGCTACTGCCGGTGCGTGGCCGGCTCGGTCGGGCGGCTGTGCCTGGGCGTCTTCGGCAGCCGGCCCGACCCGCGGGCCCCCGGCTACGCCGACCAGTTGGGCATCGGGCTGCAGCAGACCAACGTGCTGCGGGACGTCCGCGAGGACCTGCTGAACGGGCGGGTGTACCTGCCGCAGGAGGACCTGGACCGGTTCGGGGTCGACCTCCGCCTGGACGAGTCCGGCGAGCTGGTCGACGACGACGGTGCGCTCTCGGCGCTCATCCGGTCGGCGTGCCGGCGGGCGACCACCTGGTACGACGACGGGCTGCGGCTGGTCCCCCTGCTGGACCGGCGCAGCGCCGCCTGCTGCCTGGCCATGTCCGGCATCTACCGGCGGCTCACCGAGCGGATCGCCGCGCAGCCGGAGTCGGTGTTCGACCGGCGGCTGGCGCTGTCCGGCCGCGAGAAGGCGCTGGTCGCCGGCCGAGCGCTGGTGGGACGGACATGAGCGGCCGCCGGACGGCGGTGGTCGGTGGTGGCCTGGCCGGCACCGCGGCCGCCCTCGCCCGGGCCGACCGCGGCGATCGGGTGACCCTGCTGGAGAGCCGGCCGCGGCTGGGCGGGCTGGCCGGCTCGTTCTCCCGCGGCGACCGGCCGGTCGACTCCGGCCAGCACGTGTTCCTGCGCTGCTGCACCTCCTACCGGGCGCTGCTGGACCGGTTGGGCGTGGCCGACCAGGTGGTCCTGCAGGACCGGATGTCCATCCCCGTGCTGCGCCCCGCGCCGTCGGGCCGGCCGGTGCGGGCCACGCTGCGCCGGACGGCCGGCCCCGCACCGCTGGCCCTGGGCCGGATGCTCGCCGGCCACCGGCTGCTCTCCCCCGCCGACCGGGTGCGGGCCGCCCGGGCAGGCCTGGCCCTGCGGCAGCTGGACCCCGCGGACCCCGACCTCGACGCGGGGACCTTCGCCGACTGGCTCACCGCCCACGGGCAGAACGACCGCACGGTCGCGGCCCTGTGGGACCTGATCGGGGTGGCGGCGCTCAACGCCCCGGCGACCGGGGCCTCCCTGGCGCTGGCCGCGACGGTCTTCCGGACGGCGCTGCTGGAGGACCCGGCCGGCGCGGACATCGGCTGGGCGGAGGCGCCGCTGGGCGAGCTGCACGGCACCGCGGCCCGGCGGGCGCTGGAGGAGGCCGGCTGCCAGGTGCGCACCGGCGCCCGGGTGCAGGCCCTGCGTGCCGCCGGGGACGGCTGGGTGGTCACCGAGCGCGGCGGGACCGAGCACGAGGTCGACGCCGTGGTGCTGGCCGCGCCGCCCGCGGTGGTGGAGGACCTCCTGCCCGCCGGGGCGGTGCCGCTGTCCCCGGGGTGGGCCGGACGGCTGGGGGCGGTGCCGATCGTGAACGTCCACCTGCACTACGACCGGCCGGTGCTCGACGTGCCGTTCCTGGCCGCGGTGGGCAGTCCCGTGCAGTGGGTCTTCGACCGCACCGCCTCGGCCGGGGTGCGCTCGGGCCAGTACCTGGTCGTCTCGCTGTCCGCGGCGCAGGAGACGGTCCGGACCCGGGCCGCTGCCCTGACCGCGCAGATGCAGGCCGCGCTGGCCGACCTGCTCCCGGCCGCCCGGTCGGCGCGGGTGCTGGACGGCTTCGTCACCCGGGAACCGGCGGCGACCGTCGACCCCGCCCCGGGCCAGGCCGACCGCCGTCCGGCGGCGGCGACCACGCGACCCGGGTTGGTGCTGGCCGGCGCCTGGACGGCCACCGGGTGGCCATCGACGATGGAGGGTGCCGTGCGCAGCGGTGAGACAGCAGCCCGCGTGCTCGACGAGCGCGCCGGTGCGCAGCAGGACCGGGCCGACGTGGTGGGTGCGGCATGACCGCCGTCCTGTCCCCGGAGACCCTGGGGCGCTGCCGGTCGCAGGTGCAGCCGCAGCTGCGCACCGCGGTCGACCGGCTGGACCCGGACACCCGGGAGGTTGCCTCGTACCACCTGGGCTGGACCGAGGCGGACGGCACCCCGCGGGCCACCGGTGGCGGCAAGGCGGTGCGCCCGGCGCTCGCCGTCCTCTCCGCCGAGCTGGCCGGGGCCGACTGCAGCGTCGGGCTGCCCGGAGCCGTTGCGGTCGAGCTGGTGCACAACTTCTCCCTGCTGCACGACGACGTGATGGACCACGACCACGAGCGGCGGCACCGGCGCACGGTCTGGTCGCTGTGGGGCGTGCCGTGCGCGATCCTCACCGGCGACGCGCTGCAGGGGCTGGCCCAGGAGGTCGTGCTGGACAGTGGGTCGCCGCACGCCGCGGCCGCCGCCCGCTGCCTGACCGCGGCCACGGCCGAGCTGATCCGCGGCCAGGTCGCCGACCTGGCCTTCGAGCGGCGGTCCTCGATCACCCTGGACGAGTGCTTCGGCATGGTCACCGGGAAGACCGGGTCCCTGCTGGGCGCCAGCTGCGCCATCGGCGCGGTGCTCGCCGGTGCCCCGTCGGAGCTGGTCGCCGCGCTGGACGCCCATGGGCGGCACCTGGGCACGGCGTTCCAGCTGGTCGACGACCTGCTCGGCATCTGGGGTGACCCGGCCACCACCGGCAAGCCGGTGCTGGCCGACCTGCGGGCGCGGAAGAAGTCGCTGCCGGTCACCCGTGCGCTGGCCGCCGACGGCCCGGCCGCCGCCGAGCTGGGCCGGTGGTACGCCACCGACCCGGCCGGTGACACCGAGCCGGACCTGCACCGGGCCGCCGACCTGGTGGCGGCCACCGGCGCCCGGGCCTGGGCGGAGGCCACCGCCGAGGAGCACCTGGACCGGGCGGCCGCGGAGCTCGACGGCCTGCCGCTGCCCCCGGCCCCGCACGGCGAACTGCTGGAACTGGGCCGCTGGCTCACCCGGAGGGAGTGCTGAATGACCGCCACCACCGCACGCCCGAGCGACCCCGCCGTCGGCGACCCGGCCACCGCACTGGACCGCGCCGTGGCACATCTGCGCGGCCTCCAGCACCCCGACGGGTGGTGGAAGGGCGAGCTGCAGACCAACGTGACCATGGACGCCGAGGACCTGCTGATGCGGGAGTTCCTCGGCATCCGCACCGCGCAGGAGACCACGGAGGCGGCCCGCTGGATCCGCTCCCAGCAGCGCGCCGACGGCAGCTGGGCGACCTTCGCCGGGGGCCCGGCCGACCTGTCCACCACGGTGGAGGCCTGGGTCGCGCTGCGGCTGGCCGGTGACGCTGCGACCGACCCGCACATGGCCCGGGCGGCCGAGGTGGTCACCGCGCTGGGCGGGGTGGAGCGCAGCCGGGTGTTCACCCGCATCTGGCTGGCGCTGGTCGGGCTCTGGTCCTGGGACGAGCTGCCGGTGATGCCGCCGGAGCTGGTGCTGCTGCCGCCGTCGGTGCCGCTGAACGTCTACGACTGGGGCTGCTGGGCGCGGGGCACGGTGGTGCCCCTGACCGTCGTGGGCAGTGCCCGGCCGGTGCACCCGGTGCCGTTCGGCGTCGACGCGCTGCGCAGCGGTGCGAAGCCGGCGCCCTTCGACCGGCCGTGGACCTGGGCCGGGGCGTTCCAGCGGCTGGACCGCGTGCTGGCCGCCTACGGCCGGCACCCGGTGGGCTGGCTGCGGCGGACCGCGATCGCCAAGGCGGTCGAGTGGGTGCTGGCCCGCCAGGAGGCCGACGGCGGCTGGGGCGGCATCCAGCCACCGTGGGTGTACTCGCTGCTGGCCCTGCACGTGCAGGGCTACGCCCTGGACCACCCGGCGATGCGCGCCGGCCTGGCCGGGCTGGAGGGCTTCGTCGTGCGGGAGGAGACCCCTGACGGCGTCGTCCGCCGGCTGGAGGCGTGCCAGTCACCGGTGTGGGACACCGGGCTGGCGGTGACCGCACTCCGGGACGCCGGGACGCCGGCCGACGACCCCGCGGTGCTGCGGGCCGCGGAGTGGCTGCTCGGTGAGGAGGTGCGGGTGCGCGGTGACTGGGCCGTGCGCCGTCCGGACCTGGCCCCGGGCGGCTGGGCGTTCGAGTTCGCCAACGACGTCTACCCCGACACCGACGACACCGCGGAGGTGGTGCTCGCGCTTCGCCGGGCCGCCGTCCCCGACCCCGGCCGGCTGCGCGCCGCGCTGGACCGGGGCGTGGCGTGGACGCTGGGCATGCAGAGCCGGGACGGCGGCTGGGGCGCCTTCGACGCCGACAACACCGGCTCGATGCCCGCCCGGCTGCCGTTCTGCGACTTCGGCAACCTCACCGACCCGCCGTCGGCCGACGTGACCGCGCACGTGGTGGAGATGCTCGCCGCGGAGGGCCGGGCCGGGTCGACCGAATGCCGCCGCGGGGTGCAGTGGCTGCTGGACCACCAGGAGGCCGACGGCTCCTGGTACGGCCGCTGGGGCGCCAACCACCTCTACGGCACCGGTGCCGTCGTCCCGGCGCTGATCGCCACCGGCACCCCGGCCCAGGCACCGGTCGTCCGCCGGGCGGTGGCCTGGCTGGCCGCCCACCAGCAGGCCGACGGCGGCTGGGGCGAGGACCTGCGCTCCTACACCGACCCGGCCTGGGTGGGCCGGGGCGAGCCGACCGCCTCGCAGACCGCCTGGGCGCTGCTGGCGCTGCTGGCCGCCGGCGAGACCGGCCCGGTCGTCGAGCGGGGGGTGCGCTGGCTGGTGGACCACCAGCGCCCGGACGGCACCTGGGACGAGCCGCAGTTCACCGGGGTCGGGTTCCCCGGCTTCTTCTACATCAACTACCACCTCTACCGGCTGGTCTTCCCGATCTCGGCGCTGGGCCGCCACCTGGAGGCATCCCGGTGAACGGGGCGGCCGACCACGCGGTGGCCCCGGTGGTCGCCACCCCGCTGCGCACCGAGCACGCCGCGGTCGCCCCCGCGCTGCCCGGCACCCCGGTGGTGCGCACCGGCCGCGGGGCGCGGTCGTCGGCCTGGGCCCGGGACCGCGCGGCCGGGCCGGTGCTGGTCGCCGGCGTCGCCGGCGCGCTCTCCCCCGACCTGCGCCCCGGTGACCTGGTGGTCGCCGACCAGGTCACCGACGGGACGACGACGGTCTGCTCCCCCGCCGCCCCGTTGCTGGCCGGCGCGCTGACCCGCCGGGGGCTCCCGGTGCACGTCGGCACGCTCGCCACCAGCCCCTCGGTGGTCACCGGCGCAGCGCGCACCGCACTGGCCGCCACCGGCGCGCTGGCGGTGGACACGGAGACCCTGCCGCTGGCGTCGGCTGCCGGAGGTGCACCGTTCGCCGCCGTCCGCGCGGTCGTGGACACCCCCACCGCTCCGCTGCTGCACCCCGGCACGCCGGGCCGTGGGCTGACGGCGCTGCGCGCCCTCCGGGCGGCCGCCCCGGCGATGGCCGAGTGGCTCGCCGCGCTGGGCCCGCGGGAGGTGCTGCTGGCCAGCCCGCGCTCGTTCTGCGCCGGGGTCACCCGGGCCATCGACACCGTGGAGCGGGAGCTGCAGCGGCACCAGGGCCCGGTGTACGTGCGCCGGCAGATCGTGCACAACGCCCACGTCGTCCGCAGCCTGGAGCAGCGCGGCGCGGTGTTCGTCGAGGAGGTCGACGACGTCCCGGTCGGGTCGCCCCTGGTGCTCGCCGCGCACGGGGTGGCCCCGGCGGTGCACGCCGCGGCCGCCGACCGCGGCCTGGCCGTGGTCGACGCCACCTGCCCGCTGGTGAGCAAGGTGCACGCCGAGGTGCGCCGGGCCGCCCGCCGCGGGGAGACGGTGCTGCTCATCGGCCACCGCGAGCACGAGGAGGTCGAGGGCACCGTCGGCGAGGCGCCGGACGACGTCGTGGTGGTCGCCGACGTCGACCAGGCCCGCACCGTCGCCGTCCGCGACCCCGAGCGGGTCAGCTACGCGGTGCAGACCACGCTGGCCGTCGACGAGGCGGAGGCGGTGGCCGCCGTGCTGCGGGACCGCTTCCCCGCGCTGCGGGCACCGCGCCGGGACGACATCTGCTACGCCACCACCAACCGCCAGCAGGCCGTCCGGGCGCTGGCCGCCCAGGCCGACCTGGTGCTGGTGGTCGGCTCGGCGAACTCCTCCAACTCGGTCCGGTTGGTCGAGGTGGCCCGCCGCGCCGGCTGCCCCGCCCACCTGGTCGAGGACGCCGCCCAGGTCGACCTGCGCTGGCTGGCCGGCGCCGGGCGGATCGGTCTGTCCGCCGGGGCGTCCGCCCCGCCCCACCTGGTCGACGAACTCGTCACCTGCCTGTCCGGCCTCGGTCCGGTGCGCGTGCAAGACGTGCACGTCACCGACGAGGACGTCACGTTCACGCTCCCCCCGGAGGTCTCCTGACATGGCCATGCCCTTCCGCCAGACCGCTCGTCTGGGCTCCTACCTGCTCAAGCAGAAGCTGCTGCGCAAGGACAAGTTCGCGCTGCTGGTCGAGCTGGAGCCGCTGTTCGCCTGCAACCTCTCCTGCGCCGGCTGCGGGAAGATCCAGGAGCCGGCCTCCATGCTCAAGCGCCGGATGTCGGTCGAGGACGCGGTCGGCGCCGTGGTGGAGTCCGGCGCCCCGATGGTCTCCATCGCCGGCGGCGAGCCGCTGATGCACAAGGAGATCGACGAGATCGTCCGGCAGCTGCTGGACCTGAACAAGATCGTCTTCCTGTGCACCAATGCGGTGCTGATGCCCAAGCACCTGCACAAGTTCGCCCCGCACAAGAACTTCTCCTGGATGGTGCACATCGACGGGCTGCGCGAGCGGCACGACGAGTCGGTGTGCAAGGACGGCGTCTTCGACGAGGCGGTCGCGGCGATCGAGCAGGCCCAGCAGGCCGGCTTCCGGGTCATGACCAACACGACCTTCTTCGACACCGACACCCCCCAGGACGTGATCGAGGTCCTCGACTACCTCAACGACGACCTCGGGATCGACAACATGCAGATCTCCCCCGGGTTCGCCTACGAGAAGGCCCCGGACCAGGAGCACTGGCTGGGCGTCGAGCAGACCCGGGAGCTGTTCCGGAAGGCGTTCGGCGACGACCGGCGGAAGAAGTGGCGGCTCAACCACTCCCCGGTCTTCCTGGACTTCCTGGAGGGCAAGGTCGACCTCGCCTGCACGGCGTGGGCCATCCCCTCCTACTCGCTCAAGGGCTGGCAGAAGCCGTGCTACCTGATGAGCGACGGCTACGTGAGCAGCTACCAGGAGCTGCTGGAGACCACCGACTGGGACGCCTACGGCCGGGGCAAGGACCCGCGCTGCGACAACTGCATGGCCCATTGCGGGTACGAGCCCTCGGCGGTCTTCGCCACGATGGGCTCGCTGAGGGAGTCGTTGCGCGCAGCGACGACGCTGTGACCGGGACCTTCGCCGGCCCGCCGGCGGTCCACCGGCTGGCCGACGTCACCGGCCCGGCGGACCTGCGCGGTCTCGGCCCGGCCGAGCTCGCCGCGCTGGCCGCGGAGATCCGGGCGGTGCTCATCGACTCGGTCTGCCGCACCGGCGGGCACCTGGGGCCGAACCTGGGCGTGGTGGAGCTGACGCTGGCGCTGCACCGGGTGTTCGACTCCCCGCGGGACGCGGTGTTCTGGGACACCGGGCACCAGACCTACGTGCACAAGCTGCTCACCGGCCGCGCCGCGGAGTTCGACACCCTGCGCCGCACCGGTGGGCTCTCCGGCTACCCGTCCCGGGCGGAGAGCGTGCACGACCTGGTGGAGAACTCGCACGCCTCCACCGCGCTGGCCTACGCCGACGGGCTCGCCGCCGGGCTGGCGCTGCGCGGCGAGCACGACCGGCACGTGGTCGCGGTCGTCGGCGACGGTGCGCTGACCGGCGGACTCAGCTGGGAGGCGCTGAACAACCTGGGTGCGGCAGCCGGCCGCCCGGTCGTCGTGGTGCTCAACGACAACGGCCGCTCCTACGCGCCCACCGTCGGCGGGCTGGGCGCGCACCTGCGCGAGCTGCGCCACCGCCCCGGCACCGGCACCAGTACCGGGGCCACGGTGTTCGGGCAGCTGGGGCTGGGCTACCTGGGGCCGGTCGACGGCCACGACGTCGCCGCGGTCGAGGCGGCGCTGACCGAGGCACGGGACCGGCGCACCCCGACCGTGGTGCACTGCGTCACCGAGAAGGGCCGCGGGTACCGGCCGGCCGAGCAGCACGAGACGGACCGGATGCACGCCGTCGCCCCGGCGAAGGCCCCGGCGTCGGTCACCGCCACCCCGCGGTCGAGCTGGACCGACGTCTTCTCCGCCGCCCTGCAGCAGGTCGCCGCCGCCCGGCCCGAGGTGGTCGCGCTGACCGCGGCGATGCTGGACCCCACCGGGCTGACCCCGCTGGCCGGCACCGACCCGCACCGGGTGCGCGACGTCGGCATCGCCGAACAGCACGCGCTGACCTCCGCGGCCGGCATGGCGATGGCCGGGCTGCACCCGGTGGTCGCCGTCTACGCCACCTTCCTCAACCGGGCCTTCGACCAGCTGCTGATGGACGTGGCCCTGCACCGGCTGCCGGTCACCCTGGTGCTCGACCGGGCCGGGGTCACCGGGAGCGACGGCGCGAGCCACAACGGCATGTGGGACCTGTCGCTGCTGGGCATGGTGCCGGGCATGCGGGTGGCGGCGCCGCGGGACGCCGGCACGCTGGCCGAGCTGCTCGCCGAGGCGGTGGCCGACGCCGACGGGCCCACGGCGCTGCGCTTCCCGAAGGGCACGGTCGGCCCGCAGCTCCCGGCGCTGGCCCGGCTGGGCACCGCCGACGTGCTGTACCGCCCGGCCGGGGCGCCGTCCCGGGTGCTGCTGGTCGGGACCGGGCCGCTGGCAGCCACCGCGGTGGCCGCCGCCGAGCGACTGGCGACCGCGGGGGTGCCGGCGACCGTCGTCGACCCGCGCTGGCTGCTGCCGGTCGACCCGGCGCTGGTGGCCGCCGCCGGCACCCACCGGCTGGTGGTCACGCTGGAGGACAACGGCGTGGCCGGCGGCTACGGCGACGCGTTCTGCCGAGAACTGCGGGCCGCCGGCGTGACCACCCCGGCGCAGACCCTCGGTCTGGGCCAGCGGTTCCTGGACCACGGCGACCGCGCGGAGCTGCTGGCCACGGCCGGCTTGGACGTCGACGGGGTGGTGCACCGCGTGCTGACCGCGCTCGGCCCGGCGCAGGTGGGCCGTCAGCCGAAGCGGCGGGCCAGGGCGCGGTAGGGGCCGGGGACGGCGCCCGCCAGCCAGGCGGGGAGGGCGAGCCAGCGCGGCACGACGACGCGCCGGCGCCGCCCGGTGAGCACGTCGAGGACCGCGCGGGCCACCCGGGACGGCGGCACCGGCCGGGGCACCCGCCGGTCGTAGGGGGCGCCGCGGCGGTCGAAGAAGGCGGTGTCCACGACGCCGGGCAGCACCGTGCCCACGTGCACCCGCCGGTCGCGCAGCTCCTCCCCGAGCAGCAGCGCGAACGCCTCGACGGCGGCCTTCGTGGCGGAGTAGACGCTCTCCCCCGGCACCCCGACGGCCCCCGCGATCGAGGTGACGAAGCAGATCGCCCGGTCGGCCGGCGGCTGGGTGGTGAAGGCGGCTGCGGCGGCGCGCCCGAGCAGCAGGGTCGACCGGACGTTCAGGTCGACCAGCGACGTCACCTGCTCCACGGTCATCGCCGCCACCGCGCCGGCGTGCCCGGTGCCGGCGTTGGCGACCACGGCGTCCAGCCGGCCGTACCGGGTCAGCACCTCCTCGACCAGCGCGGCGGCGGCACCCGGCGCACGGAGGTCCGCGGTCAGCACGCTGCCGCCGAACCGGGCGGCGACCGCGGTCAGCGCGGTCTCGTCCCGCCCGGCGCAGACCACCCGGGCGCCCCGCGCCGCCAGCAGCTCGGCGGTGGCGGCGCCGATCCCGCCGCTCGCCCCGGTCACCAGGACGACGGCGTCGGTCAGCTGCACGGTGCGGACCCGTCCCGGGGTGCGCGGGCCCCGCCGCCGGCGATCAGCGGACGGACTGCGGTCGTCGGACGCATCCGCTCACCGGTCGGCCCGAGCAGCGGCGGCCGCGGCCAGGACGGCAGCGGCAGCCGACGTCCCGCCGCTGACCACCGCCGGTCGCCGGTACGCCGGCCACCACACCGCGACCGGCACCATGCTGAGCGCGTGCAGGACGTCCACGGCGACGCCGGTGAGCACCACCCCGCGGGTGGGCCGGACGAGCACCGCGACGTACTGGCCCACCAGCCGGGCGCCCAGAACCTGCACCACCCAGGTCGGCGGTTCCCGCCGGCCGGCGCAGACGGCGCGGGTGACCTCCGCCGGCCGGAGGAGCTGTGCGGCTCCCCAGCCGACGCACACGGTGGACACCAGCAGCGGCAGCACCCGGCGACGGGTCCTCCTCCGGTGCACGCTCCGGTTCACCGCCGGCGCCGCAGGGTCACGGCCCCGGCCAGCGCGGCGGCGCCGAGCCCCGCGACCAGCCCGTGGTGCCGGCTGGCCCAGACCTGCGGGTCCCGGGTCCAGGCCTGGTCGCCGAACCGGCTCCGCGCGCCGAAGTCCTGGCCGTCGGGTCCGTCGGCGGGCTCCCACAGGTTGACCGGGTCGTCGGGCCGGGTGTCCCGGTCGGTCAGCTGCCCCTGCACCCCGGTGCGGGCGAGGTACCAGTCCATGAACTGCGGCCAGACCTTCTCCCCGAGGACGGTGTACGCCGTGGGGATCCCCACGTACCAGGCCCGGCGCCGCGGGTGCTCGGCCGCGTGCACCATCGCGCCGGCCACCACCTCCGGTGCGTAGATCGGCGCGACCGGCTGCGGCCGCTTGGGCAGCCGGTTCAGCACCCAGTCGAACTGCGGGGTGTTCACGCCGGGGGCGTTGACCATGGTGAGGTGCACACCGCTCCCCTCGTCCTTCAGCTCGGTGAGCAGGGACTCGGTGAACCCCTTGATCGCGTGCTTGGCGCCGCAGTAGACGCTCTGCAGCGGGATGCCGCGGTACCCCAACGCCGAGCCGGTCTGCACGATCACCCCGCGGTCGCGGGACCGCATCCGCTGCAGGGCCGACCGGGTGCCGTTGACGAAGCCCAGGTAGGTGACGGCGGTGGCCCGCTCGTACTCCTCGGGGCTGATGTCGGCGAACCGGGCGAACACGGTGGAGAAGGCGCAGTTGCACCAGACGTCGATCGGCCCGAGCTCGGCCTCGACCCGGTCCGCGGCGGCATCGACGGCAGCGGCGTCGGCGACGTCGACCCGGACCACCAGCGGGGTCCCCCCGGCGGCGCGCACCTCCTCGGCGGTGGCCGCCAGTCCCTTCTCGCCCCGGGCGAGCAACGCGACCCGGTCGCCTCGGCGGGCGAAGGCCACCGCAGTGGCCCGGCCGATCCCGGCGCTGGCACCGGTGACGACGACGACCTCGCTCATGGGCTCTCCTCTCGTGCTGCACGTGCGTCCCGCGGCAGTCCGGGCGATGGCGGTCCGGGGACCGTGATCACCGCCCCGCTACCCGTCGCCCGGCACGCCAACCACGCCGCCGTCCGCCGTCCCCGGCAGCCAGCGCCGCAGCCAGGCGATCGACCGCGCGACCACCTGCTCGAGGGCCCCGGGCTCCGGGAACAGGTGCGTCGCGCCCGGGACCACGCTGACCTCGTGCTCGCCCGGCAGCTGTGCGGCGGCGTCCCGGTTCAGCTCGAGCACCTGGTGGTCGGCGCCGCCGACCAGCAGCAACGTCGGCGCCCGGACCCGGGTGAGCGCGGCGCCGGCGAGGTCTGGCCGCCCGCCGCGGGAGACCACCGCCCGGACCCGGTCGGACCGGTCGGCCGCGGTGATCAGCGCCGCCGCTGCCCCGGTGCTGGCGCCGAAGGTGGCCACCGGCAGGGGCGCGGTGTCCGCCCCCTCGCCGAGCCGGTCGGCGGCGGCGGTCAGCCGCGCGGCGAGCAGCGGGATGTCGAAGCGGTGCTCCCGGGTGCGTTCGTCGACCCGCTCCTCGTCCTCGGTGAGCAGGTCGAGCAGCAGGGTGCCGAAGCCGGCCTGCTCCAGCGCCCGGGCGACCTGCCGGTTGCGCGGGCTGTGCCGGCTGCTGCCGCTGCCGTGCGCGAACAGCACCATCCCCTGGGCAGCGGCCGGGACGACCAGGTCCCCGGTCAGCGACACCCCCTCGGCGTCCAGCTGCACGGTGCGGCGGTCAGACGGCATCGGGCCACGTCTCCTGCTCGCCGGTCTCCTGCTCGCCGCCCGTGGCGCGGACGTCGTGCAGCGGGGTCAGCGCCCGGGACTCGTCGAACCAGCAGAAGGCGTCGTACCGGCGGCCCAGCACCGACGGCACGTAGTTGCCCCAGCGCTCGGCACCGGGGTGGTAGACCACGCCGACCGCCCGGTGGGCGCGCTCCTCGGCCAGCCAGCCGGGCAGCTCGGGCGGGGCGATGACGAGGGCGCTGTTCTCCGCCAGGGAGTCGTGCAGCACCGCCTCGACGCTCCCCGGCCGGGCGGGTGGGAGCGGCATCCGTTCCATCGGTGCACCCCACTCGTCCGCGGCGATCACGCTGCCGTGGTGGCTGCCGAAGCCGACGATGACGACGTCGTCCGCGCCGTGGCGCTCGCGCGCGAGCTGCCCGAGGTTGACCATGCCGGCGTCGGCCATGTCGGTGTACCGGGCGTCCCCGACGTGGGTGTTGTGCTCCCACACCACCGCGCGGGAACCGGGACCGTGGTGCTCCAGCAGCCGGTCCAGGGTGTCGGCCATGTGGACGTCCCGCACGTTCCAGGACGTCGGCCCGCCGCGGACCATCGCCCGGTAGTAGGCCTCGGCGCCGGCCGCGGCCCGGGCGTTCTGCTCGGCGTCGAAGGCGGCGTCCCGCTCCCAGCGCCCGTCGGTGGCCGTGCGGGCGCGGAGGTCGCCGAGCAGGGCCACCACCTCGTCCTCGCAGCTGGTCGGGGTCAGCCGGGTGGCCCGGGCGTAGGCCTGCGGGTCCTCGGCGTAGGGCTCGAAGCACCGGAAGGCGGCCAGCGCCGTCGTCACGTGCTCGGGGTCGTGCTCCCGGAGGTGGTCCAGCACCGCCTGCAGGGACTCCCAGAGGCTGTAGACGTCCAACCCGTGGAAGCCGACCCGCTCGGCGGGCGGGCGGCCGGCGTTGTGCTCGCGCAACCAGCGGGTCAGGTCGGCGACCTCTTCGTTGGCCCACATCCAGGTCGGCCAGCGCGCGTACCCCTGCAGCACCTCGCGGGGGTCCTCGGGGCCGGAGGCGAGCGTCACCGAGCAGTTCACCCGGTGGCAGTCCGGCCAGTCCCCCTCCACGGCGACGAAGGAGAAGCCGGCCTCGGTGACCAGCCGGCGGGTCAGCGCCGTGCGCCAGGCGTAGTACTCGTGGGTGCCGTGCGATGCCTCGCCGAGCAGCACGATGCGCGCCGACCCGATCCGTTCGAGCAGCGGGTCCAGGTCGCCGGGGTCCCGCAACGGCCTCGCCAGCTCCTGCACCTGTGGGTCGTGTCCCGATCCGGTCATCCACGTCTCCGTGACGTCGTGGGCTGCACCGCAGCTCTCCCGTCCGGGCCCCGGGCGGCGGACCGCCTCCGGGCCGGGCCGGCCGGGCGCCTCGACTCGGCGGCCACCGGCGTGGCCGTGCCTACCCGGCAGGCGCGCGGGCGATGCACCGCCGCGCAGAACGGGTAGGGGCAGCGGGTCGATCGACGGCACCACCACCGAGGAGGACCGATGTCCGCGACCACCGAGCCGTTCGCCGACCGTGTCGAGGCAGGCCGGGCCCTCGCTGCCCGCCTTGCCGAGCACGCCGATCCCGCCCTCGTGGTGCTGGGCCTGCCGCGCGGCGGGGTGGTGGTCGCCGGGGAGGTCGCGCGCGCCCTCGGCGGGGCCCTCGACGTCGTCGTGGTCCGCAAGATCGGGGTGCCCTGGCAGCCAGAGCTCGCCATGGGCGCCATCGCCGCGGTCGACTCCGACGTCGAGACGGTGCACGACCAGCGCGTCCTGGCCCACGTGGACGTCGACGAGGAGACCTTCGCCCGGGCGCGGGAGCGGGAGGTCGTCGAGCTGCGCCGCCGGGAGGCCGCCTACCGGCAGGGCCGCCCGGTCACCCCGCTGGCCGGCCGGCCGGTGCTCGTGGTGGACGACGGCCTGGCCACCGGGTCCACCATGCGCGCAGCACTCGCCGCGGTCCGCCGGCAGGGCCCCAGCCGGCTCACCGTCGCCGTCCCGGTGGCCTCGCCGCGGGTGTGCACCCAGCTGGCCGAGGAGGTCGACGAGGTCGTCTGCCTCTGGGCGCCCGAGTCGTTCTCCGCCGTCGGCCAGGGCTACCGGGACTTCCGCGCCACCTCCGACGACGAGGTCCGGGCGGCGCTGGCCGGCTCCGCGGCCGGCTGACCCGGCCGGGCCCGGCTCGCATCCGGGTCACCCGTCGGCGTGGGTGGGGCGCCGGGACAGCTCGATCAGACCCCGGAGGCAGTCCTCGCGCAGCGGCTGCGGGAAGCCCTCGGCGAGCCGGTAGTAGACCACCCGGCCCTCCTTGCGGCTGGTGACGAAGCCGGCGGTGCGGAGCAGCCGCAGGGCGTACCCGACGGCGTCCTCGGTCGCCTCCAGCGCCACCGCCAGGTCGCCCACGCAGAGCTCGTCGACGACGTCGAGGGCGTAGAGCACCCGGGCCCGCGTCCCGTCGGCCAGCAGGCTCAGCATCGCCGAGAGGCTCGCCGCGTCCTCGCGCGTGGGCACTCGAGCCCGCGCTGCGGCCACGCGTACCGGGTCGACCGGATGTGGATGATCTGCCACGGTCAGAGGGGTTACCCGGACGACCACACGGGTATGCGCGGCTCCGGTCAGACCACGGCCTCAGGCGACGCGGACGGAGGAGGGAACGGGTGTCGGCCTACCTGAGCCTCGCCGCGATGCTGGGCCTCGCCGTGGGCGGTGTGCTGCTGGCGTACCTGCTGCACCGCCGGACGGCGGTGGCGCCGGGGGCGCTCACGAGCCTGCCGTTCCTCTCCGGCTGGCGGCCCGACGAGCACGCGTTGTCCCGGTTCGAGGCGCGGTACTACCCGATGACGCTGCTGTTCCTCGCCTTCGACGTGGAGATGCTCTACATGTACCCGTGGGCGACCGTCGTCGCCTCGATCGGGACCTCGGCGATCGTCGAGATGTTCGTGCTGCTCGGTGTGCTGATGACGGGCGTGCTGTGGGCCTGGCGCGAAGGTGCGCTGCGGTGGACCTGAGCTCGCTGGCCGCACGCCGCACCACGGTGCTCGCGGTCGAGGTGCCCGGCTGGAGCCGCACCCGCTGCGCGCTCGAGCAGCACGCCCGGACCCGGGGCTGGCGGCTGGCCGACTCCCCCGCCGACGCCGACCTGCTGGTGGTCTGCGGCCGCCCCGGCGCGCGGCTGACCGCCGCCGTCGACCACGTCTGGGGGCAGCTGCCCGGCCCCCGCGCCCGGGCAGAGGTGACCACGGCGGACGCCGTGCCGGCCGCCCTGGACCGGGCCGCGGCCGAGCTCGCCGACGGCACGGTCCAGCGGCGGGACGCCGACGCCCGGCCGGCCGACCCCGACCCGGGGACCACCGCCACGGGCGACGACGGCGAGATGGACATGGGCGACGGCGACATGGACCACGGCGACATGGACCACGGCGACATGGACCACGGCGACATGGACATGGACATGCCGATGCCGGGCGGGATCGGCCTGGCCGGCGGCGGTGGCGACGACCAGCTCGCCGACCCCGACAGCCTCGACCTCGACGTGCTGCACGTCCCCCTCGGCCCGGTGCTCCCGCACTGGCCGGCCGGCCTGCTGCTGCACACCACGCTCCAGGGCGACCTGGTCGTCGCCGCCCGGGCCGAGGTGCTGCTGCCGGCCGATGACGACTCGCCCACCGACCCGCCGGTGCACGGCACCCCCGCCGGCCGGTGGGACGCGGTGGCCACCCTGCTCGCCCTGGCCGGCTGGGACGACTCCGCGGTCCGGGCCGCGCGGGTCCGTGATGAGCTGCTGGCCGGCGGGCAGCCGCCCGGGGCCGACCGGCTGGCCCGCCGGATCACCCGCTCCCGACTGCTCCGCTGGTCGCTGCGCGGCCTGGGCCGGCTGCCCGAGGGCGATGCGCACGACCGGCTGCGGCACTGGCTCACCGGCACCGAGGAGCGCCGGTCGACGGAGCTGTCGACGGTGGCCGACCTGGTCACCGGCCTGGACCTGGCCAGCGCCCGGCTGGTGGTCGCCTCGCTGGACCTGGACACCGCCGACCGGGTCACCGTGCCGGTGGAGGCAGGCTCGTGACCGTCACCGAGGTGTCGGCCGGCTGGGTGCCGGTGGCGGCCGCCCTGCTCCTCGTCGTCGCGGCCGCCGCGGCGAGCCTGGACGGCGCGCTGGCCGCGCGGTCCGCCGGGCAGCCGCTGGGTGGGGGCCTGCTCACCCCGGTCGCGGAGACGGCGCGGCTGTTCGGCCAGCGCCGCCGGACCACCGTGGCCGCGGATCTCCCGTTGCAGCGGATCGGCACCGCCGGCCTGCTCACCGCGGCGCTGCTGATGGTCGCCGTCGTCCCGTTCGGCCGGTGGACCGTCGCCGACCTGACCGTGGGCGTCGTGTGGTTCAACGCGATGGACGTGCTGGTGTGGGCGGCGGTCTGGCTGGCCGGCTGGGGCCCGAACAGCGCGCACCCCCTGGTCGGCGGGTACCGGTTCCTGGCCCAGGCGCTGTCCTACGAGCTGCCGCTGATGTTCGCGCTGACCGCACCGGCGGTCGCCGCCGGCAGCCTCCGGCTGGGCGACGTGGTGGCCGCGCAGTCCGGGCTGTGGTTCGTGGTCTGGATGCCGGTGGCGTTCGCCGTCTTCTGCGTCGCGGTCGCCGGGTTCTCCGTCTGGGGGCCGCTCGGCGCGCCCGCCGGGGCGACGACGGCCGGCGGTGTGTTCGTCGAGGCGGCCGGGGTCGACCGCTGGCTGCTCTCCGTCGGGCGGTACGCCCTGCTCACCGCCGGGGCCGCCTTCGGGGCGACCGCCTTCCTCGGTGGGGGGCACGGTCCGCTGCTGCCGGCGTGGCTGTGGCTGCTGGTCAAGACCGCCGCGCTGCTCGCGGTGCTCGTCGCGCTGCGCCGCCGGCTCCCGGTGGTCCGCCCGGAGCAGCTGGCGGCCCCCGCCTGGCTGGTCGCGCTGCCGTTGGTGCTGCTGCAGGTGCTGGTCGTGTCCGTCGTCGTCGTGGTCCAGGCCTGAGGAGGGAGGAACCGTGCTCACCGGGATCGTGTTCTGGGTGCTCGCCGTGGTGGCGGTCGCCGCCGGCGTCGCCGTCTTCCGGGTCGACTCGATGGCCCGGGCGACCTACGCGCTGGCCGCGTCGTTCATCGCCGTGGGCCTGGTGCTGCTGCTGGTGGACCTGGAGTTCCTCGGCGTGATCACCGTGCTGATGATGACCATGGAGATGGCCGTGATGGGCATCTACATGATCATGTTCATGGGGATGAACCCCGCGCTGATGCCGATGAGCATGGTGCACGGCAAGCGCCCGGCCCTGGTTGTCTCGATCGGCACGTTCGTCGTCCTGGCCGCCGGGGCGCTGCTGGTGCCGTGGCCCACCCGCCGGGGCGCCCCCGCCGCCGACCTGGTCACCTCGCTGGGCGAGGCGATCATGGAGTCGAAGATGCTGGTGATGATGACCGTCTCGCCGGTCCTCTTCGCCACGATCGTCGCCGCCCTCGTCCTCGCCCTGCCGCGGGGCCGCTACGACCGGCTCGGCGACGACCTGCGCGCGGGGAAGGCCCCGCGATGACCCTGCAGACGATGTTGCTGGTGGCGGCCGCGCTGTTCAGCGTGGGCCTCTACGGGGCCATCTCCCAGCAGGTGGTGGTCATGGTCATGATGGGCCTGGAGCTGATGCTCAACGGCGTCATCCTCGCCGCCGCGGCCTTCTGGTGGTTCCTCTCCCCCACCCCCGACGGCCAGGTGCTGCTGCTCGTGGTGATCACCGCCATGACGGTGGAGATGGCGATGGGCTTCGCCGTGGCCACGCTGCTGCACCGGTCCCGGCAGTCGGACATGACCGACATGGCCACGGACCTGTCCCGGTGACCGGGCTGCTGTGGGCCTGCGCCACGGTGCCGGCGGTCGTCGGCGCCGGGCTGTGCGTCTCCGGGCGGCGGGCGGACCGGGCTGCGCCGACCGTCGGGATCGTCACCGCCGGCGTCGTCCTGGCGCTGTCGGTCGCCGTGGCGCTGGGCCGGCCGGCCACCTCGGCGCCCTTCCTGCCCGGTGCCCCGTTCGGGCTGGCCGTCGACGCCCTGGCGGCCGTCGTGCTGCCCGCGGTCGCCGCGGTCACCCTCCTCGTGCTGGTGTTCTCCGCCGCCGACGTCTCCGGTGCCCGGGCCCGCTTCACCGGCCTGGTGCTGCTGTTCGCCGCGGCCGTGGTCATCACCGTCTGCGCCACCACCCTGCCGACGCTGCTGTTCGCCTGGGAGGTGATGGGCGCGACGTCCTACGCGCTGATCGGCTTCCGCTGGCAGGAGCCGCACCGGGTCGGCGCCGGGCTGACCGCCTTCCTCACCACCCGCACCGCCGACCTCGGGCTGTACCTGGCCGCCGGGGCTGCGCTGGCGGGAGGGGCCGGGCTGGCGCTGGCCGACCTGCCCGGGCTGCCGGCGCCCTGGCGGGACGTCGCCGCGGCCGGGCTGCTCGTCGCCGCGCTCGGCAAGGCCGCCCAGCTGCCGTTCAGCGCCTGGCTCTCCGCCGCGATGCAGGGCCCCAGCCCGGTCAGCGCGCTGCTGCACTCCGCGGCGATGGTCGCGATGGGCGGCTACCTGCTGCTGCGGGTCTCCCCGCTGCTGGGCGCGACGAGCTGGGCCGGGCCGACGGCGGCCTGGGTGGGTGCGCTGACCGCGCTGCTGCTCGGCGCGGTGGCGCTCGCCCAGCGCGACCTCAAGCAGCTGCTGGCCGCCTCGACCGCGGCGCAGCTCGGTTTCGTGGTGCTGGGCGCCGGGGTCGCGGCCGTGGCCGGCGGCACCGCGCACCTGGTCGCGCACGCCGCCACCAAGGCGCTGCTCTTCCTCGCCGCCGGGGCATGGCTCACCGCGCTGGGCACCAAGCAGCTGCCGGCGCTGCGTGGCGCCGCCCGGCGCTGGCCGCTGGTCGGCGTCTGCGCCGGGGTGGGGGCACTCGCCCTGGCCGGGGTGGCGCCGCTGTCGCTGTGGGCGACCAAGGACGCCGTCCTGGCCGGGGCCCACGAGGAGTCCCTGGCCCTCTACCTGGTCGGGTTGGCCGCCGCCGCGCTGTCGGCGGGCTACGCCGGCAAGGTGCTGTGGCTGGTCTGGCAGCGGCTCCCCGCGGACGCCGAGGCGGGCTACGACACCGAGGAGGAGGGCACCCGTCAGGTGCGGGTGCTGCAGCAGGCGCCACTGGTCGTGCTCGCCGCGGGCGCCGCCGTCCTCGGTCTGCTGGCCCTCCCCCCGGTCGCGGGCACCCTGCGCCGGGCGCTCGACGGCAGCGGTCCGGCCCCGGGGCTGGTGGAGCTGGTCGTCTCCGCGGTCGTCGGGCTGGCGGTGCTGCTGCTCGTGCGGGTCCGGCCGCTGCAGCCGCTGCCCGGCTGGCTCGAGGGCTGGCTGGGGCTGGCCCGGGCGACCGACGTCGTCGTCGTCCGGCCGGTGCTGCGCACGGCCGAGGCGCTGGCCCGCTTCGACGACCGGGTGCTGGCCCGCGCCGTCACCGGCGCCGGCCGGGGGGCGCTGCGGACGGCGGGCGCCGCGGCCCGCTTCGACGACGCGGTGCTCGACCGGGCGGTCGCCGGCTCGGCCACCGCGAGCGTGCGGTTGGCCGACGCCACCGTCCGGGCCGACCTGGCCGGCCCGGACGCCGCGGTGCGGTCGCTGGCCGCCGGCACCCGTTGGCTGGGGGGCTGGGCCCGACGCACCCAGACCGGCCAGCTGCACCAGTACTACGTCTCGGCCGCCGTGGTGCTCGCCGCCGCGCTGGCCCTCCTGCTGGCAGTGAGGTAGCTCCGTGCTCAGTTCGATCATCTTCCTGCCCCTGGTCGCCGCGGCCCTGCTGGCCGTGCTCCGGGTGCCCGACCGGGTCGCCCGCTGGACCTGGGTCGCGGTCACCACCGCCGACCTCGTGCTGGTCGGCGTGCTGATCGCGAGGTACGAGACGCCCACCGACGGCGGCCTCGCGTTCGAGGAGCGCGCCCGGTGGATCCCGTCGGTCAACAGCAGCTGGCACGTCGGGGTCGACGGCCTGTCGGTGCCGCTGCTGGCGCTGACCGCGGTGGTCTTCTGCGCCTGCGCGGTCTACGGCCTGCGCGAGGACCGGCGGCCGCGCCAGCACGCCGCCCTCTTCCTGGCGCTGCAGACCACCTGCCTGGGGCTGTTCGCCGCCCAGGACCTGATCGTGTTCTTCCTCTTCTTCGACCTGTCCATCGTCGGCATGTACGCCGCGATCGCCGGCTGGGGACACGGGCGGGAGGCCGGGCGGTCGGCGCTGCAGTTCTTCCTCTACACCTTCCTGGGCAGCCTCGCGCTGCTGCTGGGCTTCATCGGCCTCTACCTGGCCGCCGACCCGCACACCTTCGACATCCCGGAGCTGATCGCCGCGGCGCCGCTGCAGGACCACCCGGTCGCCGGCGGGTTCGTGCTCGCCGCGCTGCTGGTGGGCCTGGCGGTCAAGACCCCGACGATCCCCTTCCACACCTGGCTGCCCCCCGCGCACACCGACGCCTCGGCGATCGGCTCGGCGGTGCTGGCCGCGGTGCTGCTGAAGATGGGCACCTACGGCTTCGTCCGGATCGCCATGCCCGCGCTGCCCGACGCCTGGCGAGGGGCCGCCTGGGTGGTGCTCGCCGTCGGGATCGCCTCGGTGCTCTACGGCGCGCTGGTCGCCCTGGCCCAGACCGACGTCAAGCGGATGATCGCCTACACCTCGATCAACCACATGGGCTACGTGGTGCTCGCCGTCGGCGCGGCGGGCCTGGCCGGCACCGGGACGGCGGCCCGCGAGCTGGCCGTCACCGGCGCCGTCACCCAGATGGTCAGCCACGGCCTGCTCACCGGCGCGCTGTTCCTGCTGGCCGGGGTGCTGCACGACCGCACCGGCAGCTACGCGATGCGCGACTACGGCGGCCTGGCCCGCACCGCGCCGCTGTGGACCGGTCTGTTCGCGGTCGCGGCGTTCGGCTCGCTGGGGATCCCGGCGTTCAGCGGCTTCATCGCCGAGTTCCAGGTCTTCGCCGGGAGCATCGGCACCACCGCGTGGGCGGCGATCGCGCTGCCCGGGATCCTGATCACCGCGGCGCTGTTCCTGCGGGCGCTGCAGCTGCTGGGCACCGGGCTGCCCGGCGGCCGGTCGATCGGCTTCTCCGACGTGCGGGCGGTCGAGGCGGTGCCGGTGACCGGGCTGCTGCTGCTGTCCCTGGCGATCGGCGTCCTGCCCTGGCTGCTGCTGGACCTGATCACCCCCGCGTCCGCCGTCCTCGTCGACCTGGTGGGCAGGTGATGGAGCCGGCGACGATGGAGCAGTCGCCGCTGGCACTGCTCCCCGAGCTCTGCCTCCTCGCGGGCGCGGTGGCCACCCTGCTGGCCGGCTCCTTCCTGCCCCGGCAGCGGCAGTGGATCGCCCGGCTGATCGCGGTCGCCGCCCTCCTCGCCGCCGCCGTCTCCGCCGCCCTCGCCTTCCCGCGCCACCAAAATGGCCATTTTGGTGGTGGGGACGCGGAGACGGTGTTCGGGGCGTTCGTGCTCGACACCGCGACCGGGGTCACCCGGCTGGTGGTCGTCGCGGCGGTGCTGCTGGTGATCGGCCTGGGGGTCGACGAACTGGCCGGGACGGCGCGGGAGAGCGAGACCTACGCGCTGCTGCTGCTCGGCGGGCTGGGTGCGATCGTGCTGGCCGCCACCGACGACCTGCTGGTGCTCGCCGTCGCCTTCCTGCTGGCCAGCATCCCGGTGTACGCCCTGGTCGGCATGGTCCGCAGCCCCGGCGCGGCCGAGGCAGCGCTGAAGACCTACCTGCTCGGCGCACTGTCGGGGATCTTCCTGCTGCTCGGGGCCACGGTGCTGTCGGGCATCGCCGGCGGCACCGCCTACGTCGACCTGGCCACCGGGCTGGCGGGGGCGCCGGCCGCCGCGGTGGCCGTCGGTGCGCTGGCCGTGCTGGCCGGGCTGCTGTTCGAGGCCGGCGGGGTCCCGCTGCACCAGTGGGTGCCCGACGCCACCCAGGGCGCCGGCACCGCGGCGGCCGCGTTCCTCACCACCGTGCCCAAGATCGGGGCGCTGGTCGCCGCCGCACGCCTGGTCGACGTGCTGCCGGACGCACTGTCCTGGCCGCTGCTGGTGGGCCTGCTCGCGGCCGCCACCATGACGCTGGCCAACCTGGCGGCGCTCGCCCAGACCGACGCCCGCCGGCTGCTGGGCTGGTCGACGGTCAGCCAGGTCGGCTACCTGCTCATGCCGGTCGCCGTGGTGAGCAGCACCTCGGCCGCCACCCCGGCGCTGCTGGTGTACCTGGCCGGCTACGCGGTCACCAACCTGACCGCCTTCGCGGTGCTCGCCGCGGTGCCCGGCGCCCGGTCGCTCACCGACTTCCGGGGCCTGGCCCGGCAGCGGCCCTGGCTGGCGGCCGCGCTGGGGATCAGCCTGCTCAGCCTGGTCGGCACCCCGCCGACGGCGGTCTTCCTCGGCAAGCTGACCGTCTTCACCGCCGCCTGGGACGGCGGGCTCGCCTGGCTGGTCGTGGTCGCTGCGCTGAACACCCTGGTCAGCCTCTTCTACTACCTGCGCTGGCTGGTCGAGGCGTTCCGGCCCGGCGACCCCGCACCCACCGCCGGCTGGGCGCACGGGGCCGCGCTGGCCGGTGCGCTCGGGGTGCTGGCGGTCGGGCTCGGTGCCGGCCTGGTGACCGCGCTGACCGGCGACGGCACGCTCGGCTGAACCGTCGGACCCGGCTCATCGACGACGGCGCCGGGCGGGTGGAGGGCGCAGCGCCGGGTAGTGGCCGACGGGACGCCGCTCGATCGAGACCAGGTCGGCAGCGCGGCGTCAGCTCATCCGCAGGAGGCACCATGAAGGCAGTCGTGTGGCACGGCGTCGGCGACATCCGGCTCGACGACGTCCCGGACCCGACCATCCAAGACCCCACCGACGCGATCATCGAGGTGACCGCGAGCGGCATCTGCGGCACCGACCTGCACTTCGTCCGGGGCACGATGGCCGGCATGGTCCCGGGCACGATCCTCGGCCACGAGGCGGTGGGCGTCGTGCGGGAGACCGGCCCGGGTGTGCGGAACCTGCGCCCCGGTGACCGGGTGGTCATCCCCTCGACCGTCGGCTGCGGTCACTGCTCCTACTGCCGGGCCGGCTACTACGCCCAGTGCGACAACGCCAACCCCAACGGCGCCGCGGCCGGCACGTGCTTCTTCGGCGGTCCGCAGACCACCGGACCGGTCGACGGCCTGCAGGCCCAGTACGCCCGGATCCCCTACGCCAACGTCGGCCCGGTGTGGCTGCCCGAGGAGGTCAGCGACGACGCGGCGATCATGCTGTCGGACATCTACCCGACCGCCTGGTTCGGCGCCCGGCTCGCCGACGTGTCCCAGGGCGACACCGTGCTGGTGCTGGGCGCCGGGCCGGTGGGTCAGTTCGCCGTGACCAGCGCCTTCCAGCAGGGCGCCGGCCGGGTGCTCGTCGTCGACGGCGTCGCCAGCCGGCTCGACCAGGCCCGTGGCCGGGGCGCGGAGGCGATCGACTTCAACACCGAGGACCCGGTCGAGGTGGTCAAGGAGCTCACCGGCGGGATCGGGGTGGACCGGGTGATCGACGCCGTGGGCGTGGACGCCCAGCGGCCGAAGTCCGGCCCGGCCGCGGAGTCGGCCGACCAGCAGGCGCAGCAGTTCGACGCCGAGCGCAGCCAGGTCGCCCCGGACCAGAACCCGCACGGGCAGACCTACGTCGCCGGCGACGCGCCCAGCCAGTCGCTGCAGTGGGCCGTGGAGGCGGTGGCCAAGGCCGGCAGCATCGGCATCATCGGCGTCTACCCGCCGCAGCTGAACGCCTTCCCCATCGGCGCCGCGATGAACAAGAACCTGAGCGTCAAGATGGGCAACTGCAACCACCGGCGCTACATCCCGCACCTGCTGGACCTGGTGCGCACCGGCGCCATCGACCCGTCCACCGTGCTCACCCAGGTCCAGGACATGCCCACCGTCCTGCAGGCCTACGAGACCTTCGACCACCGCGAGAGCGGCTGGACCAAGGCGGTCATCGCCCCCTGAGCCGCCGGCGCCGTCGCCTGCCCTGCGAGGCAGGCGACGGCGCTCACCCAGGACGGCGCTGCCCTCCTCAGGACGGCGCTGCCCTCCTCAGGACGGCGAGGGCACGACGAGCACCTGACCGACCAGGATGAGGGTGCTGGTCAGCCCGTTCGCGGTCATCAGCTCGGCGACCGTCGTCCCCTGGTCCAGCGCGATCTGCCCGAGCGTGTCCCCCGGGACGACGGTGTGGGTCGCCGGCGCCACCACGGGTGCCGGCGCGGGCGCCACCACGGGTGCCACCACGGGTGCCGGCACCGGGACGGCGGTCGGCGGACCGGGCACGGCCAGCACCTGACCGACACCGATCACGGTGCTGGTCAGCCCGTTGGCGGCCATCAGCTCGGCCACCGTCGTCCCCTGGTCCAGCGCGATCTGCCCGAGCGTGTCCCCGGGCACCACCGTGTGGCTGCCGGTCACCGCCGGCGCCGGTGGCGGTGCCACCTGCTCGGAGACCGGGGTCGGCGTGCAGACGGTGGCGAGCGCCCCCGGTTCGGCCAGGCCCTCGACGACCTCCGCGCAGCTGCGGTGGTCGACCCGGGAGGCCACCCCCGTCCACCACGACGTCTGGCCCAGCGCACCGCTCCAGGACTGCGACAGGTGCACATGCCCGGTGTGCGGATCGGCCCCGGTGTAGAGCAGCCAGCCGGCGGCGGCGTTGTCGGCCGACCAGATCCGGCGGTCCCACACGACGTACATGACCCCGAGCCGCCGGGCCTGGTAGGCCGACTCCCCGCTCGGGCCGTCGGCGGTCAACCAGCCGAGGAAGCGGTCGGCGGCGTCGCGCTCCTCGGGGACGTCGGCCCGCAGCATCCAGTCCCAGGCACGCCCCTCCTTGTGCTCGCTGGTGCCGCCGATCGCGCAGTCGCGGCTGATGCCACCGTTGGTCCCGGCGGCGTAGGCGGCGAGGACCAGTGCGGCGAGGTCGGCGGTGCCGGGCTTGGCCGCCGGGTCGCAGACCGTCTGGCCGACGTAGGGCGCCGGCTGCTCGACGACCGGCGGTGCGGGAACGGGCGCGGCGGGCTCGCCGCCGTCCGCCTGCGCTGCCGGGACGAACACCCCGCAGACGCCGACCACGGCGAGCACGGTGGCGCGGCCGACCACGACGGGACGACGGGTGGCCGGACGGCGGCCGGCCGGGTGCCGACGCACCCACCGGGACGAGGAGGGCGCGACGACTCCGGGCAACGGGACTCCAAGGCAGGGGGACGGCGTCGGGCTCATCCCAGGGGGCGCCGCACATCACCGTCCATGCCACCGCCCGGCGGCGGACCCGGATCCGGCGCGGCGAGCACCGTGCGCGACCGCGGCCGCAGATCGGACGCCGCCCGATGTGACGTGGCACACCGAACAGCTGCTCAGCCCGTCCGGGCCGCGTGGTCGTGGCTGTGCCGGGGATCGAGGTCGGGCTCGGAACCCTCGTCGTCACGATCCCGGCCCTCGTCCTCGGCCTGACCCTCGGCCTCGGCCTCGGCGCGGTCGGCCCGGCGGTCGTGCCGCCAGTCGAACGCCCCGATGACCAGGGCCGCGAGCGACGTGACCACGGCCACGGACAGCGCGGCCGCGGCGGCCAGCGGGTACTGCTGGTCGGTGGCGCCGAGCACGAGGTAGAACAGCGCCGGCAGGGCCGCGGTGCCGATCGCACCGCCGAACCGCTGGAAGGTCTGCAGCGCACCACCGGCCGAGCCGGCCATCGCCACCGGCACGTTCCGCAGCGCGAGCGTGATGTTCGGCGAGATGACGAACCCGCCGCCGACGCCGGCCAGCAGCAGGGTCGGGACGATCGCCCAGCCGGTGAGCCCCGTCGGCACGGTGGCGATCACGATCGCCGTGGCGGCCAGGCCGAGCACCACGCCGCTGAGGCCGGCCACGGTCAGCGCCCGGCCGTACCGCTGGACCAGCCGGCCGGCGACCACCGCCGCGGTCGCCGAGCCGACCGCGAACGGCGTCACGGCCAGCCCGGACTGCAGCGGCGACCAGCCCAGCCCGGTCTGGAAGTACAGCGCGAAGGTCAGCCAGATGCCGCTGAAGCCGAGGAAGTACACCGTCCCCAGCGCCACCCCGGGCCCGTAGCCGCGGGTGGCGGTGACCAGCCGCGGGTCGAAGACCGGGTCCTTGCCGGCCCGGACGATGCGCTGCTCCCAGCCGACGAACGCGACGAGCAGCGCGATCCCGACCGGGAAGCACCACCACAGCCGCGACAGGCCGCCGGCCTCCGCCTGCACCAGCGGCAGCAGCAGCGCGAACGCCCCACCGCCGAGCAGCAGCATCCCCGGGACGTCGATCCGCCCGTGCTCCTCCCCCCGCGGGCGGCCCGGGATCAGCCGGACGGCCAGCACGAACGCCAGCACGCCGATCGGCACGTTGACGTAGAAGATCCACCGCCAGCCGCCCGGGCCGGACGCGAGCGCCAGGATCACCCCGCCCAGCACCGGCCCGACGGCGGTGGAGATCCCGACCGTCGCGCCGAAGAACCCGAACGCCCGCCCCCGCTCGGCGCCCCGGAAGAGCTGCTGGATCAGCGCGGAGTTCTGCGGGGCCAGGCAGCCGGCGGCGAAGCCCTGGGCGAGCCGGGCCGCGACGAGCAGTTCGATCGACGGCGCCGCACCCGCGGCCGCGCTGCACAGCACGAAGGCGACCAGGCCGATGAGGAACATCCGGCGGCGGCCGTAGGCGTCACCGAGCCGCCCGGCTGGCACCAGCGCCAGACCGAAGGCCAGCGCGTAGCCCGAGACCACCCACTGCACGGTCGCCGGCGTGGCACCCAGGTCCGACCGCAGGGACGGGAGGGCGACCGACACGATGCTGACGTCCAGCAGCGTCATGAAGCCGACGACGAGCGTCACCCAGAGGGCGTGCCACCGCCGCGGATCGGCGCCTTCGGGGGCATCGGGGTCGGTGGGCACGGGCTGAGCAGGCAGGACGTCCTCCCGGGACGGTGGGGTCGGCGGCCGCTGTCCTGCCGCAGCGTCGCCGACCCGCGGGATCGGTCACGGCAGGGCGGTCAGCAGCTTGTCCAGGGTGACCGGCAGGTGCCGGACGCGCACGCCGGTGGCGGCGTGGACGGCGTTGACCACCGCCGCCGCCGTGCCGACGATGCCGATCTCGCCGATCCCCTTGCTGCCCATGGCGTTGACGTAGGGGTCGTGCTCGTCGATCCAGTGCGCCTCGATCGCACCGACGTCGGCGTTGACCGTGATGTGGTACTCGGCCAGGTCGTGGTTGGCCACCTGCCCCACCGCCGGGTCCCAGGCGCTGTTCTCGTGCAGCGCCATCGACAGCCCCATGGTCATCCCGCCAATCAGCTGCGACCGCGCCGTCCGGGGGTTGATCACCCGGCCGACGCCGAAGACGCCGAGCAGCCGCGGCACCCGGATCTCCCCGGTGTCGGCGTTGACCCGGGCCTCGACGAACTGGGCGCCGAACGCGTACGGGGAGTGGGTGTCGTCCTGCCCGGCCTGGTCGACGTCCCCGCTGGCCTCGTCGCCGTCCCGCGGATCGGCGCCGAACTTCGTGCGGAACTCGCGGGCCGCGACGACGAGCGCGGACCCCCAGGTGTTGGTGCCCGAGGAGCCGCCGGCCACCGAGGCGACCGGGTAGCGGGTGTCGCCGATCCGGACGTCGACGTCGGCGACGTCGACGCCCAGGGCGTCGGCGGTGATCTGCGGCAGGATCGTCCAGGCCCCGGTGCCGAGGTCCGCGGCGCCGATCTCGGCGACGTACCGGCCGCCCTCGTAGCGCACGTTCGCGGTCGAGGTGGCCTGCCGCATGGTCGGGTAGACCGAGGAGGCGACGCCGGTGCCCACCAGCCAGTCGCCGTCCCGGTGCGCCCGAGGCCCGGACCAGCCGAACCGCTCGGCGCCCTCGCGCAGGCACCGCACCAGGTTGCGGCTGGACCACGGCTTCCCGGTCTCCGGGTCGACGTCGGGCTCGTTGCGGACGCGCAGCTCGATCGGGTCGATGCCGAGCTCCTCGGCGAGCTCGTCCATCGCGACCTCGGGGCCGAACATGCCGGGGCACTCCCCCGGCGCGCGCATCCACGAGGGGATCGGCACGTCGAGGGCGGCCAGCCGGTGGGTGGACCGCCGGCTCGGCGAGGCGTACATCATCCGGGTGGGCACGCCGGTCTGCTCGGCGAACTCCTTGACCTTCGAGGTCTGCTCGACCACGTCGATGGCGATCGCGGACAGCCGGCCCCGGTGGTCGGCGGCCAGCTGCATCCGCTGGATCGTCGGGGTGCGGTAGCCGGCCAGGGAGAACATCTGCTGGCGGGTGAGCGCGAGCTTCACCGGCCGGCCGGGCAGTGCCCGGGCGGCCAGCGCGGCCAGCATCACGTTCGCGTGCGGCAGCCCCTTGGAGCCGAACCCGCCACCGACGTAGGGGCAGACGACCCGCACCTGCTCCTGGTCGAGCCCGAACACCTGGCACACCGCGGCCCGGTCGGGGTGCACGCCCTGGGTGGAGTCCCACAGCGTCAGGAACCCGTCGCCGGCCGGCTCCCACAGCGCCGTCGTGGCGTGCGGCTCGAGCGGGTTGTTGTGGTACATCGCCGTGGAGTAGGTGCGCTCCAGCGTGACCTCGGCGGCGGCCATGGCCGCCGCGACGTCGCCCTCGGCGGTGTCGGTCTCGTGCCCGGCGTTCACCTGATCCGGCGCGTACAGGTCCGGCCGGTCGGCGGACAGCTCCGCGTCGTGCGGCTGCTGGTCGTAGCTCACCACGACGGCGTCGGCCGCCTGCCGAGCCAGCTCGGAGGTCTCCGCGACCACCACCCCGATCAGCTGGCCGCGGAAGCCGACGTCCGGCCCCTGCAGGACGGCGTACTCAGCGTCTTCCGTGGAGGCGAGCCGCTCGGCGTCGAACGGGGTGAGCACGGCCAGCACCCCGTCCAGCGCCTCGGCCGCGGCGGTGTCCATCGCGGTGACCCGGCCCCGGGCGATCGTGGCCTGCACCGGGTGGGCATAGGCAGGGTGCTCGACCGGCGTCTCGTAGGCGTAGGTGGCGGTGCCTCGGACCTTGAGCTCGCCGTCCCGGCGCACCAGGTCCTGGCCCATGGCGCGCGGCTCCAGCAGGTCGGTCATGACTGCTCCTCCGGGGGGAGGCCGCGCACGGTGGCGAGCACGGTGCGGGCGACGAGTGGGATCTTGAAGCCGTTGCCGCTGTCGATCCCCGGCTGCGGTTGGGCGGCCGCCAGTTCGGCGGCGATCGCGGCCCGGACGGCGTCCTCGGTCAGCTGCTGCCCGCGGAGCACCTCCTCGGCCCGGGTGGCCCGCCACGGCTTGTGCGCGACGCCGCCGAGGGCCAGCCGCAGGTCACCGTCCGGGGTGACGGCGGCGGCCACCGAGATCAGCGCGAAGGCGTAGGAGGCCCGGTCGCGGACCTTGCGGTAGGCCGAGCGGGTGCCGGCCGGCAGCGCGGGCAGGTCGATGGCGGTGATCAGGTCGCCGTGTTCCAGCACGGTGTCCCGGGACGGGTCGTCGCCGGGCAGCCGGTGCAGCTCGGTGAACGGGACCGTGCGTTCCCCCGCCGGGCCGAGCACCTGCACCTGCGCGTCGAGCGCGGCCAGCGCCACCGCCATGTCCGAGGGGTGGGTGGCGATGCAGGTCTCGGGCGCGGTCGGGTCCGGCAGCGCGGCCGGCGTCCCGAGGACGGCGTGGTAGCGGGTGTAGCCCCCGACCGCGCTGCACCCGCTGCCCGGCTCCCGCTTGTTGCACGGGGTGGTCACGTCCTGGAAGTACACGCAGCGGGTGCGCTGCAGTGGGTTGCCGCCGGTCGTCGCCATGTTGCGCAGCTGACCGGTCGCCCCGGCCAGCAGCGCCTGGGCCAGCACCGGCCACCGCTCCCGGACGCGCGGGTCGGCGGCGACCTGGCTGTTGGTCGAGGCCGCGCCCAGCCGCAGCCCTCCGTCCGGGAGGTCGGTCACCTCGCGGGAGGTCAGCGTGCGGACGTCGACCACCAGGTCGGGCCGGGCCACGCCGAGGCGCAGGTGGTCGACCAGGTTGGTGCCCCCGGCCAGGAAGACCGCGTTCGGCTCGGCGACGACGTCCCGCACGGCCTCGGCGACGTCGCCGGGCCGGGCGTAGGCGAACGGCTTCACCGGGCACCGCCGGCCTGCTGCACCGCGGGCGTGATGTTCACGTAGGCGGCACAGCGGCAGAGGTTGCCGCTCATCCGCTCGGCCACCTCGTCGTGGGTCATCTCCGGCCGGCCGGTGAGGTCCTCGGTGACGTGGCTGGGCCAGCCGCGCTCGAACTCCGCCAGCACCCCGACCGCCGAGCAGACCTGCCCGGGGGTGCAGTAGCCGCACTGGAACGCGTCGGAGTCCAGGAACGCCTGCTGC
Source organism: Modestobacter sp. VKM Ac-2984 (assembly GCF_026967985.1). GTDB lineage: Bacteria > Actinomycetota > Actinomycetes > Mycobacteriales > Geodermatophilaceae > Modestobacter. The sequence goes on along the minus strand of NZ_JAPVBJ010000003.1, from coordinate 107,972 downwards.
ACGGGGTGCAGCTCCCCGGCCGGGGCCAGGCCGTCGGCCGTGGTGATCTCCGCCCCGTCGTGGGCCACCGCCAGGGCCAGGCAGGTCAGCGTGCGATCGCCGTCCAGCAGCACGGTGCAGGCCCCGCACTGGCCGTGGTCGCAGCCCTTCTTCGGGCTGGTGTTCCCCAGCCGCTCGCGCAACGCGTCCAGCAGGGAGGTGCGGGTGTCGACGGTGAGGCGGTGGGCCTCGCCGTCGACCCGCAGGGTGATCTCGGCGTCCATGGAGCCGCTGGTGCCCGGCCGTCCCGGCCCGGCAAACCCACCGGCCCGGCGCGCCGGGTGCAGTGGTCGCCCAGGTGAACGCTGCACCGACGGCGCGTGGCGGGCTTGATCACCAACTGCGTCCTGGAGTACGAAGACGACATCGACCACAAGCCAGCGGGAGGGGTCACCGGCCCCGCGCCCCGCACCTCAGCCCTGTCCAGGTACCCCGTCCCCGCCCCACGGCAGCCCGTCGGCGCGCGGGGTGGTGCCGGGGTGCGCGCCCGGGCCCGGGCCTGGACCGGCAAGCTGCTGGCGCGCCGCATCCAGAAGCGTGGCATCGACCTCTCCAGCCTGACCTTCATCCCCGAGCGGACCAAGGTGCCGCTCCAGCGGCACGGCATCGACCCCGTCCCCCGGCTGGCCCAGCTGCGGGAGGACGACCCGGTGCACCGGCTGAAGCTGCCGTTCGCCTTCTCCGTGTACCTGGTCACCGGCGCCGAGCACGTCCGGGCCGTGCTGGCCGACCGGGACAGCTGGAGCAACGACATCCGGCACCTGCTGCCGGGCGCCGGCTCGAGCAGCGCCGACGAGGTCGGCGGCCTCGGCTTCACCGACCCGCCGCTGCACACCCGGCTGCGCAAGATCATCACGCCGGAGTTCACGATGCGCCGGCTGGCCCGGCTCGAGCCGATGATCTCCACGATCGTGGCGCAGCGGCTCGACGCGCTGGCCGCTGCCGGGTCCCCGGCCGACCTGGCGAAGCTGGTCTCCTTCCCGGTGCCGTTCCAGACCATCTGCGCGCTGCTCGGCCTGGAGCTGGAGGACCGGGACGCCTTCGCCCGGCTCGGCGTCCAGCGCTTCGACGCCACCGCCGGCGCCGCCGCGGCCTTCGGCGCCGTCTCGGCACAGCGCGAGTTCCTCTTCGACGCCGTGGCCCGGCAGCGCGCGGAGCCCGGCCCCGGGCTGATCGGCCAGATCATCCGCGACGAGGGCGACCGGATCTCCGACGTCGACCTCGCCGGGCTGGCCGACGGCGTCTTCACCGGCGGCTACGAGACCACCGCCGGGATGATCTCGCTGAGCACGATGGTGCTGCTGCGGGACCCGGCGCACGCCGCGCTGGTGCGCGACGGCTCCCGCGCCGACGTCGACCGGGTGGTCGAGGAGCTGCTGCGCCACCTGTCGGTGGTGCAGATGGCGTTCCCCCGGTTCGCCAAGCACGACCTGGACCTGTTCGGCGTGCCGCTGAAGGCCGGGGACGTCGTGCTGGCCTCGCTCAGCGGCGCCAACCGCGACCCCCGGTCGGCCGGGGCCCAGCCGGAGGTCTTCGACCCCCGGCGGCAGCCGACCTCCGGCCACCTGGCCTTCGGCCACGGCATCCACCGGTGCATCGGCGCCGAGCTAGCCCGGATGGAGCTGCGGGTCGTGCTGCCGGCGTTGCTCCGCCGCTTCCCCGACCTGGCGCTGGCCGTGCCGCAGCAGGAGCTGTCGTTCCGAGAGCTGTCCTTCGTCTACGGTTTGGACGAGCTGCCCGTCCGGTTCTGAGCGCTCCCCGGGACGGGTGTGAGCTGTGCCGCGAGTGAACAGCGGACGGCATACCGATGTCCTCGTCGGGTAGTGCCCAACGGAACGCCGGCGACACACATGGAAGAGTCGGCCCTTCTCGAGGACTGGACCCCGCCCATGAGTGGAAACGCCACGCACCGTTTCAGCAACACCAGCATCCTGACCGTGCAGACGGCCGATGCGTCCCAGGTCGTCACCTCCGACGACATCGACGAGCGGCTCGCCGACACCTACAAGCGGGTCGGGCTGCGCCCCGGCCTGCTCGAACGGCTGGCCGGCATCCGCGAGCGCCGGTGGTGGGAGGACGGCGTCAGCTTCACCGACGGCGCCGCCATGGCCGGCGCCAAGGCGATCAGCGAGAGCGGCGTCGACCCGGCCGGCATCGGCCTGATGATCAACACCTCGGTCAGCCGCCGGCACCTGGAGCCCTCGACGGCCGTCGCCGTCCACCACGCGCTCGGGCTCCCCCGCTCGGCGCAGAACTTCGACGTCACCAACGCCTGCCTCGGCTTCGTCAACGGCATGGAGCTGGCCGCGGCGATGATCGACTCCGGCATGATCGAGCACGCCGTGATCGTCAACGGCGAGGACGCGCAGACCGTGCAGGACCGCACCATCGACCGGCTCAACCAGCCCGACACCACCGCCCGGGACGTGATCGCCCAGTTCGCGACGCTGACCTTGGGCTCGGGAGCCGTCGCCATGGTCCTCGGCCGGTCCGACCAGCACCCGGAGGGCCACCGGCTGGTCGGTTCGGTCAGCCGGGCCGGCACCGAGCACCACGACCTGTGCGTCGGTGACAACGACATGATGCGCACCGACCTCAAGGGCCTGCTGGAAGCCGGCCTGGACCTGTCGATGGACATGTGGCAGGAGGCCGCCGCCGACTTCGACTGGCAGCGCGGCATGGACCGCTACGTGATTCACCAGGTGTCCAAGGTGCACACCGCCGCCATGTGCGAGCGCTTCGGCATCGACGAGTCACGCGTGCCGAAGACCTTCCCGACCCGCGGCAACCTCGGGCCCGCCTCGGTGCCCTACACCCTGGCCAGCGCACAGCACGAACTGGTCGACGGCGACCGGGTGCTGCTGATGGGCATCGGCTCGGGGCTCAACGCCTCCTGCCTCGAGATCGCCTGGTGAGCGTGCCGACCGATCTCCCCGCCGGCCTCCCCGGTCTCGACCCGGCCTGGTCCCGCCGGCTCACCGTGGCCGACGGCACCGGCACCGAGCACGACTGGCACCTGCTGGACAACGGCGTGACCGACCCGGTGGGCACGTTGCTCTGCGTGCACGGCAACCCGACCTGGTCCTACCTCTGGCGCCGCCTGGTCGCCGCCGCGCCGCCCGGGTGGCGGGTGATGGCCCCCGACCACCTGGGCATGGGCTTCTCGGAGCGGCTCCCCGGGCCCCGGCCGCTGGCGCAGCGGGTCGCCGACCTCGGCGACCTGACCGCCGCGCTGGGGGTCACCGGCCCGGTGATCACCGTCGGGCACGACTGGGGCGGGGTCCTCTCGCTGGGCTGGGCGCTGGCGCACCAGGAGCAGCTGCGGGGCGTCGTCCTGGGCAACACCGCCGTCGCGATGCCCGAGGGCGACCTCGGCCCAGCGCTGATCCGGCTGGCGCACGCCCCCGGGGTCCGGTCGGTGGCCACGGTCGGCACGCCGCTGTTCGTCCGGGCGACGACGGCGCTGTCCTCCCCGCGGCTGCCGGCCGACGTCCGGGACGCCTTCGCCGCGCCCTACCGGACGGCCGCCCGCCGACGGTCGGTCGGGGACTTCGTCGCCGACATCCCGTTCTCCACCGGTCACTCCTCCCGGGCCGCGCAGGAGGCGATCGCCGAGGGCATCCGTTCCCTCGACGTCCCGGCGTTGCTGCTCTGGGGCCCCCGCGACCCGGTCTTCGGCGAGCGTTACCTGGCCGACCTGCGCGAGCGCCTTCCCCACGCCCAGCTGCACCGCTACGAGGGCGCCTCGCACCTGGTGCCCGAGGACGCCCCGCAGTACGCCGACGCGATCGCCCAGTGGGTCACCGACCTGTCCACCGGGCGGCCCCCCACCGACCGGCCGCGCGAGCCCGGTGCCCAGCAGCGCGGCCTCGGCTCGGCGCTGGCCGACCGGGCCGACGACCACTCCCCCGCGGTGGTCGAGGTCGGCGGTGCGACGGTCAGCTGGGCACAGCTGCACCGTCGGGTCGAGCACCTGGCCGCCGGGCTGTCTGCCGCCGGCATCCGCCCCGGCCAGCGGGTCGCGCTGCTGGTCGAGCCCTCGGTGGACCTCACCGCCGCGGTCTACGCCATATGGCGGGCCGGCGCGGTCATCGTCGTGGCCGACAAGGGCCTGGGCCTGCGTGGCATGCGCCGGGCGCTGCACAGTGCCCGGGTCGACGCGGTCGTCGGCGGCACCCCCGGGCTGGCGGCCGCCCGCGCGATGCGCCTGACCGCCACCCGCATCGCGGCCACCGCGCTGCCCGCGGCCGCGGCCCGCGCCCTGGCGGTCGCGCACACCCTGCCGGAGCTGGAGCGTGTGGGCAGCACTGCGCCCGCGCCGCCGGAGACCGACCTGGACACCGACTGCGCCGTCCTGTTCACCTCCGGTGCCACGGGGCCGGCCAAGGGCGTCGTCTACACCCGGCGCCAGGCGATGGCCCAGCTGGACCTGGTCGGTGCCACCTACGGGCTGTCCCCCGACGACCGGCTGGTCGCCGGGTTCGCCCCGTTCGCCCTCTTCGGCCCGGCCCTCGGCATCGGCTCCGCGGTGCCCGACGTCGACGTGACCGCACCCGGGTCACTGACCGCCGCCGCGCTCGCCGACGCCGCGGCCGCGATCGACGGGACGGTGGTGTTCGCCTCACCGGCCGCGCTGCGCCGGGTCGCCGCCACCGCCGACGAACTGACCGGGGCGCAGCGGACGGCGCTGGGCCGGGTGCGCCTGCTCATGTCGGCCGGGGCGCCGGTGCCGCTGCCGCTGCTCCGGGAGCTGCGGCAGGTGCTGCCCGCGGCCGCCGCGCACACCCCGTACGGGATGACCGAGGCGCTGCCGATCACCGACGTCTGCGCGACCGAGATCGAGGCCGCCGGGCCCGGGAACGGCGTCTGCGTCGGCCGGCCGCTGCCCGGAGTCGAGGTGCGGCTCAGTCCGCTCACCGCCACCGGGGCGGCCGACGGCGAGCTCACCGACACCGTCGGCACGACCGGCGAGATCGCCGTCCGCGCCGCCCACGTCAAGGACCGCTACGACGCGCTGTGGGCCACCGAGCGCGCCGCGTCCCGCGACCCGGGCTGGCACCGGACCGGCGACGTCGGGCACCTGGACGCCGAGGGCCGGCTGTGGATCGAGGGCCGGCTGCCGCACGCGGTCACCACCGCCGCCGGGGTGGTGACGCCGGTCGGCGTCGAGCAGCGGGTGGAGCTGCTGGAGACGGTGACCTCCGCTGCCGTGGTCGGCGTCGGGCCGGCCGGCGCCCAGGTGGCGGTGGTCGTCGTCGTCCCGGCTGACGGCGTGCGTCGCCGGGCCGGGTTCGAGCTCGCCGACCCCGCCCTGGCCGATGCGGTCCGCGCGGCGGCCGGCACCGAGGTCGCCGCCGTCCTGGTCACCGGCCGGCTGCCGGTCGACATCCGGCACCAGTCGAAGATCGACCGGCGGGAGGTGGCCCGGCAGGCGACCCGCACGCTCGCCGGTGCGCAGGCGCACACCCGATGAGGGTGCTCGTCACCGGCGCCAGCGGCATGCTCGGCCGGGCCACGGTGCAGGGCCTGCTGGACCGGGGCGAGGAGGTGACCGTGCTGCAGCGCCGGCCCGCCGGGCTGCCCTGCCGGGAGGTGCGCGGGGACGTCGCCGACCCGGCCGTGGTGGGCCGCGCGGTGGCCGGGCAGGACGCCGTGCTGCACCTGGCCGCCAAGGTCGACGTCACCGGCCGGTGGGCGGAGTACGCGCGGGCGAACGTCGAGGGCACCCGCACCGTGGTCGACGCCTGCCGGCGGGCGGGAGTGGGCCGGCTGGTGCACGTCTCCTCGCCGTCGGTGGCGCACGGCGGCTCGGCGCTGGTCGGGGTGGGCGCGCAACCGGCCGACCCGGCGCGGGCCCGCGGCAACTACTCCCGCTCCAAGGCCGTCGCCGAACAGATCGCACTGGCCGCGGACGACGCCGCCCTCGCCGTCCTGGTGGTGCGGCCGCACCTGGTCTGGGGCCCCGGGGACACCCAGCTGGTCGAGCGGATCGTCGAGCGGGCCCGGGCCGGTCGGCTGCCGGTGATCGGCTCGGGTGCCGCGCTGATCGACACCACCTACGTGGACAACGCCGCCGACGCGCTGCTCGCCGCGGTGGACGCCTGCGGGCCGGTGCACGGGGAGGCGCTGGTGGTCTCCAACGGCGAGCCCCGTCCGGTCGCCGAGGTCCTCGACCGGTTGTGCCGCGCCGCCGGGGTGCCCGGGCCGGCCCGCCGGGTGCCCTTCCGCGCGGCCTGGGCCGCCGGGGGTCTCGTCGAGGCGTTCTGGGCCGCGACGCAGCGCCGGGACACTCCCCCGCTGACCCGGTTCCTCGCCGAGCAGCTGGCGACCGCGCACTGGTTCGACCAGCGCCGCACCCGCGAGGCCCTGCGCTGGACGCCCCGGGTCTCGCTGGACGACGGCTTCGCCCGGCTGACCCGGGCCTACGCGGCGACCTGAGCCCGGGATGCGCGCGGTGCAGGGCGACGGAACAGGCGAGGACGCGGCCTTCGCGCAGTTCGTGGCCGAGCGTCGTCCGGGCCTGCTGCGCACCGCGCTGCTGCTGACCGGGGACCGGACCAGCGCCGAGGAGCTGGTGCAGCGGGCGCTGACCCGGACCCGGCGCGGCTGGCCCACGGGCGATCCGCTGACCACCGCCCGCCGCGCCCTGGTCACCGGCGCCACCGGCCGGGGCCTGCGCGGGGAACAGGTCATCGAGCAGCTGCCCGACCCGCTCGCCCCGGCGGTGGACGACGAGCTGGCCCGGGCGCTCCGCGACCTCCCCCCGCGCACCCGGGCCGCGACGGTGCTCCGCGTCGCCGAGGGCCTGGACGCAGCTGCGGTCGCCGCGCTGCTCGGCCGCCCGGTGGCGGAGGTCGAGGCGGCGGCCGCCGCAGGCGCCGCGCAGCTGCGGCCGGTCGCGCGTCCGGACCCCTTCCGGCGCGAGCAGCCGGCGACGGACGACCAGCGGCTGCGCGACGGGCTGGGCCGGCTGGCCGGAGCCCCGGGCCGGTGGCGGCTGGACGCCGCGCAGGCCGTCGCCGACGTCGGGCACCGCCGCACCGGGCTGCGGCGTCGGGTGCTCGCCGCGGCGGCGGTCGCTGCCCTGGTCCTCACCGGTGCGGTCGTCACGCAGACCCGGCCGGCTCCGGAGCCCCTCGCGACGGCGCCCCCGGCCGCCCCCACGGTCGACGCAGGGCCGTCGGTCCGTGCCGCCCCCGTGCTCACCGGACCGGCCCGCGGCTCCCTCGCCGACGACCCCGCGTTCCTCGCCGCCGTGCAGCAGGCCGACTGGGGTGGGCTGGTGGCGCCGCCGGCTGCTGACCGGACCGTCGTCTTCGCCGGGGACACCCCCTCCGGGCGCGCGGCGCTGGTCGTCGGAACGGTCGACGAGGACTTCCGCGGCACCTGGCTGATCGGGCCGGCCGGGGCCCCGGCGGAGGCGCTTGTGCCGCACCTGCCACCGGGGCTGGCCCGCAGCCGGCCGGTCACCCTGCTGCTGGGCGGGCCGGGCCCGGCGTCGCTGGTGGTGGTCGCCGGACGGGGCGACACGATCGAGGTCTCCGACCGGCTGATGGTCGGCCCCCGCGGCACCGTCGCCCGCAGCTACACGGCGGTGGACGCACCCGACGGCGTGGCCGTCGTCCCGGCCACCACGACCGAGGACGGCCCGGCGCTGAGCGTCCGGGTCACCCGGGAGGGGCGGCTGGTGCACCGGTCGGCCGTCGACTGGCCCGGGGACCGGCCGGGCCGCACCACCCCGCTCCCCGTGCTCGACGCGGTGCGCCCGGTCCTCCACGAGCCCGACGAGCGGGTGGTCGCCGCCGCGCTGGTCGGGCTGGCGGTGCCGCTGGGCGTCGAGCCGGCCGGGCTGCAGCCGGAGCTGCTGTGGTCGGGCACCCTGCCGCTGAGCCGGGGCCCGGGCACCGTCGCCGTCGTCGTCGGCCGCAGCCCCGGCGGTGCGCTGGTGGTCACCACCTGGGCCGGGGGCGGCGGCTGGGCCATCGCCTGCGGCACCGTCACCCCGGCCGGCACCACCCCGGTGGCGTCCCTGACGGTGGCCCGGACGTGCACGGTCGACCTGCCGGGGCTCGGGCAGTCCGGGGACGGCGACTGGCTGGTCGTCACCGCACCACCGGCCGCGACCGCCGTCGAGGTGCTCGGCGCCACCGGCCGGACGCTGGCCCGGCTGCCGCTGGCCGGGGGCGGCACGGTCGTCCCGCTCCCCAAGGGCGCCCGGGACGTGCGGACCCTGGACGCCGCAGGCCAGCCGTTGAGGCAGGTCCCGGTGGCGCCGATGGCCGGTGAGCCGTTCGGCGACTTCGGGTCCGGACCGCCGGGCTGAGCGGCTCACGCCGGCACCGGCGGCGGTGTGCGCTCGACCTTCCCGCTCCGTAACGCGTCGCGACGGCGACGGAAACACCGCGTACATAACTTCGCTCGGCAGTGGGCCGCCGTCCCGCCGCACCGCCGCCGTCGAAGGAGCACCCTGCGCATGAGCACCCCCGCACCTCGTCAGCTCGTCGTCGTCGGCGGCGGGATGGTCGCCCACCGGCTGGTCGAGGCGCTCGTCGACCGGGGCGGGGTGGCCGACGGGGGCTGGCAGGTGACCGTGCTGGCCGAGGAACCGCGCGCCCCCTACGACCGGGTCGCCCTGACCTCGTACTTCTCCGGCCGGGACCCGCAGGACCTGGCGCTCGGTGACCCGGCCCTCTGGGACACCCCGGGGGTGCAGCTGCGCCGCGGCGTGCAGGTGACCGAGGTCGACCGCGCGGCCCGGGTGGTGCGGACGGCGGGCGGCCGGGAGCACGGCTACGACGCGCTGGTGCTGGCCACCGGGTCCGCGCCGTTCGTCCCACCGGTCGAGGGCAAGGACCTCCCCGGCTGCTTCGTCTACCGCACGATCGACGACGTCGCCGCGCTCCGCCAGTACGTCACCGAGGTCGACACCCGGCGCAAGGACAGCACCCACCCTCGCCCGGTCACCGGCGCCGTCGTCGGCGGTGGGCTGCTCGGGCTGGAGGCCGCCGGCGCGCTGACCGCCCTGGGCGTGCAGACCCACGTCGTCGAGTTCGCCCCCCGGCTGATGCCGCTGCAGGTCGACGAGGGCGGTGGCGAGGCGCTGCAGCGGCTGGTCGGGGCGCTCGGCGTGCAGGTGCACGCCGGCACCGCGACGGCCAAGCTCACCGCCGGCCGCGACGGCCGGGTGGCCCGCATGCACGCCGCCGAGGGCTCCGCGGCGGGGCTGACCCACCTGGACGTCGACGTCGTCGTGTTCGCCGCGGGCGTCCGCCCGCGCGACGAGCTGGCCCGGGCCTGCGAGCTGCCGGTCGGCCCGCGCGGCGGCGTGGTGGTCGACCCGACCTGCCGCACCGAGGACCCGGCCGTGTGGGCGATCGGCGAGGTGGCCTGCCTGGACGGGCGCACCTGGGGCCTGGTCGCCCCCGGCTACACGATGGCCGAGATCGTCGCCGACCAGCTGCTGGGCGGCGCCGCCGAGTTCCCCGGCGCCGACCTGTCGACCAAGCTGAAGCTGCTCGGGGTGGACGTCGCCAGCTTCGGCGACGCGTTCGGCACGTCACCGGGTGCGCTGTCGGTCGTCTACGGCGACCCGGTGGCCGGGGTCTACAAGAAGCTGGTGCTCTCCGACGACGCCCGCACCCTGCTCGGCGGCATCCTGGTCGGGGACGCCAGCGCGTACGCCGGGCTGCGGCCGCTCGTCGGCCGGGAGCTGGGTGGTGACCCGGCCGCCTGGCTGCTGCCCGAGGGCGCGGAGGGCGGGCCGGCCTCGGCCGAGCTGCCCGACGACGCCGCCGTCTGCTCGTGCAACAACGTCACCGCCGGCTCCATCCGGGACGCCGTCCGCTGCGACGGCTGCACCGACCTGGGCGCGGTGAAGGCGTGCACCAAGGCGGGCACGAGCTGCGGCTCCTGCCTGCCGCTGGTGAAGAAGCTGGTGACCACCGAGCTGGCCGCCGCCGGGGTGAGCGTCAGCTCAGCACTGTGCGAGCACTTCGACGTCAGCCGGGCGCAACTGTTCGACGTCGTCCGGGTCACCGGGATCACCAGCTTCAGCGAGCTGGTCGACCGGCACGGCCGCGGCCGCGGCTGCGACATCTGCAAGCCGGTCGTCGCCTCCATCCTGGCCAGCCTGGACTCCGGCCACGTGCTGGACGGCGAGCGGGCGACGCTGCAGGACACCAACGACCACGTGATGGCCAACATCCAGAAGGACGGCACCTACTCGGTGGTGCCGCGGATCCCCGGCGGGGAGGTGACGCCGGAGGGGCTGATCGCGATCGGCGAGGTGGCCCGCGACTTCGGGCTGTACACCAAGATCACCGGCGGCCAGCGGATCGATCTCTTCGGCGCCCGGATGGAGCTGCTGCCGGCGATCTGGGAGCGGCTGGTGGCCGCCGGCTTCGAGTCCGGGCACGCGTACGGCAAGTCGCTGCGCACGGTGAAGTCCTGCGTGGGCTCGACCTGGTGCCGGTACGGCGTGCAGGACTCGGTCGCCCTGGCGATCGCGCTGGAACTGCGCTACCGCGGGCTGCGCTCACCGCACAAGATCAAGCTCGGGGTGTCCGGCTGCGCGCGGGAGTGCGCCGAGGCCCGCGGCAAGGACGTCGGGGTCATCGCCACCGACAACGGCTGGAACCTCTACGTCGGCGGCAACGGCGGCTTCACCCCCCGGCACGCGAAGCTGCTGGCCGAGGACCTGGACACCGAGACGCTGGTGCGCACCATCGACCGCTTCCTCGTCTACTACGTGCGCACCGCCGACCGGCTGCAGCGCACCGCGCCGTGGCTGGAGGAGATCGAGGGCGGGCTGGACCACGTGCGCGCCGTCGTCCTGGACGACAGCCTGGGCATCGCCGCCGACCTGGACGCGGCGATGGCCGACCACGTCGAGGGCTACACCGACGAGTGGCGCGCCACCCTGGAGGACCCGGAGAAGCTGCGCCGGTTCGCCTCCTTCGTCAACGCCCCCGACTCCCCCGACCCGTCGCTGTCCTACGTCGTGGAGCGGGGCCAGCCCCGGCCGAGCACCGCGGCGGAACGGACGGCCGGCGAGGCCGCCGGCGCCGTCCTGGTGGCCGGCCCCCGACTGGAGGTGTTCTCCCGATGACCGCGACCCTGCCGCCGGACACCACGGCGTCGACCGGTTGGACGACGGTCTGCCGCTACGACCAGCTGCAGCCCGAACGCGGGGTGGCCGCGCTGGTCGATGGCCAACAGATTGCGGTGTTCCGGCTCTTCGACGGCACGCTGCACGCCGTCGGGCACCGCGACCCGGTGAGCGGTGCGCACGTGATCGCCCGGGGCCTCGTCGGCACCCGCGGTGACGCGCCGACGGTGGCTTCCCCGATGTACAAGCAGGTGTTCGACCTGCGCACCGGCGTCTGCCTGGACGCCCCCGACGACCCGGCGCTGCGGCTGCCGGTCCACCCGGTGCGGCTGCGCGACGACTGGGTGGAGATCGGCGCGGGGGCCGTCGCGCCGTAGGCTCCCCCGGTGCCGGACCCGGTCCCGTCTCCTCAGACGCCCCCGCGGGGTGGGGTGCCGGCCGCCCGGCAGGCGCTGGCGCTGCTCCAGGCGCTGGCCCGCTCCCCCGGCGCCGTCCCGGCGGCTGCGCTCGCCCGCGACCTCGGGCTGCCGCGGTCGACGACGTACCACCTGCTCGCCGAGCTGATCGACGCCGGCTTCGTCGTCCACCTGCCCGAGGAACGCCGGTACGGGCTCGGGGTGAGCGCCTTCGAGATCGGCAGCGCCTACGCCCGCCAGGAGCCGCTGGCCCGGCTGGCCCGCCCGGTGCTGGCCCGGCTCGTCGACGCGGTCGGCCACTCGGCGCACCTGGCCGTGCTGCACGGCCGGGAGGTGCTCTACGTCGTCGAGCAGCGGGCCCCGAGCCGGCCGCCGCTGGTGACCGACGTGGGCGTGCGGCTGCCGGCCCAGCTGACCGCCAGCGGCCGGGCCCTGCTCGCCGGTCTGCCGCCGGCCCAGGTGCGGGCGCTGTTCCCCGACGCGACCGCGTTCGTCGACCGGCACGACCTGGGTCCCCGCCGGCTCTCGGAGCTGCGCCGGCTGCTGGGCGAGGTACGCCGGGCCGGGTACGCCGACGAGGACGGCGAGGTCACCCCGGGCTTCGCCTCGGTCGCCGCGGCGGTGCACGACCACGCCGGCCGGCCGGCGGCCGCGGTAGCGGTCACCTTCCCCACCGAGGACGTCGACGCCCCGGGGCGGACGGAGTTCGCGCAGCGGGTGGCCCGGGCGGCTGGTGAGCTGACCCGCCGGATCAACGGCCGGCGCCCCGACTGAAACGTCTGGTATCCCGGACAGCACTCGGGTCTCCGGCCTGGATTCCCCGCCGCTGGCCAGGTGACATGGGGCCATGAGCACAGCGGTGGACACCCAGCAGGTCGTGGTCGGCAGCGGGCCGGTCTCCTTCGACGACGTCGTCCGGGTGGCCCGGGACGGCTGCGGCGTGCGGCTGTCCGAGGAGGCGCTGGCCGGGATCGCCGCCACCCGAGCGGTCGTCGAGCGGCTGGCCGACGACGACCGCCCGCACTACGGCGTCTCCACCGGCTTCGGTGCGCTGGCCACCCGGCACATCCCGGTCGACCAGCGCGCCCAGCTGCAGCGCAGCCTGATCCGCTCGCACGCCACCGGCTCCGGCCCGGAGGTGGAGCGCGAGGTGGTGCGGGCGCTGATGCTGCTGCGGCTGTCGACGCTGACGACCGGGCGCACCGGCGTCCGGCCGGGGACCGCCCGCAGCTACGCCGCGATGCTGGACGCCGGGATCACCCCGACCGTGCACGAGTACGGCTCGCTGGGCTGCTCCGGTGATCTCGCGCCGCTGTCGTCGATCGCGCTGGCGCTGATGGGCGAGGGCACCGTCCGGGACGCCGCCGGGGAGCTGCGCCCCGCCGCCGATGCGCTGGCCGACGCCGGGCTCGCTCCGGTGCAGCTGGCGGAGAAGGAGGGCCTGGCGCTGGTCAACGGCACCGACGGGATGCTCGGCATGCTGGTGCTCGCGCTGGCCGACCTGCGCCGGCTGCTGAGCACCGCCGACGTCGCCGCGGCGATGAGCGTGGAGGCGCTGCTGGGCAGCGACGCGGTTTTCGCCGCCGACCTGCAGGGTCTGCGCCCGCACCCCGGGCAGGCGGACTCGGCGGCCAACCTGCGGGCACTGCTGGCCGACAGCGGGGTGATGGCGAGCCACCGCGGCCCGGAGTGCACCCGGGTGCAGGACGCCTACTCGCTGCGCTGCGCCCCGCAGGTGCACGGTGCCGCGCGGGACACCGCGGCACACGCCGCCACGGTCGCCGAGCGAGAGCTCGCCGCGGCGATCGACAACCCGGTGGTGACGGTCGACGGGCGGGTGGAGTCCAACGGCAACTTCCACGGCGCCCCGGTCGGCTACGTGCTCGACTTCCTGGCGATCGCGGTCGCCGACGTGGCCAGCATGAGCGAGCGCCGCACCGACCGGTTCCTGGACGCCTCCCGCAGCCACGGGCTCCCGCCGTTCCTCGCCCATGACGCGGGGGTCGACTCCGGCCACATGATCGCCCAGTACACCGCCGCCGGGATCGTCAGCGAGCTGAAGCGGCTCGCGGTGCCGGCCAGCGTCGACTCGATCCCCTCCTCGGCGATGCAGGAGGACCACGTCTCGATGGGCTGGCACGCCGCCCGCAAGCTCCGCCGGGCGCTGGACGGGCTGACCCGGGTGCTGGCGATCGAGGTGCTCACCGCCGCCCGAGCGCTGGACCTGCGTGCCCCGCTGCAGCCGGCCGCGGCCACCGGGGCGGTGCGGGACGCCGTCCGCGGCGCCGGGGTGCCCGGCCCCGGCCCGGACCGACACCTGGCCCCGGAGATCGAGGCCGCCGTCCAGCTGGTCGCCGACGGCGACGTGCTCACCGCCACCGGGCTGCCCCTGCGCTGAGCCGAACCTCATCGGTGAGGTGACGTGAGCAGACCTCGTGATGACTTGATGCCGCCCGGAGAATTCGGCCTGAAGGCAGCCTCAGGGACTGATCGGTGATCTAGCGGAGGGGGCGTTGTCCATCGTTCACGACTCACAGCATTCGCCCACGCCTGCTCAAGGGAAGCTGGAAACTACCGCCCTGAGCGCGACCTCGCAGGCCTTGGCCTCCATTCCGTCGCTTGATCACTTTCGCCGCCTGGGTCTTGCGGCCTACACCGCGGCGGTGCCGGCAACACCGATACGCGGGCCGGCCGCCGTCGGCATAACCAGACTCACCCTCTCGGTGCTGCATGCCCTCAAGCCAGCGATGACCAGCCGGCAACCGCCGCACCCGGTCACGCCCCTCGAGGACGCAGTGCTCCCCTTGTCCGGAGGCCTGCGAAGTCGAGCAGTAGGAGGCTGCCCCACAGTCCGCGACCACCGAGTACTTCCCTGTCCCATGAACAAGGGGTGCACGGCCCTGAGACACACGGCAGGCGACGGCATAGGTTGCTACCCAGGCTAAGAGCGGGGTGACTCGCGTTCAGCGATTCGCGGGAGCCCGATGTGACGCGGACACTGTCTCAAGCCATAGTCTCGAGTCGAGAGAGTGCGATTTAAAGGGGTGCCCACCGGTGACTGTAGCGCAGTACACCAGCCTTAGCCTGATAATTCTGGGCGCTCTGCTGAAGTCATGGAACCTTATCGCCTCCTTCAGGTGGGCCCGCCGGAGGGGCGCCGAATATGCCCAAGCCGCCGAGTCAAGTCAGCTAGAACAGAAGCAGGAGTATCGAGACCTTCTTCGACACAATTTCGACGGTGCTTTCGTCCCCTTTGGCGCTAAGAGCCTCCGCCTGTACAACTTCAAGAGATCTTACAAGTGGGCCGAGATACTGCTCGCCTCAACATTCAGAAGCTCGCCACTGTTTGTCGCCTGGTGCGCGGTGGTGATCCTCGCAGGACAGCTTTTTGGTCTTGATGAATATCCCTTGAAGCTGCTCGCGGCGGGCGTGGGCTTCTGGATGGTCCTTTACTCTATAGGGCTCCTCCTTGAAGCCATAATGTGGTCGCTCATGGCTGAGAATTATAGTGTCGCCTGGGGGCTACTAAAGGTGCGCGGCCCCGCGAGTACCGCTCGCCGGAGCCGAGCCGTCAACGACATATATCTACTGGGCTCCGTCGTGGTCTTGGCAGTCCTTAGCCTGTCCGTTGCGATTGCGGGCACAGAAAAAAACTTTCCGGGATTCAAGGGATTTTCAACACTTCCGTCACACGATCCCTGGACAGAGACACTGGCGAGGCTATCGACCGCGATGTACTACGTGATGGTGAACATCGCGACAGTGGGAGACGAAGACGTCGTGCCCACGGAACCCGCGGCGCGCTCCCTGGGGGCACTGACGATGGTGACGGTTGTCTTGGTGCTCGCATTCGTTGTCTCAGCAATCGCCAGCCGCTTCCGCAATGACACTGGCGACGTCGACTTGCCGGGTTCGACCATCGATGTCGTCCGTCGCCGACTCTGGGTTCTTATACCAGCGCGCGACGAAGCGCCGACCATCGCTGGAATCATTTTGGCTGTCCAGGAGTCGCGGTACGCCGAAAGATACGACACGCGCATTCTCGTGATCAACGATCGGAGCGTCGATGGCACTCCTTTTGTGGCGTCCGAGGCAGGGGCGCAGGTTATT
The DNA here is from genome assembly GCF_026967985.1 of Modestobacter sp. VKM Ac-2984. GTDB lineage: Bacteria > Actinomycetota > Actinomycetes > Mycobacteriales > Geodermatophilaceae > Modestobacter. The sequence continues at coordinate 92,300 of NZ_JAPVBJ010000003.1, read as the reverse complement.
AGCACGAGAGGCATGCACGGCCTTGGCGAGGCGTTCAAGCTTGGAGTGGAAACGGGATTAGCGAATGGCGCGGACATTTTTCTCGTCGTGGACGCAGATGGCCAATACTTGCCAAAGGAAGCCGCACGTCTCTTGGAGCTGGTCGAGGCTGGTGTCGGTCTCGCTATTGGAAGTAGGTTGACGTTGAGGCCGAAGTGGATGCCCTGGGCGCGCTATCTGACAAATCGAACCTTCAGTCGCCTAATTGCGGTGACACTAGGTCAACCGGAGACGGACACGCAGTCCGGCTTCCGAGCGTTCAGCAGTTGCGTCGCTCGCCAGTGCCCAACCACGAGCTCATTTACGTACACGCAAGAACAATACGTCCTGGCCGTTCGCGGAGGTTATCGTGTCGAGTCATGCGCGGTATCGTTCGAACCAAGAATGCACGGCTGCAGTAGACTCGTCCGATCCACCGGCGATTATGCGAGAAGGGTGCTACCAGTTACGATTCGTACGTGCATTAGGTCTGCTAAGCACTAGCTGTCATCAAACGCTAAACGGTGTTTCCGTCACCCAGTGACGGACAGCGCGGCGTGACAAGCGTGTGGCGCCCCGTAGTGGGCCGCCCAGGGGACAAAAGGCGGCCTTAGGGACTTGTCGTCACTAGCGTAACTGGGTCCACAGAAGTGATGGCACCCCCCAGATCAAGCCACTGCCGTTTGTCAGCCTTAGGGAGACTGGCTCGCCGCTCGCGGGCCAACTGTCTTCACGTTCCCCAGCCAATTAGGTATTGCGTCGAGAAGTGGCTCCACGAGTTTCCACGCACCGTTGTAGCGCTGCATGGCCGACTCGTCCCGCCATTCCGCCGTCAAGAGGGCGAGCTCATTAGAGACGTCCTGCAGCTCCTGCGCGAAGGACTTATCCATTTCCGCAATGAGTGCGGCGGCGAGCTCGAGTTTGGCTCTGACCCTAGCTATCAATTCTAGGTCGTGACGGCGAGAAGCATCGTCGGGAACTCCAATGAATGACGTCATGCACTCACGAAAGGCGTCAATCACATGAGCCCGCGCCTCTTCTCGCTTGGCAAGCCCGCGCGCGTGCCGATTGGTGAAGTAGACAGCGATTGCACTGGCGACACCGGCCAGAATGCCTCCTATGACACCGCCGGTGATCCCTTGGTTCACGTTGACCCACCCACCGAAGATGTCTCCCAGCCAGCGATCCACGGAAGCACCCTACTAGAAGCACGGCTTCCGTCGTCAGACGCCAGTGTTAGCCGCACTGGTGGCTTCCGGGTGGCCACTCCTCCCCCATTGGCTACTTGACCGCCACCTGGCCGTCGGACAACCAACTGAGCAGCGTGTAGAGGGCTGCCGCCGCCACAGTCATAGCCTCCACGGACTTCGTCAGCCAAAGGACCGGCAGCAGGAAAGCCACACTGGCGATAAAAGCGGCCACCTTCAGCCAATTGATGCCCGTTCCGCCGTCACCGTTTGGCCCTGGCGGCTGCTGCCCTAGGCTCCCGCGCATTCCCTGGTTGTCGATGGCTCGGCTTCCGCGGAGCCGGGACGTCCCTCGGTTCCCCGGGGGGCGTTGCAACGATTCCCCGGACGTCTTGCTCCGAGCAGATCGTGCAGTACGTACCGAAGTTGTGGACAACCCCTGCCAGGCCGCCCGTGCGGTCTGCTTGTGAATAGCTGTGTAATCAATCCCTGGGTCCGGATCACTCAAGTTGCTGCTCCCCGCTTAGCGGCGTGCACAGACTGAGCGCACGGGACGCGGCCAGTTGATGGAGTTGGTTGCCAACGAGCAGGTAACGGCGGTCGAAGCGTGGTCCGACGCAACTATCCCGTCTGGCGGCGCCAGGCGGTCTAAACGCCCTCGGGCCTAAAGACGTATTCGCCCTCGGGATGTGAAACGCGCCGCTGGAGGGTGTCCCCAAGTGAGCCGCTACGGGATACAAGTCTCTAGCGTCAGGCGCTGTCAGCAGGCATCAACCGCAGCGCCTCAGCCCGTGGGAACTCAGCGGGCTCATCGCCGTCGCCGTAGGCCTCCAGGCGGGTCGGCACGAACCTGTCTTCGTCTATCAGGACATGGACGACCAGGCCGGTGTTGTCGTCCACAGCTTCCGCGAAGATGTCTTGCCGCTCCAGTCCTCAGCGCCTCGGGAGTCCTCCAACTCGACCGTGGCGCACCCGCAGTCGCACTGACCCACGACCCGCACGTGTGGCACCGACGCCAACACTCGGTCGGCTCCCGGACGTCCGTCGCTGAGCAAGAAGCGCAGGGTCTCCTGTTCGCGCGATGACAGCGGTCTCGGCACGTGGGCCATCGTTCCAGAATGCTGTCCTCATTGACCTTGCGGAAGGAGGCATTCCCTGAATGTGCGCGACATCAGCGAAACGTCCAGTCGCGTAGGCATCCGCAGGCGGTGCTCCAGTCACCTGGCGGAAGGTGGCGCGAGTTCATCGTCCAGCGCGTTAGCCTCCCGGCCGTGCAACGAGGCGGCAATCCGAGGGGTCCGCCGGGCTGCGGTTCATCTCAATGAGATCGTGCGGGGGCCGGGGATCAGTCGGCGAGGAGCTGGTCGCGGACCTCGCGGCGGAGCACCTTGCCGATCTGCGAGCGGGGCAGGTCGTCGACCGCCACGATGCGCTGCGGCACCTTGTAGCCGGCCAGGGACGCGCGGATGGACTCCCGGACGGCGTCCAGGTCCAGGTCCCGCTCCAGGACCACTGCGGCGACGACCTCCTCGCCGTTCTTGCCGGGCAGGCCGACGACGGCGGCGTCGGTGATGCCGTCGACCGCCTTCAGCACGTCCTCGACCTCGGAGGGGTAGACGTTGAAGCCCCCGGTGATGATCAGTTCCTTGATCCGGTCGACGATCCGGACGAACCCGTCGTCGTCGACCTCGACCACGTCACCGGTGCGCAGCCAGCCACCGGGCAGCAGCACGGCATCGGTCTCCTCCGGCCGGTTCCAGTAGCCGGAGAACACCTGCGGGCCCTGCACCAGCAGCTCGCCGCGCTCCCCCGGCGCCCGGTCGACGGTCGGGTCCTCCGGGTCGACCACCCGCATCCGGGTCGACGGGAACGGCAGCCCGACGGTGCCGGTCCGGCGGGTCGGCCCCACCGGGTTGCCGATCACGATGGGCGAGGCCTCGGTCATCCCGTAGCCCTCCACGACCAGCCCGCCGGTCACCCGCTCCCACAGCTCGGCGGTCTCCAGCGGCAGCGGCATCGCCCCGGAGATCGCCACCCGGGTGCCGGACAGGTCCACGCCCCGCTCCTCGGCCGCGGCCGCCAGCCGCTGGTACATCGGCGGGACCCCGGGGAAGAACGTCGGCGGTCGCTTCTTGGCCGCGGCCAAGACCTGGTCGACGTCGAAGCGCGGGAACAGCACGAGGACCGCGCCCAGCCGCACGGCCGCGGCCAGGCAGAGCAGCACGCCGTAGGCGTGGAACATCGGGAGGACGCCGTAGAGGACCTCCTCCCCCGCCCGCAACTGCGGCACCCAGGCGAGGGACTGGGTGACGTTGGCGACCAGGTTCCGGTGGGTGAGCACCGCCGCCTTGGGGGCGCCGGTGGTGCCGCCGGTGTACTGCAGCAGCGCCATGTCCTCGTGCGCCGGGCCGGGGTGAGCGCCGTCCAGCGGGGTGGCGCCGGCCACCGCGGCGTCCCAGGACGTCGTCCCGGGGGCGGGCTTCGTCATCGCCGCCCGGGTGGCCCGGGCCTTGGGCACCGGCAGCCGCAGCGCCAGCCGCTTGACCAGCGGCAACGCCCGGCTGAGGTCGACCGCAAGGACCTCGCGCAGTTCTGGTGCGTCCAGGCCCTGGACGACGGGGGCGACCACGTTCCAGACGACCGCGACGGCGGCCCCGTGGTCGCGGAACTGAGAGCCGAGCTCCTCGGGGGTGTACAGCGGGTTGTGCTCGACGACGACCGCACCCAGCCGGAGGACGGCGTTGAACGCGACCACGTGCTGCGGACAGTTGGGCAGCACCAGGGCCACCCGGTCACCCGGTCGCACCCCCAGGTCGTGGAGCACGGTTGCCGCGCGCGCGACGGCGTCCCGGAGCTCGGCATAGCTGGTCGTCGCGCCGAAGAACTCCAGCGCCGGCCGGTCGGGGAACCGCTGCGCCGCCGCGGTCAGCAGGTCCGGCACGGTCTCCCGGGGGATGTCGACCTCGGCCGGCACGCCCTGGGCGTAGCTCCGGGTCCAGGCCGGTGCCTCCGGCGTCCCGCGGTCCGGCTCGGTGACCATGTGCTCCTCGTTCGCAACGGCGCACCCGGGGTCGGCGGAGGGCCGTCCGTCCCGCTGACCGCCGCGGGTGCCCGGCGGTCAGCGGGAGGGTGTCAGAGCGGCTGGACGGAGTCGGCCTGCATGCCGCGGTCGCCGGCGCTGGCGGTGTACTCGACCCGCTGGCCCTCGTCCAGGCTGCGGTAACCACCCTGGTCGGCGATGGCGGAGAAGTGGACGAAGATGTCGTCCCCGCCCTCGTCCGGCTCGATGAACCCGAAGCCCTTCTCGGCGTTGAAGAAGCGCACGGTCCCCTGGGCGCCGGCACCGCCGCCGCGGGGTGCCCGCGGAGCGCGCGCACCGCGGTCGTCGCGGCCGGGCCGGTCGTCCCGCCGGTCGTCACGCCGGTCGTCGTACCGTGCCGGCGGGCGCCCGCCGCCCAGCGGGCGGACCGAGTCGGCCTGCATGCCGCGCTGGCCGGGGCTGGCGGTGTACTCGACCCGCTGGCCCTCGTCCAGGCTGCGGTAGCCACCGTCGTCCTCGATGGCGGAGAAGTGGACGAAGATGTCGTCCCCGCCCTCGTCCGGCTCGATGAACCCGAAGCCCTTCTCTGCGTTGAAGAACCGCACCGTGCCCTCGGAGCCGCCGCGCCCGCCGCGCGGGGCGGGCGCGTCCCGGCGGCCGCGCTCCTCGCGCTGGGGCGCCCGGCCGCCGCCGAGCGGCTGGACCGAGTCGGCCTGCATCCCGCGCTGGCCGGGGCTGGCGGTGTACTCGACCCGCTGCCCCTCGTCCAGGCTGCGGTAACCACCCTGGTCGGCGATGGCGGAGAAGTGCACGAACACGTCGTCCCCGCCCTCGTCGGGCTCGATGAACCCAAAGCCCTTCTCGGCGTTGAACCAGCGGACCGTGCCCTCCGAGCCGCCGCCACCACTGCGGGGGGCCTGCGGCGCGCGCACCTGCCGGGGGTCGTCGCGGTGCCCGCGCTCCTCACGGGGGGGCCGGCCACCGCCACCGCCACCCAGGGGCTGGATGGAGTCCGCCTGCATGCCGCGATCGCCGGCGCTGGCGGTGTACTCGACCCGCTGACCCTCGTCCAGACTGCGGAAGCCGCCGTCGTCGGCGATCGCGGAGAAGTGCGCGAACACGTCCTGCCCACCATCGTCGGGCTCGATGAACCCGAAGCCCTTCTCGGCGTTGAACCACTTGACCGTGCCCTGCGACATCCTCTAGCTCCTGCACATCTCGACGTCCCACCTGGTACCTACCTGTACCAGGATCCTCCAGCGTGCCCGCTCTGACGACCCGGCATGCTCACCGGGGTGCACAACGGTCGATCTGGCCGGTCAACCGCCCGCCCGGACGAGCTGGTCGACGGCCTCCCGGGCGATCTCCGGGGGCACGGTGTGCCCGCCGTCGAACTCACGGTAGGTGACCTCGTAGCCGTCCTCCCGCAGCGCCGGGACGATCTGGCGGCTGGTCCGCTCCACCGGCAGCACCTCGTCGTCGACCCCGTGCGAGACGAAGACCGGAGGGCTGCCGGTGCGGGAAGCCGGGGGGACGAAGCCCGGCGAGAAGGCGATGACGTCGCTGAACAGATCGCCGTTGGCCAGCCCCAGGCCGAGTGCGTAGGAGGCACCGTCTGAGAACCCGGCGACCGCGATCCGCCCGGGATCGACCGGCAGCAGCCCGAACACCTCGCGCAGCGCGCGGTCGATCAGCTCGACGTCCGGGCCCCAGCCGGTGCCGAGCGCGTCCCACGTGGTCCCGCGGGAGGCCGGGGACAGCAGGAGCAGACCGTGCTCGTCGGCGAGGCCGCGGAGCAGGGCCAGCCCGCCCTCGGCGTCCCCACCCGCGCCGTGCAGGGTGACCAGGAGCGGTGCCGGCCCCTCCGCGGGCAGGGTCGGGGGCACGTACAGCAGGGCGTCCCGGTCGTCGGCCAGGCCCAGCGGGTGGGTGCCGGGGGCCGGCGGAGGCCCGGTCGGCGAGACGCTGTCCGGTCGCACGGTCAGCACGGCGGGGTCCGGCGCCCCCTCCCCGCCCTCCGGCGCGGCCCCACCGCCGCCTGGATCGGGCCCGCCGCAGGCCGCCAGCAGGGCGGCTCCGGTCAGCTGGCCGCAGGCGGCGAGGAACGCTCGACGGGTGGGCACGGCAGGCAGGTACCCCGGATCAGCCCGGGCACCACCGACTCAGCTCCTGCGGTCGGCGATGAACCGGAAGCGGTCGCGGGTGGCGGCGACCTCGGCGGCGTCGACGTCGGCCAGCACGATCGTCTCCACCCCGGAGGCGGTGGCCAGCAGCTCGCCCATCGGGGAGACGATCCGGCTGTCCCCGGCGTGCTCGGTCCCGTCGCCGGCCGCGCCGACCCGGTTGCAGCCGACCACGTAGGCCTGGTTCTCGATCGCCCGGGCCTGCAGCAGCGCCGACCAGTGGTGCCGGCGCGGGCTGGGCCAGTTCGCCGGCACCAGGTAGACGTCGGTGTCCGGCGCGGCCGCCCAGAACACGTCGGCGAAGCGCAGGTCGTAGCAGATGAACGGGGTGATCCGCAGGCCGCCGACCTGGACGGTGACCGGGCCGGTGCCGGACCGGAACCGGGTCCGCTCGTCGGCGAAGGGGTGCAGCTTGCGGTAGCGGTGGGTGGTGCCGTCCGGGCCGGCGAGCACGAACGAGTTGTGCGGCAGCTCCTCACCGGCCTCGATCTCCGGGCAGGTGCCGGCCACCCAGACGCCGTGCTCGGCGGCCTGCGCAGCGAGGAACTCCGACGACGGCCCACCCTCCGGCTCGCCGATCCCCGGGGTCATCGAGAAGCCGGTGGAGAACGTCTCGGTCAGCAGCACCAGCTCCGCCCCGGCGCCCACCGCGCGGGCCACCTGCGGGGCCAGCCGCGCGAAGTTCGCCGCCCGGTCCTCCCAGACGATGTCGTGCTGCACCGCCGCGATCCTCATGCGCGCATCTCCCCCACCCGCCCCACCGACGACCTCCCCAACCGCTGAGCCGCCTCGGCCAGCACCTCATCACGCTTGCAGAACGCGAACCGCACCAGGTGCCGGCCCAGCTCCGCGTGCTCCGGGGCGTAGAAGACCACGGTCGGGACGGCGACCACCCCGGCGCGCCCGGGCAGCGACCGGCAGAACGCGACGCCGTCCCCGTCGGGCTGCCACGGGCGGACGTCGACGGTGGCGAAGTAGGTGGCCTCCGGGCTCACCACCGGCAACCCGGCCTCGACCAGCCCGGCCACCAGCAGGTCGCGACGGCGCTGCAGGTCGGCGGCGACGCGGGTGAAGTACTCGTCGGGCAACCGCAGCCCGGCGGCGATCGCCGGCTGGAACGGGCCGCCGTTGACGAAGGTGAGGTACTGCTTCGCGGTGCGGGCCGCCGCCACCAGCGGTGCCGGGCCGCAGATCCAGCCGGTCTTCCAGCCGGTGGTGTTGAACGTCTTGCCGCCGCTGCTGACCACCAGGGTGCGCTCGGCCATGCCGGGCAGGGTGGCGATCGAGACGTGCTCGGCGCCGGCGAAGACCAGGTGCTCGTAGACCTCGTCGGTGAGCACGAGCAGGTCCGCGGCGCCGGCCACCTCGGCGAGCACCGCCAGCTCGGCGCGGGTGAACACCTTGCCGGTCGGGTTGTGCGGGGTGTTCAGCAGCAGCAGCCGCGCCCGCGGGGTGACCGCGGCGCGCAGCTCGGCCTCGTCGAAGGTCCACGGTCCGGTGGCGACCTCGCCGGCGACCGAGGGCGGCGGGCGGAGCGGCACCGGGCGGAGCACCCCGCCGGCCATCGCGACCGCCGCGGCGTAGCTGTCGTACATCGGCTCGAACAGCACCACCTCGTCGCCGGGCTCCAGCAGCCCGAGCAGTGCGGCGGTCAGCGCCTCGGTCGCCCCGGCGGTGACCAGCACCTCGTCGACCGGGTCGTAGGTCAGGCCCCGGAACCGCTGCTGGTGCTCGGCGATCGCGGCCCGCAGGTCGGGCTGACCGGGCCCCGGCGGGTACTGGTCGTGGGCCGTGCCGATCGCCGCCCGGGCTACGTCGAGCACCTCGGGCGGGCCCGGCTCGTCGGGGAAGCCCTGGCCGAGGTTGATCGCACCGGTGGCGACGGCCAGCGCGCTCATCTCGGCGAAGACCGTCGTCCCGAAGCCCTGCAGCCGGGAGGCGAGGTGCGGTGTCCGGGTCACCGACTCAGTCTGCCGTGCTCATCCTGCTGGGGCCGCCGCCCGCCGCAGCACCTCGGCCAGCGGGGTGGCCGGGCGGCCCAGCAGGTCGGGGACGTCACTGCTCACCGTGGCCATCTCCCCCGCCGCGATCGCCGTGTACGTGGAGACCCAGGCGTCCACCAGCCACTCGGGTGCCTCGAACTGCGCCCGGGAGGCGTGTGCCTCCGCCACGGTCTCCAGCTGGTAGCGCACCGGCCGGCCGGTCACGGCGGTGATCGTCTCGGCGATCTCGTCGAGGGTCAGCGCCGCCGGCCCGGTGAGGTCGTAGCTCGCCCCGGCGTGCGGAACCGGGTCCTGCAGCACGAGGGCGGCGACGGCGGCGATGTCGTCCAGCGCCACCACCGACGCCCGCCCGTCACCGGCAGGTCCGCGGATCACGCCGTCCTCGCCGACCATCTCCGGCATGTCCTCGGCGTAGAGCCCGTCCCGGAGGAACGTCGTGGCCAGCCCCAGGGACCGGGCGTGCTCCTCGGTGGCCCAGTGGTCGCGGGCCAGCAGGAACGTCGCATCCGGCGCGGCGCCGAGGAAGGAGAGGTAGACCAGGTGCCCGACCCCGGCGTCGGCCGCCGCGTCGAGGAAGCTGCGGTGCTGCTCGACCCGGTCGGCGGACTCGCTGCCGGAGACCATGAAGACCGTGCCGACGCCGTCCAGCGCCTCGCGGACGGCCGCCCGGTCGCCGTAGGGCGCGGTCGCGACGGTGCTGCGGGGCAGCTGGGGGGCGCGGGCCGGGTCGCGGACCAGCAGGCGCTGGCCCACCCCGGCGTCGGCGAGCAGCCGGGCGACCCGGCCGCCGAGCCGTCCGGTCGACCCGGTCACGGCCAGGGGCGGGAGCTGAGGATCGGTCACCGGCCGATCCTCGCCGATGACCGCCCGCTCTGCTGTCCTGCCTCTGCGGTCACGACCGGACACCGGTGACGCGCCGTGCAGCGTCCGCATGTTTGCAGTCCCTGCACTTTTCCTGTCATGCTCGCGCGGTGACCACGGGGCTGCGCGAGCGCAAGAAGCAGGCGACCCGTGCGGCGTTGCACGAGGCGGCGCTGCGGCTGGTCGCCGAGCACGGGCTGGACCGGGTGTCGGTCGACGACATCGCCGCGGCGGCCGAGGTCTCCCCCCGCACCTTCTTCAACTACTTCCCGTCCAAGGACGACGCGGTCATCGGCCTGGACCCGGAGCACCCGCTCCGCCTGGCCGAGGCCCTGTCCGCCCGGCCGACGACCGAGACGCCCGTCCAGGCGCTGCGCGCGGTGCACGCGGCCGAGGCCGCACGGATGGCCGCGGAGACCGAGCTGTGGCCGCTGCGGCTGCAGGTCGTCGACGCGCACCCCGCGCTGGCCGCCCGGCTCACCGCCTCCTTCGCCCGGAGCGAGCAGCTGCTGGCCGAGTGGCTCGCCGCCCGCACCGGCACCCGCGCCGAGCTCGACGTCCAGCCCACCCTGCTCGCCGCCGTCCAGGGCTCGGTGATGCGCAGCGCGCTGCACCGCTGGCGCGCCGGTGACTACACCGCATCGCTGCCCGCCCTCGTCGCCGAAGGCTGGGACCAGGTCGAGGCGGGCTTCCCCGTCCCGCACCGCTGACCCGACCGACCTCCCCCCGCACCACCCCCTGAGGAGACCCATGTCCAGCGCGCCCGCTGCCGCGCCGCCCATCGTCCTGACCCGCCGACGGATCAACACCATCTTCGGCGCCCTGCTGGCCGGCATGCTGATGGCGGCGCTGGACCAGACGATCATCTCCACCGCGATGCCGACGATCGTCGGTGAGCTCGGCGGCGTCTCGCACATGGCCTGGATGACCACCGCCTACCTGCTGGCCACCACCCTGGTCATGCCGGTCTACGGCAAGTTCGGCGACCTGTTCGGCCGGCGCACGCTGTTCCTGGTGGCCATCGGGCTGTTCACCGCCGCGAGCCTGGGGGCCGCGCTGGCGCCGGACTTCGGCTGGCTGGTGTTCTGGCGGGGCGTGCAGGGCCTCGGCGGCGGCGGGCTGATGATCCTGTCCCAGGCGATCATCGCCGACATCGTCCCGGCCCGGGAGCGGGCGAAGTACATGGGCCCGATCGGTGCGCTGTTCGGGCTCTCCGCCGTCGCCGGGCCGCTGGTCGGCGGGTTCTTCACCGACAGCGCGGCGCTGGGCTGGCGCTGGTGCTTCTGGGTCAACGTGCCGATCGGGCTGGCCGCCTTCGCCGTCGGCTGGTTCGCGCTCACCCTGCCGCGCAAGCGGAACACCACACCGCTGGACCTCGCCGGCATCCTCACCCTGTCGGCCGCCACCACGTCACTGGTGCTGGCCACCGACATCGGCGGCAGCGAGGGCTGGGGCTCCTGGCAGGTGCTGGCGCTGCTGGCCGTGCTCGCCTGCTCGGTGGCGGCGTTCGTGCTGGTGGAGCGGCGGGCGGTCGAGCCGATCGTCCCGTTGTCGCTGTTCGGCAACCCCACCTTCGTGGTGGCCACCGCGCTGGGGATGGCGGTGGGCCTGGGCATGTTCTCCGCGATCGCCTTCATGCCCACCTACCTGCAGATGAGCTCGGGCCTGTCGGCGGCCAACTCCGGGCTGCTGATGCTGCCGATGACCGCCGGGATCATCCTGACCATCCAGAGCTCGGCCGCGGTCATCATGCGCACCGGCCGCTACAAGGTGTTCACCGTCGCCGGGGTCGCGCTGATCCTCGCCGCGATGCTCTGGATGACCACGCTGGCCGGGGACACCGCGCTGTGGACCGTCGGCGCGATGTTCTTCCTGCTCGGCGCCGGTCTCGGACTGATCATGCAGAACGTCGTGCTGGCCGCGCAGAACGCCGTCCCGGCGGCGCAGATCGGCACCGCCACCTCGACGAACAACTACTTCCGCGAGGTGGGTGCGGTGCTGGGCGTCGCCGTCTTCGGCACGCTGTTCACCAGCCGGCTGGGCGACCGGCTCGGCGAGGCCCTGGCCGGCAACCCCGAGCAGGCTGCGCAGGCGGGGATCACCTCCCCGGACACCCTGGTGCCGACGGCGGTCGAGGCCGCGGGTGAGCCGCTGCGCACCGCGATCGTGGACGCCTACGCCGACGCCCTGGCGCCGGTGTTCTGGTACCTGGTGCCGATCCTGGTCCTCGCGCTGCTGCTGGCCCTGGCGCTGCGCGAGGTGCCGCTGTCCGAGGTCGCCGGGATGGTCGCCCGCGGCGAGGCGGTGTCGTCGGAGGAGGAGCTGGCCGCCCTGCGCACCGACCCCGGGACCGACGGGCCCGCCCTGGTGGTCGAGCAGGGCGGCAGCCAGGACGACGACGCGTCACGCCGCGCCCAGGGCGCTTCTCACGTGGAGGCCTGACCGATGAACCAGCCCCGCATCCGCGTCGTCGTCGACAACGACTTCAGCGGCGACCCCGACGGCCTCGTCCAGCTGGCGCACCACGCGCTCTCACCGTCGGTCGACCTGCGGCTGGTCATCGGTTCGCACCTGCGGCCCGGTGACCACTTCGATCCCTCGGACACCACCGCCGACAACGCCGCCGAGCTCGCCCGCGAGGTGCTCGCGCTGGCCGGCCGCCCCGACGTCCCCGTCCTCGCCGGGTCCAACGTCGGTCTGACCGACCGGGTGACGCCGATCCGGTCCGCTGCCGCCGAGGCGCTGGTCGCCGAGGCCATGCGCACCGACGTCGACAGCCCGCTGTACGTCTGCGCGGGTGCCGGACTCACCGAGGTCGCCAGTGCCTGGCTGATCGAGCCGCGGATCGCCGAGCGGCTCACGCTGGTCTGGATCGGCGGGCCCGAGCACCCCGGCCTGGCCGAGCCGCCAGCGGGCGCGATGCCGATCGAGTACAACCTGCTCATCGACGTGCTGGCCGGATCGGTCGTGTTCGGCGACTCCGCCATCCCGATCTGGCAGGTACCTCGCGACGCCTACCGGCAGACGCTCGCCACCTTCGCCGAGCTGCAGCTGCGGATGGCCGAGCACGGGCCGCTGGGTGCGCGGCTGTTCGCCGTGCTGGACGGCCTCCGTACGGAGGCCATCCAGCACGGGTTCGACCTCGGCGAGACCTACATCCTCGGCGACAGCCCACTGGTGCTGCTCACCGCGCTGCAGTCGGCGTTCGAGCCGGACCCCTCCTCGAGTCGACACGTCGTCCGGGACACACCGGGGATCTCTGCGGACGGGCAGTACACCGCCGTTCCCGGTGCGCGGCCGATGCGCGTCTACACCCACCTCGACTGCCGGCTGATGATCGAGGACCTGTACGCCAAGGTGCAGCTGCACGCCCGAGCCGAGGCGAGCTCCTGACCGGTCAGGGCGTCAGCAGCGCCTTGACCGCGCGCCGCTCGTCCATCGCGCGGTAGCCCTCGGCCGCCTGGTCCAGCGGCAGGGTCAGGTCGAACACCCGGCCCGGGTCGATCGCCCCGGACCAGACCCGGTCGATCAGGTCGGGCAGGAAGCGACGCACGGGGGCGGGCCCGCCGTGCAGCCGCACCATGGTGGAGAACAGCTGCCGCCCGGTGATCTCCACGCCGTGCGGGACGCCGACGAACCCGACGCCGCCACCGGGGCGGGTGGAGCGGATGGCCTGGTCCATCGACTCGGCGGTGCCCACGCACTCCAGGACGGCGTCGGCCCCCACCCCGCCGGTGAGGTCCCGGATCCGCGCGACGCCCTCGTCGCCGCGCTCGGTCACGATGTCGGTCGCGCCGAACCCGGTGGCCAACCGCTGCCGCGGTTCGTGCCGGCTCATGGCGATGATCCGCTCGGCCCCTAGCTGGGCGGCCGACAGCACGCCGAGCAGCCCGACGGCGCCGTCGCCCACCACCGCGACGGTCATCCCCGGCTGCACCCCGGCGGCGACGGCGGCGAACCAGCCGGTGGCCATGACGTCGGACAGGGTGAGCAGGCTGGGCAGCAGCTCCGCCGACGGCACCTCGGGCGTGGCGACGAGGGTGCCGTCGGCGTGCGGCACCCGCAGCAGCTCGGCCTGGGCGCCGGTGATGCCCACCCGGTTCACGCAGGCGCTCTGGTAGCCGGCCCGGCAGTGCGCGCAGGTTCCGTCCGAGGCGATGAACGGCACGATGACGAACTGGCCGGGCCGGATCGTGGTGACGTCGCTGCCGACCGCCTCGACGATCCCGCAGTACTCGTGCCCGATCGGCGTCGGCTCGGTCACCTCGTTGATGCCGCGGTAGGGCCACAGGTCCGAGCCGCACACGCAGGTGGCGGAGGCCCGGACGACGGCGTCGGTGGGCTCGACGACCCGCGGGTCGTCGAGCTGCTCGATGCGGACGTCGCCGGGGGCGTGCAGGACTGCTCCGCGCATGGGGGCGGTGTTCCTCTCGGGGGTTCGGGTGCGACCCGTCCTCCTTGCCCGCCGCCGCCGGGACGAACCGCCGGTCAGCGCGCGGGGTGGGCCGTCAGCTGCTCGACCAGCAGGTCTGCGACGGCGCGCATCCCGGCCGCGTTCGGGTGGTACGGGGCGACCCCGCCGCCCAGCAGGTCGCCGAACACCCAGCCGGTGACCCACGGCTCCCGCGAGCCGACGGCGTGGTCGCGGGAGGCCGCCGAGGCGGTCACCAGCTCCGCCCCGACCTCGCGCGCGGCCGCCGCGGTCGCCGCCTCCAGCCGCCGGCCGACGTCGGCGCACAACACGCGGTGCTCCTCGCTCATCGGGAAGCCGGCCGTCGCCTGCTCCGGCACCACGGTGAGGTAGTCGACCAGCACCACCCTCGCTCGGGGCGCCCGCCGGCGGACCTCCCCGACCAGCTGGGCCAGCCGGTCCGGCAGGACCGCCAGCGCCGCGTGCACCGCGGCCGGGTCGACCGGCGTGCTGAAGAACGCCCGGGCCGGCAGCGGCACGCCCGCCGGGTCGGCCCGGGACGAGCAGCGCAGCAGGGTGAGCAGGTAGTCGACGTCGTTCCCGCCGACGGTCACGGTCACCAGGTCGGCGTCCGGGCCGACCGCGTCGACCTGCGGCGGCACCGTCCCGCCGGCCAACAGCGCCTGCGGCCGGGTGAGGACGTCGTCGATCGTCGCCCCACCCGAGCTGACGTCGACCAGGTCGTACCCGAGCCGCTCGGCGGCCAGCTGCGCGTAGTTGCGGCCCGACCGGGCGCACTCGGGGACCAGGATCGGGTCGATGCCGGGGCCGGCGGCGAAGGAGCTGCCCAGGGCGACGTAGCGGGTCACCGGGCGGCCCGGGCCGCCGCCATGAGCCGCTCGAGCTCCGCGGCGGGGATCGCCCCACCGAAGTCCGCGGCGAAGCGCCGCATGGGCATCGAGCCGATCATCTGCAGCATCCCGGCGTGCATCTCCGCGGCGCCCTCGGGCATCGTCGCCAGGAAGCCCTCCAGCAGCTGCGGGCCGGCGACCGGGTGCTCGAACCACTCGGCGACCGACGACTGCAGGGTCAGCTCCCGCACGACGACGTCCCCGGCGAGGTCGATCGTGCGCTCGTCGACGACGTCGGTGGCGCTGCGACCGATCTGCACGGTGTGCTCCCCCGGCGCGACGACCCAGGCGTGCTCCCGGACGTCCCAGTAGGCGAACGCCCGGCGGTCCAGCTCGAGCGCCACCGTCGTCGACTCCCCCGCCGCCAGCGAGACCTTGGTGAAGGCGCGTAGCTCGCGGGCGGGCCGCCGCACCGGTCCGGCGGTGGTCGCGACGTAGACCTGCACGACGTGCCGGCCGGCCCGCGCGCCGGTGTTGGTCACCGTCAGGGTCACCGTGGCCGCGTCGTCGCCGACGGCCCAGACCTGCAGGTCGCTCGTGGTGAACGTCGTGTAGCTCAGCCCGTGGCCGAACGGGTACCGCACCGAGCGGTCGACGGTGACGAACTGGCGGTAGCCGACCATCACGCCCTCGGCGTAGCGGACGTGTCCCTGCTCCCCTGGGAAGTCGAGGAAGCTCGGGGTGTCCGCCAGCCGCAGCGGGATGGTCTCGGCCAGCCGGCCCGACGGGTCGGCGGCGCCGGTGAGCAGGTCGGCCAGCGCGCTGCCGCCGGCCTGGCCGAGCAGGAAGCCGGCGAGCACGGCGTCGACGTCGTCGTGCCAGCCCTCCAGGGAGACCACGCTGCCGGAGGAGAGGACGACGACCGTGCGGGCGCTGACCGCGGCCACCGCGCGGATCAGCTCGACCTGCGCCGCGGGCAGGTCGAGATGGGTGCGGTCGACGCCCTCGGTCTCGTCGGCCTCGGCCAGCCCGGCGAAGACCACGGTGACGCCGGCGTCCCGGGCCAGGCCGACGGCCTCCTCCCGCAGCGCGGTGGCGTCGCCGGCGCCGTCGAGGGCGTAGCCGGGCGCGAAGGCGAGGTCCGGGTGCACGGCCTGCAGCGCGGTGAGCGCGTCGTCGACCCGGGTGGCGTTGACGTGCGAGCTGCCGCCGCCCTGGAACCGCGGCGTGCGGGCGAACTCGCCGACCACGGCGACCCGCTGCCCGGCGGCCAGCGGCAGCGCGCCGCCGTCGTTCTTCAGCAGCACCGCGCAGCCGGTCGCGAGCTCGCGGGCCAGCGCGTGGTGGGCGTCGGCGTCGAACCCGTCGGTCGGCTCGCTGGCGTACCCGGCCAGTGCGGCGACCCGGCGGACGCTGCGGTCGACGACGGCCTCGTCCAGCCGCCCGTTGCGGACGGCGTCCACCACCAGGGCGTTGCCGGCGCCGTGGTCACCGGGCATCTGCAGGTCCAGGCCCGCCTCGAGTGCGGCGACCCGGTCGTCGACCGCACCCCAGTCGGAGACGACGGCCCCGGTGAAGCCCCACTCCTCGCGCAGCACCTCGGTGAGCAGCCAGTGGTGCTGCGAGGCGTAGACCCCGTTCACCTTGTTGTAGGCGCACATGACGGTGGCCGGCTGGGCCTCGGTGACCACCCGCTCGAAGGCCGGCAGGTAGATCTCGCGCAGCGTGCGCTCGTCGACGTCCGCGCTGACCTGCATGCGCTGGGTCTCCTGGTTGTTGGCCGCGAAGTGCTTCACCGACGCGCCTACGCCCGCCCCCTGCTGGCCGCGGACGTGCGCGGCGCCGAGCACCCCGGCCAGCAGCGGGTCCTCGGAGTAGTACTCGAAGTTGCGCCCGCACAGCGGCGACCGCTTGATGTTCACCCCCGGTCCGAGGACGACGGGGACGCCGATCGCGCGCGCCTCGACCCCGATCGCCGCCCCGATCCGCTCGGCGGTCTCCGGGTCCCAGCTGGACCCCACGGCGACGGCGGGCGGGAAGCAGGTGGCCGGCACGCTCTCCAGCAGGCCGATCTGGTCGAGGTCGCCCACCTGCCGGCGGACGCCGTGGGGACCGTCGGTGAGCACCACCGACGGCAGGCCGGCCGCCTCGACCGGCGGGGTGGACCAGAAGTCCTGGCCGGAGAGGAGGGCCGCCTTCTGCTCCAGCGGCAGCGCGGTCGGGTCGGACGGGGTGGTGGCAGTCACTCCCCGATCCTGCCGACCGCCGGCCGCCCGCGTCGCCGCACATGCCATCCAGCGGGAGGGGTTCAGTGCAGAGCGGCGTCCGCCGGCCCGGTCGTCCAGCGTCGGAAGCGGACGACGAGGCCGGCCCGGGTCGGGGCGCAGCAGTACGGCCCGGCCTGCACCTCGGCGTCCGGCGGGAACCAGGCGACCCGGACCAGCCGGAACGGCTCGTCGTCCACCCGCGCCCGGACGGTCACCGCGTCGCCGGCCCGGCTGGCCCGGACGGTGACCCGGCGGCCGGCCCAGTCCGGCACCGGGGCGACCGACCAGTCCGAGTGCCCGAGGGTGACGACGGCGCCGAGCTGCGGCGACCCGTCCGAGAACTCGACGCCGGCCTTCAGCCAGGTCTCCGCGCCGGCTCGCAGCATGAGCCCGGCCTGGTCGAACTGCTGGTCGAAGTCGACGTCGACGGTCACCTCGACCGCACCGTCCAGCGGGCCCAGCAACGCGTGGGCGTCGTCGTGGACGAAGCCGTAGGAGGTGTGCCGCCAGGCGTCGCTGCCCTCCGCGGCGGTGACCAGCAGGTCGGTGCCGTCCTCGGTGGCCGAGACCGGCGGCGTCGTCCACGTGCCCGCGCCCCACGGCTGGACCCGGCTGCCGTCGTCCGTCATGCCGGCACGGTAGCCGCGCGTCGAGGTGCGTCCCGTTGCGGTGTACCCCGTGGCGACACCGCAACGGGACGCACGTCAGCGGGCCTCGACCGACACGGTGACCGGGGCGCAGCCCTCGGCCGTCGCCGTCACGGTGATGGTCCCCGGGCCGGTCGGGCGGACGACGGCGAGCGCCCGGCCGTCGAAGGTCGTGTGCACGGCGTCGAGGTAGGACTCCGCCGTCGCCGGCGCCGCGCTGCCCAGCCCGACCAGCGTGCCCGCCCCCTCGACGGTCACCGTGACCTCGCGGTCCACCCCGAGTGCGACGGTCCCGGCGACGTCGGTGAGCGCGATCGCGACGAAGGCCAGGTCTGCGTCGTCGGCCCGCAGCACCGTGCGGTCGGCGGTGGCCACGAGCCCGACCGGTCCCGACGCCGGCCGCAGGACCGTGCGCCCGGTCTCTGCGCCGCCCGTGCGGGCCACGGCCACCAGGTCCTCCGGGGCCCACGGCACGGTGAACTCCGCCCGGAACCGGTGGGCCTCCCCCGCCGGGGCGGTGCCCAGCGACCGGTTGCCCAGCAGCAACTCCACCTCCTCGGCGTCGCTGTAGACCTCGACGGTCAGCGGGACGCCCTCGGCACCGGTGAAGGCCCAGTCGGCCACCGAGTCCGCCCACGCCCACGGCGTCGAGACCGTCGTCCGCCCCGACCGCTCGGGCCGGACGACGACGATCGCCGGTGCGGTGCGCAGCCCGAACACGGTCTCCCGGTAGTAGGACGCCGGCCGGCGGTGCCCGGTGATGTCGAGGTCGCCGCACCAGGCCAGCAGCCACGGGAAGGGCCCGTGGAAGCCGCCGGCGGCCGGGTCCTCGCTGTCGGCGACCCGGCCGACGCCGGCCTCGCCGAGGTAGTCCCAGCCGGTCCAGGTGAAGTCGCCGATGACGTGCGGGTGGTCCTGGACCAGTCGCCAGAGCCGGTCGCTCTTGGTGGCGAAGGTCTCCGAGCCCACGATCACCCGGCGCGGGAACAGCTCCCGGTCGATCGCGTACCGGGCCTCCATGTAGTTCATCCCGGCGACGTCGAGCACGTCGAAGGACTCCTCGGTGCGCCGGGCGACCAGCTCGGTGCCCGACAGGTGGTCCATGAACTCGCCCATGTCGGTGAGCATCGTGTTGATGCCCAGCTCGGCTGCCTGGGGCCCCCGGGCCTCCTCGATGACGGCCAGCATCGCGTTGACCCCGTTCGTGACGAACCGGGTGGGGTCCTCGGCACGGACGGCCTCGGCCAGCCGGCGCGACCACAGCGCGCCGCGCGGGTCGGACACCTCGGGGATCTCGTTGCCGATGGACCACAGCACGATGCTGGGGTGGTTGGCCCCACGCCGGACCATGGAGGCGACGTCGGACCGCCAGGTGTCGGCGAAGTGGCCGGCGTCGTCCTCGGTGGACTTGCCCTGGGTCCAGGTGTCGGTGAGCTCGTCCATCACCAGCACGCCCACCCGGTCGCAGGCGGCGAGCATCGCCCGGCTCATCGGGTTGTGCGAGCTGCGCAGTGCGTTGAACCCGGCCGCCGCCAGCAGCTCCACCCGACGTTCGTCGGCCCGGCCGATCGCGGCCGAGCCCAGCACGCCGTTGTCGCTGTGCACGCAGGCCCCACGCAGCAGCACCGTCTGGCCGTTGATCCGCAGTCCCCGCTCGGGGTCCAGGGACAGGGTCCGCAGGCCGGTGGTGACCGTCTCGGTGTCGGTCTCGACGTCGCCGTCGAGCAGCACCGCCTCGACGGTGTGCAGCCGCGGCGACGTCGGGCTCCACGGCGCCGGGTCGGCCACCAGCAGCCGCTGGCGGACGACGGCGGGCTCCCCCGGCAGCACGGTGACCGGCGAGACAGCCTCGGCCACCACGGCCCCGGCGTCGTCGACCAGCCGGACACGCACGGTCCGGCTGGCCAGTCCCCGCCCGGCGTGCACGACGGTCGAGGCGACCGAGACGACGGCGCGCGAGCCGTCGAGCTCCTCGGTGACCACCCGGACACCGTCGGCGGCCAGGTGCACCAGCGGGCCGCGCAGCAGGTGCACCGGACGGTGGATGCCAGCCCCGGCGTACCAGCGGGCGTCCCGGCCGGCCCGGCACAGCACGCGCACCTCGTCGGTCCCGTCGTACCGGAGGTGGTCGGCCAGCGGGACGACGGCCTCGGTCCAGCCCGACGACCAGGTGGCGGCGAGCTGACCGTTCACCAGCACCCGGGCCGAGCGGTACACGCCCTGGAAGTGCAGGGCGAGCACCTGGTCGTGGTCGTCGCCGGTCACCGGCAGCACCGCCCGGTACTCCACGGCGGTGGGCGGGAAGTAGCCCGCGGCGGGGCCGTGCTCGGCATCGCGCGGCTGGCCGAGGGTCGCGTCGTGCGGCAGCACGACGTCCCGCCACGGCTGGGCGGCGCCGTGCATCTCGGCGAAGGAGTTGGCGTGCGGCCGGAACTGCCAGCCGGCGGTGAACGGGGTGCGGCGCATGGCTGCCCTCTCGAGTGGGGAACGAGGTCAGCACGCGACGGATGGCGTCCTGGCTGGAGCGCCCCATGCTCACGCGCGGCCCGACATGGCCGGCCATCCGCCGTCTGCTGGATGGCCACCGGGACCCGCGCAGCCGCCATCCTCGGTGACCGCCGTCGCCCCCGAGGACCGCCTTCCCATTGACCGGCAGGCGATCTCCCGGCCCGGGTGGCGCAGCGGCAGGCTGCTGACGTGGACGGGCGACTGGCAGGGAAGACGGCGTTGGTGACCGGAGCCGCGGCGGGGATCGGGCGGGCGGTGGCCGACCGGTTCGCCGCCGAGGGGGCGCGCGTGGCCTACGCCGACCGCGACGCCGGCGGTGCCGAGGCGGCCGCCGCGGCGTCGGGTGGGCGCGCGGTGCCGATGGACGTCACCGACGAGGAGAGCGTCGCCGGTGGCTTCGGCGCACTCGCCGCGGACGGGTGGGTGCCCGACGTCGTCGTCGTCAACGCCGGGGTGCAGCTGTTCGGCCAGGACGCCGAGGTCGCCGACCTGGACCTCGACGTCTGGCGGCGCACCCATGAGGTCAACCTGACCGGGGCGTTCCTGACCGTGAAGCACGCCGTCCGCGGGATGCTGGGCGTCGGTGGCGGCTCGATCGTGTTCACCGGCAGCCCCACCGCCGTCCGCGGCGAGGGAGCGGAGTTCACCGCCTACGCCTCGTCCAAGGCCGGCATGCACGGGCTGGCCCGCACGGTCGCCGCCGCCTACGCCCGCCGGGGCATCCGGGTGAACACCGTCGTCCCGCCGTACACCGAGACCGGGCTGGTCAGCACCCTGACCGCCGACCCCGAGGCCCGGGCCGCGATCGTCGGCCGGATCCCGATGGGCCGCGCCGGCACGACCGGCGACCCGGAGGGCGTCCTGGTGTTCCTCGCCAGCGACGAGTCGGCGTTCGCCACCGGCGCCACCTTCGCCGTCGACGGCGGCATGACCACCCTCTGAGCCGTGCTCAGGCCTCCCGGCTCCGGCGCTCGTGCAGCCGCAGCCGGGCGAGCAGGTCGGCGACCAGCAGGCGGAGGTCGACGTCGGTGCACACCCGGCGTCCCGGCTGGTCCGGGGACTCCGTCCACGTGCAGGCCACGTCGTCGAGGGCGGTGACCAGGACCGGCGGGCTGTCGCCGAGCGGCCAGGTCTCCCCCTGCTCCACGAAGTCGGGGATCGGCAGCTCGACGTACTGCCGCCACAGCCAGGCACCCAGCCGCCCGGCGCCGCCCACGTCCTGCTCCAGCTCCGCCACCGAGTACGTGCAGCGCCGGTAGGTCTCCAGCGGGAACTGCGAGATCGCCAGGTCGTCGCGGGCCTGCACCTCGCGGGCGGCCTCGGCGTCGGTGTCCCGGTTGTACTCGAACGCGTCGGCGTCCAGCGCCCCACCGACCCAGATCAGGGTCAACCGGGCGGCGATGTCCGGGGCCTGCCGCAGCGCCTGGGCCACGTTCGTCAGCGGGCCCGCGCAGACCACGACGAGCGGCAGCGCGTCGTCCCGCCGCGCCTCGGCGACGATGGCGTCCGCGGCCGCCGACGAGGTGTCACCGCCGCCGATCGGCACGTCGCACCCGGCGGCCACCACCGGCCGCTGGGTGCCGACCAGCTCGACCAGCTCCCGCGCGCGCCGGGCGCCAGCGGCTGCCGTGCCCTCGGGCGGGCCGAACAGCGGGCTGAGGTGCGAGCTGGTCACCGCCACCACCCGGTTCGCGGCGCTGAGCAGGTGGTGGGCCAGGGCGACCAGACCGTCGGGGTCACCGGCCCAGTCGTTGTCGACGACGACGCGGCACCGCTCGGTGATGCGCAGGGACACGTGCTTCCTCCAGGGGTCAGGCGGTGGGGACGGCGGCCGGGTCGTCGGCACCGGCGTAGCGGAACGAGCGGACGACGACCGACCCGGAGGAGCACCAGACGCCGAGCATCCGGCCGGTCATCCCACCGGCCACCTCGGTGGAGACGTAGCGGCCGTCGATCCGACCGAGCTCGGTGAACCCGCCGTCGGCGTCCACGACCCCGGCGACCAGTTGGTCCGGGCCGAGCGCGGTCGAGGAGAAGTGGCCCTCGGACGGGACGGCCCGGACCTCCAGCGCGACGTCCCCGGCCGGGACGGCGACCTCACCCAGCAGCGACCGCAGCGGGCCGACCTGCGCGACCGCGCGCACCACGTCCCCGGCGACCTGGAGGTCGAGGCGGTGGCGGGGGTCCATCCGCACGGACAGGCCACCGACGCCGTCGCCGTCCGCCGCCACGACCGCACGGGCCCGGCAGTACAGGTGCTCCTGCCGGCGGCCGGCGAAGGCGGCGTCGTCCGAGGCCGGGTCGGCGGCCCCGGCGGTGAGCCGCCAGCCGCCCTCGCCCCGGGTGAGCACCTCGCCGGGGAACCGGCGCGGCGACACCCAGGAGACCGGCAGCCCGGCGCCGGCCAGCTCCTCGACCTCCGCCGGCCCGGCGGCCGGCGTCAGCCACTCCCCCAGCCGGGGCCAGCCGTCCTCCCACACCACCTCGGCGGCGAAGGTCTCCCGACCCAGGACGTGGAACTGCGGGCTCGCCCCGCGCGGCCGGACGCCGTGGAAGACGATCGCCCAGCTGCCGTCGGGCCGCTGCACCAGGTCGGCGTGCCCGGTGTTCTGCACCGGGTGTTCGACGCCCCGGTGGGTGAGCAGCGGGTTGTGCGGGCAGGCCTCCCACGGCCCGGACGGCGACGGGCCACGCGCGATGGTCACCGCGTGGCCGCGCTCGGTGCCGCCCTCGGCGATCAGCAGGTACCAGTACCCGCCGACCCGGTACAGATGCGGGCCCTCCGGGAACCGGCCTCCGGTGCCCTGCCACACGTGCCGCCGCTCGGTCAGCGCCCACCCGGTGACCGGGTCGACGGCCTGCTGCACGACCCCGGCCGGCCCGCCGGCGCCGAAGCCCGCGTAGGTGACCAGCAGCGTGCCGTCGGCGTCCCAGGCCAGGTCCGGGTCGATCCCGCGGACCTCGTCCATCCGGACCGGCTCCGACCACTCACCCAGCGGGTCCTCGGCGGTGACCAGCGTCTGCCAGCCACCGTCGGCCAGGTTGGTGGTGATCATCCAGAACCGGCCGTCGTGGTGGCGGATCGTGCAGGCGGTGATGCCGCCCGAGTCGGGAGCTGCCGAGACGTCCAGCTGCGACGGGCGGGCCAGCACGTGCCCGACCTGCTCCCAGGACACCAGGTCGGTCGAGCGGAACAGCGGCACGCCGGGGGCGTACTCGAAGCTCGAGTGCACCATCCAGTACGTGTCGTCGACCCGGCAGACGCTGGGGTCCGGGTGGAAGCCGGGGACGACGGGCGCCGGGGTCACGGGCGCTGACGTCACTGGTGGGCGTCCGGGTCGAAGAACAGCGCGGGCTTCTCCACCGGCGGCGGGACGGTGACCGTGCGGGTGAACCAGTGCCGCCCGGCGGCCACCTCGACCGGTGCGCTGCCGTCGGGCAGCGACACCTCGGCGGTCGTGTTCGGCGGGACGGTGAGCTCCAGGGTCAGCTCGGCGCCGTCGAGGGTCCAGGAGACCGCCGCCGTCCCGTACGGCGTCTCGTGGGTGGCGGCGGCGGAGGTGAGGCCGGGGCCGGGCCGCGGCGCCACCCGCAGCCGCCGGTAGCCGGGCCCCGCCGGGGCGAGGCCGGCGACGGTGCGGTGCAGCCAGTCGGCCACCGCCCCGAACGCGTAGTGGTTGAACGACGTCATGTCCCCGGGGTTGATCGACCCGTCGGGGAGCATCGAGTCCCAGCGCTCCCAGATCGTCGTCGCGCCCATCGTCACCGGGTACAGCCAGGACGGGCTTTGCCGCTGCAGCAGCAGCTCGTAGGCGGTGGCCAGCTCCCCGGCGTTCGTGAGCGCGTCGGTCACCAGCGGCGTGCCGAGGAAGCCGCTGGCGATGTGGAACCCGTCCTTCAGCACCTGCTCGGCCAGCAGCCGGCCGGCGTGCGCCCGCTGGTCGGCGGTGAGCAGGTCGAACTCCAGGGCCAGGGCGTACGCCGTCTGCGACGGGTAGGCGACCCGGCCGTTCGGGGAGACGTACTCGGCGCGGAACCGCTGCGCCGCCCGCTCGGCGAGATCGGCGAACCGGGTGCCGTCCCGGCCCAGCACCGCCGCGACCTGCGCGACCGTGCGCGCCGACCGGGCGAGGTAGGCGGTGGCGACGCACTGCCACGGGGTGCGCGCCGCGGCGGGGTTGTCCGGCGGCGCGGCGGAGTCCAGCCAGTCACCGAAGGAGAACCCGCCCTCGGGGAAGTCCAGGTCGGCCCCGGCCCGCGCGGCGAAGGCGTCGATCCAGGCGGTCATGGAGCCCCACTGGTCGGCGAGCAGACCGGCGTCCCCGGTGCGCTGGTACAGCACCCACGGGACGACGACGGCCGCGTCGCCCCAGCCCACCTCCGCCTGCTGCGGGAACGGCAGCAGCGGCAGGAACGGCACGTACATCGGGACGATGCCGTCGTGGTCCACCTGCTGCTCGACCGCGAGGTCGGCCAGCCAGGAGCGGAGCATGCCGGTGGTGTCGTAGAGGAAGGAGGCGGACGGCGCGAAGACCTGGAGGTCGCCGGTCCAGCCCAGCCGCTCGTCGCGCTGCGGGCAGTCGGTGGGGACGTCGAGGAAGTTGCCACGCATCCCCCAGACGACGTTCTCGTGCAGCCGGGTCACGTCCGGGTCGGAGCACTCGAAGGTGCCGGTGCGGCGCAGGTCGGTGTGCACGACGACGGCCTCGAGGTCATCGGCGGTCAGCTCACCCGGCCAGCCACTCACCTCGGCGTACCGGAAGCCGTGGAAGGTGAAGCGCGGCTCCCAGGTGCGGGGGCCCTGCCCGTCCAGCACGACGACGTCGGTGGCGTCGGCCCCGCGCAGCGGGCGGGTGCCCAGCTCGCCGTGCTCGAGCACCTCGGCGTGCCGGATGGTGACCTCGGTGCCGGCCGGTGCATCCGGCAGCGTCAGACGGAGGCGGCCGACCAGGTTCTGGCCGAAGTCGACCAGCGTCCTCCCCGACGGCGAGGTGCTGACCTCCCGCACCGGCAGGACCTCGGTGCGGCGCACCGGCGGCCCGGTCGGGGCGACGAGGGTGGCGACGTCCAGCGTCCCGGTCTCCACCGGCGTCCAACTGCCGTCGTCGAAGGCCGGCCGCGACCAGCCGGGGAGCTCCCGGCGGGCGTCGAGGGTCTCGCCGGCGTAGAGCCCGGCCCGGGTGAGCGGGCTGGGCGCCGACCGCCAGGAGCCGTCGCTGGTGACGACGGTGCGGCTGCCGTCGGGGTGCTCGACCTCGAGCTGGACGAGAGCGCCGGTCCGGTCGCCGTAGAAGGCCCGCTTCCCGGTGAAGCCCAGTGGGCCGGCGAACCAGCCCTGGGCCAGGTGCACGCCGAGTGCGTTGGCGCCCTCGGTCAGCAGCGCCGTGACGTCGTGGGTCTGGTAGCGCAGCCGGTGGTGGTAGCTGGTCCAGCCCGGCGCCAGCACGTGGTCGCCGACGACCGACCCGTTCAACTCGGCCTCGTAGACCCCCTGCGCGGTGGCGTACAGCCGGGCCCGGGCCACCGGCTGGTCGAGGGTGAACTCCCGGCGCAGCAGTGCGGCCGGCTCGTCGCCGGAGCCGGCCGGCAGCACCGGCTGGACCAGCGTCGCGGTCCAGTCGGCCGGCGCCAGCAGGCCGGCCTCGACGACGGTGTCCTCGCTCCACGCCGACGGCTCGCTCGCACCGGCGCCCCACACCCGCACGCGGATCGCGCGCCGTTCCCGGCTGGTCAGCTCGGGGGCACCCCAGGGCACCAGCACCGACTCGTCGGACTCCACCCGGCCCGACGACCAGACCGGGCCGTCTTCGGATGCGATCTCCAGCTCGTACGCGGCCTGCCGCCAGCCGTCGAGGTCGGTCCGGGACACCCAGGACAGCCGCGGCCGGGTGTCCCCGATGCCCAGCGGCTCGCGGTGGTGCTCGACGGTGACGGGCGTGACGGTCAGGTCGCTCATGCGGGCTGCTCCAAGGTGGTCGTGGACGTGTGCTCGCCGGGGCCGGCGGATGCCGTGGTGCCGTCGGGCAGGACGACGGTCGCCTCGGTGCCGGCGGGGACGGCGACGCGCAGGTGCAGCGCGCCGTCCGTGACGTGCCACGCCACCTCGATCCGGCCGTACGGCGACTCGTGCGCCGCCTCGGCGCTGGTCAGGCCGCCACCCGGGCGCGGCTGCACCCGGAACCGGCGGTAGGCGGGCTCGATCAGCTCGATGCCGGCGGTGTACCGGTGCAGGAAGGAGACGACCGCGCCCTTGCTGTAGTGGTTGAGCGACTCGTGCGGCACCCCGTCGGCGTCCACGCCGTCCCAGCGTTCCCAGACGGTGGTCGCGCCGCGGTCGACCATGGTCAGCCAGGACGGCTCGGTGTCGGAGAGCAGCAGCTCGTAGGCGACGTCGAGGTGCCCGGCGTCGGCGAGCACCGGCAGCAGGTACGGGGTGGCCAGGAACCCGGTGCCGAGGTGGGTGTCGGCCTTGCGGACCAGCTCGACCAGCCGCTCGGCGACGGCGGGCCGCAGCTCCTCAGGGACGAGGTCGAAGGCGAGCGCGCGCACGTGGTCGGCCTGGGTGTCGGGCACCAGCCGCCCCTCGGAGTCCAGGTACTCCGCCTGCCAGGCGGCGCGCACCTCGGCGGCCAGCCCGGCGTAGCGGTCGGCGTCCGCCGTCCGGCCGAGGACCGCCGCGATCCGGCTCAGCAAGCCGGCGCTGTGCGCGTAGTACGCCGTCGCCACCTCGCTCTTGTCAGCCGCGGCGAAGGCGCCGAAGTCTCCGATGTCCTCCCCCGGCACCAGCCACTCGCCCCAGTGGAAGCCGGTGTCCCAGAGGAACCGCTCGTGCGGCGCGGGGTCCGGCCGGCGCGCGACCCGGGCCGGGTGCCGGTGCTCGCGGGCCATCCGTTCCACCCGGTCCAGCCAGCCGACCATCATCGGCCACAGCTCGGCGAGCACCTGGTCGTCGCCGTAGGCGCGGTACAGCTCCCAGGGCACGATGACCGCGGCGTCGCCCCAGCCGGCCGAGCCGTTCATCGCCGCGACCGGGCCCTCCCGCCCCTCGCTGCGGGAGGACGGGCTGATGTTGGCGATCGTGCCGTCGGGCCACTGGTCGGCGGCGACGTCGCGCAGCCACTTGGTGGAGAACCCGGCGACGTCGTAGAGGAACGCAGCGGTGGGCACGTAGAGCTGCCAGTCCCCGGTCCAGCCGGCGCGCTCCCGGTGCGGGCAGTCGGTGGGGACGTCGCAGACGTTGCCGCGCAGGCTCCAGACGGCGGCCTCGTGGAAGCGATCAACCCGCTCGTCGCTGCAGGAGAACCAGCCGGTGCGGCGCAGGTCGGTGTGCACGACGACGCCGCGGACGTCGTCGGCGGTCAGCTCACCGGGGTGCCCCTCGATGCGCACGTACCGGAAGCCGTGCGTCGTCCGCCGCGGTTCGAAGACCTCGCCCGGCACCCCTGCGGACACCACCTGGTCGACCTGGCCGGCCGGCAGCGGCTCCGGCAGGAACGGCACGGCCGGTCGGAGGTGGTCGGTGGTGACGTCGCCGTCGGGGCCGAGCCACTCGCCGTGGGTCAGCGTGAGGGTGGTGTTCGCCGGGCCCAGGTCGGTGAGCCGCACCCAGCCGTTGACGTTCTGTCCCAGGTCGACGACGTGCGCCCCGCTCGGCAGCCGGGTGACCGACACCGGGGTGAGCTCCTCGACCCGGCGCACCGGCGGCGCCGGGGAGTCGACCAGGCCGGCGTAGCCGTGGTGGACGACGCCCACCGGCGCCCAGCCGGCGTCGTCGAAGCCCGGGACGTCCCAGCCCCGCGGCAGCCGGCGCAGGTCGACCCGCTCACCGGCGATCAGGTCGGCGGCCACCACGTGCCCGGCGGCGCTGCGCCAGCCGGGTCCGGTGCCGACGACGGTGACGCTGCCGTCGGCGTGCACCAGGTGCAGCTGGGCGAGCAGCGCGAGCCGGTCGCCCCACTGGTCGGCGGCGCGCAGGATGCCGATCTGGCCGCGGAACCAGCCGTCGGCCAGCACCACGGCCAGCGCGTTGCGGCCGGGCCGGACGGCGGCGGTGACGTCGATCGTCTGCACCTGCAGCCGGACGTCGTACTGGGTGAAGCCGGGGGTCAGCTCGGCGTCGCCGGCGCGCTGCCCGTTGAGGAACGCCTCGTACAGCCCCTGGGCGGTGGCGTGCAGCCGGGCGGCGACGACCGGCCGGTCGACGTCGAACTCGTACCGCAGCAGCGCGGCGGGCCGCTCCCCGGGCAGGCCACCGGGCATCTCCCCCGGCTCGACCCACGCGGCCTGCCAGTCCTCGGCCCACAGCAGGCCGGTCTCGAACCACGCCGGCTCCGACGCGGGGCTCTCGCCGAGGTCGGTGCGGACCGCCACCCGCCACTGCACCCGCTGGCACGACCCCAGCGGCGGACCGGCGTAGGGCACCAGCAGGCTCCGGTCGTGCTCCACCCAGCCGGTGTCCCAGCCGGTGTCGGTGGTGATCCGGGCGGCCAGCTGCTCGCGGGCACCGGCCGGCAGCTGCCAGGACAGCCGCGGCGTGCTGCTCCGGATGCCGAGTGCCTGGTCGAGGTGCTCGACCCGCAGGTGGTGGGGGGCAGGGGGGTCCTCCCTCACGGCCTGGGGACCCGCTCGGCGTGGTGGCAGGCGGTGAGCGAGCCGTCGAGCAGCCGGAGCGGCGGCCGCTGCTCCACACAGACGTCGGTGGAGAACGGGCAGCGCGGCACGAAGGGGCAGCCGGTGACCGACGGGGAGGCGGCGCCCGCGGTGCCGAAGCCGGCGGCCTCCCGGGCCGCACGACGCGCGGCCTGCTCGGCGGGGCGCGGCACCGGAGCCGCCGCGGTCAGCGCCAGGGTGTACGGGTGCCGGGGCTGTTGGGCCACCTGCTCGGCCGGGCCGGTCTCCATGACCTGGCCGCGGTAGAGGACGACGGTGCGCTGGGACAGGAAGCGCACCACGCCCAGGTCGTGGGCGATGAAGAGGAAGGACAGCCCGCGCTGGTCGCGGAGGTCGGCCAGCAGGTTGAGCACCTGCGCCTGGGTGGACAGGTCCAGGGCGGACACCGGCTCGTCCAGCACGACCACCTTGGGGTCGCAGACCAGCGCCCGGGCGATGGCGATGCGCTGCCGCTGGCCCCCGGAGAACTGCGCCGGGCGACGGTCCACGGCCTCGGCCGGGAGGCCCACGGACTCCAGCCCGGACCGGGCCCGGGCCAGCGCCTCGGCGCCGGTCACGCCCATCAGCCGCAGCGGCTCGACCAGGGTCTGGCCGATGGTGCGGGCGGGGTTCAGCGAGGAGTACGGGTCCTGGAAGACCACCCGCAGGTCCGCCACCTGGCGGCTGCGCTGCTTGAGCGACATGGCGGTGACGTCCTGCCCGGCCACCTCGACCGTGCCGGCGGTCGGTCGCTGCAGGCCCAGGACCGCCTTGCCGATCGTGGACTTGCCCGACCCGGACTCCCCGACCAGGCCGAGCGTCTCCCCGGGCGCGATGTCGAAGCTGACGCCGTCCACCGCCGGCGGGGTGCTGCGCGCCCGGCGACCCGAGCCGTAGCGGACGACCAGGTCGCGGACCCGGAGTGCGGGTGCCTGCTCGCCCGGGTGGACCTCGCGGGTGGGGTCGGCCAGCGCGGTCATCGGGACGCTCCTGCGGTCGGGGTGGTGGCGGGGGCCTGCGCCGCACCGACGTGGTCGGCGTCCCAGCTGACGTGGGCGTCGGCGAGCTCGTCGGCCCGGACGCAGAGCACCGAGCCGGTGGCGTGGGCAGGCCGGGCCGGGAACGGGGACCGGCACTGGTCCTGGGCGAACTGGCAGCGGGTGGCGAACCGGCAGCCGGCCGGCCATGAGCCGGGCGGGGGCACCGTCCCGGGGATCGACGCCAGCCGCACCGGCACCGCGACGCCGTCGGGCACGTGCGGGTTCGCCGCCAGCAGCGCCTGGGTGTACGGGTGCTCCGGCGCGTCGAGGACGGCGGCCGTGGTGCCGGACTCGACCACCGCGCCGGCGTACATCACGGCCACGTCGTCGCAGATGTCGGCGACGACCCCGAGGTCGTGGCTGACGACCACCACCGACAGCCCGGTGTCCTGGACCAGCGCCCGCAGCAGGGTGAGGATCTCCGCCTGCACGGTGACGTCCAGCGCGGTCGTCGGCTCGTCGGCGATCAGCAGGTCCGGCTCACCGGTGAGCGCCAGCGCGATGCACACGCGCTGGGCCATGCCGCCGGAGAGCTGGTGCGGGTAGCTCCCCAGCACCCGCTCGGCGTCGACGATGCCCACGTTGCGCAGCAGCTCCGCGGCGATCCGCCGCGCCTCGCCCCGGCCGACGCCGCGGAACCGGCGGATCGGCTGGGTGAGCTGGTAGGCGACGGAGAACATCGGGTCCAGCGCCACCATCGGCTCCTGGGAGATCAGCGCGATCTCCCGCCCCCGGACAGCGCTCAGCTCCTTCTCCGTGCGACCGACCAGGTCCTGACCACGCCAGTGGATCGCCCCGCCGCGCACCGACACACCGTCGGGCAGCAGACCGAGCAGCGACCGCGCGGTCATCGTCTTGCCGCACCCGGACTCACCGACCAGACCGAGCACCCGGCCCGGCCGCAGCGCGAACGAGACCCCGGTGACCAGGTCGGCGCCGTCGTCGACGGAGATGGTGAGGTCCCGGACCTCCAGGACGGCGGCCGGGTCGGCCGGGGCGAGCTCCGCCGCGCCGTCGAGCGGGGCGGTCCGCGCCGGCGACCGGCGCCGCCGGCGGGCCGGTGCGGCCTCCCCCGCGGCCTTGCCCGCGATCGCGTCGGCCAGCTCGTTGGCGGCGATCACGGTGAGCGCGAGGACCAGCCCGGTGGGCACCATCAGCCACGGCGCGTTGAACACGTAGGACGACGCGTCCTGGATCATGAACCCCCAGCTGGGGTCGGGCTCGGCCGGACCGAAGCCGAGGAAGGCCAGGCCCGCGACGATGAGCAGGCCGATCCCGTACAGCTGGGCCGCCTGCACGGCGATGACGGTGGCCATCGACGGCAGCACGTGGACCACGTTCACCCGCAGCGAGCCCAGACCGTTGACCCGGGCGGCGTCCACGAAGAGCCGGGTGCGGACCGACTGGGCCACGCCGAGCATCACCCGGTAGACCGCGGCGGAGATCAGCACGCCGAGGACGGCCATGATGATGAAGATCCGCACCCCGATCACGCCGATGACGGCCAGCAGCAGGATCGTCGAGGGCAGCGCGAGGAACACCTCGGTCACCCGGCTGATCACCCGCTCGACGCGGGGCCCGCGCTCGGCGGCGATCAGGGCCAGCGGCAGGCCGATCCCGAAGGCGACCAGGACGGTCACCGCGGAGGAGAGCAGCGGCTCGGTGCCGGCGGTGAAGATCCGGCTGAGCAGGTCCCGGCCGAGCGGGTCGGTGCCCAACCAGTGCTCGGCCGACGGCAGCGCCAGCCGGTTGGCGAGGTCCTGCTCGGCGACGCCGTAGGGGCGCCACCACGGTGCGGTCAGCGACGCCACGACCATGAACAGCAGCCAGCCGGCGGCCAGCAGCCCACCAGGCCGGCGGAGCACCTCGGGCACGCGCCGGCGGGCCGGCGGGCCGGGGTCCTCCGTGACGCCGTCGGCGGCGTCCAGCGGGAGCACGCTCACGATGCACGCACCTTCGGGTCCAGTGCCGCCACGAACAGGTCGAGCAGCAGGTTGATGAGCACGACGACGACGGTGGCCACCACCACGACGCCGACCAGGGCCGGGAAGTCGCTGGAGGCCGCGGCGGCCTGTCCGGCCTGCCCCAGCCCGGGCAGTGCGAAGAGGTTCTCGATGATCACCGAGCCGCCGAAGAGGGCGATGAACTGGATGCCGAGCACCGAGACGACGGGGAGGCTGGCGAACCGCAGGGCGTGCACGTAACGGATCCGCCACTCCGGCGTGCCCATCGCACGCAGCGTCCGCACGTGCTCCTGGGCCAGCGCCTGCCGCAGGCCGGCGTTCGCCGTCCGCGCGACGATCGCCGCCCCGCCGATGGTCAGCGCGAGCACCGGGATGAGCAGGCTGGTGAACCACCCGACCGGGTCCACGGTGAACGGCACGTACCCGGTGGCGGGCAGCCACCCCAGCTGGAGCGCCAGCACGTAGACCAACAGGATGCCGACCCAGAAGACCGGCAGGGACAGCGCCACCCCGCTGCCGGTGGTGATCAGGCGGGCCAGCCGGCCACCGCGGACGGCCGCGGTGACGCCCAGGACGACGCCGAGGACACCGGAGAGGAGGGTGGCGAACAGCGCGATCGACGCCGTCACCGGCACCCGGTCGGCGAGGTCGGCGGCGATCGAGCGACCGTCGATGAGCGAGGTGCCCAGGTCACCCCGCACCAGGTCACCGAGGTAGTCGAAGAACTGGGTGGGCAGCGGGCGGTTCCAGCCCAGCGCCTCGTTCTCCGCGACGATCCGCTCCGGGGTCGCGTTCGTGCCCAGCCGGACCGCGCCCGGGGAGGTGTCGGTGGCGTGCACCAGCAGGAAGCTGATCACCACCGCGGCGAGCACCGTGCCGATGGCCATGGCCATCCGCCGGGCGAGGAAAGCGAGCATCACGGGGTCCTTCGGCGTACGGGTGCACGGGCCAGGGAACGGTGCGAGAGGGGCCGGTGGCCGCGGGACGTCCCGCGGCCCCCGGCCGGTGCCGGGCGGCTCAGGCCGCCGGCTCGACCTCGGAGAGGACCAGGTAGTTGTTCGTCCCCGCGTAGGAGGGCTCGGCCACCTTCTCGGCGTTGTAGCCGGTGTAGGCGTAGTCCTCGTAGACCGGGATGTACCAGCCGTTCTCCGCGATGGCCCGGTTCAGCTCGCCGAGCGCCTGGTCCTTCGCCTCGCCGGTCGAGCCGAGGGCAGCGCCCAGCGCGCTCTGGATCTCCGGCTCCGTCGCACCCTGCATGTTCATGAAGCCGCCGTAGAGCACCCCGGCGACCCAGCCGGCCGGCTGACCACCGACGGCCATCGGCCCGAAGATCAGCGGGTCGGTGCGCACCGCAGCGAACACCTGGTCGGTCGAGGTGGCGGTCACGAAGTTCATCTCGATGCCGACCTCGGCCAGCTGCTGCTGGATGACCACCTGGTCCTCCGTCGGCTGGCCGAGCACCGTGATGTCGAAGGCGAACCCGTCGGGCAGACCGGCCTCGGCGAGCAGCTCGCGGGCACGCTCGGGGTCGTACCCGAACTCCTCGTTCAGCGCGGGGTCGAAGCCCTCGGCCTCGGCGGGGAACAGCTGCGCCGTCGGCTGCGCGCCGGGGTGCAGCTGCTCGACGATCGCCTCCCGGTCGATGGCGTGGCTGATCGCCTGCCGGACCCGCTCGTCGGCGAAGGCGGGGTTCGTGGCACCGGTCTTGTCGATGACCGGGAAGCCGACGATGGTGCCGCCGACCTTCGCCAGGCTCGACCGCTGCTCGACCATGTCGATCGTGGTCGGCTTGAGGATGGTGGCGACGTCGGCCTGACCGGAGACGACCGCGTTGGCCAGCGCCTGCGGGTCGGTGATCACGTTGAACACGACGCTGTCGTAGGCCCACTCGTCGGCGTTCCACGCCTGCTCGTTCTTGTCCAGCGTGTAGGTGCTGGCCCGCGTGGTCTCCCCCGCGTTGAGCGTGTAGGCGCCCGACCCGTCCGGGGTGGTCTCCAGCGAGGCGGGGTCGGCGAGACCGTCGGGCCCGACGATGACCCCGACGGTGTCGGTGAGGTTGTTCTCCGGGCTGGCCTGCGGCTGTGCCCAGGTGATGACGACGGTCTGCGGGTCGGGCGCGGCCACGTCGACGATCTCGCTGGCCCCGCCGGTCGCGAGCGCGCCGTAGGCCTCCAGGTCGGGGTCGTTGCGCCGGTCCAGGTTGGCCTTGACGATCTCCGCGGTCAGCTCCGAGCCGTCGGCGAACGTGACGCCGTCGCGCAGGGTCAGCGTCGTCTGGGTGTCGTCGGCGTTGTTGCTGAACTCGGTGACCAGGCTCGGCGCCACGGTGCCGTCCGGCTGGGTCACGAACAGCGAGTCGTACAGGGCGCTGAAGAAGGTGAACTGGCCCTGCGAGTACTCCAGCGGGTCGTAACCGGTCGGGGCGGCGTCCGCGTCGTAGGCGAAGGTCAGGGTGTCGCTCGGGCTCTGGCCGGCGGTGCCGCCGCCGTTGCTGCCGCCACCGCACGCGGCGAGCGAGGTGAGCGCACCGGCGGCCAGGACGGCGACACCGGTCCGCGTCAGGGAGGGGCGGGGGACGACCAGGGGGTCACGAGTCCGGAACAGCTTCATACCGGTCTGGCTCCTTCGCTTCATTACGGAGGGGTCATGTCGGCCGGGGACTCGGCCGCGCCGGGGAACCGGCTTGGCAGCAACAGTGCGGCGGGCCTCGCCGTGACGTCAGGCACAATGCCGGTCAATGGAAGACAACTGTGGCCTGCGCCTCACCGACGAGATCCCGGAGCCCCTTGCGTGACGGACGACGTCTCCCCCACCACACGGGTCCGCGGCCGGCGCCCTCCGCAGGGCGATCCCGTCGTCGACCGGGCGCTCGCCCTGCTCGGCGCCTTCGACAGCAACCACCCGTACCTGACCCTCAGCGAGCTCAGCCGGCGCACGGGCATCCCGGCCAGCTCGGCGCTGCGGCTGGCCGGCCGGCTGCTGGAGTGGGGCGCCCTCGAGCGCGGCGCCGACGGCCGCTTCTCCATCGGCATGCGACTGTGGGAGGTGGCGTCACTCACCCCCCGCAGCCACGAGCTGCGCCGGGTGGCCCTCCCCTTCATGGGCGACCTGGAGGAGGTGACCCGCCAGCACGTGCTCCTCGCCGTCCTGGAGGGCGAGGAGGCGGTGATGGTGGAGCGGCTCTCCTCCCACGGGGCCGTCGCCGCCCTCTACCGGCCCGGCGGGCGGATGCCCCTGCACTCCACCGGGGTCGGACTGGTGCTCCTCGCCTTCGCGGAGTCCGGGTTCCAGGAGCAGGTGCTCGGGCAGCCGCTGATGCACCTGCCGGAGAAGATCCCGGTGTCCCCCGCGGCGCTGCGCCGCACGCTGGCGGAGATCCGGCGGGACGGGCTGGCCACCTTCCGCCGGGGCGCCCCGGAGCCGATCGTCTCCGTCGCCGCCCCGGTGCACGACGCGCAGGGCGCGGTCGTCGCCGCGCTGTCGGTGCTGGTGCCCGCGGAGAACGCCGAGCCACGACTGCTCGGGCCGGCGGTGCGCACGGCCGCCCGGGGCATCTCCCGTGGGCTCGGCGCCTGGCGGGCACCCGGGACCCCCTGATCCGACTCCTCTGCCATTGACCGGCAGCGGCACTGATCACGGTGAGCGGCGTCACGCATGCTCGCGGGACGTCGATCGACGAGGAGCGCCGCGCCCTGCCCGTGGGGCACGGCCTCCCGACACCGCTGGAGGCCCACCGCATGACCCAGTTCCCGGACGGCTTCCTGTGGGGCACCGCCACCGCCGCGCACCAGGTCGAGGGCGGCAACGTCAACAACGACCACTGGGAGCTGGAGCACGCCCCGCACTCGCCCTTCGCCGAGTCCAGTGGCGACGCCTGCGACTCCTGGAACCGGTGGGAGGCCGACCTCGACCTGGTCGCCAGCGCCGGCTTGAACAGCTACCGGTTCAGCTTGGAGTGGAGTCGGATCGAGCCGGCCGAGGGCGAGGTCTCCCGCTCGGCCCTGGACCACTACCGGCGGATCGTCGACGGCTGCCGCGACCGCGGCCTGGCGCCGGTCGTCACGCTCGTCCACTTCACGATGCCGCGCTGGATGATGCACGACGGCGGCTGGACCGGGCCGAAGGCCGGTGACCGGATCGCCCGGTTCACCGAGCTGGCCCTGCCGGCGGTCGAGCACGCCGAGCACGTGCTCACCCTCAACGAGCCGAACCTGATGGCGGTCCAGCCGGTGATCGGTGCGATGGCCCGGCGCGGCGAGCCGATCCACGGCCTGCCGGTGCCCGACCAGGGCGTCGCCGAGGCGCTGATCGGGCTGCACGGCCGCAGCATGGAGGTGCTGCGGGGGGCCGGCGCTCCCCCGGCCGGCATGTCCCTGGTCGGCCTGGAGTACGTCGACGACGGCGGCGGCCAGGAGCACCTGCGGGCCGCACGCGCGGCGATGATGGACCAGTTCCTGCAGGCCGCGGCCGGCGACGACCTCGTGGGGCTGCAGATCTACACCGCCCAGCGGTTCGGCGCGGACGGGCTGATCGCCCCGCCGGCCGACCGGCAGACGCTGGCCCACGGCATGGAGCGCCGGCCGGAGGCCCTCGGCGCGGCGATCCGGTACGCGTCCTCGGTGCTGCCGGAGACCCCGCTGATGGTCACCGAGAACGGCATCGCCACCGCCGACGACGCCGACCGGATCGCCTTCACCACCGACGCGCTGCGCGGCCTGGCCGAGGCGATCGCCGCGGGCGCCGACGTCCGGGGCTACGTGCACTGGAGCCTGCTGGACAACTTCGAGTGGATGCTCGGCTTCGCACCCACCTTCGGCCTGGTCGCCGTCGACCGGCAGACCTTCGCGCGCACGCCGAAGCCGAGCCTGGCCTGGCTGGGCGAGGTCGCGAAGAACAACGGACTCACCTGATCCACCTGCCGTCCAATGGCACCTCGCTGGGCGCCGGTGACACCGGTCACCGAGGCTCGGCACCGTCAACGCCGACACCGACCCGGGAGCACCCCATGAGCTTCGAGTACCTGATCGACCCCGCGAAGGGCCCGCAGTGGCAGGGCGTCCTGCCCGGCAAGCCGCAGCCCTACGTGCTCCGCCGCGGCGAGGGGGAGCACGCCAAGCTGTTCGGCGACCTCTTCACCGTGCTGCTCTCCGGCGACGAGACCGACGGCCAGTTCGGCATCGTCACCGCGGACTCCCCCGCCGGCGACGTCATCCCGACCCACTCGCACAACGAGACCCACGAGACGTTCTACGTGCTCGAGGGCAAGGTCCGGCTGTTCTTCGAGGACGCCGAGGGCGGCAAGCAGTCGCAGCTGCTCACCCCGGGCGACTTCGGCTACGTGCCGGCCGGGTTCGCGCACGCGTACCAGATCGTCGAGCACGCCCGGATGATGGGCACGCTCTCCGGCGGCTTCGAGCGGTTCTTCCAGCACATGGGCACCCCGACCGACTCGACCAGCCCCGACCAGCCGCCGTTCATCCCGGACTTCCCGCGCATGCAGGCAGCCGCGCAGCAGCACAACATGCAGTTCAAGCCCGACTTCGAGTGGCCTGAGCCCACCGCCTGACCCGCGCCGACCACCGCCCCCTTCCGGCGCCGAGAGCCCACGCGCCCTCGGCGCCGGACGCGCGCCCTGAGGAGACCCGTGCCCACGCCCGCCCTCCCGCTCCCCCCGCCCGCCCACGAGGCGCCGCTGCCGCCCGCTCGCAGCGGCGCCGCCGGCGTCCGGGTTCTCTCCGGCGTGCCGTACGCGGCGCTGCCCGGCGCCCGGCCGCTGGAGCTGGACCTGTACCTGCCGGCCGGGGACGGACCGCATCCGGTCGCGTTGTTCCTGCACGGTGGCGGGTGGCGGCTGGGCAGCCGGCACACCGCCGGCCCGATGTACCGGGACGCCAACCCCCCGCCGTTCGAGCAGGTGGCCGCCGCCGGCATCGCGGTGGCCAGCCTCGACTACCGACTGTCGGGTGAAGCGCTGTGGCCGGCGCAGCTGCACGACGCGAAGGCCGCCGTCCGCTGGCTGCGCTCACGCGCCGGTGAGCTGGGCGTCGACGCCGACCGGATCGCCGCCTGGGGCGAGTCGGCCGGTGGGCACCTGGCCGAGCTGCTCGGTCTCACGACGGACGCCGCGCTGGAGGGCGAGGTCGGCGTCACCGGTCCGTCGTCCGCGGTCTCCACCGTGGTCGCCTGGTACGCCCCCAGCGACGTCGCGGTGGTGGCGACCGACATCGGCAACGACCCGGCGGACCCCGACAGCCGGGAGTCCCAGCTCCTCGGCGCCCCGGTCTCCGCGGTCGCCGACCGGGCCGCCGAGGCCAGCCCGATCACGCACGTCTCCCCCGCCGCGCCGCCGGTCCTGTTGCTGCACGGCCGGGCCGACCGGTTCGTCGCTACCGCACAGAGCCAGCGGCTGCACGACGCCTTGGCCGCCGCGGGGACGGACGTGGAGCTGCACACCTACGACGGCGCCGACCACATGTGGCTCGGCACGCCCGAGGTCGCCACCGACGCACTCGACCGCACGATCACCTTCCTGCGGCGCCACCTGATCGACGAAGGAGACCGAGCATGAGGATCGTCGGCATCCACCGGGACGGCAGCGGGGTGCAGGTGGCCACGCTGTCGGACGACGGCGCCTCGGTCACCGTCGTCGCCGGCCTGGACGACTTCTGGGCCGACGCCGCCGGGCACCTGTCCCGCGAGCCCCGCGGCGAGACGCTCGCCGCCGCCGACCTCGAGTTCGTGCCACCGGTGCTGCCCGGCGCCCGGGTCGTCTGCATCGGGCTGAACTACCTGAAGCACGTCGCC
This sequence comes from Modestobacter sp. VKM Ac-2984, assembly GCF_026967985.1. Lineage (GTDB taxonomy): Bacteria > Actinomycetota > Actinomycetes > Mycobacteriales > Geodermatophilaceae > Modestobacter. Next base: position 53,867 of record NZ_JAPVBJ010000003.1, on the reverse strand, counting down.
GAGGGCAGCTTCCGCGACCAGGAGGTCCCGCCGTACCCGACGCTCTTCGCCCGCTGGACCCAGTCGCTGACCGTCGACGGCGCGGAGGTCCCGGTGCCGGCCGATGAGGAGGGGCTGGACTGGGAGGGCGAGGTGATGGCCTGGGTCGGCAGCCCCCTGGTCGACGCCACGCCCGACGAGGCGCTGGCCGCCGTCGTCGGCTACTCGACGTTCAACGACCTGACCTCCCGGCGGGCGCAGAAGCTCACCAGCCAGTGGATCCTCGGCAAGAACGGCGACCGCTCAGGCCCGCTCGGGCCGCTCGTCCCTGCGGCCGAGGTCGGCGACCTGCGCAACGGGCTGCGGGTGCAGACCCGGGTCAACGGCGAGACCGTCCAGGACGGGCGCACCGACGAGATGGTCTACACCGTCGGCGACACCCTCTCCCTCATCTCCCGCACCTTCACCCTGCGGCCCGGCGACCTGCTCGCCACCGGCACCCCGTCCGGTGTCGGCTACGCCCGCACGCCACCGTGGCTGCTGCAGCCCGGGGACGTCGTGGAGGTCGAGGTCGACCGGCTCGGCGTGCTGACCAACACCGTCGTGGGCAGCGAGGCGCGCCGTGTCCGGTGACTTCCGGCAGTACCTGTTCCCGCCCGACCACCCCCGGCTCACCGACGTCCGCGGCCTGGACCCCCACGCCTACCGGGAGCACGCCCGGACCCCTGGCACCTTCACCGGCGGGCTGGTCGAGGGCTGGACGCCGCTGTACCTGCAGGAGTTCCGCGGGGTCACCGAGGACGGCACGCTGCGCGCGGGCCTGCACCCGTTCACCCCGGCCGAGCCGGGCGAGGAGGCGCCGGTCGCGGCCATGGTGACGGCGGCGCAGGACCTGCTCGCCGCGCTGGACGACGACGGCCGGGCGCGGGTCTCCTTCCCGGTGGACGCACCCGAGTGGCAGACCTGGGCCAACCCCGAGTTCATGCAGTTCGACACCGGCCTGCGGCTGGAGTTCCAGCCCTCGGAGGTGCGGGACAAGGCGCTGGCGCTGGTCCGCGCCTCGCTGTCCCCCGAGGGCTTCGAGCTCGCCCACACGATGATGCTGATCAACGGCTTCCTCGGCGAGGTCGTCGGCCTGGCGAACGTGCTCAACGAGTTCAGCTACAACATCGCCCTCTACGGCACCCCCGACCCGCGGGCGCCCTGGGGCTGGCAGCTGTTCGGTCACCACTGCGCCCTCAACTGCCTGGTCGTCGAGGGCCGGATGCTGCTGTCCCCGGTCTTCCTCGGCGCCGAGCCGAACGAGATCGACGCGGGCCCGCACGCCGGCACCGAGTCCTTCACCGAGCGGATCACCGCCGGCCTGGCCGTGATGGCCGCCCTGCCCGAAGAGCAGCGGCGGGCGGCGACCGTCTACGCGCAGATGGTCGACCCGGCCATGCCGCCGGGCCGGGTGCACCCCGGCGACGAGCGGCACCTGGCCGGCGCCTTCCAGGACAACCGGGTGATCCCGGTCGAGGGCGTCCCCGTCGCCGAGATGCCACCCGAGGCACAGCGGCTGGTGCTGGCGGTCGTCGAGCAGTTCGTCGGCCTGCTGCCCGAGGGCCCCCGCCGGGCCCGGATGCGCGAGGTGACCGAGCACCTGGCCGAGACCTGGTTCAGCTGGATCGGCGGCTGCGAGCCCGGCGACGTCTTCTACTACCGGGTGCAGTCGCCGGTGCTCATCGCCGAGCTCGACCACCACTGCGGCGTCTTCCTCGACTACCGGACGCCGCAGCCCTTCCACGTGCACACCGTGCTGCGCACCCCGCACGGCAACGACTACGGCCGGGCCTGGGTCCGGCAGTGGCAGGCCGCGCAGGGCTCCTGAGGACGGATCCGTCTCGCTGTGCCGGTCAATGGCATCGGGCTACGGCGGCGTGACCCCCGCCACGGATGCTGGACGGGCGCCGATCGGCCTCCGATGCCCGTCGCCCCTCCCCCTTCCCAGCCACTGGGCACCCCAGCCCAGGACAGGAGATCCCATGACCGCCGTGCCAGCCCACGTCCCGGTGTTGATCGCCGGCGGGGGGCCCAGTGGCCTGGCTGCCGCGCTGGAGCTCGGCCGGCGTGGCATCGAGGTGCTCGTCGTCGAACCGCGCAGCGCCCTCGACCCGCTCCGCCCGCGCGCCAAGACCACCAGCGTGCGGACGATGGAGCACCTGCGTCGCTGGGGCCTGGCCGACCGGCTGCGTGCGCTGGCGCCGCTGCCCGTCGAGCACGCGCAGGACGTCGTCTTCTGCACCGGACTGTTCGGGCACGAGATCACCCGCTTCCCCGAGGCGTTCGGGCTCACCACCGAGCGGCGGGACGACTTCGCCGAGCCCGGCCAGCAGGCCCCGCAGCCGCTGGTCGAGCAGCTGCTCCGGGACGCCGTCGCCGAGCTGCCGTCGGTCACCGTCGTCATCGGCTGGCGCGTCGTCGAGGTCACCGACGGCCCCGCCGGGGCAGCCGCGGTCCTGGAGGGCCCGGACGGCGGACGTCACCGGGTCACCGCCGACTGGCTGCTCGGCTGCGACGGCAGCAGCGGGGTCACCCGCCGGGCGATCGGCGCCCGGTACGCCGGCTCCTCCGGGAGCCTGCCGAACGTGAGCATCACCTTCCGCTCGCCGCAGCTGGAGCAGCGGGAGCTGTGCGCGCTCGGCGTCCACTACTGGGTCATCGGCGCGGAGTGCGGCGGGCTGATGGGGCGGCTGGACCTGCAGGGCACGTGGTGGGCGATCGTCCAGGGCGTCGACGCGGAGGCCCAGGACGTCGACCCGGTGCAGCTCGTGCAGACGCTGGCCGGCGCGGAGATCGACGTCGAGGTGCTCGCCACCGACCCCTGGTCGGCGCGGATGCTGCTGGTCGACCGGTACCGGGGCCAGCGGGTGTTCCTGGTCGGGGACGCCGCGCACCTGAACCCCCCGTGGGGCGGGCACGGCTTCAACACCTGCGTCGGCGACGCGGTCAACCTGGGCTGGAAGCTCGCCGCCGTGCTGCGCGGCTGGGCACCGGAGTGCCTGCTGGACAGCTACCAGGCCGAACGCCGGCCCGTGGCCGAGCGGACCATCGACGCGGCCGGGGCGCAGGAGGCCTTCCTCGCGCCGTCCTTCGCCACCGGCGACCTGGACGCCGAGACCGCCGAGGGCGCGGCCCTGCGCGCCACCCTCGCCCGGGGCCTGCAGGCCAAGGACCCCGAGTTCCACAGCCTCGGTCTGGTGCTCGGCTACGACTACCCCGACTCGGCGGTCGTCGTCCCCGACGGCCTCCCCGTGCCCGCACCCGAACTGGTCGCGTTCCGGCCGTCGGCCCACCCGGGGGCGCGGCTGCCGCACACCTGGCTCCCGGACGGGCGCTCGCTGTACGACCTGCTCGGCGAGGAGTTCACCCTGCTCCGGCTGGACCGCTCGGCGGCCACCGAGGCGCTCGCCGTGGCGGCCGCGCGGCGCAACGTCCCGTTCCGGGTGGTGGACCTCGCGCACCTCACCGGCCTCCGGGAGCGCTACGGGGCCGACCTGCTGCTGGTCCGCCCCGACCAGCACGTCGCCTGGCGCGGCTCGGAGCCGGGGGACGCCGAGGCGCTGCTCGCACGCGTCGTGGGCGCCGGGGAGCTGGCCGACCTCCTCCCCTAGCGTGACCGCATGACCTCTGCGCCTCCCACCTCGCCGTTCATCGCCCGGCCGGAGCTCCTCGACGCCGATCCGCTGGCCCCGACCGGGCGGCCGGTCCGGTGGGGCGTGGTGGCCACCGGCGCGATCGCCGCCACCGTCACCGCCGACCTGGCGCTGCTGCCCGACGCCGTCCTGCAGGCGGTCAGCTCCCGGCAGCCGGCGCGGGCCCAGGCCTTCGCCGAGCAGCTCGGCTTCGCGTCCTGGTACGCCGACGACGAGGCGCGGTCGGGGCTGGACGCCCTGCTCGCCGACCCGGCCGTCGAGGTCGTCTACGTCGCCACCCCGCACGCCCAGCACGCCGCCGTGGTCCGGGCGGCGCTGACCGCCGGCAAGTCCGTGCTCTGCGAGAAGCCGGTCACGGTCAACGCCCGGGAGGCCCAGGAGCTCGTCGACCTGGCCCGGGAGCGGGGGCTGTTCCTGATGGAGGCGGTCTGGACCCGGTTCCTGCCGGCGTACCAGCGCGCGCTGCAGATCGCCGGCTCCGGGGAGATCGGCACGGTGCACTGGGTCGCCGCGGAGGTCGGGTTCCCGGCACCGCTGGACCTCACCGCCCGGATCTGGGCGCTCGCGGACGGCGGTGGTGCGCTGCTCGACCTGGCCGTCTACCCGCTGCTGTGGGCCTGGGGCACCCTCGGGCTGCCCGACTCGGTGCGTGCCGCCGGCACCGTCACCCCCGAGGGCGTCGACGCGCAGAACGCGCTCACCCTCACCTACGCCTCCGGCGCGCAGGCGCAGCTGACGACGTCCCTGCTGGCCCGCTCGCCGCACAGCGCGCTGATCTCCGGCAGCGACGGCTGGGTCCGCACCGACGGCGGCCACTCGGTCTACCGGCCGACCCGGCTGGACGTGCAGGTGGGCGACGGCGCCGTCCGCACCGAGGAGTTCGGGCTGATCGGCTCGGGCTACGTGCACGAGCTGCGAGAGGTCACCCGCTGCCTCCAGCAGGGGCTGACCGAGAGCCCGGTGATGCCGCTGGAGCACTCGCTGGCCACGATGCGGCTGCTGGACGAGGTCCGCGAGCAGCTCGGGGTGGTCTACCCGAACGACCGCTGAGCGGGCACGACCGAGGCCACGTCGACGGCGGCCGGCGGTTCGAGCCCGGCGCACCGGCGCTCGATCTCGGCCGCCACCGCCGGGACGACGGCGGCCGGCACCGGCCTGGCCAGCCACCAGCCCTGGGCGAGGTCACAGCCCCAAGCGGCGAGCTGGTGCCACTGCTCGACGGTCTCGACGCCCTCGGCGACCACGCTCAGGCCGAGGGCGTGGCCGAGGTCGACCGTGCTGCGCACGATGGCCCGGGCGGCGGGCTCCGTGCCCAGGCCCGCCACGAAGCTGCGGTCGATCTTGAGCAGGTCCACCGGCAGCCGGGACAGGTGGGCCAGCGAGGCGTGCCCGGTGCCGAAGTCGTCGACCGACAGCCGGACGCCGAGCAGCCGCAGCTGGCCGAGCACGGTCATCGCGCGCTCGGGGTCCTCCATCGCCGCGGTCTCGGTGATCTCCAGCTCCAGGTCCTCGGGCGCCACCCGCTCGGCACACAGCGCCGCGCCCACCCGGGCCGGCAGCTGCGGGTCGTGCAGCAGCCGGGCGGAGAGGTTCACTGCCACGGTCAGCCGCCGGCCCGCCTCGCGCCAGCTGCGGGCGTCGGCCAGCGCCCGGCGGAGCACCAGGTCGGTGAGCGGGGCGATCAAGCCGGTCTGCTCGGCGAGCACGATGAACCGGTCGGGCAGCAGCAGGCCCAGCTCCGGGTGCGGCCAGCGGACCAGCGCCTCCACCCCGGCGACCCGGCCGTCGGCCAGGCAGACCTTCGGCTGGTGGTGCACCTCGAGCGTGCCCTCGCGGATGGCGCGGCGCAGGTCGCGGTGCAGGGCCAGCTGTCCCGGGTCGAACGTGTCCAGGTCCGGGGAGTAGACGACCAGCCCGGCCGACTGCCGCTTCGCGGTGCTGCGGGCCACGTCGGCCCGGCGGACCAGGTCGGCGCCCCCCGGTGCGAGCCCGCGGGCCAACCCGGCGCTCAGGTCGACCTCCAGCTCCAGCTCGCCCACCGTGAAGGGCCGACGGAGCGCCGCGACGACGTCGGTGGCCAGCGCCGTGGAGGCCTCGGGCACCAGCAGCGCGAACACGTCGCCGCCGGTCCGGGCGGCGACCCCGCCCGCGGGGAGCACCTGGCGGATCCGATCGGCCAGCGCGACCAGCAGCCCGCTGCCCACCTCGTGGCCGAGCGTGTCGTTGACGGCGGTGAACCGGTCGACGTCCAGCAGCAGCACGGCGACGTCGTCCGCGGTGGTGCCGGACCGCTCGAGTCGGTCGAGTGCGGTCAGGAAGGCGGTGAGGGTGGCCAGCCCGGTCAGCGGGTCCCGGTCGGCCTGGTCCCGCAGCAGCGCCTCCAGCCGGCGGTGCTCCGCGGCCTCGGTCTTCAACTGGCGCCCGCGGCGCGCGCCGAACCCCATCATCAGCAGGTGGGAGGCGGCGAGCAGGAAGACCACGTGGTCCAGCGGGGCGCCGGTCGACTGCGACCAGCCGGTGATCCGCTGCGGCAGGTCCCAGACGACACCGGCGGCCAGGCAGCCCAGCGTGAGCGCCACGACCACGCCGGCGTCGCGGAGCACCTCCCGACGCAGCTCGCCGGGCACCCCCTCGCTGGTCGGCGGCAGCGGGCCGGCGGCTGCCGACCCGGTCAGCCAGCTCTGCGCCATCACCCCTCCTCGCACCGCACGGACCGTCCGATCCCGGTGCATCGGCACGTCCGCCCCAGTTGCTGAGCGATGACCGCACAGACCACCCGATCAGGCGAGGACGCCCGGAGACCGTCCCGGGGCCGCCGCTACGGTGTGGCGGTGATCACCGTCTGCGGCGAGCTCGTCATCGACCTGATCCCCTCTGGGGACCCGACTCCGGGCGCACCGCCGCAGTACACCGCCTTCCCCGGCGGCAACGCGCTCAACGTCGCAGTGGCGGCCGCCCGGCTCGGCGCGACGACGCACCTGATGTCCCGGGTCGGCCCCGGCCCGTTCGGTGCGCTGCTGCGCGAGCACGCGGCCGGCAACGGCGTGGCCACCGACGCCATGCTGTCCGCTCCTGAACCGGTCAGCCTGGCCGTGGTCGAGCTGGCCGAGCAGGGGTCGGCGAACTACTCCTTCCACACCGTGGGCGCCGCCGACTGGCAGTGGACGGCGGCAGAGCTGGCGGCGGCCTGGCCGGCCGACACCCGGATCGTGCACGTCGGGTCGATCTCCAGCTGGACCCCACCGGGCTCCGCGGCGATCACCGACCTGGTGCGCCGGGTGCGCGCCGAGGGCACTGCACTGGTCAGCTTCGACCCCAACGTGCGCCCGACCCTCATCGCCGACCCCGACGCCGTGCGTGCCCAGGTGACCGAGCTGCGCCGGGTCGCCGACATCGTCAAGGTGAGCGCGGAGGACCTGGCGTGGCTCGAGCCCGGGGCCGACCTGGACGACGCCGCCGCCCGGTGGGCCGGCGAGGGACCCGCCCTGGTGGTCGTCACCGACGGCGGTGACACCCTGCGGGCGGCCCGCCCCGACGGCGCGGTGCTGCGGGTGCAGCCCCCGTCGGTGACCGTGGTCGACACCGTGGGCGCCGGCGACAGCCTGGCTGCCGGCCTGTTCGCCGGGCTGGTCCGCACCGGGGTGCTCAGCTCCGCCCAGCTGCGCGGCCTCCCCGCGGCGGAGCTGACCGCCCTGCTGGAGGACGCGGCGCTGGTCGCCGCCCTCGCCTGCACCCGCGCCGGGGCCGACCCGCCGTCCCTCGCCGAGCTGGCGGCCGCACGCGGCTGAGGCCGGGACGCACCTCAGCCGCACGCACGGAGCCCCCGTCCACCGGTCGGTGGGCGGGGGCTCTGTGCGGTCAGCCGATGGTCAGCGTCGGACGTCGATCGTGACCGTCGTCGTGCTGCTCACCGGGGCCCCGCGGCTGTCGGTCATCGACATCGTGCAGTCGAACGTCGCCTGCCCGACCTGCGAGGGGCGGGCCCGCAGGGTGAAGTTCCCGTTCTGGCCCGCCGGGTAGTCGCGGTTGCCGACCTGCCGGGCCGACCCGGGCGCCAGGTCCAGCGCCAGCTCCGGACCCGCGGTCTGGGTGCACGAGTACTCGAAGGAACTGCCCAGCAGGGTGCCCTGGCCCCGGTTGCCGAACTGGACCACCACCTGGACGGTCTGCTTGGCGTTCGCCCGCACGACCGGCCCGTTGTTGATCTGCTGGTACAGCTCCGTCTCCGTCGCCGGCGGGGTGACCACCACGTCGAAGGTGCTCGGGTTCGACGTGTTGCCCGCGCTGTCGGTGGCCGTGCAGCTCACCTCGGTGGTGCCGATCGGGAAGACCGACCCGGGCACCGGGGTGCAGTCGGCCGTCACGGTCCCGTCCCGGGTGTCCCCGGCCTCCGGCAGCGCGTACCGGACCGTGGCGCCGGCGGGGCTGGTGGAGTCGACGGCGACGTCGTCGGTGCCGGCGATCCGCGGCGGGAGGACGTCGGCCGGACGCGGTGCCAGCTGCGCCGGGTCGACGATGCCCCAGTAGGCGGGCAGGACCTGGAGGTCGTCGTCGAAGGGCAGCGGCGACTCCCACGGCCGGGCCGCCGGCCAGGTGCGCAGCCAGCTGCGGCCGGTGCTGATCCCCCAGAAGGTCACCGCCTCGATGGAGTCCGAGTGGCCCCGCAGCATGTCGAACAGGTCGCGGTAGTAGTAGCCCAGCTCGGTCTCGGCGGCGTCCTGGTCGGTCATCGCCGGCGAGTGCTGCGGCACGGTGCCGTTGCTGACGTCCGCGCCGTTGTTCTCCTTGGAGTTGCTGACGTCCAGCTCGGTGATCGCCTGCAGCAGCGGCGTCCCGGTGCGGGCGCTGAGCTCCTCCACGGCGGTCAGCGAGTCGTCCAGCCACTGCACCGGGCGGGCGAAGTCGACGTGCGCCTGGTGGCCCACCCCGTCGATCGGCACGCCCCGCTCGACCAGGCTCGACACCAGGTCGAGGTAGTCGGCCCGCTTGGTCGGCATCTCGGTGTTGTAGTCGTTGATGAACAGCGCGGTGTCCGGGAAGTACCGGTCGGCCAGCCGGAACGCCTCGTCGACGAAGCCCTCGCCGAGGACCTGGAACCAGCGGCTGTCCCGCATGTCGTGCGGGTTGGCGTTGTCACCGTCGGCGATGACCTCGTTGACGACGTCCATCGCCCAGATCGGGGAGTCCCCGTCGGGGTACCGGGCGTCGACGTGGTCGGCGATCGCCTTGATGTGCGCCTCCATCCGGGCGCGCAGCAGGGCCTGGTCGGCCGGGCTGTTCGTCAGCGGGCGGTCGCCGTCGAGGAAGAACCAGTCCGGGGTCTGGCTGTGCCAGACCAGCACGTGCCCGTAGACGTCGGTGCCGGTGGCGTCGGCGAAGTCGAGCAGCGCGTCGAGGTCACCGAAGGTGAAGGTGCCCTCGACCGGCTGGATCTCGGCCGGCTTGCCGTCGTTCTCCGGGGTGATCGCGTCGAAGTGCCGCTGCACCAGCTGCGCCGGCCGGCCCACGGTCTCCCGCTGGTCGATCGCCACGCCGACGTGCTCGAAGCCGTCCTCGCCCAGCACGCCGGCGAGACCGGGGACGTCCTGGAGCGGGGTCTCGGCGAAGCCGGTCAGGGCGAAGTCGTCGATCAGGAAGTCGACCCCCGCGTCACCCTCGACGTACACCTGCGCGGTGTCGATCGCCGCACCGAGCGTGTAGGTGCCGCGCAGCTGGGTCCACTCGTCGGCGGTGACGACGGCGGAGGCGCCGGAGACGCCCTCGTAGGCGGTGGTCGCGCCGGCCCGGTCCCGCTGGACGGAGACCTTGAGGGACGCCGGGGCCTGTCCCGGCGCCAGCTTCGCCCAGACCGACACCTGCACGGTCTCGCCGACGGCCAGCCCGTCGGTGACGTCCAGAGCGGGCCCCTGCCAGGCCTGCAGCCGGTTGGTCGCCAGCAGGCTCGTGGACCCGCTGTGCGCGTCGGCCGTGGTGGTGCTGACCAGGGCGTCCCCACGGGGACCCCAGCCGCCGGTGCCGCTCTCGAAGTCGGTGGCCAGGTCGACCCGGGTGCCGGGCTCGACCGGCGCGGCCGCCTCACCGGTGATCGTCACGTCGTCGACGAAGAACGCCTGGGTCGCGTCGGGGCTCTCCAGGTAGAGCTCCAGGCCGCTGTTGCTGGTGCCGAACTCGTAGGTGCCGCTGACCCTGGTCCAGGCGCTGTCGGAGACGGCGACCTGCCAGGCCACGGTGTCGTAGCTGGTCGAGCCGCCCGTGGGCGTCCGCGCCGCGCTCATGGTGACGAGGTCGGTCTCCGGCTCCGGGGTGGTGTCGGCGAGCCGCACCCACGCCTCGACCTCCCAGCTGCCGGCCGGCAGCAGCGCGGCGGCGTCCAGCGCCGGGCCGTGCCAGGTGTCGGTGCGCCCGGTGACCGCCAGGCTCTGCGCACCACTGCGCGCCTCGGCGGTGCTGGGTGCGACCTGCGCCGTCCCGCGGCCGGACCAGCCGCCGGTGTCCTGCTCGAAGTCGGCCGTGTGCACGGTCGCGGGGGCGGCACCGGCTGCCGGCGCCGCCACCACCCCTGCCGTGGCGACCATGCCGAGCATCGCTGCCCCGGCTCCCAGACGTCGTCGTCCCATGTGTCCCGTTCTCCTCGGGTCGGTGCGCGAGCAGCGCTGCTGCGTGACCTGACCAGTTCCGAGAACTTCCGGTACTGGTCCGAGAGAGTGAACCTCAGCACAACCGGGCCGGTCAACGACGTCCCATCGAGTGGGACGCGACCGGTGGATGCGGCAGGCGCGGGCGACCTACGCTGACCCGGTGATCCTCATCGTGGTGAAGTGGCCGGTCCGTCCGGAGTTCGACGAGCGCTGGCCCGAGCTCGTCCGGGAGTTCACCGAGGCGGTGCGGGCCGAGCCGGGCAACGTCTTCTTCGAGTGGTCCCGCAGCGTGGAGGAGCCGCACACCTGGGTGCTCGTGGAGGGGTTCCGCGACGCCGAGGCAGGTGCGGTGCACACCGCCTCCGACCACTTCCGGAAGGCCATCTCCGAGATGCCCGACTGGGTGTCGGCGACGCCGTCGATCATGTACGTCGACTCCCCCGACCTGGCCGGCTGGGGCCCGATGGGCGAGGTCCAGCCCCGCGGCTGACCCGCCCCGGATCGATGTGCGATGTTCTGCCGCATGGTGAACGTCCTGTCGATCCAGTCCCACGTCGCCTACGGCCACGCCGGCAACGCCTCGGCGGTGTTCCCGCTGCAGCGGCTGGGCGTGGAGGTCTGGCCGGTGCACACCGTCCAGTTCTCCAACCACACCGGCTACGGCGCCTGGACCGGCCGGGTGTTCGACGGGCAGGCCGTCGACGAGGTGGTGCAGGGCATCGAGGACCGCGGGGTGCTGGGCAGCTGCGACGCCGTCCTCTCGGGGTACCTGGGATCGGCCGACATCGGGCACGCCGTGCTCGGCTCGGTGGCCAAGGTGCGCAGCGCCAACCCGGCGGCGGTCTGGTGCTGCGACCCGGTGATCGGCGACGTCGGGCGCGGGGTGTTCGTCCGGCCGGGGATCCCGGAGTTCATGCGCGAGGTCGCCGTCCCGGCCGCCGACATCGTCACCCCCAACCACTACGAGCTGGACCTGCTCTCCCGGACCGAGACCCGGTCGCTGGAGTCGGTCAAGGACGCGGTGGCCGCCGTCCAGGCGCTCGGCCCGCGCGTGGTGCTGACGACCTCGCTGGTCGCCGAGGACACCCCGGACGACGCCGTGGACCTGCTGGCGTCGGAGGGCGGCCGGCACTTCCTGGTGCGCACGCCGCGCCTGGACCTGTCGGTGAACGGCGCCGGTGACGCCATCGCCGCGCTCTTCCTGGCGCACTGGCTGAGCACCCGGTCGGCCGGCGAGGCGCTGGCCCGGGCCGCGGCGTCGGTGTTCGGCCTGCTGCAGCGCACCGCCGACGCCGGCTCGCGCGAGATCCTGCTGGTCGCCGCCCAGGACGAGTACGTCACCCCCACCCGCACCTTCGACGTGACCGAGGTCTGACCATGAGCGACTTCCCCGCCCTGACCGAGCTCGCCGCCCAGGAGGAGGAGCTGCAGCTGCGCAGCTTCACCAACGACGACGCCTGGGCGCTGGGCTCCGCGCTGGTCGCCCGAGCCCGGGACGGCCGGCTGCCGGTGGCGATCGAGATCTCGCGGCACTCCCACCAGCTCTTCCACGCCGCGATGACCGGGGCCACCCCGGACAACGACACCTGGATCGCGCGCAAGGCCGCCACCGTGCACCGGTTCGGGCACAGCTCCCTCTACGTCGGCCAGCGCGCCCGCGAGGCCGGGACGACGTTCGAGGAGCAGTTCGGGCTGGACCCGCAGCAGTACGTGGCCCACGGCGGGGGCTTCCCGCTGCTGGTGCGCGGCGTCGGCCCGGTGGGCGTGGTGGTGGTGTCCGGGCTGCCGCAGGTGGAGGACCACGCGATGGTCGTCGCCGCGCTGCGCGAGCTGGTCGCCCAGCAGTCGGCCTGACCACCTGACGCCCGGTCCCCCGGCTGGGGGGACCGGGCGGGGGCTCACTTCTTGCCGTGCGTGAGCTTCTCCATGCCGGAGGTGGTGTCCGTGGACGCCTTCTTGGCAGCCCGCTTCTCCTTGATGCTCGAGCCGGACTTCTTCGATGCGTTCTTGTCGACCATGACCACTCCTCATCGCAGAACCGGTCGGCTCCAGGGGCCGGACGGTACGCCGCCCCACCCGGCCGAGGCAGTGCTCCCGTCCGGGTGCGTGCCGTGGCGCGGCCCGGCGGGCGCGCCCGGCCTCGCCACCGGCGTAGCGTCGGCCCCACGGTCACCTCGCCGGTCCCGGACAGCCGTCCGGGGCGGCGATCCCCTCCCGGGGCACCACCGCCGAGCCGTCGGCGGAGTCAGGCCCTCGCCATGACCGCACCCACGTACGCCCCCTCGCCCACCACCGCCCTCCCGGCCCCCGCCGACCGCACCGGCGACGAGCCCGGCTGCCCGGCCTGCGCCCACCCGATGGACGCCCACGACCCGATCGGGGCCCGGTTCTGCCTGGCCACCGCCGCGGGCACGCTGGACCGCGGCTGCGCCTGCCGCATCGGCTGACCCCGGCAGCCGCTCACGCTGCAGAGAGGGACCCGTGTCCGACCCGCGCACCACCCTGCCCCTGCTCGCGGAGGCACGGCGGGACCTGACCGCTGACTGCGGTCGCTGTACCGGGCTGTGCTGTGTCGCGCCGGCCTTCGCCGCCTCCGCCGACTTCGCGATCGACAAGCCGGCCGGCACCCCCTGCCCGAACCTGCAGCCGGACTCCCGCTGCGGCGTCCACGACCAGCTGCGCGACCGCGGGTTCCCCGGCTGCGTCGTCTTCGACTGCTTCGGGGCCGGCCAGCGGGTCACCCAGGACGTGTTCGGCGGCGCGGACTGGCGCACGGACGCGAGCACCAGGACGGCGGTGTTCGCCGTCTTCCCGGTGATGCGGCAGCTGACCGAGCTGCTGTGGCACCTGACCGAGGCGCGCACCCTGCTGTCGGCCGGGCCGCTGGCCGCCGAGGTCGCCGCGGCCCACGCCCGCACCGACGAGCTCACGAGGGCACCCGCCGACGAGCTGATCGACCTGGACGCAGGCGGGCTGCGGCGCGAGGTCGGCGAGCTGCTCGGCCGGGTCAGCGACGCCGCCCGGGCCGACGTGCCCGGCCGGGCCCGGGACCGCCGCGGCGCCGACCTGATGGGCGCCGCGCTGCGCGGCGCGGACCTGCACGGGGCCAGCCTGCGCGGCGCCTACCTGATCGGGGCGGACCTGCGCGGCGCCGACCTGCGCCACACCGACCTCCTCGGTGCCGACCTGCGGGCCGCCGACCTGCGCGGCGCCGACCTCACCGGTGCGCTCTTCCTGACCCAGCCGCAGCTCACCGCCGCCGTCGGGGACGCCGGCACGGCGCTGCCCGAGTCGCTGACCCGGCCCGCGCACTGGGCCACCTCCTCCGGGACGGCGGCAGGTGGGGGGCGCCGCGGCCGACGCCCCCGTCGTCGCTGAGCCGCTGCCCGCCCGGCACGATCTGCGCATGGCCTACCGCGCGGAGAGCACCCGCTACGACTCGATGACCTACCGGCGCACCGGCGCCAGCGGCCTGGACCTGCCGGCGGTGAGCCTCGGTCTCTGGCACAACTTCGGGGACGACGTCCCCTTCGACCGCCAGCGGGACATCCTGCGGCGCGCCTTCGACCTGGGGATCACCCACTTCGACCTGGCCAACAACTACGGACCGCCCTACGGGAGCGCGGAGACCAACTTCGGCCGGCACCTGGCCGACGACTTCCGCCCGTACCGGGACGAGCTGGTCCTCTCCACCAAGGCCGGCTACGACATGTGGCCGGGCCCGTACGGGCAGGGCGGCGGCTCCCGCAAGTACCTGCTGTCCAGCTTGGACCAGTCACTGCAACGAATGGGCGTGGAGTACGTCGACGTCTTCTACAGCCACCGACCCGACCCGACGACGCCGCTGGCGGAGACGATGGGGGCGCTGCACACGGCCGTGCAGTCGGGGAAGGCGCTCTACGCCGGCATCTCCTCCTACTCACCGGAGATGACGGCGCAGGCGGCGGAGATCCTGGCCGACCTGGGGACGCCGCTGCTGATCCACCAGCCCTCCTACTCGATGCTCAACCGCTGGATCGAGACCGAGGGGCTGCTGGACACCCTCACCGACGTGGGGGCCGGCTGCATCGCCTTCTCCCCGCTGGCCCAGGGGATGCTCACCGACAAGTACCTCGACGGCGTGCCGGAGGGCTCGCGGGCCGGCCAGGCCAAGTCGCTGGACCCCGGGATGATCACCCCGGAGTACGTCACGCACGTGCGGGCGCTGAACGAGCTGGCCCAGGCCCGCGGCCAGAGCCTCCCGCAGCTGGCGCTGGCCTGGGCGCTGCGTGACCCGCGGGTGACCTCCGTGCTGATCGGGGCGAGCAGCGTGCGGCAGCTGGAGCAGAACGTCGCCGCGCTGGAGCACCTGGAGTTCTCTGCCGAGGAGCTGACCGCGATCGACCAGCACGCCGTCGACGCCGGCATCGACCTGTGGCAGGCCGCCCGCGAGGGCGCCATGTGACGTCGCCGAGGCGTCGGACCGGTCGGGTCGCCCCGGCCCGGCCGGTCGGCCTAGGGGGTCTCGGTGGTTGCGCCGGCGCGGTGGCAGGCCGCGCAGGTGCCGAAGATCTCCAGCGTGTGCGTGACGTCGACGAAACCGTGCTCGCCGGCCACCCGGTCGGCCCACCGCTCGACGGCCGGGCCCTCGACCTCCTCGGTGCGACCGCAGGCGCGACACACCAGGTGGTGGTGGTGCCGGGTGCTGCACCGGCGGTAGATCGCCTCACCGGCGTCGGTGCGGATCGAGTCGAGCTCGCCGTCGTCGACCAGCGCCTGGACGGCCCGGTAGACCGTCGACAGCCCGATCGAGTCGCCGGCGGCGCGCATCCGGGCGTGCACCTCCTGCGCGCTGTGGAAGCCCTCCAGCTCCTCGAAGACGGCGTTGACGGCGGTGCGCTGGCGGGTGTTGCGGATCATCTGGTCGTCTCCTCGTCGAGGCGGCCCGCGTGGTCGCGCGGAAGAGCCCGGCGGTCTTCGCATGAGGATAGGAGCATGTGAGAACTGTTGTCGACTGCGGGGCCACCCGCCGGCTCGCACCCAGGGCTCGCCCGGCTGGTGCGGCACCGCGGCAGCCGGCCGGACGGCGACGGTCGGCCTCCCGTCGGCTGACCCGCCGTCGGGTCAGCGGGGCTCGGGCACCCGGTCGTCGACGGCCGGGTGCCCGGCGTGGGACAGGGCCTGGCGCAGCAGCGCGCCCACGTGCGGGTCGGCCAGCTGGTAGTAGACGAAGGTGCCCTCGCGCCGATTGGTGACCAGCCCGGCCAGTCGCAGCTTGGACAGGTGCTGGCTGACCGCGGTGGGCGAGGTGCCGGCCAGCTCGGCCAGGCAGGCGACCGACGTCTCGCCCTGCATCAGCGCCCACAGCACCTTGAGCCGGGTCGGGTCGCCCAGCATGCGCAGCGCGTCCGCAGCACGCCGGGCCGCGTCGCCGGACGGCATGGAGAAGCCGTCGATGCCGGTGTGCGCCACCCCTGCACCCTAGGTCACCCACGGACTTGCCTGTCTGCGCATCTGCGCAGATAGGGTGACGCGGTGACCCTCACGCAGGCCCCGCAGCAGGCCGTCCCCGCTCCTGCTCGGCGACCGCGGCTGCCCGGCTGGGGAGCGGTACCGGAGGTGCGCTGGGCCGCCGCCGCGTTGGCGTTCTTCCTCGCCGGGGGCCTGGTGCAGCTGCTGGACGGACCCCAGCTCGCGGCCTGGGCCCTGTACCTGTGCTGCTACGGCACCGGCGGGTGGGAGCCGGCCTGGGCCGGGATCACCGCCCTGCGCGAACGCACGCTGGACGTCGACCTGCTCATGGTGTTGGCCGCGATCGGCGCCCTGGCGCTGGGCCAGGTGTTCGACGGTGCCCTGCTCATCGTCATCTTCGCGACCTCCGGTGCACTGGAGACCGTCGCCACCCGGCGCACCGCCGACGCCGTCCGCGGCCTCACCGACCTGGCTCCCGAGCAGGCCACCCAGCTCGTCGACGGTGTCGAGCGCGAGGTGGCCGCCGCCGGGCTCACCACCGGTGACGTGGTGCTGGTCCGGCCCGGCGAGCGGGTGCCGGCCGACGGGACGGTGCTCGCCGGTGGCTCCGACGTCGATCAGGCCTCGATCACCGGCGAGCCGCTGCCGGTGGACAAGGCGCCCGGGGACGAGGTGTGGGCCGGCACGGCCAACGGCACCGGCGCGCTCACCGTCCGGGTCGACCGGCCGGCGGCCGACGCCGTCGTCGCCCGCATCGCCACCCTGGTCGAGGAGGCCAGCGCCACCAAGGCGCGCACCCAGCTGTTCATCGAGAAGGTCGAACAGCGCTACTCGGTGGGCGTGGTCGTCGCCACGCTCGCAGTGTTCGGGGTCCCCCAGCTGCTCGGGGAGCCGGTGCGGGAGGCGTTGCTGCGGGCGATGACCTTCATGATCGTCGCCTCCCCCTGCGCGATCGTGCTGTCGACGATGCCGCCGCTGCTCTCGGCCATCGCCACGGCCAGCCGGCACGGGGTGCTGGTCCGCTCCGCCGTGGTGCTCGAACGACTGGGGGCCACCTCGGTGGTCGCCCTGGACAAGACCGGCACGCTCACCGACGGCACGCCCGCGGTGGTCGCCGTCCGCCCGCTGCCGGGGCGCACCGGTGACGAGCTGCTGGGGCTGGCCGCCGCCGCCGAGGCCTCCAGCGAGCACCCGGTCGGTCGGGCCATCGTCGCTGCCGCCGCCGACCTCCCCCTGGCCCCGGCCACCGACTTCCGCGCGGCGGTCGGGTCCGGCGTGAGCGCCCGGGTCGGCGGCCGCCACGTCCGGGTGGCCGCCCCGGCCGCCGGCGACGACGCCGTGGCCGCCCTGGTCGCCGAGGAGCAGGCGGCCGGCCGCACCGCCGTCGTGGTCACCGTCGACGGCCACCCGGCCGGCGTGCTCGCCCTCGCCGACCGGGTGCGCCCCGAGGCCGCTGCCACCGTGGCCGCGTTGTGGCGCCAGACCGGGACGCCGCCGGTGCTGCTCACCGGCGACAACGCCGGTGCCGCCTGCGCGCTGGCCGACCAGGTCGGGCTGACCGACGTGCGTCCGGGCCTGCTGCCGCAGGACAAGGCCGCGGCGGTCACCGACCTGCGGCGGAGCGGCCTGCGGGTCACCGTGGTCGGCGACGGCGTGAACGACGCTCCGGCACTGGCCACCGCCGACGTCGGGGTGGCGATGGGCGGCATCGGGTCGGACCTGGCGTTGCGCAGCGCCGACGCGATCATCGTCCGGGACGACCTCGCGGCGCTGCCGACGGTGATCGCGCTGGCCCGCCGCGCCCGCCGGCTCGTGGTGCAGAACCTGGTCATCGCCGGCACCGTCATCGCCGTCCTGGTCGCCTGGGACCTGGTCGGCACGCTGCCGCTGCCGCTGGGCGTGGCCGGGCACGAGGGGTCGACGGTGCTGGTCGCGCTCAACGGCCTGCGGCTGCTGCGCTCATCGGCCTGGCGGGCCGCCGCCCGCGAGGCCGCCGGCGAGGGGGCGCCCGGCTGACCACCCCCGGCCCGCGCCGGCGGTCAGGGCCCGACCGGCTCCTCGGCCGGCACCGCCGGTGCGGGCCGGCCCTCCGGCGTCCGGGCGATCCGCCGGGTGAGCACCGCCAGGCCGACGGCGGAGGCCGCCGGCAGCACGGCGAGCACCAGCCACGGGACAGCGGCGGCCGGCCGCGGCTCCCCCGCCAGGTCGAGCAGCGCCCCCACCCCGGTGCTGCCGACCAGCACCGCGGCGCCGCCGGCGGAGGCCAGGAACCCGAAGTGGGCACCCAGTCGCCGTTCCCCGGCGAGCCGGGGCACCAGGTCCTGGGCGAGCGGGACGGCGACCATCTGGCCGGCGTAGAGCAGCAGCACCATGCCGGTCGCCGGCGCCAGCGCCCAGATGCCGGCCGGCGGCGCGAACGGGGCGCAGACCGCGACCAGCGCGAACGAGGCGCTCATCAGGGCGAAGCCGAACGGCAGCGCCCGGTGTGCGCCGGCCCGCCGGGCCCGGGCGGTGACCGGCAGCTGGAACACCAGCACCGAGACCGCGGCCAGCACGAACAGCCAGCCGAGCGCCCCCTGGCTGCCGGTCGCCCGGGAGAGCTCGACGGGGAGAGCCAGGTAGAGCTGGTTGTAGCTGAGCAGGTAGGTGCAGTAGCAGGCGGTGAAGACCAGGAAGGTGCGGTTGCGGAGCACGTGCCCCCACCCGGCGAGCACGCTCTCCTCCCCGCTGCCCTCGGTCCGCAGGTCGGCCGGCAGCCAGCGCAGGTGGGCGGCGAGGACGACGGCGAAGACCCCGGCGGCGACCCAGCAGGTGACGCTGAAGGGCACGGTGAGCAGCACCGCGCCCAGCGCCGGTCCGGTGACCGAGCCGAGCTTGCTGGCGATGGCGTCCAACCCGAACACCTCGGCCCGGGTGACCACACCGGCGGCCTCGAGCCGCTGGCCCTGGTCGGCCAGCGCGGACTCCACCGCCGGGGAGAACAACGCCGCGGCGAAGCCGACCAGCACCGTGCCCAGCAGCACGGCGGGCAGTGACGTGGCGACGGCCAGCACCCCGAACCCGGCGATCCGGACGAGGCAGCCGACGACCACGACCGACTTGACGCCGAACCGGTCGGCCAGCCCGCCACCGAGGAAGAACAGCCCCTGCTGGCTGAAGGTGCGCACGCCCAGCACCAGGCCGACCAGTCCACCGGCCAGCGCGAGGTCCTCGGTGAGGTGCACGGCCAGGAACGGCACCACCAGGTAGAAGCCGACGTTGAACGCCAGCTGGGACAGCAGCAGCAGCCGCGGCACGGCCGGCAGCCGGCGGAACAGCACGACCGGCGCCCAGGAGAGCCGCCCGCTCATGCCCGCCCACAGGACGTCCGGCCCGCGGTCCTGCGTCGTGCCACGGGTCCTCCGAGATCGGGACGTGCCAGCGGCACAGGGCGCCCGACGGTCCGGTCGGGCCACGAGATGAGTCCTTGCCCGGCAACCGTATTGCAAAGCGCTCGCAGCAAGGTGCACGACCCCCGGACGAGGCGCCACCGCCCGCCGGGTAAGTTACCGACAATGGTTATCAATCCTAGGAGACGGCGCACCCCCGCGCTCGTCGTCGACGGCCTCACGGTGACCCTCGGCGGCCGGGCCGTCGTCCGCGGCGTCGCACTGGAGCTCGCGGCCGCCGAGCGGGTGGCGCTGATCGGCGCCTCCGGGTCGGGGAAGTCGCTCACCGCCGCCGCGCTGCTGGGCACCCTGCCCGCCGGCGCCGAGGTCCGCGGCAGCGTGCGGGTGGCCGGGGTCGACGTCACCGGGCTGTCACCCGCCCGCCGGCCACCTGCCGCCCGGGTCGCCGCGGTGGGCCAGGACCCGGCGGCCGCCCTCAACCCGCTGGTGGCCGTGGGCGCGCAGCTGGCCCTTCCGCTGCGCAACCACCGCGGGCTCCGCGGCGCCGAGCTCGCCCGGCAGCGCGCCGAGCTGCTGTCGGCGGTCGGCCTGGACGACGCCGAGCGGGTGTTGCGCAGCTCCCCCGGCGAGCTGTCCGGCGGCCAGCGGCAGCGGGTCTGCATCGCCATGGCGCTCGCCTCCCGCGCCGGACTGCTGGTCGCCGACGAGCCGACGACCGCCCTCGACCTGGTCACCCAGGCCCAGGTCGTCGGCGTGCTGCGCGATGCCACCCGGGACACGGCGCTGCTGTTCATCACCCACGACCTCGCGGTCGCGGCCTCGCTGTGCGACCGCGCGGTCGTCCTGCACCAGGGGGCCGTGGTCGAGGACGCCCCGATCGCCCGCCTGCTCACCGACCCGTGCCACGAGCAGAGCGCCGCCCTGGTGCGCGCCGCTCGGGCCGGAGCCCTCCCGGCCCGGGTCGGTGCCGCCTCGTGAGCCGCCCGGTCGAGGGCCCGGTGCTCACCGCGGCAGGCGTCGAACGCGGCTACCCGCTGCCCCGGCGGCGGCCGTGGGGCCCGCGGGACGTCGTCGCCGCGCTGCGGGGTGTCGACCTCAGCGTCGGCGCCGGGGAACGGGTCGGGCTGGTCGGCACCTCCGGCTCCGGCAAGTCGACCCTGCTGCGCTGCCTGCTGGGGCTGGAGCGCCCCGACCGCGGCACGGTGACCGTCGCCGGTCGCGCCGTCCGGCCGGGGTCGACCGCGTCGCTGCGGTGGTACCGCCGGCTGGTCCAGTACGTGCCGCAGGACCCGGCGGGCTCGCTGAACCCCAGCTCGACCGTGCGCGAGCTGGTGTCGGTGCCGCTGCGGCACCTGCACGTGCCCGGCGACCACGCCGCGGCGGTGACGACGGCGCTGACCCGGGTGGGGCTGGACCCCGACCTGGCCGGGCGGCGGCCCGGGGAGCTCTCCGGCGGTCAGGCCCAGCGGGTCGCCCTGGCGCGGGCGCTGGCCCCGGGCCCGGTGCTGCTGCTGGCCGACGAACCGGTCAGCGGCCTGGACCTCCCGGTGCGCGACCAGGTGGTCGAGGTGCTGGCCGACCTCTCCGCCCGACAGGGCCTGGGGCTGCTCCTGATCTCCCACGACCTGGCCGTCGTCGCGCGGCTCTGCGACCGCACCGTCGTGCTCGCCGACGGGCTCGTCGTCGAGCAGGGGCCCACGGCCGACCTCCTGACCCACCCCGCACATCCCCGCACCCGGGACCTGCTCGCCGCCGTCCCCGGCCTCCCCGTCTGACCACGCTCCACCCACCAGAGAACGGAACGATGTCCCCCTCCCGCACCCCCCGCCTGCTCGTGCTCGGCGCCACCGTCGCCCTGCTCACCACCGGCTGCTTCAGCAGCTCACCCGACGACGGCGGCAGCGCCCCGGCCGGCGGAGGCCGGATCTCGCTGGCCATGCTGCAACCGCCCCGCTCGGGCCTGAACCCGCTGACCGACGACGCGTTCAAGCTGTCCCGCTGGAGCACCGCCGAGACCCTGGTGGTGCTGGACGCCGACGGCGACGCCCAGCCGTCGCTGGCCACCGAGTGGGCCCGGACCGACGACCTCACCTGGCGGTTCACCGTCCGCGAGGGCGTCGAGTTCCACGACGGCACGGAGCTGACCGCCGAGCAGGCCGCCGCCGCGCTGACCGCCGCGAACGAGGCCTCGCCCCGCCCGCGGATCCTGGACGGCGTCGAGCTGACCGCGCTCGCCGACGGCTCCGACGTCGTGGTCACCACCGGGGAGCCCGACCCGCTGGTCCCGCAGCGGCTGTCCAGCCCGCAGCTGGCCGTGCTCGCCGCGGCCGCCTACGGCGCGGACGGCCGGGTCGACCCGGTCGGCACCGGCACCGGCCCGTTCCAGCTGGTCGCCGTGGACGGCACCTCCGGCGCCACCCTCGACCGCTTCGACGGCTACTGGGGCGACCCCGCGGCCGCCGCCGGCATCGACGTCGCCTTCGTGCCCGACGGCACCGCCCGGGCCGCGGCCCTGCGCACCGGCACGGCGGACGTCGTCGAGGCGGTGCCGGTCTCCCAGGCCGGGCTGGTCGACGAGGAGCTGGTGCACGAGGTGCCCATGCCGCGCACCAACACGCTGTACCTGAACACGGCGTCCGGGCCGTTCGCCGACCCGGCGGTGCGGGCCGCCGCCCGCGCCGCGGTCGAGCGGGCCACCATCGTGGAGACCGTCTACGAGGGCCGCGCCGACATCGCCGAGGGCCTGCTCGGCCCGGCTGTCCCCTGGGCCGCCGACCTGCGCGCGGACCAGGCGGACACGCCGGCGCCCGCCGTGCCGGCCGGGACGGCGATCACCCTGGGCACCTTCACCGACCGGGCCGAGCTGCCCGAGGTCGCGGTGCTGCTCGAGCAGCAGCTGGAGGCGGTGGGCTTCACCGTGGAGCAGGACGTCCGGGAGTACGCCTTCATCGAGGCCGACGCCCTGGCCGGCGTGTTCGACGCCTTCATCCTGTCCCGCGCCACGGTGCTGGACTCCGGTGACCCGGTCGCCTACATGTACAGCGACTTCGCCTGCGAGGGCTCGTTCAACAT
Organism: Modestobacter sp. VKM Ac-2984; assembly: GCF_026967985.1. Classification (GTDB taxonomy): domain Bacteria; phylum Actinomycetota; class Actinomycetes; order Mycobacteriales; family Geodermatophilaceae; genus Modestobacter. Next base: position 31,643 of record NZ_JAPVBJ010000003.1, on the reverse strand, counting down.
CGCTCAGCTCTGCGACCCGGCGGTGGACGCCGCCCTCGAGGTGGCCGCAGCCGCCACCCCCGGCCCGGAGCGCCAGCGCGCGGTGATCGACGCCGAGCAGGCTGTCCTGGACACCGGCGCGGCGGTGCCGATGCTGCACGAGCGGGTCATCCAGGGCGAGGCCGCGGGTGTCTCCGGTGCCGTCCGCGACCCGCGGGAGCGCGCGCTGATCACCGCCGACACCACCGTCGGCGAGGACTGAGCGGTGCCACGGCGGGGGTGGGTGACCGCTGCCTCCCGGGCGGTCACCGTCCTCGGCGTGGTGGCGCTGATCGGGGTGCTGCCGTGGCTGTCCGGGCGCAGCCCGGAGCTGTCGATCCTCCGGGCACGCTCGGCCGAGCAGGATGCCACCCCGGAGGCCCTCGCGGCGATCCGGGCCGAGCTCGGCCTGGACGCCGGCCCGCTGGGACTGCTCGGGCAGTGGCTGTCCGGGCTGGTCAGCGGCGACCTGGGCACGTCCTGGATCTCCGGCGGGCCGGTGGGTCCGGGGCTGGTCCACGCCCTCGGCGTCTCGGTCACGCTGATGGGCGCTGCCCTGCTGGTCGCCCTGGTCACGGCGGCGCTGCTGTGCTGGCCGCCGCTGCACCGGGTCGCCCGGGGTGAGCGGGGCCGCACCGGCGGCGCGGTCGGGGCCGCGCTCACCGCGCTGCCGGAGTTCCTGCTGGCCTCGGTGCTGCTGCTGGTCGGCGCGGTGTGGCTGGGCTGGTTCGAGCCCTACGGCTGGACAGGCCCGTCCTCGGTGGTGCTGCCGGCGCTGGCGATGGGCCTGCCCGCGGGTGGGCTGATCGGCCGGCTGGTCGCCGACGGTCTCACCATCACCGGCACCGAGCGTTGGGTGTCCACCTGGCAGGTGGCCGGTGCGTCACCCGGGCAGCTGGGCCGGGCCCTGCTGCGCCGCACCCTGCCCGCGCTGACCACCCAGGTGGCCCTGGTGCTCGTCGGCCTCACCGGCGGGGCGGTGCCCGTCGAGCAGGTGTTCGCCGTCCCCGGACTGGGGCGGGCGGTGCTCGGCGCCGCGGAGGCCCAGGACCTGCCGACGCTGCAGGCGGGGATGCTGCTGCTCCTCGGGATCTCGGCGGTGTTCGGCGGGCTGGCCGCGCTGACCCGGGCGCTGCTGCTGGGCCGGGCGCTGCGCAGCGGGAGCGTGCCGGTGCCGGCCCGGGCCACCCCGTCCCGGCGACGCGACTGGCTGCTCCCGGGCGGGGCGGCCGCGCTCCTCGTGGTCGTGGTGGCCGCCGGGCTGGGCCGCGACCCGCTCACCTCCGCCCACCCGCGGCTGGCCGCCCCGAGTCTCGCGCTGCCCTTCGGCGCCGACGCCAGCGGGCGCGACCTGCTGGCCCGGGTGGCGCACGGCGCGGTGCAGACCGTCGGCACGGCGACGGTGGTCGTGCTGGTCACCCTGGCGGTCGGGGTCCTGGTCGGACTGCTGCCGCGCGCCTCGGTCGGGCCGGTGGAGGTCGCCAACGCCGCACCCCCGGTCATCGTCGGCGTGCTGGTCGCCGCCGCCCTGGGCACCTCGCAGGCCGGCGCGGCGCTGGCCGTGGCCCTGGTGGCCTGGGCGCCGATCGCCGCCTACGTGGCGGCCGCGTCGGAGGAGGTCCGGCGCCAGCGGCACGTCACCGTGCTACCGGTGCTCGGGGTGGGGCCGGCGGCGGTCACCTGGCGGTACGTCGTGCCGGCCGTGCTGCCCGCCGCCGCCCGCAACGCCGTGCTGCGGCTGCCGGGCGTCGCGCTGGCCCTGGCCGCGGTGGGCTTCCTGGGGTTGGGTGCCGCGCCGCCGGCGCCGGAGTGGGGGCTGCTGCTGGCCGAGGGGATGCCCTACGTCGAGCGGGCGCCCTGGGTGGTGCTCGCCCCGACCGGGGCGCTGGTCACCGCCGCCGTGCTCGCCGTCTCGCTGTCCGGACTGAGCCGCCGGCCGCGACGGCCGGCCGCAGTCCCGACCGGGACGACGGCCCCGGCACCGGAGCAGCCCGCCGCAGCCGGCTGACCGCAGGCCTCGTCTCCAGCGCTCCGAGAAGCTTTGACAACGATTGTCATTACACGGATGATCGGGTCATGCAGTCACCGTCCCGACGACGACCCGCCCGCACGCTCCCCGCGCTCTCCCTCGCCTGCGCGGGGGCGGTAGCGCTGACCGGTTGCTCCGGCCCGGCCGACGCCGACGCGGCGGTTGCCGACGACGACGGGCTGACGGTCGTGGCGGCGTTCTACCCCCTCGCCTGGCTCAGCGAGCAGGTGGCCGGCGACCTGGCCGACGTCACCTCGCTCACCCCGGACGGCGCCGAGCCGCACGAGCACGAGCTCACCCCCCGCGACGTCGCCGCGACGAGCGAGGCCGACGTCGTGGTCTTCCTGCCGACGCTGCAGCCCGCCGTGGACGCCGCCGTCGAGCAGCAGGCCGCCGAGCGCGCGTTCGACGCCGGCGAGCCGGCCGACCTGTCGCTCACCTACGAGGCCCACGAGCACGACGGCGGACACGCCGACGAGGGTGAGCACCCCGACGAGCCGGCGACCGACCCGCACTTCTGGCACGACCCGATGCGGATGGCCGCCGTCGGCGACGCGCTGGCCGAGCACCTGGCCACGGTGGACGAGGCCGACGCCGAGCAGTACACCGCCAACGCGGCGGAGCTGCGGGCCGAGCTCGAGGAGCTGGACGGGGACTTCCGCGCCGGCCTGGCCGACTGCGCCAGCCGGGAGCTGGTGACCAGCCACTCCGCCTTCGGCTACCTCGCCGACGCCTACGACCTCGAGCAGTTCGGCATCAGCGGGCTGGCGCCGGACGAGGAGCCGTCCACCGATGCGCTGACCGAGGCCACCGGGTTCGTCCGCGAGCACGACGTGCGCACCATCTACTTCGAGACGCTGGTCAGCCCCGCCGTCGCCGAGACCGTGGCCCGGGAGACCGGCGCCCGGACCCAGCAGCTGGACCCCATCGAGGGGCTGACCGACCAGTCGGCGGACGGGGACTACCTGGCGCTCATGCGGGCGAACCTGGCCGGCCTGCGGGCGGGGCAGCAGTGCTCCTGAGCACCCGTCCCCGCCGCGCGCCGGCCGTCGTCCCGGTCGGCTGCGACAGTGCGCTCACGGTGCGCGGCGGCGGTTTCGGCCACGGCCGGGACGCCGTCCTCACCGGCGTCGACCTGACCGTCCGCCCCGGGGAGGTGGTCGCGGTCCGCGGGCCCAACGGGGCCGGCAAGTCGACGCTGGTCCGTGGCGTGCTGGGGCTGTGCGCGGTACAGGCCGGCGAGGTGCGGTTCTTCGACGTCCCGCGGGCGCGGTTCCGCGACTGGCACCGGGTCGGCTACGTGCCCCAGCGGCACACCGTGGCCGGCGGCGTCCCGGTGACCGTGCGGGAACTGGTCTCCTCCGGCCGGCTGAGCCGGCTGCGGCCCTGGCAGCGGTTCGGCGAGGCCGACCGGTGCGCCGTCGACTGCGCCCTGGAGGGCGCCGGGCTGGCCGGCTTCGACCGCCGGCTGGTCGCGGAGCTGTCCGGTGGCCAGCAGCGCCGCGCGCTGCTGGCCCGCGCGCTGGCCGGCGACCCGGAGCTGCTCCTGCTGGACGAGCCCACCGCCGGCGTCGACGCGGCCAGTCAGCGGGTGCTCGCCGGCACCCTGGCCGGCCTGGCCGAGATCGGCGCGGCCGTGGTGGTGGTCGTGCACGAGCTGGGCCCGTTGGCCGAGGTGGTGACCAGGACGGTGACACTGCCGGGCGCGGGCGCCCCGTGCTGAGCTACGAGTTCATGCGGCTGGCCCTGGCGGCCGCCGTGCTCGTCGGCCTCACCGCGCCGACCGTGGGCGTCCACCTGGTGCAGCGCCGGCTGTCGCTGATCGGCGACGGGCTGGGGCACGTCGCGCTGCTCGGGGTCGCGGTCGGCCTGGCCACCCGGTCGGCGCCGGTGCTCACCGCGCTGCTGGCCACCGTCGCCGGCGCGGTCGTCGTCGAGGTGCTGCGGGCCCGCCGGTCGACCGGTACCGACGTCGCGCTGGCGATCATGTTCTACGGCGGCCTGGCCGGTGGGGTCGTGGTCGTCACCCGTGCCCCGGCCGGCACCCCGATCACGCTGGACGGCTACCTGTTCGGCGCGCTGACCACCACGACCCGCGGCGACCTGGTCGTCTTCGCCGGGATGGCCGCCGTCGTCCTCGGCGTCACCCTCGGGCTCGGCCGGTCGCTGTTCACCGTCGCGCTCGACGAGGAACACGCCCTCGCCAGCGGACTGCCCGTCCTGCGACTGAACCTGCTGCTCGCGGTGGTCACCGCGGTCACGGTGACGCTGTCCATGCGGGTGCTCGGCCTGCTGCTGATCAGCGGGCTGATGGTGCTGCCCGCCGGCTGCGCCCAGCTGGTGGCCCGCAGCTTCCGGAGCAGCCTGGCGATCGCCGCGCTGATCGGGGTGACCGTGTCGGTCAGCGGCACCGCCGTCTCCTTCTACGCCGACACCCCGTCGGGCGGCACCATCGTGCTGATGGCGGTCGCCGCCTACGCCGTCCTCAGCATGGCCAGCCTGGCCCGCCGCGGCAGCCCCCGGCACGGACCGGACGCCGTCCCCACCCCGGTGCAGCCCGTGAGCCGGCCCGGCGAGGTCCCCTCCCCTCGCTGACCGGAGGGGCAGGGACGGCGACCGTCCCTGCCCCTCCACGGGTCACTCGTTCGCCGAACCGGCGCTGTCACCCGGCCGCTGCTCGCTGCTGGGGGCACCGATCCAGACGGTCTTGCCGTTCATGAACGCGCGCATGCCCAGCTCGGTGAGCTCGCGGCCGTAGCCGCTCTGCTTCACCCCGCCGAAGGGAAGCTCCGGGTAGCTGGTCGTCATGCCGTTGACGAACGCCATGCCCGACTCGATGTCCCGGACGAACTGCGCCCGCTCCCCTTCGTCCTCGCTCCACAGGTTGGACCCGAGCCCGTAGGGGTGGCTGTTGGCGATCTCGATCGCCTCGTCCAGGCTGTCGACGGTGAACAGCGCGGCCACCGGCCCGAAGACCTCCTCGGCGTACAGGTCCATCTCCGGGGTCACCCCGGTCAGCAGCGTCGGCTCGTAGAACCAGCCCGGCCGGTCCAGCCGCGTGCCCCCGACGACGACGGTGGCGCCCTTGCTGCGGGCGTCCTCCACGTAGTCGTGCACGTCCTGCAGACCGGACTCCGTGGCCAGCGGGCCGACGTCGGTGTCGGCGTCCATCGGGTCGCCGACGGTCAGCGCGGCGATCTTCTCCGCGAAGACCCGGGTGAACTCCTCGGCGACGTCGCGGTGCACGAAGAACCGCTTGGCCGAGATGCAGCTCTGCCCGTTGTTCTGGTTGCGGCTGGTGACCGCCACCCCCGCCGCGGCCTCGAGGTCGGCCGAGGGCATCACGATGAACGGGTCGGACCCGCCCAGCTCCAGCACCGTGGGCTTGAGCGCGTCACCGGCGATCGAGGCGACCGACTGGCCGGCCGGCGCGCTGCCGGTGAGGGTCGCGGCGACCACCCGGTCGTCGCGCAGCACCTGCTCGATCGTGCCCGAGCCGATCAGCAGGGTCTGGAAGACGTCGTCCGGGAAGCCGGCCTTGCGGAACAGCTCCTCCAGGTACAGCGCGGTCTGCGGCACGTTGCTGGCGTGCTTGAGCAGGCCGACGTTGCCGGCCATCAGTGCCGGGGCGGCGAACCGCATGGCCTGCCAGAGCGGGAAGTTCCACGGCATGACCGCCAGCACCACGCCCAGCGGCTGCCAGGCGACGTAGGCCTGCTGGGCGCCGACCGCCTCGGCGTCCTTCGGCTCCGGCTCCAGCAGCGCCGGGCCGTGCTCGGCGTACCAGCGCAGCGCCTTCGCGCACTTGCCGACCTCGGCCTTCGCCGAGGACAGCGTCTTGCCCATCTCGGTGGTCATCAGCTCTGCGACGCCGTCGGTGTCGGCGTCCAGCACGTCGGCCGCGGCCCGCAGCCAGCGCACCCGGTCCTCGACCGAGGTGCGCCGGTAGCTGCGGTAGGCGGCGGCTGCGCGACCGATCTTCTCCTCGAGCGCGTCGTCGGACAGCGGCTCGTAGGTCTTCAGCGTCTCCCCGGTGGTGGGGTTGATCGTGGCGATCGCCATGGGGGTCTCCCGTCGTCGTGCGGGTCGCGGGTCGGTGCCGGACGGCGGCGCCCGTCCTGGGCGCTCGGGCGGTCCGACACGGCTCGCCTGCCCCGTGCACGTGCCCGCCCCCTCCGGAGGGGAAACGGCCGAGCGGGAGACGCCGGCCGTTCACGCAGGCACCGCCAACTCGTCGCCCGGTGCAACCACAGTGCCCGCATGTCCCTCGAAGCACCCCTGTCCCGCCGCACCGTCCTGAAGGGCGGCGCGGTCACCGCCGCCGCCCTGACCTTCGGTGGGCTCACCAGCGAGGCCGCCCGCGCGGCCGTGGCCGAGACCGCCCGCTCCGGCGTCTTCGGCTTCGGCGTCGCCAGCGGCGACCCCACGGCCACCGAGCTGCTCCTCTGGACCCGGGTGACGCCCACCCCCGAGTCCCTCCCCGGCAGCCGCCGCGGGCCCGCCGTCCCGGTCCGCTGGGAGGTCGCCGCCGACGAGGCGTTCACCCGCGTCGTGCGCAGCGGCAACGTCGTCGCCGACGTCAGCCGCGACCACACCGTCAAGGTCGTGGTGAACCGGCTGACCCCCTACACGCGCTACTTCTACCGGTTCAGCTGCGCCGGCCAGACCTCCCCGGTCGGCCGCACCCAGACCGCACCGGACGAGCCCGGCCAGACCCACGCGCTGCGGATGGCGTTCGCCTCCTGCAGCAACTGGACCGGCGGGTACTTCACCGCCTACCGCGGGATCGCCGCCCGGGACGACCTGGACTTCGTGCTGCACCTGGGCGACTACCTCTACGAGTACGGCAACGCCCCGCGGGTGGCGGGCGTGGCCGGCTCCGGCGACCGGTACGGGCCCAACGCGCTGATCGGCATCCGGGACCACGAGCCGGTCCACGAGATGGTGACGCTGGAGGACTACCGGATCCGGCACGCGCTCTACAAGACCGACCCGGACCTGCAGCGGGCGCACCAGCAGCACCCGTGGATCGTCATCTTCGACGACCACGAGATCACCAACGACGCCTACGACTTCGGCGCGGAGAACCACGAGCGGGACGACGACCCGGCCGCCCCCTACACCGAGCCGGGCAAGCCCGACGGCATCAAGCCCGAGGGCGACTTCCTGTTCCGCCGGGCCAAGGCGTTCCAGGCATACCTGGAGTGGATGCCGATCCGCGAGCCCGCGATGTGGCAGCCGCACGCCAGCAAGGGCCGGCAGTTCTTCCGCCGCTTCAGCTTCGGCGACCTGGCCGAGCTGTCGGTCATCGACACCCGGCAGAACCGCAGCGAGCAGGTCCCGGGCACGGTCGACGGCGCGCTCAACCCGGCCCTGACCGACCCGCGGCGGCACCTGCCCGAGCCGCCGCAGCTGGACTGGCTGACGAAGGGCATCCGCACCGGGCGCACCGACTGGCACCTGGTCGGCAACCAGACGGTCTTCGCGCGGGTGTTCGCCGTCCCCCGGCCCGGCACGGTGCCCGGCTCGGTGTTCAACGCCGACCAGTGGGACGGCTACCAGGCAGACCAGCGCGCGGTGCTGGAGGCGATGGCCGCGGCCCAGCACGCCGACCCGGTGGTGCTGACCGGCGACATCCACTCCTCCTGGGCCAACGACCTCCCGACCGACTTCGGCGGCTACCCCGGTGACGGCAACTCGGTCGGTGTGGAGTTCGTCTGCCCGTCGGTGACCAGCAACGGGTTCAAGGAGGCCGTCGGCTCCGCGGCCGCCGCGACCGCGACCACCGCCGCGTTCCAGGCCGCCAACCCCTGGGTGCGCTACCTGGAGGGCATCGGCCACGGCTTCGCCGTCCTGGACGTGACCCCGCAGCGGGTGCAGGCGGACTTCTGGTTCATCCGCAGCAACGGCGACAAGGGCCTGGCCGTCGACCCGCGGCTGGACCCGCAGGCGACGGTCGGCTACGAGACCTCGTTCGCCACGGTGAAGGGCTCGCGCAAGGTCAGCGGGCCGACGGCCGAGCTGGGGGCCCGCTCGGACACCCCCCGGACGGCCTGACCTCGGCACGGACGGCTGCGGGGCCGGCGGGCCCGGCCCCGCAGCCGGGTCCTCCGGCCTCCCCGGGCAGGACCATCGTCCCGCCCGTAGCGTCCGGGTGGGCCGGAGCGGCCCGCCACGACGAGGTCGGAGGACGATGGACACCGGTCGGATCCGCAACGCAGCACTGGCGCGCAAGGTGGTGCCGGCCGACGAGGCGGCCGCGCTGATCCGGCCCGGCGACACGCTCGGGATGAGCGGGTTCACCGGCGCCGGGCACCCGAAGGCGGTCCCGGGGCTGCTGGCCCAGCGGATCACCGCCGCGCATGCCGCCGGAGAGCCGTTCCGGGTCGACCTGTGGACCGGTGCCTCCACCGCACCCGAGCTGGACGGCGCGCTCGCCGCCGCCGACGGCATCGGGTTGCGGCTGCCGTACCAGTCCGACCCGGTCGCCCGGCAGAAGATCAACGCCGGGGAGATCGACTACGTCGACGTCCACCTGTCGCACGTCGCCCAGCTGGCCTGGGAGGGGTTCCTCGGGCCGCTGGACGTCGCCGTCGTGGAGGTCAGCGGGATCACCGAGGACGGGCAGCTGATCCCCTCCTCCTCGGTCGGCAACAACAAGACCTGGCTGGACCTCGCCGAGAAGGTGGTGCTGGAGGTCAACAGCTGGCAGCCGGCCGGGCTGGACGGCATGCACGACGTCTACTACGGGACGGCGCTGCCCCCGAACCGCCGGCCGGTGCAGCTGACCCGGCCCGGCGACCGGATCGGGGTGCCGCACCTGCGGGTCGACCCGGACAAGGTCGTCGCCGTCGTCGAGACCCACTCCCCGGACCGGAACACCCCGTTCAGCGAGCCGGACGACACCGCCCGGGCCATCGCCGGGCACCTGATCGAGTACCTCGAGCACCAGGTCACGGTGGGTCGGCTGCCGGCCGAGCTGCTACCGCTGCAGTCCGGGGTCGGGAACGTGGCCAACGCCGTCCTGTCCGGGCTGCAGGAGTCGCGGTTCGAGCAGCTGACCGCCTACACCGAGGTGATCCAGGACGGCATGCTGGACCTGCTGCGCTCGGGCACGCTCGCCTCCACCTCGGCGACGGCGTTCTCGCTGAGCCCTACCGCGATCGCGGACTTCAACGCTCACGTGGCGGAGTTCCGGGACCGGATCGTGCTGCGGCCGCAGGAGATCAGCAACCACCCGGAGATCGTCCGCCGGCTGGGGGTGCTGGCGATGAACGGGATGATCGAGGCCGACCTGTACGGCAACGTGAACTCCACGCACCTGATGGGCAGCCGCATCCAGAACGGGATCGGCGGCTCGGGCGACTTCGCCCGCAACGCCTACGTCTCCTTCTTCCTCACCCCGTCGACGGCCAAGGACGGCGCGATCTCCTCGATCGTGCCGATGGTGTCCCACGTCGACCACACCGAGCACGACGTGTCGGTGGTCGTCACCGAGCACGGGCTCGCCGACCTGCGCGGCCTGCCGCCGCGCAAGCGGGCGCAGCTGGTGATCGACAAGTGTGCGCACCCGGACTACCGGCCACTGCTGACCGACTACTACGAGCGGGCCGAGCGCGGCGCGTACGGCCGGCACACCCCGCACCTGCTGGCGGAGGCGCTGAGCTGGCACACCCGCTACCTGGAGACCGGCAGCATGCTGCCCGGCTGACCCCTCAGCCGCGCCGGGTCAGGAACGCTTGGCGTCCAGGCGCTGCAGCAGGTCGTCGGCGGCCGCCTCGATCTCCGGGTGGTCGTTCTGGCTGGCCCGCTGCTTGGCGTGGATCAGCGCGGCCCGGTTGACCGTGGCGAAGTCGCCGTAGGGGAACCGGTAGCGGCCCTTGGTGCCCTCGCCCTTGTCCGGGTCGACCGCCAGGTGCCACTGCGCGTAGCCCTCCTGGCCCTCGTCGTCCCGCTCCTCGTTCTCCTCGTCGGTCGACGGCGCGGCGTCGGACCACTCGGTCTGGTCGTCGTACTCCCCGGCGTCGATCAGCTCCCGGGCGTGGGCGACCCCGGCCTCGTTCACGTCATAGTCAGGCATGCCGATCCCCCTACCCCGCGCGGGTCAGCCGGGGAACACGTCCTGCTGGGACCACAGCAGCTCGCCGCCGTCGTCCTCGGTGTCGTCCTCCGGGTCGGCCCCGGGGGCGAGCTCCCGACCGATGACCAGCACCGACCGGCCCGTCGTCCGCAGCCCCGGCGTCTCCCCCACGGCGTCCCAGCCACCGGCGTCGGCCAGCTGGGACAGCGCCCGGCCCAGGTCCGTCACATCGGCGACCGCCGCGGCGGCGTCGCCGTCAGGCTGCGAACGCAGGTACGCCCGGCGGCCCGCGGCCAGCACCGCGGCCTCGTCGGTGACCCGCAGGTCGTGCCGCTGCAGGACCGAGACGTCGGTCGTCCCGGAGGCGGTGGTCCCGCCGTCCGCCCCGTCGCCGTCCGCCCCGTCGCCGTCCGCTGCGTCGCCGTCCGCTGCGTCGCCGACCTGCGGTTCGTCGTCCTCCCCGTCGTCCTCCCCGTCGTCCTCGGCGTAGCCGTGCAGGACGCCGAACGGGAAGTCGTTGCCGGTGAGGTCGAACTGCGCGTCGGCGTAGGCCAGCACCGCCGGGAGCAACCGGTCGCTGGCAGCGAACACCTCGGGCATGCCGGCGTCCCCGGTCACCGCGGTCACCGCCTCGGCGTGCGCGGTCACCGCCGCGGCCAGCTCGGCCGCGGCGGTCCGCAGCCGCTCGGCCCCCGCAGGGGTGAACGGGGTGAGGTCGTCGTCAGCCACCCCGCGACCGTACGGCCCGGCCGCGCACCGAGACCGGGCTGGTGGCTGCCTCATGCCCGGCCAGGCCGCCACCAGCCCGATCTCGACGCCGTCAGTGGGGGCGGCGGACGGGTCGTGGGTGGCGCAGGCCCCGTGTCAGCCGAAGAGCTCGCTGATCAGCGACTTCTTCTTGCGCGGCTTGCCGTACGAACTGTGCCCCGAGCCGGAGCTGCTGGCGCGCACCTGGCCCAGCACCTCGCTGACCACGGCGCCCAGCGAGGCCGGCTGGGAGCTGGACGGGGACGGCTGCGGGTGCTGCGCCGGCGCGTGCGAGAACGGCTGCTGGGCCGAGGGCCGGGACGCGGGCGGGGCGGCCGCGGCCGGGCCGTCGTGCCAGGCGTTCTCCGCGTCGACCAGGCGCTCCAGCTCACCGCGGTCGAGGAAGATGCCCCGGCAGTCGGTGCACTGGTCGACGTGGACGCCGTTGCGCTCGTACGTGCGCATCGTCCCCTGACACTTCGGGCAGACCAGGTCCATGGCCCGCCAACGGGGCCCGCGGTCCAGTAGTTCCCCGACCGGCCCAGCGTTCCCCGACCGGCTCAGCGCCGCTTGTCCCGCTTGGCGGCGGGTGGCCGGCCCGCCTCCTCGCAGCGCTCCCGGGACCGGGTCTCCGAGAGGTAGTGCTGCACCGTCGCGAAGCTCGCCCGGGAGCCGCGGGCGGCGACGTCGTGGCGGGCCTCCCACTCGGCGATCACCTTCTCCGCCGGGGTCATGGTGAGCGGGTCGGGGTGCGGCCGGCGGGCGTGGTCGGCAGAGCTGCTCATGGCACTGTCCTTCCGAGAGGATGCGTGCCCTCCCATGGTCACCCCGGGCGGCGGCCGTGAGAAGGCCTCGGTGCGCGCCGTCGCCACCGTGCCAAGGTGGCGGGTGTGAGCATCGAGCGCACCGTCCGGCTGTCCTTCACCGCTGGGGCCCGGGAGTCGGGCACCCACACGAACCTCTCCGCCGTCCGCAGCGACGGCCCGGTGCTCTGGGTCGCCGGCGACGAGACCGCGACGATCGAGCGACTCGTCGCCGACGACCCCCGCGAGCCGCAGCACTACGCCGACCAGACCAGCTGCCGGCTCGCCGACCTCGTCGAGCTCCCGGGCGAGGACGCCGACGAGGAGGCCGACATCGAGGGGATCGCCCGGGCCGGCGACTTCCTCTGGGCCGTCGGGTCGCACAGCCTGCGGCGCAAGCGGATCAAGGCCAAGCACGACGGGGAGAAGGCGCTGCGCCGGCTGGCCCGGGTGACCGGGCAGGCCAACCGGCAGGTGCTCGTGCGGATCCCGGTCGCCGACGTCGACGGCCTGCCCACGCCGGTGCGGGAGACCACCGTGGCGGGCCGGACGGAGCGGGCCGCCGTCTTCGGGGCGCACGGCCCGGACCTGCGCGACCTGCTCGCCGACGACGAGCACCTGGCCCCGTTCCTGGCGATCCCTGGCAAGGACAACGGCCTGGACGTCGAGGGCATCGCGGTGGCCGGGGAGCGGGTGTACCTGGGTCTGCGTGGCCCGGTGCTGCGCGGCTGGGCGATGGTGCTCGAGCTCCGCCCCACGGTCGACCCGGACGACCCCGGCCGGCTGCAGCTCGAACCGTTCGCCGACGGCCGCCGGTACCGCAAGCACGTGCTCGACCTCGCCGGGCTCGGAGTGCGCGACCTGTGCCCGCACGGCGGCGACCTGCTCGTGCTCGCCGGCCCGACGATGGACCTGGACGGGCCGGTGCACGTCTTCCGCTGGCACGGCGCCCTGACCGCGGACACCCCGCAGGTGGTGCGGGACGACCTGCTCAGCTGCGAGGTCGACCTGCCGTTCGGCGTCGGGGTCGACCACGCCGAGGGCATCGGCCTGCTGGAGGACGACGCGGCCGGCCCGCAGCTGCTGGTCGTCTACGACAGCCCGGCGCCCGGCCGGCTGCACGAGCACGGGGTGACCGCCGACGTCGTGCGGCTGCCCCCGCCCACCTCCGCCGGCTGACTCAGCCCCCGTGCCCGAGGGCGGCGATCGTCGCCCGCACCTCAGCGGCGGTGCCCGGCGCCACCGGCAGGTGCGGCAGCAGCGCCGGCACCTCCTCGGGCAGCAGCCCCTCGCCCAGCAGCACGTCGAGCAGGCGGTCGGCGGCGGGCACCGGCACGGGCACCGGCAGCCCGGCGGAGCTGATCGCCGCCTCGGCCAGGAAGAGCGCACCCGCCAGCTCGTCCGCCGCCGGCCCGGCCTCCGGGACGGCGGCCGGCGCCGCCGCCCGGGTGACCGCCTCGGCGGCGCGGACCAGCGACAGCGGCAGCCCCTCCGCCTCCACCTCGACCAGCGGCACCGTGCCCAGCGCCGCCAGCACCAGGTGCTCGGCCTCGATCCGCAGCGGCGCCTCCCACTCCCCCACCCGGACGACCTCGACCAGGTCGCCGCCGTCCTCGCCGAGCTCGTCGAGGAGCTCGGCCCAGTCGGCGGGGCGGGTCTCCCGGGCGCGCTCGGCCGCGGCGACGCAGGTGGCGAGCACGAACGGCTCGACGACCTCCCGGTCGAAGTGCTCGGCGTAAAGGGTGCCGTCGGCGGTGACCGCGTTCAACGCGTCCTGGAAGCTGCCGGGGCGGGCGTCCCCCAGCTCGAGGCGACCGTCCTCCTCCCCGCTGAGCGGCTGGCCGGTCACCGCCCGGGCGCCGAGGGTCAGCCCGGTGGCCGTCACGCGGCCGCGGACCCGCAGGTGGTGGTCGTGGTCGGAGAGGCCGACCGACCACGCGCAGGCCTCCGCGATCAGCGCACCGCCGCGCTCGCGGAGCACCTCCCGGCTGAGCAGGGCCATCAGGTCCGGACCGAAGTCGCTGTCGAACACCCCTCCACCATGCCCTCCCCCGGCCGTTCGGGGGGACCCGGACGGCCTGTGACCCGGCGACCGCTGCGTTGACCGGGCGGAGGCGCGCGGACCGGCCTAGCTTCTACCTACCCCAGCCCGGCTGCCTCGGAGGAGCCCATGCGCGTCCCCGTCCTTCCCCTGCGTCGGAGGGCCGCGGTCACCGCTGCGTTCGCCGCCGTCCTGCTCGTCCCGGCCAGCGCCGTCGCCGCCCCGGCGGACCCGGGCCAGGCCGGCCCCGGCGCCGCCGACGCGGCCGGCTCCGGCACCCTGCCGATCCGCGGCCTGGACCTCGACGCGCTGACCATCCCCGAGCTGCAGGCGCGGATGGACGTCGGCGACCTCACCGCCGTCCAGCTCACCGGGGCGTACCTGGCGCGGATCGCCGCCGTCAACGACGACCTCGGCGCCGTGCTCAGCGTCAACCCCGACGCCCTGCGCGACGCCGCGGACAGCGACCGGACGCGGCAGCGGAACCAGACGCGCGGGCCGCTCGAGGGCATCCCGGTGCTGCTGAAGGACAACGTGGACACCGAGCAGCTGCCGACCACGGCGGGCTCCCGGGCGATGCTGGACAGCCGCCCGGACGACGCCGAGATCACCCGGCGGCTCCGCGACGCCGGCGCGATCGTGCTGGGCAAGGCCAACCTCTCCGAGTGGGCCAACCTGCGCGGCAGCGCCTCCTCCAGCGGCTGGAGCGGCGTCGGCGGCCAGACCGCCAACCCCTACGTGCTCGACCGCAACCCGTGCGGCTCGTCCTCGGGCTCCGCGGTCGGCGTCGCCGCCTCGCTGGCCCAGGTGGCGATCGGCACCGAGACCGACGGCTCGATCGTCTGCCCGGCCGGGGCGAACGGCGTGATCGGCCTCAAGCCGACCCTCGGCCTGGTCAGCCGCACCGGCATCGTCCCGATCTCCGCCGAGCAGGACACCGCCGGCCCGATGGCCCGGCACGCCGTCGACGCGGCGCTCACGCTGGAGGTGCTCGCCGGCTCCGACGACGCCGACGCCGCCACCGCGGAGATCCCCGCCGACCTGGACCTCGACTTCGCCGACCTGGACCTCGACGCGCTGGAGGGTGCCCGGATCGGCGTCTGGACGCTCACCCCCGAACAGTCGGCGGCCGTCGACGACCGGACCGAGGAGGTGTTCGCCGCGGCGGTGAAGCAGCTGGAGGCCGCCGGTGCGACCACCGTGCCGGTGCAGCTGCCCTACCAGGAGGAGATCGGTGCTGGTGAGCTGCCGGCCCTGCTGGCGGAGTTCAAGCGGGACCTGAACGCCTACCTGGCGGCCACGCCCGGTGACCACCCGGCCGACCTGGCCGGCATCATCGAGTTCAACGAGCAGGACCCGGTGGAGCTGGCCTACTTCGGCCAGGAGCTCCTCGAGCAGGCGCAGGCGGCCACCGTGCCGGCCGAGGACCCGGCGATCCAGGAGACCCGCGACCGGATCCGGACGCTGGCCCGCGCGTCGATCGACGAGGTGCTCGCCCAGGGGGCCGGCCCGGAGGACGACCTGGCCGCGATCGTCGGGCTGACCAACACCCCGGCCTGGCAGACCCGGTACGAGTACCTGGACGGCCAGGCCGACGCGTTCGTCTACAGCACCTCCGGCCCGGCCGCGGTGTCCGGCTACCCGAACGTCACGGTCCCGGCGGGCTTCGCCGGCCCGCGGGACTCGCTGCCGGTGGGCGTCTCGTTCTTCGGGGCCCGCTGGGACGACGCCCGGGTGCTGGACATCGCCGCGGACTTCGAGGACCAGTCCGCGGCGCGCGAGGCGCCGGGCTACCTGCCCACGGTGGGCGCGGACCCGCAGCCGGACAACCCCGAGCCCGCCACCTGACGAAGGACCCCCTCCTCCCCACCACTCGCAAGCTCGCGGCGGGCTTCAGGCCCCCTCTCAGGGGCCCGCGCTGAGCTTGCGAAGCGTGGGGGGAGAGGGGGTCCTTCGTCAGCCGAGCAGCGCGGCGCGCAGCTCCTCGGCGTCGGTGCGGACCTGGGCGAGCAGCGGGGCGACGTCGCGTTCCCGCAGCTGGCCGCAGCTGACCCGCTCGATCGGGGTCTCCTCGTGCTCGCCGTCGGTGAGCCGGCCGGCGACCTCGAGGGCGGAGCGGAGCAGGGCGCCCTGGAAGGAGGTGTCGTCGTCCACCTGCTGGAGCGGCAGCAGCATGCCCGCCGGGAAGCCCCACTGCTCCAGCGCCACCGACGTCAGCCGGAGCGCGGAGATGCCGTACCGCTGCACCTCCGCCGTCCGGCGGGAGACCGCGGACCGGTGGGCGGTCCACAGCTCGGCGTAGCCCTCCGCGTCGTTGTGGTGCAGCAGTGCGACGCCCATCTGGGCCAGCAGCCCGAGGCAGAGCGCGTCCTGCGGGCGCTCGGCGAACCGCGGCGCGAGGGTGGACGCGGCCAGCGCCAGGGTGGTGCTGACCTCCCAGAAGTCCTCGGGCAGCTGCGACTCGTCGTCCAGGTCGGTCAGGGCGACCGTCGCCATCGTGCGCACCGTGCCGAAGCCGACGACGGTGACCGCGAACTGCAGCGACGTCACCCGCCCGCGCATCCCGTAGAAGGCGGAGTTGGCGAGCTTCATCACCCGGCCGGCCAGCGCGACGTCGGCGCCGAGCAGCCGGGACAGCTCCTTGGCGCTGCTGCGGTCGGAGTTCGTCTCGGCGACGACCTGGGCGGCTACCGGCCGCTGGGCGGCCATGCTGTCGATGCTGCCCAGCACCCGCTCCAGGTCGAAGACCGGGGCGACGGTCAGGGACGGTGCCGCGGACGGGGTCACGTCAGCTCCAGGTCGGGGTGTCGGGCGGGTCCGGTGGCGGCGGTCTGTGCATCGGCGGACCAGGCGGCGGCGAACCAGGTGGCGGCGTCGGCGCCGGACAACGGCGCGGCGAGGCTGAAGCCCTGCAGGTGGGTGGCGCCCAGCCGGGCCAGCTCGTCGGCCTGCTGCTGGGTCTCCACGCCCTCGGCCACGGTGTCCAGGCCGAGGCTGCGGGCCAGCGCGATGACCGCGGTGGTGATCTCGGGGTGCCCGTCGGCCAGCTCGGCCACGAAGGACCGGTCGACCTTGAGGCAGTCGACCGGCAGGTGCCGCAGGTAGGCCAGCGAGGAGTAGCCGGTGCCGAAGTCGTCGATGGAGACCTGCACCCCGAGCTCGCGCAGCTGCAGGAGGACGGCGCGGGCCGCGGCGGGGTCGGTCATCAGGGCGGACTCGGTGATCTCGATGGAGAGCCGGGACGGCTGCAGCCCGTGGCGCAGCAGCGCCGACCGCACGTGGCCGTGCAGGTTGGCGTCCAGCTCGAGGGCCGAGACGTTGACGTTGGCCCGTCGGGGGGCCCTCACCCCCAGCCGACCGTCCCACTCGGCCAGCTGCCGGCAGGTCTCGTCGAGCACCAGCAGGCCGAGCGCCGAGACCAGGCCGCTCTCCTCGGCCAGCGGGACGAACGTGCTGGGCGGTATCGCGCCGCGCTCGGGGTGCTGCCACCGGGCCAGCGACTCCACCGCCACCGCGGTCCGCTCGGTGGTGCTGAAGATCGGCTGGTACATCAGCGTGATCTCCCGGTGGTCGATCGCCTCGCGCAGGTCGGCGCCCAGCCGCAGCTTGTCCCGGGCCTGGGCCCGCGCCTCGGAGTCGAGCACGGTGATCCGGCCCTTGCCGGCTGCCTTCGCCTGGTACATGGCGATGTCGCAGTCGCGGATCAGCTCCTCCGCGACGGTGTGCTCGGCGGTCTGCACGGTGACGCCGACGCTGGCCCGGGGGTGCAGCTCGACGCCGGCGAGGGTGAGCGGCCGGTGCAGCGCCTCCCCGATCCGCTCGGCGAGGGCCACCGCGTCGTCCTCGGACACCTGCTGGCAGACGACGACGAACTCGTCGCCACCGAACCGGGCCACCAGGTCACCCGGTCGCACGGTCGCACGCAGCCGGTCGGCCACCTCGACCAGCAGGGCGTCGCCCGCGGTGTGCCCGAGGGAGTCGTTGACCACCTTGAAGTTGTCCAGGTCCAGGAAGATGCACGCCAGGCCACCGGCGCCGGGCCGGAAGCGCGCGGCCACGTGCTCGGCCAGCCGGGTGCGGTTGGGCAGCCCGGTCAGCGGGTCGTGGTTGGCCTGGTGCGCCAACCGCGCCTCGAAGGCCAGCCGGTCGGTGATGTCCTCGATGGTGCCGATGAACCCCGCGCCCGCGCCCGGGGTGAAGACGTGCGCGAAGCGGATCACGGTGCTGCGCTCGCTGCCGTCCTGGCGGACCAGCCGCGCCTGCGCCGTCCGGTCGCCGCCCTCGAGCACCGCGACGGCCTGGCCGATCACCGTCTCGAGGTCGTCGGGGTGCACGGCGTCCAGCCAGCCGGTGCCCAGCAGCTGCTCGGCCTGCATGCCGACCAGCGCGCAGAACGCGTCGTTCACGTGCGCCAGGCGCATGCCCTGCTCGGAGAGGAGCGTGGGCACCGGCGAGCGCTCGGTGAGGGTGGCGAAGCGGCGTTCGGAGGCGTCGGCGGTCGCCCGCAGCGCCCGCTCGGTCTCGTTGGCCGTGGAGGTCACCCGGACGGTCCAGCGCCGCCCGGCCGGTGGCGGCACCGGGACGGCGGAGACCACGCAGTCCAGCAGCGCACCGCTGGCGCACCGGACCGGCAGCGTCATGTGCACCGTCCGCTCGCGGCGGAGCAGCAGCTTGAGCTCCCCACCACCGAGCGAGGGCAGCAGCTGCTCGACGGCCACCGCGCGCAGGTCCTCGGGCCCGTAGCCGAGCAGGGTCGCGGCCCGTTCGTTGCTCCAGCCCACCCGCAGCACCGCGCCCACCTGCTCCACGACCAGCACCGCCGCGGCGTCGCTGACGGTCACCCCGTGGAAGACGGCGGCGACGACCTCGGGGGACGCGTGGGGCTCGCTCACCGTTCGGCTGCGTGCCGACATGTCGCCCCTCCTCCCGCCGTCCAGCCGCACGCCTCGGCGCAGCCTGTCCACAGCGTCGTCCTGCCGGGGTCGGCGCTCCAGCCGATCGGGCCGACTTCCCTCCTTCGGGCGGGGTGCCTCCCCGGCGACCACGGCGGGTGACCCGGACGCCGCCGCCGACCCCGAGTTACTGCCGGGTAGCGGATGTGGGATCTTCGACACCCCACGTCGAGACGGCAGGGTTGCCGTCAGGAATGAGGTCCCATGCGCTTGCACCTGTCGCCGGAGGACCGGGCCTTCCGGGACGAGATGCGCACCTTCTTCACCACCCAGGTGTCGCAGTCGATCCGGGACGCGGTCGCTGCCCACCGGGAGCTGACCAAGGAGCAGTTCATCGAGGCCCAGCGCGCGCTCAACGCCGCCGGTCTCGCCGTGCCGCACTGGCCGGTGGAGTGGGGCGGTCGGGACTGGACGCCGCTGCAGCGCCACATCTGGCGCGAGGAGATGCAGCTGGCCGGGGTCCCCGAGCCGCTCGCCTTCAACACCAGCATGATCGGTCCGGTCATCGCGACCTTCGGCTCGCAGGAGCAGAAGGAGCGCTTCCTGCCCGCCACCGCCAACCTCGACATCTGGTGGTGCCAGGGCTTCTCCGAGCCCGACGCCGGCTCGGACCTCGCGTCGCTGCGGACGACCGCGGTGCGCGACGGCGACGACTGGGTGGTCAACGGCCAGAAGACCTGGACCACGCTCGGCCAGCACGCCGACTGGATCTTCTGCCTGGTCCGCACCGACCCCACCGCCGAGAAGCGGCAGCGCGGCATCTCGCTGCTGCTGTTCCCGATGGACACCCCCGGGGTGACCCTGCGGCCGATCGAGCTGCTCGACGGCGGCTTCGAGGTCAACGAGGTCTTCTTCGAGGACGTCCGGGTCCCGGCGGAGAACCTGGTGGGCGAGGAGAACCACGGCTGGGACTACGCCAAGTTCCTGCTCGGCAACGAGCGGGTCGGCATCGCCCGCATCGGCTCGACCAAGCGGATGCTGATCGAGGCCAAGGAGCACGCCCGCGGGATCACGGTCAACGGCGCACCGCTGTCGGAGGACCCGTACATGACCGCCCGGATCGCCGAGCTGGAGAACGAGCTGCTGGCCCTGGAGCTCACTGCCCTGCGGGTGGTGGCCAACTCCGCCGGCGGCCGCCCGCACCCGGCGTCCTCGGTGCTCAAGCTGCGTGGCTCGGAGCTCCAGCAGGCGGCCACCGAGCTGCTGGTGGACATCGCCGGTCCGCTGTCGGTGGCCTCGTTCCCCGACGAGGACTCCGACGTGCCGGGGTGGGCGCAGGTGGCCACCCCGTCGTACCTGAACTACCGCAAGGTCTCCATCTACGGGGGCTCGAACGAAGTGCAGCGCACCATCATCGCCGGCTCGATCCTGGGGTTGTGATCTGACCATGGAGTTCAGCTACGACGACGAGCAGAACGGCCTCCGGGAGGCAGTGAGCGCACTGCTGTCCCGGGCCTACGGGGACAGCGAGCAGCGCCGGCGCGTGGTCGGCACCGACCCCGGCTTCGACGAGAAGACCTGGGGCCAGCTGGCCGAGATGGGCCTGCTCGGGCTCCCCTTCGCCGAGTCCGACGGGGGCATGGGCGCAGGTCCGGTGGAGGTGTCCATCGTGGCCGAGGAGATCGGCCGGGTGCTGGCACCCGAGCCGTTCGTGGAGGCCGTCGTCCTCGCCGGTGGGCTGGTGGCCGACCTCGGCACCGACGCCCAGCGCGCCGAGGTGCTCGGCGCGCTGGCCGAGGGCACGCTGCTCCCGGCCTTCGCGCACACCGAGATCGGCTCCCGCTGGCAGGCGTCCGCCCAGTCGGTCACCGCGACCGAGGACGGCGGCTCCTGGCGGCTGACCGGGGTCAAGGAGCCGGTGCCGAACGGCGCCCGCGCCGACCTGCTGGTGGTCAGCGCGCTCGTGGGCGGGGCCACCCGGCTGTTCCTGGTGCCGGGCGACGCCGAGGGGCTGACCCGCACCGGGTACCGCAACCACGACGGCACCCGCTCGGCGAAGGTCTCCTTCGCCGGCACCCCGGCCCAGCCGCTGGGCGAGGGCACCGGCGACCAGGCACCGGCCATCGAGAAGGCGCAGGCCCGCGCCCGGGTCGCCTACGGGCACGAGGCGCTGGGGGCGATGGAGACGGCACTGACCACGACGGCGGAGTACCTCAAGGCCCGCAAGCAGTTCGGGGTGCCGCTGAACAAGTTCCAGGCGCTGACCTTCCGGGCGGCGGACATGTACGTCTCCCTGGAGCTGGCCCGCAGCACCGTCATGTGGGCGACGCTGGTCGTCGACGCCGACGGTGACGTGGTCGCCGCCGCCGACCGGGCCCGGCTGCAGACGAGCCGGGCATCGCGGCACATCGGCAAGGAGGCGATCCAGCTGCACGGCGGGATCGGTGTCACCGCCGAGTACAAGGTGGGCCACTACACCAGCCGGCTCACCGCGATCGACCACCTCCTCGGTGACGGCGACTGGGCGCTGGCCCGGCTGGCCGGCACGGTCGACGACCACGAGACGGTCGACGCGCTCGCCTGAGCGAGGAACCACGACAGCGCCCTTCGGCCCACCCGGCCGGGGGGCGCTGCCGCGTTCGGAGCGGGGAATGCGCTCGGGTGCCGTACCGTTCCACGAGCCAGTAGTTGCGCTCTCAACCAGTGCGGCTCAGACGAGAGGGAGCACGAGATGCAGTTCGGGATCTTCACCGTCGGCGACGTCACCCCCGACCCGACCACCGGCCGGGCCCCCACCGAGGCCGAGCGGGTGAAGTCGCTCATCACGATCGCGCTCAAGGCCGAGGAGGTGGGGCTCGACGTCTTCGCCCAGGGCCAGCACCACAACCCGCCGTTCGTGGTCTCCTCCCCCACCACCACGCTGGGCTACATCGCGGCCAAGACCGAGAAGCTGGTCCTCTCGACGTCCACGACGCTGATCACCACCACCGACCCGGTGAAGATCGCCGAGGACTTCGCGACCCTGCAGCACGTCGCCGACGGCCGCGTCGACCTGATGATGGGCCGGGGCAACACCGGCCCGGTGTACCCCTGGTTCGGCAAGGACATCCGGGACGGCATCCCGTTGGCCGTGGAGAACTACCAGCTGCTGCGTCGGCTGTGGCGGGAGGACGTCGTGAACTGGGAGGGCCAGTTCCGCACCCCGCTGCAGGGCTTCACCTCCACCCCGCGCCCGCTGGATGGCGTCCCGCCGTTCGTCTGGCACGGCTCGATCCGCAGCCCGCAGATCGCCGAGCAGGCGGCGTACTACGGCGACGGGTTCTTCCACAACCACATCTTCTGGCCGCCGGAGCACACCGAGCGGATGGTCGAGTTCTACCGCCGCCGGTTCGAGCACTACGGCCACGGCAGCGCCGACCAGGCGATCGTCGGGCTGGGTGGCCAGGTGTTCATGCGGAAGAACTCCCAGGACGCCGTCCGGGAGTTCCGCCCCTACTTCGACCACGCCCCGGTCTACGGCGGTGGCCCGTCGCTGGAGGAGTTCACCTCGCAGACCCCGCTGACGGTGGGGTCCCCGGAGCAGGTGATCGAGCGGACCCTCGGCTTCCGCGACTACGTCGGTGACTACCAGCGGCAGCTGTTCCTCATCGACCACGCCGGGCTGCCGCTGAAGACGGTGCTCGAGCAGCTGGACATCCTCGGCGAGGAGGTCGTGCCGGTGCTGCGCCGGGAGTTCGCCGCGCTCAAGCCCGCGCACGTGCCGGACGCGCCGACCCACGCCAGCCTGGTGGCTGCCGCCGGCGGCGGTCACGCCAGCACCGTGCACGCCGCCGACGACGTCACCGGCCGCACCGTGGAGACGGTGGCGCGGGCATGACCACTCGGACGATCGCCGTCGTCAGCGCCGGGCTGAGCGACCCCAGCTCGACCCGGCTGCTGGCCGACCGGCTCGCCGCCGCCACCGTCGAGGCCCTGCGGGCCCGCGGGGAGGACGCCACCGTCGAGGTGGTCGAGCTCCGCGGCCATGCCCGGGACCTCGCCGACAACCTGACCAGCGGGTTCGCCAACGAGCCCCTGCAGGCAGCGATTGACACGGTCGTCGGCGCCGACGGGCTGATCGCGGTCACCCCGGTGTTCTCCGCCTCCTACAGCGGCCTGTTCAAGACGTTCTTCGACGTGCTGGACAAGGAGTCGCTGACCGGGAAGCCCGTGCTGCTGGGCGCCACCGCCGGGACGCCGCGCCACTCACTCGTCGTGGAGCACGCGATGCGCCCGCTGTTGGCCTACCTGCGGGCGGTCGTGGCGCCCACCGGCGTCTTCGCCGCCACGGAGGACTGGGCCGGCGGCGGCGTCGACCGGTCCTTGGCGGGCCGTATCGACCGGGCAGCCGGCGAGCTCGCCGGTCTGGTCACCGGTCGTCCCGCGGCCACCCGCCCGGCCGACCCCTTCGCCGACCCGACCACCTCGTTCGAGGAGCTGCTGAAGGGCCGCTGAGGTCCACCGCAGCTCGACATCGGGTTGGGAGCTGCCTCCACCCCCCGGAGGGAGCCCCCAGCCCGTTCTCGTCGAGCTGAGGCCGTCGGGCAGGATCCGGGGATGACCCCGCCGACGTGGTTCACCCAGGCCCTCGCCCATCAGCCGGAACACCGGGACGTCGTCGTCGCCGGGTCCCGGGTGCACTACCGGGCCTGGGGGCCGGCCGGGGCGCCGGGCGTGGTCCTGGTGCACGGCGGTGCCGCCCACTCCGGCTGGTGGGACCACGTCGCCCCCCTGCTCACCGGACGCCGGGTGGTGGCCCTGGACCTGACCGGGCACGGTGACAGCGATCGCCGCGAGGACTACGACCCGCTGCTGTGGGCGCGGGAGGTGGTGGCCGTCGCCGCCGACGCGGGCCTCGACCGGCCGGTCGTCGTGGGCCACAGCATGGGCGGCTGGGTGGCGGTCACCGTGGGCGTCGAGCACCCGGGTGACATCGGTTCGGTCGTCGTCGTGGACTCCCCGCTCAACGACCAGCCCCCGGACGAGCGGCGGCTGCGGGAGCGCCGACGGCCGCACCGGGTGTACGCGGACCCGGACGAGGCCAGGGCCCGCTTCCGCACGCTGCCGCCGCAAGAGGTCCTGCTCCCCTTCGTCCGCGAGCACGTGGCCGCCGGATCGCTGCGCGCGGTCGAGGACGGCTGGACGTGGAAGTTCGACCCGGACTTCTTCGGCACCCGGCTGCGGCTGCGCGACCTGCTGCCGGGGGTCGCCGTCCCGCTGACCTTCCTGCGCTGCGAGCACGGGTTGGTCAGCCCGGAGATGGCCACCGAGATGGTCGGGCTGACCCGGGCCGGGATGCCCGTGGTCGACCTGCCCGACAGCGGCCACCACCCGATGCTGGACCAGCCGCTGGCCCTGGTCACCGCGCTGCGCACGGTGCTGGCTCTGGGCGGTGACCGACCCCGCTGAGGCGCCGGGCGAGCTGCCGCAAGAGTGGGTCAGAGGCAGCGGTACAGCGCCCGCCAGAACCCGTCCATGCCGTCCTCCGGCCCGGCCATGCCACGCGCGGTGAGCAGCACCGCGACGAGGTCCCGGTCCGGATCGGCGTAGGCGGTCGTGCCCGTCCCGCCGTCCCAGCCGAACCGGCCCGGCTGCGCCCACGGCTCTCCCGGCTCCACCTGCACGCCGACCTGCAGCCCCCAGGAGCGGCCGGCGCCGAGGAAGTCGACGGCCTCCAGCCGCTGCGCCGTGGTCAGCGCTCCGGTGGTCATGGCGGCCACCGACCGGGGGCTCAGCAGTGGCCCGCCCCCGTCGGCCAGCGCGCCGAAGACGGCCAGCACGTCCGGTGCGCTGGAGACCAGCCCGGCCGCCAGCCCCTCGAAGACCGGCGGGCCGGACGAACGCCCGTCGGCCGGGTCGAGGAGCTCGAACCCGCCACCCGCCGGCAGGTACGCCGGGCCGAGCCGCACGGGGTCGGTCGCCCAGAAGCCGGTGTCGGCCAGACCCAGCGGACCGGTGACCCGGGCGCGCAGCAGGTCGTGCAGCGGGCAGCCGGCGACCCGGCTCAGCAGCACCGAGAGCACCTCGGTGCTGAGGTGGTACAGCCAGCTGGTCCCGGGTTGCGCGGCCAGCGGCAGCTCGCCCAGCCGGGCCAGGTACTCCGCCGGCGTCAGCTCCGGCGGCAGCGGACCCGGTCCGAGGCCGGCCCGGTACAGGACCTGGTCCAGCGGCGAGCCGTCCCACAGCCCACCGAAGCCGGGCGTGCTGGTGAGCAGGTGGCGGACGGTGATCGGTCGGTCCGCCGGCACCGTGTCCGCGAGTGCGCCGCCCCGGCCGACCAGCACCCGCGGTTCGGCCAGCTCCGGGAGCCATCGCCCGACCGGGTCGTCGAGGTCCAGCAACCCGTCCTCGACCAGCGACAGCGTCAGCACCCCGGCGACCGGCTTGGAGAGCGACGCCAGCCGGAACAGCGAGTCCGGACGCACGCGGGCGACACCTCCGAGCTCGAGGGAGCCGCCGGTGTGCACCTCGACCTCCCCGCGGTACCGGACCGCGGCGGCGTAGCCGGGCAGCCGGCCGCTCTGCACCTGGGCCTGCAGGGCTGACCAGACGGTGACGAACCGGGACGGGTGCGGCATGGGGGCTCCTGCGTCCGAGGGACGGCGCACCCAGCGTCCGGAGGACGGTGCGCTCAGCAGGGAGGACGGCGGGGGCCGGTGGAAGTCATCGCACCGGCCGCCCGGCCCCTCAGGCGGTGGTGCCCTTGCCGGAGGACCGCTGCGCCGCCGGTGCATCGGCGCCGTCCTCGCCGAGGTGCCGCTCGAAGTGCGGTGGGACGACGAGGTCGGCCGGGCTGAGCTGGTCGACCGAGCGGTGGCCCAGGCCGACCAGCGCAGACCCGAGGCCGTCGCGGAGCAGGTCGAGGACGTTGCCGACCCCGGCTTCGCCGTTGGCGGCCAGGCCCCACAGGTAGGCCCGGCCGATCATGACCGCCCGGGCGCCCAGGGCGAGGGCCTTGGCGACGTCGCCGCCGCGGCGGATGCCGCCGTCCATCAGGACCTCGACCTGGTCACCGACCGCCGCGACGACCGCGGGCAGCGCCCGGATCGCGGCCGGGGTGCCGTCGAGGTTGTTGCCCCCGTGGTTGGACACCGAGATCGCGGTGACCCCGGCGTCCACGGCGCGCTTGGCGTCATCGATCCGCATCACGCCCTTGAGCATGAACGGCCCGTCCCACTGCGAGCGCAGCCAGGCGACGTCCTCCCAGGAGGGCATCGGGGAGGCGCTCCACTGCCCGTAGGCCCCGAAGAACGTCGGGGGCTCATCTCCGGGCTTGGCCACCATGTTCGGCACCGTGAGGTCGGGGAGCTTGCGGGTGCGGGCGAAGTCGAGCAGCCACCGCGGCCGGGCCAGCACCTGGGGCGCGTACTTCCGAGCAGCCTCGAAGTCGATCTTCTCCGGGATGAACGGGCTGCCCCAGTCCCGGCCGTAGGCGAAGGACCAGTCCAGCGTGGCGATCATGCCGACCGCACCGGCGTCCTTCGCCCGCTGCATCCGGCCCAGCATCTCCTCCCGGGAGCCGACCCAGTACATCTGGAAGAAGGTCTGCGGGTTGGCCGCCACGACCTCCTCGATCGGCTTGCTGGCGAAGGAGGACAACCCCATCGCCACACCGCGGGAGGCCGCGGCACGGGCCACCGCGACCTCACCGTCGGGGTCGACCGCCTGCACCCCGGTGGGGCTGATCATCACCGGCATGGAGACCTGCTGGCCCATGATCGTGGTGGCCAGCTGCCGCTCGTTGCTCAACCCCGCCGTGTGTGGGGCGAACCCCAGCTCGGCGAACGCGGCCGTGTTGTCGTCCACGGTCAGCCCACGCTCCGAGCCGGCCACCAGGGCGCCGTACACCCCCTTGGGCAGGCGCTTCTTCGCTCGACGCTGCGCTTCTGCCACCGACTCGAACCACGCGTTCGCCACCTGCGGACCTCCTGCTGCTCGCCTCGTCCCGACCGACGCCGTCGACGGCCCGGGGCGCCGTCGCAGGGACTGGCCGATCCGGCGTCGCCCAGCGTGGCACTGAGTGCCACCCTAGCGGCAGGGCGTGTCCTGGGACACAGCCCGACCCGGTCAGGCGTCCTTGATCGCCGAGACGTCGAACTCCACCTGGATCCGGTCGCTGACCAGCACGCCACCGGTGTCCAGCATCGCGTTCCAGGTCAGGTCCCACTCGCTGCGCTTGATCGCCAGCGCGCCCTCGAAGCCCACCCGCATGTTGCCGAACGGGTCCAGCGCCGAGCCGGTGAGCGTGAAGTCGATCCACACCGGCCGGGTGACCGCCTTGATCGTGAGGTCACCGGTGACGCGGTACACGTCCCGGTCGACCTGCTCGACGGCGGTGGAGACGAACACCATCTCGGGGTGCTGCTCGACGTCCAGGAAGTCGGCCGAGCGCAGGTGCGCGTCACGGTCCGGCGTCCCGGTGTCGATGCTGGCGGTGGCGATCCGCAGGCGGACGCTGCTGGCCGCCGGCGTGGCGGTGTCCAGGTGGGCGGTGCCGGAGAAGTCGGTGAAGGCGCCCCGCACGGTGGTCACCATGGCGTGCCGGGCCCGGACGCCGATCCGGGTGTGCGTGACGTCGACGGTGTAGTCGCCCGTCACATCGGCCAGGGCGCTGGTGGCGGCGTCGAAGTCCGTCGCGGCGCCCTCGGGTGCGCGGTGCTTGCCCACGGGTCAGCGCTCCTCTTCTCGGTGGTCGAACCCCTCGATCCTCCCCGATGGTCCCCCGCCGGTGCACAGGAGGGCCACCTGCCCGGCACGGGAGCACGGCATCGGACGCAGCGGGGCCCGGGTCCGACCGGACCCGGGCCCCGCTGTGCACCGGTGGATCAGTACCAGCCGGTGGCCTGCGAGTGCGACCACGCCGCACACGGCGAGCCGTAGCGGTTGTCGATGTAGATCAGCCCCGCGTCGATCTGCCGGTAGCCGTCCGACGTCTTGGCGATCCCGGTGCTCTTCCAGGTGGAGTCCAGGAACTGCGGGATGCCGTACGCGGTGCTGTTCGGGTTCTGCGCGTTCGGGTTCCAGCCGCTCTCCTTGCCCCACAGGCTCTCCAGGCAGGAGAACTGCGCCTGGTCCCCGCCGAGCTTGCCCAGGGCGTAGTCCTGGAACGAACCCGAACCGGACGAGGCGGCCGGAGCCGGCGCTGCCGGCGCCCTCGGAGAGCTGGC
The DNA here is from genome assembly GCF_026967985.1 of Modestobacter sp. VKM Ac-2984. Lineage (GTDB taxonomy): Bacteria > Actinomycetota > Actinomycetes > Mycobacteriales > Geodermatophilaceae > Modestobacter. Next base: position 3,827 of record NZ_JAPVBJ010000003.1, on the reverse strand, counting down.
GGGGGCGGGGGCGGTGGCCGCCCGGGCGGCGGCCCGCTCGGCGGCTGCGGCCTCCTCCGCGGCCTGCGCCTCGGCGGCGGCCTGGGCCTCGGCGGCGATCCGCGCCTCTTCCGCAGCCTGCGCCTCGGCGACGGCCTGGGCCGCCGCGGCTGCCTGGGCGTCGAGCACGGCCTGGTCGGCGGCCGCCTGTGCCTGGGCGGCGGCGGCCTGGGCGGCCTCGCGCTGGCTGCGGTTGGCGGCCAGCTGACCGAGCCGGTCGGCCAGCGGGCCGTCGACGAGGGCGGTCCCGGTCTGCTGCGAGCTCAGGTCGAGCTGGGCGGCGACGCTGGCCGGCTCGACGGCGGCCTCGGCCCGAGCGCCGGGCTCGCCGGCGACGAGGACGTTGACCAGGATCGCCCCGGCGGCGGCGACGCCCAGGTACAGCGTGGGCCGGCGGAGGCCACCGGGGGGCTGACGACGGGACCGCAGGGCGACCGGCGCGTCATCGCCGCCGGCCGAGGGCACGAGGAGCACCTCGGTGGCGGGCAGCTGCTCGTCCGACGAGGACGCGGTGGTGCGACGGGACATGAAGAGAGGGGCTCCGTGGGTCTTCCGCGGCCGCCTACCGAGTCAGCTGACGGGTTCGGGCGGGAAGTCGCCCTACCCAGCCGGGCGGGTGCCCGGGCGGGATTCACCCCGGTACTGCGGTGGGTCCCCGGTTCGCTGCGTGCAGCGATTCGGCGGCATCCGGTGCGGGCTCCCCGGGTGGGGACGAGACGTCCGACCGGACCTGGCCAACGTAGAGGCCGTCACCTGGGCGTGACAATGCTCAGAGCTGGATTTCGTCGCCATGTGCCACGTCTCCCATCCACTGGCGAGGCGGGGTGGCACCGATGTGACAAGAGGTGCCAGTGAGACGGCCCTGGGATCAGGGGAGCCGCCAGACCGTCGTCCGGCGCACCTCTCCCCCGGCGGCGTCGGGCACGTCGTACTCCGCCTGGGCCACCAGCCCCTCCTTCGGGACGTAGGCCCGCCCGGGGTCGCCCAGCAGCACCGTGGCCCCCCGCAGCCAGGCCGCGCCGAGGAAGGGCAGCACCCGGGCGGTCATCTCCCGGTCGTAGCAGACGTCGCCGGCCAGGACGACGTCGATCTCCGGGAGCTCCTGGTCCAGCACGTCCCCGACGACCTCGATCCCGCCGACCCCGTTCACCTCGGCGTTCAGCCCGATCGCGGTGTGCGAGTACGGGTCGACGTCGCTGGCGAGCACGCTGCTCGCCCCGGCCCGCAGCGCGGCGACGGCCACCAGGCCGCTGCCGGCCCCCAGGTCCAGCACCCGCCGGCCGGCGACGAGCTCCGGGTGGTCGAGCACGTGCCGGGCCAGCGCCTGCCCACCGGGCCAGGCCGCGGCCCAGAAGGGCGGGTCCTCGCCGGCGCCGCCGCCCTCGGTCTCCATCGCCTCCCAGAGCGCGACGACGTCGTCGGCGACGTGCAGCTGCACCTCGGGGACGAGCGAGGGGCGGTCCAGCCGGGTGTGCGCCCGCAGGAACGCCGGTGGCACGGGGTGCTGGACCGCCACGCCGGTCAGGCCTTGTGCTCGCTGCGCACGACGGTGACCGGGCACGGGGCGTGCCGGGTGACCTGGTCGCTCACCGAGCCGAGCAGCAGCCCGGCGAAGCCGCCCCGCCCGCGGGCCCCGACCACCAGGAGGTCGGCGTTCTGCGCGGCCTCGATGAGCGACCGCACCGGCGCGGCGTGCACCACGTGGCAGGTGACCTGACCGGCCCGCTCGGCGCCCAGCACGGCCCGGACGTCGGCCTCCAGGTCGGCCTGCACCGCCTGCTCGTACTCACCGATCGGCGGGACGTAGCCGAGCTCCCAGCTGGGCGGCTGGGGGGCGGTGGCGATCCGCCAGCCGCGGACGACGTGCAGCGGCCAGGAGGCGCGCTCGGCCAGCGTCGCCGCCCACTGCAGGGCCTCCTGCGCGCAGTCCGAGCCGTCGTGACCGACGACGACGCCACCCTCGACGGCGGCACGGGTCGACACCTCGCCCTCGACCCCGGCCAGCTCGGTGGCCGCCTCGTCCCGCTCGGCAGCGAGTGCTGCGTTCCCCGACCGGTCTGCTGGCTGCTGCGTCAACGCCGTCCTCCTGTGTTCGTGTGCGAGTTCGCTGCCGGTACCCGGCACCGGACAGCCTCTCCTACCGGGCCGGGGAAGGGCAGAGCCGGAAGACCTCTTCCCCTCGTGTGGCCCGGTGCGACCGTGCGCGGAACGGCCCGAGCAGGGCTCCGCCCCCGGCCAGCGTGCTCCCCGGGGCACGGGGGTTCGGATCGCGGCGGAGGCCGCTCTGCTCTTCACTGATCATGAGCCGGCACACGCCGGCAGGAGCGACTGGATCGAGGAGGACCGGCAGCCATGGAGCACTTCACCATCGCCACCGTCGCCGAGGAGAGCGCCGACTTCCGTCGGGTGCTGTGGACCGGCGAGCACACCCAGCTGGTGATCATGACGATCCCGCCGGGTGGGGAGATCGGCGAGGAGGTGCACGAGGAGATCGACCAGATCCTCACCTTCGTCAGCGGCACCGGCCAGGCCGTCGTCGGCGGGCAGAAGAAGAACGTCGCCCAGGGTGACCTCGTCGTCGTCCCCGCCGGCAAGAAGCACAACTTCCTCAACACCGGGGTGAACCCGCTGGTGCTCTACACGGTCTACGGCCCGCCGGAGCACGCCGACAAGGCGGTGCACAAGACCAAGGAGGAGGCCGACGCGCTCGAGGAGGCCGGCAAGGACGAGCCGCCGACCAGCTGAGGCCCGGCCGTGCCGGTCGGGCAGGGTGGACGGCGTGACGACGCAGCCGGGCATCTTCGCCCTCGGCACCCCTGAGCACTGCTACCTGGAGCTCGACCTCGAGCCCGGCTGCTCCGCAGAGGACCTGGTCCGCGGCGTGGCCGGGCTCACCGGTCCGCTCTCCTCCACCGGTGGGGTGAACCTGGTGGTCGGCTTCCGGCCGGAGCTGTGGGCCGCCGTCGCCCCGGACGACGCCCCGGCGGACGCCGCGAGCTGGACCGAGGACCTCGTCGGCGCCGGCCGCTACCGGATGCCGGCGACCCAGCACGACGCCTGGATCTGGGTCGCCGGGGGGCATCGCACCGCGGTCTTCGACAACGCGCGCGCCGTGCTGGCTGCGCTGACCGGCGTCGCCCGGGTGGCCGCCGAGGTCACCGGCTGGCTGTACCGGCACGACCGGGACCTGACCGGGTTCATCGACGGCACCGAGAACCCCTCGCTGCTGACCGCCGCCGAGGTCGCGGCGGTACCGGCCGGCGAGCCGGGCGCGGGGGCGAGCATCGTGCTGTACCAGCTCTGGCGGCACGACAGCGGGGCGTGGGAGTCCCTGGGCGAGCACGGCCAGGAGATGATGATCGGCCGGACCAAGCCCGACAGCGTCGAGCTCCCCGACGACGTGATGCTGCCGAGCGCGCACGTCGCCCGCACGACCGTCGAGGTGGACGGCGAGGAGAAGCAGATCTTCCGGCGCAACGTCGCCTACGGCGGGGTCACCGACCACGGGACGGCGTTCGTCGGGTTCGCCCGCGACCAGTGGCGGCTCACCGAGATGCTCCGCCGGATGGCCGGGGCGACCGACGGGATCCGGGACGGGCTGACTGGCTTCCTGACCCCGCTGAGCGGGGCGTACTACACGTGCCCGTCGATCGACGCCCTCGCCCGGTTCGCGCCTCCCGACGAGGACTGACTGTGAGCATGGCGGGGCCGGCTCGTAGCTGGTGAGCTGGCGCCGGCAGCGGTAGGTGTGACTCCAGGTCTGACTGGCTTCGTGCCTTTGAGCCGAC
>NZ_JAPVBJ010000021.1 GCF_026967985.1 Modestobacter sp. VKM Ac-2984 | reverse complement strand
CGGGCGATGGCCGACCAGGCCCGCACCATCCGCATCCCGGTGCACATGGTCGAGGTCATCAACAAGCTCGGCCGCATGCAGCGGGAGATGCTCCAGGAGCTGGGCCGCGAGCCCACCCCGGAGGAGCTGGCCAAGGAGATGGACATCACCCCGGAGAAGGTGGTGGAGATCCAGCAGTACGCCCGGGAGCCGATCAGCCTGGACCAGACGATCGGTGACGAGGGCGACAGCCAGCTCGGT
>NZ_JAPVBJ010000020.1 GCF_026967985.1 Modestobacter sp. VKM Ac-2984 | reverse complement strand
GGAAGTGGAAGCGGCGCAAGTCGTGGAGCTGACCGGTACTAATAGGCCGAGGGCTTGACCACTCACTCATCCAGCCTTTTCAAGCAAGATGTGTCGCGTCCACTGTGCAGCTCTGAAGGTACGGAACCGTTCTGGTTCCGCCTGATGCTGACCCCCAGCTGTGCTGGGGATCGGTATTCGGGTACATCTTCACAGTGTTACGGCGGTCATGGCGAAAGGGAAACGCCCGGTCTCATTCCGAAC
>NZ_JAPVBJ010000002.1:548690-673508 GCF_026967985.1 Modestobacter sp. VKM Ac-2984 | reverse complement strand
ATCTTTGCTGCGGCCAGTCCACCGCACCCACCGCCAGCCCGGACGCTACCGCCGAGCACTTGCACATAGGAGCTCACTGATGGGATCGGGCTACCGCGGTCGGCCTCTCCGGGGGCAGGCTGCGGGCCAAGGACACCGGGGTCGTGGCGGTCTGACTCCCACATTTGCTGACGCCATCGGGCTGTCTGGAAGGTGACCGGTCGGCCCTCATGGGCCCGGTGTCTGCGGCACGACCGGTCGGGCGGGGTGACTTCAGAGGAGCTTGTGCGACCAGGCCCACTCAGTGTCCTGTCCGCCGTCCCGGCCGTGCGTGCCGCACCTCTCATCAGCCCTGCAGCAGAAGAGGAACGGCGATGTCCAGGTTGGCAGAACGCCACGTCCGCGACCACCTCGAGCGCCCCGAGTGGCCACCGGGTGCGGTGATCGGCGGAGTCGACACCCACAAACACATCCACGTCGCCGCGGTCTGCGACCCCCTCGGCCGCGTCTTGGCCAGCGACACCTTCCCCACCACCACGGCCGGGTTCAAGTCGTTGCTGCGGTTCCTGCGCTCCCACGGCGAGCTGGCCGCGGTCGGCATCGAGGGCACCGGCTGCTGGGGCGGTGGCCTGTCCCGCTGGCTGGCCACCCGCGACGTGCACGTCGTCGAGGTCGACCGGCCCAACCGCCAAGCCCGCCGCCGACGCGGCAAGTCCGACACCATCGACGCCGAAGAAGCCGCCCGCGCCGTCGTGGCCGGCCGGGCCCGAACCGTGCCCAAGACCGGCACGGGACCGGTGGAGATGGCCCGCCAGCTACGGGTGGCCCGCCGCTCGGCGATCAAGCAGCGCACCCAGGCGTTGCTGCAGCTCCAGGCCCTGGCCGACACCGCCCCCGACGAGCTGCGCGACACCGTCAAGAAGCTGCGCTACGCCCAGCTGATCGCGACCGCCGCCCGTTTCCGCCCCGGCGAGCTCACCAGCCCCAGCGCGGCAGCGAAGTACGCCATGAGCGCGCTTGCCCGCCGGATCCAGCACCTCGACGCTGAGATCGAGGGCCTGGACACCCACCTCAAGACCATCCTCACCGCCGCCCACCCAGGCCTGCTCGCCGCCCACGGAGTCGGTCCCGACACCGCCGGCGCCCTCCTGGTCGCCGCCGGCGACAACCCCGAACGACTGGCCACCGAGCAGGCCTTCGCTGCCCTCTGCGGGGCATCCCCAGTGCAGGCCTCCTCCGGCAACACCCACCGCCACCGGCTCAACCGCGGTGGTGACCGCCAGGCCAACAGCGCCCTCTGGCGCATCGTTCTGGTCCGGATGAGATCCCATCAACCGACCCGGGACTACGTCACCCGCCGCACCGCCGAAGGCCTGGCCAAGCGCGACATCATGCGCTGCCTGAAGCGCTACGTCGCCCGCGAGATCTACCACCACATCAATCCGACGCCACCCGCGGTCGCTCATCTGCAGCTCGTCCCGCCAATACCAATGACCACCGGAGAAGCCGCCCTCAGCACCGCTTGACACAAGAGGAGCGTCACCCACGGCCCGAGAACTCGTGGTGACGTGTTCCTGCACGTTCCTCCAGACGCTGAGGGCATGAGCAACAAGGAAGCCCCTAAGAACCGGGCTCGGCGCCGGGAGCGAGTGCACCGGCGGCGCGCGGGCCTGGAGTGCGCGGAGGAGCGACAAGATCCGGCGGCGGACGAACTACCGGCACAGCCCGCTACGGCCGGTCGTGCGAGGCGTGCGGCAGCGACCTCCTGCGCCTGGTGCCACGGCCCGATCACCCCGCGATCCCGGGGCCCTATCCCCAGGTGGTGCTCGGCGACCTGCCGGCACCGCGCCTGGGAGCAGACCCGGGCAGCCAGGTCAGGCCGGTCCGCGGTGGAAGTGGTCGAGCGGGTCGTCGTCACCCCCGGTTCGCCGGCGCAGCCGAGAGCGCCGCGGCACGACGAGTGGGCCGGCGTGCTGCGAGACCTCACCGGGCAGATCGACCGCGGGCTCGTCTACGACCGGGAACTGCTGACGGTCGCCCGCGCGGTCGACGAGGTCATCGCCGCGCTCCGCCGTCGCCCCTACCGCAGGTGACGCCGCGCTCCGGTTGCAGGGGTGACAAGCGGGGGTGACGTAGCTGTCGGCGCCGACTGGCAGCGATTGGGGCTGGTCGACGCCTGCTCTGTGGACCGGCTGCCGACATCCGCAGCCACCGTCCATCACCGGGAGACCGTCATGACCATTCGACTGCTGACCACTGAGGAGGTGGCGGCCCGGTTCCGCACCAGCCCGGCGACCGTCCGCTACTGGCGGCACGTCGGCATCGGTCCGGACGGCGTCCGCGTCGGCCGGCGGGTGCTCTACGACGAGCAGGAGGTCGACCAGTGGTGGCAGTCGAAGGTCGGCGGGGAGAAGGACACCCGCATCCACAGTTGACCGCGCAGCGCCGCCACGTGTCCGCTCCATCGTGCAGGCTCAGCCGGACACGCTTCGCCCGGCACCCCAATGCGACCCGGACAGGAGGTCCCCTGCCGTGGACGGCTCCATCACCCGGATCACGCTGAGCGACGGGTCCTCTCGGTATCGCGCGCGGTACCGAGACCTCGGCGGCCGCCAGCACGAGAAGCGCTTCGTCCGGAAGCTCGACGCCCGACGCTGGCTGGACGAGGCGACCTCAGCGATGGTCACCCAGACCTGGACCGCACCGGAGCGCGGCCGGGTCACGGTCTCGGCGTGGGCGGACCAGTGGCTCGCGGCGCAGACTCAGGTCAAGCCGAGCACCCGGTACCGGTATCTGGGCATCCTCCGCACCCACGTCCTGCCGGCCTGGGGCAGCCACCGACTGGCCGACGTCACCCACGCCGAGGTCGCCCGGTGGGTCGCCGAGCTCCGTGCGAACGGTTCGGCGCCGGCCACCGCGCGTCAGGCGCACCGCGTCTTCTCGCTACTGCTCGCGCTGGCCGTCCGCGACGGCCGCATCCCACGAAACCCCGCCGACCGGGTGCCGCTCCCACGCGTGACCCGCGACGAGCCGCGATTCCTGAGCCGGGAGGAGGTGGAGCGACTGGCCGAAGCGGCCGGTGCCGATGGTGACGTCATCCGGCTGCTCGCCTACACCGGGCTGCGGTTCGGCGAACTGGCCGCGCTACGGGTTCGCCGCGTCGACTTCCTCCGCCGTCGGCTCACCATCGCCGAATCGGTGACCGAGGTGGCCGGCCGACTGGAGTTCGGGACCCCGAAGACGCACCAACACCGGAGCGTGCCTCTCCCCGCTGCGCTGGTCGGTCCGCTGTCGGCGCGATGCGCGGACAAGCCGGGCGACGCCCTGCTGCTGACGACGTCCGCCGGCACCGCACTCCGGCTACGGAACTGGCGTCGGGTGGTCTTCGACCCGGCCGTTCGCGAAGCCGGGCTGGCCGACGTCACCCCACATGACCTTCGGCACACCGCCGCCTCACTTGCTGTCGCCAGTGGCGCGACCATCAAGAGCGTCCAGCGCATGCTCGGACACGCCTCGGCGGCCATGACGCTCGACGTCTACGCCGGCCTGTTCGACGACGACCTCAGCGATCTGGCTGCCCGGATGGACGCCGCGGCGCAGGAGGCCGCAGCGAATCGTGTGGGCGTCTTGTGGGCGCGACCTCCAGCCGACCGCCCCAAGAGCGGGAAACGTGCAGGCCAGCGTGGTGGGCCCCGTGGGGATCGAACCCACAACCCGCGGATTAAAAGTCCGCTGCTCTGCCAGTTGAGCTAGAGGCCCGGTGGGTGCGGGGAGTCCCCAGGCGACCCACGACCGGCGTGGACCTCGGTGGCCCCGCGGCCCGGTGCGAGGTTACCGCTGAGGGCAGCACCGTCCCCGCCCTGTGCCGACCACCGGGCCTCTCGCGCAGCTGCCCGCTCCAGTCCGTCCAGGACCAGGTCCAGACCGAACTCGAACTCCTCGCCGTAGTCGTACCCGGGCTGCAGCACGTGCGCGGTCGCCAGCTCGACGAGGTGCGGGTACGTGCCAGGCGGGAAGTGGGTCAGCATCTCCTGTGCCAGCTCGGCGGTCTGCTCGGGCGTCTCGAACGGCAGCGAACGCTCCTGCAGGGCGAACCCGTAGACGTAGCTGTCGATGGCCGAGAAGGCGTGCGCGGTCAGCCCGACCGAGAAGCCGGCTCCCCGCAGGCAGCCGATGACCGCGTCGTGGTGCGTCAGGGTCGCCTGCCCGGGCGCCGTGCGCGAGTCCATGAGGCCGATCGCCCAGCGGTGCCGGGACAGGACGTCGCGCATCGACACCGCCCGGCGTCGCATCGCCGGCTTCCAGCCGACCCCGGTGGCGGGCAGGTCGACCTCGCCGAAGACCAGGTCGATCATGCCGTCGAGCAGGTCGACCTTGTTCGACACGTGGTGGTACAGCGACATCGCCTCGACCCCGAGGGCCTGGCCCAGCTTGCGCATGCTCAGCGACTCGATGCCGGTCTCACCGGCCAGCGCCACGGCCGCCCGCAGCACCCGCTCCCGGTCCAGCGGCACGCGTGCGGCGTCCGACGGGCTCATGCGACTCCTCTCGTCCTTGACAACCTTACGTTGTAAGGCAGAACCTTACGGCGTAAGGGGCCCATCGACGAAAGCGATCCGATGACACGCACACCGGGAACCGACGCACGCTCCCCGTACCTCGTCCCCGCCGACCGGATGACGGCGGTCGTCCACGACAGCTACGGCACCGACCCGGAGGAGGTGCTCCGGGTCGCGGAGGTCGAGCGGCCGGCCATCGACGCCGACGAGGTGCTGGTGCGGGTGCGCGCCGCGAGCATCGACCGCGGCACCTGGCACGTCATGGCGGGGCTGCCGTACCCCGTCCGCGCCGGGTTCGGTCTGCGGCGACCGAGGGACACCAACCCCGGCCGCAGCCTGGCGGGGGTCGTCACCGCCGTCGGCGCGGACGTCGCCGGCTTCGCACCCGGTGACGAGGTGTTCGGCGTCGGCCGCAGCTCGTTCGCCGAGTACTCCCGCGCCCGGGCCGACAAGCTCGCGCCCAAGCCCGGGAACCTGTCCTTCGAGCAGGCGGCCGCGGTGCCGATCTCCGGGCTCACCGCCCTCCAGGCCGTCCGCGACCAGGGCCAGGTCGCCGCCGGGCAGCAGGTCCTGGTCATCGGCGCCTCGGGCGGTGTGGGCACCTTCGCCGTCCAGTTCGCCGCACACCTCGGGGCCGAGGTGACCGGGGTGTGCAGCGGCTCCAAGGCGGATCTCGTCCGGGCTCTCGGGGCCCAGCACGTCATCGACCACACCCGCGAGGACGTCACCGCCGGGGGGCACCGCTACGACGTCGTCCTCGACATCGGCGGGAACCGCCCGCTCGGCCTGCTGCGCCGGGTGCTCAGCCCCCGCGGCCGGCTGGTCATCGTCGGCGGCGAGACGGGCGGGCGGTGGCTCGGTGGCACCGACCGCCTGCTGCGCGCACAGCTGGTGTCCCCCTTCGTCGGGCAGACGCTGCGGACCTTCCTCTCCTCCGAGAACGCCCGGGACCTGCAGACCCTGCGCGAGCTGATCGAGTCCGCCGCGCTCACGCCCGTCATCGACCAGACACTCCCGCTCGACCAGGTCGCGGCCGGCATCCGGCACTTGGTCGACGGCCACGCCCGCGGCAAGGTGGTCCTCACGGTGCCCGACGACCCGTCGGGTTCCTGACCGGCCGCCAGCGACTGGCTGCTCAGAGCATGGTGAAGATCAGGAAGAGCAGCGCGGTGAGCAGCAGGCTGACCAGCAACGACCCCAGGCACCCGAGCCGGCTGGTGAAGAAGAGGAACACCGCCCTCCGATGCCCGTGGCACCGGCCGGTCAACCGCGGTCAGCCGGGCCGCTGCCGGGTCCGGCGCCTGGGCACAGTCCACCCGCCCGTAGAGGGTCGGCAGGTCGATCGTCCGCCCCGGCGCGTACTCCGCCTCCACCGGACGGGCCGGCAGCGGAGCGAAGCCCGGGGAGTCCAGCGCCACCTCGGTGACGGTGAACGGCGCCGTCCCGGTGTTGCTGAGGTACACCTGGACCTGCCCGCCGATCGCCTCGTCGGAGCCGGACCGCACCACCTCGCCCTCGATGCCGGGCACGTCCGGCAGCGGCGGGCCGGAGCCGGCGGACGGCGACCCACCGGCCGCGCAGCCGGCGAGCAGCACCGCGAGAACCGGGGGTGCGCGACGTCCGCACGCCGCCGAGCGTAGGGCGGCCTCAGCCGCCGGCGGTCACTTCGAGACGTGCCGGTTGGGCAGCTTGCCGAGCACCCGGCCGGCCTCGTACTTGACCTCGAGCCGCTCCTGGGCCGACGCCGTCGGACCCCGGCGCGGCTCGCCGCTGTCCAGGTCGAAGGCCGAGCCGTGCCATGGGCACACGATGCAGTCCGACCCGCGCACCTGCTCCACGGCACCCTCGGCCAGCGGCCCGCCCACGTGCGCGCAGGAGTTGATGAACGCATCGACCCGCGCACCCCGGCGCACCACGGCCAGCGCCACGGGCGTGCCCTGGCCCTCGCCGGTGCGCAGCGCCGGCCGCCCCTCGGGCAGGTCGTCGAGCGGGCCGAGGTCGATCCAGTCGGTGGTGAGCTGCCGGGCGTCGGTGACGGCGTGGTTCGCTCCGGAGGACTGCGCGTAGGACATGTGGCCACCGATCGCCGCCGAGCCGCTGGCCAGGCCGAGGCCGCTGTAGGCCAGCGCCCGTCCGAGCGTGCCGTTGCCCTTGCCACGAGCCACCAGGGAACCGACGTAGAGGCCCAGTGCGGCGACGTTGGCGACGGCGTGGAGTGCCCCCAGCCGGCGGACGGCGTCGTCCTGTTCGGACCAGTCGGCCGCGCCGGCCATCGCGGCGGGCAGGCTCGCCGCCACGCCCGTGCCGATCAGCGCGGTGGCTGCCGGGCGGGCCGGCGGCAGGAGGTCCAGGATCCCGGCCGACAGCCAGGTGCCCACCGGGACCATCGCCAGGATCGGGTGCAGCGGATGGCCGAGCCAGGTGCCGTGCAGCAGGTCCCGGAACGCCTGGGGCTGCAGCACCTTGTTCACCGCCGTCCGGGCGGACTCCAGCTTCGTGTCGAACGACGACACCTCGGACAGGCGGTCCAGCACACCGAACAGGCTCATGCAGCGCCCCATACCCGGTGCGGCCGTCCGGAACCCGCCGTCCGCGTGGTCGGTACCGCTGCGGTCCGGCCACCCGCGACCGGTGCATGACCACGCTCGGTGAGGGAGGTCACGGAGTGTTGCGGGAACGCAGCGGGAATGCACATGCGTCCCACGGGTTGCTGCCGGAAGATGGGCCCCGCTGACCGAGCATGGACCCGTGCTCTCGTCCTGAGGAGGACCCGTGACCTGCCCGTCCCTGCTCCGCCGCACCGCCGTGGACGGCATGCGCCAGGGGCGGCTCGACGGCTGGATCGAGCCGACGCGGGTGCGGGAGCGGTCCAGCGCGGCGCGTGAGCGACTGCAGCAGGACGACGCCCGCGCACAGTTCGCCCGCTTCGTCGTCGTCGGCGGGGTCTCCAGTGCCCTCTACGCCCTGGTGTTCGTCAGCCTGCAGGGCTTCGGCGCGCAGGCCGCCAACCTCGCCGGCGCGATCGCGTCCACGCTGCTGGCCAACGAGATGCACCGCCGGTCGACCTTCCACGCCGGCGGCCGGGTCTCCTGGTTCACCGCCCAGTGGGAGGGCGGCGGCCTGGCCGGGATCGGGCTGGTCGCCACCTCGCTGGCCCTGGCCGGGCTGCACACCCTGACCGGTGACGTGGGCACCGTCGGCCAGCTCGGCCTGATCGCCGCGGTCACCGGCGCGATCGGCCTGATCCGGTTCGTCGCGCTGCGCAGCTGGGTGTTCTCCCCGACTCCCCGCGACTGAGGCCCAGCGACCGAGCTCTCCGAGAGCGATCGCCTCACGACCCGGCGCAACGGCTCGCCGCGGCGGCTGCCCGGGAGCCCGGCGGCCCGCACCTAGGCTGCCCGCATGTCGATCATGGACCGTCCCGCCCGTCTGGCGGCCGGCGCAGCCACCGGGCTGCTGCTGTTCCTGCCGCTGACGGCCTGCAGCTCACCCAGCGTCTCCTGCTCGGGCAACGAGTGCACCGCGACGCTCAGCGGCGACGGCGCCGCGGCCACCGTCCTCGGCACCGAGCTCTCCTTCGGCGGCACCGAGGACGGCCGGGCCAGCCTCACGGTCGGCGACACCAGCGTCTCCTGTGCCGAGGGCGAGAGCGTCTCCGCCGGGCCGCTGTCGCTCACCTGCACGACGGTGGAGCCCGGGTCGGTCGAGCTCAGCGCCTCCCTGGGCTGAGCTCAGCCGGCGTCGGCGACCTCGACCACCAGCCGGGTCGGGTCGCTCAGCGCGGACACCCGGAAGGGCACCTCGGCACTGGTGCCGATCCAGGCGACCGAGGTGCCCTCGAAGGTGGCGTCGTAGACGACGCCCTGCACGGTGTCGGTGCCCGACACCGACACCGGCCCCCGGGCGACCTCCTCGGCGCCGGTCTCGTACGGGTAGCTCGTGCCCTGCAGCGTCACCTGCAGGAACGCCGAGCCGGGGACGTCGACGGCGGCACCGGACCCCTGGGACGACGGCGCGTCGACGTACTCCACCTGCCAGCCGGGGGTGCCGCTGCCGGCGAGCTCGAAGACCACCCGGTCGTACCCCTCGTGCTCGGCGGCGCGGACGGCGGTCACCGTGAGCCCCTCCGGGTCGACCGGGTCGGCGCTGTCAGCCGAGGTGTCCGCGGGGAACTCGGGGGCCGGGCTCTCCGCTCCTGCCTCGGTGGCCTCCGCGGTCGTCTCGGTGGCCTCCGGGGCAGCGCTGCTGGACGACGCGTCCCCGGTCGATCCCGCGCTGTCGGTGTCGGGCTGCGCGGCACAGCCGGCCACCAGCAGGAGGGCGACGGCGAGCCCGACGGAACGGGTCACCCGGGCGGGACGGCGGATCAGCACGGGTGGATGCTGGCACGGTGGACGCGGCCGGCCCGGTCGCCACGCGCACCGGCGACCCCCGGTGGGAGGACCGCCGAGAGGCCATGTATGGTTCTCCCTGCCTCCAGCGACCACGAGCCCCCATCGTCTAGCGGTCCAGGACGCCGCCCTTTCAAGGCGGTAGCACGGGTTCGAACCCCGTTGGGGGCACGCACCATGCACCACAGCGCTAGAGCTCCACGGCACAGCAGTACAGCTCCACAGCAAGGCCCTGTAGCGCAGTTGGTTAGCGCGCCGCCCTGTCACGGCGGAGGTCGCGGGTTCGAGTCCCGTCAGGGTCGCCACCCGGTGTCCAGCACACCGGGTAGGGGCAGGTAGCTCAGTTGGTACGAGCGCTCGCCTGAAAAGTGAGAGGTCGGCGGTTCGACCCCGCCCCTGCCCACCTCACGTCTTCCCCGTCTGCCCGGCCCCGCTCATGGCCGCTGGGCAGGCACTCAGGGACCTCCTGCCCGGCACACAGCGTGTTCTCAGGTCCAGGCCGCACAGTCGGTCCATGACGACCCCCGCTCTCAGCTCCCGCGCCCAGCTCACCCGGCCGGACGGCAGCGCCCTGCGGGTGCTGGTCGTCGACGACGAGCCCTCGATCTGTGAACTGCTGTCCATGGCGTTGCGCTACGAGGGCTGGGACGTCCGCACCGCCCACGACGGCACCGACGCGGTGCGCGCAGCCCGGGAGTTCCGCCCGGACGCCGTCGTTCTGGATGTCATGCTCCCCGACATGGACGGGCTCGAGGTGCTGCGCCGGGTCCGCGCGGACACCCCGCTGGTCCCGGTGGTCTTCCTGACCGCGAAGGACGCGCTGGAGGACCGGATCGCCGGGCTCACCGCCGGCGGCGACGACTACGTCACCAAGCCCTTCAGCCTGGAGGAGGTCGCCGCCCGGCTGCGCGGCCTGCTGCGCCGCACCAGCCGGGTCGTGGCCGACGACGGCCTGCTGGTGGTCGGCGACCTGACCCTGGACGAGGAGAGCCACGAGGTCACCCGGGCCGGGGAGGACATCCGGCTGACCGCCACCGAGTTCGAGCTGCTGCGCTACCTGATGCGCAACCCCAAGCGGGTGCTGTCCAAGGCGCAGATCCTCGACCGGGTCTGGCAGTACGACTTCGGCGGCCAGGGCAACATCGTCGAGCTCTACATCTCCTACCTGCGGCGCAAGATCGACGCGGGCCGCCCGCCGATGATCCACACCCTCCGGGGCGCCGGATACGTGATCAAGCCCGCCGCATGACGTCGGACCACCGCCGGTGACGGGCAGCCCCGCGCGGTCCCGCCGTTCGTTGCGCACCCGGCTGCTCATCGCCTTCGTCGTCCCGCTGGTCCTGGTGCTGGCCCTGGTCGGCGTCGTCTCGGTCACCGCGCTGCGCTCGGAGCTGGTCGGCCAGGTCGACAGCCGCTTGGAGACGGCCGCCGACCGCTCCCAGGACTACGCCACCGGGCGGGGCGGCGGGTGGTTCGACCGCGGGGGCGACGGGCGTGGCGGGCCGGGCGGTCTGGGCGCCCGTGGCCAGGGCGAGAGCACGCTCGGCGCCATGATCATGGACGGGGCCGTCGTCGACTCCGCGGTGCTGGACCAGCGCGGCCAGCCGCTGCCGCTGACCGACGCCCAGGAAACCGTCCTCGCCGAGCTGCCCACCGACGCGGCCCCGGCGACCCGGGACCTCGGCGGCGACCTCGGCGAGTACCGGCTGGTCGCCAACACCATCCCGAACGGGGTGCTGGTGGACGGGCTGCCGTTGGGGGGCGCCGCCGACGCCGTCCGCAACCTGATCGCGGTCGAGCTGCTGGCCGGGCTGGCCGCGTTGTTCGCCGCCGCCGGCGCCGCCGTGCTCGTCATCCGCCGCACCCTGGCGCCGCTGGACCGGGTGGCGGCCACCGCCACCCGCGTCTCCGAGCTGCCGCTGGCCAGCGGCGAGGTGCAGCTGGCCGAGCGGGTGGCCCCGCAGGACACCGACCCGGGCACCGAGGTCGGCCAGGTGGGGATGGCGCTGAACCGGATGCTCGACCACGTCGAGGGCTCGCTGGCCGCCCGACAGGAGTCGGAGACCCGGGTGCGCCAGTTCGTCGCCGACGCCAGCCACGAGCTGCGCACCCCGCTGGCCTCCATCCGCGGCTACGCCGAGCTGGTCCGGCGGCAGCACACCGAGGTCGCCGGGGACGTCGGCCGCGCGATGAGCCGGGTGGAGTCCGAGGCGCTGCGCATGTCGGCCCTGGTGGAGGAGCTGCTGCTGCTGGCCCGGCTCGACGCCGGCCGCGAGCTCGCCGCCGAGGAGGTCGACCTCACCGCCCTGGCCGTCGACGCGGTCAGCGACGCGCACGTCGCCGGCCCGGGCCACCACTGGCAGCTCGACCTCCCCGACACCCCGGTCCTGGTGCGTGGGGACGCCGCCCGGCTGCACCAGGTGCTGGTCAACCTGCTGGGCAACGCCTGCACCCACACGCCCGAGGGCACGACCGTGACCACCCGACTGCGGACGGAGTCCGGCTGGGCGGTCCTGCAGGTCGCCGACGACGGCCCGGGGGTGCCCGCCGGGCTCCAAGGGCACGTCTTCGAGCGGTTCGCCCGCGGTGACGCCTCCCGGTCCCGGTCGGCGGGGAGCACCGGGCTGGGGCTGGCGATCGTGCACGCCGTCGTCACCGCGCACGGCGGCAGCGTGCAGCTGTCCAGCACCCCCGGGCACACCGCCTTCACCGTGCGGTTGCCGCACGCCACGCAGTCCGGTCCCGAGGGCGACTGACCAGCTGCCGCTCAGACCACCGCGGCGTCGGCGGCCACCTGCTCGTAGACCTGGGCGTGCACCTGCTGCACGGCGGCACGCTGCGCGGCCCGCCAGGCACGGTCCACCCGGTCCGGCGCCGGCCGGGTGAGGGCGGCGACCACCGCCGAGGTCAGTGACGCGGCGTCCAGCCCCTGCTCGGGGTCGTTGCCGTACAGGACGACGTCAGCCCACTGCTCGGCGTGCCGGCCACCACTGGGGACGAGGAGCCGGGTGCCGGCGTCGCGGCACAGCTCCACCCAGCCCGAGTGCGTGCCCGTGCGGCGGGGCAGCACCGCCACGTGCAGCCCCTGCAGGTGGCGGACCCAGGCGGCCGGGTCCTGCGGCCAGCTGCGCGCCAGTTCCAGCTCCCCGGCGTCGGCGAGCTCCAGCAGCTCCGGCAGCCGCGCGGCGACGTCGACGTCAGGGTGCACGTCGACCCGCAGCCGGCCGCCACCGGACACCGCGCCCGACAGCGCGGCCCGGACGAGCGCCTCGGGCTCGGCCACCGCCGCACCCAGCCGCCCCAGGTGCAGGCCGACCAGCCGGGTCTCCCGCCCGACGTCGGGGGTGGGCTCGGCCAGCGAGGGGTGAGCGACGACGATCGCCGTCCGGCCGAAGCGGTCGGCGATCTCGTCGGCGGCGCCCCGGGTCAGGGTGAGAACCACCTCTGCGGTGGCCAGCAGGGCACGCAGGTGCGTCCGGTGCCGGGTGCGCCGGAGGGCGCCGTCCGGCGCCTCCCGCGGGGTGAGGTCGTGGACCGTGACCACCAGCGGCACACCGCAGCGGCGCACCGCCGCCGTCCAGGCGTCCAGCTCCTGGGCCGTCAGGTGCTCGTACCCGCCGTGCAGGTGCAGCACGTCGAGGTCCGCGGCATGGGCGGTGAGGTGCTCCGGGTCCAGCCATGGGCTGGGTGAGAGGTCCGGGCCCACCCGGACGACGTCGGCCGGCAGCACTGCCGCGGCGTAGGCGCCGGCGTACGGCACGGTCGCCACCCGCAGCGGGCGGGCCGTCTCCTCGGGCACTGCGGTCACGCGGTGGTACGCCTCCTGCGGTCGATCACTCCGACGCGGCAGGGGCGTTCCTCCTCGACGAGTGGGTGGGTCCAGCGGAACGCCCCTACCCGGTGTAGCCGCTGCCGAACCGAGAGGCAAGGAGGCGCTCCTCCCTCCGGGTGACCGCAGGGCGGCGACCCGTTCCCCGTTCCGGTGGCGGTGCGTGCGGTCGCCCTCCCTGGTCGGTTAGCGTTGCCGGTCGGCCGCCGCGAGGCGGCCGTGGAGCAGCGAGAGGCCGGAGGACCAGTGGGCGGAGCCGCCGAGGAGCGCCCCGGCCCCCCGGTGCCCGACCCGGCCGCTCCCCTGGCACCGGCGCCCGGGCACCGCCGTCGCCGGCCGATCGGGTCGATCCTCAGCGCCGCGCTGCTGGTCGTGCTGCTGGCCGGCGCCGGGCTCTTCGCGCTGCTGCGCGAGGACCCGCTCACCTTCGGTGGCCGCTACGTCACCGACCCCGCCGTCGTCCTCGCCGCAGCCGATCGCGCCTTCAGCGACCACGTGGCGATGCGGCAGGGGGTCCGGAGCGAGGACAGCCGCTGTTGGTTCCAGCTCGAGGACGCCGCCGGCTCCGAGCTGCGCCCGGAGCTGCTGTGCGGCCCGGCGCTGTTCGTCGACGGGCGGGACGACGCCAGCTGGCTCCGGTTCCCCCTGACCGGCACCCCGGCGGGCGGCGACGTGCGGCTGTCGGTCGCCGCCCTGCCGGCCGACCCCGCCCCCCAGCCGCTGACCGACCGCGAGCTGCTCCGCCGGCCGGACCGGGAGGAGCCACCGCGGGGCACCGGCGGGCTGACCGCACCGGCGGTGCCGCAGGCCCCACCCGGCCACACCGCGGTCGGGCCGTTCCCCGACGTCACCTGGACCGAGCCGGCCGGCCCGGCCCGGCTCTCCGGTCCCGCCGCGGCGGTGACGGTGACCGGCCTGGCCCGGCCCGACCGGGTGGGCACCGGGGACGACGCCCGTCGCCCGGCCGAGGGTGAGGAGTTCCTCGCCGTGCGGTACCTGGTCGAGCAGGGCGAGGGCCGCTCCCCCACCCCGCCCGCGATCAGCTACCAGGTCCCCGGCCGGGAGCCGGTCGTCGTCGCCCCGGCGCTGACCGCCCCGGGCGCCACCGTCGAGGCGCTGCTGTCGGTGCCCGCGGACGCCGCCGTCGCCGACCTCGTGGTCGTCGACGCCGGGGTGGAGCAACGGCTGTCGCTGCTCACCGGCGCCCCCGACCCGGGCAACCTGCAGGTGCTGGCGCGCACCTCCCGGGAGGCCGACGTGGACGCCGTCCGGCAGCTGTCGGCGACGCTGAGCGCGCCCGGCCGGGTCTCCGCGTCCCTGCCGGTCACGATCGCGGTCGGCGGCGGCCGGCTCGAGTGGTTCGTCCAGGACGAGCGGCCGGCCGACCCGAGCCGCGCCCTGCTGCTGCTCGACGTGACGATGGCCCTGCCGGACGCCGCGCCCGGTGCGGTGCCGACCGGACTGCTGTCGCTGCGCCTGCCGGACGGGACCACGCTTCCGGCGCTGGACCTGGACGACTCCCCGACGCGGGTGATCACCGCGTTCGACGTGCCGGCCGGGTTCACCGAGGGGACGCTCGTCGTCGCCGGCTCCGCGAGCTTCCCCGACGGCGCCTCGGTCGACCTGGGCACCGGCCGGGCGAGCGTGCCGGTCACCGTCCCCGCCGGCTGACCCCCCCCGGGGCGTCAGCCCTGGGCGCCTCAGCCCTGGGCGCGGAGCTCGGCGAGGATCGGCTTGGCGACGGCCAGCGCGTGGTTGGCCGCCGGCACCCCGGCGTAGACCGCGGTGTGCAGGCACACCTCGGCGATCTCCTCGTCGGTCAGCCCGTTGTGCACCGCCGCCTTCACGTGCAGCGCGAACTCGTCCCAGTGCCGCAGCGACGCGGTGATCGCCAGGGTCAGCATGCTGCGCTCCCGGCGCGCCAGGCCCGGCCGCTGCCACAGGTCACCCCACGCGACCCGGGTGATGAAGTCCTGGAAGTCGGCGGTGAACGGGGTGACCTGGGCGACCGCCCGGTCCACGTGGGCGTCGCCGAGCACCTCCCGGCGCACCCGCATGCCGGCCGCCCGCCGCTGCTCGTCGGTCTCCAGCGGTCCGGTCTCCAGCGGTTCGGTCACGGCGTGCCTCCGGTGGCGTGCGCGATCAGGGCCCGGCTGACCTGCTCGGGCTGTTCCAGGTTGGCCAGGTGCGCGGCCGGGCTGAGGCTGAGCAGCCGAGCGCCGGGGACGCCGTCGGCGATCAGCTGCTGGTGCTCCGGCGGCACCGCCTGGTCCTCGGCGCCGGAGACCACCAGCGTGGGCGCGGTGATCCGGTGCAGGTCGGAGCGCTGGTCCATCGCCGCGATCGCGGCGCAACAGCCGGCGTAGCCCTCGTCGTCGGCAGCCGAGATCATCGCCTGCAGCCGGGCCACCAGCTCGGGGTGGGCGGCGGCGTACGGCGGGGTGAGCCACCGGCTGACCACCGGCTCGGCGATCGCGCCGGTGCCCTCGGCGCGCACCGTGCGCGCCCGGTCGGCCCAGCTGTCGGCGTTGCCGGTGTGCGCCGAGCTGCACAGCACCGCCAGGGTCAGCACCCGCTGCGGCTCGCGCACCGCCAGCCGCAGGCCGGTCATCCCGCCGATCGACACACCGGCGACGTGCGCCCGGGCCACCCCCAGCCGGTCCAGCAGCGCGACGACGTCGTCGGCCAGGTCGTCGATCGTGGCGTCGCCGGGACCCGACGGCGAGCGGCCGTGGCCGCGGGTGTCGTAGCGGACCACCCGGAACCGCTCGATCAGCGCCGGCACCTGCGGATCCCACATCGTCAGGTCCGAGCCGAGCGAGTTGGACAGCAGCAGCACCGGCCCATCGGCCGGGCCCTCGACGACGGCGTGCACCTCGACGGCGGTCATGCGGGTCCTCCTTCTCCTGCGGCGTGGACTGCTGCGGTGGGGTCGGACTGCACCGCGATGGTGTGGGCGGCGAGCGCGGCGTCCACCTGGGCACCGGCCTCCCCGACGTCCGGGGTGCCGTCGGCGACCAGCGCGGCGCCGTCGACGTCGGTGCGCTCGGCCACGAGGTCGGCCAGCGGGCGACCGGACGCAGCCGCCTCCCGCACCGCGGCGGCCGCGGCGTCGTGCGCCGCACCCGCGCCCAGCGCCGGGGTGAGCGCCTCGGCCAGCGCCCGGGCCAGCTGCGGATCACCGGCTGCGGCGACGGTCTGCGCCATCCGCCCGGTGTCCAGCCGCAGCGAGGACAGGCACTCGGCCAGCCAGGACGCCGCGGAGCCGACCGTGCCCAGCAGGTCGGTCAGCGTCGGCCACTCCGCGTGCCAGGTGCCCGCCCCGCGCTCGTGCTCCTGCTCCATCGCGGCGAAGAGGGTGGCGACCAGGCCGGGGGCGCGGCGGGCGCAGGCCCGGGCGGAGACCGCGGCCACCGGGTTGGCCTTGTGCGGCATGGCCGAGGAGCCGCCGCGGCCCTCGGCCACCTCGGCCACCTCGGCGACCTCGGTCTGGGTCAGCAGGACGACGTCCAGCGCGATCGTGGCCACCACCCCGGCCGCCGCACCCAGCACGCCCGCGACGTCGGCGATCGGCAGCCGCACGGTGAACCAGGGCACCTCGGTGGTGGCCAGCCCGAGCTCGGCGGCCAGCTCCCGGCGCAGGTCGACGCCGGAGCCCGAGCTGGCCGCCAGCGTGCCGACCGCCCCGCCGTACTGGACCGGCAGCGCCGCGGCGACCGCGGCGACCCGGGCGCGGGCACCGTCCAGCCCGGCCAGCCAGGTGGCGGCCTTGAGCCCGGCGGTGACCGGCAGCGCCTGCTGCAGCAGGGTGCGGCCCATCAGCACGTCGTCCCGGTGCGCCCGGGCCAGCCGGGCGCAGGTGTCCGCGGCCGCGGCGAGGTCGGTGTCGATCAGGTGCAGGCCGCGCCGGGCCAGCAGCACCGCCGCGGTGTCGACGACGTCCTGGCTGGTGGCGCCGACGTGCACCGCCCGGGCGGCGTGCGGCCCGACGGCGTCCTGCAGCGCCCGGACCAGCGGGGGCACCGGGTTGCCGGCGTCCCCGGCCCGGGCGTAGACCGCCGGCAGGTCCAGCGCGGACGGGTCAGCGCACACCCGGCTGACCTCCTCCGCGGCCGTGCCGGCCACCAGGCCGACCCGGGCGGCGGCGCGGGCCAGCGCACCCTCCACCTCCAGCAGGGCCACCAGCCACGCATCCCCGGCGGTGCCGGCCGAGACGGGGCCGCGGGCGAAGGTCGCGTCGAGGATCACGCGCCCATCCTGGCGGGTGCTCCCACGTGGCCGGTGCTCACACCGCGAAGAAGACGGTCTCGTCCATGCCCTGGGCCGCGCAGCCCTGCAGGTGGATGTCGAGCACGTAGCCGTCCTCGCTGGGCTGGGCGATCAGCGTGGCGCGCGAGGCGTCGTCCGGCAGGCTGCGCAGCACGGCGTCCTCGGTGTTGGCGGCGGCCTCGTCGGCGAAGTAGATGCGGGTGACGAGCCGGTCGAGCAGGCCGCGGGCGAAGACCGAGACGTCGACGTGCGGCGCCTGCAGCCCGCCGTCCCCGTCGGGCACCCGGCCCGGCTTGAGCGTGCGGACGGCGTAGGCACCGCCGTCGACCGTGTGCGACCGCCCCACGCCACGGAACCCGGGGGTGGTGACGGCGCCGCGCGGGTCGTCCGGGTGCGCGAAGCGGCCGTCGGGGTCGGCCTGCCAGGTCTCGATCATGCCGTCGGGCACGAGGTCGCCGTTGCCGTCGAAGACCCGGCCGCGCAGCCAGATGGCGCCGGGCGTCCCCTCGGCCACGACGTCCGGGCCGGCGGCCCAGGTCAGGCCGATCGCCAGGTACGGCCCGACCGTCGAACTGGGGGTCGTGCCCAGCCGGAAGGGCTCGGTCAGGAAGCCGGTGCCGCGTCGCGGCGTCCCCTGCCGGCGGTCGTTGGTCTCGTCGGCGGCCAGCACCAGGGGGGACAGTCGGTCGGCGCTCACGCGACATCTCCGTCGTCGTCGGTCTCGAAGGGGGTCTGCTCGCGGCCGCGCAGCACGATGTCCCACTGGAACGCCAACGCCCAGTTCGGCTGGCTGCGCTCCAGGTCGAACCGGCTGATCGCCCGGTGCCGTGCCGTGGTGGGCATGGAGTTGAAGATCGGGTCCTGCCCGAACAGCGGGTCGTCCGGGAAGTACATCTGGGTGACCAGTCGCTGGGTGAACGCCTGGCCGAAGAGGCTGAAGTGGATGTGCGCCGGCCGCCAGGCGTTGTGGTGGTTGCCCCACGGGTAGGCGCCGGGCTTGACGGTGGTGAACTCGTAGCGCCCCAGGTCGTCGGTCACCACCCGGCCCAGCCCGTCGAAGTGCGGGTCCAGCGGAGCGGGCCAGTTGTCGACCACGTGCCGGTAGCGGCCGGCGGCGTTGGCCTGCCAGATCTCCACGAGCGCGTGCGGCACCGGGCGGCCGTCGCTGTCGAGCACCCGGCCGTAGACGATGATCCGCTGGCCCTGGGCCTCGCCGCCCTCGCGCAGGGTCAGGTCGGCGTCGGCGGCGGCGACCATGTCCTCGCCGAGCACCGGGCCGGTGATCTCGGTCAGCCGGTGCGGCAGGTCGACCGGGGTGCGCAGCGGCGCCCGGGACGCCGTGCTCTTGTAGCCGGGGTAGGCCACCGGGGTGCGCCGTTCGGCGGGCTCCCGGAGGTAGCGGGGCAGCACCAGCGCACTGTCCGACGCCGGTCGCGGCTCGCGAGATGTGGTCCCGGTCATGCCCGGACCGTACGGCCCGGCAGTACGCTGCCGGAAGCAACTGCTTCCGCTGAGCAGAAGGTGGGACGACGTGGCCGGTGGTGCTGCCGCAACCGGTCGATCGGTGACCTCGCGGGCGCTCGGCGTCCTGGACGCCTTCGACGCCGCCCATCCCCGGCTCAGCCTCTCCGAGGTCGCCGAGCGCTCGGGCACCCCGTTGACCACCACCCACCGGCTGCTGGCCGAACTCGCCGCCTGGGGCGCCCTGGTCCGGCGCAGCGACGGCCGCTACGAGGTCGGCCGCAAGCTCTGGGACCTCGGGCTGCTCGCCCCGGTCGACCTGGAACTGCGCCAGGTCGCCTCCCCCTTCCTGCTCGACGTGCACACCGCCACCCGCGACACCGTGCACCTGGCGGTCCGCGAGGGCACCAAGGCGCTCTACGTCGAGCGGATCTCCGGCCGCGAGTCGGTGCCGGTGGTCAGCCAGGTCGGCAGCCGGCTGCCGCTGCACGCCACCGGGGTGGGCAAGGTGCTGCTCGCCTCCGCGCCGGACGACGTCCTGGAGCAGGTGCTCCGGCAGCCGACCCGGGAGACCCGGCACACCGTCGTCGACGCCGGGCTGCTGAGCCGGGAGCTCGCCGAGGTGCGCCGCCGCGGCTGGGCCCGGACCGCAGAGGAGATGAGCCTGGGCGCGGCCTCTGTGGCCGTCCCGGTGACCGTCGAGCGGCTGTCCGGGCCGGTGGTGGTCGCTGCGCTGGGCATCGTCGTCCCGGCCCACCGCCGCGACGTGGCCCGGCTCGCCCCGGTGCTGCAGGTGGCGGCCCGGGGCATCGGCCGGGCCCTGGCGCGCACCGAGCAGTTCCGTTGATCCTTCCGTCCAGCGGGAGGGAGGGGTCGCCCGCGGTCGGCGGCCCGGGTCACACTCGGCCGATGCGCACCCAGGTGGGGATCATCGGAGCCGGCCCGGCGGGACTGCTGCTGTCCCGCCTCCTGCAGCTGCAGGGCATCGACACCGTCGTCCTGGAGAACCGCTCCCGCGACTACGTCGAGGCCCGGATCCGCGCCGGCATCCTGGAGCAGCACACCGTCTCCACGCTGATCGACGCCGGCATGGGCGACCGGCTGCAGCGCGAGGGCCTGCCGCACGACGGCATCTTCCTGCAGTACCCGGGCACCCGGCACCACCTGGACTTCCCCGAGCTGTGCGGGCGCAAGGTCTGGGTCTACGGCCAGACCGAGGTGACCAAGGACCTCATCTCCGCCCAGCTCGCCGGCGGCCCGCCGCTGCTGTTCGAGGTCTCCGACGTGACCCCCGAGGACGTCGACACCGACCACCCGCGGATCCGGTTCACCGACGCCGACGGCGTGCCCCAGGTGCTCGAGTGCGACGCCATCGCCGGCACCGACGGCTTCCACGGCGTCTCCCGCCCGGTCGTCACCGCCGGCACCTCGGGCCGGCTGTGGGAGCGCACCTACCCCTACGCCTGGCTGGGCATCCTGGCCGACGTCGCCCCGTCGGAGGAGGAGCTGGTCTACGCCTGGCACCCCGACGGCTTCGCGCTGCTGTCGATGCGCTCGCCATCGGTGTCGCGGCTGTACCTGCAGGTCGACCCGGACGAGAAGATCGAGGACTGGTCCGACGACCGGATCTGGGACGGGCTGTCCACCCGCTTCGCCCTCGACGGCTGGGAGCTGGAGACCGGCCCGGTCACCGAGAAGTCGATCCTGCCGATGCGCTCCTTCGTCAGCGCGCCGATGCGCCGCGGCCGGCTCTTCCTGGCCGGCGACGCCGCACACATCGTCCCGCCGACCGGGGCCAAGGGCCTCAACCTCGCGGTCGCCGACGTCACCCTGCTCGCCACCGCGCTGGTCCGCCTGCTGGCCGAGGAGCAGACCGACCTGGTCGACAGCTACTCCGACCGGGCGCTCGCCCGGGTCTGGCGCTGCACCCACTTCTCCTGGTGGATGACCTCCATGCTGCACCGCGCGGGCGACGACTTCGACGCCGAGCTGCAGCTGTCCCAGCTCCGCCGGGTCTGCTCGTCGGAGGCCGCGGCCCGCGAGCTGGCCGAGAACTACACCGGCCTCCCCCTCGACACCTGAAGCCGCCCCCCGTCCGGCTCACTCCCCCCACCACCAAAATGGCCATTTTGGTGGTGGGAGTGACGGTCTGGGACGCTGGGCCGGGCTGTCGCGGGCTGGCGTGCACTGGCAGAATCTGCTGAGGCGGATCGTCCACCTCGGGTCGACAAGTCGACGTCAACTGTCAGACTTCCCGCATCGGGTGATCGACTTCGGCTACTTCTGCCCAGCGCAACGCCGGACACGGACCAGTCCCCACCACTAACTTCTCCAGCATGCTCTCGACGCTCCTGACCATCGCCGGCGTGCTCGTGGGGCTGTTCGTCCTGCTCTCCCTGATCGTGCACCTCAGTGCCCGCCCGGCCACCCGGGGCAGCACCACGGGCACCCGCGCACCGGGCTGGGTGAGCGACGCCGGGCAGCCGCACCCCGACCCGTGGGCCCCGCTCTCGACCACGAGCACCCAGATCCGCGCGGTCCGCTGAGCTGACCCACGCCTGACCCACGCCGCGACCTCGGCCGGGCCGGGCTGCCCCGCGGCGGTCCGGCGCAGGAGTTCCGGCCCCGGCTAGGCTCGCCGCGATGACCAGCGACTCGCCCGCGCTGCAGGTCTACCCGATCGGTCAGCTGATCGGTGTCCGCGCGGTCGTGGACCAGTTCGACGTCCGGGTCGGCGCGGCCCTGCACAGCCTCACCTCGGCCGAGTTCGGGGTCTGGGCGATGGCGCACGGGCCGGCCGACCACCAGCCGCGCCCGTGGACCCCCGACGCACTGGCCGCGCAGGCCGAGGCGGTGGGCCTGCCCGACTGCGCGCAGCGGCTGGCCCGACTGCAGGAGCAGGGGCTGGTCGCCCTCGCCGCGCCGGGCACCGACTCGGCCCGCGACCTGGCCCGCCGGGTCCGGATGGTGCCCCTGGTGCTGGGGCTCGGGAACAGCGCCGCCGCGCCGGACGCCTACGCGGTCGGGTTGCCCGGCCGTCCGCTCGCCGTGCTGTCGGCCGCCGCCTACGACCTGTTCGAGTGGGCGCACATGGAGACCAGCCTGTGGCGGGCCTGCGAGGGCGCCGCGGCCACCGCCGCACGGGTGGGCATCACCGACCCCTTTGCCACCGACCCGGACGCGCTGCTCACCTCGCTGCTGGAGGACCTGCACCGGCTCCTCACCCCCAACGCCGTCCACCTGGACACCTGGGCGGTGAGCTGATGGCCACCGCCGACCCGGTGCCCCCCGCGGAGGAGGCGCTCGTCTTCCCCGTCGGCCACCCCATGGGCGCCTTCCACCAGCACCGCGGGGAGCCGCCGAGCTACTGGGTGGTGCGACTGGGCTGGGACAGCCCGCTGCTGGGCGACCAGACCACCGCCGACGTGTGGACGCTGACGCACGGGGTGCCCAGCCGGGTGCAGGACGGCGTGCCGTGGACCCGCACCGCGGTCCGCCAGGCAGCCGAGGAGGCCGGGGTCCCCGACTGCGATCTCGTGCTCGACGCGCTCATCACGCGGGGGCTGGTGGCCGAGCTCGTCCCCGGCTCCGAGCCGGCCGCCGAGTTCGCCCGCACGCACCGGGTCCAGTCGCTGCTGCTCGGGCTGGGTGAGCCGCCCGGCCGGCCGGGCGTCGACGGGATCGGCCTGCTGGGCACCCCGCCATCGGCCCTGGTGGGGCCGGCCACCTACGAGTTCTGGCAGTGGGCCCACCTGTGGCCGACGCTGGCCGACGCGGCCGTCGGGCTGGCCGAGATGGCCGGCCAGGCGCCGGACCCGGACCCGGCCGACACCGACCCCGCCGCGGTGCTGGACCGGTCGTTCCGGGAGCTGCACCGGCTGCTGTCCGGCAACGCCGTCTACCTGGACCGGTCCCTGGCCGTGGCCGACGCGGCCCGCGACGCCGGCGGCTGAGCCGGCCGGGTGGTCCGTCAGCCGCCGCCGGTCATCAGCTCGGCGGCCCGCTCGCCGATCGCCACGGCCGTCGCCGCCGGACCGCGGGAGGGCACGACCGGCATCACCGAGGTGTCGACGACCCGCAGTCCCGCCACCCCTCGCACCCGCAGGTGCTGGTCGACCACCGCACCGGGGTCGGCGGCCGGCCCCATCCGGGCGCTGCCGGCCAGGTGCACCGCGGTCGCCAGGTGCGCCCGGGTCCACCGGTCCAGCTCCCGGTCGTCGGCCAGGACGTCGTCGGGCAGGCCGGTGCGCTCGGCGACCAGCGGCGCGAAGGCCGGGGTCCGCAGCAGCTCGGCGGCCAGCCGGACGCCGGCCCGCAGCTGTCGCCGGTCGGCGTCCTCGGTCAGGTAGCGGTACTGGATCCGTGGCTGCACCAGCGGGTCGGCGGTGGTCAGGCTGATCCGGCCGCGGCTCTCCTCCTGCTGCAGCGCGACGGCGAGGTAGAGGTCGTCCCGCCGGCGCGCGGAGTCCAGCAGCCGGGGCACGGAGGCCCCCCGCAGCGCCCGCAGCGTCGCCGCGGGCCGGCGCAGCACCTCGGCGACGCCGGACAGCGCCGAACCCGACGACCGCGACAGCATCACCTGCCGGAACGGCTTGAGCCAGGGCATGACCTCGAGGTGGTCGGCGGTGTTGAGCGCGGTCGCCAGCGGGAGCATCCCGCGGGGCATCGGGGTGCGCCGGGACGGCCGGTAGGTCACGTAGACGTCGGGGTGGTCGCTGAACCCCTGGCCCACCCCGGGCACGTCGGCGACGACGGCGACGCCGGCGGCCCGCAGGTGGTCGGCGGGGCCGATCCCGGACAGCAGGAGCAGGTGCGGGGAGCCGACGGCGCCGGCCGAGAGCACGACCTCCGCAGCGCGCACCGGGCCGCGGTCGGTCTGCACGCCCACCGCCCGACCGTGCTCCACCAGCACCCGGGTCGCCCGCACCCCGCCCCGCACGGTCAGCCCGGGCTGCCCCCGGCGCGGGGAGAGGTAGGCCATCGCGGTGTTGACCCGCACGCCGTCGGCGACGGTGAACGGCACCGGGCCGTGCCCGGGCGGGCCGTCGGCGTTCTTGTCCGGCTCGGCCGGGAAGCCCAGCGCGGCACAGGCGCCGGCGAAGGCATCGGTGACGGGGTGCGGCTCGTGCACCCGGGTGACCGGCAGCGGGCCGGTCGAGCCGTGCCCGGGCCGGTCGCCGTAGTCGGCGTCGCTCTCGCACCGGGCGAAGGCCGGGCGCAGCGCGTCGGCCGACCACAGGTCGTTGCCCGCGGCGGCCCAGCCGTCCAGGTCGGCGCGGGTGGCCCGGATGAAGTAGGTGCCGTTCAGCGAGCTGGACCCGCCCAGCACCCGGCCCCGCGGCACCGGCCAGCGCAGGTCGTCGGTGAGCTCACCGGTGAGCTCCCAGTTCGCGGGGTGGCCGGGCGTCGCGGCCCCCATCGTCGCGGCGTCCCGGATCGTCGCCGGGAAGTCCTCCGGCCGCGGGTGGTCGGCGCCGGCCTCCAGGACCAGCACCCGCCGTCCGGCGTCGACCAGCCGCGCCGCCAGCGCGCAGCCCGACGACCCGGCGCCGACGACCACGACGTCCCACTCCTCGGCCGGCTCCACCCCCGGAACAGTAGGACGGCGGCCGGTCAGGCCGGCCGCACCCGGTCAGCGGCGAGCTCCACCCGGCCCTCGGCGGCCAGCTTGGCCAGCGTGGCCCGGGTCGACTGGGCGGCGGCCGCCCAGACGGCCCTCGGCACGGCCGCGTAGACGACGGCGACCAGCTCCTGGACCGTCCGGGCGCCGGCCGCGAGGGCGTCGAGCAGCTGCTGCTCCCGGTACGCCCGGTGCGCCAGGTAGAACCGCAGCACCGCCCCCGGATCGGCGGTCAGCTCGGGCCCGTGGCCGCAGTACAGCGCCGAGGGCCCCAGGTCGTGCACCCGCCGCAGCGACTCGAGGTAGGCGAGCACGTCACCCTCGGGGTGGGTGACCACGGAGGTGCCCCGGCCGAGCACGTGGTCGCCGACCAGCACGGCCCCGGAGGCCAGCCGGAAGGCCAGGTGGTCGGCGGTGTGCCCGGGCGTCGGGACGACGTCCAGCGTCGTGCCCGCCAGCTCCAACCGCTCCCCCGCCCGGAGCAGCCGACCGCCCCGGCCGGCGACCTCGGGCGTGGCGGCGGCGACCGGTGCACCGAAGTGCCGACCCCAGGGCAGCGCCGCCTCGGCGTGGTCGGCGTGGTGGTGGGTGACCAGCACGGCCACCACCCGGGCGTCGCGTGCGGCCAGCGCGGCCTCGACGGCGGCCAGGTGCCCGGCGTCGTCCGGCCCGGGGTCGACGACGACGGCCTGACCCGAGCCCGGCTCGCCCACCAGGTGGGTGTTCGTGCCGTCCAGCGTCATCGGCGAGGGGTTCGGTGCCAGCACCCGCGTGACCAGCGGCTCCGGGTCCGCGACCGGGGCCATCTCCCCGGGCGCGGGCAGCGCCCAGCTGGTCCGCGGGTCGACGGGGGCGGTCACGCGGAGCACCGTAACCGGCCCGGCGGGCGCCGGTGCCCTCCGCCGGCAGCGGATACCGTCGAGGCCATGCGCGCACTCGCCACCCCCTTCCGCGCCGGTCTCGCCACCGTGGCCGTCGTCCTCCTGTCCGCGTGCGGCAGCGACGACGAGCAACCCGACGCCGCGTCGACCGCCAGCAGCCCGAGCAGCAGCGCCGCCAGTCCGGCCACCACCTCCGAGGAGGAGGTGCAGGCGTTCTGCACCGAGGCCGAGGCCGTGCTCACCGCCCCCGACGCAGCCGAGCTGACCCAGGAGGAGCTGCTCGACCAGAGCATCGCCGAGCTGGAACAGCTGGACCCGCCGGCCGAGATCAGCGCCGACTGGGACGTCCTGGTCGACACGTTCGTCGGCATCCGGGAGACCATCGGCAGCGTCGACCTGACCACCCCGGAGGGCCTGGCCAGCGCGGAGCAGTCGCTCGCCGAGATCGAGGCGCAGGCGACCGAGTCCCAGACCCGGCTGGACGCCTGGATCACGGAGAACTGCGACAACGCCTGACCCCCGACGCACCGCGGCCCGACCCCCTCCCCAGGGTGCCGGGCCGCGGTCGGCTGCAGGGTCGTCGCCCAGGGCTCAGCCGCAGCCCCGGATCGTGATGCCGCGGGCCCGCAACCACGGCACCGGGTCGACCTGGCCACTGTGCATCGCCCCGCCGGGGTGGACCTCGAAGTGCAGGTGCGGCCCGGTCGACTGACCCCGGTTGCCCACCTCGGCGATCTGCTCACCGGCCGCGACCCGCTCCCCGGCGCGGACGAAGAACCGGTTGACGTGGCCGTACACGGTGATCGCACCGTCGTCGCCGCGGAGGTAGACCGCCAGCCCGAAGCCGGTCGCCGGCCCCGCCCGCTGGACGACCCCGGCCGTCGCAGCCCGCACCGGCGTGCCGATCGGCGCGCCGATGTCGACGCCGAAGTGGGTGACCCCCCAGCGTGAGCCGTAGCAGCTGCTGGTGATGCCGACGGTCGGCCGGGCGTAGCCGGAGCCGGCGGTGTCGGCGTCCGCCACGAGGGCCTGCCGGTCGTCGGCGAGCGCCTGGGCGCGGGCCTGCTCCTCGGCCAGCCGGGCAGCGGCCTCCTCGGCCGCCTTCTGCTCCTGCCAGACCTGGTAGGCGTTCCGGGCTCCCTGCAGGGTCAGCAGCTGCACCTGGGCGTCCTGCAGCTGCTGGTCCAGCGCCGCCTTGTCCGCGGTCACCTGGGTGTACACCGACTGCTGGTTGGCCAGCTGCCGCTCGGCCTCCACCCGGGCCGCCTCGGCCGCCACCTCGGCCGCCACCTTCTCGTCCCGGGCCGCCCGCGCGGCCGCGTCGGCCTGGGCCTGCACCACCCGGGCCGCCTCCATCGCCCCCAGGACGTCGACCTGGTGATCGCCGACGTAGGACAGCATCGCGGCCTTCTGTACCAGCTCGGCCGGCCCGCCGACGTCCAGCAGCGCCATCTCGCTGGTGAGCTCGCCACCGTTCTTGTAGGTGTCCCGGGAGAACTCGGCGATCCGCGCCTGGGCGGCGGCGACGGCGTCGGCCGCGGCCTGCAGGTCCTGCGCCGTCCGTGCGGCTGCGGCCTCGGCCTGCACCCGGGCCTCCTCCGCCGCCAGGTAGACGGTGCCGGCGGCCTCGGCCAGCACCTGGACCTGCTCCAGCTGCGCCTCGGCGGCGGCCACCTGTGCGGCGATCCGGCCGACCTCGGCCGCGGCCGCGTCCTGCGCCGACTGCGCACCGGTCAGCTGCTCGTCACTGGGGTTCACCGGCTCGGCCCGCGCGATGCCGCCGCCGGCCCCGACCAGCACGGCCGCGACGGCTGCGGTGAGCGCACCGGCCAGCAGTCGGGACGGCCGGCGGCGTCCGGCGCGGACCCGGCGGACGGCCGCCGTGGCCGGGCGGCGCACGTGCTGCGTCATGGTCGCTCCCTGGGGAAGAGGGATGGACGGGTGGGCTCAGCGAGCGTCCCAGTCACACCACCAGTCACAGATGCAACACGCGCAGCGACGGCGCGTCCGTCTCAAACAGCTCGGTCACCGCCGCACCCGGTCCCCCTGTGCCCATGTCGACCCGGCAGGTCAGGGTGCGCCCGGCCGCCCCAGCTCCTCGGCGAGCCGGCTGAGCTCGTCACCCCCGGCCATCATGTCGGTCAGCTGCTCCCGGGTCACCTCGGCCTTGGCGAAGTCGCCCAGGCTGCGGCCGCGGTTGAGCAGCAGGAAGCGGTCGCCCACCGGGTGCGCATGGTGCGGGTTGTGGGTGATGAAGACGACGCCGAGCCCCTGGTCGCGCGCCTGGGCGATGTAGCGCAGCACCACGGCGGCCTGCTTGACGCCCAGCGCCGACGTCGGCTCGTCCAGGATCAGCACCCGGGCCCCGAAGTGCACCGCACGGGCGATCGCCACCGACTGCCGCTCGCCGCCGGAGAGCGTGCCGACCGGCTGGTCGGCGTCGCGGATGTCGATGCCCATCGCGGCCAGCTCGCGCCGGGTGACGTCCTTGGCCGTCGCCCGGTCGAACCGGCGGAACGGGCCCCATCCGGTCGTCGGCTCCGAGCCGAGGAAGAAGTTCCGCCAGATCGACATCAGCGGGATCATCGCCAGGTCCTGGTAGACCGTGGCGATGCCGGCGTCCAGCGCCCCGCGCGGCGCGTCGAAGTCGACCGGCTCACCGTCCAGCAGCAGCTGTCCCCGGGTCGGCCGGTGCACCCCGGAGAGCACCTTGATCAGCGTCGACTTGCCCGCCCCGTTGTCCCCCAGCACGCAGGTGACCTGCCCGGCGCGCACGCTGGTGGAGATGCCGTCGAGCGCGATGACCGAGCCGAAGTCCTTGCCGATGCCGCGCAGCTCCAGCAGCGGGGCGTCCCCGGGTACGGCCGGCCGGTCGGCTGCGGCGCTCATCGCGGAGCCGCCTCGGCGTAGCGCCGGACCAGCCGGTTGGTCAGCACCGCGAGCAGCAACATGGCCCCGAGGAAGAAGTAGAACCAGTCGGCGTCCCAGTTCAGGTAGACGATCCCCTGCTGGGTCATGCCGAAGATCAGCGCGCCCAGGGCCGCGCCGACGGCCGAGCCGTACCCGCCGGTGAGCAGGCAGCCGCCGATCACCGCCGCGACGATGTAGATCAGCTCCTGGCCGGTGCCGGTGTTGGCCTGCACGGAGGTGAGCCGGACGGCGGTGATCGAGCCGACCAGCCACGCGGCGGTCGCGGTGGTCATGAACAGCACGATCGTCGTCCGCCGCGCCGGGACCCCGACGTTGCGGCTGGCGACCTCGTCACCGCCGGTGGCGAAGACCCAGTTGCCGAACCGGGTGCGCAGGAGCACCCAGGCGGCCAGCGCCGTGACCAGCAGCCACCAGAGGACGGCGATCCGGAACGGCTGGCCGAAGACCTCCACCGTGGACGCCAGCACGAGCTCGGCCGAGTGGTAGCCGGGGGCATCGGCCAGCCCACGCACCTGGACCGTGCCGGTGAACGCCTTGGTGAGCCCCAGGTTGAGGCCCTGCAGCATCAGGAAGGTGCCCAGCGTGATGATGAAGCTGGGCAGGCCGGTGCGGGTGACCAGCCAGCCGTTGAAGGCGCCGATCCCCAGGGCCAGCACCAGCGCCGCGGCGATCGCCACCCAGATGTTCTGCTGCAGCTCCACCGCCACGACGGCCACGGTCAGCGCGGTGGTGCCGGTCATCACCCCGGCGGAGAGGTCGAAGTGCCCGCCGATCATGAGCAGCGCGACGGCGACCGCCATGATCCCCAGCACCGAGGCGACGTCCAGCCAGTTGGCCACCCCGGCCAGCGACCGGAAGACGTCGGACTGGGCGGAGAAGAACCCCAGGATGACGACGGCACCGATCAGCGACCCGAGCTCGGGCTTGACCAGCAGCCGCCGCCACGGGCTGACCCGGGCGACGCGTTCGTCGGCGCGCGCCGGCCCGTCGACGGGCGCCTCCCGGGTCGCGCTCAGCGGGTCCCCGCCGAGGCGAGGTCCGCGATCTCGTCGACGTTCTCGGCGTCGACGATCCCCGGCCCGGTCAGCACGGCCTGGCCGCCGCCGACGGTGTTGAGGTTCTCCGCGTACAGCTTGAGCATCACGATCGGCAGGTAGCCCTGCTCGTACTGCTGCTGGTCGACGGCGAAGGAGATCGTGCCGTCCTGGATCGCGGCGATGACGTCGCCGTTCAGGTCGAACGTGGCGATCTCGGCGTCGGACCCGGCGTCGGCGGCGGCGGACGCCGCCACCGGGGCCACGGCGGAGTTGAGCGTGAGCACCGCGTCGATCGAGGGGTCGCTCTGCAGCTGCGAGGTGATCGTCGACTGGGCGGACTGCAGGTCGTTGATGTCCACCTGGAGCAGCCGGACGTCGGTGCCCAGCCCCTGCGAGGCACCGGCGCAGCGCTGTTCCAGGCCGATGTTGCCGGGCTCGTGCACCACGCAGAGCACGTTCTGCGCCCCGTCGGCGGCCAGTCGCTGCCCGGCACCGATGCCCGCGATCGTCTCGTCCTGGCCGACGTGCCCGATGGCACCGAACTCGGCCGACCGGTCTCCCCCGGAGTTGATCGTGATGACCGGGATGCCGGCGTCCGCCGCGGCCCCGATCGAGTCCTCGAGCGCGTCCGGGTTCGCCATCGAGACGACGATCCCGTCGACGTCCTGGTTCACCGCGGCCTCGATCAGCTGGGACTGGCGCTGCGGGTCACCGTCGCTCTGGTAGTCGACGCCCACGCCCAGGTCCTCGCCGGCCGCCTCGGCGCCGTTCTGCACCACGTCCCAGAAGGCGTCACCGGCCGACCCGTGGGTGACGACGGCGAACTCGAGGTCGCCGGAGGCGGTCGCACCGCCGCTGTCCCCGCCCTCGTCGCCCCCGCCGGAGTTCTCCGTGGAGCAGGCGCTCAGCAACAGGGGTGCCGCCAGGGCGAGTGCGAGCAGCCGCTTGGGTCGAGCCATCGTGTGCGTGTCCTCCTGTGTGGCGGCGCAGCGATGCCCCGCTGATGTCCTCCGCCGGTCGGGCCTCGACTCGGCCCACCCGGAGGAGTGTGCGGCACCGGGATCGGCCGGCGCCTGTCGTCAGCCCCCGATCATGCCCGCCCGGGAGACCGGACACGGCACGGACCTCCACACCGAGACCCGGTCGTTGCCGTCGCCCGCCACCCGGCGCCCCGCCCGGAGGCGGACGGAGGCAGGCGCAGTGACCCGCCGCTGCCTAGGCTGCCGGTCGTGGACGTGATGGGCTCCGGGCACGAACAGGTCGTCTTCTGCTCCGACCCCGGGTCGGGGCTGCGCGCGGTGATCGCGGTGTACTCCACCGCGCTCGGGCCGGCGCTCGGCGGCACCCGGTTCTTCCCCTACGCCTCCGAGGAGGCCGCGGTGGCCGACGCGCTGGCGCTGTCGAAGGCGATGGCCTACAAGAACAGCCTGGCCGGCCTCGACCTGGGCGGCGGCAAGGCGGTGATCATCGGCGACCCGCGCACCGACAAGACCGAGGCCCTGCTGCGCGCCTACGGCCGCTTCGTCGAGAGCCTCGGCGGGCGTTACCTCACCGCCTGCGACGTCGGCACCTACAACGCCGACCTCGACGTCGTCGCCCGGGAGACCCGCTTCGCGCACGGCCGGTCCGAGGCCTTCGGCGGCTGCGGCGACTCCTCGGTGCTCACCGCCTTCGGGGTCTTCCAGGGCATGCGGGCCGCGGCCCAGCACCGCTGGGGCGCCCCGACCCTGGCCGGGCGCACCGTCGCCGTGGCCGGCGTGGGCAAGGTCGGCAGCTGGCTGGTCGACCGGCTGGTCGCCGACGGCGCGTCCGTCGTGGTCACCGACGTCGACCCGGCCGCGGTCGCCCGGGTCCGGGCCCGACACCCGCAGGTCTCCGCCGTTGCCGACACCGCCGCCCTGGTGCGCACGCCGCACGACGTCTACGCCCCCTGCGCCCTCGGTGGCGCCCTGGACGACGAGACCGTGGCCGCCCTGCCCGCCCAGATCGTCTGTGGCGGGGCGAACAACCAGCTGGCCCACGAGGGCACCGCCGAGCTGCTGCGCGCCCGGGGCGTCCTCTACGCGCCCGACTACCTGGTGAACGCCGGTGGCGTGATCCAGGTCGAGGACGAGCGACACGGGTTCTCCTTCGCCCGTGCCGAGTCCAAGGCCACCTCGATCTTCGACGTCGCGCTGCGGGTGTTCGCCGCGGCCGACGCCGAGGGCGTCTCCCCGGCCGTGGCCGCCGATCGGCTCGCCGAGGAGCGGATGAGCTCGGTGGGGCGGCTGGCGACCATCCGACTGCCCCGCTGCTGAAGGACCCCCTCGCCCCCCACCGCTCGTACCTCGCGGCGGGCCCCTGCGAGGGGGCCGGGGCGGCCGGATCGGGTGAGACCCCGGTCACATCCAGCCTCGGATGAGGGGGCTGGGGGGTGCGCTGCGTGCCCGTGACCGATCCGTGTCGTAAGCTCGGCCAAGGACACAGTCACTCAGTCGGGGTCGCCACACGGGCCGTCCAGCCCAGTGCTGGAGACGACCCGCACTCCGTCACGAGGGGGTCGAGCCATGGGGCGCGGCCGAGCGAAGGCCAAGCAGACACGCGTGGCCCGTGAGCTCAAGTACAGCTCACCCAACACCGACCTCACTGCCCTCCAGCGAGAACTGGCTGGACAGCCGTCGTCGTTCCCCTCCCGGGGGCCGAAGGACGACGACGAGGACGACACGCACGTCGGGAGCTGGTCGCAGGACGACGAGGACGACGACTGGGCTGCCAGTCGTTGACCCGCTGAGTCCGCGACCCAGCCCCTGAGACAGGGCAGCACCGCTTCTCCTCCGGGAGAAGCGGTGCTGTCGTGCGTCCTGGGCCGGGCTGTCGTGGGTCCTGGGCCGGGCTGTCGTGGGTCCTGGGCCGGCCGGCTCCACGGTGACCGGCCGGTGGCCGGCTCAGCGGTAGGAGCCGACCAGCCGGGCCGAGGCCTCTCCGCCGTGTGCTCCGACCGTGCCGGCCACCCAGGCCGGGACGCCCCGGGCGAGGAGCAGTTCGACCGCCCGGTCCGCGTGCTCGGGGGCGACCGCGGCCACCATGCCGACGCCGCAGTTGAACGCCCGCTCGGACTCCGCGCGCGGCACGCCGTGCTCCTCCAGCAACCGGACGACCGCGGGCAGCGCCCAGGTGCTCCGGTCCAGCACCGCCTCCAGCCCGGCCGGGACGACACGGACGGTGTTGCCGGCCAGCCCGCCCCCGGTGATGTGGGCGAAGGCGTGCACCGTCTCCACGCCCAGCTGCTCGACCAGCGCCAGGCAGTCGCGGGCGTAGATGCGGGTGGGCTCGAGCAGTTCGTCCCCGAGGGGACGCCCCAGGCCGGCCGGGGTGCCGGTCAGGTCCAACCCGGCCCGGTCGACGACCCGGCGCACCAGCGAGTAGCCGTTGGAGTGCAGCCCGGAGGAGGCCATGGCGACGATGAGGTCACCGGGGCGCACCCGCTCCGGCCCGAGGACGGCGTCGGCCTCCACGACCCCGACCGCGGTGGCGGCCAGGTCGTAGTCGTCCGCGCCCATCAGGTCGCCGTGCTCGGCGGTCTCCCCACCCACCAGTGCGGCACCGGCCTGCGTGCACCCCTCGGCGATCCCGGTGACGATGGCGGCGATCCGCTCCGGCACGACCCGACCGCAGGCGACGTAGTCCTGCAGGAACAGCGGCTCCGCCCCGCAGGCGACCAGGTCGTCGACGACCATGGCGACCAGGTCGATCCCGACGGTGTCGTGCCGGTCCAGCGCCCGGGCCAACGCGATCTTGGTGCCCACGCCATCGGTCGAGGAGGCGAGCAGCGGCTTGCGGTACTTGGCGGTGTCCAGGGCGAACAGCCCGGCGAACCCGCCCAGCCCACCGACGACCTCCGGGCGGTTGGTCTTCTCCACCGCCGCCCGCATCAGGGTGACGGCCCGTTCGCCGGCGTCGATGTCCACGCCGGAGGCGGCGTAGGTCAGCTCGCCCTCGTGGGTCGTCACGGCCGGCTCAGCGCCTCGTCGGCCCCACCGGGGACCGTCGGGCTGCCGGCCTGCTGGCCGGTCCACCCGGTGACCGCGGAGGCCTCCTCGGTCAGCGCCCGGCGGCCGATGCCCTCGAGGAGGTGCTTGCCCAGCACCTCCGGCTGGCCCAGCGCGATCGGGTACTCGCCGGTGAAGCAGGCCGTGCACAGCCGGTTGGCCGGCTGCTCCGTGGCCGCGATCAGCCCCTGCTCGGAGACGTAGCCCAGCGAGTCGGCGTTGATCGAGGCCCGGACGCCGTCGACGTCCAGCCCGTTCGCGACCAGCTCGGCCCGGCTGGCGAAGTCGATGCCGTAGAAGCACGGCCACTTCACCGGGGGTGAGGCGATCCGGACGTGCACCTCGAGGGCACCGGCTTCCCGGAGCATCCGGATCAGCGCCCGCTGGGTGTTGCCGCGCACGATCGAGTCGTCGACGACCACCAGGCGCTTGCCGCGGATGACGTCGCGCAGCGGGTTGAGCTTCAGCCGGATGCCCAGCTGCCGGATCGTCTGGCTGGGCTGGATGAACGTGCGCCCGACGTAGGAGTTCTTGACCAGGCCCAGGCCGTAGGGGATCCCGGAGGCCTCGGCGTAGCCGACCGCGGCCGGCGTGCCCGACTCGGGCACCGGGATGACCAGGTCGGCCTCGACCGGGTGCTCCTTGGCCAGCCGGCGGCCGATCTCCACCCGGGCCGCGTGCACGCCGCGGCCGGAGATCGTGGTGTCCGGCCGGGCGAGGTAGACGTACTCGAAGACGCAGCCCTTGGGGTCGGCGACGGCGAAGTGCTGGCTGCGCAGCCCGTCCTCGTCGATGGCGATCAGCTCACCGGGCTCGACCTCGCGGACGAACGAGGCGCCGCAGATGTCCAGCGCCGCCGTCTCGCTGGCGACGACCCAGCCCCGCTCCAGCCGGCCGAGGACCAGCGGCCGCACGCCCTGCGGGTCACGCGCGGCGTAGAGGGTGTCCTCGTCCATGAAGGTGAAGCTGAACGCCCCCCGCAGGCGCGGGAGCACCTCCATCGCCGCCGCCTCGACCGACATGTCGGGCTTGGCCGCGATCAGCGAGGTGACCAGGTCGGAGTCGTTGGTGGCGACGAACGCCCCGGCCACACCCTCGTCGGCCGCGGCGCTGGCGAGCTCGGCGGTGTTCACCAGGTTGCCGTTGTGGCACAGCGCCAGTCCGGTGCCGGCACCGGTGGTGCGGAAGGTCGGCTGGGCGTTCTCCCAGGTGGAGGCCCCGGTGGTGGAGTACCGGGCGTGGCCGACGGCGATGTGGCCGCGCAGGCTGCCCAGCGTCGGCTCGTCGAACACCTGGCTGACCAGGCCGAGGTCCTTGTAGACCACGACGGAGGAGCCGTCGGACACCGCGATGCCGGCCGCCTCCTGACCGCGGTGCTGGAGGGCGTACAGGCCGAAATAGGTCAGCTTCGCGACCTCTTCCCCCGGGGCCCAGACCCCGAAGACGCCACAGGCGTCCTGGGGACCAGGGTCATGGGGGTCGAGGTCGTGCGTCAGCCGTCCGTCACCGCGAGGCACGGGTGCGAGCGTACCGGCTGAGCCGCCCTCCCCCGGGTGGGACCGCTCACTCGGGGGAGGGCGACCGCGCTCGCTCAGGCGATGTTGCCCAGCTCGGCGTTGACCGTGGTGTCGTCGCCGTGACCGGTCTTTACCACCGTGTCACCGTGCAGCGTCATCAGCCGGTCGTTGATCGACCGCAGGATCGTCGGCTTGTCGCTGAACGACCGGCCGGTGGCTCCGGGACCACCGCAGAACAGCGTGTCCCCGGTGAAGACGGTGGCCAGGTCGGGGGCGTGCAGGCAGGTGCTCCCCGGGGAGTGCCCGGGGGTGTGCAGCGCGTGCAGCTGCACACCCGCCACGGTGAGGCGGGTGCCCTCGACCAGGTCCTCGTCGGGTGCGGTGTCCGGGTGGACGACGTCCCAGAGCATTCGGTCGGCGGGGTTGAACCAGATCGGTGCCCCGGTGGCCTCGCGCAGGGCCACCGCCGCGGTGATGTGGTCGTTGTGCCCGTGGGTGAGCACGATCGCGGTCACCCGGCGCCCGGCGATCGCCTCGATGATCGGGGCGGCGTCGTGCGGGGCGTCGATGACGACCACCTCGTCGTCGTCCCCGACCAGCCAGACGTTGTTGTCGACGTCGAAGTCCTGCCCGTCGAGGCTGAACACCCCGCTGACGACGGCCTGCTCGATCCGGGCGCTCACTTCTCGGCCCCCTCGAACACGACCACGGAGCGCAGCACGTCACCGGCGTGCATCTTGTCGAACGCCGCCTCGACGTCCTCCAGCCCGATCGTCTCGCTGACGAAGGCGTCCAGGTCGAACCGGCCCTGCAGGTACAGGTCGATGAGCATCGGGAAGTCGCGGCTGGGCAGGCAGTCGCCGTACCAGGAGGACTTCAGCGCGCCGCCGCGGCCGAAGACCTCGAGCAGCGGCAGCTCGATCTTCGAGGCCGGGTTGGGCACGCCGACCAGGACGACGGTGCCGGCCAGGTCGCGGGCGTTGAACGCCTGCTCGTAGACCGCCGGGTGCCCGACGGCGTCGATCGCCACGTCGACCCCGAAGCCGCCGGTGAGGGCCTTGATCGCCTCGACCGGGTCGGTCTCGGCGGAGTTGACCGTGTGGGTGGCGCCCATGCCCTTGGCCCACTCGAGCTTCTTGTCGTCGATGTCGACGGCGATGATCGTGCCCGCACCGGCCAGCCGGGAGCCGGCGATCGCCGCGTCCCCGACGCCGCCGCAGCCGAAGACGGCGACGGAGTCGCCGCGGCCCACGCCGCCGGTGTTGATCGCGGCACCGACGCCGGCCATCACGCCGCACCCCAGCAGCCCGGCCGCGGTGGGCTTGGCCGCCGGGTCGACCTTCGTGCACTGGCCGGAGTGGACCAGGGTCTTCTCGGCGAACGCGCCGATCCCCAGCGCCGGGGACAGCTCGGTGCCGTCGGCCAGCGTCATCTTCTGCGCGGCGTTGTGGGTGTTGAAGCAGTACCAGGGCTTGCCCTTGGTGCAGGCCCGGCACTCGCCGCAGACCGCGCGCCAGTTCAGCACCACGTAGTCACCGACCGCCACGTTCGTGACGCCCTCGCCGACCGCGGAGACCACGCCGGCCGCCTCGTGGCCCAGCAGGAACGGGAACTCGTCGTTGATCCCGCCCTCCCGGTAGTGCAGGTCGGTGTGGCAGACCCCGCACGCC
Organism: Modestobacter sp. VKM Ac-2984; assembly: GCF_026967985.1. Taxonomy (GTDB): domain Bacteria; phylum Actinomycetota; class Actinomycetes; order Mycobacteriales; family Geodermatophilaceae; genus Modestobacter. Next base: position 637,336 of record NZ_JAPVBJ010000002.1, on the reverse strand, counting down.
TGGACGTCGACCACCGCCTCACCCGGGCCCGGGTCGGGGACGATGATCGTCTCGATGGTGACCGGAGCACCCTTGCTCAGGGCGACGACGCCCTTGACCTCGTACGACATGCCGCCAGCGTAGGGAACAGGACGGCCGTCCGCGCCCCGCTCCCGCACCGTGGAAGCGACGGTTGTGCGTGCAACGAATTGGTCTCAGCCTCACCCGGCTGGGGCTCACCGTGCAGCCGGAATCGTCACAGCGTCGTACGGTGCCCTTCGGCCGCGACCTGTGTCACACCTGTGTACGGGCCGCGATCGGGTTGCGTCCGTCCGGGCGCACCGTTCCCGCACCTCGGAGGTCGTTCCGTGGCAGTACCCAGCTTCCTGGCCCGGGAGCGCATCATCGCTCGCCCGGGCTTCAACCGCTGGCTCATCCCGCCAGCCGCGCTCGCCGTGCACCTGTGCATCGGCCAGGCCTACGCGACCAGCGTCTACAAGGCCGCGCTCGTCTCGCACTTCGAGTCCAGCCTGACCGCCATCGGGATCATCTTCTCGATCGCGATCGTCATGCTGGGCCTGTCGGCCGCCGTCTTCGGCACCTGGGTGGACAAGAACGGGCCGCGCGCGGCCATGTTCACCGCCGCCTGCTTCTGGTCGGCCGGCTTCCTGGTCGGGGCGCTGGGCATCTCCACCGAGCAGCTGTGGCTGGTCTACTTCGGCTACGGCGTCCTCGGCGGCATCGGGCTGGGCATCGGCTACATCTCCCCGGTGTCCACCCTCATCAAGTGGTTCCCCGACCGCCCGGGCCTGGCCACCGGCATGGCGATCATGGGCTTCGGTGGCGGTGCGCTCATCGCCTCGCCGCTGTCCCGCCAGCTGATGAACTGGTACGACCCCACCTACGACGGCACGATCGGCACCACCCCCACGGGTGCGGCGGTCGCGCAGCTGTTCGTCACGCTGGGCCTGGTCTACCTGGTCTTCATGATGTTCGGCGCCTTCATCGTCCGGGTCCCCGCGCCCGACTGGCGCCCCGACGGCTTCGACCCGTCGCAGGTCAAGGCCAAGTCGCTGGTGACGACGGAGAACGTCTCGGCCAACAACGCCATCAAGACCCCGCAGTTCTGGCTGCTCTGGACGGTGCTGTTCTGCAACGTCACCGCCGGCATCGGCATCCTCGAGCAGGCCGCGCCGATGATCCAGGACTTCTTCCGGAACGGGGAGACCTCCACGGTCCTCGCCGCGACGGCCGCCGGCTTCGTCGGGCTGCTCTCGCTGTTCAACATGGCCGGTCGGTTCGTGTGGTCCTCCACCTCGGACTACATCGGCCGCAAGCCGATCTACATGGTCTACCTGGGCGTCGGCCTGGTGCTGTACGTCCTGCTGGCCACCGTCGGCAGCACCGCCACCTGGATCTTCGTCATCCTGGCCGCGATCATCATCAGCTTCTACGGTGGTGGCTTCGCGACCGTCCCGGCCTACCTGCGGGACCTGTTCGGGACCTACCAGGTCGGCGCCATCCACGGCCGGCTGCTGACCGCCTGGGCGGCCGCGGGCATCGCCGGCCCGCTGATCATCAACGGCGTCCTCGACGCACGTGGCACGCCGGGTGAGCTGACCGCCGGCGACTACCGGCCGGCCCTGTTCATCATGGTCGGCCTGCTGGCCGTCGGCTTCGTCGCGAACCTGATGATCAAGCCGGTCGCCGAGAAGTGGTTCGAGCCGAAGAACACCGACGTCCCCACCGCCGCATCCACCACCGGAGATCGGAACCTGACGCGATGAGCACCCCACGCCACGCCGGCGACCAGCAGGCCACGACGAACACCCCGACCGCCCTCGTCGCCTTCGCCTGGGCACTGGTCGGTGTCCCCTTGGCCTACGGGCTCTACAACACGGTGAAGGCAGCCAGCGCGCTGTTCGGCGGCTGAGCCACCCGCACCCCCACCGCAGAACGCCCCGTCCGCTCACCGAGCGGGCGGGGCGTTCTGCTGTTCGCCCTCCACCCGCAGTCGATCATCGGCGAACGGCGGCGCCCACCGGCGTGGCGGGCAGCCGTTCGCCGATGATCAACTCGAAGAGGGGGGTGGCCCGGCGGGTCGGACGGGGCGCAACGGCAGCTCGGCGGAGAGGTCGGCGCGGTTGCCGCTGGCGCTGACCGCGCCCTCGCCGACCGCGTCGGCCCAGGACAGCGCGCCGGTCGCCAGCCGCAGCCAGGTCGCGGCGTCGGTCTCGACCACGTTGGGCGGGGTGCCGCGGGTGTGCCGCGGCCCGGGCACGCACTGCACCGCCACGAACGGCGGCACCCGCAGCTCCACCGAGCGCCCGGGCACGTGCTGGGCGAGCCAGCGGGCCGAGGTCTTCACCGCCGCGCCCAGGACCGCCCGCGGCGGCTGCTCGGCCTCCCCGGCGAGCCAGCCGACCGTGGGGGCGAGCGCCGCCCGCAGGTCCTCCGCGGAGATCGGTGCGACGCCGGCCATCACGAGCGGACCCGTCAGCTCGTCGGGACGGCGCCCGCCGGGATCGACCCGACCGTGGCCTCCGGGCTGCCGAACAGCGCCGGCAGGGTCGCCGTCCACGCCGCCCGCAGCTCGGCCAGGGGCAGCTCGAGGAGACCGTCCAGGACCAGGGCGTCGCCGCCCGTCGTCCCGAGCTCGGTGACCGGCGCCCCGGCCGCCTCGGCCGCGGCGCGCACCGCAGCCGGATCGGCGGTGGTGACGACGACGCGGGCGACCGACTCACCGAACAGCGATGCCGTCGGGTCGCCGGGCACGCTCAACCGGGCGCCCGTGCCGTACCGCAGCGCCGACTCGGTCAGCGCCTGCGCCAGCCCGCCGTCGGCCAGGTCGTGCGCGGAGCTGACCAGCCCGTCGGCCGACAGGGAGGCCAGCAGCTCACCCAGGGCGCGCTCGGCGGCCAGGTCCAGCCGGGGCGGCAGCCCGCCCAGGTGGCCGTGGACGACCGCGGCCCAGGCCGAGCCACCGAACTCCGGCCGGGACTCGCCCAGCAGCAGCACGGACTCACCTGCAGCCCGCCAGCCGGTGGGGACCCGGCGGGTGACGTCGGCGTGCACGCCCAGCACCCCGATCACCGGGGTGGGGTTGATGGCGACGTCGCCGGTCTGGTTGTAGAGGCTCACGTTGCCGCCGGTGACCGGCAGACCGAGCTCGCGGCAGCCGTCGGCCAGGCCGCGGACGGCCTCGGCGAACTGCCACATCACCTCGGGGTTCTCCGGGGAGCCGAAGTTCAGGCAGTTGGTCACCGCCAGCGGCTTCGCGCCGGAGACGGCGACGTTGCGGTAGGCCTCGGCCAGGTTCAGCTGGGCGCCGGTGTAGGGGTCCAGCCGGGCGAAGCGCGCGTTGCCGTCCAGCGACAGCGCGATGCCCAGGTTGCTGGACTCGTCGATCCGCAGGACGCCGGCGTCCTCGGGCTGGGCGAGCACGGTGTTGCCCCGCACGTAGCGGTCGTACTGCTCGGTGACCCAGCTCTTGTCCGCGCCGTCCGGGCTGGAGACGACGGCGAGCCAGTCGGCCCGCAGGTCGGCCGAGGTCGACGGCGGGGCGTCGGCCTGCAGCGCGTCCAGGTCGGCCGGGCGGGCCATCGGACGCTCGTAGCGCGGGCCCTCCAGGGCGACCGTGCGCGGCGGGACGTCGACGATCCGCTCGCCGTGCCAGTCGATGGTCAGCCGGTCGCCGTCGGTGACCTCACCGATGACGGTGGCCAGCACGTCCCACTTGGCGCAGACGGCGAGGAACGCCTCGACCTTGCCCGGCTCGACGATGGCGCACATCCGCTCCTGGGACTCGCTCATCAGGATCTCGGCGGGGGTGAGCGTGGAGTCGCGCAGCGGGACGGCGTCCAGGTCGATCGCCATGCCGCCGGAGCCGGCCGCGGCCAGCTCGCTGGTGGCGCAGGAGATGCCGGCGCCACCGAGGTCCTGGATGCCGGTGACCAGGCCGGCGGCGAAGATCTCCAGGCAGGCCTCGATCAGCAGCTTCTCGGTGAACGGGTCGCCGACCTGCACGGCCGGGCGCTTGGCCGGGCCCTCGGCGTCGAAGGTCTCCGATGCGAGCACCGAGACCCCGCCGATGCCGTCGCCACCGGTGCGGGCCCCGAAGAGCACGACCTTGTTGCCGGTGCCCTCGGCCTTGGCCAGCTGCAGCTCCTCGTGCCGCAGCACGCCGACGCAGAGGGCGTTGACCAGCGGGTTGCCCGCGTAGGTCTCGTCGAAGAGCAGCTCTCCGCCGATGTTGGGCAGGCCCAGGCAGTTGCCGTAGCCGCCCACCCCGGCGACCACACCGGGCAGCACCCGGGCGGTGTCGGGTGCGTCGGCGGCACCGAAGCGCAGCGAGTCCATGACCGCGATCGGCCGGGCGCCCATGGTGAGGATGTCGCGGACGATGCCGCCGACCCCGGTGGCCGCGCCCTGGTAGGGCTCGACGTAGCTGGGGTGGTTGTGCGACTCCACCTTGAAGGTGACCGCCCAGCCCTCGCCGACGTCGACGACGCCGGCGTTCTCGCCCATGCCGACCAGCAGCGCGTCGCTCTTCGGCAGGTCGGCGAACCGGCGCAGGTGCACCTTCGAGGACTTGTAGGAGCAGTGCTCGCTCCACATCACCGAGTACATCGCCAGCTCGGCGGTGGTCGGTCGGCGACCGAGGATCTCCCGGATCCGGGCGTACTCCTCCGCGCGCAGCCCCAGCTCGGCGTAGGGCTGCTCGTCGTCGGGGTGCCGGGTGGCCAGCTCGACGGTGTCCAGCCGGCTCGTCCGGCCCGGGGCGGTGTCGAGCTCGGACAGGCCCTCGGTGGCGCTCACGCGGCCACCACCAGGGCGGAGAGGACCGAGGTGAAGAAGCCCAGGCCGTCGGTGCTCGGGCCGGTGAGGTCCTCGACCGCGTGCTCCGGGTGCGGCATGAGCCCGACCACCCGGCCGTCGGCGCTGGTGACCCCGGCGATGTCCCGGGAGCTGCCGTTGGGGTTGGCGTCCACGCCGGACCCGGGCGTCGTGCTGACGTAGCGCACGACCACCCGGCCCTCGCCCTCCAGCCGGTCCAGGTCGGCGTCGGCGGCCACGTAGCGGCCCTCGCCGTTCTTCACCGGGACGACGATCCGCTGCCCCGGCTGGAACGACGTCGTCCAGGCGGTGTCGGCGCGTTCGACGAGCAGCCCCTGGTCACGGTTGCGGAAGTGCAGGTGGCTGTTGCGGGTCAGCGCCCCGGGCAGCAGCCCGGCCTCGCACAGCACCTGGAAGCCGTTGCAGATGCCCAGCACCGGCAGGCCGCCGTGCGCCGCGGCCACGACGTCCTGCATGAGCGGCGAGCGCGCCGCGATCGCCCCGGCGCGCAGGTAGTCGCCGTAGGAGAACCCGCCGGGCAGGACGACGGCGTCGACGTCCTTCAGGTCGTGGTCGCCGTGCCAGAGGGACACGGGCTCGGCGCCGGCGAGCCGCACGGCGCGTGCGGCGTCGACGTCGTCCAGGGAACCCGGGAAGGTGATGACACCGATGCGCACTGGGTCTCTCTCAGTCGGTGGTGCGAGCGGGGAGGTGCAGCTCGACGTCCTCGATGACGGGGTTGGCCAGCAGCGTCTCGGCGATCTGCCGGAGCTCGGCCTCGTCGGGTTCGCCGTCGACCTCGAGCACGAAGTGCTTGCCCTGGCGGACGCTGCGCACCCCGGTGTGGCCGAGGCGCCCGAGGGCGCCGAGCACCGCCTGCCCCTGCGGGTCGGAGATCTCTGGCTTCAGGACGACGTCGACGACCACCTGGGACACGCCGATGAGGGTACCTGGGCGGCCAGGAGCACCTCGACGACCGATCGGCCGGGCACGACACGCCGCGTTCGCGCTCACCTCCCGAACGGAACGGGTCTGGACCGATACACCATGCGCGAGTCGCCCGGGTCAGCCGCAGAGCTGGCCCGGACACCGGCTGGGATGGGTCAAACAGCGGCACATCGAGGAGACACGGCATGACAGCAGGCGGAGTTCCGGGCGAGGACCACCCTGAGGAGCGGGGGCTCGTCGAGCTCCTGCTCAGCGACCGGGGGGTCGTCCTGGTCAGCTGGGTGGAGCGGCTCGAGGGCAAGGAGATGGTGGTCACCGCCGGGCGGGACCGGAACCAGCGGTCCGTCCGGCTGGACGTCGGCGACCGGGTCGAGGTGGTCTGGAAGGGGGCCGGCGAGCTGCGTGCCCTGCCCACCCGGCTGGTGGCCGTCGAGGGTGCGGGGAGCGGGACCTGCTGGCGGCTGGTCGCCACCGGGCCGGCCGGCCGGGGGCAGCGGCGGGCGGCCGTCCGCGCCGCCATCGCACTGCCGGTGACGGCCACCCACGGCGGCACCACCCTGACCGGGACGACGGTGGACATCAGCGAGGGCGGCATGCGGGCCGCCTTCCGGCCACCGGCAGCCGGCGGTACCCGGCTGCGCGCGGTCACCCGGTCGGACGGCCTGCCGGCCGCGCCCGGGGACGGCGACGCCCCCGCCGCGGGAGTGCGCGCCTTCGGCGTCGGGGACGTCCTGGACGTCGTCGTCCAGCTGGGTGCCGGGCAGCTGGCGGCCCAGGTCGAGACCATCCGCGTCCACCGGCGCGAGGACGAGTGCTCCGAGCTGTCCGTCCGGTTCATCGGGCTGTCCGAGAAGGACCAGGACGCCGTCCGCGCCCGGGTGTTCGCCGGGCTGCGCGAGCTGCGTCAACGCGGGCTGCTCTGACCGGCGGCAGGCGCGGCCGGCGGACCGACGCCTGACCCGAACGGGTGCGACCGACCGCCGCGGGCCTGCCCGGACCCGGTCGTGCGGGCGAGGATCCCTCCACGAGAGCACTGCTCCACGTGGAGGAAGGGGAACTGTCAGGCATGGTCGCGGGACAGCCAGGCGTCGACCACCCGGCCACCTGGACGGGGCTCAGCGTCCTGCCCCTGGGACAGGACGAGGCGCTCACCGCCCGGGTCCGCCGGGAGAGCGAGTCGTTCCTCCACCTCAGTCCACCGCGCAACGCGCTCGGGGAGATCGTGCCCTTCGTCGAGCGCGACATGCTGGAACTGTCCTGGCAGGCCGACGACGGGCTCCGGTCCGTCCCGGCCGATGCGGTCGCGGTCGCCGCCGACGGCCTGTGGAAGGTCAGGGTCACCGGCCCGGCCAGCAGGATCCAGCGCCGGGACGCCGTCCGCGCCCCCATCGGGCTGTCGGCGGCCCTCTCCTGGGACCGCGCGACGCTGGTCGGGAGCACCGTCGACCTGAGCGAGGGCGGCCTGCTCGCCGTCTTCCGCCCGCACGGCGACCTCGGCGTCAGCATCCCCTTCCCGACGAAGAGCCAGCCCCTGCTCCTCACGCTCGACCTGTACTCCGACGAACTCGTCACCGAGGTGGCGGTGGTCCGCCGCCGGCCCCGCCAGGACAACCTGCACGAGTGGTCGCTGCGCTTCGTCGACCTGCCCGAGCGGGCCGCCGACCTGATCCGCTCGCACGTCTTCACCGCGCTGCGCAACGCCCGCGCCCGCGGCATCGCCGCGCTCTACTGAGCCACCGAGATGGCCGATCTGTGCCTCACCGCCAGGGGAGGCCGGTGAGCTGCTCGTAGGCCTTGACGTAGCGGTCCCGGGTGGCGGCGACGACGTCCGCGGGCAGCTCCGGCGGCGGGGACACCCGGTCCCAGCCGGAGGTGGTCAGCCAGTCCCGCACGTACTGCTTGTCGAAGGAGGGCTGCGGAGCCCCCGGCGACCAGGTCATGGCCGGCCAGAACCGCGAGGAGTCGGGGGTGAGCACCTCGTCGCCGAGCACCAGGGTCTCCCCCGACGTCCCGAACTCGAACTTGGTGTCGGCCAGCACGAGCCCGGCCTGCTCGGCGATCTCCGCCCCGCGGCGGTAGAGCGCCACGGTGAGCGACCGGAGCGCCTCGGCCCGGTCGGCGCCGACGGCCTCGACGACCTGGGCGAACCCGATCGCCTCGTCGTGCTCGCCGACCTCGGCCTTGGTCGAGGGGGTGAAGACCGGCTCGGGCAGCCGGGAGCCCTCGACCAGGCCGGCCGGCAGCGGGACGTCGACGATCGCGCCCGTGCGCTGGTACAGATGCGTGCCCGACCCGGACAGGTAGCCGCGGGCCACGCACTCCACCGGCAGCATCTCCAGCCGGCGGACCAGCATCGACCGGCCGGTCAGCTCGGCCGGCACGCCCACGGCGAGCAGCTCGTCGCCGGACGCCAGCAGGTGGTGCTCCGCGCCGTGCTCGGCCAGCACCGGCGCCAGCTGCTCGAACCACCACACCGACAGCGCGGTGAGCACCCGGCCCTTGTCCGGGATCGGCGTGGGGAGCACGTGGTCGTAGGCGGAGACCCGGTCGCTGGCGACCAGCAGCAGCCGGTCGTCGTCGACCGCGTGGACCTCGCGGACCTTGCCGCGGGCGACGAGCTCGAAGGGGAGGCTCACGACAGCGCGGCCAGCCGGTCGAACAACGGGCCCAGGTTCGCCACGTACTGCTCGGGCCGGCAGATCTCGTCCAGCCGGGCCTCGTCGAGGGCGACGCCGTCGGCCGCGGCCCGCTCGCGCAGCGTCTGCCGGAACGGGGTGCCGTCCTGCCAGGTCCGCATCGCCGCGGACTGGACGAGCGCGTAGGCCTGCTCGCGGCCCATCCCGCCCTCGACCAGCTCCAGCAGCACCGACGAGGTGTAGATGAGCCCGCCGGTGGACTCCAGGTTGGCGCGCATCCGGTCGGCGTCGACGACCAGGTTCTCCACCAGCCCGGCGGTCAGGTCCAGCAGGTAGTCGGTGGTGATCGCCGCGTCGGGCAGGAACACCCGCTCGGTCGAGGAGTGCGAGATGTCCCGCTCGTGCCAGAGCGGGATGCCCTCCATCACCGGGACGATCGCCGCGCGCACGACCCGGGCCAGCCCGGCGATCCGCTCGGAGCGGATCGGGTTCTTCTTGTGCGGCATGGCGCTGGAGCCCTTCTGCCCCGCGCCGAACGCCTCGCTCAGCTCGCGCACCTCGGTGCGCTGACCGTGCCGGACCTCCAGGGCGATCGCCTCGCACACCGTGGCGATGATCCCCAGCGCGGAGACCCACTCGCTGATCCCGTCACGCAGCACGACCTGGGTGGAGGCGTCGGCCGCGCGCAGGTCCAGCGCCTGGGCCACGGTCACCTCGACCGAGGGGTCGATGAGGGAGTAGGTGCCGACGGCGCCGGAGATCGCCACCACGCCGACGGCCTCGCGGGCCCGGCGCAGCCGGTCCCGGGACCGGGCCATCGCGAAGGCCAGGTCGGCGACCCGGTGGCCCCAGACGTCGGGCTCGGCGTGCACGCCGTGGGTGCGGCCGACCTTGATCGTGCCCCGGTGGGCCAGGCCGTGGTCGCGCAGCGCGACCACCAGCCGGTCGGCCTTGGCCAGCAGCACGTCGGTGGCGTCGGTGAGCTGGACGGCGAGCGCGGTGTCCAGCAGGTCCGAGGAGGTCATGCCGTGGTGCACGTAGGCCGCGGCCGACCGCGGCTCGGTGTTGTCGGCCCAGGCGGTCAGGAAGGCGATGACGTCGTGCTGCGTCGTCTCCTCGATCTCCGCGACCCGCTCAGGGGTCGGCGGGGGCGCGTTGCGCACCGGCTCGACGACGTCGGCGGGCACCCGCCCGGCGGCCGCGTGCGCCTCCAGCACCAGCGTCTCGACCCGGCACCACAGCTCGTACTTGTGCTGGTCACTCCAGACCCGGCCCATCTCGGGCAGGGTGTACCTGTCGATCATGCGAGTACCGCTTCGGTCTGCTCAGCTCGGCGCACCACGGGCCCATCCTCTCGCACCGCTGCGGGCGGGCCCCCATCAGCTCGGAGGAGAAGGATGTTGCAGCGGGCCAGACACGTCGTCGACCGGGCCCGGGAGCGCATCCGGGCCGCCGCCGAGCACGACCCGCACGCCTGGCCCGACGGCACCGTGCTCGTCCTCCAGGACGGCAGCCGCGCCGTCGTGGACCACGTGGAGGAACCGCACCAGGACGACGGCCACCACGCCACCGCCGCACCCCGCCACGACGCCGCCCCCCTCGCCCCCGGCAGCCCGCACCCGGACGCCCCGGACGTCGACGTCCCCGGCGGGGTCAGCGGCCCCCCGGCACCCGGTGGTGCCCCGCCGGCGCCCGGCCGGGACCGGACCCGGGGCAGCCTGCTGGCCCCCGATGCCGGGCTCCGGGCCGCCGAGCGGGACGTCCCCAACGGGCTGCGGATCGCCGCGGCCTGGTCGTGGCGGACGGTGGCCGTGGTCGCCGCGCTGTACCTGCTGCTGCGCGCGGCCGGCTACGTCGCCGTCGTCATCGTGCCGGTCATCGTGGCGCTGCTGCTGGCCGCGCTGCTCCAGCCGGGTGCGGCCTTCCTGCGGCGCAGCGGCTGGCCGACCTCGCTGGCCGCGCTGACGATGCTCGTCGTCGGCGTCGGCGTGGTCGCGGGGATCGTGACCCTCGTGGTCGAGGAGTTCGTCGCCGGCTACGCCGACCTCGTGTCCCAGGTCGACGAGGGGCTCACCCAGGTGCAGGACTTCATCACCCGCACCTTCCCGGTCACCGACGGCCAGATCACCGACGCGCTCGAGAGCGCGAGCCAGTCCATCACGGACAACCGGGACGCGCTCACCTCCGGCGCGCTCACCACGGCCGCGACCGTGGGCGAGGTGCTCACCGGAGCGCTGCTGACCCTGTTCACCCTCTTCTTCTTCCTGCTCGACGGCCGGCAGATCTGGCTGTGGGTGGTCGGGCTGACGCCGGTGAACTCGCAGGCCTACCTGGACGAGGCGGCCCGGCGGTCCTGGCGGACGCTGATCTCCTACGTGCGCGCCACCGTCGGGGTCGCCGCCTTCGACGCCGTCTTCATCGGCATCGGCCTGGTCTTCCTCGGGACGCCGCTGGTCGTGCCGCTCGCCGCGCTGGTGTTCCTCGGCGCGTTCATCCCGATCATCGGGTCGTTCCTGGCCGGCACGGTCTCGGTGCTGGTCACCCTGGTCGCCGTCGGGCCGGTCCGGGCACTGGTCGCGCTGGGGATCATCGTGCTGATCATGCAGCTGGAGAGCCACGTGCTGCAGCCGCTGCTGCTGGGCCGCGCGGTCTCGGTGCACCCGCTGGCCGTCGTCCTCGGCATCGCCGCCGGGCTGCTGATCGGCGGGGTCTTCGGCGCGCTGATCGCCGTCCCGGTCATCGCCTGCGGCAACGTGGCGGGCACCTACCTGTCCCGGCGGCACGAGGGCCCCCGCCCCCCGCAACCGGACACCCGCCGCGCCCGCCGGCCGGTCACCGCCCGCTGACGCCAGCGGGCCGACCCGCCCAGGACGGCGTGGAGCCGCGGCAGCACGCGGCTCACCCCCTGCCGGCGCGGGTCGAGCCGCACGCGCGGAGGCCGGCCGGCCGGACGATCAGACGGTGATGCGGCCCTCGACGGCGGCCAGCGCGATGTCGGTGCGCCAGTGCGCGTCGGCCAGCCGGACCGCGGCCAGCCGCTCGTAGACGGTCTGCCGCGCCGCGGCCAGGTCGTCGCCGACCGCGGTGACCGAGAGCACCCGGCCACCGGCCGAGTGCACCAGGCCGTCGGCACCCAGCGCCGTCCCGGCGTGCAGCACGCCCTCGCCGTCGGCGCCGGTGATCGGATCGCCGACGCGCGGCCGCTCGGGGTAGCCCGAGGCGGCGACGACGACGGTGACCGCCGCGCCGTCCCGCCAGCGCAGCGGTGGCTGCTCGGCCAGCGTGCCGGTGGCCGCGGCGTACAGCAGCCCGGCCAGCGGGGTCTCCAGCAGCGGCAGCACGACCTGGGTCTCCGGGTCGCCGAACCGGGCGTTGAACTCCACCACCCGCACGCCGCGGGAGGTCAGCGCCAGCCCGGCGTAGAGCAGGCCGCTGAACGGCTCCCCACGGCGGGCCATCTCGTCGATCGTGGGCTGCAGGACGGTGGTGCGGACCTCCTCGACCAGACCCTCGGGCGCCCAGGGCAGCGGAGCGTAGGCGCCCATCCCGCCGGTGTTGGGGCCGCCGTCGCCGTCGTCCCGGCGCTTGTGGTCCTGGGCGGGCAGCAGCGGCACCACCGTCGTCCCGTCCGACAGCGCGAACAGCGACACCTCCGGGCCGTCGAGGAACTCCTCGATGACGACGGAGTGCCCCGCGCCGAGCACGGCCTGCCCGTGTGCGACGGCGGCCGCGCGGTCGGTGGTGACCAGCACGCCCTTGCCGGCCGCCAGCCCGTCGTCCTTGACGACGTAGGGGGCGCCCGCCTCGTCCAGCGCGGTCTCCAGCTCGGCCGCGCCACCGACGGCCCAGAACTGTGCCGTCGGCACCCCGGCGGCGGTCATCACGTGCTTGGCGAAGGCCTTGGAGCCCTCGATCTGGGCGGCCTGGGCCGACGGGCCGAAACAGGCGATGCCCGCCTCGCGCACCGCGTCGGCGGCGCCGGCGACCAGGGGCACCTCCGGGCCGACCACGACCAGGTCGGCCTGCCACTCGACGGCGAGGGCGCTGACCGCGGCCGGGTCGGCGGCGTCGAGGGGGAACGCCTGGGCCAGGGTGACGGTGCCGGCGTTCCCCGGCGCACAGGCCAGCGCCGTGACGGCGGGGTCGGACTGCAGAGCCACGCACAGGGCGTGCTCCCGGGCACCGGAACCGATCACGAGGACGCGCACCGGGCGAACCTACCCACCCCGGCCGCCGGGGCAGAACCGGCCGTTCCCGCCCGCGGTCAGCGGCCGGTGCGGGCGCGCCGCTGCCGGTGCACCGCCCGCAGCCGGGCCGACTCGGCCGCGCGGGCCCGGGCGTCGGCGCGCAGCTCCTGCCGGTGCGCCTCGGCCTGGAGCTTGCGCCAGCCGAGGAACCGCGCCGGGTCCAGCTCGCCGCGGTCGATCGCCGCCGCCACCGCGCAGCCTGGCTCGGTGCGGTGCGCACAGTCGCGGAAGCGGCACCCGGTCGCCCAGTCGGCCACGTCGGCGTAGGTCGCCGCCAGCCCGTCGCCGTCGGCCAGCGCCAGCTCGCGCATCCCGGGGGTGTCGATCAGCAGGCCGCCGCCGGGGAGCAGGTGCAGCTCCCGTGCCGTGGTCGTGTGCCGCCCGCGCCCGTCGCCGCGGATCCCGGCGACCGCCGTCACCGACCGGCCGGCCAGGGCGTTGACCAGGCTGGACTTGCCCACGCCGGAGGGTCCGACCATCGCCGCGGTGCACCCGGCCGGGACCAGGTCCCGCACGGCGACGAGCCCGCTGCCGGTGACCGCGCTGACCGGCAGCACGTCGACGCCGACGGCGTCCTCGGCCACCTCGGCGACCGCCGCCGGGACGTCCGGGCACAGGTCTGCCTTGGTGAGGACGACGATCGGCGTCGCCCCGCTGGCCCAGGCCACGGCGAGGTACCGCTCGATCCGCCGCAGCCGCGCCGCCGCCCCCAGGGCGTCGACCACGAACACGACGTCCACGTTCGCCGCGACCACCTGGGGGGCCGAGCCGCGGCCGGCGGCCGTGCGCACGAAGGCGGTGCGCCGCGGCAGCAGCCGCACCGCCTGCTCGCCGCGCAGCGTGACCCAGTCCCCGACCGCAGGGGCCGTCTCGGCGTGCAGCCCGCCGGCACAGCTCACCCGGCGCTCGCCCCCGGCGGTGAGCACGGTGAGCAGGCCCCGGTCGACCCGGGCCACCCGCGCCACCTCGCCGTCGTCGTGGGCCGCGTGCAGCGGCACGTCCTGGTGTCGGCCGGCTGAGAGATCACTCACAGGGGTCATGCTTCTCTCCAGGTGAGCGGCCTGTCCCCCGATTTGTCCCCATGAAGTCGGCGCGCGTTCAGACCCCGGACAGGGAACTGGGTTTCCCTGGAGCCATGCAGGAGACCGGCCTGAAGGCCGTTCACTCGCCCCGCCGAGAGCGCTCACCGCGCATCATCGGGCACCGAGGTGCACCCAGCTACCGGCCCGAGCACACCGTGGCCAGCTACGAGCTGGCCATCGACCTCGGCGCCGACCTGATCGAGCCCGACGTCGTGGTGACCCGCGACGGCCAGCTCGTGGCCCGCCACGAGAACGAGCTGTCCCGGTCGACCGACGTGGCCCGGCACCCCGAGTTCGCCGACCGCCGCCGCACCCAGGAGGTGGACGGCGAGGAGCTCACCGGCTGGTTCAGCGAGGACTTCACCCTCGCCGAGCTGCGCACCCTGCGCGCCGTCGAGCGGCTGCCCGGGATGCGGCCGATGAACACCGCCTACGACGGCCGGTTCGGCATCCTCACCCTGGCCGAGGTGGTCGAGGTGGCCCGCCGCCGCTCCACCTCCGGCCACCAGGTGCGGGTGCAGGCGGAGCTGAAGTGCCCGTCCTGGTTCGCCGCGCAGGGGCTGCCGATGACCGAGCTGGTCGCCGCGGAACTGCGCCGGCTGGACGCCGCCCGGGTCGACGGCTCCGTCGTCGTCATGGCGTTCGAGCAGCAGGCGCTGCGCGAGCTGCGGGCCGACCTCGGCAGCAACGGCCCCCGGCTGGTGCAGCTGATCGAGGAGGAGGGCATGCAGGACGCCCTGGTCACCCCGTCGGGCCTGCGCGAGGTGTCCACCTACGCCGACGGGATCGCCCCGCACAAGGGCCGGATCCTGCTGCACGGCGCCGACGGCGGCCTGGTCGGCGTCTCCGACCTGGTCACCCAGGCACACCGCGCGGGGCTCACCGTCGAGCCGTGGACGCTGCGGCCGGAGAACGTCTTCCTCCCCAGCCACCTGCGCCGCGGGGGCGACCCCCTCGGGCTGGGGGATGCCCAGACCGAGGCCCGGCTGCTCTTCGCCCTCGGGGTCGACAGCGTGATCACCGACGCCCCGGAGACCGCCCACCGGGCCCGGGCGGAGCTCTCCGCCGCCGCCATGGCCCCGGTGCGCCCCCGGGTCTGACCGGCCGGGTCAGGCCCGCCGGGCCCGACCCGGTCGATGGCGGCGGCGATCATGCGCTGGTTGACTCGCGGCATGACGTCGATCCCGGAGCCCGACTCCCCCCTCGACCCGGACCAGCCCGTGCCGGACGACGCCGGCGAGCTCCTGCCGGACACCCCGGAGACACTGCCGCCCGCCCCGATCGAGTCGACGCCCGACGACCCCGGCGGCGACCCCGGCAGCGTCCCCGAACCCGCCTGAGACCAGGCAGCGTCCCCTGACCTGCCTGAGACCAGCCACGCAACGAGCCAGCCACGCAACGAGCCAGGTCGAGCGAGCCGACGACGCAATCCGGGAACGGCTCGGGTGAGCCGACGCCGGAACGGGCAACGGCGTCGCCGCGAGGCGACTGTGGGATGAGGTCGCGGGGGCCGGAGGCTCCCCGACCTCATCCCACGAAACGGCTCAACGTCCGCCGGGCACCCCTCCTGGCCGCGGTGCGGCCCGGAGGGGCGCCATCAGCTCAGTCAGATCAGATCGTGCAGGACCACGTTCTCGTCCCGCCCGGGGCCCACGCCGATGACGCTGACCCGGGCACCGGAGAGCTCCTCGAGCCGGCGCACGTAGGCCTGCGCGTTGGCCGGCAGGTCCTCGAAGCGGCGGCAGGCGGTGATGTCCTCGAACCAGCCGGGCATCTCCTCGTAGATCGGCTTCGCGTGGTGGAAGTCGGTCTGCGTCATCGGCATCTCGTCGTGCCGCACGCCGTCGACGTCGTAGGCGACGCAGATCGGCACCGTCTCCAGCCCGGAGAGGACGTCGAGCTTGGTGAGGAAGTAGTCGGTGATGCCGTTGACCCGGCTGGCGTAGCGGGCGACGACGGCATCGAACCAGCCGCAGCGCCGGTCGCGGCCGGTGGTCACGCCGACCTCGCCGCCGTGCTTGCGGAGGTACTCGCCCCACTGGTCGTGCAGCTCGGTCGGGAAGGGGCCGGAGCCGACCCGGGTCGTGTAGGCCTTCAGGATGCCGACGACCCGCTCGATCCGGGTGGGGCCGACGCCGGCGCCGACGGCCGCACCGCCGGCGGTCGGGTTGGACGACGTCACGAACGGATAGGTGCCGTGGTCGACGTCGAGCAGGGTGCCCTGCGAGCCCTCCAGCAGCACCCACTCCCCGGCGTCCAGCGCCTTGCCCAGCAGCAGCCGGGTGTCGACGATCCGGTGCTTCAGCTGCTCGGCGTACGCGGCGTACTCCTCGACCACCTCGTCGACGTCGATGGCCTTGCGGTTGTAGACCTTGACCAGGATCTGGTTCTTCTCCTGCAGCGTGCCCTCGAGCTTCTGCCGGAGGATCGACAGGTCGAGCAGGTCCTGCACCCGGATGCCGTTGCGGGCGACCTTGTCGCCGTAGGCCGGGCCGATGCCGCGACCGGTGGTGCCGATCTTGCGCTGGCCGAGGAAGCGCTCGGTGACCCGGTCCAGGGCGCGGTGGTGCGGCATGATCAGGTGCGCGTCGGAGGAGATCACCAGGCGCGAGGTGTCCACCCCGCGCTCCTCCAGGCCGGCGAGCTCGCCGATGAGCACCTCGGGGTCGATGACCACGCCGTTGCCGATGACCGGCGTGCAGCCCGGGGTGAGGATCCCGCTGGGGATCAGGTGCAGCGCGTACTTCTCGCCGTCGGGCGTGATCACGGTGTGCCCGGCGTTGTTGCCGCCCTGGTAGCGGACGACGTACGGGACGCGGCCGCCCAGCAGGTCGGTCGCCTTGCCCTTGCCCTCGTCGCCCCACTGGGCGCCGATCAGCACGACTGCCGGCATCGGGGGGTTCTCCTCGTTCGTCGCGTCTGCCCAAGACACCGGCGGTTCCCGGCTGGCCAGGTGGCAGGGTATCGGCATGCCCGCGACTCAGCTCGACCTGCGCGGCCTGGCGGCGGTCCAACCGCCGTCGCGCCGGCACGTCGCCTCGGTGGTGGACGGCGCCGATGCGGTGCACGTGCTGGGCCCGGTGCCTGCGCTCTCCGCCGTGCTGACCCGGTTGTGGAAGACCGAGCGGCTGCCCGCGGTGCCGGTGAGCTGGCAGCCCGCCGACGACCCGGCGTCCACCGGTCTGGCCCGTTCGCTGGGCGTCGGCACCGGGGTCGAGCGCGAGCTGCCGCTGGTCCGCGACGACCACGGCGGGGTGCTGCTGCACACCGGCCTGGTGACCGCGCACGGTGCGCCCCGCCGGGCGCTGGCCCGCCGGTTCGGCGCCCGCGCGTACTGCGACGAGCACCAGGTCGCCGACGGTTCGATCACCCGGATCGACGTGCGACCGGACTGGACGGCGGTGGACCGGATCAGCGTGGCGGTGGTGACCCTGCCGCTGCGCCCGGTGCGCCGAGCGCACGGTCGGGCCCTGCAGATGGCGTCGGACCCGGCTCAGGTCAGCCGGGACGGCGTGCCCTTCGACCGCCAGGTCACCAAGTGGACCTGGTACGCCGACGACCGGGTGCGCTGGCGCCTGCGCCCCTGACGGGCACTGGCGCCTGCACCCTGACGGGCGACGGTCCGGCCGCCGGCGATCGTGGACACTGGGGTCTCCGCCCCGCTCGAGGAGGTCTCGCGTCGCCGTGCCACCCCTCCACCCCTTCTCGGCCGCGCCGCCGTCGACCAGCGAGCGACTGCCCGGCTTCGGCCCGGTGACGCCCGCCGCTCCCCGCTCGGCCGGTCGCCGGGTGCTGGACCGGCTGCTCGCCCGCCCCGGCGTGGGCGCGCTGTTCGGGGTGCTGGTGCTCGCCGTCTTCTTCGGGCTGCAGGCACCGGAGCTGATCAGCTCCGGTGGCCTGGCCACCGTGCTGGACATCGCGGCCCCGCTGGGGATCGGCGGCGTCGCGGTCGCGCTGCTGCTGGTCGCCGGCCAGTTCGACCTGTCGATCGGGGTCGTCGCGGTGGGCAGCAGCCTGGTCACCGCCCTGCTCGTGACCCAGCTGGGCCTCGGCATCTGGCCGGCCCTGCTGGTGTCCCTGCTCGCCGCCCTGCTGGTCGGGGCGGCCAACGGGCTGCTCGTGGTGACCACCGGGTTGCCCAGCTTCCTGGTGACGCTGGCGACCTTCCTCGTGCTGCAGGGCGCCTCGCTCGCCGGGGCAGCCGCGATCGCGGGCTCCTCGCGGGTCACCGGCCTGGCGGACGCGCCGGGCTGGGAGTCGGCGCTGGCGGTGTTCGGGTCCACCGCGCAGCTGGGTGACGGACGGTTCCGCATCTCGCTGCTGTGGTGGGTGCTGGCCACCCTGCTGACCACCTGGCTGCTGTGGCGCACCCGCTTCGGCAACGCCGTCTTCGCCAGCGGCGGCGCCAGCCGGGCGGCCCAGGAGCTCGGCGTCCCGGTGGCGCGCACGACGGTCCTGCTGTTCCTCGGCACCGCCGCTGCCGGCTGGCTGATCGGCACGCTGGCCCTGGTCCGGCTCGGTGGCGTCCAGGTGGACCCGGCGCTGGGCGACGAGATCGAGTTCATCGTGGTGGCGGTGATCGGCGGCTGCCTGCTCACCGGCGGGTACGGCTCGACCGTGGGCGCGGCGCTGGGGGCGCTGCTCTACGCCGTGGCCAGGGAGGGCCTCTCGCTGGCCGACTGGGACCCGCGCTGGTTCCAGGCCTTCCTCGGCCTGTTGCTGCTGGTCGCGCTGCTGGTCAACGGCGTGGTCCGCCGCCGGCTGCGCACGGTGCCCCGCTCGTGAGCACGGCTGCCCACCTGTCCCCGCACGGTTCCCCGCCGCCGGTGCTGGAGCTGCGGGGGGTGACGGTGCGCTTCGGCAGCGTGCCGGCGCTGTCCCGGGTGTCGCTGGCCCTGCGGGCCGGGGAGGTGGTCTGCGTGCTCGGGGAGAACGGCTCGGGCAAGTCGACGCTGGTCGCCGTCCTCTCCGGCCTGCAGCAGCCGGCCGAGGGCGAGCTGCTGGTCGACGGCCGGCCGGAGCGCTTCCGGTCCCCGCAGCGGGCCCGTGCCTGCGGGATCGCCACGGTGTGGCAGGACCTGGCGATCGCGCCGCTGATGTCGGTCTGGCGGAACTTCTTCCTGGGCGCCGAACCGACCCGCGGGGTGTGGCCGTTCCGGCGGCTGGACGTCGGACGGGCCGAGGAGATCACCACCCGGGCGATGGCCCGGGTGGGCGTGCCGGGGCTCGACCCCGGCCAGGCCGCGAGCGCGCTGCAAGCCGGGGAGCGGCAGAGCCTGGCGATCGCCCGCGCCCTGCACTTCGGCGCCCGGGCCCTGGTCATCGACGAGCCGACCGCGCCGATGACGGTGGCCCAGCGGGCACTGGTGCTGCAGTCGGTGGTGGCCGCCCGCGACGCGGGGCTCGCCGTGCTGTTCGTGACGCACAGCCCGCAGCACGCCCACCTGGTCGGCGACCGCTTCCTGCTGCTCGGCGGGGGCCGGGTGGCCGGTGACCTGACCCGGGAGGACGTCGACGTGCACGACCTCACCCGGCTGGTCGCCGGCGGGGACGAGCTCTCCCGGCTGACCGACTCGCTGCGGGCTGCCGAGCACGACCGCTGAGCGGACGGGGGCGGGGCGGGCCGGCTACACGGTGATCCGGTACTGGGCGATCTTGCGGCAGAGCGTGGCCCGGGACAGGCCCAGCTCGGTGGCGGGTGCACCACCGTCGTCCCCGGACGGCTCAGGCAGCGCACGATCTCGTCCCGCTCGAGCTGCTCCAGCCGGCTCAGCGTCCGGCTGCCGTCGGACAGCACCCCCGGCGGCAGGTGGGCCACGTCGACCAGGTCGGTGCGGGCGGCTCGACGAAGGAGGGCCTGGCCATGACCCGGCGGGCCGGGGACCACCTGGTGGTCGGGTACGGGGAGAACGTCGACGTCCCGACGATCGACCTGGTCTCCGCGGAGATCAACGTGCTGGGCAACCTGGTCGGCTCCTACGACGACCTGGTCGACCTGATGGCGCTGGCGGGGCAGCGGAAGGTCACGCTGCACACCGCGAAGTACGCGCTGGAGGACTTCCGATCGACGACCTCGACGCCGGCCGGGTCCGCGGTCCCGCCATCCTCGTGCCGCGAGACCCCCGGTGGGGCCGAGAGACCTCTGGGCCCCACCGGGGCAGCTCAGGCGAAGATGCTGACGCCTCCCGGGCCGACCAACAGCCCCAGGACGATCAACACGATCCCCCAGACGATCTGCTTGCGGACGATCGCGACGACCCCCGCGACCACCAGCACCACAGCGAGGATCCAGAGCAGGGTGGCGATCATCGTTCCTGCCTCTCCTGTCGAGGCGGCACCCCGTGGCGCCGACTGGATCTTGACGCTAACGAGACCGCCGAGTCTCGGCATCAGGACGATCGTGATCCGTATCTCGTCCGGGACGCCCGGCCCCGGGCCGCCGACTGAGCAGTTGCGGTCGCCGACTCGCGCGGACACGCCGCGGGGGACGACCGGAACTGCTCAGTCAGCAGCGGGGTGCTGGGGTCAGGGCGCCAGCGTGGGGTCGCAGTCGCGCAGCAGCTGGGTGCAGCGCTCCTGCTCGTCGACCTCGCCGATCCGCCCGGCCGCCGTGGCCAGCACGGTGACGCAGCGCAGGAAGCCGCGGTTCGGCTCGTGCGACCACGGCACGGGGCCGTAGCCCTTCCAGCCGTTGCGGCGCAGCGCGTCCAGCCCGCGGTGGTACCCGGTCCGGGCGTAGGCGTAGGCCTCGACGGTCCGGCCGGCGTCCAGTGCGGTCTCGGCCAGGGTGGCCCAGGCGGCGCTGGAGGTGGGGTTCCCGGCGGCGACCTCGGCCGGGTCGGCGCCGGCGGCCAGCGCGTCGTCGGCCTCCGGGATGCCCGGCAGCAGGGTGGGCGCCGGCTCGCCCAGCAGGTTGCGGTGTGCGTGGGTCATGGCTCAGGCCGCCTGCGACTGGCCGGCGGAGAGCAGGTGCTCGCAGGCCTCCACGATCCGGTCGGCCATGCTCACCTCGGCCAGCTTCATGTAGGTGCGCGGGTCGTAGGTCTTCTTGACCCCGACCTCGCCGTCGACCTTGAGGACGCCGTCGTAGTTGCTGAACATGTGGCCGGCGATCGCGCGGGTCAGCGCGTACTGGGTGTCGGTGTCGACGTTCATCTTCACCACGCCGTACGACAGGGCCTCGCGGATCTCCTCGAGCGCAGAACCCGAACCGCCGTGGAACACCAGGTTGAACGGCTTGGCGCCCTCGCCGAGGCCGAACTGCTCCGCGACGACCGCCTGGCCACGCTCGAGCACGTCGGGGCGGAGCTTCACGTTGCCCGGCTTGTAGACCCCGTGCACGTTCCCGAAGGTGGCGGCCAGCAGGTAGACGCCCTTCTCCCCGAGCCCCAGGGCCTCGGCGGTGCGGACGAAGTCACCGTCGGCGGTGTAGAGCTTCTCGTTGATCTCGTGGGCGACGCCGTCCTCCTCGCCGCCGACGACGCCGATCTCCACCTCGAGCACGATCTTGGCCGCCGCGCACTTCTCGATGAGCTCCTGGGCGATCTGCAGGTTCTCGGTGAGCTCGATGGCCGAGCCGTCCCACATGTGCGACTGGAACAGCGGCTCCTGGCCGGCGTCGACCCGGTCCTTCGAGATCGCGATCAGCGGGCGGACGTAGCTGTCCAGCTTGTCCGCGGGGCAGTGGTCGGTGTGCAGGGCGACGTTGACCGGGTACTTCTCGGCGACCACGTGGGCGAACTCGGCCAGCGCCACCGCACCGGTCACCATGTCCTTGACCCGGGTGCCCGAGCCGAACTCGGCGCCCCCGGTGGAGAACTGGATGATCCCGTCACTGCCGGCGTCGGCGAAGCCGCGCAGCGCGGCGTTGATCGTCTCGGACGAGGTGCAGTTGATCGCCGGGTAGGCGAACCCCCCCTCCTTCGCCCGGGTGATCATGTCGGCGTAGACCTCGGGGGTCGCGATGGGCATGCGGTGCTCTCCTGACGTCGGGACCGGCGGCTCTGCTCGCGGTCAGTATCGCGCCGGGTGGTCGCCGGTGGGGCGCCCGGCCCCCGGTCAGCCCTGCTCGATGCGGCTGACGGCGCGGGCGGCGACCACCACCGGGTCGTAGGTGGGCGAGAACGGCGGGGCGTAGGAGAGGTCGCTGCCGGCGAGCTCCTCGGCGGTCATCCCCGCCCAGATCGCCGTGGCCAGCACGTCGATCCGCTTGGCCGACCCCGGCCCGCCGACCACCTGCGCACCCAGCAGCTGCCCGGAGCCGGCCTCGGTGACCAGCTTGACCGCGATCTCCTCCGCGCCCGGGAAGTACCCGGCCCGGGTGGTCGCCTCGATGACGTCGGTGCGGTACGCGAACCCGGCCTCCTCGGCCTGGGTGGTGCACAGCCCGGTCCGGCCGATCTCCAGCTCCCCCACCTTGGTCACCGCCGTGCCCAGCACCCCGGCGAAGCGGGCCGGTCGGCCACCGATCACCGAGCCGGCGACCCGGCCCTGCTTGTTGGCGTGCGTGCCCAGCGCCACGTGCGCGACCTCGCCGGTGACCCGGTGGAACGTCTGCGCGCAGTCGCCGGCGGCGAAGACCTCCGGGTGGTCCCGGCAGCGCTGGCTGCGGTCGACGGCGACCGCACCGGTCGGCCCGATCGCCAGCCCGGCCTCAGCGGCCAGCCGCGCCTCGGGCCCCATGCCCAGCCCGAGGACGACCAGGTCGGCCTCGTAGCTCCCGACGTCGGTGCGCACCCCGCAGGCCCGGCCGTCCGCGTCCAGGAGCACCTCGCGCACCGCCTGGTCGGTGTGCACGGTCATGCCCATCGCCTCCATGCCGTCGCAGACACGCTGGGCCATGTCGGCGTCGAGCAGCTGCATCGGCAGCGGGTCGGCGAGGACGACGGTGACCTCCAGCCCCCGGCACTGCAGGGCCTCGGCCATCTCCAACCCGATGTAGCCGCCCCCGAGGACCAGCCCGCGACGTGGCCGATCGGTGGGCAGCCGGTCGATCGCCGCCCGGACGGCCGCGCCGTCGTCCAGCCGGTGCACGCCGAACACCCCGGGGGCGTCCAGGTGGGGGATCGGGGGCCGGGTGGGCCGCCCGCCGGTGGCCACGACCAGCCGGTCGTAGCCGAACCGGGCGCCCCCGCGGGCGTGCACCACCCCGGCGTCCAGGTCGATCGCCTCGACCCGCGTGCCGGTGTGCACGGTGATGTCGCTGGCGGCGAACTGGGCCGGTGTCCGGGCGATCAGGTCGTCCCGGTCGCCCACCTGCCCGGCGACCCAGTAGGGGATGCCGCAGGCGGAGTAGGAGACGACGTCGCTCTGCTCCAGGACGACGATCTCCAGTTCGGCCGCCGTGCGCAGGCGCCGGGCCTGGGCGGCCGCCGACATCCCGGCCGCGTCGCCGCCGACCACCACCAGTCGCTCGGTCATGCCCTGGAGCCTCCCACCGCCGGGCGCCTCAGGCGCCGATGAGGCCCGAGACGGCGGCCAGGTCGCCGCCGGCGGCCCGGCGGAACATCTTCCCGGGGTTGAGCAGCCCCGCCGGGTCGAGCGCGTGCTTGATCGCCTGGTGGACGGAGAGGGACACCGGCCCGATCTCGCGCTCCAGCCAGTCGGCCTTGATCGTGCCGACGCCGTGCTCGCCGGTGATGGTGCCGCCGAGGGACAGCCCGAGCTCCAGGATGGCGTCGAAGGCGGCGTAGGCCCGGGTGCACTGGTCGGGGTCGGCGCCGTCGAAGACGACGGTCGGGTGCATGTTCCCGTCGCCGGCGTGTCCGACGACCCCGATCACCAGCCCGGCGGTGGCGGCGATGGCGTCGCAGCCGTCGATGAAGGTGGCCACCCGGGACCGCGGGACGGCGACGTCGTCGAGCAGCAGGCTGCTGCCCAGCCGCTCCAGCGCCGGCAGCGCCATCCGCCGGGCGGTCATCAGCAGGTCGCCCTCGGCCGGGTCGTCCGTGGAGTGCACGAAGTCGGCACCGGCCTCCTCGCACAGCCGGGTCAGCGCGGCGATCTCGGCGAGGGCCACGTCGCCGCCGCTGTCGGACTGGGCCAGCAGCAGCGCCGCCGCATCGCGGTCCAGGTCGGCCTTCATCAGGTCGTCGACCGCGCGGATGCAGGTGCGGTCCATCACCTCGAGCATGCTCGGCACCAGGCCGCTGGTGACCACCCGCTCGACCACCTGGCCGGTCTGCGCGCTGGTGCCGAAGCTGGCGACCAGGGTGACCGGCGGCTGCGGGGCGGGGCGCAGCGCCAGCGTCGCCTCGGTGATCACGCCCAGGGTGCCCTCGGAACCGACGAACAGCCGGGCCAGGTCGTAGCCGGCGACGCCCTTCACCGTGCGCCGTCCGGTGCGCAGCACCCGGCCGTCGGCGAGCACGACCTCCAGGCCGAGCACGTAGTCGGTGGTGACCCCGTACTTGACGCAGCACAGCCCGCCGGAGTTCATCGCCAGGTTGCCGCCGAGGGTGCACCAGTCGTAGCTGGCCGGGTCCGGCGGGTAGAACAGCCCGTGCTGCCGGACGGCGTCGCGCAGCGTCTTGTTCACCACGCCGGCCTGGACGACGGCGAGCCGGTCGGCCGGCGCGACCTCCAGGACGGCGTCCATCCGGGTCAGCGCCAGGGTGATGCACCCGTCGACCGCGTTGGCCGCACCGACCAGCCCGGAGCCGGCACCCCGCGGCACCACGGGGACCCCGTGCCGGCTGGCGAGCCGCAGCACAGCCGACACCTCCTCGGTGCTGCGCGGCAGCGCCACCGCAGCCGGGAGACCGGCCTCGGCGAGCATCGCCTGGTCGCGCGCGTAGGCGGCGGTGACGTCGGGGTCGATGAGCACGCTGTCCGGGCCCAGGGCGTCCTGGAGCTCGCGGACCCACGTCGTCGTGAGGGCGGTCACTCCGTCACCGTACGTCGCCACCGCCCCCGTCGGCCCCCGTCAGGGTCCCGTCCTGAGGGTGCGGAGGGTGGCGGGAGGGGGCCCTCCGTCAGGAGAGGCCGAGGTCGGCGAGCTCGAACGCCGCGCGGTACTCCAGGCCGGCCGCCTCGACGGCCGCGCGGGCGCCGCGGTCGACGATGACGGCCACGCCCAGCACCTCGGCGCCGGCCTCCTGCAGCGCCTCGACGGCGGTGAGCGGGCTGCCGCCGGTGGTGGAGACGTCCTCGACCACCAGCACGGTGCGGCCGGCGACGTCGGGCCCCTCGATCCGCCGCTGCATCCCGTGCGTCTTGGTCGCCTTGCGCACCACGCAGGCGTCCAGGAACCCCTCGCCGGCCGAGGCGGCGTGCAGCATCGCGGTGGCGACCGGGTCGGCGCCCAGGGTCAGCCCACCGACCACGTCGTAGCGCAGGTCGCCGGTGAGCTGGCGCATCACCCGGCCCACCAGCGGGGCGGCCTCGTGGTGCAGCGTCACCCGGCGCAGGTCGATGTACCAGTCGGCCTCCTGGCCGGAGGAGAGCGTCACCTTCCCGTGCACGACGGCGAGGTCGACGATGAGCTCGAGCAGCCGGTCACGGTCGGGGTGCGCCGGAGCGGGGGCGTTCATGGCGGGAACCCTACTGAGGCCGGCGGACGGGGACGCCGTCCGCACAGGTCAGCCGGCCGGGGCGAGCACCTGGTCGATGACGTAGACGGTGGCGTTCGCCGTCGGGACGTCGCCGCAGACCACGGTCGCCGGGGCGGCGCCGGCGAGGGTGCCCTCCGCGGCGATGGTCGGCGCCTCGGGGGGCCCGGCCACGGTGATCGGGTCGCCGTTGAGCGTGACGTGCTCGCCGACGAGTTCGGCCGGCGCCAGCCGACCGGGCAGCACGTGGTGGGTCAGCAGTGAGGTCAGCCGCGGGCCGTCCCCGAGCAGCGCGGGCAGTGCATCGGGGCCCAGCGCGTCGAAGGCGGCGTTGGTCGGCGCCAGCACCGTGACCTCCTCGCGGGCGTTGAGCACATCGACGAGGTTGGCCGCGCCCACGGCCGCGGTGAGCGTGCTCAGCTGCGGGTTGGCGCCCACCGCCGCGCTCACCGGCTGGGCTGTCAGGTCCACCGGCGCCCCGTCGGCCGCGGCGGGGAAGACCAGGTCGCACCCGGGTCCGATCGGTCCGGTGGGCGCCGCGACCGCCTCCGTCGTCGGTGCCGCGCTGGTCTCGGTGGCCGTGGCGCTGGGGGTGGCGCGGGCGGTCGGTTCGTCGTCGGACCCGCTGCAGCCGGCGATCCCGGCCAGGAGGACGGGGACGGCGAGGAGCCCGCCGATGCGGGACGGGACGGCGGCTCGGGTCTGCCGGGGGGCCATCACTGCGGCTGTCCTCCTGGTGTCGGTCACCGGCCGCCCACGGTGGTGTGGTGTGTCGGCCGCCGCCAGCATCGCATCCGGCGCGGCAGCCGACCGGGGTCCCGCCCCGGCGTGCCACCCTGACGCGGTGAGCAGCAGCCGCACGCCCCCCGGCCCGCCCCGCCCGGAGACCCCCGTGTCGGTCAAGGTCTCGATCGGCGTGCTCGCCGCCCTGGCCCTGTTGCTCCTGCTGAACGCGCTGCTCACCTTCGCCGTCCGGGACACCGTGGTCGACACCCTCGCCGAGGCGCAGCCGGGTTCGCCGCGCTCCGACGCCGAGCGGGCCGTGCTGCTGAACCTGACCCAGGCCGTGGTGTTCGGGCTGCTGGCCGCCGTCTCCGCGGTGTTCCTCGCCCGCGGGCGGGCGTGGGCGCGGTGGACCGGCATGGCCGTCAGCGTGCCGCTGGGGCTGCTGACCCTCGGCGCGACCTTCCTGACCGGTGGCGTGGCGGCCTCGTCGCTGCTGGTGCTGGTGCTCTGTGCGGCCGCCGGGACCAGCCTGCTGGCCCGGACGACGACTGCGTGGGCCTCGTCCGGCCCACGCAGCCGCAGCCGCAGCTGACCGGTCTCAGAACTGGTTGCGCCGCCGGGTCTCCGCCCGGTACCACTCGCTGGAGGGCTTGAGCGCCAGCAGCACGATCCCGGCGATGGTGAGCAGCAGACCCAGCACGCCGAGGAACCCGAGGGCCGACGCGCCCAGCAGGCTGAACAGCACACTCAGGCCGCCCAGCACCCACAGGACGATGCGCGCCCAGTTGTGGCCCTTCCAGGCGAAGAACAGCACCAGCAGGTAGGCCGCCGTCAGGATGAGGCCGATGACCGCACCGATGGTGAGCGCCGCCGACGCCTCGTCGCGGGTGAGCGCCTGGTCGACGACCAGGTCGTCGATCTGCGAGTCGAGGCTGGTGAAGGTGATGATCGAGGCGATCAGCCCGAGGAGCGTGTTCGCCAGGAACGCACCGATCCCGGCCTTGACCGTGGTCGGTCGCTCCGTCGGGGCAGCAGGGGCGCCGCCGTACTGGGCGCCGGGTGCGGCGGGGTAGGCGGGCGGCCCGGGCTGCTCCGGCCCGCCCTGCCCCCACGGGGACTGCGCGCCGTACTGCGGCCCGCCCTGCCCGTACTGGGGGTCCTGCCCGTACTGGGGCGGCCCGCCCTGCGGCGACTGCTGCCCGTGCCCGCCGTGCTGTGGGTCCTGCGGTCCTGACGTCATGACGGCTCCTCGGGTGACCTCGGCGGATGGACCTCGAAGATCATCGCGCATCCGCACCTCGCCGTCACCGGATCCGACCCGGTGAGACCCTGCCGTCACCCGCCCGGGGCACGCCCCTCCGGGGACCGAGGGCGGGTGGCTGCGGGTGCCGCCTCCTGACCGACGCCATACGCTCCGGGGGGTGACGACGCCCCCAGCACCGCCGCCCGACCCCTCCCGTCCCGGCGACGACCGCCCGGGGCAGGGGGGCGCCCACGGCTACGGCCAGCCCGGACCACCTGCCTACGGTGAGCCCGCTGCCTACGGGCAGGCGGCCGCGTACGGGCAGCCGATCCAGTACGGCCAGCCGGACCCCTACGGGCAGCAGCCGGGCGGTTACGGCGCACCCCAGAAGTCCAACGGACTCGGGATCGCCTCCCTGGTCCTGGGCCTCCTGTCCCTGCCGGGGGCCTTCTTCCTCGGCGTCCCCGGCGTCGTGCTGGGGTCACTGGCGATCATCCTGGGCATCGTCGCGCTGCGCCGGGTCAAGGCCCGGCGGGCCGACAACCGCGGCATGCCGATCGCCGGGATCGTGACCGGGGCCATCGGCCTGGTGCTCGGGGCGATCATCCTGGCCGCGACGGTCTTCTTCGTGACCACCGCCGAGAGCTGCACCGACGAGTTCAGCCAGACCGGTGACCAGGTCGCCTTCGAGGAGTGCCTCCAGGACGCCACCGGCTGACCCGACCGTGCCCGCCGTCGTCGACGGCGGGCACGGCGCCTCACTCGCCGGAGCCCGGACCGAGCGCCCGCGGAGCCGGCGCCGTCGTCGGACCGGCTTCGGCGGTCGGCTCCCCAGGCACCGACCCGCGGGTGACGGTGAGCCCGGCGTCGCCGTCGGCCACGTCCGCCGCCCAGTCGACGACGACGTCGTCACCGTCGCGGACCTCCCCGGCGAGCAGGGCCCGGGCGAGCTGGTCACCGATCGCCGACTGCACCAGCCGGCGCAGCGGCCGGGCCCCGTAGACCGGGTCGAAGCCGTTCAACGCCAGCCACTCCCGGGCGGCGTCGGTCACCCGCAGGGAGAGCCGGCGGGCGGCCAGCCGGCGGGCGAGCACCTCGACCTGGATGTCGACGATCCCGACCAGCTCCTCGGAGCCGAGCGCGCGGAACGTGACCACGTCGTCCAGCCGGTTGAGGAACTCCGGCTTGAAGTGCGACCGCACCACGTCCTGCACGGCCTGCCGCTTCTGCGCATCGGGGATCGACTGGTCGGCGATCACCTGCGAGCCGAGGTTCGACGTCAGGACGAGCAGCGTGCTGCGGAAGTCGACCGTGCGGCCCTGCCCGTCGGTGAGCCGGCCGTCGTCGAGGACCTGCAGCAGCACGTCGAAGACGTCGGGGTGGGCCTTCTCCACCTCGTCGAGCAGCACCACCGTGTACGGGCGGCGCCGCACCGCCTCGGTGAGCTGACCGCCCGCCTCGTAGCCGACGTACCCGGGCGGGGAGCCGACCAGCCGGGCCACCGAGTGCTTCTCGGAGTACTCGCTCATGTCGATCCGGACCATCGCCCGCTCGTCGTCGAACAGGAACTCCGCCAGCGCCTTGGCCAGCTCCGTCTTGCCGACGCCGGTCGGCCCGAGGAACAGGAACGAACCGGTCGGCCGGTCCGGGTCGGCGACGCCGGACCGCGCCCGGCGGACGGCGTCGGAGACGGCCCGGACGGCTTCGGGCTGGCCGACGACCCGATGGGCGAGCTCCTCCTCCATCCGGAGCAGCTTCTGCGTCTCGCCCTCCAGCAGCCGGCCGGCCGGGATCCCGGTCCAGGCCTGCACGACCTCGGCGATGTCGTCGGCGCCGACCTCCTCCTTCAGCATCGAGTCGCTGGCCGCGACCGACGCCTCGGCCTCGGCCAGGGCCCGCTCCAGCGCGGGCATGCGGCCGTAGCGCAGCTCGGCGACCCGGGCCAGGTCGCCGTCCCGCTCGGCGCGCTCGGCCTCCAGCCGTACCCCCTCCAGCTCCTCCTTGGTGTGCTGGATCCGGTCGATCGCCGTCTTGTCCTGCTGCCAGCGCGCGGTCAGCTCGCCCAGCGCCTCCCGACGGTCGGCGAGCTCCGAGCGCAGCGTCTCCAGCCGCTGGAGGGACGCCGGGTCGTCCTCCTTGGCCAGCGCCATCTCCTCGATCTCCAGCCGGCGCACGACCCGCTCGACCTCGTCGACCTCGACCGGCCGGCTGTCGATCTCCATCCGGAGCCGGCTGGCGGCCTCGTCGACGAGGTCGATCGCCTTGTCGGGGAGGAAGCGGGCGGTGACGTAGCGGTCGGACAGGGTCGCGGCCGCCACGATGGCCCCGTCGGTGATCCGGACCCCGTGGTGCACCTCGTAGCGCTCCTTGAGGCCACGCAGGATCCCGATGGTGTCCTCGACCGACGGCTCCCCGACGTAGACCTGCTGGAACCTGCGCTCCAGCGCCGGGTCCTTCTCGATGTGCTCGCGGAACTCGTCGAGCGTGGTCGCGCCGACCATCCGCAGCTCACCACGGGCCAGCATCGGCTTGATCATGTTGCCGGCGTCCATCGCCGAGTCGCCGCTGGCGCCGGCGCCGACGATGGTGTGCAGCTCGTCGATGAAGGTGACGACCTGCCCCTCGGCCTCGGTGATCTCCTGGAGGACGGCCTTGAGCCGCTCCTCGAACTCACCCCGGTACTTGGCCCCGGCGACCATGGCGCTGAGGTCGAGCGCCATCAGCCGCTTGCCCTTGAGGCTCTCCGGCACGTCACCGGCGACGATCCGCTGCGCCAGGCCCTCGACGATCGCGGTCTTCCCGACGCCGGGCTCGCCGATCAGGACGGGGTTGTTCTTGGTGCGCCGGGAGAGCACCTGCACCACCCGGCGGATCTCCGTGTCGCGGCCGATGACCGGGTCCATCCGGCCCTCCCGGGCCCGGGCGGTCAGGTCCACGGCGTACTTCTCCAGCGCCTGGAACGTGTTCTCCGGGTCCGGGCTGGTGACCTTGCGGTTGCCCCGGACCGTGCGGAACGCCGCGACCAGGGCCTCCCGCGTGGCACCGGCACCGGTCAGGACGGCGCCGGCCTCGCCCTCGGTGGTGGCCAGGCCGACCAGCAGGTGCTCGGTGGAGACGTACTCGTCGCCGAGCGCACTGGCCTGCTCGCCGGCGGCGTTGATCGCCCGGAGCAGCTCCCGGGACGGCGCGGGGGCGGCCACGGTGGAGCCGCTGACGCTCGGCATCCGGCGCACCGCGGCGTCGGCCTTGGCCCGGACGTCGGCCGGGTCGGCGCCGGTGGCCTGCAGGAGCGGCCCGGCGATGCCGTCGGTCTGCTCGAGCAGGGCGACCAGCAGGTGCAGGGGCTCGAGGGCCGCCTGGCCCCGGTCGACCGCCAGCCGCTGAGCGGCGGCGAAGGCCTCCTGCGAACGGGTGGTGAGCTTGCTCTGCATGGCGGGTGGGTCTGTCCTCTCCTGCGGCACGGGACGGTCTCGTCGAGCTCAACGGAGCAGGACTTGAGTCTGTTCCGCTCAACCTGGCGGCGTCCAGGGCCGTCCGACGGACTCCCACGGCGTCCGACCCTGGCAGAAAACGCGACGACTTGGGACACACGGCTGCCTACAGCCGGATCGCGCCCTACTCTTGCCCCATGACAGACACCCCGTCGCCGAGCGTCGCTCTCGACGATCAGCTCTGTTTCGCGCTCTACGCGGCCTCACGCGCGGTCACCGCCCGGTACCGCCCCATGCTGGACGAGCTGGGGGTCACCTATCCCCAGTACCTCGTCCTCATGCTGCTGTGGGAGGAGGACGGGCAGAGCGTCGGGCAGCTGGGCACCCGCCTGGCACTCGACTCCGGCACCCTGTCCCCCCTGCTCAAGCGGCTCACCGCTGCGGGGCTGGTGACCCGGCACCGCCGGGCCGACGACGAGCGGTCGGTCTCCGTCCGGCTGACCGACGCCGGCCGGGCGCTGCAGGGCCCAGCCTGTTCGATCTCCGCGGAGATGATCGACGCCCTGGCCCTGAACCAGTCGCAGTTCGACGAGTTGAAGGCCCAGCTGCGGCTGATCACCGAGCGGGTGGCCGAGACCCGCGCGATCACCACCGTCTGAGGAAGGGCCCCGGGCAGGGGCCGGACGCGTCCCGGTGGCGGGAACACCGCCGGCCGGGAACGGTTGACCCCGTCAGAACCGGTGTCCGGCCGCAGCGCAGCCCTGCGTCGCGGCCGTCACCGACGAAGAGGAGGTCCGATGCCCACCCGTACCGCACGCACTGCCTGGAACGGCTCCCTGCAGGAGGGCTCCGGCCAGGTCGAGCTCTCCAGCTCGAAGGTCGGCACGTTCGACGTCAGCTTCCCCAAGCGGGCCGCTGACGAGGCCGGGGGCACCACCAGCCCCGAGGAGCTCATCGCCGCCGCCCACTCGTCCTGCTACGCCATGGCGCTCTCCAGCGAGATCGGCAAGGCCGGTGGCACGACGCAGTCGCTCGAGGTGAGCGCGGACGTGACCCTCGGCCAGCAGGACGGCGCCCCGACGATCACCGCGATCGCGCTGACCGTGCGCGGCGAGGTCGACGGGCTCGACGCCGCCGGCTTCGACAAGGCCGCCCAGGCCGCCAAGGCCGGCTGCCCGGTGAGCAAGGCGCTGGCCGCCGTGGACATCACCCTGGACGCCAGCCTCCTCTGAGGCAGCACCTCCGGCTCGCCGGGGGCCTGGACCGCACAGAGGCCCGTCTCCCCTCGTGGGGAGACGGGCCTCTGCACGTCCCGGTGGTCAGCCGCGCCGCCCGGCCAACTGTGCGTCGACGTCGGCGGTCGTGTTGCCGGAGGTGCCGCGCTCGGCCTGCAGCCGCTCGTCACCGGTCTCGGTGCGCAGCGCGACCTCCCGGATGAGCAGGACGGCCACGATCGTGATGAGCGACAGCACCGCCGCGATGAGGAAGACCCGCCCGGTCGCGTCGCCGTAGGAGACCCGGATCAGCGCCTGGATCGGCGCCGGGGCGTCGGCCAGGCTGGCCAGCCCGATGTCCTGGGACCCGGCCGCTGCCGACGCCCCCGGGACGTCGGCCAGCCCCGACTGGATGAGCGTGCCCACCCGGCCGGAGAGCACCGCGCCGAGCACCGAGACCCCGATCGTGCCGCCGAGGCTGCGGAAGAACGCCACCGCCGAGCTGGCCGCCCCCAGGTCGGTGGCCGCCACGGTGTTCTGCACGGCCAGCACCAGGTTCTGCATGGTCATGCCGATCCCGACGCCGAGCACGGTGAGGAAGACGCCGAGCACCACCATGTCCGTGGCGTGGTCGATCGTGGCCAGCAGGCCGAACCCGAGGGCCACCAGCACCGACCCGGCGACCAGGTAGCGCTTCCAGAACCCGGTGCGGGTGATCAGGATCCCGGAGACGGTCGAGGAGACGAGCAGGCCGCCGACCATCGGGATGGTGAGCAGGCCGGCCGCCGTCGGCGAGTAGCCACGGGAGATCTGCAGGTACTGGCCGAGGAAGACCGTGGAGCCGAACATCGCGACACCGATGGCGACGCTGGCGATGATCGCCAGCGTCGTCGTCCGGTCCCGGAACAGCCGGAGCGGGACGATCGGCTCCTTCGCCCGCAGCTCGGTGACGACGAACGCGACGATGGCGAGCACGCCGCCCGCCACGAACAGGACGGTCTCCACCGACGCCCAGGCGAAGCTGTCCCCGGCCAGCGTCACCCAGATCAGCAGCGCCGAGACGCCGGCGGTCAGGAACGCCGCACCCAGGTAGTCGATGGAGACGTCCCGCTTGGTCACCGGCAGGTGCAGGGTGCGCTGCAGCAGCACCAGGGCCACGACCGCGAACGGGATGCCGACGAAGAAGCACCAGCGCCAGCCGAGCCAGCTGGTGTCGACCAGCAGGCCACCGATCAGCGGGCCGCCGACGGTGGCGACCGCCATCACCGAGCCGAGCAGGCCGGAGTACCGGCCCCGCTCCCGCGGGCTGATCATCGCGGCCATCGCGATCTGCACCAGCGCCTGCAGCCCACCCAGCCCCAGGCCCTGCAGCACCCGCCAGCCGATCAGCGTCGGCAGCGACTCCGAGAGCCCGGCCAGCATCGAGCCGACGATGAAGACCACGATCGAGATCTGGATCAGCAGCTTCTTGCTGAACAGGTCGGCGAGCTTGCCCCAGATCGGCGTGGACGCGGTCGAGGCCAGCAGGGTGGCGGTGACCACCCAGGTGTACTGGCTCTGCGTGCCGCGCAGGTCGGTGATGATCGTCGGCAGGGCGTTGGAGACGACGGTCGAGGACAGGAACGCCACGAACATCGCCAGCAACATCCCCGACAGCGCACTCAGGATCTGCCGGTGGGTCATCCGCCCCTGCTGCTCGACGGGGGCGACCGCCGACGGACCGGCGGCCGGGTCGACGGTCGCACCGGCGGCGGACCGGGTGGGTGCGGGGCTGCTCATCGGCGGTTCTCTCCAGGCGTTGCAGGTACGGGTGCGGGTGCGGACGTCGCGGAGGCCGACGTCGCAGGAGCGCGGGCTGCGGGGACGGGGCCGCCGGCCCGGGCGGGACGGCGACCCGCGCGGTCGAGGCCGTCGGCGAGCTTCTCCAGCAGGCCGCTGAACTCCCGCGCCTCGTCCTCGGTCCAGTCGGCCAGCGCCTCGACCGCCCACCGACCGCGGACGCCGCGGGTGTGGACGAGGGCTGCGGAACCGGCGTCGCTGATGCTGATCAGGCTGGCGCGGCCGTCGAGCGGGTCGGGCCGCCGCTCGACGTAGCCGGCACGTTCCAGCGCCGCCACCTGCCGGCTGGCCACCGAGACGTCGACGCCGGCGTGGTCGGCCAGGGCGCTGCACCGCTGGGCGCCGGCCTGCTCCAGCGGCACCAGCAGCGCCCACCCGAAGGAGGGGAGGTCGCCGTAGAGGTCGGCGGCGGCCCGGGGCCCCAGGTGCTTGACGGTGCGCACCAGCCGGGCCACGCCGGCGGTGAGCCGTTCGGAGGTCTCCGGGGTGAGCTGCACGTCGCGTCCTCTGCTGATCCGCCGCCGGGCGGGTCACCCGGTACATGTAGACAGCAACCATCGTGCACTCGTTGGTTGCTGTATGCAACAGCTAGATCCGGTGACCCGCGTCTCGCAGACGCAGGACGGGCGGCGACCGGACCCGAGGGTCCGCTCGCCGCCCGTCCTGGGGCGTGCGTCTCAGCCGGCGGTCAGGCCGGCACCTGCGTCGCCGGGGAGAGCGCCTCCAGGACCAGCTCCGCCGGGTGCCAGGCGGTGCGCTGGGTGCCGTGGAAGATCTGCTGGCGGCAGGAGACGCCGGTCGCGGCGATGACCGCGTCGGGCGCGGCCGCCCGGACGGCCGGGAACAGCCGGTCCTCCCCCACCTGCAGGGACACGTCGTAGTGCTCGGACTCGAAGCCGAACGACCCGGCCATGCCGCAGCAGCCGGCGTCCAGCTCCTGCACGGTGACCCCGGGGATCCGCGACAGCAGCGCCACGGTGGCCGCCGTCCCGGCCTCGGCCTTCTGGTGGCAGTGGCCGTGGAAGACCACCGTCCGCCCGGCCAGCCAGCTGTCCTCGCGCAGCCGCAGGCGACCGGCGTCGATCGCCTCGACCAGCAGCTCCTCGGGCAGCCTCACCCGCGCCGCGACGTCCCGGACGTTCGGGTCGTCGGGCAGCAGCTCCACGTGCTCGGCGCGCAGCGTGAGGATGCAGGAGGGCTCGCAGCCCACGATCGGCGAGCCGGGCTCGGAGCCCTCGCACAGGTTGGCCGCCAGCTTCTGCGCCTTGCCCCGGGCGTCGTCCAGCAGGCCCTTGGAGATGCTCGCGCGGCCGCAGCAGCCCTTGCTCTCCAGCCGCACCGGGTGCCCGGCCGCCTCCAGCAGCCGCACCACGGCCTGACCGATGCCCGGCTCGGTGTAGCTGGTGAACGAGTCGGCCAGCATCGTGACCGGCTGCTGGGTCAGCGCCGCCGGTGCGTCGTGCCGCTTGAACCAGCGCATCAGCGTCGTCCGGTGGAAGACCGGCAGGTCCCGCTGGCGGGCGATGCCGAGGCGGGCGTCCATCAGCGCCCGCAGCGGCTTGATCCTGCCGGGCAGGTTGGACAGCGGCGCGGTGGCCGAGCCCAGTCGGTTGAGCGTCCGGATCGCCCCGAACGCCCGCGACCGCAGCGGGGTGCCGTGCACGTCGTGCTTGGCCGCCAGCGCCTCGCTCTTCATCGCCGAGACGTCGACGCCGAGCGGGCACTCGCTCTTGCAGGCCTTGCACATCAGGCACAGGTCGAGCACCTCGTGCAGCCGCTCGTCGGCCAGCGCGGTGTGCGGGTCGCCCTCGCTGAGCGCCTTGACCAGCGCGCCCGCACGGCCGCGGGTGGAGTGCTCCTCCATCCGGGTCGCGATGTAGGACGGGCACATCGCCCCGGTCGTGGACTTGCGGCACAGCCCGATGTTCATGCAGCGGTCGGCGGCGCCGAACATCCCGCCGACGACGTCGAACTGCAGGCGGGTGCGCAGCGGGCCGGGCTGCGGCGGGTTCTCGTCCCGCAGGTGCTCGGTCATCGCCGGGGAGTCGACGATCTTGCCGGGGTTCAGCGTGCCCTGCGGGTCGAAGATCCCCTTGACCTGCCGCATCGCCTCGTAGAGGTCGTCGCCGAACAGCTCGCGGTTGAACTCGCTGCGGGCCAGCCCGTCGCCGTGCTCGCTGGAGTTCACCCCGCCGTACTCGCGCACCAGGTCCTTGACCTCGACGGCGACCGAGCGCATCACCTCGACCTGACCCGGCTGGGAGAGGTCGACGAACGGGCGGATGTGCAGACACCCGACCGAGCAGTGGCCGTAGAACCCCGCCTCGAGCCCGTGCCGGTCCAGCACGTCGCGGAAGCGGGCGGTGTACGCGGCCAGGTGCTTGGGGTCGACGGCGGTGTCCTCGACGAACGCCAGCGGCCGGCGGGCGCCCACCGAGTTGGCCATCAGCAGGCCCAGGGCGGACTTGCGCACCTTGAGCAGCGCGCCCTGCTGGGCCGGGGTGACCGCCCGCAGGGTGTGGTAGCCGTGCCCGTTGCGCTCCCACAGCTCGACGAGGGAGTCCATCGACTCGACCAGCTGCGCCTCGTCGTCCCCGGTGAAGGAGACGAACAGCAGCGCCTCCGGGTCGCCCTGCAGGATCTTGCCCAGCCCGGCGTACTCGATCTTCTGCCGGGAGAGGTCCAGGATCGTGCGGTCCAGCAGCTCGACCTGCGCCGGGTCGACCGACAGCGCGTCCTCGGTGGCGTTGATCGCCGCCTGCACGGTCTGGAAGTGGCCCACCGCGAAGACCTGCTTGGACGGCTTGGGCACCAGCCCGACCCGGGCGGAGGTGATGATCGCCAGCGTGCCCTCGGAGCCGACCAAGAACTTGGCCAGGTCGAAGGGCTGCCCCTCGGCCAGCCGGTCCAGCCGGTAGCCACCGGCCCGCCGCCAGAAGGACGGGAACCCGGTGGCGATCGCCTCCGTGTTCGCCGCGACCAGCTCGGGCAGCCGGCGGTAGATCTCCGCCTCCAGCGTGTCGCCCTGGGCACGGCGGGCGCGCTCGGCCTCGTCGACGACCCCGAAGGTGGCCGTCGAGCCGTCGGCCAGGACGACGTCGACCTCCTCGACGTGGTCGATCGTCATGCCGAAGCGCACCGAGCCGCTGCCGGCGGAGTTGTTGCCGATCATCCCGCCGATGGTGGCGCGGTTGGACGTCGAGGTGTCCGGCCCGAACATCAGGCCGGCGTCGGCAGCAGCCCGGTTGAGGTCGTCCTGCACGACCCCCGGCTCCACCCGGGCGGTGCGCGCCTCCGGGTCCAGCTCGGTGATCCGGTGCATGTGCCGGGAGAGGTCCAGCACCAGCCCCGGGCCGACGGTCTGCCCGGCCAGGCTGGTGCCCGCCCCGCGGGCGAGCACCGGGATGCCGGCCTCGCGGGCCAGCCGCACCGCGGCGACCACGTCGGCGGTGTGCGCCGGGTAGGCGACCCCGACCGGCGTCATCGTGTACATCGAGGCGTCCTGGCTGAAGATGTGCCGGGTGTAGTCGTCGAACGCGACCTCGCCGTCCAGCGCCCGGGTCAGCTCCTGCTCCAGGTCCGCCACCCCCACGCGGGGGCGCTCCGGGGCCGCTGTCATGCCTGCTGCAGGCGCTCGAGGGCCGCCTGGATCCCGTTCGGGTCGATCGGCACACCACTGCGGACCAGGCCCATCTGCACACCACCCAGGGTGCCGACCAGGGTCAGGTCGTTGAAGTGGCCCAGGTGCCCGATCCGGAACACCTTGTCCGCGAGCTTGCCCAGCCCGGCACCCAGCGACATGTCGTACTCCCGCAGGATCGTCGCCCGGACGGCGTCGGCGCCGCCGTCCGGCATGTGGATGGCGGTCAGCGAGCCGGAGTACTCCCGCTCGTCGAGGGCGAGCACCTCCAGCCCCCAGCCCCGGACGGCGGCCCGGGTGGCCTCGGCGTGCCGGGTGTGCCGGGCGTAGACGTTGGCCAGGCCCTCGTCGTCGAGCATCTCCAGCGCGACCTTCAGCGCGTAGAGCAGGTTGGTGGCCGGCGTGTACGGGAAGAAGCCGCGCTCGTTGGCGGCCAGGATCGGCTGCCAGTCCCAGAACGAGCGGGGCAGGCCGGCGGTCTTCGACGCCTGCAACGCCTTCTCGCTGACCGCGTTGAAGCTCAGCCCGGGCGGGAGCATGAGCCCCTTCTGCGACCCGGCGACGGTGACGTCGACGCCCCACTCGTCGTGCCGGTAGTCGATGCTGCCCAGCGAGGAGATGGTGTCGACCAGCAGCAGGGCCGGGTGCTCGGCAGCGTCGATGGCCTTGCGCACCTCGGAGACCCGGCTGGTCACGCCGGTGGAGGTCTCGTTGTGGACCACCATGACGGCCTTGATCTCGTGGCCGGCGTCGGCGGCGAGCCGCTCCTGGGCCGCGGCCGGGTCGGCGCCGTGCCGCCAGTCGCCGGGCACGAACTCGACCTGCAGGCCCAGCCGGGTGGCCATGTCCTGCCAGAGGGTGGCGAAGTGGCCGGTCTCGAAGGCCAGCACCTTGTCCCCGGGCGAGAGCGTGTTGGCGAGCGCCGCCTCCCAGGCACCGGTGCCCGACGCGGGGTAGATGACGACCGGCTGGGTGGTGCCGAAGACGGGCTTGACGGCCTCGAGGACCTCCAGGCCGAGGGCGGCGAACTCCGGGCCGCGGTGGTCGATGGTCGGGGCGGCCATCGCCCGCAGCACCCGGTCGGGCACGTTGGTCGGCCCCGGGATCTGCAGGAAGTGGCGCCCGCCGGTCGTCGTCGTCACTGACATGCCCGTGCCTCCATGGGTGTGGCTCTCGTCCGGATCCCCGGCTCGACACCGGAAGTCCACCATGCGGGAGGCTACTACCGGCAAGTGGATTGACGCAGAGACATCTCGGACGTCTTGTGAGCCTTGACACTGGCCGCGCCACCGCTTCTAATCCCCGCTAGCGAAAGCGCGGTTCCGTATCGCGGAAGCGCTTGGCCGGCGGGTGGCACACCCGCCTCGACCAACCCTGGGGACGCCGGTGTCCGTACAGCTCGTCTTGATCTCGATCTTGTTGGTGGTCTTCCTGATCGCCACGGTCCTGCCCGTGCACATGGGGGCCCTGGCCCTGGTGGCGGCGTTCATCGCCGGCTACTTCATCTACGGCACCGACGACGAGCTGCCGTACGACGACGCGGTCTTCGGCTTCTTCCCCGGGTCGTTGTTCGTCGTCCTGGTCGGGGTGACGTACCTCTTCGCCATCGCGAAGAACAACGGCACCGTCGACTGGCTGGTGCACGCCGCCGTCACCGCCTCCGGCGGCCGGCTGGCCGCCATCCCGTGGGCGATGTTCACCGTCACCGGCGTGCTCACCGCCATCGGCGGCGTCGTGCCGGCGGTGGTGGCGATCATCGCCCCGGTCGGCATGTCCTTCGCGCGGCGCTACCAGATCAACCCGGTGCTGATGGGCCTGTTCATCATCAACGGCGCCACCGCCGGAGGGTTCTCGCCGCTGTCGATCTTCGGTGTCATCACGAACACCGTGGTCGAGGAGAACGGCCTGGAGGGCAGCCCGCTGTTCCTCTGGGGCGCCTCGATCGTCATCAACATCCTGCTCTCCATCGCCGTCTTCTTCCTGTTCGGCGGCCGCAAGCTGCTCGGCGGCGGGCGGGTCGACCTCACCGACAACCGCGACGACGACTTCGTGGCGGCCTCCGTCGCTGGGGACGCCACCGAGGACACCGGCGAGGACATCCCCGGCGGCGGCGTCTCGGCGTCCCGCACCGCGGTCGGCAGCACCGGCACCGGTGGCGCCGCACTGGCCGGCGGCCAGGTCACCGAGGCGCGGCACGGGCAGCCCGGTCACCAGCACCCCACGGCCGGCGAGCGCGCCGACCAGCGGTCGCTGCAGACCACCGCCCTGGCCACGGAGGACCACGGCGCGGTCACCACGCTCGACCGGGACCGCACGCTGACGCTGATCGGGCTCGTCGTCCTGGTCGTCGGGTCGCTGCTCCCGCTGGGCCTCGACATCGGCCTGATGGCGATCACCGTCGGCGTGATCCTCTCGGTCGTCGCCCCGCGCGGCGCCAAGGGCGCCGTCGGCCAGATCGCCTGGCCGACCGTGCTGCTGATCTGCGGCATCGTCACCTTCGTCGGGCTGATGCAGGACCAGGACGTGCCCGGCTGGCTCGGGGACAACGTCGCCCAGATGGGCCTCCCGCTGATCGCCGCGCTGCTGATCTGCTACATCGGCGCCGTCGTCTCGGCCTTCGCCTCGACCACCGGCATCCTCGGTGCGCTGATCCCGCTGGCCGTGCCCTTCCTGCAGGGCGACAACGCGATCGGGGCGATCGGCCTGATCACCGCGCTGGCGATGTCCTCCTCGATCGTCGACTCCAGCCCGTTCTCCACCAGCGGGGCCCTCGTGGTCGCCAACGCCACCGAGGCCGAGCGGGAGCGGACGTTCAAGAACCTCACCGTCTGGGGCTTCTCGATGGTCGCGCTCATCCCGCCGATCACCTGGCTGGTCCTGATCGTGCCCGGCTGGCTCTGAGGAAGGACCCCGTCCTCCCCACCCCTCGCAGGCTCGCGGCGGGACCCGGGACGGGGCCGACCACCACCTCACCAACCCGCGCCCCGGACGGCGATCCTGCCGCCGGGGCGCGGTCACGTCCGGAGCACGACGAGACGACCACCACCGCGGAGGCAGACGTGAGCACACCCGCACCGGGCGACCAGCCGCCCCTGACCGGCATCACCGTCCTGGAGGTCGGCGTCTTCATGGCGGCGCCGTACGCCGCGATGCAGCTGGCCGACCTGGGTGCCCGGGTGGTCAAGGTGGAGGACCCCCGGTCCGGCGACCCGGTCCGGGCCAGCGGGCCGTTCGTGGACGGCGAGAGCTCGCCCTACCTGCGGCTGAACCGGAACAAGGAGTCCGTCGCGCTGGACCTCAAGTCGGCCGCCGGCAAGCAGGCGTTCCTCGAGCTGGTCGCCGCCGCCGACGTGGTGATCGAGAACCTCCGGCCCGGCGCGATGGCCCGGCT
Source organism: Modestobacter sp. VKM Ac-2984 (assembly GCF_026967985.1). GTDB lineage: Bacteria > Actinomycetota > Actinomycetes > Mycobacteriales > Geodermatophilaceae > Modestobacter. The sequence continues at coordinate 596,575 of NZ_JAPVBJ010000002.1, read as the reverse complement.
GGGGCTGGACGCGGCCGCGATCTGGGCGGTCAACCCACGGGTGGTCCACGCCTCCGGGTCCGGCTGGGGCCAGGACGGGCCGCTCGCCCCGTTGCCCGGGCTGGACATCATGGCCCAGGCGCGCAGCGGGATCATGAGCATCACCGGCACCCCGGGCGGCGAGCCGGTCAAGGTCGGCGTCCCGGTCTGCGACCTGGTCTGCGGCCTCTACCTGGCCCTGGCGGTCACCGCGGCGCTGCGCGAGCGGGACCGCACCGGCGTGGGCCAGTCGATCGACGTCTCGCTGTTCGAGGCCGGGGTCAGCCTCGCGGTGTGGGAGGCCGGCAAGTGGTTCGCCACCGGCGAGGTGGGCGGGCCGCTGGGCTCGGCGCACCAGAGCCAGGCGCCCTACCAGGCGTTCCAGACCGCCGACGGCTGGGTGACCATCGGCGCCAACACCCCCAACACCTGGGCCGGGCTGTGCGCCACGCTGGACATGGCCGACGAGCTCGCCGACCCCGGCTACGCCGACGCCAGCCGCCGGCACGCCCGCCGCGGCGAGCTGCTGGACGTCGTGGAGAGCCGCACCCGGACCCGCACCACCGCCGACCTGCTCGCGGCGCTCGGCGCCGCCGGGGTGCCCTGCGCCCCGATCAACGACTACGGCGAGGTGTTCACCGACGAGCACCTGAACGCGCGCGGCTTCTTCTGGGACGCCCCGCACCCGACCCTCGGGCCGGTGCGGCAGATCGGCTCGCCGATGCGGTTCTCCCGCACCCCCGCCGTCCGCGGCGTCGCCGGACCCCCGCTGGGCGCCGACACCCGGGCGGTGCTCACCCGGTACGGCGTCCCGGCCGAGGTCGTCGACGCCGTGGCCCCGGAGACCGTCGCCCCGGAGGCCGTCGCCCCGGAGTCCGTCGCCCCCGACACCGTGACACCACCCCCTGGAGAGGACAGCGCATGAGCGAGCTCGAGGTCACCCAGGACGGCGCGGTGCTCACCGTGCTGTTCAACCGTCCCGCGGCCCGCAACGCGATGACCTTCGCGATGTACGAGGGGCTCGAGGGGGCCTGCGCCCGGGCCGACGCCGAGGAGTCGGTGCGGGTGCTGGTGCTGCGTGGCGCCGGCGGCCGGGCCTTCGTCGCCGGGACCGACATCGCCCAGTTCCTGACGTTCGGTGAGGGGGAGTCCAGCAGCGGGGACGACGGCATCGCCTACGAGGCGCGGATCGAGCGGGTGGTGAACCGGCTGGAGGACGTCACCGTGCCGACCGTCGCCGCGGTCGAGGGCTCCTGCGTCGGTGGCGGGCTCGCCCTGGCCGCCGCCTGCGACCTGCGGGTGGCGACGGCGTCGTCCCGGTTCGGCGTCCCGATCGCCCGCACGCTGGGCAACTGCCTGTCGATGAACACCTACTCGCTGTTGGTGCACCACCTCGGCCCGGGTCGGACGCTGGACATGCTGCTGCGCGCGAAGCTGCTGTCCGCCGCGGACGCGGCCGCGGCCGGCTTCGTCGGCGAGGTGGTGCCCGACGGGGAGCTCGACCCGGCGCTGGCCTCGCTCGTCGAGACGCTGCTCGGGCACGCGCCGCTGAGCATGAAGGCCGCCGGTCAGGCGGTGGCCCGGCTGCGCCGGGCCGGGCTGCCGGACGGCGACGACCTGGTGCGGGAGGTGTTCGGCAGTGCGGACTTCCGGGCCGGCGTGCGGGCCTTCGTGGACCGTGGACAGGTCAGCTGGACCGGCCGCTGAGCGCGCGGGCGCTGTCGTCGCGCAGCTCGGCGGCGAGCCCGGCCGCGGCCTGCTGCAGCAGCGCCACGATCTCCGGCACGCTCTCCATCGGCACCCGCCCCTCGGGGCCGGAGACCGAGATCGCGGTCTGCGCCGGGCCGCCGGGCACCGGGACGGCGACGCACCGCACGCCGATCTCCTGCTCGCCGTCGTCCAGCACGTAGCCCTGCTCGGCGATCCGGGGCAGCAGCGCGAGCAGCTCGTCGGGGTCGGTGATGGTCTTGGCGGTGCGGCGGGGCATGCCACCGCGCTCCAGCAGGTCACGGGCGGTCCCCGGGGGCAGCTGGGAGAGCAGCGCCTTGCCCACGCCGGTGCAGTGCAGGTGAACCCGCCGGCCGACCTCGGTGAACATCCGCATCGAGTGCTTGGAGGGCACCTGGGCGACGTAGACCACCCGGTCGCCGTCGAGCATCGCCAGGTTCGCCGTCTCCCCGGTGGAGTCGACCAGGTCGTTCAGGTGCGGCCGGGCCCAGGTGCCCAGGGTCCGCGACGAGCTCTCGCCCAGGTGGATCAGCCGGGGGCCCAGCACGTAGCGCCGGGAGGGGAGCTGACGCACGTAGCCGCGGGCGACCAGGGTGCGGACCAGGCGGTGGATGGTGGACAGGGGCAGGCCGCTGTCCACCGCCAGCCGGGACAGCGCCACCTCGCCGCCGTCCTCGGCCATCAGCTCCAGGAGGAGGAACGCACGCTCCAGGGACTGCACACCCCCGTCGGAACCGCCGCTCGTCTCGGCCATGCCACTCCTCCGTCGTCCCGTGCACCCGGGGCCCGCCACCGTCCTCGTCCCCCGAGAGCCCGGGGCCGGACGACCGCCCGGCGCCGGAGCGCCGTGATCGCCTTGACCCCGTAGGTGACCGAGGATACGTTTTCCGCATCACAGATGGAACCTTCCGCTTCTCGGAATGTGACACCACTTGCACGGCCCGTCCCACCGGCCCGGGGAACGCCTCGGCACCGTCGCCGGACGGCACCGACCCCAGGGGAGAGCAATGAGCACGGTCGACGGCGTGGAGATCACCGGCCCGATGGGCCCGCGGTTCGACGAGGTGCTGACGCCTCAGGCCCTGGGTCTCATCGCGCTGCTGCACCGTGAGCTCAACGGCCGCCGGCTGGAGCGACTGCGGGCGCGCACGGAGCGGGTCCAGGCGCTCGCCGACGGCGGCACGCTCGACTTCCTGCCCGAGACGGCCGCCGTCCGTGAGGACGACTCCTGGCGGGTGGCCCCGTCGGCCCCCGGCCTGGTCGACCGCCGGGTGGAGATGACCGGCCCGACCGACCGCAAGATGACGATCAACGCGCTCAACTCCGGCGCCAAGTGCTGGCTGGCCGACCAGGAGGACGCCAACTCCCCGCTCTGGGAGAACGTCGTCAACGGCCCGCTCAACCTGATGGACTCGATCGACCGCACCATCGACTTCACCAGCCCGCAGGGGAAGGCGTACGAGCTCAAGCCGGACGACGAGCTGCCGACGATCATCGTCCGGCCCCGTGGCTGGCACCTGCCGGAGAAGCACATCACCGTCGACGGTGAGCAGACCTCGGGCAGCCTGGTCGACTTCGCGCTCTACCTCTCCGCCTGCGGGCAGAAGCAGATCGACCGCGGCCAGGGTCCGTACTTCTACCTGCCGAAGATGGAGAGCCACCTCGAGGCGCGGCTGTGGAACGACGCCTTCGTGCTGGGCCAGGACCACCTGGGCATCCCGCGCGGCACCATCCGGGCCACCTGCCTGATCGAGACCTACCCCGCGGCCTTCGAGATGGAGGAGATCCTCTACGAGCTGCGCGAGCACTCCTCCGGCCTCAACGCCGGCCGCTGGGACTACATGTTCAGCGTCATCAAGACCTTCCGCACCCGCGGCGACGACTTCACCCTCCCGGACCGCAACTCGGTGGGGATGACCGTGCCGTTCATGCGCGCCTACACCGAACTGCTGGTGCGCACCTGCCACAAGCGCGGCGCGCACGCGATGGGCGGCATGTCCGCGTTCATCCCGAGCAAGGACGCGGCGAAGAACGAGTTCGCCTACAACAAGATCACCGAGGACAAGACCCGTGAGGCCGACGACGGCTTCGACGGCTCCTGGGTGGCCCACCCCGGCATGGTGCAGACCGCGATGGACGCCTTCGACAAGGTGCTCGGCGACCGGCCCAACCAGCTGGACAAGACACGCGAGGACGTGCACGTCACCGCGGCCGAGCTGCTGGACGTCAAGTCCACCCCCGGTGAGGCCACCGAGGGCGGGCTGCGGGCCAACGTCAGCGTCGGCATCCAGTACGTGGAGTCCTGGCTGCGCGGCTCCGGCGCCGCCGGCATCAACGGCCTGATGGAGGACGCCGCCACCGCTGAGATCAGCCGCAGCCAGGTGTGGCAGTGGCTGCACAACGGCGTCCGGCTCAGCGACGGCCAGCAGGTCACCACCGAGCTGGTGCAGCGGGTGATCGAGGAGGAGATGGCCGTCATCGCCGAGGCCAAGGGAGATGCGTACGCCTCCGGCCGGTGGGACGATGCCCGTGCGCTCTTCACCGAGATGGCCCTGAGCGATGAGTACAACGACTTCCTCACCGTCCCGGCCTACGAGCGCATGCCCTGATCCACTCCCCCGCTGACCACCGGGATGGCCATCCCGGTGGTCAGCGGGGGTCGCACCACCCCGAACCAACCAGCAGGTCCGGCAGTGAAGGCGGCACGTGATGAGCGGAACGCACGGCACCGAGACGACGGCCGGCCCGGTCCTCGGCGACACCCCACCCGAGGCGACCTCGGCCACCGGTGAGGCGGGGGACAACGCAGCGGGCATCGCGGCCGTGGGCCGGGTGGCCCGGGCCCTCATGCCCGAGACCGGCGTGATCGCCGACCCCACCCAGCTGCGCACCTACGAGTGCGACGGCCTGGCCCACTACCGGGTCACCCCCGCACTGGTGGTGCTCCCGGAGACGACCGAGCAGCTGGCCGCGGTGGTGAAGGCCTGCTCCGAGCACGGCGTCCCGTTCGTCGCCCGCGGCTCGGGCACCGGGCTCTCCGGCGGGGCGCTCCCCCGGGCCGACGGCGTCCTGCTGGTCACCTCCCGGATGCGGACGATCCGCGAGATCCGCCGCGCCGACCAGCGCGCGATCGTGGAGCCCGGCGTCATCAACCTCGACGTCACCCGCGCGGCCACCCCCGAGGGCTACTACTACGCCCCCGACCCCAGCAGCCAACAGATCTGCTCCATCGGCGGCAACCTGGCCGAGAACTCCGGCGGCGCGCACTGCCTGAAGTACGGGTTCACCAGCAACCACGTCCTGGGCACCGAGCTGATCACCCCGCAGGGCGACGTCGTCTCCCTCGGCGGCCTGGCGCCGGACTCCCCCGGCTACGACCTGCTCGGCACCGTCGTCGGCTCCGAGGGCACGCTCGGCATCGCCACCACCGCCACCGTCCGGCTGGTGCGGCTGCCCGAGGAGGTCCGCACCCTGCTCGTCGGGTTCCACACCACCGACGACGCCGGGGCCGCCACCTCGGCGATCATCAGCGCGGGCGTCCTGCCCGCCGCGATCGAGATGATGGACGCCCTGGCCATCGAGGCCGCCGAGGCCGCGGTGCACTGCAACTACCCCGCCGGCGCCGGCGCGGTCCTGGTCATCGAGCTGGACGGCGCCTCGGCCGAGGTCGAGCACGAGTACCAGCTGGTCGAGCGGTTCTGCCAGGAGAACGGCTCCTTCGAGCTGCGACTGGCCACCGACGCCACCGAGCGCGCGCTGATCTGGCGCGGCCGCAAGTCCGCCTTCGCCGCCGTGGGCCGGATCAGCCCCGACTACATCGTCCAGGACGGCGTGATCCCGCGGACCGCGCTCCCGGAGGTGCTGCGGGCGATCGCGGAGCTGTCGTCGTCCTCCGGGGTCCGGGTCGCCAACGTCTTCCACGCCGGCGACGGCAACCTGCACCCGCTGGTCCTCTTCGACGGGGAGAAGGAGGGCGCCACCGAGGCCGCGGAGAAGGTCAGCGGCGCGATCCTGGACCTCTGCATCACCCACGGCGGGGCGATCACCGGCGAGCACGGGGTCGGCGTGGACAAGGCCGCCTACATGCCGAAGATGTTCACCGACGACGACCTGGACACCATGCAGCTCGTCCGGTGCGCCTTCGACCCGGGCAACATCTCCAACCCCGGCAAGATCTTCCCCACCCCGCGGCTGTGCGGTGAGGTGCCCGGCAAGCGGAAGAAGGCGCACCCGCTGGTCGAGGCCGGACTGGCGGACGCGTTCTGATGACCACGATCGACCTCGACACCGCCCGCACCCGCCTCTCCGACGCCTGCGCGGAGGTCACCGACGCCACCCCGGCCGACGCCGTCGACGGGGTGCCCGCCGCGCTGGTCGCCCGGCCCGGGTCCACGGAGGAGACCGCCGCCGTGCTGCGCGCCGCCGCGGCCGCCGGGCTCACCGTCGTCCCCCGGGGCCGGGGCACCAAGCTCAGCTGGGGCCGGCCACCGGAGTCCGCCGACGTGGTGCTGGACCTGAGCCGGATGAACCGGGTGCTCGACCACGCCGCCGGTGACCTCATCGTCGACACCCAGGCCGGCGCGCTGCTCTCCGACGTCCAGCAGACCGCGGGCTCGGCCGGCCAGCGGCTGGCGCTGGACGAACCGGTCGCCGGCGGCACCGTCGGCGGCATGCTCGCGACCAACGCCAGCGGCCCCGGCCGGGTCGCCGTCGGCACCGCCCGCGACCTGCTGATCGGCGTCACCGTGGTGCGCGCCGACGGCGTGGTCGCCAAGGCCGGTGGCCGGGTGGTGAAGAACGTGGCCGGCTACGACTTGGGCAAGCTGGTCATCGGCTCGTTCGGCACCCTCGTCGTCGTCACCCAGGCCGTCTTCCGGCTGCACCCGGTGCCGGCCGCCCGGCGGTTCGTCACGGTGCCGTTCGGCACCCCCGAGGACGCCTCACGGCTGGTCCAGTCGGTGGTGCACGCGCAGGTCGTGCCCGCTGCCGTGGAGGTGGAGTGGCGCGTCGACGGCGCCGGCACGGTCGGGGTCCTGCTGGAGGGCACCCCCGCCGGCGTCGAGGCCCGGACGACCACCACCCGCCGGCTGCTGGGGGCCGGGGCGGACGCCGCCGAGGCCGCACCGCCCGGCTGGGGCGTGCTGCCGTGGACCGACGAGCCCGGGTCGACCGGCCTGAAGCTCACCTGCGCGCTGTCCGGCCTGGCGCCGGTGCTCACCGCCGCCCGCCGGGCCGCGGAGGACGCCGGGGTCGCCCTCACGGTCCGCGGTTCCGGCGGGGCGGGGGTCCTCTACGCCTCGCTCGGCGCCGACGCGTCGGTGGAGGCGGTGGCCGACGTGGTCGCCCGCACCCGGGCGGTCTGCACCGAGCACGGCGGCGCACTGGTCGTCGTCGACGGCCCCCCGGCGGTCAAGTCCGCGGTCGACGTGTGGGGCCCTGTACCGGCGATCGACCTGATGCGCCGGGTCAAGGAACAGTTCGACCCCGAGCGCCGCCTGGCGCCCGGCCGGTTCGTCGGAGGCATCTGATGGTCGAGTCAACCCGCGCCCGTTCCGACGAGCCGCAGAGCGACCCACGGAAGGCCGACGCCCTCAGCGCCGGTCCGGTGCCCGTGGGCACCCCGACCGTGCGGTCGGCGTTCGACGAGGACCACCCGCCCTCGGCGGAGCTGATCAGCGACTGCGTGCACTGCGGCTTCTGCCTGTCCACCTGCCCCACGTACACGCTGTGGGGCGAGGAGATGGACTCCCCGCGCGGCCGGATCGACCTGATGAAGGCCGGACTGCAGGGCGCACCGCTCAGCGACACGATGGTGCAGCACTTCGACGCCTGCCTGGGCTGCATGGCCTGCGTGACCGCCTGCCCCTCCGGCGTCCAGTACGACAAGCTCATCGAGGCCACCCGGGTCCAGGTGGAGCGGCACCACACCCGCAGCCCCGGCGACCGGGCGATGCGCACGGCGATCTTCGCGCTGTTCCCGTACAAGAAGCGGCTCCGGGCGCTGCGCGGACCGCTGCGCGCCTACCAGGCCAGCGGCCTGCCGAAGGTCGTGCGGCGCAGCGGGCTGCTGGACCGGCTCGCACCGAAGCTGGCCGCGATGGAGGGCCTGGCGCCGGTGCTGGAGAAGCGGGAGAAGCTGCCCGAGCGGGTGCCGGCCACCGGCGCCCGGCGGGCCGTGGTCGGCATGCTCACCGGCTGCGTGCAGGGCGAGTTCTTCCCCGGGGTGAACGCCGCGACCGCCCGGGTGCTCGCCGCCGAGGGCTGTGACGTCATCATCCCGCGCCGGCAGGGCTGCTGCGGGGCGCTGTCGGTGCACAACGGCCGGCAGGAGGAGGCGGAGTCCTTCGCCCGCGCCACGATCGACGCGTTCGAGAGCGCCGGCGTCGACGCGGTCGTGGTCAACGCGGCCGGCTGTGGCTCGAGCATGAAGGAGTACGCCGACATCCTCGCCGACGACCCGGACTACGCCGAGCGGGCGAAGGCCTTCTCCGGCAAGGTCCGGGACGTCTCGGAGTTCCTCGCCGAGCTCGGCAGCGTCGCCCCGCGGCACCCGCTGGAGGTCACCGTGGCCTACCACGACGCCTGCCACCTCGGGCACGCCCAGGGCATCCGCAGCCAGCCGCGGAACCTGCTGAAGGAGATCCCCGGCCTGCAGCTGCGGGAGATCGCCGAGGCCGAGGTCTGCTGTGGTTCGGCCGGGATCTGGAACGTGCTCAACCCCGAGCCCGCCCGCGAGCTCGGCGACCGGAAGGCGCGCAACATCGCCGGCACCGGGGCCGAGCTGCTGGTGACCGCGAACCCCGGGTGCCTGATGCAGGTCTCGTCCTCGCTGGAGCGGCAGGGCACCCGGATCGGCCTGGCGCACACCATCGAGGTCATCGACGCCTCGATCCGGGGCCTCCCGGTCAGCACCCTGGGCCCCCAGCACTGACGAACGGCCCGCCCCCATGGGGGCGGGCCGTTCGGCGTCACTCGGTCTGGGCGGTGACCTCGGCCTCGTGGGCCTCGCCGAGCCGGTTCAGCCGGCCCAACAGCTGGGCGAGGGTGGCGACGTCGGAGGTCTCCCAGTCGGCGAGGTCGGCCTCCCAGCGCGCCCGCCGGGCGTCACGGAGCCGACTGAGCCGCCGGTGGCCCTCCTCGGACGTCGACAGCACCTGGGCGCGGCCGTCGTCGGGGTCCGCGACCCGGTCGACCAGGCCGAGGTCGACGAGCGAGGCCACCTGGCGGCTGACCGTGCTCTTGTCCAGACCCAGCCGCGCGACGACGTCACTGGCCCGCAGCGGGCCGGCGTCGTCCAGCAGCACGAGCAGGCCGTACGCCGCGCCGTCCAGGTCCTGGTGCAGCTGGCCGCCCAGCCGGCCGGAGATCGCACGGGACCGGCGCAGCAGGAGGGCCACCTCGCGTTCGAGCGCGACGTAGGCGGCGTGCGGGTCCTGCGCGGTGCGCTCCACGTCGGACTCCTCCGGGATGGCGCGGGCTGCGCTGTCGACGGTCACACCGGTATCCACGTCCGGGGCGGACCCGGCGTTCCCGGGGCCGGTCACTGCCGGCCCGTCGGCCGCCACACCACCAGCGCGGAGCTGGACGTGCGGGGCACCAGGTCGCGGCGGTAGGCGGCCGACACCGCGGCCTCCGCCGCGATCCGGTGGGCCTCGGAGAGCTCCAGTTCGTCGAGCAGCTCGGTGACCCGGGCCTGGAGCGCCTCGACCCGGGACTCCAGCTCGATGATCCGCTTGATCCCGGCCAGGTTGACGCCGTCCTCCTGGCTGAGCCGCTGCACCTCGCGCAGCAGCGCCACGTCCCGGGGGCTGTACCGGCGGCCCCCGCCGGCCGTGCGGCCGGGGCTGACCAAGCCGAGCCGGTCGTACTGGCGCAGCGTCTGGGCGTGCATGCCGGCCAGCTCGGCCGCGACGGAGATGACGAAGACCGGGGCGTCCTCGGCGAAGGCGCGCCCGGGGTCGGGGAGCGTCATCGCGTCGCTCCGTTCCGGAGCGCGGCCGTGACCTCCGGTCGGGGGTCGTCGGGCAGCTCGGCGGCGAGCTTCTCGATCGCCTCCCGGGCACCCGGGGTCAACCGACTCGGGACGGCGACCTCCACGGTGACCAGCAGGTCACCGGTCGCGGCCTTGCCCGGCACGCCCCGGCCGCGGACCCGGAAGGTGCGGCCGCTGGAGGTGCCGGCCGGGACCTTCAGCGACACCGAGCCGTCCAAGGTGGGGACGGTGAGCGTGGTGCCCAGCGCCGCCTCGGCGAAGGACACCGGCACGGTCAGGGTGAGGTCGTTGCCGGTGCGCCCGAACAGCTCCGAGCCGCTGACGTGGACGACGACGAACAGGTCGCCGGCCGGACCGCCGCGACGCCCCGGTGCGCCCTTGCCGGCCAGTCGGATGCGCTGCCCGTCCTTGACCCCGGCCGGGATGCGCACCGTGATGGTGCGGGTCTGGGTGGTGACGCCGCCGCCCTTGCACTCCGGGCAGGGGTCCTCGACGACCGAACCGGTGCCGCGGCACTCCTTGCACGGTTCGGAGAAGGCGAACGCGCCCTGGCTGCGGCTGGTGACGCCCGCGCCGTTGCAGACCGGACAGGTGTGCGGGCTGGTGCCCGGGCGGGCACCGCTGCCGGCGCAGGTCGGGCAGGTGCCCGGGCTCTGCATCCGCAGCGGCACGGTCACGCCGAGCACGGCCTCGTCGAAGGCGAGGGTGGCCTCGGTCTCGACGTCCTGGCCCCGGGCCGGACCAGAGGCAGCCTGGCTGCGGCCACGCGCGGCGCCACCCGGGCTCGCCCCACCCCCGGTGAAGAGCCCGCCGAACAGGTCACCCAGCCCACCGGCACGTCCCCCGGCGCCGGGCGCGCCGGCTGCACCGCCGAAGAGGTCGCCGAGGTCGAAGGGCTGGCCCGCGCCGGCACCGCCCCCGCCGGGGAAGCCACCGGAGAAGCCGCCGGGTGCCCCGGCGCCTGGCCGGAAGCCGCCGGCCCCGAACAGCCGGCGGGCGTCGTCGTACTCCGCCCGCCGCTTCGGGTCGGACAGGACGTCGTAGGCCTCCGAGACCTCCTTGAAGCGGGTCTCGGCCTGGCTGTTGCCCGGGTTCTTGTCCGGGTGCAGCTCACGGGCCAGCTGCCGGTAGGCCTTCTTGATGGCCGCGGCGTCGGCGTCCTTGGCGACGCCCAGGGCCGCGTAGTAGTCCTTCTCGATGAAGTCCCGGGTGCTGCTCATCGGGCGCCTCCTCTCTGCTGGGCGGGTGACGGGCCGGTCCGGCCTCCGGAGTACGGAGGCCGGACCGGCCGGGGGGTCGGGCTCAGCCGGCGGCCGAGCCGGAGCCCGACTGCTCGGCGTCCGCGGTGGTGTCGACCACCTCGGCGTCCACGACCTCCGGTGCACCCGCTGCCGCAGCGGGGGCGGCCGGGGTCTCTGGCTCGCTCACGCCGACCATCGCGGTGCGCAGCACCCGGTCACCGCGCTGGAAGCCCGGCCGCAGCACCGTGGTGGCGGTCGGCTCGGTCACCTCCGGGGAGGTGTCGTGCAGGACCGCCTCGTGCAGGGCCGGGTCGAACGGGTCGCCCGGCTTGCCGAACGAGGTGACCCCGAGGCCGTCGAGCAGCCCGAGCACCCGGTCGGCGACGACCTTGAAGGCGCCGTTGAGGTCGCCGTGGTCCCGGGCGCGCTCGATGTCGTCGACGATCGGGAACAGCTGGCCGGCGAACCGCTCGGCCGCCTGGTCGACGACGAGGACGCGGTCGCGCTCGACCCGGCGCCGGTAGTTCGCGTACTCGGCGGTGACCCGCTGCAGGTCCTCGGTCCGCTCGGCCAGCTGCCGCGCGGCGTCGTCGGCCCCGCTCTCGATCCCACCGGTCAGTGGTGGTTCGACGACCGGACCTGCTCCGTTCCCGGAACCGCTCGTGTCGTTGTCGTGCTCGCTCATCTGCTCTCCCTGCTCCGGCGTGGCACCGGCCGGCTCGTCACCGGCCGGTGCCCGGACCGTGCCGCTGGTCGGGTCGATGCGCCGTTTGTCGCGGATGACGACCCGCGGCGCCTGCTCGTCCTGCTGGCTCATCGTCTCTCCCCGAGGGCACCGGCCCGGTCACCCGGGCCGGTGCGCCTGCGCGTCGACGGTGAGGTCACCGCTTGTCGGAGTCGTCGTCCACGATCTCGGCGTCGACGACGTCGTCGTCCCCGGCGGACTGGGACGAGGTCGCCCCGGTCGCGTCGGTGGCGCCGTCGAAGCCGGCGTCACCTGCCGCGCCGCCGGCGGCACCGTCGGCCTGCGCCTGGGCGTAGAGCGCCCCGCCGACCTCCTGGGAGATCCGGGCGACCTTCTCCTGTGCGGTCTTGATCGCGGCGATGTCCGAACCACCGAGGGAGGAGCGGAGCTCGGTCAGCGCCTCGCCGAGCTCCTCCTTCTTGTCGGCCGGGATCTTGTCGCCGTTCTCGGCCAGGAACTTCTCGGTCTGGTACTGCAGCGACTCGGCCAGGTTGCGGGTCTCGGCCTCGTCGCGGCGCTTCTTGTCCTCCTCGGCGTGCGCCTCGGCGTCGGCCATCATCCGGGCGATGTCGTCCTTGGGCAGGGCCGAGCCACCGGTGATGGTCATCGACTGCTCCTTGCCCGTGCCGAGGTCCTTGGCGTGGACGTGCACGATGCCGTTGGCGTCGATGTCGAAGGCCACCTCGATCTGCGGGACGCCGCGAGGCGCCGGGGGCAGACCGGTCAGCTCGAACATGCCGAGCTTCTTGTTGTAGGAGGCCATCTCGCGCTCACCCTGGAAGACCTGGATCTGCACGGACGGCTGGTTGTCGTCGGCCGTCGTGAAGATCTCCGAGCGCTTGGTCGGGATCGTGGTGTTGCGCTCGATGAGCTTGGTCATGATCCCGCCCTTGGTCTCGATGCCCAGGGACAGCGGGGTGACGTCGAGCAGCAGGACGTCCTTGACCTCACCGCGGAGCACACCGGCCTGCAGCGCGGCACCCACGGCGACGACCTCGTCCGGGTTGACGCCCTTGTTGGGCTCCTTGCCGCCGGTCAGCTCGCGGACGAGCTCGGTGACGGCGGGCATCCGGGTCGAGCCACCCACCAGGACGACGTGGTCGATGTCGCCGACCTTGACGCCGGCGTCGCGGATCGCCTGGTTGAACGGGGCCTTGGTGCGGTCCAGCAGGTCCTGGGTCAGCCGCTGGAACTCGGCGCGGGTGATCGTGACGTCCAGGTGCATCGGGCCGTCGGCGCCGGCGGTGATGTAGGGCAGGTTCACGTTCGTCGACTGCGCGCCGGACAGCTCGATCTTCGCCTTCTCGGCGGCCTCACGCAGACGCTGCATGGCCAGCTTGTCCTTGGCCAGGTCGATGCCGGACTGGGCGTTGAACGTCTGCACCAGGTGCTTGACGACCCGCTCGTCCCAGTCGTCACCACCGAGCTTGTTGTCACCGGCGGTGGACTTCACCTCGATGACGCCGTCGCCGATCTCCAGCAGGCTGACGTCGAAGGTGCCGCCACCGAGGTCGAAGACCAGGATGGTCTGCTCGGTCTCGCCCTTGTCCAGTCCGTAGGCCAGGGCCGCGGCGGTGGGCTCGTTGACGATGCGCAGCACGTTCAGGCCGGCGATCTCCCCGGCCTCCTTGGTCGCCTGGCGCTGGGCGTCCTCGAAGTAGGCGGGGACGGTGATGACGGCCTCGGTGACCGGCTCGCCCAGGTAGGTCTCGGCGTCGCGCTTGAGCTTCTGCAGCACCCGCGCGCTGATCTCCTGCGGGGTGTACTGCTTGCCGTCGATGTCGCCGGTCTTCCAGGTGGTGCCGATCTCGCGCTTGACGCTGCGGATCGTGCGGTCGACGTTGGTGACCGCCTGGTTCTTGGCCGACTGGCCGACCAGGACCTCGCCGTTCTTGGCGAACGCGACGACCGAGGGGGTGGTGCGCGCACCCTCGGAGTTGGCGATGACGGTGGGCTCGCCGCCCTCGAGGACCGACACGACGGAGTTCGTGGTGCCGAGGTCGATTCCGACTGCTCGTGCCATGGAAGGCCTCTCCTAGCGTTGCTGACGGGGTGGTGCTGGTCTGGGAGCCGAGGGCCGGCGCCGTCCTTGCGCCTGGTCCGCTCAACTTTCCTGCCCAGCCTAACGGCAGGGGTGGCGGCGGTGTTCCCAGGGGCCCGGCAAGTGACGCGGCCCTCATCGAAAGGGCGCCGTCCTCACCGCAGGAGGTGCGGCTCGCCCCCGGGAGGCGAGGACGGCGAGCGCTCAGGCGGGCCGTCGTCCACAGGTACCCGACTGCAGCGACCTCCAACGTCGGTGATCGCCGAGACTGCCTCGGTGCACCCGGCACTGAGGCATGCGGCGAACGGTCGGATGGGCGTCTTCTCCGTCGCAGAGGCGCGCTCCGCCGGCTACGGCCCCGACGAGATCCGCGCCCTCCGCTCCTCGGGGCGGTGGGTGCGACTGCGCCAGGGGGTCTACACCACGGCCGAGGACCTAGCGGTGACCGAGCGGGACGGCGTCCGGCACGCCGTCGAGTGCCTGGCCGTGCTGACGTCGCTGGCCCGACCCACCGCCGTCGCCAGCCACGCGTCCGCGGCACGGGTGTGGGGCTGGCCGGTCCCCCGGCGCGAGCCCGGCACCGTCCGGCTCACCGATCCACACCAGTGGCGCCGCACGGCCGATTACCGGATGGCCTGCGCCCCCGTGCCGCCGCAACACCGGGCGCACCGCGGACCGGTGCCCCTGACCTCTCCCGCCCGCACCCTGGTCGACTGCGGGCGGGAGTGGTCGCTGGAGGACGCGGTCATCGCGATGGACGCCGGGTTGCTCGCCGGACAGACGACCTCGTCGGAGCTCCAGGACACGCTCGCCCTCGCCCGCCACTGGCCCGGCACCCCTCGCGCAGTCCGGGCCGTCGCCCTCGCCGACGGCCGAGCCGAGTCACCGCTGGAGACACGCGGCCGATTGCGGGTCGTCGGCGCGGGCCTGCCGGTGTTCCAGCCGCAGGTCGAGATCTGGTCCGACGGCCGGCTCCTCGCCGTGGTCGACGGCTGGTACGACGACGCGGCGATCGCCCTGGAGTTCGACGGGAAGCTGAAGTACACCGACCCCTGGCGTGGTCGCACGCCCGGGCAGGTGCTGTGGGAGGAGAAGCGGCGGGAGGACGCGCTGCGCTCCCTGGACGTCCGGGTGGTGCGGATCGCCGACGAGGACGTCGACCGCGGATGGGGCGCGCTCGACCGGCGACTGCGCTGCATGCTCGGCGTCGCCGGTCCGGTCGATCGCCGCTTCACCGTCGTGCCCCGGGCCATCGGCCGACCGCGAGTCGGTTGACCGCGCACGGCCGACCGCACTCGTCGGGCGCCGTCCTCACCGCACGACGTGAGGTCAGGCCCCGGGAGGTGAGGCCGGCGGCGGCGGCGCCGCGGGGACTGGGGGGTTACCCGCGAGTAGCCTGTGGCCGCCCGGTTAGTGTCCGTGCCGGGTGGGCGACGACGCCCGCGCACGCACGAGAGGGAGCTCATGGGCCCGTTGCAGATCGTCCTCGGCACGCTGGCCGTGATCCTGCTGATCGTCTCGGTGGTCTACGCCACCAAGGCCGTCCGCGCGATGCTGCGGATCTTCCGCAGCGGCCAGCCCGACCCGACCCGCTCCGGCCCGGTCGGCCCGCGGCTGAAGACGCTGGCCGTCGAGTCGCTGGGGCACACCCGGATGCTCAAGTGGTCGGCCATCGGCGCCGCCCACTGGTTCGTCTTCATCGGGTTCTACGGCCTCTTCCTCACCCTCGTCGAGGCGTTCGGCGAGGTCTTCGACCCGGAGTGGCACCTCCCGCTGATCGGCGAGTGGGCGCTCTGGAACCTCTTCGTCGACCTGATCGGCGCCGCCACGGTCCTGGGCATCCTGTACCTGATCGTCCGGCGGCAGCTCGACCACCCGCGCCGCAAGGGCCGGGCCAGCCGGTTCGCCGGGTCCAACGAGGGGCGCGGCTACTTCGTCGAGGCCGTCGTCCTGACCATCGGCATCTGCATCCTGCTGATCCGCGCGATCAAGGTCTCCGCCGACCTGACCGACGCCCCGGCCTGGTCGCACCCGATCTCCGGAGCGCTGGCGAACATCGTCCCGGCGAACCCCGACCTGCTGTCGATCGTCGCCTTCATCAAGATCGTCGTCTCGCTCGGCTGGCTGATCACCATCTCCCGGGTGCTCAACATGGGCGTCGCGTGGCACCGGTTCAGCGCGTTCTTCAACATCTACTTCAAGCGTGAGGACGACGGCTCCCAGGCCCTCGGCCCGCTGCCGGCGATGACGTCGGGCGGCAAGCCGATCGACTTCGAGGACCCCGGTGAGGACGACGTCTTCGGCCGCGGCAAGATCGAGGACTTCACCTGGAAGGGGATGCTGGACTTCACCACCTGCACCGAGTGCGGGCGGTGCCAGAGCCAGTGCCCGGCCTGGAACACCGGCAAGCCCTTGTCGCCGAAGATGGTGATCATGGACCTGCGGGACCACCTGTACGCCAAGGCCCCGTACCTGACCGGCGCGACCAAGGCCTCCGACGAGGCCCCGAACTTCGCCGACTTCACCACCCTGGAGCCCAGCGACGAGCAGGTCTGGGCGTCGGGCTACGCCCGGATCGAGGGCACCAACGACGCCCAGGCACACCGCCCGCTGGTCGGCACCCTCGAGGAGGGCGGGGTCATCGACCCCGACGTGCTGTGGAGCTGCACCAACTGCGGTGCCTGCGTCGAGCAGTGCCCGGTCGACATCGAGCACGTCGACCACATCATGGACATGCGCCGCTACCAGGTGCTGATCGAGTCCAGCTTCCCCTCCGAGGCCGGCGTGATGATGCGCAACCTGGAGAACCGCGGGAACCCGTGGGGCGTGGGCGGCAACGTCCGCGAGGAGTGGATGAAGGAGCTGGACTTCGAGGTCCGGCAGGTCGAGGGCGCCATCGACGACGACGTCGAGTACCTGTTCTGGGTCGGCTGCGCCGGCGCCATCGACGACCGCGCCAAGAAGGTCACCAAGGCCGTCGCCGAGCTGCTGCACATCGCCGACGTGGAGTTCGCCGTCCTGGGCAACGGGGAGACCTGCTCGGGTGACCCGGCCCGCCGGATGGGCAACGAGTTCCTGTTCCAGCAGCTGGCGCAGGAGAACGTGGAGACGCTGAACGCCGTCTTCGAGGAGCGCCCGGCCGGACGGCGGAAGATCGTCGCCACCTGCCCGCACTGCTTCAACTCGATCAACCGCGAGTACCCGCAGCTCGGCGGCGACTACGACGTCGTCCACCACACCCAGCTGCTCGGCCAGCTGGTCGAGGAGGGGCGGCTGACCCCGGTCACCCCGATCGACCGCAAGGTCACCTACCACGACCCGTGCTTCCTGGGCCGGCACAACAAGGTCTACACGCCCCCGCGGGAGATCCTCGACTCCGTGCAGGGCCTGACCACCCAAGAGATGCACCGCTGCAAGGACCGCGGCTTCTGCTGCGGTGCCGGCGGCGCGCGGATGTGGATGGAGGAGAAGATCGGCAAGCGGATCAACGTCGAGCGCACCGAGGAGGCGCTCGAGCTGGACCCGGACGTCATCTCCACCGCGTGCCCGTTCTGCATCACCATGCTGAGCGACGCGGTGACCAGCAAGCAGCAGGCCGGCGAGGCGAAGTCGCACGTCGAGGTCCTGGACGTCAGCCAGATCCTGCTCCGTTCCATGGCCCCCGCGGGTGCGCCGGGCACGGAGTCCGGCCCGGGCGTGGGCACCGAGCCCGACGACCCGGCCGGCACCGGCTCCGCCGCCACCCAGCACAGCTGAAGAAGGACCCCCGTGCCCCCCACCACTCGCAGGCTCGCGGCGGGACCCTGCACGGGGGCCGCAGGACGAGGATGACGCGACCGCACACCTGGGGCGGACACTGGGCGGCATGAGCTCTCCGTACGGCGGCGGCCGTCGTCGGGGCGAGGCCGAGCGCGCCGCGGCCTCCCGCAGCACCCGGATGCACTACGCCCGCGACGTCAACGACGAGCGCGCGCTGGCCGACGACCGCCCGACGATCCGGCGCAGCCGGCACTGGACCTGGCTGGCCGTCGCGATCGTGGCGATGACGGTGCTCGCCGTCGCCGGCGGCCGGGGTGCCGAGGACGTGACCCTCACCGCCGACTGCGACGACCCGGGGATCGCCGTCGCCAGCAGTGTCGTGGCCGCCGGCCAGCCGCTGCGGTTCCGGGTGACCGGGGCCGAGGACGTCGACTACGTGATGACCCTGGACGGCGAACCGGTCCGCGGCGACGCCGGCAGCACCGTCAGCTACACCCAGACCGCGGCCGGACCGGCGTTCCGGCTGCCCCAGTGCCTGAGTCCGGTCCTGCAGTTGGCCGCCCCGGCCGGTGACGGCGTCCACGACCTGGTGATGCTGCGGGTGGCCGTCGACGGGACGACCGAACAGGTGGCCGAGGTCCCGGTCACGGTGACCGACACCCGCTGACCCGACGCGGCCCGGCCCCGACCCGGCTCCCGGCCTGCCGCGGCTCGGGGAGGAGGATGAGCGGACGTGACCCGCGCCGCCGCCTCGCTGCCGCCGCGCACGTCCTCCCGGCAGGGGCTGGTCCTGGTCGGGACGGCGATCGTGCTGACCGGGTTCAACCTGCGCACCGCGGTCAACAGCGTCGGCCCGGTGCTGCAGGAGATCGAACGCGGCCTGGGCATCTCCTCCGGCCTCGCCGGACTGATCACCAGCATGCCGCTGATCTGCTTCGCGCTGATCGGCTTCGCCGGCCCGCCGCTGGCCGCCCGGTTCCGCGACGGGCACGTGCTGGCCGCGGCCCTGCTGGTCATGGCGATCGGGCTGCTGCTGCGGGTGTCGGTGCCCAACGTGTGGGTGTTCCTCCTCGGCACCGTGGCCACGATGGTCGGCGGGGCGCTCGGCAACGTGCTGCTCCCCGGACTGGTCAAGCGGTGGTTCCCGGAGCGCACCGGCCTGCTGGTGGGCGCCTACAGCACCGCGCTGGCGATCGGCGGGGCGGTCGCCGCCGTCTCCACGGCGCCGATCGCCGCGGCCGCCGGCGCCGACGGCTGGCGCTGGGGACTGGGCATCTGGGCGGTGTTCGCCCTGCTCGCGGCGCTGCCCTGGCTCGCCGTCCCCGTCCGGCCGGGCGCCTCCCGGGGCGGGCACACCGCGGTGCGGCTGCGGGAGCTCCGACGCAGTCGGCTGGCCTGGACGATGGCCGCCTTCTTCGGGCTGCAGGCGATGCAGGCCTACGTCATCGTCGGCTGGACGGCGCAGTACCTCCGCGACCAGGGCATGTCCGCGGAGGCGGCCGGTTTCCTGGTCGGGCTGAACGCACTGATCGTCATCCCGCTCAACGCCGTCGTCCCGCTCGGCACGGTGCGGCCGCACTGGCAGCGGCCGATGCTGCTGGCCTTCATCGCCTGTTACCTGGCCGGCTGGACCGGCCTGCTGCTCGCCCCGCTCACGCTGACCTGGCTGTGGGTCTGCCTGCTCGGGTTGGGCATGGGCACGTTCGCGATGATCCTGGCCCTCTTCGGGCTGCGCGGCCGCACCCCGGAGTCGGTGAGCGCCCTGTCCACCGTCGCCCAGGGCTGGGGGTACGCGCTGGCCGGGGTGGGGCCGCTGCTGGTCGGCCTGCTGCGGGGCGTCACCGGCGGCTACACCGGCATGTTCGTGTTGGTCTACGCCGGGGTTGGGCTGCTGCTGGTCACCGGCTGGAGCATCTGCCGGCCGCGGTACGTCGACGACGAGGTGCCCGGGCTCGTCGGCCCGGCCGCTCGCCTCGGCGACTTCCCGGAGACCGAGGTCGCCGGGGCCGAACCGCCCGTCCTCCTCCCGCGGACCGAGCGCTGACCGACCGGGCTCAGACCGACAGCTGCAGGGCGCGGAGCAGTTCGGTCGACCGGTCCCGGCGCAGCTCCGGTGACCGGGTGAGCAGCGCGACGGCGACGACGTAGGAGTCCTCGCCCGCCCAGCCGTGCCCGTCCGCGGTGAGCGCGGCGATGTGCTCCCGGACCTTCGGCTCCCCGCTGTAGGCCCCGAACTCCAGGCCCATCGCCAGGAAGTTGGCCACCTGGTACCCGAGGTCGCGGGCCGTGGACAGGGTGGCGGCGGGGTCGGAGTAACTGGGCAGCGCGACCAGCAGGTGCTCGAAACCGGCCTTGAGCAGCCGGAGGACCATGTCGTTGCCGTACCAGCCGCCCCAGAGCTCGGGCATCAGGATGTCGGCGTCCGGCGCGGGGATGTAGGGCGGGTTGGCGATCACCGTGGAGACGTCCCGCCCGTCCGGGGAGTCGGCCCAGGCGAAGAAGTCACCGTGCTCGACGGTGTAGCGGTCGCCGACGCCGAGGCCGTCGATCGTCTGCCGGGCCCGCTCGACCGACGTCGTGCTGATGTCGGTGCCGTGCACCTGCAAGCCGGGCACCGCCCGCACGACGTGCGCGATGGCCCGCGCGTCACCGCTGCCGAGCTCCGCCACGCCCTCGGCCTGCCAGGGCACCAGGGTCGCGTACTGGGTCAGCAGGAGCTGGACCGAGAACGCGTAGTGCGCCGACTCCTCGGCGCAGTCGAAGAATCCGTCCACGATGTGGTTGCCCGACGGCTGAGGCAGGAGAACAGCAGTGTCCCGGGGGTCCATGGGGCAGGGCCTACCCAGCAAGGCGGCCCGTCATCCGGCTTGGCGCCACCGTTCACCGAGGGGTCGGACACCCGCCACCCGGGAGACGGGTCAGGCCGGGTCGGGGCGGCGGGTCTCGGCCCGGTTGAAGTTGCGGAAGGACCGGGACGGCGTCGGCCCGCGCTGGTCCTGGTAGCGCGAGCCGTAGAGCGCCGAGCCGTAGGGGTGCTCGGCGGCCGAGCTCAGCTGGAACAGGCACAGCTGGCCGATCTTCATCCCCGGCCACAGCGTGATCGGCAGGTTCGCCACGTTGGAGAGCTCCAGCGTGATGTGCCCGGAGAACCCGGGGTCGACGAACCCCGCCGTCGAGTGGGTGAGCAGGCCCAAGCGCCCCAGCGAGGACTTCCCCTCCAGCCGGGCGGCCAGGTCGTCGGGGATGCTGACGACCTCCAGCGTCGACCCGAGCACGAACTCGCCCGGGTGCAGCACGAAGGCGTCGTCGCCGGTCGGCTCGACGAGGGTGGTCAGGTCGTCCTGCTGCTCGGCCGGGTCGATGTGGGTGTACCGGGCGTTGTTGAACACCCGGAAGAACCGGTCGAGCCGGACGTCGATGCTCGAGGGCTGCACCATCGCCGGCTCGTAGGGCTCGATCCCGAGCCGGCCGGTCGCCAGGGCCGCTCGGATGTCGCGGTCGGACAGCAGCATGGCGCGGAGTCTAGGGACCGGCCTGCCGGGACCTTCGTCCCGTTCCGGTGGCCAGGCTCGATCTCACCGCCGGACTGCCGATGACCAAGAGGCACCGACCGGTGCCGGAACTCGAGCACACAGAGAGAGGGGCGGGATGGTCACCACACGGCCGGCGCCCGGCGAGGCCCGACCGAGGCAGCAGGTGGTCCGACCGACGGGGGTCGAGCGGACGTTCTCCGCCGACGAGCTCATCGTCTCCAAGACCGACACCCGGGGCGTGATCACCTACGCCAACGACGTCTTCCTGCGGGTCAGCGGCTACGACCTGGACGAGGTCCTGGGGCAGCCGCACAACCTGATCCGGCACCCGGAGATGCCCAAGGCGGTCTTCAAGCTGCTCTGGGACACCCTGGCCGAGGGGCACGAGATCTTCGCCTACATCGACAACCTGGCCGCCGACGGCGCCAACTACTGGGTGCTGGCGCACGTGACGCCGTCCTTCGGCGCCGACGGGCGGGTGGTCGGCTACCACTCCAACCGGCGTCGTCCGGCTGCCCGCGCGGTGGCCGCGGTGCGCCCGCTGTACGCCCAGCTGGTCGCCGAGGAGCGCCGCCAGCCGAACGGCCGGGCAGCGGTGGAGGCGTCGAGCCGGCTGCTGGGCGAGCTGGTCGCCCAGCACGCGGCGTCGTACGAGGAGTTCGTCTGGTCGGTCATCGGGGAGGACGAGCAGTGAGCCCGCGTCGCCGTGGGGACGGCCAGCTCAGCGCGGCCGCGGAGCTGGAGGTCTACCGAGGGTTCGTCCGGCAGCTCGTGGCCGCATGCGACAGCGCCGCCGCCGGCGACCTGGAGGCGCGCAGCCGTCCGGTCCCGGGGTCCTGCGACGTCCCCGAGCTGGTCGCACTGCACAACAGCGTCAACCGGGTGCTGGACGTCTCCGACGCCTTCGTACGCGAGGCCGGAGCGGCGCTGACCTCGGCAGCGGAGGGCCGGTTCCACCGCAGACTGCTGCTGACCGGTCTCTCCGGCGCCTACCGCCGCGGCGCGGAGGTGATCAACTCCGCCCGGGCGGCGATGCAGGAGTCGGCGTCCCGGGTGGCCGAGGCACAGACCTCCCGGCTGCAGCTGGCCGACGAGTTCGAGACGGTCGTGCTCGGCATGAGCGAGCAGGTCGCGACGGCATCCACCGAGCTGTCCGCCTCGGCCCATGGCCTGACCCAGGCGGCGACGGCCGCGAGCACGGAGGTGGCTGCCGCCCGCGGCACCATCGACTCGCTGACCCGCTCGTCGGCGGAGATCAAGGGCATCGTCGCCATGATCGACTCGGTGGCGGCACAGACCCGGCTGCTGGCGCTGAACGCCACCATCGAGGCGGCCCGCGCCGGTGAGGCGGGCAAGGGCTTCGCGGTGGTGGCCTCCGAGGTCAAGGACCTGGCCGACGAGACCGCCCGGTCCACCGAGCGGATCACCGCCCAGGTCGAGTCGATGCGCACCGCGTGCGACGACGTCGCCGCCGGCATGAGCACCGTGGGGGCGACGGTGGCGGAGATGAACGGCCTGGTCGACGGGATCGCCGCCGCGGTGGACGGCTCCGCGTCGTTGGGACCGGCCGGGGACACCACCGGGCTGTCCCGGATGGCGGAGAAGCTGCGTTCGGAGATGACCGGCTTCCTCGGCGCGATGCGGGGCTGAGGTCCGGGGTCACCCGATGGGGCGAGCGGCAACCGGCACGCTCCAGCGGGGGACCCGCCGGGCCGATGCCCCTCCTTCGAGCACCGCCGTGACGGCACGGGGTGCACCTCGGAGGAGGACCGGATGGATCTCGTGGGCCACCAGGGCAGTCGGCTGCCCGCGCACGGCCGGGGCGTGCGCATGGTCGCCGTCGTCGCCGCTGCGCTGACCGGCTTCGGCGGCGCGGCCGCAGTGGACGCCCTGGCCGGGCCCGGCCTCCCGATCGCCGTCGCCGACGGCTTCGGCGCCGGCGACGGCCTCACCCGGTACGTGGTCACCGGAGCAGCGGGGGACGCGACGCCGGAGTTCCTGGCCGATCTGGACCAGCAGGACGGCGTCGACTCCGCGCAGCGGCTCTACGACGGCACCGCGCTGGTGGCGACCGACGGCATCTCGGTACAGACCCTGCGATCACTGCCTGGCGTGGCCGACGTCGAGCTGTCGCCGTCGATCCCGGCGCTCGGGACGGTCAGCGACCCCTATGCGGCCCAGTACGGCTGGAACCTGGAGAACACGGGAACGAACGTGTACCAGCAGGTAGCCACGGCCGACGCCGACGTCGACGTGACCGACGGCTGGAGCGCCTCCACCGGTGAAGGCGTCGTCATCGCCCTCACCGACACCGGCTTCGACTCCGACCACCCGGACCTGGCCGGGTCGTTGTGGACCAATCCGTCCTGCACGGAGGACGCCGACGGTGACGGACTGACCGGGGACTGTCACGGCTGGAACTTCTCCGCGAACAGCCCCGACGTGGACAACGGGGCGAACGGCACGCACGGGGCCTCGGTCGCCGGCGTCCTCGCCGCTCGCGCGGGGAACGGCATCGGTTCTGCGGGTGTGGCGCCGAAGGCGACCATCATGCCGCTGGTCATCGGCAGCGGGGACTCCGTCGACGCCAACCTCGGCGCACAGGCCATCCGCTACGCCGTCGACCACGGCGCCACGATCATCAACGCATCGTGGGGAGGTCAGTTCACCGGGAGCGCACTGACGAACCTGCAGTCGGCCATCGCCTACGCGGCCAGCAAGGGGGTCCTGATCGTGGCCGCAGCGGGCAACGACGCGCTCGACCGCGACTCCTCGATGTTCTACCCGGCGAGCCTGCCGGACGACAACCTCGTCGTCGTGGGCAGCTCCAATGCGGAGGACGGCGTCTCCGCCAGCTCCGCCTACGGAGCGACGTCGGTGGACCTGTTCGCCCCCGGCAACAAGGTGGCGACCACCTGGAACGACGGCAGCTACCGATTGGTGAGCGGGACGTCGATCGCCGCACCGCACGTCGCAGCCGCACTGGCGCTCTACCGGACCACCATGCCGACCGCCACGGCCGCCGAGCTGAAGGCCGCGCTGCTGGCGGACGTCGACCCGATCACCGCCTTCCAGGGGAAGTCGGTGACCGGCGGCCGGCTGACCCTCAGCCACCTGGCACCCGAGACCAGTGTCGGCTACAGGTTCACCTCGATGACGGCCCCGGCGGGGCAGGCGACACCGCTGGTCCGAGCGACCGGCCCGGACCTGGCCGGCACCTACGAGATGGTGCTGAGCCTGGGCATGGAGCACGGCGGCGAGGTCTGGGCGCTCTCCGGTGAGGACGTCACGGTCGCGGGAGCGACGCTGACCACGGACGACGCCGGCCAGGTCACCGTCCCGCTGGGTGCGCTGACCACGGTGGAGGGCCTGGAGGTGGCCCCCTCGGTCGACCTGGCCCCCGGCCGATACGCGCTCAGCGCGCAGCTGATCGTCGACGGTCAGCCGTTCGGCGACACCTTCGCCGCGCCGCTGCTGGTCGGCGCCACGCCGGCGCCCGCGCCGGACAGCGGGACGACGCCCGGGACCGGCCCCGGAACGACCGACCCCGGCACCGACGGCAGCACCGACCCGGGCACGAGCACCCCCGGGACGACGGTCCCGGGCACCACCGACCCCGGCACCCCGGGCCCCGGCACGGCCGACCCGGGCACCAGTGGCCCCGGCACCAGCGACCCCGACACCACGGGCCCGGGAACGGACGACCCCGGGACGACCGGCCCGGGCACCACGGACCCTGACCCCACGGACCCGGACACCACGGATCCGGACACCACGGGCCCCGGCACCACGGACCCCGCCGAGCCAGAGACCAGCGACCCAGGACCGAACCCGGGCCCCGCCGAGCCGGGGACCAGCGACCCAGGGACGGACCCGGGCACCACCGACCCCGGCACCCCCGTCCCGGGCAGCGACACCGGGTCCAGCGTGGATCCCGCGCCGGGTGACACCACCCCGCCGCCGTCCGTCGTCACCTATCCGGAGGTCGGGCCGTTCGGGCTGACCAGCATCTCCCCGGCGGTCGTCAGCACCGCCGGCGGGACGCGCGTCACGGTCACCGGCACCAACGTCCCCAACGGCGCACGGGTGCGGATCGGGGACACCCGGGAGGCCACCGTCGTCAGCGCCGACAACACGTCGGTCGTCTTCACCGCTCCGGAGCTGGTGGCGGGTGTGTACGACGTCTTCGTCTTCGGTCCGTCCGGCACGGAGTCCTCGGTGCTGGCCGACGGCCTCACCTACGTCGAGGAGCCGACCAGCGATGGCGGCACGGACTCCGCGCCGGGCACCGACGACGGGACGGCGCCGGATGCCGGGAGCACCCCGGACACCGGCGGCGGCTCGTCCGTGGTCACCGCGGTCGGGCCGAACGGCGAGCGGCTGGTGCGCTCGGCGGCCTTCGGGCGGCTGGGCAGCTCGTTCTGGTCGCTGGACTGCAGCACCAGCTGCCGAGGCGTGTTGCTCTGAGCCGCTGAGACACAGTCGCCCCCGACCGGGTTCCGGTCGGGGGCGACTGTCTTGCTAAGCTCTCCGACAGGTCACTGACCTGCCGCGGGTGTAGTTCAATGGTAGAACATCAGCTTCCCAAGCTGACAGTGCGAGTTCGATTCTCGTCACCCGCTCTCCTCCTCCAGCGCCCCTCCCGGGGCGGCACGGCGACGCCTCCGCGAAGCTGGTCCGGTGAGCCACACCCGCACGACGGTCACCGTCCGCAGCGCCCCCACCGCCGACCTCTCCACAGCCGAGCTCCACCGGCTCCGGGGCTTTCTCGACACGGCGTTCACCGACGGGTTCAGCGACGACGACTGGTCCCACGCGCTCGGCGGCGTGCACGTGCTGGCCACCGTGGACGGCGAGCTGGCCGGGCATGCCGCCGTCGTCGTCCGCCAGCTCGTCGTCGCCGGCCGGACGCTGCGGACCGGCTACGTCGAGGCCGTCGCCACCGCGGCCGCCCTGCGCCGCCGCGGCGTCGGCGCGGCCGTGATGGCAGAGGCGGAACGGTTCGTCCGGGGCGGCTTCGAGCTCGGCGCGCTGGCCGCCAGCGAGGACGGCGCCCGGCTGTACGGCGCGCGCGGGTGGCTCCCCTGGTCCGGCGACCTGGCGGCGCTGACCCCCGAGGGCGTGGTCGCCACCCCGGGCGAGGCGGTGTTCGTGCTGCCCACCCCGGCCACCCCGGCGCCGCTGGACCCCGCCGTCCGGCTGGTCTGCGACTGGCGCCGGGGCGACCTGTGGTGACGCGGCGGGCCCGGGGCACCCGCCCCGGGCCCGCGTCGTCCTAGGCGGCCTTCTTGCCGACCATCCCGTGCGGGTCGATCACGTACTTCTTCGCCGCACCGGAGTCGAAGTCCTGGTACCCCTGCGGCGCCTCGTCCAGGGAGATGGTCGTGGCGTTGACCGCCTTCGCGATCTGCACCTTGTCGTTCAGGATCGCCTTCATCAGCCCCAGGTTGTAGCGCATCACCGGGCACTGACCGGTGGTGAAGGAGAGCGACTTCGCCCAGCCGGTGCCCAGGCTCAGCGACAGCGAGCCGACCTTGGCCGCCTCGTCGATGCCACCCGGGTCACCGGTGACGTAGAGCCCCGGGATGCCGATGGCACCGCCGGCCGCGGTGACCTCCATCAGCGAGTTCAGCACCGTGGCCGGCGCCTCCTTGCCCGCGCCCTCGCCGTGGCCGCGGGCCTCGAAGCCCACCGCGTCGACGGCGGCGTCCACCTGCGGCTCGCCCAGGATCTGCTCGATCTGGTCCTGCGGCGAGCCCTTGGACACGTCGACGGTCTCGCAGCCGAAGCTGCGTGCCTGGGCCAGCCGCTGCTCGACGAGGTCGGCGACGATCACCACCGAGGCACCGAGGAGCTGGGCGCCGACGGCCGCCGCGAGCCCCACCGGGCCGGCCCCGGCGATGTACACGGTCGAGCCGGGCTTCACCCCGGCGGTGACCGCCCCGTGGAAGCCGGTCGGGAAGATGTCCGACAGCATGGTCAGGTCCAGGATCTTCTCCATGGCCTGGTCCTTGTCCGGGAACTTCAGCAGGTTCCAGTCGGCGTAGGGCACCGTCACGTACTCGGCCTGCCCGCCGACCCAGCCGCCCATGTCCACGTACCCGTAGGCCGCTCCGGGGCGCGCCGGGTTCACGTTCAGGCAGATCCCGGTCTTGCCCTCCTTGCAGTTGCGACAGCGCCCGCAGGCGATGTTGAACGGCACCGAGCAGAGGTCGCCCACCTCGATGAACTCGACGTCGGACCCCTTCTCGACGACCTCGCCGAGGATCTCGTGGCCGAGCACCAGGTTCGGCGGCGCCGTCGTCCGGCCGCGGACCATGTGCTGGTCGCTGCCGCAGATGTTGGTGGTGACCACCTTGAGGATCACCCCGTGGTTCAGCTTGCGGCCCACGTTGGCCGGGTTCACCCCCGGCCCGTCCTGCAGTTCCAGCTTCGGGTAGTCGGTCTCGTGCACCTCGACCTTGCCGGGCTCGATGTACGCAACGCCTCTGTTGCCAGCCATCTGGGGGAGCTCCTCAGCTCTGGGGGGACCGGTCCTGGGTCGTGCACCCTCCGGCCGCCAGTTCTTCGACCGGCATGCGCTGGAGGGCATGGGAGGCCGAGTGTGCCCCAGGTCACGTCTCTCGTGCAGCCCCGAGCTCGGGGAGAAACGTCGTCCGACGATTGCGGACCGCTCCCCGTTGCCGACGCGGCCCCCTCCAGGGCACCGCCCCGAGCTCGCGAGGGGTGGGGAGGAGGGGGTCCTTCTACTACGGTTCGCTCGTCCCCCATGATCAGGAGCCCGCGATGAAGAAGCTCATCAACGACCCGGCAGACGTCGTCGACGACGCCCTGCGCGGCATGGCCGCAGCACACCCCGAGCTGCGGATCGACCCCGAACACCGGGTCGTCTTCCGCGGCGATGCGCCGGTGGCGGGCAAGGTCGGCCTGGTCTCCGGAGGCGGCTCCGGCCACGAGCCGCTGCACGGCGGGTTCGTGGGGCTCGGCATGCTCGACGCCGCCTGCGCCGGCGAGGTGTTCACCTCCCCCGTCCCGGACCAGATGGTCGCGGCGACCCAGGGGGTCGACGCCGGCGCCGGCGTCCTGCACATCGTCAAGAACTACACCGGCGACGTGATGAACTTCGAGATGGCCGCCGAGCTGGTCGCCGCCGAGTCCGGCACCGAGGTGGTCTCCGTCGTCACCGACGACGACGTCGCCGTCCAGGACAGCCTCTACACCGCCGGCCGGCGCGGCGTGGGCGTCACCGTGCTGGTGGAGAAGCTGGCCGGCGCCGCCGCCGAGCAGGGCCGCCCGCTGGCCGAGGTCGCCGAGGTGGCCCGCCGGGTCAACGGGCAGGGCCGCAGCATGGGCATGGCGCTCACCTCCTGCACCGTGCCGTCCGCCGGCAAGCCCACCTTCGACCTGCCCGCGGATGAGATGGAGCTGGGCGTGGGCATCCACGGCGAGCCGGGCCGCCGCCGGGTGCCGGTCGCCCCGGCGCGCGAGGTCGCCGAGATGCTGCTGGAGCCGGTGCTGGCCGACCTGGACTTCACCGGCGGCGACGGGGTGCTCGCCTTCGTCAACGGGATGGGCGGCACGCCGCTGCTCGAGCTCTACGTCGTGTACGCCGAGGTGCAGGCGGTGCTGGCCAAGGCCGGCGTGACGGTGGCCCGCTCGCTGGTCGGCTCGTACATGACCAGCCTGGAGATGGCCGGCTGCTCGATCACCCTGCTGAAGGTCGACGACGAGCTGATCCGGCTCTGGGACGCCCCGGTGCGCACGCCGGCGCTGCGGTGGGGGGTCTGAGCATGGCCACGCTGGACACCGACGCCCTCGGCGCCTGGGTGCGCGAGTACGCCCGCGCCGTCACCGAGCACCGCGACGAGCTGACCGAGCTGGACTCCGCCATCGGCGACGCCGACCACGGCACGAACATGCACCGCGGGATGACCGCAGCCGTCGCCGCCCTCGACGCGACCCCACCGGCCGACGGTGCGGCGCTGCTGAAGACCGTCGCGATGACCATGATCAGCAAGGTGGGCGGCACCAGCGGCCCGCTGTACGGGACGCTCTTCCTGCGGATGTCCGGCGCCCTGGACGACGGCTCACCGGCCGCCTTCGCCGCTGCGTTCCGGGCCGGCGTCGAGGGCGTCGTCGCCCGCGGCAAGGCCGAGCTGCAGGACAAGACGATGGTGGACGCGCTGCTGCCCGCGGCCGACGCCCTCACCGAGGCGGTCGGCGCCGGGCAGGAGCTGGACGTGGCGCTGCGCGCGGCCGCGGACGCCGCGGCGCGGGGTCGCGACTCGGTGACGCCGCTGGTCGCCCGCAAGGGCCGGGCCAGCTACCTGGGCGAGCGGAGCGCCGACCACGTCGACCCGGGCGCCGAGTCGGCGGTGCTGCTGGTCGAGGCCGCCGCGGCGACGCTGGGGAGGAGCTGACCGTGGCCGCCGTGGGCATCGTCGTCGTCTCGCACAGCCGGCCGCTGGCGGATGCCGCCGTCGAGCTGGCCCGGCAGATGCTGCCGAACTCGACCCTGGCCATCGAGGTGGCCGCCGGCACCGACGACGGCGGGCTGGGCACCGACGCGGTCGCCGTGTCCACGGCCATCACCGCCGCCGACTCCGGGGACGGCGTGGTGGTGCTGATGGACCTGGGCAGTGCGGTGATGTCCGCCGAGACGGCGCTGGAGCTGCTGGACGACGACGTCCGGGCGCGGGTGGTGCTCAGCGCGGCCCCGCTGGTCGAGGGCCTGGTCGGGGCCGCGGTCGTCGCCGCCGGCGGTGCCGACCGGGACCGGGTGGCCGCCGAGGCGCTCCGCGGCCTGGCCCCCAAGCAGGCCCACCTGGGCTGATGGCGGGCTCGGCATCTCCGGCCGAGCCGCCGGCGGCATGCTGCACCCCGGGTTGAGCCGCGCGAACTGACGTTGAGCCATGCCGTGGCGCGGCTCAACGTCAGCTCGCCCGGGTTGACCCGGGCGGCGGCCGGCCCAGGGGGCAGCCAGCCCAACGGGTGGCCAGCTGGCCGGGGGGTTCGGGTCAGACGGGGAGCAGCAGGGTGGCGTAGAGGGTCAGGCCGGGCCCGAAGGCCATCGCGACCACCGGGCCGTCGACGTCGGCGAGCTCGTCGAGCACCAGCAGCACCGTCGCCGACGAGCAGTTGCCGTGCTCGGCGAGCACCCGGCGTGACGGCGCCATCTGCTCCTCGGTGAGCCCCAGCTCGTCCCGGACGACGTCCAGGATCCGCGGCCCGCCCGGGTGCACCGCCCACCCCGCGACGTCCTCGACGCGCAGGCCCGCCTCGGTGAGCAGCTCCTCGACCACCCCGCCGACGTGCCGGGCGAGCACGTCGGGAACCCGGGGCGACAGCCCCATCCGGAAGCCCAGGTCGGTGACGTCCCAGGTCATGTGGTCGGCGGTGGCCGCGTCGGTGCGGGCGACCATCCCGGCCACCCGCCGGCCCCGCCGGGCGGCAGGCTCGACGACGATCGCGGCCGCGGCGTCGCTGAACAGCGCGTGGGTGACGACCTGCTCCAGGTCGGCGACGGCCGGCTGCACGTGCAGGCTGGTCAGCTCCAGGCACAGCAGCACGGCCGGCCGGGAACGTGCCGTGACGAAGTCGCTCACGGCAGCCAGGCCGGGCAGCGCCGCGTAACAGCCCATGTGGCCCACGAGCAGTCGCTGCAGCCCGAGCGGCATGCCCAGGTCGCTGGCCAGCCGGATGTCCAGACCCGGGGTGGCGTACCCGGTGCAGGTGGCGACGGCGAACTGCCCGACGTCCCCGGGAGCCAGCCCGGCGGCGTCCAGCGCGGTCGCGACGGCCTGCTTGCCCAGCGGGAGCCCTTCGGTGACGTAGCGCTCCATCCGCGCCCCGGTGCCCCACTGCGACACGTCCTCGTCGACGGGGTTGACCACCGCGTGCCGGCTGCGGACGCCGGCGCTGCGGAACACCCGCTCGGCGGCGCGCAGACCGGCGTACTTGGCGGCGAAGTACCCGTCCCAGACCTCGCCCTGCTGGTAGCTGGCCGGCAGGGCGCGGCCCGAACCGGTGACGACTGCGGCGGTCACCAGGCCGTTCCCGGCGCGTTCGGGGTCTCGGGGCCGCTGACGGTCATGCCCCGACCGTACGTGCGGACCCCGGCGCCCGCTGCTCGGCGACGGGCTCCGGGCGCTTGGTCGCCGAGCCGGCGAACAGGATCCCGGTCCAGGGCATGGTGCGCATCCGCACGTCGTCCCGTCGTCCCCGCCGCCAGGCGACCAGGTCGCGCACCGAGGGGCGCAGGCCGACCAACCGCAGGTCCAGCCCCAGCCGGTCCGCGGTGGCCAGCAGCGCCTTCCGGTCGACGAACAGCGCCGGGTCGTGGATCCCCGGCGGCGGCCCACCGGGCAGCCGCTCGGCGATCCGGACCGCCACGATCGGGGCGAGCCGGGTGTCCGCGATCGAGTCGATGACCAGCAGACCGCCGGGCTTGAGCAGCCGGGCGCTCTCGGCGAGCACCTGCCCGGGGTCCGCGACGTGCTCGAGGATCTCCCCGGCGGTGACGACGTCGGCGCACCCGTCGGCGAGCGGCACCTCCAGCACCGACCCACGGACGACGGAGACCGCGTGCCGGCGGGCGACCTCCAGCCCGGCCAGCCCGATGTCCACGCCGACGTGCCGGTACCCGAGCCGCTGCACGTGCGGGGCCATCAGGCCACCGCCGCAGGCGAGGTCCACCAGGACGGCACCGGGCGCCGGCGCCGGCGGAACGTGGCCGGCCCGCGACGCGGCGATCCACTGGAGCATCGCGAAGCCGCCGTGCGGGTCCCACCACTGGTCGGCCAGCTGGTCGTACTGCGCCGGGTCGTTGCGCTGCACGCCGGCGAGGCTACTTGTCCTTGAGCGGGTCGTGACCCCAGTTCATCAGCGAGTACCGCCACCGCGACGTCTCGACGTCCTCCTTGGCGGGCTCCTGGGCCAGGTGGCGCTGCACGTAGCCGTGCACCTTGCGCATGTGGGAGAGGTCGTCGTCGGTGAGGTCGGCCTTCTTCGTGCGCAGCAACTGCACGATCCGCCGGCCCGACTCGTGCCCGGTGGACTCCCCCGACCCGCCGCTCTTCTGCCCCACCGACTGCGACTCCTCGGTCTCCAGCCACCCCTCCAGCTCACCGGCGGTCATGTTCACCGCCTCGCCGAACTCGCGGCGGGTGCTGTCGGCGTCCTCGGTCTGGTGCTCGGGCACGGGCGTCTCCGGGTGTCGATCGGCTGCGCCTGCGGTACCGCAGGCAGGTGGCGGAGAAACGGAGCGAGGCCGAACGGACCGCCCTGGCCCGCGGTGAGACACCCGACGAGGTGCTGGACCGCAACGTCAACGAGGTGCTGCAGGAGATCCGGGTGGCGATCACCGCCGTCCAGGTGCTCTTCGCCTTCCTGCTGACCCTGCCCTTCCAGTCCCGCTTCGCCGACCTCGGCACCTTCGGGACGACGGTCTACGCGGTCACGATGATCAGCACCGCCACGGCCACGGTGGTCCTCATCGCCCCCGTCTCCTTCCACCGGATGCTGTTCCGGCGGCGGCAGAAGGCGGCGATCGTCCGGTTCGCCGACCGGTCGCTGGTGGTCGGGCTGACCCTGCTCCTCACCGGGATCACCAGCGCGGTGCTGCTCGTGCTGGACGTGGTGCTCGGGCGGTGGCCGGCGGTCACGGTGTGCGCGGCGATCGTCCTCATCGGGCTGACCACCTGGTACGGGCTGCCGCTGCGGCAGCGGCGGACGGCGGCGACCGACTGAGCGGCCTCTCTACGCTGGCGCCGTGGTGACCACCGGGGAGATGCCGTGTCCGTGACCGTGGTGGGGAGCCTCAACGAGGACGTCGTGGTGACCGTCGACCGGCTGCCCGGCCGCGGGGAGACCGTCATCGGCTCCTCGGTCGCGGTCCTGCCCGGAGGCAAGGGCGCCAACCAGGCCGCCGCCGCCGGCCGGCTGGGCACCGGCGTGCACATGGTCGGCCGGGTCGGCACCGACCCGGCGGCCGGCCGGCAGCTCGCCGCCCTCGCCGACGCGCGGGTGAACGTGGGGCGGGTGCACCGCACCGAGGGCGTGCCCACCGGGTCGGCCATGATCCCGGTCGA
Organism: Modestobacter sp. VKM Ac-2984; assembly: GCF_026967985.1. Lineage (GTDB taxonomy): Bacteria > Actinomycetota > Actinomycetes > Mycobacteriales > Geodermatophilaceae > Modestobacter. The sequence continues at coordinate 563,428 of NZ_JAPVBJ010000002.1, read as the reverse complement.
GGCGGCCGGCGGGGAGAACCTGATCGTGGTGGTGCCCGGCGCCAACGCCGAGCTGACCCCCGCGGACGTCGACGTGGAGTCGGTGCACCGCGCCGGCGTGCTGCTGCTGCAGCTGGAGAGCCCGCTGGACACGGTGCAGGCCGCCGCTGCGGCCACCCGGGGAACCGTCGTCCTGAACCCGGCGCCGCCGCAGCCGCTGCCGGCCGACCTGCTGGCCCGGGTCGACGTCCTGGTGCCCAACGAGCACGAGCTGCGCCGGCTGACCGGCGCGCCGTCCGGCGAGCTCTCCCCCGGCGAGCTGGCCGAGCTGGCCTGCGGGCTGGGCGTGCGGTCGACGGTGGTCACCCTGGGCGCACGGGGCGCTCTGGTGGTGCCCGCGGAGGGTCCGGCGCACGTGCAGGGGCCCCCGCCGGTCGAGCCGGTCGACACCACCGGCGCCGGCGACTGCTTCTGCGGTGCGCTGAGCAGCGCGCTAGACCGCGGCGAGACGCTGGCCGACGCGGTCCGCTACGCGGTCACGGCGGCGGCGCTGTCGACGACCGGCGCGGGCGCGCGCGGTGCGCTGCCGGACGACGACGAGGTCCAGGCGCTGCTGCCCCAGACCCCCGCGGCGACGCCGGTCGGCTGATGGTTGCGCCGCCGCGGGCGGGGGCACGGGGCGGGCATGACCGAGAACACCGGACGCACCCCGCACCCCGCTGAGCCCGCCGAGGGCGACGCCACGAGCGACCAGCACGAGACCGGCCGCACGCCGCACCCCGAGCAGCCGGCCGAGGGCGGCGACCCGACCGAGGGCAGCGACCCGACCGAGGGCAGCGACCCGGCCGCGGGCGTGGACCCGGAGAACCGGGTGACCGGGGCCTGACCTGGGCCCTGCAGGTCGGGGCGGGGCCCGCTGTGGGGGGACCGACATCGACGCAGCGCACGGCTGGGGTGATACTGATTGTGACGACCATTCCCAGTAGCCACTCCCGTGAGGACCCACCGTGCCCCGCCTCGCCCTGTCCCGCCGCCCGGCGCTCACCGCCCTGGCCGCCACCGCCACGCTGACCCTCGCCGCCTGTGGGGGCCCCAGCGCCGGCGCGGGCACCACGACCAGCGCGGCCGACGCGGAGAGCTGTCCCGGTGAGGTCCTCGACGTCGTCGTCTCGGTGAGCCAGTGGGGCTCGATCGTCGAGCAGCTGGGCGGTGACTGCACCAACGTCACCACCGTGCTCGCCTCCTCGGCGGTCGACCCGCACGACTACGAGCCGACGACCGCCGACATCGCCGCGTTCACCGACGCCGAGCTGGTCGTGCTCAACGGTGCCGACTACGACCACTGGGCCGCCGACGCCGTCGCCACCCTCGACCCCGCGCCCACCGTCGTCGACGCGGCCGAGGTGGTCGGCATCGAGGAGGAGCACGCGGAAGAGGAGGAGCACGCGGAGGAGGAGCCCTCCAAGGGCGAGGAGCACGCCGAGGAGGAGCACGGCCACGGCGGCGTCAACCCGCACCTCTGGTACTCACCCGAGTACGTGCAGGCCGTCGCCGCTGCGGTGACCGAGCAGCTCGGTGAGCTGTCGCCGGACGCTGCCGACCACTTCGCCGAGCAGGCGCAGGCCTGGGAGTCCGACCTGCAGCCCTACCTGGACGAGCTGGCGGCCCTGCAGTCCTCCGCCGCCGGTCGCTCGTACGCCGCCACGGAGAGCGTGTTCCAGTACACCGCCGAGGCCATCGGCCTGACCGACGCCACCCCCGAGGGCTACCGGGACGCCGCCAGCAACGAGACCGACCCGGCGCCCGGCGACGTGGCCGCGTTCGAGGCGGCGCTGGCCGACGGTTCGGTCGACGTCCTGGTGTACAACTCTCAGACGGAGGGCAGCCTCCCCGAGCAGCTGCGCGCCGCGGCGGAGACGGCCGGGGTGCCGGTCGTCGAGGTCACCGAGTCGGCGCCGGACGGGGAGTCGTCCTTCGTGTCCTGGCAGCTGGACCAGCTGCAGCAGCTGTCGAACGCACTCGGTGGGGGTCAGTGACAGACGTCCCGACGGCCGACCGGCTCGCCGTGCGGCCACCGGCGCTCGTCCTCGACGACGTCTCGGTGGTCCGCGGCGGCCGGCTGGTCTGGTCGCAGGGCACGCTCACCGTGCCCACCGGTGCCGTGGTCGGGGTCATCGGGCCCAACGGCGCCGGGAAGACCACGCTGTTCCAGCTCGTCCTCGGCATGCTGCCCCCCGCCGGCGGGCGGGTCGAGGTGCTCGGCCGCACCCCCAGCCGGGGTGACCGCCGGATCGGCTACGTGCCGCAGAACTACACCGCCGCGCTGGGCGAGGCGGTGCGCGCCCGCGACCTGGTCATGCTCGGCCTGACCGGGGGGCGCTTCGGGCTGCGCCGCGCCTCGGCCGCCGAGCGGGCCCGGGTCGACGAGGCGCTCGACCGGGTCGGCGCCGCCGGCTACGCCGACCGGCGGATGTCGGAGCTCTCCGGTGGTCAGCAGCAGCGGGTCGCGATCGCCCAGGCGATCGTCGACGACGCCGAGCTGCTGCTGCTGGACGAGCCGCTGGCCAACCTGGACCTGCGCAACCAGCACGAGGTGGTCGCGCTGCTCGGCGAGCTCACCCGCGAGCGCCGGGTCACGGTGATGGTCGTCGCGCACGACCTCAACCCGCTGCTGCCCGTGCTCACCGATGCCGTGTACCTGCTCGACGGGCACCCGCACCACGACCCGATCGACGCCGTCGTCACCGAGGACCTGCTCACCCACCTGTACGGCACCCCGGTCCGGGTGGTGCGCACCGCGCAGGGCGATCTCTTCACCCGGGGCGGTTGAGCCGTGGTCACCTTCCAGGAGAACTGGCTGCAGGTGCTGCAGACCACGTTCATGCAGCACGCCCTGCTCGGCGGTTCGATGGTCGCGCTGGCCGCCGGGCTGATGGGCTGGTTCGTCGTCACCCGGCAGAACGCCTTCGCCGCCCACGCCCTGGCCCACATCGGCTTCCCCGGCGCGACCGGCGCCATCCTGGTCGGCGCCCCGGTGACGCTGGGCCTGGCGGTCTTCTGCGTCGGCGGCGGGCTGCTGATCGGGCTGTTCGGGAAGCGGGTGGCCGACCGGGAGGTGGCCACCGGCACGATCCTCGCCTTCGCCACCGGCTTGGGCGTGCTGTTCGCCTCGCTGGCCACCGCGAACGCCAGCAGCACCACGACCGTGCTGTTCGGGAACCTGCTGGCCATCTCCCGCGACCAGCTGTGGGTCTTCGGCGGGTTCACCGTGCTGGTGGTCGGCGTGCTGGCCGTCATCGCCCGGCCCCTCGTCTTCGCCTCGGTGGACCCGACCGTGGCGGAGGCCCGCGGGGTCCCGGTCCGCGCCCTGGGCGTGGCCTTCGTCGTCCTGCTCGCGCTGACCATCACGATGGCCGTGCAGGTGGTGGGCACGCTGCTGCTGTTCGCCCTGGTGGTGACCCCGGCCGCGGCGGCGCTGCGGATGACCGCCCGGCCCGGGCTGGTGGCCGCGATCGCCGTGGCCATCGCCCTGGGCAGCGTCTGGTTCGGCCTGGTCCTCTCGGCGATGGTGAACCTGCCGCCGAGCTTCTTCGTGACCACCCTCGCCGTCCTGACCTGGGCGGTGACCCTGCTCCTCACCTGGGAACGCGTGCCGCGGGAGACCTCCGCCCCGGTGCTGGACGTGCCCCTGCTGGTCCCCGACCGCACCAGGTGAGCGAGGTCTCACCACCCGATGGGGGCCGAGTTGGCTCGGGGCGGTTTTCCGGCTCGCCCGGCAGGGGAGGGTGAGGGCATGCACGAAGACGCCCGCGACCAGCAGCTCGACGACACCACCACCTCCGGCGAGGAGCAGACCCCGCAGCAGGCGGTCGCCCGGATGCTGGCCAACCCCCGGCGCACCCGCCGCGCCTGATCCCAGCCGGCCGGCTCCCCACGTGGAGCGGCACAGCGGAGCGGCACAGCGGAGAGTCACAGCGGAGAGTCACAACCGCCTCACAGTTCCCCACTGCCCCGGGTGCTCCTCTCGCCCCGGAGGTGCTGGTCAGGGGCCTGTCCCCCTCGGCGTGCCGTGGACCGCTCCGTCACGATGTGCTGCACGATCAGACCGTGACCGCCGCAGCCCTCCCCCTGCACGCACCAGAGGACGGCGCCCTGCCGGCCCGTCGCTCCCGCGCGGAACGGCAGGAGATCGTCCTGGACACGGCCGAGCGTCTCTTCTCGGCGCGCAGCTCGCGCAGCGTGGGGATGGACGAGCTCGTCCGCGAGACCGGCCTGGGGAAGATGACGGTCTACCGGCTCTTCAAGAGCAAGGACGACCTGGTCGGCGCCTACCTCTCGCGCAAGGCCGCCACCGTGCTGGCCTACATCGACGCCGAGCTCGACGAACGCCAGGGCGACCCGCGGGCCGCGCTGCTCTCGGTGGTCGACGCCGTCGAGGCCGACGTCACCCGGGTCGGCTTCCGCGGCTGCCCGTTCACCAACGTCAGCAGCGAGTACGACGACCCGCAGCACCCGGCCCGCAGCGCGGCCGCCGACTACAAGTTCGAGCTGCACTCCCGGCTCGAGGGCCTGGCCGACCAGCTCATCCCCGGCGGCGGCGACGACCTCGCCGCACAGGTGCACCTGATCATCGACGGGATGTACCTCTCCGGCGGTCTGCTCGGCCCGGACGGCCCCGCCTCGCACGGGCGTCAACTGGCCGAGAAGCTGATCGACGCCGCCCTCGCCTCCGCCTGAAGGAGGACCCCGCTGCCCCCCACTCGTACGCTCGCGGGCCCCTGCAGCGGGGCCGCCGGGCAGGACGACGCGGGCACCCGCAGGATCGGTCCATGACCGACCGTTCGCGTCCGGACCTCGACGAGGCCACCGTCGTCGCCCTGGGCAAGCTCTCCGAGTCCCTCGAGACCGTCGAGCAGGCCCGCGGCCTGCTGTACGGCTTCCACCAGCTCACCGGCAAGGCCGACCTCCTCCTCCAGGACGCCGTCGCCGGCCTCCGCGACGCCGGGCACACCGAGCTGGCCGACGACCTCGAGCGCGACCTCGTCGGTCGCAACGTGATCGCCGACCGGTGGACCTTCCAGCTCGTCGAGGACTACGACGCGAACTACTGGAGCACCTACCGGGCCTTCGACCAGCGCGCCCGGGACGAGCTGGCCGGCGGCGACCGACACGTGTTCGAGGCGCGGATGAAGCAGCGCGAGCGCACGTCCGGGCACCCCCGCCACGAGGCCGGGCCGGCGCTGGACGGCTGAGCTGCCCGGCTCGCCGCCGGACGGCCCGCGGTCGAGACTCGGGGCATGACCAGCTCCCCGCAGGACCGGCCGGACGAGCAGGACCGGGACGAGCACGACGTCGAGCCGCTGGGCGGCGCCGTCTCCCCCACCCCGGGGGACGACGGCGCCGACGGCATGGCCGGCCCGGTGTACCCGCCTCCGGAGACCGAGCCCGACGCCCGCCCGGCGGACTGACCCCGCAGGGCGAGCTGCGGCCGAGGTGCTTGCTGTGGTCACCGGCCGGTCATACGGTCTTGTTACCCGCGAGTAGGACCTGCTCGCGTCCGACCGGCGAGCACGGGAGCACCCCCCATGGGCCACTACACGGCGAACCTGCGCGACCTCGAGTTCAACCTGTTCGAGTTCCAGAGCAGCAAGGACAGGTTCGGCACGGGGCCGTTCGAGCAGATGGACGCCGAGACCGCCCGCGGGGTGCTGGCCGAGGTCCGGCGGCTCGCCGAGGGCCCGCTCGCCGACTCCTTCACCGACGCCGACCGGAACCCTCCGGTGTTCGACCCGGCGGCGCACTCGGTGACGCTGCCCGAGTCGTTCAAGGCGTCGGTCCGGGCGGTGAACGCCGGTGAGTGGTGGCGGCTGGACCTGCCCGACGAGCTCGGCGGGTTCGGCGCACCGTTCAGCCTGCGCTGGGCCGCCTTCGAGATGCTGCTCGGCGCCAACCCGGCGGCGTTCATGTACGGCTCCGGCCCCACGTTCGCGGCGATCCTGCACTCCCTCGGCACCCCGGACCAGCAGCGGCTGGCCGAGCTGATGATCGAGCACCTCTGGGGCGCCACCATGGTGCTCACCGAGCCCGAGGCCGGCTCCGACGTCGGTGCCGGGCGGACGAGGGCGGTGCAGCAGCCCGACGGCTCCTGGCACCTCACCGGGGTGAAGCGCTTCATCACCTCCGCCGAGCACGACCTGAGCGACAACATCGTCCACCTGGTGCTGGCCCGGCCCGAGGGCGCCAAGCCGGGCAGCAAGGGCCTGTCGCTCTTCGTCGTCCCCAAGTTCCACGTGGACCTGGCCACCGGCGCGCTCGGCGAGCGCAACGGCGTGTACGTGACCGGCGTGGAGAAGAAGATGGGCCTGAAGGTCTCCACCACCTGCGAGCTGTCCTTCGGCGACGGCCCGGTGCCGGCGCAGGGCTGGCTGGTCGGAGACGTGCACGACGGCATCGCGCAGATGTTCAAGGTGATCGAGTACGCCCGGATGTTCGTCGGCACCAAGGCGATCGCGACCCTCTCGGCCGGCTACCAGGTGGCCCTGGCCTACGCCAAGGAGCGCGTGCAGGGAGCCGACCTCACCGCCACGGCCAAGGACGCCCCGCGGGTCACCATCACCCACCACCCCGACGTCCGGCGCTCGCTGATGCTGCAGAAGGCCTACGCCGAGGGCATGCGCGCGCTGTACCTGTACACCGCCACCTTCCGCGACCAGGTGATGGAGGCAGAGGCCGCCGGCACGGCCGACAGCCCCGAGGCGGTCCTCGCCGCCAAGGTCAACGACCTGCTGCTGCCGATCGTCAAGGGCCACGGTTCCGAGCGGGCCACCCAGCTGCTCACCGCCGAGTCGCTGCAGACGCTCGGCGGTTCGGGCTACCTGCAGGACCACCCGATCGAGCAGTACATCCGGGACTCCAAGATCGACACCCTCTACGAGGGCACCACGGCGATCCAGGGGCAGGACTTCTTCTTCCGCAAGATCGTCCGGGACGGCGGGGTCGCGCTGACCTGGCTGGCCGAGCAGGTCCAGGCGACGATCACGGCCGAGGCCGGCAACGGGCGGCTCAAGGAGGAGCGGGCGCTGCTGGCGACCGCGCTCGGCGACGTCCAGGGCATGTTGAGCGCGATGTTCGGCCAGCTCGGCGCGGCCCAGACCGACGTCCGCAAGCTCTACGAGGTCGGGCAGAACACCTCCCGGCTGCTGCTGGCCACCGGTGACCTGATCACCGCCTGGCTGCTGGTCCGCCAGTCCGAGGTCGCGCTGACCGCGTTGGACGGCGAGGTGTCGGAGTCCGACCGGCACTTCTACGAGGGCAAGCTCGCCGCCACCCGGTTCTTCTGCGCCCAGGTGCTGCCCACGCTGGCCAGCGAGCGGTTCATCGTCGAGCACACCGACAACGCGCTCATGGACGTCGACGAAGCCGCCTTCTGAGGCGGACGGGAGGCGGCCGGCGGTGCATGGGCCCGCGGCATCGCGGGCATGGGCGGAGGACGACGTCCACGCGAGGAGGACCGCGATGAGCGAGACCGGCGGCAGCGACCGCATCCAGCAGGACGTGCCCACGGCTTCCGGGACGGGCGACAACAGCGATCTGGGCACCGGTGCCGAGGACACGAACGAGACCGGCACCCGGGAGGGCGTCCCGTTGACTCGGGACGCCGCGCTGGCACGGGACGCGGAGAGCGACGACCTCCAGCCGGAGCGCACCTCCACCGAGCCCTCGCTGGCGCAGCGCGCCGACCCGTCCTGACCCCCTGATCGAGAGGTCCACCCCATGACAGAGCCCGCCACCAGCGGATACCACGACTCCCCGGCGACCGACGACCCCGAGGGCGACCTGGTCGACGGCACCCCCGGCCACGACCGCGGGGACGGCGGCGAGAAGGACACCGTCCTGCTCACCGACGACGACGCCCAGACCGAGGACTCCGTCACCCGCCCCGGCAACTCCTGACCCACCGCTCCCGCGAGGGAGCCCTCCTCAGATCCAGCCGTGCCGGCGCGCCGTCTCCACGGCGGCGTGCCGGTTCGGTGCACCCAGCTTGGCCGAGGCCGCCGACAGGTGGTTGCGCACCGTCCCCGGTGACAGGTGCGCCCGGACGGCGATCTCCTCCACCGGAGCGCCGCCGGCGGCCAGCTCCAGCACGTCGGCCTCGCGCGGCGTCAGCGGGCTGTCCCCGGCGCTGATCGCCTCCGCCGCCAGCTCCGGGTCGACGTAGCGCCCACCCCGGTGCACGGTGCGCACCACGTCGCTGAGCACGGCGGCGCTCACCGTCTTCGGCAGGAACCCGCGGACCCCGGCCTCCAGGGCACGCTTGAGGTGCCCCGGCCGCCCGTGGCCGGTGACGATGACCAACCCACAGCCGGGCAGCAGCGTGGCGAGTTCGCCGGCCACGCTGATCCCGTCCCGGTCGGGCATCTGCAGGTCCAGGACGGCGACGTCCGGCGTGTGCGCCCGGGCCATCGCCAGTGCCTCGGCGCCGGAGGAGGCCTGGGCGACCACCTCGAGGTCGTCCTCCAGGCCGAGCAGTGCGGCGAAGGCGACCCGGACCAGGTTCTCGTCGTCGGCCAGCAGCACCCGGATCACGCCGCACCCCCGGCGGGCACCGTGGCGGTGACGGTGAACCGGTCGCCGTCCCGGCCGGCGTGCAGCGTCCCGCCGGCACCGGCCAGCCGCTCGCGCAGGCCCGTCAGGCCGTTGCCCTCACCCGGGTCGGTGGAGACGCCGTCGTTGCTCACGGTCAGCCGCACCTCTCCACTCCCTCGCTCCAGCGTGATCGTGCACTCTGCGGCCTCGCTGTGCCGCAGCACGTTGGTGACCGCCTCCAGCACCACCCAGCCCAGCGCGGCCTGCACGGGCTCGGGCAGGGTGCCGGCACCGTCCTCACCCTGCACCGTGCAGCCCACGCCGGCCGCGCGCAGCACGGAGCGTGCCCCGGCGAGCTCGCCGGTGAGGTCGGTCCGGCGGTAGCCGCGGACCACCTCCCGGACCTCCTTCAGCGACTCCTCGGCGATCCGGCTGATGTCGGCCACCTCCGCGGCGGCCTCCGGCCGGGACCGGCGCACGAGCTCCCCGGCCAGCTGGCTCTTCACCGCGATCGCCGAGAGGTTCCGGCCCATGACGTCGTGCAGGTCGCGGGCGAACCGCAGCCGCTCCTCGGCCACCGCCAGCTGCAGCTGCACACCGCGGCTGCGCTCCATCTCCAGCACCACGTCGAGCACCCAGACGGTGAACCGGAAGGCCAGGACCACGAAGAGGACCGTCGTCGCCATCACCACGCCCTGCACGGCGGCCGCGGCAGGGTGCGCGTCGCCGAGCGAGGTGACGAAGCCGCTAAGCACCCCGATGCCCATCGCGTACGGGGCGAGCTGCCGGGTGCTCCAGACCGTCGAGCAGGCGATGAGCACCGCACCGAGGGGCAGGGTGACCGACCACGGCACCGCGACCGACGTCTCACGGTCGGCGAACGCCCAGGCCCCGCCGGCCGCCGTCGCCCCCGCGAGGCAGAACGCCAGGACGGCCAGCCGCCCGGGGAGCGGTCGTGCGGCCAGGTGCGCCGCCAGCCCCCGCCGGGTCAGCTGCACCGCCATCGCCGCGGTGACGACGGATCCGGCGACGAACAGCCACGCCCCCTCCGTCGGCTCCGCCCCCTCGACCGCCGCACCCACCACCGCGAGGGCGAGCACCGGCAGCCCGGCCAGGAAGACGTAGAAGGACCAGCGGGTGTAGAGGTCGATCCGCTGCGGCGCCGTCCGGCTGTTCCACCAGCGGGAGACGGTCGGCACGGCGGTCATGCTGCCGTACCGACCGTCCCGGGGGCGGGACCTCACCGGCGGGGAGCCCACCGGAACCCGCGCCGGGCGGCGATCGAGCCCACGACCAGCCAGCCGGCGAGCACCGCCAGCGGCATGCCGGCGTGCGGCCAGACGCTGCCGTCGACCGGGTCGCCCTGCCAGGTCTGGCCGGCCAGGCCCAGCTGCAGCAGCTCGACGACCGGGGTGAGCGGCAGGAACCGGGCGATCTGGCCCAGCGCCTCGGGCAAGACGGAGAGCGGGTAGAAGACGCCGGACAGCCCGGTGGAGACCACGATGATCGGCAACGTGGTGATCTGCGCGGACTCCGGCGTCCGGGTGAAGCTCGTGCTCGCCGCGGCCAGCACGACCATCAGCAGCGTCCCCGCGAGCAGGGCGACCAGCGGCAGGACGACGTCGGCGGGGGCCGACCACTCGCCGAGCAGCACCACGCCCGCGGCGATGATCACCACCTGGCCGAGCGTGACGAACACGGTGGGCGCAGCGGTGCCGGCCAGCACCTCGACGTCGGTCAGCTCCCCGGTGCGCATCCGCTGCAGCACCAGGTCCTCCCGGCGGGCCACGTAAGTGGTCACCAGGTTGTAGTAGGTCAGCATCACCAAGCTGATGCCGACGGCGGTCACCAGCAGCCGGGCGCCGAAGGGCAGCTCGCCCTCGTCCATGCCCAGCGCCGGGACGGCCGCGACGAAGAGCAGCGGCAGGACGACGGAGTTCACCAGGGCGGTCCGGTTGCGGCCCAGCATCCTGGTCTCGGCCGAGGCCAGGGACCACACCCGGGACAGCCGGGAGGGTCCGCTGGTGGGGCGGTCGAGGGTCGTGCGATCGGGGGTCGTGGCGGTCATTCGTTCTCCTCCGGGGTCTCGCGCGGGTCGGTGCCGTCGGCGACGGCGAGGAAGGCCTGCTCCAGGGAGCCGGCGCGGGCCAGCAGGGTCCGCAGCACGACCCCGTGCTCGGCCGCCCAGGCCAGCAGCCCGGCGAGCACCGGCTGCAACGCGCGGGTGTGCCACTCCACCCGCCGCCCGTCGGTGACCACCTGCACGCCGGCGGGGACCGGCGGCCGCGGGGCGTCCTCGTCGAGGCCGAAGCGGATGGTGGCTGGCTGGGTCTCGGCGATCTCGGCCTGGGTCCCGGACAGCACGATCTGCCCGCCCCGCATGATGGCGACGCGGTCGGCGAGCTCCTCGGCCTCCTCCAGGTGGTGCGTGGTCAGCAGCACCGCGGCGCCGTCGGCCACCAGCCCCTGGACCAGCGCCCAGACCTGGCGTCGGGACTCCGGGTCCAGCCCGGTGGTCGGCTCGTCGAGGACGACGACGCCGGGCCGGCCGAGCAGGGCCAGCGCGAGGTCCAGGCGCCGTCGCTCGCCCCCGGAGAGACTGCGCACCCGGACGTCGGCGCGACCGGTGAGGCCGACCTGGGTCAGGGCCTCCTCGACCGGCCGGGGTGCGGTCAGCGTGCCGGCCCACGTGCGCAGGGTCTCGGCGACGGTGAGGTCGCCGGGCAGGCCGCTGCTCTGCAGCAGCACGCCCAGGTGCGGGCGGACCCGGGCCCGCTCGGTGACCGGGTCCATGCCCAGCACCCGGACGGTCCCGCTGCCTGCGTCGGCGAGCCCCTCCAGCACCTCCAGGGCGGAGGTCTTGCCGGCACCGTTGACCCCCAGGAGGGCGAGCACCTCCCCGGGCCTCACCTCGACGGAGATGCCCCGGACGGCCTCGAAGTCGCCGTAGCTGCGCCGCAGGTCCCGGACCGCGATCGCTGGAGCGGCCTCGACGGTCACGGGTGGGAGCACGGGTGGGGCGCTGGGGTGCACGGTCGACCTCCTCGGTGCGCCGCCGGCCGCCGTCGGGCCGGGCTGTCGGACGCACCCCTCACGTTGCCGCCGGACAGCGGCCGGCACAGGTGCCTGGGTGCACGACTTCTCCCCGCCGGTGCACGGCCGGGCGGTGACAGGTGTCAGGGGTCCGCGGTGCGCGCCTACCCTGGGTCGGTGCTCCCGCTGCTCTCCCCTGCGCCGACGGTGCTGCCGGAGGCGGAGTGGGCGGCCCGGGCTGCGGCCCACCAGCAGCGGATGGACGCCTGGCTGGTGCCGCACCAGGAGCGCCGCCGGGCCGGGGTCGCGCACCCGGTGCTGGACTTCCTCTTCACCTACTACTCCGAGACGCCGGGCCGGCTGCGCCGCTGGCACCCGGGGGTCGGCGTCGTCCTGACCGGCGCGGCCGCCGACGAGCGGCTGAGCTGGCCGTTCTACACCGAGGTCGACGCCCGGGACGCCGCCGGGGAGCCGGTGCGCGGGGTCGGGCTCGACGTGCCGGCGTTCCTGGCCAAGCGGCGGTCGTCGGTCGGCTGGGTCGAGGGCCTGCTTCGCGGGACGGCCGGCCGCCCGGGACAGTTCGGCTGCTTCGGCATGCACGAGTGGGCGATGCTCTACCGCCCCGAGGACGGCGAGGTACGCCACCCGCTGCCGCTGCGGCTGGGCCAGGCCGGCACCGACGCCGTCGTCGAGTCGCACCGGGTGCAGTGCAGCCACATCGACGCGTTCCGGTTCTTCACCCGGGCCGGCGCCCCCCGGAACACGCTGACGCCGACCCGGGAGACCCAGCAGCAGCTGGAGCAGCCGGGCTGCCTGCACGCCACGATGGACCTCTTCAAGTGGGCCTACAAGCTCAGCCCCGCGGTGCCCGGTGAGCTGCTGGCCGACTGCTTCGCGCTGGCCGCCGACGTCCGCGAGCTGGACATGCGTGCCTCCCCCTACGACCTCACGAGCCACGGGTACGCACCCGTGGCGGTCGAGACGCCGGAGGGCAAGGCCGAGTACGGCGCCGCCCAGCGCGCCTTCGCCGACCGCGGCGCTGCGCTGCGCGAACGGCTGCTCGCCGTGTGCCGGGAGCTGCTGGCGCGCGGCTGACGTCGTACGGTCAGGGGCGTGACTGGCACTCGCACCGACCGCTGGCTGCACCTGGACGGGACGACGAACACCCGTGACCTGGGCGGGCTGCCGACCACCGACGGCGGGACGACGCAGTTCGGCCGGGTCCTGCGCAGCGACAACCTGCAGACCCTCAGCCCGGCCGACGTCGCCGCGCTGGTCGAGGAGGTGGGGCTGACCGAGGTCGTCGACCTGCGGACCACCGCCGAGATCCTGCTCGAGGGGCGCAGCCCGCTGCGCGACGTGGACACGGTCACCCACCGGCACTTCACCCTGCTGCCCGAGCGGGGGCTGCGCACCGACGTCTTCGCCGCCGAGGAGAGCGACGAGGAGATCCGGGCCCAGCTGCCGGCCGACTGGGCGGAGTCGCTCCTCCCCCGCCAGGTCGCGCCCGGGGACGAGGGCGAACCGCCCGCCGTCCGCTCCTACCTCGGCTACCTCACCGACGGCACCGACAACGTGCTGGCCGCAGTCCGGTCACTGGCCGCCGGCGGACCCGGTGCTGCGGTGGTGCACTGCGCCGCGGGCAAGGACCGGACCGGCGTGGTCTGCGCGCTGACCCTCGCGGTGGCGGGGGTGACGCCGGAGGCGATCATCGCCGACTACGCGCAGACCGCCGAGATCATCGACGCACTCGTCGCCAAGCTCGCCAGCAGCCCGACCTACGCCGAGGACATGACCCGGCGCGACGTCGCCAGCCACACCCCGCGGGCCGAGTCCATGCGCCGGGTGCTGGAGGTGCTCGACGAGCGCTGGGGCGGCCCGATCGGCTGGCTGGAGCAGCACGGCTTCGGCGCCGACGAGCAGGCAGCCCTGCGGTCCCGCCTCCGCGACTGAGGAAGCCCCACACAGCAGAGGACCCCGGCTCCCATGGGGAGTCCGGGGTCGCGGTGCGTGCCTGCGTCCGCCCTCGTCGTCGAGGACGGTGGGTGGTCAGCGCAGGACGTTGTTGAACTGGCTGCTGTTGGCCAGGGTCAGCAGCTCGTCCCGCATGGCGGGGCTGCTGGTGCGGGCGACGGCGGCATCCACTGCCCGCCGCGTACGCGACGCCTGCCGACGCTGACGCCAGCTGGAGGTCACGCTGCTCATGTCACTGCCTTCTTCCGGGGGTCCTGAGTGGGTGTTACGCCTGTATTAAACCAGGCAAGGCGACGACTATTCCAACGGATCTAAGGCCGTGTCGCTGAAGGCTCCGACGGAAGCTTCACTCGAAGGGGGTGCTGGCCATGGATCCTTCACCCGAGCGTCACTTGTCCAGCACCAACGCAGTGCAGTCGGTCACCTCTGCTGAGTGAGCACCCTCACCCGGAGACGACAGCGCCCCGCCGGTCCGCTGGCTGGACCGACGGGGCGCTGAGCTGCACCCGGATCAGCCGGCGGCGAGCACCTCACGCACCGCGGCGCGCGCGGACTGCGGGTCGGCCGCGGCGAGGGCGGCCTCGGCGGCCCGCTGACAGGTCGCCAGGTCCACCGTCGCCAGCCGTGCGCCCACCCCGGCCACCGACGAGGCGGCGCAGGACAGCGAGGTGATCCCCATGCCGACCAGCACGCACGCCAGCATCGGGTCGGCGGCCGCCTCACCGCAGACCCCCACGGGCTTCCCGGCGCGCTGACCGGCCGCCGCCGTCGCCTGCACCAGCGCGAGCAGCGCGGGCTGCCACGGGTCGGTCAGGTCTGCCAGGTCCGCGGAGAGCCGGTCGGCGGCGAGCGTGTACTGCGACAGGTCGTTGGTGCCGATCGACAGGAAGTCCAGGTGCTCGAGGAACCGGTCGGCGAGGACGGCGACCGAGGGCACCTCCACCATGACGCCCGGCACCATGCCCCGCTCCCGCACCTGGGCGGCGAACTCCGCGGCCTCGGCCACCGTGGCCACCATCGGCGCCATCACCCAAGGGGCGGCGCCGGTGCTGCTGGCGGCCTGCGCCACGGCGTCCAGCTGGTGGGTCACAGGCCGGGGTCGCGGCGGGCGGTGCGCAGCCCGCGGACACCGAGGGCCGGGTTGGCCTCGTCCGGCGGGGTGGCGA
>NZ_JAPVBJ010000002.1:290348-548590 GCF_026967985.1 Modestobacter sp. VKM Ac-2984 | reverse complement strand
CAGGCCGGGGTCGCGGCGGGCGGTGCGCAGCCCGCGGACACCGAGGGCCGGGTTGGCCTCGTCCGGCGGGGTGGCGAACGGCAGCGGCTTGTCCGAGCCGGCGTCCAGCGTGCGGAGGACCACCTTGCCGCCGGGGAAGGCCGCGAAGACGCCCGCGTAGATCTCCGCCTGCTCCTCGACCGTCGGCTCCTCGGTGCGGCCGAAGAAGGCGAGCTCGGTGCGGAGCAGGCCGACCCCCTCGGCGTGGGCCGCCGCCGCGGCCCGCGCCCCGGCGCCGTCCTGCACGTTGGCCAGCACCTGGACGAGGTGCCCGTCGCGGGTCGTGCCCGGGCCGCGGTACCCCGCGAGCGCCGCAGCGGCCTCCTGGGCGGCGGCGACCCGGGTGCGGGCCTCGTCCGGGTCCGGGTCGACGGTGACGGTGCCCTGCTCGCCGTCGACCAGCACGAACGAACCCTCGGGGACGTCGGAGAGCCCGCCGACGCCCACCACGCAGGGCAGGCCGAGCTGGCGGGCGATGATCGCGGTGTGGCTGGTGGCCCCGCCCAGCCGGGTGGCCAGCGCGATGATCCGGGCGGGGTCCAGGCCGGCGGTGTCGGCCGGGGCGAGGTCGTCGGCCAGCAGCACCGACGGCGTCTCGGGCGCGGGCACCCCCGGCTCCCCCTGACCGGTCAGCTCGGCGACGATCCGGTCCCGGACGTCGCGGACGTCGGTGGCCCGCTCGGCCATCACGCCACCCAGGCTGACGAACAGGTCGACGAACTGCGCTGCGGCGCCTACCGTGGCGGCCTCGGCGGACGAGCCGTCGCCGATGCGCTGCTCCACGGCCGACAGCAGCCCCCGGTCGCGGGCCAGCTGAGCGGTGGTGTTGAGCACCTCGGCGCTCACCCCGGTCGCTGCCGCCGCCCGGGCGGCCAGCCGCGCAGCCACCGCGTCGGCCGCCGTGGTGAACCGTTCCTTCTCGGCTGCGCGCTGCTGCTCCGGGACGACCGGGCCCTCGGCGGGCGGCAGCTCGACGGACCCGACCGGACGCACCACCGGGCCGGCGGCCACGCCGGGGACCACCGGCGTCCCGGTGAAGACCGACGCCCCGGTCAGGGCGTCCGGAGCGATCCGGGTTCCGGTCGGCGTGGTGGACATCGGGACCTCACTGTCTGCTCGGACCGGGCGGGTGCGTCCCGCCGGTGAGCTCCGTCGTAGATGGCTGGGGGCGACGCAACGACAATGGTGCATCCGGTGACCAGAGTCACCGCAGAGCCTTGACTTGTCAACTGATCCCACGTAGAACAACATGAAAGCAACGCCATAGCCACACGATCGGACATCAACCGCTCGTGGCGACGGGGCACGGACCCGGGGGTGAGCATGTACGCGGAGGAACGACAGCAGGCGATCGCCGGGCTGGTCACCCAGCGCGGCCGGGTCGCGGTGACCGCGGTCGCCGAGCACTTCGGCGTGACCACGGAGACGGTCCGCCGCGACCTCGCCCTCCTCGAACGCGCCGGGATGCTGCGCCGGGTGCACGGCGGCGCCGTGCCGATCGGGACGCTGACCGCAGTGGAGCCCGCGCTCGGGGTGCGACGCGGCACCCGTACCGAGGCCAAGCGTCGGATCGCCACCGCGGCGCTGGCCCTCCTGCCGCCCGCCAACGGCAGCCTCATCCTGGACGGCGGCAGCTCGACGGCGGCCCTGGCCGAGCTGCTCCCCGGCGACCGCCCGCTGGTCGCCGCCACCAACTCCGTGCCGATCGCCGCCCGGCTCTCCGGCTCCCCGGGCATCACCCTGCACGTGCTCGGCGGGCGGGTCCGCGGGATCACCCAGTCCGCGGTCGGGGAGTCCACCGTTGCGGCGCTCACCGACCTGCGGGCCGACATCGTCTTCCTGGGCACCAACGGGATCAGCGCGGGGTACGGCTTCTCCACCCCCGACGAGGCCGAGGCCACCGTCAAGCGCGCGATGGCGCGCGCCGGGCAGCGGGTCGTGGTGCTCGGCGACAGCAGCAAGCTCGGCCGCGAGCACCTGGTGCGTTTCGCGGCCATCGAGGACGTCGACGTCCTGGTCACCGATGACGAGGCCGACCCGGCCGTCGTCGCCGAGCTCGAGTCACAGGGGATCGAGGTGCTCGTCGCATGAGGACGGACTCCACACCGGCTGGGCGGGTGGTCACGCTGACCGCCAACCCGAGCCTGGACCGGACGCTGGACCTGCCCGGCCCGCTGGACCGCGGGGCGGTGACCCGGCTGGGCTCCAGCCACACCGAGCCCGGCGGCAAGGGCGTCAACGTCTCCCGCGCCGTGGCCGCCGCGGGGGTGGAGGTCGTCTCGGTGCTCCCGGCGGCCGACGACGACCCGATCGTGCGGGCCCTGCGGGAGCTCGGCCTGACCCTGGCGAGCGTGCCCATCGACAGCCCGGTGCGCACGAACTACACCCTCACCGAGCCCGACGGGACGACCACCAAGCTCAACGAGCCCGGCGCCCGGCTGGACGAGGCGGCGCTCGAGGCGCTGCAGCGTGCCCTGCTCGACCACGCCCGCACCGCCAGCTGGGTCGTGCTGTCGGGCTCGCTGCCCCCGGGGGCGCCCCGCGACTGGTACGCCACCCTGGTCCGCGCGCTCCGCGGCACGGGTGCCCGGATCGCCGTCGACACCTCCGAGGAACCGCTGCTGGCCCTGCTGGCCGCCGGACCGGACTCGGTCCCCGACCTGCTCAAGCCCAACACCGAGGAGCTGGCCCAGCTGGCGGGCCTGCCCGAGGAGGCAGTGACCAGCGACCCCGAGGCCGCGCTGGCCGCGGTCGCTGCCCTGCACCGGCAGGGCGTGGCCGAGGTGCTGCTGACCCTCGGCGCCGATGGGGCGCTGCTCTCCACCGCGGACGGGGAGCTCTGGTCGGCCCGCCCGCCGCGGGTCACCGTCCGCAGCACGGTCGGCGCCGGCGACTGCAGCCTCGCCGGCTACGTGCTGGCCGACCTCGCCGGCGCCGCACCGGCCGACCGGCTGCGGTCGGCGGTCGCCTACGGCGCCGCCAGCGCCGCGCTGCCCGGCTCCGCCGTGCCGACGCCCGCGCAGGTGGACCCCACCGGGGTCACCGTCACCGCCGGACTGCCCGGCCACCCGACTCCCGCCGAGGCCGCCCCGGCCGCCGGCGCCCGCTGAGAACACCCGGGAGACGCACCATGTCCGAACTCATCACGACCGAGCTGGTGGCGCTCGACGCCGACCTCGGTCACGACAAGGGATCCGTCGTCCGGCAGCTGGCCGGCCTGGTCGCGGCCAGTGGCCGGGCCACCGGCGCCGACGACCTGCACGCCGATGCGATGGCCCGCGAGGCGAAGGCCGCCACCGGGCTGCCCGGCGGCATCGCCATCCCGCACTGCCGCTCCGCCGCGGTGACCCAGGCGTCGCTCGCCTTCGCCCGGCTGGACCCGAAGGTCGACTTCGGCGCCCCCGACGGCCCGGCCGACCTCGCCTTCCTCATCGCGGCACCCGAGCACGGCGACGCCGACCACCTGACGCTGCTCACCGCGCTGGCCCGGGCGCTCGTCCGCCCGGAGTTCGTGGCCTCGCTGCGCGCGGCCGGCAGCGCGGAGGAGGTCGTCGCCCTCGTGCAGGACGTCGTCTCCCCGCCCGAGGCACCGGCCCCGCAGACCACCGGCGGCGCCACCACGGCCGCCGCGGCGGCGCCCGCACCGGCGTCGGCGCCCGCACCGGCTGCGGCGCCCACTACGGCAGCAGAGCCCTCCCCGGCTGGCTCGCGCAGCATCGTCGCGGTCAGCGCCTGCCCCACCGGCATCGCGCACACCTACATGGCCGCCGACAAGCTCACCGCCGCGGCGAAGGAGATGGGCGTCGAGCTGCACGTGGAGACCCAGGGCTCCTCGGGCTCGACCCCGCTGGACCCGTCGGTGATCAGCCAGGCCGCCGCCGTCATCTTCGCCGTGGACGTCGGGGTCAGGGACCGCGATCGCTTCGCCGGCAAGCCGCTGGTGCAGTCCGGGACGAAGCGGGCGATGAACGAGCCCGAGGTGATGATCCGCGAGGCCCTCGCCGCCGCCGACGACCCGAACGCCCGCCGGGTGCCGGGCACCGCCGAGTCCGGGGCAGCGGCCGCCACCGGCAACAGCGACCGACCCAGCACCGGCGCGGAGATCCGCCGCTGGCTGCTCACCGGTGTCAGCTACATGATCCCGTTCGTCGCCGCGGGCGGTCTGCTGATCGCGCTGGGCTTCCTCTTCGGCGGCTACCAGATCGTCAACGTCGACCCGGCCGGTGACGGCGTGCAGAGCTACGCGCTGAACTGGGCGCTGAACAACAACTTCCTCAACCTGCCGACCGCCGAACCGCTCGAGGGCCTCAACGACGGGTTCTGGGGCTACCTCGGCGCGCTGTGCACCGTGCTCGGGCAGGCCGCCTTCGGGTTCCTCGTCCCCGCCCTGGCCGGGTACATCGCCTACGCGATCGCCGACCGGCCCGGCATCGTGCCCGGCTTCGTCGTGGGTGCGGTCTCGCTCACCGTCGGTGCCGGCTTCCTCGGCGGCCTGGTGGGCGGCATCATCGCCGGCTTCGCGGCGCTGTGGATCAGCCGCTGGAAGCTGCCGGCCTTCGCGCGCGGCCTGCAGCCGGTCGTGATCATCCCGTTGCTCGCCACGTTCATCTCCAGCGGGCTCATGGTCGTCGTGCTGGGGCAGCCGCTGGCCGCCGCGCTCGAGGGGCTCGGCGACTTCCTCAACGGGCTGACCGGCGCCGCCAGCATCGTGCTCGGGATCATCCTCGGCCTGATGATGTGCTTCGACCTGGGTGGCCCGGTGAACAAGGCGGCCTACGTCTTCGCCACCACCGGGCTGACCGCGGCCATCGCGGGTGAGGGCGGCCAGCAGCAGCTGGTCATCATGGCCACCGTCATGGCGGCCGGGATGGTGCCGCCGCTGGCGATGGCGCTGTCCAGCACCGTCCTCCGGCCGAAGCTGTACACCCCGGCCGAGCGGGACAACGGCAAGGCGGCCTGGCTGCTCGGCGCCTCGTTCATCTCCGAGGGCGCCATCCCGTTCGCCGCGGTCGACCCGCTGCGGGTGATCCCGTCGATGATGCTCGGCGGTGCGACCACCGGGGCGATCGTCGCCGGACTCGGCCTGGAGCTGCAGGCTCCGCACGGCGGGTTCTTCGTCTGGTTCGCGATGAGCAACTGGGCGTTGTTCTTCCTCGCCGTCCTCGTCGGCGCGGCCGTGGGCGGCGTCGCCGTCACCCTCGCCAAGAGCGTCGGCGGGACCAAGCGGGGAGAGCCGCGGGCCAGCGACCTCACCGCTGACCTCGACGGGGACTCCGGCGCGGGCACCTCCCCGGCGCGCCCGGCCGTCGCCGGACCGGCACACTGACCTCCAGCACGCCGACCAGAAAGCAGGCACCGATGCCCTCCAAGACCGTGACCGTCGGCTCCGCCGTCGGACTGCACGCCCGCCCGGCGGCCCTGATCGCCGAGGCCGTCTCCAAGTCGGGGGTGCCGGTGACGCTGGCGACCCCCGGCGGGAACCCGGTCGACGCCGGGTCGCCGCTGATGATCATGACGCTCGGCGCCAAGCAGGGCACCGAGGTCGTCGTCGACAGCGACGACGAGGCGGTGCTCGACCGGATCGCCGGCATGGTCGCCAGCGACCTCGACGCCGACTGACGGACCCCTCTGCCACGACCGCTCGCGAGCTCGCGGCGGGGCCCTGCAGAGGGGCCGCACCCGCACGACGACAGCGCCCGTCCCCGGTGGGGGGACGGGCGCTGTCGTCGTCTCGGGTCTCGCCGCCCAGCAGGCCGGCGGGCAGGGCTCAGGAGGCCGGCGGGAAGGGCGAGGCCTTCAGCAGCCGGGCCAGGTGCGCGGCGTTGCGGGCCACGGTGGCCGTCGTCGTGGCGACCGCCTCCGGCGTCTCGTCGAGGTCCTGGTAGTCGGTGCCGTGCATCGCCTCGCCGTTCCAGTACGTGGCGCCCTGGGCCGGGATGCTGAAGCCGACGTCGTCCAGCGCCTGGAACAGGTCGGCGCTGATCTTGTGCGCGCCGTCCTCGTTGCCCACGACGGCGACGATGCCGACCTTGCCGAACACCAGCGGACGCCCCTGGTCGTCGGTCTCGGAGATCTCGGCGTCCAGCCGCTCGACCACCCGCTGGGCCACGCTGCTCATGTGCCCGACCCAGGTCGGGGTGGCCAGCAGGAGGACGTCGGCGGCCAGGATCTTCTCCCGGATCGACGGCCAGGCGTCGCCGTCGCCCATGTCGACCTCGACGCCGGGCTTGACGTCGTGGTCGACCACACGGAGGAGCTCCCCCTCGATGCCATGACCGGCCAGGGCGTCGAGCACCTGGCGGGCCATCAGGTCGGTGCTGGAGGGGGCGGGCGAGGGCTTGAGGCTGCAGGTCAGCGCGAGCGCGCGCAGCGGGGTCGTTGTGGTCATGATCCAACCCATGCCCCATCCGGTCGTGCACTGCACATCGGATCCGGCCGCACACGCGACGGCGCCCGCCTCCTCGAGGTGAGGAGGCGGGCGCCGTCGTCAGGTCGCTGGCGAGCTCAGCCCTCGCGCGGCACGTCCCCGCGCCAGGCACCGGTCTCGGTACCCCGGCTCTCGATGAACTCCTTGAACCGCTTCACGTCGGCGCTGATCTGCCGGTCGTCGACGCCGACCGCGGCACCGACCTTCTCCACCACGCCCTGCGGCTCCCAGTCCAGCTGGACCATCACCCGCGTGGTGTTGTCGCTGATCTTGTGGAAGGTGACGACGCCGGCGTGCTTGGCCTCGCCGTCGGTGCTCTTCCAGGCCACCCGCTCGTCGGGGTGCTGCTCGGTGATCTCGGCGTCGAACTCCCGCTCGACCCCACCGATCTTGGTGACCCAGTGGGTGTGCCGGTCGTCGAGCTGGGTGATCCGCTCGACCCCGTTCATGAACTTCGGGAACGACTCGAACTGCGTCCACTGGTCGTAGGCCTGCCGGATGGGCACGTCCACGTCGATCGACTTCTCCACGTTCGCCATGGGAGCCTCCTCTGCTCAGGGATCTCGTCCGTCCAGCACTCACTACCCGGTGGTGCACGACGGATACACCCGGAGTGACCCGACACTCCCCGACCGGTGATCACCACGGGCTGACGGCTGCCTCGCGCCCGCCCAGGCAGCCATCAGCCCGATCTCGACGCCGGGCGATCGGTCAGCGCGAGGCGAGGACGGCGGCGGCCACGCTGCCGCGCACCGGTCGCCCGGGCAGCAGCAGCATCTGCGCCAGGTGGTAGGCATCCGGCTTGCCCGCCCAGGTGCCGCTGCCGACCGCGCCCTCGGGGGTGAGCTCGTGGTGCCAGCTGCCCACGGCCGGGTCCAGGAACAGCCGGTCGCCCAGCTCCTCCCAGCGGTGCTGCAGCGACGACGTGCGCGGGTCGCCGTGCACGGCGTGGCGCACGGCCGCGGCGGCGACCGCCTCGGTGAGCACCCAGTGCATCCGGGCGCCGACCACCGGCCGGTCCGCCCAGTCGAGGGTGTACGGGAAGCCTTCGTGCCCGTCGGCCGCCCAGCCCCGCTCGGCGGCGGCCAGGAACAGCCCGTCGGCGTCGGCGTGCAGCCAGCCGGGGGCGTGCTCGCCCAGCGCCGCGGCCAGGTGCAGGCACAGCCGGGCCCACTCGAACTGGTGCCCGACGGTGACCCCGTACGGGCGGAACGGGTCGGCCGGACGGTCCCGGTTGAACTCCGGCAGCGGCTCCCAGGACGCGGTGAAGTGCTCGGGCAGCCGCCAGTCCCGCTCCCGGGCCCACCGGTGCACGATCCGCTCGGTCGCCCGCAGGGCGTGGGTGCGCAACCGGGCCGCCGTGCCGGGGTCGGTGGGCGCCAGGGCGTCGGCCGCCGCGAGGGTGGCCTCGACCCCGTGCATGTTGGCGTTGGCGCCGCGATAGGGCTCGCTGGTGGCCCAGGTGCGGTCGAACGACTCGGCGGCCAGGCCCTCGTCCTCGTCCCAGAAGCGCTGCTCCCAGACCCCCAGCGCCTCCTCCAGCAGGTCCCGGCCACCCGCGACGCCGGCCACGGTGGCGGTCGACCCGGCCAGCATCACGAAGGCGTGCACGTACGCGGCCTTGCTGTCGTCGTCGGCACCGGCGCCCACCGCCGACCGCCAGCCGCCGTGCTCGGCGTCGTGCAGCGGGCCCTCGCGCAGCGCGGCCACGCCGTGGGCAGCGAGCTCCTCGGCACCCGGCTCGCCGAGGAGCGCGCCGAGGCCGAAGACGTGCGCCATCCGGGCACTGATCCACGTCTCCACCGGCATGTCGGCGCGCACCTCCCCGTCGTCCCCGAGGTAGCCGAACCCCTCGGGGACCCGGGAGCCGGCGGCGAAGGACAGCAGCGGCCTGAGCTGGGTGCGCACGGTCAGAACGTGAGCGCGGTGCCGGGATCGTGCACCAGCGCCCCCACGTCGGCCAGGAAGCGGGAGCCCAGCTCCCCGTCGACGATGCGGTGGTCGAAGGAGAGGGCCAGCTGGGTGACCTGCCGCGGCACGACCTTGCCCTTGTGCACCCAGGGCATCTGCCGGACGGCCCCGAAGGCCAAAATCGCCGACTCGCCGGGGTTGAGGATCGGCGTGCCGGTGTCGACGCCGAAGACGCCGACGTTGGTGATCGTGATCGTGCCGCCGGTCATCTCCGCGGGCTGGGTCCTCCCGGCCCGCGCGGTCTCGGTGAGCTCGCTGAGCGCGCCGGCCAGCTCGGCCAGCGACAGCCGGCCGGCGTCCTTGATGTTCGGCACGATCAGGCCGCGCGGGGTGGCCGCGGCGATGCCCAGGTTCACGGCGCCGTGGACGACGATCTCCTGGGCCGCCTCGTCCCAGGAGCTGTTGACCATCGGGTGCCGCTTCGCCGCCAGCAGCAGCGCCTTGGCCACGAACAGCAGCGGGCTGACCTTCACCCCGGCCAGCTCCGGCCGGGCGGCCAGCCGCTCGCGCAGCTTCATCGTGCGGGTGACGTCGACGGTGAGGAACTCGGTGACGTGCGGCGCGGTGAACGCGCTGGCCACCATGGCCGCGGCGGTGTGCTTCCGCACCCCCTTGATCGGGATCCGGGTGTCCCCGGCCGCGGCGACCTGGGGCTCGGCCGGCGGGGCCAGCGCGGCGTCGACGTCGGCGCGGGTGATCACCCCGCCCTCGCCGGTGCCCCGGACCGTGGTCAGGTCGATGCCGAGTTCCTTGGCGTACTTGCGCACCGGCGGCTTGGCCAGCGGGCGCAGGGCACCGCGGCCGGCGGTCGCGGACGACGCCGACACCGCGGGGTCGGCGGGCCGGCGAGCCGCCGCCGCTTCGGCCGCGCGAGCGGCCTCCAGCCCACCGTGCCGGACCGGCTTGACCGTCGCGTCCGGGGCGGTGGCCAGCAGCGGCGGCCGGTCGCCTCCCGAGCCGTAGTCGGCCTCGGGGAGGACCTGCGGCGCGGTCACCTGCGCGGCCGCGACCGGCTGCCCCCGGCGGGGACGGCGCTTGGCCTCGGTGCTGCGCGGGCCGTAGCCGACCAGCACCGCCGTCCGGCCGTTGGCGTTGGTCTCCCCGATCAGCCCGGACCCGGTGCCCTCGGCTGCCGGTGCGTCCGCGGTCGGGGCCGCAGCTGCACCGCCACCGACGTCGATCGTGATGATCGGCGCGCCGACGTCGACCGTCGTCCCGGCGTCGAACAGCAGCTCGGTCACCGTGCCGGCGAACGGGCTGGGCAGCTCGACGGCGGCCTTCGCCGTCTCGACCTCGCACAGCGGCTGGTTGACGGTGACCGTGTCGCCCACGGCGACCAGCCAGGACAGGATCTCCCCCTCGGTCAGCCCCTCCCCGACGTCGGGGAGCTTGAACTGGCGCAGCTCGGCCATCAGAAGCCCATCGCTCGGTCGACGGCGTCGAGCACGCGGTCGAGGTCGGGGAGGTAGTCCTCTTCCATCTTCGACGGCGGGTACGGGGTGTCGTACCCGCCCACGCGCAGCACCGGCGCCTCCAGCGAGTGGAAGCAGTGCTCGGTCACCCGGGCGGCGATCTCCGCGCCCAGGCCGAGGGTCACCGGCGCCTCGTGCACGACCACGCAGCGGCCGGTGCGGCGGACCGACTCGTAGACCGGGTCGAGGTCCAGCGGGGAGAGGGTGCGCAGGTCGACGACCTCCAGCGAGCGGCCCTCCTCGGCGGCGGCGTCGGCGGCCTGCAGCGCCGTCTTCACCATCGGCCCGTAGGCGAGCACCGTGACGTCGTCCCCGCCGCGGACCACCCGGGAGCCGAACAGCGGGTCGGGGGTGCCGTCGGTGTCGACCTCGCCCTTCTCCCAGTACCGCCGCTTGGGCTCGAAGAAGACGACCGGGTCCGGCGCGGCGATCGCCTGCTGGATGCCCCAGTACGCATCGGCCGGGGTGCTCACCGCGACCACCTTCAGGCCGGCGGTGTGCGCGAAGTAGGCCTCGGGGCTCTCGCTGTGGTGCTCGACCGCGCCGATGCCGCCCCCGAAGGGGATCCGGATGACGATCGGCATCGGCAGCTTGCCCCGGGAGCGGGCGTGGATCTTGGCGACCTGGGTGACGATCTGGTTGTAGGCGGGGAAGACGAACCCGTCGAACTGGATCTCGCACACCGGCCGGTAGCCGCGCATGGCCAGGCCGACCGCGGTGCCGAGGATGCCCGCCTCGGCCAGCGGCGTGTCGACGACGCGGGCCTCGCCGAAGTCCTTCTGCAGGCCGTCGGTGATCCGGAAGACCCCGCCCAGCTTGCCGATGTCCTCGCCCATGAGCACGACCTTGCCGTCGTCCTCCATGGCCTTGCGCAGGCCCAGGTTGAGCGCCTTGCCGATCGTGAGCGTCTGCACGTCAGTTCCCCTCGAAGGAGGCGTGGTACTCGACGAACTCCGCGCGCTGCTGGGCCAGCTCCGGGGTCTGCTCGGCGAAGACGTGGTCGAACATCTCCGTCCCGGCCGGGTCGGGCATCTCCAGCGTGCCCTTCCGGATCCGGGCGGCGAGCTCGTCGCCCTCGACGTCGACGGCGGCGAAGAACTCGGGGCCGGCGATGCCGGTGCGGGACAGGTGCGCCTTGAGCCGGGCGATCGGGTCGCGCAGCTTCCACTCCTCCAGCTCACCGGCCAGCCGGTAGCGGGTCGGGTCGTCGGAGGTGGTGTGCGCGCCCATCCGGTAGGTGAACGCCTCGATGAAGGTGGGGCCGGAGCCCTCGCGGGCCGCGGCCAGCGCCGCCCGGGTCACGGCCA
Source organism: Modestobacter sp. VKM Ac-2984 (assembly GCF_026967985.1). Taxonomy (GTDB): domain Bacteria; phylum Actinomycetota; class Actinomycetes; order Mycobacteriales; family Geodermatophilaceae; genus Modestobacter. Next base: position 537,374 of record NZ_JAPVBJ010000002.1, on the reverse strand, counting down.
GCACGGCCAGGACGTCGTTGCCGTCGACCCGCACGCCGGGGAAGCCGAACCCGGCGGCGCGCTGGTAGAGCGGTACCCGGGACTGGCGCTCGATCGGCACGCTGATCGCGTACTGGTTGTTCTGGCAGAAGAAGACGACCGGTGCGGCGAAGGTGGCCGCCCAGATCATCGCCTCGTTGACCTCGCCCTGGCTGGTCGCGCCGTCGCCGAGGAAGGCCAGCGCCGCGTTCTCCGCCCCGTCGCGCTGCAGGCCCATGGCGTAGCCAGTGGCGTGCAGGGTCTGCGCGCCGATGACCACGGTGTAGAGGTTGAAGCTGCGGGCGACCGGGTCCCAGCCGCCCTGGTCGACCCCGCGGAACAGGCTCATCACGTGCAGCGGGTCGACGCCCCGGGTCCAGGCGACGCCGTGCTCCCGGTAGGTGGGGAAGGCCATGTCGCCGTCGACGAGGGCGCGGCCGGCGCCCACCTGGGCCGCCTCCTGGCCGAGCAGCGAGGCCCAGATGCCGAGCTCGCCCTGGCGCTGCAGGGCGGTCGCCTCGGCGTCCCACCGGCGGACGAGGGCGAGGTCGCGGTACAGGCCGCGCAGCTCGTCGTCCGAGATGTCCAGGCGGTAGTCGGGGTGCTCGACCCGCTCGCCCTCGGGGGTGAGCAGCTGGACCAGGTCCGGCTGATCCGGCAGGTGTGGCGCGCCGGCGCCCGGTACGGGGTCGACCACTTCGGTGGTCTTCTGCTGCAACGCGGTCACGCCACTCTCCTCGCCGTCTGGCGGAGCCCGGGGTCACCGGAGCGCCCGTCGCTGGACGTCCATGCGGCGCCGAGGATGTGGCGCCACTCACACATGGTGGCACGCCGGGCCGCGTGTGGAGAAGATCACTCACCGACCGATCTGCGCAACCACCTCCGACGCCGTTGCGCAGAAAGTCCACTGCGTGCCCACCCTCGCCTGTCAGACTGAGCAACGTGCCAGCCCTGGACGCCACCGACGCACGGCTCCTGCTCGCCCTGTCCGAGGACCCGCGAGCCACCGTCCTCGCGCTCTCCCAGCAGCTCGGGCTGGCCCGCAACACCGTGCAGGCGCGGCTCGGCCGGCTGGAGTCCAGCGGCGCCCTGGACCCCTTCGAACGGCGGGTGCGACCCGAGGCGCTGGGCTACCGGCTGGGCGCCTACGTCACCGTGCAGGTGGTCCAGCGCAGCCTGGCCGACGTCGGCGAGGCGCTGGCCGCGATCCCGGAGGTGCTGGAGGTCATCGGTCTCTCCGGGGTCGCCGACCTGCTGGTCCAGGTGGTCGCGGTCGACGCCGACGACCTGTGGCGGATCACCGAGCAGGTGCTCGCCATCCCGGGCGTCCAGCGCACGGACACGAACCTGGCGCTGCGCCGGTTCGTCGACCACCGGATGACCCCGCTGCTGGAACGCGCCGCCGGGTCCCTGCCGGTCGCCGACCTGGACTGAGCACACAGTGAGCCGGGAGGTCGTCGAGGTCGCCGGCCAGGCCCACCAGCTCTGGATCGACCGAGCCGCCCTGGGAGGCCGACCGGGTGCGGCACCGCTGAGCCGGCCCGCCCGGCCCGTCGGCGAGACCTGACCGAGATCCTGCGGGAGCATGCTCCCGGCCATGTCCCGGACGACGCCGGTGATCCCGGCACTCCTGGCCACTCTGGCACTGGTGCTGACCAGCTGGGTCCTGGCGACCCCCGCGTCGGCCTGCAGCTGTGCGGGACTGGCCGTCCCCGAGCAGTTCGAGCGGGCCGACGCCGTCTTCGCCGGACAGCTGGTCTCCCGCGAGGTGCGCGGCGGGGCGAGTAGCACCGACCCCGCCCTGCACGTGTTCGCCGTGGAGGCCGTGTTCAAGGGGACGGCACACGCTCGGCAGGGCGTCGTCTCGGCCGCCTCCGGCGCCAGCTGCGGCCTCGAGCTCTCCGGTGACGGACCGTTCCTGGTCTTCGCCGACAGCCCCGGCGAGCAAGGGGACGGCCCGTACACCGCCGGCTTGTGCGATGGCACTGCACCGGTCACCCCGGACCTGCTCTCCGAGGTCCGGGCCCTGGGTGCGGCGACGGCGCCGGCAGACCCGCTCCCCGGCTCGGCCGGCACCGAGCTGCCGTCCGCACCGCTGCCCTGGGTCGGCATGGTGGCCGCCGCAGGCGCAGCCCTGACCGTGCTGGCGGGCCTGCTGGTGCGCCGGTCCCGGCGCCGCGGCGCCTGATCGGCGCGCCTCAGCCCGGCGCGCTGCCGAGCAGGGTGCGGGTCATCGCGTTGCGGGTGTCGAGCAGCTCGCCCAGCGCACCGGAGAGGTCGGCGGCGGACACGCTCAGCGGCCCGGTCGCAGTCCGCTGGGCCGCCAGCAACGCCGCCCGGCGCAGCAGCTCCTTGAGGAACGACGCCGTCACCCCCTCGGTCCGGGCCAGGACGTCGTCCAGCCCGCTGGTGTCGACCTCCAGCCCGCCCCGGTAGAGGTCGAACAGCGCCCGGCGGGCCTCGGCGTCGGGCAGCCGGAGCTCCACCGCCTGGTCCACCCGCCCCGGCCGGGCCGCCAGCGCCGGTTCGAGCAGGTCGGCCCGGTTGGTGGTCAGCACGAAGACGACGTCGGCGTCCTCGGCCAGCCCGTCCATCTCGTTGAGCAGCTGGAACAGCAGCGGGTGCTGGCCGGGGTGCATGCCGCGGTCCTCGGCGATCAAGTCGACGTCCTCGATGACCAGCATCGCCGGCGCCAGCGCCCGGGCGACCGAGCATGCTTCGGCGATCAGGTGCAGGGCGTTGCCGGTGAGCTGCAGGACCGTCGTCCCGACCAGGGTGCTGGTCAGGTACCGCACCGTGTGGGTCTTGCCGACGCCGGGCGGCCCGTACAGCAGCACGCCGCGCTTGAGGTGCTGCCCGGCGGCCAGCAGCTGCTCCTTGTGCCGCGCCACCTCGACCACCTGGCGCTGCACCTCGGCCAGCGTGTCCGCGGCGAGCACCAGCTGGTCGGCGGCGAGGGTCGGCCGGCGGTGGAACTGCAACAGGGTCTGTCCGTGGCCGAACACCTCGGAGCCGAACGACAGCACCTGGCCGCGGAACACGTTCTGCGCCATCGCGGCGGCGCGGATCTCCGTCGCCGCTCGCGCGGCCAGCTCCGGGTCGGTGCTGACCACCTGCACCGTGGTGTTCGGCAGCCCCGACTCCGGCTCCGGGCCGCGCACCAGCACCGCGGTGCGGGCCGACCCCTCGGTCACCAGGTAGACGCCGCACCGCACGCACGGCCGGGACTCCCCGTCCGGGCCGGCCGCCCGGTTGACCCGGGACGCGTTCCCCGGCCGGGGCCCGTACGGCTCCTGGGTCTCCGGCGCCGCCGACAGCAGCTCCCCCAGGCCGAACGGCCGGTGCTGGAAGCCGACGACGCCGACCAGCTGCCAGGTGCGCCCCGCGCCGGCCAGCCAGGTGTCCAGCCCGGCCTGGACGTTGACGTGCTCGTAGCTCGGCCACGCCTCCTCGACGACGTCGAGCTCCGCGCCCGCCTGGCCGAGGTGTGCCAGCAGCAGGCCGGCCAGCGTCGTCCGGTCCTCGGCGCGGGCGGCCCCGACCACCGCGCGCACCCCCCGGCGGACCAGCTTGCCGACGTCGGCGAGCTCCGGCCGGGGCGCCGCGGGCAACGGTGGGTCGAACTCGAGCCGGAGCTCCGATCGGTACGCCTGTCCGTCGACCGCCACGCTGCCCTCTTCCCGTACGCCGGTGGAGATCGCACGCTAGCCACGTCCGGCCGGCGGGGACAGCGGTTTCAGCGGGGCCGGCGGACCCGCACCGGCCCGCGCGCGGTGCCGACGTCGACCACCTCGCCGGACTGGGTGACCTGGGCCGCGCCCGCCCCGGCCAGCCGCCCGGCCGCTGCGCGCGCGGCCGGCATCAGGTCCCGCCACCCCTCGGGGTCGACGGCCCGGGCCGCCTCCGACGGGCAGATCGAGGCACCGGGACGGCGCTGGTCCAACAGGGCGCCGATGGTCTGCTCGAGCACCCGGTCGACGTCGTCCACGCACCCAGGATGGGCGGCAGGTGCCCGCGGCGCCGTCCGGTGCTGGGATGGGCCCGTGCCCCCTCACCCCTCGTCCCCCGCCCAGCTGGGTCTCGGCCTCGCCGCCGTCGGCCGGCCGGCGTACCTCACCCTCGGCCGGGACGCCGACCTGCCCGCCGACCGCTCCCCCGCCGTCCTCGAGGCGCGCACCCACGAGCTGCTCTCCGCCGCGACCGCCCTGGGCGTCGAGTACGTGGACACCGCCAGGTCCTACGGCCGCGCCGAGGAGTTCCTCGCCTCCTGGCTGCGCACCGCCGAGGCCGTCCCGTTCGTGGCGAGCAAGTGGGGCTACCGCTACACCGCCGACTGGCGCCCGGACGCCACGGTGCACGAGGTGAAGGAGCACACGACAGCCGCCTTCGAGCGCCAGCTGGCCGAGACGACGGAACTGCTCGGCCCGTGGCTGCGGCTCTACCAGGTGCACTCGCTGACCGCCGACAGCCCGCTGTGGACCGACCGGCCGCTGCAGCACCGGCTGGCCCGGCTGCGCGCCGACGGCGTCGAGCTCGGCTTCTCCACCTCCGGGGCCGCCCAGGCCGACGCCGTCCGGCGCGGGCTGGAGCTGACCGTCGACGGCGCGCCGCTGTTCACCAGCGTGCAGTCGACCTGGAACCTGCTGGAGCCCTCGGCCGGGCCGGCGCTGGCCGAGGCGTCGGCCGCCGGCGCCCGGGTGGTCGTCAAGGAGGGCGTGGCCAACGGCCGGCTGACCGACCGGGGCACCGCACCGGACTCCCCGCTGGTCGCTGCGGCCCGCGAGCGCGGGGTGGGGGTGGACGCCCTCGCGCTGGCGGCGGCGCTGGCCCAGCCGTGGTGCGACGTCGTGCTCTCCGGCGCGGTGACGGTGGCGCAACTGGAGAGCAACGTCGCCGCGCGCACCGTGGACGTGCCGACGGGCGACCAGCCGGCGACCTGGGTGCAGCCCGAGGAGCCGGGGGAGTACTGGGCGGCCCGCAGCCGGCTGGGCTGGCGCTGAGCTCGTTTCGCCCGCCACGCACCCCGGGTAGGGGCGCGACCATGGCGAAGCAGACCCCCTTCGGGACCATCGGCAAGGGCAGGCGCGGCATCAGCGCGCTGGGCTGGGTGCTCCGCGGGGCGGCCGCCGGCGCAGCGGGGACGACCGCGCTCAACGCCGTCACCTACCTCGACATGGTGGCGCGCGGGCGGGGCAGCAGCTCGACGCCGGAGCAGACCGTGGAGAAGCTGGCCGACAAGGCGCACGTGCAGATCCCCGGCGACGAGGAGACCCGGCAGAACCGGGTCTCCGGTCTCGGACCCCTGACCGGGCTCGCCGCCGGTGTCGGGACCGGCATCGTCGTCGGCCTGGCCCGTGCGGCCGGGTTCCGCTCCCAGCCCGCCGTGGGCACCGCGCTGATCAGCGCCGGGGTGCTGGTGGCCGCCAACGGGCCGATGACCGTCCTCGGCATCACCGATCCGCGCACCTGGTCGGCGAGCTCCTGGCTCAGCGACCTCGTGCCGCACTTTGCCTACGCCGTGGTCGTGAAGACGACGATGGACGCCTTCGACCGCCGCTGAGCCCCGCTACGGCACCGTCCAGCCACGCTCGTCGACCCCGCCGGGCACCGGGGCCTCGGGGTCGTAGGGCGTGCGGGTGAGCACGAACGTCGCCACGTCCAGGTGGTCGGGGGCCACCCGCAGCGTCTCGCCGGCGTAGTAGCCGTCCAGCCCCACCCAGGTGCCGTCCTCGCGGGGCGCGAACCGGCTGGCCCGACCCGGCCGGCCGGGCAGTGGCCCCAGGTGCAACAGGCCACCGTCATGCGCGCGCAGCACCAGCGGGGCCGGCCCCCAGAACCAGACGCCGAGCAGGTCCAGCGGCAGCGGCGGCGGGGACGGCGCCCAGGCGTCGACGATCCGGGGCTCGGCGGCCCGCAGGTCGGCCAGCAGCCCCGGCACCAGCGGGTCCAGCCCACTGGTCGTGTTGGCCAGCATCACCGCACCGGCCTGCTCCGACCGGTCGACGAAGACCCCGGCCAGGAAGCCGGGCATCGAGCCGCCGTGACCGACCAGGGTGTGCCCGTCGACCCGCAGCACCTGCACCCCCAGCCCGTAGGCCGACCACCCGGACGCCGACGGGTCGACGCCGGCCGGCACGGTCATCTCCTCCAGCGTCGCCGGGGACAGCACGTCGCCGGTGTCACCGAGCAGGAACGCGGCGAACGCGCCGAGGTCGGCCAGCGTCGCCCACAGCTGCCCGGCCGCCGCCATGACCCCGGCGTCGTGCTCGGGCTCGGGCAGGACGACGTCGGCCCAGGGGTGCACCGCCGAGCCGCGCGCCGCCCGGCCGGTCGGTCGCGGCGTGGTGCGGTCCATGCCGAGGGGCAGCAGCACCTCGTCCCGGACGACCTCGGCCCAGGACCGCCCGCGGTGCCGGGCGACCAGCTCGCCGAGCAGCCCGAATCCCAGGTTCGAGTAGTGGAAGCGCCGCGCGGAGCCCAGGACGACGTCCTCGTCGGTCAGCCGGAGCTCGGCCAGCGACCCGCCGGGGACGCGTTCCCACCAGCCGCCGGGGCTCTCGGAGCTCGCACCGGCGAGGTGGGAGAGAAGCTGACCGACGGTGCGCTCCCCGAACGGCGTGCCGGGGACGTGCTCCTCGAGCAGGTCGTCGAGCCCCAGCCGGCCCTCGTCCCGCAGCCGCAGCACGACCAGCGCCGTCACCGTCTTGCTGATCGAACCGAGCCGGTACTGCACGTCGGCATGCGGCTCGGCCACGTCACCGCGACCGGCCGACCAGGCCAGCCCGCCGTCCCGGACGACGCCCGCGACCAGGCTGGGCGCCCGGCCGTCGCGCTGGACCCGAGCGGTGCGGGCCAGCAGCGTGCGGGCGGTGGCAGGCAGGACGGGCAGGGTCATCGCGCGCTCCGCCGGGTCATCGGGCGGTCAGCCGGCCCGGGCCGGCGTGGCGGCGTCGACCGGGAGCCGGCCGGTGCGCCGGGCCCAGCGCTCGAACCAGATCGTCACCAGCGGCGGCACCGAGGCGGCCAGCGCCAGCAGCCCGGTGACCGGGGTCCAGCGGAGCACCCGCCAGGCCACGAGGGTCACGACGACGTAGACCACGAACACCGCACCGTGGACCGGGCCGAAGACCTGCACGCCCAGCTCGGAGGCGTCCAGGACCCGCTTGACGAACATGCCGGCCAGCAACAGCACCCAGGAGACGGCCTCGGCGATGGCGACGGCGCGGAAGACGCGCGCGACCCTCCTCGGGTCGGTCAGTGCGGCGGGCACGGCACTCCTCGGGGTGGGACGTGGGTGGACTGTGCCCCATCGTGCCCGGCGGGACGGGGCGCCGGTGGGCGTGCCCGCGTGATCGTCGCCACCGGGCCCGGACGCACCGGTGCCCCGGCCGCCGTCAGGCGACCGGGGCACCGGTGGGTGTCACAGGGTGGTGCAGGTGTCAGCCGGCGACCCGACGCATGGCGGTGATCGGCCCCATGGCGTCGATGCTGGCGACCTTGACCACGTCACCCGACGTCGGCGCGTGGACCATCTGGCCGTTGCCGATGTAGATGCCGATGTGGCTGACCGGGCTGTAGTAGGCGATCAGGTCGCCCGGCTGCAGCTCGCCACGGGAGACCGCCCGGCCCGACGCCGCCTGCGCCCGGCTGCTGCGGGGCAGGTTGACCCCGGCCGAGGCGTAGGAGTACTTCACCAGACCCGAGCAGTCGTAGGCGTTCGGACCGGTCGCGGCCCACACGTAGGGCTTGCCACGCTGGGCCATGGCGGTGTTCACCGCGGTGGCGGCAGCGCCGCTGCTGGCCACGACCGGCGCGGAGGGCGCCGGGGCAGCCACCGCGCTGGGCGCGGACGAGCGGGCGGGGGCAGGAGCCGGGGCAGCGGTCCGCTCGTCGCGCGAGGCGGCCTGACTGCTGCGCTCGGCTGCGGCGGCCGCCTGAGCCTCCCGCTCGGCTGCGGCCGCAGCCGCTTCTGCGGCAGCGTGCTGCTCGGCCAGGATGCGAGCGCGCTCGCGCTCCTCGGCGGAGAGCCGGTCGTACTCGGCCTGGTACTCGGCGATCTGCTCGTTCAGGTCGGCCTGCTGAGCGGCGACCTCGGCGACCTGGGCCTCCGCCGCGGCGGCGGCCTGCTCGGCGGCGACCTTGGCCTCGTCGGCAGCGACGGTGGCCTGCTGAGCGTCGCCGAGGACCTCGTTGTTGTGCCCGGCGATGCTGTCCAGCGTGCCCATCCGGTCGAGCATCTCGTCGGCGGAGGAGCTGGTGAGCATGGCCTGCAGCGAGGACAGCTGCTCACCGGTGAAGGCACTGCGGGCGACCTGGCGCACGTGGTCCCGCGCCTCGACCACAGCGGCCTCGGCGGCGACGAGCTGGGCAGCCGCGGCGTCCGACTCGGCCTTCATGCTGGTCAGCACGTCGGTCGCCTCGTGCATCTTCTCGGTCACGACCTCGAGGTCGTGACCGCGGGCGGCGATGAGCTCGGCCGCCTCCTGCGAGGTGGTGGGGGTTTCAGGAGCCGCCAGTGCGGGCACCGGGGCAAGGGCTACGCCACCCGCGATGAACAGGGTGAGCAGGGCCCGTCGGCCGTTGCGGCCATGACGGACGGAGGTGTGCGAACTCGCCATGTTCGGCGGGTGTGTCCTTTCTTCCACCTGCCGCCTACCGAGTTAGCTGACGGGTTCGGGCGGGAAGTCGCCCGGCTCCTCGGGCCCGCGAACGGGCCGTGCGGAGCTTCACCCCAGTGCTGCGGTGGGTCCCCGGTCCACGAGCCCGCGAGTGTTGCGGCGAGCCGTGTGGTTCGGCGGCGGTCCTGTCGGTCGTCACCCGGGTGGGCGACTGCGCTGCCCGTCAGGACCGCTGGTGACCGTACGTGCGTTATGAGCTCGTGACAAACGGCCGGGGCACATTTGTGCAGAAACTCCGGCCGGGTGGTTCAACACGCTCACCGAGGGTGACAGGCTCGCCGGGTGCAGGGGTTGGGCCGCCGCGAGTTCTGTCTCGTACTGCTCCGCCGGATGGCCGACACGCGACCCGACCTGGTCGCCGAGGCGTTGCCCCGACTGTCCGCCGACCGGGCCGAGGCGCGGCTCGCGCACCGTCGCTGGCGAGCTCTTCATCACGCAGAGCGAGCGCCGCGCGGGGTTGCGCTGCGGGCGGCCGTACTGGGCCCCGCCGACCAGGTGGAGGGCCGGCGGTTCGGTGACGTGGACCTCGTCACGAGGCGCTGGCCACTGCCGCTGTGGCCGTTCCTGCGGTGGGAGGTGCTCTCCGGCCCCGACGGCTCGGTGCTGCACGAGCAGCTCGTGCGCGCCCCCGGCGCACCGGTCGCAGCCTCAACACCGGACACACTCCACGTCTGGGAGCACGTGGTGGACGACGTCATCTGCCTGCCCGGTGCGACCGCTGTCGATCCGGGCGTCCCGAGTCGCTTCGAGGTGCACCTCCCCGGTGCGGTGCGGGCCCAGTTCGTCTGGGGGCTGCTGCAGCGGGTGGACGACGGCGCGCCAGGATGACCCGGTGCCGACCCTCTCCACCGCCTCCTGGGACGACCCGGACGTCGCCGCGCTGACCGCCGCCCAGCAGCTGGAGCTGCGGGCCCGCTACGACGGTGCGGGCGAGCCGGGGGTGCCTCCGTCGGCCGCGGACGTGGCCGTCGTGCTGCTCGCCCGGGACGACGACGGCACGCCGGTCGGCTGCGGTGCGCTGCGGCCGCTCGGGGACGCCGAAGCCGAGGTCAAGCGCATGTACGTCGCCCCACCGGCACGCGGTCGCGGCATCTCCCGGCTGCTGCTCGCCGGCCTGGAGGCCGAGGCGCTGCGCCGGGGGTGGACGACGGTGCGCCTGGAGACCGGGGTCCGGCAGCCGGAGGCGGTCGCGCTGTACACGTCGGCGGGCTACCGGCCGGTCGAGGCGTTCGGGCACTACATCGGCGCCGACGACCCGTACGCGGTCTTCTTCGCCCGGGAGCTGGCATGAGCACCCCTGGCATGAGCACCCCTGGCACGACCACCGCGGCCCGGTACGACGCGATCGTGGTGGGCGGCGGCCACAACGGGCTGGTCGCCGCCGCCTACCTGGCCCGCGCGGGCTGGTCGGTGCTGGTGCTGGAGCGGCGGGCGGCGCTCGGCGGCGCCGCGGTCAGCGAGCAGGTCTTCCCGGGCGTCGACGTCCGGCTGTCGGCGTACTCCTACCTGGTCAGCCTGCTGCCCGACCGGATCGTCGCCGACCTGGCGCTGCCGATCACCCTGGTCGACCGCGCCGTCGCCTCGTACACCCCCGTGCGCCGCGGCGATGCGGCCACCGGGCTGCTGGTCGAGCGGGACGAGGGTCCGGAGACGGCGGCCGCCTTCCGGGCCCTCACCGGCTCCGACGCCGAGTTCGCCGGCTGGCAGCGGTTCTACGGCCGGCTGACCACCCTCGCCGAGGACCTGGCGCCCACCCTGACCGGCCCGCTCCCCAGCGAGGCCGAGCTCACCGCACGCCTGCGTGACCCGGGCATGTGGCACGACCTGCGGGAGCGGCCGCTGGCCGACGTCGTCGCCGACCACCTCACCGACGACGACGTCCGGGGGATCGCGCTCACGGACGGGCTGATCGGCACCTTCGCCGACGTGCACGTCGCGGACGGGCTGGCCGGCCGGTGCTTCCTCTACCACCTGATCGGCAACGGCACCGGCCGCTGGCGGGTGCCGGTCGGCGGCATGGGGGCGGTCAGCGGCGCCCTCGCCGACGCGGCGCGGGCAGGGGGCGCCGCACTGCGCACCCGGGCCGAGGTCACCGCGGTCGAGACCCGGGCCGACGGGGTCACCGTGCACTGGACCGACGCCGACGGGACGGCGCACGCAGCCGACGCCGGGCACCTCGTCAGCGGCGCGGCCCCCGCCGTGCTCGACGACCTGCTGGGCGCCGCCCCGGCACCGCGGCCGTCGGGGTCGCAGCTGAAGGTCAACATGGTGCTGAGCCGGCTGCCCGGACTGCGGTCGGGCGCCGACCCTCGCCGGGTCTTCAGCGGGACCGTGCACGTCGACGAGGCCGCCGGTCAGATCGACGCCGCGTACGCGCAGGCCGCGGCCGGGCGGCTGCCCGAGGTGATCCCGTTCGAGGTGTACTGCCATTCCCTCACCGACCCCTCGATCGTCGGCGGCACCGGGCTGCACACCCTGACGCTGTTCGGGCTGCACACGCCGGCCGAGCTCTACGCGGCCGACCCCGCCGGCACCCGGGCCGAGGCGGTGCGCCGGGTGGTCGCCCAGCTGGACGAACACCTGACCGAGCCGCTGACCGACTGCCTCGCCACCGACGGCGAGGGGCGACCGTGCCTGCAGGCGTCCTCGCCGCTGGACGTCGAGGCGTCGCTGGCGATGCCGGGCGGGCACATCTTCCACGGCGACCTGTCGTGGCCGGTCGCCCCCGACCCGGCCGCCGTCGGCACCTGGGGCGTGGCGACGGCGCACCCGCGGGTGGTCGCCGCCTCCTCGGGTGGCACGGTCCGCGGCGGAGCCGTCAGCGGCCTGGGCGGCTTCGCAGCGGCGCAGCACCTGCTCGGCGGTCGCTGACCGGAGTGGGCCGCGCCGGCAGGCGTGAGCGTCCACCGAAGTGGGCAGGCACCGGGCACAGCCGCCTGCTCGCCCGAGCAGGCGCCGCCCCGGGGCCGGCGGAGCCGGCCACCGCGTCCCGCGGGCGTGAGACGACGTCCGGGAGGACCGATGAGCGAGCGACCCGACGACCGACCCGACCGCACCGGGCAGGGCCGGTTGCCCAAGAACCGTGCACGCCTGCTGATCGTCGGCACCTTCCTGCTGATCCTGGTGGTGGCCTTCACCTTCATGATCCTGGTGGGCTCGTCCAACTCGGTCCCCTGACCGAGGTGCCGGGCGCGCCGCCGAGCGCGCCCGGCCCGGACCTGATCACATGACCTGATGCAGGTGGTGAGGGAGGCACGCGGCCTGCTCCAGGCGATGCAGGCCCGGATGCGCCAGCGGGACACCGCGCTCATCGCTGCCGGGCTCACCTTCTACGCCGGGATCGCCGTCGTCCCGGCGTTGGTCCTCTCCCTCGGCCTGACCAGCTGGCTGGCCGGTGCCGACACGGTGCGCGGCCTCACCGACCGACTGACCGAGGTGCTGCCCGGTGAGCTGGGTGCCCCGGGCGCGGTGGAGCGGCTGGCGGAGGCGGGCACGGGCCTCGACGTCGTCGGTGCCCTGCTGACCCTGCTGCCCATCTCGCTCTACGGCGAGGGGCTGCGCCGGGCGCTGCTGCGCTTCAGCCCGTCGCACGACCGGTTCACCGCCTGGCGGGGCCGGCTGCTGGCGCTGCCGCTGCTGGTGCTGGCACCGCTGCTGCTGTACCCGCTGCTGCTGGTCGCGCGGCTGCTCGCGCACCTGGCCGAGACGCCGGGAGTCGCCACGGCGGTCGGCGCGTTCGCCGCCGGCTACTACTCCGTGCTGTTCGCCCTCACGCTGCCGCTGGCGTGGGTCTTCCGGGTGGTCGCGGTCAGCCGGCTGGGCTGGCGGGCCGTGGTCGCCGGGGCACTGTTCACCGCCGCCTGCCTGTCCGGCTTCCTGCAGGGGTTCGTCCTCTTCCTCGCCCTGCCGCTGGACCTCGGCGCCCCGTTCGGCGGCCTCACCGTGGTCGGCGGGGTGATCGCCATCGGGTTCTGGCTGTTCCTGCTGCAGTTCGTGCTGATCGCCGGCTGGCTGTTCACCCAGGCGCTGGACGAGCGCCTCACCCGGGGGACGCCGCTCACCAGCTGATCGGGTGCTCCTCGATCAGCCGGTCGCGCTGCTCGTCGACGTCCCAGGCCGGCTCCGGCAGCCGGGGCTGCAGCTCGGTCAGCGTCTCCAACAGCAGCCGGCTCACCGCCCAGTTCCGGTACCACTTCCGGTCGGCCGGGACGACGTACCAGGGTGCGGTGTCGGTCTCGGTGCGCTCCAGGGCGGTGGCGTACGCCTGCTGGTACTGCGGCCACAGCGCCCGCTCGTCGACGTCCGCGGGGTCGAACTTCCAGCGCTTGCTGGAGTCGTCGAGCCGGGCCAGCAGGCGCTGCTTCTGCTCCCACGGCGACAGGTGCAGGAACACCTTGACCACGGTGACGTCGTCGGCGACGAGCTGGCGCTCGAACCGGACGATCTCCCGGTATCGCCGTTCGATCACCTCGGGGGTCGCCAGCTCCCGCACCCGGCCGATCAGCACGTCCTCGTAGTGGGAGCGGTCGAAGACGCCGACCCGCCCCGGCCCGGGCAGCGCCCGGCGCACCCGCCAGAGGAAGGAGTGCCGCAGCTCCTCCGGCGTCGGCTTGCCGAAGCTGGCCACCGTGACCCCGTGCGGCTCCATCGCACCGACGACGTGCTTGACCACCCCGCCCTTGCCGCTGGTGTCCATGCCCTGCAGCACGAGGAGGACCCGCCGTCGGCTGCCGGCGCTGCCCTCCGCGTACAGCCGCTGCTGCAGCTCGGCCAGGCGGGTCTCGTCCACGCGCGTGGCCTCCCGGGTGGACTCCTTGTCGCCCGGTGCCAGCGGGGTCGACCGCGGGTCGATCTCGCGCAGCTCGATCGGGGCGGCAGGGGCGCGCAGGGCGCGGCGCAGGGAGTCGGGCACCCCCGGAGCCTAGGGACGCCGACCTGCCGGCCCGGCCACAGGTTCCCCGGTCAGCAGCTCGGGGAGCTCGCCGCGGTGCAGCACGACCAGGCTGCTCACCGCCCGGGTGAGGACGACGTAGAGCCGGTGCAGCCCGCGGGGTTCCGCGGCGACGATCGCGGCCGGCTCCACCACCACGACGTGGTCGAACTCCAGCCCCTTCACCAACCCGGCCGGGACGACGGACACCCGGGCCGGTGCGGCGCCGTCGTCGGCCAGCGGCGCGACGTCCAGTCCCGCCGCGGTGAGCACCCCGACCACCTCGGCGACCGAGGCGTCGGCGCAGACCACCCCGGTCGAACCGGCGGTGGCCGCCAGCTCGGCGACCAGCTCGGCCAGCGGCCCGGCCAGCGTGCCGACCGGCCGCAGCTGCAGGGCGCCCGGCTCCCGGCGGGCTGCGGTGGCCGCGGCCAGCCCGGGGGCGATCGCGGGCAGCAGCCGGTTGGCGAAGTCGAGCACCTCCCCCGGCACCCGGTAGCCCCGGGTCAGCGGCCGCACCGTCGTGGCCGGCCGGCCGAGCGCCGCCAGGGTCTGCGTCCAGTCCGTCGCCGACCAGGGGCTGGTGGCCTGGGCCAGGTCGCCGAGCACGGTCAGCGAGCCCGCGCCCAGCCGGCGGGCGACGGCACGGCACTCCATCGGCGAGAGGTCCTGTGCCTCGTCCACCACCACGTGCCCGTAGCCCGGGGTCCGTTCCAGCATCCCGGCCACCTCGTCGACCAGCACCGCGTCCGCGGCCGTCCACCGGGCGGCGCGCACCGACCGCGGTGCGCGGGGCCAGTGCAGCAGCGCCTGCTCCTCCTCGGTCAGCACGCCGCGGGCCGCCCGGGCCAGCCGTTCGGGGTCGGTGAACAGGTCGTGCACCAGCCCGGCGGCGTCCACCGCCGGCCAGACGGCGTCGCAGAAGGCCCGCACCTCGGCGCTGCGGGCGGTCCGGCGCGTCTCCGCGTCGGAGGGGCTGCCGCCGCCGGCCTCCTTCAACCGCCGGGCGTACTCGGCCAGGGACATCGCCAGCCGCTCCCGGCCGGCGGCGTAGTGCACCAGCTGCTGCTCGTCGACGCCGCTGGTGCCGGCCCGGCGCAGGTCGTCCACGAAGCGCTTGAGCCGGTCCTCCCCGATCCGGTACTTCCGGCCGGCCAGCGTCACCTGCACCGAGTCCACCGGCTTGCGGATGCCGCCCCACAGCGCCCGGCGCAGCACCTCCGCCATCCGCGGATCGCCCTTGAGGACGGCGACCGCCGGCTCGTCCCGGGCGCGGACCGTCACCCGGGCGGTGAGGCTCGCGACCGTCGCCTGGTCGACCTCGACCTCGCCGAGCGCGGGCAGCACCTGCTCGATGTACCGCAGGAAGGCCCGGTTCGGCCCGACCACCAGCACGCCGGTGCGGGCCAGCTGGTCGCCGTGCGTGTAGAGCAGGTAGGCCGCCCGGTGCAGCCCGACGGCCGTCTTGCCGGTGCCCGGGGCCCCTTGCACGCAGATCGACTCGGCCAGCGGGGCGCGCACGATGTCGTCCTGGTCGGGCTGGATGGTGGCCACGATGTCGCGCATCGGGCCGCTGCGCGGCCGCTCGATCTCCTGGCGCAGGATCTCGCCAGCGCCGCCGTCGTCCTCGCCGTCGGCGAGCTGCTCGTCCTCGTAGCTGGTCAGCTCCCCGCCGGCGAACCCGAAGCGGCGGCGGCGCAGCAACCCCTGCGGTTCGGCGGCGCTGGCCTGGTAGAACGGCCGGCTCATCGGCGCACGCCAGTCGATGACGACCGGGTCGCCGGCCGCGTCGCGCACGTGGCGGCGGCCGATGTGGAAGCTCTCCGGGCCGGCGTCGCCGGCGCCGTCGGTCCGGCCGAAGAACGCCGGGACGCCCGGGTCGGCGGCGAGGGCGAGCAGTCGTTCGGCCCGGGCGGCACCGAGCCGTTCGGAGGCCCAGGCGTCGACGCCGGCGTCGGTGACCGAGACGGCGGCGGCGCGCATGGAGGTCAGGCACTCCGCCGCGCGGAGCAGGTGGTCGCGCTCGGCGGCGAGGACGGGATCGGTCGGGTCGGCGGCGGAGGGAGGGGCCGGGGCGAACGGCACGGACACGGTCAGAGGACGCTACGCGTGCTCCGTACCCGGCTCAACCGACTTCCGCCACGACCCGCCGGGCGATGTGTAGACCAGTGCCTTCTGGATCACCCACCTGGCATGGCCAGTGACCCGACTCCGCCCTCTGTCATCGGGGCGATCGCCCACGACCGCGACGGGAAGCCGCTGGGCACGATCACCGCGGTCTACCTCGACGACGCGACCCAGCAGCCCACGTGGGTGGGCCTCACCCCGGGGACGCACGCCGCCACACCGGACACCGACGACGTGCCGACCATCGCCCCGGTCGCCGGGTCAGAGTTCGCCGACGGCCGGCTCCTGCTGGCCGTCGACTCGGCCGCCGTCCACTCCGCGCCCCGGGCGACCCGGGCGGACCACCTGAGCCCGGACGAGGAGTCGGCGCTGCTCGAGCACTACCGCGAGCCGGCCCCGGCCCCAGCCCCGGTCCGGACCACAGCCCAGCCCACCGTCCCGACCCGGACCAGCGACGGCGATGGCGTGATGACCCGCGCCGAGGAGCAGCTGGACGTCACCACCGTGGTCGAGCCCTGGACGCGGGCCGTGCTCCGCATCGAGGAGGTCAGCGAGGAGGTGCTGGTGCCGGTGACGATCACCCGCCAGCGCGCCCGGATCGAGCACCTCCCGCTCGCCCACGGCGATCGTGAGGCCGGCCCCGCCTCCTCACCGGGAGAGCGGTCGTCGGGGGAGCGGGAGCCCTCTCGGAGCACCGGGTGGGTCACCCTCTACGCCGAGGAGCCCAGGGTCTCCCTGGAGCGCGTGCCGGCCGAGCGGGTGCGGCTGACCACCTCGTGGGAGACCGAGGAGACCGCGGTCACCGAGCAGCTGCGGCACGAAGAGGTGGAGCTCACCACCAGCGACACGCCCCGCGACTGAGCCGGCCGCCCCGGTCAGCCGGCCGGGGCGCCGAGCCACCAGTCCAGCCCCGCGGTCACCAGCTCCGGGGTGATCACGTGCCCGCCGGCGAACTCCTCGTAGGTCACGTCGTAGCCGTCGGCGAGCAGTTCGGCGGAGACCCGCCGCCCGCACCGGTCCACCGGCAGGACCGGGTCCTCGACGCCGTGGCTGAGCCAGAACCGGGCCCGACCGTACCGGCCGGGCGAGGAGACGAAGCCCGGGGAGAAGGCCAGCACGGCCTCGGCCAGGTCGCCGTTGGCCACGCCCAGCGAGAGCGCGTACGAGCCGCCGTCGGAGAACCCGGCCACGGCCACCCGGCTCACCGGGCAGGTGGCGAAGACGTGGCCGAGCGCCGCGTCCAGCGCGGCGACGTCCCGGCCCAGCCCGCCGGCGATCAGGTCCCAGGTGGTGGCCGCCGACGTCGGGGCGAGCACGAGCACGCCCCGGTCGGTGGCTGCCGCGCCGACCGCGGCCAGGGATTGCTCCGCCGTCCCGCCGGCGCCGTGGAAGAACACCAGCAGCGGGCGCGGCTGCGGGTCGCCGGCCGGGACGGCGAGCAACGCCTCCGCCCCCGGCCCCAGGTCGAGCCGGGAGACCCCCGGGACGGGCGCGGGGCCGGTCGGCTGCTGGTCGGGGCGGCTGTCCAGGCGGCCGTCCGCCGCTCGTGAGGAAGGAGACACCGCGCTCCCCTACCCCCGGACGGCGGACCTGCACGGCCGGGGGCAGGGTGAGGTCATGGCCGAGACGATCCCTGACTCCATGCTCGCCGGGCGGCTGAACGTCCGGACCCGCGACTTCGCCGTCACCGAGGTGCCCGTGCCGACCCCGGGCCCCGGCGAGGTGCTCGTCCGGGTGCGCGCCGCCGGCGTGTGCCTGTCCGACGTCCACCTCATCGAGGGCGAGCTGACCCCGCTGTTCCTGCCCGGGGACACGGTGACCCTGGGCCACGAGGTCGCCGGCACCGTGGCGGCGCTGGGCGACGGCGTGACCGGCTGGGCCACCGACCAGCGGGTGCTGCTCCAGGCCGGTGAGGAGCGGCACGGCGTCGTGCACACCCGCGGCGTCGACTACGACGGCGGCTGGGCCCAGTACGCGGTGGCGCGGGCGGACACGCTGGTCGCCGTCCCCGACGACCTGCCGCTGGAGCAGGCCTGCATCGTGCCCGACGCGGTCTCCACCCCGTGGGGGGCGATCACCGCCACCGCCGGGGTCCGGCCGGCCCAGCCGGTGGGCGTCTGGGGCATCGGCGGGCTGGGCGCGCACGGCGTGCAGCTGCTCCGGCTGGCCGGGGCCGCGCCGATCATCGCCGTCGACCCCGTGCCGGCCGCCCGGGAACGGGCGCTGCAGTTCGGCGCGGACGTGGCCCTGGACCCCGCCGACGACGACCTGGTCGACCAGGTGCGGGCAGCGACCGGTGGGGCCGGGCTGGCGTTCGCCTTCGACTTCGCCGGGGTCGCCGCGGTGCGCGAGCAGGCGGTGCGCGCGCTCGGCGTCGGTGGCGCGCTGGTGCTGGTCGGGCTGACCAGGCAGCCGCTGACGATCAAGGACGGGACCGCGTTCAGCTACTTCGGGCAGAAGGTGCTGGGTCACTACGGGTCGATGCCCGAGCACGTGCTCGAACTGGTGCAGCTGGTGCGGCACCACCGGATCGACTTCGCCCGCTCGGTCAGCGACACGCTGCCGCTCAGCGAGGCGGCGACCGCGGTCGATCGGCTGTCCCGCAAGGAGGGCGACCCGATCCGGCTGGTCCTCCAGCCCTGACCCCGGAGGGGCCAAAAGCGCGATTTTGACCCCTCCCTCCGTCACTGGATGTGTTTCGGATCGCACAGACGGTGGCGGCGCTCGACGGGGACGGGGCGACTCCTCCGGAGCTCTCTCACCGGGTGGCGGCAGGGTGGTCAGCTGCTCCCGGACGCCGGTCACGGCGGCCACTCCTCCGAGGACGCAGGAGATGCGCGTGACCCAGACGCTGGACCCGACCGACACCCCGACCACCGGAGCGGACGACCCCGGCAGCCGGGTGGCCGCCTGGCTGGAGGCATTCCAGTCCGCGCTGACCGCCCGGGACGTCGACCGGGTGGCCGAGCTCTTCGCCCCGACCTGCTTCTGGCGCGACCTGGTGGCGTTCAGCTGGAACATCACCACCGTCGAGGGACACGACGGCGTCCGTGACCTGCTCGAGGCCACGCTCGACCGCACCGACCCGCAGGGCTTCACGGCCGCCGAGCCGCCCACCGGCGCCGACGGCGTCGACGAGGCGTGGATCACCTTCGAGACCGCCGTCGGGCGTGGGCGGGGGCACCTGCGCCTGCAGGACGGGCGCGCGTGGACGCTGCTGACCACGCTGTACGAGCTCACCGGCCACGAGGAGCCGGCGCACGACCGCCGTCCGAAGGGCGCCGAGCACGGCATCCACCGCGACCGGGAGACGTGGCTGGACCGGCGCGAGCGGGAGGCCCGGGAGCTGGGGTACCAGACCCAGCCGTACGTCCTCGTCGTCGGCGGCGGGCAGGGCGGGATCGCGCTCGGGGCCCGGCTGCGGCAGCTCGACGTCCCCACCATCGTGATCGACAAGCACCCCCGGCCCGGGGACCAGTGGCGCAGCCGCTACAAGTCGCTGTGCCTGCACGACCCGGTCTGGTACGACCACCTGCCCTACATCAAGTTCCCGGACAACTGGCCGGTGTTCGCCCCCAAGGACAAGATCGCCGACTGGCTGGAGTCCTACACCCGGGTGATGGAGCTGAACTACTGGTCGAACACCCGGGCGATCAGCGCCGCCTACGACGAGGCGACCCAGGAGTGGCGGGTCACCGTCGAGCGGGACGGGACGCCGGTGGAGCTGCGCCCGAAGCAGCTGGTCCTGGCGACCGGGATGTCGGGCAAGCCGAACGTCCCGGTGCTGCCCGGCCAGGACGTCTTCCGCGGCGACCAGCACCACTCCTCGGCCCACCCCGGCCCGGACGCCTACCGCGGCAAGGAGTGCGTGGTCATCGGCTCCAACAACTCGGCCTTCGACATCTGCGGGGCGCTGTGGGAGAACGGCGCCGACGTCACGATGGTGCAGCGCTCCTCGACCCACATCGTCCGGTCGGAGTCGCTGATGGAGATCGGGCTGGGTGCGCTGTACTCCGAGGAGGCCGTCGCCGGCGGCATGACGACGGAGAAGGCCGACCTCACCTTCGCCTCGCTGCCCTACCGGATCATGCACGAGTTCCAGATCCCGCTGTACGACCAGATGCGAGAGCGGGACGCCGACTTCTACCAGCGGCTCGAGGCCGCCGGGTTCGACCACGACTGGGGCGAGGACGGGTCGGGCCTGTTCATGAAGTACCTGCGCCGCGGCTCGGGCTACTACATCGACGTGGGCGCGGCCGACCTCGTCGCGAACGGCGACGTCCGCCTGGTCAAGGGGCAGGTCGACCACCTGACCGAGGACTCGGTCGTGCTGACCGACGGCACCCAGCTGCCGGCCGACCTGGTCGTCTACGCGACCGGGTACGGCTCGATGAACGGCTGGGCCGCCGACCTGATCAGCCAGGAGGTCGCCGACCGGGTGGGCAAGGTCTGGGGGCTGGGCTCGGACACCACCAAGGACCCGGGCCCCTGGGAGGGCGAGCAACGCAACATGTGGAAGCCCACCCAGCAGGAGGCGCTGTGGTTCCACGGCGGGAACCTGCACCAGTCCCGGCACTACTCGCTCTACCTGGCGCTGCAGCTCAAGGCCCGAGAGGTGGGCATCCCGACCCCGGTGTACCGGCTACAGGAGGTCCACCACACCTGCTGAGGGGCCGAAGTCGCGACTTCGGCCCCTCAGGTGCGGTCGGTGGGCTCCACGATGTGCACGCGCACGGCCCGGAACTGGGCCGGGGTCGCCAGCAGCACCACCTTCGTCGGCTCGCCGACGTCCAGCGCGGGCAGGCGCGGCAGGTCGGCCAGCGGGCGCAGCCGCGGGTCGGTCAGCACCTCCGCGGCCAGCCCCTTGTCCCCGCCCGGCGCCAGCGCGTCCAGCGTGCCGGCGTGCGGCAGCAGCACCCGGGCGGCGGTGTCCGCGGCGTGGCTGACGACGGCGTCGGTCTGGTGCCCGCGCCGGCGGGCGAAGCGCTGCTGCGACCAGCCCCCGGCGGCCGTGCGGCCCTGCACCTGGCGGGTGTCGACCTTGGAGACGACGAGGTCCGCGCCGTCGAACACCCCGACCGCCCAGCGGCCGCGCCGGACCAGCAGGACGGCGGTGCGCCGCGGCACCTTGGCCGCGGCGGTGAAGGCGGTCAGCGGCGCCGGTCCCGGCGTCCAGCCGTAGGGGACGGTCAGCCGCACCGTGGTGGTGTCCTGACAGGTCACGGTGACCACGCCCGCGTCGTCGACCTGCACGTCGGTGAACGCGCCGTGCCGCTGCGCGACGCCGTCCAGCCAGCGGTCCAGCCGCTCCGGGGCGACCCCGAGCAGGCGGCCGCCGCAGGCGGCCGGGCGAGGGGAGGTCATCCGCCGAGCATCGCAGCAGCAGGCCGGTCCGGCCCGCTCCCGGGTCCCACCGCGAGCGTGCGAGGGGTGGGGAGGACGGGGTCCTCCTTCAGTGGGCCAACGCCGGGGAGGCGGCGTGCTCGGCCGGCACGTGCAGCGTCCGCTGCCCCAGGCCGACCACCACCGCCGCCAGGCCCGCCGCCACGGTGGCGACCAGGAAGCTGGCGTTCGCCCCCACGGTGTCCACGATCTTCCCGGCGACCGACGCCCCGATCGCCACCCCCAGGGCCAGCGCGGTGCCGATCCAGGTGAACGCCTCGGTGACCGCAGATCGGGGCACCAGCACCTCGGCCAGGGTGAAGGCGCTGATCAGCGACGGCGAGACGGCGATGCCGGCGACCACGACCAGCGGCAGCATCAGCCAGTAGCTGGTGACCAGCACCAGCGGCACGGTCAGCACGGTCAGGACGACGAGGGCAGCGACCAGCCGGTGCCGCAGCCGCACCTTCCAGTGCACGACGCCCCAGCCGATGCCGGCGAACATCGAGCCGGCGGCCAGGCCGGCGATGAGCAGCCCGGACAGCGACCGCTGACCCACCTCGTCGGCGAAGGCGACCAGCCCGATCTCCAGCGCGCCGAGGATGGCGCCGACCGCGGCCCCCACCACGAACAGCACCCGCAGCCCTCGCACCCGGATCGCCGACGCCCCGCGCCGGTGCCCGTGCGCGGCCGGCGGCGGCTCGGTGTGCCCCTGCGCGGCGAACAGCAGGCTGCCGACGGCAGCCAGCGTGAACGCGGTGACGACGCCGGAGGTGGTGTGCCCGGTGGTGGACAGGAAGGTGACCAGCACCGGCCCCACGATGAACACGAACTCGTCGACCACCGACTCCATGGCCAGCGCGGTGGGCAGCCGCGGGGTGCCGCGGAGCAGGTGCGTCCAGCGCACCCGGATCATCGAGGAGACCGGCGGGATGGTCGCCCCGGCGGCGGCGGCGGTGAGGAACACCGTCCACAGCGGCCAGCCGCCGCGCACCGACCAGAGGAAGCCCACCCCCGAGACGACGAAGATCGCCAGCACGGAGAGCAGCACCCGGCGCTGGGCATGGGTGTCCGCCAGCCGGCCGATCACCGGCCCGGCGATCGCGGTGGCGACCGCACCCACGGCGGCGACCGCACCACCCAGTCCGTAGGAACCCGTCTCGGACTGGACGAGCAGCACGCTGCCCAGGCCGATCATCGACAGCGGCAGCCGGCCGATGAACGCGGCCAGCACCATCGGCAGGGCATGCGGGGTCCGCAGCACGTGCAGGTACGGGTTGGGCACGAGCGGACTGGCCTCCGTCACGGGGGATGGGCACGCCCCCGCCACGCTAACCCGACCGCGCCACCACCGGCGGAACGGGAGCGGAGCGTCGCCGGACGCGACGAGGTCCCGCCCCCCGACGACGCTGTCGGGGAGCGGGACCTCGTCCCGGGGGTCGGCCTCCGCGGCGGCCGACCCGGTCTGTGGCCGGTGCTACCGGCTCAGGCGAGACGGCTCTTGAGGATCTCCAGCTCGTCCCACATGGTGCTGGGCAGCTTCTCGCCGAACTTCTCGAACCACTCGGTGATCTGCGGGACCTCGGCCTGCCACTCGTCCTTGTCCACGCGCAGGGCCTGCTCGACCTGGTCACGGGTCATGCCCAGCCCCGAGACGTCGAGCGAGTCCGGCGTCGGCACGTGCCCGACCGGGGTCTCCTCGGCGGCCGCGGTGCCCTCCAGGCGCTCGACGACCCACTTGAGCACGCGGCTGTTCTCCCCGAAGCCCGGCCACAGGAAGCCGCCCTCGTCGTCCCGGCGGAACCAGTTCACGTAGAAGATCCGCGGGAGCTTGCTGGCGTCGTGCTGCTTGCCGGTGTCGACCCAGTGCTGGAAGTAGTCACCGGCGTTGTAGCCGATGAACGGCAGCATGGCGAAGGGGTCGCGGCGGACGACGCCGACGGCGCCGGTGGCTGCGGCGGTCGTCTCCGAGGAGAGCGTCGCGCCCATGAACACACCGTGGTTCCAGTCCCGCGCCTCGCTGACCAGCGGGATCGTGGTCTTGCGGCGTCCGCCGAAGAGGATGGCCGAGATCGGCACGCCCTTCGGGTCCTCGTACTCCGGCGCCAGGATCGGGCACTGGGTGATCGGCGTGCAGAAGCGGCTGTTCGGGTGGCTGGAGGGCTCCTCGGACTCCGGCGTCCAGTCCCGGCCCTTCCAGTCGGTCAGGTGGGCGGGGGCGTCGTCGGTCATCCCCTCCCACCAGATGTCGCCGTCGTCGGTGAGCGCGACGTTGGTGAACACCGAGTTGCCCTGGTCGATGGTGCGCATCGCGTTGGGGTTGGTGTCCCAGCCGGTGCCCGGGGCGACGCCGAACAGCCCGAACTCGGGGTTGAGGGCGTAGAGCCGACCGTCCTCGCCGAAGCGCATCCAGGCGATGTCGTCGCCGAGCGTCTCGACCTTCCAGCCCGGGATGGTCGGCTCGAGCATCGCCAGGTTCGTCTTGCCACAGGCCGAGGGGAAGGCCGCGGCGACGTAGTACGTCTTCTGCTGCGGGCTGGTGAGCTTGAGGATCAGCATGTGCTCGGCGAGCCAGCCCTCGTCCCGCGCCATGACCGAGGCGATGCGCAGCGAGTAGCACTTCTTGCCCAGCAGGGCGTTGCCGCCGTAGCCGGAGCCGTAGGACCAGATGGTCCGCTCCTCCGGGAAGTGCACGATGTACTTGGTGTCGCTGCACGGCCACGGGACGTCGGCCTGCCCGGCCTCCAGTGGGGCGCCGAGGGAGTGCATCGCCGGCACGAACGGCCGGTCTTCACCCATCGCCTGGAGCACGCGGCTGCCGATCCGGGCCATGACCCGCATCGAGACGACGACGTACTCGGAGTCCGTGAGCTCGACGCCGAACATGGGGTTCTCGGCCTCGACCGGGCCCATGCAGAACGGGATGACGTACATCGTCCGGCCGCGCATGCACCCCCGGTACAGCTCGGTCATGACGGCCTTCATCTCGGCCGGTTCCATCCAGTTGTTGGTCGGACCGGCGTCGGCCTCGTCGACCGAGCAGATGAAGGTGCGGTCCTCGACCCGGGCGACGTCACTGGGGTCGGAGGCGCAGTGGAAGGAGTTGGGCTTCTTCGCCAGCCGGGTGAAGGTGCCGGCGTCCACGAGTCGGGTGGTCAGCCGCTCCCACTCCTCGTCGGAGCCATCGACCCACACCACCTGGTCGGGCTGGGCCAGCTCGGCCATCTCCTGCACCCAGGCAAGGAGTCGGGCATGCGTGGTGGGGGCGTTCTCGAGACCTGGGGTGGCCACGGAAGTCACGGCGTCTCCTCCTTCGGGTGCCGCCGGCGGGGTTGTCGCACCGGCGCTGTGTCGACCCCCCGGCCGCGACGCTGGGGCCGGGGGGATCGGGCCAGGCTACCGGTCGAAAGGCGTACGTCTAGAACGTCTACCAAGAGTGTGACGCACGTCCCCCTGGAATGCCTCCCGACCACCGCGCGGTTGACCGCGGTCGTGAGCACACCTCAGCTCCTGCAGCCCCTGACCCTGCGCGGGGTCACCCTCCCCAACCGCCTCGCGGTCGCGCCGATGTGCCAGTACTGCGTCTCCGACGGGGTGGTCGGCGACTACCACCTGGCCCACCTGGGCCGGTTCGCCCTCGGCGGCTTCGGCCTGGTGATGGTCGAGGCCACCGGCGTGACCGCCGAGGGCCGGATCAGCCCCGGCGACGTCGGCCTGTGGAACGACGAGCAGGTGCCCGGCCTGGCGCGCGTCGCCGCCTTCCTGCGCGAGCACGGCAGCGTGGCGGCGATCCAGCTGGCGCACGCCGGCGGCAAGGGCAGCACGCTCCGCCCCTGGGACGGCGACGGCCCGGTCACCGCGGAGAACGCCCGGCCCGGCGACGTCCCGTGGACGCCGGTCTCCCCCAGCGGCGTGCCGATGGGCGAGGGCTGGCCGGCCCCCCGCGCGCTCGCGCTCGAGGAGCTCCCCGCCGTGCGCGACGCGTTCGTCGCCGCCGCCCGCCGGGCGCTGACCGCCGGGTTCCAGCTCGCCGAGGTGCACACCGCGCACGGCTACCTGCTCAACGAGTTCCTGTCGCCGCTGACCAACACCCGCACCGACGCCTACGGCGGGTCGCTGGAGAACCGGATGCGGTTCCCGCTCGAGGTGGTCGAGGCCGTCCGCGCCGTCTGGCCGGCCGACCTGCCGCTGATGGTGCGGGTCTCCGCCGTCGACGCGACCCGCGACGGGACGACGCTGGCCGACACCATCGCCTTCTGCCGGGAGCTGAAGGCCCTCGGGGTGGACGCGATCGACGTCTCCGGTGGGGGCATCGGCAGCGGCTGGGAGCACCCGATCGGCTACGGGTACCAGGTGCCCTTCGCCGCCGCGATCAAGGAGCAGGTCGGCATCCCGACCATGGCCGTGGGCCTGCTCGTCGACCCGCAGCAGGCCGACGCCGTCGTCGCCACCGGGCAGGCCGACCTGGTCGCCGTCGCCCGGGAGGCCCAGGACGACCCGAACTTCGCCCTGCACGCCGCCCGTGCCCTGACCAGCTCCTACGACGCGTACCCGGTCCAGGCCGGCCCGCGGCTGGCCTCCCGCGACCGGCTGCTGCACCGGCTGGGCCGGTGGACCGGACCGGACCCGGTCCGGGTGGAGCCCGCCCGGGCCGCCCAGGCCTGAACCGCCCAGGCCTCAGCCACCCACCCGACCGTGGAGCCGCCGCGTGACCCGGCTCCACGGTCGGCCAACCGGCTCAGGCCTGGGGGAGACGCCCGTAGGCGGGCCCGGTGGCGGCGAGGAAGCCGTCCCAGTCACCCGGCGCCGGGCGGTCGCCCACCTCGGCGTCGAACTTGTCCAGGTACCAGTGCCAGCCCAGCACGTAGTCGGTGATCTCGGTGCCCGGGGCGAAGAGCTGGGTGAAGAGCAGGACCGTCCGGCCGCCGTCCGTGCTGAGGTCGAGCTCGACCCGCCAGCCCTCCTCGGTGTCCCAGTCGACCACCAGCCGGCGCGGCTCCTCGCACTCGACGATCCGCATCGGCTCACCGATGGGCGTCTCCTCGTGGGTCATGGTGAAGGTGCCCGCCCCGCCGGGCCGCCGCTCCCCCTCGTAGGTGCCGATCCAGCGCACCATCCGGTCGGGCTGGGTGAGCGCCGCCCAGACGTCGTCGATCGGGTCCGGCCAGCTGCGGCGGAACTGCAGCCGCACCCCCTCGGGCAGCTCGGTGACCTGCCCCAGCCGTTCGTCCGGTGTCGTCATCGACCGTCCTCCTGCGTTCGGGCCCGCCGTCCGCGGGCGATCTCGGTGTCCAGCGCGTCCAGCCGCTGCGCCCACAGCCGCCGGTAGGGGGCCAGCCAGGCGTCCAGCTCCGACAGTGGCGCCGGGTCCAGCGCGTACACCCGGCGCTGCCCCTCCACCCGGACCTGCACCAGCCCGGCCTCGCGGAGCACCCGCAGGTGCCGGCTGATCGCCGGACGGCTGACCGGGAACTGTCCGGCCAGCTCCCCTGCACCCCGCTCACCGGCGGCGAGCAGGGCGACGATCTGCCGCCGGGTCGGGTCGGCCAGGGCCGCGAGAGCCTCCATGCGGGATGTGTAACAGGAGCCTTAATTAACTGTCCAGTTACGCACGTTCGGACGGCGCACCACCGGGGCACGGTCGGGGCATGACCGTCACCGATCCCGACGTCCCCGACCCCCTCAACGACCCGCGCACCCTGCAGGCTGACCCCGGCGCCCTCGGCGAGGGCGAGGACCTCGCCTCCACCGAGGACGACCAGGTCGCGAGCGGCGAGGACGAGCTCGCCACCTCCCGCATCGAGGCCGACGAGGCCGGCGGCGGCGACGTCACCGGCGGGTTCGCCGGCGCGGTGGGCGAGGCCCCGACCAACGACCAGACCTGAGACGGAACGGTCCGACCCGCGTGTCACCCGCCCGAGGACGGGGTAGCGCGACGACGTCAGATCCCGAGGCCCAGCAACGGCCCCATGCGCACTCCTGAGGAGGACCCATGGCCACCGGTGAGACCGGCTTCGCCGACGTCACGTTCGACCTGATCTCCGTCCAGTACCACTCCCTGAAGGCCGGGCACGACTACGGCCAGTACGTCCGGGATGCCGAGAACGCCAACCTGGACGACGTCGCCTCGTTCTTCCGCGAGGTGATGGAGCAGGACTCGCAGCGCGCCGAGCGCGCCCACGACCTGCTCCGCAAGCTCTCCGGCACCGAGCACGGCGGCCCCGCCACCAGCTGATCCCCGGCTCCACCAGGATGGCCATCTTGGTGGACCGGGCCTGCGGGAAATCCGGGTGCGTCGGGACGGGCGCGGTACGTAGCCTCTGCGGCCGTCCCGTCCCGACGTCTCTGGAGGTCCCCGTGCACGCCC
Organism: Modestobacter sp. VKM Ac-2984; assembly: GCF_026967985.1. Classification (GTDB taxonomy): domain Bacteria; phylum Actinomycetota; class Actinomycetes; order Mycobacteriales; family Geodermatophilaceae; genus Modestobacter. Next base: position 509,872 of record NZ_JAPVBJ010000002.1, on the reverse strand, counting down.
TGACCGAGGCGGCGATCCGCCGCTCGATGGTCAACTGCTCCCGCAGCGAGGCCGCGTCCCTCACGCCGCCCCGCGACCTGGACGAGCTGGACTGGGCGTCGCTCGACGTGCTCGGCTGGCGGGACGCCAAGGCCGAGCTGCGCGGCTACCTCGTGCACGAGCAGGACGGCGACCCCGTCGGCATCGCGCTGCGGGCCGCCGACACGAAGATGTCCAGCCGCCGCTCGGCGATGTGCCTGCTGTGCCACTCGGTGCAGTCGGCCGCCGACGTCTCGTTGTTCACCGCACGGCGGGTCGGCGAGGCCGGCCGCAACGGCAACACCGTGGGCACCTACATCTGCGCCGACCTGGACTGCGCGAGCCGGGTGACCGCCCTCCCCCCGTCGGCGCAGCACCTCGACGAGGAGCTACAGGCCCTCGCGATCGAGGAGCAGGTCATCGGTCTGCGCACGCGGCTGCAGGCGTTCACCGCCGACGTCACCCGCCGCTGACCGCCGCTGCGCCCCACAGGGCGAGGGACGACGATGGGCCGGTGATCAAGACCCCGCTGACCCGCTGGTTCGACCTCGACGTGCCGGTGTTCGGTGCCCCGATGGCCGGGGTGGCCGGCGGCGAGCTCGCCCGCGCCGTCTCCCTCGGCGGCGGGCTGGGCATGATCGGCGTCGGGTCCGACACCCCGGTGGAGTGGCTGGCCGAGCAGGCCCGGCTGCCCACGGAGGCAGACGTCTCCTTCGGGGTCGGCCTGATGGCCTGGGCCCTGGAGCGGCGCCCGGAGCTGCTGGCCGCGGCGATCGCCACCGAGCCGGCCCTGGTGTCGGTCTCCTTCGGCGACCCGGAGCCGTTCGTGGGGCCGCTGCACGACGCCGGGATCGCGGTCGCCACCGCGGTGAACTCGCTGGCCGACCTGGACCGCGCCCTGGCGGCCGGGGCCGACGTCATCGTGGCGCAGGGCACCGAGGCCGGCGGGCACACCGGGCAGCGGGCCACCCTGCCGCTGCTGCAGGAGGTGCTGGCCGCGACCGACCGGCCGGTGCTCGCCGCGGGCGGGGTGGCCACCGGTGCGGGGCTGGCCGCCGTCCTGGTGGCCGGCGCCGCAGGGGCCTGGATCGGCACCCCGTTCCTGTCCTGCACGGAGGCGGCCAACTCCCCGGCCGCCCGCGAGCGGATCCGGGCCGCCGCCGGCGACGACACGGTGCTGACCAGCGCCTTCGACATCGCCCAGGGACTGCCCTGGCCAGCGCGCTGGCCCGGGCGGGCACTGGCCAACGAGTTCACCCAGCTCTGGCACGGCCGGGAGACGGAGCTGCGCGGCGACACCGCCGCAGCGGACCTGGTCCGCCGCGCCCGGGCCGAGGGCGACCTCGACCACGCGCCGGTCTACGCCGGGGAGTCGGTCGGGCTGGTCACCCGTGAGGAGTCGGCGAGCGACGTCGTCCGCCGGCTGGCCGCCGACGCCCGCAAGGCCCTGGAGAAGGCCCCCCGCCTCCTCGGCTGACCCGGGGCGCGAAGCCCCGACCCCGGCCCCGCCCCCGGATCCGGAGGCGGCATTGCACGCGTTCCGTACGCATCGCACGTGGTGCAGCGCGTGCAGTGCGTCCGGAACGCGTGCAGAGCGGCCGCGCGGGCGCGGCTCAGACGGCGCAGCTGCCGTCCGCGCAGCCCTCGGCGGCGGGGACGGTGGTGAGCGGGTGGGCGTCGGCCCAGGCGCGCTCGAGCAGCTGCAGCAACTGCTCGGCCGGCTGCGCCCCGGCGGCGCCGTAGGTGCGGTCGACGACGAAGAACGGGACGCCGGTCGCGCCGAGCGCCCGTGCGGTCTCGATGTCGGCGTGGACGGCGGGCAGGTACCGGTGGTCGGCCAGCGCGGCGCGGACCTCGTCCTCGGCCAGGCCGACCTCGACGGCGAGCGGCACGAGCCCGTCGACGTCGAACACCGAGCGGTGCTCGGTGAAGTGCGCGTGCAGCAGGCGCTCCTTCATCGCGTCGCCCAGGCCCCGCTCGGCGGCGAGGTGGAGGAGCTGGTGGGCGAGGAGGGTGTTGCCGCTGACGCCCTGGACGAGGTCGTACTGCAGCCCCTCGGCGGCGGCCACCTCCTCGACCCGGCGCATCTGGCCGGCCATCTCCTCGACGCTGCGCCCGTACTTGGCGGCCAGCGCCGGCAGGGTGGGCTCGGTGTGGCCCTCGGGGACGCTCGGGTCGAGCTGGAAGGAACGCCACACCACCTCGACCTGGTCGGCGTGCGCGAAGCGGGAGAGCGCCGTCTCCAGCTTGCGCTTGCCGATGTAGCACCACGGACACACGACGTCGGACCACACCTCGACCTGCATGCCCCGCCCAACCCGCGGCGCGCCCTGGCCATTCCACCAGCGGAGACCCGTCGCGAGGGTCAGGAGGCGGCGGCGACCGAGGCGTGCTCCTGGCCGATGCGGATTATCTCGTCCAACCGCTCGCGGGCCTGCGCGAGCTCGGCGAGCTGCCGGTCGATGCCGTCCCGCTGCTCGACCAGCCGGGCCAGCATCGCGGGCGTGGCGACCCCGGTGTGCACGCACGGGAGCAGCTCGAGGACGTCCTTGCTGGTCAGCCCGGCGGCGTAGAGCTGCTGGACGAAGTGCACCCGGCCCACGGCGTCCTCGGCGTACCGGCGCTGCCCACTCGGGGTGCGCTCGGCCTCCAGGAGCCCCTGCTCCTCGTAGTAGCGCAGCGCCCGCACGCTCACGCCGGCCGCTGCAGCGACCTCACCGATCCGCACAGGTCCTCCCGGTGGCCCAGATCACCCTTGCCTCTGACGTCAACGTCAGGTCCTAGCGTGCTCGGCAGCCCACCCGAACGCAAGGAGAACCACCATGGACATCACCGGATCCGTCGCCCTGGTCACCGGCGCGAACCGCGGCCTCGGCCGCCACTTCGCCCAGCAGCTGCTCGAGCGCGGCGCCGCCAAGGTCTACGCCACCTCTCGCCGCCCCGAGCTCGTCGACGTCCCGGGCGTGCAGGTGCTGCCGCTGGACGTCACCGACCCGGGATCGGTCGCCGCCGCCGCCACAGCCGCCGGCGACGTCACGCTGCTGGTCAACAACGCCGGCCTCACGACCCGGGCCGACCTCGTCACCGGCGACCTGGCCGACGTCCGGCTGGAGATGGAGACGCACTTCTTCGGCACGCTGGGCGTCATCCGGGCGTTCGCCCCGGTGCTCGCCCGCAACGGCGGGGGCGCGATCGCCAACGTGCTCTCGGCGCTCTCCTGGTTCTCCACCTCCGGCGCCAACGCCTACAGCGCCGCCAAGGCCGCGGAGTGGAGCCTCACCAACGGCGTCCGGATCGAGCTCACCGAGCAGGGCACGTCGGTCACCGGCGTCGTGCTGGGAGCCGCCGACACCGACATGATGGCCGGCTACACCGGCCCGATGAGCGACCCGGCCGACGTCGTCCGGGCCGCCCTCGACGGTGTCCAGGCCGGCGCGTGGGAGGTGCTGGTCGACGACTGGAGCCGAGGCGTCAAGGCCGCCCTGTCCGCCGACCCCCGCGACTTCTACGGCCAGCTCGCGATCTGACGCGAACGGTGTGCGCTGAGTGCCAGGTCCGGCCCGCGGACCTGGCACTCAGCGCACTCGGTCGAAGACCTAGCGGACGCCGACGAGGTCGACGACGAAGACGAGGGTGGCGCCGGGCTTGATGACGCCGCCGGCGCCGCGCTCGCCGTAGGCCTTGTGCGGCGGGATGGTCAGCCGGCGGCGGCCGCCGACCTTCATGCCGACGATGCCCTCGTCCCAGCCCTGGATGACCATGCCGACGCCGATCCGGAACTCCAGCGGGTCGCCACGGTCCCAGGAGGCGTCGAACTGCTCGCCACCGTCGTGGGTGACGCCCACGTAGTGCGCGCTCACCAGGCTGCCGGCGGTGGCCTCGGCGCCCTCGCCGACCACCAGGTCCTCGATCACCAGGTCGGACGGGGCAGGCCCGGTGGGGGGCTCGACGTCGGGACGGGTCAGCTCTGCCACGGGGGTCTCCTCGGGGTCGGCGCCAGGGCTCTCCCGGCGGTTCTGCCCCCATCCAACCCGCCCCGCCGTCCGGGGGCACAGCTGGCCTCAGGGCAGGGCACCGCCCCCGGAGGTAAGTTGCACGCAGCGGGTGGGTCGCTGGTGACCGCCCCCGGGTACAGCGCTGCCCGGGCTCGCAGGTGTGCTGGTGTCCCGGCTGGAGGTGTGCGTGCCCCCCGATCCCACCTCTGCTGCGCCGGGGGCGCCCACCCCCGCCGACCTCTTCGCCGGTGACGGGGAGGCCGGCCGGCTGATGGCCGGGCTCGACTGGTCCGCGACGCCGGTGGGCCCGGTCGCGCAGTGGCCGGCGAGCCTGCAGTACGCCGTCCGCACCGTGCTGGCCTCCCGCTTCCCGATGGTGCTGACCTGGGGCCCCGGGTACGTGCAGTTCTACAACGACGCCTACACGCCGTTCATCGGCGCCAAGCACCCGGCGATCGGCGAGGACATCCGGGTCACCCTGGCCGAGGGCTGGGCCGTCCTGTCCGGGCCGGTCGAGCACGCGATGACCACCCGCGAGGCGTCCTGGCTGCCCCGGCTCCCGCTGCTGCTGGAACGCGCCGGCTACCGCGAGGAGACCTACTTCACCGTCTCCCACGCGCCGGCCTTCGGCGACGACGGGCTCGTCGCCGGGATGCACGCCGTCTGCACCGAGGTGACCAGCGAGGTCCTCGCCGAACGGCGCCAGCAGCTGCTGCACCAGCTCTCCTGCACCGAGGCGGAACGGGGCGACGAGCAGGCCGTGCTCGCCGACCTGTGCCGCACCCTGGGCAGCGATCCCTTCGACGTGCCGTTCGCCGCCGTCTACCTCGACGAGGGCGACGGCCTCCGGCGGGCCGGCACGGTCGGCTGCCCGGCCGACCTGCTGCCCGCGTCCGTCCCTGACACCGCCGCGCTGCCCGGACCGGTCGGCGGGATGGGGCTGGTCGGCGGGCTCTGGCAGGACCCGGTGCGCGATGCCGTCGTGCTGCCGCTGGGCGGCGCCGCGGGTGAGGAGCGGATCGGCGTCCTGGTCGCCGGGGTCAGCCCGAACCGCGCACTGGACCCCGAGTACCGCACCTTCCTGGGCCTGGTCGCCGGGCAGTTCACCAGCGCCCTGGGCACCGCCCGGGCGTTCGAGACCGAACGGCGGCGGGCCGCGTCGCTGGCCGAGCTCGACCGGGCGAAGACGGAGTTCTTCTCCGACGTGAGCCACGAGCTGCGCACCCCGCTCACCCTGCTGCTCGGGCCGATCAGCGACGTCCTGGCCGACACCCCCGACCAGCTGCCCCCCGCAGCCCGCGACCAGCTGGAGCTGGCGTTGCGGAACGGGCAGCGCCTGCAGCGCCTGGTCAACGACCTGATGGACGTCGCCAGCATCGAGGCCGGCCGGGCCGAGGCCGTCCGGGTGGAGACCGACGTCGCCGCCTTCACCGCCGAGCTGGCCGGGGTGCTGCGGGCCGCCGCCGAGCGGGCCGGCCTCCAGCTGTCGGTCGACTGCCCCCCGCTGGACCGGCCGGTGCACGTCGACCCGCGGATGTGGGAGAAGGTCGTCCTCAACCTGCTCACCAACGCCGTGAAGTACACCTTCGTCGGCGGCATCGAGCTGACCCTGCGGGGTGAGGCCGACCAGGTGCTGCTCACCGTCGCCGACACCGGGATCGGCATCCCGGCCGCCGAGCTGCCGCTGGTGTTCGACCGCTTCCACCGGGTGCGCGACTCCTTGGCACGCACCCGGGAGGGCACCGGCATCGGGCTGGCCCTGGTCCGCGAGCTGGTCGGCCTGCACGGCGGCACCGTGACGGTGGAGAGCGAACCGGGCGCCGGGAGCACCTTCACCGTCGCTGTCCCCTACGGCAGCCCCGACGCGCCTGCCGACGCGGGCCCGTCGGCCACCCCCTCGGCGGTCGCGCACGGCACCGCCGCCTCCTGGGTCGCCGACGTGACCCCCGACGAGCTGCCGGAGGCCCCTGCCGGCGCGACGGCCACGGTCCTGGTCGTCGACGACAACGCCGACATGCGCAGCTACCTGACGAGGGTGCTGGCGCCGATCTGGCGGGTGCGCACCTGCAGCGACGGCGAGGAGGCGCTGGCGGCCGTGGCCGCGCACCGGCCCGACGTCGTCCTGACCGACGTGATGATGCCGCGGGTGGACGGCTTCGAGCTGCTGCGCCGGTTGCGCGCCGACCCCGCCACCCGTTCCATCCCGGTGATCATGCTGACCGCCCGGGCCGGCCAGGAGGCCGCGGTCGAGGGGTTCGCGGCCGGGGTCGACGACCACCTCGCCAAGCCGTTCCAGGCCGCCGAGCTGATCGCCCGGGTGCGCGTCGCGGTGGAGCGCGGTTCGGGTGCCCGCGACGGAGCTCCCGTCGGCCCGACCCCCGCCCTGCCGGTGCCGAAGCCGCCCGCCCCGGCCGGACCGGCCGAGGTACGTGCGCTGGTGCCGGTCTGCCGGCCACCGGCCACGCCCCGGCCCCCGACGACCGCGCCGGTGCTCCGGGAGCAGTGGCGCTTCCCCGCCACCCCCCGGGCGATCCCCGGGCTGCGCCGGACCCTCCGCCGGGTCCTGACCGCCGCCGGGCTGGACGAGGACCAGGTCTACGACCTGCTGCTGGCCGCCTGCGAGGCCGCCACCAACGCGGTCGAGCACGCCCAGAACCCGACCCGACCGGTCGTCGAGGTGTCCATCGAGGCCTCCGTGGACGGCGTGGAGATCACCGTGCGCGACCACGGGCAGTGGCGGGAACGGGTGCCGAGCATGGACCGCGGGCGGGGGGCGACGCTGATGAGCGCGTTCGCCGACGTCACCGTCGTCCCCAGCCCGGAGGGCACCACCGTGACGATCAGGAGCCCTCGGACGCCTCCGCCGCCTGGTCCCGGCGGCTAGGTCCTCCGCCGGCTCCGGCCGGCCGGCCGTCGTTGGACGGCACGTCGGCCCGGGAGGCACCGCCAGTCCGGAGGCGGAGGCCCCGCGGTCGCGGTTCTGCCTCCTCGCCGCCCTTGCGGTCGGCCAGGGCGACGGCGATCGCGTAGACCACGGCGGTCAGCGGCACGGCGATGACCGCCCCGCCGATGCCCCACAGCAGGCCGCCGACGGTGAGGGCGTAGACGATCCCCAGGGGGTGCAGGAAGACGGTCCGCCGCATGATCAACGGCTGCAGGAGGTTGCCCTCGATCTGCTGTACGACGACCACCGCACCGAGCACGAGCAGGGCGTCGGTCAGCCCGCCCGCGGCGAAGGCCACCACCACGGCGGCCAGCCCCGCCACGAAGGCGCCGACGACCGGGATGTAGGCACCCAGGAAGGTGAGCACCGCCAGGGCGAAGGCCAACGGCACGCCGATGAGCAGCAGCGCCAGGCCGATGCCGAGGGCGTCGATGAGCGCGACGGCCGTCGTGCCCCGCAGGTAGCCACCCAGGGTGCGCCAGGCGCCGTTCCCCGCGTCGTCGGCGGCCGCCCGGCGGTCGGCCGGCACGATCCGGAGGCACAGCCGCCAGATCCGGGCACCGTCGTAGATGAGCCAGAACGCGGTGAACAGGGCGAGGACCAGCGCCGCCGCGACGGTGACCGCGGTCGTGGCACCGGTCACCACCATCCCCGGCCCGGCTGCGCCACCCCCGAACCCGCCGGTCAGCTGGCCGATCAGCCCGTCGATGATCGAGTTGACCCGCTCCCGGGGCAGACCGAGCGTCTCGACCAGGCTGGTGCGCACCCGGTCCAGCCCGCTGACCAGGGTGGGGCGCAGGCTGGTCCACTCGCGGGTGACCCGTTGCTGCAGGAAGTAGACGACCCCGCCCAGCAGGACGAGGAAGAGCAGCATCACCAGCCACGTCGCCGCGAGGCGGGGCACCCCGGTGCGGTCCAGCCAGGAGGCGACCGGCCGCAGGAGCGCGGTCAGCAGCAGACCGCCCAGGAAGGTGAGCACCACGGTGCCCAGGACGACGGCCAACTGCACCGCGAGGTAGACGACGGCGCCGATCGCCAGCGTCCAGAGGCACCACATCCCGGCGGTCCGGACCCCGGCGGGCACACCGGCGTCGGTGGCCGTCCCGGGCTTCCCACCGGTGACCGCATCGGTCGGCGGGGGCTGGTCGTGCTGCGATGACACGTGCATCTCCTTCACCGGGGCGGCCCCGGGTCGGTGGTGGCTCTCCCGATGCTGAGGAGATCGGCGCACCGGACGAGTGCCGGTGGCGGCGCGGCCCTCTCCTGCCCAGCCGATCTCCCGCCGACACCGAACCTGGCCGGACTCACAGGAAGCCCAGCGGGCTGCTCCCGCAGTCAGCCCAGCGGGCTGCGGGGGAGCATCGTGTTGCTGATGATCCGCTTCTGGATCTCGCTGGTGCCCTCGAAGATCGTGGTCAGCCGGGCGTCCCGCCAGTGCCGCTCCACCTGCCGCTCGGTGGTGTAGCCGTTGCCGCCGTGCAGCTGCATGGCCTGGTTGGTGACCCGCACCGCCATCTCGGTGGCCTGCAGCTTCACCATCGCCGCCTCCCGCTCGCACGGCACGCCCTCGTCGAGCAGGTGGGCCACCTGGCGGTAGAACGCCCGCGCCTGTTCCACCTGGGCGGCCATGTCGGCCAGCGTGAACCGCAGCGCCTGGAAGTCGCCGATCGGGTGGCCGAACTGGGCGCGCTCCTGCAGGTAGAGCACACAGTCCTCGACCGCGGCCCGGGCCAGGCCGACGGCGCGGGCCGCGGTGTGCACCCGGGCGGTGTTCAGGAAGGCCTGTGCTTCGCGGAACCCGGCGCCGGAGTCACCGCTGCTGTCGGACCCGCCGCCCTCACCCGGGCCGACGATGAGGTCCGCGGCCGGGATGCGGACCCCGTCGAAGGTGAGGTCCCAGGTCAGGAAGCCGTGGTAGCCGACCTTGTCGATGGCGTAGCCGGACAGCCCCGGCGGGAACGAGCCGCGCTCCTTGACCAGCAGCAGGTTCCGCAGCCCCCGGGACCGGGACTCCCCGGGCTTCGGGTCGGCCACCCGGACCAGCACCTGGATGAAGTCGGCGGCCTTGGCGTTGCCGCACCAGCGCTTGTGCCCGGTGACCACCCACTCGTCGCCGTCGCGCACCGCGCGGGTCTGCACGTTCGCCAGGTCCGAGCCGGCCTCGGGCTCCGACAGCGCCACCGCGCCGATCCAGGAGCCCCCGGCGCTGCGCCGCAGCAGCTCGCGGCGGCGGTCGGGGTCGGCGACCGCCGTCCCCATGCCCTGCGACCGGGCCAGGATGCTGGCCACGCTCATCCACGCCCGGGCCAGCTCCTCGCTGACCATGCAGTACTCGAAGACGCCGAGCCCCAGCCCGCCGTCGGCCGCGGGGACGGTGATGCCGAACCACCCCAGCTCACCGAGCCGCTCGAGGAGGTGCTGCGGGATCTCGCCCTTCTGCGGGTCGAGCTCGTTCGCGACCGGCAGCACCTCGTCCATGGCGAACCGACGGGCCTGCTCCATCAGCGCGGCCCGCTCGGGCGTGTGCCACGGGGAGTGCAGGACGGGTGGCTGGGGCAGCCAGGTGTCGTCGATCTCGGCGGGGCGGTTGGCGGTCGACGTCATCGTCGGTGCCTCCTGGTTCGGGAGAGTCCGGATCGACCTACTGTCGGGTAACCAGAGCGCCGATGCACGCCTACGTGACCGAGGCAACACCGGGACTCAGCGTGACGGACCGGTTCGACCCCACGGTCGGCCGACCGCGACATGCCGGGACACACCACCCACTCCGTCACGACGCGCCGCACGATGACGGGAACGGGCCCGATCCGAGCTCCTGCGCGCCTTGACCGCCTCCTCACGGCGGGACGAGCGTGCGCCTGGTCCGGAGGGCCGAGTGACCCTCCGCCGGTCGCCCGGAGGTCCGACATCGCCGTCTACCTGTACCGCTGCACCCACCACGGCACGACCGAGTCCCGCTGCGCGATGGGCGCCGCTCCACCCACGGTCCCGTGCCCGGCCTGCGGCTCGACCGCCGCACGGGTGTTCACCGCACCCCGCCTCTCGTTCGGGTCCCCGGTGCGCCGCGCCCTGGTCGAGCGCACGGAGCGCACCAGTGACCAGCCCGACGTCGTCTCCGCCCCGCCGCCCGGTCCGCGGGCCGGCCGCCGGGCCGACGTGCTGCGCAACCCGGCCCTGAGTCGGCTGCCGCGGCCCTGAGGTCGCCCCTCCCCAGGTCCGACGGCGGACCCCGACCCACCCGGCGGCGTGCGACCCCGCACCGAACCGTCGGCCAGACGCCCCGCAGCCCGACCCGAGCCCAGGAGCCAGCCATGCCCGAGCGCCTGTTCCCCCTCGACTCCAGCAAGCCGTTCACCGAGCAGCAGCACATCGGCCACAACCGCTGGCACCCCGACATCCCGGCCCAGGTGACCGTCCGCCCCGGGGACACCTTCCGGGTCGACTGCCGCGAGTGGTTCGACGGGGCGATCCACAACGACGACTCCGCCGACGACATCCGGGACGCACCGCTGTCCACGGTGCACGTGCTGAGCGGCCCCTTCGCCGTGGAGGGTGCCGAGCCCGGTGACCTGCTGATCGTCGACATCCTCGACGTCGGGCCGATCCCGCAGGAGGACTCCGGCCCGCTGGCCGGGCAGGGCTGGGGGTACACGGGCATCTTCGCCAAGCAGAACGGTGGCGGGTTCCTGACCGACCAGTTCCCGGACGCCTACAAGGTGATCTGGGACTTCGCCGGGCAGACGGCGACCTCCCGGCACGTCCCGCACGTGTCGTTCACCGGCATCGTGCACCCGGGTCTGATGGGCACCGCGCCGTCGGCGGAGTTGCTGGCCCGCTGGAACCGGCGCGAGGGTGCGCTGATCGCCACCGACCCCGACCGGGTCCCACCGCTGGCCCTGCCCCCGCTGCCGCAGGACGCCATCCTCTCCGGCCTGACCGGCGCGGAGTACGACCGCGTCGCCGGCGAGGCCGCGCGCACCGCACCGCCCCGGGAGAACGGTGGCAACCAGGACATCAAGAACCTGACCAAGGGCAGCCGGGTCTTCTACCCCGTCTACGTGCCCGGGGCGAAGCTGTCGCTGGGCGACCTGCACTTCTCCCAGGGCGACGGCGAGATCACCTTCTGCGGGGCCATCGAGATGGGCGGCTTCATCGACCTGCACGTCGACCTGATCAAGGGCGGCATGGAGACCTACGGGGTCGGTGAGAACGCCATCTTCATGCCGGGCAACGTCGACCCTCGGTACGAGAAGTGGCTGGCCTTCTCCGGGACGTCGGTGACGCTGGACGACGAGCAGCGCTACCTGGACTCGCACCTGTCCTACCAGCGGGCCTGCCTGCACGCGATCGACTACCTGACGAAGTTCGGCTGGTCGCCCGAGCAGGCGTACATGATCCTCGGCGCCGCGCCGATCGAGGGCCGGCTGTCCGGGGTCGTCGACATCCCCAACTCCTGCGCCACCGTCTACCTCCCCACCGGGATCTTCGACGTCGACGTCACCCCCTCGGCGTCCGGCCCGACGCGGATCGACCCGGGCATGGGCGTCCCCCGATCGAGCTTCTGACCGCCCGGCCCGAGCCCTGAGGAGCAGCGATGCCGCGGCCCACCGACCACGAGCTCTTCGACCTGGGGGACGTCGTCCTGCAGGGCGGCGCGACCCTGCGCGGAGCCCAGCTCGCCTACAAGACGTACGGCACGCTGAACGCCGAGAAGTCGAACGTGATCGTCCACCCCACCTGGTACAGCGCCTGGCACGACGCCAACGAGTGGACGACGGGGCCGGGTCTGGCGCTGGACCCGGAGAAGTACTTCATCGTCGTCCCCAACCAGCTGAACAACGGCCTGTCGACGTCGCCGAGCAACACCCCGCCGCCCTACGACGGGCCGAGCTTCCCCAACGTGACCTTCCACGATCAGGTCGAGGTGCAGCACCGGCTGCTCACGCAGAAGTGGGGCATCGAGTCCGTCGAGCTGGTCCTCGGCTCCTCCATGGGCGCCGGCCAGACCTACCAGTGGGCGGTCAGCCACCCCGAGATGGTGAAGCGGGCGGCGCCGATCGTCGGTTCGGCGGTCACCAGCGAGCACAACCAGGTCTTCCTGAAGAGCCTGCGCGCCGCACTCACCCTCGACCCGGCGTTCGCGGGCGGCCGCTACCGGCGGGATGCGCTGCCCACCGCCGGGCTGCGGGCCTTCGCCCGGATCTACGCCGGCTGGGGCCTGTCGCAGGCCTTCTACTGGCAGCGGGAGTACCGCAACCTCGGCTTCTCCTCACTGGAGGACTTCCTCGTCGGGTTCTGGGAGGGCTTCTGGCTCGACGACCGCGACCCCAACGACCTGCTGGGGATGCTGTGGACCTGGGAGCACGGCGACGTCGGGAGGACCCCGGGCTTCGACGGTGACACCGAGGCGGCGCTGCGCTCCATCCGCTGCCCGCTGCTGGCCATGCCGGCGGAGACCGACCTGTACTTCCCGCCGGAGGACGAGGAGTGGGCGTCGCAGTTCATCCCGAACGGTGAGGTCCGGGTCATCCCGACCGTCTACGGGCACTTCGCCGGCCTGGGTCAGAACCCGGCGGACAACGCGTTCATCGACCAGGCGCTGACGGAGCTGCTGGCCCGCCCGGCCTGACCGGGATCAGAGTCCTTCGGCGGGGTGCGGGTCGTTCACCGAGGACTCGTCGGCGAACAGCGGCGGCAGGTACCGCAGCATCAGCACCGACCAGGTGGCGTGGGTGAGCACCGGCGCCTGGATGCCGCCGGTGACCCGCCGCTGCAGCGCGAACAGCAGGCCCATCGGCACCGAGGCGAGCACCAGCGCCGGGTTGCGGGTCGCGACGGTGGCCAGCGTGTAGACGGCGGAGGACTTGAGCACCGGGTGGTGGACGCCGGCCGCCGCGTAGAGCGCGCCGCGGAAGAAGACCTCCTCGGCGATGCCGTTGGCCAGCGTCGTGGTGAGCACCAGCGGTGCAGAGCCCTGCTGGGCGTAGCGCAGCACCCGGGAGATCGCCGCGTCCAGCGGCGGGATGCGCTTGGCCACCAGCGCCGCGGCGTAGAACGACGCGAACGCCCCCGTCCCGGCCACGACCGGGGTGAGCAGCGGGCGGCGCAGCGTGGCCTTGGGGGTCTGCACCCAGCCCAGGTGCAGCGGCCCGGAGGCGAGGCCGCCGGCCACCCAGGTGCCGGCCACGCCCAAGGTCAGGGCGTAGAACGCCGTCGAGCCGGGCTTCGTCGACAGCGAGACGCCGAGCAGCCCGGCCCCGGCCAGGGAGACGCCGGCGGTCACCCGCCGACGGCGCCGGAAGGCCTCGTCGGTCTCCCGGTGGTCCCGCGGCACCTTGTCCACCAGCCAGGACGGCGCCCGGGCCAGCAGCCGCCTCAGCCGGGCGTCGGACAGCACGGCCTGCCCGGGCCGGCGCTCGGTACGCGTCATCCGGCCAGCCCCGCCGTCTTCGACCCCCGGGCGTCCCGGCGGGCCCGGGCGCGTTCGCCCAGCGCGGTCAGCACCGCGTCGTCGTAGGGCATCGGCTCGAACGGGACGACCCGGCGGATCGAGTCGTCCTTCACCACCACCTCGTTGGTCATCGAGTCGATCAGCGACCGGCCGGTCTGCACGTCGACGTCGGTGACCAGGGACAGCCAGTAGGAGGAGAGCTTCGGGCTCAGCAGCGGCACCGGGACGATCAGCAGCCGGCGTCCCTGGATCTCCGCGACCCGGGTGAGCATCTCCAGGTACTCCAGCACCTCGGGGCCGCCCACGTCGAACGCCCGGCCCTCGGCCTCCGGGGCCTCCAGCACCCCGACCAGGTACCGGACGACGTCGGCGATCGCGATCGGCTGGGTCCGGGTGTGCACCCAGCGCGGGGTGACCATCGCCGGCAGGTGCGCGACGAGCTGGCGGGTCATCTCCCAGGAGACCCCGCCGTGGCCGACCACGATCCCGGCCCGCAGCGCGGTGACCGGCACACCCGTCTCCCCCAGCAGCTCCTCGACCTGGCGGCGGCTGCGCAGGTGCGCGGAGAGGTCGTCGGAGTCGTTGCCGAGCCCGCCCAGGTAGACGATCCGGCCGATCCCGGCATCGGCTGCGGCCCGGGCGAAGGAACGGGCGGCCGCGGCGTCCTTCTCCTGGAAGTCCGCCGAGTCCAGCGAGTGGACCAGGTAGTAGGCGGCCTCGCAGTCGGCGAGCGCGTCGCGCAACGACGCCTCGTCACCGACGTCCCCCCGCACCGCCGTGCCGGCCCCGGAGTAGGTGTCCGGGTGCCGGGTCATCGCCCGGACCTCGTGCCCGGCCTCCTCCAGGGCAGGCGCCAGCCTGCTGCCGACGAACCCCGACGCCCCAGTGACCAGTACTCGCACGACCCCAGCCTCCCGGTCGGGCCGGTCGGGCGCGACTCAGGGGCACACCATCCACCCAGCAGGCGGGCTCCGGCGGCGCGATGATCACCCCATGACCGACCCCGGCGAGGACCGCAACGTGCTCGGTGGCCCGCTGGAGCCGTGCGGCACCGACCCGATGACCGGCTTCACCCGGGACGGGTCGTGCCGCACCGGGCCGGCCGACCTGGGCAGCCACACGGTCTGTGCGGTGGTCTCCGCGGAGTTCCTGCAGATGCAGCGCGAGCTGGGCAACGACCTGGCCACCCCGCGCCCGGAGTACTCCTTCCCCGGGTTGCGCCCGGGCGACCGCTGGTGCGTGGTCGCCGTCCGCTGGCTGCAGGCCCTCGAGGCGGGTGCGCCGGCCGGGGTGGTGCTGGCCGCGACCAACGCCCGCGCCCTGGAGGTCGTGCCGCTGGACGTGCTGCGGTCCCAGGCCGTCGACGTCCCGGACGACCTCTCCTCGCTCTGACGTGGGCCAGGATGGGCGGGTGACCGATCGCCCGCCGCTGCCCCCGTTCACCGCCGAGACCGCCGCCGCGAAGGTGCAGGCGGCCGAGGACGCCTGGAACAGCCGGGACCCCGAGCGGGTCTCGCTGGCCTACACCGAGGACTCGGTGTGGCGGAACCGGGACACCTTCGTCACCGGGCGCGCCGAGATCGTCGCCTTCCTCACCGCGAAGTGGGCACGCGAGCTGGACTACGTGCTGCGCAAGTCGCTGTGGGCCTTCACCGACGACCGGATCGCCGTCCGGTTCCAGTACGAGTGGCACGACGCCGCCGGGCAGTGGTGGCGCAGCTACGGCAACGAGAACTGGGAGTTCGACGCGCACGGGCTGATGCGGCGGCGGGAGGCCAGCATCAACGACGTCCCGATCACCGAGGCCGAGCGGCGGCTGACCGGCCCGCGCACCCCCGGCGAGCCGGAGATCCCGCTGCACTGAGCCACCGACTCTCGACCTGCGCACGCCTCGCCCGACGGGGAGGCGTGCACAGGTCGCCACTCGACGGGGCCGGTCAGCCCTGGATGACGGCGGGGTCCATCCAGGTCACCTCCCAGGCGTTGCCGTCGGGATCCGCGAAGCTGGTGCCGTACATGAACCCGTGGTCCTGGGCCGGCTGCCAGGGCTTGCCGCCCGCTTCCAGGGCCTTGCCCAGCGTGTCGTCGCACTCCTCGCGGCCACCTGCCGACAGGGCGAGCAGGACCGAGGTCGCCTGCGCCGGGTCGCCGACCTGGCCGGGCACGAAGCCGGCGAACTTCTCCCGGGTCATCAGCATCACCACGATGTTCTCCTCGACGACCATCGCGGCCGCGGTCTCATCGGTGAACTGGGCGTTGTTGACGAAGCCCAGCGCCGCGTAGAAGGCCACGGCCCGGTCCAGGTCGGCGACCGGCAGGTTGACGAAGATCATGCGCACGGTGGAGCTCCTCGGTTCCTGGGACCGCCACCCGGTCCCGTCACCAGGTCAGACGGCCATGCCCCCGGGAACTCATCGGCGGGCCGTGGCGGCGAGCACCAGGTCGACGGTCTCCGCAGGCACGTCCCACATCGGGAAGTGGCCGGAGCCGTCGAACCAGTGCAGCTCGGCGTCCGGGAAGGCCTCGACCGCCCGCGCCGCCTGGCGGGCCAGGGTCACCCGGTCCCGCCGTCCCCAGCCGATGGTCAGCCGGCCGGGCAGCGACCCGGCCGGGGCGCCCTGCTGGCGTGGCCCGCGGGCGAGGTCGGTGAGGACGGCGTCGAAGGACGGCGACTGCGCGTACCCGGTGAGCTCACGGGTGGCCACCTCGCCGTCCAGTGCCCACGGGCGGGCGGAGAACTGGGCCAGCAGCGCCGTCCGCCCGGCCGGGTTGCCCAGCAGCGCGGGGAGCGCCGGCCGGACCCGGCGGACCAGCGCGATCGAGGCGCGCAGGCTGGCGAGGAAGACCGCGGCCTCCCGGTCGGTCCAGAACCCGCCCGGGTCGAGCGCCACGGCGTCCCCACCCAGCCCCCGCCGGGCCAGCTCCAGGACCATCCGGGCCCCCAGCGAGCTGCCGACCAGCGGGGCGTCGGCCAGCCCCTCGGCCCGCAGCCAGCCCGCCACGGCGTCGGTCATCGACCCGAACGTGGGGTCCGCCAGCGGCGGGGTGTCACCGGCGAAGCCGGGCAGGTCCACGGCGACCACCTCCCGGGCCGCCGCCAGGCCCGGGAGCACCGGGTCCCAGGAGCGCCAGGAGCCACCCAGGCCGTGCACGAGGACGAGGGGGTCGCCGGAGCCGGTCCGGTGCGCTGCGAGGTGCATCCCCGGCCCCTACCCCGATCGCGATCCGGCACCCGCGTGCGGCGGACACCGCCTGCGGTGCGGATCCGGGGATGATGCGAGGGGTCGGGTGCACCGCGGGACCCCGGGTCCGACAGCATGTGCGGTCCGGGGACACGGTGGACGCCCAGGTGAGGAGCGCGGACGGTGAGCACGTCGAGGAGCAACCGGGTGCGGGCGGCGATCGGCACGGTCAGCCTGACCGGTGCGGCGATGGGCTTCCTGTCCGCCTGCGGCACCGGGGCCGAGGAGCAGGAGGCCGAACGGGTCTACTGCGTCGACGACCAGGACCAGGTGGTCGACGAGGAGCTGTGCGAGGAGGCCGAGCGCAGCGGCGGCTTCATCGGCGGGGTGCCCTACTTCTTCCTGCTGGGTGGCTTCGGCGGCAACCGGTACGCGGTCGGGCAGACCATCCCGCAGCAGTACACCGGCGCCGCGACCCGGGTGAACCCCGCCGACACCACGGCGCGGTCCCGGGCCGGGCTGCCCGGCAGCGGCCGGGTCACCTCCGGCACCCGGATCTCCGGCGGCATCGGCTCGGGCCGGGTCGGGAGCGGGAGCGTCGGCTCATGAGGCGTCTCTACGGCACGGCCCGGCGCGGCTGGGAGGCCGAGATCGAGAGCCAGGGGCTGGTCTACAACAAGACGACCGTCCCGGGCGGCGAGACCCGGTCGTACTGGCGCGAGGACGTCTTCTACGACTTCACCTCCGCCGAGATCGACCACCTGGCCCACGTGACCGACCAGCTCTTCGCCGCCTGCGTGGAGGCCGGTGACGTGGCGCTGGCCGACGAGCGGCTGCTGGACCGGATGCGGATCCCGCGCGACGCCCGCGAGGTCATCAAGGCCACCTGGGAGTCCGAGCCGCCCAGCGTCTACGGCCGCTTCGACCTGTGGTGGGACGGCGAGGGCGCGCCCCGGCTGCTGGAGTTCAACGCCGACACCCCGACCTCGCTGGTCGAGGCCGCGGTCGTGCAGTGGGCCTGGCACCTGGAGACCGGCCAGGGCCGCGACCAGTGGAACCAGCTCGACGACCGGCTGGTCGAGGCCTGGCGGCGCAACCTGTCACGCTGGGAGGCCGAGCACGGCCGCCGTCCCCGGGTGCACCTCGCCTGGACCAACGGCGACCGCAGCGGTGAGGACTGGATGACGGTGGCCTACCTGGCGGACACCGTCCAGCGGGCCGGCTACGAGACGGTGGTGATGACCACCGAGGAGCTGGCCCTGGACACCGGCGACGCCCGGTTCTACGACCCCAAGGGCAACCGGATCGACGTCGTCTTCAAGCTCTACCCCTGGGAGTGGCTGCTCGAGGACGCGTACGGCCCCTCGGTGATCGCCGACCTGTGGACCCCCGACGGCACGACCTGGATCGAGCCGATCTGGAAGATGCTGTGGTCGAACAAGGGGCTGCTGCCGGTGCTGTGGCAGCGCTACGCCGACGACCCGGTGATCGGCAAGCACCTGCTCCGCGCCTACTTCGCCGACGACCCGCGGGCGGCCGAGTTGGAGCAGACCGGCTACGCCCGCAAGCCGCTGTTCGGCCGGGAGGGCAACAACGTCGAGCTGTTCGCCCCCGGCGGCGAGCCGCTGGCCTCGCTCGGCGGGAAGTACGGCGCGGAGGGCTGGGTCGTGCAGCAGCTGTGCGCGCTGCCCGACTTCGCCGGCCCTGACGGCCCGCACCACCCGGTGCTCGGCACCTGGGTGGTCGACGGCGAGGCCGCGGGCCTGGGCATCCGGGAGTCCGACGGGCTGATCACCGACGACCTGTCCTTCTTCGTGCCGCACACCATCGACCACCGCCGCCCGCCGAACACCACCTGGTCGGCCTGATCACCGTTGATCATCGGCGATCGGTGGGCCCGCCCGGCGTGTCGGGCGTCCAGATGCCGATGATCAACGCCTGAGGGCGGCGGCGGGGAGCCAGTCGATCCGGCCGCCGTGGGCGGCGGTGTACGCCAGCGGCTCGCCGTCCAGGGCCAGCAGGAACCGGACCTCGTCGGGCGCCGGTGGCTCGGGCAGCCGATCGCGGACGGCGGGCAGCACGCCCACCCCCTCCTGGGAGACCCAGCGCACCGGCAGCCCGGTGACCAGCTCGGCGAACGCCTCCTTCGCCGGCGCCGGCAGGTAGGCCAGCACCGCGGTGTGGAAGACGACGACGGTGGCCTCGACCGGCATCGCGGCGACCAGCCCGGGCAGCTCCTCGACCAGGTCGCCCCGCCGGATCTCGGCCGGCTCCCGGGCGGCGATCGCGGCCGCGGCGGTGAGCCGGTCGCGTCGCTCCTCCATGCCCGGCCAGATCAGCGCCTGCAGCCAGGCGACGTCGTCGGGGTCGGCGGGGTCGAGCGGATTCAGGTCGATCCCGGCCCGCCGCACCACCTCCGGCATCCCGCCCGGGACCAGCCCGGTTCCGGTGACCTCGCAGCTCAGCTGCACCGGGCTGGGGAGTCCGACCCGGACGCCGTCGGAGTACTCGTAGCCGTACCGGTCTAGGTAGAGGCACAGCCCCGCCGACGCGCCGACCTCGATCAGCGCCAGCGGCCCCGGCAGGCCGGCCAGCACCGGCAGCAGGGCCGCGCAGCGGGCGGCCTCGTTGGTCTGGGTGGCCCGGGCGAGCATCGTCTCCCGCAGCCGGTCTGCGTCGCCGGTGACCCACCGGTGCAGCTCGACGCCGTCGGCCGGCGGGCCGACGTGCAGGTACTGCAGGGCCCCGAGCAGCAGGTTCGCCTGTCGCTTGGGTCGCGGCAGGGTGCCGAGGAAGGCCAGGACGTCGGCGTCCTCGGCGACCGCGGCGGCGAGCTCGGCGTAGCGAGGGGAGAGCGGGGCGGCCTCCACCTGCGCGAACCACCGATAGTGGTCGGCCAGGTCGGTGAGCTCCTCGTCGAGCGACCTCATGTCGTCGTCAGGTCGCGCGAGGCGCCGGCGAAGCGGGCCAGCTCCTCGCGGGTCGGCTCGACCAGCACCCGGCCGTCGGGGGTGAGCACGACCGGCGAGGTCGCCTCCTCGCCGCCGATCTCGGCGAGCAGCCGGGCGGCTGCGGCGTCCTCGGCCGGGTCCAACCAGGTGTGCGGCACGCCGTCCTCGGCCAGCTGGGCCCGCAGCTCGGTGCTGGCCGGCCAGCGCCGGTCGCCGACCACCCGCAGCCCGCTCGCCTGCCCGATGAGCATCGCCCGGCGCAGCAGGAACGACCGGGTGATGACGTCGGCCAGGCCGCGGTCCCGGGTGAAGACGGCGCGCAGCTGCTCCAGGCTGAGCACCAGCACCTCGCCGTCCTCGGCGGCCACCAGCGATCGCACCGGCCGCTGCCCGGCCAGCATGTTCAGCCCACCCAGGAACCGGCCCGGCCCGTGGACGGCCACGACCCGCTTGCCGCCGTCCGGCCCGCCGTCCAGCGGCCCCTCGACCACCGCCACGGTGCCGGCGAGGACGGCGAAGAAGTCGAACTCCGCCTGCCCCGAGCGCAGCAGCACCTGCCCGCGGACGGTGCGCTGGCGGCGCCCCACCCGCCGCAGCACGGCGATGTGCGCCTCGGACAGTCGCGGGGAGGCCCCGTCGTCCGGCGTCTCGGCCAGGCGCTCGCCGGGCAGCGCGCTGATCGCCGGCAGCTCGGCGGCCGGGGAGAGGGCGACCGAGGACCGAGCCGGGGCGACCGGCTCGGTCACCGGCAGCAGGCTGCCGTGGCCGGGACCGCGCGGGTCGGAGGCGACCAGCGCGGCGGCGAGCGCCTCGGTGGTGGTCGGGCCGTCGTGCCCGACGCCGTTGACGAAGAACGTCGGGGTGCCCCGCACGCCGCTGGCCTCGGCGCCGACCACGTCGGCGCGCACCCGGGCCGCGTGGGCACCGCTGCCCAGCTCCGCGGCGAACCGGCCGAGGTCCAGCCCGAGCGCGGCGGCGTGGTCGAGCAGTTGGTCGGCCTCCAGTTGGTCCTGGTGGGCGAACAGTCGGTCGTGCATCGTCCAGAAGGCGCCCTGCGCGCCGGCGGCCTCGGTCGCCTCGGCGGCGAGCTCGGCGTGCGGGTGGACGTCGGGCAGCGGCAGGTGCCGGAAGACGTACCGCAGGTCGTC
Organism: Modestobacter sp. VKM Ac-2984; assembly: GCF_026967985.1. GTDB lineage: Bacteria > Actinomycetota > Actinomycetes > Mycobacteriales > Geodermatophilaceae > Modestobacter. The sequence continues at coordinate 489,183 of NZ_JAPVBJ010000002.1, read as the reverse complement.
GCCGAACCGGTGCCGCAGCTCCTCGACCACCCCGGTCGCGCGGCCACAGAACGGGCACTCGACGTCGCCGTACTCGACCAGGGTCAGCGGCGCGTCGGCCCGGCCGCGGAGGTGGTCGACCGCCGGGTCGACCGGTGGGTCCAGCTGCCGGGGCCCGGTGCGGGCCACCTGGGGCGAGCGCCGTCCCAGCGCCCAGAACCAGACCGCGCCCAGCGCGGCGGCGACGACGCCGGCGGCGAGGACGCCGACCATCGCCTCCTCGCGCAGCGCCGCGTCGTCGAAGGCCAGGTCGGCGACGAACAGCGAGACGGTGAAGCCCAGGCCGGACAGCGCCGCCCCGCCCCAGACAGCGGCCAGCGTCACCCCGGGCGGCAGCGAGCCCATGCCGAAGCGGACGGCGAGGGTCGAGGCCAGCCCGATGCCGACGAACTTGCCGACGACCAGGCCCACGAAGACGCCCACGGTGATCGGGGAGGTGAGCGCCCGGTCCAGCAGCTCGGTGTCGAACTGCACGCCCGCGTTGGCCAGCGCGAACACCGGGACGACGACGTACCCGCTCCACGGCACCAGCAGCGCGCCGATCCGCTCGTTCGGCGAGATGGCCCGCTCCACCGACAGCTTCGCCCGCCGGGCCAGCGCGACGTCGGGGGCCTGCCGGAAGGCGCGGGCCAGCGTGCCCGCGGACTCCACCTCCTGCCGGCGCGGCGTGTAGGCGCTGACCAGCAGGCCCAGCACGACCCCGCCGATGGTGGCGTGCACCCCGGAGGCGTGCATCGCCAGCCACATGACCACGCCGACGGCGAAGTACGCCGGCCCGCGCCACACCTGCAACCGGGTGAGCAGCGCGAAGGCGACCACGCACAGCCCCGCGACGCCGAGGGCGAGGAGGTCGATGTCGTCGGAGTAGAAGACCGCGATGACGGTGAGCGCGCCGATGTCGTCGACGACGGAGAGCGACAGCAGGAAGACCCGCAGCTGGGTGGGGCAGCGGGAGCCGACCAGCGCCAGCGCGCCGAGGACGAAGGCGGTGTCGGTGGCCATCGGGATGCCCCAGCCCTGCGCACCGGGCCCACCGGCGTTGATCGCGAGGTAGAGGCCCGCCGGCACCGCCAACCCGGCGATCGCGCCGAGGGCCGGGACGGAGAGCCGGCTGCGCTCGGTCAGCTCCCCCATCGACAGCTCGCGGCGCACCTCCATGCCGATGAGGAAGAAGAAGAACACCATCAGGCCGTCGTTGACCCAGTGCCGCAGGTCCATCGCGACGCCGGTCGAGCCGACCTCGAAGGAGAGCTCGGTGTGCCAGAAGGCCTCGTAGCTGTCGCCCCACGGCGAGTTCGCCCAGATCAGCGCCAGCGCGGTGGCCACGACGAGCAGCCCGGCGCTGGCCGCCTCGGTCTGCAGCATGCGCCGGGCCTGCGCCGACAGCTGGGCGAGGAGGTGACCGGACCCCGACCGTGCAGTGGTCCGTACCGGTGCGCTCACCCGGTCTTCCTACCCTGCGGATGTGACGGGGCGGGATCCGTCGGACGTCGCGTCCGTCGCCCCGGCGCTGCCCACCGGACGACCGTCCGGCGGGACGAGGGACGGGGAGGACGACGATGACGGACAGCAGCGCGCTCGCAGGCCAGGTCGCGGTGGTCACGGGGGCGGCGCGTGGCCTCGGCCGGGCGATCGCCCTGGAGCTGGCGGCCGCCGGCGCCGACGTCGGCCTGGGCCTCCGGGACGTCACCTCCGACGGCGGGCTCACCGGGGAGATCACCGCGCTCGGACGCCGGGTGGTCGCCGTCCCGATGGACGTCACCGACCTGGCCCAGAGCCGGGCGGCGATCGACCGGGTGGTCGACGAGCTCGGGTCGGTCGACGTGCTGGTCAACAACGCCGGCGGCGGGGTGATGGCATCGGCGCTGGAGCTGACCGAGGCGGACTTCGACGACGTGTGGTCGCGCAACACCCGCTCGACGTTCTTCCTCGCCCAGCACGCCGCCCGGCACATGGCCCGGGCCGGTGGTGGGGCGATCGTCAACGTCGCCTCGCAGGCCGGGTTGGTCGCGCTGCCCGGGGAGTCCGCCTACTGCACCGCGAAGGCCGCGGTCATCCACCTGACCCGCTGCCTGGCCGTCGAGTGGGGGGAGCTGGGCATCCGGGTCAACGCGGTGGCCCCCACCTTCATCGAGACGCCGGGCACCGAGCCGGCGCTGTCGGACCCGGCGTTCCGCGCCGACGTCGTCGACCGGATCGCCGCGCTGCACCGGATCGGCCGGCCGGGGGAGGTCGCCACCGCCGTGGCCTTCCTGGCCTCCCCGGCGGCCTCGCTGGTCACCGGGCACACCCTGACCGTGGACGGCGGCTGGACCGCCCGCTAGCCACCCAGGACGACGAGCAGGTCACCGCCCTCGACCTGCTGGACGGCGCTGATCGCCACCCGGGAGACCGTGCCGGCCCGCGGCGCGGTGATCGCGGCCTCCATCTTCATCGCCTCGATGGTGGCCAGCTGGGCCCCGGCCTCGACCGTGTCGCCCTCGCTGACCGACAGGCTGACCACCCCGGCGAACGGTGCGGCCACCTGACCCGGGTCGCTGCGGTCGGCCTTCTCGGTGGGCTGGACGTCGGAGGTGACGGACCGGTCCCGCACCGACACCGGCCGCAGCTGGCCGTTGAGCGTGCACATCACGGTGCGCATCCCCCGCTCGTCGGCGTCCGAGATCGCCTCGATCGCGATGAGCAGCCGCACCCCGGGCTCGAGGTCGACCGAGTGCTCCACGCCCTGCCGCAGCCCGTAGAGGAACTCCTTGCTGGGCAGCACCGAGGTGTCCCCGTAGGCCTCCCGGTGGGCCTGGAACTCCTTGGTGGGGCCGGGGAACAGCAGCCGGTTCAGCGTCGACCGCGGATCCTCCGCCAGGCCGGCCAGGTCCTCCTGCGCCAGCTCCGCCGGCGGCTCGGCCGGGCGCCGTCCCTCCAGGGCGCGGGAGCGGAACGGCTCCGGCCAGCCGCCGGGCGGGTCGCCCAGCTCGCCGCGGAGGAACCCGACCACCGAGTCGGGCAGGTCGTGCGTGCCGGGGTCGGCGGCGAAGTCCTCGACGTCCACCCCCGCGCCCACCAGCTGCAGCGCCAGGTCGCCGACCACCTTCGACGACGGCGTGACCTTGACCAGCCGCCCGAGCAGCCGGTCGGCCGCGGCGTACATCGCCTCGACCTCCTCGAACCGCTGCCCCAGCCCGAGGGCGATCGCCTGCTGGCGCAGGTTGGACAACTGCCCGCCGGGGATCTCGTGGGTGTAGACCCGCCCGGTCGGCGCCGGCAGCCCGGACTCGAAGGGCGCGTAGACCCGGCGGACCGACTCCCAGTAGGGCTCCAGGTCGTTGACGCGCGCCAGGTCCAGGCCGGTGGCCCGCTCGGTGTGGTCGGTGGCGGCGACGATGCTGCTCAGCGCCGGCTGCGACGTCGTCCCGGCCAGCGCCGCGCTGGCGCCGTCCACGGCGTCGACCCCGGCCTGCCAGGCCGCCATCAGGGTGGCCAGCTGCCCACCGGGGGTGTCGTGGGTGTGCAGGTGCACCGGCAGGTCGAACCGCTCGCGCAGCGCGGTGACCAGGGTGGCCGCCGCCGGCGGGCGGAGCAGCCCGGCCATGTCCTTGATCGCCAGCACGTGCGCCCCGGCCTCGACGATCTGCTCGGCCAGGCGCAGGTAGTAGTCCAGGTCGTAGAGCCGCTCGGCCGGGTCGGAGAGGTCGGCGGTGTAGCAGAGCGCGACCTCGGCGACCGCCGTCCCGGTCTCCCGGACGGCGTCGATCGCCGGGCGCATCTGGCCGACGTCGTTGAGCGCGTCGAACACCCGGAAGACGTCGATCCCGGTGCGCGCCGCCTCGGCGACGAACGTCGTCGTCACCTGCTCCGGGTAGGGGGTGTAGCCGACGGTGTTGCGCCCGCGCAGCAGCATCTGCAGGCAGATGTTCGGCACCGCCTCGCGCAGTGCGGCCAGCCGCTCCCACGGGTCCTCGTGCAGGAACCGCAGCGCGACGTCGTAGGTCGCCCCGCCCCAGGCCTCGATCGACAGCAGCTGCGGGGTCGCCCGCGCCACGTGCCCGGCCACGGCCAGCAGGTCCTTGGTGCGCACCCGGGTGGCCAGCAGCGACTGGTGCGCGTCCCGGAAGGTGGTGTCGGTGACCGCAAGGGCCTTCTGCGCACGCAGGTCGGCGGCGAACCGCTCCGGCCCCAGCTCGCGCAGCCGGTCCCGCGAGCCGTCCTGCGGCGCCAGGTTCATGTCCAGCCGGGGCAGCTTCTCGACCGGGTCGACCAGGTGCGGGCGCTCGCCGTGCGGGGCGTTGACCGTGACGTCGGCCAGGTAGGTGAGCATCTTGGTGCCGCGGTCGGCCGAGGAGCGGGCGGTGAGCAGCTCGGGGCGCTCCTCGATGAACGACGTCGTCACCCGGCCGGCCCGGAAGTCCGGGTCGTCCAGCACCGCCTGCAGGAACGGGATGTTCGTCGAGACCCCGCGGATCCGGAACTCCGCCACCGCGCGGCGGGCCCGGGCCACCGCGATGTCCCAGGTGCGGCCGCGGCAGGTGAGCTTGACCAGCATCGAGTCGAAGTGCGCGCCCACCTCGGCCCCCAGGGTGGCGGCACCGTCCAGCCGCACCCCGGCGCCACCGGGTGAGCGGTAGGCGGTGATCCGGCCGGTGTCCGGGCGGAAGCCGTTGGCCGGGTCCTCGGTGGTGATCCGGGTCTGCAGCGCCGCCCCGCGGAGCACGATCGACTCCTGGGTCAGCCCCAGGTCCGCGAGCGTCTCCCCCGCCGCGATCCGCAGCTGGCTGCCCACCAGGTCGACGTCGGTGACCTCCTCGGTCACCGTGTGCTCCACCTGGATCCGCGGGTTCATCTCGATGAAGACGTGCCGGCCCTCGCGGTCGACCAGGAACTCCACGGTGCCCGCGCAGCTGTAGCCGATCTGCCGGGCGAAGGCGACGGCGTCGGCGCAGATCCGCTCGCGCAGGGCCGGGTCCAGGTTCGGCGCCGGGGCGATCTCGATGACCTTCTGGTGCCGGCGCTGCACCGAGCAGTCGCGCTCGTACAGGTGGATGACGTCGCCGGTGCTGTCGGCCAGGATCTGCACCTCGATGTGCCGGGGGTCGATCACCGCCTGCTCCAGGAAGACCGTCGCGTCCCCGAACGCCGACTCCGCCTCCCGCATCGCCGCCTCGATCGCGCTGCGCAGCTGGTCGCGCTGTTCGACCCGGCGCATGCCGCGCCCGCCGCCCCCGGCGACCGCCTTGACGAACACCGGGCCCTCGATCGCGTCCGCCGCGGCCAGCAGGGTGTCGACGTCGTCGCTGGGGTCGGTGCCCTGCAGCACCGGCAGCCCGGCCTCGCGGGCCGCGGCGATCGCCCGGGACTTGTCCCCGGTGAGCTCGAGCACCGCCGCCGAGGGGCCGACGAAGGTGATCCCGGCCCGGGCGCAGGCCTCGGCCAGGTCGGGGTTCTCCGACAGGAAGCCGTAGCCGGGGTAGACGGCGTCGGCGCCGGCGCGCTGGGCGGCCCGGACGATCTCGGCGACGTCCAGGTAGGCCCGCACCGGGTGGCCCGGCTCGCCGATCTCGTAGCTCTCGTCGGCCTTCAGGCGGTGGACGGAGTTGCGGTCCTCGTGCGGGAAGACGGCGACCGTCCCGGCACCCAGCTCGTAGGCGGCGCGGAAGGCGCGGACGGCGATCTCACCGCGGTTGGCGACCAGGACCTTGTCGAACACGGGTGCCCCTCTCGTGTCGGGGAGCGCCGGCACGCACGCCCTCGGGGCCGACGCTAGCGGCGCACCCGGCTGCCCGGTGGCCCCGTTGCGCACAACGTGCGTGCCGGGCGCTGCACCGGGTACGTCCCGCACGTGACCGCCCAGACCACGGCTGACGACGTCTCCTCCGCCCGCGCGCTGAAGGAGGTCGTGCTCGTCACCGGCGCCTCCAGCGGCATCGGCCGGGCCAGCGCGATCGAGTTCGCCCGGCGCGGCGCCGCCCTCGTGCTGGTGTCCCGCAGCTCCACCACGCTCGCCGACGCCGCCGCCGACTGCCGGGCCGCCGGCGCCACGGCCGTCGAGTGCGTGCCGGCCGACGTCCTGGACGCCGCGGCCGTGCAGTCCGCCGTCGACCGCGCGACCGGCACCTTCGGCCGGCTGGACGTCGTCGTCCACTCCGCCACCGTGATGGCCTACGGCCGGGTCGAGGACCTGGACCCCGCCGTCTTCCAGCGCGTCGTGGACACCGCCGTCCAGGGCACGTTCCACGTCTTCCAGGCCGCGCTGCCGGTGCTGCGGGCCCAGCGGCGCGGGCACGTCGTCGTCGTCAGCTCGCTGCTGGCCTCGATCACCGCGCCCACGATGGGCGCCTACGTGGCCGCCAAGTGGGGCCAGCTCGGGCTGATCCGCACCCTGCAGCAGGAGCTGCGCGAGCTGCCCGACGTGCACGTCTCCGCCGTCGCCCCGGGCGGGACGACGACGCCGATCTACGGCCAGGCCGCCACTGTGCTGGGCAACACCGGGCACCCGCCGCCCCCGGTCTACACCCCCGAGCGGGTCGCCCGGGCGGTGCTGGCACAGGTGTCGAAGCCGCGCCGGCTCCAGCAGTCCGGGATCGCCAACCCGGTGATCATCGCCGGGTTCCGGCTCTTCCCGCCGGTGTTCGACGCGCTGGTCGGCCCGCTGCTCAAGGTGTTCGGCATGGCCCGCGACTCGGTGGGGCCGACCACCGGCAACGTGTTCGCGCCGGTGCCGGAGAAGGAGGCCGTGCGGGGCAGGTTCCGGGGCATCTGACCGACCGTCGGTCAGAGCAGCCCGGCGACGTGGGCGAGGATGGCCACCTGGACCCGGTTGGCCGTCCCCAGCTTGGTGAAGACCCGCGAGACGTGCGACTTCACCGTGGCCTCGCTGAGGAACAACTCCCGGCCGATCTCCGCGTTGGACAGGCCGCGCCCCACGGCCAGCAGCACCTCGCGCTCCCGCTCGGTGAGGGCCTCGATCCGCCCCCGCGCCTCCTGCCGGCGGGCGTCGGCGCCCGTGGCGGTGTAGCGGGTGATCAGCCGCCGCGTAGCGGTCGGGGAGAGCATGGCCTCCCCGGCGGCGACCACCCGGACCGCCTGCACCAGCTCCCGCGGCGGGGTGTCCTTCAGCAGGAAGCCGCTGGCGCCGGCCTGCAGCGCACCGAAGACGTGCTCGTCCAGGTCGAAGGTGGTCAGCACCAGCACCCGGGGGGCATCGGGGCGTGCGGTGAGCGCGGCCGTGGCGGCCAGCCCGTCCATCCGCGGCATCCGCACGTCCATCAGGACGACGTCCGGCCGGAACCGGAGCGCGGCGTCGAGCGCCTCCGCGCCGTCCCCGGCCTCACCGACCACGCGCAGGTCCGGGGCGCTGGCGAGCACGGCGCGCAGGCCCGCCCGCACCAGCGCGTCGTCGTCGACCAGCAACAGGCGCACGGAGTCGGCTCCCGATCCGCTCACGCGAGCTCCCCGTCCCCGCCGTCGGGCCAGGGCAGGTCGGCGTGCACCAGGAAGCCGTCGGGCTGCGCCCCCGTGCTGAGCCGGCCACCCACCAGCTCCACCCGTTCCCGCAGGCCCAGGAGCCCGAGGCCGGCCCCGGGCACCAACGGTGCCGCCGCCGTGGCCGGGGCGCTGTTGTGCACCCGGACCTGCAGGCCGCTGCCGGGCTCCCCGGTCAGGAGCACGGTGGCCGTGCCGCCGGCGGCGTGCTTGTGCACGTTCGTGAGGGCCTCCCGCACGACCCGGTGCGCGGTGCGGCCCACGATCGGGGGCGGGGTCTGCCCCTCGGGCAGGTCGAGGTGCAGGTGCACGGCGACGCCCGCCGCCGAACTCGCCCGGACCAGTCGGTCGACGTCGGCGAGGGTGGGCTGCGGCAGCAGCTCGGCGTCGGCCTGGGGTGCGGAGCCGGTGTCGGCCCGCAGCACACCCAGGACGGTGCGGAGCTCCTCCAGCGCCTGCCGGGCGGTGGTGCGGATCAGGGCGGCGGACTGCTCGACCTCTGCCGGACCGGCCGTCGGGTTGACCTCCAGGCCGCCGGCGTGCAGCGCCACCAGGGACATCCGGTGCGCCAGCACGTCGTGCATCTCCCGGGCGATGCGGGTGCGTTCAGCCTGCCGGGTCTGCTCAACCCGCAGCCGCTGCTCGGCCTGGGTCTGGACGACCCGCTCCTGCAGCGACTGCACCAGGTCGCGGCGGGCACCGAGGTAGGCGCCCAGCAGCACCGGGAAGACGACCGCGGCCAGCCCGTAGGCCGCCAGGATCGCGGCCGAGAAGGGGTCCAGCAGGACGGCCGGCTCGAGCCCCGCCTCGGTCGCCGCGCTCACCACCAGCGCAACTGCGGCCGCGCACAGCACCAGCACCAGCCACCGGTCGCGGTGCCGGATGGCCACGGTCAGCAGGGCCAGCCACACCGGCAGCCACGAGCCCCCCGCAGCTCCGACGACGCAGCCCAGCAGCGCCACGTGCACCGGGTACCGCCGGCGCCACCACAGGGCGACGGCCAGCACCAGCGTCCCCAGGGCCTGGAGCCACGTCCGGGCGGCGAAGTCGGCCACGGGGCCCTCACCGACGACCAGGGAGGCCGCCCCCAGCACGCCGAGCGACACGAAGGCCAGGTCGCGCAACCGCGCCCAGGGCCACCGCCGGGCACCGGACCCGTCGACCGCCGTCCCGCCACCCGTCTCCACGGGGGTGAGCGTAGAGATCATCCGTCCTCGCGCCGTCCCCCGACGGGCTGACGACCGGGTCGATGACCTGCGACTTTCGTAGCAGAGGGCCGACCACCTCCGGCCGATGTCCGCACCCCCCGGCGCCGGACAGGCTCGTGCCATGAACGACACGGAGACGTCCACCGTCCACCTCGACCCGCAGAACTGGCCCGTCCGGGCCGTGGGCACCGATGCCATGGCCGTCCTCGGCCTGGTCTTCGCGTTCGTCCTCTTCCCGCTGGGCATCGCCTTCAGCGCCCTGGGCCTGCGCAACACCCGCCGGGACGGCACCCGCGGCCGCGGGCTCGCCCTCGCCGGGATGACCGTGTCGCTGCTGCAGGTGGCCGCGATCGCCGCGCTGATCCTGTGGGCCGCCTTCGGCGCCGACTCCTGATGGGCTGGGACGACGCGGAGACGGCCAGCGTCCTGGCCGCCCGTCAGCTCGCCGAGGAGGCGCGGCAGCGGCGGCACCAGCCCCGCCGCCGGACACCCCACCGTCGCCCGTCCGGCCGGCGGACTCCCGGCGAGTGCGCAGTTGCGGTCGTCGACACGCGCCGACACGCGGAGACGGGCGACCAGTACTGACCACTCGGCGCCCGCGGGGCGTCGGGGAGGATGGGCCGGTGACCGACCTCCGCACCTCCTTCTCCACCGAGGTCACCGCCGCCGCCGCCCGGCTGGCCGGCGTCGCCGAACGGACGCCGCTGCAGCGCAACGCCCGGCTGTCGGAGCTGACCGGCGCCGCCGTGTGGGTCAAGCGCGAGGACCTGCAGGTGGGCCGGTCGTACAAGGTGCGCGGCGCCTACAACACGATCAGCCAGCTGGACGCCGCCGGGCGGGCCGCCGGCGCGGTGACCGCCAGCGCCGGCAACCACGGCCAGGGCGTCGCCTACGCCTGCCGGGTGCTCGGCGTCCGGGGCCGGGTGTTCGTGCCCGGGACGACGCCGCGGCAGAAGCGGCAGCGGATCGCCGCGCTCGGCGGGGACATGGTCGAGCTCGTCGTCCACGGCGACACCTACGACGACGCGGCCGCCGCAGCCGCCGAGCACGCCACGATGACCGGGGCCACGCTGGTGCCCGCCTTCGACGCGCTGTCCACGGTCGCCGGTCAGGCCACCGTGGCGATGGAGCTGCTCAGCCAGCTGGACACCCCGCCGGACGTCGTCGTCCTGCCGGTCGGCGGGGGCGGGCTGCTGGCCGGCTGCGGCACCTGGCTGCGCGAGCACGTCCCCGGCGTCCGGCTGGTGGGGGTGGAGCCGGCCGGGGCCGCGAACATGGCGGCGGCGCTGGCCGCGGGCCGGCCGGTGGAGCTGGCCGAGATCGACACCTTCGTCGACGGCGCCTCGGTGCGCCGGGCCGGCGACGTGACCTTCCCACTGGTCCGCGACTCGGGTGCCGAGCTGGTGACCGTGCCCGAGGGGCAGGTCTGCACCGAGATGCTCGACCTCTACCAGGTCGACGGGGTGATCGCCGAGCCCGCCGGCGCCCTGGCCAGCGCCGCGCTCACGGGCGGCTCGGTCCGCGTCGAGCCCGGCCAGACCGTCGTCGCCCTGCTGTCGGGCGGCAACAACGACGTCAGCCGGTACGCCGAGGTGGTCGAGCGCTCCCTGGTGCACCAGGGCCTCAAGCACTACTTCCTGGTCGAGTTCCCCCAGGAGCCCGGGGCGCTGCGCCGGTTCCTCGACGAGGTGCTCGGCCCGGACGACGACATCGTGCTGTTCGAGTACGTCAAGCGGGACAACCGGGAGACCGGGGCGGCGCTGACCGGCATCGAGCTGGGCAGCGTCGACGGCCTGGCGCCGCTGCTGGCCCGGATCGAGGCGGGCCCGCTGAAGATCCAGCTGCTGGCGCCGGGCACGACCGCCTACCGCTTCCTCGTGTAGCCCCCACGTCCCGCTCACGCCCGCAGCACTGTGCGCCAGGCGACCGTTCCGGCCAGGAAGCGGGCACGCAGCGCACAGTGCTCACTCAGGGCTCGACGGTGACCTTGATCGCCTCGCCCTTCTGCACGATGGAGAAGGCGTCGAGGACGCGGTCGAGCGGCAGGTGCTCGGTGATCAGGTCCTTGACCGGCACCTGACCGGTGGAGATGTACTCCAGTGCCCGCTTGTTGTGCTCCGGCGCGGACCCGTTGGCGCCGTGGATGTGCAGCTGCCGGTAGTGCACGACGTTGGAGTCGCAGGTGATCGTCGGGTTCGTCTTGGGCAGGCCGCCGAAGAAGGAGATCCGGCCGTTGCGGGCGGCCATCGCGATGGCCTGCTCCTGGGTGACGTTCGCCGCCGTCGCGGTGATGATGACGTCGGCGCCCCGGCCCTCGGTGAGCTCCAGGACCCGGGCGACCACGTCGGTCTCGGTGCCGTTGATGACCTCGTCGGGCTGGACGGCGTTGGCCGACATCTCCAGCCGCTCGGCGTTGACGTCGACCAGGATGACCTTCCCGACCTTGTGCACGCCGCGGGCGATCCGGATGTGCATGCAGCCGATCGGCCCGGCGCCGAAGACGACGAGGGTGTCGCCCTCCTCGATGCCGAGCAGCTCCTGGGCGTTGATGGCGCAGGCGAACGGCTCGGCGGCCGAGGCCTCGTCGTAGCCGACGTTGTCCGGGATCCGGTTGAGGCCGTCGACCTTGAGCACCTGCTGCGGGACGATCATGTACTCGGCGAAGCCGCCGTCGTACTGGTAGCCCACCGAGGTCTGGTTCTGGCAGACCGCCATCCAGCCCTTGCGGCACTCGTGGCACTCCCCGCACGGCACCGCGGCGATGACCTGCGCCCGGTCGCCCGGCGCCCAGGAGCTGCCGTAGGTGGTGTTGACGTTCGCGCCGACCTCGACCACCTCGCCGGCGATCTCGTGCCCGATCGTGCGCGGCGGGGAGAGGTTCTGGTGACCGTTGTGGAAGATCTTGACGTCGGTGCCGCAGGTCGAGCAGTTCTTGACCTTGAGCTTGATCTCGTCCGGGCCGCACTCGGACTCGGGGACGTCCTCGAGCCGCACGTCCTCAGGGGCGTAGAACCGCAGGGCCTTCATGTCGTCCTCCGAGTGCTGTGTCGACGGTGACGCCGTCCGGCGCCGCGGGCCACTGACTGGGTGTCGCCGATCACTGTAGGACGGGAGCCGTACACCCGGTTGGGTGGGTCTCTCTGTGATCGTGTGGGTTTCTCCGCTCTTGACCCGCGCTTGAACGCTTGATACACAGACATACACAGATCCGGGTGATCGCCGTCACACGATCGATCGTTCAGTCAGACGCCCGAACGACCCCTGTCGATCGCGGTTGCCGATCCAGCTCAGGAGGGCCCCTCATGGCCACGACCACCCATCCCGCCGCGCGCTCAGGAGGGATGCGGCTGCACGTGCAGCGGTTCGGCACCTTCCTGTCGAACATGGTGCTGCCGAACATCGGCGCGTTCATCGCCTGGGGCCTGATCACCGCCCTGTTCATCGAGACCGGCTGGATCACCCTGATCGGCGACGCGCTGGGCTACGAGGGCGGCTACGGCTTCGTCGAGGAGCTTGGCGCCTGGGGCTCCGGCGCCGAGGGCACCGGGATCGTCGGCCCGATGATCACGTACCTCCTGCCGCTGCTCATCGGCTACACCGGCGGCCGGATGATGTACGACGACAACCTCCGCGGCGGCGTCGTCGGCGCGATCGCCACCATCGGCGCCATCACCGGCGCCGACGTGCCGATGTTCCTGGGCGCCATGGTGATGGGCCCGCTCGCCGGCTGGTCGATGAAGAAGCTCGACGCGCTGTGGGCGCACAAGATCCGGCCCGGCTTCGAGATGCTGGTCAACAACTTCTCCGCCGGCATCTGGGGCGGGTTCCTGGCTGTCGTCGGCTTCGTGATCGCCGGGCCGTTCGTGCAGGCCTTCAGCGACCTGGCCTCCAACGTGGTCGACGTCCTGGTCGACAACGGCCTGCTGCCGCTGACCTCGATCTTCATCGAGCCGGCCAAGGTCCTGTTCCTGAACAACGCCATCAACCAGGGCATCCTCACCCCGCTGGGCACCACCGAGGCGGCCGAGGTCGGCCAGTCCATCCTGTTCCTGCTCGAGGCCAACCCCGGGCCGGGCCTGGGCCTGCTGCTCGCCTTCGCCCTGTTCGGCCGCGGCGTGGCCAAGGCCTCGGCCCCGGGCGCGATCCTCATCCAGTTCGTCGGCGGCATCCACGAGATCTACTTCCCCTACGTGCTGGCCAAGCCGAAGCTGATCGTCGCGGTGATCCTCGGCGGCATGGCCGGCATCGCCACGAACCTGGTCTTCGGCTCGGGCCTGCGTTCGCCGGCGTCCCCCGGATCGATCATCGCCGTCTGGGCGGCCTCCCCACCGAGCAGCCTGCTCGGCGTCACCGCCTCGGTGCTGATCGCCGCCGGTGTCACGTTCGTCGTCGCCGCGTTCCTGCTGAAGCTGGACAAGGACGACGACGGCGACCTGACCGCGGCGACCGCGGCGATGGAGGCGAACAAGGGCAAGAAGTCGTCGGTCTCCTCGGCGCTGACCGGTGCCGGCACCGGCCGCAGCGAGGGCCCGATCCGCTCCATCGTGTTCGCCTGCGACGCGGGCATGGGCTCCTCCGCCATGGGCGCCTCGGTGCTCCGCAAGAAGGTGCACGGCGCCGGCTTCGACGACGTGACCGTGGTCAACAAGGCCATCTCCAACCTGACCGACGACTACGACCTCGTCGTCACCCACGAGGACCTGACAGACCGGGCCGAGAAGAAGACCGGGTCGGCGGTGCACGTGTCGGTGTCGGACTTCATGTCCAGCCCGCGCTACGACGAGATCGTCGAGATGCTGAAGCGGACCAACGCCGCACCCACGGCCGAGGAGGCCACCGCGGCCGCCGCACCCGACGGCGCTGCCGTCCCCGGGCGGGAGGCCACCGCCCCCGCCGCGGCCGGGGGGCTCTCCCGGCTGGCCGACGACGGCGACGACGGCACCGACGTGCTGGCCGTGGAGAGCATCGTCCTGGGCGGCTCGGCCACCACCCGCGACGAGGCGATCACCGAGGCGGGGGAGCTGCTGGTCGCTGCCGACGCCGTCGACGCCTCCTACGTGCGGGCCATGCACGAGCGGGAGACGTCGGTGTCGACCTACATGGGCAACCGGCTGGCGCTGCCGCACGGCACGAACGAGGCCAAGCCCGCCATCCGGCGGACCGCGATCTCCTTCGTCCGCTACGCCGACGGCATCGACTGGAACGGCAAGGAGGTCTTCTTCGTCATCGGCATCGCCGGCGCGGGCGACGACCACCTGAAGCTGCTCGGCCGGATCGCGGAGGTCTTCGTCGACCCCGAGCAGGTCGCTCGCCTCGAGGCGGCGCAGAGCCCGGCCGACGTCCTGGCCGTGCTCGGTTCGCTGCAGCCCGCGTAGGCCGCACGTCCACGACGGCCCCGGCCGACCCACCCGGGTCGGCCGGGGCCGTCGTGCGTCTCAGCCAGGGCCGTCGTGCGTCTCAGCCGGGGTAGCGGGCGGCGGCGCGGGCGCGAGCCTGGGCGGCGAGCACCTCGCGGTCCTTGGGCGGTGCGGTGGTGACCAGGTCGGCGAGCAGGTGCTCGGTGGCGTGCGCGATCTCCTCGACCGCCCGGTCGAACGCCGCCTGGTTGGCCTGCGACGGCTTGGTCGACCCGCTCACCTTGCGCACGTACTGCAGCGCCGCCGCCCGCACCTCGTCGGAGGTGGTGGCGGGCTCCAGGTTGTGCAAGACGTGGATGTTCCGGCACATGCCCGGCAGCGTAGGCCGGCGACCCCACCACCAAAATGGCCATTTTGGTGGTCGGGGGCCCGCTCGACGGCGAGTGACAGCTGAGCGGGCTTCCCGGCGGGCGGATGCCCGCTCAGCTGTCACTCGACGAAACGGGCCCTCAGGGGACGACGGTGGTGGTGGGGGTGCCGCCGCGGGCCAGGGCGCGGCTGATCACCAGGCGCTGGATCTGGTTGGTGCCCTCGAAGATCTGCATGACCTTGGCCTCGCGCATGTACCGCTCGACCGGGAAGTCGCCCGTGTAGCCGTACCCGCCCAGCACCTGGACGGCGTCGGTGGTCACCTTCATCGCGTTGTCGGTGGCCACCAGCTTGGCGATCGAGGCCTGCTGGCCGTAGGGCTGACCGGCGTCGCGCAGCCGGGCCGCGAACAGGTAGGTCGCCCGGGCGGTCTCGACGGCGGCGGCCATGTCGGCGAGCAGGAAGCCCAGGCCCTGGTGCTCGATGATCGGCTTGCCGAAGGTCTCCCGTTCCTGGGCATAGGCGACCGCGTCGTCCAGGGCGCCCTGCGCCAGACCGGTGGCGACGGCGGCGATCCCGAGCCGGCCGGCGTCCAGCCCGGCGAGGGCGATCGACAGCCCCTCGCCCTCCTCGCCCAGCCGGCGGTCGGCGTCGATCCGCACGCCCTCGAACCGCATGGTCGCCGTGGTGGAGCCGGTCAGCCCCATCTTGCGCTCGGCGGTGTCGGCGGACAGCCCCTCGCTGTCGGCGGGCACGAGGAAGCAGGAGATGCCGCGCGCGCCGTCGTCGGAGGTGCGGGCCATGACCTTGTAGAAGTCCGCGTGCCCGCCGTGGGTGGTCCAGGCCTTCTCCCCGGTGAGGACGTACGAGTCGCCGTCCCGCACGGCCCGGGTGCGCATCGCCGCCGGGTCGGAGCCTGCGTGCGGCTCGGAGAGGCAGTAGGCGCCGAGCAGCTCGCCGCCGAGCATCTCCGGCAACCACTCCTGCTGCGCTTGCGTGCCCCGGGTGGCCAGCCCGAAGCAGGACAGCCCGTGCACGCTCACCCCGACACCCACGCTGGCCCAGGCGGCCGCGATCTCCTCGAGCACCTGCAGGTACACCTCGTAGGGCTGCCCGCCGCCGCCCAGCTCCTCGGCGTAGGGGAGCCCCAGCAGCCCGGCCCGGCCCAACGTGCGGAAGACGTCGCGGGGGAACTCCTCTGCCGCCTCCGCCGCGGCGGCCCGGGGGGCGAGCTCGTCCCGGGCCAGCTGCCGGGTGAGCTCGAGCAGGTCGGCGGCCTCCTGCGTGGGGACCAGGCGACGGACGGGCACGGTGACCTCCAGGGAGGTCGGGACGGCGCCGTCCCGACCGGGTTGCGGTACTCCCGGACGTTACGCAGTACTCCCGCCCGTACTCAACCGCTGCCCGTTGTTACGGTCCGGTGCTGCCGAGGAGGGTCGATGACGTCACTGGAGAGCCGCGGCGCCCGCACCCAGGGGCGTCGCGAGGAGCTGCTGGACGAGCTGGTCGCGGTCTTCCTGGCCGAGGGGTTCGCCACCTTCACCCTCGACGAGCTGGCCCGCCGGCTGCGCTGCTCCAAGAGCACCCTCTACGGGCTGGCCGCGAGCAAGGAACAGCTGGTCGTCGCCGTGGTGAAGCGCTTCTTCCAGCGCGCGACGACAGCGGTGGAGCAGCGGGCCGCCGAGCCGCACGACCACCGCGAACGGATCACCGCCTACCTGCTCGCGGTCGCCGAGCAGCTGCAGCCGGCCTCTCCCGCGTTCTTCGCCGACCTGGCCGCCTTCTCCCCGGCCCGGGAGATCTACCAGCGCAACACCCACTCCGCCGCGGCCCGCGTCCAGCAGCTGGTGAGCGAGGGCGTCGCCGCCGGCACCGTCCGCCCGGTGCACGCCTCCTTCGTGGGCGTCGCGGTGGCCTCGGTGATGAGCGCCATCCACCGCGGCGAGGTCACGGCCACCACCGGGCTGGACGACGCCGCCGCCTACCGGGAGCTCGCCGACCTCGTCGTCACCGGCATCGCCCCCCGCTGAGGGAGGACCCCCGTCCCCCACGCCGGCTCGGGGCGAGCCTGGGCACGGGGCCGTGGCGGGATCCTGGGAGCTGAGTAAGGTGAGCCTCACCTGCCGGCCGGGGACCCGGCCCACCGCCGTCCCCAGGAGCCGCTCGTGGTGCACCGCACGGCCACCCGGCCGACTCCGGAGGTGAGCCCGCAGCCTCCGCGCCGAGGACTGCTGCAGGGCATGGCCCCGCGGGTGCTGGGGCTGTGGCTGCTGCTGGCCGTCGTCGTGGCGGTCTGCGTGCTCAGCATCACCGTCGGGACGAGGCCGATCGGCCTCGGCACCGTGTGGCAGGCCCTGCTGGACCCGAGCACCCCCGGCGACGAGACGGTCATCATCCGCGAGCTGCGGGTGCCCCGGACCCTGCTGGGCGTCCTGGCCGGCTCCGCGCTGGCCGTCTCCGGTGCGCTGATGCAGGGCCACACCCGCAACCCGCTGGGCGATCCCGGCCTCCTCGGCGTCACCGCGGGCGCGTCGTTCGCCGTCGTCCTCTCGATCTGGCTGCTCGGCATCACCACGGCCGGCGGATACGTCTGGTTCGCCTTCGCCGGCGCGATGCTGGGCAGCGTGGCGGTCTTCATGATCGCCTCCGCGGGCCGGGGGGCGCCCAGCCCGGTGAGCCTGGCGCTCGCGGGGGCGGCCATCAGCTACCTGCTCTACGCCCTGGTACAGGCCGTCACGATCCGCGAGACCACCGCGCTGGACGCCTACCGGTTCTGGGTGGTGGGTGCGCTGGCCGGGCGGGACGCCGAGGTCCTCGTCCAGGTCGCCCCGTTCATCGTGCTCGGCCTGGTGCTCGCCATGGTCAACGCCCCGGCGCTGAACCTGCTGGGCCTCGGGGAGGACGTCGCCCGGGGCCTGGGCCAGCGGATCTGGCTGGCCCGGGTGGTCGGGCTGGGTGCGATCACCCTGCTCACCGGGGCCGCCACCGCCGCCTGCGGCCCGATCGCCTTCGTCGGGCTGGTGGTGCCGCACGTCGCCCGGGCGATCACCGGACCCGACCACCGCTGGCTCGTCCCGTACTCCGCGCTGCTCGGCGTGGTGTTCCTGCTGCTGGCCGACGTGCTGGGCCGGGTCCTGGCCCGGCCGGGTGAGCTGCAGGTCGGCATCGTGCTGGCCGTCGTCGGCGCGCCGTTCTTCATCGCACTGATCCGCCGCCGACGGCTGGTGCAGCTGTGAGCACCACAGCGCCCACCACGGCGCCCACCCGGGCCAGCGCCCCCCGCTCCCGGAACCGCCGGCTGCTGCGGGTCGGCCGCGTCTCCGCCACCTACCGGGTGCGCGACGTGCTGGTGCCGATCGCGGTCTTCCTGGTCCTGGTGCTGGCCGCCGCGGTCAGTCTCGGGCGCGGCGACTACCCGATCGGCGTGGTCGACGTGCTCGGCACCCTGGTCGGGCTGGGCGACGAGACCCAGCGGCTGGTCGTGCTGGAGCTGCGCGCGCCCCGGATCGCGGTGGCCGTGCTCGTCGGGGTGGCCCTCGGCCTGTCCGGCGCGCTCATCCAGACCTTCGCCCGCAACCCGCTCGCCAGCCCCGACATCCTGGGCGTCACCGGCGGGGCCTCGATCGGCGCGGTGAGCGTGATCGTGCTGGGCGGCGCCGGCACCACCGCCACCGGGGTGCTCGGCGGGGTCGGCGTCCCCGCCGCGGCCCTGCTCGGCGGCATGGTGGTGGCCTTCCTCGTCTTCGGGCTCGCCTGGCGGCAGGGGGTCGACGGCTACCGGCTGGTCCTCATCGGCATCGCGCTGTCCGCGATGGCCCACGCGATCGTCAACTACCTGCTCACCCGCAGCGCCATCTGGGACGCCGCCGCCGCCAACGTGTGGATCACCGGGTCCCTGAACGGGCGCGGCTGGGAGCAGGCGCTGCCCCTCGCCCTGTCGCTCCTGGTGCTGATCCCAGCGGCCCTCGCGCTCAGCCGGGTGCTCGGCGTCCTCCAGTACGGGGACGAGACGGCGCGGGCGCTCGGCGTGCGCGTCCCGCTCGCCCAGGGCGTCGTCGTGGTGGTCGCGGTCTGCCTGGCCGCGTTCGCCGTCGCGGCGGCCGGGCCGATCCAGTTCGTCGCCCTCGTCGTCCCGCAGATCGCCGTCCGGCTGACCGCCGGCTCCCGCCCGCCGCTGGTCACCTCCGCCCTGCTGGGCGCACTGTTGCTGGTCAGCAGCGACCTGGTGGCCCGCACCGTGCTGCCCGAGTCCTTCCCCGTCGGCGTGATCACCGCGATCGTCGGCGCCCCGTACCTGCTCTGGCTCCTCGTCCGCGGAAGGCGGCGATCGACCCTGTGACCGTGACCGACTCCCGCACCCACTCCCCCACCGGCCTCGGGCAGCCCCCGGCGGTCCGGCTGGCCGCCGAGGGCGTCCGGCTGGCCTACGGCGACAAGGTGGTCGTCGACGACCTGGACCTCCAGCTCCTCGACGGGTCGTTCACCGCGATCGTCGGCCCCAACGGCTGCGGCAAGTCCACCGTGCTGAAGGCGCTGGGGAGGCTGCTGCGCCCCACCTCGGGCACCGTGCTGCTCGACGGCCGGGCGATCACCGACACCCCGACCCGTGAGGTCGCCAAGGTGCTGGGCCTGCTGCCGCAGACGCCGCTGGCGCCGGAGGGGCTCACCGTCGCCGACCTGGTCGCCCGGGGGCGGCACCCGCACCAGAGCTGGCTGCGGCAGTGGTCCTCCGACGACGAGGCCGTGGTCACCGAGGCGTTGAGCTGGACCGACATGGCCGAGCACGCCGACTCCCCGGTCGACGCACTGTCCGGGGGGCAGCGGCAGCGGGCCTGGATCTCCATGGCGTTGGCCCAGGGCACCGACCTGCTGCTGCTCGACGAGCCGACGACCTACCTCGACCTCGCCCACCAGGTCGACGTGCTGGAGCTGGTGAGCCGGCTGCACGCGGAGAAGGGGCGCACGGTGGTGGTGGTGCTGCACGACCTGAACCTGGCCGCCCGGTACGCCAAGCGACTGGTGGCGATGAAGGACGGCGTCCTGGTCGCCTCGGGCACCCCGCAGGAGGTGCTCACCGAGCAGCTGCTGGCCGACGTCTTCGAGCTCGAGGCCCGGGTGCTCCCCGACCCGGTGACCGGCACCCCGATGGTGATCCCGATCCGCCGCCTCCGCAGCTGAAGGGCCCGGTGGCGACCCGCCGGCGTGCGCCGGCGGGTCGCCACCGTGATCAGCGCGGCTTGGGCTGGGTGGGCTCGGGGTGCGCCTCGGTGGTGCCGTCGGGGCTCTGGCGCACGACCAGCTCGAAGTCGTCGCCGTGCCGGGTGATCCCGTCGACGACCGCGGCCTCGACCGCCTCGCTGGCGTAGGCCCGGCGCAGCACCATCGGATCCGAGCGCAGGTCCTTGGTCAGCGCGACCGCCAGCCCGATCATCACGACCGCGAACGGCAGCGCGCCGATGATCGTCAGGTTCCGCAGCCCCTGCAGCGCCTCGTCACCACCGACGAGCAGCATCACGGCGGCGACACCACCGGTCAGCAGCCCCCAGAAGACGACCATCTTCGAGGTCGGCTCACGGGTGCCGCGCTCGGACAGCGAGGCCATCACGATCGAGGCGGAGTCCGCACCGGTGACGAAGAAGATCCCGACCAGCAGCATCACGATGACGCTGGTGATCGTGGGGATCGGCAGTTCCTGGAGCAGGCTGAACAACTGCCCCTCGGGCGTCGCCTGGCCGGCCAGGTCCTGACCCTCCCGCTGGGCGTCGATCCCGGCACCACCGAAGACGGCGAACCAGAACAGCGTCACGACGCTGGGCACCAGGAGCACGCCGGTGATGAACTCCCGGATCGTCCGGCCCCGGCTGATCCGGGCGAGGAAGACGCCGACGAACGGCGTCCAGGAGATCCACCAGGCCCAGTAGAAGACCGTCCAGCCCGACAGCCACTCGGCCACGGCATCGCCGCCGGAGGCGTTCGTGCGGGCGGCCAGCTCGGGGAGGTCGGCCAGGTAGGAGCCCAGCGCGGTCGGCACCAGGTTGAGGATGAAGACCGTGGGGCCCACCACGAACACGAAGATCGCGAGCACGAACGCCAGGACGACGTTGATGTTGGACAGCCACTGGATGCCGCGGGCGATGCCGGAGAAGGCGGAGGCCACGAACGCCGCGGTCAGCACCGCGATGATGCCGACGGTGGCCGCGTTGCCGACCGGGCCGAGCCAGCCGAGGATCTCCAGCCCGCTGCCGATCTGCAGGGCGCCGAGCCCGAGGGAGGCGGCCGTGCCGAAGAGCGTGGCGAAGATGGCCAGGACGTCGATCACCTTGCCGGCCGGGCCCTCCGCCACGCCACGACCGAACAGCGAGGTGAACACGGAGGACAGCAGCTGGCCGCGGCCGCGACGGTAGGTGCCGTACGCGACCGCCAGCCCGACCAGCGCGTACAGCGCCCACGGGTGCAGCGTCCAGTGGAACAGCGTGGTGGCCAAGGCCGTGGTGACGGCCTCGTTGGTCCCGGCGTCGACGGTGCCCGGCGGCGGGGACACGTAGTGCGACAGCGGCTCGGCGACGCCGAAGAACATCAAGCCGATGCCCATGCCGGCGCTGAACATCATCGCGATCCAGCTGATCGTCCGGAACTCCGGCCGTTCGCCGTCCGCACCGAGCGGGATGCGGCCGTAGGCGCTGGCCGCGATCCAGAGCACGAAGATCACCACGGCGGAGGCGAGCAGCACGAAGAACCAGCCGAGGTTGCCCTCGATCCAGCCGAGGGCGCTGCCGCTGGCCGAGCCCAGCCCGGTGGGGCTCAGGAAGCCCCAGGCCAGGAAGGCCAAGGAGACGACGGCGGCGACGCCGAAGACCGTCCGGTCCAGCTGCGGGCGCCGGTCGTGCTCCTGGGACGGCGGCTGGGCGATCGCCGGGTGGGTCTCGCTGGGGACGTCGGGGTCGAGCACCTCGTCGATCGTCTGGCCGGACGGCGTGGCGTCGGGGGCCGCGGTCTCGTCGTGACCGTGGGTCACGGCGGCGCTGGTCGAGCCGGGCAAAGGCTGACCGGGTGGGTCGTTCGATGGCTTCGTCACGTGGTGCGGCGCCTGCTCGGCGCCCCTCCCCTCCAGGTCGGTGCGCAGGTCCAGCGCGGTTCTCGCTGCGTGGACAGCTGGTTGCAGAGATCCACGGTCGGTGCAGTCGGGGCAGGATGCAAATCCTGCACCCTCGTGCTCTGCAGTCCCACTCGACACCCGCACACCACCCAGGCGGCCGACACACAGCTCGACCGGCCACACTGGGCGTCGATGAACGTGCTCGCCGCCGGACCGGTCACCGACTTCCTCTACTGGCTGCGCGGGCCCGCCCTCGACGCGCTCCTGATCGTGCTGGGCGCCCTGCTGCTGGCCCGGCTGATCAGCTGGGCCGGCAACACGATCACCGACCGGATCGACGCTGCCGCGACCGACTCCGACGCCCTCGTGCGCTCCGAGGCGGCCAAGCACCGGCACTCGCTGACCCAGGTGCTGACCTGGGCGGCGATCGTGCTGATCTGGTCGATCGCGGTCATCTTCGCGCTCGACCGGCTCGGACTGCCGGTCACCGGCCTGGTCGCCCCGGCCACCGTGCTCGGCGTCGGGCTGGGCTTCGGCGCCCAGCGGGTCGTCGGCGACGTGCTGGCCGGCTTCTTCCTGATCACCGAGCGGCAGTACGGCTTCGGCGACGTCGTCTCCATCCAGGTGGTCGGCGGCATGGAACCCGCCTCCGGGACGGTCGAGGACGTCACGCTTCGGATCACCCGGGTGCGCTCGGTCGACGGGGAGGTGGTGATCGTGCCCAACGGGCAGATCGTCAAGGTGACCAACCTCTCGCGCGACTGGGCCCGGGCCGTCGTCGACGTGCCGGTGCCGGCGAGCGCGGACGTGACGCGGGTGCAGGAGGTGCTGCGGGAGGTCGGGCAACGCGCCTTCGCCGACCCGCGGCTGCACAAGCTGCTGCTCGACGAGCCCAGCGTGATGGGTGTGGAGAGCCTCTCCCTGGACGAGGTCAACCTGCGGGTCGTCGCCCGTACGCTGCCCGGCAAGCAGTTCGACGTGGGCCGCGACCTCCGGGCCCGGGTGGCGCTGGCACTGTCCCGCGAGGGGGTGTCGGTGCGGGCCACCACCGTCCAGGACGGCGTGAGCATCCAGGACGAGGCACTGGCCGAGGACCGGGCACGGAGCGGAGGCGCCGCATGAGCACGTCATCGGACGACCAGCCCACCAAGGTGCTGCCACAGACCACCGCCGAGCCACCGGCGCACGCCGCCCCGGCCACCCGGCGCTCACCGGGCTGGCCGAGTTCGGTGCCCGCGCACATCGGGCGGTTCCGCACCTCGAGCCTCGTGCTCGGGGGCCTGTTCGTGGTGCTGTTCGTGCTGAACCTCGTCCTGCCCCGACCGGACAGCGGGACGAGGACCATCACCACCTCCGACGGCGAGATACTCGAGGTGCCCTGCACCGTCGTGGAGTGCGACGAGCCGACGACGCCCCCGACGCCGGAGACGCCCGTCCCAGTTGTGCCGACCAGCCCGGTGCCGCCGGACGACGAGGAGGACGAGGAGCCCGTGAGCACGCCGTCCCGCACGACGACTCCCCGCACCCCGACCCCCACCCCGACGCCGACCCGGACCCCGTCGCCCACCAGCGAGACGACGGAGCAGGAGACGGAGCAGGAGACGACGGACTCCGAGCCGACCGGCACCACGGAGGTCGAGACGACGGCGGACCCGACCGATTGATCCCTCAGAACGAGGTGACCACGGCGATCCCCGGGTCCCGGCCCACGGCGACCAGCGCCGCACCGGCGTCGTCCAGGCCGAGCTCGCGGGTGACCAGCAGGTCCGGGCGCAGCCGGCCGGCCGTGATCAGCGAGAGCATGGCCGGGTAGTCGGCCGCGGCCATGCCGTGGCTGCCCAGCAGGGCGAGCTCACCGGCGATCACCCGGTCCATCGGGATCTCCGGGCGGCCGAGCGCGGGTGGCAGCAGCCCGACCTGGACGTGCCGCCCCCGCGGCCGGAGGCTGCGGATCGAGTTCAGGCAGGTCACCGCCGCGCCGAGGGCGTCCAGCGAGACGTGTGCACCGCCACCGGTCAGCTCGGCGACCGCGGCCGGCACGTCCCCGGCGCCGTCCACCGTGTGCTCGGCCCCGCAGGCCCGGGCCAGCTCCAGCGCCCCGGGTGCCACGTCGACGGCCACCACCCGGGCGCCGGCGGCCACCGCCACCTGGACCGCGGACAGCCCCACACCGCCGCAGCCGTGCACCGCCACCCACTCCCCGGGCCGCACCCGCCCCACCCCGGTGACGGCCCGGAAGGCGGTGGCGAACCGGCAGCCCAGCCCGGCCGCGGTGGCGAACGGCATGTCGTCGGGCAGCGCGACCAGGTTGACGTCGGCGGCGTCCAGGGCGACGAACTCGGCCAGCGAGCCCCAGTGCGTGAACCCGGGCTGGGTCTGGTTCACGCAGACCTGCCCGGCGCCGTCCCGGCACGGCCCGCAGTGCCCGCACGCGCAGACGAACGGCACGGTGACCCGGTCGCCCACCGACCAGTTCCGCACCCGGTCGCCGACCGCGGCCACGATGCCGGCCAGCTCGTGGCCGGGCACGTGCGGCAGGACGACGTCGGGGTCGTGGCCGGACCAGCCGTGCCAGTCGCTGCGGCAGATCCCGCTGGCGCCCACCCGGACGACGACGCCGTCCCGGCCGGGCGCGGGGTCGGGCACCGCCCGGACCGTCAGCGGACCACCGAACTCCTCGAACACCAGCGCGCGCACCCCGACAGCCTCCTCCGAGGGGCCAAAGTCGCGATTTTGGCCCCCGGCGTGATGGCCGGCGTGGGCCTCAGCGGGCCAGCAGCTCCCGGAGTGCGTCGTCCGTGCCGCCGTCCACGTCGACCACCTTCGAGCGGGCCGTGGCACCGGAGACCAACGTGACCGCGGACCTGCGGACGCCGAACGCGGCGGCGACCGCAGCCAGCGCCGCCGCGGTGGCCTTGCCATCGACGGCCCGCGCCGACACCCGGACGACGAGGGCGCCGTCGTGCTCGCCCCCGACCCCGGTGCGCGATGCCCCCGGCCGCACCCTGATCGCCACCCGCACGCCGGCGAGTCTGCCCGTGGGGCGGCGTGTCCGGCAGCCCCGCACGTAGCACCTCGCCGGACCGGCATGGCACAGGAGGGCTCCGTCGCCTACCGTCGGCGGCACGCGGTGCTCCAGCCAGACGTAGCGCGGTCCCCCGTCGTCGCCGGTCGCCCGGCACCACCCGGAGCAGCCCGGGACCCCACTCTGAGAGAGCAGATGACCGCAACCACCCTGGAGGGCTCCACGCCTCCCCCCGCTCGGCAGCCCCGCTCCGAGCGCCCCCGCGACCGCCAGGTCAGCGTCTACGCCGCGCTCTCCCAGCAGGTGAAGGACGCCGGGCTGCTGAACCGCCGCCGCCCGTACTACGTGGTCGCCATCGCGCTGACCGTGGCCGCCTTCGCCGGGGTCTGGGTCGCGATCGTGGCGCTGGGCGACTCCTGGTGGCAGCTGGGCCTGGCCGTCGTCCTCTCGCTGGTGTGCACCCAGTTCGGCTTCCTGGGCCACGACACGGCGCACCGGCAGGCCTTCGGCTCGCACCGGGCCAACGAGTGGAGCTCCCGGGTGCTCTCCTGCGGCTTCGCCGGCATCGGCTACGGCTGGTGGATGCAGAAGCACAACAAGCACCACAACGCCCCGAACCAGATGGGCAAGGACCCCGACATCGAGTCCGCGGTCCTGGCCTTCACCCCGGACGACGCCGAGGACCGGATGACCGGCCTGCGCGGCTGGTGGACCCGGCACCAGGGCTGGGCGTTCTTCCCGCTGCTGTGCTTCGAGGGCGCGGCCCTGCACGCCAACAGCGTCGCGACGCTGGCCCGGGAGAAGACGATGCCGCACCGCCGGCTGGAGATCGCGATCATCGCGGTCCGGCTCGGGCTCTTCGTCGCCGCGGTCTTCCTGATCATGTCGCCGCTGCTGGCCGTGGCCTTCATCCTGGTCCAGCAGGCCGTGTTCGGCCTGCTGCTGGGTGGTTCGTTCGCGCCCAACCACAAGGGCATGCCGATCGTCCCGAAGAACGCCAAGGTCGACTTCCTGCGCCGCCAGGTGCTCATGTCGCGCAACATCAAGGGCGGCCGCGTCACCGACTTCATGATGGGCGGCCTGAACTACCAGATCGAGCACCACCTGTTCCCGAGCATGCCGCGGCCGAACCTGAAGAAGGTCCAGCCGATGGTCCGCGCGCACTGCGCCGAGCACGGGATCAGCTACACCGAGACGTCGCTGGTGGGCTCCTACCGGATCGTCGTCCAGTACCTCAACCGCGTCGGGCTCGGCGAGCGCGACCCGTTCGTCTGCCCGCTGACGGCGTCGATCCGCAACTGACGCCCGCGCGGGGTTCCTCCGTCACCCGGTGACCAGCACCAGCACCAGCAGGACGACGAGGACGAGGAACCCCGCCAGGGCGATCAGCCCGGCCCGGTGACGCTGCTGCGCCCGCTCGCCGTCCAGCACCCGGGCGTGGACGCCGTCGGGGGCGGCGGGGGGGCGCGCGGCCAGCTCGCGCACCCGCGCCGCGGCCTGCGTGCCGTCCACCCCGAGGACCTCGCCGAGCTGGTCCAGCGCCCGTTCGACCAGCGCCCGGACGTCGTCCGCCGAGGCACCGAGCGCATCGGCGGCCTGATCTTCCGGGAGCCCCGTGCCGTGCCGGAGCACGACCGCCGCCCGCTCCACCGGGGACAGGTGCGCCAGCGCGGCGGCGGTCTCGTCCTGCGGGACAGGGTCCGGCCTCGCCGGGGCGAAGCCGGGGACACCGGCGGCGCCGACGAACAACGGGGAGTGGGCGAACGACTCGCCCACCCGGCTCCACCGCCGGCCCACGTGCGCGGCCACCAGCTCCCGCCGGACGGCGGTCAGCGCCTCCGTCCGGTCGGCGAACCGGTCCCAGCGGCGGTGGACGGCGATCAACGCCTCCTGCTGCAGGTCCTCGGCGGCCCGGCGCTCACCGGTGAGCAGGTGGGCCGTGCGGAAGGACGCCGTCGACACCGCGGCGACGAACTCCTCGAACGACCCGGCGCTCATCCGTGTCCCGGCGCCGCCACCGGCTCGGACCAGCCGGCCAGGTGCCCGATCCAGGCGAGGGCCAGCCAGGCGCCGGTCAGCGACCCCCGGGTCGAGCCGTCGCTCAGCACCAGCCGCCACTCCGCCTCCGGGTGCCGAGGCCGACCCGAGCCGGTGCCGGGCACCGCCTCGACCACCCGCCACGCCTCCACCGGCAACCGGCGCGGCGGCCTGCCCGCCGGGGTGGCCCAGACACCGGTCCGCGTGGCCTGCACCGGCTCGGCCGGGCCGGAGCCGGGCATGCGCAGGGTCAGCGACCCCAGGTCCAGGTAGTCGTCCGGGCCCCTCGGCACGGTCCAGCCCGGGCGCCGGGCCCCGATCGCGGCGTCCGCCCCGAAGGTCACCACGGTGGAGACCAGGTGGGCGACCCCGCTGAGCACCCGACCGGCCCGCCGGGCGGGCGAGGGGTCCTCCACGGTCCAGGCGACCTGCCGGCGCAGCTCCTCGGCGCTCACCGGCTCAGCCCGCCTGCTGCACCCGCCGGACGGCGCGGTGCTGGTCGAGTCGGTCGGTGTAGCTCTTCGCGTTCAGCGCGATCGCCGTCCGGTCGTCCTCGGTGGTCTCCCGGCGCACCTTGGCCGGCACCCCGGCGACCAGGGAGTTCGGCGGGATCTGCGCGCCCTGCATGACCACCGCGCCGGCGGCGACGATCGAGCCGGAGCCGATGTGCGCCCCGTTGAGCACGGTGCTGCCCATGCCCACCAGCACGTCGTCGTCGACCCGGGCGCCGTGCAGCACGACGTTGTGGCCGACGGTCACGCGACGGCCGATCACCAGCGGGTGCCCGGGGTCGCTGTGCAGGGTGGAGCCGTCCTGGACGTTGGAGTCCGCACCGATCTCGATGACCTCCGAGTCGGCCCGGGCGATGGCGCCGTACCAGATGCTGGCGCGCGGGCCCATGATCACCTTGCCGACGACGACGGCCGTGGGGGCGACAAAGGCCTGCTCGTCGATCTCCGGGGCGCCGAAGTCCAGTTCACCGATGTAGCTGTCAGCCACGTTGCTGCACTCCTCACCGAGGTCGCGGGCGGTTCCCGCTGCTGGGCGCAGCAGATCACACCGGGTCGTCGGCGCCCCACTCGGCGAGGAAGGCCGCCGGGGAGAGCTCGCCGAGCTGACGCCGGACCAGGGCGAGCATGTCGCCGGGCACGCTTGGATCACCGGCGGACACCCGGACCACCTCGTCGCCGTCGGCCCGACGGGTGACCACCACGTCGTGCAGGGACGGCCCGGGGATCAGCCCCCAGGCCAGCTCGGCCACGAACGCCGCCGCCAGCCGCGCACCGCGCAGCACCCGCCCACCGGGGCGCGGCTGCAGCGTCGCCTCGTAGACCTCTGCCGCCCGGACGCCGTCCACCGCTCCGCTCATGCGGTCAGCCTGGCCGATGCCCAGGTCAGAGGTCGACCTCGGCCATCACCCGGGGGATCTCCGGCGGCAGCTCCCGGGCCAGGAAGCCCAGCCGCCCGACCGTCGCGGCCAGCCGCTCACCGGCCCGGCCGTGCACGTGCGCCGCCCACACGGCTGCCTGGGCGGGCTCCGCACCGCGGGCCAGCAGCCCGGCGACGATCCCGGCCCGCACGTCACCGGAGCCGGAGACCCCGAGCCCGGCGCCGCCGCTCTCGTCCGCCCAGAGCCGGCCGTCGGGCGTCGCGGTCCAGTTGGTCGCCCCGCCCAGCGCGACGACGGCGTGGGCCTGCTCGGCCAGCCGCCCGGCGGCGCCCGCCAGGTCGTCGTCCAGCTCTCGTTGTCCCACGTGCAACGCGATCGCCAGCTCGGAGGGGTTCGGGGTGAGCACCACGTTCCCGCCCAGGTGGTGCAGGCAGGCCGGGTCGGCGGTGACGGCGGCCAGCCCGAGCGCGTCCAGGGCGACCGGCCCCTGCAGTTCGGGCAGCAGCTCCTCGACCAGGCGCCGGGTCTCCGGCTCGTCGGCCATGCCCGGCCCGATCAGCACCGCGGAGGCCTCTCGGGCCAGGTCCAGGAGCAGCTCGGCCGAGGAGCCCTGGATGGCGCCGGCCTCGGTCGACGGCACGCCGCGGACGAGCGCCTCGGGCAGCGAGATCGACACGTGCGGGGCGACCTTCGAGGGCACCACGACCTGGAGCTTGCCGGCGCCCGACCGCAGCGCGGCCTCGGCGGCCAGCAGCACCGCACCCACGGTCTCCGTGCTCCCGCCGACGACCAGGATCGAGCCGCGGGCCTCCTTGCCGCCGGTCGGCTCGGGCAGCCGCCAGTCGCGGAGCACCTGGGGACTGACCAGGGTGTGGTCAGGCCGGGGTCGGGACATCGGTCTCCTCGGTCACGGGCGCGCCGCCCGCCGGGTCGGCGTCGTCCAGGTGGTCGACGTCGTTGAACCCCGCCAGCCGGAACTGCCCGCCGTGGGCCGACTCGTAGCGGGTCACGGAGGTGTTGGCGACCTGTTCGGCCCGGTCGATGTCCAGCAGCTCCTGCTCGGAGAGCTCCTCCAGCACGTACCGGAACACCATGATCACGGCCTGGTGCGAGACGCAGAGCAGCCGCTCACCGTCGTGCCGCAGCGCCTCGGTGGCCAGCAGGCTGCGCACCCGCAGGGCGACGTCGGCCCAGCTCTCCCCGCCCGGGGGCCGGTAGTAGAACTTGCCGAGCAGCTCACGGCGGCTGGCCTCGTCGGGGTGCTCCTCCCGGATGCCGTGCTTGGTCATGCCGTCGAAGACGCCGAAGTCCCGTTCCCGCAGCCGCTCGTCGTGCCGGACGGTCAGGTCCAGTCCGCTGGCCGCCACCGCCCGCCGGGCCGTCTCGGCCGCCCGGGTGAACGGCGAGCTGAGCACCGTGGTCGGGCGCTCGTCCGCCGGCAGTCCCGCCAGCCACGCACCGAGGGCGTCGGCCTGGCGCTCGCCGGTGTCCGACAGCGGGACGTCGGGGTCGCGGACGTCGAGCTCCAGCCGGCCCGACCCGGTCTCGTGTGCCTGCGCGTCGGCCAGGTTGCCCACGCTCTCGCCGTGCCGCACCAGCCACAGGGCGGTGGGACCAGGTGCCCGTGCCATCGGTCGTCCCGTCGTCGTCGCGGCGCCCCTGCTGAGCGCCGTCCGCCCTGCGGTAGCCGACCGGTCGCCCGGACAAACCGCACGCCGGGCCCCCTGGACGGCGCAGGCCGGGCTGCGGACGATGACCGGCGTGGCCGACGAGAGCACGTTCGAGACCCGGGCCTTCGCCACCGCCGCCGACTTCGACGCCTGGCTGGCCGCCGAGCACGACCGGGCGCCGGGGCTGTTCCTCAGAGTCGCCAAGAAGTCGGCGGGCATCCCGTCGCTGACCGCGGCCGAGGCGGTCGAGGTGGCGCTGTGCCACGGCTGGATCGACGGCCGGGCCAACCGGGTGGACGACGACTGGTTCACCGTCCGGTACACGCCGCGGCGACCCAAGAGCGTCTGGTCGCAGAAGAACGTGCAGTCGGTGGCCCGGCTGACCGCGGAGGGGCGGATGCGCCCGGCGGGGCTGGCCGCGGTGGCGGCCGCGCAGGCCGACGGCCGCTGGGACCGGGCCTACGCCGGGCCCGCCACCATCACCGTGCCCGAGGACCTGACCGCCGCGCTGGCCGCTGAACCCGGGGCCGCCGAGGCGTTCGCCGGGCTGGACGGGGCGAACCGGTACGCCGTCCTGTGGCGGGTGCACACCGCGGCGACCCCACAGACCCGGGCGAAGCGGATCGCGGCCTGCGTCCAGCTGCTCGCCGAGGGCCGCCGCTTCCACGACTGAGCCCCGGCCCCGCTGCAGGGGCCCGCCGCGAGCTCGCGAGCGGTGGGGGCAGCGGGGTCCTTCCTCAGCCGGTGACGCGGCGGGCGCTGACGTAGCCGCCCTTGTCCACGCTGGTGACCGCGACCGGCCGGCCGGAGACGCTGGCGTGCACCATCTGGCCGTTGCCGATGTACATGCCCACGTGGCTGATCGGCGAGTAGAAGAAGACCAGGTCGCCGGGCTGCAGGTCGGCCCGCGAGACGGCGACGCCCAGCTGTGACTGGGCGCGGCTGGAGTGCGGCAGCGAGATGCCGGCCGCGGCGTAGGCGTACTGGGTGAGGCCGGAGCAGTCGAAGGAGTCCGGGCCCTCGGCGCCGATGCCGTACATGTCGCCGATCTGGGCGAGCGCGGTCTGCACGGCGACCCCGGCGGCCGCGGTGGGGGCCGGCGCGGGGGCGGGGGCGGCGACCTCGGGCCCGGAGATGACGTTGTGCACCCGCACCTGGTCGGCGGCCGACAGCCGGGCGAGGTCGGCCTGGTAGCCGGCGAGCTCGCCCTCCAGCTGCTCCTTCTGCGCCCGCAGTTCGGCCTCCGCCGCCGTGGCGGCCGCCGCGGCAGCGGTGGCCTCCTGCTGTGCCTGCTCGGCGGCGGTCCGGGCGGTGGCGGCCGTGGCGACGATGGCGTCGGCGTGCGTGGCCAGCTGGTCGAGGGTGTTCATCTGCTGGATCAGGTCGTCGGCCGAGCCGCTGGTCAGGAAGGCGGCGAGCCGGCCGCGGGTGGTGCCGACGTACCCGGTCTGGGCGATCGCCCGCAGCTGCGGCTCCAGCGCGACGAGCTGTGCCTGCGCCTGGGCGGCCGTGGCAGCGGCGGCGCCGGCGGCGGCCTGCTGCTGTTCGGCGGCGGCCTCGGCCTCGTGGACCTGCTCGTCCAGGGCGGTGATCTCCAGCCCGGCGTCGGTGACGGCCTTCCGGGCCTCGGCCGCGGTGGTCGGGGCGGCGGCGCCGATCGACGGGGTCAGGACGACGGCCGCGCCGACGGTCAGCGCGAGGGCGGCAGCGCGCGTCCACCGCCGGTTGGTCGATCGGTTCACTGGACCTCCGTCTGCGCACGTTCCGCCCGGGGAGGGGCGAGGGACTCCGTGCACGTCTCGACGGACGGTAGGGAGATCGCGCTCTTGTCAAGAGGCGCGGCGCGCCGGGACCGATCGGTCCACAGTCGACCCCAGTCCCACAGGCCTCGCGTGCCCCTCCCGTCCCGCGCGGGCGGCACGAGACGATCAGCGACGGCGCCCACCGCGCGCCGACGGCTGCGCCGGTGCCCCCGTGCACGACACGACACGGGCCGCCCGGAGTGCGGGCCGAGAACGACAGCGAGCCGCCCACCGGTTTCCCGGTGGGCGGCTCGGTCAGATCGGGTGGAGCTCAGCCGGCGGCCGGCTCCGAGGCGTCCAGGGCCTCGACCGCGGCGATGTCGCGCAGGATCGCGGACAGCTCCGTCGACGACCAGGCCTCGCAGCAGTCGCAGTCGCCGGTCTCGGTGAAGCTGCGCAGGCCGAGACTGCCACCGGCCTGGTCCTCGGCGAGGGAGAGCTGACCGTCCTCCGGGTTGCGGTGGCACCGGCACAGCGAGGCGCACATGCCCAGGCCCCAGCCGGAGACGATCACGGCCGGGCCGTTGTCGTGGACCTTGCCCACCTGGAAGATCGAGGGCTTCTGGCGGTACGTCATGTGGTGCTCCCCTCGCCGTCCTGCCGGGGAGGCAGGGGGTCGTCGTCGGCGTTCGTGGGGAAGTAGACATGAACCGCGTTTCATGTCCGTGACAACGGGGCATGAAACGCGGTTTCGACGACGCAGTGCACCCACCAGTCACGCGCATCCCGACCGTCACAGGGATCGCGTGCCGTACGCGCCGGTGCATCCACCGACGAGGAGCGGGGTAGGGCCGGGCCATGTCGATGAACGCACCGCTGGACCCCTTCCCGTCGAACCCGGACGACGGAATCCCCGCCGCCGACCCCGGTGCGGGGGCACCGCAGACTGCCGACGGCTTCGGCGTCGAGGGAGAGGAGCCGGCCGCCCCCGAGCAGAGCTCGGACGACGCCGAGGCGGCGCCGCCGACCGAGACGGCCTTCCCCACCCCGGACCCGGACGACGTCGGCCGCGGACCCGTCACGCCCTGACCGTTCCGGCCGGCCCGCACGCGGGTACCGGGCCGGCATGACCGAACCCGCCGGCTCCGACCCGGCCACCGAACCCACCTCCACGGACGCCGCCGCGCAGGGCCCCGAGCCGACCGGTGACCCGATAGACCCGGCGGTCGCCACCTCGAGCCCGGACCCCGGCCAGACGGGCCGCGACCGCCGCGAGCACTGACACCGTCCGGGCGGCGCACCGGCCGCCCGGACGAGTCGCCCGTCAGCTGGCCGGGCTGACCGAGCTCATGTTGAAGTCGGGGACCCGGAGCATCGGCATCGAGGCCCGGGTGAACCAGTCGTTCCACTCCCGCGGCAGGGTCCGCACGCTGCGGCTGGCCTCGGTGGCCC
This sequence comes from Modestobacter sp. VKM Ac-2984, assembly GCF_026967985.1. GTDB lineage: Bacteria > Actinomycetota > Actinomycetes > Mycobacteriales > Geodermatophilaceae > Modestobacter. The sequence goes on along the minus strand of NZ_JAPVBJ010000002.1, from coordinate 456,325 downwards.
GGCCCAGCAGGTCGACCGGGGACTCGTTGAACCGGAAGTTGTTCACCGCGCCGGTCACCTCGCCGTCCTCCACGAGGAAGACGCCGTCGCGGGTCAGGCCGGTGACCAGCAGGGTCTGCGGGTCGACCTCCCGGATGTACCAGAGCGTGGTCAGCAGCAGGCCGCGCTCGGTGCGGGCGATCATCTCCGCCTGCGTGGCGGTGGCGTTCGGGTCCTCCAGGACGAGGTTGTCCACCGCCGCGGTCGCCGGTGCCGTCGTCTTCAGCGCCCAGGCCCGGGGCCGGATCAGGTTGGTCAGCACGCCGTCGCGGATCCAGTCGACGGCGGGTGTGGCCATGCCGTTGTCGAACACCGAGGCGCTCCCCGATGATCCGCCGACCACCTGGAACGGCGCGGTCTCCAGCCCGGGCGCGTACGGGTCGCTGCGCAGGGTCAGGGGGAGCTGCGCCAGCCGGTCACCGATCCGGTTGCCGCCCCCGGCCCGGGCGTACACGCTGCGGCCCTCGTCGGCGTCCCGGGCCTCCATCGCCCAGTAGGTCGGGATCATCAGGTCGCTGACCGTGGACGGCGGCAGCAGCGTCTCGTACCGCCCGGCCGGCAGCTCGACCCGCCGCTGCGACCAGGCCATCTTCTGCTGCACCTCGGCGGCGAGGTCGGCCACCGAGACGTCGGTGAAGTCGCGGGTGCCGACGCCGGCCCAGACGGACCGGCCGAAGTCGGTGCTCTTCCCGTTCAGCTCGACCCGCCCGGCGGGCTGGTCGTGCCGCAGCCGCAGGCCGGTGGAGGTGCCCAGGTAGGTGGTGGCGAGCTGGTGCTCGGCGAACCCGAAGAGCAGCTCCTCGCGGCTGCGCGCGGCGGCGAAGGCCTCACCCAGTCCGGGCGCAAAGCCGGCGAACACGTCGATGGAGGTGGTGGCCGCCTCGGCGTCCCAGTCGCCCGACCCGGCGGGGGCCTCGCTGATCAGCGGCATCGCGTCCTCGGCCGGCCCGGCGTCCCGCGCCGCGTGCTCGCTCATCCGCACCAGCTCGGCGATGTCCGGGGTGCCGGTCCGGGCCACCGTGCCGGTGGCCATGCCGGCGCCGCCGTCGACGAAGGAGATGACGACGACCTGCCGGGAGCGCATCGCGCCGTTGGTGGTCAGGCTGTTGCTCGCCCAGCGGAGGTTGGCCTCCGAGCTGTCGGTGACGTAGGTGATCTGCCCGTCCACCGTGGACGCCGCCAGCGCGGCCTCGACGAGCTGCTGCGGGGTCTGCGAGCTCATCGCCCACCCTCCTGCTTCGTGTTGAGGATGGTCGTGTTCTCGAACAGCGCGGTCGGGCAGCCGTGGCTGACCGGGGCGACCTGACCGGGCTGGGCCTTGCCGCAGTTGAAGGCGCCGCCGAGCACGTGGGTCTGCGGCCCGCCGACCGCCGTCATCGAGCCCCAGAAGTCCGTCGTCGTCGCCTGGTAGGCGACGTCCCGGAGCTGGCCGGCCAGCCGGCCGCCCTCGATCTTGTAGAACCGCTGGCCGGTGAACTGGAAGTTGTACCGCTGCATGTCGATCGACCAGCTGTTGTCCCCGACGACGTAGACGCCGCGCTCGACCCCGCCGATGATCTCCTCGGTCGAGGGGCCGTCGGGGGCGGGCTGCAGCGACACGTTCGCCATCCGCTGCACCGGCACGTGGGCGGCGGAGTCGGCGAAGGCGCAGCCGTTGGAGCGCTCCATCCCGCGCAGCCGGGCCATGTTGCGGTCGACCTGGTAGCCGACGAGCACGCCGTCGCGGACCAGGTCCCACTGCTGGCCGGCGACGCCCTCGTCGTCCCACCCGACGGTGGACAGGCCGTGCTCGGCGGTGCGGTCGCCGGTGACGTGCATCAGCGGCGAGCCGTACTGCAGCGTGCCGAGCTTGTCGACGGTCGCGAAGGACGTGCCGGCGTAGGCGGCCTCGTAGCCGAGCGCACGGTCCAGCTCGGTGGCGTGCCCGATCGACTCGTGGATGGTCAGCCACAGGTTGGACGGGTCGACGACCAGGTCGTAGCGGCCCGGGTCGACGGAGGGCGCCTTGACCTTCTCCCGCAGCAGCTCGGGGAGCTCGGCCAGCTCGGCCCGCCAGTCCCAGCCGGTGCCGGTGAGGTACTCCCAGCCGCGCCCCACCGGCGGGGCCAGCGTCCGCATCGACTCGAAGGTGCCGGTCGTGCGGTCGACGGTGAGCGCGGTGAACTCCGGGTTCACCCGGACCCGCTGCTGGTGGGTGCGCGTGCCGGCCGTGTCGGCGTAGAACTTCTGCTCCTTGACCTGCGAGACGCTGCTCTGCACGTGCTCGACGCCGTCGGCGGCCAGCAGCCCCTCGGAGAGCTCGACCAGCAGGGCGGTCTTCTCCGCGTCCGGGACGGCGAACGGGTCGACGTCGTAGGCCGACACCCACTCGCCGTCGGCGTACACCGGCTCGGGGGCCAGCTCGACGCGGTCGGTGTTCATCGCCGCGGAGACTCCGGCGACGGCGACGGCCTCCTCGGCCAGTCGGACCGCCTCGGCGGCGGTGAGCACCACGCCGGCGGCGAAGCCCCAGGTGCCCTCGTGCACGACGCGCACCGCCAGACCGAGGTCCTCACCGTCGGCCAGCGCCTCCAGCCGGGCGTCGCGCAGCCGGACGGCCTGGGTGCGGATCCGCTCGACCCGCAGGTCGGCGTGCTCGCAGCCCAGGTCGACCGCCCGGGTCAGCGCCGCATCGGCCAGCGCGGACAACGGGAGGGCGAGGAAGGACTCGTCGACGGATCGGGGCTGTGCCACGCCCCGTGTCTACCAGCCAGGGAAGACCGACGCCGTTGGTCACCCATTGCACCCTCCGGGGACGGGAGAGAGCATCCGGTGACCAACGGCGCATCCCCGGCGGGGAGTCGGGTATCCCGCTCCTCATGACCGTGCCCGGGGACGACGTCACGCTCACCTTCGGTGGCACCGCCACGACGCTGCTGCGCCTGGGCCCGTTCACGCTGCTGACCGACCCGAACTTCCTGCACCGCGGCCAGTGGGCACACCTGGGGTACGGGCTGCGCAGCCGGCGGCTGACCGACCCGGCGCTGGTGCCCGCCCAGCTGCCGGCGCTGGACGCCGTCCTGCTCAGCCACATGCACGGCGACCACTGGGACCGGGTGGCCACCCGGTCGCTGCCCAAGGAGACCCCGGTGGTGACCACCCCGGAGGCGGCCGGCTGCCTGGCGAAGCGGGGCTTCACCCAGACCTCGGACCTGCGGCCCTGGCAGACGCACGAGCTCAGTCAGGGCGGCGACACGCTGCGGATCACCAGCGTCCCCGGGGTGCACGGCCCCGGCCCGCTGGCCCGGCTGCTGCCGCAGGTGATGGGCAGCGTGCTGGAGCTGGTGCGCGACGGCACGGTGACCTGGCGCGGCTACGTCACCGGCGACAGCCTGTTCCGCCCGGTGCTCGGCGAGGTGCTGCAGCGCTGCGGACCGCTGGACGTGCTGATCCCGCACCTGGGCGGCACCAAGGTCGCCGGCATCACGGTCACCATGGACGCCCGGCAGGGCGCCGACCTGGTCGAGCTGCTGACGCCCCCGGTCACCGTGCCGGTGCACTACGACGACTACGGCCTCTTCAAGAGCCCGCTGGGCGACTTCGTCGCCGAGGTGGCCGCCCGCCGGGCACCGGGCGAGATCCGCGCCGTCGGCCGCGGTCAGACGGTCTCGCTGCGCGCCTGACCGCCCAGGGCCTCAGCCCAGCAGTGGGCGCACGTTCTCCGTCCAGACGTCCCAGCCGACCCGGCCGATCAACGCGGTGACGACGACCAGGAAGACGACCCGGATGAAGCGGCTGCCCCGAGCGGTCGCCGTCCGCGCGCCGAGGTAGGCCCCGAGCGTGTTGGCCGCGCCGAGCAGCAGCCCCAGGCCCCAGAAGACCGCGCCGTAGGGGACGAAGAAGAGCAACGCCCCCAGGTTGGTGGCGACGTTGACGATCTTCGCCTTGGCGCTGGCGTGGAGGAAGTCGTACCCGAGCAGCGACACCATGGCGAACACGAGGAACGACCCGGTGCCCGGTCCCAGGATGCCGTCGTAGAAGCCGATCGCGGCGCCCGTCGCCGCGGCGACGCCGTGGTGGCGACGTCCGCTGTGGCGCAGCGCGGTCACCTCCCCCAAGGCGGGACGCAGCACGGTGAACGCCGCGATCGCGACGAGCGCGACCACGATGACCGGTTTGAACACACTGGCGGGCAGCGCCGCGGCCACCGAGGCCCCCGCGAAGCTGCACGCCAGGGCGATCCCCGCCATCGGGAGGGCGGTCCGCAGGTCCGGGTGCACGCGGCGGTGGTAGGTGACGGCGCTCGTCGTGGTGCCGAAGATCGACGCCAGCTTGTTCGTCGCGAGGGCCTGGACCGGGCTGATCCCCGGGACCAGCAGCAGCGCGGGCAGCTGGAGGAGGCCGCCGCCACCGACGACGGCGTCGATCCACCCGGCGGCCAACGCGGTGAGCAGCACGAGCGCGAGCACCTCGGGGGTCAGGCCCTCGGGGAGGAGGCCACCCGGGACCACGTCGATCATCCCGGGGAGGATCTCATCCCCCGGGCCGGTCTCCGTCCCGCTGCCGGGACCGGCCGCTGCTCCGGGCGATCCGGCGGGCGGTGCGCCGGGCGTCCCGGTCGACGCCGTCGATGATCGAGGAGTTGACCCGGGTCTGCCACGGCAGCCCCATCCAGTGCAGCCCGGCCACCGGTGAGGCCCCGCAGCGGTGGACCGGCAGTCCGTCGGCGTCCAGCGCGCCCGGGACGTCGATCCAGCCGGTCTCCGGCAGGAAGCCGGTGCACCACAGCACGGCGGACACCTGCTCGGTCCGCCCGTCGTCCAGGTGGACCCGGTCGCCCCCCGCGCCGACCACCCGCCCGGTCCGCCAGCCGATGACGCCGTCGTCCCGGAGTCGGTGCAGCTCCCGGCCGATGATCGCGTCACCGCGCCGGCGGATGCCCCGGGCCACCCGGCTGTCGCCGCCGGCGTTGAGCACCCCGGACAGCAGCAGCCACCAGTAGACGCTCACCCCGAGCACCCGCTCCGGCAGGAACCGGGGTTCCCGCGGGCTGACCCCGGTGACCTCGTGGGTGGCCGACAGCTCGACGGCCAGCTGCGCCGCCGAGTTGCCGCCCCCGACGACGAGCACCGGGCCCGCGGGGAGGTCGGCGGGCCGGCAGTAGTCGGCGGAGTGCAGCTGGGCGACCGCCGGGTCCAGCTCCTGGGCCGCGGCCGGCACCCGCGGCCGGGCGAACGGGCCGGTGGCCAGCACCACGTGCCGGGCCAGCACCGGCCCCTCCCGGGTCTCGGCGCGGAAGCCCACCGGGTGCGTGGTCAGCCGGGTGACCGGGGTCCAGGGGCGCACCGGGACGTCGAGCCGGCGGGCGTAGCGGTGCAGGTAGTCCGCCATCTCGACCCGGTCGGGCGTCGGCGTCGCCCCGGCCGGGAACGGCACCCCGGGCAGGCTGCTGAACCGGCGGGGCGTGAACAGCTGCAGGCTCTCCCAGCGGCGCAGCCAGCTGCCCCCCACCTCGGCGGCGTCCACCACCACCACGTCGCGGACGCCCTTCCGGGCCAGCCACCAAGCCGTGCCCAGCCCGGCCTGGCCGGCGCCGACCACCAGCACGTCGTGCACCCGATCTGCCACGCCCGCGATCCTCCCCCGACCGGACGGCGCCGCGCCGGGTGCCCGCCTAGCGTGGGTCCGGTGACCCGAGGACGGACGTGGGACCTGCTCGTCATCGGCGGTGGCACCGCCGGGATCGTGGCGGCCACGACCGCCGCCGCCCTGGGCGCCCGGGTGCTGCTGACCGAGCGGGAACGCACCGGCGGCGACTGCCTGTGGACCGGGTGCGTGCCGTCGAAGGCGCTGCTGGCCTCGGCGACCGCGGCGGCCGACGCCCGCAGCGCCGCCCGGCTCGGGGTGGACGTCTCCGGCGTCGAGGTCGACTTCGCGCGGGTCATGATCCACGTGAAACAGGCCATCGCCACCATCGAGCCGGTCGACTCCCCTGAGACGCTGCGCAGCAAGGGCGTCACCGTGCTGACCGGCGACGCCGTGTTCACCGGGCCCGACCGGGCCACCGTCGACGGCCGGGAGATCAGGTTCCGGGCCGCGGTCATCGCCACCGGCTCGGGTCCGGTGCTCCCGCCCGTCCCCGGCCTGGCCGGCGTCGACCCGCTCACCAACGAGACCGTGTGGGACCTGACGACGCTGCCCACCCGGCTGGCGGTGCTCGGTGGCGGGCCGATCGGCTGCGAGCTCGGGCAGGCGTTCGCCCGGCTCGGCGCGCAGGTCACGGTGGTCGACTCCGCCGACCGGATGCTGGCCGTGGAGAGCGAGGAGGCCTCCGAGCTGGTCACCGCCGCGCTGGTCCGTGACGGCGTCGACGTGCGGAACGGCGCGCGGGCGATCGGGGTCACCGGCGACCGGGACGGCGGTGAGCTCCGGCTGGCCGACGGCGGCACCGTGCCCTTCGACCGGCTGCTGGTCGCCGTGGGGCGCCGGGCCCGCACCGAGGGCCTGGGCTGCGCCGCGGCCGGGGTGGAGCTGGCCGAGGACGGCAGCGTGGTCGTCGACGACGCCCTCCGCACCAGCAACCGGCGGATCTGGGCGGCCGGCGACGTCACCGGCGGCCCGCGGTTCACCCACGTCGCCGGCGTGCGCGGCAGCCTGGCCGCGAGCAACGCGGTGCTCGGGCTGCGCCGCCGGGTCGACCCCGTCGTCCCCCGGGTCACCTACACCTCCCCCGAGGTCGCCTCGGTCGGCATGAGCCCGGCCGAGGGGGCGGCCGCCGGGCTGACCGTGCGGCGCCTCCCGCACACCGAGATCGACCGGGCCATCGCCGAGGACCTCACCGCCGGCTCCGCGACGCTGGTGCACGACCGGCGCGGGCGGCTGCGCGGAGCGACCGTGATCGGCCCCCGGGCCGGGGAGAGCCTCGGCGAGCTGACCCTCGCCGTCCGACAGGGGCTGCGGGTGCAGGACGTCGCCGGCACCACGCACCCCTACCCGACCTACAACGACGCGGCGTGGAACGCCGCCCTCGCCGACGTGCGCGCCCGGCTGCGCGCCCCGGCGGTCCGGCTGGCGCTGCGCGGCCTGGTCCGGTTGCGCGCGGGGATGGATCAGCGCAGCGCCCGGTGACCCGCCCACATCCGGTGGACGGCGCTGATGCCCACCACCACCGCCCAGACCCAGGCCAGCTGCCAGGCGAACGCCGGCAGCAGCAGCCACAGCGCGTGCACCACGATCGTCTCGGTGCCCTCCGCCAGCCCGCCGAGGAAGGACAGCGACCGGCTGTCGTCCAACTGCCGGCCGGCCCGCTCGGCGAGCGAGGAGAAGGCGAGGAACGCCGCGCCGTTGACGTAGTAGGCGAGCAGGACGGCGGCGAAGGGCTCCCACGGGTCGCCCCGCCCGGCGGTCACCCCGAGGGCGACGCCCAGCACGCCGGCGCCGTAGACCAGGAAGTCCGCGGTGATGTCGAAGAACCCGCCGGCGCCGGCGTCCCCGGGGGCGCCGGCCGCGCGACGCCGCCGGGCCAGCGGGCCGTCCAGCCCGTCGGCCAGCCGGGAGAGCAGCCACAGCACCAGCGCCGGCCACCACAGGGTCACCGCCGCAGCGGCGGCGCTGCCCAGGCCCAGCACCAGGCCGACGGCGGTCAGCCGGTCCGGGCTCACCCAGGAGCGGTCCAGCACGCCGGCCGTCCGGGCGAGCGGCCGGTCGAGCACCCGCCGCGCGGCAGCGTCGAGCACCCGGGTCTCCGATCCTCGCCCAGCACGTCGACCCGGTGGCGGGGCACCATCGGGTAGGGCACGATCTTGGCGCAGCCCCTGGGCCGCGGCCACCCCGCCGGCAGGGCGGACCGACGCCAGGGAGGCAGACCCGTGACCGTGCTCCACCGCTGGTACGGCCGCGCGCTCGTCGCGGCGGGTGCCTCGGCCGTCGTCCTGACCGGGTGCGCCGCGCCGGACGCGGAGGCGCCGGCGGCCGAGGACCGCTCCTGGGACGACGTGCTCGCCGAGGCCGAGGGGCAGACGGTCGACCTGTGGATGTACGGCGGCGACGTGCAGGGCAACGCCTACGTCGACGACGTGCTGGCCCCGGCGGCGGCCGAGCTGGGGGTGACCCTGCGCCGGGTGCCGATCGCCGACACCGGGGACGCGGTCAACCGCGTCCTCTCCGAGCGGCAGGCCGGCGTCACCGAGGGCGAGGTGGACCTGGTCTGGGTGAACGGCGACAACTTCGCCACCGGTCGCCAGGCCGGCGCCTGGCTGTGCGACTGGACGTCGATGCTGCCGAACATGGCCGGCACCGATCCCGACGACCCGCTGCTGACCACCGACTTCGGCACCCCGGTCGACGGCTGCGAGGCGCCCTGGCACAAGGCCCAGTTCAGCCTGGTGTACGACGCCGCCCGGGTGCCCGACCCGCCGGCGACGCTGGCCGGCGTGCTGGACTGGGCGGAGGCGAACCCGGGCCGGTTCACCTACCCGGCCCCGCCGGACTTCACCGGCTCGGCGTTCCTGCGCCAGGTGCTCTACAGCGTGTCCGGCGGCGTCGAGGAGGTGCCCCTGGAGTACACGGACCAGGCCTACGACGAGCTGAGCCCGGCGCTCTACGACCGGCTGGCCGAGCTGGCGCCCGCGCTGTGGCGGGAGGGCGACACCTACCCGCAGAGCCAGCAGGAGCTCGACCGGCTGTTCGCCGACGGCCAGGTGGACATGACCATGACCTACGGCCCGGCGACCGTCGACGACCTGGTCGCCGACGGCACCTTCCCCGACACCACCCGGGTGCTCACCCTGGAGGAGGGCACGCTGGGCAACGCCAGCTTCCTGGCCATCCCCTCCACCTCCGGTGACCAGGCCGGCGCGATGGTGGTGGCCGACCTGGCGCTCTCGCCGGAGCAGCAGCTGGCCAAGGCCCGCCCCGAGGTCTGGGGGCAGTTCACCGTGCTGGACCTGGACCGGCTCGACGACGACGCGCGGGCCGGGTTCGAGGCGCTGCCCGACTCCGCGGTGGTGCCCAGCTACGAGGAGCTCTCCGCCGGTGCCGACCCGGAGCTCTCGGCCGACTGGGTGACCCCGCTGGACGACGGGTGGCGGCGCGAGGTCGCGGCCGGGTGACCGCAGCGGGCCGGCCCGGCGTCGGTGCCCGGCGCGCGACCCTGCTGGTGCTGCCCGCGGTGGTGCCGGTGGTGGTCGTCGTCGGCGCCGCCCTGACCTCCGCCGCCCTGCTGAGCCTGGGCCTGACCCCGCTGGTCGGCCGGCCGGAGCTGTCCCTGGACGCCTGGCGGGCCACCGAGCTGGGCACCTCGATCCGGCTGTCGCTGGCGATCGCGGCCGGGGCGACGGCGGTGGCCACGGTGGTCGGGCTCTTCCTGGCGCTGGCCGTGACCGCCGGGGCGCGCCGGAGCCGGCTGCTGGCCACGCTCAGCTCGCTGACCATCCCCGTCCCGCACCTGGTGGGCGCGGCGGCGATGGGGCTGCTGCTGGCCGACGCCGGGTTCCTGCCCCGGCTGCTGGGCATCGCCCCCGCGGACTGGCCGGCGCTGGTGGGCGGCCGCTGGTGGATCGCGGTGGGTGCGGAGTACGCCTGGAAGGAGTCGGCGTTCATCGCCCTGGTGGTCGCCGGGGCGCTGAGCAGCCGGGTGGCCTCCTACACCGAGACCGCCGCGCTGCTGGGCGCCGGCCGGTGGGCCCGGTTCCGGCACGTCACCCTCCCGCTGGCCGCCCCGGCGCTGGGCGCCTCGGCCGCGGTGAGCTTCGTCTACACGCTGGGCTCCTACGAGGTCGCCGCGCTGCTGGGCCGGCCGTCGCCGGAGCCGCTGCCGGTGCTGGCCGTCCGACTGTTCACCTCCATCGACCTCGCCGCCCGGCCCCAGGCCGCCGCGGTCGCGGTCACCACGTCGGCGCTGGGGCTGGTGGCGGTGCTGGTCTCGCTGCGGTCGCTGCGCCGGCTGGCGGCCGAGCAGTGAGCGCACCGGTGCTCGTCTCCCGGCTCGGTCGCGGCGCGCTCGCCGTCTGGCTGGTGCTCCCGCTGGTGCCGCTGCTGCTGTGGGCCGCCGCGGACCGCTGGTCGGCGCCGGCCCTGCTGCCCCAGGCCTGGGGGACGACCGGGCTGGCCGAGGCCCGGGCCGCCGGCGCCGGTCCCGCCGCCGTCCGGTCGGCGGTGCTCGGGACGGCGGTGGCCGTGCTGGCCACCCCGCTGGGCGCCCTGGCCGGCCGGGCGCTGACCTCGGGGGCGCTGCGCGCGCCCGGGCTGGTGTTCGCGGTGCTGCTCTCCCCGCTGGTGCTGCCGCCCTTCGCCGTCGCGCTCGGGCTGGACGTGCTGCTGCTGCGGCTGCGGGTGCCGGCGGAGGTCGGGCTGGTGCTGCTGCTGACCGTGGCGGCGATCCCGTACACGACCGTGGTGATGCGGGCCGCGTACGCCGCCCACGACCGGCACCACGACGAGGAGGCCCGGCTGCTCGGCGCCTCCGCCTGGCAGGTGGTGCGCTCGGTGCACCTGCCGCTGCTGGCCCCGGCGGTCGCGGGCGCGGCATTCCTGGCGTTCCTGGTCGGGTGGAGCGACTACGTCGTGACCCTGCTCGTCGGTGGGGGCCGGCTGGTCACCCTGCCGCTGCTGGTCGGCGCCGCCGCCTCGGCCACCGGCAACGACGCCCAGGTGGCGGTGCTGGCGCTGTCGGCGGTGCTGCCGCCGGTCGCGCTGCTCGTCGTGATCGGCTCGATCGGCCGGCGGGCCCGGCGGTGAGCGGCTCGCTGCAGCTGACCGGCCTCACCCGGGTGCACACCGCCGGGGCCCCGCCGGCCCTGGACGACCTGACCCTCGCCGTCCCGGCCGGGTCCTGCGTGGCGGTGCTGGGCCCGTCCGGCTCCGGGAAGAGCACGGTGCTGCGGCTGACCGCCGGGCTGGACGCCCCGACCCGCGGCACGGTGCACCTCGACGGCCGGGACCTGGCCGGCGTCGTCCCGGAGCGGCGCGGGATGGCGATGGTCTTCCAGCGCCCGCTGCTGTTCCCCCACCTGTCGGTGCGGGACAACGTGGGCTTCGCCGACCGGGTGCGCGGCCTGCCCCGGCGGGAGGTGCGCGAGCGCGCCGAGCACCACCTCGAGCTCGTCCAGCTGGGCGGGTTCGGCAACCGGCCGGCGCGGGCGCTGTCCGGCGGCCAGGCGCAGCGGGTGGCGCTGGCCCGGGCGCTCGCCGCCGAGCCCCGGGTGCTGCTGCTGGACGAGCCGTTCAGCGCGCTGGACACCGGGCTGCGCCAGGAGATGCACGAACTGCTGGCCGACCTCCGGCTGCGGCTGGCGCCCACGGTGCTGCTGGTCACCCACGACCCGGCGGAGGCCGACGCCCTGGCCGACACCGTCGCGGTGCTGGACGCCGGCCGGCTGCAGCAGCTGGGGCCGATGCGGGAGCTGTACGCGCGGCCCCGGTCCCTGGCGGTCAGCCGGCTGCTCGGCGGGCGCACCGAGGTGCCCGGCACCGTCACCGGCGGCCGGCACCGCTCCGCACTCGGCGACCTCGAGCTCCCAGCACCCGCCCCGGAGGGCCCCGGCGTGCTCGTCGTCCGCCCGGAGGCGGTCACCCTCGTCGCCGCCGCGGACGCCGACGCCCGCGGCACCGTGGTGCAGGTCCGCCGGCGCGGGCTGCGGGCGCTGGTCACCGTCGAGGTGGCCGGCCGCGGCACCGAGCCGGCCGCGGTGGCCGCCGAGCTGCCCCCCGGCGCGGAGGTCCCGGTCGGCGCCGAGGTCGGGCTGCGCATCCCGGTCACCGCCCGGTGCGTCGTCCCCCCGGCCGGCCTGTCGGAGGCGCGGGACGGTGCCTCAGCCCACGACCGTCAGCGGTAGCAGCTTTCGCAGCTGGGCGTTCTCGGCCAGGTCGAGCACGGAGTGCTGCGCGCAGGCCGGCACCAGCTGGCCGGTCTCCGGGTGGGCCATCGAGTAGGTGCAGGCGGCGAGCCGCTCCTGGGTGGCGCGCAGCTGCGGGTCGGCGGCCTGCTCCCCGCGCTGCATCAGCTCCCACGCCGGGCCGACCTGCGCGGCGTCCATGAAGCTGTGCACCTCGAAGGTCATCAGCCCGAGCGCGCCGGCGCGGGCGGCCCGCACCAGCGCCCGGGCGCCGCCGGCCCGGCGCACCGTGCGCCGCGCCCAACCCAGCGCGACGGGCAGGTCGCCGGGGTGCCGGCGCAGCACCCGGAGCACCTTGCCGACCAGCAGCAGCGGGGCCGTGCCGCCGAAGGCCACCCCGCCGAAGTGCGCGAAGAACCGGTCGCGGGCCGCGCGGTCGCGGGCATCGTCCGGGTCGATCACCCCGTGCCAGCGGCCGGCGACCAGGAACCCGAAGGCGACCCGGTTGCAGCGCGGGTCGCCGAACTCGATCCCCTCGTGCGGCACCCGGTGCCCCAGCGCCTGCTCCAGTTGCGCCCAGACCGCGTCGACGTCGACCGCGGTGTAGGACTCCTTCCACCGGCGGTCGTCCCCGACGTGCGCGGCGGGCTGGAAGCTCATCATCGAGAAGCCCATCGGCAGCACCGCGCGCACCGTCTCGGCCACCTGCTCGAGGTTGGCCGGGGTGACGGTCATGTTGTGCGCCAGGTAGTACCGCAGGCCCGTTTCGGCGCGCAGGTCGCGGAACATCTGCACGAACCGCGCGCGGAACGGGTGCAGCTCGGCCTCCGACCGGGGCTTCACCGCGCCGCGGCGGCCCCGCATCAGCATGTCGAAGTGCGCCGCGAAGCTCACCCGGTCGAACCGCAGGCCGCCGTCGTCGCCGGTCACCAGCGCACGCAGGTACTCGGGGTCGAAGTCACCGTGGGTCATCGACATCGGCGACCGCCCGTGCGCCCGCATCGCCTCGAGCGCCGCGGCGTGGTCGTCCGGCGGCAGCAGGCTCACCTCACCGCCGATCAGCTGGGCGTGGGCGTAGGGGCCGCGCCGCTGCTCGAGGTAGGCCATCTGCTGCTCGACCTGGTCGACGGTGTGCTGGCCGTCGATGCGCACCTTGTTGGCGTCGGCAGAGTGGTAGCAGGGCGTGCAGGTGAGGTTGCACTTCGGGAAGACGCCGTGCGTGCCCTCGCAACCGACCGCGTGCCGGCCCAGGCTCTGCGCCGGGGTCTGCACGTGCGCCGGCAGCGCCGCCCAGCGTTCGGCCAGCGCCCGCGCCGTCTCCGGGTGCACCGGCCGGGTGCGGGCGGCGATGCCCCGCAGTCGTCCGAGCAGCGTCATCGCAGTCTCCCGTCGTCCGCGCCGACAGCGCCTCGCCGCCCCACGGTAGCTGCGGCCCGCGGGGCCCACCGGCCGCGATGCCGGGCGGACACTGTGCGACTGCTGCCCGGGTCGGCGCCCGACCGGGCACGGGGCGCACAGTGCTCCCTGGGCACGCCTCGCTCAGCGGCCGAACAGCTCCCTGCGGCGTTGGTGGGCGGCTGCGATGTCGCGCTGGCAGGCGGCCGGCTCGCGGGTCAGCCGCGCGTAGCTGAAGCGCAGCACCAGCCAGCCGAGCGCGGCCAGTGCCGCGTCCCGCCGCAGATCGCGTTCCCGGGCCTCCCGGCTGCCGTGGAACGCCGCACCGTCGAGCTCCACCGCGAGCAGCAGCTCCGGCCAGGCGGCGTCCAGGAACGCCACGCCACGGGGCAGTTGCACGCGGTGCTGCTGCACGCACGGTGGGAGGCCGGGGACGTCGAGCACGTGGGCCATGCCCCAGATCTCCAGCTCGCTGTGCGACCCGCCGGCCACCTGCCCGACCAGCTCGACCAGCGCCGCCCGACCGGGCAGCTGCGGCCGCCGGGCCAGCTGCCCGTGCAGCACCGGCGCCGTGACCCGCCGGCCGCGGACCGCGGTGATCACCGCCGCCCGCGCGACGTCCTGGTCCCGCGAGCCTCGCCGTCCGCCGTGTGCCTGACCCCAGGCGTCCACCAGCGCCCGGGCCAGGGGGCTGACCGGCAGCCCAGCGACCCGGAGGGCGGACAGCCCGGTCACCCGGTGCACCGTCAGCAGGCGCATCCGGGCGGGGGCCCGGCGCCGCGCGTCGATCGACACGTGCACCCGATCGGCCTCCGGCCCCAGCCCGTGCGCCGTCAGCGCAGAGGCGTGGCTGAGCGCCCCGCCGGTGGACAGGACCGCGGCCAGCGCCCGGGTGCGCCAGCGCTCCGCGCACTCCGGCAGGACGACGACGTGCGGCAGCGGCCGCAGCAGCCGCCCGCCGGCGATCCACCGGGAGACGCTGGTCGAGCCGCTGCGCCCGGCGAGGTCGGAGATGCGCGCGACGCCGTCGGGCCCGAGGAGCGCGCGCAGGTCGACCACCACGGAGCGTGAGCGTGCCGGGTCAACGCCGGCGCCACCGACGCCCTGTGGACGGCGCCGGGCACTGTGCGCCCAGTGCCCGTTCAGCCGCCGGAACGGGCAGTCAGCGCACAGTGCCTCTCGGCGTCAGCCGGCGGCGAGGCGCATGGCGCGGGTCTGCACTTCCGCGCGGAGCTCCGCCTCGTCGACCGTCGTGGACACGCCGTCGGCCAGCACCTGCCGACCGGCGACCCAGGTGTCGCGCACGTGCCGGGAGCCCACCGACCAGACCAGGTGGGTCAGCAGGTCGGTGATCTCGCCGACCGGCACGAAGGCGATGTCCTCGGTGTCCACGTGCACCAGGTCCGCGCGCCGTCCGGCGGTGAGCTGGCCGAGGTCGTCGCGGCCGATCGCCGCGGCCGCCCCGCCGGTGGCCAGCCAGAACGCCTCCGGGGCGGTGAGCGCGGTGGCGTCCCGCTCGCGCAGCCGGGCCAGCTGGGCGGCGAGCCGGAGGTCCTCGAACAGGTCGAGGTTGTCGTTCGACGCCGGCCCGTCGGTGCCCATGCCCACCCGGATGCCGAGGTCGAGCATGTCCCGCAGCCGGGCGGTGCCGCTGGCCAGCTTGGTGTTGCTGCTCGGGCAGTGCCCGACGGCGACGTCGTACTCCCGCCAGAGCTCCAGGTCTCCGTCGTCCATGTGCACGCAGTGGGCGGCCAGCACCCGGCCGCCGAGCACGTCGTGCGCGGCGAGCAGCTGCGGCACGCTCAGACCGTGCTGGGCCAGCAGCCCGGCGCCCTCGGTGGTGGTCTCGGCGACGTGGGTGGTCAGCAGCAGGCCGTGCTCGCGCGCCACCTCGGCCGCCTGGGTGAGCACCGGCAGCGGCACGGTGTAGGCCGAGTGCGGGCCGATGCCCCACTCGACCTGCTCGTCGCCGGTGCCGGCCGACTCCGTGGCGCGGGCGAGCTGCTCGTCGAACGTGCCGAACCCGGGCAGGCCGATCAACGGGTGGGTGATGACCCCACGGGCGCCGGTGCGCCGCACGGCTGCGGCCATCCGGTCGGGGTGGAAGTACATCTCCACGCTGGTGGTCACGCCGTGCCGCAGCATCTCCGCGGACGCGGCGGTCATCGCCACCTCGACGTCCTCCGGGGTGAGCCGGCCCTCCCGCGGCCACATCACCTCCTGCAGCCACCGGTCCAGCGGCAGCCCCTCGCCCTGGCCGCGGAACAACACCATCGGCGCGTGCGAGTGGGTGTTGACCATGCCGGGGGTGAGCACCCCGGGCAGCGCGGTGACCTCGGCGTCCCCGGACGGCGGGGCCTCGGCAGCCGGCCCGACCCAGCGGATCAGGCCGTCCTCGACGTCCAGCACGGCATCGGGGACGACGGTGCCGGCGCGGTCCCCGACCACGGCGGCGCGAGCGGTGAAGCGGTGCACCATGAGCCCAGACCCTACGGTCGCCCCGGCCCGGTAGCAGGGCGGCGCACAGACGCCGCCGATACCGTGGGCCCATGTCCGTCCTCGCCGCCGCTGCATCCGACGAAGGCGGTATCACCGGCTTCCTGCTCGACCTCATCGACCGGCTCGGGGCGGTGGGCGTCGGCCTGACCATCCTGATCGAGACGGTCATCCCGCCGATCCCCAGTGAGGTCGTGCTGGGGGCCGCCGGGGTGCTGATCAACGACGGGCGGATGTCCCTCGTGCCGGTCATCCTCTGGGCGACCGTCGGCTCGGTGCTCGGGGCGCTCGTCCTCTACTGGGTGGGCCGGCTGTTCGGCCCCCGCCGGTCGCACGCCTTCCTCGACCGGCTGCCGCTGGTCGAGACCTCGGACGTGGACCGGACGTTCGAGTGGTTCGCCCGGCACGGTCGCGCCGCGGTCTTCTTCGGGCGGATGGTGCCGATCGTGCGCAGCTTCGTCTCGGTCCCGGCCGGCGTCGTCAAGATGCCGATGCTGCAGTTCCTGCTCTTCACCGCCGCCGGCAGCCTGATCTGGAACAGCCTGCTCATCGGCCTGGGCGTCGCCGCCGGCGACTTCGTGCAGGCCAACCTCCAGTACCTGGACTACGTGGTGGTGGTCGTGGCGGTCGCCGCGGTCGCCTGGTTCGTCTACAAGAAGGCGACCGGCCAGTTCCGGCGCCCGCCCACGGCCGGTGCCGACCTGCCCGTCGACGAGCGGGACCAGGCATGAGCACCCCGCGCACCCGGCCGGACGTCGTCGCCTTCGACGTCAACGAGACGCTGCTCGACATCAGCCCCCTCGGGGCGGCCCTCGCCGAGCAGGGCCAGTCGGCCGACCTGCTGCCCGCCGTCTTCTCCCGCGCCCTGCTGACCGGGTTCGCCGCCACCACGGCCGGCACCTGGTTCCCCTTCCGGGCCGCGTTCGAGACCTCGGTCGCCCAGGTGACCGGGTTGCCGGCCGACGCCTGCGCCGCGGTGGCCGGCTCCTTCATGGAGCTGTCCCCCCATCCGGACGTCGAGCCCGCACTCCGCCTGCTCACCGCGGCCGGGGTCCGGGTGGTGACGCTGAGCCACGGGTCGCCCGGGGTGGTCGAGGCGGGCCTGACCCGCGGCGGGGTGGCTGCGCTGGTCGAGCGGACGCTGACCTCGGAGTCGATCCGCGCGTGGAAGCCGAACCGGGAGGCCTACCTGTGGGCGGCCGGCGTCTGCGGCGTGGCACCGGAACGGATGGCGCTCGTCGCGGCGCACTCCTGGGACGTGCTCGGTGCCGGGCGGGCCGGGCTCACCACCGGCTTCACCTCCGGCCGGTCGGAGAAGGTGTTCGCCGACGTCTACGCGCCGCCGCACGTGCAGGGCGGGTCGCTGGTCGAGGTGGTCGAGGGGCTGCTCGCCCTGCCGCCGGCGTGATCACCGGGGAGGTCCCCACCCCGCTCGGCCCGGCCCACGTGCACCGCACGGAGCCAGCGGGCGATGCCCGCGGCACCCTCGTGCTGGGTCACGGCGCCGGCGGTGGGTCCGGCTCTGCGGACCTGCTGGCCGTCTCCGCCGCCGTCGGCGCGGCCGGCTGGCGGGTGCTCCGCGTGGACCAGCCGTGGGTGGTCGCCGGCAGGCGGATCGCCCCCGCCCCGGCCCGGCTGGACGAGGGCTGGACGGCGGTGCTCGGCGCCCTGCGCGCCGACGGCCTGCTGACCGGCCCGCTGGTGCTGGGCGGGCGCAGCGCGGGGGCCCGGGTGGCCTGCCGGACCGCGACGGCGCAGGGGGCCGCCGCCGTGCTCGCCCTGGCCTTCCCGCTGCACCCGCCGGGCCGGCCGGAGAAGAGCCGTGCGGCGGAACTGCACCAGGTCGCCGTCCCGCTGCTGGTGGTGCAGGGCGCCACCGACGCGTTCGGGCGCCCCGCGGAGGTGGTCACCGCGCTGGCCGGTCACCCGGGGGAGGTCCGGGCCGTTCCGGGCGACCACGGGCTGAGGAAGGACCCTGACCAGGTCGCTGCCGCCGTCGCGGACTGGCTGACCGGGCAGCCGTGGGACCACTCCCGCCAGGCGCCCACTCCGAACAGCCCCGTGAGCTCGGAGCCAGCCGACTGACGCCTGCCGGGCCAGCCAGGAGGGACCCCGAGCGCTTGTGCTCTGCTCACCAGGAGTGAGCAGAGCACAAGCGCCGCAGCGTGCTCCCTGTCCGGGCTCGCGCCCGGGGTGAGGTCAGCGCCGGCGGCGGCGCACCAGCAGGGCGATCAGCAGTGCCAGGACCGTCACGCCGGCCGCCGGGGCGGCGTACCGGATGACCGCCGCACCACCGGCCACCTCGAGCAGGTCGATCGGCTCCGGCTCGGCCGGGGTCAGCGGCCGCTGCGGCGAGCTGGGCGTGCTGCGCACGGGACCGCCACCGGCCGGGCGGTTCGGCGGGGCGGTGGTGCCGGCCGGCGGCTTGCTCGGCGCCTTGCGGGGAGCACCGACGGCGGCGTCGGCCGCCGTGGTCGAGGCGGGCTCGTCGTCGGGCGCCTGGTCCTCGACCGTCCCGGTGCCGGAGAACGGCGCGGCGTCTCCGGCGGCCGGGGCTGCGTCTCCGGCGGCGGGGGCGGTGTCACCGGCCGTGGGGGCGGTGGCGGCAGCGGCCGGCGTGCTCTTCGTCGGCGGGGTGAGCGGGTCGGGCACCGGCGCCTTGGCCGGTGCGCTCGCAGCCGGTGCGGCCTTCTTGGCCGGCTTCGCCGGTGCCGCCGCCGCCTCCTCCGCAGCTGCTGCCTTGTCCGTCGCGGCGGCGGCGGTCTTCTTCGCTGCGGCGCCGGCCTTCTTGGCCGCACCCGCCGCCGGGCTGTCGCCGGCAGCGCCCTCGACGCTCGCGGCGACCTCCTCCACCACGCCCGCGGTGGTCGCGGCGCCCTTGGCGGCAGCGGCGGTGGCCTTCCCCGCCACGGTCGGCTCCTGCGAGCCCACGGCAGCCGCGGCCCGGGAGGCGTCACCCTCGGCGTCGCCGCTGGCCAGCTGGGCGGAGAGCTTGTCGGCGAACTGGCCGAGCAGCTTGTTGCCGACGTCGGTCATGACGCCGCGGCCGAACTGTGCGGGCCGGCCGGTGATGTTCAGGTCGGTCAGGACGTCGACGCGGGTGGTGTCACCCTCGGCCGCGAGCGTGGCGGTGATGACGGCCGCCGCGGTGCCGTTGCCGCGCTGGTCCTTGCCGCGGGCGTCGATGACCGCACGGTGGGCCTCGTCGTCCTTCTCCACGAAGGACGCCTTGCCCTGGTAGGTCAGGTTGATCGGCCCGAGCTTGACCTTGACCCGGCCGGTGAAGTCGTCACCGGTCACCGAGTCCAGGGCGGCACCCGGCATACAGGGGGCGATGCGCTCGATGTCCAGCAGCACCCGCCACGCTTCGTCGATCGGCACCGGCACGGTGAACGCGTTCTCGAGCTGCACTGCAGGACCTCCGGGTGTGGGCAGCCCGGGCGGGAGGCGACGAGTCGGCGACGACCCGTCCGGGTGGTGCGGTGATCGAGGCGAGACGGCGACGTTACCGCGCCCCCGCTGCCCCGCTGACATCCGATCATGACCGGGGCGTCCTCGCAGGTGGGACGCCGACGGCGCGCCGGACCGGCTCCGTCACGACTGTGACGGACCGGTCCGGCCCTGCCGTCAGAGGCCCACTGCGGCGGCCACCGCCCGCCGGGTCAGCACCTGGGCCAGGTGCTGCCGGTAGTCGGCCTGGGCGTTGAGGTCGTTGCTGGGGCTGGTGCCCTCTGCGGCCTGCGCCGCCGCCGCGGTCACCGTCTCCATGCTGACGTCCACCCCGACCAGCGCCGCCTCGGTGGCCGACGCCCGCAGCGGGGTCGGCCCCATGTTGGTCAGCCCGATCCGCGCCTCGGCGATCCGGCCGTCCTCCCGCCGGACGGCCGCGGCCACCGCCACGATCGACCAGGCCTGGGCCACCCGGTTGAACTTCTCGTACCGCACGCCCCAGCCCTCGCCGAGCTTCGGCACCCGGATCTCGACCAGCAGCTCCCCCTCGTCCAGGGCAGTGGTGAGGTAGTCGACGAAGAAGTCCGTGGCGGGCACGGTGCGCCGCCCACCGGGCCCGGCGAGCACGAACTCCGCGTCCAGGGCGAGCGCCACCGCCGGGAGGTCCCCGGCCGGGTCGGCGTGCGCCAGCGCGCCGCCGAACGTGCCGCGCCGGCGCACCTGCCGGTCGGCCACGGTCTCGGTGGCCTGGACGATCAGCTGGCCGTACTGCGCCAGCAGCGGGTCGGTGAGGACGTCGGCGTGCGTGGTCATCGCCCCGATGACCAGCATGTCGCCGTCCTCGCGGACGCCGCGGAGCTCGGCCACCCGGGTCAGGTCGACGAGCGTCTCGGGCGCGGCGAGCCGCAGCCGCATGACCGGGATCAGCGACTGGCCACCGGCGAGGACCTTGACGTCCTCACCGCCGTCGGCGATCGCCTGCAGGGCCTCCTCGATCGTGCTCGGGCGGGTGTAGGCGAAGGGTGCGGGGATCATGGCTTCGCTCCAGAGTCGCTTCGGCGTATCACTGCTGTGCCTCCTGGATGCCGGACTCGGTCGTGCGGGCACCGCCGTAGGCGTTGCTGCCCTGGGCGGCGCGGTCGCCGCCGTCCCCACCGCCGTGGATCGCCCGCCACACCCGTTCCGGGGTGAGCGGCATCCGGATGTCGGTGACGCCGAGGTGCCGGACGGCGTCCAGCGCGGCGTTGACCACCGCCGGGGTGCTGGCGATGCAGCCGGCCTCCCCGACGCCCTTGGCGCCCAGCGGGTTGCTGGTCGCCACGTGCACGGTGTTGCCGGTGTCGAAGTGCGGCAGGTCCGAGGCGGCCGGGACCAGGTAGTCGACGAAGCTGCCGGTGGTCAGGTTGCCCTCGGCGTCGTAGATCGCCTCCTCGTACATCGCCTGGGCGATGCCCTGGGCCAGGCCGCCGTGCACCTGCCCCTCGACGATGAGCGGGTTGACGATCGTGCCGACGTCGTCGACGCAGGCGTACTTGCGGATCTTGGCGAACCCGGTCTCGGTGTCGATCTCCATCGCGCAGATGTGCGTGCCGTGCGGGAAGGAGAAGTTCTCCGGGTCGAAGGTGGCCTCGGCGTCGATGGAGGGCTCGATGCCCTCCGGGTAGTCGTGCGCGGCGAAGATCGCCAGGGCGACCTCCTGGATGCCGACCCCGGCGCCCGGCGTCCCCCGCACGGTGAACTTCCCGCCGGTGAACTCCAGGTCGTCGGCGTTGGCCTCCAGCAGGTGGGCAGCGATCACCCGGGCCTTCTCCACCACCTTCTCCGCGGCCTTCACCACCGCGGTGCCCCCGACGACCAGCGAGCGGGAGCCGTAGGTGTCCAGCCCGCGGGAGGAGATCGCGGTGTCGCCGTGCAGCACCTCGACGTCCTCGAACGGCACGCCCAGCTCGTCGGCGACGATCTGGCTCCACGCCGTCTCGTGCCCCTGGCCGTGCGGCGTGGACCCGGTGACCACCTCGACCTTGCCGGTGGGCAGCATCCGGATCGACGCCTGCTCCCAGCCACCGGCACCGAAGGCGAGCGAGCCGAGCACCCGGGAGGGGGCCAGCCCGCACATCTCGGTGAAGGTGGAGAAGCCGATGCCGAGCTGGACCGGGTCGTTCGAGTCGCGCCGGCGCTTCTGCTCGGCCCGCAGCTCGTCGTAGCCGAGCAGCTCCAGCGCCTGCTCGGTGGCCTGGTGGTAGTCGCCGGAGTCGTACTCCAGGCCGGCGACCGTGGTGAACGGGAACTCCTCGGTGTTGATCCAGTTCTTCCGGCGCAGCTCCAGCGGGTCCATGCCGAGCTCGACGGCGAGCTCGTCCATGATCCGCTCGATCGCGAACGTCGCCTCGGGCCGGCCGGCGCCGCGGTAGGCGTCGGTGGGCACCTTGTTGGTGAAGACGCCGTCGCACTCGAACCGGTAGGCCGGGAACTTGTAGATCCCCGGGAACATGAACGCGCCCAGGGCCGGGACGCCGGGGGTGATCAGTCGCAGGTAGGCGCCCATGTCGGCCAGCAGCCGCACCCGCAGACCGCGCACCGTGCCGTCGCGATCGGCGGCGACGTCGATGAACTGCACCTGGTCGCGGCCGTGGTGGGCGGTCATCAGCGACTCACCGCGCGTCTCGGTCCACTTCACAGGCTTGCCCAGCCGCCGTGCGATGAGCAGGCAGAGGATCTCCTCCGGGTTGACCTGCAGCTTGCCGCCGAACCCGCCCCCGACGTCGGGGGCGATCACCCGCAGCTTGTGCTCCGGGATGCCGGTGACCATCGCGGCCATCACCCGCAGGATGTGCGGGATCTGGGTGGCCGACCACATCGTGTAGCTGTCCCCGGAGGGCTGGACGACGACCGAGCGGGGCTCCATGAACGCCGGGATGAGCCGCTGCTGGACGAACCGGCGGCTGACCGTGACCTCGGCGTCGGCGAACGCCTGCTCGGTGTCCCCGCCGGTGCCGGCCTCGCCGGCGTCGAAGACGAAGTGGTAGCTGGTGTTGGACGAGGTGTGGTCGTGCACCAGGGGCGAGCCCTCCTGCACGGCCTGCTCCATGTCCAGCACGACCGGCAGCGGCTCGTAGTCGACGTCGATCGCCTCGAGGGCGTCGGCGGCGGCGGTGCGACTGCGGGCCACGACGATCGCGACCGCCTCGCCCACGTGGTTGACCTGCTCGACCGCGATCGAGGGGTGCCCCGGGTTGACCATCTCCGGGGTGACCGGCCAGGCGCAGGGCAGCGAGCCCTGCTCCTCGGCGAAGTCGGCCCCGGTGTAGACGGCGACGACGTTCGGCCGCTCCTTGGCGGCGCTGACGTCCAGGTGGGTGATCCGGCCGTGGGCCACCGGGCTGCGCAGCACCGCCAGGTGCAGCATCCCGGGCAGCACCATGTTGTCGGTCCAGGTGGTCTTGCCGGTGATCAGCCGGGCGTCCTCCTTGCGGCGACGCGCCTGTCCGACCTCCTTCGCCGGCGGCAGGTCGACCGCGGAGGTCGGGTCCTCGACGGCGGTCATGCCTGGGCCGCCACGTGGTCGGCGGCGGCCGTGTCGACGGCGGCCGGCTGGGCCTGCGGGTCGTCAGCGGCCTTGCCGGACATCTCCGCCGCGGCCTGGCGGACCGCCCGGACGATGTTCTGGTACCCGGTGCAGCGGCAGAGGTTGCCCTCGATGCCCTCCCGGACCTCCTCGTCGCTGGGGTCCGGGTTCTCCTTCAGCAGGTCGATCGAGGCCATGATCATCCCGGGCGTGCAGAACCCGCACTGCAGGCCGTGCATCTCGTGGAAGGCCCGCTGCACCGGGTGCAGGGTCGCGCTCTCGCCCTCGCCGGTGGCGACGCCCTCGATCGTGGTGACCTGGCAGCCGTCGGCCTGCACGGCGAAGACGGTGCAGGACTTCACGGCCTGGCCGTCCAGGTGCACGGTGCAGGCGCCGCAGTTGCTGGTGTCGCACCCGACGACGGTGCCGACCTTGCCGAGCTGTTCCCTCAGGTAGTGGACCAACAGGGTCCGTGGCTCGACGTCGTCCGTGTAGGACGACCCGTCGACCCGCACGTTGATCTGGGTCACGTGTCCTCCGCATCGTTGCTTCGGCTGTGCACCGCGGTCGTCCCGCGGGTCCGTCGGCAGTGTGACAACCGACACGTGAGTTAGGCCACACTCACTTCTCCGCACCGGGCCCGCCAGGAGCCGGTCGTCGGCGCTGCGAGCCCAGGACACGCGGATGTCCGGGCCCCTCCGACGCCGTCCGGCAACGTTGCACCTCGTTGCAGTCCGGACCGCCGCCCGTCGCCGGGGCCTCAGCTGCGGGCGGTGCCGCGCCCGCCCGCGCGCAGCCGCTGCACCTGGGCGGCGGCAGCGCTGCGCCGTCCCCCGGGCGGCAGGAGCGCCAGGCAGGCCTGCCAGACCGCCAGGTCCTCGGCCGCCTCGGGCCGCTCGCTGTACCGGAGGAGGAGGTCCGGTCGGCCGGAGGCCAGCACGGCGCCCCGCAGGTCGTCGGCCAGCCGCGCGCGGGCGACCCGCACGCCTGGCGCCCGGGAACCGGGGAGCAGCGGGCCGCGGTACCGGTCCAGCGCGGCGGCCGGGGCGCCCCGGGCGAGCTGGGTGCGCACCTCCTCGACGTCGGTGCGCACCGGTCCGAGCAGCCGGTACGGCCGGGACCCGACCACGTCACCGCCCACCAGCCGGCGGAGCCGGGAGAGCTCGGCGCGCACGGTGACCGTCGCGCCGGCACCGCCGTGGCACTCCGCGGCCAGTTGCTCGGCCGTCCGACCCTCGCCCCGGGCGGCCGCCTCGGCGAGCAGCACCAGGAGCTCCGAGTGCCGCAGCGACAGCTCCTGCACGGTCGTCGACGTGGCCAGCCGGGCCCGGTCCCGGCCCAGCACCTCCAGCCGTGCGGCCCCGGACGCGGGGTCGGCCGGCGCGGGGTGGTGCCGGGACAGCCACCGCAGCTCGGCCTCCGCCGCCGCCGCGGTGGCCCGGACGAGGGTGAGCACGTGCGGGCTCGCCACGTGGTCGCCGCCGGTGACGTCGATGGCGCCCAGCAGGGCGCCGGTGCGCGGGTCGTGCACCGGCGCCGCGGAGCAGCTCCAGGGCTGGACCGGCCGCCGGTAGTGCTCGCCGCCGTAGATCTGCACGGCGTGGTCCAGCGCCAGCGCCGTGCCCGGGGCGTTGGTGCCGGCGACGTCCTCACCCCACGAGGCGCCCTCGACGAAGTGCATCCCGGCGGCCCGGTCCCGCAGCCTCGCGTCGCCCTCGACCCACAACATCCGGCCGGCGGCGTCGGTGACCGCCACGATCATCCGGTCGACCTCGGCGTCGGCCACCAGCAGCCGGCGGATCACCGGCATGACCGCCGCCAGCGGGTGACCCGCCCGGTAGGAGGCCAGGTCGCCGTCCAGCAGGTCGACCGGCGGCGCCGCCCCGTCGGGGTCGACTCCGCTGTCCAGCGAGCGGCGCCACGAGTCCCAGACCACCGTGCGCACCTGGGCCGGGACGGGCGCGTCGACCCGCGTGACCAGCGCCTCGTGCGCCGCCCGCAGCCGCCGGGCGACCACCGGGCTCGGGCTCCCGTCGGGGAGCGCCAGCCACGGGTTCACGGCCGACACGGCGCGGGGTCCCCGGGGCTGAGGCTCATGGTGGCCCCATCGTGACCGCTGTCACGGGATGGCGCCACCAGCTCGGCCACGGCTCGGCCGGATCAGGGCGCGCGCAGCTCCCGGCGGCGCAGCACCGCGGACGCGGCCAGGAAGCCCAGCCCGAGGACGGCGAGCCCGGCACCGACCACGCTCGGCGCCCGGTAGCCCAGGCCGGCGGCGATGACCAGGCCCCCGAGCCAGGCGCCCAGGGCATTGGCGGCGTTGAGCGCCGAGTGGTTCAGCGCGGCGCCGAGCATCTGCGCCTCACCGGCGACCTCCATCAGCCGCAGCTGGAGGAGCACGACCATCGTGGAGGCGGCCGCGGCGATGGTGAACACCGTGACGATCAGCGCCAGGGCGTTGCCGGCGGCCACCGCCATCACGCCGAGGAGCACGCCGGTGGCGACGGTCGCCCCGACCAGCGAGCGGAACAGCGCCCGGTCGGCGAGCCGCCCGCCCAGCACCGTCCCGAGCACGCCACCCACCCCGAAGGCCAGCAGCACGACCGGCACGAAGCCGGCCGACCGGCCGGCCACCTCGGTGACGATCGGCGCGATGTAGCTGTACATGGCGAACATGCCGCCGAACCCGACGGTGGCGACCAGCAGGGTCAGGATCACCTGGGGACGGCGCAGCGCCCCCAGCTCGTCGCGGATCGTCGCCTCCGAGCGCCCCGGCACCGAGGGGACGACGGTGAGCACGGCCAGCAAGGTCAGCGCGCCGATGACCACGACCGCCCAGTAGGCCGAGCGCCAGCCCAGCTGCTGGCCCAACCACGTCGCGGCGGGCACCCCGGCGACGTTGGCGGCCGCCAGCCCGAGCATCACCGAGCTGACCGCGCGGCCCCGCAGGTGGGCCGGCACCAGGGACGCGGCGATCAGCGAGGCGACGCCGAAGTAGGCGCCGTGCGGGAGGCCGGCGACGAAGCGGGAGAGCACCAGGGAGCCGTAGCCGGGGGCCAGCGCGCTGAGGGTGTTGCCGACGACGAACGCCACCATCAGCCCCATCGCCAGGCGCCGGCGTGGCAGCCGCGCGCCCAGCGCGGCGAGCACCGGGGCGCCGACGACGACGCCGAGGGCGTAGGCGGAGATGACGTGCCCGGCCTCGGGGATGCTCGCGCCCACGCCGCGGGCGATGTCGGGCAGCAGCCCCATGGTCACGAACTCGGTGGTGCCGATGGCGAACCCACCGAGCGCGAGGGCGACGATCGCCAGCACCGCGGTGCGGGTGGAGGGTGCGGTGGGAGCCGACGTCGTCGAGACGGCGGGGGGTGCGCTCACAGCTGGCCCAAGACGTCGCCCGGCGTGGCCATTCCCGCCGCCGCGACCCGTTCGGGTGGTTCGGCGCGAGCCGGGGCCCCTCCGTGCCGATGCTCCCTTGAGCACCGGGAGGGAGCTGTCATGGCCGAACAGAGACGACGCACCGCAGGCAGCCGCCCCGTGGCCCGGCGGCGCGCCCCCGTCCGGCGGCGCCGGGACCACACCCGCTGGCTGGTCCCGCTGCTGGCGGTGACCGTCGGCGCGGTCGTGCTCGCCCCGCAGCTCACCCCCGTGCTGGTCGACCTGACCGCCACGGACGCACCGGTGGTGCAGGTGCCCGCCGCCGTCCCGGCCCCTGCTCCGGCCCCCGTGTCGGCGGAGGTGCCGGTGCTCGCGGAGGCGCAGGGTGTGGACACCCTGGCCGACGTCGCCGCGGCACGCGCCGAGCGCGCCACCCGCGCGGGGGCCGCCTCCCGCGCCGACGTCGCGACCGACGGCGGGCTGGTCGTCCCCCAGCCGCCGCGGCCGGGGCGGATCTCGATCATGCCCAACGCGTCGATCGGCAGATCGCCGGTCTACGAGCTGGAGCCCGACGGCTGCGGTGGCGCCGGCACCACGCCCCGCCGGATCGTGCCCGGCGTCGTCCCCGGGCCGGGGTCGGCGACGCTGGACTGGATGTCGGACAACCGGCCCGAGGTGGTCGGCTACCGGGTGCAGGCGGTCAGCCAGCGCCTGATCGGTGGGCAGCAGCCCCCGCCGGTGGTGCGGGCCGTCGCCCAGGTCGAGGGCTGCCAGCCGATGACCGTCACGGTCGACGGGCTCACCCCCGGCGAGCCCTACGTCTTCTGGTTCGAGGAGCAGGTGACCAGCGCCAGCACCGGGGTGACCCGGCTCGTGCAGGTGGGCACGACCGGCGCCGTCGTCATCGGCTGACCGGGGTCGCCACTCAGTGCGCGGCGACCGCAGCCACCTCGGGGTCGGGCTCCTCGAGCTGCCACGGCCGGACGACGACCACCAGGACGACGATCGCCAGCGACAGCGACCCCACGATCACCGCGCCCATCGCGACCGCGTCGTTGCCCAGCAGGCCGACCAGCGGCGAGACCGCAGCGCCCACGCCGAACTGCACGGCGCCGAGCAGCGCGGCTGCGGTGCCCGCCGCCTCGCCGTGCCGGGACAGGGCGAGCGCCGGGGCGTTGGGCAGCGCCAGCCCGCAGGCGAACAGCACCGCCCACAGCGGGATCGCGACCGCGAACAACCCGCCGGTCTCGGTGGCCGCGAGCACCGTGAGGGTGAGTCCGGAGAGCGCGCCCCCGATGGTGCCGGCGACCAGCACCTGCGCGGGGGAGAACCAGCGCAGCAGCAGCGGGTTGAGCTGGGTGGCGGCGATCAGCCAGAACGCGCCGGCGCCGAAGAGCAGCCCGAACTCCTGCTCGTCCAGGCCGAACTGGCGCTGGTAGACGAAGGAGGAGCCGGAGACGTAGGCGAACAGGCCCGCCATGGTCAGGCCGGCGACCAGCACCAGGCCGACGTAGGCGCGGTCACCGAACAGCGACCGGTAGCCGCGCAGCGTGCCGCCGACCCCCTCGGTGCTGCGCCGCTCGGGCGGCAGGGTCTCCCGGATCAGGAAGAAACCGATGGCCAGCAGCGCCACGCCGTAGAGCGCGAGGATCAGGAAGACCCCGCGCCAGGAGGTGAAGCGGAGCACCTCCCCGCCGATCGTGGGCGCCAGCACCGGCGCGGCCCCGAGCACCAGGAACAGCCGGGAGAGCATCGTCGCCGCCGCACGGCCGACGAACAGGTCGCGGACGACGGCGATCGCGATCACCGCACCGGCCGCGGTGCCCATGCCCTGCAGCACCCGCAGGGCACCCAGGACGGCGATGTTCGGCGCGAGCAGCACCAGCAACGACGCGACCACGTGCACCGCCGTGCCGGCCAACAGCGGACGGCGGCGGCCGAACCGGTCGGACAGCGGACCGAGCACGAGCTGGCCGAGCGCGAGACCGATCAGCGTGCCGGTGAGCGTGAGCTGCACCGCCGCGGACGTCGTCTCCAGGTCGGTGGCGATCGTCGGCAGGGCCGGCAGGTACATGTCGATGGTCAGCGGCCCGAGGGCGACGAACGCGCCCAGGGTCAGCGCGAGCCGGGCGGTCTTCGGCTTCTCCACCTGCGGGTCGGACGGCCCGGAGACGTCGACCGGGGCGCCGGCGGCCTGGTCGGGTGCGGTCAGGTCGGGCGCGGCCTGGTCCGTTCGTGCGGAGTGCTGTGTGGCGGTCATCGATCCCCCTGGTCGGTGCTGTGCTCCCGCGGGACCGACGCTGGCCACGTTCGCAGTACCTCGGCGACAAGGCTGCACGATGCAACTGCATTCCTGCCGGACGCAGTGTTCAGTCGCACGTCACCCCGACGTCACCGGCGCGGGGCGACCGGCTCGGGCGGGGCGGGCAGCAGGGCGCGGACGTCGCGGGCCTGCAGCACGCCCCACCAGAGCCCGGCCCCGTAGGCCAGGTCCTCCAGCCGGCGGCCGGCCGCGAAGGCGAGCAGGTCGATCTCCCGGCGGTGCGGCCACCAACCGGCCACCGCGTCGGCGACCGCGATCGCTCCGGCCGCCCGCCGCGCCCGGCGGGAGACGACCGCCGCCGCCACGGCCAACGGCCAGTGGTGCCGGGTCACGGTGCGGCCCAGCGCCCGTCCGGACGACGCCGTCCCGCGCAGCACCAGGCCGGCCGCCCAGCTGATCGGCGGCGGCTGGCCGGGGGCGGCCACCCGCCGGGCGAGCAGCACGCTGGCCCGGCCCAGCACACCGACGCTGCCCAGCAGCCCCAGCCGGCCGCCGAGCACCGGGAGCACCCAGGCCGCCAGCGACCAGGGCGAGATCACCAGCGGGGCGACCGCCGCGCCGTGCCGCTGGGCGAGCAGCGCCGCGCCGGTGCCGTAGAAGGCCCGGCGCCGCAGCCAGTCGCGCAGCTCGACCCGGTGGTCGTGGGCGACCCGGGCGGCCGGCTCGTAGCGCACCCGCCAGCCTGCGCCGGTCAGCCGCCACACCAGGTCGACGTCCTCGGCGACCGGCATCGCCTCGTCGAAGCCCGCCCCCAGCGCCGCCCGCCGGGCCAGCAGCGCCGCGCTGGGCACGTAGGAGACGCCGGTGCCGGGCGCGACCGGCGCCGCGGCCGGGCCCATGTCCAGGGCGCTGGCCAGCTCCTCGTACCGGGCCACCCAGCCGGGCTGCGCCGGGTCCAGCGCGGTGATCCGCGGCGCGACCAGGGCCAGCCGTGGATCGGCCAGGTGCCCGGCGAGCGTGCCCAGCCAGCCGGCCTCGGGCACGCAGTCGGAGTCGACGAACGCCACCGCCTCGGTGCCGGCCACCCGCAGGCCGGCGTTGCGGGCGGCGGCCGGGCCGCGGGCACGCTCGTGCCGGATCAGCCGCGTCCCGGCGGCCACCGCGGCCACCGCGGCGGGGTCGGCCGAGCCGTCGTCCACGACCACCACGGCGCACCCGGCCGTGCCGGGGTCGGCGCGCAGGGCGGCCAGCAGCCGCGCCAGCCCGTCGGTCCGGTCCTTGACCGGGACGACGACCGTGACGTCGGGCCGCGGCACCGCCGGCACCTCGGGCGCGGCGACGCCCGCGTCGAGCAGCCGGGCCGCCAGTGCGGCGCTGCGGGCGTCGGTGACCGCCAGCCGGTCGCCGGTCAGCAGCGTCCGCGCGGCCGGGGCCAGCCGGAGCAGCCGGGCCGGGGAGCCGCCGAGCAGCGCCGTCCCGCCCTCCCGGCGCTCGACGCCGGGGCCGAGCACGACGGTGAAGCCGTCGGGCAGCCGGTCCGGGGGCGGCGGGGGCAGGCTCATCGGCCGGCGAGCACCGCGTCGGTGGTGGTGAGGGTGATCAGCGGCGCGTAGAGCGCCATCGCGGCCAGCGCCCGGTCGTGGTCGGCGTCGCTGGCGCCCGCGCAGGCGTCGGTGACCACCTGCACCGGCACCCCGGCGTCCGCGGCGGGCAGGGCGGTGGAGAGCACGCAGCAGTCGGTGGAGACCCCGGCCAGCACCAGCGGCCCGGCCCCGACCAGGGCGCCGAGCTCGGGGCCCCACTTGCCGAAGGTGGTCGCGTCGAGCACCGGGGCGTCGCCCGGGTCGTCGACCAGCGCGTACAGCGGCGCGTCCGGGGACGTGAGGGCGAAGGGGAACTGCGCGTAGTAGGGCACCCAGGCCCCGGTCGGCTCGGCCGGCGCGACGAACCGGGTGTGCACCACACGCCCGGCGAACGCCCTGGTCAGCCGGCGGATCGCGGGGTGCACCTCGGCGAACCGGGGCGCGCCCCACGGCGAGTCCCGGTCGGCGAAGACGTGCTGGACGTCGACCACCACCAGCACGCGGTCGGGCACCGGGCCGCTCACCCCGCCTCCTGCTGCTGGACCGCCCCGCGGCGCAGCAGCAGCGTGCCGGCGAACCCGACCGCCAGCGCGACCAGGACACCGAGGTTGGCGAACGCCCAGTCGCCGTCCTTGCCACCCAGGCCCACCGGGCCGAGCAGGTAGCCCTGCCAGGTCAGCCAGCTGGCGTAGGTGTTGGTGACCAGCCCCCAGCCGAGCACCGTGCCCAGCCCGAGGAGGGTCAGCGGGACGGGGGGCACCGAGCCGTAGCGCCCCCGCCGGTCGTACAGCTCGGCCTCGGCGTAGTCGCGGCGGCGCAGCAGCAGGTCGGCCAGCACGATCCCGCACCAGGCCGCGACCGGGACACCGAGGGTGATCAGGAAGCCCTGGAACTGGACGAAGAAGTCACCCTCGGCCAGGAAGACCACCCAGATGGCGCCGAGCACCATCAGCAGGCCGTCGATCGAGGCGGCGACCGGGCGGGGGACCCGCACGCCGGCGGCGAGGAGGGACAGGCCGGAGGAGTAGATGTCCAGCAGGGCGCCGCCGACCAGCCCCAGGACGGCGACCAGGGCGAAGGGCACCAGGAACCAGGTGGGCAGCAGGGCGGCCAGCGCGCCGATCGGGTCGGCGCTGATCGCCGCCGCCAGGTCGGTCGACGAGCCGGCCAGCAGCAGCCCGACGACCAGCAGGACGACGGGGGCGAGCGCGGAGCCGAACGTCGTCCAGCCCACGACCCCGCGGGTCGAGGCGGTGCGCGGCAGGTAGCGGGAGTAGTCGGCCGCGGCGTTGACCCAGCCGAACCCGTAGCCGGTCATGACGAACACCAGCGCGCCGATGAACGCCTGGGTGGAGCCGGCGGGCAGGTCGCTGACCACCGCCCAGTCGATCTCGTCGGCGACCAGGATCAGGTAGCCGACGGTCAGCACGCCGGTGACGACGGTGATCACCGTCTGCATCCGCATGATCAGGTCGAAGCCCAGCACCCCGCCGACGACCACCAGGGCGGCCACGACCAGCAAGGCGACGACCTGGGTCGTCGTCCCGCCACCCCAGCCGAGCTGGGTGAACACCGTGGCGGTGGCGAGGGTGGCCAGCGAGGCGAGCACCGTCTCCCAGCCGACGGTGAGGATCCAGGAGAGGACGGCGGGCACCCGGCCCCCGGTGACCCCGAACGCGGCGCGGCTGAGCACCAGGGTGGGCGCCGAGCCTCGCTTGCCGGCGATGGCGATCAAACCGCAGAGGGCGAAGCTGAGCACGATGCCGACGACGCCGGCGACGACGGCCTGCCAGAACGAGATGCCGAAGCCGAGGACGAACGCGCCGTAGGCCAGGCCCAGGACGCTGACGTTCGCGCCGAACCACGGCCAGAACAGCTGGCGCGGGGTGCCCTTGCGCTCGGCCTCGGCGATCACGTTGATGCCGTTGGTCTCCACCGCCACCCGCGGGGTCGGGGACTCCGCCGGCGCACCGGTCTCCCCCGTCGCCTGGTGCGCCATCCGCGTGCTCCGTCCTCACCGGCAGGACCTCGAGCCCCGCTCCCGGTGCCGGACCCTAACCGCGGCTGCCGACACCGCCACCGGACTCCGTGCGCCGATGCATCGACAGCCGATGCATGGCGCGCTAACGTCCCGCCATGGACGTCCGGCCGCTCACCGAGCCGACCTTCTTCGTGCTGGCGGCCCTGGCCGACCAGCCGCGGCACGGGTACGGGGTGATCGGCGAGGTCCAGGGGCTGTCCGGCGGCCGGGTGACGCTGCGGGTCGGCACGCTCTACGGGGTGCTCGACCGGCTGGTCGCCGAGGGCCAGGTGGCGCTGGACCGGGAGGAGGTGCACGCCGGCCGGCTGCGCCGCTACTTCCGGCTCACCGACGCCGGCCGGCTGGCGCTGGAGACGGAGGTCGCCCGGCAGGAGGCCAACGCCCGCGCCGCCCGGGCCCGGCTGGCGGTCCGGCCGGCATGAGCCCGCTGGAGGAGCGCTACCGCCGGCTGCTGGCCTGGCTGCCCGAGCCGGCCCGGTCGCGCTGGGCCGACGACATGACCGAGACCTACCTGCAGGTGGAGACCGCCGACGATCCCGAGTACGCGGAGTTCGGCAGCCCGTCGCTGACCGACCGGCTGGACGTCGCCCGACTGGCGCTGAGCCTCCGGCTCGGCGCGCCGGGCGCCTCGGTGCGCGCGGTCGCGACCGGTCAGACGGTGCGGCTGGTCGCCGTCGCCGGCACGGTGGCGCTCGCCTCGCAGGCCCTGCTCGGACTGTTCTCGACGGCGTGGCTGCACGGCCGGCTCCCGTTCATCGACGCTCCGGACCTCGGTGACCGGCTGCTGTGGGGGCCGGCGAACGCCGTCCACACCGTCGTCAGTGCGCTCACCGTCGTCCTGGCGGTCTGCGCCGTCCGCGGGCTGGCCGCCACCCGCCCCCTGGCGGTCGTCGTGCTCATCGGGCAGCTGGTGCCGGCGGTCGTCTCGGTGATCCGCCCGCTGGAGCTGCTGTTCCAGCTGACGATCGCCGTCCCACTGGTGGCAGCCGCGCTCATGCCCCCGGGCCGCCCGATGCACCGGCCGCTGTGGCTGGTCCCGATCCCACTGGTCGCCTCGGTGTCGTTGGCGGCGCTCGGCCCGGGCGAGCCGCCGGAGTGGACCTGGGGGCTCTTCGACCCGGTGGTGCAGTGGGCGCTGCTGACGGTCGTGGCCGGTGCCGTGCTGCTGCTGCGCCGCGGGCGGGCGCGGGGGCCGGCCGAGCTGGCGGTGGCGGTGCTGGCCCTGGCGACGGTGCCGGCGCTGGCCAGCCGCTGGCCGTACGACACCCCGCCCGGCTACGCGACCGTCGTGGTGCTGGCCACCCTCGCCGCCGCGGCCACCGCGGTCGCCACCGGCGCCGTCGGCCTGCGCGCCCTCCGAGCCCTGCCGGTGGTGCCGGCCGACCACTGACGGGCCCACTGACACGACGACGCCCCCGCCGGCCCGGGCGGGCCGACGAGGGCGTCGGGCGAACGGTGCGTCAGCTGCGGGTGCGCGCGCCGAACCGCTGGTTGAACTTCTCGACCCGGCCGGCGGTGTCGAGCACCCGCTGGTTGCCGGTCCAGAACGGGTGCGAGGAGGCGCTGATCTCGACCGGGACCACCGGCAACGTCTCGCCGTCCAGCTCGATGGTCCGGCTGGTCTGCACGGTGCTGCGGGTGCGGAAGGTGGCCCCGGTCGCGGTGTCCTGGAACACGACGGTGCGGTACTCGGGGTGGATGCCGTTCTGCATGGCTGGTCCTCTCGGTCTGCGCGGGACGTCCACCCCCGTTGGGCGGGCTGATCGCGACTGTGGGGGTAACCCACCAGCACCCCGCCGTGTTCCTGCCGTCAGTCGCCCCATGGGGAGCTCCCTGGACTCATCCTTGGAAACGTCTACCCAAGTCCACCGCCTGCGAGAGCGCGGTCACCGCGACAGTCTCATCACCCTCCCTGCGATAAGGAACGTCATCGACGTAAGAGACTTCCCGCATGATCGGTACGGAGATCACGATCACGCCAAGTCCTCGATACTCGTGGTAGTCAATATTGGCGAGCAGTGCATCCCGTAGTGATGTCGGGGAGATATTCGCGCTACGAATAGCGTTTTTCCATCGCGAAAAGTACTCTTCGACAGTTTCACCGAGAACTGCGGCTTCCCTATTGACTCCCACAACGTATCGAGCGCCTACCGGAACAGGTTGCACGCCGTCGAGCTCCCGCACCCGATCCGCATCGGCCGCGTCATCGGTGACGCCAATCAACACAGTTCCAGACCGATTGCCGCCGTTGTTTGCCATAGCGCACAGCGTTCTAACGACCTTGCCAGGAAGGTCCGAGTTGACTGAGCGTTGCGGATTCAGGTTAAGCAATCCCTGCTTAAGCTCGTAGTGTGGAAGCTCAATTCGTGACCGTTGGATAATGTTGTCAATATCGACAGACGAGTGGGCGCCATAAATAGCGGATGTTGACCCCTCGACTACATGAGCGTCAATTAGCCCCTTGACAACGTTGACGTTTCGGCGGCGCTCATCGGCGGTTCGCCCGGACGATAGGCGGCCGTTCAGGCCCGTCAGACTGTCCTTAACTGCTGCGTGATCTGCGATCTTTTTACTCTCAGCGATGAGCTTTTCATGCAATGCCACCACCAAAATGGCGAACACCGAGGGGAACGAGTTATTGGTCCCCTCAGGGTAGATGACATCCCGCAGCTTAGAAGGAGCCGATCCGCCGCTGCAGATAGCCATAATCTCGTCGATGCAGTACTTCAATTCCGTCTTCAGCTTATCGGATCCATGCGTGACCAGACCCGTCAGTACACGGTTACTCTCTGGCGTGTCCGGTGCATAGACGGCGTCAAGTGCGTCCTTAGAACGCTCGATCATGGCTCCGCCAGCGATGATTGCCGCAATGTCGGAAAGGCACTGCTCGTCCATCGAATCGCGCAAGTCTGTTGATCGAAGGACACCCTGGTTAACCCAGAAAGTAGACGACGCTGCAGTCCCGTAGCCATGTCGAGCCATCGGCAGATCGATGCTGATACTCGGCATCAACGAAAGGTCGACGATCGGTTCGGGGGAAACATCTTGCCTGAGCTGGGTCGCGAGCTCGCGCACCGTGTCCGCAAAGGCCGACTGCACACCAGCTTGACGCCGCTCTTGATCACTCAGCCGGTGCCCATAGGTGTTGATTCGCCCAAAGACGTCATCGATCTCAGACTCCGAAGCATCCCGCATAACCGTAATAGCTAGCGAATAGTCCAGGAATGCCGCCACCTCCATGGATCCGATCTTCGAATCCTGTCCCGTTATCTCAAACGCCCCTGAATCCGCCCGATTCTTAGCGGTCACAAAGCTCGAAACGTCGAAATACTCTTCATCCAGCGTCGCGAAAGCGGTTTCGACAAATGAGACGATGGCATGCAGGCGCTGCAGTCCATCGATGATCTCGTAGCCGTCGTCCCGGGCGGCCAGCAGGATCGCAGGTACGGGGTACCTCTTCATCACCGACTCTATTAGCTTCTGCTTCTCCTTGGTCGTCCAAACCAGCTTGCGCTGGTACCGACGGTTCACCTTTAGCTGCCCCTGGCTATACCAAGAATAGACAGACTGAATCGAGCGGGGACTCGCGTCGAGCTGCGCCATGGCCGGATGGTCTCACGAAAGCACGGCGAGTCCCCTGCGGCACGCGGCAGCGTCCATTCCGTGGGCTTGACGGAGCTGTCGCTGCACCGACTGATTCCCGAGGATTGACAGGGGCAAGTCAGAGCCGCGGGTCGACCGGCTCCGACTCCAGTGCCAGGACGGCGAAGACGCACTCGTGCACCCGCCACATCGGCTCGCCCCGGGCCAACCGCTCCAGGCCCTCCAGCCCGAGGGCGTACTCCCGCAGGGCCAGGCCCCGCTTGCGCCCTAGGTTGCGCTCCCGGAGCCGGGACAGGTTCGCCGGCTCGGTGTACTCGGGGCCGTAGACCAGCCGCAGGTACTCGCGGCCGCGCACCTTCAGCCCGGGCTGCACCAGGCCCCGGCGCCCGCGGGTGAGGTTGGCGGCCGGCTTGACCACCATCCCTTCCCCACCGCCGGCGGTCAGCTCCGTCCACCAGTCGGTGGCGGCCTGCTCGCTGACCGGGTCGGTGACGTCGACCGCACGGTGCTGCGTCCGGCGCAGCAGCTCCGGGTCGGCCTCGGCCAGCCGGTCGGCGAGGGCCAGGTGCTCCCCGTGCGGCCGATCGCTGAAGGTCGCCCCGGCCGCGGCGAGCAGCTGGAACGGCGCGAAGGCGGTGCCGCTCAGCCCGTCGGTGGGCCAGCAGAAGCGCCGGTAGGCGGTGGTGAACCCCTCGACGTCGACCCGGCGGGCCCGCTGGCGGGTCAGCAGCTCGCCGACGTCCAGCCCCCGGCCGGCGGCCTGCACCAGCACCGCCTCGGCGACCGGCAGCGCGGCCCGGGCCGCGGCGCCCACGGCGGCGTACTGGCCGCGGATCAGGTCACCGGCCTTGACCGACCAGGGCAGCAGCTCACCGTCCAGCAGCACCCAGTCGCTGCCCAGCTCCGTGAACAGCCCGGCACCCTCGACCGCCCGGGCGACCCGGGCCAGGAACTCCCTGGTCAGCTCCTCGCCGAGGAACGCGCGGCCGGTGCGGGTGTACAGCGCTCCGCGCTCCCCCACCGGCCGGTCGGGGTCGCCTGCCGCGTCCTGCCGTCGCACCAGCGCGACGGCCCGCGAACCCATGTGCTTCTCCTGGCAGACGACCTGGTCGACCCCCTCGCCGCGGTAGTAGGCGAACGCCTCCGCCGGGTGCTCCAGCAGGTTCGGGTGCGCCGCGGTCGCCACCGGGCTCATCGTCGGCGGCAGGTAGGCCAGCTGCTGGGGAGCGAGGGCGAACCGGCTCATCACCTCGATCGCCGCGGCGGCGTTCTCCGCCCGCACGGTGACCCGGCCGGACAACCGGGTCTCCACGATCCGCTTGCCCAGCACGTCGGCGACGTCGAGCACCTCGTCGGGCCGCTCCGGCGTCGCGTCGTCCTCGGAGAGGAACGGGCGGGCCGGCTCGTACCAGGTGCGGTGCGCCGGGACGTCGACGAGCTCTCGCTCCGGGTAGCGCAGTGCGGTCAGCCGGCCGCCGAACACGCAGCCGGTGTCCAGGCACATCGTGTTGTTGACCCACTCGGGCTCGGGCACCGGGGTGTGGCCGTAGAGCACCATCGCCCGGCCGCGGTAGTCCTGGGCCCACGGGTAGCGGACCGGCAGGCCGAACTCGTCGGTCTCACCGGTCGTGTCCCCGTACAGGGCGAAGCTGCGCACCCGTCCGCTGGCCCGCCCGTGCAGCTCCTCGGTCAGCCCGGCGTGCGCCACGACCAGCGCGCCGCCGTCCAGCACGTAGTGGCTGACCAGCCCGTAGCAGAAGTCCTCGACCTCGCGGCGGAACTCCGGGGTCTCCGCCTCCAGCTGGGCGAGGGTGGTCTCCAGCCCGTGGGTGATCTGCACGTCGCGCCCGCGGAGCGCCTTGACCAGCTTGTTCTCGTGGTTGCCCGGGACGCAGAGCGCGTGCCCTGCGCTCACCATGCCCATCACCAGTCGGAGCACGCCGGGGGAGTCCGGGCCCCGGTCGACGAGGTCGCCGAGGAAGACCGCGCGCCGTCCGGCGGGCGGGACGGCGTCCACCGGCCGGCCCTGCGGGTCGCGGACGAGCTCGTACCCCAGCCGGCCGAGCAGCTCCTCCAGCTCCGCGCGGCAGCCGTGCACGTCACCGACGACGTCGAACGGGCCGGTCTCGGCGCGCAGGTCGCTGTAGGCCTTCTCGTAGGTGAGGACGGCGGCGTCGACCTCCTCCGGGCTGCTCAGCAGGTGCACCTTGCGGAACCCCTCCCGGCTCAGCCCGCGCAGCCCACGCCGCAGCTCGGCGCGCTGCCGGCTGACCACGGTGGGGGCGAGGTCCCGGTCGGGGCGGGCGGCGTTGCGCGCGAGACAGACGCCCTCCGCGACGTCCAGCACGATCGCCAGCGGCAGCACGTCGTGGTCGCGCGCCAGCTGCACCAGCGACGCCCGGTCCTCGCGCTTGACGTTGGTCGCGTCCACGACGGTGAGCCGGCCGGCGCGCAGCCGCGCCGCCGCGATCGCGTGCAGCACGGCGAACGCGGCCGGCGTCGCCGACTGGTCGTTCTCGTCGTCGGCGACCAGGCCCCGGCAGACGTCGCTGGAGAGCACCTGCGTGTGCCGGAAGTGCTTCCTGGCGAAGGTGGACTTGCCCGAGCCGGAGGCGCCGATCAGCACGACCAGGGAGAGCTCGGGGACGGCGAGCTCGCGGACGTCGCTCATGCCGCCACCTCCTGCCCCGCCGCGCGGGTGAAGACCGCCACCTGGGTGGGCGGGCCGACCTCCGGGTCGTCGCCGCCGACACCGAGGTACCGGACCGCGTACCCCCGACGGGCGGCCACGCCGTCGGCCCACTCGGCGAACTCGGCGCGGGTCCACTCGAACCGGTGGTCCCGGTGCCGCAGGCCGCCGCCGGCCAGGGCCGGGTACCGCACGTTGTGCTCGGCGTTGGGCGTGGTGACCACGACGGTCGACGGCGCGGCGGCGGCGAAGACGGCGTGCTCCAGCGCCGGCAGCCGGTCGGGGTCCAGGTGCTCGACGACCTCCATCAGCACCGCCGCGTCGTACCCGGCCAGCCGGGCGTCGGTGTAGGTGAGCGCGCTCTGCAGCAGGCTGATCCGGGCGCGCTGACGTTCGGGCATCCGGTCCAGGCGCAGCCGGCGGGCCGCCACCTCGAGCGCGCGGGAGCTGACGTCGACCCCCACCACCTCGGTGAGGGACGGCTCGGCCAGCAGGGCGGGGAGCAGCGCCCCGGAGCCGCAGCCGAGGTCGAGCACCCGGTGGGCGCCGGCCGCCCGGAGCACGGCGAGGACGGCGCCCTGCCGCAGCTGGGCCAGGGGCGCCGGACGCTCGGGGACCTCGGGCGTCGCGGCGACCGCGTCATCGAAGGTGTCGACGTCGGCGTCGTCGACCTCGGCGAGCCGGGCCATCGCCTGGCCGGACAGTGCGCGCTGGTGGGCCAGGTAGCGCTGGGTGATCAGCTCGCGGTCCGGGTGGCCGGCCAGCCACCCGCTGCCGGCGCGCAGCAGCTTGTCGATCTCGTCGGTGCTCACCCAGTAGTGCTTCGCGTCGTCGAGCACGGGCAGCGCGACGTACAGCTGGTTGATCGCGTCGGCGAGCCGCTGGGTGCCGCGCAGCCGCAGGTCGACGTGGCGGGAGTCGCCCCACTCGGG
Organism: Modestobacter sp. VKM Ac-2984; assembly: GCF_026967985.1. Classification (GTDB taxonomy): domain Bacteria; phylum Actinomycetota; class Actinomycetes; order Mycobacteriales; family Geodermatophilaceae; genus Modestobacter. Next base: position 417,078 of record NZ_JAPVBJ010000002.1, on the reverse strand, counting down.
GAACTGCTCGTCGAGCGGGACGGCCCGGGCCTCGACCTGCCAGCCCAGCGGCGCGAAGAACCGCTCGGCCAGCTCGGCACCGCCCCGGCAGGACAGCGCCGGCAGGTGCACCTCCAGCGGCAGCGCCTGGTCGACCAGGTCGGGCCGCTCCTTGCTCACCCCGCGGCGGGCGCTGGCGAAGGCCTTGCCCAGCGCGACGGCCAGCAGGCTGGACGCGGCGTACGGCCGGTCGTTGACGTGCTGACCCAGGGCGAAGCCCTCGTTCCCCCGGTTCCCGCGCACCAACGCGATCGGGTCGACCTCCAGCAGCAGCGCGACGGTGCACCGCTCGTCGGTCGCCTCCGGGTAGAAGACGTGCGCCGTCCCGGTCGAGACCTCGACCTGCTGCGCCCGTGCGGGGTTCTTGTGCAGCAGGAAGCCCAGGTCCGTCGCCGGCCGGTGGGTGGTGGACAGGGTCATCAGCACCCCGGCAGTCTTGCCGGTCGCCGGGCCGGGGACCACCGACGTGCGGGTGCGGCGTGGCGGCAGCCCCCGGGCATGGGACCCGACCGCGGCCGTCCTGCTCCGCCACGGTGACCGGACCGTGACCTCCGTGTGCTTAGGTCAGCCTCACCTGATCCACCGAAGGAGCTCGCATGTCCCGCTTCGCCCTCCGCGGCACCGCCCTGCTGGCCGCTGCGCTCGTCATCACGAGCTGCGGCTCCGACACCGGCGACGACACCACCGCCGAGGGCGCCGACCCGACCACCGGCTCGTCGGACGCCTTCCCGGTCACGGTCGAGACCGCCTTCGGTGACGTGACGGTCGAGGAGGAGCCGACCCGGGTCGTCGCCCTCGGCTGGGGCGACGCCGAGACGGCGCTGGCCCTCGGCGTCCAGCCGGTCGGCGCGAGCGACTGGCTCGGCTTCGGCGGCGAGGGCGTGGGCCCGTGGGCCGAGGGGCTGTACGACGAGGCCCCGGAGATCATCGAGACGCTGGAGCCCAGCATCGAGGCGATCGCCGCGCTGGACCCCGACCTGATCCTGGACACCCGGTCCGACGCCACGCAGGAGCGCTACGACGCGCTCAGCCAGATCGCGCCGACCATCGGCCAGCCCGAGGGCGTCGAGCAGTACCAGACCAGCTGGCGGCAGCAGCTCGAGCTGGTCGGCCAGGCGCTGGGCCGGGACGAGGCGGCCGACGAGCTCGAGGCCGAGGTCGACCAGGACTTCGCCGACGCCGCTGAGGCGAACCCCGAGTTCGACGGCACCGAGGTCGCCGTGGCCGCCTACACCTCCGAGGGCTTCGGCGCCTACGTCAGCGGTGATTCACGGGTCGACTTCATGGAGCAACTCGGCTTCGTGAACAAGCCGGCGATCGAGGAGCTGGCGACCGACAGCTTCTACGTGCCGGTGAGCGAGGAGCAGCTCCCCCTGCTGGACGCCGGCCTGACCGTCGCCTTCCCGATCTTCGTCGAGCCCAGCGAGATCACTGACAACCCGCTGTGGCAGGCGATCCCGTCCGTGCAGTCCGGCAACGCAGTGGTGCTCGACGACGCAACGCTGACCAACGCCTTCTCCAGCGGCACCCCGCTGGGCATCCAGTACGCCCTGGAGAACGCCGTCCCGCAGTTCGCCGACGCCCTCGGCTGATCCCGCACCACCTGAGCTCAGCACCACCACCTGTCCGCACCGGCGCCGCCGGGCAGCACCTGGCTCAGCCCAGGAGCCGCCCGGCGGCGTCGGCGTCCCAGGCCCCGACCGCGGCCACCAGCCGCCCGGCGAGCGAGCGCACCAGCTGCGCCCCCTCGGCCGCCGACGCACCGGCGGGATCGCCGAGCACGCCGTCCGGGCTCACCGCGCGCACACCCTCGGCCCGCAGCCGGGGCAGCAGCTCCGCGATCGGCGCGGTCTCCCCCGCGGCGGCGAACTCCGGGCGGACCCCAGCAGGTTCCACGTGCAACATCAGTGACGTCTCGGTGCGCCCGGCGTGCGCATCGCCCCCGGCCACGCCACAGGGGAACCAGACGACGTCCCGGCCCTCGGCCCGCAGCTGCGGCACCGCTGCCCGCAGGGCGTCGAGGTTGCCGCCGTGCCCATTGACCACGAGCAGCCGGCCCGCCCAGCGTCCGGCCGAGCGGCCGTACTCGACCAGCACGGTGGTCAGCGCCGCGGTGCCGAGCGAGATCGTGCCGGGGAACCCCTCGTGTTCACCGCTGGCGCCGTACGCGAGCGCCGGGGCGAGCACCGCGCCGTCCAGCTCCGCGACGGCGGCCTCCGCCACCGCCTGCGCGACCACGGTGTCGGTGGTCAGCGGCAGGTGCCGGCCGTGCTGCTCGACCGACCCGAGCGGGACGACGAGCAGCGGACGACCCGCCATGTCGGGCCAGGTCGCCCCGGTCAGCCGCACGCCGTCGCCCACGGCCGGGCACCCTGCCAGAGCAGGGGTGTCACCGGCCGCCGTTGCGGGCAGGGCAGCTGCATGACCACTGAGGACACCCGCGCTGAGGACACGCGCGCTGCCGACACCCGCAAGGTCGCGGAGCTGCTGAAGGACGAGCGGATCGCCGTGTTCACCACGATCACCCCCGACGGCACGCTGATGAGCCGGCCGATGTCGATGCAGCAGGTCGAGTTCGACGGCGACCTGTGGTTCTTCGCCAGCCGGAGCTCCCGCAAGGTCGCCCAGGTCACCGCCAACCCACAGGTCAACGTGGCCACCTCCGGCAGCGACAGCTGGGTCTCGCTGACCGGGCACGCCGTGGTGTTCGACGACCTGGCGAGGAAGCAGCAGCTGTGGAACCCCGTGGTCGAGGCCTGGTTCCCGAACGGCCCGGAGGACACCGACGTGGTGCTGCTCCGGGTGGACGCCGCCTCCGCCGAGTACTGGGACTCCCCCGGCGGACGGCTGGCCAGCGTCTTCAGCTTCGCCAAGGCCAAGGTCACCGGGCAGCCGTACTCCGGCGGGGAGAACGAGACCGTCGCGCTCTGACCGGCCCTCCCAGCAGGGGCACAGGGAACACCCCGCCGACGTCCAGCGGGTGGGGGGACCGTGGAGGTCCACCCACCCCTGGAGGTCCTGATGGTCACCGTCGCCGTCCTCGCCGCGTTCTTCGCCCTGCTGACCGTCGCCGACCTGCTGCCCCACCAGGCCGACGCCCCCGGCCTGGTCGCCCCGCTCCGCTGAGCTCGGCGCCCCGGCCGGGGCGGTGCGGTCAGCCGAGCTGCAGCCCGGCCAGCGGCGACTCGTCGCAGATCTTGGCGGGCGGGATCGCGGGCATGCCCAGCAGCGTGGGCTGACCGCGCACCGGGCCGGTGTGCGAGTGGTCGAGGTGGCTGCGGGGCGTGACCAGCTCGGTGTCGCGGGCGGCCAGCGCGCTCTCCCCGTAGCCCTGCACGCACTCGGGGTCGGGCCCGTCCAGCGGGAGGCCGGTGAAGAACTTCGCCGCCATGCACCCGCCGCGGCAGGAGTCGAAGTGCTGGCACTTGGTGCAGGCGCCGCCGGTCTGCGGGTTGCGCAGGTCGGCGAAGAGCTCGCTGTTCTGCCACACCTGCTGGAAACCGCCGGGGGAGCGCACGTTGCCGGCCAGGAAGTTCTCGTGGATGGCGAACGGGCAGGCGTAGACGTCCCCGACCGGGTCGATCAGGCAGACGACCCGGCCCGCGCCGCACAGGTTCAGCCCCGGCAGGGCCTCGCCGAACGCGGACAGGTGGAAGAACGAGTCGCCGGTGAGCACGTTGTCGCCGTTGGCCAGCAGCCAGGAGTAGAGGTCCTTCTGCTGGGCCATCGTGGGGTGCAGCTGCTCCCAGACGTCGGCCCCGCGGCCCGAGGGCCGCAACCGGGTGATCCGCAGCTGGGCGCCGTAGGAGTCGGTGAGCGCCTTGAACTCGTCCAGTTGCCCGGCGTTCTCCCGGGTGACGACGACGGAGACCTTGAAGTCCTTCATCCCCGCCTCGGCCAGGTTCTCCAGCGCCTTCGTGGCGGTGGCGAACGAGCCGGTGCCGCGGACCCGGTCGTTGACCTCGGCGGTGGCGCCGTCCAGGGAGATCTGCACGTCGACGTAGTCGGTGCGGGCCAGCTGCGCGGCCCGGGCCTTGTCCAGCTTGACGCCGTTGGTGGAGAACTTCACCCCGACGTCGTGCCCGATGGCGTAGTCCAGCAGGTGCCAGAAGTCCGGCCGCACCGTGGGCTCGCCGCCGCCGACGTTGACGTAGAAGACCTGCATCCGCTGCAGCTCGTCGATCACCGCCTCCGCCTCGGCGGTGGACAGCTCGCGCGGGTCGCGCCGTCCCGAGGAGGACAGGCAGTGCACGCACGCCAGGTTGCAGGCGTAGGTGAGCTCCCAGGTGAGGCAGATCGGGGCGTCCAGGCCGTACTCGAACTGGTCGATGAGCCGCCCGCCGGTGGGGCGCTCGGCGGGGCGGGAGGGGAGGACGGCGGTCATGCTGAACGCCTCTCGATCATCTGGGAACGGGCCAGGTCGGCCAGCGCCTTGACGTAGCTGGCGCGCTGGGGCTCCGGCACCTCGAACGCGAGGAGGGCGGCCGTGGCGGTGGGGTGGTCGGCGAGGGTCTCCACGACCCGGACCAGCGTCTTCGACTTCAGGAAGGACAGCTTCCGGGTGCCGAAGTGGTAGACCAGCGCCCCGAAGGGCTCCGGCCGCAGCGCCACCGACCGCGCGCGCTGCCAGGGCAGCTCCGGGTCGAACACCGCTGGGTCGATCGCCACTGGGGCCGGAGCCGGTGAGGTCATCGGGCGGGGATCAGTAGACGCCGCACATGCCGTCGATGGAGACCTCCTCCACGAGGGACTCCTCGACGAGCACCTCCTCGGCGGCTGCGGGGGTCTCGACGGTGAGCTCGTCCTGCGTCGTCTCGGGCACGGTGCCTCCGGGTGAACTGGGTCACGGACCTGACCCGGCAGACCGTAGGTGACACCCAGTGCCACGAGCAAGCGCTGCGACCGGGAGCGCGGCGCCGGGCGGTCACCGCTCCACCTGGGGGCAGGATGGGGACCGTGACCGAGACGATGGTCGCGGCCGACGCCCGCGAGGAGACCCGCGCCCGGATCGAGCAGGCTGCCCTCGACCTGTTCACCGCGCAGGGGTTCGAGGCGGTGACCATCGACGAGGTGGCCGACGCCGCCGGGATCAGCCGGCGCACCTTCTTCCGCCACTGCGGCACCAAGGCCGACGCGGTCTGGGGCCAGTTCGACGGCCACGTCGTCCGGCTGGAGGGGATGCTCGCCGCCGCTGCGGCCGACCAGCCGGTGCTCGCCTCGGTCTCCGCCGCCTACGTCGAGGTCAACGACTACGCCGAGGCCGACCTGCCGATGCTGCGCCAGCGGATGCGGCTGATCCTGACCGAACCGGCGCTGCTGGCGCACTCCCAGGTGCGCTACGCCGACGTCGACCGGGTCGTCGCCGCACACGTGGCGCGGCGGACCGGCGTGGCGCCGGACGCACTGGTGCCGCGGCTGGTCGCGACCAGCACCCGGGCCGCGGCGACGACGGCGTTCGAGCTGTGGCTGGCCGACGGCCGGATCACCCTGGGCGCCGCACTGCACCAGGCCTTCGACGAGCTGGCCGCCGGCTTCCCCAGCCTGCGCTGACCGGCCGCCACCGACCCGTCCCGCGACCTGCGGGGCCGGGTCGGTCACGGGCCGGTCGGCTCAGACGGTGGAGCTGGTCGCGGTGATGCCGCGCAGCACCTCCGACGGGCGCTGCTGCTCACCCGCGTAGGAGCTGACGACGACGAGGGCGCCGGTGAGCGCCGGCACGACCCACTGCAGCTGGTCGAGCCGCTCCTGGGCGGCCGCGATCTCGCCCCGGGCCCGCTTGGAGGGCTTGGTGGCGCGCCGGGACGGGGTGGCGCCGCCCTGGTCGACGACCTTGCCGAGCAGCCGGCTGTAGGCGGTGACGCCCAGCGCGGCCGCCGTGAGCACGGTCTTCGCCGTCGACATGGCGCGCACGCCCTGCTGCTCGGCGACCCGCCGCTTGTTGGCCTGCAGCTGGCCGATGCTGCCGATCAGGTGCGCCCCGATGGCGGCGGCGTTGACCGGCGTCCACCGGTCCCAGCCGGCGTTGGCCACGGCGCCGGTGCCGCGGGCGCTGCCCGCCTCGCCGGAGGCCGGGTTCAGCGCCACGGCGTTGGCGAGCGTGCCGCCGAACCAGGCGGCGAGGCCGACGTCGTGCAGGGAACGGGACAGGGTGTTGCGGGCCATCGTGGGGCTCCTCGGATCGGCAGCGTGCGGACGCGGTCGGTGACCGAGGAGGGCGACCACCCCGGTCTGCGTGGTCATCCCGGTACCCGCCGGTCTCGGATGCACCCGTCCGTTCGCCGACGGGTCTGCGCCTCGTCCGCCGACCCGCGTCGGCCCACTGGCCGGCCGCTGCGAGGATGCCCGGATGGACAGCCTCACCCATGCCGACTCCGTCGTCGTCCGCTCGTCCCCGGAGGTGGTCTACGACCTCGTGTCCGACGTGACCCGGACCGGCGAGTGGAGCCCCATCTGCACGTCCTGCTGGTGGGACGAGGGGCACTCGGCGCAGGTGGGCGCCTGGTTCACCGGGCGCAACGAGGTGCCTGGGCGCACCTGGGAGACCCGCAGCCAGGTGGTCGCCGCCGAGCCGGGTCAGGAGTTCGCGTTCCTGGTCGGCGGGAAGCTGGTCCGGTGGGGCTTCACCATGGAGCCGGTCGAGGGCGGCACCCGGCTGACCGAGTCCTGGGAGTTCCTCCCCGCCGGCCAGCACTTCTTCGCCGAGCGGTACGGCGCCGACGCGCAGGCGCAGATCGAGGACCGCACCCGCTCGGCCCACGAGAGCATCCCGGCGACGTTGGCCGCGATCAAGCGGATCGCCGAAGCCGGCTGAACGGGCGTCAGCCCGCGGTGAACTCCTGCAGCGCGGCGAGCAGCCGGTCGATGTCGGCGTCGTCGCTGTACGGGGCGAGCCCGACCCGCAGACCACCGGTGTCGCCCAGCCCCAGGTGGCGGCTGGCCTCGAGCGCGTAGAACGAGCCGGCCGGGGCGTTGACGCCGCGTTCGGCCAGGAAGCGGTAGGCCTCGGCCGCCTCGCGGCCGGCGAAGGTCAGCAGCAGGGTCGGGGTGCGCCGGGCCGCCCGGGACCACAGCGTCACCCCGGGCAGCGCCCGGACGCCGTCCTCGATCCGCTCCCGCAGCACGTCCTCGTGCTGCTCGACGGCGGCCATCGCGGCGACCAGCCGGCTGCGGCGGTCGCCCTCGGGGCCGGCCTGGGCGGCGAGCAGGTCGATCGCCGCCGTCGTGCCGGCCAGCAGCTCGTAGGGCAGCGTGCCCAGCTCGAACCGCTCCGGGACGGCGTTGCTGGAGGGCAGCAGCTTGTCCGGGTGCAGCGTCTCCAGCAGCTCCGGCGCGGCGACCAGGCAGCCGCAGTGCGGGCCGAGGAACTTGTAGGGCGAGCAGACGAGGAAGTCCGCACCCAGCGCGGTGACGTCGACCGGCGCGTGCGCGGTCAGGTGCACGCCGTCCACCCAGGTCAGCGCCCCGACCTCGTGCGCCAGCGCGGCGATCGCGGCGACGTCGGGCCGGGTGCCGATCAGGTTGGAGGCGCCGGTGACGGCGACCAGCCGGGTGCGGTCGGACAGCAGCGCCCCGACGGTCGCGGGGTCGAGCTCTCCGGTGGCGGGGTCGAAGTCGGCCCAGCGCACGGTGGCGCCGCGGGCCTCGGCGGCCTGCACCCAAGGGCGGATGTTCGCGTCGTGGTCCAGCCGGGTCACCACCACCTCGTCACCGGGCCCCCAGCCGGCGGACAGCACCCGGGACAGGTCGTAGGTCAGCGCGGTGGCGCTGCGCCCGAAGACGACGCCGCCGGGATCGCCACCAGTCAGGTCGGCCACCGCCTGGCGGGCCTCCCGCACCACCGCGTCGGCGTTGCGCTCGGCCTGGGTGACCGAGCCGCGGTTGGCCATCGGCTGGGTCATGGCGGCCGCGACCGCCTGCGCGACGACGTCCGGCGTCTGCGAGCCGCCCGGGCCGTCGAAGTGCGCGGCCCCGTCGGTGAGGGCGGGGAAGTGGGCGCGGAGTGCTGCGACGTCGAAGCTCACCCGGTCACGCTAGCCGCGGGCGGCGGCGGCCACGATCCGGTCCGGGCGCACCAGCACCGAACGGCCGCCGAGCCAGCCGACCAGCTCCGGCGAGCCGAGCTGGTCGGCCCGCACCACGGGACCCGGCCAGTCCGCGGGCACCGGCCCGCCGGTGCTGAGCACTGCCCAGCCGTCCCCGAGCAGCTCGTCCAGCCGCTGGGCGCCCGCGACCGGGGGCTGCGGCAGGAGCGACCCGACCGGCGAGCCGGGCGCGAGGAGAGGCCGACGCACCAGCGGGCCGCGACGCAGCGGCGGCGTCCGGCTGGCGGCGGCGAAGGCGGCCAGCCGCGGCAGCCGGCGCACCCCGGTCAGCACCGCCCGGCGCACCAGTGCCGCCCGGTCGCCCCCGCCGGTCATCAGCCGGCCGAGCAGCACCGCGACCCGGATCAGCGCCCGCGCGTGCGGTGCCCGCTCGGCCTGGTGGGTCTCCAGCAGCGCGTCGTCCGCGCCGTCGAGCACCGCCGCCAGCTTCCAGGCGAGCTGGTGCACGTCGCGCAGGCCCAGGCCGAGACCCTGGCCGATGAACGGCGGGGTCAGGTGGGCGGCGTCGCCGCAGAGCAGCACCCGCCGGTCCCGCCAGCGGTCGGTCACCTGAGCGGCGTAGGTGTACTCCGCGGTGCGGACGACGGTGCACCCCTGCGCGCCGAACCGGCCGAGCTGCGCCGGGAGGTCGAACTCGGCGGCGGACTCCCCCGCCGCCAGCCGGAACTCGGCGCGGTAGCGGTCGCCGGCGATCGGCATGAACGTGGCCGGGCGCACCGCGTCGCAGACCTGCTGCACGCCGGGCCAGACGTCCAGCGGGGCATCGGCGGCCAGGTCGACCACCAGCCAGCGCTCGGCGGGACCGAGGTCGTGCATCCACGACCCGATCAGCCGGCGCACCGTGCTGTTCGCCCCGTCGCAGCCCAGCACGGCGTCGGCGACCAGCTCCTCCTCGACGCCGGTGGCCCGGTCGCGGACGGTGAGACGCACAGGTCCGGCTTGTTCCACGTGCAACACCTCGACCCCGCCGCGCAGCTCGGCCCGGGGCTCGGCGGCCAGTGCGTCGCGCAGGACCGCCTCCAGGTCCGGCTGGCTGAACATCGACGCCTGCGGCCAGCCGTGCTCGCCGTCCCCGCGCCCGAACTCCACGAGCGTGCGGTGCTCCCCGTCCAGCAGGCGGAGCCCGGCCATCGGCCGGCTGACCGCGGCGAACGCCTCGGCCACACCGGCGGCCTGCAGCACCCGCAGCGACTCGTCGTCCAGGTGCACCGCCCGCGGCTGCGGATAGGCGGCCGGGTGCCGGTCCAGCACCAGGACGTCGACGCCCCGGCGGGCCAGCAGCAGCGCCGCCGTCACCCCGACCGGCCCGGCACCGACCACCACCACCGTCACGGCGATGAGTCTGCCCGTGGCCTGATCCCGGGACAGTCGGCGGGATGGGGGCCAGGATGCCGGGCATGGACCTGCACCTGACCGCGCCGTTCACCATCGACACCTGGGACGCGGTCGGTGACCCGGAGTCCGCCGAGCCCGGTGCGCCGGCCACCGGGCGGGTGGTGCTCGCGAAGACCTACGAGGGCGAGGACCTGACCGGCTCGGCCACCGGACATGCGCTCACCACCCAGGGCGAGCGCGGCGCGTCCTACGTGGCGCAGGAGCGGATCACCGGCGCCCTGGCCGGACGGCGGGGCAGCTTCGTGCTGGAGCACGGCGCCGCCATGGGCGAGGGCGTGGAGACCACCCAGTGGGCCCGGGTGGTCGCCGGTTCCGGCACCGCCGCGCTGGCCGGTCTGATCGGTACGGGGACGGTCGCCCACGAGCTGCTCACCCTGGACGTCGTCCTGCCCGACTGACACCCCGCCCCGGCAGGGGGCGGGGTGCCGGCCGGGTCAGGGGTTGTCGGGGGTCCGGTTCGGGTCGGGAACCATGTCCGTGTGCTCCCGGCCGTCGCTGGGTGCCCGGCCGGTCGTGGCGCTGTCCGCGGGCGACCCGGCCGTGTCGACGAGCTCGTTGTTGGGCTTCCCGGGCGACCGCCGCATCGCGATGATCAGCGCGGCGACCGCGACCAGCAGGACGGCCAGCCACAGCGTGCTCAGGTTGGCCCCGAACCCGTAGATCAGCACCAGCGAGATGCCACCGGCCATCAGGCAGTAGTAGATCGTCGGCAGGACGGTCTTGCGGATCAGGTCGCCCTCCCGCCCGATCAGGCCGACGGTGGCCGACGCCGCCACGATGTTGTGCACCGTGATCATGTTCCCGGCCGCGCCGCCGACCGCCTGCGTGGCGACGACGGTCTCCGGGGTCACCCCGATCTCCACCGCGGTGGAGAACTGGAAGAGCGAGAACATCAGGTTGCTCACCGTGTTGCTGCCGGCGACGAACGCCCCGAGCGCGCCGATCCACGGGGCGAACGCCGGCCAGGTGTCGCCCGCGATGGACGCGGCGCCCTCGGCCAGGACCAGCGGCATCGACGCCAGGCCGGACTCGTTGAAGTCGGCCCCGGAGTTGATGAACACCCGGACCAGCGGCAGCGCGAAGAGCAGCGCCACCGCCGCGCCGGCCAGCTGGCTCCCGGCCACCTTCCACGACGCGGCGATGTCGGCCGGCCGCATCCGGTGGATGGCGTAGGTGATCAGGCAGGTGAGGATGAACAGGAAGCCGGGCAGGTAGACCATCTGCAGCGCCTGGGCGATGCCGGTGCCGAAGATGTCGTCGACGGTGACGACCCGCCAGCCGGTGGTCAGGAACTCGGTGATCGGGTCGATGGTCCGGCTCAGCACCAGCAGGACGGCGACGATGACGTACGGCGTCCAGGCCAGCCAGATGCTCATCTTCTTGCCCGCGACGTCCTTCTCGTCCTCCGGGGAGAGGTTGCCCATCCAGTTGGTCGCCCACCGCTGCCGGGCCGGGAAGTCCCAGATCTCCTTCGGCATCAGGAAGCCGCGGCTGGACGCGAACATCACGATGACCAGGCCGATCAGGCCGCCGAGCAGCGACGGGAACTCCGGCCCGAGCACCGCGGCGACGGTCACGTACGGCACGGTCATCGCGAAGGCGGCGAACAGCGCGAACGGCCAGATCGCCAGGCCGTCGGCGAACCGCTTCCGCTCACCGAAGAAGCCGCAGAGCATGCAGGCGAGGATCAGTGGGATGAGCGTGCCGATGGTGGCGTGGATGGCGGCCACCTGGAAGCCGATCCGCTCCAGGAACTCGGGGAACTCGATGCCGAGGAACACCGTCCGCTCCTCGACGGCGTCCGCACCGGTCAGCCCGCCGCTGACGCCGACCAGGATGGGCGTGCCGACGGCGCCGAAGCTCACCGGCGTGCTCTGGATGATCAGGCCCACCATGACCGCGGCCATGGCCGGGAAGCCCAGCGCCAGCAGCAGCGGGGCGACGACGGCGGCCGGGGTCCCGAAGCCGGACGCGCCCTCGATGAAGCTGCCGAACAGCCAGCCGATGATGATCGCCTGCACCCGGCGGTCGGGGCTGATGCTGGTGAACCCGGCGCGGATGGTCGCCATCGCACCGCTCTTGGTGAGGGTCTCGAGCAGCAGCAGCGCGCCGAAGACGATGTAGAGCAGCGTCAGGGCCAGCAGCAGCCCCTGGACCGCTGACGCGGCGACCGCGGTCGGGCTCATCTCCCACACGAACAGGGCGATGACGACCACCACCACGAAGCCGATGGGCATGGCGCGTTTTGCCGGCCATCTCAGCCCGGCCAGCAGCACCCCCACCACGATGATGGGGAGCAGAGCCAGCAGGCTCAGCACAGCGAGGTTGTCCACGTTGACGCCTCTCGTCGGCAGAGATCCGCGTCTCTCGCGCGGATGCTGGTGCACTGTGACTCACCACACCGCCGTCCGCCAGCCCTCTCTCCGGACGCGTGGGCGGCCGGTGACGCGGCCTCCCCGCCATCCCGCCTTGACGTCGCCCTCCTCCCTCCGCAGTCTGTGAGCGAGACCACATCAACGACGACGTGGTCGCAGCAGACCTGGAGGACATCAGTTGAAGACCAAGGGCGCCATCCTGTGGGGAGTCGGCCAGGAGTGGTCGATCGAGGAGATCGAGATCGGGGACCCCCGCGCCAACGAGGTCACCGTGGAACTGGCGGCCTCCGGGCTGTGCCACTCCGACGAGCACCTGGTCACCGGGGGCACCCCGGTCGGCTCCTACCCGGTGCTCGGCGGGCACGAGGGCGCCGGCGTCATCACCGAGGTGGGCCCGGGCGTCACCGGGCTGGCCGTCGGCGACCACGTCGTCACCGCGTTCATCCCGGCCTGCGGGCAGTGCCCGCCGTGTTCCAACGGCCACCAGAACCTGTGCGACCTCGGCGCCAGCCTGCTGGCCGGGACGTCGATCTCCGACGGCTCCTACCGGGTCCAGGCCGGCGGCAAGGACGTCGTCCCGATGTGCCTGCTCGGCACGTTCGCGCCCTACATCACCGTGCACCAGGCGTCGGTGGTCAAGATCGACCCGAGCATCCCGCTGGAGGTGGCCGCACTGGTCGGCTGCGGCGTGACCACGGGCTGGGGCTCGGCGACCAAGGTGGCCGACGTCCGGCCGGGTGAGACGGTCGTGATCATGGGCGCCGGCGGCGTGGGCATGAACGCCATCCAGGGCGCCGCGGCCGCCGGGGCGCTGCGGGTGGTGGTGATCGAGCCGGTCGCCGGGAAGCACCAGTGGGCCAAGGACTTCGGCGCCACCCACGTTTTCTCCAGCGTCGAGGAGGCCACCCCGGTGGTCAACGAGATGACCTGGGGCCGGATGGCGGAGAAGGCGATCATCACCGTCGGCGACATCCAGGGGGAGGACGTCCAGGCCGCGGTCTCGATGATCGGCAAGGGCGGCCGGGTCGTCGTCACCGGCATGGGCAACGCAGCCAACATGGACGTGAAGCTCAACCTGTTCGAGTTCACCCTGCTGCAGAAGGACCTGCAGGGCGCGATCTTCGGCGGTGCGAACCCGCGCGCGGAGATCCCCGCCCTGCTCGCCCTCTACCAGGCAGGTCAGCTCAAGCTGGACGGGCTGGTGACCCAGAAGTACTCCCTGGCGGAGATCAACCAGGGGTACCAGGACATGCGCGAGGGCAAGAACATCCGCGGGATGGTCGTCTACACCGACGCCGACCGCTGACCGAGCCCGCGCCCCGTCGGTGGACGGGGCGCGGGCCGCACGGCGGCACCCGCCTGCGCCGGGTCCAGCGGGACAGCGGAGCGCAACACCGCCGCCCCCAGACGCAGGATGCCGTCCGTCCGCGGCGCGCACCGCACCCCGCCGCGCCCCCGCAGGCCGCGGTGGGCACCGGGCGCGAGCACCAGGTCCATCCAGGCGCACGGGTGGGCCGGCCGCCCACCGGCGAGGACGACGACCCCCTCGCCGCAGTCCAGGCTGAACAGCTGCCCGCGCAGCGCCTCGACCTCCGCACCCCGAAGCACGACGTTGCGGCGGGCCGCGAGCGGGTCGAACGGTTGGTTGCCCAGCTCCTGCGCCAGGGCCTCCAGCGCCTCGACCGCCAGCACGGTCACCGAGGCGTCCCGGTGGGCGGGCCGGCCGAAGTAGCGGTCACCGACGACCCCCAGGCCGGCGCGCACCTCGATCCGGTCCTGTGACTCCACGGGGCGGGCCGCGACCTCGGCGTCCGGCCGCCCGTCGTAGCGGTGCGCCGGCGAGGCGAGCAGCCCGACGACCTCGACGTCGCAGCGGTACGGCAGGTCGTCGTCCGTCACCCGCCGATCGTCCCCCTCCTCGACCACCAGGATGGCCGTTCTGGTGGTCGAGGAGGGGCCGAAGTCGCGATATCGGCCCCTCTCAGCGGTCAGCGGTGCGGTGGATGGGGCCGGCGACCTCGGCCAGCCGCTCACCGGTGCCGCCCCAGCGGCCCGCGATGATCTCCGCGGCGATCGAGACGGCGGTCTCCTCCGGGGTGCGGGCGCCCAGGTCCAGCCCGATCGGGGAGGCGAGACGGACCAGTTCGTCCTCGGCCAGCCCGGCCTCGCGCAGCCGCGCCAGCCGCTCGTCGTGGGTGCGCCGGGAGCCCATCGCACCGACGTAGGCCACCGGCAGCCGGAGCGCGACCTCCAGCAGCGGGACGTCGAACTTCGGGTCGTGGGTGAGCACGCACAGCACCGTGCGCTCGTCGAGCGCCCCGGCGTCCACCTGGGCCTGCAGGTACTTGTGCGGCCACTCCACGACGACCTCGTCGGCGTCGGGGAAGCGGCGGGCGGTGGCGAACACCGGCCGGGCGTCGCAGACGGTGACCCGGTAGCCGAGGAAGGACCCCACCCGGGCGACGGCGGCGGCGAAGTCGATCGCGCCGAAGACGACCATCCGGGCCGGTGGGGCGAAGGAGGAGACGAACAGCGTCAGCTCGTCGCCGCGCCGCTCGCCGTCGTGGCCGTAGGTGAGGGTCGCCGTCCGGCCGGCGGCGAGCATGCCGCGGGCGTCGTCGGCGACGGCGTCGTCCAGCCGCTGGAGGCCGAGCGTGCCCGAGGCACGGTCCGGCCAGAGCACCAGCCGCTTGCCCAGCCGGTCGGCCGGGCCCTTGACGCAGGTGACGACGGCGACCGGCTCGTGCGCACCCACCGACGCGGCGACGTCGCCGAGCTCGGGGAAGGACTCCCGGGAGATCGCCTCCACGTAGACGTCGAGGATCCCGCCGCAGGTCAGGCCGACGGCGAAGGCGTCGTCGTCGCTCACCCCGTACCGCTCCAGGGTGGGTTCGCCGCTGGTGAGGACGTCCTGCGCCTCGGCGTAGACCGCGCCCTCGACGCAGCCGCCGGAGACGCTGCCGACCGCCGTCCCGTCCGGACCGACCAGCATCGACGCCCCCGCCGGTCGCGGCGCGGAACGCCAGGTGGCCACCACGGTGCCCACGCCGACGGTCTCCCCCGCCTGCCACCACCCGACCAGGTCATCGAGTACATCGCGCATCTGCGTCCTCCTGTCGGTCGGCCTCGGGCAGAGGCTCGCCGCGAGCTTGCGAGTGGTGAGGGGACCGAGGTCCTTCAGGCATGAGACTCCTCCTGTCGGCCTCGGGCAGAGGCTCGCCGTGAGCGTGCGAGTGGTGAGGAGCCCGGGATCCTCTCGATGACCCTCGCCAGTTCCTCGAAGGCGGCAAGGCTGTGCCCGGCGACGAAGCAGTCGATCGACGGCAGCGCCGCCACCATCCCGCCGGTCAGCGGCTCGTAGCCGGCCCGGCCCTTGTGCGGGTTCACCCAGACGACGGCGTGCGCCAGCCGGGCCAGCCGGGTCATCTGCTCGCCCAGCAGCTCCGGCCCCCCGCGCTCCCAGCCGTCGCTGCAGACCACCACGATCGCGCCGCGGGCGGTGCCGCGCTGGCCCCAGCGGTCCAGGAAGGCCTTGAGCACCTCGCCGATCCGGGTGCCGCCGGACCAGTCGGGGATCGCCGAACCGCTGGCGGCCAGCGCCTTGTCCGGGTCCCGCAGCCGCAGCTCGCGGGTCACCCGGGTCAGCCGGGTGCCGATGGTGAACACCTCGGTGCTGGCCGGCCGGGCCCGGACGGCGGCGTGCGCGAACCGCAGGAGCGCGTCGGCGTAGGGGCTCATCGACCCGGAGACGTCGATCAGCAGCACCACCCGGCGCGGGCGCGGGCGGGCCCGGTGGTGCACCAGCCGGGTGATCTCCCCGCCGTCGCGGAGCGCCCGCCGGACCGTGCGCGCCTGGTGGATGGAGCCGTGCGCCGAGGGGCTGCGGCGCCGCGACGCACGCATCGGGGTGGCCGGGGCGAGCAGGGCGAACAGCCGGCGCAGCTGGTCGCGTTCGGCGACGGTCAGCTCGGCGACGTCCCGGTGCCGGAGCACCTCCTCGCCGCTGGCCTGGGTGGCGAGCTCGGTGGGCTCCCCGCCCTCCTGACTGCCCTCGCCGGTCTGCAGCGGCGCGGACTGGGCCACCCGCTGCTCCTCCGCCCCCGACGGCCGCCGCGCCCGCGGCGCCTCGCCCCCGAAGTACGCGGCGAACCCGGCGTCGTAGCGCTCCAGGTCGTCGGGGCTCGCGCAGAGCGTCAGCCGACCGGACCAGTAGACGGCGGTGGGGTCCAGCACGTCGAGGTGGGCGACGGCGGCCAGCATCGCCTCGACCCGGTCGGGGGAGGCGTCGACGCCGGAGTGCCGCAGCGTGCGGGCGAACCCGAGCACCGTGGTGACGACGTCCCGCCGCTGGTCAGCCGCCACCGAAGAGCGCTCCCCGGGCGAGTGCGTGCACGCGGTCGGTGTCCTCCCGGTACTTCAGCACCGCGCCCAGCGTGCGGGCCGCGGTGTCCGGGTCGAGCTCGCGGGCGCCGAGGGCGTGCAGTGCGGTGGCCCAGTCCATCGCCTCGGCCACGCCGGGCGGCTTGAGCAGGTCGAGCTCGCGGAGCCGGGCCGTGGCGCGGGCGACCTGGCGGGCCAGCTCCTCGGTGACGTCGGGCAGCCGGCGGCGCAGGATCGCCACCTCGCGATCGAAGTCGGGGTGCTCCAGCCAGTGGTAGAGGCAGCGGCGCTTGAGCGCGTCGTGCACCTCGCGGGTGCGGTTGGAGGTGAGGACGACGAGCGGCGGGGTCTCCGCGCGGATCGTCCCCAGCTCCGGGATGGAGATGGTGAAGTCGCTGAGCACCTCGAGCAGGAACGCCTCGAACTCGTCGTCGGCCCGGTCGACCTCGTCGATCAGCAGCACCGAGGGGGAGTCCTCCAGCGCCTGCAGCAGCGGGCGGGCCAGCAGGAACCGCCGGTCGTAGAGAGAGGCCTCCAGCTCCTCGGCGCGCTCGGCGGCACCGGCGGCCTCGGCGGCGCGCAGGTGCAGCAGCTGACGGCCGAAGTCCCAGTCGTAGAGGGCGTGGCTGGCCTCCAGCCCCTCGTAGCACTGCAGCCGGTAGATCGGCCGGCCGGTGACGTCGGCGAGCGCGCGGGCCAGCGCCGTCTTGCCGACCCCGGCCTCCCCCTCGAGGAACAGCGGCCGGTGCATCACCAGCGCCAGGTAGGCCGCCGTCGCCAGGCCCTCGTCGGGCAGGTAGCCGGTGGCCTCGAGCGACGCGGCCAGCGCAGCGGGGTCGGCGGGCAAGGTGGGCTCGGTCACAGGTCGCAGCATCCCACCCGCGCCCCGGCCGTGATCAGTCCGCCGTCATCACCGTCAGGTAGTCGTCGTAGCTGGCGATGACGTCTTCCAGGTCCAGGGTCTCCGGGAAGTCGGCGACGTCCTGGTGCTTGCGCAGGAACTGCACGGTGCGCAGCACCACGTCCTCCTCGTCGTCGGAGCCCAGCTGGTCCATCACCTCGGGCGTCACCGTGAACCAGGTGCGCACGTCCTCCAGCTCGCTCAGCTGGGTCACGAGGTAGCCGTGCTCACCCTGGGCATCGATCTCGATGTCGTCGGCCATGCACTCCGACCTACCCGCGCGTCGGCGACGAAACGCCCGGACTGCGGTCAGCGCGGGCGCCGACACAGGCCGAGACGGCAGGCAGGCACGAGGAACGAAGGCTCAGAACGGCGGCGGCTCGTCGAGCGGGTCCAGCGGTGGTGGCGCGCCGGGTGGTGGTCCGGGCTCCGGGTTCGGGGGGTGTGATCGGGAGCCGGGTGATCGCTGGCCTGGCGGGCGAGTGATGCGCGTGACCCCGGAAGGTGTCGTGACGTGCAGGGCGCCGTCTCTGTCCATCCGGTACTGCCAGCCGGGGGCGAAGGTCTTGAGTCGGTGGTGGCTACGACACAGGCAGCAGAGGTTGGCGCAGTCGGTCGCCCCGCCGCAGGCGTGGGCGGTGACGTGGTCCAGATCTGTCCAGCCGACCCGTTGCCCGCAGTTGGGGAACCGGCAGCGCCGGTCGCGGGTGGTGACGAAGGCCCGTTGCCGGTCGGTGGGCCGGTAGGCAGCGGTCACCGGCGGCGGCCCGAGGACCACACAGTCACAGGCCTCGCTGACATCCCGGCCGGCGGTGTCCACGGTCCACTCGGCGGCGCCGGTGCTGCCACTGTCGGGGTGCTGGGGACAGCCGCGGCGGGCCAGCCGGGCCAGCTCGGCGGGCGTCACCGTGGCCAGCAGCTGCCCGTCCGGCCCCGTGAGGGCGTAGGTGAGGGTCCCGCCGTCGGGGGCGGTGAGGCCGAGGGCGCCGACTCGGGCCAGGAGTTCGCGGAGGTGGGTGGCGGTGATCGACAGCCCGTTCACCTCACCCGGGGCACTGCTCGCCCCGGCCAGCGCTGCCAGCTCGGCGATGACCGTGAGGTTCACGGCCACCGCGGGCAGCCCGGAGTCGGCAGGGCGGCGGATCAACAGCGACAACACGTGCGCCCGCAGCGCCCCGATCGGGCGAGGATCGCCATCGGCCTTGAGCATTCGGGCCAGTTGGTCGAGCAGGTCGTGGCACTCCACGGCCTCATCGGTGGGCAGGTCCGCGGCCAGCATCGACCGCCCGTCGGTGGGCGAGGGGTGCACCCGTACGTCGGCGGTCTTCTCCGCCTCTGCCCGACGCTCCTCGGCGGCGGCGGCGTCCAGCCGGAGCAGCTCCTCGGTGGCGCGCCTCTCCAGCCGGGCCACCGACAGACCGGCCGCCTCACCGAGCAGCGCGTCCTCGACCTGCCCGGCGATCTGCGCCGGGGTGTGTTCCAGGACGTCGGCCAGCACATGGGCCCGCCGCTCATCCAGCTCCCCGGCCGCCAGAGCGGTGACGGTGCCCGGGAGCTTCTGCGACCAGGTCAGTGCCCGCCGCAACCGCACCGCCGCGGTCCCGCGACCCAGGTTCAGCACCGCGGACAGCTCGGCGAGGAAGAACTCGCTGATCTCGGCGCCACCGGACTCACTGGCCCAGCCCGGCCGTCGGGCACCCGGCCCATCCGGGTCCGGGGTGGCAGGCCGCCGACCGGCCAGCTCCAGGATCAGCTCTGCCTCCTCTGCGGCCTCCATCGCCCGCCGCCGCTGCACGCCCTGCAACCGGGCCGCCACCCGCTCATCAGAGGACAGCCCCGCCAGGTCGCGGTGCGACTCGCCGGTGAAGAAGACGTCGACCACCGCGCCCAGCGGGCCGGAGAAGGGAGCCGTCGTCGTCACGCATCGAACATACGTTCGAGGTCCGACGGTTTCGGGGAGGAACGGGGTCACCGGCGGGTCGAGCCGCTTCGCCGACTGTTGAGCCGTGTCGGGGCCCGGCCCCACGGTCGGTCCGGCGGCTCAAGGTCGGCCGGGCCCGAGGCCGTCGAGCAAGATGGGGCCCATGCCGGACCTCTCCCTCGGTGACGACCTGCGGGCCTTCGTCGACGCCTCCCCGTCCCCGTCGCACGCTGTCGCGGAGCTGGCCCGGCGGCTGGGTGCGGCCGGCTTCACCGAGCTGACCGAGGCCGACCGGTGGGAGCTGGCCCCCGGCGGGCAGCACTTCGTCGTCCGGCACGGCAGCCTGATCGCCTTCCGGGTGGGCAGCGCGTCGCCGGCCGAGGCGGGGCTGCGGCTGGTCGGCGCACACACCGACTCCCCCACGTTCAAGGTGCGGCCGCGGGACGACGTCCGGCAGGCCGGGTACCGGCTGGTCGGCGTCGAGCCCTACGGCGGCGGGCTCTGGCACACCTGGCTGGACCGGGAGCTCACCGTGGCCGGGCGGGTCGCATTGCGTGGCGGCGGCACCGCCCTGGTCCGGCTGCCGGGTGCGCCCCTGCGACTGCCGTCCCTGGCGATCCACCTGGACCGCGGCGTCCGCGACGGTCTGAAGCTGGACCCGCAGCGCGAGCTGGTGCCGGTGTGGTCCCAGGACGTGGGCACCGAGCCGGGCCTGCGGGAGGCGCTGGCCGCCGCGGTGGGCGCGGCCGTGCAGGACGTCGTCGGGCACGACCTGGTGCTCGCCGACACCCAGCCGGCCGCCCGCACCGGCGCCGACGGCAGCTGGGTCGCCGCACCACGGCTGGACAACCTGGCCAGCTGCCACGCCGGGGTGACGGCGCTGGTCGCCGCGGCGGCCACCCGCCGCACCCAGCTGCTGGTCGCCAACGACCACGAGGAGGTGGGCAGCGGCTCGATGTCCGGGGCCCGCGGCAGCTTCCTGGAGGACGTCGTCCGTCGGCTGGTGGCGGTCCTGGACGCCGATGACCCGCAGGCGCTCCCCCGGGCCCTGGCGCAGTCCCGGCTGGTCTCGGCGGACATGGCCCACGCGCTGCACCCCACCCGGGCCGACCGGCACGAGCCGGGCCACCAGCCGCAGCTGGGCGGCGGGCCGGTGCTGAAGGTGAACGCGAACCAGGCCTACGCCACCGACGCCGTCACCAGCGGCTGGTTCGCCGATCGCTGCGCGGAGGCATCGGTGCCGGTGCAGTGGTTCGTCACCCGGGCCGACCTGCCCTGCGGGAGCACGATCGGCCCGCTGACGGCGACCCGGCTGGGCGTCGCGACGGTCGACGTCGGCGCGCCGATGCTGGCCATGCACTCGGCCCGGGAGCTGGCCTCGGCCCTCGACGTCCCGCTGATGGTCGGCGCGCTGACCGCCTGCTTCACCGACTGACCGGTCCCCAGGGGAGGGTCAGGCGTCGATGCGCCGGCGGCCCGGGGCCCGGCCGACCCCGATCGCGACGAGGAGCGAGCCGAGGAACAGGCCCACGGCGATCAGCAGGGCGCCCACCATGAAGAGCCCGGTCTCGTCCTGGAGGGCTGCGTCGACCGTCCAGCAGAGGGTGAACGGCACGGTCACCATCAGCGCCGCGACCAGTGGCCGCCGCACCCACCCGGCCAGCACCGCGGCGGCCAGCAGCGTCAGCACGCAGCCGACCACCTGCCACGTCTCGTAGGGGCCCGAGGTCGTGCTGGTCTCCGGGTCGAACTGGTACTCCCGGTCCCAGGCCAGCCACGCGACCCAGGCGAGCACGCTGAGCCCGGCCGCGCCGGCGGTCAGGGCGGTTCGACGTCCGGTCATGCGCCGCAGGATAGGGCCGATCGAGCCCGATCAGGCGCGCGCCGCGATCGCGGCGAGGTCCAGGCCGGGGTCGAGGGCGCCGTACCCCAGGCTGCGGTCGGGCCCGAGCCGGGCAGAGACGAAGGCGTCGGCGACGGCGGCCGGTGCCTCACGGATCAGCACGGCGCCCTGCAGGGCGAGCGCCAGCGCCTCCACGACCCGGCGGGCGTGCTGCGGCGCGCTCCCCGGGTCCGCCTGCACCCGGCCGATCAGGGCCCGGGTCGCCTGCACATGGGCGTCGAAGACCCGGTGCTGCCCCAGCGCCGAGGAGACCTCCCGGTCGACGGCGGCCACCGACCCCGGCTCACGGGCCATCGCCCGGAGGACGTCGAGAGCGATCACGTTCCCCGAGCCCTCCCAGACCGCCATCACCGGCTGCTCCCGGTAGCGGCGGGCCAGCGGGAACGCCTCGGTGTAGCCGTTGCCGCCCAGGCACTCCAGCGCCTCGTAGGCGTGGTGCGGCCCGCGCTTGCAGACCCAGTACTTGGCCACCGCGGTGGCCAGCCGGCGGAACGCGACCGACTCGGCGTCCTCGTGGTCGTAGGCCGCGGCCACCCGGAGCGCGGTCCAGGTGGCGGCCTCGGCCTCCAGCTGCAGGTCGGCGACGACGGCGGTCATCGCCGGCTGGTCGATCAGGGTGGCGCCGAAGGCGCTGCGGTGCCGGGTGTGCCAGGCCGCCTCGGCGACGGCCTGCCGCATGCCGGCCGCGCTCCCCAGCACGCAGTCCAGCCGGGTCTGGCCGACCATCTCGATGATGGCGCGGACGCCGCGCCCCTCCTCGCCGACGAGCCACGCGACGGTGTCCTCGAGCTCGATCTCCGAGGAGGCGTTCGACCGGTTGCCCAGCTTGTCCTTGAGCCGCTGGATGCGGAACACGTTGCGGTCACCGCCCGGCAGCACCCGGGGCACCAGGAAGCAGGAGAGGCCGGCGGCGGTCTGGGCGAGCACCAGGAAGGCGTCGGACTGCGGGGCCGAGCAGAACCACTTGTGCCCGGTCAGCCGCCAGGTGCCGTCGCCGGCGTCGACCGCCCGGGTGGTGTTGGCCCGCACGTCCGAGCCGCCCTGCTTCTCGGTCATCGCCATGCCGAAGACCGCCGAGGTCTTGGTGGCCGGGTCGCGCAGCTCGGGGTCGTAGTCCCGGGAGAACACCCGGGGCAGCCACTCGTCGGCCAGCTCCGGCGTCGTCCGCAGCGAGGGGACGACGGCGTGGGTCATGCTCACCGGGCAGGCGTGCCCGGGCTCGACCTGGGCAAAGAGCATGAACACCGCCGCACGGGCGACGTGCGCACCGGGCCGCGGGTCGGACCAGCAACTGGTGTGCGCGCCGTGCGCGACCGCCGCGCTGCTGATCCGGTGGTAGGCGGGGTGGAAGTCGACCGCGTCGACCCGGTTGCCCCAGCGGTCGTGGCCGGCGAACACCGGCGGGTGGGTGTTCGCCAGCTCGGCGTCCCGCTGGAAGTCGGCCTGCCCGACGAGCGACCCGACCTCGGCGAGGTGGCCGTCCGCCCACCCGGCGTCGTAGCGCGCGACGGCCTCGGTCAGCGCCGGGTTGGTCGAGTACTCGTCCAGGCCGACCCGCGGCGGCGCCTGGTTGAGGACCTCGTGCGTGCTGCCCACTGCGCCTCCTCGCCGACCTGGTCCGACCCCCGTCCCGCTTCCCCAGGAGTGGACCACGGCCCGCCGGGTGAACGGGTAGCAACCGTCAGGTGGCGACTTGTTGCAACCGACTCGCAACGACTACGGTCCTGCGAGGTCTTCGCAACAAGCGGGGTCCGCCGCCGTCCGAACGGAGCCCCGTTGTCCTCCCGCGCCCGATCCCTGGTGGCCCTCACCGTGACCACGGCAGCGCTCACCGCCTGCACCGCGCCCGGCACGGGCGGCAGCACCGGCGGCGACGAGGCCGACTCCGACCGCTTGGTGCTGGCCGACGCCTACGAGCCCGAGCTGTTCAACCCGGTCACCGGCCACGGCGAGACCGGGTACTCCCGGGTCTACGACGGCCTGGTCCGCCTCACGGGCGGCAGCGCGGGCATCCCCGAGCTGGAGCCGTCGCTGGCCACCGAGCTGCCGCGCGGGAACGCCGACGCCACCGAGTGGACCGTCCCGCTGCGCGAGGGCGTCACCTTCAGCGACGGGACCACGTTCGACGCCGCGGACGTCGCGGCCACCTACGCGGCGGTGCTCGACCCGGCGTCGGCCTCCCCCATCGCCGGCAGCTACGCGATGGTCGACAGCGTCGAGGCCGTCGACCCGCAGACCGTCGTCTTCCGGCTGGCGTACCCCTACGTGCCCTTCCCGAGCAAGCTGCTGCTCGGCATCGCGCCCGCCGAGGCGCTGGCCACCCCGGGCCCGGCGGAGGCCTCCCCGCTGAACACCGCCCCGATCGGCACCGGCCCGTACGTGCTGGCCGAGCGCCAGGGCGACCAGACCGTCTTCCGGGCCAACCCGGACCACTGGGACGGCGCCCCGGAGGTCGAGGAGCTGGTGGTGGTGTACGTCCCCGACGACAACACCCGTGCGCAGCGGATGGCCAGCGGCGAGTTCGACGGGACGACGCTGCCGCCACTGCTGGCCGAGACCCTCGCCGACGACGAGGGGCTGACCGTGGTCGGCCACCCGTCGGCCGACTGGCGCGGGGTCGCCCTCCCCGCCGGCGACCCGGTCACCGGCGACCCGGCCGTGCGGCTGGCGCTGAACGCCGCCGTCGACCGCGACGCGATCGTCGAGTCGGTGCTCGGCGGCCACGGCGAGGCGGCATCCACGTTCGTGCCGGCGGTGTTCGGCGAGTTCACCGACCCGTCGGCCGTCTTCACCCACGACCCGGACGAGGCCCGGCGGCTGCTGGACGAGGCCGGCTGGGTGCCCGGCCCGGACGGCGTCCGGGTTCGTGACGGGCAGCGGGCGGAGTTCACCGTCATGTACTTCCCGGAGGACACCCTGCGCCGCGACCTCGCCCAGGCCTTCGCCTCCGACGCCCTCGCGGTCGGCGTCGAGGTGGACCTGGAGGCGGTGGACCGGCCGCAGTTCCGCCCCCGGATCCCGGTCGACGGGTCGCTGCTCGGCGGCGGTGACGTCCCGTACGACCCCGACACCCAGCTGTACGCCGCCCTGCACTCCTCGTTCACCGCCGACGGCGTGGGCGGCCCGTTCGACAACCCGAGCGACTACCGCAACCCGACCGTGGACGCCGCCCTGGACCGGGCCCGCCGCAGCACCGACCAGGCCGAACGGGTCGCCGACTACCGCGAGGTCCAGCGGCAGCTCGTCGCCGACCCGCCGGCGGTGGTGCTCGTCTTCCTCGAGCACGTCTACGTGATGAAGGACGACGGCTGGACCGGCACCGAGCCGGTGCTGGAGCCGCACTCGCACGGGGTCAGCTGGGGCCCGTGGTGGAACCTGCGTGACTGGCGGCGCGACGGGTGACCCTCACCGAGCTCCCCGCCCCCCGCGTGGACGACGCCGCGCCTGCCGCACCCCGGCCCCCGCGGGTGCGGTGGCGGGCGGCCGGGCGGCTGGCCCGGCGCCGGCTGCTGTTCGTCGTCCCGGTGCTGGTCGTCGTCTCCGGCGGCGTGTTCGCCGTCGCGGACGCCTCGCCGTTCGACCCGCTCGCCGGGTACCTGGGCGACCGGTACCTGACCGCCAGCGAGCAGGCCCAGGCCCGGATCGCCGACGAACTGGGCACCGGGCGCCCCTGGTGGCAGCAGTACGGCGACTGGCTGGGCGGGCTGCTCACCGGCGACCTGGGGGTGTCCCGCTCCTTCGGGCAGCCGGTGGCCCAGGTGCTGGCCGAGCGGCTGCCGTGGACGCTGCTGCTGACCGGCGTGTCGCTGGGCCTCGCCGTCCTCACCGCGCTGCTGCTCGGCACCTGGAGCGCCGCCCGCCGCGGCGGCTGGGTCGACCGGGTGGTCACCTCGACCTGCCTGCTGCTGCAGGCCGTGCCGCCGTTCGTCATCGCCCTCGGCGCGGTGGCGCTGTTCGCCCTCGGGCTGGCCTGGCTGCCGGTCGCCGGGCTCACCGACGCCGGCGCCGAGCTCACCGTCGGCCAGGTGGCCCGGCACCTGGTGCTGCCGGCCGCCGTCCTCGCCGCCTCGCAGCTGCCCTGGCTGCTGCTCAACGTGCGCCAGTCGCTGCTGGCCGCGCTCGCCGACGACGCGGTGCTCGCCGCCCGCGCGCGGGGGCTGGCGGAGTCGACGGTCGTGTTGCGGCACGCCCTGCCCACCGCGCTGCTGCCGTTCGTGACCCTGCTGGGCGCCCGGCTGCCCGAGCTGGTCGTCGGCGCGGTGCTGGTCGAGGAGGTGTTCAGCTGGCCGGGGCTCGCCCAGGCCGTGGTCACCTCCGCCGTCGAACTGGACTTCCCGCTGCTGGCGGTGCTGACCCTGCTGACCACCGCCGCCGTCCTGCTCGGCTCGCTGCTGGCCGACGTGGCCTACGTGCTGCTGGACCCCCGGGTGGCCGCAGATGGCTGACCGCCGCCTGCGCGCCGGCGTCGTCCTGCTGGTGCTGCTGGCCGGCTACGCGCTGCTGGTGCCCTGGCTGGCCGGGGTCGACGACCGGGTCACCGACTTCGCCGCCGCCCGGCAGGGCCCCAGCTGGGCGCACCTGTTCGGCACCGACTCCGCCGGACGGGACCTGTTCGTCCGCACCGCCGCCGGGCTGCGGGTCTCCCTGTTCATCGCCGTGGTCTGTGCGCTGCTGTCGGTGCTGATCGGCGCCCTGGTCGGGGCGCTGTCCGCGGCCGCCGGCGGCTGGGTCGACCGGCTGACGATGCGGGTGGTCGACGGGGTGAACGCCGTGCCGCACCTGCTGCTGGGCATCGTGCTGGTCGCGCTGTTCCGCGGCAGCCTGGTCGCGATCATCGCCTCGATCGCGCTGACCCACTGGACGCAGGTGGCCCGGATCGTCCGGGCGGAGGTGCTGTCGTTGCGCGACCGCGAGCACGTGGACGCCGCCCTGCTCGGCGGGGCGACCCGCTGGCGGGTGGTCCGCCGGCACCTGCTGCCCGCCGCCCTGCCGCAGGCGCTGGTCGCCGCCGTGCTGCTGCTGCCGCACGCGGTCTGGCACGAGTCGACGCTGAGCTTCCTGGGGCTCGGACTGCCCCCGCACGCGGCCAGCCTGGGCACGCTGCTGCAGGAGGCCCGCAGCTCGCTGCTGCTCGGCGGCTGGTGGACGCTGGTCTTCCCCGCGCTCGGCCTGGTGCTGGCCACCCTGGCCGTGGCCGCGATCGGTGCCGCCCTGCGCGACCGCGCCGCCCTCCCCGAGCGCGCCGGAGCCCAGCTGTGACCGCCCCCGCGCTGACCGTCTCCGACCTCTCCGTGCGCTTCCCGACCGGCCAGAGGGCCAGTCGGGGCGCCGGCAGCGCCGTGCACGCCGCCACCGACGTCTCCTTCGCGCTGCGCCCGGGCCGGGTGCTCGCGCTGGTCGGGGAGAGCGGCTGCGGGAAGTCGGTGCTGGCCGCCGCGCTGCTGCGGCTGCTGCCCGCCGACGCCGTCGTCACCGGGCGGGCACTGCTCAGCACGGACGGTCCGGCCGTCGACCTGCTGACCGCGCCCGGCCGGGTGCTCCGCCGGACGGTCCGCGGCCGGCGGGTCGCGCTCGTCCCGCAGTCGGCGGCGACCGCGCTCACGCCGGTGCGGACCGTGCGGGCCCAGCTGGAGGAGACGGTCGGCGAGCTCACCCCGGGCGTGGACCGCCGGCAGCGCGCCGACGAGCTGGCGATCCGGGTCGGGCTGGCCCCGGCCGACCTGGACCGCCACCCGCACGAGCTCTCCGGCGGCATGGCGCAGCGGGTGGTCACCGCCCTCGCACTGGCCGGCGACCCCGAGGTGGTGCTGGCCGACGAGCCGACCGCGGGGCTGGACCGCCCGCTGGTCGACCGGACCCTGCGACTGCTGCGCGAGGTGGCCGACGCCGGGTGCGCCGTCCTGCTGATCACCCACGACCTGGGCGCCCTGCAGCGCTCGCCCGGGCTCGTCGACGACCTGGCGGTCATGTACGCCAGCCGACTGGTCGAGACCGGCCCGGCCGGCGCCGTGCTCGCCGCCCCGGCGCACGACTACACCCGCGCCCTGCTGGGCGCGCTGCCCGCCGGTGGGCTGGTCCCGATCCCCGGGTCCCCGCCCGCGCTGACCGACCTGCCGCCGGGGTGCGCCTGGCACGCCCGCCGTCCGGACAGCGGGCCGTGCGACGGCGGCGGGACCGTGCACGTCGACGGCCTCCGGGCCACCCGCTGCCGACCGCCGGGAGGCGCCCCGTGCTGACCCTGACCGGCGTCGACGCCGGGTACGAGCCGGGCCGCCCGGTGCTGCGCGGCGTCGACCTGCGGGTGGCCCCCGGGGAGGTGGTCGGCCTGTCCGGGCCCAGCGGCACGGGCAAGACCACCCTCGCCCGGGTCGCCGCCCTGCTGCTGGCGCCGCAGCGGGGCACGGTCGAGATCGACGGCGTCGGTGCCTCCGGCGTCCGCTACGCCCGGGACCCGCGGCTGCGCACCGCCGTCGGGATGGTCTTCCAGTCGCCCCGCCGCTCGGTCGACGCCCGGCTGCGGCTGCGCGACGTGATCGCCGAGCCGCTGCGGCTGCGCGGGCTGGCCACCGCGGCGCGGGCCGGCGCGACGGCGCGGACCGAGCGCGTCGCCGAGCTCGCCGGCCGGGTGGGGCTCACCGCCGACCTGCTCGACCGGCGGCCGCACGAGGTGAGCGACGGGCAGCTGCAGCGCGCCTGTCTGGCCCGCAGCCTGGCGTCCGGGCCGCGGTACCTGGTCTGCGACGAGATGACCGCGATGCTCGACGCCTCGACGACGGCCGCGCTGGTCGGCGTGGTCGGCGCCGAGGTGCGCGCCGGACGGCTCGGCGTGCTCGCCATCAGCCACGACGACGCCCTGCTCGACGTCTGGGCCGACCGCGTCGTCGCCCTGGGGGCGGCAGTCGCGGGACCGGCCTGATCCGCGGCCCGGGGGTTCAGCTCGGCACGCCCTGGGCAGGGCGCGAGGGTGGGGCCGCGGACGGCGGCCCGGCTCGACGACGGATGGGGTGACGATGCAGGCGACCTTCGTGGTGCTCGGCGGGACGGGCGACCTCACCGGGCGCCTGCTTCTCCCGGGGCTGGCCCAGCTGGTCCAGGCCGACGCGCTCGACGGCGGCGTCGACGTGCTGGCGGTGGGCCGGGACGACTGGTCGGAGCAGCAGTACCGGGAGTGGGCGGGCGACCGACTCGCCGAGCACGGCGCACAGGTGCCCGAGCAGGCCCGCGACCAGCTGGTCGGCCGGCTCGGCTACCAGCGCGGTGACGTCACCTCCCCCGACGACCTCCGGCAGGTGCTGGCCCGGGTGCGGGGCCGCCCGGTGCTCTACCTGGCCCTGCCGAACACCGTCTTCCTCCCCACCCTCGAGGCGCTCACCGAGGTCGAGCTCCCCGAGGGGACGACGATCGCCGTCGAGAAGCCCTTCGGTCGCGACGAGGCCGACGCCCGGCAGCTCAACGCCGTCCTGCACCGGCTGGTCCCGGAGGCGCAGGCGTTCCGCACCGACCACTTCCTGGCCAAGCAGACCGTGCTCAACGTGCTCGGGCTGCGCTTCGCCAACCGGCTGTTCGAGCCGGTCTGGAACGCCTCCCACATCGACCGGGTGGAGATCGTCTTCGACGAGACGCTGGGCCTGGAGGGGCGCGCCGGGTACTACGACGGGGCGGGTGCGCTGCGCGACATGCTGCAGAACCACCTGCTCCAGCAGCTGTCCATCGTCGCGATGGAGCCGCCGAACGCGGTCGACGGCCCGAGCCTGGCCGCACGCAAGGCCGACGTGCTGCGCGCGGTCCGCCCCCCGGCCGACATGGCCCGGGACACCGTCCGCGGGCGGTACACCGCCGGGACGGTGGAGGGCCGGGAGCTGCCCGACTACACCAGCGAGGAGGGGGTCGACCCGGCGCGGGAGACCGAGACCCACGCCGAGTTCACGGTGACGATCGACAACTGGCGCTGGGCGGGCGTCCCGTTCCGGCTGCGCAGCGGCAAGGCGCTCGGCGCGGGCCGGCGGGAGATCGCCGTCTGGTTCAAGCCGGTGCCGCACCTGGCCTTCGGCGACCAACAGCTCGAGTCCGACGTGCTGCGGCTGGGGCTCGACCCGGACCACGTCACCCTGGAGCTCAACCTCAACGGGGCGGGCGAGCCGTTCGACCTCGAGCGCCGCGCCCTGGACATCGACCTGGCCCCGAACGACCTGTCGGCCTACGGCCTGCTGCTCCGGGAGGTGCTGGCCGGGGACGCCACGCTGTCGATCAGCGACGTGGAGGCCGAGCAGTCCTGGCGGATCGTCGAACCGGTCCTGGCCGCCTGGGCGAAGGGCGAGGTGCCCCTGCAGGAGTACCCGGCCGGGTCGTCCGGCCCCGCCGCGGGCTGAGGCGCCTACGTCGGGGGCTCCAGCTGGAACAGCCGGTGGACCACCTCCACCCAGGCGCTCCGCACCTCCGCGGGCCGGTCCGCCACGAGGTCCCGGATGCAGGCCAGCACCCCGCGCCCCTCGCCGACGACGCCCTGGAAGGCCAGGCCGAACACCAGCGACCGGATCTCCTCGAGCTGCAGACCGGCATCGATCAACGGCTGGACGACCCACTGGTGTTGGTCCCTCGCGAGCGACTCCACACCAGACGTTCTCCGCGAAAGGCCGACTCGGATGCAGACGGCCGGATGCAGTCACGACGGGACCGGCGGCAGGTCCCCGGTCGCGCGCACGTAGCGTGAGGGCATGAGCCGTTCCCGCCGAGACCCCGGCACGCTCCCCGCACTGGCGCCCACTGGCCTGCGGATCGTCGCCCTGGGTGGGCTGGGTGAGATCGGCCGCAACATGACCGTCTTCGAGCACGCCGGCAAGCTGCTGATCGTCGACTGCGGCGTGCTCTTCCCCGAGGAGCACCAGCCGGGGATCGACGTGATCCTCCCCGACTTCACCTCCATCCGGGACCGGCTGGACGACGTGGTGGCGGTCGTGCTGACCCACGGGCACGAGGACCACATCGGCGGCGTCCCCTACCTGCTGCGGGAGCGGCGGGACATCCCCGTCATCGGGTCGAAGCTGACGCTGGCCTTCATCGAGGCCAAGCTCAAGGAACACAAGATCACCCCGGTGACCGAGCAGGTCGCGGAGGGCGACGAGCTGCGGCTCGGCCCCTTCGACCTGGAGTTCCTGGCGGTCAACCACTCCATCCCCGACGCGCTCGCCGTGGCGATCCGCACCGCGGCCGGCCTGGTGCTGCACACCGGCGACTTCAAGATGGACCAGTTCCCCCTGGACCAGCGGATCACCGACCTGCGCGGCTTCGCCCGGCTCGGCGAGGAGGGGGTCGACCTCTTCCTCACCGACTCCACCAACGCCGACGTGCCCGGCTTCACCACGTCCGAGGGTGAGCTCACCCCGGCGATCGACACGGTCTTCCGGACCGCGCCCAAGCGGGTCATCGTCTCCAGCTTCGCCAGCCACGTGCACCGGATCCAGCAGGTGCTCGACGCCGCGCACCAGCACGGCCGCAAGGTCGCCTTCGTCGGCCGGTCGATGGTCCGGAACATGGGGATCGCCCGCGACCTGGGCTACCTGCGGGTGCCCAAGGGACTGGTCGTGGACATGAAGGTGCTGGAGAAGCTGCCCGCCGACCAGGTGTGCCTGATCTGCACCGGCTCCCAGGGCGAGCCGATGGCGGCGCTGTCCCGGATGGCCAACCGGGACCACGTCATCCGGATCTCCGAGGGCGACACCGTGCTGCTGGCCAGCTCGCTGATCCCGGGCAACGAGAACGCGATCTACCGGATCATCAACGAGTTCACCAAGATCGGCGCCAACGTCGTCCACAAGGGCAACGCCAAGGTGCACGTCTCCGGGCACGCCAGCGCCGGCGAACTCGTGTACTGCTACAACCTCGTCAAGCCGCGCAACGTCATGCCGGTGCACGGGGAGTGGCGGCACCTGCGGGCCAACGCCGACCTGGCGATCCGCACCGGGGTCCACCCGAACGGGGTGGTCATCGCCGAGGACGGCTCCGTGGTCGACCTGGTCGACGGTCGGGTCTCCATCACCGGCAAGGTGCCCGCGGGCAACGTCTACGTCGACGGCTCGACCGTCGGCGGGGCGACCGAGGCCTCGCTCAAGGACCGGCGCACCCTGGCCGAGGAGGGCGTCATCACGGTCGTGGCGATCGTCGACGCCAACACCGGCCAGCTCGTCGAGGCCCCCGACTTCCTGGCCCGCGGGTTCGTCCACGAGGCGGAGTCCTTCGATGCGGCGGTGCCGCTGATCGAGCGGGAACTGGCCCGGGCGGCGGCCGACGGCGTCAAGGACGCCACCCAGCTGGAGCAGCTGATCGCCAAGGCCGTCAGCAACTGGGCGAACCGGTCCCACCGCCGCACGCCGATGATCATCCCGGTGGTCATCGACGCCTGACCGGGTCGCCCGGATCACAGTGCGCCGACACCCCACTCTCCCCTTGCGTGAGGGTAGGGTGTCGGCGGCGGGAGCTGCTTCGCTGCCGTCCTGATCCGGACCACCGCTGTTCCGGGCATCCACGCCCGCGCCTGCCCGGCGCACGACCCGAACACGGTGGCATGTCCTCCTCTACCGCACTGTCCGCGCCCCGCCGACCCGCCTGGCTCGCGCCGAAGGTGGCCCGCACCGAGGTGCTCGCCGGCCTCGTGGTGGCCCTCGCGCTGATCCCCGAGGCGATCAGCTTCTCCATCATCGCCGGCGTCGACCCCCGGGTCGGTCTCTTCGCCTCGTTCACGATGGCGGTGGTGATCGCCTTCACGGGTGGCCGTCCGGCGATGATCAGCGCCGCCACCGGGGCGATCGCGCTGGTCGTCGCCCCGCTGGTGCGCGACCACGGCCTGGAGTACCTGCTGGCCGCGGTCGTCCTCGGCGGGGTGTTCCAGGTCCTGCTGGGACTGGCCGGCTTCGCCCGGTTGATGCGCTTCGTCCCGCGCAGCGTGATGATCGGCTTCGTCAACGCGCTGGCCATCCTGATCTTCACCGCGCAGCTGCCGTACCTGGTCGACGTGTCCTGGCTGGTCTACCCGATGGTGGCCGCCGGCCTGGCGATCATCTTCCTGCTCCCGCGGCTGAGCTCCGCCGTCCCGGCTCCGCTCGTCTCGATCGTGGTGCTCACCGGGCTCACCGTCGCGGTCGGCCTCACCGTGCCGAACGTGGGCGACCAGGGCGAGCTGCCCGACAGCCTGCCGTTCTTCGGCATCCCCGACCTGCCCCTCACCTGGGAGACGCTGAGCATCATCGCCCCCTACGCCCTGGGCGTGGCGTTCGTCGGGTTGATGGAGTCCCTGCTGACGGCCAAGCTGGTCGACGACCTGACCGACACCCACTCGGACAAGACCCGGGAGTCCTGGGGGCAGGGCGTGGCCAACATCGTCACCGGCTTCTTCGGCGGCATGGGCGGCTGCGCCATGATCGGCCAGACGATGATCAACATCCGGTCCGGTGCGCGGACCCGGCTGTCGACCTTCCTCTCCGGGGTGTTCCTGCTGATCCTGGTCGTCGCCCTCGGCGACATCGTCGCGATCATCCCGATGGCTGCGCTGGTGGCCGTGATGATCTTCGTGGCCATCGCCACCTTCGACTGGCACAGCCTGCGGACCATCCACCGGATGCCCCGCAGCGAGACGATCGTGATGCTCTCCACCATCGCGGTCACCCTGTGGACCCACAACCTCGCCATCGGGGTCGGCACCGGCGTGCTGGTCGCCTGCGTGCTGTTCGCCCGCCGGGTCGCCCACCTCGTCGAGGTCACCAGCACGACCAGCCCGGACGGGACGACGCGCCACTACGCCGTCCACGGCGCCCTGTTCTTCGCCTCCAGCAACGACCTGTACCAGCAGTTCGACTACGCCGACGACCCCACGGACGTGGTCATCGACCTGTCCGGCGCGCAGGTCTGGGACGCCTCGACCGTCGCCACCCTGGACGCGATCACCCACAAGTACGAGACGCGTGGCAAGAGCGTGCAGATCGTGGGCCTGAACGAGCACTCGGCCGACCGCTTCGCGCGGCACACCGGCCAGCTCGCCGGGGGGCACTGAGATGGCCGGGCGCGGCGAGCTGATGCAGATCGGCCAGGTCGCCGAGCGGATCGGGCTGAGCCTGCGCACCATCCGGTTCTACGAGGAGAACGGGCTGGTCGTCCCCACGAGCCGGACCGAGGGGGGCTTCCGGCTCTACAGCGAGGCCGACGTCGCCCGCTTCGAGGTGATCAAGCGGATGAAGCCGCTGGGCTTCTCGCTGGAGGAGATGCAGGAGCTGCTCACCCTGCTGCACGACCTGGAGCAGGCCACCGGCGACCGCGCGCAGCTGCTGGCCCGGCTGCAGGAGTTCCACGAGGCGGCGGTGGCGCGGGTCGCCGCGCTGCGCGAGCAGCTGGCCGTCGCCGAGGGGTTCGCCGGCACGCTGGCCGACCGGTTGGCGGCCCACCGCTAGGACGGGACGCGGGTCACCCGACCCGGCTTTGCATGGTCATACATGCGAATGCATACTTGTGTCCATGTCCAAGGTGCTCACGTCCCTGCCCGTCGGCGAACGCGTCGGCATCGCCTTCTCCGGCGGCCTCGACACCTCGGTCGCGGTGGCCTGGATGCGCGACAAGGGCGCCGTCCCCTGCACGTACACCGCCGACATCGGCCAGGCCGACGAGCCCGACATCGGCTCGGTTCCCGGCCGGGCCAGCGCCTACGGCGCCGAGCTGGCCCGGCTCGTCGACTGCCGGTCCGCCCTGGTGGAGGAAGGGCTCGCGGCGCTGACCTGCGGGGCCTTCCACATCCGCTCCGGCGGCCGCAGCTACTTCAACACCACCCCGCTGGGCCGGGCGGTCACCGGCACGCTGCTGGTGCGCGCGATGCTGGCCGACGGCGTCCAGATCTGGGGCGACGGGTCGACCTACAAGGGCAACGACATCGAGCGGTTCTACCGCTACGGCCTGCTGGCCAACCCCTCGCTGCGGATCTACAAGCCGTGGCTGGACGCCGACTTCGTCACCGAGCTCGGCGGCCGCAAGGAGATGTCGGAGTGGCTGGTCGCCCACGGCCTGCCCTACCGGGACAGCGCGGAGAAGGCCTACTCCACCGACGCCAACATCTGGGGCGCGACGCACGAGGCGAAGACCCTCGAGCACCTGGACACCGGCATCGAGACCGTCGAGCCGATCATGGGCGTGAAGTTCTGGGACCCGGCGGTCGAGATCGCCACCGAGGACGTCACGATCGGCTTCGAGTACGGCCGGCCGGTGACGATCAACGGCAAGGAGTTCGCCACCCCGGTCGACCTGGTGCTGGAGGCCAACGCGATCGGTGGCCGGCACGGCCTGGGGATGTCCGACCAGATCGAGAACCGGATCATCGAGGCCAAGAGCCGGGGCATCTACGAGGCCCCGGGCATGGCCTTGCTGCACATCGCCTACGAGCGGCTGGTCAACGCCATCCACAACGAGGACACGCTGGCCAACTACCACAGCGAGGGCCGCCGACTGGGCCGGCTGATGTACGAGGGCCGCTGGCTGGACCCGCAGGCGATGATGCTGCGCGAGTCGCTGCAGCGCTGGGTCGGCATGGCCGTCAGCGGCGAGGTCACCGTGCGGCTCCGGCGCGGCGAGGACTACTCGGTGCTGGACACCTCCGGCCCGGCCTTCAGCTACCACCCGGACAAGCTGTCCATGGAGCGCACCCAGGACTCCGCCTTCGGGCCGGTCGACCGGATCGGCCAGCTGACCATGCGCAACCTGGACATCGCCGACTCGCGCGCCAAGCTGGAGCAGTACGCCCGGATGGGCATGGTCGGCGGCGCCACCCCGACCTCCATCGGGGCGGCGCAGGCCGCCGCCACCGGGCTGATCGACGCCAGCGAGCAGGGCGGCGCGGAGGCGATCGCCTCCCGCGGCCGGGTCTCCGAGCACGACGAGCTGCTGGACCGTGCGGCGATGGAGGCCGGCACCGACTGACCCGGCAGCGGCCGGTCCCGGGCGCCGTCCCGGCACCGCGTCAGGGACGGGCCGGTCCGGCACCTGGGAGACTCGGGCCGTGCCCTCCCACCGCTGCCCGTGCAGCACCGGCCTGCCCTACGACGAGTGCTGCGGCCGGCTGCACGCGGGAGCGGCGACCGCGGCGACGCCCGCGCAGCTGATGCGCTCCCGCTACAGCGCCTTCGCCGTCGGCGACGCCGGCTACCTGCTGAGCACCTGGCACTCCACCACCCGGCCCGACGGCCTCGAGCTCGACCCGGCGGTGCGCTGGACCGGGCTGGAGGTGCTGGCCGCGAGCGGCGGCGCCCTGCTGGCACCGGATGGCACGGTGGAGTTCCGGGCCCACCACCGCACCGGCGGGGTGCCGGGGGTGCAGCACGAGCTCAGCCGGTTCGCCCGCGAGAACGGGCAGTGGCGGTACGTCGACGGGGTGTCGCTGGACTGAGCCGGCGGATGCTCCACGTGGAACATCCGCCCCGACCGGCGCCCCGGTGGCCGGCCCTGCTTGGGTGGGCCCCGGAGACCCCGCCCATCCCCAGCCCCGGGAGACCCCGATGCCGCACCTGCTGCACCTCGACTCGTCCGCCGATCCGCGCAGCTCCGCCTCGCGTGGGGTGACCGCCGCCTTCGTCCAGGGCTGGCAGGCCCGTGGCGCGGAGTTCACCGTGACGTCCCGGGACCTGCAGGCGGACCCGCCGCCGCACCTGCCCGACGCCGCCCTGCACTGGGCCCCCCGGTTGCGCACGGCCGAGGAGGTGGTCGACCCGGCCGCCGAGGCGCAGCAGCAGGTCTACCTGGACGAGCTGCTGGCCGCCGACGTCCTGCTGGTCGGCGCCCCGATGTACAACTGGTCGCTGCCCTCCACCCTCAAGGCCTGGGTCGACCACGTGCACGTGCTCGGCGTGACCGTGCCGTTCGGCGACTTCGAGGCGCGCCCACTGGCCGGGCGGAACGCCGTGATCGTCTCCAGCCGGGGGGCGAGCTACGACGCCGGCGGCGAGCAGGCCAGCTGGGACCACACCGTGCCGCCCCTGGAGCTCGTGCTCGGGCGCTCGTTCGGGATGACCGTCTCGGTCATCACCCTGCAGCTGACCCTGGCCGACCGGGTGCCGGCGATGGCCGACCTCCGCGACCGCGCCGCCGCCGAGGCCGATGCCGCCCGCAGCTTCGCCCAGGAACTGGCCGAGCGCCTCACCACCTGAGCGGCCGCCCCGCCCGTCGGCCGGGCCGGGATTCGCCCGACCGACGGGGGCACGCCAGGGAGCGGCCACCCACCGGACACCTCCGCCGCTGACGCTGGCAGCGTCCGGGCCTCGTCCAGGGGCCTCCCGACACCCGAGGTGTCGCCGTGACCGCAGCTGGGACCACCGCGTCGACCACCCCCCTGCCGGCATCCCGCCGCAGCTGCACCACGAACCCGACCACCCACCGCGCCCGCGAGGCCGGGGGCGACCGATGAGCTGGGTGCCGGTCTCCGGCTGCACGACCGCCTGCACGGCCGACCCGGTGCCGACCGTGGACGCCGCCACCCGGCGGCGCCGCTGGCTCCGGCTCAGCGGTGCGCTGGCCGGCACCGGCGTCGCCGCCCTGCGCGCGCCGTGGACCGGTGCGCGGGGACGGCGACGGCTGGTCGTGTGCGCCGCGGCGAGACTGCTCACCGCCGCCGGGGTGCGGGTCGAGGTCACCACACCGGCGGTGGCCTGGCCGCGGGCCGGTGTCGGGCGCGGCCCGGGACACCTGGTGGTCGGTAACCACGTCTCCTGGATCGACGACCTGGCGATGCTGACCGTGGTGCCGGGGGTGCCCGTCGCCCGGCGCGAGGTGGGCGACTGGCCGGTCCTCGGCGGCCTGGCCCGGCGGGCCGGCGCCGTGCTGGTCGACCGGGCACGCATCCGGGCACTCCCCGGCACGGTGGCGCAGGTCGCCGGCCTGCTGCGGTCGGGCACACCGGTGACCGTCCACCCCGAGGGGACGACGGCGTGCGGGGTCGAGCTCGGCCGCTTCCGCCCGGCGTTCTTCCAGGCCGCCGTGGACGCCGCTGCCCCGGTCTGCCCGGTCGCCGTCCGGTACCGGGTCCACGGGCAGGCCTCCACCGCGGTCGCCGGCTTCCTGGGCGACGAACCGCTGTGGCGCAGCATCGCCCGGGTGGTCACCGTCCGCGGCCTGGTGGTGGAGGTGCACCTGCTGCCGGCGCTCGACCCGGCCGGCGCCGACCGCCGGGAGCTGGCCGCGCTCGCCGAGTACGCCGTCGCCGCCGTCACCGAGGCCCAGCCCCCCGTGGTGGCCGCCCATCCCCGCCGGCCCCGGGTGCCCGCCCGCC
This sequence comes from Modestobacter sp. VKM Ac-2984, assembly GCF_026967985.1. Lineage (GTDB taxonomy): Bacteria > Actinomycetota > Actinomycetes > Mycobacteriales > Geodermatophilaceae > Modestobacter. Next base: position 379,771 of record NZ_JAPVBJ010000002.1, on the reverse strand, counting down.
GGAGGCCGGTCCGCCGGCCCTCCGTCATCCCGACCCACCCGGGAGCAGCGCGCATTGCCTGACGACGCGCTGCACGGGAACGCGCTGGAGGACGTCGTCCGGCCGGAGCCGGTCGTGGCGCGACTGCCGCCCGCCGGCGTGGGCATGCGGGTCGCCGTGGTCGCCGAGACGTTCCTGCCTGCGGTCAACGGGGTGGTGAACTCGGTGCTGCGGCTGGTCGACCACCTCGCCGTCCGCGGCCACGACCCGGTGGTGGTCGCCCCCTCCGGCTCGGGCTACGAGTCCCGCTGCGGCGCCTGGGTGGAGGTCGCGACCGTCCCGTCGATGCGCCTGCCCGGCTACTGGCAGCTCTCCGTCGCACGCCCGGCCGGCGACCTGACCCAGGTGCTGGGCCGGCTGGCCCCCGACGTCGTCCACCTGGCCTCGCCTGCCGTGCTCGGCCTGGCCGCTGCCCGGGCCGCGCGCACGCTGGGGGTGCCGTCGGTCGCCGTCTTCCAGACCGACCTGGCCGCCTACGCCGAGCACCACCGGCTGCCCGGTGGCCCGGCGGCGGCCTGGCGGTACCTGCGCTCGGTGCACGAGACCGCCGACCTGACGCTGGCTCCCTCCACGGCGACCCTGGCGATGCTGGCCCGGCACGGGATCGGGCCGGTCACGCTGTGGCCGCGGGGCGTCGACCTCGACCAGTTCGCCCCCTGGCACTGCGACCCCCACCTCCGCCAGGAGCTCGCGCCGAACGGGGAGCTGCTCGTGGGCGTGGTCGCCCGGCTGGCGGTGGAGAAGCGGCTGGAGCTGCTCGCGCCGCTCAGCGAGCTGCCCGGGGTCCGGCTCGTCGTGGCCGGCGACGGCCCGCAGCGCCGCCAGCTGGCCCGCCGGCTGCCGCGCGCCCACTTCCTCGGCCAGCTCGGCGGGGCAGGGCTCGGCGCCCTCGTCGCCTCCCTGGACCTCTTCGTGCACCCCGGGGCCGACGAGACGTTCTGCCAGGCGGTCCAGGAAGCGCTGGCCGCAGGCGTCCCCGCCCTCGTCGCCGCCTCCGGCGGTCCGCTGGACCTGGTGCGGCACGGGCAGAACGGCTGGCTCTGGGCCGGGGACGACCCCCACCTGCTGGCCGCGATGGTCGCCGGGCTGCGGGACGACCGCACTGCGTTGCACGCCGCCGCCGCGCGGGCCCGACCCTCGGTGGAGGCCAGGACCTGGGGCCGGATCGGCGACCAGCTGATCGGTCACCTCCAGCACGTACGCACCATGGTCCGCGCCCACTGACCCCCGGGGCGGGCAGGCCGAGCCGCAGCCGGGCAGGATCGGGCCAGCACCTGGTACGTGGCACCTGCACCCGGAGACCGGAGACGACGTGACCCACCAGATCCGCGACCGCGCCCCCGAGGGCACGAGCTCGCCCGTCCTCGACCTGTCCCGGTGGCGGCTCAACGCCCTGCCGGACACCCACTCCGACGAGGACTGGGACGACGACCGCGAGCTCTTCGACCCCGAGGGCAACCGGGTCGACACCTGGCGCGAGGGCTACCCGTACAGCGAGCGCATGGAGCGCCGGGAGTACGAGATCGTGAAGCGGCAGCTGCAGATCGAGCTGCTCAAGCTGCAGGGATGGGTGAAGGACACCGGCCAGAAGCTGGTCCTGGTGTTCGAGGGCCGCGACGCCGCCGGCAAGGGCGGCACCATCAAGCGGTTCACCGAGCACCTCAACCCGCGCGGGTCGACGGTGATCGCCCTGGACAAGCCCTCGGAGCGCGAGAAGACGCAGTGGTACTTCCAGCGCTACGTGCAGCACCTGCCCGCGGCCGGCGAGATCGTGATGTTCGACCGCTCCTGGTACAACCGCGCCGGCGTGGAACGGGTGATGGGCTACTGCACCGCCGACGAGTACCTGCGCTTCATGCGCCAGGCCCCGGAGTTCGAGCAGATGCTCGTGGAGAGCGGCATCCACCTGGTCAAGTTCTGGTTCTCGGTGACCCGGGGCGAGCAGCGCAGCCGGTTCATCGTGCGGCAGATCGACCCGGTGCGGCAGTGGAAGCTCTCCCCCACCGACCTGGCCTCGCTGGACAAGTGGGAGGCATACACCGAGGCCAAGGAGGCGATGTTCCTGCACACCGACACCGGGCACGCCCCGTGGACGGTGATCAAGAGCAACGACAAGAAGCGGGCCCGCCTGGAGGCGATGCGTCACGTGCTGGCCCGGTTCGACTACACGGGCAAGGACCCGGCCGCCGTCGGCACGCCGGACCCGCTGATCGTGGGCTCGGCCGCCGAGGTCCTCGAGGAGGAGGCCGGCGCACCGGTCATGCCGCGACCCGGGGAGACCCTGCCGCCCGAGCACGGCTGACCGCGGCGGCTCCGGCCGGCACGGCGCACGGGCGCCCTCCACAGAACGGCACGACGCCCGCCCCGATGGATCGGAGCGGGCGTCGTGCTGGTCCTGGGTCGTGCGGTGGCGCGGGCGGGGCCCACGCCTGGAAGCGCTTGGTCAGCGCTTCTTGTCGACGCCCTCGGTCTCGATCTCCTCCTTGCGGAGGGACTCGTCGACCTGGACGTTCTCGGTCACGGTGTCCTTCTCCAGGCGGACGCGCTCCACCGGCACGGCCTCCTTCTCCACGACGGGGGTCGTGGAGGTGAGGGTGACCTCGTGCTCCTCTTCGCTGATGGCGGGGCCGTCCATGGCCTTGCCCACGTTGCCGTCGGTGATCGGCTCCCGGGAGACCCGGACCTCTTCGTGGGTCACGGGCACGGTCTCGGAGACGTTCTCGGTCACCACGTACTTGCGCAGACGAGCCTTGCGCTCGCCCTCGCTACGGGTGCCGACGCGGAGCCGCTCCTCGGAGAGGGTCATCGCGTCGTCGGTGTTCGGGCCCGAGGTGTCGTGGCCGACCGGCGCTGCGGTCTCGGTGGCGACCGGTGCGGCGGTCTCGGTGGCGACCGGCGCCTCGGTGACCACGGCGGTCTCGGTCATGTTGTAGTGCCGGTACAGCTCGGTCTCCTCGGCCGGGGAGAGGTGCCCGTCCGAGTCGATGCGCGGGGCGTCCTTCACCGCGTCCTTGCTCACCGGGACACGCAGGCCATCGCCGGTCAGGTCCGCGTCCCGGATCGGCACGAAGGACTCCTTGGTGCCGAACATGCCGGTCTTCACGGTCACCCACTCGGGGGCACCCGACTGGTCGTCGAGGAACACCTCGGAAGCCGTACCGATCTTGTTGCCGTCGGCGTCGATGACGTCTGCGCCGATCACGCGGTCGAGGGTGTCGGTGCCGATCATGTGTTCCGCTCCTTCGTTCGGGGGTCGTACTGTCTCGCTCTCTGAACTGCCCGCCAGGAGCGCGGCAAAACAGCGATCACCCGATCGATTCAGCGACGTGGTAGTGCGTGTCGCCGGCCCACCGCCGACCACGAGCCCCGTCTTCGCAGGTCGACGTGGGTTCCTGCGAGGGACGCACCACGGATCCGACACGCCGGAGACCTGCAGGAACCGTACGCACCGGGCGTGTCGCGCCCGGATCGGGCGGCGAGCGCGCCGAGCATGGGCGGGTGCCTCCTCGTTCGCCCTACGACAACCTGGTCCACCCGCGCACCCAGAAGAAGCCCTCGCCCCAGGTCGAGGCGCTCAAGGACGTCGTCGTCGAGGACCCCAGCAGCGGGTTCGTCGGCGCCGTCGTGCGGTGCGAGAAGGACGTCGTCCACCTCGAGGACCGCAACGGCCGCGTCCGCGCCTACCCCCTCGGCCCCGGCTTCTGGGTCGACGGGCGCCCGGTCGTGCTGGTGCGGCCGAAGCAGAACGCACCCTCCGGCCCGCAGCGGAGCGCGTCGGGCTCGACCTACGTGGTCGGCGCTCGGGCGCGGGTCGCCCGGGAGGGGCGGATCTACGTCGAGGGCAAGCACGACGCCGAGCTGGTGGAGAAGGTCTGGGGCCACGACCTCCGGATCGAGGGCGTCGTCGTCGAGCCGCTGCACGGCGTCGACGACCTGCCGGGGATCGTCAAGGAGTTCCGCCCGTCGTCGGGGCGGCGGCTGGGCGTGCTCGTCGACCACCTGGTGACCGGCTCCAAGGAGTCCCGGATCGCCGCCCAGATCACCGGCTCGCACGCCCTGGTGGTGGGCCATCCGTTCATCGACATCTGGCAGGCGGTCAAGCCCTCCGTCGTCGGGATCGAGGCCTGGCCGACGGTGCCCCGGGGCGAGGACTGGAAGACCGGCGTCTGCCGGCGGCTGGGCTGGGAGGACGACACCGGCTACGTCTGGGCGCAGCGCATCCTCGCCCGGGTGAAGGTGTGGACCGACCTGGAACCGACGCTGATCGGCCGGGTCGAGGAGCTCATCGACTTCGTCACCACCGACTGAGAGCCGCCCACGCCAGCACTGCGCCCGAGGACGACCCCCGACCGCGGTGCTTGCGTGTGGGCCGACGGCAGGTCATTGTGTCAATCACTTGACTCAATGATTCAGTGGAGGACGTCGTGGCGCTGCTGCCGCTGCTCGTCGTGTTGCTCGTCGCCGTCGCCGCTGCCAGCGGGACCGGGTTCGTCCGGCGATCCCCACCCAGCCGGGAGACGACCGTCGCGGCCGCGCGTCGACACGCCTCCGTCAGCTCGGTGGCCGCGGTCGCCCTGGGCGTGACCGCGGCTCTCGGTACCGGCGTCGTCGCGACGCTGCCGGGGACACTGCAGGGAGCCAGCAGGAACGGGGTCGCCGCGCTCTCGGTCCCGCTGGCCTTCGGCATCGCGTACACCGCCGTCCTGCTCCTCGGCGAGCTGACCTGGCCCCGTCCGGAGGGCGACCTGCGGCGGGCTCGCCTGGTGCACCGGGGCCTGTTCGACGCCGCCCCGCGGTCACTGGTCGCCCTGACCACCGGAGCGCTGGTGGGCGGCGGTGTCGTCGTGCTGCTGGGAGCGCTGCTCGCCGCGCCGGACGGGCGGTCCTTCGGCGTGTCCGCCGCCGGCGGCACGATCCGCGGTGCTGCCTCCCCCTTTGCCGGACTCGCCTACGGCGGCCCCGCCGCGCTCGGGCTGCTCGCGCTGGCCCTGCTCACCGGAGCGGCGCTCCGGGTGGTCGCCCAGCGGCCGGCCGTCGTCACCGCCGACGACCGGATCGAGGCCGCGCTGCGCCGCGCGTCAGCGCACCGGGTGCTGCGCGGAACCGCCGCGACGGCCCTCGTCGTCACCGGGGGGCTGCTGGCGGTCAGCGGGAACGCGGTGCGCTCGGCCTCCTCCGGCGTCATCGCCACCGCCTCGGCCAACGGCCTCGACGCGGGGACGACGGTCGCCGCCCTGCCGTGGGTCGGCGGGATCCTCGCGGTGCTGGGGCTGGTCACGGCGCTCGCGGGCGTCGTCGTCCTCGCGGCCCGGGCGCCCGGGGTGCCGGCCGACGAGCCGATCGCCGCCTGATCGTGGCGCTGGACGTCACGGTCGACGTCGGCAGTCCGACGCCGCCGTACGAGCAGATCCGGGCTCAGATCGCCGGTTACGTGCGGGCCGGGGTGCTCGCCGCCGGCGACCGGCTGCCCACGATCCGGGCGCTGGCCGCCGACCTGGGGGTGGCCCCGGGGACGGTGGCGCGGGCCTACACGGAGCTGGAGGCGGCCGGCCTGGTCGTCAGCCGGCGGCGGGTCGGCACCGTCGTACTCGGCCAGGCCGGACCACCCGCCGCAGAGGACCGGGTGCGCGTGGCCGCCGCGGCCCTGGCCCAGGTCGCCCGCGAGGACGGTGTGCCAGCGGAGACCGTGCTCGCCGTCGTCCGGGCCGCACTCCTCACCGCCGCCCCCCGCTGAATCCGGCGCCGCTCCGACTGCGGAGCACTGTGCGCTGGGGGCCTGTTCCCGCGGCGGCGTGGGCCCTCAGCGCACAGTGCTCCAGGACGACGGCGGCCGCCGTCCCCGGTGGGGACGGCGGCCGGCGAACGGTCCAGCGGGGTCAGCTGGGGATGTAGTTGAACTCGTCCGGGTTCGGGCCGTTACGGCCGTCCGCGCGGTCGAGGCCGTCGATCTCCGCCATCTCGGCCTGGGAGAGCTCGAAGTCGAAGAGGTCGAAGTTCTGCTCGACCCGGCTGCGGGTGACCGACTTGGGGAAGATGATGTCGCCGCGCTGGACGTGCCACCGCAGGGTGGCCTGGGCCGCGGTCTTGCCGTGGTTCTCGCCGATCCGGGTGAGGACCTCGTCGTCGAGCACCTTGCCCTGCGCGATCGGGGCCCACGCCTCGGTGTGGATCTCGTGGTCGCCGTTGAACGCCCGCACGTCGTTCTGCGCGAAGTACGGGTGCACCTCGATCTGGTTCACCACCGGGCGCACCTCGCTGTCGGCGAAGAGCTTGCGCAGGTGGTGCGGGTTGAAGTTCGAGACGCCGATCGACTTGGCCCGGCCGGAGCGGTAGATCTCCTCCATGGCCTTCCAGGTCTCGACGTAGTCGACCTCGATGCCCGGCAGCGGCCAGTGGATCAGGAACAGGTCCAGGTAGTCGAACTGCAGCTCCGCCAGCGTCTGGTCGAACGCCTTGAGCGCGTCCTCGCGGGCGTGGAAGCCGTTGTTGAGCTTCGAGGTCACGAAGACCTCCTCGCGCGGGATGCCGGACTGCCGCACGGCCTCGCCGACCTCGGCCTCGTTGCCGTACATCTCGGCGGTGTCGATGTGCCGGTAGCCGACCTCGAGCGCGGTGCGGGTGGCCTCGACGGTGTCCTCGGGCTTGATCTGGAAGACGCCGAAGCCCAGCTGCGGGATCTGCACGCCGTTGTTCAGGGTGATCGTGGGCACGGTGGCCATGGGGGATCCTCCAAGCGTCGAACGGGGCTGGATGGCGGCGCGCGACACCGTGGTGCGCGACCGGCCGACCCCCCACCTACCCGGGCTTCCCGCGCCCTACCCGCGACAGATCTCACCGGCGGGTGCGGGAATGCGGCTCAGACGACGGTGCGCGCCGCCCACAGGTCCGGGAAGACCACCCGCGCGGCGCTCCGCTCCAGCCACGCCAGCCCGGCCGAACCGCCACTGCCGGGCTTGGCGCCCATCGCCCGGCGGACGGCGGTGACGTGCCGCTGCCGCCAGGTGGTGAACACCTCGGCGACGTCGGTGAGCGCCTCCCCCAAGGTGAACAGCTCATTGCCCGGCCGCGGGTCGGTGTAGACCTCCGCCCACAGCGCCGTGACGGCGGGATCGGGCTCGTGGGTCACCGTGCGGTCCCGCTCGAGCACGGTGGCCGGCACCGGCAGGCCGCGGCGGGCCAGGTACGCCAGGACGTCGTCCTCCAGGGACGGCGCGGCCAGCGCGCGCTGCAGGTCCGCGTGCACCACCGGCAGCCCGCGGTGCGGCCGGACGACGGACTCCGCCTTCAGCCCGAGCAGGAACTCCACGTGCCGGTACTCGTAGGACTGGAAGCCCGACGCCTCCCCCAGCTGGTCGCGGAAGCCGTTGAACTCCGCCGGGGTGAGCCAGAGCAGCGAGCCCCAGCTGGCGTCCAGGGACCGCAGGTGGTGCACCGACCGGCGGATCGAGCCGATCGCGGCGTCCAGGTCGTCGGCCCGCAGCTGCTGCTGGGCCAGCTCCCACTCCCGGCGCAGCAGCGTGAACCACAGCTCCATCACCTGGGTGACCACCAGGAAGGCGGGCTCGGCCGGGTGCTCGGTCACCGGCCGGACCAGCGCCTGCAGCTGGCGCACGCCCACGTACTGCTCGTACGGGGTCGCCTCGGCGAACTCGACGGTGGGCTGGCCGGCGTTGCCGGCGGCCCGGGCGGCCCGGGTGCCGGCGTCCAGCGGAGCCGGGGCGCTGGGGGACTGTCGCGTGGTCACCGCGACAGTGTCTCGCCTCGGCCCTGCCGTCGATCAACTCAGCTGTGCGGCCACCATCGGCTCCAGGGTCAGCTCGGGGCTGCGCTGCTGGAGCGAGCGCAGGTCCCACTTGTCCATGAACAGCGCGAGCAGCTCGCCGTCCTCGCGCTCGAAGACCTCGACCCCGCGGGCCGCCGCGACCGCCGGGGCGGAGGCGGCGTCGGTGCGCACCGCGATCTGGTACGGCAGGTGGTCCAGCTCGACCGGCGCGCCGAACTCCTGTGCCATCCGGTGCGCGGCCACCTCGAACTGCATGGGGCCGACGACGGCGAGCACGGGTGCCTGATCGCCGCGGCGGTCCGAGCGCAGCACCTGGGCCACGCCCTCGGAGCCCAGCTGGCCGACGCCGCGGCGGAACTGCTTGAACTTGGCGGTGTCCTTGCCGCGCATCACCGCGAAGTGCTCGGGCGCGAAGGTGGTCAGCGGCGGGAAGGTGACCTTCGTGCCGGCGTAGAGGGTGTCGCCGACGTGCAGGGCGTTGGCGTTGACCAGGCCGACGACGTCGCCGGGGTAGGCGGTGTCGACGCTCTCCCGCTCCCGGCCGAACACGTGCTGGGCGTACTTGGTGGCGAACGGCCGGCCGGTGGTGGCGTGGGTGACGACCATGCCGCGCTCGAAGACCCCGGAGGCGATCCGGATGTAGGCCAGCCGGTCGCGGTGCGCGGCGTCCATGCCCGACTGGACCTTGAACACGAAGGCGCTGAACGACGCCTCCAGCGGCCGCGGCACACCGTCGGCGTCCGGCCGTGCGGGCGGCGGGGGAGCCAGGTCGACCAGGACGTCCAGCAGCGCGCCGACGCCGAAGTTGGAGACCGCCGAGGCGAAGATGACCGGCGTCGTCTCCCCGGCCAGGAACCGCTGCTGGTCGTGGTCGGCCTCGGTGGCGTCCAGCAGTTCGTTCTCCTCGACCGCCCTGGTCCAGTCGATGCCCTCGCGGGCCTCGGCGGCCGCGGCGGTCAGCGTCTCCTCGGGGGCGATGGTGGCCCCGCCGGCCGTGCGGGTGAACCGGCGGTAGGTGCCGTCGCGGCGGTCCAGTACGCCGCGGAAGTCACCGGAGATGCCCACCGGCCAGGTCAGCGGGGTGGGCTCCAGGCCGGTGCGCTGGGCGACCTCGTCCATCAGCTCCAGGGCGTCCTTGCCCGGCCGGTCCCACTTGTTCACCACGGTGATCACCGGGATGCCGCGGTGCCGGCAGACGGCGAACAGCTTCATCGTCTGCGCCTCCAGCCCCTTGGCGGCGTCGATGAGCATCACCGCGGCGTCCACCGCGGTCAGCACCCGGTAGGTGTCCTCGGAGAAGTCCGCGTGCCCGGGGGTGTCCAGCAGGTTGACCACCGCGTCGCGGTACTCGAACTGCAGCGCCGCGGAGGTGATGGAGATGCCGCGGGCCTTCTCCATGTCCATCCAGTCCGACACCGTGCCCCGCCGCCCGGCCTTGCCGTGCACCGCACCGGCCTGCCCGATCACCCGCGCGTGCAGCGCCAGCGCCTCGGTCAACGTCGACTTCCCGGCGTCGGGGTGGCTGATCACCGCGAACGTCCGCCGCCGGGCGGCCTGCGCCAGCACCGCACCGGTCGCGGCGTCGGGGTTGCTGGCGTCGGGACGGAGCTCCGTGCTCGGGACGGTGCTCATCGTGGTGCCGGGTCTCCTCAGGTGGCGCGGACGGTCTGTCCAATGTACGGCGGCCGGCCAGGGCCGGTGTGGTCAGTGCGAGGTGGCCGGAGCCACCTCGGCGACCACCTGGTCCGGACGGCGGAGCACTGCCCACGCGGCCACCCCGAGCACCCCGGTGAGCGCGGCGCCCAGGGCCGGGACGGCGAAGGCCGCCTCGGCCCCCCACCGGTCGACCGCCGTGCCGGCCAGCGCCGAGCCGGCGGTGACCCCCACGGTGAGGCCGGTGGAGGTCCAGGTCAGGCTCTCGGTGAGCGCAGCCCGCGGCACCCGGGACTCCACCAGCGACATCCCGGCGACCAGCACCGGGGCGATCGTGAGTCCGGCCAGGAACGCCAGCCCGATCAGCAGCGTCAGAGAGCTGACCAGGTAGAGGGTCTGCGCGGCCACGGCGAACAGCAGCGCGCAGCCGAGGAACCGGGTGACCAGCGCGCCCGGCAGCCGGACCACGCCGTAGACAAGCCCGGCGACCAGGCTGCCCGCGGCGTACGCCGACAGCGCCACCCCGGCCATGGCCGGCCGGCCCTCCGCGTCGGCGAAGCCGACGACGACGACGTCCATCGCGCCGAAGACCGTGCCCATGGCCAGGTAGGTGACGGCGACGGCGACGAGCCCGGAGGTGAGCACCCGGATCCGCACGTGCCGCTGCCCGGCCACCCGGGGGGTCACCGGCGGCGCGGTCGCCTCCAGCCGGGACATCACCAGGCCGCCGACGACGCCGACCAGCAACCCGGTCAGGAAGCCGGCGGGCGGGGAGACCAGCGCGGCCAGGAAGGTGACCAGCGGCGGTGCGGTGACGAAGACGACCTCGTCGGCGACCGACTCGAAGGCGAAGGCGGTCTGCCGCTGGGCGGGGTCGTCCAGCGCGTGCGCCCAGCGGCTGCGCACCACCGAGCCGATGCTGGTGCCGCTCGCCCCGCTCAGCACGGCGAGTGCGAACCACGTCCAGACCGGGGCGCCGGCCAGCACCACCGCGACGAACGACAGCCCCAGCACGAGGTAGGCCAGCGCCGTCCAGCGCAGCACCTGGCTCTGCCCGTAGCGGTCCATCACCCGGGCCCACTGCGGGCTGGCGACGGCGAAGGCGAGCGACAGCGTGCCGGCGATGGCCCCGGCGAGGGCGTAGCTGCCCGACTCCGCCTGGACGAGCAGCACCGAGCCGAGGCCCACGGTGGCCATCGGCACGCGGGCGAACCAGCCGGCGAGGGAGAAGGCCCGGGCGCCGGGGACGGTGAACAGCCGGGCATAAGGGCTGAAGACGGTGCGGGGACTGAAGACGGTGCGGGGAGACACAGCTGCTTCTCGCGCTTCCTGGCCACAGGCGAGTGCGGGGATGCCCGCCGGACCCTCGGGTGGCCCCGCGAACGTAGCAGCCGGCCGCCGGGCTTCGACGGCGTTCACCGCGACCGCGCCCGCGTGCCGTTCCCGCACTACATTCGGGCCGTGACGACTCCCAGCCCCCTCCCCGACCCGCGGGTGCGCCCGACGGTGACCCCGGGCAGCGGCGGGCTCGTCGACCGGCACGGGCGCACCGCCACCGACCTGCGGGTCTCGCTGACCGACCGGTGCAACCTGCGCTGCAGCTACTGCATGCCGCCCGAGGGGCTCCAGTGGCTGCCCAAGGTCGAGCAGCTGACCGACGACGAGGTCGTCCGGCTGGTCCGGATCGGGGTGGAGCACCTGGGCATCCAGGAGGTCCGCTTCACCGGCGGCGAGCCGTTGCTGCGCCCCGGCCTGCCGGGCATCGTCGCGGCGACCACGGCCCTGCGCCCGCGCCCGGAGGTCAGCCTGACCACCAACGCGATCGGGCTGTCCCGGATGGCGCCGGCCCTCGCAGCGGCCGGCCTGGACCGGATCAACGTCAGCCTGGACACCCTGGACCGCGAACGCTTCAAGCAGATCACCCACCGCGACCGGCTGCCCGACGTCCTCGCCGGGATGCAGGCGGCCCGGGACGCCGGCTTGACGCCGGTGAAGGTCAACGCCGTCCTGATGCGCGGCATCAACGAGGACGACGCCGTCCCGCTGCTGGAGTACTGCCTGGAGCACGGCTACGAGCTGCGCTTCATCGAGCAGATGCCGCTGGACGCCCACCACGCCTGGACCCGCGCGGAGATGGTGACCGCCGAGGACATCCTCGCCCGGCTCACCGCTGCGCACACCCTGACCCCGGACGTCGAGGAGCGCGGTGCCGCCCCGGCCGAGCGGTGGCTGGTCGACGACACGGGGCTGACCGTCGGCGTCATCGCCTCGGTGACCCGCTCGTTCTGCGGTGCCTGCGACCGGACCCGGCTCACCGCGGACGGGCAGATCCGCAACTGCCTGTTCGCCCGCGAGGAGTCCGACCTGCGCAGCGCCCTGCGCAGCGGCGCCGACGACACCGAGATCGCCGATCGCTGGCGGATCGCGACGCTGTCCAAGCTCCCCGGGCACGGCATCGACGACCCGAGCTTCCTGCAGCCGTCCCGTCCCATGTCCGCGATCGGGGGCTGAGATGACCGCACCCACCGTCACCGTCCGCTACTTCGCCGGCGCCCGCGCCGCGGTCGGCGTCGACACCGAGACCCGGCACGCCGGCACGTTGGCCGAGCTCGTCGGCCAGCTCGCCGACGCGCACGGCGAGCGGCTGGAGCGGGTGCTGACCGCCTGCTCCTTCCTGGTCGACGGAACCTCCACCCGGGACCGCGCGTTGGTGCTCACGCCCGGCACGGTGGTGGACGTCCTGCCCCCGTTCGCCGGCGGATGAGGAGTACCCGATGAGCGTGTTCGACAAGGCCAAGGCGAAGGCAGAGGAGCTGCTGGGCCGCGCCGAGCAGGTCTACGGCGAGTCCCACGGCGACGCCGCGGCCACCATCGACGGCGAGGCCCGCCGCCTGGAGGCCGAGGCCGAGGAGGAGCGCGCCGACCGCGACCGCCACGGCCGGGACGACGACGGACTGGCCGGCGCCGGCGCGCACTGACGCGCCCGGCCGGCCAGCCGGTCGCTATCCGCGCAGGCGGATGGCGACCAGGGCGACGTCGTCCTCGGGCTGACCGTGCACGAGCCGGTCCAGCAGTTCGTCGCAGAGTTCGTCCAGTGACCGCCCGGCGAGCTCCGCGGCGGCCGTGCGCAGCCGGGCCATCCCCTGGTCCAGGTCGCCGCCGCGGCTCTCGATGAGCCCGTCGGTGAACAGCAGCACCGTCGTCCCGCCGTCCAGCGTGACCACCGACTCCCCGCGGGCGGTCTCGGCGTCGACGCCGAGCAGCAGCTCGCCCCGCCAGTCGGCCAGGGCGGCCAGGGTGCCGTCGGGGTTGATCACCAGCGGCGGCAGGTGACCGGCGTTGCTCCACCGCATCCGGGTGACGCCGCGGACCAGCTCGTCGGGGGTCTGCTCGAACCGCGCCACCGCCGCGGTGGCGTAGGTGCCGACCTCCAGCTGGGCCATCGACGCGTCCAGGCCGCGCAGCACCTCACCCGGGCCGGCGTCGCTGTAGGTCGCGATGCCGCGCAGCAGCGAACGGAGCTGGCCCATCGCCGCGGCCGCCGCGGTGTCGTGGCCGACGACGTCGCCGATGACCAGCATGGTCGCCCCGCAGGGCTGCAGGAAGGCGTCGTACCAGTCCCCGCCCACCCGGGCCGCCTCGGCCGCCGGGGTGTACCGGACGACCACCTCGGCCTGGTCGTGGGTGAAGGCCCCGGTGAGCAGGCTGCGCTGCAGCTCCTCGGCCAGCTGGCGCTGCTGGGAGAAGAGCCGCACGTTGTCCAGCGCGAGGCCGGCCCGGTCGGCGACCTCCTGCGCGGTGGCCAGGTCGGACTCGTCCATCACCCGGTCGCCGTCGAAGTACAGCGTCAGCGCACCCAGCGTCCGCCCCCGGCCGCGCAGCGGCAGCGTCACCCCGGAGTGCGGCCCGAGCAACCCCAGCAGGTCCCGTGCCTGGCCCTCGGGCATCAGGGCGGCGACGTCACCGGCGGCGGCGATCACGGTCTCGCCGAGCAACGCCCGCACCACGGGGGAGGTGACCGGCATCGAGCTCAGCCGCACGGCGGCGTACCGCTCCACCAACGGACGGCGGGCGGGGTCGACGTGCCACCAGCCGACGTCCCGAGGGCGGCCGTCGTCGTCCAGCACGGTCAGCACGCACCAGTCGCCCAGCACCGGGACGATCAGCCGCGGGATGCGGCTGGCCGCGGAGTCGACGTCCAGGGTGCCGGCCAGCTCGGCGCTCACCCGGGCGAGCATCGCCAGCCGCTCCCGGCTGGCGCGACGGTCGGTGATGTCGGAGAAGTAGCAGAGCAGGCCGTCCTCGGCCGGGATCACCTGCACCTCGAACCAGCGGTTCAGCGGCTGCGGGTAGAAGCCCTCCACGCTGACCGGTTCACGAGTGTCGAACGCGCGCCGGTAGGCCCGGCCGAACTCGTTGTCCCGGTTGGCCGGGAACGTCTCCCAGAAGTCGGCGCCGACCAGCTCGTCGCGGGGGAGACCGAGGATCGTGACGCCGGCCTGGTTCACGTAGGTGATCCGCCAGTCCCCGTCCAGGGCCAGGAAGCCCGAGGGCATCGCCTCGACGATCAGTTCGCCAGCCCGCCAGGGCATGTGGGACCTCCCGGTCATTCCGCCACCTGCGGTACACCGGAGGAGCACTCGCCCCGGGGCTGGAGTCGAGTCGGTGCGTTTATGCCATGCAGACGGCCCCGCAGGCAAGGCGCCGTCCCAGGCAGCCCACCCGTCACGGGCAGGCGACCCACTCCTCCGCGCCGTCGGAGAAGACCTGCCGCTTCCAGATCGGCAGCCGGGCCTTCACCTCGTCGACGAGCTCCGCGCACGCGGTGAACGCCTGGCCCCGGTGGGCGGCACTGACCGCGCAGGCCAGCGCGACGTCGCCGATGCCGAGCAGCCCGATCCGGTGGGAGACGGCGACGGCCTGCACCTCGGGGCGGGCGGCGAACTCGGCGGCGATCTCGGCGATGAGCTCAGCAGCGGTCGGGTGCCCGGTGTACTCCAGTTCGGTGACCGAGCGGCCACCGTCGTGGTCGCGGACCACACCGGCGAACGAGACCACCGCACCGGCCCTCTCGTCCGCCACCGCCGCCTCGTGCTCGGCGACCGACAGCGGCTCCTCTGTCACCCGGGCCAGGATCGTCTCCACGGCGGCGAAGGTACTCGCGCATCACGCCGTCGGCGGGTGGTCCAGGTCGGTGGGGTCGGCCAGCCCGGTGCAGTCGACCTCGGTGACCTCGTGGGCGGCCAGGTAGGCCCGGGCCCCCTCGTCCCCCGTCGCCGTCCCGGCCACTCCGGCCCAGTGCTCGCGGCCGAGCAGTACCGGGTGACCGCGGACGCCGTCGTAGGTCGCCACCGCCAGGGCGTCGGGTGCTGCGTGCGTGGCCAGCCGGGCCAGCGCGGCCGGCGTCATCCCCGGCATGTCGACCAGCTGCACCAGGACCGCGTCGACCCGACCGGGCCAGCCGCGCAGCCCGTCCAGCCCGGTCCGCAGGCTCGAGGCCATGCCGCTCTCCCAGTCGCGGTTGGCCAGCACCGTGGCCCCGGCCAGGTCGGCGCGCTGCCAGACCTCGACCGCCGCGGCGCCCAGCACGACGAGCACCGGGTCGCAGACCGCGGCCGCCGTCCGGACCGCCCGCTCGACCAGCAGGCTGCCCTCGTACTCGACCAGCGCCTTCGGCATGCCGTACCGGCGGCCGCCGCCGGCGGCGAGCACGAGCCCGGCCACGGGTGCATCCGACGTCATCCCACCACTCTCTCAGCGGGGGTAGACGGCGACCTCGGAGGCCTTGACCGAGGCCCAGACCTCGGCGCCGGGAGCCAGCCCGAGCTCGGCGAAGGAGGTGGCGGTGACGTCGGCGGTCAGCGCCACCTCCCCGGTCAGGTCGCAGCGCACCACCGAACCGTGCGGGGTGGCCGTGACCAGCCGCAGCGGCCACACGTTGCGCGGGCTGCCGGCGGGCCGGGACAGGTAGAGCGCCACCGACTCGGGCCGGACGGCGACGAACACCGGCCCGTGCGCCTCGGCGGCCACCGCGACCGTGCCGCCGCCGTCCAGCTCGACCGTCGTCCCCGCAGCCGTGCCGGCCAGCAGGACCAGACCGACCAGCCGGGCCACGTAGTCGGTGCGCGGACGCCGGGCGACCTCCGCCGGGGTGCCGGCCTGCACCACCCGGCCGTCCTCGACCACCACGACCCGGGTGGCCAGCGCCATCGCGTCGACCGGGTCGTGGGTGACCAGGACGGCGCTGCCGGCGTAGTCGGTGAGGTGCCGGTGCAGCTCGGCCCGCACGGTGAGCCGGGTGCGGGCGTCCAGTGCCGACAGCGGCTCGTCCAGCAGCAGCACCCGCGGCTCCCCCACCAGCGCCCGGGCCAGCGCCGCCCGCTGAGCCTGCCCGCCGGACAGCTGCCCGGGACGGCGGTCCCCGAGCCCGGTGAGGCCGACCCGGGCCAGCCAGTCCCCGGCGGTCGTCCGGGCATCGGCCCGGCGGACACCGCGGGTGCGCAGCCCGAAGGCGACGTTGTCGGTGACGGAGAGGTGCGGGAACAGCAGGTGGTCCTGGAACACCATGCCCAGCGACCGCTCGTGCGCGGGCCGGTGGTCCTCGGGGGAGTCCCAGACCTGGTCGCCGTCGACGACGACCCGCCCCCCGTCGGGAGGCAGCAGCCCGGCGAGCACCCGCAGGACGGTGGACTTCCCGGCCCCGTTCGGACCCAGGACGGCGAGCACCTCGCCGTCGGCCACGGCCAGCTGCACGTCCAGCTCGAGCGACCCGCGCCGGACGACGACGTGGGCGGCCAGGCTCACGTGACCGCCCCCCGCCCCAGCCACCGGTCGCGCAGCAGCAGCAGGGTGGCCAGCGAGACGCCGAGCAGCACCAGGCTCAGCACGATCGCCGCCTCCGGCTCGCGCTGCAGGGTCAGGTACACCGCCAGCGGCATGGTCTGCGTCGTCCCCGGGAAGTTGCCGGCGAAGGTGATCGTGGCGCCGAACTCCCCCAGCGCCCGCGCCCAGCAGAGCACCGCCCCGGCGGCGACCCCCGGTGCGACCAGGGGGAGGGTGACCCGGCGGAACGTCGTCCACCGGTCGGCGCCGAGCGTGGCGGCGGCGTCCTCGAACCGGGCGTCGGCGGCCCGCAGCGCGCCCTCCACGCTGATCACCAGGAACGGCATCGCCACGAACGCCTCGGCGATGACGACCGCCGCGGTGGTGAACGGCAGCGAGAAGCCGGTGGCCTCGAACAGCCACCGGCCCAGGATCCCCTGCCGGCCCAGCACCAGGAACAGCGCGACCCCGCCGACCACCGGCGGCAGCACCAGCGGCACGGTCACCAGCGCCCGCAGCACCGACCGCCCGCGCAGCTGCGAGCGGGCCAGCACCCAGGCCAGCGGGACGCCGAGGACCAGCGAGACGGCGGTGGCCAGCGTCGCGGAGACCAGCGACAGCCGCAGCGCCTCGCCGACGCCCGGGCGGGCCAGCTGCGGACCGATCTCCGACCACGGCGCGCGCACCAGCAGCCCGAGCAGCGGCAGCACCAGGAACGCCACCCCGAGCAGCGCCGGCACCAGCAACGGCGCCGGCACCCCGCCGTCCCCCGGCCGCCGCCACCAAAATGGCCATTTTGGTGGAACCGGGTGGGTCACGGGAGGCGGAAGCCGGCGTCGGCGAGGGCCTGGCGGCCGGCGTCGGAGCGCACCAGGTCGACGAACGCCTCCGCCGCCTGCGGGTTCGGGGCGGCCTCGAGCACCATCAGTGGGTAGCGGTTGACCACGTCGGCGGCCTCCGGGACGTCGATGCCCTCCACCGCGGAACCGGCCGCAGCGACGTCGGTCGCGTAGACCAGCGCCGCGTCCACCTCGCCGAGCTGCACCTTCGTCAGCGCCGCGCGCACGTCCTGCTCCAGGGTGTCCGGCGCGGGGGTGAGGCCGGCGGCGTCGAACACCCGGCCGGCGGCCGCGCCGCACGGCACCTCGGCGGCGCACAGGGCGATGGTCAGCCCCGGGTCGGCGAGGTCGGCCAGGCCGGTCACGTCGGCCGGGTTGCCCGCCGGGACGGCGATGACCAGCGTGTTCTCCGCGAAGACGGCCGGGGCCCCGGCACCGGGGTCGGCGACGGCGGCCAGCTGCTCCTCGTCGGCGGAGGCGAGGACGTCGGCCGGCGCACCCTGGGCCACCTGGGTCGCCAGCGCGGAGCTGCCGGCGAAGGTGAACTGCACGTCCAGGCCCGGGTGGTCGGACTCGAGCTGGTCGCCGAGGTCGGTGAAGACGTCGGTCAGCGAGGCCGCCGCGAGGACGGTGAGGGTGCCGCCCAGCTCGCCGTCCGTCTCGATCGACCGCCCGCCGTCGTCGACCCCGCACCCAGCGAGGACCAGCAGCAGCGCACCGGCCGCCGACCGCCTCACGGCACCAGGTCCTCGGCGGTGCACGCTCGCTCCGCTCCTCACTCGCTGGCGCTCGCTGCGATGCTCACTCACGGCACGTCCACGCTGACCTGGGTCGCCTTCACCGTGGCCACCGCCCGGACGCCGGGCGCCAGGCCCAGCTCGTCGGCAGCCTCCCGCGACATGAGCGACACCACCCGGAACGGCCCGGCCTGGATCTCCACCTGCGCCATCACGGTGTCCCGGACCACCCGGGTCACGATCCCGGTGAGCCGGTTACGGGCCGAGGACGAGCGGGTGGCGCCCGGCTGGGGCGCTTCGTGCAACTCGGCCGCCACCCGGGCCAGCGCGACGCCGTCGACCTGCGCCGGGCCCCCACCCCGGGTGGCGGGCAGCCGGTCGCTGTCGATCCAGCGCCGGACCGTGTCGTCACTGACGCCGAGCAGCGCAGCGGCCTCGGCGATCCGGTAGGAGGTGGGCACGCCGAGCACCCTAGTTCCGCATCTGCGGGCGGACAACAGGCGTATGTCCGCATCCGCGGACCGCGGGTCAGGTGGCGATTCGGTGGATCAGCTGCTCACCACGGCTGGTCGCCGGCCGCGGCGGTGCGGACACGGGCCGGCGGGAGGTCAGCGACCAGGCGGTGACGCGGACCAGCGCCTCGCGGATGATCCGCGAGCTCATCTTGCTCTCGCCGAACTCCCGGTTCACGAACAGGATCGGCACCTCGACCAGGCGCAGGCCGCGAGCCCAGACCTGGCGGGTCATGTCGATCTGGAAGCAGTAGCCCTGGCTCTGCACGGCGTCGAGGTCCAGGCGCTCCAGGGTGCGCCGGCGGAACGCCCGGAAGCCCCCGGTCGCGTCGCCCACCGGCAGTCGCAGGGCGGCGCGCACGTAGCGGTTGGCGGTGCGGCTCAGCAGCTCCCGGCTGTGCGGCCAGTCGGCGACGGCGCCGCCGGGCACCCACCGGGAGCCGAGCACGGCGTCGGCTCCGCTCAGCGCCGCCAGCAGCCGGGGCAGGTCCTCGGGTCGGTGCGACCCGTCGGCGTCCATCTGCGCCACCACGTCGAAGCCCTCGGCCAGGGCCCAGCGGAAGCCGGCGATGTAGGCCGGCCCCAGCCCCTCCTTCCCCGCGCGGTGCAGCACGTGCACCCGCGGGTCGTCGGCGGCCAGCCGGTCGGCGAGCTCCCCGGTGCCGTCGGGGCTGTTGTCGTCGATCACCAGCACGTGCGCGTGCGGAACGGCGCGCAGCACGCCGTCCAGCGTGCGCGGCAGGCTCTCCCGCTCCTGGTAGGTGGGGATGCAGACGCACACGGACCGAGGGTTCACCTTCCCGCCATTACCAATGCCGAGCCGGCGGACACGCCATTCATCAACATCATTTCGGCTGCTCCACCGTTGTCGGATCGTTGCACGGGAAGAGGGTTCACGTGCTGTGACCCGATCGTTATGCGTCTCGGGTGTGTGAGGGCGGTGATATCCGGTCATGCCCTTCGGCGACCGTTCACCCCGAACACAGGAGCTCCCATGAACAAGCTCGTCCGCGGCGTCTCTGCCGCCACCTTCTCCAGCCTCCTCATCTTCGGCGCCGCCGGCTGTTCCGGCGAGAACACCGACGACGACGGCACCGTCGAGGTGGAGGTGACCGAGGAGCTCACCGAGACCGAGGAGGTCGAGACCGAGGTCACCGAGACCCTGGAGCCGACCGAGACCGAGACCGAGACCGAGGAGGTCGTCGTCGAGACCGAGACCGAGCTCGAGGTCGAGACCGAGACCGAGTTCGACGTCGACGTCCCGGCCGACGAGGACGAGGGCCTCATCGACGACTGATCACCAGGTCATCTGACCAGTGAGCGCCACCGCACCACCGGTCGCGCAGCACGAGACGGGCGGCGCCACCAGGCGCCGCCCGTCGTCGGTCCGACGCATGCCACCGGGGGTCGTGCGGTGGGGCGTGCCGCTGACGCTGCTGGGCCTGGCCGCCGTCATCCGGTTCTGGGATCTCGGCGACCCGGACCGCCTCTACTTCGACGAGAAGTACTACGCCGTCGACGCCTCCGACTACCTGGTCCGAGGTGTCGAGGAGGGCCGCCCGGCCCATCCCCCCGTCGGCAAGTGGGTGATCGCCGCCGGCATGGAGCTGTTCGGCTCCACCCCCTTCGGCTGGCGGGTCGGCATGGCCGCCGCCGGCTCGCTGACGGTGCTGTTGACCTACCTCAGCGGTCTCCGGCTGCTCCGCCGCACCGCCCCGGCCGCGCTCGCCGCCGTGCTCGTCGCCCTGGACGGCCTCGCCGTGACGTCGAGCCGGATCGCCATGCTCGACGCGGCCCTCGGCCTGTTCGTCGTCGCGACGTTCTGGCTGGTGCTCCTGGACCGGGACGCGCGCACCCGGACCCGCGTGGCCGGCGAGACGCTGTGGCGGTCCTTCCTCGGCTCCCGCCACCGCTGGCTGGCCGGGGTCACCCTGGGGCTCGCGGTGGCCACCAAGTGGTCCGGCCTGATCGCCGTCGGCGTCGCCGGGCTGCTGGTGCTCGGCACCGAGCTCAGCGGAAGGGGCGAGACGTTCCGCGCGGCCGCCCGCCGCGCCGGTGCGGTCACCGGCGGTGCGGTGCTGAGCCTGCTGATGGTCCCCGCCGCCGTCTACGTCGCCAGCTTCGCGGGCTGGTTCGCCAACTACCCCGAGAGCTACGCCGCCCAGCAGGCCTGCGAGGCCGGGGACTGCGGCACCTCACCGGGTGATCGGCTGGAGACGTGGGGGCAGAGCCAGGTCGACCTGGTCGACTACCACCTCGGCCTGGAGGCCAGCCACCCGTACCGGTCGAGCCCGGTCGGCTGGCCCTGGCTGGAGCGGCCGGTGCTGGTCTACGCCGAGAGCTGCACCACCGCGCAGCAGGAGGCCGGGGAGTGCGAGGTGCCACCGGACACCCGGGCGCGCATCGTCATGCTCGGGAACCCCGGCCTGTGGTGGCCGGCGCTGCTGGCCTACCCGGTGCTCATCTGGCGCGCGGTCGCCCGCCGGGACGGCGTCGCAGCCACCGTCCTGGTCCCGCTGGTGCTGCTGTGGGCTCCCTGGCTGGCCGCGAACAAGCCCGGCTACTTCTTCTACATGGTCCCGGTGGTGCCGTTCATCGCCCTGGGCCTGGTCCGCGCGGTGCAGGCGACCCGCCGACCGCGGCTGGCCGGCGGCGTGGTGCTCGCCCTCTCCGTCGCCGGGTTCGCCTTCTTCGCCCCGGTCTGGCTGGGGATCCCGCTGGGGTCCGACAGCCTGGACCTGCGCTTCTGGCTCGACTCCTGGGACTGACCTCGGCTCCGGCAGCCGACGGCACCGAGCTGGCCCCGACGACCGGTCCGGGGCCCGGCCTGCGGGTCGTTTGTCGATCTCGGGGCTCGGGAAGTCGCGGTCGGTGACCCAGACCGCCCAGCGCGCCGCCGACCCGAAGACCACCGCCGGGGGCTCCGCCTCCGTCCGCACCCGGCGGATCCGGGAGACCGCCCGGGAGGTGCTCGGGTTCGAGGAGTTCCGGGCCGGCCAGGAGGAGGCGATGAAGGCGGTCGCGGCCGGCCGCGACACCCTCGCCGTGCTGCCCTCGGGGGCCGGCAAGTCCGCGGTCTACACCGTCACCGGGCTGCTGCTCGACGGCCCGGTCGTGATCGTCTCGCCGCTCATCGCGCTACAGCGCGACCAGGTCCAGCGCCTGGAGGAGCTGGGCGAGGAGCGGGTCGGCCGGGCGGCGGTGCTCAACTCCAGCCTGCCTGCACTGGAGCACCAGGCGGTGCTGGACGGCGTGCGTGACGGAACGGTCCGCTACTGCTTCCTCGCCCCGGAACAGCTGGCCAAGCCGGAGGTCGTGGCGGCGCTGCGGACGGCGGCCCCGGCGCTGTTCGTCGTCGACGAGGCGCACTGCGTCTCCGCCTGGGGGCACGACTTCCGCCCCGACTACCTGCGACTGGGCGGGGTCGTCCAGCAGCTGGGGCACCCGACCGTGCTGGCCCTGACCGCGACCGCCGCGCCACCCGTGCGGGCCGAGATCGTCGAACGGCTGGAGATGACCGACCCGGAGGTCGTCGTCGCCGGCTTCGACCGGCCGGAGATCCGGTTGGAGGTCGAGCAGCGGGCCGACGCGCACGCCAAGCACACCGCCGTCCTGGACCGGGTGGCCGAGCTGACCGAACGCGGGAGCGGGATCGTCTACAGCGCCACCCGCCGCAGCACCGAGGAGCTCGCCGACGCCCTCGCCGAGCGCGGGATCCGCGCCCGGGCCTACCACGCCGGGTTGAAGAAGAGCGACCGCGAGGAGGTGCAGCGGCAGTTCATGGCCGACGAGCTGGACGTCGTCGTCGCGACCACCGCCTTCGGCATGGGCATCGACAAGCCGCAGACCCGGTTCGTCGTGCACGCCGAACCGGCCGACTCGGTCGACAGCTACTACCAGGAGATCGGCCGGGCCGGCCGAGACGGCGAGCCGGCGGTGGCCGTGCTGGTCCACCGCCAGGAGGACCTGGGGCTGCGCCGGTTCTTCGCGGCCGGCGCCCCGGCCGAGGAGGAGCTGCAGCAGGTCGCCGGACTGGTGCAGGCGGGGGCCGCGGCGGGGATGGACGGCGTCGACGTCCGCGACCTGCGGGAGGAGACCGGCCGCGCCGCGACCCCGCTGGTGCGCGACCTGAACCTGCTGGAGCAGGCGGGCGCCGTCGTCGTGGACGAGGAGGGGACCGCGTCACCGGCCCCGGACGCCCCGCCCGCCGGGGAGGCCGCCGCTGCTGCCCGGGAGCTCGCCGAGCACCACGTCCGGGTGGACGAGAGCCGGGTGGAGATGATGCGCGGCTACGCCGAGACCACCGGCTGCCGGCGGCAGTTCCTGCTCGGTTACTTCGGCGAGCAGCTGGACTCCCCGTGCGGCAACTGCGACAACTGCAGCGCGGGGCTCTCCCAGGAGCAGCACACCGCCGACGCCGACCACCCGTTCCCGGTCGACCTGCCCGTCGAGCACACCGAGTGGGGCCCCGGCGTCGTCATGCGGCACGAGGACGACCGCGTCGTCGTCCTGTTCGAGGAGGTCGGTTACAAGACGCTGGCGCTCCGGGCCGTGCTCGACCACGACCTGCTGCGGGGCCGCCCCGGCGGCTGACCGGCCGTGCTCAGGGGAGGCCGCGGCGGCGGCGCTCGCGCAGCTCGGCGAAGACCAGCGCTCGGATGCGGTCCTCGTGCCGCTCGCCGAGCCCGATGAACCGCAGGGACAGCTGGGTGCGCTCACCGGCCAGCGGCAGCGTGCGCACGACCTCGGCCTCGGTCCGGACCAGCTCCCCGCCCAGCTCCAGGCCCACCGTCACGATGGTGCCCACCCCGATCCGCACACCGGCGCGCGCCTCGACGGCGCAGCGGCACCCGCCCTCGCTGAGGTCGAGCGTCGCACCGGTGAGCTCGCCCCCGGGGAGGGTCACGCACACCGGGAGGACCAGCGGGCTCCGCACGGCATCGCGGCGCTGGGCCCGCACGGTGGGCCCCGTCGGCCGGACCTCCCACAGCGGTTCGGGACCGCCCAGGCGGACCGCCAGGAACTCCCCCGGCAGCGCCCGGAGCCCGTCCGGCCCCTTCCAGACGACGGTCAGCGCCTCGTTCGCGGCCGGCCGCACCGGTCGCCGTTCGTCGTCCTGCCCGGCGACCAGCACCAGCTGCTCCGAGCTGCTCTCCCGGACCCAGCTGATGAGGGGGGCGGCGTGCGCCACCTCCAGGTCCACGACCGTGTTGACCTCCGGGAGGTCGCTCCCCGAGCCGGCTGCCGTCATCGCCTCTCCCCCGTGCTCCGGAGGCCGTCCGCTCAGGCCTCGGACAGCACATCGGCAGGTCGCCGCCCCACCTCGACCACCGGGGACGTGATCCGGGCGGCTCACCGTGCGGCGACCGGCCTCCGGCGTGATCATGAACGGGGACCGGGCCGCTGGAGCCCGGCCGGGAGGAGTGCACGCGTGAAGGTCCTGGGCATCAACGCGATCTACCACGACCCGTCGGCGGCGCTGGTCGTCGACGGGAAGGTCGTCGCCGCGGCGGAGGAGGAGCGGTTCAGCCGGCGCAAGCACGGCAAGCGCCCGCTCCCCTGGAGCGCTTGGGAGCTGCCCGAGCTGGCCGCGGCGTGGTGCCTGCGCGAGGCCGGCATCCGCCCCGAGGAGCTGGACGCGGTCGCCTACTCCTTCGATCCCGCGCTGATGGGCACCCCGGAGGACTCGGGGCTGTTCGACGACGGCGACGTGATGCGCAAGAAGTACGCGGAGATGGCCCCGGACTTCCTGGCGCACGCCCTGCCCGGGCTCGACCCGGCGAAGGTCCGCTTCGTCAAGCACCACGTGGCGCACGCGGCCTCGGCCGGCCTGGGTGCCCCGCAGCGGGACAACGCGGTCCTGGTGCTCGACGGTCGCGGTGAGGCGCACAGCCACCTGGCGGGCCGCTACGTCGACGGCCAGCTCGAGGTGCTCGCCGGTCAGGCGCTGCCGCACTCCCTGGGCCTCATGTACGAGGACCTCACCGACCACCTGGGCTTCCTGCGCAGCTCCGACGAGTTCAAGGTCATGGCGATGGCCAGCTACGGCAAGCCGCGGTTCGTCGGCGACCTGACCGAGCTGATCCGGGCCACCGACGACGGCGGCTTCCGCACCGAGCCCATCGACTACACCGAGTTCGCCCCGCGCCTGGGCAAGGGCGACCAGTGGACCTCCGACCACGCCGACCTGGCCGCCAGCGTCCAGCAGCGGCTGGAGGAGGTGCTGATCGACCTGGCCCGCTGGGTGCACGAGCAGACCGGCGAGACGACCCTCACCCTGGCCGGCGGGACCGCGCTCAACTGCGTGGCCAACACCCGGATCCTGGCCGAGAGCCCGTTCGAGCAGGTCTGGGTGCAGCCGGCCGCCGGGGACTCCGGGACGGCGCTGGGTGCCGCCCTGCACGTGGCCCGCGAGCTCGGTGAGGAGACCCAGCCGATGCCCGGCGCCGCACTCGGCCGGGGCTGGTCCGACGACGAGATCGAGCAGGTGCTGATCACCGCGGCGATCGACTACGAGCGTCCGGACGACGTGGCCGAGGCCGTGGCCGAGGTGCTGGCCGACAACGGCATCGTCGCCTGGTTCCAGGGCCGCAGCGAGTACGGCCCCCGGGCACTGGGCCACCGCTCGCTGATCGCCCACCCCGGCTTCGAGGCCAACCTGGAGCGGATGAACGACGTCAAGGGCCGGGAGCAGTTCCGCCCGGTGGCCCCCATGGTGCTGCTGGAGCGGGCGCCGGAGATCTTCAGCCGCGGGCCGATCCCCTCGCCGTACATGCTCTTCGTGCACGACGTGGCCCCCGAGTGGCGGGAACGCATCCCCACGGTCACCCACGTCGACGGGACGGCGCGGATCCAGACGATCGACCCGGCGGAGTCCCCGCTGGTGCACCGGATGATCTCGGCGTTCGAGCGGCGTACCGGGCTGCCGGTGGTGGTGAACACGAGCCTGAACACCGCCGGCCGGCCGATGGTCGACGACCCCCGGGACGCGCTGGAGTGCTTCGGCTCGGCGCCGGTCGACCTGCTCGCGATCGGCCCGTTCGTCGTCCGGCGGCCGAAGGCGACACCCCGCCCGGCCTGAGATGACGGTTCGGCAACGGCCGCCACCCGATCGGGTGGCGGCCGTTTTCGTACCTGGAGTCTGGGAACTGGCTGTGCAGGCCCGCCGAGCACCTGGCGGGCAGTGACAACACGGAGGCACCCATGTCCACTGCAGACCTGCCCGGCGCCGGCCGTCGAGGCATGACCTGGCCGCAGATGCTCGCCCTGGCGATCGGTGTCGTCTACACGATCGTCGGCATCGTCGGCTTCTTCATCACCGGCTTCGACGACTTCGCCGAGCACACCGACGAGACGATCCTCGGGTTCGGCATCAACCCGCTGCACAACATCGTCCACCTGGTCATCGGGCTGGCCGGCATCGCGCTGGCCAGCAAGCTGAGCACCGCCCGCGTGTACGGCTGGCTGCTGGCCGTCGGTTACGGCGCCGCCTTCGTCTACGGCCTCTTCGCCGCGGGCGGGGACGACTCGCTGAACTTCCTGAGCATCAACTGGGCCGACAACTGGCTGCACCTGGCCAGCGTCATCGCCGGCCTGGCCATCGCCCTGGGCCCGGTGAAGACCGTGGACACCGCGCGCGGACCGGACGAGTCCCTGCGTCGCTGACGGCGGTCGAGCCCGCACACCTCGTGACCACGGCCGCCCGGACACCACCCGGTGTCCGGGCGGTCGTGCGTCTGGCACCGGGTGCCAGACCCCGGTGCGTCCTGCGTCACGTCCGGCGCTAACGTCCGTCCATGGACTTCACCCTCTCCGCCAAGGCCGAGGACGTCAGTGGCCGGATGTGGGACTTCATGCGGGAGCAGGTCTTCCCCGCTGAGCCCGTGTACGAGGAGTGGCGCGCTGCGCGCGGCCACGACGACCACGCCCATCCACCCGTCCTGGAGGACCTCAAGGCCGAGGCGCGCACGCGCGGCCTGTGGAACCTCTTCCACCACGAACTCGGGGGCATGACCAACCTCGAGTACGCCTCGATCGCCGAGATCATGGGCTGGTCGCCGGTGATCGCGCCGGAGGCGACCAACTGCGGGGCCCCGGACACCGGGAACATGGAGACCCTGATGCTCTTCGGCACCGAGGAGCAGAAGGCCCGCTGGCTCACCCCGCTGCTGGAGGGCGAGATCCGCTCCGGCTTCGCCATGACCGAGCCGGACGTCGCCAGCTCCGACGCCCGCAACATCCAGACCTCGATCGTCCGGGACGGCGACGAGTACGT
Organism: Modestobacter sp. VKM Ac-2984; assembly: GCF_026967985.1. Classification (GTDB taxonomy): domain Bacteria; phylum Actinomycetota; class Actinomycetes; order Mycobacteriales; family Geodermatophilaceae; genus Modestobacter. The sequence continues at coordinate 353,111 of NZ_JAPVBJ010000002.1, read as the reverse complement.
CATCAACGGCCGCAAGTGGTGGACCAGCGGCGCCGCGGACGAGCGCTGCGAGATCTTCATCCTGATGGGCAAGACCGACCCGGACGGCCCGCCGCATCGCCAGCAGTCGATGGTGCTGGTGCCGCGCGACACCCCGGGCCTGGAGATCGTCCGGCACCTGCCGGTGTTCGGCTACCAGGACCAGCACGGACACTCGGAGCTGCGGTTCACCGACGTCCGGGTGCCGGTGGGCAACATCCTCTCCGGCGAGGGCGACGGCTTCATGATCGCCCAGGCCCGGCTCGGCCCCGGCCGCATCCACCACTGCATGCGCGCCATCGGCATGGCCGAGCGGGCGCTGGCGCTGATGGTGGAACGGGCGAAGTCCCGGGTCGCCTTCGGCCGGCCGCTGGCCGAGCAGGGCACCGTGCGGGAGTCGATCGCGCTCTCCCGGATCGAGATCGACCAGGCCCGGCTCTACGTGCTGCAGACCGCCGACCTGATCGACCGGTTCGGGGCCAAGGGCGCCCGCACCGAGATCTCCGCGATCAAGGTCGCCGCACCGCGGGTGGCCCTGGACGTCATCGACCGGGCGATCCAGATCCACGGTGGTGCCGGGGTCAGCGGCGACACCGTGCTGGCCCGGTTCTACGCCAGCGCCCGCACGCTGCGGATCGTCGACGGCCCGGACGCGGTGCACATCCGCGGGGTCGCCAAGGAGGAACTGGCCCGCGAGCGCCCCTTCGCCGGGTAGCCGCACCCCACCGACGGTCCTGGCCGACCCAGGACCGTCGGTGGGCGGGTGCACAGTGCTGCCATGAGCGCTCCGGCTCCTCCCGACGAGATCCAGCAGCTGCTGGCCGGCCACCCACTCGCCGTGGCGAGGGCCACGCTGGACCTGCGCGACCTGCTCCGGACGGCGTACCCGGAGCTGCAGGAGCGGGTGCGGACCGGCTGGCACAGCACCAACCACCGCCACCCGCAGGCCGGCTTCGTCTGCGGCCTGTTCCCCCGCGACACCGGGGTGACCCTCGTCTTCGAGCGCGGCACACAGCTGCCCGACCCCGAGGGACTGCTCCGCGGCACCGGCCGCACGGTCCGCTCCCTGGAGTTCGTCGCCGCCCCCACCCCGGAGGCGGCAGATGCCGTCGCCGAGTTCGTGCACCAGGCCATCGCCCTGGGGCGGCGCAGCAACCTGCGGTGAGCGCTCAGGGGGCCAGCGTGCCCCCGAACGAACCGCCGGCCAGCTTGGCCATCAGCTGGGTGCGGTCGAGCCCCGCCGCGGCCAGCGCATCGCCGTCCCGGTCGGTGTCGATCTGCTCCGGCAGGTCTCCTTCCACCTTGTCCGCGGTGTCGTTGTCCCCCTCGGTGCGCAGCACCTGGACCAACTGCTCCCTGCTGATCTGCACGGCCACCTCCACTGCTCGATGTGTCGTGAGTCACAGTGCCGGGTGTCCGCCGAGAACGCCAGATGATCACGATGAGGTCACGGAGACACCCCTCCGGCCGTGCTCACCGCGTCTTACAGGGTGACGACGGGGGGATCCGGTGAGAGCCGAGCACGAGGCAGCGTTCGAGGCGTTCGTCGCCGCACGCTCCGACGACCTGCTGCGGGTCGGTTTCCTGCTGACCGCCGACCGCGGCCACGCCGAGGACCTGCTGCAGACCGCCCTGCTCAAGGCCTACCGGCACTGGGGCCGGATCTCCGGCACGGACGCCTACCCCTACGTGCGCAAGGTGCTGGTGACCAGCGCCGCGAGCTGGCGCCGCCGGCGCACCACCCAGGAGATCGTCTCCCTCCCGGCGCACGACGCCCCCGAGCCCGACCAGACCGACGCGTTCGCCGAGCGCGACGCCATGGCGACGGCGCTGGCCACCCTGCCGCCGCGGATGCGCGCAGTCCTGGTGCTCCGCTACGGCGAGGACCTCGGCGAGGCCGCCACCGCAGCCGCACTGGGCTGCTCGGTCAACACCGTGAAGAGCCAGACCACCCGCGGTCTCGCCCGGCTGCGCGCCGTCCTGCCCGCCCGTGCCCTCGAGGAGCGCTGAGATGGACCTGATCGACGTCGAGACCGACCTGCGCACGCACCTCGCCACCCGCCCGGCGCCCCGCGCCCCCGCGGACCTGGCCGAGCGCACCCGGGTGCGGCACCGGCGGCAGCGCCGTCAGCAGGCGGCCGTGGTCGGCGTGGGGCTGGCCGTGGTGCTGGTCTTCGGGTCGGTGCCGGTGCTGCGCGGCCTGCTCCCCACGGTCGACACCGCGGACGACGTGGCCGCACCGTCCAGCACGCCACTGCCGAGCCTCTACGACCTGCCGACCCGAGGCTCCCTCGCCAGTGACGAGGAGTGGCTCGCCGACGTCGCGGCCCTGGGCTGGGGACCGTGGGACCCGGCCTACGTGCCGACACCACCAAGCGACTCGCACCGGGTGGCCTTCGCCGAGGACACGGCCACCGGCCGCGTCGCCCTGGTGTTCGGCCGGGAGGACGCCCAGCTGTCCTCGATCTGGTTCACCGGCCCGACCGGGGCGCGACCGGAGGAGATGACACCGGCGACGCGGCCGCAGGAGACCTTCCCGGACCAGCCACAGCTGCTGCTCGACGTCACCGATGCGGCCGCCTCCCGCGGCGTGCTGATCGCGGTGAGCCGCCCCGACGACGAGTTCACCTACGCCCCCGGGCCGTCGGTCGCCGCGGACGGCTCGGAGACCACCGAGTTCACGCCGGTTCCGGCGACCGACGGGGTGGCCGTGATCGACGTCCCCGCACCGACCGGTTGGCTGCTCGGTCCGCAGGTCCGGGTGGTCCGGGACGGCACGACCGCCTACACCCTGGGCGGTGGGTTCAGCGAGAGTGCTGAGGCGGTGGCCACCTCGCCGATCCCCGTCGCGGACCCGCGGGGCCTGCGGTCGTCGGCCAACGAGACCTGGCTGCAGGGACTGCTCCAGACGGCGCTCGGCCACTACGGCGTCCGACCGGAGGACGTGCAGCCCACGCTGCTGGCCGTCGGCACCCCCACCGGCAGTGCAGCCGAGCAGATCATCATGGTCGGCCTCACGTTCCCGTCCGGGGCGACGGTGACCTGGGCGGGCCGGTCCATCGCCGAAACCGACAGCAGTGAGACGGCCACCGTCGCCGGCGCGCCCGCGGCCGCCGGACCCGACCTGCTGGACCGGCTGTTCGCCCTGCCGATCTCCGGCGGGGACCTGGCGGTGAGCGGGCCGCTCACCGGCGTCACCGCCGAGGTGTTGGACGGGGACGGCGACCTGCTCACGACCCTGCCCCTGGTGTCCGGGGGCGGCGCAGGCGCTGTGCCCCCGTCGGCGGCGATGGTGCGGGTCCTCGACGCGGCCGGCACCGTGGTCGCCGAGGGGCCGCTGACCGGGCTCGCCCGATGACCGGGGAGCCGGCGTCGGTCACCGCGATGCGGCAGCTGGCCGCCGAGGCGCGGGGACGGCGGGGGTCAGCGCGGCTGCGCCCGGCGCACCACGAGGCCGCCCACCGCCGCCAGCACCAGGCCCACCACCACCTGGGCGATGCCGATCGCACCCCGGTCGCTGCCGAACCAGGTGACCGAGGAGACCAGCAGGACGGCGGCGACGCCCAGCAGGAACAGGCCGATCAGCCGCTGTCGGGGGGCGCGCGGCTCCGGTGAGGTCATGCCACCGACCCTCTCAGACCCCGTGTCCGCCCCGCCCGGAGGCCGTGGCGGGTGGTCAGATGGCGGCGGGGTAGCGCGAGTGCTCGGGGAAGTTGCCGTAGAGCAGCTCGTTCTCCGCCCCCTGGGTGACCGCCTGCACCAGCAGCTCGCCGCCGACGAAGCAGCCCAGCCAGGACGCGCCCCGGCCACCGAACGGCTCGGCCCGGTCGCCGCGCGAGCGGGGCTTGTTGATGCCGACCTTGAACGCCTGCACCTCCCGGGCCAGCCGGCGGGCCTTGTCCTCGTCGTCGCAGGCCAGGCTGGCGACCAGCGCGCCGTTGGAGGCGTTCATCTGGGCCAACAGCTCCGCCTCGGAGTCGACCACGACGATCGTGTCGATCGGCCCGAACGGCTCGGCGTGCATGAGGGAGCTCGCGCCGGCCGGGGAGAGCAGCGCCGCCGGTGCCACGTAGGCCGAGGTGTCCTGCCCGGTGATGAACCGGCCGTCGGCGACGCTGCCCCGGTACAGCGGGACGGCGCCGCGGTGCATCGCGTCGTCCACCTGGCGGCCCAGCTCCTGGGCCTTGGCGGCGCTGATCACCGGCCCGAAGTCCAGGGTGGGGAGGTCGTCGGCGTCGGCCTCGACGGCCAGCGGGTGCCCGAACCGGAGCGACTGCACCAGCGGCAGGTAGGTGGCGAGGAACTGGTCGACGAGCTCGCGCTGGACGACGTAACGCGGGTAGGCGGTGCACCGCTGCTTGCCGTACTCGAAGCCCTTCTTCAGGTGGGCGGCCAGCCCGGCCCAGTCGGAGAACTCCCAGATCCCCCAGGCGTTGAGGCCCTCCTGCTCGAGCATGTGCCGCTTGCCGGTGTCCAGCAGGTCGGCGGCGACCTTGCCGCCGTTGGAGCGGCCGCCGACGAAGGCCAGCGCGCCGATCTCCGGGGAGCGCACCAGCACCGACGACAGCTCCGCGCCGCCGCCGGAGAGCAGCGTGACCGGCAGCCCCGCGTGGGCCATCAGCGCGTGGGCCAGGGTCAGGCACGCGGCGCCACCCTGGGACGGCGTCTTGGCCAGCACGGCGTTGCCGGCCAGCAGCTGCACGAGCTCGGCGTGCACCAGCACCGACATCGGGTAGTTCCAGCTGGCGATGTTGGACACCGGGCCGGCCAGCGGCGCGCGGTCGCCGAGCATGGTGTCGATCCCATCGACGTACCAGCGCACGCCGTCCAGCGCCCGGTCGACGTCGGCGCAGGCCAGCTTCCACGGCTTGCCGATCTCCCAGGCCAGCAGCAGGGCCAGCTCGTCGCGGGCCGCGGCCATCGCGTCGACGGCCGCGGTGACCCGGGCCTTGCGCTCGGCCAGCGGCGTCCGTGCCCACTCGCGGTGCGCCGCGGCGGCGGCCAGCACGGCGTGCTGCGCCTCGCCGGCCGACAGCCGGGGGAGGCCGATGAGCTTGGTGCCGTCGACCGGGGTGACCAGCGGCTCGGGGCTGCCGATCGGCCGCCAGGCACCGTCCACCAGGTTGTGCAGCCGGTCGGTGCCGAACGCCTCCGGGGCGAGCCCTGCGGCACGGCCGAGGACCGAGGCCCACTCCGTGCCGGGCTTGACGTGCAGGGCGGGGGGCGACGACGCAGCAGCCATGTCGGCACTCTGCCAGTCGTCTTGGACGTCTGGTAAGTGAACTGGCTCACAGGGCCTGCGGGATCGTTGCCCGACCGTGATCCAGCGGCCGGGCGACCGTGCGCGAGGGAGGGCACAGTGAGCCAGGCCACTGCCTTCGCAGGCAACTCCCCCACACACGACGGAGGCAACCGATGCAACGACGCCGGCTCACCCTTCCCGCACTCCTCGCCGCATCTGCACTCACCCTGGCCGGCTGCGGCGGCGGGGAAGAGGACGAGGTCGCAGTGGGAGGTGGCGGGGACGACGCCGCAGCGGCGGAGTACCCGACCGACGACATCACCCTCTACGTCCCCTACGCCGCGGGCGGCCCGACCGACCTGGCCGCACGGACGATCGGCGACTGCCTGTCCACGGAGTTCGGCCAGACCGTCGTGGTGGAGAACCGCCCCGGCGCCTCGGGGTCGCTCGGCATGCAGGCGATGCTGGCCGGCGGCGCCGACGGCTACAGCCTGTCCCTGATCGCCGTCCCGGCCACCGCGACCAACCCGCTCCAGCAGGACGTCGGCTACACCAACGAGGACTACGTCCCGATCGCCGCCGTCACCGAGATCCCCTCCGTCCTCGCGGTCGGGGCGGACTCCGAGTTCGCCGACGCCGAGGCGTTCTTCCAGTACGCCGAGGAGAACCCCGGCCAGGTGAACGTCGGCGTCCCCGGGGCGACGACGTCCCAGGCGATGGAACTGCAGCGGCTGGCCGCGGAGTACGACGTCCAGCTGACCGCGGTGCCGTTCACCGGCAACGCCGAGATGACCACCGCCCTGCTGGGCGACAACGTGGACGCCGTCTTCATCAACGCCTCGGAGGACGTGCTGGCGAACGTCGAGGCCGGCGAGTTCGTGCCGCTGGCGGTGAGCCCCCCCGAGCAGGTCGACTACCTGGAGGACGTGCCCACGCTGGCCGAGTCGGGCTTCCCGGAGCTGACCAACAGCGTGTCGGTGTTCGGTCTCGCAGCCCCGGCCGGCACGCCCGAGGACGTCGTCACCACCCTGGAGACGACGGTCAACGACTGCCTGGAGCAGCCCGAGGTGATGGAGCGGCTCGGCGAGGAGTACGTGCCCGACGAGTTCATCGGCACGGACGCCTTCGCCGACCGGATCGACGAGATCGTCGAGACGTACGGCCCGATCCTGCAGGAGTGAGTCCTGGTGGCCGGCGCCGTCCGCAGCGGGGGACGGCGCCGGTCACCGATCGCCTGGTGACGGACTGGGCAGCACCTCCTCGGCGGTGGCCAGGAAACCGGCCAGCACCGGGGAGGGGTCCTCCCGTCGCCAGGCCAGCGCGATGGGCACCCGCAGGTCGACCCCGCCGGCGATCGGCCGAAAGACCACCCCCTCCAGCTGCAGCCGCTCGGCGGAGGCGGGCATCAGCGTCACGCCCACCGCTGCGCCGACCAGGGCGACCACGGTGTGGGTGTCCGGGGCCTCCTGGACCACCCGCGGGGTGAACCCGGCGGAGAAGCAGGCGTGCACCGCCGCGTCGCGCAGTGCGGACCCCTGGCGGGAGGGATAGGTGATGAAGCCGTCCCCGGACAGGTCCGCCAGCGCCACCGCGGCCTGCCCCGCCAGCGGGTGGTCCAGCGGCAGCACGGCCATCAGCGGCTCGTTGAGGATGACCCGGCTGGCCAACGGCCCGTCGGGCACCGGCGCGCGGAGGAAGCCGACGTCGATCCGGCCGTCCAGCAGCGAGCTGACCTGGGTGCCGCTGAACACCGCGGGGTGCAGGTCCAATCGCACCAGCGGGTAGCGCTGCCGGTAGGCGCGGGCCATCCGGGGGAGCAGCCGCCAGGTGATCGCCCCGGTCACCCCGACCCGGATCTCGCCGCGGGCGCCCCGCTCGGCGGCCAGCACCGACTCGCGCGCCCGGTCGACCTCGGCCAGCACCCGGTGCACGTGCTCCAGGAAGACCACGCCCGCCGCGGTCAGCCGCACCTGCCGGGTGGTCCGCTCCAGCAGCAGCGTGCCGACGTCCTCTTCGAGGTGCTTGATCTGCTGACTGAGCGCCGGCTGGGCCACGTGCAGCCGCAGCGCCGCCCGGCCGAAGTGCAGCTCCTCGGCGACGGCGGCGAACGCGCGCAGGTGTCGCAGCTCCATCGCCTCCTCCTCTCTCGCTCATGCTCTCCCACTCATGCACAGCCGTTCTGGATCAGCGGGCGATTCCGTATTGGACCATTCTCAAAGCCCGCCCTAGTGTCCTGGCTCACACGGGGCGTCAACGAGGACGAGGTGAGCACGTGCACGGCTCGACATCGGCGTCCGGCGCCCCCACCGAGGGGACGGCGGACCGGGGGCATCGGTGGCGCCAGTTGCACCGGATCGCGCCCCTGCTGCTCCTCGTCCTCGGGGTGGCCGCGATCATCGGCTCCCGACAGCTGGGCCTGGGCGAGCTCACGGCCCCGGGCCCGGGGCTGTGGCCCTTCATCGTCTCGCTGCTGCTGACCGGCACCGCAGCCGTGCTCGTCCTCATCGACCCGGCCGAGGACTACGAGCCGTGGACCCGCGGCACGATTCGGATCATCGCCGGACTGGTCAGCCTCGGGGTCTTCATCCTGCTGTTCCAGACCTTCGGCTTCGTCGTCTCGGCGTTCCTGATGCTGGTGCTGTGGCTGCGGGTCTTCGGCGGTGAGTCCTGGCGCTGGACGCTGGGGCTGGCCGTCGGCGGCACGGCCGTCATGTACCTGCTGTTCGTCGAACTGCTCGGCGTGCCCTTCCCCGAAGGCCTCGTCGACGCTGTGATCGGGGGCTGACGTGGACAGCTGGGACGGCATCCTCCAGGGCTTCTCCGTCGCCCTGACCCCGACCAACCTGCTGTACGTGTTCTTCGGCGTGCTGATCGGCACCGTCATCGGGGTGCTGCCCGGCCTCGGGCCGACGGCGTCGATCGCCCTGCTGCTGCCGATCACCTACACGGTCGAGCCGGTGACCGCGATCATCCTGCTGGCCGGCATCTACTACGGCTCGATGTACGGCGGCACGATCACCTCGGTGCTGCTGCGGCTGCCCGGCGAGGCGGCGTCGGTGGTGACCACCTTCGACGGCTACCAGATGGCCAAGCAGGGCCGGGCCGGCCCGGCCCTCGGCATCGCCGCCATCGGCTCGTACATCGGCGGCACGGTCTCCGTGATCGGGATGATCCTGCTGGCACCCCCACTGGCCGACCTGGCGGTCTCCTTCGGGCCGCCGGAGTACGTCGCGCTGACCATCCTGGGCATCCTGCTGGTCACCTACCTGGGCACCGGCTCGGTGCTGAAGAGCCTGTGCATGGCCGCCCTGGGGCTGCTGCTGGCCACCATCGGCCTGGACCCGATCACCGGCACGGCGCGCTTCACCTTCGGCGAGGTGGCGCTGTTCAACGGCCTGGACTTCGTCGCGGTGGCGATGGGCCTGTTCGGTGTCGGGGAGATCCTGCACAGCCTGGAGCGCACCGACAAGGTCCAGGCGGTCACCTCGAAGATCAAGGGCATCTGGCCGACCCGGAAGGACTTCCGCGACTCCTCCGGCGCGATCGGCCGCGGCTCGCTGCTCGGCTTCGTGATCGGGGTGCTGCCCGGCGGCGGCGGGGTGGTCTCCTCGCTGGCCTCCTACGCGATGGAGAAGCGCCGGGCCAAGGACCCCAGCCGTTTCGGCAAGGGCGCCATCGAGGGGGTCGCCGGCCCGGAGACGGCGAACAACGCCTCCTCCACCTCGGCGTTCATCCCGCTGCTCACCCTGGGCATCCCGCCCAACGTGGTGCTGGCGCTGATCTTCGGCGCCCTGATCCAGCAGAACATCACCCCGGGGCCGCAGCTGATCGAGCAGGAGCCGGAGATCTTCTGGGGCGTCATCGCCTCGATGGTGATCGGCAACATGATGTTGCTGGCGCTGAACATCCCGCTGGTCGGGGTCTTCGTCCAGATGCTCCGGGTGCGGGCCGGCATCCTCGCCGCGTTCGCGCTGCTGGTCACCATGGTCGGCGTCTTCTCGGTCAACAACAACGCGTTCGACATGTGGGTCGTGCTGGGCTTCGGGGTCATCGGCTGGCTGATGAAGAAGACCGGCTTCGAGCCGGGCCCGCTGGTGCTCGCCTTCGTGCTCGGGTCGATCCTCGAGCGGGCCTTCCGGCAGTCGATGCTGCTCTCCGGCGGCGACCTCGACATCTTCGTCACCCGCCCCATCTCCGGCGGCATGTTCGCCTTCATGGCGCTGATCATCATCGTCAGCGCGATCACCAGCCGCCGGCGCAAGGCGGTCTTCGGCCGGGTCGACCCCGCCGACGTCGACGAGACCGACGAATCGGCCCCGGACGCCGACCGGCAGGTGACCGCCGAGGGCAGCCCCGGCGCCGACTCGACCACCGACACCACTGCTGGCACCCCCACCGACGGCCCCTCGGGGTCCACCTCCACCACCCCAGGAGAACGATGACCGCGCGCCGCACCCTCGCCGTCCTGCTCGTCACCGGCGTCGCACTGACCGGATGCGGCGGCGCGGAGGAGACCACCGACGCCTCCGGGGCCGCGGAGGAGTACCCGACCGAGGACATCCGGCTGCTGGTGCCCTACACGGCCGGCGGTCCGACCGACATCGCCGCCCGGGCGCTGGCGGCGCACATGGAGAGCGAGCTCGACCAGTCCGTCGTCGTGGAGAACGCGCCCGGGGCCTCGGGGGCGACCGCCTACCAGCAGCTCATCAACGCCGACGCCGACGGCTACACGCTGTCGATGACGGCGCTGCCCACGGCGGTGCTCAACTACCTGTCCAACGACGTCGGCTACACCCGGGAGGACTTCGCGCCGATCGGCGTGGTCACCCAGGTGCCCTCGGGGATCCTCGTGCCGGCCGACTCGCCGTACCAGTCGCTGGAGGACCTCTTCGAGGCCGCCCGGGAGGACCCGCAGGCGGTCACCGTCGGCACCCCCGGGGCCACCAACACCCACGCCGCGGAGACCCAGCGGATCAGCGAGCTGTACGACGTCCCGCTCACCGTCGTCCCGTTCAACGGCAACGCGGAGGTGCAGACCGCGCTGCTGGGGGAGAACGTCACCGCCGGCTTCGCCAACCTGTCCCAGGACATCCTGCCCGCGATCGAGTCCGGCGACCTGCGGGTGCTGGCCGTCGGCAGTCCCGAGCCGCTGCCCTACGTGGACGCCCCCACCTTCGTCGAGCTGGGCTACCCCGAGCTGGTGCAGAGCACCACGACCTTCGGGGTCATCGCCCCGGCCGGCACGCCGGAGGAGGCCGTGCAGACGCTGGAGGACACGCTGCGCAGCGCCACCGAGGACCCGCAGGTCGTCGAGTCGCTGGACGAGCGGTACGTGCCGGAGGAGTTCATCGGCGCCGACGGCCTGGGCGAGCTGTTCGTCGAGACCGAGGAGACCTTCCGCGATGTCCTCGGTGACTGAGGCCACCACGACCGCGATCGGCGTGCGGACCGGCGCCGACGACCTGGTCGCCGCCCTGCAGGAGCTGGGCGTGGAGATCGCCTTCGGCCTGCCCGGTGTGCACAACCTGGCCGTCTGGGAGGCGGCGGCCGCCGCGGGGCTGCGGCTGGTCGGGGTGCGGCACGAACAGACTGCGGTCTACGCCGCCGACGGCTACGCCCGGGCCACCGGCCGGCTCGGCGTCGCCGTCGTCACGACCGGCCCCGGGGCGGCCAACACCCTGGGCGCCACCGGCGAGGCGATGGCGTCGGGCGCGCCGGTGCTGGTGGTCGCCACCGACATCCCCACCACGCTGCGCCGCCCCGGCGTGCACCGCGGGGTGCTGCACGAGACCCGGGACCAAGGCGCGATGTTCGCCCCGGTCACCAAGCTGACGGTCACCTGCGACTCGGCCGGCCGGCTGGGCGAGGAGACGGTGCGGGCCGGCGCCGTCGCGCTGACCGCCGCCACCGGGCCGGTCTACCTCGGGGTGCCGACCGACCTGCTCAGCCAGCCGGTGGACGGCGCCCGGCCGACCGCCCCGGACGTCCCGCCGTCGGCCACCGCGCCCGAGGCGGACGTCGCCCGCGCGGTGGAGCTGCTGACCGCGGCCCGGCGCCCGCTAATCTGGGCCGGCGGCGGCGCGCTCCGCAGCGGCGCCGGGGAGGTGCTGGGCCGGCTCGCCGAGCAGCTGGCCGCCCCGGTGGTCACCACCTACAACGGCCGCGGGGTGCTCCGGCCCGACCACCCGTGCCTGGTCCCCGGGCCGGCGCACGTCCCCGAGATCGGGGCGCTGTGGGACGACGCCGACCTGGTGATCGCCGTCGGCAGCGACCTCGACGGGATGACCACGCAGAACTGGGCGATGCCGCAGCCGGCCACCCTGCTCGCGGTGAACGTCGACGCCGCCGACGCGAACAAGAACTACCCGGCCGACCTGACCCTGGTGGGGGACGCCACCACGGTGGTCGGCCAGCTCCTCGCCGGCACCCCGCCGCGCGACGGCCTCCCCCAGCTCCGGGAGCGGCTGGCCGGCCTGGGGGACCGGGTCCGCGCGCTGGTGGCGGCCGAGGACCCGCAGGCCGCCCAGTTGCTGGACGTCCTGGACCGGGTGTCCGCGCCTGAAGGAGTGCTGCCCGACGGGATGCTGCTGGCCGACATGTGCATCGCCGGCTACTGGGTGGCGGCGTTCGGCCGGGTCCCCGGGCCGCGCCGGCTGGCCTTCCCGATGGGCTGGGGCACGCTCGGCTACGCCTTCCCCGCGGCGCTCGGCGCCGCGCTGGCCGGGCAGGGCCGCGCCCTGGCCCTGGTCGGCGACGGCGGCTTCCTCTTCGCCTGCGGCGAGCTGGCGGCGGTCGCGCAGGAGCAGCCCGCGCTGACCGTGGTGATCGTCGACGACGGCGGCTACGGGATGCTCCGCTTCGACCAGGTGCACAGCGGGACCCCGACCCGCGGCGTCGACCTGGTCACCCCCGACTTCGTCGCCCTGGCCCGCTCCTTCGGCGTCCCGGCGGACTCCGTCGACGGCTTCGGGCCGGAGTTCGAGAGCCGGCTGACCGCGGCGCTGGGCGCCACCGGCCCGAACGTGCTGGTGGTGCGGGCGGCCCTCACCCCGCCGCCGTCGACCTCGCCGCGCTGGTACCGCCGGCAGGGGCCGCGATGATCGACAAGCGGGTGGCGACCCTCGCCGACGCGGTCGCCGGCATCTCCGACGGCGCCACGGTGCTGATCGGGGGCTTCGGGGACTCCGGCGTCCCGGTGGAGCTGGTGCACGCCCTGCTCGACCACGGTGCCCGCGACCTGACCGTGGTCACCAACAACGCCGGGGCGGGGGAGAGGGACGTCGCCGCGCTGATCCGGGAACGCCGGGTGCGGACGGTCGTCTGCTCCTACCCCCGGTCGATGGGCTCGATCTGGTTCGAGGAGCGGTGGCGGGCCGGGGAGATCGGCCTGGAGCTGGTGCCGCAGGGGACGCTGAGCGAGCGGATGCGCGCCGCCGGCGCCGGGCTGGGCGGGTTCTTCACCCCGACCGGCGCGGACACCCTGCTGGCCGAGGGCAAGGAGGTGCGCACCATCGACGGCCGCCCGCACGTGTTCGAGCACCCGCTGCCCGGCGACGTCGCGCTGATCAAGGCCCACCGGGCCGACCGGTGGGGCAACCTCGTCTACCGGACGGCGGCGCGCAACTACGGCCCCACGATGGCCACCGCGGCGGCGCTCACGGTGGTGCAGGTCGAGGAGTTCGTCGAGCTGGGCGACCTGGACCCCGAGGCGGTGGTCACCCCCGGCATCTTCGTCGACCGGGTGGTCCAGGTGGCGGCGTCGTGATCAGCCCGCTGAGCGACGTGGCCGTGGCCCGGCGGGTGGCCCGGGACATCCCGGACGGCTCCTACGTCAACCTGGGCATCGGCATGCCGATCCTGGTCGGCGACGTGGTGGGACCGGACAAGGAGATCGTCTACCACAGCGAGAACGGGATCCTCGGGATGGGACCGGCCCCGGCGCCCGGCGAGGAGGACCGGGAGCTGATCAACGCCGGCAAGCAGCCGGTGACGCTGTTGCCCGGGGGCTGCTACTTCCACCACACCGACGCGTTCGTGATGATGCGCGGCGGGCACATCGACATCTCCGTGCTCGGCGCCTTCCAGGTCTCCGAGACCGGCGACCTGGCCAACTGGATCACCGACCTGGCCACCATGCCGCCCGCCGTCGGCGGGGCGATGGACCTGGCCGTGGGCGCCAAGCGCGTGCTGGTGATGACGACGCACACCACCCGGGACGGCCGCCCCAAGCTGCTGCCCCGGTGCACCTACCCGCTCACCGCCGGACGAGTGGTGGACCGGGTCTACACCGACCTGGCGGTCCTCGACGTCGGCCCCGACGGGCTGGTCGTCCAGGAGATGGCCCCGGGGCTCACCCGCGCGGAGCTGCAGTCGGTCACCGCCGCCCGGCTCACCTTCGCCGACGACGTCGGCGAGCTCGACCCGCACTGACCGGCCCCACCCCACCACCGGAGGCAACGATGCCCCTGTCCCGCACCTCCCGCGCCCGCACCGCCCGCGCCCTCGCCGCCTGCACCGCCCTCGGCCTGCTCACCGCCTGCGGCGGGGCGGAGGAGACGGCCGGCTCCGCCGAGTCGGCCGCGGAGTACCCGACCGAGGAGATCCGGCTGCTGGTGCCCTACGGGGCCGGCGGTCCCACGGACCTGACCGCCCGCGCCTACGGCGCCTCCCTCGAGGAGCAGCTGGGCCAGACCGTGGTGGTGGAGAACCTGCCCGGCGGCTCGGGCGCGCTCGCGACCCAGGAGCTGATCGGCGCCGACCCCGACGGGCACACCCTCTCCCTCGCCACCCCCGGCACCCTGGTGCTCACCCCGCTGGCCAACGAGGTCGGCTACACCAAGGACGACGTGACGCCGATCGGGGTGATGAGCGAGGTGCCGTCGGTGCTCGCCGTCGGCGCGGACTCGCCGTACGCCACCGCCGAGGAGTTCTTCGCTGCTGCCCGGCAGCAGCCCGGCTCGCTGAACGTCGGCACGCCTGGCGCGTCCACCCCGCAGGCGATCGAGCTGCAGCGGCTGGCCGAGGAGTACGACGTCGAGGTCACCGCCGTGCCGTTCAACGGCAACGCCGAGATGACCACCGCCCTCCTGGGCGGCAACGTCGACGCGGTGCTGATCAACGCCTCCTCCGACGTGACCGCGAACATCGACGCCGGCCAGTTCCGCCCGCTGGCGGTCTCCTCCGCGGAGCCGCTGCCCTGGCTGCCGGACACCCCCACCCTGGCCGAGTCCGGCTTCCCGGAGCTGACGCTCTCCGGGTCGACGTTCGGTCTCATCGGGCCCGATGAGCTGCCCGAGGAGATCGTCACCGAGCTGGAGGACGCGCTGCGGACGGCGTCCGAGGACCCGGCGGTCGTCGAGCAGATCGGCGAGGAGTACGTGCCGGCGGAGTTCCAGGGTGCGGAGGAGTTCCAGCAGCTGCTCGACCGCACCCAGGAGGTGTACGAGCCGATCCTCGGCGGCTGATCCGGGCGATCAGCTCAACCGCGCCTCGGCGGCGGCCCACCGGGCCGCCGCCGAGGCCTGTGTCGGTCCGGACGTCCGGTCGGCGCCACCTGCCACCTGCTTCGTCACGTCGCGATCTCGTCGCACACTGTGATGATCGACAACTCCGCTGGTTTCGATTGGCACCCTTCGGGCCTTCGTTACCTTTTTGTGCTTTGTCACTTGCTTGCCCCTCCGCTTAGGTCCGAGACGCGGATCACAGTGATCCACATCACCTCAGACTGCAGGTGGCGGGAGGGACGTGGACGAGATCACCCGTTCCGAGGCGATCATGTCCCGGCTCGATTCGGACGGCCGGGTCCTCGTGCGCACTCTCGCCAGCCAGCTCGGCGTCTCCACCGTCACGATCCGCAAGGACCTGGAAGCGCTCGAGCAGCGTTCGGCGTTGCGTCGCATCCGTGGTGGTGCGGTCGCCGCCCGCTCCGCCGACGAGGGGACCTTCGACACCCGGTTGCGGCACCACCGGGCGGAGAAGGAGGCGATCGCCTACGCCGTGGCGCCGCTGGTCCGCGACGGCGACGTCATCGCCTTGGACTCCTCGACCACCTGCCACTACCTCGCCAGCCAGTTGCTGGACCGGCGCGGCCTGGTCGTCGTGACCAACAGCCTGCCGATCGCCACCCTGCTGTGCGAGCGCACCGACGCCAACGTGCTGCTGCCCGGCGGCGTGGTGCGACGGTCCGCGCGTTCCCTGGTCGGACTGGTCGGTGACGTGCTCGCCGGCCGCGGCCGTATCGACCGTGGCTTCCTCGGTGGGCACAGCATCTCCGCGCACCACGGGCTGCTCGACCTCGCCAGCGAGGAGGCGCAGGCCAAGACGTACCTGGCCAGTGCCTGCCGCGAGGTCTACGGCCTGATCGACTCATCGAAGTTCGGCAGCTTCTCCATCCACCCCTGCGTCCCCATCGAGCGGCTCACCGCCGTCTACACCGACGCCGGGGTGGACCCTGCGGCCGCTGCGTCGATCTCCGCCGCCGGTACCCGGGTGCACGTCGTCGGTTTGGACGAGCCGTCGTGAGCCGCCCGACCGATCCCGGTGAGGGATCGGCCACCGGCCGACCCCTCCCGTCCGGGACCTGCCCGGAAACCGCTCCCGAACCCGGGGGCGGTCCACCGCGGGTACGCCCGCCGCACCAAGGAGTGAGCATGAGAGCACACCGGTACACGACCCTCGCGGCCGGACTCGCCGCGGCATCACTGGTGCTGGCCGGCTGCGGAGAGGGCAGCGGCGGCTCCGCCACCGGCGACAGTGGCGGCGAAGGCGGCGGCGACGACCAGCCCACGATCGCCTTCGTGCCGAAGCTGCAGGGCATCCCCTACTTCGAGGCGATGAACACCGGTGGGGAGCAGGCCTGCGAGGAGCTCGGGTGCGAGTGGCTCTACCAGGGCCCGGTCGAAGCCGACGCCGCCGCCCAGGCCGACATCGTGCGCTCCTACATCCAGCAGGGCGTCGACGTGCTGTTCGTGGCCCCCAACGACCCGGACTCGATGGCCCCGCTGCTGCAGCAGGCCGCCGACGCGGGGATCGCCGTGGCCACCACCGACACCGACGCCCCGGACTCCGTCCGCGAGGTCTTCGTCAGCCAGGCCTCCACCGAGGGGATCGGCCAGACCCTGACCGACGAGCTCATGCAGGCCATGGGTGGGTCGGGGCGCTACGCGATCGTCTCCTGCGGGGAGACGGCGGAGAACCTCAACTCCTGGATCGAGGTGCAGCGGGAGTACACCCAGTCCGAGTACCCCGACGCGGAGATCACCGACGTCGTCTACGCCGGTGAGGACCAGACGGTCGCCACCCAGATGGCGACCGACCTGATGAACTCCGATCCGTCGCTGACCGGTCTGGTCGGGGAGTGCACCTCCTCGGCGCCCGGTGTCGCCCAGGCGGTCCGGGACGCCGGGAAGATCGGCCAGGTCCAGACCGTCGGGCTCGGGACGCCGAACTCGATGGCGCCCTACCTGGAGGACGGCTCGGCCGCGGCCAGCGTGCTCTGGGACGTCGAGGCGCTGGGTGAGCTGACCGCCTGGGCCGGCACCCAGCTGGCTGCGGGCGAGGAGATCTCGGCGTCCCCGGACGTCCCCGGCATCGAGGGCGTCACCTACGACGCGGAGAACAACGTGCTGCTGCTCGGTGACCCGCTCGTCCTGACGGCCGACAACGTCGGCGAGTACGACTACTGATCCCTCCGGGCTCAGTGGGGGGACGGACCGGCCGGCCCGTCCCCCCACCCCGGGCGCACCCACCACGGAGGTCGCCAGGTCATGACCGAACAGAGCTCGAACCCGCCACGGCTGGCGGTCCAGGGCATCGCCAAGCGGTTCGGCGCCGTCCACGCCATCGAGAACGCCGACATGGTCGTCCAGCCGGGCACGGTGCACGCCCTCGTCGGTGAGAACGGGGCCGGGAAGTCGACGTTGATCAAGATCCTCGCAGGAGCGGAGCGCCCTGACGCCGGGACCGTCGAGTTCGACGGGGATCGGGTGTCGATCACCTCGACCACCGACGCGATGGCCCTGGGGATCGCCACCGTCTACCAGGAACCCCAGCTGTTCGACGAGCTCACCGTCGCCGAGAACGTCTTCCTGGGCCGGGAGATCACCCGCGGCGGGCGCGTGGACTGGGCAGCGCAGATCGCCCGGGTCACCGAGCTGCTGGAGCTGATCGGCCTGCCCGCCGAGCACGCGACCACCGCCGTCGGCACGCACTCCATCGCCCAGAAGCAGCAGGTCTACATCGCCAAGGCGCTGGCCGGCGAGGCCCGGGTGCTGATCCTGGACGAACCCTCGGCGATCCTGACCGACCGCGAGGTCGAGGTGCTGTTCGGGGTGATCCGCCGGCTCACCGAGGCCGGCGTCGCGATCATCTACATCTCCCACCGGCTCGACGAGCTGTTCCGGATCGCCGACGAGGTCACGGTGATGCGGGACGGCCGCACCATCGGGACCCACCCGATCGGCGACCTCTCGGTCCGGCAGATCGTGGAGATGATGGTGGGCGGGGCCATCGAGGACGAGCGCCCCGAACGCGACGTCCCCACCGGTGACCCCCGCCTGGAGCTGCGCGGCCTGGGGCTGACCGGCCGCTTCCACGACGTCGACGTCCAGGTACGGGCCGGGGAGATCGTCGCCCTCTACGGGCTGGTCGGCTCCGGCGTCGCGGAGATCGGCGCCACGGTCTACGGCATGGACCGGGCCACCGACGGCGCGATCCTGGTCGACGGCACCGAGGTGCGCCCGCGCTCTCCGCGCGAGGCGAAGGGCCTGGGGATCGCCCTGCTGCCGGCCAACCGCAAGGAGCAGGGGCTGTTCTCCTTCCAGCCCATCTCCTTCAACATCTCCGCCGGCCACCTGGGCCTGCTGTCCCGGCTCGGGGTGTGGCTGGACCGCCGCCAGGAGACCGAGGTCGCCCGGTCGATGATCGACCGGCTCGCGGTGAAGGCGCCCAGCGAGAGGACGCCGGTGGCGGCGCTCTCCGGCGGCAACGCCCAGAAGGTCGTGCTGGCCCGTCAACTGGTCGACAAGCCCCAGGTGCTGGTGCTCGCCGAGCCGACCCAGGGGGTCGACGTCGGCGCCAAGGAGGAGATCCACCGGCTGATCACCCAGCTCGCCGACGACGGCGTGGCGGTCCTGATCGTCACCTCGGACCTGCTGGAGGCGATCCGGATCGCCGACCGCATCCAGGTGGTCCGCGCCGGCACCACGACCGTGGAGTTCGGCCCCAACGCCGACCAGGTCGACGTGCTGACCGCCGCCGCAGGCGACGAGTCCGGGCCCGCCGCCGAGACCCAGCCCGACCAGACGGGAGTACCCGCATGAGCAACTCGACGCTCACCCCACCCGGGGGGGCCGGGAGCACCGCGGTCTCCGGCAGGGACGGACCCGGCCGGGGGCGCGGCCGGGTGCTACCGCCGCCGGTCACCAGCCAGGAGACGGTGCTCATCGTCGTCATCGCGCTGCTCTGGCTGGTGCTGAGCCTGGCGACACCGGCCTTCTTCACCGCGGGCTCGATCGTCCCGCTGCTGGTGGCGACCACCCCGATCGCGCTCATCGGCATCGGCATGACGATCGTGATCATCACCGGCGGGATCGACGTCTCCGTCGGCAGCATCGTCATGGTCGCCTCGGTGATCACCGCCCAGACCATGGTGGACACCGGCCTGCCGCTGGTGCTGGCGGTCCCGCTGTCCATCGCGGTCGGCGGCGTGCTCGGCCTGGTCAACGGCGTGCTGATCGCCTACGGCCGGGTGCACGCGATCATCATCACCTTCGGCACACTGAACCTGTTCCGCTTCGTCGGGCTGCAGATCTTCGGCTCCTCGACCGTCGAGGGCATCCCCCGCACGCTGAACTTCTTCGGCCGCGGGGACGCCGGTCGCACCCTCGGCATCCCGCACGCCTTCCTCATCACCATCGTGATCGCCGCGCTGGCCTGGTACTACCTGCGGCACACCGCGGGCGGCCGGCACTTCTACGCCGTCGGCGGCGACGCGAACGCCGCTCGGCTGGCCGGCGTCGCGGTCCGCGCCCGGGTGCTGTCGGCCTACGTGGTCACCGGCCTGCTCGCCGGCCTCGCGGCCTGCTTCGTGCTCGCCCAGGGCACCTCCAGCCTGGCTGCGAACGTCGGGTCCGGCCTGGAGCTGGCGGTGATCGCCGCGGTGGTGATCGGCGGGACGTCGATCACCGGTGGCCGCGGCTCGGTGCTGGGCACCGTGCTCGGCGCGCTGCTCGTCCAGACCGTGGCCACCGGGGTGACCCAGCTCGGCTGGCCGACGCAGCTGTCCTCCCTGTTCGTCGGTGTGTTCATCATCGTCGCCGTCGGGGCCGACCTGCTCCGCCGGCGCACCAGGAGCGACTCATGACCACCTCGACCACCCCTCCCCCGGCACCGGCACCGGAGAAGCCGCAGCCTGGCGCCGCCACCGACCGGCCGGAGAGCCTGCCCGGCCGGCTGCTGAGGGTCCTGCTGACCCAACGCATCGCGCTGCTGGTCCTCCTGCTCGCGGTCGTGCTGATCACGATGACGACGCTGAGCGGCAACAACTACCTCAGCGCGCCCTACGACAGCGGCTACCTGGCGGCGACGCTGATCAACGCCGTGCCGCTGGTGCTGCTCGGGCTGGCCGAGCTGCTGGTGATCACCTCCGGCCGCGGCGGCATCGACCTGTCGGTCGGCGCCATCGTCTCCCTGACCGGGATGGTCTTCGGCTTCGCCTACGGCGAGTGGGGCTGGTCGCTGTTCCCGGCGCTGGTGCTGGCCGTGGCGTTCGGCGCGCTGTGCGGCGCGCTCAACGGCGTCCTCGTCGCCTACCTGGGTTTCCCGGCGCTGATCACCACGCTGGCGACCTACTACGCGTTCAGCTCGCTGGCCCTGGTGATCAACGACCAGCAGCCGATCAACGCCGAGCCGATCCAGGAGCTCTACTCCACCGCCCGGGCGGTGGAGGTCCCGTTCCTGCCCGACGCCGTGCCGGCGGTCCCGCTCGGGGTGTTCACGTACCTGATCCCGGCGATCGTCGTGATCTGGCTGGTGATGGCACGCACCACCTACGGCCGCAAGCTCTACGCGATCGGCACCAACGACGTGGCGGCCGAGTGGACCGGGATCAACGTCCGCCGCACCCGTTTCCTGGCCTACGTCGGGGCCGGCGCGCTGTCCGGGCTGGTGGCCGTCTACACCGTGGCCCAGTTCGCCTCCGCCCGGCCGGACGCCGGCGTGGCCGGCAACGGCATGGCCCTGCCGGCGATCACCATCGCCGTCCTCGGCGGGGTGGCGATCACCGGCGGCATCGGCCGGGTCGCCGGGGTGGTGCTGGCCACGCTGCTGATCGTGTGGCTCAACGCCGGGATCCTGCTCGCCGTCCCGGGCAACGCCGGCACCCAGTTCCAGCTGTTCGCCCTGGGCTTCGTGCTCGTCTTCGCCGCCCTGCTCAACGGGTTCGCCAACCGGCGCTACGGCGGGACGTCGTAGCGCCCGCCGACCGAACGTCACCGCCTGACAGTGCCCCGGGACCGGGACACGGAGAGAGGACCCCATGACCGTGACCCACGGCGTGCACGCCCTGGTCTGGACCGGCAGCTGGACGCGGGAGGAGGCGCGCCGGGCCATCGCCGCCACCGCGGAGGCCGGCTACGACCTGATCGAGATCGCCCCGATCGACCCCACCGGGTTCGACGCGGACATGACCGCCGAGCTGCTCCAGGAGCACGGGCTGCAGGTGAGCGCCTCGCTCGGCCTGAGCGCGGACACCGACGTGTCCAGCGAGGACCCGGACGTGGTGGCCCGCGGCCGCGCGCGGCTGGCCGCCGCGCTGGGCGTCCTCCGCGACAGCGGCGGCACAACCCTGTGCGGGGTCCTCTACTCCAAGCTGGGCAAGTACGACGCCCCGGCGACCGAACGGGGCCGCGCCAACTCCCAGGAGACGATCGCCTGGCTGGCGGACAGGGCTGCGGCCTCCGGCATCACCCTCGCCCTGGAGTTCTGCAACCGGTACGAGACCAACATCATCAACACGACCCAGGAGACGTTGGACTTCATCGCCGTGGTGGACCGGCCCAACGTGATGGCGCACCTGGACACGTACCACATGAACATCGAGGAGCACTCGTTCGCCGATGCGGTGCGGGCGGCCGCGGCGGCCGGGCGGCTGGGCTACGTCCACATCGGGGAGTCCCACCGAGGCGCCCTGGGCACCGGGTCGATCCCGTGGGGGGAGTTCTTCGGGGCGCTGGACGAGGTGGGCTACGAGGGGATCGCCACCTTCGAGTCGTTCTCCTCCGAGGTCGTGCACCGGACGCTCTCCAACGACCTGGCGATCTGGCGCAACCTGTGGACCGACAACCACGCCCTGGCCCGGGACGCACTGGCGTTCACCAAGGCCGGGCTGGCCGGGGCGGCGGCGCAGCGGGGCGGGGCGGGCTGAGGCGCTGACCGCCAGGAGCCCGGTCACCGGGCCGGGCTCCTGGCCGCGTTCAGCGGGTACGCCGGACCCGGTCCTCCGCGGCCTGCCACGCGGCCTCCTGGGACGGGGTGGGATCGTGCCGGACGACCTGCTGGGTCGCCCGCAGCAGTGTCCGGAGCTCGGCCAGCCCGCCGCTGAGCGCGCCCCCGGCGCGGGCCTGGACCAGCACGTTGCCCAGCGCCGCCGCCTCGACCGGTCCGGCCAGCACCGGCAGCCCGCAGGCGTCGGCGGTGAGCTGGCAGAGCAGCGTGTTGCGGGCACCGCCGCCGACCAGGTGGACGACGTCCACCGACCGCCCGGAGAGCTCGGCCGCTTGGCGCACCGTGCGCCGGTAGGCCAGCGCGAGGCTGTCCAGGATGCAGCGGACGGTGGCCGCCTGGCTCTGCGGCGGCGTCTGCCCGGTCTCCCGGCAGACCTCGGCGATCCGGGCGGGCATGTCGCCGGGCGGCAGGAAGCGGTCGTCGTCGCAGTCGACGACCGCCCCGAAGGCCGGCTCCCGGGCCGCGGCGTGCAGCAGCTCGGTGAGGTCGGCCGGCAGCCCGGCCGACTGCCAGGTGCGCAACGACTCCTGGAGCAGCCAGAGCCCCATCACGTTGCGCAGGTGACGGACCGTCCCGTCCACCCCGAGCTCGTTGGTGAAGCCGGCCTCCCGGCTGGCCTCGGTGAGCACCGGGCCGGGCAGCTCCACCCCGACCAGCGACCAGGTGCCGCAGGAGACGTAGGCGAACCGTTCGGACTCCGCCGGCACCCCGACGACAGCCGAAGCGGTGTCGTGCGAACCGACCGCCGTCACCGGGACCGGCCCGGTGAGCCCGGTGTCGGCGAGCACCTCGTCGGTGAGCTCGCCGAGCCGGTCACCGGGTTGCCGCAACGGCGGGAACAGCTCGTGCGGGAGGTGCAGCCGGTCGATGAGGTCGGTCGACCACTGCCGGGTGCAGGCGTCCAGCAGCCCGCTGGTGGAGGCGTTGGTGACCTCCGCCCCGACCGCCCCGGTCAACCAGTAGGCCAGCAGGTCGGGGATCAGCAGCGCCCGGCGGGCCAGCCCGAACCCGGCCAGCTGCCGCATCGCCGCGAGCTGGAAGACCGTGTTGAACGGCAGGTGCTGCAGGCCGTTGACCCGGTAGAGCTCAGCCGGTGACACCAGCTCGTGCACCCCCGGGACGGCGGTGGCGTGCCGGGCGTCCCGGTAGTGCACCGGGTTGCCCAGCAGCGCGCCGTCGGCGTCGAGCAGCCCGACGTCGACCGCCCAGCTGTCGATGCCCACGCCGTCCAGCGGCCCGACGTCCCGGCCGGCGGCCCGCAGGCCGTCGAGCACCCCGCCGTAGAGCGCCAGCACGTCCCAGTGCAACGTGCCGGCGACCCGGACCGGCCGGTTGGCGAACCGGTTGGCCTCGCGCAGCTCCAGCCGCTCCGGACCCACCCGGCCGACCATCACCCGCCCGCTCGAGGCCCCCAGGTCGACGGCCGCGAGCGTCAGCTCCCTGGGGGCCAGAGTCGCGATCGTGGCCCCCACGTCAGCGGAGGAAGGCGGCGGCGACGCCGGAGTCGACCGGGACGTGCAGGCCGGTCGTCCGGGTGAGCTCGCCGCCGGTGAGGGCGAAGACGGCGTCGGCGACGTGGTCGGGCAGCACCTCGCGCTTGAGCAGGGTGCGCTGGGCGTAGAACTGGCCCAGTTCCTCCTCCGGGACGCCGTAGACCGCGGCGCGCTTGGCGCCCCAGCCGCCGGCGAAGATCCCCGACCCGCGGACGACGCCGTCGGGGTTGATGCCGTTGACCCGGATCTGGTGCTCGCCGAGCTCGGCGGCCAGCAGCCGGACCTGGTGGGCCTGGTCGGCCTTGGTCGAGGAGTAGGCGATGTTGCTCGGGCCGGCGAAGACCGCGTTCTTGCTGGAGATGTAGACGACGTCGCCGCCCATCCCCTGCTCGATCATGATCCGGGCCGCCTCGCGGGAGACCAGGAACGAGCCCTTGGCCATCACGTCGTGCTGCAGGTCCCAGTCGGCCTCGGTGGTCTCCAGCAGCGGCTTGGAGATCGACAGCCCAGCGTTGTTGACCACCAGGTCGACCCCGCCGAAGGCCAACACGGCCGTGCGGAACGCCGCGGCCACCGCCTCGGCGTCGCTGACGTCGGCCGCCACGCCCACCGCGACGTCGGCCGAGCCGATCTCCGCCGCGGCGTCGGTGGCCTTGGCCAGGTCCAGGTCGGCGACGACGACGCACGCGCCCTCGGCGGCCAGCCGCTGGGCGATCGCCTTGCCGATCCCGCTCGCCGCGCCGGTGACCAGCGCGACCCGGGTGGCCAGCGGCTTGGGCCTCGGCATCCGGGCGAGCTTGGCCTCCTCCAGCGCCCAGTACTCGATCCGGAACTTCTCGCTCTCGTCGATCGGCGCGTAGGTGGAGACGGACTCGGCGCCGCGCATCACGTTGATCGCGTTGACGTAGAACTCACCGGCGACCCGGGCGGTCTGCTTGTTCGCGCCGAAGCTGAACATGCCGACGCCGGGCACCAGCACGATCGCCGGGTCCGCGCCGCGCATGGCGGGGGAGTCCGGGCTCGCGTGCCGCTCGTAGTAGGCCGCGTAGTCGGCGCGGTAGGCCTCGTGCAGTTCCTTCAGCCGGACGACGACGTCCTCGACCGGGGCGGAGGCCGGCAGGTCGACCACCAGCGGGCGGACCTTGGTGCGCAGGAAGTGGTCGGGGCAGGAGGTGCCCAGCGCCGCCAGCCGCGGGTGCTCGGCGGCGGCGAGGAAGTCCAGCACGACGTCGGAGTCGGTGAGGTGCCCGACCTGCGGCTTGTCGGTCGAGGCCAGGCCGCGGACCACCGGGAACAGCGCGGCCGCCTTCGCCCGGCGCTCGGCCTCCGGCAGCGCCTCGTACCCGGGCAGCGGGGCACCGAAGGGCTGGGGGCGGCCGCGCTCGGCGAGGAACCGCTCCGCCGTCCGGATGATCTCCAGCGAGTTGGCCTCGCACTGCTCGCTGGTGTCGGCCCAGGCGGTGATGCCGTGCCCACCCAGGACGGCGCCGATGGCCTGTGGGTTCTTCTCGGCGATCTCGGCGATGTCCAGCCCCAGCTGGAACCCCGGACGGCGCCACGGCACCCAGACCACGCGGTCGCCGAAGCACTCGGCCGTCAGCGCCTCGCCGTCGGCCGCGGTGGCCAGGGCGATGCCGGAGTCCGGGTGCAGGTGGTCGACGTGGGCCGCGCGGACCAGCCCGTGCATCGCGGTGTCGATGCTCGGCGCGGCCCCGCCGCGGCCGTGCAGGCAGTAGTCGAACGCGGCGACCATCTCGTCCTCGCGGTCGACGCCGGGGTAGACGTCGACCAGCGAGCGCAGCCGGTCCAGCCGGAGCACCGCCAGGCCGGGCTCGGTGAGGGTGCCCAGGTCGCCGCCGGAGCCCTTCACCCAGAGCAGCTCGACCGGCTGCCCGGTGACCGGGTCGGTGTCGGTGCCGGCGGCGGAGGTGTTGCCGCCGGCGTAGTTGGTGTTGCGCGGGTCCTCGCCCAGCCGGTTGGAGCGGGCGAGCAGGTCACTGACCACGGGGTTCGTCATCTCGTCGTCCTCCAGTTCTTCAGGCGCCCCAGGAGGCCTGCTGGCCTCCGACGCGCTCGGTGGCGATCTGCTCCTGGTGCCCGGAGGCGGCGTAGGCCCGGTAGGGGTCGGCGGGCAGGCCCTTCGACTCGCGCAGCTCGGCGAGCAGCGGGCGGACGTCGGTGTTGTAGGCGTCCATCAGCGCGCCGTTCGCGCCGAGCACGTCACCGCTCCGCTGCGCCGTCCGCAGCGCCTCGCGGTCGACCAGCAGCGCCTTGGCGGTGGCCTCCTGCACGTTCATCACCGAGCGGATCTGGCCGGGGATCTTCGGCTCGATGTTGTGGCACTGGTCGAGCATGAAGTTGACGCCGGAGTCCGGGCGGAGCGCGTCGGCCCGGACGATCTCGTTCATGATCCGGAACAGCTGGAAGGGGTCGGCTGCGCCCACGATCAGGTCGTCGTCGCCGTAGAAGCGGGAGTTGAAGTCGAAGGCGCCGAGCCGGCCCACCCGCAGCAGCTGGGCGACGATGAACTCGATGTTGGTGTTCGGCGCGTGGTGGCCGGTGTCGAGCACGACCTTCGCCTGCTCGCCCAGCGCCAGGCAGTGCAGCAGCGAGGTGCCCCAGTCGGGGATGTCCATCGTGTAGAAGTACGGCTCGTAGAACTTGTACTCGAGGACCAGCCGGTGCTCGGGGTCCAGCTCGGCGTAGATCTGCTGCAGCGACTCCGCCAGGCGCTCCTGGCGGTCGGTGATGTCGTCCTGGCCCGGGTAGTTCGTGCCGTCGGGCAGCCAGATCTTCAGGTCGGTGGAGCCGGTGGCCCGCATGACGTCGATGCACTGCACGTGGTGGGCCACGGCCTTGGTCCGCACGGCCGGGTCGGCGTGGGTCAGCGACCCGAGCCGGTACTCGTCGGCCTGGAACAGGTTCGAGTTGATCGCGCCGATCGAGACGCCCTCGTCGGTCGCGTGCTGGGCCAGCTTCGTGAAGTCGTCGACGAGGTCCCACGGGATGTGCAGCGAGACCCGAGGGGCGACGCCGGTGTGCCGGTGCACCTGGGCGGCGTCGCTGATCTTCTCGAACGGGTCCCGCGGGACGCCGGGGGTGCTGAAGACCTTGAACCGGGTGCCGGCGTTGCCGAACGCCCAGGAGGGCAGCTCGATGGTCTGCTCGGCCAGGGCGGCGAGCGCCTGGGCGCGGAGATCGGTGGTCACGGGGTCTCTCCGTTCGTGGTGGTGTGCTCCCCGGCGGCCCGCAGCTGGGCGTCGAGGTCGAAGACGAGGTCGAGCGAGGACTTGCCGCGGCCGTCCCCGGTCTCGAAGAAGGGGGCCATCTCGGCCTCCCAGCGGGCGCTGACGTCCGCGGCGTCCACGGCGGCCTGGGCTGCGTCGAGGTCGTCGGTGACGACGGTGCCGACGAGCAGTCCGTCCTCGCGCAGGAAGAGCTGGTAGTCGTGCCAGCCGGCGTCGCGGAGCGCGCGGAGCATCTCCGGCCACACGGCGGCGTGCCGCTCGCGGTACTCCGCGAGCCGGTCGGGCCGGACCTGGAGGGTGAAGCAGACGCGGGGCACGGACCCTCCTCGCTGAAACGATTCACAAGGTGCTGTGGGCCACAGTAGGATGCTGCGTGCGAGCGGTCAACGGGCCGACCGGGAACCGAGGGGGCAGCGCTGACCGCCAGCATCCGGGACGTCGCCGTCCACGCCGGCGTCTCGGTCGGCACGGTCAGCAACGTCCTCAACCGGCCCGACACGGTCAGCCCCGGGACCCGGGAACGGGTGCTGAGCGCGATCACCGCGCTGGGCTTCGTGCGCAACGAGTCGGCCCGCCACCTCCGGGCCGGCCGCAGCCGCACCATCGGGCTGGTCGTGCTGGACATCGCCAACCCGTTCTTCACCGACGTCGCCCGCGGGGTCGAGGAGGTGGCGAACGCGCAGGGGCTGTCGGTGATCCTCTGCAACTCCGACGGCCGGCCGGCCAAGGAGGCCGCCCACCTGGACGTGCTCACCGAGCAGCGGGTGCGGGGCGTCGTCCTCACCCCGACCGCGGAGCTGTCCCCGCAGGTCGAGACGCTCCGGCAGCGCGGCGTGCCGGTCGTGCTGCTCGACCGCCGCGCACCCGGCCCCGACCAGTGCGCCGTGGCCGTCGACGACGTCCTCGGTGGCCGGCTGGCCGCCGACCACCTGCTGGAGCGCGGGCACCGCCGGATCGCCTTCATCGGCGGCCCGCGCGGCCTGCCGCAGCTGCAGGAGCGCTACCGGGGAGTCGTCGCCGCCGTCCGCGAGGGCACCGGCTCCGACGACGCGCTCACCGTGATCACCCCGGACACGCTGACCGTGGCCGGTGGCCGCGAGGCGGCGTCCCACGTCCTCGGGCTCCCGGCCGGGCTCCGGCCCACCGCCGCGGTCTGCGCCAACGACCTGCTCGCGATGGGCGTGCTGCAGGAGATGGTGCGCCAGGGGGTCCGGGTGCCCGACGACTTCGCCATCGTCGGCTACGACGACATCGACTACGCCGCAGCCGCCGCCGTCCCGCTGACCTCGGTCCGCAAACCCCGCCAGGAACTGGGCCGCCGCGCGGCGGAGCTCCTGCTGGACGAGGCTGCGGGCGAGGGCCACCAGCACGACCAACCCGTCTTCGAGCCGATGCTCGTCGTCCGCGAGTCCAGCATGGTCCGGCGCCTGCGCCCGACCGTCGCGAGCTGAGAGGAGGAGCCGCCCGTGAAGGTCGCGCTCTTCGCCACCTGCCTGGTGGACACCCTGACCCCCTCGGTGGCCCGGGCCACCGCCACGCTGCTGCAACGGCTGGGGCACGAGGTCGTCGTCCCGCCGGGGCAGTCCTGTTGCGGGCAGATGCACGTCAACACCGGCTACCGCCGGGAGGCGGTGCCGATCGTCGCCAACCACGTGCGGGCCTTCGCCGGCGCGGAGGCGATCGTGGCGCCGTCGGGGTCCTGCGTGGCCTCCATCCACCACCAGCAGGCCGCGGTCGCCCGCCGGGCCGGTGAGCACCGGTTGGCCGACGAGGCCGAGGAGCTGGCCGGGCGCACCTACGAGCTGTCCCAGTTCCTGGTGGACGTGCTGGGGGTGACCGACGTCGGCGCCTACTACCCGCACCGGGTCACCTACCACCCGACCTGCCACTCGCTGCGGCTGCTGAAGGTGGGCGACCGGCCCTACCAGCTGCTGCGGGCGGTGCGCGGGCTGGAGCTGGTCGAGCTGCCCGGCGCCGAGCAGTGCTGCGGCTTCGGCGGCACCTTCGCGGTGAAGAACGCCGACACCTCGACCGCGATGCTCACCGACAAGATGGCCAACGTCCTCGGCACGCACGCCGAGGTCTGCACCGCCGGGGACGCCTCCTGCCTGATGCACATCGGCGGCGGCCTCTCCCGGCTCCGGGCCGGCACCCGCACGGTCCACCTGGCCGAGATCCTCGCCTCGACGGAGGAAGCCGTGACACCCGACCAGCAGACCCGACCGGCGGTGTCGGCATGACCGCCACCGTCCCCCCGAAGGCGCCGACCTTCCTCGGCCTGCCCACCGCGCCCCGCGGCGTGGGCCACCTGCGCGGCGACCAGTCCTTCCCGGACGCCGCCCGCGGGGCGCTGCGCGACGGTCAGCTGCGGGCCAACCTCGGCCACGCCACCAGCACGATCCGCGGCAAGCGGGCCAAGGTGGTCGACGAGCTGCCCGACTGGGCGCAGCTGCGCGAGGCCGGCCGGGCGCTCAAGGCCGCCACGATGGCCCGCCTCGACGACCACCTGGAGGAGCTCGAGCGCCAGGTCACCGCCCGCGGCGGCGTCGTCCACTGGGCCCGGGACGCGAACGAGGCCAACGAGATCGTCACCCGGCTGGTGCAGGCCACCGGCACGTCCGAGGTGGTCAAGGTCAAGTCGATGGCCACCCAGGAGATCGGCCTGAACGAGGCGCTGGAGGCGGCCGGGCTCGACGTGTTCGAGACCGACCTGGCCGAGCTGATCGTGCAACTGGGGGAGGACAAGCCCTCGCACATCCTGGTGCCGGCGATCCACAAGAACCGGGCCGAGATCCGGGAGATCTTCGCCCGCACCATCCCCGGCGTCGACCCCGACCTCACCGACGACCCCCGGCAGCTGGCGATGGCCGCCCGCACCCACCTGCGCGAGCGGTTCCTGCGCGCCCGGGTGGCGGTGAGCGGGGCGAACTTCGCCGTCGCCGAGACCGGCACGCTCACCGTGGTGGAGAGCGAGGGCAACGGGCGGATGTGCCTGACCCTGCCGGAGACGCTGATCACCGTCATGGGCATCGAGAAGGTGGTGCCCACCTGGCGCGACCTCGAGGTCTTCCTGCAGCTGCTGCCGCGCTCCTCCACCGGGGAGCGGATGAACCCCTACACCTCGACCTGGGCCGGCGTGACCCCCGGCGACGGGCCGCAGGAGTTCCACCTGGTGCTGCTGGACAACGGCCGCACCGCGGTGCTCGCCGACGAGGTGGGCCGCGAGGCGCTGCACTGCATCCGCTGCTCGGCCTGCCTGAACGTCTGCCCGGTGTACGAGCGGGCCGGCGGGCACTCCTACGGCTCGGTGTACCCGGGGCCGATCGGCGCGGTGCTCTCCCCGATGCTGACCGGGGTGGAGGACAACGCCTCCCTGCCGTTCGCCTCCTCGCTCTGCGGCGCCTGCTACGACGTCTGCCCGGTGGCGATCGACATCCCCTCGATCCTGGTGCACCTGCGCGCCGAACACGTCGAGGCCGTCGCCCGGGACAGGGAGCGGCCGACCGCGGAGGCGGTGGCCTTCCGCGGCCTGGCGAAGGTCATGTCGCACCCGCGGCTGTGGCACCTGGCCCAGCGGGCTTCCCGGCTCGGCCGGCTGATCGCCCGCGGGAAGCCCACGTTGCCCAACGCGCTGCCGCCGCCGGTCTCCGGCTGGACCCGCAGCCGCGACCTGCCCACCCCGCCGCGGGAGACCTTCGTGGAGTCCTGGGTCCGGGAGCACGGGTCGTGACCGGGCAGGGCGCCACGGGGCGACGTTCCACGTGCAACACGACAGGAGGACGACGGTGAGCGCTCGCGAGGAGGTGCTGTCCCGGGTGCGTCAGGCCCTGGGGGCGGACCGGACGCCCCCCGAGGAGGTGGTCCGCGACTACCGGCTCACCGACGGCCGCCCGGCCGGCGACCCGGCGCTGCTGGAACTGCTGGTCGACCGGGTGGAGGACTACCAGGCCACGGTGTTGCGCTGCGCCCCCGCCGACGTCGGCGCCACCGTCCGGGCCGCCCTGGACCAGGGGCTGGGCAGCGGGTGGACGGCCGGCGACGTCGTCGTCGCTCCAGGGCTGGCCGAGGACTGGCGGCCGGCCGGCTGCGACGTCGACGACGACCGGCCGGCGGTGCAGCTCGCCGACCGGGCCGCCTCGGTCACCGCGGTGGCGGTGGCGGTCGCCGAGACCGGCACCCTGGTGCTCGACGGCTCCCCCGCCTGCGGACGGCGGGCGCTGTCCCTGCTGCCGGACTGCCTGGTCTGCGTGGTGACCGCCGACCAGGTCGTCGGCAGCGTGCCCGAGGGGCTGGGCCGACTCGACCCACTGCGGCCGCTCACGATGGTCAGCGGCCCCTCGGCCACCAGCGACATCGAGCTGCAGCGGGTCGAGGGCGTGCACGGCCCGCGCACGTTGCTGGTGGTCCTGGCGGGCTGACGGCGTCAGCCGTTGCGGGTGGGGGGCTCCCCCTCCGCGCGGGCGGCCTCCGCCTGCGCCGGGTCGTAGGCGCAGGCGTCACCGACCTCGGCGGCCGGGTCGGGCTCTGCCGGTGCGGCACTGGTCGCGCCGGCCGACGACGTGGGGGACGGCGCAGCCCCGTCGTCGGTCACGTCCTCCTCGGCCGGGGTGCTCTCGGCCGGGGTGTCCGACGACCCGTCCAGCGCCTGCTGCACCAGCGTGCGGATCTGGTCGTAGTCCGGGTAGGCCGGGTCGATCACCGTGTCGTCGAAGACGACGCTGCGGATCTCGGCGTCCTTGACCTCGAACGCCAGGTCGACGAGGTCGTCCAGCCGGGACTGCGGCACGTCGGTGGACACGATGTCCTGCGTGGTCGCGGCCAGCTGCTGGAACCGGGAGAGGAGCGTCATCGGGTCGGCGGCCTCGACGATCTCGCCGATCACGCACCGCTGGCGGTCCATCCGCTGGTAGTCGGAGAGACCGAACCGTCCGCGGGCGTAGTCGAGGGCCCGGGCGCCGTCCATGTGCTGCTCCGGCCCCGGCTCGATGTAGTCGTCCGGCAGGATCCCGAGCGAGGGCTCGCCACCGACCGGCACGTAGTAGTTGACGTTCACGTCGATGCCACCGAGCGCATCGACCAGCCGGCTGAAGCCGTCCAGGTTGACCAGCACGAAGTAGTCGATCTCCAGGCCGAGGGCCTCGCCGACGCCGAGCTTGAGCATGTCCGCGCCCGGGTCGTCGGTCTCGCCGAGGATGCCCGGGTACCACGCCGGCCCGTTCCGGTAGACGGCGTTGAGCAGGCTCTCGGCCTCGCTGCCGACGTCGAACCCGTCGGGCCAGACCTCGGCCAGCGGGCTGTCCTCGGGGAAGGGCAGCTCCTGCAGGTTGCGGGGCAGGCTGAACAGGGTGGTGGCGCCGGTGTCGGTCTGCACGTTCGCGACGATCACCGTGTCGGTGCGCACGCCCTCGCGGCCCTCGCCGCCGTCCCCGCCCAGCAGCAGGAAGTTGACCTCCTCCCGGTCGCCGAACGGGTCCGGGTCGTCGGCGGACTCCACCGGGTCGGGGACCGTGGCGCTCTCCCGGTCGGCGAACACGTTGTCGAGCAGCTGGGCCTGGGCATCGGCGATCCGCACGGCCCACACGGCGGGCGCGACCACCCCCGCGCACAGGGTCAGGACGACGACCGCGCCGAGCACGTGTTGCCATGCTCGCGTACGGCGTGGCAACAACAGCGCGTAACCGATCAGGACGACGAGCAGCCAGGCCACCGCGAGGGCGACGATGCCGCCGATCACCCATCGCAGGGCCGCGGAGTCGACGGCCACCGCGATCACGTCGCGCAGGCCCGTGGTGGCCAGGTAGGCCACCCCACCGAGCAGCACCATGAACACGACGACGACGAGCGCACCGAGCCGGCGCCGCCCGGTGGCCAGGAAGGCAGAGCCGGGCACCAGGGCGCCGACCACGGTGAGCAGCAGGGCCGGGCCGAAGCCACGGACGGTGTGTGGGCCTCTCCGCCCGCCGTGCCGACCGCCCCGTCGGGTCGCTGGTTCGTCGCTCACGCGGCAGCCCCGTGCATCGCCGATCCGGTCATCCGACCATGATCGCACCGTTTCGGCCTCAGATCACGGGTTCAGCGGACGGCCTCACCCCCGGAAGAGCAGGTCGTGTGCCCGGTCACACCCCGATGTCTGGTGCGGCTTCCCCCGGGTACGGAAGGGTCGGACCCGACCGCGGTCGGCCACGCCCGTCGGCACGGTCCGCCGTAGGTCACAACACCGCAGGTACCGGACCGAGGAGGTCGATCGTGTCCCACACGTCGCGCGAGGCAGCACTGCTCAGCGAGCTCGAGCCGGTGGTGGAGGAGAACCTGAACCGCCACATCGGGCTGGCGCAGGAATGGCACCCCCACGACTACGTCCCGTGGTCGCAGGGGCGGGACTTCGCCTTCCTCGGCGGCGAGGACTGGTCGCCGGAGCAGTCCCGGCTGGACGAGACCGCCAAGGCGGCGATGTTCACCAACCTGCTCACCGAGGACAACCTCCCCAGCTACCACCGGGAGATCGCCACCCGCTTCGGCCGGGACGGCGCCTGGGGCACCTGGGTCGGCCGCTGGACGGCGGAGGAGAACCGGCACGGCGTCGCGCTGCGTGACTACCTCGTCGTCACCCGCGGGGTCGACCCCGTCGAGCTCGAGCGGGCCCGGATGGACTACATGACCTCCGGCTACGACTCCGGCGACAAGACCCCGCTCGAGGCGGTCGCCTACGTCTCGTTCCAGGAGCTCGCCACCCGGGTGAGCCACCGCAACACCGGCAAGGCCACCGGCGACCCGATCGCCGACCAGCTCCTCGCCCGGATCGCCAAGGACGAGAACCTGCACATGGTCTTCTACCGGAACATCGTCTCCGCGGCGTTCGAGATCGAGCCGGACAAGACCATGCGGGCCGTCGCCGACGAGGTGATGCGCTTCGAGATGCCCGGCGCCACCATGGCCGGCTTCCGGAAGAACTCCGTGCTCATCGCCAAGGCCGGCATCTACGACCTGCGACTGCACCACGACGAGGTCATCCAGCCCGTGCTGCGCGCGTGGAAGGTGTTCGAGCGCACCAACCTCGGCCCCGAGGGCGAGCAGGCCCGCGAGGAGCTCGCCCAGTTCCTGGTCGGCCTCGATGCCCAGGCCACCAAGTTCGTGGAGAGCCGGGACCGGATGCGCGCCCGCGTTCAGGCCCGCCAGGACACCGAGCTGACCCCTCTCCCGCAAGCCTGAGGAAGGGCCCGGCCTAGGCTCGGCACCCGTGCGCCTGGCCACCTGGAACGTCAACTCCATCCGCAGCCGAGTCGACCGGGTGGAGGCCTTCCTGCAGCGCAGCGATGTCGACGTCCTGGCGCTGCAGGAGACCAAGTGCAAGGACGAGCAGTTCCCGGAAGACCGGTTCCGGGCGCTGGGCTACGACGTCGCGCACGTCGGGCACTCGCAGTGGAACGGCGTCGCGCTGCTCTCCCGGGTCGGGCTCAGCGACGTCCAGGTCGGCTTCCCCGGCATGCCCTCGTGGTCGTCGAAGGAGGGTGTCGAGCCGGCCCAGGAGGCCCGTGCGCTCGGCGCCGTCTGCGGCGGGGTGCGGGTGTGGAGCCTGTACGTCCCCAACGGCCGCACGCTGACCGACCCGCACCTGCAGTACAAGCTCGAGTGGCTGGAGGCCCTGCGGGTGCACGCCGGCGGCTGGCTGACCGAGGACGCCGAGGCGCAGGTCGCGCTGGTCGGCGACTGGAACATCGCCCCGCAGGACGACGACGTCTGGGACATCTCGGTGTTCAGCCACTCCACGCACGTCTCCGAACCCGAACGGGCCGCGTTCCGGGGCGTGGTCGAGGCCGGCTTCACCGACGTCGTCCGGCCGTACACGCCCGGGCCCGGCGTCTACACGTACTGGGACTACACCCAGCTGCGCTTCCCCCGCCGCGAGGGCATGCGGATCGACTTCGTGCTCGGCTCCCCGGCCTTGGCCCAGCGGGTCACCGGCGCCCGCATCGACCGCGAGGAGCGCAAGGGCAAGGGCGCCAGCGACCACGCCCCGATCGTCGTCGACCTGGCCGACTGACCCAGTCCACTCGCGGTCCGGCGCCCGTACCGGCGTCGAGGAAAGCGGCGGGCGGGACGGTTCCGCGGAACCGTCCCGCGCTGCTGAGCTGCAGTTCTGTCGGTGGTCTCCCCTACGTTCGAACACATGATCGATGCACTGGTCTCTACCCTGCCGCTGCCCGTCGTCGCCCCTGCCGTCACGGAGCCGATCGAACCCCTCGAGCCCCTCGACTCACTGGGTGATCGGATCTGCGCCGGTGCAGTGCAGCTGGCGGCGGCCACGGCGTCCTGGCTGCGATTGGTCGCCCAGTTCGACGAGCGGGAGGGCTGGGGAGGCGTCGGCATCACCTCGTGCGCGCACTGGCTGGCCTGGAAATGCGCGCTGACGCCGGGGACGGCCAGGCAGCACGTCCGGGTGGCGCGGGCACTGCGCGAGCTGCCTCTCACCAGCGCCGCCTTCTCCGCCGGGGAGCTCTCCTACTCGAAGGTGCGCGCACTGACCCGGGTCGCCGAACCGGGCACCGAGGCAGAGCTCGTCGAGTTCGCCCGGCACGCCACCGCCTCCCAGGTGGAGCGCACCGTGCGGGCCTGGCGCCGGGCCGACGACGTCGACGCGGGCCGGGTCGCCGACCGGCGACGGTTCTCCTGGTGGACCGAGGACGACGGGATGGTCTCGGTGCAGGTGCGGATGGAAGCCGAGCAGGGCGCCGAGTTCCTCGCCGCGATCGAGTCACTCGCCGAACGGGACGCCCGCCGGGAACGGGCCGCCCGCCGCCGCGCCCAGGCCGCCCTGCCCGGCGGTCCCGAACCGGCTGGGGACGGCGAGGCGGCCTCCACCGGCGTCCCCGCCGCGGGAGGACATGCCGCCGGAGATGCCTCGGGCGAGGACGAGGTGGAGCCGCTGGCGGTGACCACCGAGCGCCGATGCCGAGCGATGACGCAGCTGGCCGCGGCGGCGGCCGACGCCGACCGCCGCGCCGGGGACCCACCCCGTCGCGAGGTGGTCGTCGTCGTGGACGCCTCGGTGCTCGCCGACGACGAGGCCGCCGGGCGGGCCGCATTGGAAGGCGGTCCGGCCCTCACGCCTGCGCAGGCGCGTCGGCTGGCCTGCGACGCGGCCGTCACCGCGATCGTCACCGACGGCCCCGAGGTACTGGCCCAGGGCCGGTCGCGGCGATACGCCACCCGCGCCCAGCGCCGCGCACTGCTGCTGCGCGACGGCGGCTGTGCGCGACCGGGCTGCGAGGAGACGCGGCCGGAACGTCTGCACGCCCACCACCTGAGGCACTGGCTGCACGGCGGCCGCACCGACGTCTCCAACCTCGTCCTGCTCTGCGACGTCGACCACGGGCTCGTCCACGACCACGACCTGGCGCTCAGCCGGCGCTTCGGCCGGCTGGTCGCCGTGGCCCCGGACGGCGGGCACCCGTGGTCCGGCATCGGGGAGCGGTTCCGCGGGACCGCCCCCGACGGGCTCATGTCACTGCTCCCGTCCCCGCACCTGCTGCCCTCGGCCCTCCCCTCCGACGGCGAGCGGATGGACCTGCGGCACGTGGTCTGGGCGCTGATGGCACATCGCGACCTCGTCCGGCGGCGCGCCGCCTGAGCGGAAGGACGGCCGTCCGGGGGCCGTTGCACCAGGCGATGCCCACCGCGCGCACCGCTCCCGCCAGCTCCCCGCTCCCCGCCGCCCCGTTCCCCGCCGCCCCGCTCGCCGTTCGACCCGTCACGGCTACCACGCCGACCCGGCTGTGGACGCCGTCCCGTGTCCTCGTCACCCGTTCCGCGGCAGAGCGCCCGTACGGGCAGCGGGTGCTGGCCCAGCTGGAGGCCTCGGGGGTCAGCGACATCGAGCTGCTGCGCGGCGACCGGCTGCCCGCCCTGCGCGGCGACGGCGACCGGGCGGCGTTCATGGCGGCCAAGCAGACGTTGGCGCTGGTGGTGCCGCCGCCCTCGCTGCGCCGGCTCCAGCCGATCGCCCCCTCGGCCGACTGGCGGTTCGACCTCGCGCAGGGCTGCCCGGCGCACTGCCAGTACTGCTACCTGGCCGGCTCGCTGTCCGGGCCGCCGATCACCCGGGTGTACGCCGACCTCGACGAGGCCCTGGCGGGCCTGGACGGCTACGTCGGGCACGGAACCGTCACCTCCGGGTCCGCTGCCCGCGCCGGCGAGGGGACGACGTTCGAGGCCTCCTGCTACACCGATCCGCTCGCCCTGGAACACCTGACCGGCGGGCTGGCCACGGCGATCCGACACTTCGGCACGCACGACTGGGCCGGGCCCGTGCAGCTACGGGCCACCACCAAGTTCGACGACGTCGCCGGCCTGCTCGACCTGCCGCACGGCGGCCGGACCCGGCTGCGGTTCTCGCTGAACGCCGCGTCGGTGGCCCGCCGCTTCGAGGGGGCGACCTCGCCCGTCGCCGGCCGCATCGCCGCCCTGGGCGCGGTCGCCGCCGCCGGCTACCCGGTCGGCCTGACCATCGCGCCGATCATGCCGGAGCCGGGCTGGCGCGAGGAGCACGGCCAGCTGTTGGACGACGTCGCCGCGGCGCTCCCCACCGGCACCGACCTCACCGTCGAGTGCATCACCCACCGCTTCACGCCGGGCAGCAAGGCGACGCTGACCGAGTGGTACCCGCGGACGAAGCTGGAGATGGACGAGGCCGCGCGGACCACCAAGCGCGGGAAGTACGGGGCGGTCAAGCACGTCTACCCCCGCGACACCATGACGGAGCTGCGGAGCTGGTTCACCGACGCGATCGCCGACCGGCTGCCCGGCGCCCGGTTGCTCTACTGGACCTGACGGAGGACCCCTGCGCTCAGCGGGGGCGGTGCTGGACCAGGCCGACCGGCACCGGGCCGGGCCAGACGGCCTCCAGCGCCTCGGCGGTCTCCTCGCGGAGCTCGGTGGCGGCGCCGTACGTGCACACCCGGACCGGGCCGCCGTCGGGCAGCGCCTCCAGGACGTCGGCGACGACGACGGTGATGTTGTCGGTGGGCGGGCCGGCCAGCGCGGCGTCCCGCAGGCGCGCGGCGGCCTCGGCGGGCGTGCCCTCGGCGGCCAGCAGGTCGCACAGCACCGCCGGCGGGACGACGTCGGACAGCCCGTCGGAGCAGACCATCACCCGGTCACCGGGGCGCGCGTCCAGCCGCAGCACGTCGACCGCGGCGACGTCGTCGTCCGCGCCGTGCAGGGCCGCGTAGACCGCCGACCGCTGGGGGTGCACCTTCGCCTCGGCCGGCGTCAGCGAGCCGGCGTCGATCAGCGCCTGCACGAGGGTGTGGTCGGTGCTGACCTGCTGGAGTTCGCCGTCCTGGAGCAGGTAGCCGCGGGAGTCGCCGATGTGCAGCAGCGCCAGCCCCTCGGCGTCGACGTGCAGCACGGTCATCGTGGTCGCCATGGTCCGCAGCCGGGGGCGCTCGGTGTAGGCGGCCCGGATCCGCTCGTTCGCGCTGGCCACGATCCGCACCGGGTCGTCCGCGCCCTCGCCGGTGCTGCCGGTGGCCAGCGGAGCCAGCCAGTTGACCACCAGCGAGGATGCGACCGCGCCACCGACGTTGCCGCCCACCCCGTCGGCGATGGCGATCAGCTGGGGGCCGGCGACCGCGGAGTCCTGGTTGTCCGGGCGGGGGCCGCGGGTGGAGACGGCAGCGCTGTCGAGCACGAGCACCTGCCGTCACCTCCTGTCCTCACCGACCGACCGGCCTGCACTGCGAACGCAGCGGTCGCCGAACGGTAGATCACGCGACCCGGGGGCGCCCACGAACACGGCGGGCGGGGTCACCTACCGTTCGTCCTCGTGCTCGTCCTGCTGCCGCCGTCGGAGACCAAGCACCCCGGCGGGGACGGCGCCCCGCTGGACCTGAGTGCCCTGGGCACCCCGGAGCTGAACCCCCTGCGCGCACAACTGGTGACCGCGGTGGTGTCCCTCGCCGGCGACGTCCCGGCCGCCCGCGCAGCGCTCGGCCTCTCCCCCGCCCAGGACGGCGAGATCGCCCGCAACGCCGCACTGCGCACCAGCCCGACGATGCCGGCGATCGAGCGCTACACCGGCGTCCTCTACGACGCCCTGGACGTGCGGTCCCTCACCCGGGCGCAACGCCGCCGGGCCGCCGGGCGGCTGGCCGTGGGGTCGGCACTGTTCGGGCTGCTGCGCGCCGACGACCCCGTCCCCGCCTACCGGCTCTCCGCGGGCAGCTCCCTGCCCGGGCTGCCGACGCTGCGGTCGCTGTGGAAGCCGGTGCTCACCGACGTGCTGACCGGCGTCGACGACCTGGTGGTGGACCTGCGCTCCGGGGCCTACGCCGAGCTGGCCCCCGTCCCGGGCGCGGTCACCGTGCAGGTGCTCAGCGAGCGCCCCGACGGCACCCGGGCGGTGGTCAGCCACTTCAACAAGGCGCACAAGGGCCGGCTGGCGCGGCTGCTGGCGACCACCACGGCGGAGCCGGACTCCGTCGTCCGGCTGCGCGCCCTGCTGCGCCGGGCGGGGTTGCACGTGGAACACGACGGCCGCACCGAGCTGACCCTCGTCGTCCCCGCAGCCGCAGTGACCCGCTGACCGAGGTTCCTCAGCGCTGAGAGACCCAGTACGGTCGCCGGGGTGAGCGACCTCGATGAGCTGTGCACCCGTCCGGCGACCGAGCTGGTCGCGCTGGTCCGCGACCGGGAGGTCTCCGCCCGCGAGCTGATGGACGCCCACCTCGACCGGATCGAGCGGCTGAACCCGGAGCTCAACGCGATCGTCACGCTGGACGCCGAGGGCGCCCGGGCCGCGGCCGACGCCGCCGACGCCCGGCTCGCCGCCGGTGAGCCGGTCGGCCCGCTGCACGGCCTGCCGGTCGCGCACAAGGACACCCACGCCACCGGGGGCATGCGCACCACCTGGGGCTCCCCGCTGCACGCCGAGACGGTGCCGGCCCGCGACGAGCTGGTCGTCGCCCGGCTGAAGGCGGCCGGTGCGATCCGGGTCGGCAAGACGAACGTGCCCGAGTTCGCAGCCGGCTCGCACACCTTCAACACCCTGTTCGGCGCCACCCACAACCCCTACCGGCACGGACTGTCCGCCGGCGGGTCCTCCGGCGGCGCGGCAGCGGCGCTGGCCGCCGGGCTGGTGCCGATCGCCGAGGGCAGCGACATGGGTGGCTCGCTGCGCAACCCGGCTGCGTTCTGCAACGTCGTCGGCCTGCGCCCCACGCCCGGCCGGGTGCCCAGCCACCCGACGGCGATCGGCTGGTCGCAGCTGTCCGTGCAGGGGCCGATGGGCCGCACCGTCGGCGACGTCGCGCTGGGGCTGTCCGCGCTGGCCGGCCCCGACCCGCGGGTACCGATCTCGCTGGCCGACCCCGGCGCCCCGTTCGCCGCGCCGCTGCCGACCGAGCTGACCGGCCTGCGGGTCGCCTGGGCGCCCGACCTCGGCGGCCAGGTGCCGGTCGACCCGGCGATCACCGCCGTGCTGATGGAGCAGCTCGGGGTGTTCCGCGACCTGGGCGCCACCGTCGAGGAGGACTGCCCCGACCTGGCCGGCGCCGACGAGGCGTTCGGGGTGCTGCGCGCCTGGCTGTTCGAGGCGAGCTTCGGCGCCCTGGTGCGCGAGCACCCGGACCAGGTGAAGGAGACGATCCGCTGGAACGCCTCCCGGGGTGCGGCGCTGACCGGCGCCGACGTCGGCCGCGCGGAGGTCGCGCACACGGCGCTCTTCGAGCGGGTCGTCGCGTTCTTCGAGCGCTTCGACGTGCTGCTGGCCCCGACCACGCAGGTCCTGCCGTTCCCGGTCGAGCAGGAGTACCCGACCGAGGTCGCCGGCGTCCCGCAGGAGGACTACCTGGGCTGGATGCGCTCCTGCACGCTGATCTCGGCGACCGGGTGCCCCGCACTGTCGGTGCCCGGGGGCTTCACCCCGGACGGGCTGCCGGTGGGCCTGCAGGTCATCGCTGCGCCGCGGGCCGACCGGCGGGTGCTGGAGGTCGGGCACGCGTTCGAGCAGGCCACCGGCCACGGCCGGCGCCGTCCCGACCTGGGCTGAGCCGGGGGCTCACTCCTGCTCGGGCGCGACCACCCGGTAGGCGCCCCCGGTGCCGGCGACCCCACCCGGGCGGTGGGCCCGGGCCACCATGACCTTCTCGTGCCGGCGGGCGAAGACCACCGTGCCGACGAGGAACAGCCCGGAGATCATCAGGACGAGGGCGGTGAAGGCGTTGGTGAACGGCAGCTCCACCCCGGCGAGCACCAGCGCCCCGACGGCGACCAGGGCGAGGGCGGCGAGGACGGCGCCGGCGGCCCGCCAGGGGCTGCGGCCGACCTCCTCGACGCCGGCCACGGCCTTGTCCTGGGCGTAGTCCAGCGGCTTCTTCGCCCAGGCGAACCGGGTGGCCAGCACGGCCAGCCCCGCAGCGACGAGGACGAACCCGGGGCCGGGCAGCACCAGCAGCCCGATGCCGGCGAGGGTCAGCAGGCCACCGAGGGTGGCGATCACAGCGGTCTTCACGAGGCCGGTTGTGCCCCACCCATCTGCGGCACACTCCGTTCCTCCGGCGTGTCGCACGGATTCCCTGGGTTCAGCGGCGGCGGCGCAGCCCCCGCAGCGTGCGGACGGCGACCAGCAGCTCGGCCAGCTCGTGCCGGTCACCGCCGGCCAGGTCGGCGAGCTGGGCCGCGGCCCGCTGCTGGGCGACGTCCCAGGCGTCGACCCACCGCTCGACCAGCTCGGCCGCGGCCTCGCCGTCGGAACGCCGCAGGCCCAGCACGTCGCCGGTGAGCGTCGCCTGCTCGGCCGCCAGGTCGTCGCGCAGGCTCGCCCGGGCCATCGACGGCCAGCGCCGGTCCCGGGGCAGCCCGATCACCAGCTCGCGCAGCGGCACGAGGGCCAGCCGCTCGGCCAGGCACTGGGACACCTGCGCGGCCAGCGCGATGGGGGCGCCGGTGTCCTCGGCCACCACCGCGAGGTCCAGCGCCGTCGGCAGCAGCGGCGCGGCGGCGACCTCGGCGGCCAGCTCCGGCGCGACGCCGGCGGCCCGGAGCTCCGCGGCCCGCTCCGCGTAGGCCTCGGCGTCGGCCCCCAGCAGCCAGCCGGGCAGGCCGGCGCGCACCTCGGCGACCGGCGCGGCGAACCGCTCGATCACCGGGGTCAGCGTGGCCGCCGGCTCCGCGGTGAGCTCGGGGATCCGCAGCAGCCAGCGGGTGGTCCGCTCGGCCAGCCGGGTCGCCTCGGTGCGCAGCCGCACCTGGGTGGCGGCCGGCACCCGGTTGTCCAGGTCCCGTGGGGCGTCCCACAGCCGGTCGACGTCGAACACCGCCCGGGCGACGGTGTGCGCGCGCACCACGGCCGAGACCGGGGCACCCGTCTCCTCGCCGAGCCGGAACAGCCCGGTGACGCCGGCGGTGTTGACCGCCCGGTTGCTCAGCACCGTCGCCACGATCTCCCGGCGCAGCGGGTGGCTGGTCAGCGCGGTCGGGAAGCGGGCACGCAGTGCGGTGGGGAAGTAGTCCTCGAGCAGGTCGGCCAGCGCCGGGTCGTCGGGCAACCCCGAGTCCAACACCGCGTCGCCGGCCTCGATCTTGGCGTAGGCCAGCAGCACGGACAGCTCGGGGCCGGTCAGGGCCTGACCGTCGCGGCGGCGCTCGGCCAACGCCCGGTCGTCGGGGAGCGCCTCCACCGCACGGTCGAGCCGGCCGGCCCGCTCCAGGGCCCGCAGGTAGCGCTGGTGGGCGTCGAGCAGCCCCCGCGATGCGGCGCACTCGGTGGCCAGCGTCGCGTTCTGCGCGTAGTTGTCCCCGAGCACGGCCGCGGCCACCTCGTCGGTCATCTCCTCCAGCAGCCGAGCCCGGTCGTCCGGCTCCAGGCGCCCCTCGTCGACCACCCGGTTCAGCGCGATCTTGATGTTGACCTCGTGGTCGGAGGTGTCGACGCCCGCGGAGTTGTCGATCGCGTCGGTGTTCACCCGCCCCCCGGCCAGCGCGTACTCGATCCGCCCCCGCTGGGTCAGGCCCAGGTTGCCGCCCTCGCCGACCACCCGGACCCGCAGCTGGCCGCCGTCGACCCGCACCGCGTCGTTGGCCTTGTCCCCCACGTCCAGCG
This sequence comes from Modestobacter sp. VKM Ac-2984, assembly GCF_026967985.1. Lineage (GTDB taxonomy): Bacteria > Actinomycetota > Actinomycetes > Mycobacteriales > Geodermatophilaceae > Modestobacter. The sequence continues at coordinate 310,508 of NZ_JAPVBJ010000002.1, read as the reverse complement.
CGCTCTCCGCGGCGGCCTTCACATAGGTGCCGATCCCGCCGTTGAACAGCAGGTCGACCGGGGCCAGCAGCACCGCGCGCACCAACTCGGGCGGGCTCAGCGCGTCCACGTCGTCGGCCAGCCCCAGCGCCGCGCGCATCGGCGCGGACACCGGCACCGACTTCGCCGTCCGGGGCCAGACTCCCCCGCCCGGGCTGATCAGCGAGCGGTCGTAGTCCGCCCACGAGGAGCGCGGCAGCTCGAACAGCCGCCGGCGCTCGGCGAAGGACACCGCGGCGTCCGGGGTCGGGTCGACGAAGACGTGCCGGTGGTCGAAGGCAGCCACCAGCTGGAGGTGCTCGGACAGCAACATGCCGTTGCCGAACACGTCACCGGACATGTCGCCGACGCCGACGACGGTGACCTCCTGGTTCTGCACGTCGACGCCGAGCTCGCGGAAGTGCCGGGTGACCGACTCCCACGCACCACGGGCGGTGATGCCCATCGCCTTGTGGTCGTAGCCCACCGAGCCGCCGGAGGCGAAGGCGTCGCCCAGCCAGAACCCGCGCTCGATCGCCACCGAGTTGGCCAGGTCGGAGAAGGTCGCCGTCCCCTTGTCGGCGGCGACCACCAGGTAGGTGTCGTCGCCGTCGTGGCGGACGACCCGCTCCGGGGGGACCACCTGGCCCTCGACCAGGTTGTCGGTGAGCGTCAGCAGCGCGCCGATGAACTGGGTGTAGCAGGCCTTGCCCTCGGCGAGCACCTCGTCGCGGGACGCCCCCTCACCCGGGCCGCGCAGCACCACGAAGCCGCCCTTGGCCCCGGTCGGGACGATCACGGTGTTCTTCACCGTCTGCGCCTTGACCAGGCCGAGCACCTCGGTGCGCAGGTCCTCCCGCCGGTCGCTCCAGCGCAGTCCGCCGCGGGCCACCGCACCGAACCGCAGGTGCACGCCGAGCACCTGCGGCGAGCTGACCCACACCTCCCGCGCCGGGCGGGGCTCGGGCAGGTCGGGGACGGCGGAGGGGTCGAGCTTGAGCGCCAGCGGGGCGCCGTCGGTGAAGACGCCGGCCGTGTAGGCCGTCGTCCGCAGGGTCGCCCGGACGGCGGCCAGCAGCGAGGACAGCACCCGGTCGGCGTCCAGCGAGGCCACCTCGCCGATCGCCGCGGTCAGCGACTCGACCAGGGCGGTGGTGCGCGCCTCGCGGCCGGCCGAGCGGTCGGGGTGGAACCGGGTCTCGAACAGCGCGATGAGCCGGGCCACGATCCCCGGGTGCGCGGCGAGGGTCTCCTGCACGTAGGACTGCCCGAAGGGGAGCCCACCCTGGCGCAGCCACTGCACGTAGGCGCGCAGCACGGCCACCTGCCGCCAGGTCAGCCCGGCCAGCAGGACGAGGGAGTTCAGCGCGTCGTCCTCCGCTCGGCCGGCCCAGACGGCGGTGATCGCGTCGGTGAACCGCTCGGGCAGCGTGCCGGCGAAGGGCACCTCGGTGGTCGGCGACGCCAGGCCGAAGTCGTACACCCAGGCCATCGGGGCGCCGATCCGGTCGACCTCGTACGGCCGCTCGTCGAGCACGTCGACGCCCATGTGCTGCAGCACCGGCAGCACGTCGGACAGCAGCAGCCGCTCCCCCACCCGGTACACGGTCAGCCGGCGCTCCCCCTCCGGCCCGGCCGGTGCCCGCAACCGCAGGTCCATCCCGCCGGGGGCCAGCCGGTCCAGCCGGGCCAGGTCCTCCACGGCCACCTGGGCCGGGAACTCCTCCTGGTAGGCCGCGGGAAAGGCGTCGGCGACCCGGGCCAGCAGCCGGGGAGCGTCGTCGCCGTGCCGGACGACGAGGGCGGCAGCCAGGTCGTCGGTCCAGCTGCGGGCGGCCGCCGCCAGGGCCTGCTCCAGCGCCGGGACGTCGACGTCGGGCAGCGACGGGCCACCCCGCCGGCTCACCGGCACCCGGACGATGAAGTGCAGGCGGGTGAGCACCGACTCGCTGGACCGGACGGTGAACTCCACGTGGGTGCCGCCCAGGTGCTCCAGCAGCAGCCGCTGCATGGTCAGCCGGACCTGCGTCGTGTACCGGTCGCGGGGCAGGTAGACGAGGGCGGAGAAGAACCGGCCGAACGGGTCCCGGCGCAGGAACAACCGGGTCTGCCGGCGTTCGCGCAGGTGCAGCACGGCCAGCGCCACCGGGAGCAGCTCGTCGACGTCGACCTGCAGCAGCTCGTCGCGCGGGTAGGTCTCCAGGACGTCGAGCAGCTGCTTGCCCGAGTGGCTGTCGGCGGGCACCCCGGAGCGGTCCAGGACGGCGTCGGCGGTCCGCCGGACCAGCGGCACCTCCCGGACGCTGCTGGTGTAGGCCTCGTTCGGGAACAGGCCCACCAACAGGTGCTGGCGGCCACGGCTGCCCGGCGAGTCGCTGGGCAGGTCGACGACCACCAGGTCCAGCCAGGCCGGGCGCTGGACCGTGGAGCGGGCGTCGCCCTTGGTGATCCGGACCCGGCGAGCGGCCCCCGCACCCGGCGCGGCCAGCCCGGCCGGCGCCACCGAGGTGGCGCGCTCGGGGGAGCTGCGCAGCACGCCGAGCTCGGAGCCGGCGACCACCTCGACCGCCGGCTGGGCGGCGTCACCGACCAGCTCGACGGTGCGGGCGCCGAGGAAGAGGAAGTTGCCGCCCGCCAGCCAGCGGAGCAGCGCCGCGGCCTCGGCCGGATCGTCGGCGGGGTGCCCGTCGTCCGCAGGGGCCGGCAACCGGCCCAGCGCGTCGGCGATCTCCCCGGCCCGCCCGGCCAGGGCGGGGGCGTCGGTGTGCGCCCGGCGGACGTCGTCCAGCACGGCACCGATCCCGGCCAGCAGGTCGGCGGCGGCCTCCTCGTCGACCTGCCCGGACAGCACGACGGACATCCAGGACTCGGCGATGGCGTCGGCCCCGCAGGTGACGGCGTCGGCGCTGTCGCAGAAGGCGACCAGCTCCCCGTCGGCGTCCCGGCGGACGACCACGACCGGGTGCACGACGTGGTCGGGGGCGATGCCCTGCCGGGTCACCTCGGCGCTGACGGAGTCGACGAGGAACGGCATGTCGTCGACGACCACCCGGAGCACGGCCCGCCCACCGTCGGTGCGGTGGACGTCGACGACCGGGGTACCGGGCCGGCGGGAGGCCGCCAGCCGGAGGTGCCCGAGTGCGAGGGCGGCCAGCTGGGCGGGGTCGTGGCCGACCACCTCGGCGGCCGGCTCCCCGGCGTAGAAGCGGTGCAGCAGGACGGGGGTGTCGGCCGGTCCGACGCCGGCCGGGAGGGTGCCCTGGGCGGTCAGCAGCTCGCGGGCGGCGGTGGCTGCCTGGTCCAGCAGCCGGCGCTTCTCCTCCTGCGCAGCCTCCAACGAGGCCATGTCGGCGCGGGTGTCGACCAGGCCGTCGACGGTCCCGTCGCCGCTCTCCCCACCCGGGGGGACCGGGATGCGGTCACCCCCCGGAGCGGCCGGGGTGCGTGCGGACCGATCGGACTCCGAACCGAGACGAGCCATGCTCACCGACGCTAGTGGCCGCGCACCTTCAAGGGCAGCACCAGCTCGGCGATCCAGCTGAAGAGGGCGATGAGGAACCCGCCGAACAGAGCGGCGAGGAAGCCGTCCACGGTGAACCGGTCGGACAGCACCGCGGTGAGGCCGAGCATCGCCGCGTTGATCACCAGCAGGAACAGGCCGAGGGTGAGGATCACGAACGGCAGCGCCAGCAGCCGGACGATCGGCCCGATGATGGAGTTGACCAGCGCGAACAGCAGCGCCACCCACAGGTAGGTGCCGGTCTCGCCGAAGAACCCGGTGGGGTTGCCGATCACCTCGATCCCGTCGACGAGCCGGGTCACGGCGTAGATGATGGCCGCCAGCACGACGACGCGGACGGCGAACTTCCCGATCGTGGCCACGGCGGCACGGTAGCGCCCAGCGATCACGATCCGTGGGACTCGGGCCGTATGACCGACTCTCGCGCCGTGACTAGACAGCGGTAGACACCGCCGACTGCGGTGCATGCCACGCAATCCGGCGGGGAACAATCGAGCGCGCCGGGCGTTGTGATGGGTACCGGTCCGGTCGGACCCTCGGGCCCCACCCCCTCGTCGCCTCGTGCTCGTCGCCTCGTGCGACCACTCGCCGAGAGGCGCCCGCCCGGATCGGTCATCGCGCGCCCCGTCGGGAGTCGGCTCCCGGCGGGGCGCTGCGCTGCGCTGCGCTGGGAGACTGCGGCCATGACCAGTGCGCCGACGCAGGACCCGGCCCCGGCGCACCGCCGACCGGACGCCGAGCCGCGCCGACTGCCCGCCCGGACCGCGCGCCGAGCCCTGCTGCTGGTCGCCCTGATCGCCGCCGGCTGCACCGTCGCCCTCACGGCCGACCTCCCCGAGGTGGCCGCGCTCCGCGACTGGCTCGGCGACGTCGGCCCGCTCGGCTGGGCCGTCCTCGTGGTCGGCCTGGCGCTGGCCACGCTCGCGCCGGTGCCCCGCACAGCACTCTCCCTGCTGGCCGGGGTCCTCGCCGGGTTCTGGGGCGGGCTGGCGCTGGCGCTGACCAGCGGCGCCCTCGGCGCCGCCGCCGGGTTCCTGGTCGCCCGCCGACTCGGCCGGGAGGCGGTCACCCGGCTGGCCGGCCCACGGTTGGCCCGGGTCGACGCCCGGCTGTCCGAGCGCGGGTTCCTCGCGGTGCTGGTCGGCCGGCTGACGCCGATCGCGCCGTTCACCGTGGTCAGCTACGCCGCCGGGCTGTCCGGCATGCGGTCGCGGGACCACCTCGCCGGGACCGCACTGGGACTGGTGCCGGGCACCGTGCTGCACGTGTCCATCGGGGCGACCGTGGGCTCGGCCGACCAGGACGGCGGGGTCCCGCTGCTGCTGAGCCTGGTGCCGCTCACCCTGGCCCTGGTGACGCTCGGCGTGGTCCGCGGTCGCCGGCGGGCGGCCGGCGCCCGAGAGCCCCGGGCCTGACGCCGGCTCATCGGTTCGAACGTGTGTTCGAGCGCCGTGATAGCGTGACACCCGTCGAGGAGCCCACCACCACCTCTCTGACGCCGTATCGGTTTGTCTAACGCTGACGCTAGACAGCCGCAGATGCATGTCGAGACGGCGGTCGATGCCGTCGTCTAACGGTTTCTACCGCCATGGCAAGACAACGGCATAGGGTGCTCGACATGGACCCCGTGCGGAACCCGTACGCCCCCGGCGCCGGGCAGCGCCCGCCCGAGCTGGCCGGCCGGGACACCGAGCTCTCCGCGTTCGACGTCGTCCTCGAGCGGATCGCCCGTGGCCGGCCGGAGCGCTCCCTGGTGCTCACCGGGCTGCGCGGCGTCGGCAAGACCGTGCTGCTCAACCAGCTGCGCTCCGCGGCGATCACCCGCGGCTGGGGCACCGGGAAGATCGAGGCGCGCCCGGACCAGTCGCTGCGCCGCCCGCTGTCGGCCGCGCTGCACATGGCCCTGCGCGAGCTGCGGCACCCCGACCAGGAGTCCACCGACGCCGTCCTGGGCACCCTCAAGGCCTTCGCCCAGCGCCAGGCCCCGGCCGACGCGAAGGTGCGCGACCGCTGGCAGCCGGGCATCGACGTGCCGGCCAGCTCCGGGCGCGCCGACTCCGGGGACATGGAGATCGACCTGGTCGAGCTGCTCAGCGACGTGGCCGGCCTCGCCGCCGACGTCGGCAAGGGCGTGGCGTTGTTCATCGACGAGATGCAGGACGTGCAGACCGACGACGTCTCGGCGATCTGCGCCGCGTGCCACGAGCTCTCCCAGCAGGGCTCGCCGCTGATCGTCGTCGGCGCCGGGCTCCCCCACCTCCCCGCGGTGCTGAGCGCCTCCAAGAGCTACTCCGAGCGGCTCTTCCGCTACCTGCGGATCGACCGGCTGGACCGGGCCGCCGCCGACCGGGCACTGCTGGCCCCCGCCGAGCGGGAGGACGTCGAGTTCGACACCGAGGCACTGGACGCCCTCTACGCCGCCGCCGACGGCTACCCCTACTTCGTGCAGGCCTACGGCAAGGTCACCTGGGACGTCGCTGCGGCCTCCCCCATCACCGCCGACGACGTCGCGATGGCCGCACCGGCCGCCGAGGCCGAGCTCGCGGTCGGCTTCTTCGGGTCCCGCTACGACCGGGCCACCCCGGCCGAGCGCGAGTACATGCACGCGATGGCCGAGCTCGGCGGGCCGAGCGGCGCCGCGGTGGGCACCTCCGACGTCGCGGTGTCGCTGGGCCGCAAGCCGGCCTCCCTCTCCCCCGCGCGGGACTCGCTGATCAAGAAGGGCCTGGTCTACTCCGCCGAGCGCGGCCAGATCGCCTTCACCGTCCCGCACTTCGGCCGGTACCTGCTCCGGCACGCCCCGGAGTAGTGCGGCACCCGATCGGGTCGTGTTCCACGTGCGACCTCGCCGCCGGGACGGCAGGGTGGCCGGGGTGAGCACCCCTGCCGACGCCCGCTCCCCCGAGGAGATCACCGTCCCCGTCGAGGGCGGCGAGCTCGCCGCGCTGTACTGGGCGGCCGACGCCCCGGGGGCCCCGCTGGTCGTGCTGGTGCACGGCATCACCGGGAACGCCGCGGTCTGGGGGCCGGTCGCGGCCGCACTGGCCGGCGAGTGCGAGGTGGTCGCGCCCGACCTGCGGGGCCGCGCCGGCAGCGCCGAGCTCCCCGGCCCCTACGGCCTCTCCGTCCACGCCGCGGACATCGCCGCGCTGCTCGACCGGTTCGGCGCCGACGCCCAGGCCGGGGCTGACGCGACCGTGCTCGTCGGCCACTCGATGGGCGGGTTCGTCGCCGCGCTGGCCACCGCCGGGGTGGCCCGGGACATGGTGCACGGGCTGGTGCTGGTCGACGGCGGCCTGCCCTTCGCCGTCCCGCCGGCCGCGGACACCGACTCGATGCTCGGCGCGTTCCTCGGGGCGAGCCTGGATCGACTGGACCGGACCTTCCCCGACCTGCCGGCCGTCCGGGAGTTCTGGTCCGAGCACCCGACGATCGGCCGCTGGGTGGACCACCCGCCGGCGTCGGCGTTCTTCGTCCGCGACCTCACCGGCACGCCGCCGGAACTGCGCAGCGCGGTGGCGCACGAGGCGGTCCGGGTCGACGGCGCGGACATGCTCCGCAACCAGGTGGTGCTCGAGGCGACCACCGACCTCCCGGTGCCGGCGACCCTGCTGTGGGCCACCCGCGGCATGCAGGGCGAGGTGCCCGGCCTCTACGACGAGGTGCGGCTGGAGCCGATGCAGCTCGGCGAGGCCCACGTGACCGCCCGCGAGGTCCCCGACACCGACCACGACTCGGTCCTGTGGGCCGAGGAGGGCGTCCGGGCGATCACCGACGCCGTCCGCGAGGCGGCCGCGCGCGGCCGCTGAGACGCACAGGAGCCGGCGCCGCCGTGGGGCGGGTCGGCGGGGGTCCGGAGGTCGGCTACCGCTGGCGCTGAACGCAACGACCAGGGGAGCAGGTCCGGCGCTCTCGCCCGGTCCCGCTCCCCTGGTCGCTGGGTCCTGCTGGTCGGTCGTGGGGGTCAGTGCGCCATCACGATGGACATGTTGCCCGAGCCGTAGCCGGCCACGTCGACCTTGAGGTCGATCCGGTTGAACGCCGCGGCGAGGCCGGCGATGTCCCCCGGGATCGGCTCCCCCGGAGCGTGCAGCTTGTGCAGCTTCGAGTGGTTGACGCCCCCGCCGTTGAACAGCGCGGCGGCGACGTTCACCACCTCGTAGACGACCTCCAGGTGCATCTCGGAGAGCTCGCCCTCGTCGATGGCGTCCTCGAGCCCGCCCTTGGGGAGCAGGGCCAGCGCCCCGGCGAGCCAGGCGGCGAGCCGGATGTCGACCAGGCAGAGGGCGGTGGTCGCCATCGTCGGGTCCACGTAGACGGCCACGGCCGGCTTGTCGTTGAGCGACACCGGGTCGCCCGGGGAGACGGTGACGTCCTTGCCGAACAGCCCCTCCAGCAGGTCGCGGACGGCCTTGGGGTTGGGCAGCAGCGCCGGTGCGGGGGCGGTCATGCGATCACCCCGTCCAGGGCGTCCTTGAAGGTGTCCTCGTTGAAGGGCTTGGCGATGAGGAAGAGGGCGCCGGCGTTGGCCGCCTTCTCCCGCATCTCCGGGGAGCCCTCCGAGGTCACGAAGCCGAAGGGCACCTGCGAGCCGGAGGCGCGCAGCGCCTCCAGGCACTCGATGCCGGACATCTCGGGCATGTTCCAGTCCGAGAGGACCAGGTCGGGCTTCTCCGACCCGACCTTCTCGAACGCGTCGCGTCCGTCGACGGCCTCGACGATGTCGTGGTCGTCGTAGCCCGCCTGACGGAGGGTGCGGATCACGATCTGCCGCATGACACGGCTGTCGTCGGTCACCAGGATCTTCACTGCGGCACCTCAGTTCCGCTCGGGTGCAGCGCCTGGGTGGCGCCCTGCACGGTGATGGTCAGGGACTGTCCGCGCCACTGACCGTTGACGCGGCAGACGTCGTCCAGCCGCCCGGTGGTGGGCGCGGAACCGATCTGGGGGAGGCCGAGGCTGGAGGGCCCCGGCAGGACGGACTTGATGTTGCCGCCCAGCACGTTGGCGAGTTCGCCGAGCGCATCGGCGACGTCCTCGTCGTCCACGACCGTGGGTGGCCGGGTCATCAGCACGCTCTCGGCGAGCGCGCCGGCGGTCGCCGGGGCGCAGGTGAGGACGACGGCGCCGTTCCACGGGCCGCTGATCGTCACCCACGCGCTGACCACCTCGGCCGGCGGTGCGACCGGGACGGGGACGAACGCCTCACCGTCACCGACCAGGGTCGGCCAGATCTCGTCGGCGATGCTCTGCACCGTCTCCGGGTCCAGCAGCGCGGTGATCGGCGGGGCTTCCTGCAGGGTCACGCGGACACCTCCTCGGGGAGCAGGCCGAGCAGCGCCAGCTTGTCGCGGAGCGCGTCGGCGGTGAACGGCTTGATCAGGTACTCGTGGGCGCCGGCGGCCAGCGCCTTGACGATCTGGCCCGTCTCGCTCTCCGTGGTGACCATCATCAGCGTCACCTGGCGGAGCTCGGGGTTGGCGCGGACGGCGACGACGAACTGGAGCCCGTCCATCACCGGCATGTTCCAGTCGATGCAGCAGAGGTCGGGGACCCAGCCCTCGGCCTTGCCCTCCTGCAGCGCGTCGAGGGCCTGCTGGCCGTCTCCGGCCTCACGCACCTCGAAGCCGAAGTCCTTGAGGATGCTGCCGACGATGCGCCGCATGGCGCGGGAATCGTCGATCACCAGAGCTCGCACGGTCAGGCTCCCTTTCGCGGGCGGTAGGCGGAGCCGCGGCCGAGGACGACCCGCTCCCAGTTCTCGTCGACCCCGAGCGTGGTCTCCGCCGCGCCCAGGAACAGCCACCCGTCGGGGCGCATGAGCTGGCGGACTCGGGTCAGGATCGCCTGCTTGGTGGGCAGGTCGAAGTAGATGAGGACGTTGCGCAGGTAGACCACGTCGAACGGGCCCATCCGGGGCAGCGGGGCGGCGAGGTTGCACTCGCTCGCGGTGATCATCCGGCGCAGGGCCGGGGCGATCTCCCACTCGTTGCCGCTGCGGGTGAAGTGCCGCACCAGCATCGTGGCGGGCAGGCCCCGGTTGACCTCCAGCTGGCTGAACCGGCCGGCGCGGGTGCGCTCCACCATCTGCTGGGACAGGTCGGTCGCGGTGATCGACACCCGGGTGGGGGCGTTGGGCAGCGCGTCGGCCAGCAGCATGGCGATCGTGTAGGCCTCCTGCCCGCTGGAGCAGGCCGCCGACCAGATCTGCAGCCGCTCGTCGGGCCGGCGGGCGGCCAGCAGCTGCGGCAGCACCGTGCTGGTGAGCGCGGTGAACGGGTCACCGTCGCGGAACCAGGACGTCTCGTTCGTGGTGAGCGCCTCGACGATCCGCCGGGTGGTCGCCGGGTCCGGCCGGTTGCGGACGGACTCGACGAGCTCGCTCACCCCGGACATGCCGCGCTGCTGGGCCATCGGCAGCAGCCGGGCCTCGACCAGGTACTCCTTGCCCGGCTGCAGGACGATCGCGCTCTCGCGGTGCACCAGCTGGCGCACCCAGTCGAAGCTCGTGGCGGTGAGGGTCATCGTCGGCCTCCCATCGGGGCAGCGGCCCGGGCAGCGGCGAAGCTGGCGGCCGGGCGCGGGGTCGGGAGCAGTCGGACGATCGCCTCGGCGATGCGGTCCAGTGGCAGCACCTCGTCGGCGAAGCCGGCCTGGGCGACCGCACCGGGCATGCCCCAGACCACCGAGGTGGCCTGGTCCTGGGCGACGACCGTGCCGCCGGCGTCTCGGATCTGTCCGGCGCCGATGCGCCCGTCCGAGCCCATGCCGGTGAGCACGACGCCGAGCACGGCGCCGTCGAAGGCGGCCACGGCCGAGCGGAAGAGGACGTCGACGGCCGGCCGGCAGAAGTTCTCCGGCGGTGCCTGGTTCAACGCCGTCCGCTTGTTGGCCCCACTGGTGCCCACGGTCAGGTGGAAGTCACCGGGGGCGATGTGCACGGTGCCGGGCACGAGCGGACTGCCGTCGGTGGCCTCGACCACGGTGAGCGGGCAGAGCCGGTCCAGCCGCTGGGCGAACTGACGGGTGAAGACGGGGGGCATGTGCTGCACCAGCAGCACCGGCACCGGCAGCGAGGCCGGCAGCAGCGGCAGCACCTTGGTGAGCGCCTCGGGGCCACCGGTGGAGGAGCCGATCACGAGCACGGCCGGCTCCCTGGGGGCGCGGGTGCGCGCCACCGGCGGACGGACGGCGACCGGCGAGGCGACCGGGGCGGCCGCGGGGCCGCTGGTCTGCGGCCGGCCGGTCAGGGCCTTGATCTTGGGGATGAGCTGCTGACGCACGCTCTCCATCGACTGGGCGACGCTGCCGACGTTGGCCGGCTTCGTCACGTACTCGTTGGCACCGGCGGACAGCGCGTCCAGGGTCGCGGAGGCACCGCGCTCGGTCAGCGTGCTGAACATGATGATCGGCACCCGGCTGTACGCCTGCCCGCCGGCCCGGCTGCGGATGGCCCGCACCGCCTCGATGCCGTTCATCTCCGGCATCTCGATGTCCATCGTGACCAGGTCGGGCTTGAGCTGCTCGAGCTTGGCCACGGCCAGCCGGCCGTTCGGCGCCGTGCCGACGACCGTGATCATCGGGTCCTCGGACAGCACGTCCGTCACGATCTTGCGGACGACGACGGAGTCGTCGACGACCATCACCCTGATCTGTTCCACGCGTTCCCCCGCAGCCGATGTGCCGGCCGGTGGGCCGCTCCAGACCTGTATCGGCATCCCGTGCCGGGCCTTGAGCGGATTCAGACGCGTACTGCAGATCGAGCGGGATTCACCCCTCGAGGGGGAGGGACCTCCCGGTCACCGCGGCCCACGGGCCACCCAGCACGGCGAGGGACTCCTCGTCCAGCAGGTCGGCCATCGCCAGGCCCTGCACGCAGCCGGCCAGTGCGTTCCAGACGCCCTCGGCGCCGTCCCGGGAGGAGAAGCCGGCCTCGGCGAAGACCCCGACGGTCATGAGCTGGACGGCGGCCAGGGTGCGGGTGCGGCCGGAGACGTGCGCGGCCCAGGCGGCACCGTGCATCGCCGCAGCCCAGGGACGGCGCTGGGCGCGCCCGGCGTCGACGGCCAGCCGCCACCGCCGGCGACCGGGCTCGTCCAGGCCGCGCAGCTCCTCGAAGAAGGCAGCGACACCCGGGGCCGCGGGTCCGAGGTCCGGTCGCGGACCGGGCTCCCAGGCGGTCGCGGTCGCGAACGGGCTGGTGAGCTCGGCCCGGGTCGGTGCGTCGAGGGCGTCCGCGGCCCACCAGCCGGTGGCGGCATCGGCCAGCACGTCGGCGGCCTGGGTCGTCACGGCCGGGTCGAGGTCGGCCACGACGGGGTGCTCCGGGCCGAGGACGTCGTCGCGTACCAGGCGCTCCAGGGCGGGGGTGTTGCCGATCGTGCCGCGCTCCAGCAGGGCGACCAGGCGGGCGGACCGGTCCTCGCCGGCCGGGGCGGTCAGGTCGCGCAGCTGCGGGACGCCGCCGGCGGCCAGTTCGTGGGCCCGGCGGGCGCGGACGGCGAGGGCCGCGCGCTCGTCGTCGGGGCAGCCGGCGGCGGGGTGCGCCGCGGCGATCCGGTGCAGGGTGGCGGCATCGGCACCGATGCCGGTCACCAGGACGTCGGCGACCTGGCCACCGGCGGGCAGACGGACGAGGTCGAAGCCGAGCGTCGCAGCGCTGACCAGGGAGTAGGGCACGTCGCCTCCAGGGAAGTGGTCAGGCCATCGTGCTGGCAGCCCGGGCCACAGCGCCACGCGGAGGTCACCCGCTCGCAGGACAGCGAGCTGGCGACCTCCGCGCGTTGCTGCCGGACGGTCAGTGCCCGGTGACAGGTTGTTCCAAACGCGTCACTCAGTAGGTGAAGCGGGCCACGCTCCCCCGCAGGTCGCTGGCCATCCGGGACAGCTCGTCCACGGCCTGCCGGGTCTGCCCCAGCGCCTGCGTGGTGGACGACGCCGCCGCGGAGACGCCGGTGATGTTCGTGGCGATCTCCGTCGAGCCGCCGGCTGCCTCCTGCACCGACCGGGACATCTCGTTGGTCGTGGCCGTCTGCTCCTCCACCGCACTGGCGATGGTCAGCTGGAAGTCGTTGATCGACCCGATCACCGCACTGATCCCACCGATCGCCTCGATCGCCTTGCCGGTGTCGCCCTGGATCGCCTCCACCCGGCGCGCGATGTCCTCCGTGGCCCGCGCGGTCTCCTGCGCCAGCTCCTTCACCTCATTGGCGACCACCGCGAAGCCCTTGCCCGCCTCACCGGCACGCGCGGCCTCGATCGTGGCGTTCAACGCCAGCAGGTTCGTCTGCTCGGCGATGGAAGTGATCGTCTTCACCACCGCACCGATCTCCTTGGAGGAGATCCCCAGCTTCGTGATGGTCGCCGTCGTCGCCTCCGCCTCACTCACCGCCGACGCCGCCACCCGCGCCGCCTCGTTCGCGTTCTGGCTGATCTCCCGGATCGAGGCGCCCATCTCCTCCGCACCCGCAGCCACCGTCGCCACGTTGCGCGACACCTCCTCCGCCGCAGCCGACACCACCCCGGACTGCGCCGAGGTCTCCTCCGCCGACGACGAGATCTGCGCCGAGGACGCCGACAGCTCCTCCGACGACGCCGCCACCGCATCAGCCGACGCGACGATCTCCGCGACCGTGTCGGCCATCGTCTGCGCGGCCGTGTTCAGTGCCGCCGACATCTGCCCCATCTCGTCCCGGCCGCGGACGGGCAGCCGCACGGTGAGGTCACGCCCGGCCAGCCGCTCCAGAGCGGTCTGGATCTCCCGGACGCCGCGGACGATCCCGCCGGACACCACGAACGACAGACCGGCGCCGAGCAGCACCGAGGCGAGGGCGACCAGCACCATGTTGCGGACCATCGCCGACTCGGCCGCTTCGGCCTCGGCGCGCGTCTCCGCGACGCGGGCGTCCACGGAGCCGACCAGTTCGGTCATCGCCTGGTCGAGCACGTAGAAGACGTCCCACTTGTCCCCGGTGGAGACCGCGTCGCCCTCGTCCAGCCGGCCCTGCGCCCAGAGGGCGAAGATCTGGTCGTTGAAGGCGCTCATCGCGGTCCAGTTCTCCTGGATCGTGTCCAGGCTGGCGCGGGCGTCGGCGTCCAGCAGGTCACGGTCGATGGCGAAGAGCTCCTCGAACCCGGTGGCGCCGTCCTCGTAGTTCGGCACGTTGTCGCCGTCGGGAGCGGCCGCGGTCGCCCCACCGTCCACCCGCGCGCGCCAGGCGGTGATGTTCTGCCAGTTGGCGGCCCACAGGAGGTCGTAGCGGGCGTCCTCGACGGCGCGCTGGACCCCCACGGCCGCCGTCGCCCGGGCGTTCAGGTCGCTCACCCGGTGCGACCCGGTGATCCCGGTGATCGCGACGGCCGCCAGGCCGATGAGCAGGACGGTGCTCAAGGCGAAGATGCGGGTCCTGATGCCCCGGTCGTGCAGCCAGCCACGCGCGCCGGCGCGCGGCGTCCGCTGGCTCGATCCGGTCGTCCGGGCGAGGACGGATGGTGCGCTCACGAAGGGGCCTCCTGGGCTCGAGCTGGTCCGACCGGTCCGTCGGTCGGTGGCGTGGCGGCCGGTCACGCGTGGGCCCCGTGGGGCGCATGTGACTCGGTCTCGTCCGGCAGATCGTCGGGCACCAGGTCGGCCCGGTCGTTGATCGTCCGGGCGTGTCGCGCCGCTGACCTGCAGAAAGACGGATGACCGTCGACCAGGGACGACGAGTCGACATGCCGCACGGGCAACCGGGCGGGGAACGCAGCAGGGCCGCACGGACCTGAGGTCCGTGCGGCCCTGCTGTTCCGGTGGAGCGGCGGATCAGAAGCTGAAGCGGGCCACGCTCCCCCGCAGGTCGCTGGCCATCCGGGACAGCTCGTCCACGGCCTGCCGGGTCTGCCCCAGCGCCTGCGTGGTCGAAGTGGCCGCCGCCGAGACACCGGTGATGTTCGTGGCGATCTCCGTCGATCCGCCGGCGGCTTCCTGCACCGACCGGGACATCTCGTTGGTGGTCGCGGTCTGCTCCTCCACCGCACTGGCGATGGTCAGCTGGTAGTCGTTGATCGACCCGATGATCTCGCTGATCCGACCGATCGCCGACACCGCACCGGAGGTGTCGCCCTGGATGGCCTCCACCCGGCGGGCGATGTCCTCCGTGGCCCGCGCCGTCTCCTGCGCCAGCTCCTTCACCTCGTTCGCCACCACCGCGAAGCCCTTGCCCGCCTCACCAGCACGCGCCGCCTCGATCGTGGCGTTCAGCGCCAGCAGGTTCGTCTGCTCCGCGATCGAGGTGATCACCTTGATCACGTTGCCGATCTCCCGGCTGGAGTCACCCAGCTTCATCACCGTCGCGTTGGTCGTCTCCGCCTCCGCCACCGCCTGCGCCGCCACCCGCGCCGCCTCGTTCGCGTTCTGCGAGATCTCCCGGATCGACGCGCCCATCTCCTCCGCACCCGCAGCCACCGTCGCCACGTTCCGGCTGACCTCCTCCGCCGCGGCCGACACCACCCCGGACTGCGCCGAGGTCTCCTCCGCCGAGGACGAGATCTGCGCCGAGGACGCCGACAGCTCCTCCGACGCCGCCGCCACCGCATCCGAGGACGCCACCACCGAGGCCATCACCCCGCGCAGGCTGTGCACCGCGGCGTCGAGGGCCGAGCCCATCTGCCCCAGCTCGTCCCGGGTGGTGAGGCCGCTGGTCCGGGTCAGGTCGCCCTCGGCCAGGCCCTCCACCACGTGCTTGACCTTCGCGGTGGCCCGGGCGACGCCGGTGGCGACGAACCAGCCGAGGGCGAGCGCGATGCCGATGCCCACGACGATGAACAGGATCGACAACGTGCGCTGCGCCTCGTAGTCGGCGCGGACGTCCGCGGCCGCCTGCTCGGCCTCCGCCGACTCCAGGTCGCGCAGCTCACGGATCTCCGCCTCGGCCTCCGTGACGATGGGGGTTCCCTCGGCGGCGTTGCGGCTCATCCAGCCCCCGAAGTCCTGGCTCTGGGCGAGCGGGACCAGGACGTCCTGCTGGAAGTCGACGTACGCCGCGATGTCAGCGGTCACCTCATCGAGGATGGCCAGCTTCTCCGGGCTCGCCGTCACCTGGCGGTAGGCGTCCGCCGCGGACTGGAACTCAGCACCCAGCGTCTCGATCGCGGCGATGTTCGCCGCCGCGTCGGCTCCCAGGATCGTGTCGCGGAGGTTGACCCGCAGGTCTCCCACCAGCGCGTCCAGGTCCGCAGCCCGGGCCACGCCGAGCGTGTTGTCCTCGTACAGCTGTTCTGCCGACGCCGCCGAGTCACTGAGCGCCGTCATCCCCAGGATGCCGATGCCGGCGGCGACGACGCCGGCGAAGCCCGCCGAGGCGAGCACCTTGGTCTTGATGGTGCGGTCGCCCCACAACGAACCAGAGCGGGCCAGCGGGCTGACGGACATGTTCTCTCCTGAGGGGTGCGTGCACTGTGCGGGTGGGAGGGGTCGGACTGGTGACCTGACCGCTCGCTCCACCGATCAGCATTCATCTGCGATCGGCGAGTCAGGACCATGGTGATTGATCCGGTAATGCGAGGTGTCGTTTTTCTGGCGTGTCGTCTGGTGTGCAACACAAAGTGCACCAATCGATTTCCGGTGCGCCTTTGTCGACATGTCCAGAGGGGCGGGGCAGTGAGAAGGAATGGTCGCCGCGGGTCATCGCGACACACCGGGACGACGACGGCCGGCACCTCTCGAGGCGGATCAGGTGCCGGCCGTGGGCCGAGTGGGTTCACCAGGTGAAGCGGGCCACGCTCCCCCGCAGGTCGCTGGCCATCCGGGACAGCTCGTCCACGGCCTGCCGGGTCTGCCCCAGCGCCTGCGTGGTCGAAGTGGCCGCCGCCGAGACACCGGTGATGTTCGTGGCGATCTCCGTCGATCCGCCGGCGGCTTCCTGCACCGACCGGGACATCTCGTTGGTGGTCGCGGTCTGCTCCTCCACCGCACTGGCGATGGTCAGCTGGTAGTCGTTGATCGACCCGATGATCTCGCTGATCCGACCGATCGCCGACACCGCACCCGAGGTGTCGCCCTGGATCGCCTCCACCCGACGGGCGATGTCCTCCGTGGCCCGCGCCGTCTCCTGCGCCAGCTCCTTCACCTCGTTGGCGACCACCGCGAAGCCCTTGCCCGCCTCACCAGCACGCGCCGCCTCGATCGTGGCGTTCAGCGCCAGCAGGTTCGTCTGCTCCGCGATGGAAGTGATCGCCTTCACCACCGCACCGATCTCCTGGGACGAGGTGCCCAGCTTGGTGATCGTCTGCGTGGTGGTCTCCGCCTCGCTCACCGCCTGGGCAGCCACCCGGGCCGCCTCGTTCGCGTTCTGGCTGATCTCCCGGATCGACGCCCCCATCTGCTCGGCACCCGCGGCAACGGTGGCCACGTTCCGGGAGACCTCCTCCGCCGCCGCCGACACCACCCCGGACTGCGCCGAGGTCTCCTCCGCCGACGACGAGATCTGCGCCGAGGACGCCGACAGCTCCTCCGAGGCGGCCGCCACCGCATCCGAGGACGCGGCGACCGAGGCGATCACCGCACGCAGATGCCCTTGCGCGGTGCCCAGCGCAACCGCCATCTGGCCGACCTCGTCCCGGGACGAGACGCCGGCGTCCACGGTCAGGTCACCGGTCGCCATGGCCTCCAGCGATGCCTGGACCTGCCGCAGGGGCCGGGCCAGCGAACGCTGGGTGAGCAGGCAGATGACCAGGATCGCCACCAACCCCAGGGCTGCGGCGATCTCACTGGTGCGGGCCCCCTGGGTGATCGCGGCGTCCAGCTCGGCCTGGGCGACCGCGGACTCCGCGGCCAGCGCGTCCTTGGCCTCGCCGACCGCCCCGTCGGTGAGGTCGTTGGCGACCTGGATCTCCTCGAAGCGGGCCCGCATGGCGACCTGGTCGGCCACGGCCGCCTGCACGAACGCCCTGAGCCCCTCCTGGTAGTCGCCGAAGGTCGACTGCACGGCAGCTGCCGCCGCGGCGCTGGCCCCGGTCAGCGGGACGCCCCGGAGCTCGTCCAGCAGCGCGTCCGCCGTCGCGACGTCGTCGGTCACGTCGACCAGCTGGTCGGCGGGGGTGGGGCTCACCAGGGCCTTGAGGCCGTCCACCTTCAGCTCACTGGCCCGGGTGTCCAGCTGCAGCACCAGCTCGGCCGCCTGGTCCAGCTCCGCCAGGTGCGCGCTGGCGTCCCGGACGCTGGCGTTCGAGGACAGCGTCGCGGTCACCAGCACACCGAAGGCCAGGACGACGACGCCGATCATGAGGCCGAACTTCACGGCGAGCCGACGGTCGGCGAACCAGCTCGATGGGCCGGGCGGTGCGGGGGAGCGCATGGCGGGTCTCCTGATCAGGAACGGGCGGTGTGGCGGGGCGGATGGGATCGATTGCACCCGTTCCAGAGAGAGGTGCCGCGTTCTCCGGATCGGTGGGGGAGTGGAACACCTCGGATCGGTTCGGACGGCGTCGTCCTGACATTTCCTGAGGATGGTTCGCGGGCCATGGTGGGGGATCCGGTAATGCGCGGTACCGATGCATGCGGCGTGTTGCGGAAGGCGTGGGAAATGGTCGACGACCGACACCCCGCGGCCCTTTGTCGACTCGGGCGCCAGCCCACGGCCGCGCTCCGTCGAGTGACAGCTGAGCGGGCATCAACCCGCTGGGAAGCCCGCTCAGCTGTCACTCGATGCGCCCCCCGGGGGCGCGTGTGGGGCGGGGTGACGGGAGAAGGACCGCGGCCGCTGCCTCGCCCGGGGAAGGGGGCGAGACAGCGGCCGCGGGAGTCGTGCGGATCGGGCCTCTCGGGACGAGAGGCGGCGTCAGTAGGAGAAGCGGGCCACCGTCGTGCGGAGGTCGCTGGCCATGCGGGACAGCTCGTCCACGGCCTGCCGGGTCTGCCCCAGCGCCTGGGTGGTCGAGGACGCCGCCGTGGAGACGCCGGTGATGTTGGTGGCGATCTCCGTGGAGCCGCCGGCGGCTTCCTGCACCGACCGGGACATCTCGTTGGTGGTCGCGGTCTGCTCCTCCACCGCACTGGCGATGGTCAGCTGGTAGTCGTTGATCGACCCGATGATCTCGCTGATCCGACCGATCGCCGACACCGCACCGGAGGTGTCGCCCTGGATGGCCTCCACCCGGCGGGCGATGTCCTCCGTGGCCCGCGCCGTCTCCTGCGCCAGCTCCTTCACCTCGTTCGCCACCACCGCGAAGCCCTTGCCGGCCTCACCGGCCCGGGCGGCCTCGATCGTGGCGTTGAGCGCCAGCAGGTTCGTCTGCTCCGCGATCGAGGTGATCACCTTGATCACGTTGCCGATCTCCCGCGAGGAGTCACCCAGCTTCATCACCGTCGCGTTGGTCGTCTCCGCCTCCGCCACCGCCTGCGCCGCCACCCGCGCCGCCTCGTTCGCGTTCTGCGAGATCTCCCGGATCGACGCGCCCATCTCCTCCGCACCCGCAGCCACCGTCGCCACGTTCCGGCTGACCTCCTCCGCCGCCGCCGACACCACCCCGGACTGCGCCGAGGTCTCCTCCGCCGAGGCGGAGATCTGCGCCGAGGACGCCGACAGCTCCTCCGAGGCGGCCGCGACCGCATCGGACGAGGCGACGACGGAGGCCATCACCGAGCGGAGGTTGGTCTGCGCGGCGGCGAGCGACGCGGCCATCTGGCCGATCTCGTCCCGGTCGCGCGCCTCGGGCAGCACGGTCAGGTCACCGTCGGCCATCGCCTGCACCGAGCGCTGCACCGAGCCGACCGTGGCGAGGATGCGGCGGACGACCAGGAAGGCCAGGCCGGCTGCGACGACGATCGACACGATCGAGACGGTCAGCAGCAGCGTGGTGGCGCTGCTGGCCTCCTCGGCGGCCGCGGCGTTGCGCGCGGCGGCCTGCTCGGACTGGGCCACGCCCTCGAGCTCGAGCTCGTCGGCCATGACCTGCAGCAGCGGCTGGAGCTGCTGCTCCTGCACCTGGGCGAAGGCGGCCAGGTCGCCACGGTCTGCCGCCGGGAACAGCTGGCTGGTCAGCAGGCCGAGGAACTGCTGACGGGTCGCGAGGAAGTTCTCCATCGCGCTCTGCTCGACGATGAACGGCTCGTAGGCGTCGTAGCCGGCCTGCAGGTCAGCGGTCTTCTCCTCCATCTGCTCGATCAGCTCGGCCCGGCGCTCGGGCGTGGAGACCGCGTACTCGAGGGTGCGAGCGCGGTGCGCGGCGTGCGCCCGCTGGATCTCCGACAGGGCGTTCAGCGGCTGGAGGTTCTCGGTGTAGATCGCGTCCTGCCCGGCGCGCATGTCGTTGATCCGGCCGATCGCCAGCGCATTGGTGCCGAGGACGACGACGGCGAGCAGGGCGATGACCGCCCCGATCTTGACGCCGATCGGCCGGTCGGCGAACCACCCGAACCGCCGAGGGGGGAGTGCTGTGGTGCTCATGGTCTTTCTCCAGGGGAGAGGGAGCGGATCGGGTGGAGGGGTGGGGCGGAGAAGCGGGGCCCCGTCCCGGGGAGGACGGGGCCCCGTGCTCAGGTGCCGACGGCGCGGTTCACGTCGAGCGCGAGGAGCAGCTGGCCGGAGAGCTTGTAGGCGCCCCGGATCAGCTCGCGGGCCGCACCGTCGAGCGTGTCCGGCGGG
>NZ_JAPVBJ010000002.1:0-290248 GCF_026967985.1 Modestobacter sp. VKM Ac-2984 | reverse complement strand
CGAGGAGCAGCTGGCCGGAGAGCTTGTAGGCGCCCCGGATCAGCTCGCGGGCCGCACCGTCGAGCGTGTCCGGCGGGCCTCGAAGTCGCGGACGTCGACGTCCACGACGTCGGCGATGCTGTCGACCAGCAGGCTGACCGCCTCGCCGTGCAACCGGACCACGATCACGACGGGTTGCTCACCCTCCGGCCGGGCCGGGCGGCTCAGCCGCTCGCGCAGCTCGATCGCGGTGACGACCTGGCCGCGGAGGTTGATCAGCCCGGCGACGGCCGGCGGCGCCAGCGGCACCCGGGTGATGCTCTGGCTGCGCAGCACCTCCTGGACGTGCTCCACCTCCACGCCGTAGAGGTCGCCGTCCAGCCAGAAGGTGGCCAGCTGACTGGTCGCCGGGACGGTCCGGGCTTCGGTGGCGGTGCTCACGGTCAGACCTCCATCAGGGGAGCGGTGGACCCGAGGCCGTCGACGTCGAACGCATCGGGGGAGGGGAAGGCGGCCGGGGCCGTGGTGTAGAACGCCGGGTCGGCGGCGAGGATGGCCGCCCGGACGTCGAGCAGCTCGGTGACGCGGTCGCCGATGACGGCCGAGCCGAGCAGGCCGAGGTCGTCGATGTCGCTGTGCACCGAGGCCTCGCCGTCGACGATGTCGAGGATCTCCTCGACCACGATCGCCACGCTGCGCCCGTGGTCGGCGTAGACGATGACCTCGAGCGTCTCGCGGTCGGTCTCACCGAAGGCGCCCAGATGCCGGTCCAGCCGGACGATCGGCAGGATCGCGCCGCGGTACTGGACCACCTCACGGGAGCCCACCCGCTCGACGGTCTCGCTGCGCACCTGCTCCAGCCGGGTGACCGTGTCCAGCGGGATGGCGACCCGCCGGCCGCCGCCGATGGCCGCGAGCAGCATCCGCTGGCGCTCCTGGACGGCGATCGTGACGCTGGCGGCGACCCGGGCCTCC
The DNA here is from genome assembly GCF_026967985.1 of Modestobacter sp. VKM Ac-2984. Taxonomy (GTDB): domain Bacteria; phylum Actinomycetota; class Actinomycetes; order Mycobacteriales; family Geodermatophilaceae; genus Modestobacter. The sequence continues at coordinate 289,294 of NZ_JAPVBJ010000002.1, read as the reverse complement.
TGGCGCTCCGCGGTCTCGGCGCGCAGCGCCCGGCGGGCGAGCGCCTGGACGTCGAGGATGAGCGCGACGGCGCCGTCGCCGAGCACGGTGGCCCCGGAGTACAGCCCGATGGCCTTCATCTGGCCACCGACGGCCTTGACGACGATCTCCTCGGTGTTGATGACCCGGTCGACGACCAGCCCGAACCGGCGTCCTTCCGAGCGGAGCACCGCGATGACCACGTGGCCGTCGTGCCGGTCCGAGGGCAGGCCCAGGACGTCGGCGAGGTGCACCAGGGGCAGCAGCTCGCCACGGAGCCGGTAGACCGACGCCCCACCGACCTCCTCGACGGCGGCCGCGGCCTTCTCGGCGTCCAGGGCGACGAGCTCCTGCAGGCTGATCTGCGGGATGGCGTAGCGGTCGCCGGCACACTCGATGGTCAGTGCCGGGACGATCGCCAGGGTCAGCGGGATGCGGAGCCGGGTGCAGGTGCCGCGTCCGGGCACCGACTCGACCTCGATCGTGCCGCCGATGGACTCGATGTTGGTCTTCACCACGTCCATGCCGACACCGCGGCCGGAGACGTTGGTGACCGCCGCGGCGGTGGAGAAGCCGGGCAGGAAGACCAGCTGCAGGATGTCGGCGGGGCTCATCCGGGACAGTGCGTCCGGGGTGAGCAGCCCGCGCTCGACGGCCTTGGCGCCGATCTTCACCGGGTCGATCCCGGCGCCGTCGTCGGCCACCTCGACCACGACCTGGCCGCTCTCGTGCCGGGCCCGCAGGGTCAGCACGCCCTCGGCCGGCTTGCCGGCGGCCGTGCGGACCGCGGTCGGCTCGACGCCGTGGTCGACGGAGTTGCGGACCAGGTGGGTCAGCGGGTCCTTGACCGCCTCGAGCAGGGTCTTGTCCAGCTCGGTCTCCCGGCCCTCCATCTCCAGGCGGACCGACTTGCCGCACTGCAGACCGAGGTCGCGGACGACGCGGGGGAGCTTGCTCCAGATGTGGTCGATCGGCTGCATGCGCGTCTTCATGACGCCCTCCTGCAGCTCACTGGCGATCAGGTTCAGCCGCTGGGAGGCCCGGACCAGGTCCTGGTCGGTCTGCCGGCCGACGTACTGGACGATCTGGTTGCGGGTGAGCACGAGCTCGCCGACGAGCAGCATCAGGGCGTCGAGCAGGTCGACGTCGACCCGGATGGTGCTGTCGGCCACGGCCCGGCGGCCCGGCTGTGCGCCGGCGCGCTCCTCACCGGGCTCCGGGACGAGCTCGGCTGCGGTCGGGGGCAGGGCGGGGGCTTCGGCCACCGGGACCTCCATGGGGACCTCCTTCGGGACGTCGACGGCCGGAGCCGGCGCGGGCGGTGCGGCCGGGACCATCTCGGCGGCCGGCACAGGAGCCGGCTTCGGGACGGCCGGTGCGGCGGCCTTGGTGACACGGGGGGTCTTCGGCGCGGCCTTCTTGGCCGGCGCCTTCTTGGCAGCGGCGCGCTTGGCGGGGGCCGGCTTGGCCGGGGCCGCCAGGGCCTCGACCGGCTCCTCGGCCGGCACCTCAGCCGGCACCTCGGCCACGGCCGGCGCGGCCTCCGGCTCGGGCACGGCGACCGGGGCGGGGGCGTCCTCGAGGACGGCGCTGAGCGTGGCGACGGTGTCGGCGACCACGACGGAGCCCTCCCCGCCGGAGGCCTCGATGGCGGCGAGCAGTGCCCGGATGGTGTCGACCATGTGCAGCAGTGCGTCGGTGCGGACCGGGGTCAGCTCCAGGGCGCCGTCCCGCAGCCGGGACAGCAGGTTCTCCCCGACGTGCGCGACCTCCTCCAGCCGGTTGAAGGCCAGGAACCCGCTGGTGCCCTTGATCGTGTGGATGGTCCGGAAGATGCTCGAGAGCCGGTCCCGTGAACGGGGGTCCTGCTCCAGTGCGACCAGATCCTGGTCCAGCTGGTCGAGGTTCTCGTGGCTCTCCACGAGGAACTCCTCGACGATGTCGTCCAGACCTTCCACGCCTGCCTCTTCCCCTTGGTGCGCCGTGGGGCGTGCCCCGCACAGCGATGGCTTCATCGGCGCCCGCCGGACCACCTGAAGGTGAACTCCAAGCGAGCACTCGCCTTTTCTGAATTGTCATTCCATGGGTCAGAAATGGTGTTTCATTCCCATGTCGACAATGGCCGCGGATCAGCGTCTGACCAGGTCAGGTGGCGAGACCACGGCGTGATGTGACGAATCGGCAGCGCCGGGAACGACTGTGACCGCCGACCCAGGGGGCCGGCGGTCACAGTGGGGGAGCAGGGAACGGAAAGGGCCTGGTGAGGCCGGTGGGACGGTTTCGTTCAGGCGTGCAGGGCGGTGACCAGCCGTTCGAGCAGGGCGCGCACACCGTCCAGGTCGGGCACCCGGTGGGCTGCGGCGGTGTCACCGTCACCGACCTTGACCGTGACGCCGTCGGGGGCCAGGGCGCGGAAGCCGTCCTCGTCGGTCACGTCGTCCCCGAGGTACAGCACCCCCTGGGCACCCAGCTCCGCGCGCAGCCGGACCAGGGCCGAGCCCTTGTCGGCGTCGGTGACCGCCAGTTCCAGCACGTCCTTGCCCGGCTTGGCGGTGAGCGCCGGGTCGGCACCGGGGCCGGCGGCGACCTCGGCGAGCAGCCGGGACGCCGCGGCACGGTCGGCGACGGTGCGCACGTGCACCGCGGCACTGGCCGGCTTGTGCTCCAGCCGGGCGCCGGGGACGGCTTCGACCAGCGGGGCGAGCGCCGCCGCGAGTTCGTCCCGGCGGACGGCGAGGTCACCGGTGAGCGGCCCGTCGAACTCCGCGCCGTGGCTGCCCACCCAGCGGAACGGTCCGGTCAGCCCGCTGGTGGCCTGCAGGTCGGCGACCCCGCGGCCGCTCACCAGGGCGACGGTCACCCCGTCGACGGCGGCCAGCCGGGCCAGCAGGTCGCCGACGCCGGGCTCGGGCACCGCCGCCGCCGGGTCGTCCCGCAGCCGGGCCAGCACGCCGTCGTAGTCGCTGGCCAGCAGCAGCGGCCGGGACGAGGCCAGGTGGTCCAGGGCCTGCGCCAGGGCGGCGTCCAGCGACGCGCTCACGCCTGGGCCTGCAACGACTCGAAGAACGAGCTGGCCCAGTGGTCGAGGTCGTGCTTGGTGATGTGCCGGCGCATCGCCTTCATCCGCTTGGCGCTCTCGGCCGGCTCCATCCGCAGCGCGCGCAGCAGCTGGGCCTTCACCCCGGCGATGTCGTGCGGGTTGACCAGCAGCGCCTGCTTGAGCTCGGCGGCGGCCCCGGCGAACTCGCTGAGCACCAGCACGCCGCCGCCGTCACCGCGGGCGGCGACGTACTCCTTGGCGACCAGGTTCATCCCGTCGCGATAGGGCGTGACCAGCATGACGTCGGCCGCCCGGTACATCGCGGCCAGCTCCTCGCGGGGCATCGACTGGTTGAAGTAGTGCACGGCCGGCCCGGCCATCGAGCCGTAGACGCCGTTGATGTGCCCGACCTGCTGCTCGATCGTCTCGCGCATCGTCACGTAGTGCTCGACCCGCTCGCGGCTGGGGGTGGCCACCTGCACCAGGACCGTCGAGGGCGCCTCTAGGGCGCCGTCCTCGAGCAGCTCCTCGAACGCCTCCAGGCGCACCCCGATGCCCTTGGTGTAGTCGAGCCGGTCGACGCCGAGCACGATCTTGTCCGGCTGGCCCAGCTCCTCGCGGATCTCCGCCGCCCGGGCCAGCACCTCCGGGGTGCGGGCCAGCTCGTCGAAGGCGGACACGTCGATGGAGATCGGGAACGCCTTGGCCGTGACCGTGCGGCCCTCGTAGCTGATCGTGCCGCCCTTGGTCGGCAGGTCGTGCAGCCGCCGGGCCAGGTTGACGAAGTTGGTCGCCGCGGACGGTTGCTGGAAGCCGATCAGGTCGGCGCCGAGCAGGCCCTCGATGATCGCCGAGCGCCACGGCAGCTGGGTGAACAGCTCGTACGGCGGGAACGGGATGTGCAGGAAGAAGCCGATGGTCAGGTCGGGCCGCCGCTGGCGGAGCATCGCCGGCACCAGCTGCAGCTGGTAGTCGTGCACCCAGACGATCGCGCCCTCGGCGGCGACCTCGGCCGCCCGCTCGGCGAACCGCTTGTTGACCTGGACGTAGGCGTCCCACCAGGCGCGGTGGTACTCCGGCTTCTCGACCACGTCGTGGTACAGCGGCCACAGCGAGGCGTTGGAGAACCCCTCGTAGTAGCGGTCCACCTCCTCCTCGGTGAGCGGCACCGGGACCAGCGACATCCCGCCGGACTCGAAGGGCTCCGGGGCATCGCCTGCGGCGCCCGACCAGCCGACCCAGGCGCCACCGCGGCCGGCGACGAAGGGCTCGAGCGCGGTGACCAGGCCGCCGGGGCTGCGCTGGTAGCGCGTCGTCCCGTCGGGGTCGGTCACCTGATCGACGGGCAGGCGGTTGGCGACCACCACCACCGGGCTGTCGGCCTCCACCTGATCTCCTCCGGTGCGCATTGATCCACTCATCCCGCACCGACCCTAGGTGACGCGCCCCACCAGGCGCGCATCGCGGCTCAACGGGAGAGCAGGAACCCGGCCGCCGCAGCGCCCAGCCCGAGCAGCAGGGACGCCGTGACGTAGCCCAGCGCCCGCAGCACGGCGCGCTCCTCCACCAGCCGGACGACGTCCCAGCCGAAGGTGGAGAAGGTGGTGAGCGTGCCGCAGAAGCCGGCGCCCACCAGGGCGAGGACGGCGGGGGAGACGTCGGACCGGCCCAGCAGCACCCCGAGGACGGCGCTGCCCAGCACGTTGACCGCCAGGGTCCCCACCACGCTGCCCCGGCCCCGGCGGGCGGTGGCCACCCGGTCGGCGAACAGCCGCAGCGGCGCACCGGCCAGCGCCCCCAGCGCCACCCACAGCACCGTCACGGCCGGCTCACCACCGCGCGGCCGGCGGTCAGTCCGGCGGCCACCGCCAGCACGCCCCCGACGACCGACACCAGGACGTAGCCGCCGGCCAGGAGGACGGCGCCGTCCTCGACCAGCCGTACGGTCTCCACCGCGAAGGCGGAGAACGTCGTGTACCCGCCGAGCACCCCGGTGACCAGGAACGGCCGGAGCCACGCGGAGTCCGGGTGCCGGGCCAGCAGGACGGCCAGCAGCGCGCCGATCAGCGCACACCCGGTCAGGTTGACCAGCAGCGTGGCCCACGGCCACCCCCCGGCGGGGGAGGGCAACGCCTCGGCCACGCCCCAGCGGGCCAGCGCCCCGAGCACCCCGCCCAGGGCAGCGGCGAGGTAGCCGATCAGCGGTCCGCCCCGCGCGTCTCCGGGAACAGCAGGTCGACGAAGCGGGCGACGGTCGGCTGCGGCTCGTGGTTGGCCAGCCCGGGCCGCTCGTTCGCCTCGATGAACACGTGCTCGGGCCCGGTGACCTCCGGGACCATGAAGTCCAGCCCGGTCACCGGGATGCCGATGGCCCGGCTGGCCCGCACGGCCGCCGCCGCGATGTCGGGGTGCAGCCGGTCGGTGACGTCGTCGATCGTGCCGCCGGTGTGCAGGTTCGCCGTCCGCCGCACCCGCAGCCGCTGGCCCCGCGGCAGGACCTCGTCCATGGCGTGCCCGGCGTCGGTGACCACCTCGGCGGTGGCGTCGTCCAGCGGGATGCTCGACTCCCCGCCGGTGGCCCGCTGCCGGCGGCGGCTGGTCTCCCGGACCAGGGCGGCGACGTCCTGCCGGCCGTCGCCGACGACCTCGGCCGGCCGACGGAGCGCGGCGGCGACCACCCGGTGGTCGATCACCACGACCCGCAGGTCGTCCCCGGCGACCAGCTCCTCGACCAGGACGTCGGGGCAGTACTGGGCGGCCAGCGCGAGGGCCCGCTCCAGCGCCGGTTCGTCGCGGACGCCGACGGTGATGCCCTTGCCCTGCTCACCGCGGGCCGGCTTGACCACCACGGCGTCGCAGTCGGTCAGCAGCTGCTGGGCAGCGGCGTCCGCCCCGTCGACCACCACGGCGCCGCGGGGCACCCGGACGCCGGCGCGCTCCATGATCCGGCGGGTCACCCGCTTGTCGTCGCACCGGCTCATCGCGACCGCGGAGGTGAACTCCGACAGCGACTCCCGGGTCAGCACCGCGCGCCCGCCCAGCGCCAGCCGCAGCTCGCCGAACTCGGCGTCGGTGACCTCCACCCGGATCCCGCGGCGCAGCGCCTCGTCGGCGATGATCCGCGCGTAGGGGTTGAGCTGGGCCAGGCCGGGCGGGGGAGCGGCGAACAGCGGGGTGTTGATCGGGTTCTTCCGCTTGACGCAGACCGCGGAGATCCGGGAGAAGCCCAGCTTGCGGTAGAGCGCGATCGCCGCGGTGTTGTCGTGCATGACCGAGAGGTCCAGGTGCGCCCGGCCCCGGGCCGCGTACCGCTCGGCGAGCACCCGCACGAGCGCCTCGCCGGCGCCGGCCGGTGCGTCCTGCGCGTCGACGGCCAGGCACCACAGGCTGGCGCCGCCGTCGGGGTCGCCGAACGCCAGCTCGTGGTCGACGCCGGTGACCGTGCCGATGACCTGACCGGTGCGCCGGTCCTCGGCGACCAGGTAGGTGAAGGTGCGGGTGCGGTGGTTGCGCCACATCGTGGCGGCGTCGCCGGTGACCATGCCCGCTCGGGCGTACAGCTCGTTGATCCGGTCCATCTCGGCCGCGGAGGTCACCGTGCGCACGAAGACGCCGCGGATGACCTCCTCCCGGGGCCGGTAGCGGTGCAGCGGCAGCCGGTAGACGAAGGAGGGGTCGATGAACAGCTCGTCGGGGGCCATCCCCACCAGCACCTGCGGGTCCCAGGGGTAGACGCAGATGTCCCGCCGCCCGGACTCCTCCGCCCGCAGTGCGGTCAGCACGCCGGACAGGTCGGCGAACGTCTGCCCGAACACCAGCCGGCCCCAGCCCATGTCCAGGACGACGTCGCCCTGCATCCCCTGCAGCTCGTGCGCCGCGGGCTGTTGCCACGACCGGCTGGTGAGCGACGCGGGTGCCGCCCGACGGGTGCGGTGGCCGGCCAACCTCCGGGGTGCGCTGGTCACCCGCCCACCGTAGGTGACCGCCGTTTCCGACGCGTTCCACGTGGAACCAGGCGCCGGTCACCGCCCTGCTCGGGTTGCGACCGCTGGCCGGCGGGCAGGGTGGGGCCATGCAGACACGCATGCTCCGCGACCTGACCGTCTCCGCCCAGGGCCTGGGCTGCATGGGGATGAGCGAGTTCTACGGCACCGGAGACCAGGCCGAGGCCGAGCGCACCGTCCAGCGGGCCCTCGACCTCGGCGTCACGTTCCTCGACACCGCCGACATGTACGGCCCCTTCACCAACGAACGCCTCGTCGGTCAGGCCATCGCCGGCCGCCGCGACGAGGTGGTGCTGGCCACCAAGTTCGGCAACGAGCGCGGCGAGGACGGTTCCTTCGTCCGGATCAACGGCCGTGCCGAGTACGTGCACCGCGCCTGCGACGCCTCGCTGCAGCGGCTGGGCGTCGACGTCATCGACCTCTACTACCAGCACCGGGTCGACACGACCGTGCCCATCGAGGAGACCTGGGGCGCACTCGCGGAGCTGGTGGAGGCCGGGAAGATCCGGCACGCGGGGATCTCCGAGGCCGCGCCCGACACCATCCGCCGGGCGCACGCCGTCCTGCCGGTCACCGCGCTGCAGACCGAGTACTCGCTGTGGACCCGCGACCCGGAGGAGGACGGCGTGCTGGCCACCTGCGCCGAACTGGGCATCGGGTTCGTCGCCTACTCACCGATCGGCCGCGGCTTCCTCTCCGGGCAGATCCGCAGCATCGACGACCTCGAGCCCGACGACTTCCGCCGGCGCAACCCCCGCTTCCAGGGGGCGGCGTTCATCCGGAACCTGCAGCTCGTCGACCGGGTCCGCGAGCTCGCCGAGGCGAAGGGCGTCACCGCCACCCAGCTCGCGCTGGCCTGGGTGATGGCCCAGTCGGGCCGGGCCGGCGCCCCGGCGGTCGTGCCGATCCCGGGCACCAAGCGGGTGCGGTACCTGGAAGAGAACGCGGCCGCCGCCGACGTCGTCCTCACCGAGGAGGACCTGCGGGCGCTGGACGAGGCCGCCCCGGCCGGGGCTGCGGCCGGCGACCGGTACCCGGACATGTCCACCGTGCACCGCTGATCCGGCCGCCGGGCAGGATGGGGACGTGCCACCCATCCTGACCGGCCACCACCGGTGAGCACACCGCTCGTCGTCGCCGCGACCGTCGTCGCCGTCGTGCTGGCCGCCCTCGGTGGGCTGAGCACGGCGCTGCGCCGCCGGATCGGCACCGCACACCTGGCCGGCGCCGGGCTGCTGGAGCTGCTGCTGCTGGTGCAGCTCGGCGTGGCGGTGGCAGCGCTCGCGGGCGGGGACCGACCCGAGGACCTGGCCACCTTCCTCGCCTACCTGCTCAGCGTCGTGCTGCTGCCGATCGCCGGGCTGCTCTGGGCCCGTTCCGATCCCACCCGCTGGGCGGGGACGGTGCTCGGGGTCGCCGCGCTGGCCGTCGCCGTGATGCTCTGGCGGCTGCTGGACCTGTGGGAGGTCACCGGTGGCTGACGACGGTCGGGCGCCCGACGGCGGCGGCGCGCTGGGCCGGCCGGCCGCGGAGGGGACGTCCGCCGACCCGGGCACGATCCGCGGCCCGGGGCGGGTGCTGGTCGCGCTCTACGGGGTGTTCGCCCTCGCCGCAGGCGCCCGGGCGGCGGTCCAGCTGTCGACGCAGTTCGACGAGGCGCCGCTGGCCTACCTGCTGTCGGCCGTGGCCGCGGTGGTCTACGTCATCGCCACGGTCGGGCTGGCCCGCGGTGGTCGCGGTGGCCGCCACACCGCCGTGGTCGCCTGCTCGATCGAACTGGCCGGCGTGCTGGTGGTGGGCACGCTCTCCCTGCTGGACCCGGCGGCGTTCCCGGACGCCACCGTGTGGTCGGGCTACGGGCAGGGCTACGGCTACGTCCCGCTGCTGCTCCCGGTGCTCGGTCTGCTGTGGCTTCGCCACCAGTCCCGGGTCGCCGACGCGCGTCCACCGACCGGCGGGACCGCCCACGCCGGGTGACCCGCACGGGTGACACCGGCCTGGCCGACGACACTCCGTGGTGCGCAACCGATGCGCATCTCCTAAAATCACTCGGTGCCGTCAGACAGACGACCCGGGGGCCCGGGCACCCGTCAGGTGCCACCCGAGGCCGCCGCAGCGTTGACCGAGGTCCTCCCGGCCTCGTCCGACCAGGACGAGCAGAGCCGCCAGCAGGCATCGGTCGTCGGGGCCGCCGAGGCGATCGTCGCGGGCACCGACACCCACCGCGGCGCCCAGGCGGCGCTGCCCGGTGTCCTCTCCGACGTCCCGGTCGCCGTGCTGGTCATCGACCAGGCCGCTGGCACGGTGATCTACGCCAACTCCGCGGCGATCGAGCTGGCCGGGAACGTGCGCCTGCCGGTCGGCGTCGACACCTGGGGGGCCTCGGCCGGCCTCACCGACCTGTCCGGTGCACCACTGGCGCGGTCTGCCGGACCGCTGTCCGATGTCGCTGCCGGCCGGCTGGTCGCCGGCGAGGCCGTCCGGCTCAACCCCCGGCGCAGTTCGGACGAACGGCGGGCCGCCGACGAGGAGCTCGACGGCGACCAGGTGCTGTGGGTGAGCGGCTTCCCGCTGTCCCGGGACGACAGCGAACAGCGGATGTCGCTGGTGGTCTTCCTGCAGCTCGACGGGCCCACCGATGCGGCCGACCCCGAGGCCCAGCTGCAGGCGCTGCGCGAGCGCGCCGTCGTCGCCACCGACATCGCCTTCACCATCACCGACCCCCGGCAGGAGGACGACCCGCTGGTGTGGGTCAACCCCTCCTTCACCCGGATCAGCGGCTACACCTACGAGGAGAGCGTCGGGCGCAACTGCCGCTTCCTGCAGGGCCCGGCGACGGAGGAGAAGGCCATCGCCGACCTGCGCCAGGCGCTGCGCGACGAGCAGCCGGTCACCACCACGCTGCTGAACTACCGCAAGGACGGCACGGCCTTCTGGAACCAGCTGTCGATCAGCCCGGTGTTCGACGGCGAGGGCGAGCTGGTCAGCTTCGTCGGCGTGCAGACCGACGTGACCGAACGGGTGCGGGTCGAGGACGACCGCAAGGCCGCGTTCGCCGCCGAGCAGGCCGCCCGCCGCGACGCCGAAGAGGCCCACGCTGCCGCCGACGCCGCCCGGGTCGAGGCCGAGCGGGCACAGAGCCGGCTGGCGCTGATGGCCGAGGCCACCAGCACCCTCAGCGCGACCCTGGACATGGACGACCTGCTCGACCGGCTGGCCTCGCTGTGCGTGCCGCTGCTGGCCGACTGGGTCTTCCTCACGCTGGTCGACGAGCACGGCGCGGTCACCGGTACCTCCTCCGCCCACCGGCGAGGGCTGACTGAGGAGCTGCGCCGCTTCGCCGCGCTGCGCATCGCCGACCTGCCCGACGCCGCCCCCATCCGGCGGGTCCTCCGATCCAGCGAACCGGTCCTCGTCCCGGAGATCACCGACGAGATCCTGCTGGCGGCCGCCCCCGACCCCGCGCTGCGCGAGGTGATGGCCGAGCTGGGCACCTCCTCGCAGCTCACCGTGCCGCTGGTCGCCCGCCGTCGCACGCTCGGCGCACTCACCCTGGTCGCCGAGACCCAGGCGCGGCGGTTCGGCGCCGACGACGTCGACCTGGCCCGGGACCTCTCCCGCCGGGCCGCCATGGCGATGGACAACGTTCGGCTGTACCAGCAGGAGCACACCGTCGCCGAGACCCTGCAGCGGTCCCTGCTGCCGGAGCTGCCGGAGATCCCCGGCGTCGAGGCCGCGGCGCACTACCTCAGCGCGTCGAGCGCCGCCGACGTCGGCGGTGACTTCTACGACCTGCTGCACCTGCCCGACGGCAGCGTGGGGCTGGCCGTGGGCGACGTCGTCGGGCACGACGTCGCCGCGGCCGCCGCGATGGGGCACCTGCGCGGTCTGCTGCGGGCCTGCGCCTGGGACGCCGGCGAGGGCGACCCGGGGGAGATCCTCGGCCGGGTCGACCGGCTGGTGCAGGGCCTGCACGTGGCCCGGATGGCGACGATGATCTACGGCCGGGTCGAGCGGCCCAGCGCCGAGGGCGAGCCCTGGCGGCTGCAGCTGGCCAACGCCGGGCACCCGCCCCTGATGCTGCGCCACGTCGACGGCACGGTCGAGATGCTCGACGGGATCACGGGGATGCTCATCGGCGTCGACGTGCTGCACCGGCGGCAGTCCCGCGCGGTGAGCATCCCGCCCGGGGCGACGCTGGTGGCTTACACCGACGGGCTGATCGAGCGACCTGGCGAGGACCTGGACCAGGGGATCGCCGCACTGGTGCAGCGGCTGCGCGACGCGCCGGTCGACGACGACCCGGCCGCGCTGTGCCTGCACGCCGTCGGCGCGGACCCGGACCGCCGGGACGACGTCGCCGTGCTCGCCCTGCGCTTCGGCCAGCGGGTCTGAGGGCTCCTCGGGTTCAGCGCTCCTCGGGGTCCAGCCGGGCCTGCTGGAGACCGTAGGCGCCGCGGTGGAACAGCAGCGGCGTGCGAGAGGCGTCGGCGCCGAGGTCCAGCACCCGGGCGACGACGATGGTGTGGTCACCCCCGTCGTACTCGGCCCACAGCTCGCTGTCGATCCAGGCGACGACGTCGGCGAGCACGGGAGCGCCGTGCGGGCTCGGTGCCCACTGCACCCCGGCGTACTTGTCGGTGCCGGAGCGGGCGAACTGCCGGGACAGGCCGCTCTGCTCGTCGGCGAGGACGTTGACGCAGAAGCTGCCGGCCTCGCGGAGCAGCGGCCAGGTGCGCGAGGTGCGGGCCGGGGCGAAGGCGACCAGCGGCGGGTCCAGGGACAGCGAGCTGAACGACTGGCAGGTGAAGCCCACCGGGCCGTCGGTGGTCATCGCCGTCACCACGGTGACGCCGGAGACGAAGTGCCCGAGCACGTCCCGCATCACCGAGGGGTCGACCACTGCCGGGGGGACGTCCGCGCCTGGGTTCACACCGTCGATCCCATCACGCGCGACCCGGTGGGGCACCGTGCGACCGGTCACCCATGGTCAGGCCGGCAGGACCGCGCCGCGGGGCTCGTTGCGGCCCCCGGCCCGGAACAGCGAGCTGGGCAGCTCGTGGCCGACGGCCCGCTCGGTGACCGCGGCCGCGGCCAGGACGGCGTCCAGGTCGATGCCGGTCGCCACGTCGGCGTCGGCCAGCCAGTAGACGAGCTCCTCGGTGGCGATGTTGCCGCTGGCGCCAGGGGCGAACGGGCACCCACCCAGGCCGCCGACCGAGGCATCGAGCTGGGTGATGCCGGCCTGCAGGGCCGCCAGGGCGTTGGCCTGGCCGGTGCCGCGGGTGTCGTGGAAGTGCACGCCCAGCGGCACCCCCGGGCAGGCCCGGCGGACCTCGTCGAGCAGCCGGACGACGCGGGCCGGGGTGGTCGTGCCGATCGTGTCGCCCAGGCAGAGCTGGTCGGCGCCGGCGGTGACCGCGGCCCGGGTGACGTCCACGGTGCGGGCCACCGGCGTCCGCCCGTCGAACGGGCAGTCCCAGGCGGTGGCGACGATGACCTCCAGGGAGCCGCCGGCGCCGTGGGCCAGCTCGGCGATCTCCCCGACCGCGGCGACCGCCTCGGCGGTGGAGCGGCCGGCGTTGGCGCGGCTGTGCGAGTCGGCGGCGGAGACGACGTACTCCAGGTGCGCGATCCCCGCGTCGACCGCGCGGACGGCGCCCCGCGGGTTGGCCACCAGGGCGGAGAAGTGCACGCCGTCGAAACGATGCAGCTCGGCGGCGACCTGGTCGGCGTCGGCCAGGGCGGGCACCGCCTTCGGCGAGACGAAGGAGGTGACCTCGATCCGCCGGACACCGGTGGCCACCAGGGCCTCGAGCATGGCCAGCTTGCCGGCCAGGGGGACCGGATCTTCCAGCTGGAGCCCGTCCCGCATCCCGACCTCGCGGACGTCGACCGCCGTCGGCAGCACCAGATCGAACTCGTTCACGTCAGGCCTCCTCGCCGTCGGCCCCATCCTGCCCCCGGGTCCCGGTTCCACGTGGAACCGGGACCCGGGTCCGTTCAGCTGCCCACCGGCTCGGGGGTGCGCTCGACCTCGACGGTCCGGCCGAGCTTGGCACCCTCGACGTCCAGGTCGGGGAGCAGCCGGTCCAGCCAGCGCGGCAGCCACCAGGCCGAGCGACCCAGCAGGGCCAGCACCGCGGGCACCAGCGTCATCCGGACGACGAAGGCGTCCACCAGGACGCCGACCGCCAGGCCGAAGGCGATCGCCTTGACGGTCACGTCCTCGATGGTCACGAAGCTGCCGAACACCGAGAACATGATCAGCGCCGCCGCGACGACCACCCGGGACGCGTGCCGCATGCCGGCGACCACCGCCTCCCGCGGAGCGGCCCCGTGCACGAACTCCTCCCGCATCCGGGAGACGAGGAAGACCTCGTAGTCCATGGCCAGGCCGAAGAGCACCGCCATCAGCAGGATCGGCATGAAGCTGATCACCGGGCCGGTGGCCGGCACGCCGAAGACGTCCATCAGCCAGCCCCACTGGAAGACCGCGACGACGGCACCGAACGAGGCGCCCACCGAGAGCAGGAAGCCCAGCGCGGCCTTGATCGGCACCAGGATCGAGCGGAACACCAGCAGCAGGAGGACCAGCGCCAGGCCGACGACGACCAGGGTGAACGGCAGCAGGGCACCGCCCAGCCGGTCGGAGACGTCGATGGCGACGGCGGTCTGCCCGGTGACCGTCACGTCCCCGCTGGTGTCGGCCTCCAGGTCGTCCGCGAGGTCGCGCAGGTCGGCCACGAGCGCGGTCGTCGCCTCGTCCTGCGGACCGCTCTCCGGCACCACCTGGACGATCGCGGCGGTGCCGTCGGCCAGCACCTGGGGGAGCGCGTAGGCGACGTCGTCCAGCCCGCCGGTGAACTCCCCGGGCTGGTCGGTCGGCGTGCCACCGATCGCCGCCGCGGCCTGGCCGGCCGTCTGCTCGGCGGTCGCCGGGTCCAGTCCGTCGAGGAAGACGATGAGCGGGCCGTTGGCGCCCGGGCCGAAGTACTCGCTGACCGCGTCGTAGGCCTGCCGGGTGGTGCTGTCCTCGGGGGCGGTGCTGGCGTCGGGCAGGGCCAGCCGCAGCTGCAGCGCCGGGATCGCGATCACCAGCAGGCCGACGACCGTGACCAGGACGGTGAGCACCGGACGGCGGGTGACGAAGGCGGCCCACCGGGCGCCGCCGGTGCGCGCCGGTGCCCCGGCGTGCTCGGCGAGGGCGTGCTCGCGCCGGGCGGCGCGGGAACCGGGCTTGGGCACCAGCCGGGCGCCGGCGAAGCCCAGCAGCGCGGGCAGCAGGGTGAGCGCGACCAGGACGGCGACCAGCACCGTCCCCGCGGCGCCCAGGCCCATCACGGTCAGGAACGGGATGCCGACGACGGCGAGCCCGGACAGCGCGATGATCACGGTCAGACCGGCGAACACGACCGCGGAACCGGCGGTGCCGGCGGCCCGCCCGGCGGACTCCTCGGGGTCCATGCCGGCGGCCAGCTGGCTGCGGTGCCGGGACAGGATGAACAGCGTGTAGTCGATGCCGACCGCCAGGCCGATCATCAGCGCCAGCGTCGGGGCGGTCGAGGACAGCGTGATGATCCCGGACGTCGCCAGCAGCCCGGTGAGCCCGATGCCCACCCCGACCAGCGCGGTCAGCAGGTTCATCCCGGCTGCGAGCAGTGACCCGAAGGTGATCACGAGCACCAGGACGGCGACAGCGACACCGATGAGCTCCAGCGGGCCGACGGTCACCGCACCGGTGTTGAAGGCGGCCCCGCCGACCTCGACCTGCAGGCCCGCGTCCGTGGCGGCGGTGGCGGCCGCCTGCAGGTCCTCGAGCGCGTTCTCCCCGAGCTCGGGCGGCGGCACCGAGTACTGCACCGGGGCCAGGGCCGCGCGGCCGTCCGGGCTGATCGACTGGGTGGCGAAGGGGTCCTGCACGGCGGCGACCTGGTCGACCTGGCCGGCGGCGGCCACGGTCTCCGCGATCGCGGCGGCGTACTCGGGGTCGGCGACCGTGGCGCCCTCGGGCGCGACGAAGACCAGCTGTGCACCGGCCCCCGCCGCTGCGGGCGAGACGTCGTCGAGCCGGTCCAGCGCGGCCTGGGACTCCGAGCCGGGGATCGTGAACTCGTCGTCGAACTCCCCGCCGATGGTGAGGAAGAGCCCCACGACGAGCCCGAGGACCGCGAGCCAGGCCACGGAGAAGAGCCCGCGACGGCGATAGGCCGCGCGGCCGATCCGGTAGAGCAGGGTGGACATCGGTTCTCCTGGGTTCAGCCGGGTCAGGGGGTGGTCGGGGTGCTCGACACGGCACCGCGGACGAGGGAGAGCAGGGCGGTGCGGCGCAGGGGCTCGAGGTCGCCCTGCGCGGTGAGGGACATGACGGTGAGCCCGCTGAGCAACGCGGTGGCCGCCCCGATGAGGTCGGCCGCCGGCAGGGTGAAGACCAGCCCCGCCTCCGCGGCCATCCGGTCGACCAGGTCGGCGAGCCGGCTGCCGACCTGCTCGTCGTGCCGGCGCAGCACCTCGGCGGCCTCGGGGTTCCGGGCGGCGTGCAGCGTGTACTCGGTGACCACCAGCGCCCAGGTGCGGTCGCAGCGGAAGGCGCCCAGCACCCGGTCGACCGCGGCGGCGAGCGGGTCCGGCTCATCGGCCAGGCCGGTGAGGAGCTCGGCGACCCGGGCGAGGTCCCGCTCGACCTCGCGGGTCATCAGCGCCTCGAACAGCTCGTCCTTGGACGTGAAGCTGGAGTAGAAGGCACCGCGGGTCAACCCACCGCGGCTGCAGATGTCCTCGACGCTGGCCGCGGCGAAGCCCTGCTCGGCGAAGGTCTGCAGGGCGGCGTCCAGCAGCCGCTCGACGGTTGCTTCACGACGGCGCTTGGGCCGTTGCAGGTCGACGTCGCTCACGATGCAGAACTGTATTGGATACACCGATGCATCGGGAGGCGAGATGGGTCACTCTCCCGGCGCCGGACGCGACGAGGCCGCCGCCTCCCCGCAGGGAGACGGCGGCCTCGTACAGCCGCCTGCCGGGTCAGCCGAGGGCGCGGCCCACGGCGACGGCGCGGGTGTCCGGGGCGGCGATCCGGGCGGCGTCGGCCTCCTGGTCGTCGGTCGCCTCCTGTGACCGCCGCTCGGCCTCCACCCGGGCCGTGTAGCTCTGCACCTCGCTGGCGATCCGCTCCTCGTCCCAGCCGAGCACGCCGGCGACCGCCCGGGCGACCGGCTCGGCGGACTCCACCCCGCGGTGCGGGGTCTCGATGGAGATCCGGGTGCGCCGGGCCAGCAGGTCGTCCAGGTGCAGCGCGGCCTCGTGCGCGGCCGACCACACCATCTCGACCATCAGGTACTCCTCGGCACCGGGCACCGGGTCCAGCAGCTCGGGTGCGTCGGCGGCCAGGTCGAGCACCTCGGGGGTCAGCGAGCCGAACCGGTTGAGCAGGTGCTCGGCGCGGAAGCGCGGGATGCCCCAGCGGTCGGAGAGCCCGTCGAGGGAGTTGACCATCGCCGCGTAGCCCTCGGCGCCGACCAGCGGGATGTTCTCCGTGACGCTCGGCGGGACCCGGCGGGTGACGTCCTCGGCCACGGCGTCCACGGCGTCGGCGGCCATCGGCCGGTACGTCGTGTACTTGCCGCCGGCGACGGAGATCACGCCGGGCATCGGCCGGGCGACGGCGTGCTCCCGGGACAGCTGGCTCGTCGACTCGCTCTCCCCGGACAGCAGCGGGCGCAGCCCGGCGTAGACCCCGGTGATGTCGTCGTGCGTCAGCGGGACGGACAGCACCTCGTTGACGTGGGTGAGGATGTAGTCGATGTCGGCCCGGCTGGCGGCCGGGTGCGCCTTGTCCAGCTCCCAGTCGGTGTCCGTCGTGCCGATGATCCAGTGACTGCCCCACGGGATGACGAACAGCACCGACTTCTCGGTGCGCAAGATCAGCCCGGCCTCGCCGTTGATCCGGTCGCGGGGGACGACGATGTGCACGCCCTTGCTGGCCCGCACGTGGAACCGGCCGCGGCCGCCGACCAGCGTCTGGATGTCGTCGGTCCAGACCCCGGTGGCGTTGACGACCACCTCGCTGCGGACGTCGACCTCGTTCCCGGTCTCCACGTCGCGGACGCGCGCCCCGACCACCCGGCCGCCGGCGTGCTCGAAGGAGACCACCTCGGCCGAGTTGAGCACGGTCGCCCCGTAGGCCGCGGCGGTGCGGGCCACGGTCAGGGTGTGCCGGGCGTCGTCGGCCTGGGCGTCGTAGTAGCGGACGGCGCCGACGAACGCGTCGGGCTTGAGCGCGGGGAACATCCGGCGGGCGCCGGTCCGGGTCAGGTGCTTCTGCCCGGGCATCGGCTCGGACAGCGCGCCGAGTCGGGCCAGCCCGTCGTAGAGCGCGAGCCCGGCGGTGACGTAGGGCCGCTCCCAGCCGCGGTGGGTGAGCGGGTAGAGGAACGGCACCGGCTTGACCAGGTGCGGGGCGATCCGGTTGACCGACAGGTCGCGCTCGTGCAGCGCCTCCCGGACCAGCCCGAAGTCGAACTGCTCCAGGTAGCGCAGCCCGCCGTGGAAGAGCTTGGAGGAGCGCGAGGAGGTGCCGCTGGCGAAGTCGCGGGCCTCGACCAGCGCCGTCCGGAGCCCGCGGGTGGCGGCGTCCAGCGCGACACCGGCGCCGGTCACCCCGCCGCCGATCACCAGGACCTCGAAGTCGCCGGCCGCGAGGTCGGCCCAGGCCTGGGCGCGCTGCTCGGGACCGAGTGGGCGGACTGCCGTCATCGTGAACTCCTCGGTACGGGCCATCGCCGACGACGGCGCACGGTGCCACGGTAGGTCGGCGGCGGGAAGGCCGTCGACGCCCGCTGTCTGACATGGTCGGACAACCCAGGTGTGCTGGGTCACCATCGGGGCCCGCGATGGCCTAGCGTCGGGCGTCGTGCCGGGCACCGTGCAGTCCATCGAGCGGGCAGCGGCGATCCTGCGTGTGGTGGCCGGCTCCGGCGGCAGACTCGGGGTCACCGACATCGCCGCGGCGGTCGGGCTGGCCAAGACGACCGCGCACAGCCTCCTCCGCACCCTGCTGAGCGTCGGCTTCGTGGAGCAGGACCCGGCCACCGGCCGCTACGCCCTGGGCCCCGGACTGCTCCGGCTCGGCACGCCGCTCGACGTGAACGAGCTGCGGGCCCGCTCCTCGAACTGGGCCGACGCCCTGGCCGCCCGCAGCGGGCACGCGGTACGCCTGGCGACCCTCGCCGGCACGGAGGTCGTCGTTGTCCACCACGTCTTCCGCCCCGACGACTCCGCGCAGGTCCTGGAGGTCGGCACCACCCTGCCCGCGCGGAGCACCGCGCTCGGCAAGGTGCTGCTGGCGTACGCGCCCGCACCCCCGGCCGAGCTGGCCGAGGTCCGCACGCAGGGCTGGGCGGCCGAGCGGGGTGAGCACGAGCAGGGGATGGGTGCGATCGCCGCACCGGTCCGGTCCGCGGGTGGCCTGGTGGTCGCTGCGCTCGGCGTCAGCGGGCCGCTGACCTCGCTGTTCGACGGCCGCGGCGCGCCCCGCAGCCTGCTGCTGGCCATGGTCACCGACGCCGCGCACGCGGTCTCCCGCGAGCTGGGGCACAGCAGTGCCTGACCGGTACGTGCTCGCCGTCGACCAGGGGACGACGTCGACGCGGTCGCTGGTCTTCGACCGGGGCGGCCGGATGGTCGCCGTCCGCCAGCGCGAGCACCACCAGTACTTCCCCCGCCCCGGCTGGGTCGAGCACGACCCGATGGAGATCTGGGCGAACACCCAGCGGACCGCCGCGCAGGTGCTCGGCGACGTGCCGGACGCCGGGGACGTCGTGGCCCTGGGCATCGCCAACCAGCGGGAGACCACCGTGGTCTGGGACCGGGTCACCGGCCGGCCGGTCACCCGGGCGCTGGTCTGGCAGGACACCCGCACCGCCGACCTGGTGACCGAACTGGCCGCCCGACCCGACGCCGGCCTGGTCGCCGAGCGCAGCGGGATGGCGATCGCCGGCTACTTCTCCGGCCCACGGCTGCGCTGGATCCTCGACCACGTGCCGCGCGCCCGCGAGCGCGCCGAACGCGGTGAGCTGCTGTTCGGCACGATGGAGACCTGGCTGATCTGGAACCTCACCGGCGGGCCGGACGGCGGCGTCCACGTCACCGACGTGACCAACGCCAGCCGCACCCTGCTGATGGACGTGCGCAGCTGCCGATGGGACCCCGACCTGCTGGCCTTCTTCGACATCCCGGCGGAGATGCTGCCGGAGATCCGGCCCTCGGTCGGCATCCTGGGGCAGGCGACCGCGCTCAACCGGTCCCTGCCCATCGCCGGGGCGCTGGGCGACCAGCAGGCGGCGCTCTTCGGTCAGGCCTGCTTCGCGCCCGGGGAGGCCAAGTGCACCTACGGCACGGGCAGCTTCCTGCTGCAGAACACCGGCACCGAACTGGTGCGCACCCGGTCCGGGTCGATCAGCACGGTGGCCTACCAGCTGGCCGGGGAGGCGCCGCGCTATGCACTGGAGGGGTCGGTCGCCGTCGCCGGGGCGCTGGTGCAGTGGCTGCGGGACGGGCTCGGCCTGATCGGCTCGGCCGCAGAGGTGGAGACCCTGGCGCGCACGGTCGCCGACAACGGCGGCTGCTACGTCGTCCCGGCGTTCTCCGGCCTGCTGGCCCCGCACTGGCGGGGCGAGGCCCGCGGCCTGGTCGCCGGGCTGACCTCCTACGTCACCAAGGGGCACCTGGCCCGGGCGGTGCTGGAGGCCACCGGCTGGCAGACCCGCGACGTGGTGCAGGCGATGGCGGCCGACTCCGGCCTCTCACTGCCGGCCCTGCGGGTGGACGGCGGGATGACCACCAACAACCTGCTCATGCAGTTCGTGGCAGATGCGCTGGACACCCCGGTGGTGCGGCCGATGGTGGGGGAGACGGTGTCCCTGGGCGCGGCCTACGCGGCCGGCCTCGCCGTCGGGGTGTGGTCGGACATCGAGGCGCTGCGCCGGAACTGGCACCGGTCCGCGCAGTGGACGCCCAGCCCCGAGCGGGCCCAGGCACTGACCGCGGAGTACCGGTGCTGGGAGCGCGCGGTGGAGCTCAGCATCGCCTGGGGAGCGCCCTGATCTGACCAGTACGACCATGTCGGACTCCGACTGTTGTCCAGCTCACATCCAGGCTCCTACGGTCCTCGCACGACGGGACGTGTGGTGATCGCCACCACAGGCCCGTCACCGATCCGCCCGGTCCGCGATGCCGCGGGCCCGTCGTGAGGAGCGCCTACTCGTGGACACCGTCGGTCTGTGGACCGTCTTCGGCAGTGAAGTACTCGGCACCGGGATCCTGCTGCTGCTCGGCGTCGGCGTGGTCGCCAACGTCGTGCTGCCCAAGACCAACGGCAACGGCAGCGGCTGGATCGTCATCATCTTCGGCTGGGGGCTCGCCGTCTTCGCCGGCGTCTTCGCCGGGGCGACCTCGGGGGCACACATCAACCCGGCCGTCACCGTCGGCCTGCTCGTCAGCGGGACCGACACGTACGCCCCCGGCGTCGAGGTCAGCGTCGCGAGCACGTTCGTCTACTTCGCCGGGCAGTTGGTCGGCGCCTTCCTCGGCGCCGTGGTGGCCTACCTGGCCTACTACGGCCACTACAACGACCCGGACGCCGCCGGCACCCAGCTGGGCACCTTCGCGACCGGGCCGGCCATCGGCACGGTCAAGGACAACGTGGTGACCGAGATCGTCGGCACGTTCGTCCTCGTCTACATCATCCTGCGGTTCGGCGACACCCCCAGCCAGCTCGGCCCGCTGGCCGTCGCCCTGCTCGTCGTCGGCATCGGCGCCTCGCTCGGTGGCCCGACCGGGTACGCGATCAACCCGGCCCGTGACCTGGGGCCGCGCATCGCCCACGCCGTCCTGCCGATCCGTGGCAAGACCAACAGCAACTGGGGCTACGCCTGGGTGCCGATCGTCGGCCCGCTCATCGGCGCCGTCCTCGCCGGCCTGCTCTCCCACGTCAACGTCTGACCCGACCCCTTCCGGGGGCCAAAGTCGCGATTTTGGCCCCTCCTTCTGTAGGAGGAACTCGCATGGCCCAGTACGTAGCCGCCATCGACCAGGGCACCACCAGCACCCGGTGCATGATCTTCGACCACGACGGCGCCGTCGTGTCCGTCGGCCAGAAGGAGCACGAGCAGATCTTCCCGCGCGCCGGGTGGGTCGAGCACGACGCGATGGAGATCTGGCGGAACACCCGCGAGGTGGTCGGCCAGGCGCTGGCCCGCAGCGACGCCGGCACCTCCGACATCGTCGCCGTCGGGATCACCAACCAGCGGGAGACCGCGGTGGTCTGGGACCGCGCGACCGGGGAACCGGTCTACAACGCGATCGTCTGGCAGGACACCCGCACGGGCAAGATCTGCGAGGAGCTCGGCGCCCTCGGTGGCGGCGCCGACCGGTACAAGGACAAGGTGGGCCTGCCGCTGGCCACCTACTTCGCCGGCCCCAAGGTCCGCTGGATCCTGGACAACGTCGACGGCGCCCGGGAGAAGGCCGAGCGCGGCGAGCTGCTCATGGGCACCATCGACTCCTGGCTGATCTGGAACATGACCGGCGGGGCCGACGGCGGGCTGCACCTCACCGACGTCTCCAACGCCTCCCGCACCATGCTGATGGACTACCGGAAGCTCGCCTGGGACGCCGACATCGCCGAGGAGATGGGCATCCCGATGTCCATGCTCCCGGAGATCCGCTCCAACTCCGAGGAGTACGGCAAGGGCCGCAAGGCCGGCTTCCTGGCCGGGGTGCCGATCGCCGGCTCGCTCGGTGACCAGCAGGCGGCGACGTTCGGCCAGGTCTGCTTCACCAAGGGCATGGCCAAGAACACCTACGGCACCGGCAACTTCATGCTGCTCAACACCGGCGAGGAGGCCGTCCCGTCGGAGAACGGGCTGCTCACCACGCTGTGCTACCAGCTCGGGGACGCCAAGCCGGTGTACGCCCTGGAGGGGTCGATCGCGGTCACCGGCTCGCTGGTGCAGTGGGTCAGGGATAACCTGGGGATGATCAAGACCGCCCCGGAGATCGAGGACCTGGCCCGCTCGGTCGACGACAACGGCGGCTCCTACTTCGTCCCGGCGTTCTCCGGGCTGTTCGCCCCGCACTGGCGCTCTGACGCCCGCGGCGCCGTCGTCGGGCTGACCCGGTTCGTCAACAAGGGGCACCTGGCCCGCGCCGTCCTGGAGGCGACCGCATACCAGACCCGCGAGGTGCTGGACGCGATGAACGCCGACTCCGGGGTCGACCTCACCGAGCTCCGGGTGGACGGCGGGATGGTCGGCAACGAGCTGCTCATGCAGTTCCAGGCCGACCTGCTCGGCGTCCCGGTGATCCGGCCGAAGATCCCCGAGACGACGGCGCTGGGCGCGGCCTACGCCGCCGGGCTCGCCGTCGGCTTCTGGTCCGACCTGGACGAGCTCACCGCCAAGTGGGCCGAGGACAAGCGCTGGGACCCGCAGATGCCCACCGACGAGCGGGAGCGCTACTACCGCAACTGGCAGAAGGCGGTCACGAAGTCGCTCGACTGGGTGGACGAGGACGTCAGCTGACGCCTTCTCGTCGGCACTGCAGGCCCGTCGGAGTCCGCTCCGGCGGGCCTGCCGTGCGTCCGGGCCCCGACGTCGACCTCCCCCACCACCAAAATGGCCATTTTGGTGGTGGGGTCGAGGAGCCTGTGGACGGCGACAGCGAGGACGACCTCCCACCCGGCACTCTCTGCCGGTGCCCCGCGACCGTCACCTCACCGGCGTCTTCATCGGCAGCCACGCCATCGCCGAGGGCCGGCTGACCCGCGAGCGACTGCGCTCCCTCGGGTACCGGCGGCTGGTCCAGGGCGTCTACGCAGATCCCGCGCTGGACGTCGACCACCGACTCCGCGCGTGCGGAGTCGCGCTGCTCCTCCCCGCGGGCACCGCCATCGGCGGGCACTCCGCAGCTGCGTGGCACGGTGCACCATTCGCCGGCGTGCACGAGCCGGTGACCGTCGTCCGGCCGGCCGAGGTTGAGTGGAAGGGCCCACGGCAGGTGCGGGTGCACCGCACCGACCTGGCCACGACGGACGCCGAGCTGGTGGACCACGTCCCCGTTACGACCGCGCTCCGGACTGCATGGGACGTCGCTGCACTGGAGCCACTCAGCACAGCCGTGGCCGCCCTGGACGCGATGGTCCGGGCCGAGTCGGTCCGCCTTCCCCAACTCGAGCACTTGGCTGAGCGTGGGACCGGACGTTGGGGCGTGACGAAGGTCCGCCGGGCCTTCGGTCTCGTCGACCCGCGGGCGGAGTCCGCACCGGAGTCGAAGGTCCGGGTGGCCTTGGTGCTCGCCGGACTCGCGCCCGTGCCGCAGTTCCACGTGCAACACCGCGGCGAGTTCCTGGCCAAGGTCGACTTCGCCTGGCCGGAGGCGAAGCTCATCGTGGAGTACGAGGGTGCCCACCACTTCGACGCGGAGAAGATCGTGTCGGACGACCAGCGCTACGCCGTCCTGGTCGCGGCAGGCTGGCGGGTCATCCGGCTGAGCGCTCCGGACCTGCACGACCTGGACTCCGTCGTCCGCCGCGTCCGCGACGCCCTGGCCGGCCGCTGACCACCAAAATGGCCATTTTGGTGGTCAGCAAGGGGGGGTCAGGGGGTGAGGGCGGCGGAGACGACGGCCTTGGCCTCCTCCTGGACCTGGGCGAGGTGGTCGGGGCCCTTGAAGGACTCCGCGTAGACCTTGTAGACGTCCTCGGTGCCCGAGGGGCGGGCGGCGAACCAGGCGTTCTCCGTGGTGACCTTCAGCCCGCCGATCGCTGCACCGTTCCCGGGCGCCGTCGTCAGCTTCGCGGTGATCGGCTCGCCGGCCAGCTCGGTGGCGGTGACGGCGTCCGGGGAGAGCTTGCCGAGTGCAGCCTTCTCCTCCCGGGTCGCCGCGGCGTCGACCCGGGCGTACGCCGACTCGCCGAACCGTTGCGTCAGTGACGCATGCAGCCCCGAGGGCGAGCTTCCCGTGACGGCTTGAATCTCCGAGGCCAGAAGGGCGAGCAGGATGCCGTCCTTGTCCGTCGTCCACACCCCGCCGTCACGACGGAGGAACGACGCCCCGGCCGACTCCTCGCCGCCGAAGCCGACCGACCCGTCGAGCAGGCCGGGCACGAACCACTTGAACCCGACCGGCACCTCGACCAGCCGCCGGCCGAGGTCGGCGACCACGCGGTCGATCAGGGACGAGGACACCAGCGTCTTGCCCACCGCCGTTCCGGCGCCCCAGCCATCGCGGTGGCTGAAGAGGTAGGAGATCGCCACGGCGAGGAAGTGGTTGGGGTTCATCAGCCCCCCGTCGGGGGTGACGATGCCGTGCCGGTCGGCGTCGGCGTCGTTGCCGGTGGCGATCTGGAACTGGTCCTTCGCGCCGATCAGCGAGGCCATCGCCGAGGGGGAGGAGCAGTCCATCCGGATCTTGCCGTCCCAGTCCAGCGTCATGAACCGCCACGCCGGGTCGACCAGCGGGTTGACGACGGTGAGGTCCAGTCCGTGCCGCTCGGCGATGGCGCCCCAGTAGTCGACGCTCGCCCCGCCGAGCGGGTCGGCACCGATCCGCACCCCAGCGCTGCGCACCGCCTCCAGGTCCAGCACCTGCGGCAGGTCGTCGACGTAGGTGCCGAGGAAGTCGTAGGACTGCGCCGCGGCCCGGGCCCGGGCGATCGGGGTCCGCCGCACCCCGTCGAGACCGGCGGCGAGCAGCTCGTTGGCCCGCTTGGCGATCCAGCCGGTGGCGTCGGTGTCGGCCGGGCCGCCCGAGGGAGGGTTGTACTTGAAGCCGCCGTCCCGGGGCGGGTTGTGCGACGGGGTGACGACGATGCCGTCGGCCAACCCGGAGGTCTTCCCCTGGTTGGCCCGCAGGATCGCGTGGCTGACCGCCGGGGTGGGCGTGTACCGGTCGGCGGCGTCCACGAGCACGGTGACGTCGTTGGCGGCCAGCACCTCCAGGGCGCTCACCCAGGCCGGCTCGGACAGCCCGTGGGTGTCCCGGCCGACGAAGAGCGGGCCGTCGTACCCCTGCTGCGCGCGGTACTCGCAGATCGCCTGGGTGGTGGCCAGGATGTGCGGCTCGTTGAACGCGCCGTCCAGCGAGGAGCCCCGGTGCCCCGAGGTGCCGAACGTGACCTGCTGGGCGACGTCGTGCGGATCCGGCTCGACTGTGTAGTACGCGGTCACCAGGTGCGGGACGTCGACCAGGTCGGAGGGCTGGGCCGGCTGGCCGGCGCGGTCGGAGCTCATGCGTTGATCTTCGCGCCGAGCGCCCGGTCACCGCGACCTGGGCCACCCTGTCGGTGCCCCGCCGTAGCCTGGCCGGGTGTTCGGTGACTGGCGGGAGATGGTCACCGACGCGGCGTTGGTCGACGCCGTCGGGGCCGACGTGCTCGACCGCGCCCGCCGCTACGTCGCCCGCGGCGTCCTCGACGTCCGGTTGGCCGACGACGCACGCCGGCTGACCGGGCTGGTCCAGGGCGGCGCGCCCGAGCCCTACCGGACGACGGTGGTGCGGACCGACGGCGGCCGGGTGGGCTGGGCCGGTGCGTGCACGTGCCCGGTGGGCGACGACTGCAAGCACGCGGTCGCCGTCCTGCTGTCGCTGCGGTCGAGCCTCCGGGCGTCCCCGGTGGCGGGCGGGTGGGAGCAGGAGCTCGAGGAGCTGGTGGCCGCGGCCGCCGACCGGAGGCCGCGCACGGCGGTGCCGATCGGGCTGCAGTTCGAGCTGGTCGAGCAGGCCCCCGGCCAGGGGCGGAGCTCGGTCGGCGCACCGGGCACCCGGCAGCGGCTGGTGCGGCTGCGGCCGGTGGTCCCGGGCAAGCGGGGGCAGTGGGTGCGCACCGGGATCTCCTGGCGGCAACTGCAGTACGACAACAGCCGGGCCGGCTGGGACCCGGCGCACGTCGCGGCGATGCGCGCGCTGCACGCCACGCACCAGGCCGCGCGGAACCAGTTCTACTCGTACGCCCCGGTCGACGTGTATCTGCACGAGTTCGGCCCCGGGCTGTGGCGGCTGCTGGCCGAGGCGGTGGCCGACGGCGTCCCGCTGGTGACCGCCGACCGGTCCCCCCGGCCGGTGGTGCTGGCCGAGGGTGAGGCCGACGTCGCCGTCGACCTGCGCGACAGCGGCGACCGCACCGAGCTGTCCGCCGTCCTGCGGGTCGAGGGACGGGCCGTCCCACCGGCGGCGCTCTCCTTCCTCGGCATGCCCCCGCACGGGGTCACCGTCGACGGCCCGGCCCGGGACGAGGCACCCGACGGTGCGCCCGGCTTGGTGCTCGCCCGGCTGGACTCCCCGGTGCCCCCGGTGCTGGCCGGGCTGGTAGCGCGGGGCGGGGTGATCGGCATCCCGGCCGGCGACGTCGACCGGTTCCGCCGCGACTTCTACCCGGGGCTGCGGCAGGCGGTGCCGGTGATCTCCGCCGACGGCTCGGTGGAGATCACCGACGTCCCGCCCCCGAGGCTGGCCGCCGAGGTGCGCTACCCCGGTGACGCGACGGTGACGGTGGCCTGGTCGGTGCGGTACGGCGACCGGTCCTACACCCCGGGCACGGAGGCCGGCCCGGCCGACGGCCGCGACCTGGTCGCCGAGCAGCTGCTGGTCGAGGCGCTGCCCGGCCCCGTCGGTGGGGTCGCCGAACTGTGGACGCCGGAGCGCCGGCTGGCCGCGCACGTCGAGTTGGCCGGCATGGAGGCGCTGGAGTTCACCACCGAGGTGCTCCCGGCGCTGCGTGCCGACCCCGGCGTCGACCTGACCGTGGTCGGCACGCCGACGTCCTACCGGCAGACCACCTCGGCGCCGCAGATCAGCTTCGCCGCGCGGGACAGCCGGGAGTCCGACTGGTTCGACCTCGGGATCACCGTGACGATGGACGGCCAGCACGTGCCGTTCGCGACGCTCTTCTCGGCGCTCGCCGCCGGGCGCACCCGGCTGGCGCTGATCAGCGGCACCTGGTTCTCCCTGCAGCGCCCGGAGTTCGAGCAGCTGCGGCTGCTGATCGAGGAGGCCCGGGAGCTGCGGGACCTGCCCGGGGACGAGGTGCAGGTCAGCCGCTTCTCCGCCGGGCTCTGGGAGCAGCTGCTGGGGCTCGGGGTGGTCACCGAGCAGAGCGATCGCTGGACCCGCGAGGTGCGGGGGCTGATCGACGCGGAGACCGCGGAGCCGCCGCCCGCGCCGGCCGGCCTGGTCGCGGAGCTGCGGCCCTACCAGCGCGAGGGCTACGGCTGGCTGTCGTTCCTCTGGGACCACCGGCTCGGCGGGGTGCTCGCCGACGACATGGGCCTGGGCAAGACGCTGCAGACCCTCGCGCTGCTGTGCCGGGCGCACGAGGCCGGCGAGCTGGACGCGGCACCGGTGCTGGTGGTGGCGCCGACCAGCGTGGTCTCCACCTGGACCCGGGAGGCGGCCCGGTTCGCCCCCGGGCTGCGGGTGGTGGCCGTGGACGAGACCGAGCGGAAGGCCGGCACCACGCTGAGCGGCCGGGTGGCCGGCGCGCACGTCGTCGTCACCTCGTACGCGCTGTTCCGGATCGACGCCGACTCCTGGACGTCGCTGCCGTGGCGCGGGCTGGTGCTGGACGAGGCGCAGTTCGTGAAGAACCACCAGGCCCGCACCTACCAGTGCGCGCGGATGCTGCCGGCGCCGGTGAAGCTGGCGCTGACCGGGACGCCGCTGGAGAACAGCGTGATGGACATCTGGGCGCTGATGTCCATCGTCGCGCCCGGGCTCTTCCCCGACCCGGAGCGGTTCACCGAGTTCTACCGGATCCCGATCGAGCGGGACGGTGACGCGGAGAAGCTGGCCGTGCTGCGGCGGCGGATCCGCCCGCTGATGCGCCGCCGGACCAAGGAGATGGTGGCCGCCGAGCTGCCGCCCAAGCAGGAGCAGGTGCTCGAGGTCGTGCTGAACCCGCGGCACGAGAAGCTCTACCAGACCCACCTGCAGCGCGAGCGGAGCAAGGTGCTCGGCCTGGTCGAGGACATGTCGAAGAACCGGATGACGATCTTCCGGTCGCTCACGCTGCTGCGGCAGCTGAGCCTGGACCCGGCGCTGATCGACCCGGCGTACGCCGACGTCCGCTCCAGCAAGGCCGACGCGTTCCTGGACCAGCTGCGCGAGGTCGTCGCCGAGGGGCACCGGGTGCTGGTCTTCAGCCAGTTCACCCGCTTCCTGGGCTCGATCCGTGACCGGCTGACCGCCGAGGGCATCGACTGGGTCTACCTGGACGGCCGGACCCGGGACCGGGACGCACGGATCGAGGAGTTCCGCACCGGCAGCGCCCCGGTGTTCCTGATCAGCCTCAAGGCCGGCGGGTTCGGGCTCACGCTCACCGAGGCCGACTACGTCTTCGTGCTCGACCCCTGGTGGAACCCGGCCAGCGAGGCGCAGGCGGTCGACCGGGCGCACCGGATCGGGCAGGACAAGACGGTGATGGTCTACCGGCTGGTGGCCGTCGGCACGATCGAGGAGAAGGTGATGGAGCTCAAGGCGCGCAAGCAGGCCCTGTTCTCCCGCGTCGTCGGCGACGGCGCACTCGCCTCAGGGGCGCTCACCGCCGACGACGTCCGCGGCCTGTTCAGCTGAGGCCGGCCGAGACGGCCAGCACCAGGGGGATGGCGAGGACGCCGATGCCGACCCAGCCGAGGACGATCCCCGCGGTCGCCATGCCGTCACCGCCCTCACCGCGTTCACGGATCTGCTTCTTCGCCACGTAGCCGAAGACCAGGGCGAGGATGCTGCCGATCCAGTACAGCCAGACGATGCCGAGCACCATGGAGGCGATCGCGAGCCCGTTGGTGCGCTGCGGCGGCGGGTAGCCGTAGCCGTACGGGGGCGGGCCGTACGGCGCCCCCGGCGGGCCGTAGGGGGGCCCCGGAGGCGGACCAGGCGGACCGTGGAACTGGCCGTACTGCGGCGGATGCGGCCCTGGGCTGCCGTAGGACGGGTTCACGTTGCCCTGCTGCCCCGGGTGCTGGGCGCCGTCGTCCTGGCTCATCTGCTCGTCCCCCGTGATCGCCGCGTGTGCGGAGCCGCCCTGACGGGCCGGACGCCCTCGACCCTAGGAGCCGATCGTCGCGGCGGACAGCACCGACCCTCCCGACGGATGAGCCCGGTGCCCGCGCGGAGAGCGGGCGGGTCTCATCCCCGGCGAGGTTCGCCCCGGTAGCTCCCGACGCTCCACAGGTTGCCCTCCGGGTCGCGGACGGCGAACTCGCGCCCGCCGTGGTCGGTGTCCTGCAGTGGCCGGAAGACCTCGGCGCCGGCTGCGACCGCGCGATGGAACAGCACGTCGACGTCGTCGCTCACCAGGTAGCAGCCCGTACTCCCCGGGGCGACCGTCCAGCCACCGTCGTCGCGCACCGAGCCGAGCATGACCCCGCCGCCGGGCGGCCAGTTCAGCTGGGCGTGCTGCACGACGTCGCCCTCGCCGTACACGGCGGTCTCCTCGAAGCCGAGGGCGTCGACCAGGAAGCGGATGACCGCCCGGGCGTCCCGGGCCCGGAAGGCGGGCCAGACGGTGGGCGGGGGAGCGGTGGTGGTGTCGGTCATGGGCTCAGGGTGTCGACACCGGCGTCCGGCCGTCTTGGACGATTCCGAACTCCGCGGCCAGCCACCGGGTCGGCGGGAGGCCGCTGAACGCCCGCCACTCGCGGGTCAGGTGCGCCTGGTCGGCGTAGCCGGTGGCGACGGCGAGCGCGGCCAGGTCGGGCGGGCCACCGCCGGCCACCCGGGCGGCCAGCGCCCGCCGAGCCCGGTCGAACCGGACGACGCGGGCCGCCTCCTTCGGGGTCAGCCCGGTCTCGGCGCGGAACCGGGTGAGCAGGTGCCGCTCGGACCACCCGACCCGCCCGGCCACGTCGGCGACCCGCAGCCGCCCACCGGAGGCGAGGGTCAGCCGCCACGCCTCCACGACCTCGGGCGCCGGCACGCTGTCCGCCTGCAGCCGGCGGAGGAGGACGTGCTCCAGGGCGGCGAACCGGCCCGCCCAGTCCGGTGCGGACCGCACCCGGTCGATCAACTCGGCGCCGTCGGTGCCGAGCACGTCGGCGACCGGGCAGTCGAGGGAGGCCAGCGCGCCCGCCGGCAGGCCGAGCAGTGCCCGCGCACCCAAGGGGCTGAGCGCCAGCTGGACGCCGGCCTGCCACCCGGTCTGGGTGATCAGCGCCGGGCGGGTGTGCAGCCCACCCAGCAGTGCGTCGTAGCGGCCCGGCGCCTGCTGGGGATCGGGGTGCGCGGCGAGCACCAGCGGCTCGTCCAGGGTGACCACGAAGGTGAGGGACGGCGAGGGCAGCCCGCGGTGCACCCCGGACGCGGACCCGCCGTACCGGTAGCCCACCGCACTCGCGATGAACGGGCGCAGCGCCGGGTGCGGGCGGGCGGGCACCCACTCGTCGGACACCGGACCAGGATGGCCGTCCCGCACCGGCTCGTCATCCTCCTCACGCACGGTCCCCGACCGTCGACCGCGTCGTGTTCACTGCTGGTGTGCACCCTCCGATCCCGGCAGCCGCTCCGCGTCCTGCCCGGTGACCGGTCAGGAGATCATCGGTTCCCCCACCCGGGTGGCCGCCGTGCACGCCACCGACCTGCTCGACGGCGCTGCCGAGGAGTCCTTCGACCGGCTGACCGCCCTCGCCCGGCGGCTGACCGGGGCGCCGCTGGCCCTCCTCACCGTCGTCGACGACGAGCGCGCCTACTGGCTGAGCCACCAGGGCACGGGCCCCGACAGCCCGGGTCAGACCACCGTCGAGGAGTCCTTCTGCCAGCACGTGCTGGACGGGAGCCCGATGGTGCTGGTCGACGTGACCGCCGACGAGCGGACCCGGGACCTCACCTCGATCGGGGGCGTGGGCGTCCGCGCCTGGGCCGGCTTCCCGGTGTACACCCCGGACGGGCAGGTGCTGGGCAGCTTCTGCGTGGTCGACACCGACGTCCACGAGTGGACCGCGGGCGACGTCGAGCTGTTGGAGGACCTCGCGGCCATCGCCTCGCGCGAGGTCGCGCTCCGGGTGTCCACCGCCCAGGCCGAGCTGGCCCGCGCGGAGGCACGGGCAGAGGCCGACCGGGCTGCGCTGCTGTCCCGCATCGGCGACCTGCTCACCTCCGGTCTGGAGCCCGCGGACGTCTGGCAGGCGATCGCCCGGCTGGCCGTCCCGGCACTGGGCGACCTCGCCTACGTCTGCATCGTGGAGCGCGACGGCAGCCTCTCCCCGGTCGCCGTCCGCCACTCCGACCCCGCGCAGCTCGCCGTCCTGGAGGAGTGGGTCCACGGCGCCGGCCGACGGGTCGGGGAGGCGTCGGGCCCGGGCCGCGTGGCCGCCACCGGCCGGGTCGAGCTCATCGACGCGCCCTTCGGCGCGCCGCTCACCCCCGCCCAGCAGGACGCCGCCGCCCGGCTGGGGGTGCGCAGCGCCCTGGTCGCGCCGCTGACCAGCCGCGGTGCGGTGATCGCGGTGCTCGTCGTGGCCCGGACCGGTGCGGCGGCGTACTACACCGAGGTCGAGCAGGAACTGGTCACCGCGATGGCCGATCGCGCCGCACTGGTGGTGGAGAACGCCCTCGCCTACGCGTGGCAGCGATCGGTGTCCGAGACCATGCAGCGGGCGCTGCTGCCACCGGTGCTGCCCCAGCCGGAGAACCTGCAGCTGGCTGCCCGGTACCAGCCGGCCGGGGACGCCCAGCTGGTCGGCGGGGACTGGTACGACGCCTACCTGGACGCGCGAGGAGCCACCAGCCTCATCATCGGCGACGTCGCCGGCCACGACATCGAGGCGGCGGCCACGATGGGCCAGCTGCGCACGATGCTGCGGATGGCCGGTCATGACGGCACCACGGCCGCCGGCGCCGTGCTGACCGCCGTGGACGCCGCCTGCGACACCCTCGGGCACGGGGTGTTCGCCACCGTCCTCGTCGCCCAGATCGCGCGCGACCCGGGCGCCGACCGGACCGTCCGCTGGTCCTCGGCGGGGCACCCACCGCCGCTGCTGCTGCACGCCGACGGCCGCGTCGACGTCCTCACCGACCCGGTCGGGCTGCCGCTGGGCGTGCTGCCCGAACAGCCGCGCCCCGAGCACCGCTGCGCGCTGCCGGCGGGCTCCACCCTGCTGCTCTACACCGACGGCCTCATCGAGAACGGCGCCGGCCCAGCCGGTGCCCGGGACCTCGACCAGGGCCTCGGGCGCCTGGTCGAGGTGGTCTCGGACGCCGCCGGCCTAGGACTGGACGCGCTGTGCGACCGCGTGGTCCAGACGCTGCTGCCCGCCGCCGGTGCCGACGACGACGTCGCCCTCATCGCGATCCGGGTGGACGCCGCACCGCGCTAGGAGTCGACCCGGGCGGTCTCCCGGCGCAGCCGCAGCCCCTGCAGCAGCAGCCCGGCGGCGAGCACCGCGCCCACCCCCTCGCCGGCGCGCAGCCGCAGGTCCAGCAACGGCTCGCACCCGAGGGCCTGCAGGACGGCGTCGCAGCCGCGTTCCCGGCTGCGCTGCCCGGCCACCAGCGCCGACTGCG
This sequence comes from Modestobacter sp. VKM Ac-2984, assembly GCF_026967985.1. Taxonomy (GTDB): domain Bacteria; phylum Actinomycetota; class Actinomycetes; order Mycobacteriales; family Geodermatophilaceae; genus Modestobacter. Next base: position 256,681 of record NZ_JAPVBJ010000002.1, on the reverse strand, counting down.
CCGCCGGCTCCAGCAGGACAGCGACCAGCGCGGCGACCGCGGTGGCGAAGCCGTCCAGGACGACGACCGCCCCGGCCTCCGCCGCCCCCAGCACCACCCCGGCGAGCACGGCCAGCTCCGGGCCGCCCAGCTCGGCGAGCGCAGTCTGCGGGTCCAGGTCGGTGCCCGCCCGGGCCAGCGCCGCCGCGACGACGTCCCGCTTGCGCTCCACCATGACCGCGTCCGCTCCGGACCCGAGCCCGGCGACCTCGGCTGGTTCCACGTGCAACAGTGCGGCGGCCAGGGCGGCGGCGACCGTGGTGTTGCCGATGCCGACCTCCCCGAGGGCGACCAGCCCGGCCCGACCGTGTTCGGCGCCCAGCGCCCGACCGGCCGCGAGCAGCGCCGCGGTGTCCGCCGCCGTCATCGCCGGCCCGCTCACCAGGTCCCCCCGGGCACCGACCGGCCGGGCCGCGACCGCACCGGGCACGGCGGAACCCGCGACCCCGGCGTCCACCACGACCAGGCCGAGCCCCGCCGACCGGGCGGCGGTGGCGCCCAGGGCGACCCCGGCGACCGCAGCGGTGGTGACGTCCCGGGTGGTCGAGCCCGGGTAGGCCGAGACGTGGTGCGCGGTGACCGGGTGGTCGGCGGCGGCGAGCAGGAGCACGCCCCCGGTGAGGTCGCCCCGGCCCAGCGCCACCGCCCGGGCGACCGCGCCGTCCAGCACGCCGAGCGACCCCGGCGGGGTGAGCAGCCGGTCGGCGCCGTCCCGGGCCCCGACGACCTGCTCCGGCGCCGGGCTGCGCAGCCGGGACGGCGGCGGCGCGGGCGCGGCCTCCTCGGCCGGCCACCGGTCGGCCAGGACCACGTCGGACAGCGGCTGCCGGCGCGACCAGGCGGCCCGCTCCAGGCCGGGGGCCGGCGGGCGCTCGTCGGGCCAGCCCAGGCACAGCCAGCCGAGGGTGACCACGCCCTCGGGCAGGCCCAGCAGCTCGGCCAGCTCCTCGGGCCGGAACAGCGTCACCCAGCCCAGGCCCAGCCCCTCCGCGCGGGCGGCCAGCCACAGGTTCTGGATCGCGGTGGCGCAGCTCCACAGATCGGCGTCGGGGAAGGTCGCCCGGCCCAGCACCCCGGCCGCCGGCGTCCGCCGGTCGCAGCAGACCACGACCCCCAGCGGTGCCTCCCGGACGCCGGCCAGCTGCAGGTCCAGCAGCCGGGCGGCGGCGTCCGGGTTCAGCTGGGCGGCCTGGCGCAGCCGCTCCCGGTCGGTGAGGACGGCCGCGGTGTCCCGGATGCCGGCGTCCCGGACGACGACGAACCGCCACGGCTGGCTGTGCCCCACCGACGGCGCCTGGTGCGCGGCGGTCAGCACCCGGGTGAGCGCCTCGTCGGGCACCGGGTCCGGCCGGTACCGCCGGACGTCGCGGCGGGCCTCGACCGTCCGGTACAGCCCGGCCCGGTCGGCCTCCGGCAGCGCCCAGCCGGCGGGGTCTGCCGCACGCTGCGACGCCGCGGTGCCGTCGCCGATCAGCGGCACCGGCCGGGGCCAGGTGGTCATCCCTCGACCTGCGCCAGGAACCTGCGCACGGTCTCCAGGAACACCTCGGGCTGCTCGGAGTGCACCCAGTGCCCGGCGTTCTTCACCCGCACCAGCCGGGTCGTCGGGAACAGCTCGTCCATCCGCGGCCGGTCGTCGTCGAGCACGTAGGTGGAGTTCGCCCCGGCGATCCAGAGCACCGGGCCCTCGTAGCTGGCCCCCGGCGGCGGGTCGGGGAACCGGCGCAGCTCGCCCAGGTCGCGGGCCAGGGTCTCCAGGTTCAGCCGCCAGCGCCAGCCGTCGCCCTCCCCGACGCCGTCCCGGACCAGGCTCTGCAGCAGGAACGACCGCACCATCGTGCTGGGGACGGCGGCGCGCAGCGCCTGGTCGGCGTCCTCCCGGGTCTCCAGCCGGTCGAGGTCCATGCCCTGCATGGCGGTGATGAACGCGGCGAACGGGGAGGCCTCCTCGTCGGGGTCCTCGGTCCGGCCGCCGGACTCGGGGTAGTCGGTCGGGGCGATGTCGACGACGACGAGGGCGCGCAGCAGCTCGGGCCGGCGCAGCGCCAGCTGCATCGCCACCTTGCCGCCCATCGAGTGCCCGACCAGCGTCACCGGCTCACCCAGCTGGGCCAGCTCGGCGGCGACGAACTCGGCCATGTCGACGTAGTCGACCCGGTCGGTCCACGGCGAGTGCCCGTGGTTGGGCAGGTCGAGCAGGGTGACCCGGTGCCCGTCGGCGGCCAGCGCCTTGGCGATCGTCGTCCAGTTGCGGCCCTGGCCGAACAGGCCGTGCACGAAGACCACGCGGGGCCCGGAGTCGCCGAGCGTGCGGGCCGACAGGCGGATGTCCTCGGTCATGCGCTGATCGCAGCACATGTCGCTGCGCCTGGCTGTCGGTGGGCGCCCGTAGCGTCGGGCGGACCGGTCGTCGACCCCCAGGAGAACCCCGTGCCCGGACGCCGACGGCGCCCCACCAGCTCGACCCGCAGCAGCACGACGACCACCCGGACGGCAGCGCCGCGGAAGGCGGCCGCCCGGAAGGCGACCCCCCAGAAGGCGGCACCCCGGAAGGCTGCGCTGAAGGCGGGCGCCGAGCTGCCGGTCGCCGGGCCGGGGGAGCGGGTCTGGGTGCTCGCCGTCCCGTTCCGGGCGCCGGCGCCGGGGGCGAGCTGGCACGCCGGCCTGTCCGCGCACGTGTACGTGGGGGCCACGCTGCCCGCGGCGCTGGCGCCCTACGACCCGCCGCCGTACAGCCTGGAGCGGTTCCTCGAGGACGAGCTGAACGCCGAGCCCCGCCCGGTGCCGGCGGGCCGCCCGATGTCCCCGCGCCCGGAGCAGGTCAGCGGGGCAGCGGTCATCGCCGCGCACGAGGCGGCCGGCGGTCGGATGTTCCTGCTCGGCGACGACCCGGGCGTGGGCAAGACCGGCACCGCGATCCTGGCCGTCGCGCAGATCGCCGCCCGGCGTGCCGACCACCCCCGGCCGGTCCGCACGGTGCTGGTCGTCGCCGACCGGCCGGCCGCCATCACGGTGCCGCACTGGGCCCGCTCGATCGCGGCCTTCGGAGGCACGGCAGCTGAGGGTCAGGGCTTGCGCTGGTGCGTGACCACCTGGGACCGGCTGGGCAAGGTGGCCGGCCTGACCAAGGCGACCGGCACGCGGTTCGACGTCGTGATCGCCGACGAGGCCCACATGGTGCGGCACACCACCACCCAGCGGTGGAAGCACTGGAAGTCGGTCTCCGGCGCCGGCCGGGTCAAGGACGCGCCCTACGTGCTGCTGGCCACCGCGACCCCGGCGCACACCCCGCTGGAGCTGCCCTACCTGGCGCCGCACTTCGCCGCCGTCCACGGGGAACCGCTGAAGGAGTGGGCCGACCTGCCCAGCCGCCTCGCCGCGCACGGGTTCCACGTGGAACGTGCCCGCTACGGCTGGAGCTGGACCGAGGACGCGGAGGAGCGCCGGGCCGACCTGACCCGGCTGCGCAGCTGGCTGGCCGACACCGACCCGCCGGCCACGCTGCACCGCCCCGCCCCGTGGGGACCGGTGTCGGTCACCGGCACCCCGGTCGAGCTGACCCCCGCCGAGCGGGCGCAGTACGGGGCCGAGTGGTCGGAGTTCCGCGCGGAGATGCAGCTGGCCCGCCGGAAGCGGGAGACCGCGCGCGGCCGGGCCGCACTGCTGCGGTTCCGGCAGAAGGCCGGGCTGATCCGGGCGGCGGCGACGGTCGACTGGGTCAGGGCCCAGGTGGAGGCCGACCGGCAGGTCGCCGTGTCGGTGGAGTTCGTCGAGACCGCAGCCGACCCGATCCGGGAGGCCCTGCTGGACGGCGGCGTCGCCGTCGCCTCGATCTACGGCCGGGACCGCTTCGACGTGGAGGCCGAGCGGCTGCGCTTCCAGACGGGGGAGGCGCCGGTGTGCGTGTTCACCGTGACCGCCTCGATCAGCCTGCACGCCGGTGAGGTGCTGCCCGGCGGGCGCACCGCGTCGACCACGCCCCGGGTCGGGTTGTTCCACCAGCCACGGTTCTCCGGGATCGCCGCCCGGCAGGTCACCGGCCGCACGCACCGCGACCACCAGGTCTCCCCGTGGCGGGTCGCGTTCGCGCAGGACACCGTGGAGGAGGACGTGGCCCGGGTGATGGTCGAGCGGTTGGCCGTCACCGGTTCGACCGCCGGCGGCGACACCGCCGGGCTGCAGCAGATCGCCGAGCTGCTCGACGCCGACTGGCTGCCCGCGACCTCGCTGACCGGCGCCGACTAGGTCAGGTCAGCCGCATCGGCAGGTGCGGGATGCCGTCCTCGACGTAGTCCGGCCCGGAGCGGCGGAACCCGAACCGTTCGTACCAGGACTCCAGGTACGCCTGGGCGCCGATGTCGATGGTGCGGCCCTCACACAGCTCGATGCCCCGGGCGATGAGCTGGGCCGACAGCCCTCGACCCCGGGCGCCCTCCGCGGTGGCGACCCGGCCGATGGCCCGGTCCTCCCCGTTGGTCAGCACCCGGATGGTGGACAGCACGGTGCCGTCATCGGCCTCGTGCCAGAGGTGCACGGTGGTCGGCTCGGCGTCCCGGCCGTCCAGCTCCGGGTACGGGCAGGCCTGCTCCACGACGAAGACGTCGACCCGGAGCCGCAGGATCCCGTAGAGCTCGGCCGGGGTCAGCTCGGCGAAGGCGGCCTCACGCAGCGCGGGAGCATCGGTCACCGGTGCATCGTCGCAAGCCGTCAGGACGCCGCCCGCCGCAGGTGATCTCGGTGGGCCAGCAGCGCCCAGACCACGTGCCCGAGGTCCATCCGTTCCCCGCCGGCCGGCCAGGCGTCCGGGAGTGCGGCCCCCGGCCGCGACGCCTCCGGGACCAGGGTCAACAGGCGTCGCGACGACCCGGTCTCCTCGCTGGGGAGGCCGACGGTGAAGGCGGGGTCGGCCGGGCCCCAGACCCGCTGCCCGGCCCGGTCGTGCGCCACCAACTCCCGGCCGCGACGGTCGAGTTCGAGGCCCTCGTCGTGCACCAGTCCGTGGTCGACGTCGCAGAGCAGCACCATCGCCGACACGTCGGTGCGGCCACCCAGCCGCCACGGGGTGAGGTGGTGGGCGTGCAGCCGCTCGATCCGGGTCTCGGTGCAGCCCGGCCGGGCACAGCCACCGTCCCGGCTCAGGAGCGCCCGCCGTTGCGCTGCGCTCGCCAGCCGCCGACGCCGGCCGAGCGCCAGCGGCTGGCCGTTCCGCTCGACGATCACCGTCAGCGCCGCCTCGCACGCCATCCGCCGCGCCTGGGCCGGTGACAGCGGCGGGCCGCCTTCCAGGTGTGCCCGCCCAGCGGCCGCATCGTCGGCAAGGACGTCGGCGTCCACGTGCACCACCACCTCCCGGCGCGGCGGGTCGCCCGCGCGTCGTCCGGTGTCGGCAGCGACCTCGGCCAGCTGGGCCAGCGCCCGGCAGCGCCGCGCGCTCATCCGTTCCCGCGGGAACGTCTCGGGGTCCGCCGGGCAGTCGGCGGCGGCAGTGACCGCCCGGGTCGCAGCGGCGCGTTCCCGGCGGGCGTCGCGCTCGGCCAGCGACTCGACCGACGCCAGCAGCGCCGCACCGGCCTCGCCGTCCATCCGGACCTGCAGCACGAGCATCCCGTCGCCGTCCCAGTGCCACTGGAAGGACCGCTTCTCCGCGACCAGCCCCTCGTCGACGGCGTCCGACCGGCGCCAGGCGCGCACCACCCGCTCCACCTGGGACGCCGTCGCGTGCCGCGCGAGTTCCACCAGTTCCACTTCCGTGCCGGCATCGGCGACCCGGGTGATCGCCCGCACCTTCGAGTACGACAGCCGGCCCGCCGCGAACGCCTCCGCCGTCACCGGCAGCGAGCCCAGCGCCCGGGCCACCCGCACGTGCTCCCGCGCGGCACCCGGGCTCATCCCGCACTGCCAGGCCAGCCAGTGCGCACAGCTCTTCACGCCGGCCTCACCCCAGCCCTCTCGGGCGTCGAACTCCGCGACCAGTCGCAGCCAGGCAGCGGTCGCCGCTGCCAGCCGCACCGCCCCCGACCGGATCTCCCGGGCGAGCTCCTCGACCGACCACTGCCCCGTCCCGTCGACGTCGAGCTCCGACACCTCACGCACCGCCACGACTGCACCCATGACCCGACGCTACGACCTGGGTACGACAGAAGCCGCAGCTCAGCGGCCCGGCGACGGTGCCGCGGGAACGTCGGTGTTAGCGTCGAAGGCTGACACGGGGTGTCCCACCGGGGACTGAGAGCACACCCGTCGAACCTGCTCCAGTTGGTACTGGCGAAGGGATGTCACTGCGATGGACGTCATCGACCTGCGCACCGCCCGGACGGCGCTGCGAGACTCCGCACCCCTGGTGCACTGCCTGACCAACACGGTCGTGCAGACGATCACCGCCAACGCGCTGCTGGCGATCGGCGCGGCCCCGGCGATGGTCGACGACCCGGCCGAGGCCGGCGAGTTCGCCGCCGTCGCCTCCGCGGTGCTGGTCAACGTGGGCACGGTGCAGCAGCGCACCGCCGAGGCGATGCGGCTCGCCGCCCGCACCGCCGCCGACGTCGGCACCCCGTGGGTGCTGGACCCGGTGGCCGTCGGCGGGCTCACCTTCCGCACCGAGCTGGCCGCCGACCTGGTCGGCCTGCGCCCCACCGTCGTCCGCGGGAACGCCTCGGAGGTGCTCGCCCTGGCCGGCGCCGGCAAGGGCGGCCGCGGCGTGGAGAGCACCGACTCCCCGGAGGCCGCGCTCGAGGCAGCCCGGGAGCTGGCCCGGCGGACCGGCGGCGTCGTGGCCGTCAGCGGCCCGGTCGACGTCGTCACCGACGGGGACCGGGTCGTCCGGGTGGGGGGCGGGTCCCCGCTGCTCACCCGAACCACCGGTGCCGGCTGCGCGCTGGGCGGCATCGTCGCCGCCTACGTCGCGACCACCGGTGACCCGCTGACCGCCGTCGTCGCCGGCCACGCGCACGTGGCGCTGGCCGCGGAGGCCGCCGCCGGCCTCGCCGCCGGGCCGGGCACGTTCGCCGCACTGTGGCTGGACGCGCTCGACGCGGTCGACGGCGACGCGCTCACCCGCGCCGACGTCCGCACCTCATGAGGGCCGGCTTCGACCCGCGGCTCTACCTGGTCACCGACACGCTGCTCTGCGCGCCCCGGTCGGTGCCCGAGGTGGTCGCCGCGGCCGTCTCCGGTGGCGTGACCGCCGTCCAGGTGCGGGACAAGACCGCCGGGCGCCGTGACCTCCTCGCCCTCACCCGCGCGGTGCAGGACGCGCTCCGGCCGACCCCGGACGTGCGGCTGATCGTGAACGACGCCGTCGACGTCGCCCTGCTCACCGGGGCCGACGGCGTGCACGTGGGCCAGGACGACCTGCCGCCCGCCGACGTCCGCCGGCTGCTGGGCCCGGACGCCCTGATCGGCGTCTCCGTCGGCAGCGCCGCCGAACTGGACGCCGTCCTCGCCCTCCCCGCCGGCACCGCCGACCTGGTCGGCCTCAGCCCGATCTGGTCGACCCCCACCAAGCCCGACGCCGGCGCCGCCCTGGAGCTCGACGGCGCCCGCGCGCTGGCCGCCCGCGCCCGCGCCGGGGGCCTGCTGTCGGTGGCCATCGGCGGCATCTCCGCCGTCACGGCGGCCGCCGTGGCCGGCACCGGGGTCGACGGCATCTGCGTGGTCTCCGACATCTGCGCCGCCACCGACCCGGCGGCCGCCGCCCGGACCCTGCGCACCGCGATGGCCGGGGAGCTGGTGGCCCGATGACCGCCGCCGTGGCCCTCACCGTGGCCGGCAGCGACCCCAGCGGCGGCGCCGGCATCCAGGCCGACCTCAAGACCTTCAGCGCCCTGGGCGTCTACGGCACCGCGGTGCTCACCGCGCTGACCGCGCAGAACACCCGCGGCGTCACCGGCGTGCACCAGGTGCCGGCCGGCTTCGTCGGCGACCAGCTGGCCACCCTGCTGGACGACGTGACCGTGCACGCCACCAAGCTCGGCATGCTGGGCACCGCCGACGTCGTGCGGACGGTCGCCGCGGCGCTGGCCGACCGCCCGGGCGGCCCCGTGGTCTGCGACCCGGTGATGGTGGCGACCAGCGGCGACCGGCTGATCTCGGAGGAGGCGGTCGACGCCGTCCGCACCGACCTGCTGCCGGTGACCGACCTGCTCACCCCGAACGTGCCCGAGGCCGCGGCCCTGCTCGACGTGCCGCCCGCGACGACCGTCGAGGAGCTGGCCCCACAGGCCCACGCGCTGCTGGAGCTGGGGCCGGCGGCGGTGCTGCTCAAGGGCGGGCACCTGGGCGGGGAGGAGAGCGTCGACGTCCTCGCGACCGCCGGCGGGGTGCTGGAGACCCGGCGGCCCCGGGTGCGGACGTCGTCCACCCACGGCACCGGGTGCACGCTGTCCTCGGCGCTCGCCGCGCTGGCCGCCCGCGAACGGCACGCCCGCAACGAGCTGGACTGGGCGCCGCTGGTCGACGAGGCCCGCGACTACCTGCAGGCCGCTCTCGAGGCCGGGGAGTCGCTCGGGGTCGGCTCGGGGCACGGGCCGGTGCACCACTTCGCGGGGCGCTGGTAGGTCAGCCCTCCTCGGCGAGGACCTCGCGCAGCAACCGGGCCGCCAGCTCGTCCCCGCCGGCGGCGGCGATGGAGAAGTGCTCGACGGCGGTGTCGACGTCACCGGTCTCCAGCAGCAGCACCCCCAGGTCGTGGTGGGCGTGCAGGTCACCGCCCTCGACACCGGCCCGGTAGGCGGCCTCCGCGGCGACGGCGTCGTCGAGCTCGTCGCGGTAGAGGTTGCCCAGCGGCAGCCAGCTCGCGAGCTCGCCGCGGGCCGCGCCCCGCTCCAGCACCACCCGGGCCTCCTCGACCCGCCCGGTGCTGCGCAGCAGGTCGGCCAGGCCGGTGCGGGTGTGCGGGTGGTGGTCGGCGCCGGCCCGCAGCTCGGGCTCCAGCGCCAGGTCGCGGCTCTCCTGCCAGCGCCAGCAGGCCAGGGTGGCGCGGGCCACCGGGTTGCCGGCGTCCGCGGCGACCTGCGCCCAGTGCCAGGCCGCCAGCTGCCGGCCGGAGGACCGCAGCAGGTACGCCAGCTCCAGCGCCGCCGGGTGCGCACCGCGCTCGGCGGCCACGCGGAACGTCCGCTCGGCCTCGGGGGCCCGGTCCTGGCCCTGCAGCGCCTCGCTCAGCGCGGCCCAGCCACCGGCGTCCCCGCGGTCCACGGCGGTCCGGGCGGCGGCCTCCGCCTCCGACCAGCAGCCCAGCCGCAGCAGCGCCCGCGCCAGGTCCAGCCAGGCGTCGTCCTGCCCGGCGTCGGCCGCCCGGCGGTGCGCCACCGCGGCCTCCGCCCAGCGCCCGAGGACGCCCAGGCAGGCGCCCAGGTGGCGCAGCGCCGCCGGGTCGCCGTGCGCCGCCGCCGTCCCGAGGAGCTCGACCGCCCGCTCGTGGTCGCCCATGTCGGCGAGCGCGCACCCCCGGTCGACGAGGACGTCGACGTCGGGGGTGTTCTCCGGGTCCAGGGGCACGTCGGCAGTCTGTCGTGACCACCGGCCCGGGCGCATGCCCCGAAGGGGCGGGGCCACCCGTTCAGGGGGTCCAGTCGGGCGGATCGGCCGGTTGCAGGTCCGGGTCGTCGGCGGCGAGGGTGCGCACCGGACCGGGCGTCGTGCGCGGGCCCTCGAACCGGACGGTCACCCGGTTGAGCCCGCTGCCCCAGACCCAGCCCGAGCCCAGCTCCGGGTGGACGACGTCCTGCCCGGGGTACCAGACGACGACAGCGGGCCCCGGCGCCGGATCGGCCGGCGGCTCGGCGGGCTCCACCACCTCGACGGGCTGGACCACCTCCGAGGGCTCAGCGAACAGGTCGCCCTGGGCGTAGGGCGACAGCCCCGAGACGCCGACGCCGAGCAGCCGCAGGCCACCGCTGCGGTCGACGGCGCCGAGCAGCCGGTGGGCGATCTCGGCGATCTGCCGCGGGTCGTCGACGGCGTGGGCCAGGGTCTGGGAGCGGGTGAGGGTGCTGAAGTCGTAGCGGCGGACCTTCAGCGTCACGGTGCGCCCGGAGGTGCCCGAGCGCTGCAGTCGGCTGCCCACCCGGGTCGCCAGCGCCTCGATCTCGGCGGCGAGCCGGGCCGGGTCGGTCAGGTCGCGGGCGAAGGTCTCCTCGGCGCTGACCGACTTGGCCTCCCGGTCGGTGACCACCGGCCGGTCGTCGTCGGCCCGGGCCAGCCGGTAGAGCCCGGCGCCGTGCGCCTGGCCGACCAGGCTGGTCAGGTCGACCAGCGACAGCCGGTGCAGGTCACCGATGGTCTTCACCCCGATCTGGGCCAGCCGCTCTGCGGTCGCCGGCCCGACGCCGCCCAGCGCGCGCACCGGCAGCGGGTGCAGGACGGCGAGCTCCTGCCCGGGCGGGACGACGGTCAGCCCGTCCGGCTTGTCCAGCTCCGAGCCGATCTTCGCCACCGCCTTGGAGGTGCCGATCCCGACCGACCCGGTGACCCCGCCGGTGGCGACCGCGATCCGGGCCTTGAGCTCGGCCGCCAGCGCGGTCACCCCGGGGACCGACAGGTCGTGGGCGCCGGCGGCCAGGTCGACGTAGGCCTCGTCGATGGAGACCGGCTCGACCAGCGGGGAGAGCTCGCGCAGCAGCGCCATCACCACCTCCGACGTCCGCTTGTAGGCGGCGAAGCGGGTGCCCAGGAACGCCGTGCCCGCCGGGCACAGGCGCCGCGCCTCGATGGTGGACATGGCGCTGCGGGCACCGAACGCCCGGGCCTCGTAGGAGGCGGTGGAGACGACGCCGCGGCCGCCGGTGCCACCGACGACGACCGGCCGGCCGCGCAGCGAGGGCTTGTCCCGCTGCTCGACGGCGGCGAAGAAGGCGTCCAGGTCCAGGTGCAGGATGCTGGGCTCCCGACGCACGCCCTCCATGATGCCGCGAGAGGATGGCCGCATGGTCGAGCAGAGCAGTTGGAGCCGGATGTCCCAGGAGGACCCGGCGCACTCCACCGCCTACGTCGAGCGCTTCCGCCGGCTGGCCGCCGAGGGGATGGACCTGGCGGGGGAGGCCCGGCTGGTCGACGCGCTGCTGCCCCGGGGCGCCCGGGTGCTGGACGCCGGCTGCGGTCCCGGCCGGGTCGGCGCCGTCCTGTTCGACGCCGGGCACGAGGTCGTCGGGGTGGACGCCGACCCGGTGCTGGTCGCCGCCGCCGAGGCCGACCACCCGGGGCCCCGCTGGATCGTCGGCGACCTGGCCGAGCTCGACCTGCCGGACCGGTTCGACGGCATCGTCTGCGCCGGCAACGTGATGGCCTTCCTGGCGCCGAGCACCCGTGGCGAGGTGCTCCGCCGGTTCCGCACCCACCTGCGCCCGGACGGCCGGGCGGCGATCGGCTTCGGGGCGGGGCGCGGGTACCCCTTCGAGGAGTTCCTGGCCGACGCCGAGGGCGCCGGGCTGACCCCGGACGTGCTGCTGTCCACCTGGGACCTGCGGCCCTACTCGCCGGACGCCGACTTCCTGGTCGCCGTCCTGCGCCCGGCATGACCCTGCTGCCGGACCCGGCGACCTTCTCCAGGCGTGACGACCAGCGCGCGGCGGGCCGGACCCGGTTCGTCGCCACCGGCGCGCAGACCCGCGGCGACTTCGGGCTGTTCGAGGTGACCATGGCCCCGGGCGGCAGCGGCCCCGGGCCACACCTGCACCGCACGTTCAGCGAGTCGTTCCACGTGCTGGAGGGATCACTGGCGGTGCTGGCGAACGGCGAGTGGACGACGGCGCACGCCGGTGACCTGGTCCACGTGCCCCGGTCCGGGGTGCACGGCTTCCGGTCGGTGGGCCCGGACGTCGGAGCCCGCTTCCTCATCCTGTTCACCCCGGGCATCCCGCGGGAGGAGTACTTCACCGGCCTGCTGGAGCTGCACGCCGGCGGTCGCACGCCGACGACGGAGGAGATCGACGCGTTCGCACTCCGTCACGACCAGCTCAACCTCCGGGACTGAGTCCTGCGGTGCCGCTGCTGACCGTCGGCCACGGGCCCGAGGACCGGGCCCGCCTGCTGACCCGCTTCGCCGACGCCGGCGTGGCCGAGCTCGTCGACGTCCGCCGGTTCCCCGGCAGCCGGGTCAACCCCGACGTCCGGCGCGAGGCGCTCACGGAGTGGCTCCCGGCGGCGGGGGTCACCTACCGTTGGGAGGAGCGGCTGGGCGGCCGGCGCCGGCTGCCCGCGGGGGAGCCGGTCGCCGACGGCTGGTGGACGGTGGCCCAGTTCGCCGCGTACGCCGCGCACACCCGCACCGCCGAGTTCGCCGCGGCCCTGGACGAGGTGCTGGCCGCCGCGGCCGACCGCACGGTGGCGGTGATGTGCAGCGAGAGCGTGTGGTGGCGCTGCCACCGGCGGCTGATCGCCGACGTCGTCGTGCTGGCCCGCGGACTCCCGGTGGACCACCTGATGCCCGACGGTCGGCTGACCCGGCACCGGCCCGCCGAGGGCGCCGTCCTCGGTGCCGACGGGGCGGTGCACTGGCCAGGCTGAGTCACTCGCAGGCGGTGCCGTCCCCGTCGCCGTCCATCGCGTCGGACCACCCCGGGTCACCGCGGTGCAGGGGTGCGGCGCCGGCGGCCCGGGCCGCGTCGCAGTTGGCGAAGGGCGCGGTGGCGGGGTCGGCCGGCGGTGGGGCGACCGTCTCCGGGGCCGGCGCGGACGACGTCGGGACCGGTTCGCCGGGGCAGCTGTCCAGCACCCCGGCGATGGCGTCGCGCTCCGCCGGGGTGACCCACAGGCCGTGGTCGGCCTTCACCGCGACCTGCCGGGCGACGTAGGCGCAGCGGTGACCACGGTCGGAGGGCAGCCAGGTGGCGGCGTCGCCGTCGCCCTTCTGCCGATTGGCCGAGTAGTCGACGGCCAGCAGGTTGAGCGGGTCGTTGGCGAAGGCTGTACGGCGGGACTCGTCCCACGCGAAGGCGCCGGTCTGCCAGCCGTTGCTGAGGGCGACGACGTGGTCGATGTCGACGCTGCTGCCGTCGCCCTTCTGGAAGGCGATGGTCTGGCCGGTGTACGGGTCGACGAGGGTGCCGCTGACCACCACGCAGTCCTGGGTGCTGGGCCGGAACTGCTCTCCGGTGAGGTCGCGGGCCAGCACGTCGTTGCGGGTGTCGCAGCCGTTGCGGTCGACGTCGGCCCAGGTGGCGCCGAACTCGTCGCGGTCGTACCCGGTCTTCGGGGCGCGGCCCTTGACCGGCAGGGTGGCCAGGACGTCAGCGGCGAGCGGGCCTGCGGCCGGGGCGCCGGAGGTGGACTGCTGGGCGGCCTCGGAGACGGCGTCGGCGGCCGGGCTGGCCGGGTCGTCGGCCGGGGCGCAAGCGGCGGTGCCGAACACGGCGAGCGCGGCCAGTGCGGTGATGCGGTGTTTCACGTGGAGCCCCCGGGAGTCGGCCGGCCCCGACGGTAGGTTCCCCGCCACCTGGATCCGGGGACCTGCCGGGCGCGCCGGGCGACGTGTCGCCGCCCGGCGCGGAGGCCCGAGCCCGCTGGGTTCAGGCCGGCAGCGGGATCAGCCCCGGCCACCCCGGCCGTTGCCGTTGCCCTGGCCGTTGCTGGCTGCCTCGCCGGTGCTGGCGACCTCGGCGGACTCGACCACCTCGGCGCTGTCCGCCTCGGGGGCGGGCTCGGTGACGGGCTGCTCCTTGCCCGCCTTGTTGCGCGCTGCCGAGGAGACGGCCTGGCCGTGCTCCCGGCCGGTCGCGAAGCTGGAGTGGGCGACGGACGAGACGGCCTGCCCGTGGTTGGCCGGGGCCGGCACCTCGGGCGTCGTGGGCTCCTCGACGGGCACCTCGACGGGCACGTCGGTCGGCTCCCCGGTCGGCTCGGTGGTCGGGTCGGTGGTCGGGTCGGTCGGCTCCGGGACCTCCGTCGACTCGGGGACGTCGGTCGGCTCGGTGCTCGGGTCGGCCGTCGGCGCCGCGACGTCGGTGGGCTCGGTGACGACGGTCGGTTCCGTGGTGCCCACCTCGGTCACCGTCGGCTCGGCGGCGGCGGTGACCACCTGGGTGGTCACGGCAGCACCCCCGCCGGCCACGACGAGGGCGGTCGCGCCGGCGGCCACCTTCCCGGCCAGTGAGGCGGAGACGGCCTTGGCGAGCAGGCCGGAGAAGAGCGAGAACACAGGGGACCTCCAGGTCGTGGGTGGTGCGTTGCCTGGAGCATCGGCAGCCAGACCCCCCTAGTTGAGTCGCCCCGGTCTCGTATCACCGATCGAGTGAACGGCATGCTGGGCCGGTGACCACCGAGGAACCAGGCAGGGCGGGCGAGCTGACCTCGGCGAACCTGGTCGAGCTGCTGCGTGCGGCGGACACCGCCTGGACGACCGCTGCGGGGGTGACGCGGCACTGGCGTCGCCAGGACCTGGTGGTCCGCGCGTTCCATCGGCACTACGAGCAGCGGAGCGCGCAGTTCCCCGACGCGGTGACCTGGCTGGTGTCGACGTCGGACGAGGGCCCGGACGAGGCGGGAGGGGGCTCGCCGGGGCCGGCTGACGAGGTGTTCGAGACGGTGCTGGCCGTCGCTGCCGACCGGCCGCACCGGCGTCGGCGAGCCGAGCTGGTGTCCAGTCGTGGCGATGACCACCCCGCAGACCTGCTGGTGGTCGACCAGGACACGTTCTGGGCGCGGACCGGGACGGAGGTCTCCACCAACCACGGCAACGTGGACCACGGCCACGGTGGCGCCGACATCATCGACGCACTGTTGTGCCCCGGCTACGTGCCGGTGCTGTTCACGCTCGCCCCTCTCGGCCGGATGCAGCTGGCCGGCCGCGACTGCATCGAGCTGGGCGCCCGCCCCCGCACGGACGTGCCCGACGACGAGCGCTGGAACTGGCCCGGGTCACCGCTGGACATGATCACCGGCGGGGACGAGTTCCGGCTCGCCGTCGACGTCGGCACCGGGATCATCGTGCGGGCGAGCAAGTTCGTCGACGGGGAGCTCGCCGAGGTCACCGAGTGGCGGGAGCTGCGCCTGGATCCGGCGCTCCCCACGTCGCTGTTCGACCCGCTCTGACGTCAGTCCGCCGCCGGTGGGCTGAGGTGGCCCGGGCGTCCGCGCCCGCCCCTGTGCGGTGACGTCGCGCGTGGGCGTCCGCTGCGAGTTGCCGGGCGGCGATGACGCTGGCGGGTTCCTCGGCGGTCATGCGACGCGGAGGTTGGCCGGGTCGATGGCCTCGCGGGTGCGGTCGCCCAGCAGCCGCACGATGCCCGCGCTCGCCAGCAGGAGGAGGGCGACAGCGGCGGGGCCGACGACGACCAACGGCCACGCATCGGTGCTGGCAGCAGGTTCCCCGCCGGCCGTCAGGGCGCCGAAGCCGAGTCCTCCGACGAGCAGGCCGGAGACGAGCGGCGCGACCGTCGCCGCCCTCAGGCGCCGCCGTTGCAGGGCCTGCACCAGGGCCAGGTCGGCGCCGACGGCAGCCATGGCGGCCAGTCCTCGTCGGTTGGTGAGCAGGTCGTCGACAGCCGCCAGGGCGATCGTCGCAAGCCCGGCCAGGCCGGCCAGCCCGGCCGCGACGGCAGCCAGGACGATCCCGACGAGGTGACCGTCCGAGCCGAGGTCGGTGGCCTGGCGCACGGTGTTGCCCAGGACGACGGTGGCGACACCCGCGGTCAAACCGGCACCGAGCAGGACTCCGGCCGCTCGTCCCGCAGGTCCGGCGAGGGCGCGCAACCCGCCGGCGGCGAGGAGGTCCGTCGTCCCGCCGCGGCGGCTCATCCTCCTGGCCTTGGCCCGCGCCCAGGAGGCCCCGCTGGCGAGGGCGACCAGCAGCAGCGACGTCACGGCGACCGACATGAGGGCGACCTGCAGCTGCCGGTCACCCCGGCCCAACTGGGGGAGGACCACGATGCCGGCGAGCGCGACGATCGACAGCGCCAGCCACCACCAGCCGCTGAGCGGACGTCGGTGCCGCCGGGTGGCCGTGCGGGCGCCGGCGGCGGCGGCGAGTGCCGCGGACGCGGCCACCACGCACACCCAGGCAGTCAGGTCCGCGGGCGCCAGGGAGGGCAGCAGGCGGCTGGTGGCCGGCTGGACGGGTCCGAGGAGGAACCACAGCAGCAGGTAGACCGGCCCGGCGAGCAGTCCGCCGACCGCGCCGGCGACGGCGGCCTCGACCGTGCCCAGTCGACGCAGGTCGCCTGGCGTCGCACCGACCGTGCTGAGCGCGTGGTCGCGGCGCTGGCGCCGGGCGCTGCCGGAGGAGACGGCCTGCCAGGCCAGCACCAGCGCGGTGGCGGCGACCAGCAGCACCGCGGTGGCCACCCCGATCCGGGTCTCGGCGCTGGTCACGATGCCGGCGTACCGGGAGTCGTAGGTGACCGAGTAGCGCTCGGTGCTGCCCCTGGGTGGGAGCGCGAAGGCCGGCACGCGGAACAGGGCCACGGTGACCAGGACCAGTCCACCGGCGGCGGCGGTGCCCGCCGCGACCAGGGCTGCTCTGGTCCGGGACGCCCGCACGTGCGGGGCCGCCAGCAGCCAGAGGGTCGCCGGCTTCATGACAGGGCCACCTGGTGGGCGATGGTGCCGCGGCGCAGTCGGATCTCGCGGTCGGCGCGCGCGGCGACCGCGTTGTCGTGGCTGACCAGGACCACCGATCCGCCGGCCTGCACCGTGGTGTTCACCAGCAGGTCCAGCAGCGCCCGGCCACTGGTGGCGTCCAGGCTCGCGGTCGGTTCGTCAGCCAGCAGCAGCCGCGGACCGGCGACCAGCGCGCGGGCCCCGGCAGCCAGCTGGGCCTGCCCGCCGGACAGGTCCGCGGGCAACGTGTCCGGTGCGACGTCCAGTCCGACGCGTTCCAGCCAGCCGTCAGCCGCGGCCCGGGCATCGGCCGGCCGGTGGCCTCCCAGCAGCAAGGGCAGCGCGACGTTGTCGCGCACCGACAGGTCGGGGACCAGCTGCCCGAACTGCAGGACGAGGCCGATCTCACGGCGCCGGAACCGGGCGCGGGAGGCATCGTCCGCCCCGGCCAGGTCCGTGCCGGCGACCGTGATGCGGCCCGACTGGGCGCGCAGCACGCCGGCGGCGAGCATCAGCAGGGTCGACTTCCCGCATCCGCTGGGCCCGGTGACGGCGACGACCTCACCGGGCTCGACGGTCATCGACACGTCGCTGAGCGCCTGGGTCCGGCCGTAGGCGTGGCTGACACCGGACAGTTCCACCGTGCTCATGCGGGCTCCCTCTCATCGGGACGAACGGTCGGCTGGTCATCAGGGGACGGCAGGAGTTCGGTGGCCAGTTCCAGCCAACGCAGATCGGCGTCGAGGTGGGCGATGAGGTGCTCACGGACCAGCCGTTCGGCCGGCCCCGCACCGGGCGGGGTGGCCTGCAGATCACGGATGCGGCGCAGGTGAGCAGCCCGTTGGCGGGCGACGAACCCGGCGACGTCGATGCCGGTGTGCAGGACCGACACGGTCTTGCGGACGATCTCCTCGGCACCGGCACCGGTCGGCGCGGCAGGCTCGGCGAGCCAGGCGCGCAACCGCACCGCCCCGTCGGCGGTCAGCGCGTACACCGTCCGCTCGGGGCCCCCGTCCACGCGGGTCTCCACGACCTCGGCCAGTCCGTCGCGCTGCAACCGCGCCAACGTCGCGTACACCTGGCCATAGGGGAGTGGACGGGTGTCGGGGAACCAGGAGTCGTGCTCCTGCTTGATGTCGTACCCGTGCCGCGGGGCGCCCGCGAGCAGGGCCAGGTGCAGCTCGGTCAACGACATGTGCCGTGTCTACACCACCTGTACACACTTTGTGAATAGCGGCGCGCACGCCAGCTCATGGACCGCGGATCGCTAGTGCTGGAGTGCGATCCAGTACCGCCTGGTGCGCCCCCACTCGGTGTCCCGGACGTCCTCCAGGAGCCCGCCGAGCCGTTCGACGACGCGCGCCGACGCGGCGTTGGCGTCCGCGCAGGCGAGGAGGACCCGGTCGAGTCCCTCCGCCTTCGCCGTCGACAGGACTTCGCCCAGCGCCCAGGTCGCGAGACCACGCCGCCGAGCCGAGGGACGGATGCCGTACCCGACCTGGCCGCCCACCCGGAGCACGAAGTCGTTCAGGTCATGACGCAGTGCGACACCGCCGAGCACGGCGTCTCCCTCGACCAGCCACCAGTGGGTCGTGCGAACCCGCCCGGCAACCGGCGGGGAGGCCGCTTCCGACTCCGTCCGCAGACGTCGCACCCAGGCCGCGAACCCGTCCGCGGTCTCGACCTCGTCATCGGCGTGCAGACCGAACCCGTCCTCGTGCACGCCGGGCCCCCAGTCGTCGCGCGCCTCCAGCCACGCGGTGTGCAGCGTGGTCGTCGGCTCGATCAGGCGGGGCACGTCATGTCACATCGACGAGGGTCAGTTCGCCATGTCGACGAAGCGGCTGTAGTGGCCCTGGAAGGCGACGGTGACGTTCGCGGTGGGGCCGTTGCGGTGCTTGACCAGCATGATGTCGGCCTCGCCGGCCCGCGGGGACTCCTTCTCGTACATGTCCTCGCGGTGGATCATCATCACCATGTCGGCGTCCTGCTCGATCGAGCCGGACTCACGGAGGTCCGACAGCATCGGCTTCTTGTCCTGACGCTGCTCCGACCCGCGGTTCAGCTGGCTCATCGCGATGACCGGGAGCTCGAGCTCCTTCGCCAGCAGCTTCAGCGCACGGGAGAACTCCGAGACCTCCTGCTGGCGGCTCTCGACCTTCTTGCCCGAGGTCATCAGCTGCAGGTAGTCGATGACGATGAGCTTGAGGTCGTTGCGCTGCTTGAGCCGCCGCGCCTTCGCCCGGATCTCCATCATCGTCATGTTCGGTGAGTCGTCGATGTAGAGCGGCGCATCGGCGATCTCGCCCATCCGGCGGGCCAGCTTCGACCAGTCCTCGTCCGACAGCGTGCCGGCGCGCATGTGGTGCAGCGGGACCTTCGCCTCCGCCGACAGCAGACGCATGGTGATCTCGTGCTTGCTCATCTCGAGGGAGAAGATCGCCGCGGGCATGTGGTGCTTCACCGTGGCCGACCGCGCGATGTCCAGCCCCAGCGTGCTCTTGCCGACACCGGGGCGGGCGGCGATGACGACCATCTGGCCCGACTGCAGGCCGTTGGTGAGCTCGTCGAGGTCGCGGATCCCGGTCGGGACACCGCGCGCCGTGCCACCCCGGGAGGCGATCGCGTCGAGCTCGTCCATCGTCGGCTGCAGGACGTCGGCCAGGCGGGAGTAGTCCTCGCTCATCCGCTTCTCGGTGACGTCGTAGATCTCCTGCTGGGCGCGGTCGACGATGTCGTCGACGTCGCCCTTGCCACCGGCGGCGCCGTAGCCGAGCTGCACGACCCGGGTACCGGCCTCGACCAGCCGCCGCAGCACCGCCTGCTCGGCGACGATCGCCGCGTAGTACCCGGCGTTCGCCGCGGTGGGGGTGGAGGCGATGAGCGTGTGCAGGTAGACCGCGCCGCCCATCTTGGACAGCTGGTCGGTGCGGTTCAGCTCCGCGGCGACGGTGATCGCGTCGGCGGGCTCACCCCGCCCGTACAGGTCGAGGATGACGTCGAAGACGACCTGGTGCGCCGGGCGGTAGAAGTCGGGGCCGGCCAGGACCTCCACCACGTCGGCGATCGCGTCCTTGCTCATCAGCATGCCGCCGAGCACCGACTGTTCGGCAGCGACGTCCTGAGGGGGCTGCCGGTCGTACTCCGGAGCCGTGACCCTCGGCCTGCTGATGTCGTCGACGACCGCCACGCTGATGTCCTCCTCGTCCCGCGCCCACCCAGACCTGGAGGCCTGCCTGCGGCGCGCCCTGCTCTCACTGCCGTTCGAACTGCTGTTCGCACAACAGCTACCACCGAGCGCCGACAGTTCGCGCCCGGCGGTAGCTGGGGTGACGTTAGGAACCGGGGAGGGGGCGCGTCCAACACCGCTGTGCACGCCGATCTGCACAACTTGTGGACAAGTCGGTGGATGGAGGCGGTCACCGTGTGGAGACCGTGGTGGAACCGGGGACGTCGTGTCCCCGTCACCCCCTCGTCACCTGCACGGGGGCCTGTCCCGGGGTGTGGACGGAAGAAATCCGGCAACTTCCCGCAGAACTCGCGGTCCGGGCGTGTCGGCGGATCCCCGCAGGTCACACGCGTAACGGCCGGGCGACCTCCTTCGGTCGCCCCGGACGCCGGCGGTCGCCGAGGGCCCCAGGGCCGCCGGCGATGCCGTTCACCTGCCGTCCACGGTCGGGTCCGCTCCCGTGTCGACACGGGAGTGCCTCGACCGGGCCCCGGGAACGCCACGAGGGGCGCCGGACCGGAGTCCGACGCCCCTCGTGGGCAGTGCTGTGGAAAGGCGGCCTCGATCAGCCGGCGACGACGTCCAGGGTGACCGGGACGGAGACCTCCGGGTGGACCCGCACCGTGACGGTGTGGGTGCCGAGGCTCTTGATGCTGCTGGGCAGCTCGATCCGGCGACGGTCGAGCTCCGGGCCGCCAGCAGCGGTGACCGCAGCGGCGACGTCGGCGGTGGTGATGCGACCGAACAGGCGGCCGCCGTCACCCGAGCGGGCCGGCAACGTGACGGTCAGCTTCGAGAGCTGACCGGCGACCGTCTGGGCCTCCTCGAGCGAACGCACGTCGCGGGCAGCCCGCGCCCGGCGCAGGCTGTTGACCTGCTTCTCGGCACCACGGGTGGCCAGCATGGCCAGCCCGCGGGGCAGGAGGTAGTTGCGGGCGTACCCGCCCTTGACCTCGACGGTGTCGCCGGAGGAACCGAGGCCGGTGACCTCCTGCGTCAGGATCAGCTTCATGGTGCTCATGATCAGCGCGCCGTGGAGGTGTAGGGCAGCAGTGCCATCTCGCGGCTGTTCTTCACGGCCACGGCGACGTCACGCTGGTGCTGGCTGCAGTTGCCGCTGACGCGGCGGGCACGGATCTTGCCGCGGTCGGAGATGAACTTCCGCAGCAGGGTCGTGTCCTTGTAGTCGATGTAGGTCGCCTTGTCCTTGCAGAACTGGCAGACCTTCTTCTTGATCTTGCGGGGGGGAGGCTTGGGCACTGGGTTCTCCAGAGATCAGTACAGAGGGGGGATCAGAAAGGCGGTTCGTCGGACGACGCCGGCGGGGTGGACCAGGGGTCGCTCGCTCCGCCACCGGAGAAGCCACCACCACCGCCACCGCTGCCACCGCTGTTGCCGCCGCCGCCGCCGAACCCGCCGCCGCCACCCTCGCTGCGCGCAGCGCGGGTGACCTTGGCGGTGGCGTACCGCAGAGAGGGGCCGATCTCGTCGACCTCCAGCTCGATGACGGTGCGCTTCTCGCCTTCCTTCGTGTCGAAGGACCGCTGCTTGAGCCGGCCCGACACGATGACCCGCGAACCGCGGGTGAGCGACTCGGCGACGTTCTCCGCCGCCTGGCGCCAGACGTTGCACCGGAGGAACAGCGCCTCGCCGTCCTTCCACTCCTGCGACTGACGGTCGAAGGTGCGGGGGGTCGAGGCCACGGTGAAGTTGGCGACGGCGGCGCCGGACGGGGTGAACCGCAGCTCCGGGTCGGCCGTCAGGTTCCCGATGACGGTGATGACGGTCTCGCCGGCCATGGTCAGTGAGCCTCGGGGCGCATCAGCTTGGTGCGCAGGATGGACTCGTTGAGGTTCAGCTGACGGTCCAGCTCGGCGACGGCGGCCGGCTCGGCCTGGATGTCGACGATCGCGTAGATGCCCTCGGCGTTCTTGTCGATCTCGTAGGCCAGCCGACGGCGGCCCCAGATCTCCGTCTTGACGGTGCCACCGGAGTTGGTGACGACGGTCAGGAAACGATCCAGGCTGGGAGCGATGGTCCGCTCCTCGAGCTCAGGGTCGAGGATGATCATCAGTTCGTAGTTACGCACGGAGAACCCCACCTCCTCTGGTCTCAGCGGCCGCAGGGTGTCTGCAGCAGGAGGGTCGTACATGCGTCGCGCGCCCGGACCTGCAGGAGGCAGGAGAGGACGCGCACCGGCCAGGCTACCAGTGCACGCCACCCACCGTGTCCGCGCGGCGGGTGGGCCTACTCTGCTGCGGGTGGCTGAGCAGCTGATCGGCGTGCACGTCGGACCGGGTCTGACCGAGGAGAACGAGCTGGCCGACGGCGGCCCGCTGGCCCGCGCGGCCGAGCTGGACGCCGACGCGGTGCAGGTCTTCCTGGCCGACCCGCAGGGCTGGAAGGCGCCCAGGCCACGGCCGGACGCCGAGGCGCTGCTCGGCTCCGACGTCGCCGTCTTCGTGCACGCCCCCTACGTGCTCAACGTCGCCTCGACCAACAACCGGATCCGCATCCCCAGCCGCAAGCTGCTCGGCCAGCACGCCCAGGCGTCGGCCGCCGTCGGTGCGCGGGGCATGGTCGTGCACGGCGGGCACGTGCTGGCGAAGGACGACCCGGCGGCCGGGGCCGACAACTGGCGCAAGACCTTCGCCCGGCAGGCCGACGAGGGCGGCTTCGGCGTCCCGGTGCTGATCGAGAACACCGCGGGCGGGGACAACGCGATGGCCCGTGACCTCGACGCCGTCGCCCGGTTGTGGGAGGCGGTGGGGGAGTTCGGGGCGGGGTTCGTGCTGGACACCTGCCACGCCTGGGCCGCCGGCTGGGACCTGTCCCGGGTGGTGGACGACGTCCGGGCGATCACCGGCCGGATCGACCTGGTGCACCTGAACAACAGCCGCGACCCCGCCGGTTCCGGCCGCGACCGGCACGCACCGCTGACCGCCGGGGAGATCCCGCTGGAGCTGCTGGTCGGCGTGGCCCGCACCGCCGGCGCCCCCGTCGTCCTGGAGACCCCGGGTGACACCGCCGGTCACGCCGAGGAGATCGCCCTGCTGCGCGAGGCGCTCGCGGGCTGAGCCCGGCCCATCGGCCTGGGGAGCACCCACCGGTCGGGGGCACCGTCGAGGGGGCCGCCGGCGGGGTCGTCGGTGCCCGGCCAGCTGCGGCGCACCAGGTCCCGGTCCGGTGACCAGACCTCCCGCACGACCAGTGCCATCAGCACGAGGACGGCGACGTCCCGCACCACCACCGCGAGGTAGAACCACTCCACGCCGACGCCGTTGTCGTCGGCACCCAGGTAATACAGCATGGTCATCACCCAGACCAGCACCTCGGTGGCCTGCCAGAGCAACAGGGAACGCCAGCGCGGCCGGGCGAGCACCGCGAGCGGCAGCAGCCACAGCGAGAACTGCGGGCTCCACACCTTGTTCAGCAGCAGGAAGGCCGCGACCAGCAGGAACGCCAACTGGGGGAGTCGCGGGCGCAGCGGGGCGGCCAGGGCCAGCCAGGAGACCGCGGCGGCCGACAGCAGCAGCACCACCGCGACGGTCGCGTTGAGCACCGACGGCGTCTGCCCCTCGGCGAGCGGGCCGTCCAGGATCCGGTCGTCGGTCAGGTACAGGGCGATCGCCCAGATGCTCTCCGGGTTCGCCGGCCGGACGTCGCTGAAGGTGAAGAACCGGGCCCAGTTCTCCCGCGCGACGAGGGCCACCGGCAGGTTCACCGCCAGCCAGGCCAGCCCGGCGGCCACGGTCGCCGACAGCCAGGCCCGCAGCCGGCCGGCGCGCAGGCACAGCACGAACAGCACGCCCAGGACGATCACCGGGTAGAGCTTCGCCGAGACCCCCAGCCCGATCAGCACGCCGGCCAGCACCGGGTTCCGGCGCGCCCACGCCCACATCCCGAGGGTGGTCAGCGCGATGGCCAGCAGGTCCCAGTTGGTGAAGGCGTGCACCAGCAGCAGCGGTGACAGCGCGACCATCGCGGCGTCCCAGGGCCGGCGCCCGGCCAGGCCCAGGACGCCCCGGGTCACCAGCAGCGCCAGCAGCGCCAGCAGCAGACAGGTGACGACGTAGAAGCTCGCCACCGGCGCGGCGGAGATGCCCCCCGCGAGATCGTCCCAGGCGCGCGCGATCACCGCGGCGCCCTGGATCGACGCACCGATGAGCACCGGGTACTCGACGGCGGAGTCCAGGTAGGGCACCTGCCCGTCGCCCACCCCGTGGGTGAAGAACAGCGGGATGGGATCGCTGTAGCAGAAGTGGGTGTACTGCTTGCTGCCCGACCAGTCGCCACCGGCGCAGGGCGCCTGCTTGACCCAGGCCAGGCCGAGCACGACGACGGTGAACAGCAGGCACACCCGCAGCGGCGTCCAGAACCGGGCCCGCCCGGTGACGGCGTGCCGACCCCAGGGACCGCCCACCGCCTCGCTGGCCTGGATCGCCACCGGATCGGTCCAGGTCGGCACGATCCGGTCCGGCTCCGGCGGCGCAGACACCTCGGGCCCGCCCCCCAGCCGATCGGCTGGAACGGACGGGCCCGTCGGTGTCGCACTCACCGGGTCAGTCTGCCTGCTGCCCCGGTCAGCCGTTCGGCGTCGGGGCGGGCGGTGCCGTCGTCGTCGGTGCCGACGACGGAGGGACCGGCGGCGTCGAGGTGACCGGTGCCTCCTCCACCTCGGGCGCCTGGGTGGTCACCGGAGCCGGAGCGCTGCTCGGCGTCCGGCTGGGCGCCGGAGCCTGGCGGGTGACCGGCGCCGGTTGCGGTGCCGGTGCCTCGCTCCGGGTGGGGGCAGGGGCCTCCCGCGTCGGCTCCGGAACGCCCTTGTCCGGATCCCCCTTGATCAGCGACTTGGACGGGAGCGGCTCCTCGGGGGTGCCGGCGAGCACGGCGTCCATGAACTGCTGCCAGATCTCCCCCGGCAGCCCGGAGCCGTAGACGATGTTCCCCCGGGAGTTGACGATCGGCTCGATGCCCTTCGTCCCGACCCACACCGCGGTGGAGATCGACGGCGTGTAGCCGACCATCCAGGCGTCGGAGTTGTCGGTCCGGTTCGCGCCCTGGGTGCCGGTCTTCGCCGCCACCGGCCGGTCGCCGTCCAGCGACAGGTCGGAGCTCTCGGCCACGTCGGTCAGGGCGAAGGTGACGTCGTTGGCCACTTCCGCCGACAACGCCTGCGTCGACGCGGTCGTCCCGGTGCCCAGCACCGTGCCGGCGCTGTCGGCGACCGAGGCGACGAAGTGCGTCGCGTGCTGCACCCCGCCGGCGGCGAAGGTGGCGAAGCCGGCGGCCTGCTGGATCGGCCGGACCGGGTACTCCCCGATACCGATCGAGCCACCGGTGGTGTGGGTCTCCGGGATGCTGAGGCTTTCGAAGCCGGTCAGGTCCTCGGGCACCGTGGGGTCGTCCCGGTCCTGGTCCCAGATCTTCGGGATCCCGGCGACCTGCCGGGCCGTCTCGGCGACCACCTCCGGGCCGACCTCGTAGGCCAGGCCATAGAACGTGGTGTTCAGCGACCTGGTCATCGCCTCCTTCAGCGTGCAGTTGCCGCACTGCGCGTTGCCGGAGTTGACCACCGGCAGCCCGGGCCGGTCGGGGAACTCCTGCGGAGAGCTGCCGTCGCGGCGGGTGCCGACGCTGTAGCCGTTCTGCAGTGCGGCGGCCAGGGTGTACGGCTTGAACGACGAGCCCGGCGCCTTGAGCGCCTGGGCGTAGTCGGTGGTGTCGACCGCCGGGTCCTCGCTGCTGCTCAGGTCGTTGCCGTAGTAGGCCAGCACGCCGCCGGTCGTCGGGTCGACCGCGACCAGCGCCTCCCGGAGGTTCGCCGGCTCGCCGGCCATCACGTCGTTCACCGCGGCGACCGCGGCGTCCTGCTTGGCCTTGTCCACCGTCGTGGTGATCCGGAGACCGGCGGAGTAGATGTCGTCCCGGGTGTAGCTGAACGGCTGCTGCTCCAGCTCGGCGAGGACCTGGCGCACGATCAGCCCCTCCGGGCCGGCCGGGATGCCGGAGCTGCTGCCGGTGTTGGGCAGCACCGCCGGGTAGACGGCGGCCTCCCGCGCTGCGGCGTCCAGCCAGCCCTGCTCCACCATCGCGTCCAGCACCAGGCCCCAGCGGTCCTTCGCGCCCTCCGGGTTGGTCTCCGGGTCGTTCGCGCTGGGGTTGCGGATGAGCACGGCGAGCACCGCACCCTGCTCGGGGGTGAGCTCTGCGGCCGACACCCCGAAGTAGGTGTTCGCCGCCGCCTCGATGCCGTAGGCCCCGCGACCGAAGTAGATGGTGTTCAGGTAGTTCTCGAGGATCTGCTCCTTCGAGTACTCGTTGTCCAGCTTGACCGCGAGGAAGAGCTCCTTGAACTTGCGGCTGAACGTCTGGTCGGAGGTCAGGAAGGCGTTCTTCACGTACTGCTGGGTGATGGTGGAGCCACCCTGGGTCGAGCCGCCGGTCAGGTTGTTCCACGCCGCGCGCACGATGCCGGTGAAGGAGATGCCCGGGTCGGTGTAGAACGCCCGGTTCTCCGCGGCCAGCACGGCGTTCTGGGCCGGCTCCGAGATCTCCGCGAGGGAGACGTTCGTCCGGTTCTCGTTGCCCAGCCGGGCCATCTCGGTGACGCCGTCGGCGTAGTACACGACGGTCGTCTGGTCGGTCTGCACCGATTCCGGCGTGGGCACCTCGGTCGTGGCGTAGACCACGCCCACGAAGACGCCCAGCAGCACCAGCATGCTCAGGAACGCCCCGGCGAGCACCTTCAGCACGCGCCGACGCTTCTGCTTCGCACCCTTCTTCTTGCCACCACCGGGCGGCCGGCTGCTGCCACCGGGCCGCCGCCCACCGGTCGGGGGCTTCACCGGCGGACGACCACCGCCACTGCCCCCACCGGACCGGGCCGCCGGACGCCCACCACCGTCACGGGACGCCGTCGGCCGGGCCCGGGCAGCGGGTGGGCGGCGGGCGCCAGCAGCACCGCTGCTGCCGGAGCCGGCGCGGGCCCGGGCCGGCGGGGGACGGCGGACCGAGCCGGCACCGGGGGTGACGCGGGCGGTCTCGTCGTGGGGAGGCACGCGGTGGGCCCCTTCCTGCAGGTCGTGGGTGCTCAGCCGCCGGGGTGCAGGCGGTCCTGGGCGTCCAGGGTGACGTCTTCAGCTGTGTGTCGACTGGGAGCGCATCAGCGCTGCCCGGCGGGACGCCGCCCGGCGGCGGTCCTCGCGGGGTCCGCGTCGCGGCGACCCAGCGCGTCGTCCAGCACCGGCCGACGTCCGGGCACGGCCGCCAATGTACGCACTGAGCAGGGCTTCATGGCCGCTGCGGAGATCGACATGGGGCTGGTGAGGCGCCCGTGGCCGGGCTCTCCGACTTGCGGGCAGTGCAGCGGTCGGATGTATCGTGCCGATACATCGATCCGGTGAACGCCGGCAGACCTGGAGGTGGCGCCGTGCTCGAGTTCGCCATCCTGGGCCTGCTGCAGCAGTCGCCCATGCACGGCTACGAGCTGCGCAAGGAGCTGGCCGCCGTCCTCGGTGGGCTCCGTTCGATCTCCTACGGGTCGCTCTACCCCGCCCTCAAGCGGCTGCAGGCCGCCGGCCTGATCGCCAGCGACGACCCGACCCCGCGCTCCCTCCTCCCCGCCGACGCCCCGGCGCTCACCGGCCGGCGCGGCAAGGTCGTCTACGCGATCACCGCCGAGGGCAAGGAGCGCTTCGCCGACCTGGTCAGCCAGACCGGGCCCGAGGCCTACGACGACGAGGGCCGGTTCGGCGTCCACCTCGCCTTCTTCCGGCACACCGCCGCCGACGTGCGGCTGCGCATCCTGGAGGGCCGACGGCGCACCGTCGAGCGCCAGCGCGACCGGCTCATGGACTCGCTGCGCCGCACCCAGGAGAAGCTCGACCGCTACACCCTCGAGCTGCAGCGGCACGGCCTGGACTCGGTCGACCGTGAGGTCCGGTGGCTCACCGAGCTCATCGACAGCGAGCGCGACGACGCCCGCGCCGAGGCCGCCCGGGCGGGGCAACCACCCACCCAGCCGCCACCACCCAACGACGTCCCCACCTGAACCACCGCACCGCCAGCACCACAGCACGCACATCGGTCCACCGCACATCGTCCGGACCCGGTCGGGTCCGTCGGAGGGAGTCAGCTCATGGCATCGGTCAAGGTCGCCATCGTCGGCGTCGGCAACTGCGCCGCATCGCTCGTCCAGGGCGTCGAGTACTACCGCGACGCCGACGAGACCGCATCGGTCCCCGGCCTCATGCACGTCCGGTTCGGCGACTACCACGTCTCCGACATCGAGTTCGTCGCCGCGTTCGACGTCGACGCCAAGAAGGTCGGCCGCGACCTCTCCGAGGCGATCGTCGCCAGCGAGAACAACACCATCAAGATCGCTGACGTGCCGCCACTGGGCGTGACCGTGCAGCGCGGCACCACCCTCGACGGGCTGGGCAAGTACTACCGCGAGATCGTCGAGGAGTCCGACGAGAAGCCGGTCGACATGGCCGCCGCCCTCCGGGAGTCCGGCGCCGACGTCGTCGTCTGCTACCTCCCGGTCGGCTCCCAGCAGGCCGCGGAGCACTACGCCCAGGCCGCGATCGACGCCGGCGTCGCCTTCGTCAACGCGCTGCCGGTCTTCCTGGCCGGCACCAAGGAGTGGGCGGACAAGTTCACCGCCGCCGGGGTGCCGATCGTCGGTGACGACATCAAGAGCCAGGTCGGCGCCACCATCACCCACCGGGTGCTGGCCAAGCTGTTCGAGGACCGCGGCGTGCAGCTGGACCGCACCATGCAGCTCAACGTCGGCGGCAACATGGACTTCAAGAACATGCTCGAGCGCGAGCGCCTGGAGTCCAAGAAGATCTCCAAGACCCAGTCGGTCACCAGCCAGGTCGACCGGGACATGGGCAAGGGCAACGTGCACATCGGCCCGTCGGACCACGTGCCGTGGCTGTCGGACCGCAAGTGGGCCTACGTCCGCCTGGAGGGCCGCGCGTTCGGCGACGTCCCGCTGAACCTGGAGTACAAGCTCGAGGTCTGGGACTCCCCGAACTCGGCCGGCATCATCATCGACGCCGTCCGGGCCGCGAAGATCGCCAAGGACCGCGGCATCGGCGGGCCGATCCTGTCCGCGTCGTCGTACTTCATGAAGAGCCCGCCCGTGCAGTACAGCGACAGCGAGGCCCGGGACGCCGTCGAGGCCTTCATCCGCGGGGACGTCGAGCGCTGACAGCAGGAGCACTGGACAGCCCGCACCCCTCACCGGGTGCGGGCCGTTCCGCGTCCGGGGCCGACATCGGCTCCTAGTGTTGACGGCATGCCGCTGCGTCGCCCGCCCCTGCTCGTGCCCTCCCTGCTGGTGGTGCTGGCCCTGCTCGCCGGGTGCGGGGACGACGAGACCGCCGAGCGCGTCCCCGGCGACCCGGTGAGCTCCGCGGAGGCCGAGGTCCTCGGTCAGGTCCTCTACGCCGGCCGCGAGGAGGGTGGCGCCGACTTCGAGGCGACCGCCCCCTACGCCGAGGGCGCCGTCCTGACGCTCACCGGCGAGATCGACTTCACCGAGGGGACGGGCCGGGCGCAAGCCGTCACCAGCTACGCCGACGGGCGTCCTGAGGACACCCGCACCCTCTTCTTCACCGGCGAGGACCTGTGGCAGGGCGACGTGCCGGGGCTGGCCGAGGAGCTCGAGGAGGCCGGCCTGCCACCCGCCACGTACGTGCGCCGGCCGATCGCCACCACGCAGGCCGGCGGCACGGCCTCGCTGCTGGACGTGCTGGTCCAGATGGTGCCCAGGCTCGCGTCCACGACGGCGGACGACCCGGAGTCCTTCGCCGGCTACACCTGGGCGGGGAGCCGGTCGATCAACGGGGAGCTCGCCTCGGTCTTCCAGAACCCCACCGGGACGACGATCGCCGTGGCCGCCGACAGCGAGCTGCTGGTGCAGTACGCCACCACGCTGCAGGACGTGCCCGTCACCATCACCCTGGCCGACCACGGCGAGCGGGACATCACGCTCCCGGCCGACGGCGACACGGTGAGCCTCACGGAGCACCCGGAGATCGCCGGAGCCCTGGGCCTCTGACCGGCAGGAGCTGGAGACAGAGCAGGAGGGGGCGGCCTCTTCCCCAGGTCGCCCCCTCCTGCGGGCTCATTCCTACCAGGTCCTGGCCGCCACCGGGAGTCGACACGCGGGCATGTCGGTCAGGCGCCCGCGTCAGTTGGCGGAGGGATCCGCCGTGGCGGTGGAGAGCACGCCCAGCCGGCCCGACTGGCGGCGCAGCACCGATCGCCACAGCTCGGGCCCCGAGGCGCCGGTCAGCACGTCGCCCGGGATCCCGGCGACGCAGGCCCAGGCGCCCTCGGCGAGCTCACCGGCCAGCTGCCCGGCCGACCACCCGGCATAGCCGGCGAACACCCGCAGGCCGCCGATCTCGCCGTCCAGCTCTGCCGGGTCGCTGTCCAGGTCGACCAGGTGGACCGCCCCGGCGACCACACGGAGCCCGCTGTCGGCCGGCAGTGGCTCGCTGCCCCGGCGGGTGGCCAGGCACAGGGCGGTGTCGGCCTCGCAGGGGCCGCCCACGTGGAAGACGCCCGGCTCGACGGCCAGCTCGGACCACCCGGGCAGCACGTCACCGATCCGGACCTCGCTCGGCCGCCCGAGCACGACGCCGATGGTGCCGGTGTCGGAGTGGTCCAGGACGTAGACGACCGCACCGGCGAAGGTCGGGTCGGTCAGGGTCGGCATCGCGACCAGCAGGCAGCCCGGCCGGACGTCGTCCAGCGAGCCGATCGACAGCGCCGGGACGCCGGTACGCCTGCCCCGCCCCGCAGCCTTGCCGGCTGTGGGGCGACGCTCGGGGTCGGGTGGCGAGGGCACCGGGTTCATCGCCTCCAGTGTGCATCAGGGACGGGGCGGAGGGGTGGCTGATCCGTCCGCCTCCTGACCGCCCGCAGGCGACGTAGTGTGGCTGGGATGCAGCAGGCGCCCACGACCGTGCGTCACCTCCTGCTGCGTGGTGACTTCCGTCGGCTGCTGGCCACCCGGCTGTCCTCCCAGTTCGGTGACGGCGTCTTCCAGGCCGCCCTGGCCGGCACGGTGCTGTTCAACCCCCAGCAGGCCACCGACCCGATCGACGTGGCCGCCGGGTTCGCCGTCCTGCTGCTGCCGTACTCGCTGGTCGGTCCGTTCGCCGGGGTGTGGCTGGACCGCTGGAGCCGCCGGCAGGTGCTGCTGGTCGCCAACGTGGTGCGCGCCGTCCTCGTGGTCGTGGTCGCCGCGCTGATCCTCCTGGGGGTCCAGGGCCCCGGGTTCTACGTCGCCGGCCTGCTGGTGTTCTCGGTCAACCGCTTCGTCCTGTCCGCCCTCTCCGCCGGGCTGCCGCACACCACCGATGCACCGTCGCTGGTCTCGGCCAACGCGCTGTCCACGACGTCCGGCGCGGTGGCGGCCGTGCTCGGCGGCGGGGTGGCCATCGGCGCGACGGCGCTGACCGGGTCCGCGAGCGGCGGCTACGCCGGCCTGGCCCTGGCCTCGGCGGTGCCCTACCTGGTGGCCTCCGCCATCGTCGCCCGCTTCTCCCGCGACCACCTGGGCCCCGACCACCTGACCCTGGCCGCCACGGTCAGCGCCCGGGACGTGCTGCACGGGATGGTGGCCGGCGCCCGGCACATGCTGGCGCACCCCCCGGCGACGGCGATCCTGTCGGTGATGGCGGTGCACCGGCTGATGTACGGGCTGCTGACCCTCATGACGTTGCTGCTCTACCGCAACTCCTTCGCCGAGGACACCGGGCTCTTCCCGGGCGGGCTGGCCGGCCTGGGCCAGGTCCTGGCGGCCGGCGCGGCCGGCACCCTGCTGGCTGCCGCGGTGACCCCGTGGGCGGTGCGCCGGTGGGGCAAGGCGGCCTGGGTGTGCGGCCTGCTGGTGCTCGGCGGCACCGGCCAGTTGGCGCTGGGTGGGGTGTTCCGGCCGGCGGCGATCGTGGCCGCCGTCCTCGTGCTGGGGTTCGTCGCCCAGGGCATCAAGATCTGTGTCGACACCACGCTGCAGGAGGCGGTGGACGACGACTTCCGCGGCCGGGTCTTCTCCGTCTACGACACCCTCTTCAACGTCACCTTCGTGGTGGCCCTGCTGGCCGGTGCGTTCCTGATGCCGGCCTCGGGGGTCAGCTGGGCGCTGCTGATCGGGGTCGCCGCCGGCTACCTGCTCACCGCCGTGGCGTTCAGCCGCTGGGCGCGGGCCGAGGCCCGCCGCACCGACGACGCCCCGCTGGCCCTGCGGGTGTCGCTGACCTAGCCGCGGGCCCGCCACCAGGCGAGCAGCTCGGCCTCGGCCTCCTCCGGCTCCAGCGGACCCCGCTCCAGCCGCAGGTCCTTGAGGAAGCGCCACGCCTCGCCGACCTCGCGCCCCGGCGGGATGTCCAGCAGCTCCATGATCCGGTTGCCGTCCAGGTCCGGCCGCACCCGGGCCAGGTCCTCCAGTTTCGACAGCTCGGTGATCCGCTGTTCCAGCGAGTCGTAGGTCGCCGACAGTGCGGCCGCCCGCCGCCGGTTGCGGGTGGTGCAGTCGGACCGGACCAGCTTGTGCAGCCGCGGCAGCAGGTCACCGGCATCGGTGACGTACCGGCGGACGGCGGAGTCGGTCCACTCCCCGCTGCCGTACCCGTGGAAGCGCAGGTGCAGGAAGGTCAGCCGGGACACCGCCTCGACGACGTCCTTCGGGTACTTCAGCGCGAGCAGCCGCTTGCGCACCAGCTTGGCGCCGACCACCTCGTGGTGGTGGAAGGAGACCCGGCCGCGCGGCTCGTGCCGGCGGGTGGCCGGCTTGCCGATGTCGTGCAGCAGCGCCGCCAGCCGCAGCACCAGGTCGGGGGACTCGACGTCCTCCCCGGCCTGCGCCGCGGCCTTCTCCAGCGCGATCGCCTGGTCCAGCACGGTCAGCGAGTGGACGTAGACGTCCTTGTGCTGGTGGTGCTCGTCGATCTCCATCCGCAGCGCGGCGAGCTCGGGCAGGACGACGTCGGCCAGCCCGGTGGAGACGAACAGGTCCAGCGCCGGGCCGGGAGCGTCGTTCAGCAGCGTGCGGGAGAACTCGTGCTGCACCCGTTCGGCGGTGATCCGGCCGAGCTCGGGGGCGAGGGCGGTCATCGCCTCGACCACCTCGTCGTCCGGGGTCAGCTCCAGCTGGGCGACGAAGCGGACCGCGCGCAGCATCCGCAGCGGGTCGTCGGCGAAGGAGTCGACCGCCCGGCCGGGGGTGCGCAGCCGCCGGGCCAGCAGGTCGCCCAGCCCGCCGAAGGGGTCGGTGACCGTGCGGTCCGGCCCCAGCGAGACCGCCATCGCGTTGACGGTGAAGTCGCGGCGGGCCAGGTCGTCGGTGAGCGAGGTGCCCCAGGCGACCTCCGGGTTGCGGGACTCCCGGTCGTAGCGGTCGGCCCGGAACGTGGTGATCTCCACCCGCTCACCGCGCACCTCGGCGCCGACGGTGCCGAAGGCGATCCCGGTGTTCCACGTGGAACTGGCCCAGCCCCGCAGCACCTCCAGGGTCTGCTCCGGCCGCGCATCGGTGGTCAGGTCCAGGTCGCCGGTGGGCAGGAGCCGTCCGGTCCCGGCCGCCAGGAGGGCGTCGCGCACCGAACCGCCCACGAGGTGCACCTCGTGACCGGCGGCGGTGAACCGCTCGCCCAGGGCGACCAGCACGGGGGAGACCTCGACGAGCTCCCGCACCGTCTGCTGCACCGCCGCGGGGACGGGCTCGGGTGGCGAGGTCGGGCCGGAGGGGGCGCGACGCGACGGGTCGGTTGACACGACGGTCGAGGGTAGTGCCGTGCCGCGCGCTACCCTGCTGGCATGGCTGGAACGGGCGGGCGGCAGCGCCCCGGCCGCCGGCTGCGTCGGGTCGACGAGACCTCGGCTGGGGGGCTGGTGGTCGCAGACGACGAGGTCACCGGGCCGAGAGCCGCCCTGATCGGCCGCACCGACCGCCGCGGCCGCCTGCTGTGGTCCCTGCCCAAGGGGCACATCGAGCAGGGCGAGACGCCGGAGGACACCGCCGTCCGCGAGGTCGCCGAGGAGACCGGCATCATCGGCCAGGTCGTCGCCCCCCTGGGCATCATCGATTTCTGGTTCGTCGCGGACGGCCGCCGCGTGCACAAGACGGTCCACCACTTCCTCCTCCGGGCCACCGGCGGCGCGCTGTCCGACGCGGACGTCGAGGTCACCGAGGTCGCCTGGGTGCCACTGACCGAACTCGGCGGGCGACTGGCCTACGCCGACGAGCGCGCGCTGGTCGAGCGCGCGCCCGGCCTGCTGGCCGACAGCGCGTGACCCGGCGGGTCGCCGGCCGCGCCGACGGCCGCCCCAGCACCTCCGCACCGAGGACGACGCCGACCGGGGACCGCCGGGAGGGCGGTCGTCGACTGGTGCTCGGCGCACTCGCGACCGTCGTCACCGGCCTGCTGGGCGTCCCGGCTGCCGCGCACGCCGCGCCGGGCGACCCCGACAGCTCCACCGGCTCCTCGGCCGACCGGCCCCTGGAGCTGACCGTGAGCCGGCTGGAACCGCGCACCGTCACCCCCGATGCCGCCGTCGAGGTGACCGCCACCCTCCGCAACGACAGCACCGAGACCTATGACGACCTGGAGGTGCGGCTGCAGCGGGGTGAGGTGCTGACCACCCGGTCCGGGCTGGCCGCCGACCTCGCCCGGCCGGGAGACCACACCGCGGCGACCACGCCCTTCGTCGAGGTGCCCGGTGCGGACGAGCTCGAGCCCGGAGAGTCCCTCACGTTCAGCTACTCGACCCCGGCCGAGGCCCTGCAGCTCACGGCCGAGGGCGTGTACCCGGTCCTGCTCAACGTCAACGGCACCCGCGCGGACGGGGTCACCGAGCGGGCGGCCGAGCTGGCCACGCACCTCGTGGTGCAGCCGCCGGCCTCGGAGACGGCTCCGGCGGCCCGGACCGAGGTGGCCTGGCTCTGGCCGGTCACCGACCGTCCGCACCGGGACGCCACCGGGGCCTTCACCGATGACGCGCTGGCCGCCCAGGTCGACGACGGCGGCCGGCTGGACCGCATCGTGGAGACGATCGAGCAGCTCCCGCGCACCACCGGTGCGACCGCGGCCGAGACGGTGCCCGCCGTGCCGGTCACCCTCGCCGTCGACCCGGCGCTGCTGGAAGAGCTGGCGGCCATGGCCGCCGGCCCCTACCTGGCGGACGGCGAGGAGGGCACCGGCACCGCGGACGCGGCCGAACTGCTCGAACGACTGCGCCGGCTCGCCGCCGACCACGACGTGGTGGCCCTCCCGTACGCCGACGTCGACGCCGACGCGCTGGTGGCGGCCGGGGAGCCCGAGGCGCTCCTGCGCACCCTGCCCGGCGCGGGCAGCGTCCGGCAGCCCAGCACGGCCGACGGGGCCCTCGTCCCCACGCCGGGGGCCGGCACCACCCCCACCGGGGCCGGGGCCGCGATCGTCGAGGAGGTGGTCGGGGTCCAGCCCCGCACCGACCTGGCCTGGCCGGCCGGGGGCACCCTCGACGAGGACACCCTGACCACCCTGGGCACCGGCGGGGTCGGCACCGTGGTGCTGGCCGAGGACGGACTGACCGACGGCAGCCAGGCGGTGGGGGACGACGGCGACCCGGCGGCCGTCCGCGGCGTGCTGGAGACCACCGGCGGGCCGGTCACCGCGCTGGTCGCCGACGGGGAGCTGGCCGAGACCGTCGAGACCGCCACCCTGCGGCCGGAGGCCGGGCGGCTCGTCGAGCAGCGCCACCTGGCCGAGCTCGCCGCCCTGCACGCCCAGCAGGCGGACGGCGTCCCCTCCACCGTGCTCGTCGCCCCGCCCCGCTGGGTCGACCCCGACCCGGGCACGGTGGCCGCGATGATGACCGACACCGCCACCCAGCCGTGGCTGGCCCCGGTGTCGGTCGCGGCCCTGGCCGACCGCCCGGCCGTCGACGTCGGGGAGCTGACCGGCACCGAGCCGGGCGTCCGGCTGCCGGCCGCGACGATGGCCGGGATCGTGGAGACCTCGGGGGTGCGGGACGACTTCGCCGCCGCCGTCGTCGGCGACGCCGACGAGGCGCTGGCCGGCTACGACGCGGCGATCGCCCGGGCGGCGTCCGCACAGTGGCGGGGCGACCCGGAGGCGTTCCAGGCCGCGGTCGCCGACCTGCAGGGGACGGTCGCGAGGCTCCGCGAGCAGGTCAGCCTCGTCTCCCCGGCGGACGGGACCTACACCCTCGCCTCCAGCGACGCCCCGCTGGTGCTCACCGTGCGCAACGACCTGCCCTTCGCCGTCGACGTCCGGCTGGACCTGCAGAGCCGGCGCAACGTCGGGCTGGTCACCGAGGACATCGGCGTGCAGACGCTGGAGCCCGAGTCGATCACCACGATCGAGGTGCCGGCCGACGTCCAGCAGTCCGGCGGGTTCGCGGTCACGGCACGGCTGACGACGCCGGCCGGCGGCCCCCTGGGCGAGGCGGTGCAGCTCCAGGTGCGGAGCACCGCGTACGGCCCGGTCACCCTGGCGATCACCCTCGGCGCCGCCGCGCTGCTGGCGCTGCTCTTCCTCCGCCGGGCGGTGCGCTTCGTGCTGCGCCGCCGGCGGGGCGAGCCGGCACCGACCGCGGACCCGGCAGCCGGTCCGCCGCCGGCCCGGAGTCCGGTGTGAGCGGCCCACCGGCCGGCTCGGAGGACCAGCGCGCCGGATCCCCCGACGCGCGACCCCGGAGACCGGCACCACTGCCCCCGCCGCCGTACCGGGGAGCACAGGACCGGAGAGCACAGCCGGGGTCGGCGGCCACCCCGCCCGCGCCCGTCCCCGCCCCGGTGGTCGGCAACAACCCCGAGGCCCTGGCCACGCCGGTGCCGCCACGACCGCTGCCACCACCGCCCGCCGGCTACCCGGCAGCGCGGCCGGTGGGCGACCCTGTCTCCGGTGACGGCGCCCGCCGGCGGGCCGCGCTCCCGCCGGTCCCGCCGCCGGCCCGGCCCCGGCGCTTCGTGCCCGGCCCGGACGACACCCAGCTCATCCCGGTCATCCCGGCCGTGCCCCGCTACCTCGAGGACGAGCCGGAGGACACCGACGTCCGCCAGGGCCGCTCGGGGGGCAGCAGCGGCATCCTGCGCGCGGCCGGGACGATGGCCGTCGCCAGCCTGGTGTCCCGGCTCACCGGCTTCCTGCGCACCATGGTGCTCACCGCCGCCCTGGGCTTCGGCCTGGTCGGCGACGCCTACGCCGTGGCCAACCTGTTGCCCAACATCGTCTACGAGCTGCTGCTCGGCGGGGTGCTGACCTCGGTCGTCGTCCCGTTGCTGGTCCGCGCCCAGGAGCGGGACGCCGACGGGGGCGTGCGGTACACCCAGCGGCTGCTCACCCTGGCCACCGTCGGCCTGGCCGCCCTCACCGTCGCGGCCGTGCTCGCAGCACCCGCACTGACCTGGCTGATGGGCATCCGGGAGGACCCCGAGCAGGTCGAGCTGGCCAACTGGCTGGCCCGGATCCTGCTGGTGGAGATCGTCTTCTACGGGGTCGGGGCGCTGGCCACGGCGGTGCTCAACGCGCGGCAGGTGTTCGGCCCCCCCGCCTGGGCACCGGTGCTCAACAACGTCGTGGTCATCGCCACCGGGGCGGTGTTCCTCCTCGCCGCCGGGCCGGGCGACCTGACGCCGCTCACCATCACCCCCTTCCAGGTCTGGCTGCTCGGCATCGGCACCACCCTGGGCATCGCCGTGCAGGCGCTCGTGCTGCTGCCACTGCTGGGCCGGCACGGCGTCCCGCTGCGCCCCCGGTGGGGGCTGCGGGGCACCGGGCTCGGGGAGGCCGGCACGCTCGGGCTCTGGGTGATCGGCTACGTGCTGGTCAGCCAGGTCGGCGTCGTCGTCGCCACCAACGTGGCCAACGAGGCCGCCGACGCCGGCGGCATCGGCGCGCTCGCCTTCGCCAACGCCAGCCTGCTGTTCCAGATGCCGTACGGGATCATCGGCGTCGCGCTGCTCACCGCCCTGCTGCCCCGGATGAGCCGGGCGGCCGCGCGGCACGACATGGACGGCGTCGTCGCCGACCTCTCGCTGGGCACCCGCCTGTCGGCGACCGGGCTGCTGCCGGTGACCGCCCTGCTGGTGGTCCTGGGGCCCGCGATCGGCATCGTGGCCTTCGCCCGCGGCAACGCCGACGTCACCGACGCCCGACAGGTCGGCGTCGCCCTCGCGGTCGGTGCGTTCGGCCTGCTGCCGATGGCGGTGACCCTGCTGCAGCTGCGGGTGTTCTACGCCATGAAGGACGCCCGGACCCCGACGCTCATCCAGGTGGCGATGGTCGCCGTCCGGGTGCCGCTGCTGCTGCTCGTGCCGGTGCTCGTCGACCCGGAGCACGTCGTGGCCGGGCTGATGATCGCCACCAGCGCCACCTACCTGGCCGGCTGGGGCGTGGGCGCCTTCGCCCTGGAGCGCAAGCTCGGGGTGCGGGTCAGTGCCGAGGCCGGCACCACCGTGCTCCGGATGGGCGCGGTCTCCGCCGTCGCCGGGGCCCTGGGCTGGGCCGCCGTGTCGCTGGCGGGCAGGTCGCTGGGCACGTCGGTACCGGGCTCGCTCGGGACGGTCGTCCTCGGTACCGTGGTCATCGGCAGCGCGGTCGTCGCGGGTGCCGTGATGGTCGGTGTCCCGGAGCTCAGGGGCGTCCTGGCCGGGGTCCGGGCTCGACTCGGGCGCTCACGGTGACCGGACGTCGCTCGGCCGGAACCGGGGACGCCGTTCCCGGCCGAGAGTGACCAGGGGGTCGGCAGCGTCCGTGACGTCGACGACAACCGGCCTGCCCGATCGCTACCGCCCGCTGGACCAGGTGGCGCCCGACGAGGAGACGCCCACCGGGGTCATCCGCTCCTGGCGCGCCCGTGACCGGGTGCTCAACCGCGACGTGGCCCTGCGGGTGCACGCCCCCGGCGGCCCGGCCGCGCGCGAGTGGATCAACCGCGCGCTGACCGCCGGCGGGCTGGCCACCCCCGCGCTGGCGATGGTCTACGACGCCGCCGAGGGCACCGGCCGCAGCGAGCCCGGCGGCGCCGCCTACGTCGTCAACGAGTGGATCGAGGGCATCCGGCTCTCCGACCGGCTCGCCACCGACGGCCCGCTGGCCGAGCGGGAGGCCCGTGCGGTGGTCCGCCGGCTGGCCGAGGGGGTCGCCGAGGCCCACCGGGTGGGTCTGGCCGTCGGCGGCCTCACCCCCGAGCACGTCGTCCTGCGCCCCGGCGGCCTGGTGGGCCTGCTGTCGGTGCCGGCCGCCATCGGCACCGAGAAGGGCGACATCGCCGCGCTCGGGGCGCTGCTGGAGCTGTGCCTGACCGGCGGCCGGCCGGTCGAGATCTCCTCGCCCGACCTCGCCGCCCTGGTGCGCCGGGCCCGTTCCACCGACCCGGCCACCGGCCTGTCGAGCGTCAGCACGATGGTGTCGCTGCTCGCCGACCGCCCGCGCACCGGCCCGCAGGAGACCGCGCGGCCCGACGGCCTCACCGACAGCGGCTGGGTCCGCCGCATGCGCGACCGCCGCGACCTCGCCGACGCGGAGGAGCTGGACGACGCGGAGGAGCCGGTCCGGATGGGCCGGCACCGCCTCCCGCCCGTCCCCGGGGCGGCCCTGCCGCGCCCGCTCTCCGCCGGGCCGGGCAGCCACCGGGTCGAGGACGAGGACGACCTCGTCCTCGACGAGACCTTCGCCGCGGCGGAGGACGACCCAGCCGGCACCGAGCCGGCGCGGTTCGCCCGGCGGCGACTGGCCGTGATCGGGTTGCCCCTGCTGGCGTTGGCGCTGGTCGTCGTCATCGGCTGGTGGTTCGGCACCAACGTGCTCTCCGTGGCCGGCAGCGTCGAGGGCGGTCCGGACGGGTCGACGCCGCAACCGAGCGTCACCGCCGGGGCCGACCCGGCCGAGGAGCCGGCTCCGGCGCCCCCGGCCGCCGGTGCCCCGGTGCCCATCACCGGCGCCACGGTGTTCGACCCGTTCGGCGACGGGGAGCCGGAGAACGACGACGACGTCCCGCTGTCCTACGACGGTGACCCGAGCACCGCCTGGTCGACGCTGAACTACCGGGGCTCGGCCGACTTCGGCAACCTCAAGCCCGGTGTCGGCGTCCTGTACGACCTGGGCAGCGAGCAGACGATCGGTGGCGTCGCGCTGCGGACCACCCAGCCCGGGGCGACGGTCGAGGTGCGCACCGGCGGCTCACCGGACGCCGCACTGGAGTCCTTCCCGGTCGCCGCCTCCGGAGAGCTCACCGGCGACGACGTGCTGACCTTCGGCGAGCCGGCGACCAGCCGCTACGTGCTGGTCTGGGTGACCGGCCTGGTGCCCGTCGACGACGGCTTCAGCGCCGACCTGGCCGAGGTCACCGTCACCGCAGCCGGCTGAACCGCCCCCCGGGAGGGGTCAGGCCGGGAATGCGCGTCCTAGGCTGGCCGTTGTGCGCCCCGTGACGACGAACCAGCCGACGCCCGGTCCCGCGGTCTCGACCGACGGCCCGCCCGCCATCCCCCCGGCGGAGCACGACGGGATCCGCGACCTGATCATCATCGGGTCCGGTCCCGCCGGGTACACCGCTGCCACGTACGCCGCCCGCGCGAACCTGCACCCCCTGGTGTTCGAGGGCTCGCAGTTCGGCGGCGCACTGATGACCACCACCGAGGTCGAGAACTTCCCCGGCTTCCCGGAGGGCATCCAGGGCCCCCAGCTCATGGACGACATGCGCACCCAGGCCGAGCGCTTCGGTGCCGAGCTGGTCGCCCGGGACGTCACCGAGGTCGACCTCACCGTCGACCCCAAGGTGGTCAAGGTGGGCGACGAGGTGCACCTCGCGCACGCGGTGATCGTGGCCACCGGCTCCAAGTACCGCTACCTCGGGCTGGACAACGAGCAGCGCCTGCTGGGCCGCGGCGTCTCCGCCTGCGCCACGTGTGACGGCTTCTTCTTCCGTGACCAGGACATCGTGGTCGTCGGCGGCGGCGACTCGGCGATGGAGGAGGCCACCTTCCTCACCCGCTTCGCCAAGTCCGTCACCGTGGTGCACCGCCGCGAGGAGCTCCGCGCGTCCAAGATCATGGTCAAGCGCGCGCAGGACAACGAGAAGATCCGCTGGGCGCTGGGCAAGCAGGTCACCGACGTGCACGGCGACACCACGGTCGAGGCGGTCGAACTGACCGACCTCGCCACCGGAACCACCGAGAAGATGCCAGTCAGCGGCCTGTTCGTCGCGATCGGCCACGACCCCCGCACCGAGCTCTTCGTCGGGCAGTTGAAGCTGGACGACGAGGGGTACGTGGTGGTCTCCCACCCGACGACCGACACCAACATCAACGGCGTGTTCGCCTGCGGCGACGTCGTCGACCACATCTACCGGCAGGCGATCACCTCGGCCGGCACCGGTGCCGCCGCGGCGATCGACGCCGAGCGCTGGCTCGCCGAGACCTTCGACGAGCGCTGAACCACCGACTGCGCTGAACCACAGACTCCACCGTCCCCTCTGAGCAAGGAGCAGCACCATGGCAGGCAAGAACACCGTGACCGTCACCGACGCGAGCTTCGCCAGTGACGTCCTGGGCAGCGACAAGCCCGTTCTGGTCGACTTCTGGGCCGAGTGGTGCGGGCCGTGCAAGATGGTCGCCCCCGTGCTGGAGGAGATCGCGGCCGAGCACGCCGACAAGCTGACGATCGCGAAGCTCAACATCGACGAGAACCCGCAGATCGCCCGTGACTACCAGGTCATGTCGATCCCGACCATGACGGTCTTCCAGGGTGGCAAGCCGGTCAAGAGCATCATCGGCGCCAAGCCCAAGGGCGCCATCCTCTCGGACCTGTCCGACTACCTCTGATCCCGTCGGGCCGGCCCCCGGCCGACGGGAGGCCGTGCACCGCCACGGCGTCCGAACCACGGTGAGGCCCGCCCGTCCCCCCGGACGGACGGGCCTCGCTCGTTCCGTCCGTCGCTCACCCCGACGGGGCAGCGGACAACCCGGTGCACTGCTCGATCGTGTACACCCGCCACAATCGTCTCCAGCGGCACCCACCGGCCACCCCGACCCGAGCGAGGAGCGACGACCTCCGCATGGACGTCCTGCGACCTGGCAGCACCGGCCCCGCCGTGGCGGAGGTGCAGGCCATGCTCCGTTCCCTGGGCCTGCTGGCCGATGAGCTGGAGCGACCGGAACGCCCCGAGGAGTCGGCCTACGACGCGGCGACCGAGCTCGCCGTCCGGCACTTCCAGCAGGT
Organism: Modestobacter sp. VKM Ac-2984; assembly: GCF_026967985.1. GTDB lineage: Bacteria > Actinomycetota > Actinomycetes > Mycobacteriales > Geodermatophilaceae > Modestobacter. The sequence goes on along the minus strand of NZ_JAPVBJ010000002.1, from coordinate 214,630 downwards.
CCGCGGGCTCTCCGTCGACGGCCGGGTCGGTGACGAGACCTACCGCGCCCTGCACGAGGCCCGCTGGTCGCTGGGCGACCGGCTGCTGCGGTTCGACCCCGAACGACTCACCCGCGGGGACGACGTCCGCCGGTTGCAGGAGCTGCTGCTGGAGCTCGGCTACGACGCCGGCCGGGCCGACGGCATGCTGGGCGCCGACACCGAGCTGGGTCTGCGGGCCTTCCAGCGCGACTACGGGCTGACCGCCGACGGCACGTGCGGTCCGGCCACGCTCCGCGCGCTCAAGCAGCTGGGCCGCCGGGTCACCGGCGGCCGGCCGCAGCTGCTCCGGCAGAGCGCCTCCCTCGTCGACTCCGGGCCGCACCTGATCGGCCGGGTCATCGTGATCGACCCCGGCCACGGCGGCGACGACAGCGGGTACACGGCCGGGGAGACCACCGAGGCCGACCTGGTGTTCGACCTCGCCTCCCGGATCGAGGGGCGCCTGGCCGCCGCCGGTGCCACCGTCTACCTCACCCGCGGCCGCACCGTCGACCCGACCGCCGAGGACCGCACCGCCTTCGCCAACCAGGCCCGTGCCGACCTCTTCCTGTCCCTGCACATGGAGGCCCACGGGTCGGCGCACGCCCGCGGCGTCGCCAGCTACTACTACGGCACCGGATCGGGTGCGAGCTCCACGGTCGGCGAGGAGTTCGCCAACCTGGTGCGCCGCGAGGTCATCGCCCGCACCGGGATGCTGGACTGCGGCTCGCACCCCAAGACCTGGGACATCCTGCGGATGACGAGGATGCCCGCCGTCCGGGTCGACTGCGGCTACCTCTCCCACCCGGTCGACCGGCTGCTGCTGTTGGACGCCCGGCTGCGCAGCACCGTCGCCCAGGCGGTCGTGGCCGCCGTCCAGCGGCTGTTCCTGCCCGCCGACGCCGACCCGCCGACCGGCACCTTCCTGCTGCCCGCCCGCGGCTGAACGGCCGGGCCGGGGCCGGGGCATAGACTTCCAGGGGTGACCCCTCCTGTGCCCGGCCCCTCGGTCGGAAGCGGTCAGGCCGGGGCGCACTCCAGCGGTGCGTCCCCGCACGTCTCCCCGCGGCACCCGCGGCTGGACCCCCTGGCAGACCGGTACGCAGCACGCACCCACGGCATGAAGAGCTCGGAGATCCGGGCGCTGTTCTCCGTGGTGAGCCGCCCCGAGGTCGTCTCGCTCGCCGGCGGCATGCCCGCCGTCACCGCCCTGCCCCTCGACGCCGTCGGGTCGATGATCGGCGAGCTGGTGTCCGGCATGGGGGCCCAGACCCTGCAGTACGGCCCGGGCCAGGGCGACCCCCGGCTGCGGGAGCGGATCTGCGACGTGATGGCCCTGGAGGGCATCACCGACGCCTCGGCCAGCGAGGTGGTCGTCACCGTCGGCTCCCAGCAGGGGCTCGACCTGGTCACCCGCGTGTTCGTCGATCCGGGTGACGTCATCCTCGCCGAGGCGCCGTCCTACGTCGGGGCCCTCGGGGTCTTCCAGGCCGCCCAGGCCCAGGTCCGGCACGTCGCGATGGACGACGACGGGCTGATCCCCGAGGCGCTGGAGGAGGCCCTGCTGGAGTGCCGGGCCCGCGGTGACCGGGTGAAGTTCCTCTACACGGTGCCGAACTTCCACAACCCGGCCGGCGTCACGCTGAGCGAGCCCCGCCGTGAGGCGGTCATCGCGATCGCCGAGCAGTACGACCTGCTGGTCATCGAGGACAACCCGTACGGGCTGCTCGGCTTCGACCAGGAGCCCATGCGTGCCCTGCGCGCGCGCAACGAGGACCGGGTCATCTACCTCGGCTCGTTCTCCAAGACCTTCGCCCCGGGCCTGCGGGTGGGCTGGTTGCTCGCCCCGCTGGCCGTGCGGGAGAAGCTGGTGCTCGCGACCGAGGCGCAGGTGCTCTGTCCGCCCTCGCTCACCCAGTACGCCGTGGCCCGCTACCTCGACACCCAGCCCTGGCGCGAGCAGATCAAGGTCTTCACCGAGCTGTACCGCGAGCGGCGCGACGCCACGCTGGAGTCGCTCACCGCGCTCATGCCGCCGGGCACCAGCTGGACCAAGCCGGACGGCGGGTTCTACGTCTGGCTCAAGCTGCCGCACGGCCTGGACGCCAAGTTGATGCAGCCCCGTGCGGTCGCTGCGCACGTCGCCTACGTGCCCGGGATCGGCTTCTACGCCGACGGTGGCGGCCGGGAGCACATGCGGCTGTCCTACTGCTATCCCGAGCCGGACCAGATCCGTGAGGGCGTGCGCCGGCTGGCCCGGGTCATCGAGGCCGAGCTGGACCTGCACTCCACCTTCGACGCCGTCGACACCGGGACGTTCCGGGCGGTCGGCCCGGCCACGACCCGGCCGGCGAGCGGTCGACCGACCCCGCCACCGGTCATCGGTCCGGCGAACAGCGATCAGAGCGAGGACCCTCAGCCATGACCGACCAGGCGGCTGCACCGGTGGCGGCACCCGGTGCCCGGACGACCCCGCTGCGGGCCCTGGTGCTCGCCGGCGGGCTGACCTTCGAGCGGGAGGTCAGCATCAACTCCGGTGGCCAGGTGGTCGAGGCGCTGACCCGGGCGGGGGTGGAGGCCGAGATGCGCGATGCCGACGCCGAACTGCTGCCCGGCCTGGCCGCCACCCCCACCGACGCGGTGTTCATCGCGCTGCACGGCGCCACCGGCGAGGACGGCGCGCTGCGGGCCGTGCTCGACCTGGCCGGCGTGCCCTACGTGGGCTCCCCGGCCGCGGCCTGCCGACTGGCCTGGGACAAGCCGGCCGCCAAGTCGGTCGTGCGCACCGCCGGGATCTCCACCCCGGACTGGGTCGCGCTGCCGCACAGCACCTTCCGGGAGCTGGGCGCCGGCGCCGTCCTGGACCTCATCGTCGCCCGGCTCGGCCTCCCGCTGATGGTGAAGCCCGCCTCGGGTGGCTCCTCGCTCGGCGTGCAGAAGGTCAGCCGGGTCGAGGACCTGCCGGCCGCGATGGTCAGCTGCTTCGCCTATGGCGACACGGTGATGGTGGAACGCTTCGTCGACGGGGTCGAGCTGGCCCTGTCGGTGATCGACCTCGGGGACGGTCCCGAGTCGCTGCCGGCGGTCGAGATCGCCCCGGAGTCCGGCGTCTTCGACTACACCTCCCGGTACACGCCCGGGATGACCGAGTACCACTCCCCGGCGCGGGTCTCCGACGAGGTCGCTGCCCGTGCTGCGGAGGTGGCCCTGCGGGTGCACGGGGTGCTGGGGCTGGCGGGCCTGTCCCGCACCGATGCGATCGTCACCCCGGACGGGGAGGTCCAGTTCCTCGAGGTGAACGTCTCCCCGGGGTTGACCGAGACGTCGATGTTCCCCATGGCGGTCGAGGCGGCCGGGTACGGGCTCGGTGACGTCCTCGGCCGGCTGCTGGCCCGCGCAGCCGCCGAGGGTCCGATCACGGGATGAGGGCCCGCAGTTACGTCCGTGACGTAACTGCGGTGATCACTCCTGCTGGCTGCGACCGGTGATGTCGGGGGCCATCATCCCGACGATCCGCTGCAGGTCGTCGACCGAGCCGAACTCGACGACGATCCGGCCCTTTGCGCGCCCGATCTGCACCTTCACCTTGGTCTCGAAGACGTCCGAGAGCCGCCCGGCGAGGTCCTCGACCCCCGGGGCGCTGATCTTCCGCGCGGAACGGCGCGCCGCGGTGGGGGAGTCGGCGACCGCCATGGCGACGGCCTCCTCGGTCGCCCGGACCGACATGCCCTCGGCGACGATCCGGGTGGCCAGTGCGTCCTGCGCCTCGGCCTCGGGGAGGCCCAGCAGCGCTCGGGCGTGACCGGCGGAGATGACGCCGGCGGCGACCCGGGTCTGCACCTTCACCGGCAGCTTCATCAGCCGGATGGTGTTGGTGACCTGGGAGCGGCTGCGCCCGATCTTGCTGGCCAGCTCCTCGTGCGTGGCGCCGAACTCCTCGAGCAGCTGCTGGTAGGCGGCCGCCTCCTCCAGCGGGTTCAGCTGGACGCGGTGGATGTTCTCCAGGAGGGCGTCGCGCAGCATCGCGTCGTCGGTGGTGTCCCGGACGATCGCGGGCACGGTCTCCAGACCGGCCGCCCGCGAGGCGCGGAGCCGACGCTCGCCCATGATGAGCTCGTAGCGGCCGTCCCCGGCCTCCCGGACCACGATCGGCTGCAGGAGCCCGAACTCACGAACCGAGTGGGTGAGCTCCTCCAGCGCCTCGTCGTCGAAGACCTGCCGCGGCTGCTTGGGGTTCGGGACGATGTCGTCGACCGGGAGCTCGCGCAGCTGGGCGCCGGGCACGCCGGCGACCTCGTCGAGCGCGCGGCTCGGGAGTTCGTGCACCGATGCCGTCCGGGCGGGCTGATCCGGGGGCGTGGCCCCGGCCTGGCCGACCGCGGTGGCGGCGACCTCGGCTGCTTCTGCGGCCTCCGCGGCGCGAGCCGCCGGGGTCGCCGTGGGAGCCGGTGCACTGGTGGGGATCAGAGCCGCCAGGCCCCGCCCCAGACCGCCGCGCTTGGTCACTGGTCCTCCTCGCAGATGCCCGGTGTCCGCAGGCGCGGCTCGGGAGTGGGAATGGGGCGCACCGGGGTCACGTCGCGTGCCGTCCGCGCTGCGCAGGGGCCGTCGCCGGCTCACCGAGCACCAGCGCCGCCACCGACGGCGGTCCGCCCACCGGCGGCGGCGGACCACCCACCGGCGGCGGGTAGACCGGAGTGGGGACCGGTGGTGGGGGAGGAGGCTGGGTGACCGGCTGTGCCATCGAGGCGGGCAGGGCGGCCCCCCGGCGGGCGAACTCGCGGGCTGCCTCCACGTAGCTGGTCGAGCCGCGGGACCCCGGGTCGTAGGTGAGCACCGACTGCCCGTAGCCCGGTGCCTCGCTCACCCGGACGTTCCGCGGGATGACCGCGGTGAGCACCAGCTCACCGAAGTGGTTGCGCACCTCGTCGGCCACCTGGTCGGCGAGCTTCGTCCGGCCGTCGTACATGGTGAGCAGGATCGTGCTCACCGAGATGCCCGGGTTGAGGTGGGCGCGCACCAGGTCGATGTTCGAGAGCAGCTGCCCGAGCCCTTCCAGGGCGTAGTACTCGCACTGGATGGGGATGAGCACCTCGTCCCCGGCCACCAGCGCGTTCAGCGTGAGGAGCCCCAGCGACGGCGGGCAGTCGATGAGGACGTAGTGCGGGCGCTCTTCGGCGGGGAGCTCGTGCAGGTAGGTCTCGATCGAGCGCCGCAACCGGTGCTCGCGCGCGACCACGGAGACCAGCTCGATCTCCGCGCCCGCCAGGTCGATCGTCGCGGGGACGCAGAAGAGGTTCGGGCTCGCCGTCGTCGGGTGGGTGACCTCGGCGAGGGTGTTGTCCCCGACGAGTGCGTCGTAGATCGACGGGGTGCCCACGGTGTGCTCCACGCCGAGAGCGGTGCTGGCGTTCCCCTGAGGATCGAGGTCGATGACCAGCGTCCGGAGCCCGTACATGGCCAGGGCGACGCCGAGGTTCACCGTCGAGGTCGTCTTCCCTACCCCGCCCTTCTGGTTCGCCACCGTGACCACCCGGATCCGGCCAGGCGCCGGGAAGGGCTCCTGGTCGGCCGCGTGCAGGACGCGGGTGGCCCGCATCGCCTCCATGGCGATCGGGCTGTCGAAGTCGGGACCGACCGGCTGATCGGCAGCGAGACTGTTGCGCAGCCGCTCGCCCGGGTCCGTCATCGGTGCGTCCTCCTCACCACCGTGTTCCACGTGGAACAGGGTGCGGTCGCTACGGCGAGTTCCACGTGAAACGGGCTCACCCTGCCGAGCGCCCGGACCGGGAGGTGCCAGCGCGCGTCATGAGCACCACGGTAGTGGCTGCGGCCCCGAGCTCGACACCGACTGCCCGCGTGTGCACGTCCCGCATGCCGGCCGCCTCCAGCTCGGGCACCAGCCCGGGCACCTCCGCCGCTGCCCGGGCACCGACGAGGGCGATCAGCTGCGCCCCCGGGGCCAGCAGCCCGCGGCACCAGCCCACCAGTCGGGGCAGCGGCGCCACCGCCCGTGCGGTGACCACGTCGACCGACCCGACCGCCCGGACGACCGATCGCTCCTCGGCCCGCCCGCGGATCACCCGCCAGGGAGCGCCCAGCTCCGTCACGACGTCCTGGAGGAACTCCACCCGGCGGGCCATCGGCTCCACCAGCGTGAGCGTCAGGTCCGGGCGGGCGAGCGCCAGCGGCACCCCGGGGAGCCCGGCGCCGCTGCCCACGTCGACCACCCGGCTGCCCTGGGGCACCACCTCGGCCAGCGCAGCACTGTTCAGCACGTGACGATCCCAGAGCCGGGGCACCTCACGAGGCCCGATCAACCCACGGACCACGCCGTCACCGGCCAGCATGGCCACGTAGCGCCCCACCTGGTCCACCGCGGGACCGAACAGCGAGGCGGCCAGCGCGGGTACTTCCGGAACAGCGACGTCCTGATCTCCGGTCGAGGTCGTCTCCTCGGCCGGGTCCTCCCCGTCGATCACCGGTCCGGCAGGACCACGACGCGCCGGCTCGGCTCCTCGCCCTCCGACTCACTCCGCACGCCGGCAGCCCCGGCGATGACGTCGTGCACGACCTTCCGCTCGAACGGGTTCATCGGCGAGAGGCGCTCGGGTGCGCCGCTCTCGGCGACCCGCTCGGCCGCCTCGGAGGCGAGGCTGGTCAGGTCGGCCCGCCGCTTGGCCCGGAAGCCGCCGATGTCGAGCATCAGGCGGCTGCGGACGCCGGTGGCCTGGGCGACTGCCAGCCGGGTCAGCTCCTGGAGCGCCTCGAGCGTCGCACCGTCCGGCCCGATGAGGGTCTTCAGCTGGCCGCCGACGACGGCGACCGATGCCCGGTCGCCCTCGACGTCCAGGTCGATGTCGCCGTCGACGTCGAGGATGTCGAGCAGCCGCTCCAGGTAGTCGCCGGCGACGTCGCCCTCGCGGACGAGCAGGCCGTCCCCGCCCTCGCCGGCGTCCTCGTCGGTGTCCTCGACGTCGACCGGCTCGACGACGGCGTCCGAGGACGCCGGGTCGGCGTCGGGCAGCGCCGGGTCACCGCTCCCACCGGCCGGGGTCAGCAGGGCGTCCGAGGTCGCCTCGGACGTGGCCACGGTGTCGTTGTCGGATGCACTCACGGAGTCCTCCAGGGTCGTGCAGGCGGCCGGGCGAGCCCGGTGGTCAGGGAGCGGGCACGCCGCAGGCTCACGCCCGGGTGCCGCAGCCGGTCAGCGGCGCTTGCGTTTGCCTCGGTTGGCGGGGCCGGCCGAGGACCGGCTGCCCGAGGAGCCCGTCCGGGGGCGGGCACCGCCGCCACCGGCGGGCCGGCCGTTGGCCGAGCCGCCTTCCACGTGCCCGTTGCCCGTGGCGGGGGTCGCACCCGCCGGCGGGACGTCGGCCGCACCGCCGTCGCCGTCCACGGGGGACGCCGGGGCCGCGGACGCGGGACGGGTGCCCGGCTTGGGGCGCACCGGCTTCGCACCCGGCTTGGGGGCGAGGGTCTTCGGGTCGATCTGCGGCTTGTCGGCGGCGGCCTTGGCCAGCGCGGCCGGCGACCCGGGCGGGGGGAGCTTCTTCAAGATGTAGAACTGCTGGCCCAGGGTCCACAGGTTGTTGGTGAACCAGTAGAGGAGGACGCCGATCGGGAAGAAGAAGCCGGAGACGAAGAGGCTCAGCGGCATGCCGTAGAGCAGCAGCTTCTGCACCATCGCGGCCTGACCCTCGACCGGGCCGGAGCGCTTCATGATCTGCTTCTGGGTGAAGAAGGTCGTGAAGCACATGATCACGATCAGGACGAACGCGACGATCCGGATGTTGGTGTAGTCGACCCCCGGCAGCGCGAGGATCAGCTCTTCTTTCCTCCCGGTCATGTTGAACGAGGAGGAGATCGGAGCACCGAACAGGTCGGCGCGGGCGGCCTGGTCGGTGAGCTCGTCGTCCCAGCTGTAGAGACCTTCCTTGTCCGGCGCGATCCGGCGCAGCACGTGGAAGAGCGACAGGAAGATCGGGATCTGCGGCAGGATCGGCAGGCAGCCGGCGAGCGGGTTGACCCCGCGCTCCTTGTTCAGCGCCATCATGGCCTGGCTGAAGCCCTGCTTGTCGCTGCCGTACTGCTTACGGAGCTTCTGGATCTCCGGCTGGATCTCCTGCATCGCCCGCTGGCTCTTCACCTGCTTGACGAACAGGCGGAACAGCAGCACGCGGATGGTTACGACCAGGAAGACGATCGACAGCGCCCATGCGAGGCCACTCGCCGGAGGCAGGAACGTGGAGAACAGTGCATGCCACTGCTTCATCACCCACGCGATCGCGGTGTACAGCCAGTCAAGCAACGCCAGCCTCCTGCTGCGCAGACCGGCGCGGAGCCGGCGGGGTGGCACGGTCGGGACGACGAGTGCCGTCAGCCGTCGACGCGGTCGCCGCGGACGGTGCCGGCGGGTGCGCCGCTGTGCACGACGAGTGGGTGGGCCCAGCGGTTCCTGAGCCCGGTTCGCGACCTGCGTCGCCGGGGGGCGCCTCGGCGCCGCGCCGAGGTGGGACCAGGTCGACGCCGCCGCGGTGCCAGGGTGCGCACTTCGCCAGCCGGCACGCGGCCAGCCAGCTGCCCCGCCCGGCGCCGTGGACCTCGATCGCCTCGGCCGCGTAGGCGCTGCAGGTGGGCTCGAAGCGGCACCGCGGCGGGAACGCCGGGCTGATCGCGCGCTGGTAGAAGCGGACGGCGGCCAGCAGCCCGCGGGCCGGCGAGCCGGTCACGGCCGCCGGCTCCGGGAGCCGCGGTCGCCGAGCACCCGGTCGAGCCCGGCGTCCAGGTCGCGGCTCAGCACGGCAGAACCGGCCTGGGCCGCCTCCGGGCGGGCCCGGACGACGAGGTCCGCCGTCGGCGGGAGCCGGTCCAGCCGGTCGCCGACGAGGTGTCGGAGCTGCCGGGTGACCCGGTGCCGGCAGACGGAGTTGCCGACGGTCTTGCCGACCACGAAACCGGCCCGCGGCCCGGTCGCAGGGTCCGAGGGACCCCCGACCCGGGCGACGGGCCGTTCGGAGAGGTAGTGCACCACCAGGGTCGGCCGCCCGGCACGCCGGCCGGACCGCACGACCGCGGTGAACTCCGGCCGCCGGCGCAGGCGTGCCTGCGCAGGCAGCACCTCAGGCGGAGAGCTTGTTGCGACCCTTGCCACGGCGGGCGGCGAGGATCGCCCGCCCGGCCCGGGTGCGCATGCGCAGCCGGAAGCCGTGGGTCTTGGCCCGGCGACGGGTGTTCGGCTGGAACGTGCGCTTGCTCACGAGGGACTCCCACTGCTGACGACGTCGGTGCGGCGCGGACCCGGTCGGGCAGCGCACGCGCGGGGCCGGGCAGGTCGTCGGCCCCGGTTGCTCCCGGTCCCTGCGACCGTCCCGGGCTCCCGAGGCTGGTCTGCTGCGCGACGGGCCCGGCGTTCACGGCCCCACGAGCTGGGGACGTGCACCGACTCCCGTGCACAGACTCCGACCAGCATAGCCGAGACCCGGCGGGTCCTGGTCTGCTGGCCGGACCCGTCATGGTGCACCGCCGTCGGAGCCCTCCGATGCCGGACACGCCGCGACCGGTCAGCGCGCCGCTGCCGTCGTCGTTGCCCGCCTGTGGACGGGGCTGTTAGCGTCGCCGTCGCCCCTGGTCGGACGACTGGGCGCCGGTCCTCCTGCCGACCCCGTCGGCCTGATGCTCGCCGCACCCTCTCCGATCGCCCGCCGTCCGGGCGCTCACCAGCCACGACGTCGTGACCGGCAGCGCGCACGCCGGTCGCCGGACCAGGTGTCGCCGAGCGTGCACAGACTGTGGACACTCGTGTGGACACAGCAGCGCCGGACGTCCACAGCTGGGGACCCGGCGGGGGATCCAGCGATCCGCCGACATCCGTCCCACCTGTGGACGACGGCTGCGGGGCCGCACCGAGGCTCCGGGGTCACACCGGACACAGCACAACCGGACGCACCGCACTGGAGACAGAGCACCGAAGGCACGGGAAGGGACACAGTCGATGGCCGACGATCCGGTCGACCTGGCGGCGGTCTGGGACCAGGCCCGAGAGCGGCTCGCCAGCAGCCTGACCCCGCAGCAGAAGGCGGTGCTCAACCTCACGCGCCCGCTCGGCCTGTTCGAGGACACCGCCGTGCTCGCCGCGCCCAACGAGTTCACCCAGACGGTGCTCGAGTCCCGCATGCGCATGGTGCTGGCCGAGGCGCTGTCCGCGGAGATCGGCCGGGACATCCGGGTGGCGGTCCAGCTGGAGGACATGCCGCTGCCTCCCACGACCCCCGAGGTGTCCCGGCTGGGCGCCGAGCCGGAGGTCCGTCGCTGGCCCAACGCCGAGCAGGACCGGCTGGACCAGGACCGACTCACCCAGGACCGGCTGGCGCACGACCGGGCCTCGGAGGACCTGGCCGCCCGCGAGCGGGCCGCGCACGACCGGGCCGCCGAGGACCGTGCCGACCGCGACCGGGTCGACGACGGGCGCAGTGCCTTCGGAGTGCGCGCCGACGCCGCCCGCGCCGAGGCGTGGCTGCCCGAGTCCGGGGACGGCCGCGACTGGTCCCGTGGGTCGGCCGACGACGACCAGTCCGACGGCGCGCCTCGCCGGCTGGCCCCCTGGGACCGCGACCCCGGGGACGCCGCCGGCCGTGACCAGGCACCGGAGGAGGACCGCCTCGGCGACCGCCGCCCGGCCGACCGTGCCGGGCGCGGCGGTGGCGCCGTCCCGCTGTTCGCCGACCGCCGCCCCGCCGGCCTGGACCCGGGCCTCAACGCCAAGTACGTCTTCGACAGCTTCGTCATCGGCAACAGCAACCGGTTCGCGCACGCGGCCGCCGTGGCCGTCGCCGAGGCCCCGGCCCGGGCGTACAACCCGCTGTTCATCTACGGCGACTCCGGGCTGGGCAAGACCCACCTGCTGCACGCGATCGGGCACTACGCGGCGCGGATGTTCCCCAACGTGCGGGTGCGGTACGTCAGCACCGAGGAGTTCACCAACGAGTTCATCAACCTGGTGCACTCCGGCCGTGCCGAGGACTTCCGGCGTCGTTACCGGGACATCGACTTCCTGCTGATCGACGACATCCAGTTCCTGGAGCGCGCCGAGCGGACGCAGGAGGAGTTCTTCCACACCTTCAACACGCTGCACAACGCCAGCAAGCAGATCGTCATCACCTCCGACCGCGCGCCGAAGAAGCTGACGACCCTGGAGGACCGGCTGCGCACCCGGTTCGAGTGGGGCCTCATCACCGACGTCCAGGCGCCGGACCTGGAGACCCGCATCGCGATCCTGCGGAAGAAGGCCTGGGGGGAGCGGCTCCAGGCGCCCGACGCGGTGCTGGAGTTCATCGCCAGCAAGGTGCAGACCAACATCCGCGAGCTCGAGGGCGCGCTGATCCGGGTCACCGCCTTCGCCAGCCTGAACAAGCAGCCGGTCGACCTGGCGCTGGCCGAGCTGGTGCTCAAGGACCTGATCAGCGACGAGCAGGGTCCGCAGATCACCGCGGCGATCATCATGGCCGCGACCGCGGAGTACTTCTCCGTGACGATGGAGGAGCTGCAGGGGGCCAACCGCAGCCGCACGCTGGTCAACGCCCGGCAGATCGCGATGTACCTGTGCCGTGAGCTGACCGAGCTGTCGCTGCCCCGGATCGGCGCCTCGTTCGGCGGCAAGGACCACACCACGGTCATGCACGCGGTCAAGAAGATCACCGGGTTGATGAGCGAGCGCCGGGCCACCTACACCCAGGTCACCGAGCTCACTGCCCGGATCAAGAGCCGCGCTCGCTCCTGAGCACCGGCCGCGCTCAGCCCCGTCCGGGCTGAGCGCGGCCCCGCACGTCCCGCCACCGACCGGTCACCGGTCCGGTGGCCCTCCCGCATGCCTCGACGGCCTGCTCCGACGTGCCCTCGCAGCAGGTCGGATGCGTCCCATGTCTCCTTGTCCCCAGATCTGTACACAGCCTGGGGAGAGCGGGAGTGCACGGACCGCGGCCGGGCGGATCCCGCAGCCAGTCGCATCTGTGCAGGTCGAGCAGGTGCGCCCGGACGACGCCGTCCCCCGGGTGTCCACAAGTCGCCCACCGGGGCCGGTGGACAGCACCCTGCGCCCACACCGGATGGGGACGGACCTGCGGGTGGAGGGGGGACGCGGGGTGGAGAGCGCACGACGACGGTGCACGGCGGTCGAGTTGTCCACGTGTCGACACAGGAGGACGCCCACCGGCCCACAGCGGGCCAACAGGCCCATTCGGGGGATGACCTGCGGGAAGAGGTCCCGTCCCCAGGATCCACACCTGTGATGACGAGGATGAGCTATATCTCCCAGGTGTTCTCGAACCACACTCTCGGTGGGGACGGGCCGGATCGGGGGGCTGCGCCCACCCGACCGGCGGGCACCCAGGAAGCCGGTTCCTGGCTCTGAGGTGCAGCTGTGACCAGGGGACTGGTCATGCAGGGGGGACGGCAGGAGAGGATGGGCGCCGCACACCGCCCGGCAGCAGCCGGCGCAGACGAACGTGGGGTGGATGACGAGATGAAGTTCCGGGTGGCACGTGAGGTGCTCGCCGAGGCCGTGGCATGGACGGCGCGCAGCCTGCCGCCGCGGCCGTCGGTGCCGGTGCTCGCCGGGATCCTGCTGGAGGTGGAGGGCGGACAGCTCGCGATCTCGGGCTTCGACTACGAGGTCTCGGCCCGGTCGGAGGTCGACGTCCAGTCCACCGAGGCCGGCCGCGCGCTCGTCCCCGGCCGGCTGCTCGCCGAGATCACCCGAGCCCTGCCGCCGCACCCGGTCGACGTGGTCGCCGAGGGGGCCCGGCTGGCCATCAGCTGTGGCAACGCGAAGTTCAGCCTGCCCACGCTCCCGGTCGAGGACTACCCGTCCCTCCCCTCGATGCCCTCCACCGCCGGGGTCGTGGACAGCGACGCCTTCGCGGAGGCCGTCGGCCAGGTCGCCGTCGCCGCCGGCCGGGACGACACCCTGCCGATGCTGACCGGCGTCCGGCTGGAGATCGAGGACGACCTGGTCACCCTCGCCGCCACCGACCGGTACCGGCTCGCCGTCCGGGAGTTCGCCTGGCGCCCGGAGACCCCGGGACTGTCCGCCGCCGTCCTGGTGCCCGCGCGCACGCTGGCCGATGCGGCGAAGACGCTGACCAGCGGCCCCGAGGTGGTGCTCTCGCTGGCCTCCGGCGGCTCCGGGGAGGGCATCCTCGGCATGTCGGGCAAGGACCGCCGCACCACGACCCGCCTGCTGGACGCTGAGTTCGTGAAGTACCGCGCGATCATGCCCAGCGAGTCCTCGTCCTTCGCCACGCTGCCGGTCGGGCTGTTCACCGACGCCGCCAAGCGCGTGGCCCTGGTCGCCGAGCGCGGCACGCCGCTGCGCTGCGAGTTCACCCCCGGGCAGGTCACACTGCGGGCCGGTGGCACCGACGACGAGGGCCAGGCCGAGGAGCGCTGCGACGTCGAGTTCGACGGTGAGCCGCTGACGATCGGCTTCAACCCGACGTTCCTGCTCGACGGCCTGGCGGCGGTGCACACCGACCGCGCCCGGATGGACTTCACGACGGCGCTGAAGCCGGCCGTGCTCTCCGGTGTCGACGAGCCCTCCGCCGACGACGACGGCAACGGCAAGCCGGCCGAGCGGGCGGGCTCGTACCGCTACCTGATCATGCCGGTGCGGCTGCCCGGCTGACAGCGGGCCCGGCGCGCGTGCGCCGGGGAGGGCGAGCACGATGGACGGCGGCGTGCGCCCTGGGTCCTGCCCGGGCGCCGGGTGCGCTGCAACGGTGCGGCTGCCCACCGAGACCTGCCGCGGGAGGACCGCGGCCCACGAGCGACATCGAGGACTGAGGAGCGAGACGTGCAGCTGGGCATGGTCGGACTGGGCAAGATGGGCGGCAACATGGCCGAGCGGCTTCGCCGCGCAGGCCACGAGGTGGTCGGCTACGACCAGTTCTCGGACAAGAGCGACGTCGACAGCCTCGAGGCGCTGGTGGAGGCGCTCGAGGCGCCCCGCATCGTCTGGGTGATGGTCCCCAGTGGCGAGCCCACCCGCTCCACCGTGCGTGCGCTGGGCGACCTGCTCAGCACCGGGGACGTGGTGATCGAGGGGGGCAACTCCCGGTTCACCGACGACAAGGTGCACGCCGAGGAGCTGGGCGCCAAGGGCGTGGGCTACATCGACGCCGGGGTCTCCGGTGGCGTCTGGGGCCTGGAGAACGGCTACGCCCTGATGGTCGGTGGCTCGGTGGAGGACGTCGCCAAGGCGCAGCCGGTCTTCGACGCGCTCAAGCCGCCGGCGCCCAAGGACGAGGCCGGGCAGGCGATCGAGGGCGCGGGCTTCGTGCACGCCGGCCCGTGCGGTGCCGGCCACTTCGCCAAGATGGTCCACAACGGCATCGAGTACGCGATGATGCAGGCCTACGGCGAGGGCTACGAACTGCTGGCTGCGGTCGACCTGATCGAGGACGTCCCGGGCGTCGTCGCCTCCTGGACCCAGGGCACCGTCATCCGCTCCTGGCTGCTGGACCTGCTGGTCCGCGCGCTGCAGGCCGACCCGGAGCTGGAGAAGATCTCCGGCTACGCCGAGGACTCCGGCGAGGGCCGCTGGACCGTCGAGCAGGCGATCGAGCACGCCGTCCCGATGCCGGCGATCTCGGCCTCGCTGTTCGCCCGGTTCGCCTCCCGGCAGGGTGACTCCCCGACGATGAAGGCGGTGGCCGCGCTGCGCAACCAGTTCGGTGGGCACGCCGTCCAGGCCGTCGACGCGGCCGAGCCGGCGGAGGCAGAGGACCCCGCGTGAGCAGTTCCCCTCGCTCGGCCGCCCCGTGGGGCCAAAGTCGCGACTTTGGCCCCACGGGGCACTGACCTGAGATGTACCTCCGGCACCTGCAGGTCGGGCAGTTCCGCAGCTGGGAGTCCGCGGACCTGGCGCTGACTCCCGGCCCGACCGTGCTGGTCGGCCGCAACGGCCAGGGGAAGACCAACCTGGTCGAGGCGGTCGGCTACCTGGCCACGCTCGGCAGCCACCGGGTCTCCTCCGACGCACCGCTGGTGCGGCACGGTGCGACCCAGGCGGTGGTGCGGGCGGCGCTGCGCCGGGACGAGCGCGAACTGCTGGTCGAGGTGGAGATCAACCCCGGCCGGGCCAACCGGGTGCGGGTCAACCGGGCGCCCCTGCCCCGGCCGCGGGAGCTGCTCGGGCTGGTCCGGACGGTGCTGTTCGCCCCCGAGGACCTCGCCCTGGTCCGCGGGGACCCGGCCGAGCGCCGGCGCTTCCTCGACGACCTGCTGGTCAGCCGCACACCGCGACTGGCCGGGGTGCGCAGCGACTACGACCGGGTGCTCAAGCAGCGCAACGCCCTGCTGAAGACGGCGAAGCTCGCCCGGGGGAACGCGCTGGCCACCCTGGACGTCTGGGACGGCCACCTGACCGAGCTCGGCGGCCAGCTGCTGGCGGCCCGGCTGGCGCTCGTCGCCGACCTCGCCCCCTACGTGGCGGAGTCCTACGCCGGGGTGGCCGGCCCCGGCGCCGACCGGGCGGCGCTGGGCTACAGCAGCTCGGTGCCGCTGGCCGGTGACGGTGCCCCGGTCGACCCGGCGCGGGCGCTGCCCGGTGCCGAGGAGCTGGCCGCGGCGCTCCGCGAGCGAGTCGCCGAGCGGCGCAAGGACGAGGTCGACCGCGGGGTCACCCTGGTCGGGCCGCACCGCGACGACCTGGTGCTGCACCTGGGGCCGGCGCCGGCCAAGGGCTACGCCAGCCACGGTGAGTCGTGGTCGTTCGCCCTCGCGGTGAAGCTGGCCTGCTTCGCGCTGCTGCGCGCCGAGGGCGACGACCCGATCCTGGTGCTGGACGACGTCTTCGCCGAACTGGACTCCGGTCGCCGTGCCGCGCTGGCCGAGGTCGCCCGCAGCGCCGAGCAGACCCTGATCACCGCGGCCGTCGCCGAGGACGTCCCCGCGGTGCTGCTGGGCACCCGGGTGCAGGTCGCCGACGGGGAGGCGCGGATCCTCCCCGGTGAGCCCGCCGACGCGGGCGCGGCAGCGGAGGAGGCAGCGGTGGACCGTGGCTGAGGAACGTCCGGCACGACCCTCCGACATCGCCCGCGCGGCGCTCGAGGCGGCCCGGGCGGCGTCGGCCTCCCGCCCGCAGCCCACCCGCCGCCGGGTGGCCGGCCCGCGGCGCCGCTGGACCGGCCCCGGCCCGGGTGCCGACGACCCCCAGCCGCTGGGTTCCCTGGTCGACTCGCTGGTCACCCAGCAGGACTGGACCGCCCGCACCAAGGTCGGTGCGGTCTTCGGGCGCTGGGACACCCTGGTCGGACCGGAGATCGCCGCGCACTGCCGGCCGCAGTCGCTGAACGAGGGCGAGCTGCTGGTGGTGGCCGAGTCCACGGCCTGGGCCACCCAGCTGCGCCTGCTGGCGCCGAGCATCCTGGGCAAGCTGCGCACCGGGGTGGGCGGGGACGTCGTGACCAAGCTGCGCGTTGTCGGTCCGACGGCGCCGAGCTGGAAGAAGGGCCCGCGCACCGTCCGTGGCCGTGGGCCGCGCGACACCTACGGATGAGCCCTACACCGGATGAGCGAGAGACCGGATGAGCGACGAGACGACGAGGAGTCAGCGATGAGCAGCCCGCGCGACCGCGACCGGGACGGTTTCGACGACGGCGCCGGCGGCCAGTGGCAGGAGCCCGCGCACCTCGGTGACGACGCGCCCAGCGGCGGTGACCCCGGCCCGGGCGCTCCCCGCCCGGACCGCGACCGCCCCGACCAGCCCGCGGAGGACCGTTCCGGGTCCCAGGCCTGGCAGCCCCCGGGCTGGGACCTGCCGGCGGTGCAGCCCGACCGCCCGGCGGCGTCCAGCCCGCCGCCGTCCACCCCGCCGGCGCACGACCCATCGGCGCAGACACCGCCGCCTGCGCCCCGGGACGAGCCTGCCTGGCGGCCACCGGAGGCCGACCAGTGGCAGTCCGACGCGCCGCCGCCGGAGCAGGCCGAGCGCCCCCGGCGGGGGTTGGGCGGGCTGTTCGGCGGCGGGCGGGCCCGGTCGTCGGGCGACGCCGGCGCCGGGTACCGGGATGCGCAGCCCGACCCGGCTGCCGCGGAGGACCCCTACGGCACGGAGCTGTGGGCCCGGCAGTTCGGCTGGGTGCTCTCCGACGGCACCGCCCCGGAGGACGAGCCGCTCGGTGCCCTGGTGAGGTCGGCGCCGGTCCGCCCCGGCAAGGAGGACCAGGCGAGCCGGGTGGTGCGCGGCCGGGGCAACGGCCTGGACCTGGTCGCCTTCGACATCGTCTCCCCGGTCGGCCGCGGCTTCGTCAGCACCCATGCGATCACCGCCGCGCCGGTGCTGGGTGCGGTGCCCGCGTTCCGGCTCTCCCCGACCCGGATGTGGCGGCACGGCACCGGCGGCATGCTGCAGATCCCCAGCCCGGACCCCGAGTTCGACCGGCGCTGGGTGCTGCTCGCCGCCGAGGACGGCCCGCAGGTCCGCCGGATCGCCGAGGACCCCGTCGTCCGGCAGTCGCTGCTGGGCAGCGACGACGGCGACGAGGTCTGGTCCTCGGCCGGCTTCGTCGCCGCCATCCGGCCGGACGCCAACCGGCCGCAGCTGATCGAGCACCACGCCCGGTTGCTGGCCGCCGTGGTCGGCGCACTCGCCGCCGCGGCCTGACCGGCGCCCCACGATGACGACGGGCGGGTCGACGACGGAGGAGCCGACGCCGACCGCCGGGCTCCGCGAGCTGCTGCCCCTGCTGCGCCCGCACCGCCGGGCGCTGGGCGGGGCTGCGGTGCTCTCGCTCGTCTCGGCTGCGGCCGCGCTGGCCCAGCCGGCGCTGGTGGGGCAGGTGATCAGCGCGGTGGGCTCGGGCGGTGCGGTGCTGCCCGGGGTGGTCGCGCTGGTCGTCGTCCTGGTGGTGGCCGCGGTGCTCGGTGCCGGGCAGCAGTACCTGCTGCAGCGCACCGCCGAGGGCGTCGTCCTCAGCACCCGGCGGCTGCTGGTCGACCGGCTGCTCCGGCTGCCGATCGCCGAGTACGACCAGCGGCGCACCGGGGACCTGATGTCGCGCGTCGGCTCGGACACCACCCTGCTGCGGGCCGCCGTCACCAGTGGGGTGGTGGAGCTGGTCGGGTCGGTGGTGGTCGGCGTCGGGGCCCTGGTGGCGATGGCCCTGGTCGACGTCTGGCTGCTGCTGGTCACCGTGCTCGCGGTGAGCGTCGGGGTGACCACCGCGGTGGTGGCCTCCCGCCGCGTCCGGGTGCTGTCCCGGCAGGCGCAGGAGCAGGTGGGTGCGATGAGCGCTTCGGTGGAGCGGGCGCTGTCGGCGGTCCGCACGATCCGGGCCAGCGGTGCCACCGCCCGGGAGGTGGACACCGTGGGCACCAGCGCCGAGCGGGCCTTCGCCGCCGGCGTGCAGGTCGCCCGGCTGGAGGCGCTGGTCTCACCGGCCGGGTCGATCGCCGTCCAGGGTGCGTTCCTGGCGGTGCTGGGGCTGGGCGGCTACCGGGTGGCGACCGGCTCGATCGCCGTGGCCGACCTGGTCGCCTTCATCCTCTACCTGTTCCTGCTGGTCATGCCGCTGGGACAGCTGATCGGTTCCTACACCCAGCTGCAGGCCGGCCTCGGGGCGCTGGCCCGGGTGCAGGAGATCCTGGCCCTGGAGCCCGAGCACGACGAGCGGCCGGAGCGGCCGGCAGCCGGCCGGTCGCCGGCGGTGCTGCGCACCCCGACGGGCGGGGACCCCGTCCCGCTGCTCGAACTGGACGACGTGGGCTTCGGCTACCCGGACGGGACGGCGGTGCTGCACGGCGTCTCCTTCACCGTGCCGGCCGGCACCCGGGTCGCGCTGGTCGGGCCGTCGGGCGCCGGCAAGTCCACCGTGCTGGCCCTGGTGGAGGGCTTCTACCCGCTCTCGTCCGGCACGGTCCGATGGGGCGGCACCGACGTGCGCGAGCTGCCGCGCGCCACGCTGCGGGCCCGGATGGGCTACGTCGAGCAGGAGGCGCCGGTGCTGGCCGGCACGGTGCGGGAGAACCTGCTGCTGGCCGCGCCCCATGCCGGGGAGGAGCAGCTGTGGCAGGCGCTGGCCGACGTCGGCCTCACCGGCGTCGTGCAGCGCTCCGCGCGCGGGCTGGACGTCGCCGTCGGGGACGACGGGGTGCTGCTGTCCGGCGGGGAGCGCCAGCGGCTGGCGATCGCCCGGTCGCTGCTGGCCCGGCCGGCGCTGCTGTTGCTCGACGAGCCGACCGCCAGCCTCGACGCCCGCAACGAGGGCCTGCTGCGGGAGACCCTCGCCGCCGCAGCGGCCGACCGGGCCCTGCTGGTCGTGGCCCACCGGCTGTCCACGGTGGTCGACAGCGACCAGATCGTCGTCCTGGACGCCGGGCGGGTGGTCGCCGTCGGCACGCACGCGGAACTGGTCGACACCAACCCGCTCTACCGCGAGCTCGCCACCGCCCAGCTGCTCGTCTAGTTCGCGGTTCCACGTGGAACCGGCGGGCACCAGCCGCCGCAGGACGGCGTGTCGACCCGGGGGGCAACACTGGTGGTGGCGCATGAGTCGGGAGAGGCTCTCGCGCCACGTCAGGCCCCGGACGGGCGGTCTGGGGTGTACGCACCCGGTACTCTGGAGGGGACACACCCCCAGCAGCCCGCTGAGAGCCGTCCTGTGCGCCTCGACATCGTCGTCGACGTGGTGCCGCGGCCGCGAGGTTGCGCAAGAGAAGGGCCCCACGTGGTCGCTCAGCCGCAGACCGAGAACGCCTACTCCGGTAGCTCCATCACCGTCCTGGAGGGGCTGGACGCGGTCCGTAAGCGCCCCGGCATGTACATCGGCTCGACCGGTGAGCGGGGCCTGCACCACATGGTGTGGGAGGTGGTGGACAACGCCGTCGACGAGGCGCTGGCCGGGTACTGCGACACCGTCCGGGTGACCCTGCTCGCCGACGGTGGCGTCAAGGTCGAGGACAACGGCCGTGGCATCCCGGTCGACATGCACCCGGTGGAGAAGCGGCCCACGGTCGAGGTCGTCATGACCATCCTGCATGCGGGCGGCAAGTTCGACGGGAAGAGCTACGGCGTCTCCGGTGGCCTGCACGGCGTCGGCGTGACCGTGGTGAATGCGCTGTCCCACGCGCTCGACGTGCGCATCTGGCGCAACGGGACCGAGTGGACCCAGCACTACGACGTGGCCAAGCCCGGCGCGCTGACCGAGGTGGGCCCGACCGACAAGCGCGGCACGGCCATCACCTTCTGGGCCGACCCGTCGATCTTCGAGACGACGGTCTACTCCTTCGACACGATCAACCGTCGGCTCCAGGAGATGGCCTTCCTCAACAAGGGCCTGACCATGGTGCTGCGCGACGAGCGCCCCGGGCACAGCAAGGCCGAGACCGGTGCCGGCGACGAGGCGTCGCTGGCCGAGGCCGCGCCGACGGTCGGTGCGGAGGACGCCGCCTTCGAGCCCACCGAGGTCACCTACCGCTACGACGGCGGCCTGATCGACTACGTGACCTACATCAACCGCCGCAAGACCGCGATCCACCGTTCGGTCATCGGCTTCTCCGCCGACGGCGTGGGCAAGAACGACACCGCGATGTCGGTCGACGTCGCCATGCAGTGGTCCGACGCCTACTCCGAGTCGGTGCACACCTTCGCGAACATCATCAACACCCACGAGGGCGGCACCCACGAGGAGGGCTTCCGCGCGGCGCTGACCTCGATCGTGAACAAGTACGCGGTCGAGAAGAAGCTGCTCAAGGAGAAGGACGACAAGCTCACCGGTGACGACATCCGGGAGGGCCTGGCCGCGATCGTCTCGGTGAAGCTCGGCGACCCGCAGTTCGAGGGGCAGACGAAGACCAAGCTCGGCAACACCGAGGTCAAGGGCTTCGTGCAGAAGGTCTGCAACGACCAGATCGGGCACTGGTTCGAGGCCAATCCGGCCGAGGCCAAGACGATCATCACGAAGGCCACGTCGGCGGCCCGCGCCCGCCGCGCCGCGCAGGACGCCCGCAAGCTCGCCCGCAAGAGCCTGCTCACCGTCAGCGGCCTGCCGGGCAAGCTGGCGGACTGCCGCTCGACCGACCCGCGGAACTCCGAGGTCTACATCGTCGAGGGCGACTCGGCCGGTGGCTCGGCGAAGTCCGGCCGCGACTCGATGTACCAGGCGATCCTGCCGATCCGCGGCAAGATCATCAACGTCGAGAAGGCGCGCATCGACCGGGTCCTCAAGAACACCGAGGTCCAGTCGATGATCACCGCCTTCGGCACCGGGATCCACGACGAGTTCGACCTGGCGAAGCTGCGCTATCACAAGATCATCTTGATGGCCGACGCCGACGTCGACGGCCAGCACATCACCACGCTGCTGCTGACCCTGCTGTTCCGCTTCATGCGGCCGCTGGTCGAGGCCGGCCACGTCTACCTGGCGCAGCCGCCGCTGTACAAGATCAAGTGGGGCAACAAGCACCCCGACGACTACGTCTACACCGATCGCGAGCGGGACGAGCTGCTCAAGAGCCGCGCTGCCGAGGGCCGCAAGCTCCCCAAGGACGACGCGATCCAGCGGTTCAAGGGCCTCGGTGAGATGGACGCCAAGGAGCTGTGGGAGACCACGATGAACCCGGAGAGCCGGATCCTGCGCCAGGTGACCCTCGATGACGCCGCCGCCGCGGACGAGCTGTTCAGCGTGCTGATGGGCGAGGACGTCGTCGCCCGCCGGAGCTTCATCACCCGCAACGCCAAGGACGTCCGCTTCCTCGACGTCTGAGGAAGGACCCCCTCGCCCCCCACGCCTCGCTCCGCTCGGCGTGGGCCCCTGCGAGGGAGCCGAGGGGCAAGGCCCGAGGCGCCTGTAGTGCGCATTCATCCACCGCTGTGTATCGACTTGTGGAGAACCAGACGTGACAGAGACACCCAGCCGCGACCGCGTCGAGCCGGTCGACCTCCAGCAGGAGATGCAGCGCAGCTACATCGACTACGCGATGTCGGTCATCGTCGGCCGCGCACTGCCCGACGTGCGGGACGGCCTCAAGCCGGTGCACCGCCGCGTGCTCTACGCGATGTTCGACCAGGGCTTCCGGCCCGACCGGGCGACCGTCAAGTGCGCCCGCGTCGTCGGCGAGGTGATGGGCAACTACCACCCGCACGGTGACTCGTCGATCTACGACGCCCTCGTGCGGCTGGCCCAGCCCTGGTCGATGCGCTACCCGCTGATCGACGGCCAGGGGAACTTCGGCTCGCCGGGCAACGACCCGGCCGCTGCCATGCGGTACACCGAGGCCCGGCTCACCCCGCTGGCCATGGAGATGCTCCGGGACATCGACGAGGACACCGTCGACTTCCAGCCCAACTACGACGGCAAGAACCTGGAACCCCTGGTGCTGCCGGGTCGCATCCCCAACCTGCTGGTCAACGGCTCGGCCGGCATCGCCGTCGGCATGGCGACCAACATGCCGCCGCACAACCTGCGTGAGGTCGCCGCCGCCGTCTTCTGGATGCTCGAGCACCCCGACGCCGAGGCGGAAGAGGCGCTCACCGCGTGCATGGAGCGGGTCAAGGGCCCGGACTTCCCCACACACGGGCTGATCGTCGGCCGCGAGGGCATCGAGGACGCCTACCGGACCGGCCGCGGCTCGGTGCGGATGCGCGCCGTCGTCACCGTCGAGGAGGACAGCCGGGGCCGGGTGCAGCTCGTCGTCACCGAGCTGCCCTACCAGGTGAACCCGGACAACCTCGCCGAGTCGATCGCCGAGGGCGTCCGCGACGCCCGGCTGCAGGGGATCTCCGAGATCGCCGACGAGTCCAGCGACCGGGTCGGCCGCCGCCTGGTGATCACGCTGCGCCGGGACGCCGTCGCGAAGGTCGTGCTGAACAACCTCTACAAGCACACCCAGCTGCAGACCACCTTCGGCTGCAACATGCTCTCCATCGTCGACGGCGTGCCCCGCACCCTGCGGCTGGACGAGCTCATCCGGCTCTGGGTGACCCACCAGATCGAGGTCATCGTCCGGCGCACGCGCTACCGGCTGCGCAAGGCCGAGGAGCGGGCGCACATCCTGCGCGGCTACGCCAAGGCGCTGGACCACCTGGACGACGTCATCGCCCTCATCCGCCGCAGCGAGTCGGCCGAGGCCGCCCGCAGCGGGCTGATGGAGCTGCTGGACGTCGACGAGATCCAGGCCGTCGCGATCCTGGACCTGCAGCTGCGCCGGCTCGCCGCCCTGGAGCGGCAGCGGATCCTGGACGAGCTGGCCGAGATCGAGGCCAGGATCGCCGAACTGCAGGCGATCCTGGACTCCCCCGAGCGGCAGCGGCAGATCGTCCACGACGAGCTGGCCGAGATCGTCGAGAAGTACGGCGACGACCGGCGCACCCAGTTCGTGGCCAACGACGGTGACGTCTCGATGGAGGACCTGATCGCGGAGGAGCAGGTGGTCGTCACGATCACCCGCACCGGCTACGCCAAGCGCACCAAGGCCGACCTCTACCGCTCGCAGCGGCGCGGCGGCAAGGGCGTCATGGGCGCCCAGCTCAAGCAGGACGACCTCGTCCAACAGTTCTTCGTGGGGTCGACCCACGACTGGATCCTGTTCTTCACGAACAAGGGCCGGGTCTACCGGGCCAAGGCCTACGAGCTGCCCGAGGCGGCCCGGACCGCCCGCGGCGCGCACGTGGCCAACATCCTGGCCTTCCAGCCGGACGAGAAGATCGCCCAGGTCATCCAGATCAAGGACTACACGGTCGCGCCGTACCTGGTGCTGGCCACGGCCCGCGGTCAGGTGAAGAAGACCCGGCTCACCGACTTCGACTCCCCTCGCTCCGGCGGTGTCATCGCGATCAACCTGCGCGACAACGACGAGCTGGTCGGGGCCGCGCTGATCAGCCCGGACCAGAACCTGCTCCTGGTCACCCGCAAGGCGATGTCGATCTGCTTCAAGGCCAACGACGAGCAGCTGCGCCCCATGGGCCGGGCCACCGAGGGCGTGCGCGGCATCTCGCTGGCCCCGGACGACACGCTGCTGTCGATGATCGTGGTCCAGGAGGGCGTCGACGTCCTGGTGGCCACCGAGGGCGGCTACGCCAAGCGCACCGGGATCGAGCACTACCCGGAGCAGGGCCGAGGCGGCAAGGGCGTGCTCACCGCCGACCCCAAGGCCCGCAAGGGTGCGCTGGTGGGTGCCCTGGCCGTGGTGCTCGGCGACGAGCTGTACGCCATCACCTCCGGCGGCGGGGTCATCCGCACGCCGGTGAACGGCGTCCGGCACACCCGAGACCGGGCCACCATGGGTGTCAAGCTCATGAACTTGCCGGAGGACGTCTCCATCGTGGCCATCGCGCGTACGACGGACAACGACGAGCCCGACGCCTAGGGTGGGCGCGGATGCCGAACCGGTGTCGCGGACGACGACGTCCGCGATCCGGGCCGGCGACGACGACCGCAGTGACCGGCCCACCGCCCTCTGCACCATGGCGGACCCGGTGGGTGCACCGACGCGGCACGGGCCGCAGGGCGACAGGAGACTGGGATGAGCGACCGGGCACGCAGTTCGGTGCGTACCGACTCCCGTGAGGGGGACGGCGCCGCCGACGCGGCACCGGACGGCGCCACCCCGGTCGCCGACCGGTCCGGGCCGGCCGGCTCGGGCACCACGCCCTCGGCGAAGGACGGGGACCAGCCGCCGTCCGGCTCGCCGGCCGGGCCGGCAGCCGCTGAGCCGGCCACGGCCGCTCCGGCCAAGGCGGCCCCCGCGAAGGCCGCCCCGGCGAAGGCCGCGGACGGTGGACCGGCCGAGGGTGCCGGTGCGTCCCCGGCCCGTGCGGTCGGCAAGGTCGCGGCGGGCAGGGCCCCTGCGCCTGGCGCGCAGCCGGCGGGCGGGCCGGCCCAGCCCCAGGCACCCGGGCGGGACGGTGGGCCCGCGACCAGCACGTCGGCCGCGCCGGGGAACCGGCCGGCGAGCGCTGCCCGGGCGAACGCCCCCCGGAGCGGGGTGCCGGCAGCGGGCTCGGCCCCGGTCGACTCGACCCAGGCGGTCGGCCTGCCCCCGGCCGCGGCACGGCCGATCGACCCCGCGGCCCGGCCCGACCCGGCGCGGGCGGCGGGCCGGCCGGCCGGTCAGGGCGCCGGTCGGCCCTCGGCCGGGAAGGGACGCAGCACGGTCAACCGCGGCCCGCGCCGGGCTCGGCTGCAGCTGCGCCACATCGACACGTGGTCCGCGCTGAAGATCTCGCTGGTGCTCTCCATCGCGCTGTTCTTCGTGTGGATGGTGGCCGTCGGCATCCTCTACGGGGTGCTCGGCAGCCTGGGCGTCTTCGACACGGTCAACGACCTGATCGGGCAGCTCGCCACCACCGCCGAGACCACCGACGGGGGCGGTGAGGTGATCACCGCCAGCGTCGTCTTCGGCGGTGCGGCGGTGATCGGCGCGATCAACATCGTGCTGCTGACCGCGTTGTGCACCGTGGGCACGTTCGTCTACAACCTCTGCTCCGACCTGGTCGGCGGCCTCGAGGTCACCCTCGCCGAGCGGGACTGAGCCGGCCACCTTCACCCGGGCCCCGTCCCCGAGGCCCCCCACGTCGGGGGGCCTCGAGGGGGCAGGTAAGCTGTTCACCGGTCCACGGGCCTGTAGCTCAGACGGTTAGAGCGCATCCCTGATAAGGATGAGGCCGGAGGTTCAAGTCCTCCCAGGCCCACCCGTGCACCGACGGCGGGCGACGGAGATCTCCACGGGGATCACGGTCGCCCGCCGCTGGGTCCCGGCAGCGGTCACCCGCACCGCGGTGGTCGACACCGTTCGAGGAGGTCCCGCGTGCTGAAGAAGCTGGCGATGGCAGCGCTTGCGGCCACTGCCCTGGCGGCCGTGCGCAGGCGCAGCAGCGGCAAGGGCGAGGCCGACCTGTGGGCCGAGGCCACCCGGGGCCCGGGCTCGGTGAGCACGCCCCGCACCTCCTGATCCCGCGGCTGCGGGCGAACGAACACCGCAGCTCACCCGGGGACCGTGATTCGATTGCCCTCCGGGGACGTAGCTCAATTGGCAGAGCACCGCCTTTGCAAGGCGGGGGTTAGGGGTTCGATTCCCCTCGTCTCCACTCCAGCCCGCACGGGCCGTCGCCGGGCGACCGGCCACAGCCCGGTCGCACCGGTCACCCAGCAGCCGCACGGGACGCAGTGGGAGAGTGGTGGTCGTGACTGAACAGACCTCCGCCGCACGGCGCGCCGTCCTGCACACCAACCACGGCGACATCACCGTCGACCTGTTCCCCGACCACGCCCCCAAGACGGTCGCGAACTTCTCCGAGCTCGCCGAGGGCAGCCGCGAGTGGGTCGACCCGCGCACCCGCGAGAAGACCACCGACAAGCTCTACGACGGCACGGTGTTCCACCGGGTCATCCCGGGCTTCATGATCCAGGGCGGCGACCCACTCGGTCAGGGCACCGGTGGCCCCGGCTACCGCTTCGGTGACGAGTTCCACCCCGACCTGTCGTTCAACCGCCCCTACCTGCTGGCCATGGCCAACGCGGGCCCGGGCACGAACGGCTCCCAGTTCTTCATCACCGTCACCAGCACGCCGCACCTGAACAACAAGCACACGATCTTCGGTGAGGTGGCCGACGACGCCAGCCGCCAGGTCGTCGACGCGATCGCCGCCACCCCGACCGCCCGCGGTGACCGCCCGGTCGAGGACGTCGTGATCAACTCCGTCGAGGTGCAGCGCAGCTGAGCACCCCTGAGGGCAGCGGGGGTGCCGGCGCGGAGAACCCGCCGCCGGCGCCCCTGGCCACCTGTTACCGGCACCCGGACCGGCCGACCGGGGTCCGCTGCACCCGCTGCGGCCGGCCGATCTGCCCGGAGTGCATGAACCCGGCTGCGGTCGGCTTCCAGTGCCCGGATGACGTCCGGGCCGGGAACGCCACCGTCCGCCGTCCCCGGCGCACCACCGGGCTGCGCAGCGCAGCCCGGCGCTGGGGGCCGGTCACCCTCTCCCTCATCGCGCTGAACCTGCTGGTCGCCCTGGCGACCGCTGCCTCGGCGATCAGCGTCGGCGTCAACCCGCTGCGCAGCTTCCGGTCACCGCTGCAGGACGACTTCGCGATCGTCCCGTACCTGGTCGACGTCGGTGAGTGGTGGCGGGTGGTCACGAGCGCCTTCACCCACGTCGGGCCGGTGCACCTGGCGCTGAACATGCTCGCCCTGCTGCTGTTCGGCTCCGAGCTCGAACGGATGCTGGGCCGGGGCCGCTTCCTGACCGTCTACCTGGTCTCCGCGCTGGGCGGCGTGGCCGCCCTGCAGCTGTTCGGCGACTACCTCGGTGCGGTGGTCGGCGCATCGGCGGCGATCTACGGCCTGCTCGGGGCCTTCGGCGTGGTCCTGCTGAAGCAGAAGCAGGACCTCCGCGGCCTCCTCACCCTGTTGGTCATCAACCTGGCGATCAGCTTCCTGCCCGGGGTCTCCCTGCTCGGGCACCTCGGCGGTCTGGTGGTGGGCGTGCTGGCGGCCGGTGTCCTCGTCCTGGCCCGCGGCCGCCGGCCGGTCGCCGTCGGCGGGATCGCCGCCCTCGTGGTGCTGCTGCTGGTCCTGGTCGTCGGCGGCTGGCGCTAGCCAGCTCCCGCACCGGCCTCGTGCAGCGCCCGGGCGACCGTGGCCGGGTCCTCACCCAGCTCCCGGCGGCCCAGCACGACCAGGACGGCGTCGTCCGTGCCGTCTTCGAGCTCCAACGTCTGCGTCCGCAGCCCCCACCGTCGCGAGGTCCGCACCCGGGCCCGCAGGGCCGGCCAGGCGATCGTCGTGCCGCCGCTGAGCGTCCGCACCGTCACACCTCGGGCATCGGTCCGCACTCGGGGACGGAGCACGAGGTCGCGGGCGGCCAGGCCGAGCAGCAGCACGGCGCCGCCACCGACGAGGACCCGACCCACCGGGTCGACCAGCAGGGTGGCCAGCGCCAGGGCCACGCCGGTGACCGCCATCGTCACGGCCTCGCCGATCCGGGGCGCCCAGTGCACGGGGCCAGCTTGTCAGCAACCGGCCGCGGACCCGTACCCGCCGCCTAGGATCACCCGCACCGGACGTCTGAGACGTCACCCTGTGTTGAGGAGTGGTCCATGCGCGATGCCGTCATCTGTGCCGCCGTCCGCACGCCGGTGGGGAAGCGGGGTGGCGGACTGTCCGGCGTACACGCCGCCGACCTCTCCGCCACCGTCCTGCAGGCCCTGGTGGAGCGCACCGGGCTGGACCCCGCCGCCGTCGACGACGTGTTCTGGGGGTGTGTGAGCCAGGTCGGTGAGCAGACCAGCAACATCGGCCGGGTGGCGGCGCTGGCGGCCGGCTGGCCGGAGTCGGTACCCGGCACCACCATCGACCGGCAGTGCGGCTCCTCCCAGCAGGCGGTCGCCTTCGCCGCCGCGACGGTCGTCAGCGGGCAGGCGGACGTCGTGGTCGCCGGTGGGGTCGAGTCGATGAGCCGGGTGCCGATGGGCTCCTCGGCCGGTGACGGGTCGGCCGGCCGGCCGCTGGGGCCGCGGTACCTGGCCCGCTACGGCGGTGTCGCGCCCAACCAGGGGGTCGGCGCCGAGATGATCGCGGCGCGGTGGGGCCTGTCCCGGGCCGAGCTGGACGAGTTCGCCCTGCGGTCGCACGAGCGGGCCGCCAAGGCACGGGCCGACGGGGCCTTCGACGAGCAGCTCGTCCCGGTCACCACCCCTGAGGGCGCCGTGGTGTCCGCCGACGAGGGGATCCGCACCGGCGGCACCCTCGAGGCGCTGGGGGCGCTCACGACCCCCTTCCAGGCCGACGGCGTGATCAGCGCGGGGAACGCCAGCCAGATCTCCGACGGGTCGGCGGCGCTGCTGGTCACCACCTCCGAACGGGCACGCGAGCTCGGGCTGACCCCGCTGGTCCGGGTGCACACGACGGTCGTGGCCGGCGACGACCCGGTGATCATGCTGACCGCACCGATCCCGGCCACCCGCAAGGTCCTGGACCGCTCCGGGCTCGCGCTGGCCGACATCGGGGTCTTCGAGGTGAACGAGGCGTTCGCCCCGGTGCCGCTCGCCTGGTGCCGGGAGATCGGCATCGGGGCCGACGTGGTCAACCCCCTGGGCGGTGCGATCGCGCTCGGGCACCCACTGGGCGCCTCGGGGGCACGGATCATGACCACGTTGGTGCACCACATGCAGGCCAGCGGGACCCGGTACGGGCTGCAGACGATGTGCGAGGGCGGCGGCATGGCCAACGCCACGATCCTGGAGCTCCTCGACCACTGAGACCACCGACCGGCCCGCCGTGCTCCGTCCACAGCCCCCGTCCCCACGGCCGGGGGTTGTGCCGTTCCCGGCGACCGTCGACGGGCGCGGGGATGTCGACAACTCTCCCGGACACGCGCGGGAACGGCC
The DNA here is from genome assembly GCF_026967985.1 of Modestobacter sp. VKM Ac-2984. Lineage (GTDB taxonomy): Bacteria > Actinomycetota > Actinomycetes > Mycobacteriales > Geodermatophilaceae > Modestobacter. Next base: position 185,225 of record NZ_JAPVBJ010000002.1, on the reverse strand, counting down.
CGTCACGCTGGCGGTTTGCGGATACCGGCGACGGGTAGTAGGGGTCTGGATCGCCTCGGTCGAGCGCCGTGCGCGAGCGGGTTTCCCACAGCTGTGTACACAGCTGGGGACGGAGTTCCACGGGTGTAGTTACCCCTGTGCCGTTTCCGTCCCAGCAGTCACACACCCGGCATATCCGCAGGTCAACACGGGATGCCGCCGCCTCGACAACCCACAGATCGTGGACAAACCCGTGGACGGCCGAACTGGTCACCTGTGGATGGCGACCGGCGCTGTGCACAGACGATCTTCCGGCGGGCCGCTGACCTGCAGGTTGACCGTTTGTCGACCCTGCGAGCCGGTCACTGGCTGCTGTGCATCGGTGACCGTTCGGAGTACCGACGCCCCAGGGACGACGAAGGCCCCCGTCCCCAGGAGGGGACGAGGGCCTGTCGGTCCGGCCGTGCGGGGGTGTGTCAGCGCCAGCGCATCGACATGATCAGACCGGCGACCATGGCGCCGAACCCGATGGCGAAGTTCCACGGGCCCAACGTCACCATGAGCGGGATCCGGTCACCCGCCACGTAGTAGACGACGATCCACAGCAGGCCCAGCAGCATCAGCCCGACCATCACCGGGGCGTACCACCGCGGGCTGGGCTTCGCGGCCTGTGCCCGGGCCGCGCTCGAGGGCAGCACGCCCTCCGGCGGCGTGTAGACCGACTTCTTGCGCACCTTCGACTTCGGCACCTGGCGGACTCCCTCCCGGGCCGGTGGCCTGACGCCCCGGCGTGAACGGTCACCAGCCTAAGCTGAGAGGCCAGCAGTCCCGCCCCGTCACGCGGCGACGTCACCCCTGTCCGCCCTCCCGGGGTGGACGCGGACACCAGGAGGTGTGCATGGCCCGCACCGGGCGCTCCCGTCGGTTCGACCCGTGGGTCGGGCTCGTGCCCGTCGTCGCCCTGGCTGCCGGTCTGCTCTTCGCCACCTCCAGCAAGACGGCGCAGGGCACCGACCTGCGGGGCGGGGAGACCACCGAGCTGTCCGCGCTGATCCAGGAGCGGGACTCCGCCGTCGCGCGCCAGCAGGCCGAGCTGGCCGCCCTCCAGGAGCAGGTGCAGGCGCTCACCGACCTGGCGGCCTCCCGGAACGGTGAGGTCGCCGCCGCTCAGCAGCGGGGCGCCCCCGGGGTCGGCTCTGCCGGCCTGGCCCAGCTGACCGGGCCGGGGATGTCCATCGTCCTGGACGACGCCCCGCACCAGCCCGCCGGCACGACCCCGACCGAGGGCAACCCGGACAACCTGGTCATCCACCAGTCCGACGTCCAAGGCGTGGTGAACGCTCTGTGGGCCGCCGGAGCCGACGGGGTGTCCATCATGGGGCAGCGGCTGATCGCCACCAGCGCCGTCATCTGCGTCGGTCCCACGCTGCTGCTGCACGGCCGCACGTACTCCCCGCCGTTCGTGGTCACCGCCGTCGGGGACGCCGAGGAGATGCAGGCGGAGCTGGCGGCCTCCCCGGAGGTGCAGGTCTTCCAGGACGCGGTCGAGGACTACGGGTTGACCTTCGACCTCGAGGAGCGGGACCAGCTGACCTTGGCGGCCTACGACGGCGCCCTGGACATGCAGTACGCCAACGTCGGCTGAGCCCGTCCCCAGCCCGCCGTCCCGCCCCCTCAACGCCCTGGAGAGCGAGCCCCGTGTCCCGCACCGACGCGAGCGTCGAGCGATGAGCCTGCCCGCCGCCCGGCCGGTGCTCGTCGTCGACAACTTCGACAGCTTCGTCTACAACCTGGTCCAGTACCTGGGCCAGCTCGGGGTCCCCAGCCTGGTGCGCCGCAACGACGCGGTGACGGTCGACGAGCTCGCCGACCTGGACGTCGCCGGCGTGCTGCTCTCCCCGGGACCCGGCACGCCGGTCGACGCCGGGGTGACCGTGCCGATTGTGCGGGCCGCCGCCGACGCCGGACTGCCGGTGCTCGGGGTCTGCCTGGGCCACCAGGCGATCGCCGAGGCCTTCGGTGGCGTCGTGGGCCGGGCACCCGAGCTGCTGCACGGCAAGACCAGCCAGGTGGTGCACGACGGTGTCGGCGTGCTGGCGGGGCTGGGCAGCCCGTTCACCGCCACCCGGTACCACTCGCTCGCGGTCGAGTCCGACAGCGTCCCGGCCGAACTGGAGGTCACCGGCCGCACGCCGTCGGGCATCGTGATGGCGCTGCGGCACCGGGAGCTGCCGATCGAGGGAGTGCAGTTCCACCCCGAGTCGGTGCTCACCGAGGGTGGGCACCAGCTGCTGGCGAACTGGCTGTCCGGCTGTGGGCTGGCGCCGGACCCCGCCCGGGTCGAGGCCGCGGCGGCCAGCGCCCGCCGGCTCACCACCCTCACCGTCTGAACCGGCCACCTCTGGGTGGCCCGGGGCTCAGCCGGCGGGCTGTGCCGTCTCCGTGGGCTCCCCCGCCGGCGGGGTCGGGGCCGGGGTCGAGGGGGTCGGCGTCGGACTCGGGGTCGGCGTGGGGGTCGGCTGTGCCGGCGTCGGGACGGCGATGAGCAGGGTGACCGTCTCGCCGGCCGACACCGAGGCCCGCGGGCCCGGATCGGTGTCGACGACGGTGCCCGGCGTGGCGTCGTCCCGCTCGACGTTGTTCGGCACGATGACCCCGTTGTCGATCCCGGCGTCCACGAGGGCCTCCCGGGCAGCGGGCTCGGTGAGACCACGCACGTCGGGCAGCGTGATCGAGCCGGTGGAGACGCTCAGCCGGAAGGACGCGTCCGGCGCGGCCTGGCTGCCCGGTGCGGGGTCGACTGCCACGACGGTGCCGGCCGGCTCCAGGCTGTCGACCTGGTCGGTGCTGGTGCTGCCGGTGAAGCCGGCCCCCTCCAGCCGGTCGATCGCCTCGTCCTGCTGGTCGCCGAGCACGTTGGGGACGGCGATCGTGTTCGGGCCGCCGCCGACGACCAGGGCCACCCGCGTCTCCGGGTCCACCTCGGTCCCTGCTGCCGGGTCCGAGCTGAGCACGGTGCCCTCCTGGGCCTCCGTACTCGGCTCGCGGGTGATCGGGCCGATCAGGAGACCCTCGGCCAGGATCTCGGCCTCCGCATCGGCCTGCAGGTCCCCGACCAGGTCGGGGACCGGGACCTGCTCGACCACGGGGGTGACGGGTTCGTCCGACCCGGAGGTGAGCGCCAGCGCCAGGCCGACGCCGCCGGCGACGAGCAGGACCACGGCGATGACCAGGGCGATGATCCGGTTGCGCCGGCGTTTGTCGTCGGTCTGCCCGTCGTCCCAGTCGTCGTTGCCGTACCCGCCGGGCGTCACGCCGATGATCGTGGTCTTCTCGGCGTCGCTCATCACCGGCGTGGCCTCGACCCGCTGGCCGGCCACGGCGCGCAGCAGGTCCGCCCGCATGTCGGCGGCCGACTGGTAGCGGTTGGCCGGGTTCTTGCTCATCGCCTTGAGCAGGATGGCGTCCAGCTCCGGGCTGATCTCCGGGTTGATCGACGACGGTGTCCGCGGGTCCTCGCGCACGTGCTGGTAGGCGACGGCGACGGGGGAGTCGCCGGTGAAGGGCGGGCTGCCGGTGACGAGCTCGTAGAGCAGGCACCCGGCGGAGTAGACGTCGGAACGGGCGTCGACGCCCTCACCACGGGCCTGCTCGGGGGAGAGGTACTGGGCGGTGCCGATGACGGCGGCGGTGGAGGTCATCGTCGCGGCGGAGTCGGAGACCGCGCGGGCGATGCCGAAGTCCATCACCTTGACCGTGCCCTGCGGCGTGATCATGACGTTGCCGGGTTTCACGTCCCGGTGCACGATGCCGTTCCGGTGGCTGAAGTCCAGGGCTGCGCAGATGTCGGCGGTCAGCGACATGGCCCGCTCGGGGGACAGCCGCCGCTCACGGCGGAGCACGTCGCGCAGGGTGTCGCCCTCGACGTACTCCATGACGATGTAGGGGGTCGCACCGGTCGCGGTGCGGTCCTCCCCGGTGTCGTAGACCGCGACGATCGCCGGGTGGTTGAGCGACGCGCTGGCCTGGGCCTCGCGGCGGAACCGGACCTGGGACGACGGGTCCCGGGCGAGGTCCTGACGCAGCACCTTGACCGCGACCTCGCGCCCCAGCCGGAGGTCCCGCCCCCGGTGCACCTCCGCCATGCCGCCGCGGCCGAGCACCCCGCCGATCTCGTACCGCTCGCCGAGCACCTGGGGGGTGGTCATCGGTGGTCCTCTCGGGTGGTGCGGTGCGGCGGACGCAGCTCCGGGATGGCAGGACCGGGGAGCGGTGCGCCGTCGCGGAGCCTAATCGCTGGCCGGGTCGCGACAGGCGCGACGCGAGCGCCGGGGGACGCGTGTGTCATGGGGTGCGCGAGAGCTCGGGCGATGCTTGTGCATCCGCGTTCGGATCGACGGGCTCCACTGGCGACGGCGAGACGGGGCTGCTGCTCGGGCTGCTGCTCGAGCTGCTGCTGGAGGTGCTTGTCGAACTCGTCGCACTGCTCGAGCTCGTCGTGCCCCGCTGTGTCACGGTGGCGGTCACGGTGGCGGTCGTCGGACTGGTGGTCTCGCCGTCCACGCCTGCCCCCTCCTCGGGATCGCCATCAGGGGTAGGTGCTGCCGGCGGCGGTGCGCCGCCCCCGTCGCCGTCCTCCTCGGTCCCGGCCTCGGGGTCGTAGGCCTCGGCGGCCACGGCGAGCGTGATCGTCGAGCGCGGCGCCAGGGGGCCGCGCCTCGGGGAGGCGGTCACGACGTCGTTCTCCGCCAGGGCCACGCCGGCTGCCGACAGCTCGGTGCCGGTCGCCTCCCGCTGCTGCACGTCGAAGCCCCGCCCCTCGAGCTCGTCGGTGACGGTGTCGGCGTCGTCCCCGACGTAGTCGGTCACGTCGAACGCGAGCGTCCCGGAGGCACTGGTGCTCGCCGGTGCGGAGCTCGAGGGCGAGCTGGTACCCGGTGCCGAAGCCGAGCCGTCCGGGTCGTCGGACTGGGACATGACCAGGAACACCCCGGCGGCGACCAGCCCCACGAGGGCGAGTGCGGCGGCCGCCCACAGCAGCCGGGTGCGCCGGACGTCCTGCGGGTCGTCCTCCCCGCCGGTCCAGGTGCTCGCTCCGTCGCCGTCGACGGGGGGGCCGTGCAACGGGGGCATGGTGCGGGGCGCAGTCGAGGGGCCCAGGGCGGTGCCGGGGCCGGTCGCCGGGAACATCGTGGTCGCCGTGCCGTCGTCCCCGACCACCTGGGTCATCGCGGTCGCGGCCGGCACGGCGCCGCCGGCCGCGACCCGCCGCACCGCGTCGGCGAAGGCCCCTCCGTCGGGGAAGCGGGCAGCGGGGTCCTTGGCGAGGCACCGCTCGATCAGGGCGCGGACCTGCCAGGGCACGTCCGCGGGCATCGGGGGCGGGGGGCGGTTGATCTGCGCCAGCGCGATCGCCACCTGCGACTCGCCGTCGAACGGGCGCACCCCGGCGATGCACTCGTACCCGAGCACGCCGAGCGAGTAGACGTCGGAGGCGGCGGTCACCACGTGCCCCTGGGCCTGCTCGGGGGAGAGGTACTGCGCGGTGCCGACCACCATTCCGGTGCGGGTGAGGGGGGCGGCGTCGCGGGCGTAGGCGATGCCGAAGTCGGTCAGCTTCACCACGCCGTCCGGGCGCACGAGCAGGTTCCCGGGCTTGATGTCCCGGTGCACCATGCCGGCCGCGTGCGCGGCGGAGAGGCCGTCACCGGCCTGCCCGAGGACGTCGAGGGTCTGCTCGGCGGTCAGCCGCCCGCGCTCGGCCAGGACGGTGACCAGCGGCTTGCCCTCGACGAACTCCATGATCAGGTAGGCCAGGCGTTGCCCGTCCTCGGTGGTCTCGCCGTAGTCGTAGACCGAGGCGATGTTCGGGTGCGACAGGGCGGCGGTGTGCCGGGCCTCGTTGCGGAACCGGATGAGGAAGCTCGAGTCGCCGGTGTACTCGCTGCGCAGCACCTTGACCGCGACGATCCGCCCGAGGGTGCGGTCGCGGGCCTGCCAGACCTCCCCCATCCCGCCAGTGGCGATGGGGGCGGTGATCTCGTAGCGGCCGGCCAGCATGCTGCCCACGCGGACCGCCATCAGCCGCCGCCCTGCAGGTGCGCCTCGATGACCTCGCGCGCGATCGGTGCGGAGATGTCCCCGCCGGTGCCGCCGCCGTTCCGGATGAAGACCGCCACGGCGATGCTCGGGTCCTCGGCGGGGGCGAAGCCGATGAACCAGTTGTGGTCGGGGCCGGCGTTCTCCGCCGTGCCGGTCTTGCCGGCCACCTCGATGCCGCTGATCTGCGCGCGCCGGCCGGTGCCCTCGTCGACGACGTTGGTCATCATCTGGGTCAGCTGCTCGGCGACCTCGGCCGAGAAGGGCTCGGAGAACGGCTCGGGCTCGGTCTGGTCGATGACCGTCAGGTCGGGGGCCTGGACCGACTCCACCAGGTACGGGTTCATCAGCACGCCGTCGTTGGCCACCGCGGCCGCGATCATGGCGGCCTGCATCGGGGTCAGGGCGACGTCTCGTTGCCCGATCGAGGTCTGGCCCAGCGCCGCGTCGCTCTCGATGTCGCCGATCGTGCTGCCCTCCACCTGCAGCGGGATGTCGAAGCCCGTGCCGTCGATGCCGAGCGCCTCGGCCATCTCCCGGACGGCCTCCTCGCCCAGGTCGATGCCGAGCTGGGCGAAGGCGGTGTTGCAGGAGATGGTCAGCGCCTCGATCAGCGGCTGCTCACCGGTCGGGCTGCAGGGCCGGTCGCCGAAGTTCTGCAGGTCGGTCGTGGTGCCCGGCAGGATGTAGTCCTGCGGCGCCGGGATCACCGTCTCCGGCGTGTACTCGCCGGTGGCCAGGGCGGCGGCGGCGACGACCACCTTGAAGATCGACCCGGCCGGGTAGCGCTCGGAGATGGCCACGTTGGTCCGCGGGTCGGTCTCCAGCGCCTCCAACTCCTCGGCGTAGGCCCGGATGGCGCCGGGGTCGTGGCTGGAGAGCAGGTTCGGGTCGTAGGTCGGGGTGCTGGCCAGCCCCAGGACGGCGCCGGTCTGCGGGTCGAGGGCGACGACGGCACCGGTCCGCCCGTCCAGGGCCGACATCGCGGCCGCCTGCACCGCCGGGTCCAGCGTGAGCTCCACGCTGCCGCCCGAGAGGTCCTGCCCGGTGAACAGCTCGGTGAGCCGGCGGAAGCTGAGCGCCAGCCGCGCGTCGTCGCCGGAGAGCACCTCGTCGACGGCCTCCTCCAGCCCGCGGTTGCCGAAGATCAGCGAGTTGTAGCCGGTCACCGGGGCGTAGAGGGGGCCCTGCGGATAGCGGCGGAGGTAGGTGAGCGGGCCGTCGGTCGCCTCGGACAGCGCGATCTCGTTGCCGTCGACGATGATCGAGCCGCGCTGCTCGTCGTACTGCTCGACGAGCACCCGGGTGTTGCGCGCGTCGGCCCGCAGCTCGTCGGCGCGGAAGACCTGGATCACGTTGACGTTGACGATCAGCAGCGTGAACAGCACCAGCACGCTGATCGCGACCTTGCGCAGCGGGGCGTTCACGGCTGCACCACCTCGGTCGGTGCGTCGGTGAGCTTCGGCGGTGTGGTCGCGGCCGCGCCGGCCGGTCGGCGGGCGGCGTCGCTGATCCGCACGAGCAGCGCGACCAGGCCGAAGTTGGCGACCAGCGAGGAGCCGCCGTAGGCCAGGAACGGCGTGGTCAGCCCGGTGAGCGGGAGCAGGCCGGTGACCCCGCCGAGGACGACGAACACCTGCCAGGCGAGGGAGAAGGCCAGCCCGGCGGCCAGCAGCTTGCCGAAGCCGTCCCGGACCACCAGGGAGGTGCGCAGACCCCGCTCGACCAGCACCAGGTAGATCACGATCATCGCGACCAGCCCGAAGAGGCCGAGCTCCTCACCGATGGCAGCGGCGATGAAGTCGCTCTTGGCCACCGGCACCTGATCCGGCCGCCCGCCACCGAGCCCCGCGCCGAACAGGCCGCCGGTGCCCAGGCTGAACAGCGACTGGACCACCTGGTAGCCGCCGGTGTCGGCGTAGGCGAACGGGTCCAGCCAGGTGTCGACCCGCACGCGGACGTGACCGAAGAGCTGATAGGCGACGAACGCCCCGCCGGCGAACAGCAGCAGGCCGATGACCAGCCAGCTGGCCCGCTCGGTGGCCACGTAGAGCATCACCACGAAGATGCCGAACAGCAGCAGCGAGCTGCCCAGGTCGCGCTCGAAGACCAGCACCAGGATCGAGGCGACCCAGGCCAGCAGCACCGGGCCGAGGTCGCGGCCACGCGGCAGCTCCAGGCGGAGCACCCGGCGGCTGGCCAGTGCGAGCACGTCCCGCTTGTCGACCAGGTAGGCGGCGAAGAAGACGATCAGGCAGATCTTGGCGAACTCGCCGGGCTGGATGGAGAAGCCACCGAACCGGATCCACAGCTTGGCGCCGTTGATCTCGGAGTTCGGCAGGACCGCGGGCAGCGCCAGCAGGACCAGCCCGACGAGGGCGAGGGTGTAGGCGAACCGGGAGAGCGCCCGGTGGTCGCGCACGATCACCAGGACGGCGATGAACAGCACCAGCCCGACCGTGGCCCACACCAGCTGGACCGGGGCGTCCACGCTGGCGGCACCGTTGCCGCCGAACTGCTCACCGGCGATGTCCAGCCGGTGGATCATCGACAGGCCCAGCCCGGACAGCACCGCGACACAGGGGAGCAGCAGCGGGTCGGCGTAGGGCGCGAACCGCCGGACGACGACGTGGGCGACGCCCCACAGGGCGGAGAACCAGACGCCGAAGGTGACCATCTCGGTGCCCGGGGACCCGGTGACGGTGATGTCGATGATCAGGTGCGCGGCCAGCGTGATGAGCACTGCGAAGCCGAGCAGGAGCAGTTCGGTGCCCCGCCGGGTGGGGACGGCCGCGCCGGGGGCGAGGGCGGCGCGCGGGTCGGTGCCGGGGCCGTTGACCGGCGCAGCCACTAGTCGACCTCCCGGCAGTCCACTCCGGGCTCACCGGAACGCGTCCGCCCGGGGGCCGCGGCGGAGCGCGTCGGCTCGGCGGCGCCGGTGACGGTCGGCGTGACGGTCGCCGTGGCGGCGTCCGGCTGACCCGGGACGGCGGCGGGGGTGGGCTCCGCCGCCAGCGTCGGGGTGGCGGACGGGGTGCTGGCGGTCAGCGCCGGCGTCCTCGGGCACAGCGGCAGCTGCTGGCTGCGGAGGTTGGAGAGGATCCGCTCGGCGTCGTTCGGGTCGTCGGCGGGGATCCCGTCGGCCACCCGGTTGCGGGCGGCCGGGGTGAGGTCGCCGGTGGCCAGCGCCGTCGCCTCGTCCAGGCGGTAGAGGTCCAGCCCGACGACGGAGGCGTTCAGCCCGCGGAAGACCCCGACCCGGTCGCCGTCGGCGGTCTCGGCGACCCCGACGAACCAGTGGCCCATCACGAACAGGTACGCGCCGATCGTCGCGGCGCCCAGCACCACGACGGCGGCGAGGGCGAAGAGGGCCGTGCGCAACGGCCGGCGCTGGCGCGGCGGTGGGGAGCTGGTGGTCAGCGCGGTGGCCTGCCCGGCCGCCTGCGGGTCGGCGAGCGCTGCGCGACCGGCGGCCGACCGGGGGTCGACCTCCCGCTGGCCCACGTGGTCGCCGGCAGCACCGTCGACGACCGGCTCGACGAGCACACCGCGGCCGTCGTCCTCCACGACGTCGGCGACGATGCAGGTGATGTTGTCCGGGCCCCCGCTGCGCAGGGCGAGCTCGATCAGCCGGTCGGAGGTGGCCTGCGCGTCGGGCTCGCGCATCGCGGCGGCGAGCGTCTCGTGGCTGACCACGCCGGACAGGCCGTCGGAGCAGAGCATGTAGCGGTCGCCGGCGCGGGCCTCGCGCATCGACAGGTCGGGCTCGACGTCCTGGCCGTTGAGGGCACGCAGCAGCAGCGAGCGCTGCGGGTGGCTGTTGGCCTCCTCCTCGGTGATCCGGCCGTCGTCGATCAGCGTCTGCACGAAGGTGTCGTCGTGGGTGATCTGGTGCAGCTCGCCGTCGCGCATCAGGTAGGCGCGGGAGTCGCCGACGTGGCACAGCCCCAGTCGGCCACCGGCGAAGAGGACGGCGGTGAGCGTCGTCCCCATGCCCTCCAGCTGCGGGGACTCCCGGATCACCTCGCGCAGGTGCTCGCTGCCCTCGAAGACCGCATGGCGCAAGGCCTGGAGCAGGTCGCCGGAGGGGGCGTCCTCGTCGAGGTGCTCGAGCGCGGCGATGACGACCTTGCTGGCGACGTCGCCCGCCGCGTGCCCGCCCATGCCGTCCGCGACGGCCAGCAACCGGGGCCCGGCGTACACCGAGTCCTGGTTGGTGCTGCGGATCAGGCCGCGGTCGGAACGCGCCGCATAGCGGAGGACCAAGCTCATGAACGCAGCTCCAGGACGGTCTGCCCGATCCGGATCGGCTGGCCGGGGGCGACCAGCAGCGGACCCTGCACGCGCTGCTGGTCGAGGTAGGTGCCGTTGGTGGACCCGAGGTCCTCCACGTACCACTGGCCGCCGCGGTTGGTCAGCCGGGCGTGCCGGGAGGAGGCGAAGTCGTCGGTGAGCACCAGCGTCGAGTCATCGGCGCGGCCGATCAGGATGGCCTGTTCCCCCAAGGTGATCCGGGTGCCCGACAGCGGGCCGGCGGTGACGACGAGGTGGCGCGGCCCGCGGCCACCGCGCTTGCGAGCGGCGGCGGCGCGGGGCGGCACCGAGGCCACCCGGCCGGCCCGACCGCCGAACAGGTCGGCGCGGACCACCCGGAAGGCGGCGAAGACGAACAGCCAGAGCAGGAGCAGGAAGCCGAAACGGAAGGCCTGGAGCACGATCTCCGCGGTCACTGCTCAGCCCCGCCCGGGCCTGCGCTCAGCCTTCTCACGCGCCGTCCTGCCGGTACACCAGCACCGAGTGGCCGATCCGGAGGACGTCGCCGTCGGCGAGCTCCTGCCGGCTGACCCGGCGGCCGTTGACCAGGGTGCCGTTGGTGGAACCGAGGTCCTCGACGACGACCGTGCCACCGGCCAGCTGGACGTCGGCGTGCTTGCGGCTCACCCCGGTGTCGGGCAACCGGACGTCGGCCTCGGTGCCGCGGCCGAGCACGTTGCTGCCCTGCTCGAGCACGTGCTTGGTGCCGGGGCCGTCGACGACCAGGACGTGGCTGAGCCGCTGGCCGGCCCGGCCCACGGCCGAGGGCGGCTGGGCGCCGGTGTCGGTGGCACCCATGGCGGCGCCGGGGAGCCGCGGGAGCGGGGGGAGCCCGGACGGCGGGGGCGGCGGGGCGGCCGAGGAGCGGCTGGGGGCGCCGCCGGTGACGTGCGAGGCGACCTCGAAGACCCCGGTGCGCAGCTCCTCGTCGAGCTCCAGTCGCACCTCGATGTCACCGAAGGTCTGGTAGCCCTCGCGCTCGATGTGCTCGGCGACCATGTCGGCGAGCTCGGCGGCCAGCTGCTCGGACCACTCGACCAGGTTCTCGTGGTCGGTGGGGCCGAGCATCACCACGTAGACGTTCGGAGCGAGCACCCGGTCACCGCTGAGCACCGACCGTTGCTCGTCGGCCTCACGTTGCAGGGCGTGGGCGATCTCGGCGGGGTGGACCTTCCCCTTGAACACCCGGGCGAAGGCCAGCCCGACCATGCCCTCGAGGCGTCGCTCGAAGCGCTGCAGCACACCCACAGTCGCTCCCTTGCGCTCGGTCGACCTCCCACTGCCTGAGCGCTGATCGTAACCGGGGGAGGGTCGCCGGGACGTCGCGCAGCGCAGGACGCCCCGGACGATGTCGTCCGTGCCGCGTCGGCACACCGTTGTACCAGCGCACCGCCCGCCGTGGGACGGCGCCGTGCCGAACGGGGGCCTGCGAGAACCGCCTCGAAGGGGGCTGCTAATGTTCTTCCTCGCCAGGGCAAGTGGCGGAATGGCAGACGCGCACGGTTCAGGTCCGTGTGTCCGAGAGGACGTGGGGGTTCAACTCCCCCCTTGCCCACCAGAACGACCAGCAGGGGCCGCCCGTCGGGCGGCCCCTGCTGCGTTCCCGGGGGGCTCCCCTGCGGAGCGGTGCGCCCGCTGTGGGCCTTGGCCGGCTTCCGCTCCGCGCTGCTCGCCGTCCCCGGCGGCTCCTCCTACCTGGTCTTCCAGCTACCTGGTCTTCCAGCAGGCCGACCGGTGCACCAGGGCTGCTCGCGCGCAGCGACCGGGCGCGTCCGCCGCGTCGCGGGCGGTCGCTCGGCAGCCGCCGGACACGGCCGGGCGCGCCTTGATCACGGCGGCATCGTCTGTGATCCTCGCCCGGGCGACGGCTGCAGGGGGAGGAGGGCGCGTGAGGGCGCGGCGGATCCGGAGGTGTGGGCGCGCCACCCGGCTGGCGATGGCCGCCGTCCTCGCCGCGACCGGCGTCCTGCACGGGGTCGTGAGCGCGCCGGCCGCGCGCGCCGCCCACGACTGCCCGCCGCCCGTCCGGACGGTCCTGGACCAGACCCCGCCGGTCCACCCCCGCACCGTCGCCCTGACGTTCGACGACGGCCCCGACCCCCGGTGGACGCCGCAGCTGCTGGACACCCTCCGCGCGCACGGGGTGAAGGCGACCTTCTTCCTGGTCGGCAGCCAGGTCGAGGCCCATCCGGAGCTGGCCCGGCGCATCGTCGCGGAGGGTCATGCGATCGGCAACCACACCTACTCGCACCCGGACCTCGGCGGGTTGTCCCGGGCCGAGCAGGCGGCCGAGATCGACCGCGGCTGGCAGGCCATCGAGGCAGTGACCGGCGTCCGTCCGTGCTTCTTCCGAGCCCCCTACGGCATCCACCGCGGCGCGTCGGTGCAGCAACTGGCCTGGGACCGCGGCATGACCATCGCCGACTGGTCGCACGACCCGCGCGACTGGGAGTCGCCGTCGAGCTACAGCCCGCCCTTCCAGGAGCGCATCGTCCGGGGGGCCACGACACCGGCCCTCATGCACCCGATCGTCCTGATGCACGACAGCGGCGAACCGGGCGCTCACCGGGAGAACACCGTGGCGGCCGTCGCCCGGATCGTCTCCTTCTACGCCGCCGCCGGCCATCTCTTCACCGATCCTGCCGGTCAGCTCTTCCCGGAGGACCCCACCGCCGTCGGCCCCGGCTCGATCGCCGACGGCTTCAGCGCCAGGTGGCAGCGTCTGTTCGCCGTCATCCGCGCCGCGATGCGCGCGACCATGCTGAGCTGATCGGGCGGCCGGCGCCGGACGCCGCGGTTGCCCACCAGAACGACCAGCAGGGGCCGCCCGTCGGGCGGCCCCTGCTGCGTTCTGCGGGTGGGCTTCCCTGCGGGGCGGTGCGCCCGCAGGATGGGCGCCGTGCGATCACGGAGCGGCGGGATGTGGTGGGGCGTCGCCGTGGAGGCGCCCGATCCCGGGGCCCTGGCCGGCTTCTGCTCCGCGCTGCTCGGCTGGCCGGTGGGGCACGAGGAACCGGGCACGGTGGTGCTCGCCGTCCCCGGTGGCTCCTCCTACCTGGTCTTCCAGCAGGCCGAGGGGTACCGGGCGCCGGTCTGGCCGCCGGTGGACGGGGAGCAGCGGCCGATGGCGCACCTGGACTTCCGGGTCGGCGACCTGGACGCCGCGGTCACCGACGCGCTGGCCCTCGGCGCGACCCTGCGGCGGTGCAGCCGCGTACCGGGGTGCGGGTGCTGCTGGACCCGGCCGGGCACCCGTTCTGCCTCTGCCTCGACAGCTGATCCCTCCCGGTCAGGCCGTGCCGCTGCGGCCCTGCAGGAAGGCGGCCGAGTCGTAGTACGTGCGGACACCGGTCAGCTGCTCCTCGTCGCCCTCGATCACGGTGACGCCGCGGTAGGTGAACGGCTTCCCGCTGCGCAGCGTGCCGGTGGAGGTCCACTCGAGTGCCGCGCTGGACTCACCGACCACGGTGTGCGTGAACGTCGTCTCGATCTCGTCGAAGACGTCGCGGTAGTCGGTCCAGAACGTCCGTGCACCCTCCCGGCCCTGTGTCTCGTGCTGCTCGTCGAGCTTGACCAGCTGGGTGTCGTCGCCGGCGAGCTCGACGAGCGGGCCGGTGTCGCGGTCGGCGTCCAGGCGGTGCAGCGCGTCGGCGAATCGGTCGGTCATGGTGTGCATCGGGTCCTCCGGGGTCCTGGGCTCGGTCCCGGTCGCCTACCCGCCCGTGCGTCGGCTGACCCCGGACGCGCCCGGCTCAGTCCCCGGCGCGGTGTGGGAGCTGCTGCTGCCGGTCGGCCCGACGCTGTCCCCCGATCGTCTGGGCGATCAGGACGAGCCCCCACGGCCCGATCACCCAGATCGGCCACGGGTAGATCCAGCCGTCGGTGGTCAGCGAGGTGATCAACCAGATGCCGACCACGATGACCGCGGTGCTCAGCCAGCTCGCCCAGGCCGCCCGCATGCTCGACCCGCCGGCCCAGGAGCCGAAGCTCCCGTACCAGCCGTGGACCGCCCAGGGGCCGCCGCCAGCCGGGCCGGTCGGTGGACCGGCGACGGCAGGGGCCTCGGCGGTCCGGCCACCCGCCGGCTCGGCGGCGGGCAGGTCCGTGGTCAGCTCGGCCAGCTCGCCGTAGGTCCGTGCCGTGTAGGCCCGGGCGAGCCGGTCGTCGTACTCCGCGACGGTGAGCCGGCCGGCGGACATGTGCCGGCCGAGGACCTCGGCGACCGCGGCCCGGTCGGCATCGGCGGCACGCAGGTGGGGCTCGGGCATCGGGGGCTCCTCGTCGTCGGTGCGTGTCCAGTCTGTCGCCGCACGGCCCGCCGAGGCCACTGACGTCTGTCACGACCCTCGCCGGAGCCGGTGGTTCCACGTGGAACGGGTACACCGGTGCTGTGGTGAGCTGTCCGGGAACCGTCTCTCTGGGAGGACCGCATGTCGCTCGCCCCCTCGTCCACCGACCGCCCCTGGCCGGCCACCGAACCGCGGGACGTCGAGGTGGCCGCCGGTCCCGCCCGGCTGGCCGTGGACCTGCGCGGCGGCGCTCTGCGCGAGCTGGTGGTCGGCGACTGGCACGTGCTGGACGGCTACGCGTCGGGCACCGTCCCGGCCGGCCGGCGCGGCGGTGTCCTGCTGCCCTGGCCCAACCGGCTCCGCGGCGGGCGCTGGTCCTGGCGCGGCCGGGAGCTGCAGCTCGACGTGGTCAGCGAGTCCACCCCGAACGCGGTGCACGGGCTGGTCACCGCCCAGCCCTGGCAGGTGCTGGCCCAGCGGGCGGACGCCGTCACGGTGGGGACGACGATCGAGCCGCGCACCGGGTACCCCTTCCGGCTGGCCGTCGCGGTCGACCACACGCTGACGGCCGACCGGCTCACCGTGACCGTGCGGGTGCGCAACGCCGGGGACGAGGACGCACCGTTCGGGGCGGGCATGCACCCCTACTTCTCGGTCGGGGCGCCGGCCCCGGGCGACGTGGCCGCGGCCGAGCTGACCGTGCCGGCCCGCACCGCCCTGGTGCTGGAGGGCGGCCTGCCCACCGGGGAGCGGCGGCCCTACGACGGCGCGGTCGGCCGGATCGGTGACCAGGCCATCGACACCGCCGTGACCGACCTGGTCCGGGACGACGACGGCTGGGCGCGCACCCGGCTCAGCGGGCCCGCCGGTGCGCTCGAGGTGGCCGTCGACCCGGCCTGGACCTGGCTGCAGGTCTACACCGGCGACACCCTGCCCGCGGACCAGCGGCGGCGCAGCGTGGCCGTGGAGCCGATGACCTGCCCGGCGAACGCGCTGGCCGACGGGGTGGACGTGCTCGTCCTCGCGCCGGGAGGAACCTGGTCGGGCACCTGGACCGTGGGCTGGACCCCGGCGTGAGCGGTGACCTCCGGGTCACCGAGGTCTGGCGGTTCCCGGTGAAGTCGCTGCAGGGCGAGCGGCTGGCCCGGGCGGAGATCGGCCCGGAGGGGATCACCGGCGACCGCGGCTGGGCGCTGTTCGACCTGACCACGGAGTTCGGGCTGACTGCCCGCCGGGTGCCCGAGCTGCTGTTCGCGGCCGGTCGGCTGCGTGCCGACGGCGGCGCCGAGGTGGTGCTGCCCGACGGCACGGTGACCGCCGAGGACGACGTCCTCTCCGACTGGGCTGGGCGCCGGGTCGGCCTGCGCCCGGCGGCGGCGGTTGCGGGTGCCCGGCGGTACGAGAACCCGGCCGACGCCGAGCATGAGGACACCGGCCGGTGGAACCCGTTCTCCGGGGCGGACGGCGCCTTCCACGACAACGCCGATGCTCGGGTGACGCTGGTGTCCGCCGGCACCCTGGGCGGCTGGGACCGCCGCCGGTTCCGGGCCAACCTGGTGCTGGCCGGTGCGGGGGAGGACGCGCTGGTGGGCCGGCGGGTGCGGGTGGGCGGCGCCGAGCTGGACGTCGTCCGCCGGGTGCCCCGGTGCGTGATGACCACCCGGCCGCAGTCCGGCGGCGTCGGACGGGACACCGCCGTCCTGAAGACGATCCACCGCGACCGCGGGGGTGCCCTCGCGGTGGGGGCGCTGGTGGCCCTCCCCGGCGAGGTCTCGGTGGGCGACGTGTTGACCCCGGCGTGAGGCGGGGAGGATCAGCGTCGTGCGCACCATCGAACTCCGCTCCGGCGAGGACACCATCCGGCTGGGTCAGCTGCTCAAGCTGGTCGACGCCGTCCCCACCGGCGCCCAGGTGAAGGACGTGCTGCTCGCCGGGGAGGTCCAGGTCAACGGTGAGCCGGAGGAGCGCCGCGGCCGCCAGCTGCACCGCGGGGACGTCGTCTCGGTGGCGGGGCAGGACGACGTGCGCATCGGCTGACCTACCGATCCTGTGCGTGACCGTGCGCGTGGTGTCACCCCGCGCGGGCGGTGGGACGAGTTAACGCAGATGTCACACAACTCGCGTGCACGCCGCCGGGCTGGGGGCATGACATGCACTGCCCGGGCGGCGGTGCCGCGGAACCCGCCGCCCGGGACACCCCCTCCCCGCTCCGGTCAGCCGGCCGCCGGGAGCCGCAGGTCGGCGACGAGTGCCCGGTGGTCCGTCCCGGGCACGTGCACCACCTGCAGACCCTCCACCGCGATCCGCGGGTCGACCAGGACGTGGTCCAGGGTGAGCCGCGGGTGCGGCACCCGCATCGGCCACCAGGTGGCCCGCCGGGCGTGGCCCGTCGCCGCCGCGGCGTCCACCCAGCCCCGGCCCAGCAGCCGCCGGAAGGCGGCGTGGTCGGGCGTGGCGTTGAAGTCACCGGCCAGCACCCGCAGCACGCCGGGCTCCGGGTCGGGCAGCAGCCGGAGGTCCTCGACCCAGCTGGCCACCTGGGCGGGGGAGCTGGTCGGCGGGTGCGTGTGCACCGCCGTCAGCTCCACGTCGGGCGCGCCGGGCACTGTCAGCAGGGCCGCCGGCTGGCCGAACCGGCCCGGGACCACCGTGCGCCCGCGGATCTCCAGCCGGGTCCACAGCGCCCCGCCGGCGCCGGCGGGCTGGCCCTCCCCGGCGGGCACCACGTGACCGGCGGGCAGCAGGTCGGCGACCCCAGCAGCCAGCAGCCCGGACACCGCCTCCGGGGTGACCTCCATCAGCGCCAGCACGTCGGCGTCCCGGTCGGCCGCGAGGGCCACCAGGGCGGCCGGGTCGGCCCGGCCGTGCAGCATGTTCGCCGAGACGACGCGCAGCCGTGGCCCCCTGGGCGGCGGCGCAGGGGTGGCGGGCGCGGTCGGCCGGCGCATGGCGGCCGTCAGCACCGCGGCCGAGGCAGTCGCCAGCACGGCGGCACCGCGTGACCGGGACACCAGCGCAGCGGCCAGCGGGAGCGCACTGGTGGCCGCGATGTAGGGCGTGAAGGCCAGCGCGGGCACCAGCGGGAAGCCCCGCTCGGTGCCGGTCGACCGGAGCACGGCCGCCGCGGCCCACGGGACGGCGAACACGATGGCGGTCCAGCGGCGGTGGGTCGGGGGTCGGCGGGACACGGCGTCCATGGTGCCCACCACGGTGCGATGATCATCAGCGGGTGCGCCGTCCACCTGCGTGGGGTAGGACGGAGAGCTCACAGCGGGGCGCCCAACAGAGGGTGGCCCGGCGGAGGAGGAGTGACGCTGGTGGCTGTCGAGCATGTGGAGATCGAGCGGAAGTTCGACGTCGACGAGGCGTTCGAGCTGCCCGACCTCGGCGGTGCGCCGGGCGTGGTCGAGGTCCGCGAGCCGGTCGAGCACGCGTTGGAGGCCGCCTACTACGACACCGCCGACCTCCGGCTGGCCCGCGCGCGGGTGACGATGCGGCGCCGCACCGGCGGTCCGGACGCCGGCTGGCACGTGAAGCTCCCGGCCGCCGCCGGCGCCCGCCGGGAACTGCACTCGCCCCTCGGCCGGGCGACCAAGACCCCGCCCAAGGCGGTGCTGGAGCCGGTGCTGGGCATCGTCCGCCGCGCACCGGCGGCCCAGGTGGCGTCCCTGCGCACCCGCCGGGTGGTCAGCGAGCTCGTCGCCGACGACGGACGCGTGCTCGCCGAGGTCGCCGACGACCACGTGACCGGCACCGCGCTGCCGGCCGCTCCCGGCGAGGCCTCCGTCGTCACCACCTGGCGTGAGGTGGAGGTGGAGCTGGTCGACGGCGACGAGCAGCTGCTCGCCGACGTCGCCGGGCTGCTCGTGGCCGCGGGCGCCCAGCCGGGCTCGTCCCCGGCCAAGCTGACCCGCGTGCTGGCCCACCGGCTGGCCGACGCCGCAGCGCCGCCGGTCCCGGCTCCGGCGCAGGCCGGGAAGACCAAGAAGGGCAAGAAGAAGAAGCACCGGCACGCGCCGGGCACGCCGGCCGGTGAGGTCGTCCGTGCCGCGCTGGCCGCTCAGGTCAGGGCCCTCCAGGACGCCGACCTGATGGTCCGCACCGGGCAGCCCGACGGCGTGCACCAGGTGCGGGTGGCCTGCCGCCGGCTGCGCAGCACGCTCGCCGCCTTCCGCCCGGTGCTCGACCGCACGCAGACCGACCCGCTGCGCGAGGAGCTGGCCCAGGTCGGGTCGGCGCTGTCCCCCAGCCGGGACGGCGAGGTGGCGGTCGCCCACCTGCGCGAGCTGGTCGACGCCGAGCCGGCCGAGCTGGTGCTCGGCCCGGTGGTCGCCCGGCTGCAGCAGGAGGCGGTCCGGGACGAGCAGGCCGGCGACGCCCAGGCGCGCAAGGCGCTCAACGCACCCGCCTACCTGCAGCTGCGCGACGACCTCGACGCGCTGGTCGAGGAGCCACCGCTCACCGAGGCCGCCGCCCGGCCGGCGGAGGAGGTGCTCCGCGAGGTCGTCGCCCGTACCGGCCGCCGGCTGCGGCGCAGCGTCGAGGCGGCCCAGGACAGCGACGACGCCGAGGCCCTGCACGACGTGCGCAAGGCCGCCAAGCGCCTGCGGTACACCGCCGAGGCGGCGGTGCCGGTGCTGGGCGCACCGGTGGTCGAGCTGGTGTCGGCGCTGAAGAGCGTCCAGGAGGTCCTCGGCGACCGGCAGGACACCTTCATCACCCGCCCGCTGTGCCTGCAGCTCGGCCGGGCGGCGTCCGCGGCCGGGGAGAACACCTTCACCTGGGGTCGCCTGCACGCCCTGGAGGAGGCGCGCTGCCAGCAGGCGGAGCGGGACTTCTGGCTGCGCTGGCCGGAGTTGCGCTCGGTGCTGAAGAGCCGGTCGACGTAGCGTCGGGGGCTCCACCTCGACCTCCAGGAGCGCGCCGGTGTCCCTGATCGGCCTGCTCGGCTTCGGCCTGACCGTGCTGCTCGCCGTGTCCCTGCTGCACGGCTACCTCTGGTGGCGGCTGGTGCGCAGCACCACCCGGCCGGGGAGCGTCCGGCGCCGGCTCACGGTGCTCCTGGTCGTGCTCGCCGTGCTGCCGGTGCTCGTCGTGTTGCTGCGCGGCCAGCTGCCGGTCGGCGGCTCGGCGCTGGACTGGGTCGGCTACACCTGGCTCGGCCTGGCCTTCTACCTGTTCCTCGCCACGCTGGCGACCGAGCCGATCCGGCTGCTCGCCCGGCTGGTCCAGCGTCGTCGCCGGCCGGACCCCGTGCCCGAGCCGGAGCCGGCTGTCGTCCGGTCCGCACCGAGCACGGTGCTGGCGCCGGACGGGGCACGCAGGCTCGACCCGGCGCCTCCCGAGCCGGGCACGGCACCGGTGGGCGGGGCGGTCCGCGCTGACCGCGGTGTCGTCGATCCCTCCCGCCGGCTGTTCCTGGCCCGCACGCTGGCCGTCGGGGCGGGCGCGGTCGCGATCGGGACGGCCGGCACCGGTGTCGTCCTGGCCAACACGACGCCCGTCGTCCGCCGGGTGCCGATCCGGATCCCGCGGCTGGACCCGGCGCTGGCGGGGCTGCGGATCGTCACCTTCTCCGACGGGCACCTGTCCAGCACCTACGGCGGGCGGCGGTTCGAACGGCTGGTGGAGACCGTCAACGCCCAGCGCCCCGACGTGGTGGCGATCGTCGGTGACCTGGTCGACGGCGAGGTGAGCGAGCTGCGCGAGGACGCCGCCCCACTGGCCGACCTGGTCAGCGACCAGGGCGTCTACTTCGTGACCGGCAACCACGAGTACTTCGTCGACACCGGGCAGTGGCTGCGGCACCTGTCCACGCTCGGGGTCGACGTGCTCCGCAACGAGCGGGTCTCGATCGGCCGCGGCGGCGCGACGTTCGACCTGGCCGGCATCGACGACCGGACGGCGGCCGCCTCCGGGCTGCCCGGGCACGGTGCCGACCTGGACGCCGCGCTGGACGGCCGGGACGACGCCGTCCCCGTGGTCCTGATGGCGCACCAGCCGGTGCAGGTGGAACAGGCGCGGGCCGCGGGGGTGGACCTGCAGCTGTCCGGGCACACCCACGGCGGTCAGCTGTGGCCCTTCGACTACGCCGTCCTGCTGGACCAGCCGGTGGTCGAGGGCTGGTCGCAGCAGGGGGGCACCCAGCTGTACGTGACGTCGGGGGCCGGCTACTGGGGGCCGCCGATGCGGGTGGGGGCCCGCCCGGAGGTGACGGTGATCGAGCTGCAGCCCGGCGAGCCCACCCCGCCGCGCCGCTGACCCCCGGCCCGCCGGGTCGACCGCTCTGCACGCTCTTCGCACACGATGCTCGTGCTGCAGCACGAGCAGAGCGCACGGAGAGCGTGCACAGCGGCCCGGTGGCCCGGTGTGCCGGCCCACCGGCCGCCGGCGGCGGGTCAGCCGGTGAAGGCGGTGGTCTCGCCGAGGCGGGACGGTGGCACGGTCTTGAGCCGCGCCACGGCGTCGGCCAGCGGGACCAGCCCGATCTCGGTGCCCTGCAGGGCGACCATCTGCCCGACGTGCCCCTCGTGGGCGGCGATCGTGGCGTGCAGCCCGAAGCGGGTGGCCAGCACCCGGTCGAACGAGGTCGGGGTGCCGCCGCGCTGCACGTGGCCGAGCACCGTCGTCCGCACCTCCTTGCCGGTGCGCCGTTCCAGCTCCTCGCCCAGCTGCTGGGCGACCCCGGTGAACCGCCGGTGGCCGAACTCGTCGAGCCCGCCGTCGCGCAGCGGCATGGTGCCCGGCTTGGGGGTGGCGCCCTCGCTGATCACCCCGATGACGTGCCGGTGGCCCCGCTCGAACCGGGCGGTGACCATCTCGCAGACCTCCTCGATGTCGAAGGGCTGCTCGGGGGTGATCACCAGGTGCGCGCCCGCGGCCATCCCGGAGTTCAGCGCGATCCAGCCGGCGTGCCGGCCCATCACCTCGACCAGCAGCACCCGCTGGTGGGACTCGGCGGTGGTGTGCAGCCGGTCGATCATCTCGGTGGCGATGCTGACCGCCGTGTCGAAGCCGAACGTCAGGTCGGTGCCGTCGATGTCGTTGTCGATCGTCTTCGGGACGCCGACCACCGGCACGCCCTCGGAGGACAGCCAGGCCGCGGCGGTGAGCGTGCCCTCGCCGCCGATGGGCACCAGCACGTCGACCCCGTGGGCGTCGAGCACCTCGCGCATCCGGCCCAGCCCGGCGTGCAGCTTCTCCGGCGCCACCCGGGCCGAGCCGAGGATCGTGCCGCCGCGGGTCAGCAGGTTGTGGACCATGGGCCGGTCCAGCGGCATCGCGTCGTCGTCGAGCAGGCCACGCCAGCCGTTGCGGAAACCGACCACGTCGCTGCCGTACTGCTTCTCGGCGGTGCGGACCACCGCTCGTAGGACGGCGTTGAGACCAGGGCAGTCTCCGCCGCCGGTCAGGACTCCGATGCGCACGTGCTCTCCTCCGGACGAGGGGGTCGGGCGGGTGAACCGTACGTCATGACGTCTAGACGTCTCATGGTGCAGTACCTTTCTGGGCGTGGCGAGTTCGGAGGCGGGGCCCAAGTACCTCGCCGTGCGCGAGGCGTTGCGGCGACGCGCCTCCGCGCTGCCTGAACACACCCTCCTCCCTCCCGAGCCGGTGCTGTGCGCCGAGTACGGCGTCAGCCGGATCACGCTGCGCCGGGCGGTCGACGGACTGGTCGCCGACGGGCACCTGATCCGCGAGCAGGGCCGGGGCACGTTCGTCAGCCGGCCGGGGATCCGGCACGAGTACCGCGAGAGCTTCGTGCACCGGATCGCCGGCTTCCACTCGGTGATGACCGAGCAAGGCGCCCAGGTGGGCACCTCGGTGCTGACCCAGCGGGTCGTCCCGGCCGCCCCGCCGATCGCCGCCGAACTGGCGGTGGCCACCGCCGACGACGTCGTCGAGCTGGTCCGGCTGCGCAGCGTCGACGGGCTGCCGAACCACGTCGTCCGCAGCTTCCTGCCCGCCGCCCGCTACCCCAAGGCGGCCACCGAGGACTTCAGCCACGGCTCGCTCTACGAGTTCCTGCGCCGGGAGTACTCCGCCGACCTGGCGCACGCCCGGCTCGTCGTCGACGTCGGGACGGCGGCCGCCGACGAGGCCGACGTGCTGCAGGTGACCGCCGGCTCGCCGCTGCTCGTCGTGCGCACCACCGTCCGGGACACGTCGGGTCACCCGCTGGTGCACTCGTTCAGCCGGCTGCGCCCCGACGTCAGCCAGGTCGAGTTCGAGGTCTCCGTCGGCGGTCGCTGAGCCCGGCGGGCCAGGATCAGCGTCGGTCGGGCCCGGACGGCCCGAGCGGCAGCTCCGCCAGCCGCAGTCGCTGCTCGCGCAGCAGCACCCGGTCCAGGGCGTGGCCGACCGGCCGGGCCAGGTCGGTGACGACGGCCCGCACCGGCGCGTCCAGCTGCCGGGGCTGCCGCCAGCTGACCAGCAGGGCGGCATCGGAGTGGTGCTGACCGAGCGGCAGGTGGACGGCGAGGACCGGACCGGCACCGGGCAGCTCCCGCAGCCCCGGCAGGGCTCGGACCTCCCCCGGGGTGGCGATCGCCACCAGTTGCCGTTCGCGCATCGCCGCCGCCAGCGGGTGCGCGTCGTCCACCCCGAGGCGCGCGACGGGGCCGCTCCGCGATCCGGCCGTCGCCGACCAGACCTGCAGTTCCGGACACCCCACCTCGGCCACGCCGAGCAGCACGGTGGTGGCGCCCAGCGGGGACCGGACCAGCCGGTCCACCGTGTGCAGCAGATCGGGGAGCGTCTCCGCCGACAGCAGGGCGGTGCTGAGCCGGGCGACCACGCGGGCGCGGTCGGCGTCGGCCTCGGCCAGCACGAACGCGGCCCGCGCCGCCTCGGCAGCGCTCTGGGCGGCGCTGTCGTCCCGGACGGCGACGGCGTGCGCCTCCTGCTCGGCCAGCTCGATCGCCCGGAACCGGAGCTGCCGCGAGCTCTCGTCGGCCATCCGGTGCAGCGTGGCGAGCTCGTCGCCGGTCCAGTCGCGGGGGCGGGTGTCGATGGCACACAGCACGCCGATGGGCTGCCCGTGCACGCCCCACAGCGGCGTCCCGGCGTAGGCGACGGCGTGGAGGTCCTGGACCGAGGGGCCGGAGGCGAACTCGGGGTCCTCCCGGGCGTCGCGCAGCGCCAGCGGGCTGCCGCTGGTGGCCACCCACTTGCTGATCGAGTGGCTCATCGGCATCGAGCGGCGGCTGGCCCACGGCTCGGGCAGCCCGAAGGCCCCGGGGAAGACCTGCCCGGCCTTGGAGACCAGGACGACCAGTGCCCGGGGGGCGTCCAGCTCCTCGGCCACCGTCTGGGCGAGCCGGTCGAAGGCGGCGTCGGGCCGGGCCGGCAGGAGGGACCAGGTCGGCAGTTCGTACGCAGCGGTCACCGTGCCCCCTGTTCGTCTGCGGCCTGCCCGGCGACGGCCACCGGGGTGCTCACCCCTCGGGAGCACGACGATGCTGTCAGACTCCATGGGTCGATGCCCGGCTCCGATGGGGGACGACGTGGAGCAGTTCCGGGAGCAGTGGACGACCGGTGTCCGGGCGGTGATCGCGGACCGGGCGGTGACCAGCGTCTTCCAGCCGATCGTCGAGCTGGACAGCGGGCGGGTGGTCGCCTACGAGGCGCTCGCCCGCGGCCCGGAGGGCCCGTGGTGTGCACCGGACGAGCTGTTCGCCGCCGCGCGCGCCGAGGGCTGTCTCAGCGAGCTCGACCAGGCCTGCCGGGCCGCCGCCCTGCGCGGCGCCGTGACGCACGGCCTGCTGGCCCCCTCGACCGTCTTCGTCAACGTCGAGCCCGAGGTGCTGGACGACACCGCGGTGGCCGCGCTCTTCGACACCGGCGAGCCGGTGCCCGCGGAGCTGCAGGTGGTCCTGGAGATCACCGAGCGTGCGCTGGCCGCCCGCCCCGCAGAACTGCTGCGCACCATCGCCCGGGTGCGTGAGTTCGGCTGGGCGATCGCCCTGGACGACGTCGGCGCCGACTCCCTCTCGCTGGCCTTCATGCCGTTGCTGCGCCCCGACGTCGTCAAGCTCGACCTGCGCCTGGTGCAGGAGCGCCCGGGCCCGGCGATCGCCGAGATCATGAACGCGGTCAACGCCTACGCCGAGTCGACCGGGGCGCTGGTGCTGGCCGAGGGCATCGAGAACGGCACGCACCTGACCATGGCCCGGGCACTGGGCGCGACCCTGGGGCAGGGCTGGCTGTTCGGGCGTCCGGGGCCGGGGGTCGCTCCGGGGACGCGACCCGGCACGCTCCGGCTGCCCGTCGTCCAGCCCACCGACCCGCGGGGCGAGCTGGTCTCCCCGTTCGCCTGCCTGCCGGCGCGCGCACCGGTCCGGGAGGCGCCCAAGGCGCTGCTGATCGAGCTCAGCAAGCAGCTGGAGCGGCAGGCCATGCGCCTGGGGAAGACGTGCGTGGTCGTCGCGACGTTCCAGGAGGCGCGGCACCTCACGCCGGCGACCCGGCTCCGCTACCGGGACCTGGTCGAGCGGGTCGGGTTCGTCGCCGTCCTCGGTGAGGACCTGCCGGTGGAGCCGATGCCCGGCCTCCGCGGCGCGGACCTGGCGCCCGGTGACCCGGTCCGCGGCGAGTGGGACATCGTGGTGCTCAGCCCGCACTTCAGCGCCGCGCTGCTGGCCCGCGACCTGGGGGACGACGGGCCGGACATGGAGCGCCGCTTCGTCTTCGCGCTCACCTACGAGCGCGACACCGTCGTCCGGGCCGCCCAGGCACTGCTCTCCCGGGTCGCGCCGAGCACCGCGCAGCGTGCGTCGGCGACGGACGGCGGGGTGCCGCCGGTGCCCGCGGGCCCGGTCCCGCCCCTGGCCGGTCGGCCGGCCGGCGACCCGGGGGAGGCGCTCCTGCACCGGGCGCTGGCCGCGGTCGGCACCGGCGTCACCGTCGTCGACCTGCGGCTCCCCGACCAGCCGCTGGTCTACGTCAACCCGGCGTTCGAGCGGCTGGCCGGGCAGCCCGCCGCCGAACTGCTGGGCCGCAACTGCCGCTTCCTGCAGCACCCGGACACCGACGCCGCCGCCGTGGGCCGCATCCGCGCGGCGATCGCGGCCGGTGCCGAGTGCCGGGAGGTGCTGCTCAACCGGCGGGCCGACGGGAGCACCTGGTGGAACCGGTGCACGCTCACCCCGGTGACCGACGAGTCCGGCGCCGTCGTCCAGTACATCGGCATCCAGGCCGACGTCACCGACCAGGTGGAGACCGAGCGCGCGCTCCGCACCGAGCGGGACCGGGTGCGGAGCTACGCGGCCCGGATCGCCGAACTGGACCCGGGGGTCACCGCGCCGCCGGGCACGACACCTCACACCTCGAGGGACTCCCCGGGGGCCAGGCGGGTGTAGGGGACCGGCTGGCCGGGGCCGCGCTCACCGAGCAGGCCGGCGACCAGACCCAGGCCGGTGTCGTTGAGCAGGCCGTCGTGCACGGCGAGTGCCCGATCGGCACGCACCTCGCGCAGGTAGTCGATCAGCTCGGCGGTCTTGGACCACGGGGCGTGCGCCGGCAGCAGCAGGGTCGGGACGGCCACCTCGGGCACGGTCAGGGCATCGCCGGGGTGGAAGACCCGGCCCTCGACGAGGAACCCGACGTTGCGCACCCGCGGGAGGTCCGGGTGGATGACGGCGTGCCACTCCCCGTGCACGGTGACCTCGAAGCCGGCCGCGGTGACGGCGTCACCGGCACCGACCACGTGGACCCGCGGTCCCGCGCCCGCCAGGTGCTCGGCCACCGCGGAGTTCGTCCACACCTCCAGCGCCGGGTCGGCGTCGAGTGCGGCGCGGACCCTCTCGGGCAGGAAGTGGTCGGGGTGCTGGTGGGTGACCAGCAGGGCCGACGCGCCGTGCCAGGCGTCGTCGGCGGTGAACGCTCCCGGGTCGACGACCAGCCGTCGGTCGCCGTCGGACAGGACGACACAGGCGTGTCCGTGCTTGGTGAGCTGCACCGGGGCCTCCTCGCAGGCGGTGGGACGTCGCTGGGCACGGTGCCACGGCCGTCGCCACACGTCCGCAGCGGGCGGGGTGACCCGATGGGGTGAGCCGGCGACGGAGCCCCTGCGCCGGCGGGCGGGTGGTGCCGACGAACCAGGGGTGACCACGCAGACGCTCACGTTCGCCGCCGCCCGTAGCCGTGCACACGGGCCCACCGCCGCGCTGTGGCACGCCGTGGAGGTGCACCGGGCCCCGGCCGACCTCGACGGCGCCTGCGAGCTGACCGTCTGCGGCACCCTGGCCCGGGTCAGCACCGAGGAGCACTGGCCGGTGCGTGGCACCGCCGTCTGCCCCGCCTGCGCCGCCGCCAGCTGACGGGTTCCACGTGGAACCCGTCACCGGCCGGTGAAGACCGCCGGTCGCTTGCCGAGGAACGCCTCGACGGCCTCGCGGTGGTCGGCGGTCGCCCCCAGGTCGGTCTGCAGGCTCGCCTCCAGCGCCAGGGTGTCCGCCAGGCCGTCGGTGGCCGCCGTCGCCAGCACCGTCTTGATCGCCCGGTAGGCCCGCGTCGGTCCGGCGGCGAGCCGGGTGGCGAGCGCGGTCGCCTCGGCGAGCACGTCCGCGGCCGGGACGACGCGGTGCACCAGCCCCCACTCGGCGGCGGTCTCGGCGAGGAACGGCTCGGGCAGCAGCAGCAGCTCCGTGGCGCGTGACCCGCCGACGCAGTGCACCAGCCGCGACGCCAGCGCCGAGTCGCTGGAGAGCCCGATGCCGGCGAACGCGGTGGTGAACTTCGCGCCGGCGGCCGCGACCCGCAGGTCACCGGCGAGCGCGATCCCCAGCCCCGCGCCGGCACAGGCACCGTTGACCCCCACCACGAGGGGCACCCGCAGGCCGGCCAGCGCCAGCATCAGCGGGTTGTACTCGGCCTCGACCACCGACAGCGACGGCTGTGCGTCCGGGCGCTCGGTGCGCAGCTCCTCGACGTGCTCGGCGAGGTCCTGGCCGACGCAGAAGGCCCGGCCGCTGCCGGTGAGCAGCACCGCGCGCACCGACTCGTCGGCGGCCACCTCCCGCACGTGGGCGAGCAGCTCGGTGCGCAGCCGGTGGGACAGCGCCGGCCGCTGCAGGGTCAGGGTGGCGACGCCGTCGGCATCGACACGGGTGACGGTGGGCTCGGAGCCGGGTGTGGACATCGTCGTCCTCTCAGTCCTCTGCGTAGTCGTGGAAGCCGCGGCCGGTCTTGCGGCCGAGCTCGCCGGCGGCCACCTTGTCACGCAGCAGCTGCGGTGGGGTGAAGCGCTCGCCCAGGGTGCCGGCGAGGTACTCGGCGATCGCCAGTCGCACGTCCAGACCGACGAGGTCGGTCGAGCGCAGCGGGCCCATCGGGTGCCGGTAGCCCAGTTCCATCGCGGCGTCGATCGCCTCGGCGTCGGCGACGCCCTCCTCCAGCATCCGGATCGCCTCCAGCCCGAGCAGCACGCCCAGCCGGGACGACGCGAAGCCGGGGGAGTCCCGGACCACCACGTCGGTCTTGCCCAGGGTGCGCACCCAGTCGCGCGCGGCCGCCACGACGTCGGCACCGGTCTCCGGGGCGACGACCACCTCGACCAGCTTCGAGGCCGGCACCGGGTTGAAGAAGTGCAGGCCCAGGAAGCGCGCCGGGCGCTGCAGCGCGGCGGCCAGCTCGGTGACCGAGAGGGACGACGTGTTGGTCGCCAGGACGGCGTCGGGCCCCAGCACGGACTCCGCGGCGGTCAGCACGGCGACCTTGAGGTCCGCCCGCTCGGGCACCGCCTCCACGACCAGGCCGGCGTCGGGCGTCAGCTGGGTGGGGGAGTCGACCAGGGTGAGCCGGCCGAGGGCCTCGGCGACCTCGCCGGTGAGCTTGCCGCGCCGGGCGGCCTCCTCGAGCCCGGCCGACACGCGGTCGCGGGCGGCCTCGGCGGCCTCGTCCCCGGCCTCGACCACCTCGACCCGTGCGCCGGCGGCCAGGAACGCCTGGGCGATCCCGGCGCCCATCCGGCCACCGCCGATCACCCCGACCTGGTCGGGCAGGGCGGTGCTGGTCCCCTCGCCGGTCCGGTCGCTGCTCGTCACGGGGTGTCCTGGGGGTGCATCGACAGCTCCTCTGCTGGCGGCGGTCCGGGCGCGGCCCATTCTGCTGCCCGGACGGCGCCGGGGCGCCCGGGGTCGTCCCACCGGTAGCTGCGCATGGACCGGCGATGTCGCCGAGCCGGCCGACCCGATGGCCGACCCGGCGTCCGGGGCGGCGGCCCACGGTGTTCCTGTCGGCGCTCGTGCTCTGGCCGCGCTGGTGCACCAGGGCACGAGCGGCCAGAGGGCAGGTCGGTCGGGAGCCGTCCGCGAGCGGCCGACCCGGGGCTCCCCGGCGTGGGCTGCCGCGGGGCTGGCGACCGGTGGCCGGTCCGGCGTGCCGTCAGGCGGGGCAGGCGAGTGACTGCTGCACGCCGTGCCGGGCCAGCACGTCCAGGAGCGCGGTGATGTCGCGGATCGTCCCCGCCGACGCGTGTCCCAGGGGCAGCGCCGCCCACGTCTGCTCAAGGTAGGTGCGGGTGATCGGCCGGCCGGCCGGCAGCTGCCCGGTCAGGCGGTCCCGGGCGACGGTGGTGGCCAGCGCCGGCACGAGTGAGCGCCCGTCGGCCCGCTCGCCGTCCGCGGTCAGCTGGACGCCGGTCGCCTCGGCGAGCAGCGCGCGGTCCTCGGCGGTGAGCGCGGCGAGGGCGTTCCGCCGCCAGCGCGCCGGCGCGGCGGCGCGCATCGGGACCGGCCGCAGGGCCCGGGCCGGGGTGGCGGACGTGGACGTGGCACCGATCATCGGACCTGTACTCCTGGTCGTGGGCTTGCGCGAGCGGCCGTCGGGCTCCTTCTCGGCACCGTCGGGGTCGGTCGGAACGTGCCGGCGGCACTTTTCTCCGGCCCCCCGACCGACCCGGCTTGCCGCCCGACCCCGGCACCGGCGAGGCTGCCCGTCATGTGCTCCTGCGATGACGACGGTGACCGAGGGTGACCCGGGTGGTGATCGCGCCCGACTCCTTCAAGGGCACGCTCGGCGCGGCGGCGGCCGCCGAGGCGCTGGCCGAGGGCTGGCGCCGGGTGCGGCCGGAGGACGAGCTGCTCACCGTCCCGCTCGCCGACGGTGGTGAGGGCACCCTCGAGGCGCTCGGGCACGACCTGCCCGCCGACTGCTGGCGCAGCGCGCCGGTGACCGGGCCGGACGGGCGCGCCGTGGACGCCGCCTGGCTGCTCCTCCCGGACGGGACGGCGGTGGTGGAGATGGCCCGGGCCGCCGGACTGCCGCTGTTGGAGCGGCCCGACCCGCTCGGTGCGACGACCCGGGGGCTGGGGCAGCTGCTGGCCGCCGTCGTCGCCGACCCGGCCGTGCACCGGGTGATGCTCACCCTGGGCGGCTCGGCCACCACCGACGGCGGCACCGGTGCGCTGGCCGCCCTCGGCGCCCGGTTCCTGGACGCCGACGGTGCCGAGCTGCCCCCGGGCGGCGGCGCGCTGTCCCGGCTGGCCCGGGTCGACCTGGCCGGGCTGACCCCGCCGCCGGCCGGCGGCGTGCAGTGCCTGGTCGACGTCACCGCGCCGCTGCTGGGGCCGCTGGGCGCCGCCGGCCAGTTCGGGCCGCAGAAGGGCGCAGACCCCGGGCAGGTGACCGAGCTGGACGCGGGACTGGCCCGGCTGGCCGACCTGCTCGGTGGTGACCGGGAGGCGCCGGGGGCGGGCGCGGCCGGCGGCACCGCCTACGGCTTCGCGGTCTGCTGGGGGGCGGAGTCCGTCAGCGGCGCGCAGGCGGTGGCCGCCGCCGCCGGCCTGGACGATGCCCTGCGGGGCGCAGCCCTGGTGGTGACCGGCGAGGGGCAGTTCGACGCCCAGTCACTGCGGGGCAAGGTGGTGGGCGACCTGGTCGACCGGGCGGCGGGCGCACAGGTGCCGGTCGCAGTGGTCGCCGGCCGGGTCGCGGCGGCGGAGGGGCTGCCGGTGTCCCGTGCGGTCTCGCTCACCGAACTGGCCGGTTCGGTGGCGGCCGCCATGGCCGAACCGGCGCACTGGCTGGCGACGGCAGGGGAGCACCTCGCACGGGAACAGTCCGTCTCGACCTGACGTTGCGGCGATGACCGAGAATCCGGTCACGGGCAGGTGTACGAACACCGATACGGGGCACCCATCCCGGCGGTGCGTCCAGCCGCCAGCGCCGGCCGGCTGGGGGTCGCATCCGACGACGAGGCAGGACGAGGGGACGGCGCACGGTGGTGGAGCCCGCGAGGAAGAGCCTCGGGAACCGCTACGAGTTGGCGACCCTGCTGGCCTCCGGTGGCATGGGCCAGGTCTGGCGCGCGCACGACCAGCTGCTCGGCCGGGCCGTCGCGGTCAAGGTGCTGCGCAGTGAGTACACCGGCGACGAGCTGTTCCTCGCACGTTTCCGGGCCGAGGCGCACCACGCCGCTGCGCTGAGCCACCCGAACATCGCCGCCGTCTACGACTACGGCGAGGAGCCGACGGCCGACGGGTCGGGCGAGCACCTGGCCTACCTGGTCATGGAGCTGGTCGAGGGCCAGTCGCTGTCGACCGTGCTGGCCCGGGAGGGGAGCCTGTCGCCGGACCGCACGCTGGACGTGCTCCGGCAGGCCGCCTCCGCGCTGGCCGCCGCACACGACGCCGGCGTGGTCCACCGGGACGTCAAGCCGGGCAACGTGCTGGTCCGCTGGGACGGCACGATCAAGATCACCGACTTCGGCATCGCCTGGTCGGCCGGGAGCGTCCCGCTCACCCAGACCGGCCAGGTGGTCGGCACGGCGTCCTACCTCTCCCCGGAGCAGGCCGCGGGCGCGCACGCCACCCCGGCCAGCGACGTCTACGCCCTCGGCATGGTCGGCTACGAGTGCCTGACCGGCCGGCGCGCCTTCGACGGCGACAACTCGGTGACCATCGCGCTGCGCCACCTCCGCGACCAGCCGGACCCGCTCCCGGCGGAGCTCCCCCAGGGCGTGCGGCGGCTGGTCGAGTGCGCTGTCGTCAAGGACCCCGCCCAGCGCTACCCCGACGGTGAGGCCGTCGTCGCGGCGATCGACGAGGTGCTCGCCGGGCGCGAGCTGCCCGCGGTCCAGCGCACCGACACCCAGAGCTTCTGGCTGCTGCCGGACGCCGCCGCGCTGGCCGGTGCGTCGTCGGCCGATGAGCCCGCCACCCGCCGTCCCGCCCCGCGGACCGGCGTCGGCCGGCTGCTGGTCCCCCTCGTCGCGCTGCTGGTCGGGGCCGGCCTGGCCGCCGTCGTGCTGCAGGCCCTCGCCCCGACCAGGACCACCCCGATCGCCGCCGCGGTCGAGGTCCCCGGGGAGGTCGTGGCCTCCCCGGCGACCGTGGTCCTGGACGCCGAGGACTACCTGGGCCGCCCGGTCGACGCCGTCCGCGCGCAGCTGGAGGCCCTCGACCTGGTCGTCGAGGCCCAGCCGACGGAGACCGACTCCGCCGATCCCGGCACGGTCGTCGACGTGGCGCCGCTGGCGACCGAGCTCCGGGCGGGCGAGACGGTGCTGGTCAGCTACGCGGTCGCCCCCAGTGACACCCCGGCGCCGGTCCGCCCGAGCCGGGGGCCGGTCGACGCCGTGGTCCAGCAGCCGGCTCCCGTCCCGACCCCCACGCCCACCCCGTCACCGACCCCGACGGTGGCCCCGACGCCCAGCGGGTCGCCGACGGGTGGGCGCGACGAGGACGGGCCGATCGAGGCCGAGCCGACCCAGGAGGAGGAGCCGACCGAGGACGGCGCCGATGCTGGCGACGGCACCGGTGAGGACGACGGCAACGACGAGGACGGCGGCAACGACGAGGACGGCGGCGCCGGCACCGGTGCAGACGACGGAGCTGCTGAGGACGACGGCTCCGACGAGGACGCCACCGATGACACGCCGGGCTCCCCCGGCACCGGGAGGCCCACCCTCCCCGCCGGCCTGGGCAACGGGAACGGCCCCGGCAACAGCAACGGGAACGGCCCCGGCAACGGCAACGGGAACGGCCCCGACAGGAACTGAGCCGAGCGGCCCCCCGGCGGGTCCTCCGCCGGTATGTTCCCGACCACAGGCCCGGTCCGACGAGGCGGTGGCCGTGGGGGACGTGAGGGGTCGTGGGCGCGCGGGCGAACGGGCCAGACCACCCGGCCGGCACCGAGGGGCCAGCCGGCGGATCCGGCGCGGGCGGCGGTCGCCCGGCACTGCCGGACCACCCGGCACTGCCGGACCACCCGGCACTGCCGGACCACCCGGTGCCGCCCGACCACCCGGTGCCGCCCGACCACCCGGTGCCGCCCGACCACCCGGTGCCGCCCGACCACTCAGCGCTGTTCGCCGCGATGCCCACCCCCTACCTGGTGCTCACGCCGGGGCTGGTCATCGCCGACGCGAACCCGGCCTACCTCGCCACGACCGGCCGGACCCGCGACGAGCTGATCGGGCGGCCGGTCTTCGAGGCCTTCCCCGGCAACCCCGATGCGACCGCCAGCGACGGCGCCAGCCGCATCCGCGCATCGCTCGAGCGGGCCCGGGACACCTGCCGTCCGCACACCCTGCCGGTCCAGGAGTTCGACATCCCGGACGGGTCCGGCGGCTTCACCAAGCACTTCTGGAGCTTGATCAGCGTCCCTGTGCTGGACGACACCGGGCGCTGCCGGCACCTGCTCCAGCGCGCGGAGGACATCACCGACTACGTGCGTCAGCAGGCGATGTCCGACCACCCCAGCGGCCGGGGGCGGCGGTGGCACCGCCGGGTGCTGGAGGTGGAGAGCGACCTGTTCGCCCGCGGCGCCGAGCTGCGCGCCGCCCGGCAGGCCGAGGCCGACGCGGCCCGCCGGCTGGCCGCCCTCTCCGGCGTCGCCCTGGCCCTGGGCCGGGCCGAGACCCTCGACGACCTCGCCCGGGTGGTGAACGAGCGCGGCCTGGTGGCGCTGGGCGCCCACGGCGGCACGATCGGGGTCTGCGACGGGGAGCACAACCTGCGGCTGGTGCTCACCGACGGGATCGCCCCGGTCGGGGTCGGACCGGACACGGTGCTCTCCCTGGACGCCCCCTACCCCAGCTGCGTCGCAGCCCGCACCGGGGCGCGGGTGCTGTTGCCCGACCAGGCGGCCACCGAGCAGTTCTCCCCACAGCTGGCCCGGCTGGCCGCGGAGACCGGGGTCCAGGCCTGGGCGGCGGTGCCGCTGGAGAGCGGCTCCCGCCGGATCGGGTCGCTGAGCGTCGGCTGGACGCGGCCGACGGTGCTGGACCAGGGCGACGTCGAGCTCCTGCTCGCGCTGGCCGGTCAGTCGGCGCAGGCGCTCGAGCGGATCCGGGCCCGGGCCGACGAGCGCGCCCAGCACGCCGTCGTCGAGGGCATGTCGGAGGCCCTGCAGCGCAGCCTGCTCACCGAGCCGCCCGAGACCGAGCACCTCCAGGTCGCCGTCCGGTACCTGCCGGCCGCGACGCTGGCCCAGGTGGGCGGTGACTGGTACGACGCCTTCCTGCTGGGCGACGGCCGGCTCGCGCTGGTGATCGGTGACGTCACCGGGCACGACCGGTACGCCGCGGCGGCGATGGCCCAGGTCCGCAACGTGCTGCGGGGGGTCGCCCACAGCCGCCGGGACTCCCCCGGGGCGGTGCTCGGCGCGCTGGACCGGGCGCTGGAGGACCTCCAGGTGGCCACCCTCGCCACCGGCGTCCTGGCCACGGTCGAGGAGGCCGAGGACGGCGGCCGGCTGCTGCGCTGGAGCAACGCGGGGCACCCGCCACCGCTGCTGATCGCCCCCGACGGCACGGTCACCGTGCTGGAGCGCGCGCCGGACCTGCTGCTGGGCGTCGACCCGTCCTTCCTGCGCAGCGACCACGTCCAGCTGCTGGTGCCCGGTTCGACGGTCGTCCTCTACACCGACGGGCTCGTGGAGCGACGGGGTGCGGTGCTGGACGACGGCATCGGCTGGCTGGCCGACGAGCTCGCCCGGTGGGCGCACCTCCCGCTGGAGGAGCTGTGCGACCGGCTGCTCGCGGCGCTCGAGGGGCCGGTGGAGGACGACGTCGCGGTGCTGGCGGTGCGGGTGCGCGGGTAGCGCCCGCGCTCAGCCCGCCGTGCCCCGGGCCGGGACGAGGCGGTGCCCGGCGGCCCGGCAGCCGAGCACCAGGCACGCCGCCGCCCCGGCCAGCGCCACCCGGCCGGGAGACGCGTCGAGCCCCCCGATCAGCAGCCCGACCCCGGCGGCGGCGAGCGCTGCGGTGAGCCACCGGTCCTGCCCACGGCGCAGCCCCAGCACGGCCAGGGCAAGGGCGGCGAGGACGGCGACCCGCGCCGGGTGCCCGGCGCCGGACAGCTGCCCGGCCCACGGCAGCCCGAGCGAGGCGAGGGCGAGCGCCGCGGCGCCGAGGAACCAGCCGCGGCCCGGGGTCACTCGGGGCGGCCGGGGGACAGGGCCACCGCGGCGCCCGTGGCGGCCAGGGCGGCGGTGAGCCAGAAGCCACGGTCGCTGACGGCCAGCGGGAGGGCGACCAGCACCCAGAAGGCGGCGAGCGCGATCAGGCCGCCGGCGCCGACCCGCCACGCCGTCCGGGCGGATGCGCCCCGGCCGGCCAGCGCGGCGACCGCGGGGGCGAGCGCGACGAGGGTGGCGAGGGTGGCGAAGGTCGACCAGGTCGGCACGACGTCCCACAGCGACTGGTTGCCGAAGTCGAGGGCCAGCCCCAGCTGGACCAGCGCGATCCCGAGGACGCCGAGCACGAGGGCCACCAGCTCGGTGCCGGGACGGCCCGGCGAGCGGACGGCGGACAGCCGGGAGCGGACCGAGGACGACGAGGAGCCGCCGCCCTGCTGCCCCGCGGACGGGCCGCCGGGCGCGGTGCCCGGGGTGGTGGCCGGCCCCGGGACCGGCGGCGGCGTGGGGGTGAACCCGGGGACGACGTCGACCGGGCCGGTCCGGTGGACGCCGGTCGGTGGGTCGTAGGACGGCTGGTACGGGGGGTGGCTGCCGTGCTCCCCGGCGTCCGGCTGCGGGCCGGCGGCCGGCTGCTCCGGCTCGGCCGTCTGGCGCTGGCTGGGCGGCAGCAGGATCGACTGGGTGCGGGGGTCCTCGGTCGGGCCGGTGACCGCGGGCTCGGTGGCCGGGTGCTCGGTGACGGTGTGCCCGGTGGGGTGCTCCGTGGTGGGGCGCCCGGTGGCGGCCTGCTGGTCCCCGGCCGGCTCGTCGGCGGGGTCCCGGGTGGCGCCGGTCGGCGCCGACCCCGGCTGCGGCTGCGGTTCCGGGATCGGTGGGTGCGGCTGGCTCACGTGTCCTCCTCGTGGGGTGCGCCGAGGCGCTGGCGGCACGGTCCCGTCCGGCAGGACGGCGGACAGCGCGCTGGTCACCGTAGCCGCGGAGGGCCGCCGGGCTCCTGCCCCCGCGCCGTGGTCCGACCGCCCGCCTAGGGTCGGTCCCGTGGCAGCGCGCGCGGGCATCCTCGTCACCGGCACCGAGGTGCTCACCGGCCGGGTGGCCGACCGGAACGGGCCGTGGCTGGCCGAGGCGCTGCGCGTCCTGGGTGTCGACGTCGCCGCCGTGGTCGTCGTCGGGGACCGGCCCGAGGACCTGCGGGCCGCCCTGGCCTTCCTGGCCGGCACGGGCACCGACCTGGTGATTACCACCGGCGGCCTGGGCCCCACGGCCGACGACCTGACCGCGGCGCTGGTCGGCGACTTCCAGGGCCGGCCCTCGGCGCTCGACCCGGCCCTGGAGCAGCGGATCGCCGACGTGGTCGCCCGGCTCAGTGCCCGGCGCGGCTGGCGGATGGACCCGGCGGCGACCGCGGCCGGGGTCGCCAAGCAGGCGCAGGTCCCGGCGGGGGCCACGGTGCTGGAGCCGGTCGGCACGGCCCCGGGCCTCGTCGTCCCGGTGGCCGACGGTCGGGCCGGGCCCCCGGTGCTGGTGCTGCCCGGGCCGCCGTCGGAGCTGCAGGGGATGTGGCCGGCGGCGCTGGCGGCCGAGCCGGTGCACCGGGCCCTGGCCGGGGCCGCCGAGCTGCACCAGTCGACGCTGCGGCTGTGGGGCACGCCGGAGTCCGAGCTGGCGGCCACCCTGCGCCGGGTCGAGGACCAGGTCGCCGGCCTGGAGATCACCACCTGCCTGCGGGACGGCGAGCTGGAGATCGTGACCCGGTACGCCCCGGACGCCGAGGCGGCGCACCAGCGGCTGGTGCAGGCGGTCACCGCCGACTTCGGTGACACGCTCTTCAGCGACGGGCCGACGGTCGACGACCTGGTCGCCGCCGCGCTGGACGAGCGCGGGTGGACGGTCGGCGTCGGCGAGTCGTGCACCGGGGGCCTGCTCACCGCGCGGCTCACCGCACCGCCGGGCTCGTCGGTCCGGGTGCTCGGTGGGGTGGCGGCCTACGCCGACAGCGCCAAGACCCAGCTGCTCGACGTGCCGGCCGGCACGCTGACCGACGTCGGTGCGGTCAGCCAGGAGGTCGCCGCCGCGCTCGCCGCCGGCGCCCGGAGCCGGTTCGGCGCCGACGTCGGGGTCGGCGTCACAGGCATCGCCGGTCCGGGTGGCGGCACCGTGGAGAAGCCGGTCGGCACGGTGCACCTCTCCGTCGCCGGCCCGGACGGCGCGGTCGCCCGCTCGCTGACCCTCTTCGGGTCGCGGGAGGCGGTGCGGCAGCGGACGACGACGCTCGCCCTGCACCTGCTGCGACAGCTCCTGCTCGCCGGCCCGCCGGCCTGACGGGCGCTCAGGCCGGGTCGTCCGCCCAGCCCACCACGCGGCTGCGGCGCTCGAGGAACAGCACGTCGTGCCAGCTCGACCGCCCGTCGACGACCCGGCGACCGATCCGTTCGCGGCGGCCGACCACCCGGAACCCGAGCCGCTCGTGCAGGGCGAGGCTGGCCGTGTTGGCCGGGAAGACGGCCGCCCGGATGGTCCAGATGCCGTCGGCCTCGGTCGAGTCGACCAGTGCCTGCAGCAGCAGCCGCCCGATGCCGCGTCCGGCGGCGTCCGGCGCGACGTAGACCGAGTGGTCGACCACGCCGGTGTAGGCCGCCCGCGGCGACTCGCGGGAGCACGCCACCCAGCCGAGGACCGTGCCGGCGCCGTCCGTGGCCACGTGCCGGTGACCGGACAGGCGCGAGGCGTCGAAGGCCGCCCAGCTCGGCGGCTCGGTCTCGAAGGTGGCGAGACCGGTGGCGATGCCGGCGGCGTGGATCGCGCGGACGGCGGGCCAGTCGCCCGCCGTCATCGGGCGGAGGACCGGTGAGGGAGAGGGGCCGGACACGCCACGATCCTCGCGCCCGGCCTGGTCGGTGGTCCGCGGGGGTTCCACGTGGAACCGGACCCGCCGCGTCGAGCCGGACCCGCCATGTGGAACTCGACCCGCCACGTGGGACCGGACCTGCGAGGTGGGCGGGTGGGGCGCATCATGGTCCGGCGCGGATGGACTGGCCTGGGTCACTCTCGGGGGCGGACCCCGGCCATCAGCCCGCCCGGGTGTCAGTCGGCAGCTGGGCGGGCACCCGTCCCCGGTGACCACACTGACCCTGCACGCCACCGGCCCGATCGAGCCGGACGAGGTGTGGGACCGCTTCGTGCACCCAGCCCGCTGGTCGGAGTGGTCCCCGCAGATCAGCCGGGTGCAGGCCACCGCTCCCCGGATCGCCCCGGGCGTCACCGGTCGGGTGCACGACCCGCTGCGCACCTCCGTCCCGTTCATCGTCGACGGCGTCTCCGACGCGACGCGGTGGTGGAGCTGGCAGGTCACCGTCGGCCCGACCCGGCTGCGGCTGGCGCACTGGGTGAACCCGGCCCCGGACGGCGGGACGACGACCGGCCTGCGGATCAGCGGGTTCGCCCCCCTCGTGCTGGGCTACGCCCCGCTGGCCCTGCTGGCGATCAAGCGGCTGGTGACCATCGCGACCTGAGCGCGCGCGGGCATCTCGTACGGTGCCGGGGTGAGCTGGTCGCGATGCCGTCGTCCCGGCGATGGAGCGGCCCGGTGACCGGCCGCCGTCGGCGGCGGGCGACCGCGCCGGGCGGCACGCCCAGCGCCGTTCTGCGACCACCGGGCCCGCAGCCGGACCCGGACCGGCAGACTGAGGCGATGACCGAGATCCTCGACGACGCGACCGGATCGGTGGACGGGCACGACGAGTTCTCGTCCGAGGGGCCGCGCCCGTCGCTGGACCTCCTGGTGTGGGACGCGCCGAACATCGACATGACCCTGGCGAACGTGATCGGCGCGCGCCCCACCGCGGCGTCCCGGCCGCGGTTCGACGCGATCGCCGCCTGGTTCGTCGAGGGTGCCGAGGAGTTCGGCGCCGTGCAGCCGCCGGAGGTGGAGGCCTGCGTCTTCGCCAACGTGCCGCCACAGCACGCCACCTCGCTGCAGCGCTGGGTGGAGGCGCTGCGCAGCTTCGGCTACGCCGTCTTCGCCCGGCCGAAGCTCCAGCCCGACGACGACATCGACCAGTCGATGCTCGACCACATCAGCGTGCGGGCGCACAGTCACCGGCTGCGCCGGCTGGTCGTCTTCTCCGGGGACGGCCGGAACTTCGCCGAGCCGCTCGAGGACCTGGCCCGCGCCGGCACCGAGGTGGTCGTCGTCGCGTTCAGCGAGGTGGCCGGCTATGCGATCAGCTCCGAGCTGCTGCAGTTCGTCGACATCGAGGACGTCCCCGGGGCGTTCGTCGAGCCGCTTGACCGCGTGCGGCTGGACGCCCTGCCGACGGACGGCGCCTGGCTGCGCCCGACCAAGAGCCTGCGGGACGCCGCCGGTCTCTTCACCGCCCGCCGGAGCTGACGAGGAGCGCACCCTGCCCAGTCAGGCGGCGCGGGCTCCGCCGACCTCGTCAGTGGAGCCCGACCCGTCCGGGGCAGCCACGGCCGTGCCCGGGACGTCCTCGCGTCGACCCCGACCGCCGCCGTCGACGGCCTCCGCGGGCGGCGTCGCAGGGTGCGCGACGGGCGCGTCGACGACGCGCACCCGGGAGTGCGCGTAGCTGGTCACGGCGTAGAGGAAGACGACCACGCCGAGCATCTCGAGCACCTCCTCGGCCGTGGTGGCCAGGACGTAGGGAGCCGACACCGTCGTCCCCCGGTCGTCGGCCAACCAGCTGCCCACCATCTCCATGCCGATGGCGCCGCCGACGTAGAGGGCCCCGCCCAGCACGATGAGGTGACCGATCGGCGCGGGGAGCCCGCGGAGGAAGCGGACGTAGGCGGCGGCGAACACGACCACCAGCGGCGCGGCCAGCAGCCACCACCCGAAGGTGAACACCCCGCTCGGCTCCACGACCCCGGCCACCTGGTGGTTGGCCTTCTCGTGCAACCGCAGGAGCTCGTCGACCGACAGGTAGCAGAACGCCACCGCGAGGATCGACCAGTGCCAGCGCCAGCGGTCGCGGGTCCGATGCGCCCACACGCCCGTCGCTGCCGCCGAGGCAGCCGCAGCCAGCAGCAGGGCCGAGGAGAACCAGGTCGGGAGGTTCCCCTCCCGGTTGACGCTGAGCAGGTCGAGCGTCCCGGACCGCAGCCCCGAGGCCAGTTGCGCGGGTGTGTCTGCGGTGTGGAGCACGGCGAGGTTCAGGACCAGGCTGACGGCACCCAGCAGGACGGAGACCACCGTCAGGACGACGAGCAGGCGGCGCGGTCGGAAGACGGTGAGCATCGTGGTTCCCCGGTGTCGACGCCCCGAGTGCAACGGCGACCCAGGTGTCTCTGCACAGTAGGTCGGTTGACGAACAGAAGACAACCGGCGGAACTCCAGATGAACAACAGGTGAGCGCCCGGTGCCGGTGCGCGACACGGACCTCCGAGGAGGACCCGTCAGCGCACCGGTCGGGCCGGGCGCCGGGTCTGCTCCCGGCTGTGGTCAGCGGCGGGCCAGCCGGCGCACGCCGCCGGTGTAGGGCAGCGAGTAGTGCGCGAAGACGTCGGGCTCCTGCTCGACGGTGAGCTCGCCGTCGGTGTCGATGGACGGTGCGTTCTTGGTGAGGTCCTTGGACACGGTGACCGTGATGTGGTCGGGTGCCACGGTGGCGCCGGTCAGCGGCACGAAGGTCAGCTTGTGCCGGCCGATGAAGCCGGTGGTGACGGCGGCGAAGAACGGCTGGTCGGTGGTGGTGTCCACGTACACCGACTCCAGCGTGCCGATCTTGCTGCCGTCCGGGTCGACGACGTTCATGGTGCGCCAGTCACGGATGTTCTCGGCCGGGAACACGGGGTCCTCCTCAGTTCTCGGGACAGTTGCTCCTCCATGCCCGCAGCCTGCGTTCGGCAACCACCCCGCCCCGCCGGCGCCCGGACGTGCCGGTGGGGCCGAGCCCGGGTACCGGGGGAGGCGTGGTGCGCCAGGAGCTCGTGGTGATGGTCGGACTGCAGGGCTCCGGCAAGTCCACCTGGATCGCCGGACACCTGGCCGGCACGCATGCGGTGGTCAGCAAGGACCACTGGCCCAACGCCCGGCGTCGTGAGGCCCGGCAGCAGCGGGTGGTGGCCGGCCTCCTCGCCGAGGGCGCCAGCGTCGTCGTCGACAACACCTCGCCCTCGCCGGCCGAGCGGGCGCCGCTGGTCGCGCTGGCGGCAGCGGCGGGCGTCCCGGCGAGGGCGGTGTTCGTGGACGTACCGCTGGAGACCTGCCGGGCCCGCAACGAGGCCCGCCAGGGCCGGGCGCGGGTGCCGTTGGTCGGGCTGTACAGCGCGGCCGGGCGGCTCGTCCCACCGAGCACCGCGGAGGGGTTCAGCGAGGTGACGCACGTCCGCGGGTGACCCCGGGGCTCCAGCGGGGCGTGGGGCCGAGGTCGTCGCGGGTGGGGAGGAGCCCGGTCAGAGACCCGGACCGGAGGAGGAGCGCGGCCGGGGGACCGACGCGGTGGCGAGCCCGGAGGGCAGCCGGGCCCAGACGTGCTTGCGCTCGGCGTCGCTGCACCAGCCGTAGTCGACCGACAGCTGGGCCACCATGGGCAGCCCCATCCCGCCGTACGCGGGGTCGCGGTCGACCGCGGGGCGTGGCGGGGCGTCGGGCGAGCCGTCGGTGAGCACGATCAGCCAGCCGGCCGGGACGGCGACGATCAGCGCCACCACCGCACCGCCACCGTGCCGCAGTGCGTTGGAGCTGAGCTCCTCGAAGACCAGCAGCAGGCCCTCACGGGCGTCCTCGGTGGACCGGGCGGCCAGGGACGGGTGGGCGAGCCGGGCCCGCAGGTCCATCCGCACCCGGGACGCGTCGTGCACCGTCGGGAGCTCCCACCGCCAGACGTCGCCGTCCTCGTGGGGCACGTCGGCCGATGGCCAGACCAGTGCACTCACTCTTCGGGCCTCCCGCCGGCCGGTGTCTCCGCCGCGACCATGGTGGCGGACGCAGGGGTCCGGCGCAGCACGGGGGGTCACGTACCGGTTCGGCGCGGTCAGCGCCGCGCCCGGTCCTCGCTCCGCCGCGCCCGGTCCTCGCTCCGCTGCGCGGCGGTGTCGCTCCGCTGCGCGGCGGTGTCGCTCTCCTGGGGACCGGCGGCGACGCCGGGCATGCCGTGGACGTCCAGCCGCTGGAGCAGGCCGGTCAGCTCCAGCGGACCGGTGACGATCCGGCTGGTGGCGATGACCCCGACGTGCTTGCCGGCCGCCTCGGGGTGCTGGCTGACCCAGACCAGAGCGGTGACGCCGGCCGACCCGAAGAAGCTGACCCCCGACAGGTCGATGGTCAGCAGCCGCTCCGCCCGGCGCAGGGCGATCAGCAGGGTCTGCTGCAGCAGCGGGTTGCTGGCGGCGTCCATCTCACCGGACACCGAGGCGACGAGCTGCCCCGGCTCCGGGCCGTCGGCGAGCCGCACCTGGAACGGGGCCTCGTCGGCTGCCGACCTGACCGTGTTGATGGATCCTCCTCCAGACCAGGACACGTGCGTCGCGTCCGTCCCCGATCGTCTCCGCCACGGACGTGACCGCGGAGGAGACGGGTTGGCGCCCCTACCCCGATCGGGGCAGCGGCAGTCCTCGCACGCGGCCTCGGCCGGGGACCGTCACGACTTCGTCATGCGGAAGCGCTCGCCTTGTGCGCGTCGGATGTGACACCGTGACACACGGCCGTCATGAGGCCGCCGGCACGGTAGGCCCGTGCCCGGCGGCGGAGCCCTCGATGCTGCGCCGTGCGCGCCGGGGGTGCCCGCCCACCAGGTCGCCCGCGTCCGCACCGGACCGTGCGGCGTCACGAGGACGACGAACGCCCCGGCCCGTCGCGGTCGGAGCGCGGAGAGGGGGTGGGCCGATGTGGGAGTACCTCGTCGACCGGCGCGGGCTGATCGCCTTCCAGGCCTTCCAGCACGTGAGCCTGGTCGTGCAGTGCGTGCTGCTGGCCACCGTGATCGCGATCGGGCTGGCCGTGCTGGCCTACCGCAGCCCGCGGCTCACCGGGCTGGCCAACG
Source organism: Modestobacter sp. VKM Ac-2984 (assembly GCF_026967985.1). Classification (GTDB taxonomy): domain Bacteria; phylum Actinomycetota; class Actinomycetes; order Mycobacteriales; family Geodermatophilaceae; genus Modestobacter. The sequence continues at coordinate 142,177 of NZ_JAPVBJ010000002.1, read as the reverse complement.
GCCTCTCCGCCATCGGGCTCACCATCCCGTCCTTCGCGCTGCTGGGCATCCTGCTGGCGCCGTTCGGGTTCGGGATCACCCCGGCGGTGCTGGCGGTGACGTTCTATGCCGCCCTGCCGATCCTGCGCAACGCCGTCGTCGGCCTGGCCGGCGTCGACCGCTCGCTGGTGGAGTCGGCCCGCGGCATCGGGATGAGCCGGCTGAGCACGCTGCTGCGGATCGAGCTGCCGCTCGCGTGGCCGGTGATCCTGGCCGGGATCCGGGTCTCCACCCAGATGGTCATGGGCATCGCCGCGATCGCCGCCTACGTGCTCGGCCCCGGCCTGGGCAGCTTCATCTTCTCCGGACTCTCCCGGCTGGGCGGTGCGAACGCACTGAACGCCACGCTCGTCGGGACCATCGCGATCGTCCTGCTGGCCCTCGTCCTCGACGTGGTGCTCGTGCTGGTCGGTCGCCTCACCACCTCGAGGGGCATCCGTGTCTGACACCATCGCTGAGACCGCCGGCGACACCGTCGAGCAGCCCGCCGGCGCCGAGCGCCAGGTCAGCGGCGTCTCCATCCGGCTCGAGGGCGTGACCAAGAGCTACCCCGGGCAGGCGAAGCCGGCCGTCGACGCGGTCGACCTGGACATCCCGGCGGGCCAGATGGTCATGTTCGTCGGCCCCTCCGGCTGCGGGAAGACCACGCTGCTGAAGATGCTCAACCGCCTGGTCGAGCCCACCAGCGGCAAGATCTTCCTGGGCGACGAGGACGTCACCGGCCAGGACGCCGACCAGCTGCGCCGCCGGATCGGGTACGTGATCCAGGCCGGCGGGCTCTTCCCGCACATGACCGTGGCCACCAACATCGGCCTGGTCCCCGGGATGCTCAAGTGGGACCGGAAGCGGATCGCCGCCCGGGTCGACGAGCTGCTCGAGCTGGTCGGCCTGGACCCCGACGTGTACCGCGACCGCTACCCCCGCGAGCTCTCCGGCGGCCAGCAGCAGCGCGTCGGGGTGGCCCGGGCGCTCGCCGCGGACCCGCCCGTGCTGCTGATGGACGAGCCGTTCGGGGCGGTCGACCCGATCACCCGCCAGCGGCTGCAGGACGAGTTGCTGCGCATCCAGGAGGAGCTGGGCAAGACGATCGTCTTCGTCACCCACGACTTCGACGAGGCGGTGAAGCTCGGCGACCGGATCGTGGTCTTCGACGTCGGCGCCCGCGTGGTGCAGTACGACACCCCGGAGGCGATCCTCGCCGACCCGGCGGAGGAGTACGTCGCCGACTTCGTCGGCGCCGGCGCGACGCTGAAGCAGCTGACCCTGACCCGGGTCGGCGACGTCGACCTGATCCACCCCCAGCAGGCCCAGGTCGGCGAGGACGCCGCCGAGGTCGTCCGCCGCGCCTCGGCCGCCGGGGAGAGGTACGTCGTGGTCACCGACCGCCGGGGCCGGCCGATCAGCTGGCCGTCCCTGGCGGAGCTGTCCCGGGTGGCCACCGTGCCCGACACCGTGGACGATAAGCTCCCGGTGGTCGGCCTGCGCTCCACCCTCAACGACGCGCTGGACACCATGCTCGCCGCCAGCCAGGGCGGCGTCGTCGTGACCGGCCGGGACGGCGTCGCCGGCGTCATGGTGGTGGAGACGGTGATGGCCGCGATCCAGCGCACCCGGGACGAGGTCGAGGGATGACGGCCCCCCGCCCCGCGGCCACCACGGCGTACCCCGAGACCGAGGTCGACGACGCGCTGGCCCAGACCCAGACGCCGACCACCGGCAGGTCGGACGAGGCCCGCGGTGCCTGGCGCGGGCTGCTCGTGCAGCCGGTCCTCGTGCTGGCCGGGGTGCTGGCCTTCGTCGTCTGGCGGTCGACCGCCGAGCTCGCCGACACCGAGCAGCGCCAGCTCGGCTGGAGCGTGCTGGGCCGCAGCATCGTCGAGCACCTGCAGCTCACCCTGCTCGCCGCCGCCGTCGTGCTGCTCATCGGCATCCCGCTGGGTGTCCTGCTCACCCGTGGGCCGTTCCGCCGGGCCACGCCACTGGTGCTCGGCGTGGCGAACACCGGCCAGGCGGCTCCGGCCATCGGGCTGTTCGTGCTGCTGGCCACCTGGCTGGGGTTCGGCTTCCGGTCCGCGGTCGTGGCCCTGGTGCTCTACACGGTGCTGCCGGTGCTGCGGAACACCATGGTGGGGCTGCAGGGCGTCGACGCGCGCCTGGTCGAGGCCGGCCGGGGGATGGGCATGAGCGCCCTGGCCGTCCTGCTCCGGGTGGAGCTGCCGCTGGCCGTGCCGGTCATCCTGGCCGGCGTCCGCACCGCCCTGGTCCTGCTCGTCGGCACCGCCACGCTGGCGACGTTCATCAGCGGCGGCGGCCTGGGTCAGCTGATCACCACCGGCATCAACCTCTCGCTGGACAGCCTGCTGTTCAGCGGCGCCGTCCTCGTCGCCCTGCTGGCGCTGGCCATCGACTGGCTCGGCCGCGTCGTGGAGCACGTCGCCCGACCGAAGGGACTCTGATGCGCACGCGCGCGACCACCGCCCTCTCCCTCGCGGCGGCCACGCTGCTCACCGGCTGCGGCCTGCAGGCCGCCACGCAGTACACCCCGGCCGCCGAGCCGGCCGAGATCCAGCCGATCGAGGGGGCAGCGGGCGAGGAGATCGTGGTGGGGTCGAAGAACTTCACCGAGCAGCTGATCCTCGGCAAGATCGCCGTGATCGCGTTGCAGACCGCCGGGTTCGACGTCGTCGACCGGACCAACATCCCCGGCTCGGTGCCGGCCCGGCAGGGCATGGTCAACGGCGAGATCGACATGGAGTGGGAGTACACCGGCACCGCGTGGCTCTCCTACCTCGGGGAGACCGCGCCGATCGCGGACCCGGTGGAGCAGTACGAGGCCGTCCGGGACGCCGAGCTGGCCAACGGCCTGACCTGGCTGCCGCCCGCGGAGGCCAACAACACCTACGCCTTCGCCGTCCGCAGCGAGGCGGTCGACGACCTCGGCGGGATCAGCACGCTGTCGGAGATCGCCGAGCTGCCGGTGGAGGAGCGCACCTTCTGCGTGGAGAGCGAGTTCGCCAGCCGCAACGACGGGTTCGTGCCGATGCTGGAGACCTACGGCCTGGAGCTCGGTGATGCGCAGGGCGTGCCGCGGGACAACGTCAGCACGCTGGACACCGGCGCGGTCTACGAGGCCACCGACCAGGGTGCGTGCAACTTCGGCGAGGTGTTCACCACCGACGGCCGGATCACGGCGCTGGACCTGACGGTGCTCGAGGACGACCGGGCGTTCTTCCCCAACTACAACATCTCGCCGGTGCTGCTCACCGAGACCTTCGAGGAGCACCCCGAGCTCGCCGACCTGTTCGGGCAGATCACCCCGCTGCTGACCAACGACGTGCTGCAGGAGCTGAACGCCCAGGTCGACGTGGCCGGTGAGCAGCCCGGGGACGTCGCGCTGGAGTGGATGGTCTCCGAGGGGCTCGTCGAGCCGGCCTGATCAGGGGCGGACCTGCTCAGCTGCGTGCGGCCAGCCCGCACATCCGGGTGACCAGGAACTCCACCGCCGCCTCGCTGTCGACGTCCTCGGCCACCGCCACCGCGGTGGCCGAGGACGACGTCGTCCGGCGGTCCACCAGGGTCTGCCCGCGCCCGGCGCCGTGCCCGGTGTCCACGACGACGTCCCGGCGCACGGTGGTCAGCGTGCCCGGCACGATCGCCTCGGTCAGCGCGAGGGCGTCGTGCACCACCACTCCCTCGACGCCGTAGCTGCTGCGGGCGTGGTCGACGTACTGCTGCAGGATCGCCGCCGCCCGGGCGCCGACCGGGCCGGCCGCGCCGAACCGGGCGATCCCCGCCGCGGTGAGCACCGTGGGCAGCGTGACGTCCAGCCCCACCAGCACGGTCGGCAGGCCGGTGCCGAACACCGCCGCGGCGGCCTCCGGGTCGGCCCACACGTTGAACTCCGCGGCCGCGGTCACGTTGCCGCCGCGGGTCGCCGAGCCGCCCATCACCACCAGCCGGCCGATCCGCGCCGCCGCCTCGGGGTACACGCCGATCAGCAGCGCGATGTTGGTCAGCGGGCCGATCGCGGCCACGGTCACCGGCTCCTCGCTGGCCAGCAGCAGCTCGGCCAGCGCCACCACCGCCGGCCGGGGGTCGACCGCGGCCGGGGACGGCGGCAGCGCGACGCCGCCCAGGCCCGCCGCCCCGTGCACGTGCCCGGCCCGCTCCGGCTGGGGGAAGACCAGCGAGGTGCGGGCACCGGCGGCCACCGGGACGTCCGACCGTCCCGCCAGGTGCAGCACCCGCAGCGCGTTCTCGGTCGTCTCGGCCAGGCCGACGTTGCCGTGCACCGTCGTCACCAGCTGCAGCTCGACCTCGGGACTGGCCAGCGCGAGCAGCACCGCCAGCGCGTCGTCGATGCCCGGGTCGGTGTCGATCACCAGGGGGGTGCGCATCCGACCATCCCACCAGACCAGACCGGCCCGACACGCCGGTGCGCCGGATCGGCGCCCGAGGTCATCGGCCGGCGACGGCGGCGCTGACCTGGCCTTTCGCCCGGCGTTGTCGACTAGTGCCCGGTGCCGGAGGCGGGTCATCGACCGCTGGAGAGGGGTCCGGCAACGGTTGGGTCACGCGGTCGGGAGGGGGTGTCCCGAACGGGGGTCCGGGGGCTCCGTCGTCCGTAACTTCTTCCTTGCCCGCGGCCCCTTCCCCGGCCGCGGCGACTACTTCCCCGGGAGGGCAGCAATGGCGATCCAGCTGGCACCGGTCCGGCCGACCACCCTGCCCGCCCCCCGGGAGACCGGGCGGCTCGGGCTGTTCGGCACCGACACCCCGGCGCCCAACACGACCGACCTGGCGTTCGGCCTGGCGGTCGGGCTGGCGTGCGGCGTGCTGGGCATGCGCCCCAGCCCGCTGGCGGACGACGACGTCCCGGTGCGCCCGGCCCGCTCCCGGCGCCGCCAGCTCGCCCGCCGCGCCGCCGGATGGGGCGCCGGCGAGGACGGTGCGCACCTGGCGTGGCGCCCGACCCCGCTGCCGGTCTACCGGCTGACCGACGGGCCGGCCCCGGCCGCGCGGCGTGCGGTGTCCGCGTCCCCGGTCGCCCCGGCGGTGCGGCCCGACCCCGTCCCGTCCTCGCGGCCGGCCGTGGACCACGAGCTCGAGGCCGCGATCGAGTTCGCCACCGACTTCTCCGTCGACCTGCTCACCACGCCCGTGCGGCTGGCTGCGCCGGCGCCGCGGCTGACCGCCCCGGTTCGGCAGTTGCTCAGCCGGCTGCGGGGCGTGCACCGGCGGGCGGCGGCCTGGGGCAGCGGCCCGAACGGTGCCTCGCTCAGCTGGGGGCGCCCGGTCCTGCCCCCGGTGCACCAGCTGACCCTGGCAGCGCTCCCCGAGCCCGAGCCGCGGCCGGCCCCGGTGGTCCTGCCGGCGCCCCGGCAGCCGGTCGACCTGCGGCCCGCCGACGTCGACCTGCGGCAGCACGACATCGACCTCCGGCATCGTGCGCCGGAGGACGACGACGCCCCGCCGATGCGGGAGCTGCCCAGCACGCCCACCGCACCGCCGCAGCCCCGCAGCGCGGCGACAGAGCCTCGCAGCGCGGCGACAGAGCCCCGCAGCGCGGCGACGGAGCTGCCGCGACGCAGCGCCGACCGGTCACCCTTCTCTAGGGTGGCTGGGTGTTCACCACGCGGCCGGAGCTCGCCGGCACCTTCGGGATGGTCGCCTCGACGCACTGGCTCGCCAGCGCCGCGGGCATGGCGACCCTCGAGGCCGGTGGGAACGCGTTCGATGCCGCGGTCGCTGCGGGCTTCACCCTGCAGGTGGTCGAGCCGCACCTCAACGGCCCGGGGGGCGAGGTCCCGATCCTCTTCGCCCGGAGCCCGCGGGCAGCCTCCGGCGCGGGGGTCCCCGTGGTGCTGTCCGGTCAGGGGGTCGCCCCCGCCGGCGCCACGATCGACGCCTTCGGGGACCTCGGTCTCGACCTGATCCCAGGCACCGGTCTCCTCGCCGCCACCGTGCCCGGCGCCCTCGGCGCCTGGCTGACCCTCCTGCGCGACCACGGCACCCTGCCGCTGGACGCCGTCCTCCGCTTCGCCATCGAGTACGCCGAGCACGGCCACCCGGTCCACCCCCGGGTCGCCGCGACCGTCGCCTCGGTCTCCGAGCACTTCCGCACCCACTGGCCGACCTCGGCCGCCACCTGGCTCGCCCCCGACGGAGCACCCCCCACCGCCGGCCGCCTGTTCCGCAACCCGGTCCTCGCCTCGACCTACCGCCGACTGCTCGACGCAGCGCGCGGACCCTCCCGAGAGGCGCAGATCGACGCGGCACTGGCGTCCTGGTACACGGGGTTCGTCGCCGAGGCGATCGACGAGTTCTCCCGGTCCCCGGTGATGGACGACTCCGGTCGTGCCCACCGCGGTCTCCTCACCGGTGAGGACCTGGCCAGCTGGGCCCCGAGGTACGAGCCGCCGGTCACCCTCGACTGGCAGGGGTGGACGCTCGCGAAGGCCGGGCCGTGGTCCCAGGGCCCGGCGCTGCTCCAGGCGCTCGCGATGCTGGACGGCCACCCGGCGGCAGGAGCCGGGGCCGGGTACGCGTCGGGCACCGCCGATGCCGACCTGGTCCACGTCAGCGCGGAGGCGGTGAAGCTGGCGATGGCCGACCGGGAGGCCTGGTACGGGGACACGGCCGAGGCCCCCGTGGACGACCTCCTCTCCACCAGCTACACCGAGCAGCGGCGGGCGCTGATCAGCGACCGGGCCAGCACCGAGCTGCGGCCCGGCTCGCCAGGGGGGCGCCCGCCCCGGCTCCCCGCGTTCGTCACCGACGCCGCCGCCGGCGTCCGGGTCGACCGCGGCACGATCGCCGGGGTCGGCGAGCCCACCGTCGACACTCGGGGCACCACCCGGGGGGACACCTGCCACGTCGACGTCGTCGACCGCTGGGGCAACCTCGTCTCGGCCACCCCCTCCGGCGGCTGGCTGCAGAGCTCGCCGGTCATCCCCTCGCTGGGCTTCGCGCTGGGCACCCGGGCGCAGATGTTCTGGCTGGAGCCCGGGCTCCCCAACTCGCTGCAGCCGGGCAAGCGGCCGCGCACCACGCTCACCCCGTCGCTGGCGCTGCGCGGCGGCGTGCCGACCCTGGCCTTCGGCACCCCCGGCGGTGACCAGCAGGAGCAGTGGCAGCTGTGCTTCTGGCTGGCCCACGTGCTCGGCGGGCTGGACCTCCAGGCGGCCATCGACGCACCGGCCTGGCACACCACCAGCTTCCCGTCGTCGTTCTACCCGCGGGCGATGTCCCCGGGCGAGCTCGTGGTGGAGTCCCGGCTCGGCGACGACACCATCGCCGAGCTGCGCCGTCGCGGCCACGAGGTCACCGTCTCCGACCCCTGGTCGCTGGGCCGGCTGTCCGCGGTTTCGGTCGACCCGGAGACGGGCGTGCTGCGGGCCGGGGCCAACCCGCGGGGAATGCAGGGCTACGCCGTCGGTCGCTGAGCCGTCGGTCGCTGAGCCGTCGGTCGCTGAGCCGTCGGTGGCCGGTCGGGCTCAGTTGGGCGCCTCCTCCTCGGCCAGCTCCTCGGGCACCACCGCGGCCAGGCAGCGCCGGATCGCCAAGGCGACGCTGCTGGCGGCGAACAGGTCGTCGTCGGTGTGCCGGCGGGCGCGCCGCAGCTGGCCCTCGAGGGCGTGCAGCTCGTCGTAGGCGTCGCGGGTCACGTCGGGGTCCGCGGTGGGGCCGTCCACCGAGCGCAGCACGTCGGCCAGCCCGCCGAGCGCCGAGGCCGCGGGCGGCCGCAGCGCCGGGCCGAGCGCCACGTGGGAGCGGTCGGCGGTCTCGGTCTCGGCGATCAGCTGGGTGAGGTCCTCCACCATGAGCGTCAGGCGTTCCAGCGCCCGGGCCTGGGCGTACTGCCGTTCGGCGTCCTGCTGGTGCCGCCGGGCCCGGAGGTTGCCCCGGCGGGCCTCGTCGGTCTGCTGCACCGCCGCGCGGGTCTGCGCCAGCACCGGGTCGATGGTGTGGATCCGGCCACGCCACTCGTCCTCGGTGGGTGGGTGCTCCTGCTGCAGGCCCTCGGCGAGGTCCTCCAGCTGGGTGGCCAGCAGGTCGCGCAGCCGGCCGAGCTCGGTCTGCGAGGGGGCCAGCGGCAGCGGTGGGAAGAGCGCCAGGACGGCCGTCCCGATCAGCGCACCGAAGAAGGTGAGCCCGGCGTAGCCCACCACGTAGTCCAGCGGGTCACCGCCGCCGATGATCAGCACGAAGAGCGCCGAGGTCGGCACCCAGCTGCCGGAGCCGCCCAGCCGGTGCCAGCCGGCGAGGACCACTCCGAGGGTCACCACGATGGCGACCCGGGCCACGACCGGGACGGGCAACGCGTCGACGGCCAGCGCCACCGCCGCGCCGATCGCGATCGCGGACACCGACTGCGCGGCCGACCGGGCCGAGCCGGCCAGGGTGGTGGAAATGGCGATCACCGCCCCGAACGGCGCGTAGTAGGGGTACTCCTGCGCCGGTCCCGGGATCAGGCGGGCGAGCGCCCAGGCGATCGTCGCCGCGATCGCGGCCCGCACGGCCAGGCCGATCTGCGGGTGCCGGGCCCAGCTGCGCTGCAGGGCACCGGCCCAGGAACGGGGGTGCCGCGAGCGTGGCCGGCCCACCTGCGACCGGGGGCGGGCGTTTCCGTCCATCCGGTCATCGTCCCCCGTGGGCAGCAGCGGCGCCCGGGATGGCCCTGTGCACTGCGCCGGTGCCACGAGGCATGATCAGTTCCGGTACGCAGCGGTGGAGACTCCCGCCGACGGGCGTACGGAGCGGGGGCGGGCAGGCGATGTCGGTGCACCACCCGGGTCGCGTGGCGCCGGTCGCCGGTCCCCTGCTGCAGCGGCTGACCGATCTGGCCGTCCGCTTGCTGGGGCCGGACGTCGCCCAGCTCTCGCTGGTCGGCGCGGTGCAGACGGCGGCCGTCGTCAGCGGCCCGGCTGCCGGGCCGGCGGGTGCCGAGGTGTCGCTGGCGGAGTCGCTGTGCGCCGTGACCGTCGAGGCGGGCCAGCCGCTCGTCGTCCGGGACGCGGCGCACGACCCCCGGGTCGCCGGCCGGCCGCCGGCCGCATCCGGTGCGGTCGGGGCCTACCTCGGGGTGCCGCTGGAGGGCATGGCAGCCGCCCTGTGCGTCTTCGGGGCCGAGCCACGCGACTGGACCGACCGGGACGTCGCCGTGCTCGAGCTGCTCGCCGAGTGCGCCGCGAGCGAGCTCCGGCTGGCCGGGGTCAGCGCGGAGTCGGAGGCCTCCGGGTGGCGGTGGGCGCTGGCCATCGACGCGGCCGAGCTCGGCAGCTTCGACTGGGACGCCGTCGCCGACCGGTTGATCTGGGACGACCGGTTGCTGCCCGTCTACGGCTGGGACCGCGCGCACTTCCCCGGCACGCTCAGCGCCCTGATCGAGCGGGTGCACCCGCACGACCGGGAGGGTGTCATCGCGACGATCAGCGCGGCGCTGGCGACCGGGGACGGCTTCGACCAGGAGCACCGGGTCCAGCTGCCCGGCGGCGAGGTCCGCTGGGCGCGTGCCCGTGGCCGCGCCGTCCTGGACGACACCGGGGCGGCGGTCCGGATCGTCGGGGTGGCGCACGACTCCACGGACCAGCGACGGGCCGAGGCTCAGGTCTCCCGGGTGCTGGAGTCGATGCCGGCGGCCTTCTTCTCCCTCGGCCGGGACTGGTCCTTCACCTACGTCAACGCCGAGGCCGAGCGGCTGCTGGGCAACGGCCGGGCGGAGTTGCTGGGCGGCGACCTCTGGGAGCTCTTCCCCGCGGCGGCAGGCAGCGACTTCGAGCGGCACTACCGGCACGCGATGGACAGTGGTGAGCCGGCGCTGTTCCAGGCGTGGTACCCGCCGCCGCTGGACAGCTGGTACGAGGTGCGGGCCTGGCCCAGCGACGAGGGCCTGTCGGTGTACTTCCTCGACATCACCGAGCGTCGCCGCGCCGAGGAGGCCACCCGCCGGGACGCCGAGCGCCTCACGCTGGTCGCCCGGGTGTCGGACGTCCTCTCCACCGCGCTCGTCGACCGGCGGGGTGCGCGCGGTGCCCTGCAGGAGATCGTGCAGGCCGTCGTGCCGGACCTGGCCGACTGGGCGATCGCCAGCCTGGTCGAGGAGGACGGCCGGCTGCACGACGTGGCCAGCTGGCACCGGGACGCGGCCGGCCGTCCGGTCGCGGCCACGTACGCCCGGCTCCGGCTGGCGGCGCTCACCAGCACCGCCCCGATCGTGGAGGCCCTGGCGACCGGTGAGGTCATCGTCGTCCCGGACGTGGCGGCCGCCGTGGGGAACGGGCTGCCGGAGGGCGAGGTCCGGGAGGCGTACTGGGTGCTGGACCCCGGGACGGCGGTGGCGCTGGCGCTGGTCGCCCGCGGGCAGGTGCTGGGGGCGATGACCCTCTACCGCGACCGGGACCGGGCCCCGATGGACGCCCGGGAGCTCGAGCTGCTGCGGGAGGTCGCCGACCGGGTGGCGGTCGCGTTGGACGGTGCGGCGTTGCAGGAGCAGCAGCGACGGATGGCCGAGGAGCTGCAGCGCAGCCTGCTCACCGACCCGCCGGAGTCCGACCACTGCGAGATCGCCGTGCGCTACGTGCCCGCCGTCCAGGCCGCCCAGGTGGGTGGCGACTGGTACGACGCCTTCTCCCAGCCCGGCGGGGCGACGGTGGTGGCCATCGGGGACGTCGTCGGCCACGACACGGTCGCCGCCGCGGCCATGGGGCAGCTGCGCAGCCTGCTGCGCGGCATCGCCTACAGCGGCGGTGCTGGGCCGGCCGCGGTGCTCACCGACCTCGACCGCGCGATGGAGGGGTTGCAGGTGCGCACGCTGGCCACCGCGGCCGTGGCCCGGCTGGAGCGCGCGCAGGTCGACCGGGACCGTGGCGAGACCCGGCTCCGCTGGTCCAACGCCGGCCACCCGCCGCTGCTGGTGCTCACCCCCGGCGGGCGGGTGGAGGTGCTGGCCACGGAGCGGGCGGACCTCATGCTCGGGGTCGACCCGGGCACCTCCCGGCGCGAGCAGGTGACCGTGCTGGAGCACGGGTCGACCGTGCTGCTGTACACCGACGGCCTGGTCGAGGGCCCCGACCTGCCGCTGGACGAGGGCGTCGCCCGGCTGGTCGGGTTGCTCGCCGAGCTGGGGGAGGTGCCGCTGGAGCAGCTGCTGGACCAGATCGTCGTCCGGATGCGCCCGCAGGGGTCCGAGGACGACGTCGCGCTGGTCGCCGTCCGGCTGTACCGGGAGGACGTGCCCCAGCCGTTCGAGGTCGGGCCGGACGTGTCGTCGCCGGGGAGCTGAGCCGGCTCGGCGGCGCGGGACTCAGCGGCGGGGGAGCAGCGCCCAGACGCTCTTCTGGCCGTCGGTGAGGTGCCAGCCGTGCGCGTCGGCCATCTCGGCGATCAGGTAGAGGCCGAGCCCGCCCTGGCTGGGGTCGCGGCCGATCGCCGGCTGCGGGGGGCGCTGGGCCGCGGAGTCGCGCACCTCGATCAACCAGGCGTGCGGCGTCCGCTGGACCCGCGCCTGCACGCCGCCGCCCCCGTGCCGGAGGGCGTTGGAGGCCATCTCGTCGAACGCGAGGACGACGGCCTCGTCGAGCTCGATCGCCTCGCGGTCGCCCCGGGACTCCTCGGCCAGCCCGCGGCGCAGCTGGGCGCGCACCCGGGGGAGCTCCGCCACGCTGCTCAGCGCCCAGTGCCAGCCGTCCTCGGCGGGCGGCGGAGGGGACGACGGCCACGCAAGGCTGGTGCGCTCGCCCGTCACCCGGTCTCCTCGCTCTCTGGCCGCCGCGTCTTCACGGCGAACCCCTGTCTTGTCTCGGCAGGGGCAGGTCTAATCATGAACCCGATGTGATGCCCACCTCACCGGTCCGGGGTGGGTCCCGCCAGTCGACCGGCGCGTCGCCCTCAGCCGGTGAGCGCGGCCAGGTGGTCCCGCACGGACGACGGATCGCGCATCACCCCGCCCATCACCGCCACGCCCCGGGCGCCGGCGGCGAGACAGCCGGCGACGTCGTCGGGGCCGATGCCGCCCAGCGCGTAGACCGGCGGCCCGTGCGGGACCAGCTCCGCCAGGCCGGCCAGCCCGAGCGCCGGGCCGTGGCCGGGCTTGGAGGCGGTCAGGAACACCGGGGACAGGAAGGCGTGGTCGCAGCCCTCGGCCCGGGCCCGGGCCAGTTCAGCGGCGGTGTGGCAGGAGCGCCCCAGCCAGGTGGGGCGCGGCGTCGGCAGGGGGTCGGCCGCCGACAGGTGGACGGCGGCCCGCCCTGCGCTGCCGGCGGCGCCCGCCCACACCAGGACGCCGCCCACCGGGGTCAGCAGGGCCTGCAGCTCGGTGGCCAGCAGCGCCCGCTCGGCGAGCGGGAGGTCCTTCTCCCGCAGCACCACCGCCCGTGCGCCGGCGTCGACGGCGGTGGCCACGGTGGCGGTCAGGCTGCCCCGGCACTGCGTGCGGTCGGTGAGCACGAGGAGCCGCGGCAGGCTCACAGCTCGGGCAGCCCCTGCATCGACGTGGAGGCCTCGGCCAGCCACCGGCGCGGGATCCGGCCCGCCCCGCGGGCCAGCCGGCCACCCTCGACGGCCTGCCGCATCGCCAGCGCCATCTGCACCGGCTCCCGGGCCCGGGTCACCGCCGAGGCCAGCAGCACCGCGTCGCAGCCCAGCTCCATCGCCAGGGCGGCGTCCGAGGCGGTGCCGATGCCGGCGTCCAGCACCACCGGCACGCTGACCTCCTCCCGGAGCAGGGCGATGTTGTACGGGTTGCGGATGCCCAGTCCGCTGCCGATCGGTGCGCCCAGCGGCATGACCGCGGCGCAGCCGACGTCGGCCAGCCGCCGGCCGAGGATCGGGTCGTCGGTGGTGTAGGCGAGCACGGTGAAGCCGTCGGCGACCAGCTGCTCGGCGGCGTCCAACAGCTCCACGGCGTCGGGCAGCAGCGTGCGGTCGTCGCCGATGACCTCCAGCTTGACCCAGTCGGTCCCGAAGGCCTCCCGGGACAGCTTCGCGGTCAGCACCGCCTCCCGCGCGGTCTGGCAGCCGGCGGTGTTGGGCAGCAGCCGCACCCCGCAGCGGTCGAGCACCTCCAGCATCGCGCTGCCCGCCGCCGCCTCCACCCGGCGCAGCGCCACGGTCACCAGCTGGGTGCCGGAGGCGCGGACCACCCGCTCCAGCACCTCCAGGCTGGGCAGGCCGCCGGTGCCCAGGATCAGCCTGGAGGTGAACGTCTCCCCGCCCAGGGTGAACGGGTCGGCGGCCTCCTCCTGCTCGAGCGCGGGGGCCAGTTCCTCGGTCAGTTCGTGGTCTTCTTCCACATCAGCCTCCTGCGGTGGGGGCGAGCACCTCGAGGCGGTCGCCGGGGGCGAGCTCGGTCGTCGCCCAGCTGCTGCGTGGGACGACGTCGCCGTTGCGCGCGACCGCGACCCGGTCGTGCCCGCTGGTGCGCTGTTCGACGAGCGCGGCGACGGTGGTGCCGTCGGCCAGCTCGACCGGGCTGCCGTTGACGGTCAGCGAGATGGTCATCGGTGCGGGAACCTCTCGACGGTGAAGGGGGCGGCCAGCTCGGGCAGCTCGCCGGTGTCCAGCAGCTCGGCGACGACGTCGCCGGTCACCGGGGTGAGCAGGACGCCGTTGCGGTGGTGGCCGGTGGCCAGCACCAGCCCAGGCAGTCCACTGGCGCCCAGCAGCGGGGCGTTGTCGTCGGTGCCGGGCCGCCAGCGGGCGAGGGTCTCGACCAGCTCCAGCTCCGTCACCCCGGGCACGACCTCGATCGCGTCGTGCAGCAGGTCGTGCACCCCGCCGGCGGTGACCGTGGCGTCGAAGCCGCGGTCCTCGGTGGTCGCCCCGACGATCAGTCCGTCCTCGCCGTACGGCACCAGGTAGACCTGCCGGCCGCGGACGAGGGCACGTACGGTGCCGGTCAGCAGCCCGGCCGCACCGGCCATCCGCAGGATCTGCCCCTTCACCGGCCGGACCGGCAGCGGCGGTACCCCGGGGAGGGTGCCGCTGTGCGCGCCCAGGGCGAGGACGACGGTGCCGGCGGACAGTGCCGAGCCGTCGGTCAGCTGCAGCCCGGTGGCGCGCCCGCCGGTGGTCTGCACCGCGGTCACCCGGTCCCGGACGAACCGGACCCCTGCGGCCTCGGCGGCGGCGGTCAGCGCCCGGTGCAGCGCCCGGCCGTCGACCGAGTGGTCGCCCGCGACGGCCAGCCCACCGCGCAGCCGCGGGGTGAGCGCGGGCTCCCGCCGCCGGGTCTCCCGCGGGGTCAGCCGCTCGACGGCCAGCCCGAGCTCCTGCTGGTAGCCGAGCAGCGCGTCCAGCGCCCGCACGTCGTCGGCGTCGAAGCCGACGACCAGGGTGCCGGCGGTGCGCAGCCCGACCGGCAGGCCGCCGGCCGCCTCGACCTCGGCGGCGAACGCCGGATAGCGCTGCAGGGACGCCAGGCACAGCCGGAGCAGCGCCTGCTCGCCGTAGGCCGCCTCGGTGACCGGTGCGAGCATCCCGGCGGCGGCGGCCGAGGCGCCGGTGCCCGGGGCGTCGTCGACGACGGCGACCGACAGGCCGCGCTGCGCCGCCCGCCAGGCCACCGACAGCCCGATCAGCCCGCCGCCGGCCACCGCCACGTCGATCACCGGGGCTCCGCCAGGGCCCGCAGCAGCTCCGCCGTCGCGGCTCCGGGGTCGTCGGCGGCGGTGACCGCGCCGACCACCGCGACCCCGGAGGCGCCGGCGGTCAGCAGTTCCCCGACCCGCGCCGCGGTGACCCCGCCGATGGCGATGACCGGCACCGGCACCGCGGTGGCCACGGCACCGACCCCGGCGACCCCGATCGGGTCCGGGAGCCCGGTCTTGGTGCTGGTGGCGAAGGCCGGGCCGACCCCCAGGTAGTCCGCGCCCTCGGCCACCAGCTGCCGGGCCCGCTGCGGGTCGCGGGCCGTGCCGCCGAGCAGGTGCCCCGGCCCGGCGACCCGCCGGGCGGCGGCGAGCGGGAGGTCGTCGGCGCCCAGATGCGTCCCGTCGGCGCCGACGGCGAGGGCGACGTCCACCCGGTCGTTGACCAGGCAGGTGGTGCCCGCCGGCCGGCAGAGCTCGACCACGGCCCGGGCGAAGTCGTACAGCACCCGGTCGCTGCAGCCCTTCGCCCGCACCTGCACCACCGGCGCACCGGCGGCC
The DNA here is from genome assembly GCF_026967985.1 of Modestobacter sp. VKM Ac-2984. GTDB lineage: Bacteria > Actinomycetota > Actinomycetes > Mycobacteriales > Geodermatophilaceae > Modestobacter. The sequence goes on along the minus strand of NZ_JAPVBJ010000002.1, from coordinate 126,989 downwards.
ACCGCGGCGGCGATCGCGGCCAGCGCGGCCGGTCCGCCGTCGGCGTCGGTCAGCACGTGCAGCCGGCCCAGCGGGGAGGTCATGCCCGCTGCCGCCCGCGGCGGGCGTCGAGCAGCGCGATCACCGCGGTGAGGGACGCCGCCACGGCCAGGCTGATCAGCGAGGCCGACCAGCCGTTGGCCGGGTCGATGCCGAGGTCGGTCTGGCGGGCGGTCCACCAGGAGGTCCAGCCGGCGCCGACGCCGGAGAAGAAGGTCGGCAGGGTCAGCTGGTAGGCGATGAACCCGGCGAGCCACGGCAGCAGGTAGACCAGCCGGGCCGGAGCGGTGTCCGAGGTGTCCCACCGGCCCGGGGCGCTCAGCGCGTAGGCGACCAGGAAGACGCCGATCAGCGGCACGAAGACCGCGCCGATCAGGAAGAGGAACGGCTCGTAGGCGACGATGTCGAAGCTCAGGGCGAGCACGGTGGCAGTGGCGCCGACGCCCAGCGCGAGCAGCCGGCGGTCCAGCCGGGCCACCACGTTCTGCGCCGACACGGCCGTGGAGTAGACGTTCGCGAACGCCTCGTCGAGCTCGACCGTGATGAGCACCAGCACCGCCAGCGCCCCCAGCGGCACCGCCAGCAGCGCGTCGATGACGTCCAGCCCCGAGCTGCCGTAGGCGGCCAGCGCCAGCACGCCGAGGGTGAACATCGCGATGGTGGCCAGCCCGTAGCCGAGGGCGGCGCTGGTGCCGGCGACCCGGCCGCTGCGCACGTGCCGGCTGTAGTCGGCGGCGAGCGGGAACCAGGAGATCGGCAGGGCGATCACGATGTCGGTCGCCGTCCAGAAGGACGCGGCGCCGCCGGCGTCCAGCGCGGCCCTCGGCTCGGAGAGCACCTCGACGAAGAGGTAGGCGATCGCGGCCAGCGCCGCCCACACCGCGTAGCGGGACAGCACCCGGACCACGCCGAGGGGCCGCAGCGCCATCGCGGTGGCGAGCACCCCGGCGAGCAGCACGAACGGCCAGCGCGGCGCGTCCAGCACCCGGGACGCCGCCTCGGCGATGATCACGATCTCGAAGGTGGCCCAGCCGATGCACTGCACCAGGTTCAGCGCGGTGGGCAGGTACGAGGCCCGCCGGCCGAGCAGGCCGCGCAGCAGCACCATCCCCGGCACGCCCTCGCGGGCGCCCGCCGCGGCGGCCAGCCCCAGCAGCGAGGCACCGATCAGGGCGCCGACGACGATCGCGCCGAGCGTGACCGACAGCGGCCGCCCGGGCAGGACGACGTAGACGGCGGCGACCGGCAGCAGCAGGCTGATGCCGAGGTTGCCCCACAGTCCGGCGGACTCCCGGAAGCCCAGCGTGCGGGCCGCCGGTTCGGTGAGGGTGAGCGGTGCGTCCGCACCGGACGTGGTCGTGCCGACGGTTCCAGATGTGCTCATCACGGGCTCCCTACGCCGGCATTACCCGGTCAGGTTCCAGCGGTCGGCGGCGTGTCAGCCGCCCTCTCAGCCCGGTCCTCCGAGCTCCCGCACATGGCTCGACGCCATGACGTGGCCACCCTAACCACTCTCGTAGAGTCCGCGCCGTGCCGGTCGCCGAGCTGCTTCGACGTCATCCCGAGAGCTGGAGCGCGGCCACCGCGCACCCGTTCCTGACCGCCGTGCGCGACGGGTCCCTGCCCGCCGGCGCCTTCGACACCTGGCTGGTCCAGGATGCGCGCTTCGTCGCCGACCTGCTGGGGTTCCAGGCCCGGCTGCTGGCCCGCGCGCCGCGCCCCGCCCAGGCGGTGCTGGCCGGCGGCCTGGTCGCGCTGGTCGAGGAGCTGGCCTGGTTCGAGGAGCAGGCGGCTGCCCGCGGCCTGGACCTCACCGCACCCGCGCTGCCGGCCACCGTGGCCTACGCCGAGCTGCTGGAGCGGCTGGACGCCGCCGAGGTGCCGGTGGCGCTGACCGCGCTGTGGACCATCGAGCGCACGTACCTCGACGCCTGGACCAGCGCGCTGCCCGGCGCACCGGCCTACCGGGAGTTCGTCGAGCACTGGACCGTGCCGGGCTTTGCCGGCTACGTCGCCGGCCTGGAGACGGCGGCCGATGCGGTGGGCGGTGGTCAGGACGGCGTCTTCGCCGAGGTCGTCGCCGCCGAGGTGGCCTTCTGGGACATGGCCCTGGGGCGGACGGCATGAGCCTGGCCGCCGATCTCTGGGCGGAGAACGCCGACCTCGCCGCCGTCGCGCTGGCGCACCCGTTCGTGCAGGGCATCGCCGACGGCAGCCTGCCGCGGGAGCTGTTCGCCGGCTACGTGGCGCAGGACGCGTTCTTCCTGGAGTCCTTCGCCCGCGCCTACGCCCTCGGCGCTGCGCACAGCCCCGACCGGGCCGGGCTCGACGTCTTCGCCGACCTGCTCGCCGGGGTCCGCGAGGAGCTGCGGCTGCACGAGGGCTACGCGGCCCGCTGGGGCATCGACCTGGCCGCGGTGGAGCCGCTGCCGGCCACGCTCGCCTACACCGAGTTCCTGCTCGCCACGGCGTCCCTGGGCGGGGCCGGGCTGACCTGCGCGGCGATGACGCCGTGCATGCGGCTGTACGCCCACCTCGGGCAGTCGCTGGCCGGCCGCTCGGCGAGCACCTACGGCGAGTGGGTCACCACCTACGCCGACCCCGGCCTGGAGGAGCTGACCGGCACGCTGGAACGGCTGCTGGACGGGACGGCTGCCGACACCCCTGCGGTGCGCCGCGCCTACCGCCGGGCCATGGAGCTGGAGGTCGGCTTCTTCGACGCCGCCTGGCGCGATGGTGTGGTGCCCGGCTGATGCTCAGGAGAAGACCGGCGACCAGGCCCCGCTGAGCACGCTGGCGGTGACCGCCGCCGCGCAGAGGACCACCGCCCCGACGACGAAGCACCGGTCCAGCGGCTGCAGCCGGGACCCGCGGGCGTTCGTCCGGGTCACGCCCGAGTCGAAGCCCCGCGCGTCCATGGCGGTGGCCAGCCGGCTGCCCCGCCGGATCGCCCCCACCAGCAGGGCGAAGGCGGTGCTCGCCAGCAGCCGCACGTGCGCCACCGGGTTCCGGCCGCCGTCCACCCCGCGGGCGCGGCGGGCCAGCCGGATCGTCTCCCACTCCGCGGCCAGTAGCGGTACCAGCCGCAGTGCGGCGAGCGAGCCGTAGGCGAACCGGGTGGAGACCCGCCAGTGCAGGGTCAGCGCGTCGGCCAGCCGCACCGGGTCGGTGGAGGCGACCAGCAGGATGCCGGGCAGCGCCAGGGCCACCACCCGCAGCGCCCAGGTGGCCCCGCTGACCCAGGCCTCGGCGCCGTCCAGCGAGCCGAACGCGACGTTCACCCAGGCCACCCCGAGGGCGCTGAGCAACAGCGGCCAGGTGCGGCGCAGCACGTCCCCGGGCCGGCTCAGCCCCGCAGCCGGCAGCAGTGCGAGCTCGGCGGCGAGCAGCACGCCCGGTGTCACCAGGTCGCCGCTGATCAGCAGCACGCAGGTGACGACGAGGACGGCCGACAGCTGGGCCACCGGGTTGACCGCGGACAGCGGCACCGGCCGGGCCGGGCCCAGGGAGAGCGGGGCGCTCACCCCGGCACCGGGGCGCCGAGGGTGCACACGTCGTCGGCGAGCGCGGTGACCACGGCGGCGTCGTGGGTGACCAGGCACAGCGCCCGGTCGCCGTCCTGCTGCTCGGCCAGCAGCGCCACCAGCTCGGCCCAGGTCTCCCGGTCCTGCCCGAAGGTCGGCTCGTCGAGGACCAGCACCCGCGGGGAGGTGGCCAGCGCGGTGGCCACCGACAGCCGCCGCTGCTGGCCGCCGGAGAGGGTGAACGGGTTGGCGTCGGCGAGGGCGGCCAGCCCGAGCCGCTCGAGCAGCTCCTCGGCCGTGGCACGGGCCTGCGCGGCGCCCGCCCCCGACCGCAGTGGCCCCAGCGCCAGCTCGTCGCGCACCCGGCCGGTGAGGAACTGGTGCTCGGGCTGCTGGAAGACGGTGCCGATCCGGGTCGCCAGCTCCGCGGCCGGCCAGCGGTGCGGTGGCCTCTCCGGACGGCGCAGCCCGGCGGTCACCGTGGCGGCGGCGACGACCCGGCCGGTGGTCGGCGCCCGCAGCCCGGCCAGCAGCAGCGCCAGGGTGGACTTGCCCGTGCCGTTCGGTCCGGTGACGGCCAGCGTTCGGCCGGCCCGCAGGGCGACGTCGGTGGGCGCCAGCGCGGGCCGGGCGCCGCCACGGTGGGTGAAGCCGGCCGCCTCGCCGGCCAGCAGCACCTCCCCGGGCGGGTGCACCCACCGCACGGGCACGCGCAGCGGCGCCGGCCGCCAGCCGGGCGGGTGCTCCACCGTGCCGCCGTGGGGCAGCAGCTCCACCACCCGGTCGACCAGCGGCAGCCAGGACTCGACGTCGTGGTCGACGACGACCAGCGTCGCCGAGCGGTCGGCCACCGCGCGGGCGACGGCGGCCCGCACCAGCGCCGCGCCGTCCGGGTCGAGCTGGGCGGTCGGCTCGTCGAGCAGCAGCAGGCCCGGACGCGGCGCCAGGGCACCGGCCAGCACCAGCCGCTGCTTCTGCCCACCGGACAGCGCCGCGGTGGCGTGGTCCCGGCCGAGGCCGAACCCGACGGCGTCCAGGGCGGTGTCGACGGCGGGCCAGATCAGCTCCGGCGGCGTCCCGGTGTTCTCCAGGCCGAAGGCGACGTCGTCCCCGGCCCGGGTCATCACCAGCTGTGCGTCCGGGTCCTGGAACACCACCCCGACCCGCTGGCGCCGCCGGTCGGGCGCCGCACCGTCCACGCTCAGCTCGCCGGTGGCGTCGCCGGACTCCGGCTCGAGCAGGCCGCCCAGTGCCCGCAGCAGCGTCGACTTGCCCGATCCGGACGCGCCGGTGAGCAGCACCCGCTCACCGGGCTCGATCCGCAGGTCGACGTCCTGCACCGCCCAGGCCCGCCGGCTGGCGTGCCGGAACCCGAACCCGGCGAGCCGGACGGTGGCCGGACCGACCTCCTCGTGCTCGAACGGCCCCGTCCCCGGTACCCGCGGCGCGCCGAGCGTGTCGCGGGGTGGGACGGGGCCCTCCATCAGACCCGCGACCGGCCGGAGGCGAAGGACGACAGCACCCCGCTGGCGGCCAGCGCCCGGGTCAGCGCGATGCCGCCGACCCCGGCGATCACCACGGTGCTGACCACGATGAGCGCCGTGTACGTCGTCATCCAGCCGGCGGTCCAGTCCGGGTAGTAGTTGACGAGGTCCAGCCCGGCCGCCGTGCCCCCGGCGAGCGCGGCGGCCAGCAACGCCTGCGGCCAGCTGTAGCGGCGCCAGCCGAAGGCGGCGAAGCCCAGCTCCCCGGCCAGCCCCTGCAGCAGGCCGTAGACGATCACCAGCGAGCCCCAGGCCGAGCCCAGCAGCGCGGAGACGATCCCGGCGATCAGCTCGGCGAACAGGGCGGCGCCGGGCTTGCGGATGATCAGCGGGGCGAGGACGGCAGGCAGCAGCCACACCCCGTACATGACGGCCTGACCGGGCGGGAAGGCGCCGAAGGCCGGGCCGGTGGCGGCCCAGAGCAGCCCCCAGGCCCAGAAGACGACGCCGAAGGCGACGCCCAGCACGGCGGTGACGACGATGTCGACGGTGCGCCAGCTGCGGCGCGGCGCGCCCTGGGCAGCGTCGGACGGACGGACGGCCTGTTCGGCCATGGTGCTCCTCCAGACTCCCTGCGCCGGCATGACCCGGATCAGGTTCGAGGGTCTGCGGTTGCCCGCACTCTCAGCGCCGAGGCGCTCCCCTGTCGTGTGTGAGCGGTGAGCGTAACCCGGTCGGGTGCGCGGCCGGGGTGGGCTGGTGATAGGCAGGACGGCAGCACGGCGGGCCGGTGGCCCGCCGACGGACTCGACGAGGAGACGCAGTGGCAGAGCAGCGGACGGCGATCATCACAGGAGCGGCGCGCGGGATCGGCGCGGCCATCGCACGGCGGTTCGCCCAGGACGGGATGGCCGTCGCCGTCCTGGACCTGGACGAGGCGGCCTGCGCGGGCACGGTCGAGGAGATCCAGAAGGCCGGGGGCGAGGCGCTCGCGGTCGGTGCGAACGTCGCCGAGGAGGAGTCGGTCAACGCCGCGGTCGAGCGGATCGCCGCCGAGCTCGGTGCCCCGACGGTGCTGGTGAACAACGCCGGCATCACCCGGGACAACCTGCTGTTCAAGATGAGCGTCGCCGACTGGGACGCCGTCATGGGCGTGCACCTGCGGGGTGCCTTCCTGATGAGCAAGGCAGCGCAGAAGCACATGGTCGAAGCCGAGTTCGGCCGGATCGTGAACCTCTCCAGCGTCTCGGCGCTGGGCAACCGCGGCCAGGTCAACTACTCCGCGGCCAAGGCGGGCATGCAGGGCTTCACCAAGACCCTCGCCATCGAGCTCGGCCGGTACAACGTGACCGCCAACGCGATCGCCCCCGGCTTCATCGAGACCGAGATGACCGCGCAGACCGCCGAGCGGGTGGGCGTGCCGTTCGAGCAGTTCAAGGAGATGGCCGCCAAGCAGATCCCGGTCGCCCGGGTCGGCCAGCCCGAGGACATCGCGCACACCGCCTCGTTCCTGTGCAGCGAGGGCGCGGGCTTCGTCTCCGGTCAGGTCATCTACGTCGCCGGCGGCCCCCGCGACTGAGTGGAGGACCCCGCTGCCCCGGGTTGAGCCGCTCCGCTCAGGGTTGAGCCGCGTGACCGCGCGGCCCGACCCTGCCCGGGGCGGCTCAACCCGCGCGGCGGTTCAACCCGCGCGGCAGCTCGGGCCGCCGTGCACGCCGCGGCGGGCGAGCTCGGCGGTGAGCCGGGTCCACACCCGCACCGGCAGCAGCCGGGCCAGCTTCATCGCGACCATCATCGGCACCGGGAAGACGACCTCGGCCTTGTCCCGGGCGATGCCGTCGGCGATGGCGCGGGCTGCCACGTCGGCCTCGACCTTGAACGGCATCGGGAAGAGGTTGCGGTCGGTCAGTCGGGTGGTCACGAACCCCGGGTTGACGATCTGGACGACGACGCCGCGCGGGGCCAGCGAGCCGCGCAGGCCCTCCAGCAGGTTGATCAGCGCCGCCTTGCCCGCGTTGTAGGCCTCCGAGCCCGGCAGGCCGCGGTAGCCGGCGACCGAGGCGACCCCGACGACCCGGCCCCGCCCGGCGGCCAGCATCTGCGGGACGACGGCCTCCATGGTGTGCACCGCGCCCATCACGTTGACCTGCAGGTGGTCGGCGAACAGCTGCGAGTCCCACGGTTCCACGTGGAACGACGACCACGTGCCGGCGTTGAGGACGGCGACGTCCAGCCCGCCCAGGGCCTCCCGCACCCGCTCGCCCGCCGCCACGGTGGCCGCTCTGTCGGTGACGTCCACCGGGACGACGACCATCCGGCTCCCGGCCACCTCCGCGAGCTGCTCGGCGTTGCGGGCGCTGATCGCCACCCGGGCCCCTCGGTCGGCCAGCTCCCTCGCCAGCGCCGCACCGATGCCGGTCGAGGCACCGGTGACCCAGATGCGTGCACCGGAGATCTCCATGCCCGCCAGCCTGGATGATGGCGGACATGGCAGCACGCAAGAAGTCGTCCGCCGGGCCGGCACCGCGGCTGGGGCACGGCGAGTTCGTCGCCTACCCGGGCGGACCCACCGCGATCTACGACCTGCTGGAGCGGCTGAGCGCAGCGGCCGGGGACTCGCCGGACTTCGGCACCCCCGGCATCAGCCTCGACCGCAAGCGGCTGACCGTGCGCTGGCACGGCGAGCTGCCCACGCCGGTCCAGGCCGTGCTGGCCGACCCCGGCTGTGAGGTCACGGTGCAGCAGACCGAGTTCCGCCCCGGTGACCTGCGGGCGGAGGCGGAGCGGCTGCTCCGGGGCCACCCGGGTGTCCTCGCCTCCGCCACGGCCCGGCCCGAGGGAGACGGGGTAGAGGTGCTCGTGCCGCCCGCGGTCGCCGACCCCGCCGGTGGTGCCGAGCAGGCGGTGGCCGGGCTCAGTGACGTCCCGCTGTTCGCCGAGGTCGGCGAGACCCCACCGGCCTGACCCGCCCCTGGAGGGGCCAAAGTCGCGATTTTGGCCCCTCGGGTCAGTGGGTGGCTGGGCCGTAGGTGAGGTGGGCGACGCCATTCGACAGGGTCTCGGCGCCGAGCAGGGTCAGTGGCTGGGACGTCCCCTGCGGGAACAACCGGATCCCGGTGCCGACGGCCAGCGGGTAGACGTAGAGGTGCAGCTCGTCGACCAGCCCGTCGGCGAGCAGCGCCCGGACCAGCGTGGCGCTGCCGCTGACGTACAGGTCGCCGTCCGCCTCGTCCTTGAGCGCCCGGATCCGGTCGGCCGAGTAGCCGCCGACCACGGTCGAGTTCCGCCAGACCGACTCCGCGTCGGTCAGCGTCGAGCTGACCACGTGCTTGCGGGTGTCGTTGAAGAACGGGGCGCCCTCGTCGTCCTCCACGGTCCGGGTCGACCAGGCCGGGGCGAACATCTCGAAGGTCTTCCGGCCGAGCAGGATCCCGGTCGAGGAGCCGGTCAGCGTGCCGATGGACGCGGCCAGGTCGTCGGGGAAGCCGTACTCCATCGTCCACACGGGGGTGTCGGCCACCCCGTCGACGGTGGTGAACTCGTGGACCTTGATCGCGCCCATGTGCGGTGCTCCTCTGGCGGGGGCTGGTGGTGTCGTAGCTGAGACGGCGCCCGGCGCCGTTCCTCATCGGCGATGCGGCGCTCAGCCGTAGCTGGGGTCCACCGGGGTGGAGGGCTGCACGGCGACAGCGTCGAGGTCCGGCGCGGTGAGGACGGCGTCGATCGCCGCGCGGCTGCCGCCGACGTAGGTGAGGTAGCCGTCGATCTCGGTGGCGACCAGCCAGGTCCGGTCCGCCGGCCACCAGAGGCTCGCGCACCGCCACTCCACGGGCGTCGGCAGCACCGGCGCAGCGGCGACCGGGCCGGTGAGCAGGTGGTACGCCCGGCCCGGGGTCTCCACGCGCATCGGCCGGTCGGTCCAGGCCTCGGTCTCCTCCAGGCCGAAGCCCTCCCAGAGGCAGAAGTACGCCTCCGTCGGGGTCCCGGTGAACTCACCCAGCACCCGGGCGAGGGCCGCAGTCTCCCGGGCGTCCAGCCCGCCGTCGGAGGGTCGGCCCCAGCGGTCGGAGCCGGCCACCAGGTCGTCGAACCGGATCTCGGCGGTCAGCGGCACCCCGGTGGCGGCGGCGATCTCCGACCACCGGTGCCGTGGAACCGGCTCATGCCGGGGGTAGGTGGGCGGCAGCACCCGGGCGTAGGCCTCGAAGACCGGCGGGACGAGCCCGGCGACCGTCCAGGAGGTGAGCTCCGGCGTCAGGGCCGCCTCAACCCACGCCGCCGGGCTGGTGTCGGCCAGCACCCACATCCCCGGCGCCCAGTCGACCGGCTCCCGCGCGTCCATCCCGCCATCCTGGCGGGCCTCGCTCAGCTCAGGAAGCCCGCTCAGCTCAGGAAGCCCGCTCAGCCGAGGAAGGTGCTCACCAGCAGGTAGCCGTTCAGCGCGATGATCAGCGCGGCGACGACCGAACCGGTCAGCGTGGTGACCCGCCGGTTGACCCAGCCGCCCATCAGGTCCTTGCGGGAGGTCAGCCACAGCAGCGGCACCAGGGCGAACGGGATGCCGAAGCACAGCACCACCTGGGACCAGACCAGCGCCGTCGTCGGGTCACCGCCCAGGCCGAGCACCAGCAGCGCCGGGGCGAGGGTGATCAGCCGGCGGGTCAGCACCGGGATGTGCTTGCGCAGGAACCCGGCCATCACGACCTGGCCGGCGTGGGTGCCGACCGAGGAGCTGGCGAACCCGGCGGCGAGCAGGGCGATGGCGAAGGCCAGCGCCGCGCCGCTGCCGAGCTGGTCGCCGAGGCCGGCGTGCACGCTCTCCAGCGACTCGATGCCGTCGCCGGCGGTGAAGAGCTGCGCGGCGATCACCAGCATCGCGGCGTTGACCAGCCCGGCCAGGCCCATGGCGATGAAGACGTCGATCCGCTGGGCACGCAGCAGCCCGCGCCGTCCGGTGTGCGACTTCCCGGCGGTGACGGTGTCGCCGTAGCGGCCCGGGGTGAGCGCGGAGTGCACGTAGATGACGTGCGGCATGACCGTCGCGCCCAGGATGCCGGTGGCCAGCAGCAGGCTGTCGGTGCCGGCGAAGCTGGGCACCATGCCCGAGGCGACGCCGCCCGGGTCGACCCCGGCGCCGATCAGCGTGTAGACGAAGCCGCCGCCGATCACCAGCAGCAGCCCGGTGATCACCCGCTCGAACGGCCGGAACCCCCGCGACTGGGCGGCCAGCAGGACGAACGCGACGATCGCGGTGATGATCCCGCCGATCCACAGCGGCACCCCGAACAGCAGGTTCAGCGCGACCGCCCCGCCGACGATCTCGGCCAGGTCGGTGGCGATCGCGACCGCCTCGGCCTGCGCCCACAGCCCCCAGGTGACCGGCCGGGGGAACCGCTCGCGGCAGCAGGTGGCCAGGTCCCGACCGGTCGCCAGCCCCAGCTTGGCGGTGAGGGTCTGGATGAGCATCGCCATCAGGTTCGCCGCGACGATCACCCACAGCAGGGTGTAGCCGAACGAGGCGCCGCCGGAGAAGTTGGTCGCGAAGTTCCCGGGGTCGACGTAGGCGACGGCCGCGACGAACGCCGGCCCGAGCATCGGCCACAGCCGCCGCTTCGCCTTCGGCGCCGGTGGGGTGGGCCGCGGCAGGGTGCGCGGCAGCGTGCTGGTGAGGACGGCGGCCTCGGTCTTCGACAGGTACACGGTGACCTCGCGGGGGCGGCGGCAGGAACGGTCGTCCCTGTCCTGCCCGACCCGCGCGGGCCACCGGGGCCGACCTGTGGCCCCCAGGGGTCAGGTCAGGCTCACCTGCGTCGTCCCCGAGGGGTCAGGTGCGCTTCGGCTGGCGGACCATGGTCCAGATCGGCAGCTCGTGGTCCACGGCGGTCCGGGTCGAGTGGGTGACGGCGAAGCCCGACCGCTGCAGCCACCGGACGACGGTGGAGGTGTAGACCGTCACCGCAGCCGGGACCCGGTCGACGTCGCAGCGGTCGAGCACCGGCTGCAGCACCGCGGCGCCGAGCCCCTGGTGCCGGGCGGCGGGCCGGGTGCCGACGGCGTGCAGCCACCAGTGCGGCTCGTCCGGTCGGCCCAGCGCGCCGAGCCGCTCGCTGGCCAGCACCACCGGCTGGCGGGCCCCGAACACCCGCGGCAGGTCCCGGTCGATGACCGCCTGCAGGTCCGCGGCGTGCGGCGGGGCGTCCGGCGCCACCCAGGCGGCGGCCGCGTCGACGTCGTCGGTGACCCACGCCGTCCCGGCGAGCACCGGCACCAGCGCGCCCCACAGCTCCGCCCAGCGGGACAGCCGCTGGGTGCGGCCGTCCTCGGGCAGCGCCCAGGAGGTCCAGCGGTAGTCGGGGTAGGCGACGGCCAGCGTGGCGGCCAGCCGGGGGACGTCGGCGCGGGTGGCCTTGCGCACGACGGGGGACTCGGTCACCCGAGGATCAGACCACGGCCGGGCCGGCTGTCGCCGGGCGAGCTGTCAACCGCCATTCGCGGACAGCACAACAATTGCGCTGACTGCGCAATGGGACATTCTGTGTCGACTTCTCCGACTTCCGGGCACTTGAGTGGGCCCCGTCCATTCCGACGGCCGACAGGAGAACCACCGATGACCACCGAACAGCTCCGCGCAGCGCCAGCCACCAGCGCGTCCAGCCTGGGAGACGCCGTCTACGACCGGCTGCTGAGGGAGCGGATCGTGTTCCTCGGCCAGGAGGTCGACGACGTGATCGCCAATCAGATCGCCGCGCAGATGCTGTTGTTGTCCGCCGAGGACCCGCACCGGGACATCCACCTCTACATCAACTCCCCGGGCGGTTCGGTGTCCGGCGGAATGGCGGTCTACGACACCATGCAGTTCGTCGACTGCGACGTGGCCACCTATGGGATGGGCATGGTCGCCTCGATGGGGCAGTTCCTGCTCACCGCCGGGGCCGCAGGCAAGCGGTACGCCCTGCCGCACGCGCGGGTGATGATGCACCAGCCCTCGGCCGGTCTCGGTGGCACCGCGGCCGACATCGGGATCCAGGCAGAGATGCTCGGGCGGCTCAAGCGGCAGCTGAACGAACTGCAGGCGCACCACACCGGTCAGGCCGTCGACCAGGTCGAGCGGGACTCCGACCGGGACCGCTGGTTCACCGCGACCGAGGCCCAGGACTATGGCCTCATCGACCACGTGCTCCGGGACGCGTCGGCCCTGCCGGGGTGACCGGGGCTGTGGGCACGACCCCGGCGACGAGCTCGTCGATCCGGGCCGCGTGCGCGCCACGCCAGTAGACCTGCCCGCACCGGGTGCACCGGGAGAACTCCTCGACGGTGCGGCGGGTGCCCGGCTCCAGCAGGTCGGCCACCTCCGCCTTGGGCGCCGGCCGCAGCTCGCCGTTGCACGTGGTGCACCGGGTCAGCGGTGCCGGGACGACGGTGAACCGGTCCAAGACGTCGGCGAGCTGGTCGTCGGTGCCGCTGCCGCGCACCAGGGCTCCGGCCGGCAGTGCCCGGCGCATGAGCAGCCCGCGGTCCTGGGTCAGCAGCACCCGGTCCTCGGCCGCCGCCTGCGCCACGAGCTCGGGGTCGTCGGCGTCGTTGCGCCAGGCGGCGTCCAGGCCGAGCAACCGGAGCCGCCGGGCCAGCCCGCCGAGCCCGACGTCCAGCAGGAACCCGCCGGCGGGCACCGGCTGAGGTCGGTCGACCGGCCGCACCCCCAGGACGGCGCCGGGCGCAGGCCGGACGGCGAGCGCCGCGTCGGCCCCGTCGACCAGCACCCGGCCCACCTCGGTCAGCGGGACGCCGGCCGCCTGCACCAGGTGGCCGACGGTCGCATCGGGGTCGAAGGGCAGCCGGCGCTCGCCGGCGGACCGGAACCGCGGCGCGAGCAGCCATCGCAGCTCCGGGTCCAGCCGGACGGCGACGTCCTGCGGCATCGTTGGCCCGGTCACGTCCGGGCACTACCCGCTGGGTCCGGACGGGTCACACCGCCGGGGTGTTGCTTGAACTGTCAAATAATCCGGAGCAGACTGGGTGTCTCGACCACCTCAGGAGTGCACCGTGCCCGTCCAGCGCCTCAACCACGCCGTCCTCTTCGTCCGGGACGTCGACCGCAGCACCGCCTTCTACCGCGACGTCCTGGGCTTCCGGGTGCGGACGGAGATGCCCGGCCGGGCGGTGTTCCTGCAGGCCGAGGGGTCGACCAACGACCACGACCTGGGCCTGTTCGCGGTCGGTGCGCAGGCCGGCCCCTCCGGTGCCGGGCGCAGCACGGTGGGGCTCTACCACCTGGCCTGGGAGGTCGACACCCTCGCCGAGCTGGCCCGGATCCGCGGCGCGCTGGCCGACGCCGGGGCGCTGGCCGGGGCCTCTGACCACGCCACGACCAAGGCGCTGTACGCCCGCGACCCCGACGGCATCGAGTTCGAAGTCTCCTGGCTGCTGCCGGCCGACCTGATCACCCCGGATGTCCAGGCGCTGGGCGCGATCACCCGACCGCTGGACCTGGACGCCGAGATCGCCCGCTACGGCGCCGAGACGAAGGGCGGCATCGGGGTCAGCGTCCCGGTCTGACTCCGCCCGGGCGCGCGGCGAGTGCGCAGTTCTGGTCGCCGACACGGCGCGACACGCCGCGGGGGGCGACGCGAACTGCGCACTCGAGGACGGCGCGGGCCTCAGCCGACCTGGGTGCCGGGCTGTGGGCGGATCACCAGGATGCTGCTGCTCGCGGTGCCGAGCAGGCGCTCGTCCGCGTCGAGCAGACGCGCCTCGGCCAGCGCCGTCCGGCCACCCAGGTGGGTCACCGTGCCGACGCAGGTCACCCGGCCGGTGTCCAGGGTGATCGCGCGGAGGAACTTCACCGTCAGGTCCAGGCTGGTGTAGCCGACGCCGGCCGGCAGCATCGAGTGGACGGCGCAGCCGGTGGCCGAGTCGAGCAGCGTCGCGTAGACGCCGCCGTGCACCGAGCCGATCGGGTTGTAGTGGTACTCGGCCGGATCGAACGCGAAGACGACGCGGCCCGGCTCCACCTCGATCAGGTCGAACCCGAGGGTGTCGGCGATCGGCGGCCCGGGGAGCTCCCCGGCTGCCACGGCGCGCAGCACGTCCAGCCCGGCGGCGGTGCGGGCGGCCGTCGCGGTCTCCATCGGGTCGCCCCAGGCGAAGGTCCTCATCCGATCGGTCACGGCCGGACGCTAGCGCGCCGGTGTCGAGCCCCCGTTCACCGCAGCTTGACATCGCCCGAATCGGCCGACGATCCTCCGGTCAACTGGTCATGACCAGACCACCGGCGCCCCGTCGCGCCCGAGCACCCGAGGGGGCCGTGATCCTGAGCGACACCGAGCCCGGTCCCGTCCTGCGGGGCCGGCTGGTCACCGGCGGCTCGGTCGTCGACGACGGGGTGCTCGCCGTCGCCGGCGACCGGGTCGCGTTCGCCGGCCCGGCGGGGGACTGGGCCGGTGCGCTGCCGGCCCCTGCGCCGAGGACGCTGCTGCTGCCCGGGCTGGTCGACCTGCACTGCCACGGCGCCGCCGGGCACGGCTTCCCCGACGCGGACGTCGCCGGGGTGCGCGCCGCGGCCGCCCACCACCGGGCCCACGGGACGACGACGCTGGTGGCCAGTCTGGTCTCCGCCCCGGCGGCGGTGCTGCGCGAGCGGCTGACCGTGCTGGCCCCGCTGGTCGAGGCCGGCGAGCTGGCCGGGGTGCACCTGGAGGGACCGTTCCTCTCCGCCGCCCGCTGCGGTGCCCAGGACCCGGCTGCACTCGTCCCGGGGGACCCGGCGCTGCTGACCGAGCTGCTGACCCTCGGGCGGGGGACGGTCGTCTCGATGACGCTTGCGCCGGAGACCGCGCACCGGGCCGAACTGGTCGACCTGCTGCGCGCACACGGGGCGATGCCCAGCTTCGGGCACACCGACGCCGCCGCCGCCGAGGTCGCCGCCGCGATCCGGTCGGCGGCTCCGGGCGGTCCACTGTCGGCCACCCACCTGTTCAACGGGATGCCGCCGCTGCTGTCCCGGGCGCCCGGTCCGGTCGCCGCCTGCCTGGCCGCCGCGGCGCGCGGCGAACTGGTGGTCGAGCTGATCGGGGACGGCGTGCACCTGGCGCCGGAGACGGTGGCGACCGTCTTCGACCTGGTCGGCCCGGGCGCGATCGCGCTGGTCACCGACGCGATGGCCGCCGCCGGGATGGCCGACGGCAACTACCACCTCGGCGCGCTGCCGGTCGAGGTGCGCGGCGGCGTCGCCCGGCTCGCCGGGGAGTCGGCCGCCATCGCCGGGGGGACGGCGCGGCTGGTGGACGTCGTCCGGGCGACCGTGGCGGCCGGCGTCCCGCTGGCCGACGCCGTCCTGGCCGCGAGCGGCACCCCGGCCCGGCTGCTGGGCGCCATCGAGGTCGGGCACCTGACCCGCGGGGCCCGCGCTGACGTGCTCGTCACCGACCTGGACCTGAACCCCACCGCCGTCCTGCGGGCCGGCGTGTGGGTGCACCGAGAGGAGAGCTGACCGTGGAGGTCGTCCTGCTGCCCACGCCCGAGGACTGCGGGCGGGTCGTCGCCGACGCCGTCGCCGGGTCGGTGCTGGCCGCGCTGGGTCGCGGTGGGCCGGTGGTGCTGGGCCTGGCCACCGGGTCCTCGCCGTTGCTGGCCTACCGGGAGCTGCTGCGCCGGCACCGGGAGGAGGGGCTGTCCTTCGACGGCGTGCAGGCGTTCCTGCTCGACGAGTACGTGGGCCTGCCCGCCGGCCACCGGGAGAGCTACCGCGCGGTGATCCGCCGGGAGCTGACCGACGCGCTCGGGCTGGACCCGGCGGTGGTGCACGGCCCGGACGGCGCGGCCGCCGACCCGCTGCAGGCCGCCCTGGACTACGAGGCGCAACTGCTCGCCGCCGGGCCGGTGGCGGTGCAGGTGCTGGGGATCGGCGCCAACGGGCACCTGGGGTTCAACGAGCCCGGCTCGTCGCTGGCCAGCCGCACCCGCGTCAAGACGCTCACCGAGCAGACCCGGGTCGACAACGCGCGGTTCTTCGGCGACGACGTCGCCGCGGTGCCCCGGCACGTGATCACCCAGGGGCTGGGCACGATCCTGGGCGCCGAGCACCTGGTGCTGGTGGCGACCGGGGAGGCGAAGGCAGCCGCGATCGCCGCCGCGGTGGAGGGGCCGCTGACGGCGTCCTGCCCGGCGTCGGTGCTCCAGCTGCACCGGCACGTCACCCTCGTCGTCGACGAGGCGGCCGGCGCCCAGCTGGCCCGGGCCGACTACTACCGGTACGTGCTCAGCCACAAGCTGACCGAGCAGAGGTGGTGACGGCGCTGATCGTCGACGGGGTGGTGCCCAAGCACGAGCAGCTGCGCGGCCGGCTGACCGAGCTGGCCACCCGGCTCCCGGCGGGCGCCCCGTTGCCCGGGGAGCGCCAGCTGTGCGTCGAGCACGGGGTCAGCCGGATCACCGTGCGCGAGGCGATCGGCCAACTGGTCAGCGAGGGCGTGCTCGTGCGGGTGCGCGGCAAGGGCACCTTCGTGGCCGAACGGCCCGCGCGGTCCCGGCTGCACCTGGCCTCCTTCCACTCCGACATGCGCCGGCTCGGGCTGCGGCCGAGCACCGTCGTCCTGGCGGTCGACCGCGCCGTGCCGCCGCCGGCGACCCGGGCCGCGCTGGAGCTGGCCGCGGGGGAGCGGGCCTGGCACGTGCGCCGGCTGCGGCTGGCCGACGACCAGCCCATGTCGGTCGACGACGGCTGGTACCCGGTCGCGGTGGCGCCCGACCTGGACGAGGCCGACCTGACCGGCTCGCTCTACACGCTGCTCGCCGAGCGGTACGGCTGCACGATCGAGCGGGCCGAGCAGACGGTGCGGGCGGCGGAGGCCGACCGGGACTGCGCCGTCCTGCTGGGGGTGTCGCCGTCCCGCCCGGTGCTGGTGTTCGACCGGGTCTCCTACAGCGCCGGCCGGCCGGTCGAGCACGCGCTGTCGACCTACCGCGGTGACCGGTACGAGGTGGCGATGACCGTGGAGCCGGGGTAGGGCTGAGCCCCCGTCAACAGCCGCAGCTGAGGCCCGCCGGTGCGGTCAGCGGGTCGACGTCCGGCCGCGCGATGCCTTCGGCCGTCTCGACCGGCAGGCCCTCCCGGGCCCAGTACTCGAACCCGCCGATCATCTCCCGCACGCGGTAGCCCAGCCGGGCCAGCGTCAGCGCCGCGCGGGTCGCCCCGTTGCAGCCGGGCCCCCAGCAGCAGGTCACCACCGGGACGGCGGGGTCGAGCTCGGCCGCCGCGCGCCCGGCGATCTCCCCTCCGGGCAGGTGGACGGCGCCGGGCACGTGCCCCTGCGCCCAGGACTCCGCGCTGCGGGTGTCGACCAGCACGAAGCCGGGCCGGCCGGACTCCAGGGCGGCGTGGACGTCGGATACGTCGGTCTCCACGGCCAGCCGCCGAGCGAAGTGGGCGGCGGCATCGGCGGGGGTGGTGGTCCAGTCCATGCCGTCGATGCTGGCGGCGGCGCGCCGGCCCGGACAGCGCCCGCCCTGCCGACGACCGCAGGGATCCGGCCCTTGACGCCGCCGCCAACTGACATGTCAGATGTCAGTCGTGTCCCTCGACCCCGTGCCGCGCGTGCTGCTGCGCGATGAGGCGCTGACCCGGATCCGCGACGCGATCGTGGCCGGTGACCTCCCACCCGGGACGGTGGTGAAGGACGCCGCGCTCGCCAGCCGGCTCGGTCTCTCGGTGGCCCCGGTGCGCGCCGCCCTGGCCCGGCTGACCGACGAAGGGCTGGTGGAGGCGAAACCGCAGAGCCACACGCGCGTGACGCCGCTGGTGCTCGAGCAGGTGCGGGACGCCGCCGTCGTCGTCCGGGCGATGCACGAGCTGGCGGTGCGCGAGGCCATCGGCCGGGTCACCGCCGAGGACGTCGCCGCGATGCGCGCGGCCAACGAGCGGTTCGCCGCCGCGCTGCGGGCCGCGGACGTCGACGCCGCGATGGACGCCGACGACGAGCTGCACGACGTCCTGCTGGCCCGCTGCGGGAACGCTGCGCTCACCGCCACCGTCGACCGCTTCACCCCGGCCATCCGCCGGCTGGAGCGGCAGCGGTTCGCCGCCCACGGCGAGGGTTCGGTCGCCCTGCACGACCGCCTGATCGCCGCCTGCGCGGCAGCCGACGCCGACACCGCCGTCGCGACCACCACCGAGATCTGGACGGCGCTGCTGTCCCAACTGGAGGAGACCCCCGATGGCCACTGACATCGCCCCGCCCGCCGCCCCGAAGGCGACGACCCTTGCTGACTTCCCCCGCCACTCCCTGCTGTTCGGCCCCTCGCCGGTGCACCGGCTCGACCGGCTGACTGCGCACCTGGGCGGCGCGGCGGTGTGGGCGAAGCGGGAGGACGTGAACTCCGGCATCGCCTTCGGTGGCAACAAGACCCGCAAGTTGGAGTACCTGGTCGCCGACGCGCTGGCCCAGGGCTGCGACACGCTGGTGTCGATCGGGGGCGTGCAGAGCAACCACACCCGGCAGGTCGCCGCGGTCGCCGCCCACCTGGGGTTGAAGTGTGTGCTCGTGCAGGAGAGCTGGGTCGACTGGCCGGACGCCGTGTACGACAAGGTCGGCAACATCCTCATCTCGCGGCTGGCCGGGGCCGACGTGCGGCTGGTCAAGGCCGGGTTCGGCATCGGCTTCAAGGAGAGCTGGGAGTCGGCGCTCCGGGAGATCGAGGCGCGCGGCGGCAAGCCGTACCCGATCCCGGCCGGGGCCTCGGACCACCCGCTGGGCGGCCTCGGGTTCGCCAACTGGGCGCACGAGGTGGCGCAGCAGGAGGCCGAGCTCGGGGTCTTCTTCGACACCGTCGTCGTCTGCTCGGTGACCGGCTCGACGCAGGCCGGCATGGTCGCCGGCTTCGCGCGGCTGGAGGAGCAGGGCGCCCGGCCGCGCCGGGTGCTCGGGGTGGACGCCTCGGCGAAGCCCGCGGAGACCCGGGACCAGGTGCTGCGGATCGCGCAGCGGACGGCGTCGGCGATCGGGCTGCAGCGCGAGCTGACCCTCGACGACGTGGAGCTCGACGAGCGGTTCCACGCCGGCATCTACGGCATCCCGGACGCGACGACGATCGCCGCGATGGAGCTGGCTGCCCGCACCGAGGGCATGGTCACCGACCCGGTGTACGAGGGGAAGTCGATGGCCGCGACCATCGACCTGGTGGGCCGGGGCGAGATCGACCGGTCGTCCACCGTCCTCTACGCCCACCTCGGCGGCCAGCCCGCGCTGAACGGCTACAGCGCCCTCTTCTCCTGACGCCGCTGAGACCGCAGAGCTCGGTACGTGACGCAGCCAGAAGCTGTGGCCACTCCAGCGCGGAAGACGATGCGCCCCAGCCACGGGATCTGTGGGTTCGAGGTCGCCGCCGCCATGGCGAAGAAGGAGAGCACGCACGCACCGGCCACCAGGGGGACACCGGCGGAGCGTGCCCGATGAGATCCGAGCGCTGGCCGTCGACGTGATGGGTCACTCCAGCGAGCAACACACCCCCCACGAGCCCCAGCACGAAGCCGGGCACGACGCCGTTCCCCAGACTCCCGGCGGACGCGCCGGGCAGGAGGAGCTGGGCCGTCGCTCCGGCAAGCGTGCCCAACAAGGTGGACTCGACCATGGGCGCGCCGATCAGCCGGTACCGGGACATCGCGCTGGATGACAACAGGACAGCCCCTCCGCCCGTCCCGTCGACGGCCTGATCGGGCCAGACCGTACGCACCCGTCCCGGTCTCCGACTGAGCCGGCGTCGGGCGTGTGGCGCGTCAGCAGTGGAGTGACCACTGCTGAGCGCGTCCAGTCCCGCCGCGAACCCGATTCGGTTCTGCGGACATGTACGGGTGTGATCACCACACATCCCATCGGACGCAAGGTGCCTTCCGGAATGTGCTCACGAGGCGTCACTCATGAGTGACCATCCGCCGGGAGGAACGTCGTCCATCGCCCGGGCGCCCGGGCAGCCGCTCAGTGACGAGGACGTGATCGTGGGGTCGGTCACCGACCCGGGGCAGTTCGCGATGCTCTTCGACCGCCACGCCCCGGCGGTGCACCGCTACCTCAGCCGACGGGTGGGCGACCTGGCCGACGACCTGCTGAGCGAGACCTTCCTCATCGCGTTCCGCCGCCGCTCTGCCTACCGTGCCGTGCACGTCGAGGTCCGCCCCTGGCTGCTGGGCATCGCCACCCACCTGGTCCACGGCCAGCAGCGCACCGAACAACGTCGGTTGCGGGCGCTGAGCCGCACCGCTCCGCTCGCGCCTGCACTGCCGGCCGACGACGACGACCTCTCCGACCGACTGACCGCCCGGGCCCTGCGCGGCCCGATCGCAGCCGCGCTGGCCGGTCTCAAGGCCGCGGACCGCGACGTCCTGCTGCTGTTCGCCTGGGAGCAGCTGACGTACGAGGAGATCGCCGCGGTCCTGGACGTGCCGATCGGCACCGTCCGCTCCCGCCTGCACCGCGCCCGCCGTCAGACCCGCACGGCCCTGGCCGACGCCCTTCCCGCTGAGGAGACCCGATGAACGAGATCACCCTGCTCCGCGACGTCGGCCCCGCGGCCACCCCGCTCACGGCCACCGCGCTGCGCACCGCCCGAGCCGCCTTGCTCCAGGAGATCGAGGCCGCCGCCCCCGCCCGGACGGCCCAGCCGGAGCCGGCATCGGTGCTCGCGGCCCGGCAGCTCGTCGACGACGCCCGCGGACGCCAAGGCGCCACCGTGGTCGGACGCCGGCGTCCGACCCGCCGAGGTGCCCTGCGCGCCGGCGGGGCGGTGTTGGTGGCCGCGGCTGCCGTGACAGCGGCAGTGCTGGTCGCCGAACCCGAAGCGGCCGCTCCACCGTCGGACCAGGTCGCGCAGGCAGACCGCATCAGGCTGGTCGACTTCGACCTGCCGACCCAGTCGCTGACCCTGCCCACGCCGCCGCCGGGGACCGCAGCTCCCACCTTGGGTGCCGACTCCGCCGGGGGAACATCGATGACCTACACGAGCACCGAGAGCCCCTTCGACTTCCTGAGCATCACCGTGGGGACCGAGCCCGGGTCCCCCGACGGCCCGGTCAGCTTCCCAGGGTCGGTGCCCGAGGACATCACCGTCAACGGCTCTCCCGCGGTGATCGTCGCTCCCACCCAGGACGAAGCGATCGCCGGTCTGAACTGGGAGCGCCGGTCGGGACAGTGGGTGACGATCTTCGCGCAGGGCCGGTACGCCCAGCGAGACCTGCTGACGGGGATCGCCGCAGACCTGGTCGACGACCCCCAGGGCATTCCGGTGCAGCTGCACCTGGCTCCGGCCGGGTACAGCCTCGACTTCTTCAAGGACGACGGTCGGATCGTGCGCCTGGCCGATGACACCGACCCGTCCCTGGGTCTGACCGTCCAACTGCTGTCCGCCGACGAGGTGACCTCCATCGAGGAGCAACTGCCGAGCGTGGGCAGCAGGCAGGACGGGACGGTCGAAGACGTCACCGTTCAGGGGCAGCCTGCTCAGCTGGCCCGCACCGACCACGGGGACGGCGGCGAGCACGGCTGGGTGCTCCAGGCGCTGCTGCCCGGGGGAAGGACCTTCGTGGTGGAGGCGCCGGGAGGCCTCACCTCCGAGCAAGTGGTGCAGATCGCCGACCAGGTGACCTACACGCCGTGACGGTCGCAGCCGTGAGTCCCGAGAGGACGCCGAGGCTCTGCCCGGAGCCTTCCCACACCTCGGCAACCGAGTAGCACAAGTGCTACCTTGCCGGGCATGGCTACGGTCGGGATTCGCGAGCTCCGCCAGCAGGCCTCCGACCTCATTCGACGCGTCGAGGCTGGGGAAGAGGTCACCGTCACTGTGGCCGGCCGTCCCAGTGTTCGTCTCATCCCCGCCAACGCACGCACCTGGCGTTTGTGGGCCGACGTCGAGGAGCTGTTCTCCGGACCCGCCGACCCGACGTGGGAGCAGGACCGTGGGCTCGTCGACGGGGAGGTCACCGACCCGTGGGTGCCGCAGTGAGGGCCGTCCTGGACACCAGCGTCGTCATCGCCCGGGACATCGGCCCACTGTCCGGCGAGCTGGCGGTCAGTTCCGTGACGCTGGCCGAGCTGCACTTCGGTGTGCTCGTCACCGCCGACCCAGCGGTGCGGGCCGAGCGGCTGCGTCGCCTGTCCGTCCTGCAGGGGAGGTTCGATCCCCTGCCGGTCGACGCGGCCGTCGCGGCCAGCTACGGGCAGCTGGCCGCCGCGGTGGTCGCCGCTGGTCGGCGTCCTCGTGCGCGGGCGATGGACCTGCTGATCGCAGCGACCGCACACGCCCATGGGGCGCGGCTCTACACCCGCAACGCGGCCGACCTGCAGGGAGCGGACGAACTCGTCGAGGTCATCACGGTCTGACGTTCATCCCGCGGTGATGTCGGCCTGGATGTGCCGGATGACGTCCGCCAGGACGCCGGTGGCCAGGAGCCCCGGGCCCAGAGGGCCGGCCGAGTCCTCACCCAGCGGCGGCAGCTGCCGCAGCGCCGCTCGGGTCGGCGTCGTCAGGCGGTCGAGCTGCCAGCGCACTTCGTGGAACGCCGCATCGGGCTCGGGTGTCGCGAGCCCGACGGCCTTGGCGGCGTACGCGGCTGCTCCCAGGGCGTGCGCGCCCATGTGGGCGACGGCGGCCGCCTGCGTCCCAGCCCGGGCCGCGGCCGCGGCAGCGGGTGAGGTGACCGCGCCGGCTGCTCGACCGGCCAGGAAGCGCCGGCGGATCTCTCCTGCGGTGTCGAGCTCGCCACGGCCGAACGCCCGGGTGCGGGCGATGGCGTCTCGCATGCGTTCGTCGTCGGGCGCCTCGGCTTCGAACAGCGGTAGGACGTGTTCGGCGCAGTCGGCGGCCCACCCGGCGAGGAGCCGCCGGTCGGCTTCGCTGAGCGTCTGGGGGCTGGGCACGTGGTCCTCGCTCAGTTCGACCGTTGGTGCCGGGCCCGTGCGCTGTCCCACACGGCCGTCAGCAGTGCGCGTGTGATGGCCTCGGTGCACTCGCCGGGGTTGATGACGGCCAGCCACCCCGCGCGGCCGTAGGTCGGGTGGGGACGCAGCACGTCGGCAGCGGCCAGATCGCTCGCGCCCGGCTGCGCACCGGTGCGGTCGGTGTCCTGCTGCTGGGCGAGGGCCCGGGCGGCGGCGTCCGTGCCGGCGTGGATGTTGACGCGGAAGGTCCCGGGGCGGTGCAGCTGACTGCTGACGTCGTCGGGGTAGTCCTTGGTCACGATGGTGGCGAAGGGCTGGGTGGCCGTGGGGACCGTCCCGTCGGGGGAGTAGTAGGCGAAGGAGTCTCCCCAGGCGATCTCGGGGGATCCGTCGCCCGGGGACGCCGTCCAGACCACCACCCCCTCGAGCGCGGCGAGGTGGGCGATGACGTCGTCTTCGGTCATTGCTCCAGGGTTGCAGTGAAGTCCTTCTGGAGGCTTTGCTGCACGAATGGCCCAGCTCTCGGGCAGAACCCTCCAACGGGACGTCCTGCGGCCGGTGGACGTCGCGCGCGCTCTGGGCTGCTCGGTGCAACTGGTACGTGACCTGGAGGCCCAGGGCGTGCTCCCGGCCGCCGACCGCACCGACAGCGGCTACCGGCGCTACACGGAGCAGCACCTGGACGCCGGCCGCGCCTACCGCGCGTTCGCTGCGGGGATGGGACCGGTGGCCGCCAAGGCCGTCCTGCGGGCCTTCCACCGGGGAGAGGTGGCGACGGCGCTGGCGCTGCTGGACGCCGCCCACGCGCGGTTGCACCACGAGCGCTCGCTGCTCGAGCAGACCCGGCGCGCGCTCGACCACCTCGCCGCGGAACCGATCCTGCCGATGCGGCCGTCCGACGCGATGGGGATCACCGAGCTGGCCGACGCGCTGGGGATGCGCCCCTCGGCGCTGCGGCACTGGGAGGTGGAAGGCCTGCTCACCGCCGACCGCCAAGGGGCACGTGCGGCGAGGCGGTACTCGCCCGAACACGTGCGCGACGCCCGCGTGGTCCACCAGTTGCGGGCAGCGGGGTACCGCGTCCCCACGATCCGCCGCCTGCTGCCCGAACTCCGGCGCGCTGGTCGGTCTGCGCGCGTCACCGCAGCCCTGGGCGACCGGGAGTCCACGCTGACGAACAGGTCCACGGCGCTGCTGAATGGCGCAGCATGCCTGTCGAAGGTCGCCTGGCCACCGCCCGGCGTGCACCGTGTCCGGACTGCGGATCACCTACCCGGTGCACCAGGCCACCGACATCCTCTTCTGCCGGGCCAGCTTGGTGCCCGTGGGACCTCCTCGACATCGCATCGCTGTGCACCGGCAGACCCCCGCACGACCTCGCCGACCAGCGGGCCGACCGCACTCTCAGCGACGTTCGAGATGCCATGCTGATGACCTACTGACCTACGCGGGCGACCCGCCATGGACCAGTTCCGGGCCGCCCGAAGAGGGCGTCGTGGTCAGCGCCATGGCCGGGCTGTACACGCATGACGATGTCCGATGGGCGGACTCATCGGCGTAAGGAGAACAGCCCCGTGGTCTCGACTTCGGCACTGCTCGGGGTCGCCCTGGTGGAGCTGGCCCTGGTCTTCACCCCGGGGCCGAACATGGTCTACCTGGTGTCGCGGTCGATCACCCAAGGTCGGCGCGCCGGCCTCATCTCCCTGCTGGGGGTGGCTGCTGGCTTCTTCGTCTACCTCGCGGCGGCCGCAGCCGGCCTGGCCGCGTTCTTCGTCGTCGTCCCCGCTGCCTACACCGCGTTGAAGCTGGCTGGAGCGGCCTACCTGCTGTACCTGGCCTGGCAGGCTGTCCGGCCTGGCGGCACGAACGTGTTCGCACCTCGTGAGCTCCTCGTGGAGCGGCCGCGCCGATTGTTCGCCATGGGGTTGTTCACGAACCTGCTCAACCCCAAGGTCGCCGTCCTCTATGTGTCGTTGCTGCCGCAGTTCATCGACCCGGCCGGTGCGCCGGTGGCGCTGCAGAGCCTCGTGCTCGGGCTCGTGCAGATCGCCATCGCGCTCACCGTGAACGGCCTGATCGTCGTCTTCGCCGGTGGCCTCGCCGGGTTCCTGTCGGCCCGGCCGACCTGGATGCGGTTCCAGCGCTACCTGATGGGCGGGGTGCTCGGCGGCCTCGCGGTCAAACTCGCCACCGACAGATCGCGGGCAGCTGTGGCCTGATGATGCATGTGGACGGCCGAGGGCGTCCCCATCGCGATGCACACGGCCGCCTGAACGTCGGCCCGGATCACGGCTCCGCGGTGGCCTCCAGGATCCGGTGGACGACCGCGGTGGTGATGGCCTCCGTGGACAGTCCACCGACGCCGTCGAGGACCTCGGGCAGGGTCAGGGACTCGACGACGAGCCAGTTGACGGCCAGGTAGAGCAGGACCGCTGTCGTCGTGTCCCCTGGCAGGTCGGTGTCCAGGTGGTAGGCGATGGTCGCCTCGAGGTCCGCGCGCACAGTGGCGGTGAGGACCTCACGCAGCGCGGGGCGGCGGGTGGCCTCCAGTCGCAGCTCCAGCAGTGCCAGCCAGCCGGTGCGGTAGCCCTGGATGCGTCCGGTCACCGCGGTCACCAGCTCCGCGACGCGCTGCCGGTCGCGGGGGCCGCTGCGGCTGACGGCCAGCGTGGCCGGGTCCGGTGCCAGCCGCTGGTAGATGCGCCCGCCGGCCTGGGTGAGCAGGTCGTCCCGGCTGGTGAAGTAGTTCGACGCCGTGCCCGCCGGTACCCCGGCCTGGGCGTCGACAGCCCGGAAGGTGAGCCCGCGAGCACCCTGATCGGCCAGCACCTCGATCGCTGCGTCGATGAGCGCCTGGCGCCGCTGCGCGTTGAGCACGCATCCCCCTCTCTCGACCTGACCACGTCAGCCGTAGTGCATCAGACGCCTGGACAACTACTGTGCCTGTAGTGGTCCCGCCCCGGGCGCCGCTGGTGAGGAGACAGGACATGCGCGCGCTGACCTACTACGTGGGGGTGACCCTGGACGGGTTCATCGCCGCCCCGGATGGTTCCTACGACTTCTTCCCGGTCACGAAACCGTTGCTGGAGTTCATCACCCGGGAGTTCCCCGAGACCCTGCCCACGCACGTCCGCAGTCAGCTGCACGTCACCGGCCCTGGCACGCGCTTCGATGCCGTGGTGATGGGGCGGGCCACCTACGAGCCGGCCCTCCAGGCCCAGATCACCAGCCCCTACGGCCACCTGGACCAGCACGTCGTCTCGACCACCCTGCCCGCCGACATCGACCCGGGGGTGCAGGTCGGTCGGGACCCGGTCCAGCTCGTGCAGCGACTCAAGGCCGAATCCGGCGCTGGGATCTGGTTGGCCGGCGGGGGATGCCTGGCCGGTGCGCTCCTGGCGGAGATCGACGTCCTGGTCCTCAAGCGCTACCCGATCGTCTTGGGCGCCGGCATCCCGCTGTTCAGCTCGGCAACGTTCGAGGCTCGGCCTTTCGCCATCATCGACGAGCATGTGGTCAGCGGCGACATCCGGGTCACCACCTACGCCCGGACCACCTGACCGCGCCACTGACCCAGCAGTGTGTCGGCAGGACAGATGTGTTCCAGCGGCAGACGCTTCCGCCCAGGATTTCGCGGCCGTCAGTCGGTGTCCGGCTCGGAGATCAGGTGGACGATGCTGGCCGGACTGCTGATCCAGTAGGCCGACGTCGTCCCGAGGGGCTCGATGTCGTCACAGCGAGCCACTCCGTGGGCGGCCAGGAGCTCGGCCGCCGCGGCGGTGTCGTCGGTGGTGACCTGCAGCCACATCTCAGCCTGGCTGATCGTCGGGACGCGGTCGATCCACAGCCTGTTCGCCCCGAACTCGAAGCCCACCGACTGCGGGCCGGTGTCGTAAGGGTTGTCCAGCTCTCGCAATGCCAGGGTGTCGCGGTAGAAGCGAACCGTCTCCTCCCACTGGTGGGGGGGCACCTTCATGGCGATGTTCCGGCCGCCGGTGAACGTCGGGGGCGTGTTGCTGGTCATGTGACTCCTCGGCTTCCCTGGATGGGGTGAACGGGGTGATGGTCCGGCCGGGTCGCGTCCTGGTTCCAGCACTCGATCGTGAGACGACGGGCGATGGCCCGTGCGGCCATCCCTTGACAGGCAAGTGTGCACTTACCTATACCTGTGTCTGTGGACGCCGACTCTGACCTCTTCAAGGCCATGGGTGACGCCACACGACGCACGATCTTGGACGAGCTGATCGACCGGGACGGCCAGACGCTGTTCGAGATCTGCGGCCGATTGACCATGAAGCACGGCCTGACCTCGTCGCGCCAGGCCATCTCCCAGCACCTTGCGGTACTCGAACAGGCCGGGCTGGTGCACACCCGGCGGCAGGGCCGATACAAGTTCCACCACATCGACACGAGCCCGCTGCGCTCGATCGTCGAGCGGTGGCCCATCCACCGAGAGGACCCCGAGCCGTGATCCGGATCAACATCACCAGCGTGTTCGTCGACGACCAGGCCACAGCGCTCGCCTTCTACACCGACAAGCTGGGCTTCATCGCGAAGACCGATGTGCCCGTCGGTGAGCACCGCTGGCTCACCGTGGTCTCCCCAGCCGATCCTGACGGTGTCGAGCTGTTGCTGGAGCCGACCGGCCACCCGGCGGCCGGCCCCTTCAAAGAGGCCCTGGTCGCCGACGGCATCCCGTTCACCCAGTTCGCCGTCGACGACGTGTACGCCGAGGTCGAGCGGCTCAAGGCGCTGGGTGTGGAGTTCACCCAGGACCCGACCGACTTCGGGCCGGTGGTCACCGCCGTCCTCGACGACACCTGCGGCAACCTGATCCAGCTCGCCACCATGAAGTAGGGCGCCGCCGGGTCAGAACGCCAGGGCGTCGTCTCGTTGCACGAGGCGAAGGCGCCATGCCGTGTTTGCCAGGCCATCACCTCTGTTCCACGATCGAGGCCCACCGCGTCGTCCTGACGTGTCGCCGGACTGATCGGACGTCGATGACGCTCACGTCCCGTTCCGCGCAACCGCAGACGCCACGTGCCCGAGCGTGGGCACTGACCCTCCTCGTGGCGGGAACGGTGGGGGTGGCCGTGGCCATCGCGGTCGTCTACGCCTACTACAACGACCCATGGCGTCCGCTGGCGCACTCACTGGGCCTGTGGGCGGTGATGGCCAGCGCGGTCGGCTTCCGTCGACGTCTGCCGCTTGCCGTCGGCGCCTCCATCGCTTCGCTCGCGACGGCGGTCGTCACCTTCTACGTCGGACTCAAGGTCGGCCACGACATCCGCTGGGCCGGCTCGGGCAGCGTCATGTCCGTCAACTGGGACCGGATCGGGCTGTGGCTGGTCCTGGCCGTCCTGGCCGGCGTCGCCTTCGGGCTGCTCGGGTCCTTCGCTCCCCACAGAGACTGGAAGGGAGCGGCGGCGACCGCCGCGCTGGTGGGGCTGCTCATGGCAGATGCCTACCGGCGGTACTCGACCTGGGGAGGGATCGACGTGGCGGTCGCCGTGGACGTGCTCGCAGCCCTGGCCGTGTTCGTCATCGCGACCAGGGACAACAAGCGACCACTCCTGACGCTGGGTCTGACGTTCGCGACGGCCGCCCTCGGACTGGTGGCTGTCTCCGCCCCGGACTTCATCGAGCAAGGCCTGATCGAGGGGTTCTAGAGCTCAATCGGCCCTCGCCCGTGAGGGGTCAGAGCGGGACGGCGAGGCCCTCGGGGCTGGGCTGGGCCAGCGCCTCCGCGATCGCCTCGGGCATCGGCGCCAGGCCGGTCCCGGCCAGGACGACGTCCCGGGCGAAGCGGTGCCAGCGCTGGGACCGCCGGACCATGCCGTGCCCGCCGACGATGGTGAACCGGGCGACCCGCGCCTTCGCCCGGCGGGCCCGGACAGCGAACTCCGCGGACAGTCGCGGGGGCACCCAGCGGTCGCCGCGGCCGTGCAGGATCACCACCGTCTGACCACCCAGGTGCATGACCGGCTCGCCGGGCGGGGTCCACGGCGCCAGGGCGCAGACCGCGGTCACCGAGGGCTCCCCGCCCGCCCGGAGCGCGGCCCGGCCGCCCATCGAGTGCCCGACCAGCACGATCGGGACGTCGGTGCCGTGCTCCTCGCGCAGCTGCGCGATCGCCCAGCGGACGTCCTGGTAGGCGTCGGCGGCCTCGCCGTTCCAGCCGGCCACCCGGTAACGCAGCATCGCGGTGGCGATGCCCTGATCGGCGGTGCTGGCGTGCACGAACTGCTCGAAGGCCCGCATCCGCACCAGCGAGAGCGCCCGGGTCTTCGGCGGCTCGATGCTGGCGGGGGTTCCGCCGTGACAGAACAGGGCGATGCCCCGCGTCTCCCCGATCGCGGGCCGCTGTTCCAGCTCGGGGGAGCGGGGGTCGGGGCGGTCGGCGTCGGGGCTGGGGAACTCGGTCACGTCGTCCTCGGGGTGGGGGCTGCGGTCAGCGGCGGCGCTTGCCGCCCAGCTTCACACGCGCCCGCTCGCCGAGGTCGCCGGCCTTGAGCAGGCCCTTGCTGATCGCCGAGGGGCCAGTGCGCTTCTCCAGGGTCTGGCCGAGGGCGCGCAGCACCTTCGTGGCCAGCGGAGCGACGACGGTGAGGATGACCCACATGCGGAGACGGCGGGTGAGGAAGAGCCACATGATCAGCTCTCTGCCCTGATCCTGCGGTCGCCAACCTGGCAGCCAGGGGCGTCGACACGATCACCACGGGCTGAGGGTGGTCTCGTTGGCGCGGAGACAACCCTCAGCCCGTGGTGATCATGGGGATCAGGACGGGTCGGGAGCCAGCCGGACGACCATCTTCCCGGTGTTGCCGCCGCTGAGCAGCGCCTGGAACGCGTCGACGGCGGAGTCCAGCCCGTCGACCACCGTCTCCCGGGCGACGACCGAGCCGTCCCGCAGCCACCCGGACACCGCACCGACGAAGTCGGGCCGCAGGTCGGCGTGGTCGCCGACGATGAACCCGCGCAGTGACAGCCGCTTGCCGACGATGAGCCCCAGGTTCCGCGGCCCAGGGGGCGCCGTGGTCGCGTTGTAGCCGGAGATCGCCCCGCACAGCGCGGCCCGCCCGTAGGTGTTGAAGGCACCGATCGCCGCCTCCAGGTGCTCCCCGCCCACGTTGTCGAAGAAGACGTCGATCCCGTCGGGCGCCGCGGCGCCGAGCAGGTCGGCGACGGCGCCGTCGTGGTAGTCGAACGCCGCGGAGAAGCCCAGCTCCTCGCGCAGCCAGCGCACCTTCTCCGGCGTCCCGGCGCTGCCCACCACCTGCGAGGCGCCGCGCAGCCGGGCGAACTGGCCGACCAGGCTGCCGACCGCCCCGGCGGCGCCGGAGACGAAGACGGCGTCCCCCTCGCGGAAGTCGGCCAGCCGGAACAGGCCCGCCCAGGCGGTGAGGCCGGGCATGCCGAGCACGCCGAGGTACAGCGAGAGCGGCAGGCCGGGGAGCGGCTCGACGACGGAGACGTGCGTGGCCGGGAGGACGGCGACGTCCCGCCAGCCCTGGCCGTGCAGCACGAACGCGCCCTCGGGGACGGCGCCGGACCGGGAGGCGACCACCTGCCCGACCGCCCCGCCCTGCATCGTCTCGCCCAGCTCCCAGCTGGCGGCGTAGGACTTCGCGGCGCTCATCCGGCCGCGCATGTACGGGTCGACCGACATGGCGATGGTCTGCACCACGACCTCACCGGGCGCGGGGTCGGGCCGGTCGACGGTCGCCAGGCGGAAGTCCTCGTCCACCGGCTCGCCGTGCGGACGCCGGACCAGCTGCCACTCGCGGGCGGAGATGCTCATCGCGGGAAGTCCGGCTCGTTGCGGGGGATGACGAAGGCCTCGGGGACGAAGCTGGTGTCGGGCATGGTGACCATGGTGAGCACCATGCGGGCCACGTCGGACGGCGGCATCATCCGGTGCGCCGGGATGCCCCAGCGCTCCATCATCGGGGTGTCCATCGCGGCCGGCACGATGCTGTGCACCCGCGCCGGGAAGGGGACCTCGGTGCCGTCGGGGAGGACCGTCCCCTTCTCCCGCAGCTCCCGCTGGATGCACCGGGTCGCGCTGCGGAAGGCGGCCTTGGAGCTGTTGTAGGCGATCGCGCCGCTGCCGGAGGTGACCGCCGACAGGGACGTCACGTGCACCACGTCGGCGACGGTGTCGGCCGGGCGGTGCTGGACGGTCTTGAGGAACTCGCTGGTCAGGAAGACCGGGCCCTCGCAGTTCACCGCCTGCACCATCCGGTAGTCGGCCAGGTCGATGTCGGTGATGTAGCCGGGGCGGTCGATGCCCGCGACGTTGACCAGCAGGTCGAAGGCGTCACCGTGCCGGGCGAACAGGTCGGCGACCACCCGGCGGCGGGCGTCGTCGTCGGTGACGTCGAGCGCCACCACCTCGGCGTCCCGGCCGATCCGGGCGCGGGTCTTCTCCGCGCCCTCGGTGTCGACGTCGCCCAGCGCCACCGTGGCCCCCGCCTCGGCCAGGGCGACCGCGACCGCGCGGCCCAGGCCACTGGCCGCGCCGGTCACCAGGGCCACCCGCCCCGTCAACTGATCTTCGGTCTGCTGTGTCGTCTGCACCCGGCCACCTTCGCCGACCCGGCCCGAGCTCGCAGGCCGGACCTACAGTCGGCGCATGTTCTTCTCCCGCGCCAAGACCCAGCCGGTCACCGCAGCGGACGCCCTGACCGGCCGTTCCGAGTCGCTGCCCGGCGTCCCCGAGGTGCACGCGGTCAACGGCAACCGCATCCAGCCGCCCTTCCCCGCGGGCCTGGAGACCGCCGTCTTCGGCGCCGGCTGCTTCTGGGGGGTCGAGAAGGTCTTCTGGGAGACCCCGGGCGTCTACTCGACCGCCGCGGGCTACGCCGGCGGGTACACCCCGAACCCCACGTACGAGGAGGTGTGCTCGGCGCGCACCGGGCACACCGAGGCCGTGCTGGTCGTCTTCGACCCGGCGGTCACCTCCTACGATCGCCTGCTGAAGGAGTTCTGGGAGGAGCACGACCCGACCCAGGGCATGCGCCAGGGCAACGACATCGGCACCCAGTACCGCTCGGCCGTCTACACGCAGGGCCCGGAGCAGGAGGCGGCCGCCAAGGTCAGCCGCGACGTGTTCCAGGAGCGGCTGACGGCGGCCGGCTACGGCGAGATCACCACCGAGATCGCCCCGCTCGGCGACTTCTTCCACGCCGAGGGCCACCACCAGCAGTACCTCTACAAGGTGCCGGGCGGCTACTGCCCGGTGAACTCCACCGGCGTCAGCTGCCCGGTCGGCCTCCCCGGCGTGTAGCCGCCAGGCCTCCTCGATAGCGTCGGGCGGAGTCCCACCAGTCGAGGAGGCCTGAGATGGACGCGCTGCGCACACCCGAGGACCGGTTCACCGACCTGCCGGAGTTCCCCTACGAGCCCCGGTACGTCGAGGTCGACGACGGGGACGGCGGCCGGCTGCGGGTCGCCGTCCTGGTCGAGGGCCCGGACGACGGCGAGACGGTGCTGCTGATGCACGGCGAGCCGTCCTGGTCCTTCCTCTACCGCCGGATGATCCCGGTGCTGACGGCGGCCGGGCTGCGCGTCGTCGTCCCCGACCTGGTCGGCTTCGGCCGCTCCGACAAGCCCACCGAGCTGACCGACTACACGTACGCCCGGCACGTCGGCTGGCTGCGGCAGGCGCTGCTGGACGAGCTGCAGCTCACCGACCTCACCCTGGTCTGCCAGGACTGGGGCGGGCTGCTCGGCCTGCGCCTGGTGGCCGAGCACCCCGACCGGTTCGCCCGGGTCGTCGTCGCCAACACCGGCCTGCCGACCGGTGACCACCCGATGAGCGAGGCGTTCCTGGCCTGGCAGCGGGCGGCGGCCGGCATGACGGACATGCAGGTCGGCCGGATCATCTCCAACGGCACGGCGACGGACATGGCGCCCGAGGTGGTGGCGGCCTACGACGCCCCGTTCCCCGACGCCCGCTACAAGGCCGGCGCCCGGGTGTTCCCGTCGCTGGTGCCCACCAGCCCCGACGACCCGGCGGCCGCGGCCAACCGGGCCGCGTGGGGTGTGCTGCGCACCTGGGAGAAGCCGTTCCTGACCGCCTTCTCCGACAGCGACCCGATCACCGGCGGCGGCGACGCGGTCTTCCAGAAGCTGGTGCCCGGCGCCCAGGGGATGCCGCACACCACGCTGGCCGGCGGCGGGCACTTCCTCCAGGAGGACGTCGGCCCGCAGCTGGCCCAGGTGGTCGTCGACCTGGTCGCGGCGACCCCGCGCTCCGGCACGTAGGGCATGGTGGGGGCGTGTCCCCCTCCGACCCCGCGACAGACCTGTTCGCCCAGCTCCGCCGCGAGCCCGACGTCGATGCGCCCGAACTGGTCGCCGTCGACGCGACCGACCGCCTGCTGCTCGACGAGGCGGCCGAGCTGATCCGGCAGCACCCGGACGGCGTGGTCGTGATCGACGACTCCCACGGCGCGCTCACCCTGGGCGCGGTGGCGCTGCACGGGGCGACCGGCGTCCGGGTGCACCAGGACCTGCTGGTCGGTGAGCTGGCCCTGGCCGGCAACGCCGAGCGCACCGGACACGCCGGCACCTACCGGTCGTTGCCACTGGGCGCCGAGCTGGTGCGCGGCGCCCGGGTGGTGCTGGCGCAGGCGCCCAAGGGGCTGGACGCACTGCGCGAGCTCGCCGAGGTGGTCGCCGCCGACGCCGACCCCGACGTCACCCTCCTGGTCGGCGGGCGGGTCAAGCACATGACCCACGCGATGAACGACGTCCTGGGCGAGCGCTTCAGCGACGTGCACGCGACCCGGGGCCGACAGAAGTCCCGGCTGCTGGTCGCCCGCGGCCCGAAGCCGGGGACGTCGTCCTTCCCGGTCTGCCGGGAGCACCCCGACCTCGGGCTCACCGTGTGCGCCCACGGCGCGGCCTTCGCCGGCGCCAAGGTCGACCGCGGCACCCGGGCGCTGCTCCGGTCGCTCCCCGGCGCCGTGCCGGACGCCGCGACGGCGCTGGACCTGGGCTGCGGCACCGGGGTGCTGGCCGTCGGGCTGGCCATGGCCCGGCCCGAGCTGTCGGTCGTCGCCTCGGACCAGTCGGCGGCGGCCTGCGCCTCGGCGGAGGCGACGGTGGCCGCCAACGGGCTGACCGGCCGGGTCACCGTGACCCGGGACGACGCCGCCGGCAGCGTCCCGGACGGGAGCGTCGACCTCGTGGTCTGCAACCCGCCGTTCCACCTGGGTGTCGCCGTGCACGCCGCCGCCGCAGAACGGCTGTTCGACGCCGCGGCCCGGGTGCTGCGGCCGGGCGGCGAGCTGTGGTGCGTCTACAACAGCCACCTGCCGCACCGCGACGCGCTCCGCCGGGTCGTCGGCCCCACCCGTCAGGTGACCCGCGACCCCACGTTCACCGTCACGGCCTCGACCCGCCGCTGACGGCCCCGTCCCGAGGCTCGTCCCGAGCCTGCGAGGGATGAGGAGGACGGGGTCCTTCCTCAGTGGCCGGTGCCGCCGCGGGAGACGACCGGCGGGAGGGTCGACCACGGGAAGTCGATCCAGGCGTCGGTGTGCTTCCAGGTGTAGTCGCACCGCACCAGCGACCGCGGCTTCTCGTAGACCACGGCGGTGCGCACCTCGGTGACGTGGCCCGCGCAGAACTCCTTGACCAGTTCCAGCGTCTTGCCGGTGTCGGCGACGTCGTCGGCGATCAGCACCTTCGTGCCGGTCAGGTCGACGACGTCGAGCGTCGGCGGCAGCACGACCGGCAGCTCCAGCCGCTCGTCGACGCCGGTGTAGAACTCGACGTTCATCACGAAGAGGTTCTTCACGTCCAGCGCGTAGCCGAGTGCGCCGCCGAGGAAGAGCCCGCCGCGGGCGATGGACAGGATCAGGTCCGGTTCGAACCCGCTGTCGGCGACCTGCTGGGCCAGCTCCCGTGCCGCCCGGCCGAAGTCCTCGTAGGTCAGGGTCTCCCGCTCGTCGCTCACGCACGGATACTGGCAGGTCCGGGCGGGCCGGCCGGCGAGGCAACGAACGTGTGATGCACAAGACGGAGGTGCGCGGCTCGCCTTCGATGTGTTGCGGTTCCGTTGTGATAGCCGTCTCGACTGCAGTCCGCCGCGCCTCGGTCGACAACGCAGGTACGGCAACTGCGCCGTCGACGACGGGAGCACGGCATGGCCACACGACTGCGGGACGTCCTCACCAGCGGAGGCTTGAGCCGGATCCGGATCAGCACCCGGCTCCTGGCGTTGGTGCTGGTGGCCGTGGTCGGCATGGGCACGATCGCCGTGATCGGGGCCCTCCAGGTGCGCCAGACGATCGAGGCCGAGCAGCGGAACAAGGCCCAGTCCGCGGTCGAGGCGGTGCTCGGCGTCGTGGCCTTCTACGGCGCGCAGGAGCAGAGCGGTGCGCTGACCCGGGACCAGGCCCAGGCCCAGGCCAGGAGCGCGCTCAGCGGGCTGCGGTACTCGGGGCAGGAGTACTTCTGGATCAACGACATGAACCCGACGATGGTCATGCACCCGATCAAGCCGGAGATGGACGGCACCGACCTCAGCGCCAACACCGACCCGACCGGCAAGGCCCTGTTCGTGGAGATGGTGCAGGTCGTCGAGCGCGACGGCAGCGGCTTCGTCGAGTACATGTGGCCCAAGCCCGGTGAGGAGGAGCCGCAGGCGAAGATCTCCTTCGTCGCGGGCTACGAGCCCTGGGGCTGGGTCGTCGGTTCGGGCCTCTACGTCACCGACCTGAACGGCGCCTTCCTCGACCACCTGCTCTCCATGGCCCTGTGGGCCGCCCCGGTGGTGCTGGTCATCGCCCTGATCTCCCTGCTGGTGTCGCGCAGCGTCACCCGGCCGCTGCGCCGGATGACCGACGTCCTCGCGGCCGGGGAGCTGCAGGAGCGGCTGGACGTCGGTGCCGGGCGCAACGAGCTGGACCAGCTCGCCGGTGCGCTGAACAACACCCTCGACCGGGTGTCCGACGTGGTCGACGAGGTGGCTGAGGCCTCCCGGCTGCTGGACGGGGCCGCCAAGTCCCTGTCGGCCACGGGGGCGACGATCGCCGGCGCGGCCGGGCGGTCCACCGGGCAGGCCGACGCCGTGACGACGGCGGCGAAGGACGTCAGCTGCTCGATCGACGCCGTCGCCACGGGGGCGGAGGAGATGGGCGCCTCCATCCGGGAGATCGCGCACAACGCCGCCGAGGCCGCGCGGGTGGCCGGGAGCGCGGTGACCGCGGCCGAGAGCGCGAACCAGACAGTGGCCCGGCTGGGTGAGTCCTCGGTCGAGATCGGCAACGTGGTCAAGGTGATCACCTCGATCGCGGAGCAGACGAACCTGCTGGCGCTGAACGCCACGATCGAGGCCGCACGGGCCGGCGAGGCCGGCAAGGGCTTCGCGGTGGTGGCCAACGAGGTCAAGGAGCTCGCACAGGAGACGGCGAAGGCGACCGAGGACATCGCCCGCCGGGTGGAGGCGATCCAGGCCGACACCGACAGTGCCGTCGGCGCCATCGGCGGGGTCACCTCGGTCATCGCCCAGATCAACGACTACCAGACGACGATCGCCTCGGCGGTGGAGGAGCAGACCGCCACGACGAACGAGATGAGCCGCGCCATCGCTGAGGCCGCACAGAGCGGGCGGTCGATCGCCGAGACGGTCGCCGAGGTCGCCCGGGCAGCCCAGGAGACCCACGCCGGCGTCGCCGAGATGCAGTCGGCCACCTCCGACCTGGTCCGGATGTCGGAGGGCCTGCAGCAGTCGGTGGACACCTTCCAGCGGTGACCCCCGGGGTGGCCGGTGCGCCGGCCACCCCGGCTCAGGGACCGGTCTCGGCCTGCTCCGACAGGTCGGCCATGCTCAACCGCTCCTCCAGCACCGCCTCGGCCACCGCGTCCAGGTCCTGGTCGGAGCCGTAGGCGTGGGCGCGCAGCAGGCTCAGCGCATCCGTGTTGTGCAGCTCCAGCCCGATGCCCACGAAGCCGATGGCCTGCCAGACGAGCGAGCGGCGGCCCGCGGCCGGGGCGTCCAGCCAGGACGGGCCGGACTCGCTGCGCGGCTCCTCGTCCATCGCGATGGCGAAGATCGTGCTCAGCGCCGTGCCGACCGTGAGGGTGTCGGCCAGGCTCAGGTCCCGGACGGAGCCGGGGGGCGTGACGTACAGGTCCAGGGCGCCGATCCCCTCCAGTCCGCCGTGCAACGGCAGGGAGACGATGCCGCGGAAGGGCGTGTGCGTGGCCAGTGCGTCGTAGAAGACCGGCCATCGGGTGCGCAGCTCGTCCTCGTCGGCGAACACCGGGCGGCCGAGACTGTGCGCGGTCAGGCACGGCCCCTCCCCGACGGTGAACTGCAGGCGCTCCGCGACTGCGGCGACCGGCTCACTGCCGCCGAGCGGCAGCCGCCGGTCGGCGGAGAAGTAGACGCTGATCCCGGCAGCGGCGACGGGCAGCACCTGCGCGCAGGCCAGGGCCAGCCGCACCGGCAGCAGCTCGGGGCCGGGCAGGTCGGCCTCCGACGCGGTGACGTGCGCGGTGAAATCCTGCGTGAGGTCCATGCCTCCCTCTCCGGGAGCGGACCGCGGGGGAGGGGGCCGGGGCTGGGCCGTGGGTCCGCGGTCTCGCCGCGTCCGGGTACCCCCACCAGCGGGCCCGGCACACCTCCGGTGCAGCTCAGCAGAAGCCGGGGGTGCCCACCCAGGCGGCCGGCGCAGCCGGGACGTCGTCCCGCAGCACGGTCCCCTCGATCAGCCCGTAGGGCCGGTCGTCGGCGTGGTAGACCACCGCACCCGGGCCGTCCAGGTCGTTGTCCAGCCCGAACGCGGAGAGGTCCTGCAGGAAGTGGTGCTTGTTCGGCATCGACATCCGCACCTCGGCCACGTCCCGGTGCTGCTCGAGCACCGCCTCGCCCATCGCGTAGAGCGACTGCTGCAGCGCGAGGGAGTGGGTGGCGGCGAACGTCTCCAGCAGCGTCGTCCGGACGGCGGCGTGGGTGGCGTTCCAGTCGACGTCGAGGCCGGTGTACCGCCACCGAGCGGTCACCGCGGTGGCCAGGATCCGGTCGGTGGTCTCCGGCAACGTGGTGTACCGGTCGCGGGGGAAGCCCCAGAACTCCGAGCCGGTGGTCTTGAGGACGACGAGGTCGCTGAGCCCGGCGAGCACGTGCAGGTCCCCGCCGTCGGCGGTGACCACCGCCGTCCGGACGTCGCCGCCCGTGCGGGAGAAGGCGTGGTCGTGCGGCGCCCCGCCCACCGCGATCCGGTCCCAGCCGTAGGACTCGATCGCCACCCGGGCGCCGGTGACCCACGCGTAGCTGCCGGCGAGGTGCCGGGCCAGCCGGAGGCCGAACTCCTCCGGCGAGCCGATGCCGTCGCGGGCGAAGGCGAAGACGGTGTTCTTCTGCGCGTCGGTGGTCAGCACGTGCGCGTTGTCGCCGGCGGTGTGCGCGGCCGCGAAGTCACCGCGCAGCGCAGAGCTGACGTTGAGGTCGACGAGGGAGTGCCGGGCGGTGGAGCGGTCGACCGCGACGACCCGCACCTCCGCCTTCCCGTACTGGTTGGGCCCGAGGACGATCGCCATGCGCGCACCTTCACTCATCAGCGTTGCGGTGGTGTTTCCCGTGGAACGTCCCGGGAGGGTCGTCAGGAGCCCCGGTAGGTCGAGTAGGCGAACGGGGAGAGCAGCAGCGGCACGTGGTGGTGCTCGGCCGGCTCGGCGACCGTGAAGGTCAGCACCACCTCGGGCCAGAACGTCTCCCGGCCCAGCCCGGCGGCCCACTCGCCGGTGCCGAAGACGATCCGGTGCGGGCCGGCGGCGGTGGGCTCCTCGGTGAGCCGGCAGCGGCCGTCGGCGTCGGTGACCCCGGCGGCGACCTGTCCGGCGTCGTCCAGCAGCTGCACCGTCATCCCCGCCGCCGGGCGACCGGCGACGGCGTCCAGCACGTGCGTGGAGACGCTCATGCGAGCAGCCCCGCGACCCGCAGGCCGGTGATCTGGGCCAGCTGCTCGGTGGCCTCGGCGCGCTCGGTCTCCGGGTCGTTGCCGAGCCGGCGGTGCAGCTCGGCGAGCATCTCCTCGGCCGACCGGCCGGACGCGCGGATCAGGAAGACGTGGCCGAACCGTTCCTCGTAGTCGTGGTTGCCGTCGACCATCGCGGTCCGGACCGAGTCCGCGGCGGTGGTCATCCCGCTCTGCTCCTCCCGCGACGTGCGCGCCTCCGCCGAGGCGCCCTGCATCCGGTCGCCGATCCGGGCGTGGGCCGCCAGCGCGGTGCTCACCTCGGTCCAGGGCAGGGCGCGGCTGACCTCCTCGGCGCGGGCGACCAGTGCATCGGTGGAGTCGTAGGGGCGGCCGGCGGTGACGGTCGGGGCGAAGGACGGCGCTGCGTTGCAGGACCGCAGCAGCTCCTCGGCCCGCGCTGCCGGTTCGGCGTTGAATCTGTCCAGCGGGGAGTCGGGCACGGCTGACAGGATGCCAGTCCATGATCCCCGCAGAGCTGTACGACGAGCTCGATCGGCGGCTGGCGCCCGTGGACGCCGCCCGGCTGGCCGCCTACCCGGGGGAGTCGTCGGCCCGGCAGCCGGTGCACACCTGCTACGTGCCCGCCGACGCCGTCGTCCCCGGGTTGGTCTCCTCCTGGGGTGCCGCGGCGCTGGCTGCGCTGGACGAGCACGGCCTCCCCGACCTCGGCCTGGACGCCGGCCTGGTCGAGCAGGTGCTGCCCCGGGTGCGGGCCAAGCTGGCCACCGAACCGGTCGAGGACCTGCGGGTCGACGCCGAGGACGGCTACCGCGGCCCCCCGGACGCCGAGGACGGCGACGTCACCGCGGCCGCCGCGGTGCTCGCCGCCGAGACCGTCCTGCCGCCCTTCCTCGGGGTGCGGGCCAAGTCGTTGGAGGAGCCGACCCGGCGCCGCGGGGTGCGCTCCCTGGACCTGTTCCTCACCGGCCTGGCCGGGGCCGGTCGGGAGCGGGCCGTCGTCACGCTGCCCAAGGTGACCGCGGTCGAGCAGGTCGCCGCGTTCCTGCCGGTGCTGGACGCCCTGGAGCAGGCCAGCGGGCTGACGCTGGA
Source organism: Modestobacter sp. VKM Ac-2984 (assembly GCF_026967985.1). Taxonomy (GTDB): domain Bacteria; phylum Actinomycetota; class Actinomycetes; order Mycobacteriales; family Geodermatophilaceae; genus Modestobacter. Next base: position 86,970 of record NZ_JAPVBJ010000002.1, on the reverse strand, counting down.
CCTGGAGCTGCAGGTGGAGACACCGCAGGCGGTGCTGGGTGCCGACGGGACGACGACGCTGGCCCGGATGCTGCACGCCGGCGCCGGCCGGGTGGTCGGCCTGCACTACGGCACCTACGACTACAGCGCCGCCCTGGGCATCGCCGCGGCCCACCAGTCCTCCGACCACCCCGCGGCCGACGCCGCCAAGCAGGCCATGCAGGTGGCGGTGGCCGGCACCGGGGCCCGCGCGGTCGACGGCTCGACCAACGTGCTGCCCGTCGGCACGACCACCCAGGTGCACGAGGCCTGGCAGCTGCACGCGGGGCTGGTCCGCCGGGCACTGGAGCGCGGCTTCTACCAGGGCTGGGACCTGCACCCGGCGCAGCTGGTCACCCGCTACCTCGCCACCTACGCGTTCTTCCGGGCAGCCCTGCCGGCTGCCGCGGCACGGCTGGCCGGCTACGTCAGCCGGGTGGAGGGCGGGGTGCTCGACGAGCCGGCCACGGCCCGGGCGCTGGCCACCGTGGTGCTCCGTGGCCTGGACTGCGGTGCGCTGGACGTCGCCGAGGTCGAGTCGGCCACCGGGCTGGACCGCGCGGCGCTGGACGCCCTGGCCGGTCGCCGCCGCTGAGCCGACACGCGTGCCGCCCTCACGCAGCGCCTGCGGCCGGTCGCCGGTCGTGCCACTGTGCGGCGGTTCACCCGGTCGGGTGAGTGCTGTTCCGGGGGGCGGTTGCCGAGACCAGGGGTGGGTGATTGAGAATGCCAGCAGTTCCCAGGGTCCACCGTCGGTCGAGAGGTGTCGTGTCCGTTCTCGGAGCTCGTCCTGCGCCGTCGGTGCAGCACGCCCTGGACGAGGCGCCAAGCTCCCCGCCCGCGCCGACGCGCGGCCACACCGCACTCGTGATCGGCTCCGACGACGCGCTGCTCGCCGGGGCCGTCCCGTGGCTGGAGGCCGGCCTCGCCGCCGGGGACGTGACGGTGCTGTCCTGTGCGGAGGAGACGGCCGAGCTGCTGCGCGGGGCCGTGGGGGCCCCCGACACCCGGCTGCTCAGCGACCCCCGCGTCGCGATGCGCGGCGCCCGTGCGCCGGACGCCGTCATCGCCACCCGTCGGCTGCTGGACCAGGCCGCCGCGTCGCCGTCGGGGGCGCTCCGGATCCTGGGCACACCGGACTTCGGTCCGATGCCCCGCACCTGGCGGGAGGGGCAGCGGTACGAGTCGGTGGTCAACGACCTGCTCGCCCGGTCCCCGTTGGACGCGCTGTGCGTCTACGACCAGCGGCAGCTGTCCACCGACGTCGTGGCGAGCGCCGGGCAGACGCATCCGCACCTGCTCGTCGACGGCGTCCGGGTGGCGAGCGAGGACTACCTGCCGCCGGCGCAGTACCTGGCCACGCTGCCGTTGCTGCGCGAGCCGATGGAGGACGGTCCGCCGCTGTTCGCCGTCGACGGCGCCCGGGCGCTGGCGCCCCTGCGGCACCAGCTGGCCGCGGTGCTCGCCACCTGCGTGCCCGACCGGGACCAGGGCACCGACCTGCACCTGGCGGTCAGCGAGATCGCGGCCAACGCGTTCCGGCACGGCACCCCGCCGGTGGCGGCCCGGGTGTGGGCCTCGACCGACCGGGTGGTCTGCACCATCAGCGACTGCGGCACCGGGTTCGCCGACCCGCTGGCCGGTTTCCAGCCGGCGCACGGCGACGACCTCTCCCAGGGCGGGATGGGCCTGTGGCTGGCCCGCAAGCTCTGGGACCACGTCGACCTGGTCAACGGGCCGGACGGCCTGACGGTCCGGCTGAGCTCACCGCTGCGCTGAGCCGGCCCCGGTGACGGACGGGGCCCGCGATCTCCCTCCATCCGGGCACGAGACCTGCCGCGGAGGTCGTTCAGAACTAAGGTGTCCGGTGTGATCGTGGTGACTGCGGCCGGCGGCCTCACGGGGACGGCGGTCGTGCGTGCCCTGCGCGCCCGGGGGGAGTCCGTGCGCGCCGTGGTCTCCCGCCGCGGCCCGCGGCCCGAACTGGCCGACCTCGGCGCCGAGGTCGTCGTCGCCGAGCTGACCTCACCGATGGCCTGGTCCTCGGTGTTCGGAGGCGCGGATGCCGCATACCTGATCTGGCCGAACTTCGACCCGGACGAGGCCGAGGGCGCGGCGGCCCTGTTCGCCGAGGCCCGCCGGGCGGGGCTGCCGCGGATGGTCTACCACTCGGTGATGCGCCCGCAGCTGCGGGTGATGCCCCACCACGCCGGCAAGGACCTGGCCGAGGAGGCACTGGACTCCAGCGGGTTGTCCTCGTGGCGGGTGCTGCAGCCCTCCTCCTACGCCGAGAACCTGCACCCGGAGCTGGAGGCGGCGCGCACCAGCGGCGTGCTCCGCAGCATGTGGGGCCTGCGGGCGGCGCAGTCCCTCGTGGACGTGCGGGACGTGGCCGAGGCCGCCGCCGTGCTGCTCACCGAGGACGGCCTGGACGGCGGCACCTTCGAGGCGGCCGGCCCGGAGGCGCTCACCGCACCGCGGCTCGCCGAGCTGATCGGCGAATGGCTCGGTGACGAGGTCGTCGCCGACGACGTGATCCCCGGGGGCGAGGTGCCCACGGGCTACGCCGCCCGTTGCCGGCGCACCATGTTCGACCACTACCGGGCGCACGGCTTCGTCGGCAGCCCGCGGGTGCTCACCGACCTGCTGGGCCGCCCGCCGCGCACGTTCGCCGAGCACCTCGCCGACCTGCCGCGGCCCGAGGAGCCGACCTCGTGAGCGACCTGCTCGACGGGTCGACGCCCACGCGCGGCGGGGAGACCGGCACCGGGGACGCGATGGACGTGATCCTCGCGCAGTGGGCGGAGGAGCGGCCGGACCTGGACTGCTCGCCGATGGGCGTCATCGGCCGGATCAGCCAGCTGCAGCGGGAGGTCTTCCTGGCCCAGCGGGCCACCTTCGCGCGGCACGGGCTCGATGCGCCGTCCTTCGACGTCCTCGCGGCGCTGCGCCGGGCGGGGGAGCCCTACCAGCTGACCCCCACCGCGTTGATGCGCACCGCGCTGGTCACCTCCGGGGCCATCACCCAGCGGCTGGACCGGCTCGAGGAGAAGGGCCTGATCACCCGCGGGCGCAGCGAGGCCGACGGGCGGGCCGTCGTGGTCACGCTGACCGACGCGGGGCGGACGGCGCTCGACGCGGCGCTGCCCGACCACCTGGAGACCGAGCACGGGATGCTGGCCGCCCTGTCGCCCGAGGAGCGCAGCCAGCTGGCCGGGCTGCTCCGCCGCTGGCTCATCACGCTCGGCCGCGTCCCCGGGGGGATGCCCGACCCCAGCTGAGGCGTCTCTGCCGCCGCCGGGGCCGGCCGAGCTGATCGTCGAGCAGGCCCCGGCCGTACGGCAGATGTTCTCGCTGGTCGGTCAGCCCTCGGTGTCCTCGATCTCCTCCTCGAGGTCGCCGACGCCGTCCTCGAGGTCGGTGACCCCCTCCTCGACCTCCTGCTCGACGCCGTCGTCGACGACGTCGTCTCCGCACGCCACCGTGGTCAGTGACGAGGCGGCGATGGCGAATGCGGCGAAGGTGCGGCGCACGGTACGGGGACGGGTGGAGCGGGACATGGGAACTCCTGGTTCGACGATGGTGACCACGAGGCCATGCCCGGTCCCGCCTGCTGAAAACGCGCCGAGACGGAGGCGGCGCCGCTAGCTGTGCTCGGGGCTGCGCGGGGTGGCCTCGTGCACGTCCTCCGGGTGGCCCTCACGGCGGTCGATGATGGTGAAGCGCCGCCACAGGCCGCTGAGCTGCAGCGGGCGGGCGACGGCGGCGGTGTGCACCACCAGCGGTGTGTCGATGCCCCGGGGCTGGGCCATCCGCTCCAGCTGCACCAGCGTCGCCATCCCGGCGGAGTTCATGAAGGTGACCTCGCACAGGTCGACCCTGACCTGCTTGAGCGTCGCGTCGGCCAGCATCAGGTCGGTCATCACGCGCACCAGCGGCCGGCGCGCATGCTCGGTCAGCTCACCGACGACCGTGATCTCGGCGGACTCCGCATCGTGCGTGGTGACCGTGACCTCGACGTTGGGGGCAGGTTCGTCCATGGCTCCTCGGTTCCCGTCCGGGCTGGAGTTCACTCCTCGGGATCCGCCACCTGTGTCGTGTCGGCCTCCGCGGCGCGGGCGAGCAGGAGCAGACCGTAGGCGGCCAGCGAGGGGCCGTCGGAGAACCGGCCGTCGCGCACCATCGCCCGGAACTCGGCCTCGGTGACGAACGCCGCGCGCATGTCGACCTCGGTCGCCTCGCGGGCGGTGGGGCCGGGCGTCAGGTCCTCGGCCAGCCAGACGTCGAACTCCTGCGTGGTGAGCCCCGGCGCCAGGTCCAGGTGCCCGAGGTGCCGGAGGGAGGCGGCGCGCAGACCGGTCTCCTCGGCCAGTTCGGCGCGGGCCAGCGCCTCCGCCGACCCGTCGGCGCCGTCGGGCTGGACGCCCCCGGACCAGGTCCCCTGCGGGAACTCCCAGGTCCGCCGGCCCAGTGGGTGGCGGAACTGCTCGACCAGCCAGAAGCCGTCCCGCTCGGCGGCGATCACCAGGCCGAAGTCGGGCCGCTCGATGACGGAGTAGACGCTCGGCGACCCGTCGTCCAGCTCGATGGCGTCCTCGCGCAGCCGGAGCCACGGGTTCCGGTAGACCTCACGGGTGCTCGTCGTGCGCATGCGTCCCACACTGGCAGAGGAGCGTGGAGGAGGACGCCGATGACGGAACGCAAGCCGGAGGGCATGTCGTTCGAGAGCTGGGTCGAGCACCAGATCGCGCAGGCCCGCGAGCGGGGCGACCTGGAGGGGCTGGCCGGCGCGGGCAAGCCGCTGCCTCGGCGTGACCGGGAGAAGACCACCTACGAGTGGGCGCTGGAGTGGGCGCGGCGGGAGGAGGCCGACGTCGCCGCGATCATGCCCACCGGGCTGGCGCTCCGGAAGGAACGCGAGGAGCTGGCCGCCCGGGTCGCCCGGCAGCCCACCGAGGAGCTGGCCCGCGCGGTGGTCGAGGCGCACGTCGCCCGCGTCGACCGGTACTACCGGCAGCCGGTCGACGGGCCGTGGATCGCGGTCGGGATGCCGGACGTCGAGGAGGTGGTCGCCGAGTGGCGGCGGGGCCGCCCGCCCGTCGTCCCCGAGCCCGAGGTGCCGGAGCCGGTGGTGTCATCCCGCCGGCGGCGGTGGCTCCGGCGACGGGCGGCCTGACCGGTCGGGCTCGTCGGTCCCGCCGTCGTCGGAGTGGCGGGCCTGCAGCTCGCGGGTGGCCATCCCGCCGGTGCCGCCCTCGTCGTGCTGGCCGGGGTGCAGGTTGAGCTGGTCGGTCTCTGGCTCGGGCTCGTTCATCACGGTCGAGCCTGCGGTGCCCGCCCGGTGTCGGCCACCTGGCGCGGCTCGTGCGGTGCCCGCCGGGCGGGCATCGCACGAGCCGGCGCGGGGGTCACGGAGGGGTCACTCGTCCTCGGTCGGCACCGTGGTGTCGACGCTGTCCGCGACGATGTACTCCGCGTTCTCGAAGTCGCCGTAGGCGTCGTCGGTCAGGTCGAGCCCCAGCTCCTCCTCGACCGCGACCTCCTCGAAGGCCTCCTGCACGGTGCCGGTGACCTGCACGACCTCACCCTCCTCGAGGGCGCCGGCCATCTCCGCACCGACGATGAGCAGCGGCTCGACGGAGGTCTCCTCGGTGCCGGCGATGGTGAAGGAGTTCGGCCCGAACACCTCGTTCACGGTCGCGGACACGGTGACCTCCTGGCCCACGTACCCGGTCCGCTCCTCGTAGAAGGCGGAGTCGTAGAGGCCGTCGTAGCCGAGCCCGGCCTCCGCGCCGGCGTCGATGCCGTCCTCCTCCATGCCCTCCTCGACGCCGTCGTCCTCCTGGATGTCACCGACGCTCACGCCCTCCTCGGGGCCGGCGGTGTCGTCACCGCAGGCGGCCAGGGTGAAGGGGGCGACGGCGAGGCTGCCGGCGAGGAAGAGCTTGGTGATGGGGCGGGTGTGCTGCATGGTGGTTCCTCTCGTCGGGCGGGCACGGTGCAGCCCGCCGCTCTGTTCGGACACCACATGCATTGCCTCAACCGGCCGCGCCATGCTCGACGGCGGGGACCTGATGCGAACCCGTGACGGAGTGATACGCATCGGGCAACCGAGATGTTCCCCCTCGGAGTGGGCGTGACCCGATCGTGACGGGCTCGGTCAGAGGAGGTCGAACTCGTTGTACGGCTCGCCGCCGGACAGCAGTGCGTAGCCGGGGCCGCGGTCGAAGAACGGCTCCACCTCCGGCCGGGCCGCCCGGAGCTCGTCGCGCAGCTGGGCGGTCGCCGTCTCGTCGGCCGTGCCGTCGTCCCGGACCACGACGCCGTAGTCGTCCCGGGCACCGGCGACGCTGACCTTGTGCCAGGCGATGTCCCGCAGCACCTCCTCGACCGGCCGGTCCAGCGGGTCGCCCCAGCCACCGCCGCCCGTCGTCCGCACCCGCACCACCGTGCCGGCCGTGAGCGGCTCGGCGTCGGCCAGCGCGTCGACCTCGTGCTCGTCCGGCCCGCCCGGGTCCACGGTGATCGAGAACGGCCGCCCGGCCTTGCCGCCCTTGACCCCCCAGCAGGACAGGATCGACCGGTCGGCGATGGACATGAAGTGTGCGTCGCGGAGCACCCGGATGTCCTTCTCGTAGCCGCAGCCGCCGCGGTACCGGCCCGGCCCGCCGGAATCCTTCGCCAGCGCCAGCCGCTCGATCCGCAGCGGGAACCGGGACTCGGTGAACTCCGTCGGCAGGTTCCGGGAGTCCGGCACGACGTGGATGGTGTCCTCGCCGTCGGCGTAGTACCGCCCGCCGGACCCGCCACCGAGCACCTCGCGCATCAGGTACGGCTCACCGTTCGCGTCGGTGCCGTAGACGCCGGTGTAGCGGATCGTCTCCTGGTCGGCGGGCATCCGACCGCCGGTGGCCTTGGCCAGCACCCCGGCCAGCACGCCGAGCAGCCGCAGGATCACGAACGTCCGGGCGTTGGTGGGCGCCGGGAAGATCGGGGTGAGCAGGGTGCCCTTCTCCGGGAACCGCATCTCGATCAGCGGGACGACGCCCTCGTTGACGTCCAGCTGTGCCATTCGCTCCGGCGACTCAGCGAGGTTGCGCAGGATCGGCGCCAGCCACTTCTTCAGGAAGTTGCCGTCGGCGTAGTCGCCGCAGTGGTTGATCGGGCCCTTGGCCTGCGGGCCGGTGCCGGTGAAGTCGATGACCAGTGGGACGTCCTTGGTGGAGTCCATGGTCAGCGTGATCCGCTGCCGGTGCAGCTGGGGGGCGTCGACGCCGTCGTGCTCGGCGTAGTCCTCCCAGACGTAGGAGCCGTCGGGGATCTGGGACAGGATCTCCCGCCGGTACACCTCGGTCGAGCTGCTCAGGATCGACTCGAAGCAGGCCTCCACCGCAGCGACGCCGTACCGGTCGAACAGCTCGCCCAGCCGGCGCGCCCCGGCCAGGCAGGCCGAGCACTCGGCGTCCAGGTCGGCGGCGAGCGAGTCGGGCATCCGCGAGTTGCGGGTCATGATCGTCAGCGCGGCGTCGTTGCGGACGCCGCGGTCCCACAGCTTGATCGGCGGGACCATCAGGCCCTCCTCGAACACACTGGTCGCCGCGGACGGCATGGAGCCCGGCACCGCGCCGCCGATGTCGTCGTGGTGGCCGAACGCCTGGATGAAGGCGACCACGGTCGGGGCCCCCTCGACGTCGGCGAAGACCGGGACCGTCACGCACAGGTCGGGCAGGTGGCCGATCCCGCCCTCGGAGAGGTAGACGTCGTTGTGGAAGTAGACGTCGCCGGGGTTCATGGTGTCGATCGGGTGGTCGCGGACCACCGGCTGCACCAGCGCGGAGTAGGACCGGCCGGTGAGCTTGCGCAGCTGCCGGTCGTGGATGCCGGCCCGGAAGTCGTGCGCGTCGCGGATCATCGGCGAGCGGGAGGTCCGCCCGATCGACGTCTCCACCTCCTTCTCGATGGCGGCCAGCGTGCCGGCGACGATCTCGACCAGCACCGGGTCGGCGGCGGAGGGGCCAAAGTCGCGACTTTGGCCCTGATCGGTGCTCATCGGGCGGTCTCCTTCGTGAGCAGCAGGTTGCCGAATCGGTCGACGGTGGCGGAGAAGCCCGGGTGCACCGGGACGGTGGAGCCGAACTCCTCGACGATCGCCGGACCGGCGACGACGTCGCCGGGGGAGAGGTCCGGTCGCCAGAACAGCGGCGCCTCGACCCACTCGTCGAAGAACACCGGCCGGGTGCCGCGGCGGGCGTCGCGGTCGGACGGTGCCGGCTCGACGATCTCGGGCCGGCGGATCGGGCCGATCCCGCTCACCCGCAGGTTCACCCACTCCACCGCCTGGCGCGGATCGGTGGCGAAGTCGTAGCCGTAGAGCTGGCGGTGCGCCGCGTGGAAGGCGGTGGCCACCGCGTCGATCGCCGCCTGGTCCAGGTCGCCCGCACCGACCGGGACCCGCACCTCGAACGCCTGGCCGACGTAGCGCAGGTCGGCGGTGCGCTGCATCCGCTGCTCGCCGCGCGGGAACCCCTCGCCGTCCAGGGCGACCTCGGCCTGGCCCTCCAGGTCGGCGAAGGCGGTGGCCAGGGTGGCGGGGGAGACGTCGGCGTGCCGGGCGACCATGGTCTGCACGTAGTCGTTGCGGACGTCGACGGTCAGCAGGCCGAAGGCGCTGACGTTGCCCGGGTTCGGCGGCACCAGCGTGCGCGGCAGCCCCAGCACGTCCATCAGCCGGCAGGCCAGCAGCGAGCCGGAGCCGCCGAAGGTGGTGAGGGTGAAGTCGCGGACGTCGAGGCCACGGGCGACGGTGACCTGGCGCAGCGCGTTGGCCTGGTTCCACGCCGAGATCTCCAGGATCCCGCTGGCCAGCGCTTCCACCGACAGGCCCAGCTCGCCGGCCAGCTTCGCCAGCCCGGCCCGGGCCGCGTCGACCGACAGCGGGATCTCCCCGCCCAGCAGGTGCGGGGGGATCCGGCCGAGGACGACGTGCGCATCGGTGACGGTGGGCTGCTCGCCCCCGTTGTCGTAGCAGATCGGGCCCGGGTCGGCGCCGGCCGACTTCGGCCCCACCTTGAGCGTGCCCTCCGGCGACAGCCAGGCGATCGAGCCGCCGCCGGCGCCGACGGTGACGACGTCGATCATCGGGATCTTGGACGGGTAGTCGCCGACCGAGCCCTCGGTGGTCAGCGTCGGCTCGCCGTCGATGACCACGGTGACGTCGGTGGAGGTGCCGCCGCCGTCGCAGGTGAGCACTCGGTCGAACCCGGCGGTGCCGGCGATCAACGCGGCGCCCAGCGCGCCCGCAGCGGGGCCGGAGAGCATCGTGGTGATCGGCTGGTGCACCACCTCCGCCGCGCTGAGCACGCCGCCGTTGCTCTTCATCACGTAGAAGGGGACGGCGGGGGCGATCTCGTCGAGGCGGCGGCGGATGTTGGTGACGTAGGCGCCGACCTTCGGCTTCACCGCGGCGTCGACGAGCGTGGTCACCGAGCGCTCGTACTCGCGGTACTCGCGCAGCACCTGGGAGCTGATCGAGACCACGGCGCCCGGATGTTCCACGTGGATCACGTCGAGCATCGCCCGCTCGTGGGCGTCGTTCGCGTAGGAGTGCAGGAAGCAGACGCCGATCGTGGTGATCCCGGCGTCCCGGAAGAACCGGGCGGCCGCGACGGCGTCCTCGGCGGAGAAGGGCCGGACCTCGGCGCCGCTGACGTCGAGCCGCCCGCGCACGGTGCGGACCAGGTCGGCCGGCACGATCCGCGGCGGCTTGACCCAGAAGTAGCTGTTGCCGTAGCCGTCGGGCACCGACTGCCGGGCGATCTCCAGCACCGACCCGTAGCCCTCGGTGGTGATGAAGCCGATCCGGTCCAGCTTGCCCTCGAGCAGCTGGTTGGTGGCGACCGTCGTCCCGTGGCTGACCGCGGTCACCGACGACCCGTCCAGGCCCAGCTGGCCGAGCACCTTCTGCACACCGGCGAGGAAGCCGTCGGCCGGGTCGCTCGGGGTGGACGGCGTCTTGGTGGTGGAGACCTCCCCGGTCTCCTCGTCGACGGCGACCACGTCGGTGAAGGTGCCGCCCGTGTCGATCCCGATGCGGACCCGGCGAGTGCTCATGCCGAGAAACCTTAGTGCTGAGATACCTCAACCGGAAGGTGCACGCCGAGTCCGATCGGCGGACGGCGCATCCCGACCCGTCGCCCGGGGCAACGACCCACCATGGACATCACCGAGATCATCCTGGAGCAGCACCACCAGCAGCGGCGCATGTTCGCGCTGCTCGACGAGATGCCCCGCGGCGACAACGAGGCGCTGGGCGCCATGTGGGACCGGCTGGCCGCCTTCCTCGAGGTGCACGCCGAGGGCGAGGAGAAGTACTTCTACCCGCAGGTCCTGAAGCTCGGGAAGGGCAACCCGGACGGCGGCGTGCACGACGAGGTCGAGGACGCGGTCTCCGACCACAACGAGATCCGGGACGCCGTCCGGAAGACCCAGGACCACCAGGTCGGCAGCGACGAGTGGTGGACGGCGGTGTGGGAGGCGCGCAAGGCCAACGACGACCACATGGCCGAGGAGGAGCGGGAGGACCTGCTCGACTTCCGGCACCACGCCGACCTGCAGGTCCGGCACGACATCGCCGTGCAGTTCCTGACCTACGAGGCCACGCACGCCGCCGGCATCCCGATCCGGGACAAGGACCCGGAGGAGTTCATCGCCGCGAACAGCTGACCGGGGGCCCCGCGTGGCCGGCCGGCGCCGGCCACGCGGGGCCGGACCTCAGCCGGTGAACACCCCCGCCAGGTGCTCGCGCAGGGCCGGCTCGCTGACCGGTCGGGTGCGGAAGCCGACGTGCCCGTCGGGCCGCACCAGGTAGGCCGCCGCCCCCGCCCCGCCCGTGCCGTAGGCGGCGGCGAACGCACCCCGGGCGTCCCGCAGGACCGGCAGGTCCACCAACGGCGGGACGGCGACGTCCGGACCGGCGACCAGGTAGGGGCGCACCTGGCCCCCGGTCGACCGGCGGACGGACGCGGCCAGCTCCTCCAGGGCCTGCAGCTCCTCGGCGCTCGTCCCGTCCCCGGCGGTCAGCAGCAGGGTGGCGTGCGTGCCCCGGGTGAGGTCGAACAGCCGCAGGTCGTGCGCGACCCCGAACCGGCGCAGCCCGAGCACGTCCGGTGCCCGGTGCCCGGGCAACGGCCCGCCGGTGAACCCGGCCGGGCCGGTGGCCTCCCCGACCAGCGGGCTGCCGGCGTAGTTCATCGTCATCTGCATCTCGAGCAGGAACTGCGCCCGCTCGTCGTCCATGTCCATCTCGTCGGTGAACGCGACGGCCACGGCGCGGTCGACGATCGCCTTGCCGGCGGGCCGCCGCTCGGCCTCGTAGCTGTCCAGCAGGCCGGGTGCGGCCTGCCCGCGGACGGCGAGGGCGACCTTCCAGGCCAGGTTCCAGGCGTCCTGGATCCCGGTGTTCATGCCCTGGCCCCCGGCCGGCGGGTGCAGGTGGGCGGCGTCCCCGGCGACGAAGACCCGGCCGGTGCGGTACCGGTCGACGATGCCGTGCTTGACCCGGAAGATCGACGACCAGCGCAGGTTGCTCGCCGTCGTCCCGGCCGGGCCGAGGTCGTCGATCGCGGCCTGGATGTCGGCGAGCCCCGGTGGGTCGTACTCCTTCCAGAACCCGGGCGGCACGACGCCGCTGCCGATCGTCTTCTGCAGCCGCTGCGGTGCCAGCGTCGCCACCCGGTAGCGGTGGTGGCCCTTGAGCGGCACGCACACCAGCATCCCGGTGAAGTCGCCGTCCTCCTCGATCCGCACCCAGCGCACCAGGTGCCCCGGCGGCATCTCCCAGTCGACGTCGACGTCCCCGAGCATGAACAGCTGCGGGAACATCGACAGGCCGCCGTCGAAGGTGAGGCCGAGCTGCTCCCGGACCGCGCTCCCCGACCCGTCGGCGCCGACCAGGTACTGCGCGCGGGTGCTCGACCGGTTGCCCGCCGCGTCGACGAGCTCGGCGGTCACGCCGTCGTCGTCCTGGGTGAAGCCGGCGAGCTCGACCCCCCGGTCGACCGGGACGCCGAGGGAGGTCAGCCGGTCCCCGAGGATCCGCTCGGTCTCGTACTGCGGCAGCCCCAGGTGGGCGTAGGGCAGCTCTTCCAGGCCGGACCAGTCGACCTGGTGGGTCTGCTTGCCGTTGACGAACACGGTCTGCCCGTGCAGCCAGCTGCCGGCGTCCATCGCCTCGGTGACGATGCCCTGGTCCTCCCAGATCTCCATCGTCCGGCAGTGCACGCCGATGGCCTTGTCCGCCTGGGCGGCGGGCCCGCTGCGCTTGTCCACCACCCGGACGGCGATGCCCCGCCGGGCCAGCTCGATCGCCGCGGTCAGCCCGGTCGGGCCCGCGCCGACCACCAGCACCTCGCACGCGGTCCGGGTCGGGACCTCCACCGGCGGAGGGGTGGCCGCGACCGCCGGTTCGGTCCGGGGCGCCGGCACGCTGGTGGTCTCCGGCGCCGCAGGAGCCGGCGCGGGGCGGGTGGCCCGGACCCCGCGGACCCCGGCCTCCTGCGGGCGGAAGCGGATCTCGTAGAGCTTGCGCTCGAAGAAGACCGACAGCCAGCGGATCAGCGGCCCGCTCTGGTCGGCGTGCGAGGGGTCGTCCACCCAGTTGCGGAAGTCCTGGTCGGACTCCCACTCGGCGAAGATGTGGAAGACGTCCGAGCCCGGTTCCCGGAGCAGCTCCTCCCGGATCAGGCCGGGCGTCCCGCGCAGCCGGTCGGTGACGATGGCGTACGCCCGCTCGAACGCCTCCTCCTCGCCCGGGGCCACCCGGGTGCTGATGTCCACCCGGACGTGCGAGGCCTGCTCGCCCCCGGCGATGCCGTAGCGGATCTCGTAGGTGCTGCGGTCGGCGTCCTCCCGCAGGTCGCGGAGCGAGGCGGTCAGCGCCTCCCGGGCGGCGGACCGGCCGAACGCGTCCGCCGCAGCCCGGTCGGCCCACTCGCCGACGATCAGGAAGGTGCGGGCGTCGTCGGCGTCCCGCATCAGCTCCTGCTTGACGTTGCCCGGCTCCCCGGCGATCTGGACCGCCGCCGTGCGCCACGCCTCCTCGAACCGCTCCTCGCAGCCCTCCCGCACCCGCATCCGCAGCAGCGTGCGGACCGCGCCGCCCGGCTCGGCGGCGGTGGCCGTGGCGGCGTCCTCCCCCGTCGCCTCCTGCACTGTCGTCATGACGTCCTCTCCTCGGCGGGCCGGCGCAGCACCAGGCTGCTGTTGAAGCCGCCGAACCCCCGGGCGAGGACGACGACCGTCTCGACCTGCTGGGCGCGGCTGTGCTGGACGAGGTCGAGGCCGGGGGCGTCGACGGGGTCGTCGAGGTACGCGGTGCCGGGCACGATCCCGTCCCGCATGGCCAGCAGTCCGGTGGCCACGTTGAGCGCCGAGCCGCCGGCCATCAGCCGGCCGGTCCAGGACGACGGCGCGGTCACCGGGACCGGGTCGGCGCGCCCGCCGAACACCCGCTGCAGCGCCTCCAGCTCGAGGGCGTCCAGCTCCGGCACGCCGGCCCCGTCGGCGAGGACCAGGTCGACCTCCTCCGGGGTGATCCCGGCGTCGGCGAGGGAGAGCTGGATGGCCCGGGCGTACTGCCGGGCGTCGGGAGCGGCATCGGCGTGGTGGTGGGCGTCGTGCGTGGCGCCGTGGCCGGCCACCTCCCCCCACACCCGCTCCACCCCGCGGGCCCGGGCGGCGCCGGGCTCCTCGACCAGCAGGATCGCGCCGCCCTCGCCGACGACGTGGCCCGAGGCGCGCCGGTCGAACGGCTTGTAGGCGTCCTCGGGGGCCGTCGCCGTGGAGAGCCGGCCGCTGGTCGCCTGGCAGAGCAGGGCGTACGGGGTCACCCCGGCCTCGGTGCCCCCGACCAGCACCGCCGGGGTACCCCGGCGCACCACCCGGCGGGCCCAGCCGATGCTGTCCAGCCCGCCCGCCCCCTCGCTCACCACGACCCCGGAGGGCCCCTTGTAGCCGTCCCGGATGGAGATCTGGCCGGTGCTGGCCGCGTAGAACCAGGCGATCGACTGGTACGCGCCGACCGACTTGGGTCCCTTGGCCCACAGCCCCTGGATCTCGTGCTGGCTGAACTCGTTGCCGCCGGAGCCCGCGGCCAGGAACACCGAGGTCGCGTAGGCGTCCTCCGGTGCGCTGTACCCGGCGTCCTGCGCGGCGAGCGTGGCCGCCGCCAGCGACATCCAGGTCCACCGGTCGGTCTGCACCATCAGCCGTGGGTCGACGTGGTCGGTGGGGACGAAGCCGGTCACCTGCCCGGCGAGGGAGACGCCGTACTGCGCCGGGTCGAAGCCGACGATCGGCCGGATGGCCGGCTCGCCCCGCACCAGGGAGGACCAGTGCGCCTCCACGCCCACGCCGGTCGGCGCGACCACGCCGATCCCGGTCACCACCAGTTCCGTCATGGTGTCCTCCTCGTCGGGTGGGCGAGCACGATCGCGGACTGGAAGCCGCCGAACCCGCTGCCCACCGACAGCGCGACGTCGACCTTCTGCTCCCGGGCGGTGTTGGGCACGTAGTCCAGGTCGCACTCGGGGTCGGGCACCGCGTAGTTCGCCGTCGGGGGCACCACCCCGCGCTGCACCGCGAGCGCGGTGGCGGCGATCTCGATCGAGCCGATCGCGCCCAGCGAGTGGCCGATCATCGACTTGATCGAGCTCATCGAGACCCGCTGGGCGGTCGGCCCGAGGCTCAACTTCACCGCGGCCGTCTCGTGCCGGTCGTTCTGCTTGGTCCCCGAGCCGTGCGCGTTGACGTAGCCCACCTCGTCGGCGTCGATCCGGCCCTGGTCCAGCGCCAGCCGGATGGCCTCGGCCATCTCCACCCCGTCGGGGCGCAGCCCGGTCATGTGGTGGGCGTTGCACCGGTTGGCGTAGCCGCTGACCTCGCAGTAGACGTCCGCGCCCCGCCGGCGGGCGTGCTCGAGCTCCTCCAGCACCAGCACCGCGGAGCCCTCGCCCATCACGAAACCGTCGCGGCGGGCGTCGAACGGCCGAGCGGCGTGCGCCGGGTCGTCGTTGTTGCCGGTGGTCGCCCGGATCGTGTCGAAGCAGGCCATGGAGATCGGGGAGATGGGGGCGTCGCTGGCCCCGGCGAGGACGACGTCGGCGTCGCCGTCCTCGATCAGCTGGCTGCCGTAGCCCACGGCGTCGATGCCGGAGGTGCAGCCGGTGGAGACCACGGTGGCCGGCCCGTGGGCACCGAAGCGCACGGCGAGCTCGGTGGCGCCGCAGCTGGGCACCAGGGCGTGGTGCAGGAACTGCGAGGCGTACTGCGGGTCGACCAGCCAGTGCGTGCCGGCGTCGCTGACCGCCACGTACTCGTTCTCCAGCCGCATGGTGGCCCCGACGGCGCTGCCGAGGACGACGCCCACCCGGTCGGGATCGGGGCCCTCCAGGGCTCCGCTGCCCAACGCCAGCCCGCTGTCGGCGACCGCCTCGTCGGCGGCGACCATGGCCATCTGCACGAAGCGGTCGTTGCGGAACACCTCGTGCGCCGTCAGGCCCTGCCGGCGCCCGTCGAAGTCGACCTCGGCGGCGACCTGGGACCGGAACCGGCCGGGGTCGAAGAAGGTGATCCGCCGGGTCGCCGTCCGGCCGGCGGTGATCATCTCCCAGAAGCCCTCGCGGCCCATCGAACCGGGTGCGACGACGCCGATCCCGGTGATGACGACCCGGCGCCCGGTGGTGCGCCCGGTGGTGCTCACCGGACGCCCATGGAGCCCGGCGAGGGCTCGGTGTCGACGTGGCCGAGCTCCGGCCGGGGGGCCAGCGGGCCGGCCAGGAAGACGAAGAACGCCGGCTCGGCGCCGTCGTTGACGATCCGGTGCCGGACCCCGATCGGGATGTGCAGCGCCGACTCGCCGCCCAGCCGGCGCTCCTCACCGTCCAGCGTGACCAGGACGTCGCCGGAGACGCAGTAGAGGAACTCCTCGGAGTACGGGTGCCAGTGCTCGGTCACCACCTCTCCCGGCTCCAGGGTGAGCGTGCCCATGAACCCGGCGGTGGCGCCCACGCTGGTCGGCGAGAGCAGCACCCGGATGTCACCGCCGCGACGGCGGTTGGGGGCGGCGTCGGACCGGGACACGGTGGGCCCGCAGTGCACCTTCGTCGTGGGGTGCTGGATGGTGGTCATCTCTCTCCTCTGCTGGGCGCAGCGCCGGTGAGCGCGTGTGCTGGACGTGCGGGCGGGTCGGGCAGCCCCGGTCCGGGGGCCAGGCGGACCGGGAGGTCGGGGTGGACCTGGCGGATGAGCGGACCCAGGGTCGGGACGGCGCCGACCTCGACGACCCAGGTCGCTCCCGCCTCCTCCACCAGGGCGTGCGCGGTGGCCTCCCACTGCACCGGCGACGTCAGGTGCCGGTGCAGGCAGCCGGCCAGGTGCTCCGGGTCGCGGGAGGGCCGGGCGTCGACGTTGGACAGGACGGGCACGTCCGGGACGGACCAGTCCAGCTCGTCGAACGAGTCGGTCAGGCGGGCGGCGATCGACTGCATCAGCGGGCCGTGGCCGGCGGCCCGCCCCGGCAACCGGACCAGGTCCAGGCCGGCGGCGAGGACGGCCTCCCGGGCATGGGCCAGTTCCGGGCACCAGCCGGAGAGCACCACCTGGGCCGGGCCGTCGTACGCGGCGATCGCCAGGCCCGAGGTGTCCCCCAGGTCCGCGATCACCGCGCGGGCGACGTCGCCGGCCCCCGGCCCCACGACGGCGGCCATCCCGGCGGAGGACGGGCGCGGTGAGTGCGCCAGCATCTCGGCCCGGCAGTCGACGAGGTCGACCACCTGGTCCAGGCGCAGGGCGCCGGCGGCCACCAGCGCTGCGTACTCGCCGACGCCGTGCCCGGCGAGGGCGACCGGCTGCAGGCCGGCGTGCGCCAGGCTGCGGGCGCCCGCCACCCCGACCACGAGGGAGGCCAGGTGGGCCACCGCCGGGTCGTGCAGGTTGAGCGGGTCGCCCCACCACGCGACGACGTCCCGGCCCAGGACGTCGGAGGCCTCGGCCACGACGTCCCGGGCGACCGGGTCGGGCAGCCACGGCTCCAGGGCACCGGGTGCGGTGGTCCACTCGCCCGGGAGGACGACGGCCGCCCCGGTGCGGGAGCCGGTCACCGAGCAGGCTCCGGATGCCGGGCTGCCGCCTCCACCTTGTCCCGGATGACAGCCATCTGGACCTTGCTGTTGGCGTCGATCCGCTCGGTCATGCCCGCGGTGTCGATGGGGGCCTCCGGGCGCATCCGGAAGTCCTGCACCCACCGCATCCGGGTGCCGGTGCCCTCCGGGGCGTAGCTCCACCGGATGTCCATGAACTCGAAGGGGCCGGGCTCGACGCGGTGGGCCACCACCTCGTGCCGGGCCTCGTCGAGCGTCCGCTCGGAGACCCAGCTCCAGACCCGGCCGCTCTCGTCGGGGTGCATCTTGAGCCGGAACCGGAAGGTCGAGCCGGTGTGCGCGAGCACCTCGACCTCGGCGTACTCGGTGAACAGGTCCGGCCAGGACGGCAGGTCGTTGGTCATCCGCCACACGTGGTCGATGTCGGCGTCGATGAAGATCGAGTTGTCGGTGTGGCCGACGGTCCGACCGGTGTTCTCGGGAGCGCTCATCTGGGTCCTCCGGTGGTCGAGGGGATGTGACGGTGTGGTTCGGCCCCGTCCAGAGGCTCGCGCCGAGCTCGCGAGGCGTGAGGAGGACGGGGTCCTTCTTCAGGCCGGCTGGGACTGGGCAGCGCAGACCTTCTCGACGATGTCGCCGAGCGTGTAGCGCTCCGCGTCGTCGTCGGGCATCTCGGTGCCGAAGCGGTCGTGCAGCTCCGTCTGCATGGAGAGGAAGGCCAGCGAGTCCAGCCCGATGTCGGAGAAGTGCGCGTCGGGGTCGGTGGTGCGCGACTCCGGCGGGAGACCGGCCTTCTCCGACAGCAGGTCCATCAGGTCGTCGAGGGTGAACGGGGCGTGGGACATGGGTGCGTCGGACATGGGTGCGGCGGACATGGCGGTGTTCCTTCCTGGGACGGGGCAGGGGCGGGAGCCTCCGGCCGGTGCTGCTCGGGGGCCGGGACGAGTTGGAGGGGGCCGTGCGGGACCGGGAGCCCGGTGATCGAGCGCTCGCCGAGGGTCGCGGCCTGCACGAGCAGGTCGGGCAGCGCGCGGTCGAGGAACTCGATGTCGTGGCGGTCGGCGCACACGTCGGGATGGCGCAGCAGGGCCCGGTGCAGGTCGACGGTGGTGCGCAGGCCGGGGCCCTCGACCCGCAGCTCGGCCAGCGCGCGGTCCATCCGCCGGATCGCCTGGTCGCGGTCGGGTGCCCAGACGATGAGCTTGCCCAGCAGCGAGTCGTAGTGCGGGCTGACGTCGTCGCCCTGCCGGTAGCCGGTGTCGAACCGCGTCCACGGGCCGCCCGGCGGGCGCAGGACGTCCAGGTGCCCGGGTGCCGGGGCGAAGCCGCGGGTGGGGTCCTCGGCGTTGATCCGGCACTCGATCGCGGCCCCGCGCGGGACGACGTCCTCCTGCCGCAGCTGGAGCCGCCGCCCGCCGGCGACCAGCAGCTGCTCGCGGACCAGGTCGACGCCGGTGAGCATCTCGGTGACCGGGTGCTCGACCTGGATCCGCGCGTTCATCTCCATGAAGTACGCGCCCGCCGCGTCGACGAGGAACTCGACGGTGCCGGCCCCGGTGAAGCCGACCGAGAGCGCGCCCTGCACGGCCAGCGCCCCCAGCTCCTCCCGCTGTTCGGGGGAGAGGTGACCGGCCGGGCCCTCCTCCAGCAGCTTCTGGTGCCGCCGCTGGAGGGAGCAGTCCCGCTCGCCGAGCGAGACGCCCGAGCCGTGCGCGTCGCAGAGGACCTGGACCTCCACGTGCCGGGCGCGGGTCAGGTAGCGCTCCACGTAGACGGTGGCGTCGCGGAAGACCGCCCGGGCGATCGCCCGGGTGCTGGCGAAGGCCTCGGCGAAGTCCGCCGGGTCGGTCACCACGGTCATCCCGCGGCCACCTCCGCCGGCGACGGCCTTGATGATCACCGGGTAGCCGATCGCGTCGGCGATGGCGCGGCCCTCGTCCGCCGTCCGGACGGGCTCGACGACCCCGGGCAGCAGCGGCAGGCCGGCGTCGGTCATCAGCCGCCGGGCCGTGGCCTTGTTGCCCATCTGCTGCATGACCTCCGGCGGCGGGCCGACGAAGGTGAGCCCCTCCTTCTGGCAGATCTCGGCGAAGTCGGGGTCCTCGGAGAGGAAGCCGTACCCGGGGTGCACGGCGTCCGCGCCGGTGCGCAGCGCCGCCTCGATCAGGTTGGGCACGTGCAGGTAGCTGTGCCGTGGCGCGGCGGGACCGATGTGGACGGACTCGTCGGCCATCTCCGCGACCGCGGAACCCCGGTCGGGGGTGGAGCAGGCGGCGACCACCTCGATGCCGAGCTCCCGGCAGGCGCGGGCGATCCGGACGGCGATCTCACCGCGGTTGGCGATGAGCAGCCGGCTGATCACCGGG
Organism: Modestobacter sp. VKM Ac-2984; assembly: GCF_026967985.1. Lineage (GTDB taxonomy): Bacteria > Actinomycetota > Actinomycetes > Mycobacteriales > Geodermatophilaceae > Modestobacter. The sequence goes on along the minus strand of NZ_JAPVBJ010000002.1, from coordinate 67,430 downwards.
GGGCCCCGTCGCAGCGCAGGTACATCAGCACCTGCCCGTACTCGACCGACTCGGCGTCCCCGACGACGACCTGGGCGACCACGCCCGGTTCGTCGGCCACGATCGGGTTCATCAGCTTCATCGCCTCGACGATCCCGAGCGTCTGACCGGCCTCGACCTCGTCCCCGACCTGCACGAACGGCCCGGCGTCCGGTGCGGGCGCCGCGTAGAACGTGCCGACCAGGGGCGCGTGGACGGCGGTGAGGTCCGCCGGCACCTCCGGTTCGGCGGCGGGGTCGGTCGCGAGGATGAGACTGCGCTGCCCGGGGACGCCGGGCGTGTCGACCGCCGCGTGGTCCTCGGCGGCCCACTCGACCTCGATCGAGCTGTCCCCGCTGCGCACGGTGAGCCGGCGCAGCCCCGCGGGCAGGGTCCGGGCCAGGTGCAGCACGTCCTCGCGCAGCGAGCGGACCGCGTCGTCCTCCCCGGCCGGGGGGCCGGGCACCTCGGCTCGCTGGGCGAGCTCCCCGGGGCGCACGGTCACTGCTCCACCGGCAGGACGGGCTGCAGGGCCCGCACCGGCCGGCCGTCGTCGACGTCGATCTGGGAGAACCGCCGCGACCGGGCCGCGAGCAGGGTCTCGACGTCCTGGCCGGCGAGCTCGTCCAGCTCCCGGCGGATCGCGGCGCGGAGCAGCCGCGCCGCCGCGGCGGGGTCGGTGTGGGCCCCGCCCGGGGGCTCGGGGACCACGGCGGTGGCGATGCCGGACCGGTACAGGTGGGCCGCGCCCAGCCGCATGGCCCGGGCGGCGGTCGGTGCGGCGGTGGCCGTCCGCCACAGGATGGCGGCGCAGCCCTCGGGGCTGATCACCGACAGGTAGGCGTTCTCCAGCACCAGCAGCCGGTCGGAGGTGCACAGCGCCAGTGCGCCGCCGCTGCCGCCCTCCCCGGTCACCACCGAGACCACCGGCACCCGCAGCCGGCTGCTGCGCATGATGATCTCGGCGATCGCGTGGGACTGGCCGTGCTCCTCCGCCTCGGGTCCCGGGTGGGCGCCCGGGGTGTCGACCAGCGTGACGACCGGCATCGAGTGCGTCTCCGCGTGCCCGAGCAGCCGCATCGCCTTGCGGTAGCCCTCCGGGTGGGGCATCCCGAACTGGTGGGCCACCCGTTCGCGGACCGAGTGCCCCTTCTCGTGCCCGAGGACGACGACGGAGTGTCCGCCGATCGAGGCCACCCCGCCGACCAGGGCCGGGTCGTCGCCGAAGGCGCGGTCGCCGTGCAGCTCGACGAAGTCGTCGAAGGCGGTGTGCAGGTAGTCCAGGGTGGTCGGCCGCTCGACGACCCTGGCCCGCTGGACGACCTCCCACGGGTCGCTGTCCAGCGGCGGTGTGTCGTCTGCGGAGGGGGCGTCCGGCTCGTCCTCGGCTGCTCCCCGTGGCCTGTCCGGCGCGTGCAGGGCCAGCAGCCGGGCCAGCAGCGGGCGCAGCTCGGCCCGGCTCTCCACCCGGTCGACCAGCCCGTGGGCCAGCAGGAACTCCGCGGTCTGGAAGTCGTCGGGGAGCTCGGCCCGGATCGTCTCCTGCACGACCCGCGGGCCGGCGAAGCCCACGTGCGCACCACGCTCACCGACGAGGACCGAGGCGAGGGTGGCGAACGACGCGGACACGCCCCCGTAGGTGGGGTCGGTGAGCACGCAGACGGAGAACGACCCCGCCTCGTGGAGCCGGCCGAAGGCCTCGCTGACCCGGGCCATCTGGAAGAGGGAGAAGACGCCCTCCTGCATCCGGGCCCCACCGCTGGCGCACACGGCCAGCAGCGGCAGCCCGCGCTCGAGCGCCAGCGCGGCGGCGCCGCTCACCCGGCGCCCGACCTCCACGCCCATGCTGCCGCCGAGGAAGCCGAAGTCCATGACGGCCAGGGTCACGGGGGTGCCGCCGATCGTGGCCACCCCCACCACGACCGCCTCGGACTCCCCGGAGCGGTGCGCGGCGTCGCGCAGCCGGTCGGGGTAGGGGCGCAGGTCGGTGAAGGCGAGCGGGTCCCCGTCGCGCTGCGGGAAGACCGTCTCGGTGAAGCTGCCGGGGTCGACGAGCTGGTCGATGCGGGCCCGGGCGCCGAGCCGGAGGTGCGCGTCACACTCCGGGCAGACGTGCAGATCGCGCTCGAGTCGCTTCCGGTACAGCAGCCACCCGCAGGCGGGGCAGGAGGTCCAGTCCGCCGCTACCCGGGGTGCGGGCACCCCGGGCGTGGTCATCGAGGAACGTGTCATGTCGGCCTCTCAACCGTGTGCTGCCGCTCGCCTCACTCGGGCGAGGACGTCCAGTGGTAGAAGCGGCGGGCCATCGCGTCCTGCGGTGAGCGCCAAGTGGGGCTGTAGGCCTCGATGTAGGGCTTGAGGTCCTCGCTCACGGCACGGAAGGCCGGCAGCGACTGGGCGACCTGCATGGACTCGGCCGGGGGGCGGTCGAAGCCGATCAGGTGCACGTAGAGCCCGTGGAACTGGAAGAGCGACCGGTGTCGCACCCCGATCTCGTGCGGCATCGACGTCGCGTCGTAGCGCCCGAAGACGGCGGCCACGTCGTCGGCGTCGGCCGGGTCCATCTTCGCGATGATCATCGTCTCGTGCACGGCTGCTCCTACGGCGTCGGGACCGGACGAACGAGGCGAACGCTAGGGCGGCGGGGGGTGCTCGGGCATCGGCCGGACGGGCGGTTCCGGGGGCGCACCCAGGGGCGGGGGAGGGGTGGGCGCGTCCTCCGGAGGGGGGGGCGGCGGTGCCCGCCGGACGCGCGGGGTGGCCCGCCCGCCGTCGGTCACCTCCACCACCCGGAGTGGTCACGGAGCGCACCTTGGAGCGCAGGGACCACGACCCGGGTATGAACCGGCGCCGCATTCGGGCTGAACGCGCCCAACGCGGTGGCGTTCACCGTGCGTCATCCCCTAACTTCCGAGACCGGTGGTGTCCAGGCGATCGCCCCGCGCCCGTCACGAGCGGAGTTGACAGGGATGACCGGCGACCCGTACGCAGGCACGGCCCCGGAGGTGCTGTCCGGGAGCGACGGCGTCCCCTTCCGGGTGCTGATCTGCGACGACCACGAGGTGCTGCGGCAGGGGCTGCGCGCGGTGCTGCTCCGGGCGACGGACCTGCGCGTGGTCGCCGACGCGGGTTCGGCGGCCGAGGCGCTCCTCCTCGCCGCCCGGCTCCGGCCCGACGTCACCGTGCTCGGCCTGGGCGCCTGGGGGCCGGTCGTGGCGGAGCTCGTGCGCTCGTTGAGCGAGCTGGGGGTGCGGGTGATCCTGCTGGGTGAGCCCGGGGCAGGCGGCGAGCTGGTCGACGCGCTCCAGGCCGGTGCGTGCGGCTACGTGCACACCACGGTCAGCCCGCAGCGCCTGGTCGACGGGGTGCGGGCGGTGGCCCAGGGCGAGGTGGTGCTCGACGCGGCCGCCACCGGTGAGCTGCTGCACCGGCTCGACGACGCCCCGCGGCACGCCGACGGCTCGCGGGCGTCGTCCACCGGGGCGCTGACCGCCCGGCAGCTGGCCGTGTCCCGGCTGGTCGCCGAGGGCCTGACGAACGCGGAGATCGCCGAGCGGCTCGAGGTCAGCCGGGCGACCGTCAAGGGGCACATCACGGTGGCGCTGCGCCGGCTGGGGCTGCGGGACCGCACCCAGCTGGCGATCCACTTCCACCGCACCGCCGGCGACCTGCAGGCCTGAGCGCAGGCTGTGAGTTCCGTGGACGAGAACCGACACCCACACTCGATTGTCCGTTACCGTTCTGTCACCGCAGCTCCCGCCGAACCGTCGGGGAGGTCAGGGGCGCTCGTCGCGGCAGCAACAGGGGGAGTCCGCATGAGCCTTGCCGACCCAGTGATCGATCCGCGGCGCGCCGGCGCCCGCCTTCTTCCGGCCGATCCGCCGCGTGCCCGGGACCTGCTGCACGACGTGGTGGTCGGGCCGGCTCCTGCCCCGCCCCGGTCCGACCTCCGGCCGTGTGCGCAGCGTCCGCCCCGGCCCCTGGTGCGGGTGCTGCTCTGCGAGGACCAGGAGGTCTTCCGCCTCGGGCTCCGCACGGTCTTCGAGGCGCAGCCCGACATCGCGGTCGTCGCCGAGACCGCTGACCTGGCGGAGGTGCTGGCTGCCGCCGACGGCCCGGGGAGCCGGGTCGTCGTCGTCCGGCAGAGCCTGGTCGGCAGCGCCGCGCTGCCGGTGCTCCGCGAGCTGTGCCAGCGCGGGATCGGTGTGCTCGTGCTCGCCGAGGCGAACGGCGGCAGCCGTACCAGCCTGATGGACGTCCTGCAGTGCGGGGTCCGCGGCTTCCTGCCGCGCCGCGCAGCCGCGCAGCGGCTGGTCGAGGCGGTGCGCGCGCTCGCCCGCCAGGAGCCCGCCCTCGACGCCGCCGTGACCAGTCAGCTCGTGCGCCACCTGACCGGGGAGGTGCCGCGGCCCACCGCGGTGACCCGGGCCCTCGACCGGCTGACCGAGCGTCAGCGTGAGGTGGCCGAGCTCGTCGCGCAGGGGCTGAGCAACGAGGAGATCGCCGGGCGGTTGTTCCTCAGCTCGGCAACGGTGAAGAGCCACCTGACGGCGGTGATGCGCCGGCTCGACGTCCGGACCCGGACGCAGCTGGCCATCCTGGTCAACCGGGACCACGCCCCGGCCGCCTGAACACGGGACCGGCCCTCCGCACCTCCGCGCACCCGGGGTGCGGAGGGCCGGTCCGCGCTCAGACGACGTCGCGTCGGGTCAGCAGCAGCGCGGTGAGTGCCGTGAAGAGCACGAGGAACCCGGCCAGCACCCCGGCGGCCTGGGCTCCGTCGACGATCGCCGCCACCCCGGGTGTGCGGAGGGTCGCACCGGGTCCGGCGAGCGCAGCGACCAGCGAACCGGCGTTGACCCCGGGCAACGCGGCCTGGGCGGTGTCGAACGCCCCGAGCAGCGGTGCGGCGACGTTCACGATCAGGTTCTCCACGGCCAGCACCCAGACCAGCCCGAGGGCGATCGGGAGGGCAGTGCTGCGCAGGGCGTGCCCGAGCAGCAGGCCCAGGGCCCCCCAGGTGGCCGCGATCAGCAGTCCGCCGCCGAGCCCCCGGAGGAGCCGGCCGACCGTCGGCCAGTCGGCGGCCGCGGACTCGCCGGCGGCGATCGCCCCGCTGGCCAGCGCGGTCAGCGCGAAGCTCACCACCACGGTCGCGGCCAGCACGACGAGCAGCGCCAGGAGCTGGGCCGCCAGCACCTGGAGCCGGCGGGGGCCCTGGCCGAGCAGGGTCTTCAGGGTGCCCCAGCCGTACTCGCTGCCGGCCAGCAGGGCGCCGAGGGTCAGCAGGAGCGCCCCGCCGAACAGCGGCAGCCCGGACAGCGAGTTCAGCACCAGCTGGTCCGGCAGCATGCTCGCCAGCACCGCCTCCGGCGGCAGGCCCTCGAACGAGGCGCCGCGCTGGTAGCTGACGTAGGGGATGACCGTGCTGAACACCAGCTGCAGCGCGGGCCACAGCCCGAGCAGCACCCAGGTCGCCGGTCGCCGCAGCAGCTTGGTCAGCTCGGCGGTGATCATGGCCCCGAGCGACCCCGCCGTCCGGTGGGCCGGCTCCGCGGGCCGCCCGGGCCCGGCCGTCGCGCTCGCGGGCCGCTCCGTCTCCGGCGTCCCGCTGCCGGGACCGCCGGTCTCCGTCGTCGTGCTCACCGTGCTGCTCCTCTCCGGGGCAGCCGCCCGGTCCGCTGCGCCGGAGGACCGTCCGGATCGGGGCCGGCGGCGGCGAGCTCCGAACCGGTCATCTGCAGGAACACCGCCTCGAGGGTCTGCGCCTCCTGGCGGAGCCCGGACACCTCGACGTCGGCCAGCACCAGCGCCCGGTTGATCCGGGCGGCGTCCTCCGGCCCGGCCTGGGCGTGCACGGCCCCGCCGACGACGGAGACCCGTTCCGGACCGAGCAGCCGGGTGGTGATCGCGGCGGCCTCGCCCAGCGGCTCGGCCTCGATCACCAGCCGGTGGAGCCCGAGCAGCTCACCGACGCTGCTCTCGACGACCAGCCGGCCGGAGGAGATCACCGCCACCCGGTCGCACACCTGCTCGACCTCCCCGAGGAGGTGGCTGGACAGCAGCACGGTGTGGCCGTCGGCGGAGAGCCGGCGGAGCAGGGCTCGCATGTCGGAGATGCCCGCGGGGTCCAGCCCGTTGGTCGGTTCGTCCAGGACGACGAGCTCCGGGTCCTTGAGCAGCGCGGAGGCGACGCCCAGCCGCTGCTTCATGCCCAGGGAGTAGGTGCTGTAGCGGTCGCGGGCACGGTCGGTCAGGTCGACCGTCTCCAGCACCGTGTCGACCCGGCCCGCGGGCGCGCCGGCGTACCGGGCCAGCACCCGGAGGTTCTCCCGGCCGGAGAGGTACGGGTAGAAACCGGGGCCCTCGATCAGCGCGCCGACGCCGGACGACGCCGCCCCGGCCGGCCGGCCCAGCACCGACGCCGTCCCGCTGGTCGGGCGCACCAGGCCGAGGAGGGCGCGCAGGGTGGTCGTCTTGCCCGCCCCGTTGGGGCCGAGGAAGCCGTACACCTCCCCCCGGCGCACGGTGAGGGAGAGGTCGTCGACGACGGTGCGCGACCCGTAGCGCTTCGTCAGGCCGGCGATCACCACCACCTCGTCGTCGGGGCGGGGCTCGACGAGGGGCCGCGCACCGACGGCCTGCGCTGGGGGCATGGCGGGACTGTGCTCCCAGCGCCCGCCCGCTGTCGACGGCGACCCGGGGACGATCCGCAAATCCCTCGGCGGGCGGCAGACCTTAGGTGCGCGAGACAACCAGGACCTACGACCCGGGACGCGTCCGGGACGCGACCCAGGTCGGGGGTCGACTCCTCCGCCGGTCGGGGTGTGCCACCTCGGGTGGGGGGAGTTGTCGACCCGCGGCGTCTGGGCGCGGTGCGGCGCGTCATCGAGGGTTGTCCTCGCCTCGGGACCGATGCGGGACCGGGACGTCGGAGTGGGCGCCGCACCGGCGCGGCTCACCAGCGCGGTTCCTTCCAGGAGGGCGAGAATGAGAAGCACGAGCACAGCGAAGGCCGACCGGACCAGCTGGCAGACCCGCGGCCGGACGATCGTCCTGGCTGCAGCACTGACCATCGGGGCCCTGCCGGCGGGCACCGCCGCCGCGGGCGGCCCCAGCACCCTGGTGGTGCGCCCGGGGGAGTCGATCCAGGCGGCGGTCGACCGGGCGTCCTCCGGCGACACCATCAAGATCGCACCCGGCACCTACCAGGAGGCCGTCTGCGTCGAGGGCAAGGGCCTGAAGATCATCGGGTCCGGCCCGAACACCACGGTGATCACCTGGCCGGAGTGGGGGCAGGGGGCGCCGCTGCCCGAGGTCGCGCCCAACGCCTGCTGGGAGGCCCACGAGCGCACGGACGCCGAGGGCGACCCCGGCACGCTCGCCGACGACGTCTCCGGGATCTTCTTCCTCAACCCGGACAGCCCGGTCACCGTCGCGAAGCTCGGCACCCGCAACCACCCGGCCAGCGGGATCGTCGGCTGGCAGGCAGCCGGCTTCACCGTCAAGGCCACCTCCGGCATCGGCCACGAGCGGTACGGCGTGCTCGCCGCGGCGAGCACCGACATCACGATCGCCGGCAACGTCGAGAAGGGCGTCGACCGCGGAGCGCCCTGGTTCTCCGGCACCGCCGGGATCGGGATCGGCGACTCCGACGGTGCGAACGCCCGGGTCACCGCGAACTACGTCGAGGGGTTCAACCTCGGCATCTTCGTCCGCGAGTCGCGCGGCGGCTCGCTCGTCGCCAACAAGGTGACCGGCAACTGCGTCGGCGTGCTCTTCTTCGACGACGCGGTCACCGAGGTCCCGGACAACACCCGGCAGGTCCAGGGCGGTGACTTCACGATCAAGGGGAACGCCTCGATCGCCAACAACCGCTACTGCATCGCCGGGCGCGGCGGCGAGCAGCTGGTCTCCGGGGTCGGGATGTCGATCACCAACGCGGACTCGGTGCGGGTCGTCGGCAACCTGATCAAGGGGAACCGGCCGGTCATCCCGCCCGGCCAGGCGGACGTCAACTACCCGGCCGGTGGGCTGACGCTGGTGAGCTTCGCCCCGCCGCCGGGCACCCTGCCGCCGGGCGTCGCCGGCCCGGGGCTGGTGGAGAACATCGAGGTCATCGGGAACCGGATCGTGGACAACCAGCCGGTGGACGTCTGGGTGACCCGGCCGATCCCCGGCACGCTGCTGCAGGAGGCCGGTCCGGGCATCACCTTCCGGGCCAACAAGTGCGGGGTGAGCGACCCGGCGGGCATCTGCGCCGGCTGACGAGCGCACCGTGCGAGGCCCCCTCCCGGACGGGAGGGGGCCTCGTGCCCGCGCTGACGGGCCGGAACCGTGCTGAGCTGGACCGATCGACCCCGAGGAGGCTCCCGTGCCCGACCGACCGCGGATGACGCTGACCGCGACCGTGCTCGACACCCCGGACCCGCGCGGGCTCGCGCGCTTCTACGCCACGCTGCTCGGCTGGCCGATCGGTACCGACGACCCCGAGTGGGCCACGCTGCGCCCGGGCGGGCCCGGCCTGTCGTTCCAGCGGGAGGCCGACCACGTGCCCCCGGTCTGGCCGGCCGGCCCCGGTGACCCGCGGATGCAGGCGCACCTGGACATCGCCGTCGACGACCTGGACGCCGCGGTGCAGTTCGCCCGGTCGCTGGGTGCGACCGTCGCCGAGTCCCAACCCCAGCCGGACGTGCGGGTGCTGCTCGACCCGGCCGGCCACCCGTTCTGCCTCTACCTCCCGGAGTGACCCGGCCGGGCCGTGCGGTCAGCCCCTCCCGGCGCCCACACTGCCGGCGGTCTGGACGGCCAGCCGGTCCCGCAGGAAGGCCACGACCTGCTCGCGCGCCTCATGGGTCGGGTGGCCGGGGTTCTCGACGTCCTTGCTGGTCAGCACCTGGTGCTCGCGCTGGCCGATGCCCGCGTCGTTGCCCGGCCGGTTGTTCAGCGACACCGGCAGCCAGCCGTCGCCGAACGCCGCGCGCAGGGCCCGGAAGCGGTCACTGGGGGAGGCGGCGTCCTCGCTGAACCGCAGGCCCATCAGGCACAGGCCCTCGCTGCTGACCCGCCGCTGGACAGCCTCGCGCTCCCGGTCGGACATGCCCAGGTCCCGCCGGCGGCCCGGGGTGAACGGGAGCGGCGTCGACGGCTGGCTGGCGACCGGCGCGAGCACGGCCGGCTCGGCGGCGGAGGCCAGCGCGAACCCCCCGCTGAAGCACATGCCGATCACCCCGACCCCCGGCCCGCCCACCCGGTCGTGCACCCGGCGGGCCACGGCGCGGACGTACTCGGCCACCGGCCGGTCGGCCCGCCTGGCGAAGGCGCGGAACTCCCGGCTGATGCAGGCCCCGGCGAAGCTGCGTGCCGCGTACCCGGGGCTCATCGGCCGGCCCGGGTCACCGAAGAGCTCCACGACGGTGACGGTGAAGCCGGCGCCGACCAGGTGGTCGGCCAGGCCCAGCACCTCCGGCGTCAGGCCCGGTACCTCGGGCAGCAGCACCACGCCCGGCCCGGAGCCGCGCGTGTACAGGGTGTGGGTGATGCCGGCGTTGGTGAAGGGCTCGGGGGCCCAGCCGGCCAGGACGGCGGATGACGACTCTGTCATCGGGTGATCGTGGAGCACGGAGGCCGATCGGTCGAGTCCTCCCGCCGTGTCCGCTCGATCGGGCTCACCCGTCCGTGACGATCCGGCGTCGGTTCCCCGGCTCGACGTGTGGCGTCGACCGGGTCGGGTGAAGCTTGGTGCATGGGCGAGCCACAACTGGTCGAACAACCGCGCGACGACGACACGGCGCGGCGCGCACCGGCTGCGCAGGCGGCGCTGTCCGGGCTGCTGGCGGCTGCGGCCGGGATCGGGGTGGTCGAGCTGGCCGCCGGCGCCATCGACGCGGTGCCGTCGCTGGTGATCTCGGTGGGGGACGCCGTCATCGACAGCGTGCCCGGCTGGCTGGAGCGCGCGGCGATCGCCGCGCTGGGCACCAACGACAAGCCGGTGCTCCTCGCCTCGATCGGGCTGGTCGCCGCGCTGCTGGGTGCCGGCACCGGCCTGCTGGCACGACGTTCGTTCGTGGCGGGCGCGATCGCGTTCGTGCTGATCACCGCCCTCGGCGTCGCCGCGGGCCTCGCCGCGCCGGACGCCTCGCCCGTCCTGACCGTGCTCGCCGGGGTGCTGGGTGCGGCGGTCGGGGTCGCGTTGCTGCACGTCCTGCTGGCCGCGGCGAGCGCGTACGGGCCCCCGTCGGAGGGGTCCGGGACGACGGGCCGCCGCAACTTCCTCCTGCTGGCCGGCGGCGCAGCCGCGGTGGCGGTGATCGGCGGTGTCGGCAGCCGGCTGCTCATGGGGCGTGAACGGTTGACCGAGCTGCGGGCGGCGATCCGGCTGCCCGTGCCGGTCCGGCCGGCCGGGCCGGTCCCCCCGGGCGCCGACCTGGAGATACCCGGGCTCACGCCGCTGTTCATCCCCAACGAGGAGTTCTACCGGATCGACACCGCACTGCGGGTGCCCACCATCGACCCGGCCGAGTGGCAGCTGGAGATCCGGGGGATGGTCGACAACCCGTTCACCATCACCTACGCCGAGCTGCTGGAGATGCCGCAGATCGAGGCCGACATCACCCTGTCCTGCGTCTCCAACGAGGTCGGCGGCGACCTGGTCGGCAACGCACGCTGGCAGGGGGTCCCGCTGTTCCGGCTGCTCGAGCGCGCCGGGCTCCAGGAGGGGGCGACCCAGCTGATCGGCCGGTCGGTCGACGGGTTCACCGCTGGGTTCCCCACCCTCACCGCCCTGGACGTCACCGAGGCGATGGTGGCGGTCGGGATGAACGGCGAGCCGCTGCCCGCCGAGCACGGCTTCCCGGCGCGGCTGGTGGTCCCCGGCCTGTACGGCTACGTCTCCGCGACCAAGTGGCTCTCCGCGATCGAGCTCACCGACTGGGACGTCGACGGCTACTGGATCCCCCGCGGCTGGGCCAAGGAGGGGCCGATCAAGACGTCGACCCGGATCGACGTGCCCGGCCCCGGGCGGACCATCACCGCCGGGGAGCGCCCGATCGCCGGGGTCGCCTGGGCACCCACCCGCGGGATCGAGGCCGTGGAGGTGCGCGTCGACGACGGCCCCTGGCAGCGCGCGACGCTGGCCGAGCGCCTCGACGTCGACTGCTGGCGGCAGTGGTACCTGCCCTGGCAGGCGACCCCGGGCGTCCACGTGATCGCCGCCCGGGCCACCGACGGGCTCGGCGAGGTGCAGACCGACGAGCGCACCCCGGTGGCCCCGGACGGCGCCTCCGGGTACCCGGTGATCGAGGTCGTCGTCGAGGCCTGACCGGTTCGGTTCGGCCCCGCGGGCTCAGGGCGGCCCAGCAGGATCCGGGCGGCCCAGCAGGATCCGGGCGACCCAGCGGGATCAGGCGGCGCGGCGGGATCAGGCCGTGGTGGGCGCCTGCACCCGGTCGAGCAGGGCGCTGAGTGCCGCGTTCACGGTGTCCGCGTGGGTGGTGTTCACCATGTGACCGGCGCCGTCCACCAGGACCAGCTGGGCCTGATCGCCGATGTGCTCGGCCATCCGCGGCGCGGAGTGGGTGGGGATCGTGCGGTCCTCCGTGCCGGCCAGGACCAGGACCGGCACGGAGCGCAGCACGGCGATCGCCGCCCTCTCGTCGTACGTCGCCAGGCTCCGCAGGTAGGCCGACAGCACCCCCATCGGGGTCTCCTGCCACATCCGGGAGGACTGACGCACCGCCCACTCGGGGGGATCGCCGGCGAAGAGCTGCCTGCGGAGGGCGCGTCGGCCGAGGCGGGACCGGAACGGACGGACCGAACCCACCAGCGGAGCTGTCAGCCACGCCAGCCAGGCACCGCCGGTGGACAGCCCGGTGCGCGCTCGCGCGGTCACCGGGGTGCTGGACCGCTCCGCGCCGGTGAGCGGGGCGGCGCGGGTGCTCAGCAGGGCCGCACCGGTGATCCGGGTACCGAACAGCTCGGGCCGCTGATCGGCCAGCGCGAGCACGGCCATGCCGCCCATCGAGTGGCCGACGACCACGACCGGCCCGCCGCCGCCCAGCTGGTCGACGACCTGCCCCAGATCGTGACCCAGCTCCTCGACGGTCGCCCCGCGCCCGCCCGCCCAGCCGCTGGAACCGTGCCCGCGCTGGTCGTAGCGGACGACGCGGGCGCGGCTGCGCAGCGCGGTCCACTGGGGGTCGAACATCTCCGCGGAGACGCCGATGCCGTGGACTAGCACCACCGTCGGTGCGTCGACCTCGTCGGCGATCTCCACGTGCAGTCGCACCCCGTCGTCGGTGCGGACGGACGGGGACGACCCGGACGTCCGGCGGGCCAGCCGGCGGGCGTCCGCCTGGCGTGCGGCGACTCCGGCGACAAGGCCGGCCGTGGCCAGCGCGGCGGCGGCCACCCCGTGGTCTCGTGCGCTCATCCGGCGACCTGCGCTGGGTCCAGGGCGTTCACGGCGGTCTGCACGAGGGTCCTCCTCCATGGGTGCGGTGCGCCGGTCGCCGGGGGCGGCCAGCAGACGACGGCGTCCCCGGCCCGCGTGTGCAGCGGGCCGGGGACGCCGTCGTGGGTCCAGCGTGGGATCACTCCCCGGGGGTGATCTCCGAGGCCTGGACGTAGTAGTCGCCGGTCTCCAGGTCCTCCGCGGGCGTGTAGAGCTGCAGGCTGGAGAGGAACTCCTCGTCGATCTCCTCGAGGGTCCCGCTGAAGCTCACGGTGTCACCCTCCTGCACCTCGAACGGGGACTCCTCGTCGCCGGTGCCACCGAAGGGCTCCAGCCGGACCATGATCGTCTGGCCGGCCTCCGGGCCGACGAAGAACGCCTCGTCGGCGACGACCGCCTGGACCTCGACGCTGTTGGCCTCGACGGGCTCCCCGACGCTGGCGCTCAGGTCGACGTCCGGGGCCAGCGCGTCGAGGTCGCCGATGAGCACGGCGCCGAGCCCGATGTCGGGCGTCGCCGCCGGCGTCTCGGTCTCGGTCCCGGTCACCTCCGTCTCGGTCACGGTGGTCGTCTCCTCGACGACGGCGCCCGTGTCGGCGCCGACGTCCAGGTCGTCGTCGTCACCGGTGAACTCGGCGATGAGCCACCAGAGGGCGAGGGCGGCGATCAGGGCGGCCAGCAGGAGCCACGGCCAGATCGGCCGCTTCTTCGCTGCGGCCACGGTGGCGCCGCTGGTGCGTGGGTCGGTCATCGGTACGTGTCCTCCAGGTCGGTGACGGATGTGCTCTCACTGGGTTGCCCGGAGCCGGCAGCGCGGCGCATCAGCCGGTGGAACGTGACCGGATCGCAACCCGGCCGGTCACTCGTTGCTCGGGTCCTCGGCGGGGTCGGGGAAGCTGAACCCCTCGAACGGGTCGCTGTCGTCCGCGGACACCGGCACCTCGACGGTGACCTCGCCGGCCTCCTCGAACACGAAGGTGACCGGGATCGACTGGGACGAGCGCAGTTCGGTCTCCAGGCCGACCAGGACGATCGAGGGGGAGCCCTCGGCGCCGATGTAGGTGTTGTCGTTGGGCGGGACCACGATCTCGATGGCGTCCAGGAGCTCGCCGCTCCCGCCGAGGCTGACGGCCTCCTCGAACTCCGGGCCGGTGACGTCCACCAGGGTGACCGGCTCGGTGCCGGTGTTCGTCACCGCGGCGTAGAGCGGCGCCTCTTCGCCGACCTCGTAGAGGCCGTCGACCGGGTAGGCGATCTCGACGCCGACGAGCTCGACGTCCTCGTTGACGGGGACCACGGGGGAGTCCGGTCCGCCGACGATGTCGGCACCGTCGTTGTCGATGACCTCGCCCTCGTCGTCCTGCAGGCTCGGGGAGTCCTCCGTGTCGCCACAGCCGGTGACGAGGAGCAGCGGTGCGGCGACGGCGAGCGCGACGCCCGGCCACCGCCGGTGGCGGGGGAGGTGGGAGGTCATGAGCGAGTCCGTTCTCTCGGCGGGCAGGGATCGAACGGCCCGTACCCGACGGTCCGCGCGGTAGGCATGCGCCGCAGGTCACGGTGTCGCAACGATGACCGGTGTTCTGGGCGAAGCTGGGTAGCGGCACTCTCATGAGCCGGCCCGTCACCACCCCGACCCAGTCACCGCCCGACCAGGAACCGCCCCAGGCAGTCGGTCGGTTCAGCGGCCGCGCGGTCCTGGGTCTGGTGGCCCTCCTGGTCGGCGCCGTGCCCTTCCTGGCGCTGTGGCTGCTGGTCCAGGAGAGCTGGTCACCGCTGGCCTCCCTCGACGGTGAGGTGGCCGCCGACCTGAACGAGGCGGTCAGCGGCTCGTCGGTGACGGTGAGCGTCCTGCGCGGCGTGACCGACCTCGGGGGCACCGGTGCCTCGGTGCTGGTGACGGTGCTGGCGACGCTGTTCCTGCTCATCCGCCGGCACCGGCGGCTGGCCGCGTTCGTCGCGGTCACCGGGATGGGCCTGCCCGTCCTCATCCTGCTCACCAAGTACGTGGCCGACCGGGCCCGCCCCGTGGTGCTGGACCCCGTGGTCGACACCCCGAGCAACGCGAGCTTCCCCAGCGGCCACGCGATGACGGCCGTGGTGACCTGGGGGGTCCTGCTGCTGGTGCTGCTGCCGGTGGTGAACCGCCGGGTCCGGCCCTGGCTCATCGCCGGGTTCGCGCTGCTGGTGTTCGCGATCGGGTTCACCCGGCTGGCCCTCGGCGTGCACTTCGTCTCCGACGTGCTGGCCGGCTGGGCGTTGGGGGCGGCCTGGCTGGCGATCATGACGGCGGTCTTCCGCGGCTGGCAGCACGACCGGCACGAGTACAGCGACGAGTCGCTGGACCCGCTGGAGGTCGACCCCGCGGAGGCGCCCCGTCCGGCCCCCACCCACCAGCCGGTGCTCCCCGCCGGGAAGACGACGGTCCTGCAGCTGGCCGGCGCGGCCGCGGCCCTGTTCGCCGTGCTCACCGGCCTGGGCCTGCTGGTCACCCGGGTGCTGGCCGACACCGCCCTGGGCCGGTTCGACCGCAGCGCCGCCGAGTGGTTCGTCGAGCAGCGCACCGAGACCCTCACCACGGTGGCCGAGGCGGTGGGCAGGCTGTCGGGCACCCCGATGGTCATCGCCGTGGGGCTCAGCCTGGCCATCCTGTCCCTGGCCTGGGTCGGCAGTTGGCGCCCCGTGGTCTTCGTCCTCGTCACGATCATCGGAGAGGTGGCGCTCTACTACGTCATCGGTCTGGTGGTCGGCCGGGTGCGGCCCGACGTCGTCGACCTGACCCAGGGGCTGCCGGCCGGCGCCGCCTGGCCCTCCGGTCACGCGGCGGCGGCAGTCGCGATCTACGGCGCCCTGGCCGCGCTGGTGATCGGCTACGGGGTCAGCCGCTGGCGGTGGGCGGTGCTGGCCGTGCCGGTCCTCCTCGCGCCGGCCATCGGCATCTCCCGGGTGTACGTGGCGGCGCACTTCCCGACCGACGTGGTCGCCGGGCTGCTGCTGGGTTCGCTGTGGGTCCTGGCCTGCGCCTGGGCCTTCCAGCTCGGGTCCGGTCGGGGTCTCCGGCACCCCGCCACGCGCGCGGGCGTGGCGACCACCACGGCGGCCCGGGCATGAGGCGCTGGTTCGTCCGGGTCGGCCTGGCCCTGCTGGCGGCTCTCGTCCTGCTCATCGGCTACGGCGTGCTGATCGAGCCGCGGTTGGTCCTCGACGACGAGCGGCACGCGGTGGAGCTCCCCCGGCTGCCCACGGGGTCGGACGGGCTGGAGGTCGCCGTCCTGGCCGACATGCAGATCGGCATGTGGTGGGCCAACACCGGGATGGTCGAGCGGGCGGTCGAGCGGGCGGTGGAGGCCGAACCCGACCTGGTCCTGCTCGGCGGGGACTTCGTCTACCACGCCGGCCCGGACGTCGAGCCCGAGGTGGAGGCGGCGATGGACCTGCTGAGCCCGCTGCTGGACTCCGGGATCCCCACCTACGCCGTGCTGGGCAACCACGACTACGCCAGCAACGCCGCGGAGGAGCTGACCGTCGCGCTGGAGGCCGCCGGGGTCCCGGTGCTGCTCAACGAGTCGGTGCCGGTGCCCGGCACCGGCACCGACCCGCTGCACGTCGTCGGGATCGGCCCGGTGCGCCCCGGCCTGGTCGACGTCGACCAGGCGCTGAGCGGGCTGCCGGAGGACGCGCCGCGGGTGGTCCTGATGCACAACCCGACGGCCTTCCCCGAGATGCCGCCCGGCAGCGCGCCGCTGACCGTGGCCGGGCACACCCACTGCGGGCAGATCGCGTTGCCCGGCCTGCCGCGCTGGAGCTGGCTCGGGTTGACCGAGGAGGAGAAGGTGGTCGCCGACGGGTGGTCACCGGCGGAGTACGGCGCCGAGGGCAACGCGCTGTACGTCACCTGCGGGCTGGGGTTCAGCGCGCTGCCGATGCGGGTCAACGCCCCGCCGCAGGTCGTCTTCTTCGAGCTGACCCCGCCGGACTGAGCACCTCCGGCCGATGACTTCCGGTCAGGACTTCCTGCTGGGCCGACGCACCTACGAGATCTTCGCCGCGCACTGGCCGAAGATGCCGACCGAGGGCGACCGGATCGCCTGGTCGCTGAACGCGCTGCCCAAGCACGTCGCCTCGCGCACGCTGGAGTCGGTCGACTGGGACGGCGCCCGGCTGATCGAGGGGGACGTCGCCGGCGCCGTCCGCGCGCTGAAGGCCGAGGACGGCGGCGAGCTGCAGGTGCACGGCAGTCTCGAGCTGGTGCAGACGCTGCTGGCCGAGGACCTGGTCGACGAGCTGCGGCTGATCGTCTTCCCGGTCGTCCTCGGCGCCGGGCGCAGGCTGTTCGCCGAGGGTGCCGTGCCCCGCACGTGGCGGTTGACCGCATCGACGGCGTCCAGCACCGGGGCGCTGCTCGCCAGCTACACGGGTGCGGGGGAGGTCGAGACCGGGTCCTTCGCCCTCGACCACGTCTGAGCTCGCCGGTCAGTCGGTGAGCTGGTGGAGGATCCGTTCGAGTTCGGCGCGGTCGGCGGCCGACAGCCGGGCGAACAGCTCCTGTGCGTCTGCGGCCCGGGCGTCGTCCACCTCGCGCTGCACCCGGCGGCCGGCCTCGGTCGGCGTCAGCCGTACCGCCCGCCGGTCCGCGGGGTCGGCGGCGCGCTCCACCAGGCCGCGATCCTGCAGCCCGTCGGCCACCTCGGTCGCCGAGCGCGGGGCGATCCGCAGCGCCTCGGCCAGCTCGGAGAGCCGGACGCCGTCGCGCGAGCAGACCACCCGGAGCGCCCGGGCCTGGTGCGGGGAGAGGTCCCACGGGGCGAGCGTGGCGATGAACCGGCGGCGCAACGTGCGGGCGACCCGCATGAGCAGGTCGCCGAGCGTCGCCGTGCCGCCGTTCCCCATGGCGGGAACAGTAGCGGCAACCCTGAGGTTGCCACACGGTGAGGTAGCCTCAGGAAGTCAGAGAGGGGTGCTCGCCATCGACGACACCATGAACCCCGGCCGGGGCGGCGGACGCTCCGGTGGGCGGCCCGACCCGGCCGACCGCGCACAGCTGGAGCGCGCCCCCGTGAGCTGGAGCCGCGTCGCCGGGCTCTTCCGGCCGTACCGCGGGCAGCTCGCGGTCGTGGTCGCGCTCATCGTGGCCAGTTCCGCCATCGCGCTGGCCACACCGTTCCTGATCCGGTTGGTCATCGACGAGGCGATCCCGGAGCAGGACGTGCCGCTGCTGGGCTGGGCGGTCGCCGGCATGGTCGCCGTCGCCGCGGTGACCGCCGTCCTCGGCGTGCTGCAGACCTGGCTGTCCACCACCGTCGGCCAGCACGTCATGCACGGGCTCCGGACGGCGGTCTTCACCCACCTGCAGCGGCAGTCGCTCGGCTTCTTCACCCGCACCAAGGGCGGCGAGGTGCAGTCCCGGCTCACCAACGACATCGGGGGGATGCAGTCGGTGGTCACCACCACCGCCACCTCCTTCGCCGCCAACGCCACCACCGTGATCGGCACCGTGGTGGCCATGGCGGTGCTGAGCTGGCGGCTGTCGCTGCTCTCCCTCGTCGTGCTGCCGCCGGCCGTCTGGCTGACCCGGCGGGTGGCCCGGATGCGCCGGGAGATCACCGCCCAGCGCCAGCGTTCCCTGGCCGACCTGCACTCCCAGGTGGAGGAGGGTCTCAGCGTCAGCGGCGTGCTCCTGGGCAAGACCCTCGGCGCCGGCCCGGCCCAGTCCCAGCGGTTCGCCGGCACCTCCGACGTCCTGGTCGGGCTCGAGGTGCGCTCCCAGCTCGCCGGCCGCTGGCGGATGGCCACGATGAGCATCGTGTTCGCCGGCATCCCGGCGCTGATCTACCTGATCGCCGGGCTGCCGGCGACGTCGGGCGGGATGACCATCGGCACGCTCGTCGCCTTCACCGCGCTGCAGGGCGCGCTGTTCCGCCCGCTGATGGGCCTGCTGGACATCGGCGTCTCGCTGACCGCCTCGATGGCGCTGTTCAGCCGGGTCTTCGAGTACCTGGACCTGCCGGTCGACATCGACGACCCGGCCCACCCGGTCCCGCTCGACCCGCGCACGGTCCGCGGCGAGGTGCGGTTCTCCTCCGTCGGGTTCCGCTACCCCGACGGCGCCCGCGACGCGCTGCACGACGTCGACCTGACCGTGCCCGCCGGGGCGACCCTGGCGCTGGTGGGGGAGACCGGGTCGGGCAAGAGCACGCTCGCCTCGCTGGTCGCCCGGCTCAACGACCCCACCACCGGGCGGGTCACGATCGACGGCGTCGACGTCCGGGACGTGACCCTGGCCGACCTGGCCCACGTGGTCGGCGTCGTGGCGCAGGAGACCTACCTGCTGCACGGCACGATCGCCGACAACCTGCGGCACGCCAACCCCGACGCCACCGAGGCCGAGATGGTTGACGCCGCCCGCCGGGCACAGGTGCACGAGGTCATCGCCGCACTTCCGGCCGGCTACGAGACCGTCGTCGGCGCCCGCGGCCACCGGTTCTCCGGCGGGGAGAAGCAGCGGCTGGCGATCGCCCGCACACTGCTGCGCGACCCCCGGGTGCTGGTGCTCGACGAGGCGACCAGCGCGCTGGACAACACCACCGAGCGCGCCGTCCAGGTGGCCCTGGACGAGGCCAGCCGGGGCCGGACGACGATCACCATCGCGCACCGGCTCTCCACCGTCCGTGACGCCGACCTCATCGCGGTGCTCGCGCACGGCCGCGTGGTCGAACAGGGCACCCACGAGGAGCTGCTGGCGCTGGGCGGCCGCTACGCCGAGCTCGCCGGCGCCGCCGAGCGGGAGGCGGTCCTGGTCGCCTGAACCCGCAGGCCATCGGGTAGGGGGCGGCGATGACCGAGACGCACTTCGAGCCCTACGTCCACCTCGTCGACGTCGGCCCCGACCGGGCCCTGATCGCCTGGGGTGGCTTCTGGTTCCGGCGCCCCGACACCGGCTCGCGCTGGCAGCTGGTCGACGACGAGCAGCTGGACGCGGTGGACGAGGGCCGGACCGGCAGCATCGGGGCCGGCTCCCGGTCCTACGGCGAGGCGGTCGTGGAGGTGCTCGGCGAGGACGGCGGGACCGTGGGCCGGGCGGTCACCGGGGAGCGGAACCACGCGTGGGTCGGTGGGCTGCGCCCTGACACCCGCTACCGCTACCGGATCACCGTCGACGGCCGGCCCTGGGCCGACGGTGAGCGGTGGGACTGGGGGCCGGTGGCCCGCGGCGGGCTGGACCTGCGGCCGGCCGGGCGGGCCTACGACCTGACCCTCCGCACGCACCCGGCACCGGACGTCCGAGCCCCGCTGTCCTTCGCCGTCCTGGGTGACTACGGCGTCGGGGTCGTGGTGGACTCCGAGGAGGGCCGCCGGCAACGGCGGGTCGCCGCGGTGCTCGACCGGCTGGCCGACGACCCCGGTGTCCGGCTGGTGCTCTCGACCGGCGACAACGTCTACCAGGGCGAGAGCACCCGGGTGACCACCGGCACCGGTGCGGCAGACGCCGACTGGTTCTCCAGCTTCTACCAGCCCTACCGGTACCTGCTGGCCCGGGTGCCGGTGTACCCGACGGTCGGCAACCACGACACCAGCGACAGCGAGTCCAGCGACGACCGCCAGCAGGTCCGCGACAACTTCCACACCGACCTGCGGTTCACCCCCGAGTCGGCCGGTGAGCGGGCGTCGATCGACCCGGGCATGTTCTACCGGTTCCGGTACGGCGCCGACGTGGAGTTCGTGTGCATCGACACCTCGCTGGCCGAGCCGCTGCCCACCGAGCACTTCTTCCAGAACCCGCGACACCAGGCCTGGCTGGACCGGGCGCTGCCCGCCGACGACCCCGGCGGGCCGACCTGGCGGCTCCCGTTCTCCCACCACCCCGCCTACTGCGCGGGGCCGCACCACCCGAACACGGAGTCGATGGTGCGCGAGCTGGTCCCCCGGTTCCGCCGGGCCGGTGTCCGGGCCGCCTTCGCCGGGCACGAGCACAACTTCCAGCTGTCCCGCGTCGACGGCATCGACTACTTCCTCTCCGGTGCCGGCGGGCAGCTGCGCGACGACCCGCCCACGGCCTTCGCCGAGGCCGGCACCGTGGCCTGGGCAGCGCAGTCCCACGTCCTGCTCGCCGAGATCGACGGCGACCGGCTGGTCGTGACGCCGTTCAGCGGCATCGCCGAGGACGGACGGCTGCAACCGATGACGGCGCTGTCGCCGGGCGACGAGGTCGTGGAGGTGCCGTTCGTGGTGTCGGCCGGCTGACGCTCACCGGCCGGCTCGCGGGGCGCCTCGGTCATCGCCAGGACGCTCCCCCGCGACGCCCGGCCCGCTGCGCCCCGACGAACTCGTGGCGGCCGACTTGATCGTGCCCCATCCGTGCCGATACCGGGGCATGACGACGACGTCGACCGGCGCCCCCGCGCGTGTCCCGCTCCTGCCGCGCGGTGTCCGGCTGGACGAGGCCAGCTTCGCGGCCCGCCACCGGGTGATCTCGCTGGTGCTCACCGCGCACGTCCCCGTGCTGGCCGGACTCGGGCTGGTCCGGGACGTCGGCGGGTGGCTGCTGTGGGGGCAGCTGGCCGTGCTGACCGTGCTGCTGCTGCTGGGACAGGTGCTGGGCGGCCAGATCGCCCGGTCCAGCGTGGTCTCCGTCGGCCTGATGGTCGGCGCCGACGTCCTCGTGCACGTCGGCGGCGGCCTCACCGACCTGCACATCTGGTTCTACGTCGTCCTCGCCCTGGTCGCCCTGTACCAGGCATGGGTGCCGTTCCTGCTCGCCGTCGTCTTCGTCGCCGTGCACCACGCGGTGATGAGCCTGGCCATGCCCATGTCGGTCTTCTCCACCGCGGAGGCCCAGGCGGACCCGGTGCTGTTCGCCCTGCTGCACGCGGTGTTCCTGCTGGCCGAGGCGACGTTCCTGGCCTACGGCTGGAAGTTCGCCGAACAGGCCGAGCGGGCCCGGCAGGCCCAGCAGCAGCTGGCCGAGGAGCAGCTGGCCGCCCAGGTGGCGACCCAGGAGGAGCTGGCCGGGGAGCGGGCCCGGGTGGCGGAGGAGGCGGCGGACCGGCTCCGGGAGCGCGCCGACCGCGCGGCCGCCCAGCAGGAGCAGCTGGCGGGGCTGCTCGGCGCCGGGCAACGGCTCGACGCCAACGTCGGGGTGGCCACCGAGGTCATGGTCGGGCTGCGGGAGGCGATCGGCGAGATCGCCGCGGCGGCGTGCCAGGCGACGTCGACGGCCAACCAGGCCAGTCTCCAGTCCCGGGACAGCGCCGCCACGGTCGAACGGCTGGCCGGCACCATGGCCGAGATCGACCAGATCGCCGGCAGCATCTCCAGCATCGCCGACCAGACGAACCTGCTGGCCCTCAACGCCACGATCGAGTCGGCGCGTGCCGGGGAGTCGGGCAAGGGCTTCGCGGTCGTGGCCGGGGAGGTCAAGGACCTCGCCACGGAGACCGCCCAGGCCACCGAGCGGATCCGGCGGGTGGTCGACGCCGTCCGCGGCGACGTCGCCGCGGCCGGTGCTGCGCTGAACGGGGTGCAGGAGGTCATCCGGGGCGTCGTCGACGCCCAGACGACGATCGCGGCGGCGGTCGAGGAGCAGAACGCCTCGTCGGCGCAGGCGCAGGAGGCGATCAGCGGGGCCTCCCGGGAGGCCGCCCGGATGGCCGCGGACCTGCGAGACCTCGTCTCGGGGATGTGACCCCCGGCCCCGGCCTCCCAGGCGGTCGGCGCCACGTGCCGGTCGGCGAGTCGTCTCGGACGTCTTGACACTCCTTCGGCGCGCTGGCTAGCGTGACGCGCACCACATGGGAAACCGCTTTCCCATCCTCTCCCGAGATCTCAGGAGCGACATGCGCGCACTGCGTCGCACGCTGATCGTCACCGCGGCCGGAGCCCTGGCCGTCACGCTCGCCCCCACCGCTGCCTCCGCACACGGCAAGGACGTCGGCCGGGAGGTGCTCGGCCCGCAGGACGGCTGGGCCGCCGCCGAGGGCGGCACCACCGGCGGGTCCACCGCCGCCCCGGAGAACGTGTTCCACGTCCGCACCTGGGAGGAGTTCCGCGCCGCCCTCGGTGGCGACGCGGCGCGGGGGGACACCACGCCACGGATCGTGTACGTCCACGGCGTCCTGGACGCCCAGCTGCGCACCGCCGACGGCGCCGTGGACTGCGCGGCCTACGAGGTCGAGGGCTTCGACATGGCCGACTACATCGCGGCCTACGCCCCGGAGGTCTGGGGCACCGAGGCCGAGCCGACCGGCCCGCTGGAGGACGCCCGGGCGGCGTCCGCGGACGTCCAGGAGGCCCGGGTGCGCCAGTACGTGGGCTCCAACGTCACGATCGTCGGGGTCGGTCGGGACGCCGGGATCGTCGGCGCCGCGCTCACCGTGCGCGGCTCGGACGACGTGGTCATCCGCAACCTCCGGCTGTCCGACGCCTACGACTGCTTCACCGCCTGGGACCCGACCGACGGCGACGCCGGTGCCTGGAACGCCGCCTACGACAACCTGTGGCTCGCCGAGTCCACCCACGTCTGGGTCGACCACAACACGTTCGACGACGGCCAGAACCCGCCGGATGCGCTGCCCACCGTGTACGGCCAGAAGTTCGAGGTGCACGACGGCCTGCTGGACATCACCAACTCCACCGACCTGGTCACCGTCTCCTGGAACGAGTTCCGGGACCACGACAAGACCAACCTCGTCGGCTCCTCCAACAGCCGGGTCGCCGACCGCGGCCGGCTGCGGGTCACCTTCCACCACAACCTGTGGGAGGACATCGGCCAGCGGGCGCCCCGGGTGCGCTACGGCGACGTGCACGTCTACAACAACTGGTACGTCGTCTCGGACCCGGCGTCCTACAGCTACAGCTGGGGCGTCGGCCGGGAGGCGGAGATCATCGCCGACAACAACGTCGTCCAGCTGGCCCCCGGGGTCGATCCGGCGTCCTTCGTCGAGGACTGGCGCGGTGACGTGCTGACCGACACCGGCCTGGACGAGTCGGGGACGCTGGTCAGCAGCCGCTCCTGGCCGCGCCCGACCAGCCTGGTCGAGGCCTACAACGCCGCCAACGACCCGGACATCCCCACTACGGTGAGCTGGACGCCCACCTTCGTGGAGCGGATCGACCCGACCCCTGCGGTGCCCGCGCTGGTGCGGGTCAAGGCCGGCTCCGGCCGCCTCCGCTGACGCGAGGCGCCCTCCCCACCGGAACGGCGGGGAGGGCGTCCCTCAGCAGCGGACCAGGACGTCGGGACGCAGCAGCCCCAGCTCGTCGCGGGTGCCCGGCCACACGCCGTCGGTGGTGAGCACCTCCAGGCCGCCCTCGCCCAGCAGCAGGGTGTCCTCGATCTTCACCCCGGCGGCGGACGGGTTCCAGGCGACGGCCTGCCCGGCCACCAGCTCGACCTCGCTGTCCGGGGTGGCGACCGGGTCGCGCCCCCAGTAGCCGGTCGGGCCGCCCTGGTGGTGCCGGGTCCACTCGTCGGCCGGGAAACCCTGGTCGGCATAGGCGCTGGCGCCGGCGGCGAAGACCTCGCCGAGCGGGCGCCCGGGGGTGGAGGCGGCCAGGAACGCCGTCTCCACCGCGCGGATCCGTGCGTCGGCATCGGTCTCCGCAGCGGTCGGCGGCGCGAGGGCGACCCAGCGCGTCGCGTTCGCGATCAGGCCGTGCCGCCGCGCGCACACGACGAGCATCACCCGCCGGCCGAGCACCCCGTCGGTGGGCAGGGCGTGCCGGAAGGGCAGCCGGTCCTCCCCGGCGACCAGGACGACGAACGGCTCGGCCCCGCGGGCGATCAGCTCACCGCCCAGCCGGGCCGCCGTCTCGCGCTCGGTCGTCCGGGGCTCCAGCGACAGGGCCGTCGCGGTCAGCGCCTCGGCGGCGTCCCGGCCGAGTCGGCGGTACCGCTCGGTCTCGACCGGGAGCAGGCTCGCCCGGGCGGCCCGCAGCCCCTCCACGGCGACCGGGTCGGCCTCGGTCAGCACTCCCGGGGTGCCCGGGGCCAGCTCGGGCCCCAGCAGCGGTGCCCACCAGTTGGTCACCTGCACCCGGACGTCGCTGGGCAGCTCCTCGGCGGCGAGCCGGTCGGCCTCGTTGTTCGGCACGAACACGGTGTCCCCGGCGGCGTCGACCACGACGGCGATCACCCCGTCCTCGGCGGACAGCTTGACGGCCGGCCGGGCGCCGTCCAGGTACCAGGACAGCGAGCCCACCGAGGTGAGCACCAGCCGCTCCTGCCCGGTGCGGCGCAGCAGGTCGAGCACGCGTTCGCGCTTGACCGTCCGATCGGCGAGCGACGGTCGGTCCAGGTGGTGGTGCACGGTGTCCTCCGGTGGTGGTCAGGCGAGCCGGCGGGTGCTGTCACGCAGCACCACCTCGGCGTGGACCTTGACGGCCTGGCTCGTGGTCTGGGGTTCGGTGTCCAGCGCCAGCTGGGCCGCGCGGGCGCCCATCTCCTCCAGCGGCAGGTGGACCGAGGTGAGCGAGGGGACGACGTCGCGCAACGGGGCGATGTCGTCGAAGCCGGCCAGCGAGACGTCCTCGGGCACCCGCACGCCGGCGGACCGGAAGGCGGCCAGCGCGCCGAGCGCCATCACGTCGTTGATCGCGAAGACACAGGTCGGCAGCGGTCCCGCGGCGATCAGCTCGGCGGCCAGGCTCTCCCCGCCCTCCCGGGTGAACTCCCCGTGCAGCACCTGGAGGTCGGCGACGTCGACGCCCTCGGCGGTCAGCCCCTCCCGGAAGCCCATCAGGCGGTCGCGGGAGGTCAGCAGCCCGCGGGGGCCGGCGAGCACCGCGAAGCGGCGGTGGCCCAGCCGGCACAGCTCCCGGGCCAGGGCCCGCGCACCGGAGCGGTTCTGCGGCACCACGGCGTGCGTGCCCAGCCGGTCCTGGCTGATCACCGCGGCCTGGCCGCCGGCCGCCGCGTACCCCTCCAGCTCGTGGGCCAGGCGCTCGTTGTGCACCCGGTCGGTGGTGCGACTGCCGCAGATGATCAGCGCCCGCACCCGGTGTGAGCGCATCGTCTGGACGAACTCCAGCTCGCGGTCGACGTCGCTGTGCGTGCTGGCCAGGAAGACCACGAGCTCGCGCTCCTCCACCTGCCGCATCACCCCGCCGGCGATGCTGGAGAAGTACGGGTCCAGCACGTCGTGGATGATCAGCCCGACCACGTTGCTGGCCCCGCGGGCGACCGCCTGGGCCTGCGCGTTGGGCGTGTACCGCAGCTCCTGGGCGGCGGCCAGCACCCGGCCGCGGTGCGGTTCACCGACCGAGCGGCTGCCGCTCAGCACCCGGGAGGCGGTGGCCAGCGAGACGCCGGCGTGTGCGGCGACCTCGGCGAGCAGCACGGGACCGCTCCGGCGGACGGCGGTGGGGCCGGCGGCCCGGTCCTGCTCGGCGCCGCGGCCGGTCGGGTCCTCCCGAGCAGTGGTCATCGCGGCCCACCCTGGCCCGGCGTCGTCGTGAGCGCATCCCCGATGGCCGCGGTGTCCGGCGTCCCGTCGGCGACCAGGGCCCGGAAGCTGCGGGTCGTCGCGGCCCCGGGGGGCAGCAGCACCGGGTGCTCGGCGGCCAGCTGGGAGCCCAGGCCGGGGTAGTCGTCGACGCGGGCGAACCAGGGATCGGACCGGGTGGCTGCGTCGGCGCCGGCCAGCGCCACGGTGAACGGCGCCGGGCCGGTGGCGGCGAAGGCCACCCAGGCCGCGCACGAGCCGTGCACGGCGTCCTCGCCCTCGGCGTCCGGGCTCCACACCCGGGCGCCGGTGACCGGTGGGAACCGCCAGAACAGCCCGCCGTAGCCGGCGCCGCTGCGCCCGTTGGTCGCGGGGCTGCCCAGTTCCAGCGGGGCGTCGGTGGCGTTGCGCAGGGTGGTGGTGAGCTCGAGGGTCCAGGCGCCGGGGAGCGGGGCCCGGGCCGCCCGCACGGTGCGTTCCTCGGTGAGCAGCGTGCGCCCGTCCGGCCCCTGCCAGTCGAGCGTCTCCCGGAAGCCATCGGGTGCCTGCGCCGCCCAGCCGGTGTGCACCTGGCGCCCGTGGTCGGCCCGCCAGGTGTAGCCCTGGTCCCGCAGGTACGTGCGGCCGCCCCAGACGTTCGCCCCGCCGACGTCCTGCAGGGTGACCGAGACGCCGAGGTGCCAGCGGTGGTCGTCGGGCTGGGCGTCGGTGACCGGGACGCCGCTCAGGGTGGTGACCGGGTGCAGGAACGGCCGGGGGGCGAGCACGCCGGGCAGCCCGGCGCCGTCCCAGCAGGTGGCGACGACGGCGCCGGCCACGGTGAGCGTGGCCAGCACGGTGCCGGCCGGCGACGGCTCGTCCGGGACGTGGCCCTGGTGCAGGGTCTTGAGGGCCATGGTCAGCTCCCCACGGCGGCCGGCTGCCGCACCGTCGGTGAACGGGCCCAGGGGGCGCCGAGCTCGGAGAACAGCCGCAGCTCCTCGGCGGCCCGGTCGACCAGCGCGTCGACGCCGGGGACGACCTGGTGGGCGGTGGTGCCCTCGCCCTCGGCCCGCCGGTGCTCGGCCGGGATCTCCGCCGGGTCCGGGGCGCAGCGGACCGCCTCCACGACCTCCATGAAGGAGCGCGTCGCCGCGGGGGGGACGAGCAGCGGCCGGGTGCGGTCGCGCAGGTGGGCCAGCAGGTCCTCGAGCAGATCGGTGCCGGTGTGCATCGTCGTCTCGTCGACGCCGTCGGCCTGCAGCCGCACCTCGCCGGTCTTGTAGGACAGCGTGATCCGTCCGGTGCTGCCGTGCACGACGAGCACGGGGTCGCGGGGGTGCTCCGCGGCCAGCGTGGCGGCGATGGTCACCACGAGCCCGTCGATGGTGCGGAGCCGCAGGCAGGAGGTGTCGTCGGCCTCGATCGGGTTGGCCCGGTACAGCTCGACCTCGACCGACGTCAGCGAACCGGCACCGGTGGCCCCGGTCAACGCCAGGGCGGTGGCCACCGCGTGGGCGAAGGGGTTGGTCAGCGCGCCGTCGACGACCGGCACCCCGTCGACGCTGCGCCGCCCGGCCCAGCTCGCCCGGCCGTAGTAGGACGCGTCGCGGACCCACGCGCACGCACCGCCGACGCCGCGGACCGTGCCGATGGAGCCCGCCTCGACCAGGGCGCGGACCCGGCCGATGGCCGCGGAACCGAGGCTCTGGAAGCCGATCTGGCAGGCCGCACCGGTGGCCTCGATCCCCTCGACCAGCCGCTCGAACTCGGCCAGCGTCGGGGTGGGCGGCTTCTCCAGCAGCACCGCGCTGCCCGCCCGGGCGGCGGTGAGGGCCAGGTCGGTGTGGGTGTGGATCGGCGTGCAGATGATGGTCACGTCGGGGGCGGTCGCGGTGAGCAGCTCGCCCAGCGAGGCGGCGACCGGGACGTCGCCGGCCAGTGCGCGCAGCTCGTCGTCCAGCGGCCGCGGGTCGCAGATCCCGACCAGCTGCGCGTCGCCGGCTGCGGCCAGCCGGCGGAGGTTCTGCAGGTGCCAGCGACCGTGGCCGTGGGCCCCGACGAGCACCACCCGGCCGGGGAGCTCGGACAGTTCTGGCACGTGATCCCCCTTGATCGAGCCAGGCGCCGGCGCGGTCGCCGACGGGAGGCTGAGCCTAGCCAGACCGACGTCGCTGGGAAAGGGCTTGCCGAGGGCGGTGCCGTGCGGCGCCGACCGTCGGTGTCGTGGATGAGGACGAAGGACCAGGTCAGAGCCCTGTGGATGGCGTCGTTGCGCTTTCGTGACCGGCCGGTCCACGTCGACTCGTTGACATGGCGGAGCGGCCCCGAGTAGAAAGCGCTTACCCACTTGTGAGGCAGCGCACAGCCTCGGTCGAGTGGCCAGGGGTCCCTCGCCGAGCGTTGACAGAGTCCCGGACGAGGGTCTAGAAAGCGCTTACCGAAGGTGTGACCCGCTGCACACCGGACGCCCCGGACGACGAGGTCCGACGAGCTGCACAGAGAGGTGAGAGCCCGTGTCGTCAACGCTCGACGTCCCGCCGCGCGAACGCTCGCACGGCGAGGCTCCCGGCGGCGCGAGCCGTGCTGCCTCCCGTGCACGGAGACGGAGGTCCGGCCGGCTCACGCCCTACCTGTTCCTGGCCCCGTGGTTCGCCGGCCTGCTGTTCATCACCGCCGGGCCCATCGCCGCCTCCGCCTACCTGTCCTTCACCGACTACAGCCTCATCGGCGCGCCGGAGTGGATCGGGCTGGACAACTTCCAGCGGATGTTCGACGACCCGCGGTTCTACCAGTCACTGAAGGTCACGTTCATCTACGTCGTCGTCTCGGTGCCGCTGCAGCTGGCGTTCGCACTGTTCCTGGCGATGATCCTGGACCGCGGCCTGCGCGGCCTGGCGCTCTACCGGTCGGTCTACTACCTGCCCTCGCTGATCGGCGGCAGCGTCGCGATCGCCATCCTGTGGCGGCAGATCTTCGGCTCCGACGGGCTGCTCAACGGAGTCCTGCGGTTCGTCGGCTTCGAGAACCCGCCCGGCTGGGTGTCCGACCCCGACTACGCCCTCGGCACGCTGATCATCCTGAACGTCTGGACGTTCGGCGCCCCGATGGTCATCTTCCTGGCCGGGCTCCGGCAGATCCCGACGATGTACTACGAGGCGGCGTCCCTGGACGGCGCGGGGAAGGTCCGGCAGTTCATCCAGGTCACGCTGCCGCTGCTCTCGCCGATCATCTTCTTCAACCTCGTCCTGCAGACCATCAACGCGTTCCAGACGTTCACGCAGGCGTTCATCGTCAGCGGCGGCACCGGTGGTCCGGCGGACTCGACGCTCTTCTACACGCTCTACCTCTACCAGCGCGGCTTCGGCAACTTCGACATGGGATACGCCTCGGCGCTCGCCTGGTTCCTCCTGCTCATCGTCGGTGGGCTGACCGCGATCAACTTCATCGCAGCGAAGTACTGGGTGTTCTATGGCGACTGACCTGACCGTGGCCCCCCCTGTGGCTGCCACGGAGAAGCTGCCCGACCGCAAGAAGAAGCAGCGGCCACGCTGGCTGGCGCACACCGTGCTCATCCTGGGCGCGCTGCTCATGCTCTACCCGCTGCTGTGGATGCTCTCCAGCTCGTTCAAGTTCACCGAGGACATCTTCAGCCAGACCGGCTTGATCCCCGAGCGGGTCACCACGGAGAACTACCCCGAGGGCTGGACGGCGCTGCCCCGGGACTTCGGCCACTACATCTGGAACTCGCTGGTCATCGTCGTCGGCTCGATCATCGGCAACCTGCTGGCCTGTTCCGCGGCGGCCTATGCGTTCGCACGGCTGGACTTCAAGTTCAAGAAGTTCTGGTTCGCGGTGATGCTCGGGACGATGATGCTGCCGATCCACGTGGTGATCGTGCCGCAGTACATCCTGTTCGCCGAGCTCGACTGGATCAACACCTACTGGCCGTTGATCGTGCCGAAGCTGCTGGCCACCGACGGCTTCTTCATCTTCCTGATGGTGCAGTTCATCCGGGGCATCCCGCTGGAGCTGGACGAGGCCGCCCGGATCGACGGCTGCGGGCACTTCGCCATCTTCTGGCGGATCGTGATCCCGCTGTCGGTGCCGGCCCTGGCCACCACGGCCATCTTCACCTTCATCTGGACCTGGAACGACTTCTTCAGCCAGCTGATCTTCCTGACCGACCCGGAGATGTACACCGTCCCGGTCGCCCTGCGGACGTTCGTCGACGCGACGAGCCAGACGCCGTGGGGTCCCGTCTTCGCCATGTCGATCGTCGCACTGGCGCCGGTCTTCGGCTTCTTCCTCGCGGGCCAGCGCTATCTCGTCCGAGGCATCGCCACCACGGGGCTCAAGTGACGACACCCGACAGCTCACCCGACAGCTCACACAGCACTTACAAGGAGGTAAGGAACGTGCACACGATCCGGAGAAATGGGGCGCGTGCGCCCTGGTCCACCCGCGTGGGCGTGACCGGCGGCGTCCTCGGACTGCTGCTGACCACCGCGGCCTGCGGCGGCGACGACGGCGGCGCGGCCGCCGACGGGGGCGCGACCCGCGAGGACGGGCCGGTCACCATGCGGATGTCGTGGTGGGGGAGCGACACCCGGCACGCGGCCACCCAGGAGCTGATCGACCTCTACGAGTCGCAGAACGAGGGCGTCACGATCGAGGGTGACTTCACCGGGTTCGCCGACTACTGGGACCGGCTGGCCACCAGCACCGCCGGTGGCGACGCGCCCTGCCTCATGCAGCAGGACACCCGGTACGTCCGGGAGTACGCCGACCGTGGGGCGCTGCTGGACCTGACGCCGTACATCGAGGACGGCACGATCGACACCAGCGACCTCGACCAGAACGTCGCCGAGACCGGTGCGGTGGAGGACGCGACCTACGCCATCCCCACCGGCGTGAACGCCTTCTCCGTCGTCATCGACCCCGCGGCCTACGCCGCCGCCGGGGTGGAGGTCCCCGACGGCGAGTCCTGGACCTGGGACGAGATGGTCGACACCGCCGCCCAGGTCACCCAGGCCACCGGCGGGCAGGTGTACGGGATGCAGGCGATGGGCCTCAACGGCGGGGACACCAACTTCGAGGTCTACGCCCGCGAGCAGGGTGAGGCGCTGTTCGACGAGAACGGCGAGATCGGCTTCACCGCCGAGACCCTCGCCGACTGGTGGGCCATCGAGAAGGAGGCCTCGGAGACCGCCGCCGAGCCGCCGCCGTCCACCACCGTCGAGGTGTTCAACGGCGGGGTCGACCAGGCCCTGGTCGCCACCGGCCGCGGCGCCTCGGGCTTCTGGTGGACCAACGAGCTGCCGGCGCTGACCGCCGGGGCCGGCACCGAGCTGGAGTTCCGCCAGTTCCCCACCACGGAGGGGGACGGCGAGACCGGCATGTACCTGAAGCCGGCCATGTTCTGGGCGATCAGCAGCGACTGCGAGAGCCCGCAGGAGGCGGCCATGCTCCTGGACTGGCTGATCAACTCCGAGGACGCGGTCAACATCATCAAGGCCGACCGCGGCCTGCCGGTGAACACCGAGCTGCGTGAGCAGATCGCCCCGACCCTGGACGCTCCCGGCCAGGCCGCGGTGGCCTTCGTCGAGGAGATCACCCCGGGCCTGCAGGAGCCGCCAGCGCTGCCCCCGCAGGGCGCCGGTGAGGTGCAGGCGATCCTGCAGCGCTACACCGAGCAGATCCTGTTCGACCAGATCTCGGTGGAGGACGCCGCCGAGCAGTTCATCACCGAGGTCGAGTCGGCCATCGCGTGACCCCCGGCCAGGGGGCGGCCGGCCATCGGCCGCCCCCTGGCCCCGGTCCCCGGACCACCTGCTGCACCGCCGAGAGGGAGACGTGACCACCACCGACCCGTCCGGGACCCCGGCGCCGCGTCGCTACGCGATCGTCGGCACCGGGCACCGCGCCGAGATGTACGTCGCCGCGCTGCTGGGCACCCACGCCGACGTCGGTCGGCTGGTCGCCCTCTGCGACCCCAACCGCACGCGGATGGCCTACTACCAGCGCCAGTTCGCCGCCGCACACCCCGGCGCGGCACCGCTCCCGGCGTACGCGCCGGAGGACCTCGACACGATGCTCGAGCGCGAGCGACCGGACACCGTCATCGTCGCCAGCGTCGACCACACGCACGCCGACCACATCTCCCGGGCCCTGCGCGCCGGGCACGACGTGATCACCGAGAAGCCGCTCACCACCGACGCCGCGGGCTGCCGCGCGATCGCCGACGCCGTCGCCGACAGCGGGCGCGACCTGGTGGTCACCTTCAACTACCGCTACTCCCCGCGGAACGCCGCCGTCCGCCGGCTCCTCGCCGAGGGCGCCATCGGGGCGGTCACCTCGGTGCACTTCGAGTGGGTGCTGGACTCCGTCCACGGCGCCGACTACTTCCGTCGCTGGCACCGGGAGAAGGCGCTGTCCGGTGGCCTCTTCGTGCACAAGGCCACCCACCACCTCGACCTGGTCAACTGGTGGGTCGGCGCGGTGCCGGAGACCGTCTTCGCCCTCGGCGACCTGCGCTTCTACGGCGACGCGAACGCGAAGGAGCGGGGCCTGGGTGAGCGCCCGGCGCGCAGCCACGGCGCCCCGGACGCCGGCCACGACCCGTTCGCGCTCGACCTGGCCGGCAACGACCGGCTGCGCCAGCTGTACCTGGAGGCCGAGGCCGAGGACGGCTACATCCGCGACCAGGACGTGTTCTCCCCGGGCATCACCATCGAGGACAACATGGCGCTGCTGGTCCGTTACGCCGACGGCCCGATGCTCAGCTACTCGCTCAACGCCCACGGCCCGTGGGAGGGCTACCGGGTCAGCATCAACGGCACCGAGGGCCGGATCGAGCTGTCGGTGGTGGAGCGGGCGGCGGTGGTCGCCGCGGACGACGTCATCGGCGGGTTCGGCGTCGCCGTCGACCCCAGCGCCACGCCCGAGCAGGTCCAGGCGGCCGCCGGCGTCCGGGCGGAGGGCACCGAACTGGTGCTGCAGCGCCGCTGGGAGGCCGCCCAGCGGATCGAGGTCCCGGAGGGGCCCGGCGCGCACGGCGGCGGCGACGCCCTGCTGCTGGACGACCTGTTCCGCCCCGGCACCCGGCCCGACCCGCTGGGCCAGGCGGCCGGCTGGCTCGACGGCGTCCGCAGCGTGCTCGTCGGCGCGGCCGCCAACCAGTCCCTGACCACCGGCCAGGTCGTGCACCTCGCCGACTTCGGCATCCCGCTGCGGCCCGAGGCCGCAGCCGCTCCCGCCGGGAGCACCCGATGACCCCCTCACCCGCTTCGGAGGCAAGAACCGTGTCCAGCTCGATCGGCATCATCATGAACGGCGTCACCGGCCGGATGGGCTACCGCCAGCACCTGGTCCGGTCCATCCTCGCGATCCGGGACGCCGGAGGGCTCGAGCTCGCCGACGGCAGCCGGGTCGTGCCCGAGCCGATCCTCGTCGGCCGCAACGAGCGCAAGCTGGCCGAGCTCGCCGCCCAGCACGGCATCGAGCGGTGGACGACGGACCTGGACGAGGCGCTGCGGGACGACTCCGCACCGATCTACTTCGACGCCCAGGTGACCCAGGCGCGGGAGAAGTCGATCAAGGCCGCGATCGCCGCCGGCAAGCACATCTACACCGAGAAGCCGACCGCGGAGTCCCTCGAGGGTGCCCTGGAGCTGGCCCGGCTGGCCGCCGAGGCCGGGGTGAAGAACGGCGTCGTGCACGACAAGCTCTACCTGCCGGGCCTGGTGAAGCTGAAGCGGCTGATCGACGGTGGCTTCTTCGGCCAGATCCTGTCGGTGCGCGGCGAGTTCGGCTACTGGGTGTTCGAGGGCGACTGGCAGGAGGCCCAGCGCCCCAGCTGGAACTACCGCAAGGAGGACGGCGGCGGCATCGTCGTCGACATGTTCTGCCACTGGTCCTACGTGCTGGAGAACCTCTTCGGCCGGCCGGAGGCGGTCACCGCCAAGGCGGTCACGCACATCCCGACCCGGATCGACGAGCACGGGCAGCCCTACCCGGCCACCGCCGACGACGCCGCCTACGGCATCTTCGAGCTGCCCGGCGGCGTGATCGCGCAGATCAACTCCTCCTGGGCGGTCCGGGTCTACCGGGACGAGCTGGTCGAGTTCCAGGTCGACGGCACCGAGGGCAGCGCGGTCGCCGGGCTGCGCGAGTGCAAGATCCAGCACCGGGCCACCACCCCCAAGCCGGTCTGGAACCCGGACCTGCCGGTCACCGAGCGCTTCCGGGACCAGTGGCAGGTCGTGCCGGACAACGCCGACCTGGACAACGGCTTCCGGGCGCAGTGGGAGCAGTTCCTCCGCCACGTGCTGGAGGACGCCCCGCACGCCTACGACTTCCTGGCCGGCGCCCGCGGCGTGCAGGTGGCCGAGCTGGGCCTGCAGTCCTCGGCCGAGGGCCGCCGGATCGAGATCCCCGAGGTGACGGTGTGACGGCGATCCGCCTGCCGCGCGCCGACGGGACGCTCGCCGAGCACCAGCTCGGCGAGCCCGGTGCCTTCACCCGGCCCGACGGGCCGCTGACCAGCCGCACCGCCTACGCCGCGGCGCACGTGGTGGCCGACCCGTTCGGGGACAACACCCCCGGCGCACCGGTGCACGTCGACTGGGAGGCGACCCTCGCCTTCCGCCGGCACCTGTGGTCCTACGGCCTGGGCGTCGCCGACGCGATGGACACCGCCCAGCGCGGCATGGGCATGCCGTGGAGCACCACCGCCGAGCTGATCCGCCGCTCGGCCGCCGAGGCCCGGGCCTGCGGCGGGCTGCTGGCCTGTGGGGCGGGCACCGACCAGGCGCCGGCGGAGCTGGCCAGCACCGACGAGGTGCTGGCCGCCTACCTCGAGCAGATCGAGGTGGTCGAGGACGCCGGCGCCAACGTGATCATCATGGCCAGCCGGCAGCTGGCCCGGGTGGCACGCAGCGCCGAGGACTACGCCAAGGTCTACGCCCGGCTGCTCGAGCAGGTGTCCCGGCCGGTGGTGCTGCACTGGCTCGGCCCGATGTTCGACCCGGCGCTGGCCGGCTACTGGGGCTCGGCCCAGCTCACCGAGGCCACCGACACCGTGCTGCAGGTGATCGCCGACCACAGCGCCAAGGTCGACGGCATCAAGGTCTCCATGCTCGACGAAGCGCACGAGGTGGACATGCGCCGCCGGTTGCCCGACGGCGTCCGGCTCTACACCGGCGACGACTTCAACTACCCGACCCTGGTGCGCGGGGACGGCGAGTCGTGGTCGCACGCCCTGCTGGGCATCTTCGACGCGATCGCCCCGGCCGCCTCCAGCGCGCTGCAGGCGCTGGACCGTGGTGACCTGGCCGCCTACGACCGGCTGCTCGAGCCGACCGTGGCGCTGTCCCGGCACCTGTTCGGCACGCCCACGTACTACTACAAGACCGGCATCGTCTTCCTGGCCTGGCTGGCCGGTCACCAGCCGGGCTTCCGGATGGTGGGCGGGCTGGAGAGCTCGCGCAGCCCGGTGCACCTGGCCGAGGTGTTCCGGCTGGCCGACGCGGCTGGGTTGCTGCCCGACCCGGAGCTGGCCGCGACCCGGATGCGCACGTACCTGCAGACGGTCGGGGTGGCGCAGTGAGCGCCGATCCCCGGCTGGACCGCCTGTCGATCAACCACAAGACGGTCGAGGGCTGGTCGATGCCCGACTTCGTCGACGGCGTGGCCGCGGCCGGGCTGTCCGCGCTGGGGACCTGGCGGGAGCCGGTCGCGGAGTTCGGGCTGGAGCGGTCGGCGAAGCTGATCCGGGACGCCGGGCTGCGGGTCACCTCGCACTGCCGCGGCGGGTTCCTCACCGCGACCGACCCGGCCGCCCGGGGCGCCGCGCTGGAGGACAACCGCCGGGCGATCGACGAGACCGCCACGCTGGGCGCCGAGTCGCTGGTCATGGTCGTCGGCGGGCTGCCCGCCGGCTCCCGCGACCTGGTCGGCGCCCGGGAACGGGTGGTCGAGGCGCTGGCCGAGCTGGCCCCCTACGCCGGTGAGCGCGGGGTGCGGCTGTCCCTGGAGGCGCTGCACCCGATGTACTGCGCCGACCGGGCCGTGCTCTCCACCCTCGGCCAGGCCCTCGACCTCGCCGCGCCCTTCCCGTCGGCGCAGGTGGGCGTCGTCGTGGACACCTTCCACCTGTGGTGGGACCCGGAGGTCTGGCGCTCGATCGCCCGGGCCGGTGACCGGATCGCCTCCTTCCAGGTCTGCGACTTCCTGATGCCGATCCCGGCCGATGCGCTGATGGCCCGGGGGTACATGGGCGACGGGGTGATCGACTTCCCGCCGTTCGTGGCCGCGGTCGAGGCCGCGGGCTGGACCGGGGACGTCGAGGTGGAGATCTTCAACGCCGACGTCTGGGCCCAGCCCAAGGCCGAGGTCGTGGAGACGGTCAAGCAGCGCTACCTCGACGTCGTCGTCCCCGGCGTGGTGCCCGCATGAGGGTGCTGGTGACGGGGGGCGCCGGGCGGCTCGGCCGCAGCGTCGTCGACGGGCTGGCCGACGCCGGGCACGAGGTCGTCTCGGTCGACGTCACCGCCGCGCCGCTGGAGAAGGCCGCCGCCACGTTCCCGGCCGACCTGACCGACCTCGGCCAGGCCTACGGCGTGATGGCCCGGTACCGCCCGGACGCCGTCGTCCACCTGGCGGCGATCGCCGTCCCGTTCAGCCGGCCCGAGTCGGTCATCCACGCCACCAACACCGCGCTGGCTTACAACGTGCTGCAGGCGGCGGTCGACCTCGGCGTCGGCACCGTGGTGACCGCGAGCAGCCCCACGGTGATGGGCTACGGCAGCCCGGCCGGCTGGGTGCCGCAGTACCTGCCGCTGGACGAGGCCCATCCGCCGCGGCCGTGGAACGCCTACGGGCTGTCCAAGCTGGCCGCCGAGCAGACCATGCGGATGTTCGCCGCCCAGCACGGCGACCGGGTGCGGCTGGCGGCGTTCCGGCCCTGCTTCGTCATCGCGCCGGAGGAGTGGGCCGGCGCGCCCACCCAGCAGGGGCACACGGTGCGCGAGCGGATCGCCGATCCCCGGTACGGCGGGGTCACGCTGTTCAACTACGTCGACGCCCGGGACTGCGCGGACTTCCTGGACACCCTGCTGGGCAAGGCCGGCGAGGTGCCCAACGGCGAGGTCTTCTTCGTCGGCGCCCAGGACGCGTTGGCCGACGCGCCGCTGGCCGAGCTGCTGCCCGAGTTCTCGGGCGTGGCCTCGGAGCTGGCCGCCGGGCTGACCGGGACGGCGCCGGCCTTCAGCACCGCGAAGGCCGAGCAGCTGCTGGGCTGGACGGCGTCCCGCAGCTGGCGGACGGAGCTGCGGTGACGCCCGCGACGGTCACCCGGCTGTCCAGTCGGCTGTTCCGGTTGCCGCTGTCCCGGCCGTGGGGCGCGGACGTGCCGGCGCTGCACCTGCTGGTCACCGAGCTGGAGACCAGCGACGGGCGCACCGGCACCGGCTTCAGCTGGACCCCGTCGATCGGGGCCCGTGCGCTGCAGTCGCTGGTCGACCACGACGTCGCCCCGGTGGTCGTCGGCGGACCGG
This sequence comes from Modestobacter sp. VKM Ac-2984, assembly GCF_026967985.1. Lineage (GTDB taxonomy): Bacteria > Actinomycetota > Actinomycetes > Mycobacteriales > Geodermatophilaceae > Modestobacter. Next base: position 29,988 of record NZ_JAPVBJ010000002.1, on the reverse strand, counting down.
TCGAGCCCGGCGTGGTCTGGGACCGGCTGTGGTGGCACCTGCACGAGGCCGGCGGCGGCGGGCTGACCACGATGGCGATCGCCGCCGTCGACACCGCGCTGTGGGACCTGTCGGCGAAGGCGGCCGGACAGAGCCTGGTCGACCACCTGGGCCGCCGCCGTGACCAGGTCGCCGTCTACGGCAGCGGGGTCAACTTCCACTACTCCCTCGAGGAGCTGGTGGCGCAGACCGAGCGCTGGGTCGCCGACGGGTGCACCGCGGTGAAGATCAAGGTCGGCCGGCCCGACCTGGCCGAGGACGTCGAACGGGTGGCCGCGGTCCGCGCCGCGCTCGGGCCGCACCGCCGGCTGATGGTCGACGCGAACCAGCGCTGGGACCTGCCCACGGCGCTGCGGGCGGTCCGGGCGATGGCCCCCTTCGACCTGTACTGGGTGGAGGAGCCGCTGGTCGCCGACGACCTGCCGGCGCTGGGCCGGCTGCACGACGCCGCGCTGGGGGTGCCGATCGCGGTGGGGGAGAACGTCTACACCGCGTTCCAGTACCGGGCGCTGCTCGCCTCCGGGGCCGCCGACGTCATCCAGCCGAACGTGGTCCGGGTCGGCGGGATCACCCCGTTCCTGCGGATCGCCCAGCTCGCCGCGGCGGCGAGCGTGCCGGTCGCCCCGCACCTGCTGCCCGACGTCTCCGGGCAGCTGGCGATGTGCCTGCCGCTGACCACGATGGTCGAGGACGTCGAGGATGCCTCGTTCGCGGCGCTGGGCGCGCTGGCCGAGCCCAGCGGGGTGACCATCGCCGACGGCGTCCTCCGGGCGGAGACGGCACCCGGCCACGGGCTGGTCTTCGCCACCGACGGGATGGAGTCGCTGGACGGCTGAGCCGCCATCGACCTGCACGACCCACCATTGAACTCGGAAAGCGCTTGCCGTACGGTGACGGCAGTCACAGCGCGACAGCGGACGAGCGAGGGAGCTCCCCATGGCATCGGTCACCTACGACAAGGCGACCCGGCTCTACCCCGGCAGCGACAAGCCGGCGGTCGACCAGCTCGAGCTGCAGATCGAGGACGGCGAGTTCCTGGTGCTCGTCGGCCCCTCCGGGTGCGGCAAGTCCACCTCGCTGCGGATGCTCGCCGGCCTGGAGGACGTCGACGGCGGCGCGATCCGGATCGGGGAGACCGACGTCACCGACGTCGCGCCCAAGGACCGGGACATCGCGATGGTGTTCCAGAACTACGCGCTCTACCCGCACATGAGCGTCGCGGACAACATGGGCTTCGCGCTGAAGATCGCCGGGATGGGCAAGGAGGAGCGCCGCACCCGGGTGGAGGAGGCGGCCAGGCTCCTGGACCTGGAGCCCTACCTGGACCGCAAGCCCAAGGCGCTCTCCGGTGGCCAGCGGCAGCGGGTGGCGATGGGGCGGGCGATCGTGCGCAAGCCGCAGGTGTTCCTGATGGACGAGCCGCTGTCGAACCTGGACGCCAAGCTGCGGGTGCAGACGCGTACGCAGATCGCCTCGCTGCAGCGCCGGCTGGGCATCACCACCGTCTACGTCACCCACGACCAGGTCGAGGCGATGACCATGGGGGACCGGGTCGCGGTGCTCAAGGACGGGCTGCTCCAGCAGGTCGCCAGCCCGCGGGAGATGTACGACCGGCCGGCCAACGTCTTCGTCGCCGGCTTCATCGGCTCGCCGGCGATGAACCTGGCCGAGGTGCCGCTGGTCGAGGGCGGTGCCCGGCTCGGCGACGTGGCAGTCGCGCTGCCGAGGGAGACGCTGACCGCAGCCGGATCGGACCGGTCCGTCACGCTCGGGTTCCGGCCCGAGGCGATGGAGCTGGCCGAGCCGGGGCAGGGCTTCCGGGCCCAGGTCGACCTGGTCGAGGAGCTGGGTTCGGACGCGTTCGTCTACGCCTCGATCGCCGATGCCGAGCTGGCCGAGCACCTGCACGGTGGCGAGACCGCGCAGATCGTGGCCCGGGTCGACGCCCGGCGGCCGCCGGCCAAGGGCGGCGAGGTGTGGTTCAGCATCCGCCCCGGCGAGGAGCACGTCTTCTCCACCAGCACCGGCCGTCGGCTGTCCGCCTGAGGGAGGGCCCGTCCTCGAGCTGAGGGCGGGCCCGGGGCGGGGGCCGACGCAGGTCGACGCGGAGCCCGGTCCGGGGTCGCTGATGCTCAGGGCGGGCACCCGGACGGGGCCGCCGGCGTAGACGGGGAGTCCAGGAGTGCCGACGTCCGGCCCCGCGCCGTCTGCTCCCGGCCGGTCGCCGCGCTGGCTGTTCCAGCTGCTGGGCGTGATGGTCCTGATCCAGGCGGCGATCGCGGTCGCCCGGCCGGTCTCCGCGTACCGGGCGATCGACCTGGGCGCCGGGGCCACCGAGATCGGCCTGTTGACCGCGGCGTTCGCGCTGCTGCCGATGGTGGTGGCCCTGCCGCTGGGCCGGGCCGCCGACCGCTGGCGGCCGGAGCCGATCCTGGTCGCCGGCGTGGCGCTGCTGATCGCCGGCTGCGCGCTGCTGGCGACCAGCAGCTCGCTGCCGGCGCTGGCGTGGGGCAACGTGGTGCTCGGGCTGGGCAACCTCGGCTGCATCGTCGGCGGGGAGAACGTCGTCGCCCGGCTGCCCGGCGACCGGCTGGACTCCGGGTTCGGGCTGTTCACCGCGGTGGTCTCCGCCGGTCAGCTGGTCGGGCCGGCGCTGGCCGGTGCCGTGCTGGCCACCGCACCGGGGGAGCTGTCGACCGGCACGGCCCGGGCACTGCTCCTCTCCGCCGCGCTGTGCGCCCTCGCCCTGCCGGCGTCCTGGTGGCTGGCCGCCGGGCGGCGGTTCCCGGCGGCCGCGGCCCGGCCGACCGGCCGGACGTCGGCGTTCCGGCTGCTCGGCCGGCCGCCGGTGCGCTCCGGCATCTTCGCCAGCCTGGTGCTGGCCGCGGCGGTCGACCTGCTGACCGCCTACCTGCCGCTGCTGGGGGAGAACCGCGGCATCTCCCCGGCCGTGGTCGGGGTGCTGCTCAGCGTCCGGGCCGGCGCGACCGTGGCCTCCCGGGTGCTGGTGCAGCGGATGCTGGTCCGGGTCGGCCGGGCCCGGCTGGTCGTGCTGAGCACCGTCGGCTCGGGGATCGCCGTGGCGTTCCTCCCGGCCACCGGCAACGTCTGGGTGCTCGGCGCGCTGCTGGCGTTGACCGGGTTCCTGCTCGGCGTGGGCCAGCCGCTGCTCATGACCCTGATCATCCGGGCCGTGCCGGACGACGCACGCGGCACCGCGCTGGCGCTGCGGCTGGTGGGCAACCGGGTCGGACTCGTCGGCACCCCGGCGGCGGCCGGACTGCTCGCCGGGGCGGCCGGGGTCTCCGCGGCGTTCTGGCTGCTCGGCGGCCTGCTCGCGGTGGCCGTGGTCGGCGCCCGGCACAGCGACTGAGCGACCGTCCGCCGCGCGGGCGCGGGACGTGCGGTCCAGCGTGACCCCTGCCGCAGTCGCGGCTCGAGCGGAATGGGTGGTCCGCGGCTGGGCCTTGTCCGGGCATGGACTTGTTCTCCCCCATCACGCTCGGCGACCTCGAGCTCGCCAACCGCGTCGTCATGGCGCCGCTGACCCGCATGCGGTCCGGTGCCGCCGGCGTCCCCGGAGACCTGGTGGTCGAGCACTACGCGCAGCGGGCCGGTGTCGGCCTGATCATCACCGAGGGCACTTACCCGAACCCCGAGTCGCGCGCCTACCCCGGCCAGCCGGGGATCTCCGACGACGAGCAGGAGGCGGGCTGGCGGCGGGTCGCCGACGAGGTGCACGCCCGGGGCGGGCGGATCGTGATGCAGGTGATGCACGGTGGTCGGGTCTCGCACACCGACATCACCGGCACCGAGCGGATCGTCGGGCCGTCGGCCATCGCCATCCAGGGCGAGGCGCACACGCCGAAGGGCAAGGCGGCCTACCCGGTGCCGCACGCGCTGACCACCGAGGAGGCGCGCGCCACGCTGGCCGACATCGTCGCCGCGTCGAAGCGCGCCGTCGCCGCCGGTCTGGACGGCGTGGAGGTCCACGGCGCCAACGGCTACCTGCTGCACGAGTTCCTGTCCCCCGCGTCCAACCAGCGGGACGACGTGTACGGCGGCTCCCCGGAGAACCGCGCCCGGTTCGTGGTGGAGGTCGTCACCGCGGTCGCCGAGGCGATCGGTGCAGGCCGGGTCGGTCTGCGGATCTCCCCCGCGCACAACATCCAGGACGTGCTGGAGACCGCCCCGGACGACGTCCGGGCCACCTACGGTGCACTGCTCGACGCGCTCCGTCCGCTAGGCCTGGCCTACCTGTCGGTGCTGCACTCCGAGCCGGCCGGCGAGCTCGTCCAGGAGCTCCGCCGCCGCTTCGACGGCCCCCTGATCGCCAACAGCGGCTTCGGGACCGTGACCACCCGCGCCGAGGCGGTGCAGCTGATCGAGGCCGCGCACGCCGACGCCGTGGCGGTCGGTCGTGCGGTCATCGCCAACCCCGACCTGGTCGCGCGCTGGGCCGGCGAGCACCCGGAGAACGCGCCCAACCCGGCGACGTTCTACGCCGCCGGCGCCGAGGGCTACACCGACTACCCGACCCTCCAGCTCAGCCAGAGCTGAGCCCCGGGTCCTCCCGCCGGCGCCCTGGGCGATGAGTCCTGGCGCCGGCGGGGGTCTTCCCCCTGACGCGCCGGTGACCCGGCGTTCGCCGGCCGGGGAGGCACCGAGATGACCGAGGACGTGCACGACGGGGACACAGCTCCCCTCCGCTCGTGGGTGGGATGGACGTACGACGGCCTCGCCGACCTGCTGGTGACCGGGTCCGCCGGCACGTGGGACGCCCCGTCGCTGTGCGTGGGTTGGCAGGTCCAGCACGTGGTGGCGCACGTGACGATGCCGGCGCGGTTGTCCGCCGAGCAGTTCGGCGCCGAGCTGGTGGCGGCCGGCGGGGACTTCACCCGGCTGTCCGACACCGTGGCGACCCGGGACGCGTCCCTGCCGGGCGCCGAGCTCGTGGCTGCACTGCGTTCGCCGGTGCTGCACGGCTGGCGGCCGCCGGGTGGTGGCGCGGCCGGTGCGCTCAGCCACGCCGTCATCCACTCCCTCGACGTGACCGTCGCCCTCGGCCGGCCGCCGGTCGCCCCGGCCGAGGGCGTGGTCGCCGTCCTCGACCAGCTCACCGCGGCGGACGGCGCGTACTTCGGGATCGACCTGACCGGCGTCCGTCTGGCGGCCGCGGACACCGCCTGGCGCTGGGGCGACGGCGAGGTCGTCCGCGCGGGCAGTGGCCCGCTGCTCGCCCTGCTGAGCGGTCGGACGCTCCCCGACGGCCGCGCGCTGTCCCGCCGCTGAGCCTCGCGCTCCGGCGGTGGGGGCTGGCCCGGCGTGCGAGGTCTCGATCCGGTGACGGTCGAGGCGGGTGTCGTGCAGGACGAGATCCGGCGGGCACCCACGGTGTTGCGGGCCGCCGGAACCACGGGCGGCGATCGCCCAGACCCGACACACGACATCCCTGGCCGCACGGCCTGGTGAGGAGACCGTCATGCGCATGTCCACCTTGTCCCGCTCGTCCTCCGCCCGTCCGGGTCGGCGCAGCCGCCTGGTCACGGCGCCCGTCACCGGTGCGGCAGCGCTCGCCCTGGTCCTCACCGGGTGCGGTGCGGAGGAGGAGGGCGTCGATGCGACCGACGTCGTCGAGCAGGAGGAGGGCGTCGTCGAGGAGGACACCGAGGTCCTGGAGGACGACGCCCTCGCCGAGGAGGACGAGGCCCTGGCCGAGGAGGAGCCGGTTGCGGGCGCCGCGCAGCCGGGTTCGTTCGTGGCTGGTGACGTGGCCATCCCCCAGCTGCTGACCGAGGCCGACCCCCAGGCCGCGCTGGCCGAGCTGCCCGATGACCCGGCGGTGGCCACCCTCGTCCCGGTGCTGGCCGTCCCCGCCGACGAGGGGTTCTGGATCGGCAACGAGCAGGCTCGGATCTGGGTGCAGCTGGTCGCGCCGGGCGAGTCCCCGGTGAACGTCAACCCGGGTGACCTGGTCTCCTTCACCGGCGAGGTCGTGCCGAACGCCGACGGCTTCGTCGAGGGCCTGTCGCTGCCCGATGACATGGCCACGGCGCTGAACGACCTCGGCTACCACGTCGAGGTGCCGGCGGGCGACGTCACCGTCGGCTGATCCATCACTGGACCGATCGCTGTGCGCTGACCCGGGTGTCCTTCGCCGGACGACCCCGGTCAGCGCACAGCGCTGCGCCCGCGTCGGCCGGGTCGCTCGCGCGGGGCAGGTCTCGATCTGATGACAGTCGAGGCCGGCGTCGTGCACGAGCTGATCCGGTGGGCAACGACGGTGTTGCGGGCCGCCCGGACCACGCGCGGCGATCGCCACGGGCCGATACACGACATCCCGGGCTGGCACGGCCTGGGGAGGAGACCGTCATGCGCATGTCCACCCTGTCCCGCTCGTCCTCCGCCCGTCCGGGGCGGCGCAACCGCCTGGTCACGGTGCCCGTCACCGGTGCGGCAGCGCTGGCCCTGATCCTCACCGGGTGCGGTGCGGAGGAGGGCGAGACCGTCACCGCCGTCGACCTCTACAACGAGTTCTACGACGACGAGGCGGAGTTCGTCGAGGAGGGCATCGGCGAGGAGGACACCGAGGTCCTGGAGGTCGACCCCCTGGCCGAGGAGGACGCCGAGGCACTGGAGGACGACGCCCTGGCCGAGGAGGAGCCGGTCGAGGCGGGCGCCGCTCAGCCGGGTTCGTTCGTGGTCGGTGACGTGGCGATCCCGCCGCTGCTGGCCGAGGCGGACCCCCAGGCCGCGCTGGCCGAACTGCCCGACGGCCCGGCCGTGGCCACCCTCGTCCCGGTGCTCGCCGTCCCCACCGACGAGGGGTTCTGGATCGGCAACGCGCAGTCCCGGATCTGGGTCCAGCTGGTCGAGCCGGGCGAGTCCCCGGTGAACGTCAACCCGGGTGACCTGGTCTCCTTCACCGGCGAGGTCGTGCCGAACGCCGACGGGTTCGTCGAGAGCCTGTCGCTGCCCGCCGACCAGGCTGCGGCGCTGACCGACCTCGGCTACCACGTCGAGGTGCCGGCGGGCGACGTCACCGTCGGCTGATCCATCGCTGGACCGATCGCTGTGCGCTGATCGTCGCTCCTCCGCAGAGGGGTCGACGGTCAGCGCACAGCGCTGTGTGGGTCAGGCGGCGTGCTGGGCGGGGAGCTGGTCGGTGAGGGCCTCGGCCAGGTGCCGGCCCCGGGGCGGGAGTGGCGGCGCCGCGCGGATGACCTGGACCGGCTCGGGCTCGACCTCGGTCTCGACTGCCGGGGCCACGACTGCCTGGGGCTCGACGGCCTGGGCCTCGACGGCCTGGACCGGCTCGACCACCGGGGCTGTCGCCTCGGGCAGTGGCACCCGGATCGGCGCGGGGTTCTCCGCGATGGTGGCGACGGCGGCCAGGCCGTCGGCGTGGATGCGCGCGATGGACGCCAGGACGGCGGTGGCCATCTCCTCGATGGCCTGCACGTCCGTGGCGGGGTGCTCGGCGACAGCGTGGATGCTCATGTCCAGGTCATCGGCAGCCGGGCGCGCCGCCGGAACCGGTTCGTCACGGCTTTCCCTGCCGGCGCGCCGGGTCGGGGGTCGGCCGTGTCGGGATCTTCCCTCCGGGTAGGTGCTCTGACCATGCGGAAGAAGACAACGACCCGGGACACGGTCCTGCGCGGTGTGCTCGCCGGCATCGGCGGGACCGTCGTCATGACGGTCTTCCAGAAGTGCGTCGAGATGCCGCTCACCAAGCGAGGTGAGAGCGTCGCGCCGGCCCGTTTCGCGGAGAAGGTCACCCCGGCGCAGGCCGGCTCACCCACCGGCCTGCGCCGGCTGAACTGGGTCACCCACTTCGCGCTCGGCACCATGTGGGGCTCGGCCTACGGCGTCGCCGCGGCCCGGGGTCTCCGTGGGCAGAAGGCCGTCAACACCGTCTTCGGCCTGGTCTACGTCGGAGACGTCGCACTGAACACCGCGCTCGGGTTGTACCGCCCGTGGCAGTGGTCGGCGAAGGAGGCCCTCGTCGACGTGGTGGACAAGTACGTGCAGGCGCAGGGCACCGGCTGGGTCTTCGACCGCTTCCTGGACCCGACCAGGTAGGCCGGCACCGGCGGTCGGTGCGGGGACGGCGCCCGGATCAGTCCGTGGCGTCGTCCCCGCGGTCGGTCCAACGCTGCCACCGGTCGCCCCAGCTGGTGTCCACCCGCTCGGTGATCCACGCCTCCAGGTCGGCCAGGCGCTCGTCGGCCTGCTCCTGGGTCAGGTCGCCGTCGGTGACGGCCTGGGCCATGCGCTCCTGCGCGGCCGCGACCAGGGCGTCGACCAGGGTGTCCACGGCCACGCCCTGCTCCTCGGCCACCGAGGCGAGCGTGGCGCCGTCGGCCTGCAGGGCGGTGCGCAGGTCCTCCTCCGGCATGCCCAGGGCGGTCGCCGCGGCCTCCAGGCCACGACCGTCGCCGGGGCTCCCGTGCCACCCACCGTGCCATCCGCCGTGCCCGCCGCCGTGCCCACCACCGTGCCCACCACCGAGGTCGGCGGCGTCGAGGGTGGCGGCCACCTCGTCGACCTGCTCCTGGGTGAGGGAGCCGTCCGAGACCAGCCCGGCCAGCGCCTCGGTGATCCGGTCGACCCGCGAGGAGCCAGCGGCGGCGGGGTCGGTCGAGTCGGTGGCGGCCAGGGCAGGGACGGCGACGGCGGCACCACCCACGGCGAGCAGCCCGGCGGTGGTGAGGGTGATCAGCTTCGTGCGCACGATGGTCTCCTCCGACTCCGGTCAGGCGATCCGACCGATGCCCTCAGCGTCGGTCGAGCGGCTGTGCGCACCCTGTGGTCTCCATGGGCCACGCCTGTCGAGCTGAGCCTCACGCCCCGCGGTCAGCGTGCTCGGGAGGTGAGGCCCACCGTCAGCCCGGCGCCGACCACCGCGATGCCCAGCCACACCAGGGGTCCGGGCACGGCCCCGCCCATCGCGACACCGGCCCCGGCGGCGGCGACCGGGGCGACCCCGGTGAGCAGACCGGCCCGCGCGGTGCCCAGTCGGCCGACGGCGGAGTACCAGAGGACGAAGGCGACCGCGGTCGTCCCGACGGCCAGGTAGCCGACCGCGGCGAACTGCCCGCCGGTCAGCTCCGCGACCGCCGCGGTTCCCTCGGTGGCCAGCCCGAGGGCGCCGAACACCACGGCCGCGAGCCAGGTGGTGTGCACCGAGACGCCCCACGCGCCGTGCCGGGTCAGCAACGGCACGGCGAGCAGCGTGAACCCGGCCTCACAGGCCAGGACGACGACCGCCCAGGCCAGTCCGGCAGCGTCGCTGCGGCCCACCCCCTGCACCAGCCCGGCGCCGACGGTGACGACCGCGGCCGCCAGCAGCACCCGGGCCTCCGGTCGTCGTCCGGCCATCAGCGGTCCGACCAGGGCGAGCGCGATCGGCACGCTGGCCACGGCCACACCCAGCACGGCCGGCTCGGCGTGCTCGGACCCGCGCACCAGCGCGACGTTGAACAGCACCATCCCGGCGCCGACGACGCCCAGCAACCACGCCCACTCCGCGCCGCGTGGCCGGTGCACCGACCGCCCGGCCAGCCGGGCGAAGCCGAGCAGGACCAGGGAGGCGGCGGCGTACCGGATCGACTGGGCGGTGAAGAGCGGTGCATCGGAGAGGACGGCGGAGACCGCCACGCTGCCGCCGACGAAGCCCATCGCGATCGTCCCGGTGACGCCGGCGGACGTGGCCGACTGTTGCGGGGGCGCTGCCACGCTGGTCGTCATGGCTGCCATGCTGCTGGGGTCCTGGTCCACCGTGGAGGGCCAATCGCCGTCATCGGGAGTGGACCAATGCGGGGAGCCGACTTCCTCCAGCTCGACCCGGCGGCCGCGCCGGCGCGTGGGCTCACCGACTGGCTGAGCGCCGCGGTGCGGGCCGCGGTGCTGGACGGCCGACTGGCGGCGGGGGACCGGCTGCCGGCCACCCGGACGCTCGCCGGTGACCTGTGTGTCGCTCGCGGCGTCGTGGTGGAGGTGTATCAGCGGCTGGTGGACGAAGGACTGGTGGCGGCCCGTACCGGGTCGGGGACCGTCGTCCTGCCGCGGCCGGTCGCCGCACCCGCGCGCCCCGCGGTCGCGACGCCGGCCGGGCCGGTGCGGCTGCCGTTGCCGACGAACCGGCCGGCGGCCGAGGGCGAGATCGACCTGTCACCGGGCGTGCCCGACCTGGCGGCGTTCCCGCGGGCGGCGTGGCTGCGGGCGGAGCGGACGGTGCTGCGGGAGGCATCGGCGGCGGACCTGGGCTACGGCGACCCGCGGGGGAGCGCCCGGCTGCGCGGCGAGCTGGCCGGCTGGCTCGGCCGGACCCGTGGGCTGCAGGTCGCGCCGGAGCAGGTCCTGGTGGTGTCCGGGGTGGCGCAGGCGCTGGCGCTGCTGGCCCAGACCCTGCGGTCGCGGGGCGCGGACTCGGTCGGCGTGGAGGACCCGGGGTCGCGGGGTGCACGGGAGGAGTTCGCCCACTGGGGGCTGCAGCCGGTCGGGGTGCCGGTGGACGCCGACGGGCTGGTCGTCGCGGCGATGCCGGCCGTGCCGGCGGTGATGGTGACGCCGGCGCACCAGTTCCCGACCGGGGTGGTGCTGTCGCCGGGGCGGCGGCGGGAGCTGCTGGGCTGGGCGCGGGACGGCGGCAGCCTGGTGATCGAGGACGACTACGACGCCGAGCACCGGTACGACCGGGCGCCGGTGCCGGCACTGCAGCCCTCCGCACCCGAGCACGTGGCGCACACCGGCAGCACCTCGAAGACGCTGGCGCCGGGGATGCGGCTGGGTTTGCTGGTCGCGCCGTCGTCCCTGGACGCCGACCTGGTGGCGGCGAAGCACGCCAGCGACCTGGGCAGCCCGGCGCTGCCGCAGCTGGTGCTCGCGGAGCTGCTGCGGTCAGGCGAGCACGACCGGCACCTGCGGCTGGTGCGCGGGCGGCAGCGGGCGCGGCGGGACGCGCTGGTGATGGCGCTGGCCCAGCACCTGCCGGGCGCGGTCGTCTCCGGGGTGGCGGCCGGGCTGCACGTGCTGATCACGTTCCCCGGCTCGGACGCCGACGACGTCGAACTGGCCGATTCCGCCCGGAAGGCAGGCGTCGTCGTCCACCCGCTGTCCTGGCACCGGATGACCCCCGGCGACCCCGGCCTCGTCCTCGGCTACGCCGCCAACGCCCCTGATCGCCTGCGCACCGCCACCGAGCGTATGGCGGACGTGCTCCACCGCTGACGGCCCGGGGAGCTTCCACCGAGGTCGTGGTCGCCGGGGCCGCCGCGCACCTCGAGGCGTATCCCTGCGATTACGGTCCGTCCATGTTCCGGACCTCGACGACAACAGCAGCTTCCGTCGCTGCAACCGTGCTCACCATCGCCGCCTGCAGCAGCTCCGCCGCTCCTGAGCTGGCCGTGTTCGACCGACCCGCGACAGCGGAGGACGCTGTTCCCGAAGGTGTCGACCTCCCCCAGGAAGTGGGCGAGGTCCGCTACATCGGTGAGGTGGAGGGCAGCCGGGTCTACGCCGCGCAGGGCCCGGCCGACCACCCATGGTGTGTCGTCGTGCTGACCGGGACCGTCGAGGACGGGGCCTGGGTGGCGGGTTCGTCGTGCGCGGACGACACGGAGTTCGAGGAGCGAGGCGTCTCGGCGACGGTCGATGGCGCAGAGGTCGAGCGAGGCACCGCCCTGCTGCTGCCTGACGACTTCTCCGGAGAGCTCCAGGACGACTGGCAGGTCGCCGGGCCGAACCTCGCCGAACCCATCGGGTCGTAGGCGTCCGCTCAGCCGCGGCGGCCGAGGAGGTAGCCGATCCAGGCGCCGAGCAGGGTGAGCAGGCTGCCGCCGGCGGCGCCGACCAGCAGGGGCCGCGCCTCGGCCGGCACCCAGCCGCCCGCAGCGGCCGGGGCCTTGGCGTGGGTGACGGGAGTGGGAGCGGCGTCGGCCGACGTTCCCGCGGGAACGTCGGCGGCGATCGGGATGACCGGGGCCACCACGTTCGGCTCCACCAGTTCCTTGTCCACCGCGGCGAAGAACTGCCCGGCCATCTTCTTCGCGACGCCGGTGATCATCCGCTGCCCCACACCCGCGACCGCGCCACCGACCACGGCGTCCGCCGAGTACGTCAGCTCCGTGCCGTCACCCGAGGGGACGAGCTTGATCTGCACGGTGGCCCGTACCGACCCGGGCCCGCCAGAGCCGGACGCGTGCATGACGTAGGAGGACGGGAAGGTCATGTCCGACAGCCGCACCTCGCCCGCGTACTTCCCGCGGATCGCCCCCACGCCGGCCGAGACGACCATCGTGTAGCTGTCCTCACCGACCTGCTTCAGCGACTCGCAGCCCGGGATCGTCCGTGCCAGCACCGCCGGGTCGGTGATCACCGCCCAGACCTGCTCCGGTGCCGCCGAGAGGACCGCACTGCCGTCGAGGTTCACGCCATCGCTCCAGAGTCGTGGGGAGAAGAGTTGGTCACGCGCTCGGCGTCCGAGCGCACCAGGTCGTACAGCTCGGTGGGGGAGATCGGCATCGCCGCGATCCGCCGTCCCACCGCGTCCTCGATCGCCGAGGCGATCGCCGCCGAGCCGGGGATGACGCCGGCCTCGCCGGCGCCCTTGATCCCCAGCTCGTTGAGCGGGGACGGCGTCGACTGGTGGTCGATGTCGACGTCGGGCACCTCGGAGGCGTACGGCATCAGGAAGTCCATGAACGAGGCGTTGGTCAGCTGACCGTCGCGGTCGTAGGCCATCCGCTCGTACAGCGCCCCGCCCACGCCCTGCGCGACGCCGCCGTGCACCTGCCCCTCGACGATCATCGGGTTGATGATCGTGCCGCAGTCGTGCACCACCGCGTACTGCTCGATCGCGATCTCCCAGGTCGCCGGGTCGATCTCCACGACCACGGCGTGCGCGCCGGAGGCGAAGGTCGAGCGGAGCGGGGAGTAGTAGTCGGTGTGTTCCAGCCCCGGCGCGTCCCCGACCGCCACCGGCGGCTTGGAGTCGTCGCCCGGCCCGGAGAACTGGGTCGCCTGCCGCGCCGCCTCGTCGAAGGCGTACCGCAGCGGGTTGGACAGGACGGCGACCGTGCGCAGCGGGATGGAGGCGCCCGGCGTCCCCTTGACCTGTACCAGGCCCTCGTCGATCTCCAGGTCGGCCGGGTCGGCCTCCAGCACCTCGGCGGCGATCCGCAGCGCCTTCTCCTTCACCCCGCGAGCCGCCAGCGCGACGGCGTTGCCGCTCACCACCGCGGCCCGGGAGGCGAACGTGCCGACCGCGTACCCGAAACGCCGGGTGTCGCCGGTGGTAACCTCGACGTCCTCCAGCGGGACGCCGAGCTCCGCGGCCGCCAGTTGGGCGAACACCGTCTCGTGCCCCTGGCCCTGCGAGGTCAGCCCGGTGGAGACCAGCACCTTGCCGCTGCCCAGCACCTGCACGTGCGCGCCCTCGTACGGCCCCGGCCCGGTGCCCTCGACGTAGGGCGCCATCCCGATGCCCAGCAGCTTCCCGCGCGCCTCGGCCGCGGCCCGCCGCTCGGCGAACCCGTCCCAGTCGACCAGCACCTTCAGCTTGGCCATCATCGCCGGGTAGTCACCGGAGTCGTAGATCAGCGGCCGGCCGTCCTGGAACGTCAGGCCCCAGTCGTAGGGGAACTGGTCGGGCTGGATCAGGTTCCGCTCCCGCACCAGCGCCCGGTCGATGCCGCGCTCCTGGGCGATCCGGTCCATCGTGCGTTCCATCGCGAACGTGCCCTGCGGCCGCCCGGCCCCGCGGTACGGCGTGACGATGACCGTGTTCGTGTAGACGCTGTTGACCCGGGCCCGGTAGACCGGGATGTCGTAGGGGCCGCACAGCTGGGTGGCCGTGTTGATCGGCACGATGATCCCGTAGGGCGTGTACGCGCCGTTGTCGTGCCAGACGAGGACGTCGAGGGCCGTGATCCGCCCGTCGTCGTCGTACCCGACAGTGATCTCCTGCCGCTGCTGGCGCTCGTGCGCGCTGGAGATGAAGTGCTCGCGCCGGTCCTCGGTCCACTTCACCTCGTGGCCCAGCAGCCGCGCGGCCATCGGCACGAGCAGCTCCTCCGGCCACGGGTGCACGATCTTCACGCCGAACCCGCCGCCGACGTCGGGCGCGATGACCTCGACCTTCTCCATCGACAGCTCGAGCTTGGCCGCGATCGCCGCGCGCACCGACGTGGATGCCTGGGTGGAGGAGTAGACCCGCAGCGAGGAGTCGGCGTCGTCCCAGCGGGCGTGCACGCCCTTGCCCTCCATCGGCATGGAGGCGCTGCGCTCGAAGTACTGGGTGAAGGACAGGGTGTGCGCGCTGGCAGCCAGCGCCGCCTCGACGTCGCCGGTCTCCTGGTGGTGGCGGGCGGCGACGTTGTCCGGGACGTCGTCGTGCACGGTGTGCTCGGCGGCCTCGGCCGCGTCGACGCCCACCACGACCGGCAGTTCCTCGTAGCTGATCTCGATCAGCCCGGCGGCGTCCTCGGCGATGTACCGGTCGGTGGCGACCACCATCACGATCGGCTCGCCCACGTGCTGGGCGACGTCCTTCACCAGCGGGTAGCCGGTGCGCGGGGAGGTGAGCTGGGGGTGCGGGATGAGCACCGGCAGCGGCTCGGCCAGCGGGCCGGTGAGGTCCTCGTAGGTGTAGATGGCCAGCAGGCCCTCGACGTCCATCGCCGCACTGACGTCGATGTCGAGCACCCGGGCGTGCGCGTACGGGCTGCGGACGAACGCCGCCTCGTAGGCCCCGGAGCCGATGTCGTCGAGGTAGCGGCCCTGGCCGATGATCAGCCGGGCGTCCTCCCGCCGGCGCACCGGCTCCCCGAACAACTTCGTCGTCACCGCCCCGCCTCCTGGCTGTCAGGGGCCAAAGTCGCGCTTTTGGCCCCTGCGGAGTCGCGCATGGTCGCGGCTGCGTGCCGGCAGGCCTTCTTGATGTTGGCGTAGCCGGTGCAGCGGCACAGGTTGCCGCCGACCATGTCGTCGACCTCCTCCTCGGTGATCTCCACCGACGGGTCGCGGGCGTCCAGGCCGGCCGCGATCGTGGTCAGGAAGCCCGGCGTGCAGAACCCGCACTGCAGCGCGTGGCACTCCCGGAACGCCTCCTGGATCGGGTGCAGCACCTGCCCGCCCTGGTGGTCCGACCGGGACAGGCCCTCGACCGTGGTCACCTCGCGGCCGTCGACCTGAACGGCGAGCACCAGGCAGGAGCGGGTCGGCTGCCCGTCGACCAGCACGGTGCAGGCCCCGCAGACGCCGTGCTCGCAGCCCACGTGCGTGCCGGTCAGCCCGAACCCGTGTCGCAACGCGTCCGACAGCAGCCAGCGCACCGGCACCGTGGCTTCACGTGGAACACCGTTGACGACGACGGAGATCGCCCGTTCTGTGCACACCTCGGTCACGCGGTCCTCCTGGCTGCTTCGGCGCCGGCGTCGGCCAGCGTGCGGGCGGTGAGGGTCGCGACCAGCAGTCGCCGGTAGTCGGCGCTGGCGTGCAGGTCGCCGTCCGGGTCGACCTTGCCGCGGGCCAGCTCGCCGGCCGCCGCCCAGTCCGCCGAGTCGACCGGCTGGCCGACGACGGCGTCGGTCAGGTCGTGCACCTCGGGCACCAGCCCGACGGAGAGGTAGGCCGCCCGGGCAGAGCTGACCCGCCGGTCGGCGTCGAGCGTGACGACGACGCCCGCCCCGCAGACCGCGTAGTCGCCCTTGCGCCGCGAGATCTCGGCGAACGCGGTGCCCGACCGCTCCGGCAGCGCCGGGAAGAAAACGTCGAGGACGACGGCCGGCCCGTGCACCGAGGTCTCCAGCGGGCCGAGGAAGAAGTCGCCCCAGCCGATCGTCTCGCGCCCGTCGGGCGTCGCGACCGTGACAGAACCGTCCGTCAGGGCCAGCACCGCGGTCATCTCGCCCGAGGGGTCGGCGTGCGCGATGGAGCCGACCGTCGTCCCGCGGTTGCGGATGGCCGGGTGGGCGACGTTCGCCGTCGCCCGGCAGAGCAGCGGCTGCACGCCGGCCGCCTCGGTCGAGGCGAGCAGCTGGGCGTGCCGGACCAACGCACCCACCCGCACCCCGTCGCGGCCGACGGAGATCTGGTCGAGCCCGGGCACCCGGTTGATGTCCACCAGGGTGGTGGGCGCAGCGAGGCGCATCGAGAGCAGGGGGAGGAGCGACTGCCCGCCGGCGAGCACCTTCGCACCCTCGCCCTCCGCGGTCAGGACGTCGAGCGCCTCGTCGACCGAGGTCGGGTCGGCATAGCCGAACGGAGCGGGCTTCACCGGCTGCGGGTCACCTCCAGGCGTGGATGTGGAAGGCGTCACTCTGTCACCGTGGTCCCGCGGGACGGAAGTACCTCAGCGCTAAAACTTCGGGCCGAACTCGACCGGCGAACTACCTCACCGCTGAGAGACTTTCTCCGGTAGCGTCCCGCCAGGTGAGCGACAGTCCAGTCCGGCACGTCTCCCTCCGCAGCGGTGTCTACGCCGACTCCGTCCGCCTCATGCAGGTCAGCCGCGAGATCGGTGACCGCCCCGGCGTGCACACCGTCGTCGTCGCGATGGCCACGCCGCTGAACCTCGAGCTCGCCGCCGGCATGGGCCTGGCGCCCGACGGCGAGGCGAAGCCCGACCAGCTGCTGATCGCGCTGACCGCCGCCGACGACGCCGAGCTGGCCGCCGCGGTCGCCGCCGTCGACGCCGCGCTCACCGCCCGCGCCGACCGGGGCGAGGCGCAGACCATCCCGGCCCGCACGATCGGCGCCGGCCTGGACGGCGCGGACGACCCGGCGCTGGCGATCATCAGCGTGCCCGGGCCGTACGCGGTCGCCGAGGCCGCCGACGCCATCGCCGCCGGCCGATCGGTGCTGATCTTCAGCGACGGGGTGCCGGTCGAGCACGAGGTCGCGCTCAAGCGCGCCGCGCACGACGCCGGTGTGCTGGTGATGGGCCCGGACTGCGGGACGGCGATCGTCTCCGGCCTGGCCCTCGGCTTCGCCAACGTCGTCCGGCGTGGCCCGGTGGGCCTGGTCGCGGCGTCGGGCACCGGTGCCCAGCAGGTCAGCTGCCTGCTCGACGCGGCCGGTGTCGGTGTCTCCCACGTGCTCGGCGTCGGTGGCCGCGACCTGTCCGAGGCCGTCGGTGGGCTGGCCACCCTCGACGCCCTGGCCGCGCTGGACGCGGACCCGGCCACCGAACGGGTGCTGCTGGTCTCCAAGCCGCCGGCGCCCGCGGTCGCCGCCCGGGTGCAGGAGGTCGCGGCCGGGCTGTCGGTCCCGGTCCGGTCCGCCGCGCTCAGCCCGGAGCAGCCCGACCTCACCGCCGCGGTGGAGGCGCTCCTCGGTGACCTGGGCGTCGCCGTCCCCGAGTGGCCCTCCCGGCCCGGGACCGCGGCCGCCGTGCCCGCCGGCGCCGTCCTCAAGGGCTTCTACTCCGGCGGGACCCTCGCCGACGAGACGATGCTGATCGCCGCCCCGGCCCTGGGCGACATCCGCTCCAACACCCCGCTGCGCCCCGAGCTCGACCTGGGCACCGACCTGCGCGCGACCGGGCACGTGGTCGTCGACTTCGGCGACGACGCGCTCACCGTGGGCCGCGCGCACCCGATGATCGACCCGACGCTGCGGCTGGAGGCGATCGCCGGCCTTGCGGAGAGCGGGGAACCCGCCGTCCTGCTGCTCGACGTCGTCCTCGGCCACGGGGCCGACCCCGACCCGGCCGTCGCCCTCGTCCCCGCGCTGCGATCTGCCGGCCTGCCCACCGTCGTGGCGCTGGTCGGCACCGAGGCGGACCCCCAGTGCTGGTCCCGGCAGGCCGACGCGCTCGCCGAGGCCGGCGCCGCGGTCTTCGCCTCCAACGCCGCCGCCACCCGCCACGCCCTCAGCCTGATCGGAGACGGCCATGAGTGAGCCCCTCGGCGGACTGCTGTCCGCCCCGCCGTCCATCGTCGCCGCCGGCGTCGAGGTCTTCTCCACCGCGCTCCGGCAGCAGGGGGCGAGCGTCACCGACGTCGACTGGCGCCCGCCGGGCTTCGGCAACCCGGACGACCTCACCCAGCTCGCGCTGGACCCGCGCCGGGCGGCCGCCAACCGGGTCGCGGTCGAGCGGGTGCTCGCCGCGGGCTCGCTGCTGGTCGACGTCCGGCCGGCCCGGGAGGTGCTCGACCTGCCCGACCGGATGCTGCTGCACTCCGGCCCGCCGCTGACCTGGGAGACCGCCTCCGGTCCCATGCGCGGCGCGCTCATCGGCGCCTGCGTATTCGAGGGTTGGGCCACCGACGTCGCCGACGCCGAGCGCATCCTGGCCGCCGGCGAGATCACGCTCGACCCCTGCCACCACCACCGCACGGTCGGCCCGATGGCCGGGGTGACCAGCCCGTCGATGTGGATGTGGTGCCTGGAGGACCCGGCCAACGGCGGGCAGGCCTGGTGCAACCTCAACGAGGGCCTGGGCAAGGTGCTGCGGATGGGCGCCTACAACGACGAGGTGCTCACCCGGCTGGCCTGGATGCGCGACGTGCTCGGCCCGGTGCTCCAGCGCGCCGTCCGCAGCCGGCCGGAGCCGCTGGACGTCAAGGCGATCCTGGCCCAGATGCTGCAGATGGGCGACGAGGGGCACAACCGCAACCGCGCCGGCTCGCTGATGGCACTGCGCGAGCTGTCGCCGTCCATCGTCGGCGTCGACGCACCGGCCCAGGACATCGCCGAGGTGCTGCGCTTCATCGGCGGCAACGAGCACTTCTACCTGAACCTCGGCATGCCCACGGCGAAGCTGGCGATGGACGCCGCCCGCGACGTCCCCGGCTCGACGATGGTCACCGTGCTGTCGCGCAACGGCACCGAGTTCGGCATCCAGACCGCCGGTACCGGTGACCGCTGGTTCACCGCCCCGGCCAACACCCCGGTCGGCCTCTACCTCGGCGACTACGGCCCCGAGGACGCCAACCCCGACATCGGCGACTCCGCGATCATGGAGGCCTACGGCGTCGGCGGGTTCTCCATGGCCGCGGCACCGGCGATCGTCCGGTTCGTCGGGGGCACCGTCCCCGACGCGCTGGCGACCACCGAGCGGATGTACCAGCTGACGCTGGCGGAGAACCCGGCGATGCAGATCCCGATCATGGGCTTCCGCGGCTCCCCGACCGGCATCGACGTCCTCCAGGTCGCGCGCACCGGCTGGCTGCCGCAGATCAACACCGGCATGGCCGGCCGGGTCGCCGGCACCGGCCAGGTCGGCGCCGGGTTGGTGCAGCCGCCGCAGGCCTGCTTCGAGCAGGCCCTGGCGGCACTGGCCCAGGAGTCCCGCGCGGCCTCGTAAGCTCTGCGAACACAGATGTTGACGGGGGTGGGCATGAACGTCTTTTTGAGTTGGTCCGGTTCAAAGAGCAAGGACGTAGCTAGGGCCCTCCGCCAGTGGCTGCCTAACGTGATCCAGGGGATCCGTGAACCCTGGATGTCCGACCGGGACCTGGCTGCGGGGGTTAAGTGGGACAAGTCCATCACGGAAGCACTGGACGCGACAGATATTGGCATCATCTGTGTCACGCGAGAGAACCAGGAGAAGGTATGGCTGAACTTTGAGGCGGGGGCGATCTCTCGTTCCGTTGAAGACCGAGAAGGCCGCGTCATCCCCTTGTTGATCGATTTCGCGGAACCGACCGACTTAAAGGGTCCTTTGTCTACTTTTCAAGCTGTGCAAGCGGACAGGGCCGGTATTGAGTCTGTGCTCACTGCAATCGACGCGCTCTCCACGAGTCCTCTAGGTGAAATCCGCCTTGCCGCGACCTTGGAGGTGTGGTGGCCGAGACTGGAGGACGAGCTAAAAGGTATTGCGAATAGTCACGCGGTGGCGGACTCCGCTGATGTGCCCGCCGAGCGCGACCCAGAAGATATGTTGCGAGAAGTTCTGAGCCTTGTCCGCGGACTGACGCGACAGGTCCCAGGCGGTGCCGCCGCCCCCGAACTAACTTCGGGCCGGGAGCTTCGAGACAGTGTGGATAGGTTGGCCAACGTTGTGTGGGAGATCCTCGGCGAAGACCGAGTCAGCAGCGTGGGTGTCGACGCAGTGAAGCTTGTGGTTCGTATTAAAACTCGCGACTACGCATATGACGACGAAAAAGAGGCTGTCCGAGTTGCTCTACGACATTTCGGATACCAGGCCATCTTCGATGTTAGTCCATCTGTCGATGAAGAAGTGGGAACTAGAAGGAGTGAGTACAGTACGGCGCGGTCTATGGCTATCGTCAAGGATTTGGAGCCAGGAAGTCGAATCCATCACGACACCTTTGGTGAAGGATCGGTCGTCGATATTGCCGGAGCCGGAACAAAGACAAGCCTAACTGTAGACTTCGACAAGGTCGGCACTAAGCGGCTAATTGCACGCTATGCGCCCATCGCCCTAATTCGTTAAACTCGAGCGGACATCCAGCGCATGTCTAGCGACGTTGTCACCAATGCTGTCACGTCGCCACGCCACTAAGCCCGCAGAGCGGACCATCAACAATTTTGATCTGGCGAGGCGCTGGGTAGTTGTCCGCAACAGGTGGCCCACTCCGGTCGTCACCTAGACGGAGGGTGGGGGCATGGCCAGCTGCGAGGTCTGCGGGAACGACTACCGGCTCAGCTTCGAGGTGCACGCCGCCGGGGCGGTGCACACCTTCGACAGCTTCGAGTGCGCCATCCACGCCCTGGCCCCGATCTGCGAACACTGCGGCGTGAAGGTGGTCGGCCACGGGGTCGAGGCCGACGGCGTCTTCTTCTGCTGCGCGTCCTGCGCCCGGATGCACGGGCAGGGCAGCGCCGAGCAGTTGGTCGACCATGCCGGCCGGGCACCGGACGAGCGGTGAGTGTGGACGCCTACCCGGTCGTCCGTGCCCTCGTGCGACCGCTGGTCCTGGGCCTGTTCCGGCCGCAGGTCGAGGGGGCGGACAACCTCCCGGCCACCGGGCCGGTGATCCTGGCCGGCAACCACCCCTCCACGCTCGACCAGTTCTTCCCCCCGGTCCTCAGCCACCG
This sequence comes from Modestobacter sp. VKM Ac-2984, assembly GCF_026967985.1. Taxonomy (GTDB): domain Bacteria; phylum Actinomycetota; class Actinomycetes; order Mycobacteriales; family Geodermatophilaceae; genus Modestobacter. The sequence goes on along the minus strand of NZ_JAPVBJ010000002.1, from coordinate 8,940 downwards.
CCGGGTGACCTACCTGGCCAAGAGCGAGTACTTCACCCGACCCGGGCTGACGGGGCGGGCGATGCGCCTGCTCCTGGAGAGCATCGGCATGGTCCCCCTGGACCGCGGCGGGGCCACCGCCGCCGAGGCCGCGCTGCGACGCGGCCGGGAGGTGCTCGCCGACGGCGGGGTGCTCGGCATCTACCCGGAGGGCACCCGGTCGCCCGACGGTCGGCTGCACCGCGGCAAGACGGGGGTGGCCCGGCTGGCGTTGTCCACCGGGGCGCCGGTGGTGCCGATCGCGGTGATCGGCAGCCGGGCGCTCATGCCCCCGGGTGCCCGGCTGCCCCGGCCCGGCCGGGTGGTCGTCCGGATTGGCGAACCGCTGGACTTCTCCGACCACCCGGGGCCGGCTGACGACGGGGCGGCGCTGCGGGAGGTCACCGATCGGGTCATGGTCGAGCTGCAGCGGCTGTCCGGTGCCGAGTACGTCGACCGCTACGCCGCCGACGTCAAGGCCGAGGGTCGCGGCCGCGCGGCCTGACCCGCCGGTCGCCCCGTGCTCAGCCGGGGACGCGGACGGCGAGCAGTGCCACGTCGTCGTCGACCCGCCCACCGAGCTGGCCCAGCAGGTCGTCGCAGAGCCGGTCGAGGGGCTCCCGGCCGGTCCTCTTCAGCTCACCGACCAGCCAGGCCAACCCGTCGTCGAGCGGTGCACCGCGTCGTTCGACCAGCCCATCGGTGTAGAAGAGCAGCGTGTCGCCGGCGCCCAGCTCGAGGGTGTGGTCGGTCCGCTGGACGCCGGGTGCGATGCCGAGCAGGCTCTCGGGGGCGGCCGCGAGCAGGCCGACCTCGTCGCCGGCCCTCGCCAGCACCGGTGGTGGGTGGCCCGCGTTGGACCACCGGAACCGCCGCGAGCCGTCAACGGACGACGGGGCGTCGACCTGCGCCACGATCACCGTGACCAGGGTGTGTAGGTCCAGACCGGCGAGCACCTCGTCCAGAGTGCACAGCACCTCCGCCGGCGAGCCGGTCGAGCGCTGGGCGATCGCCTGGAGCATCGCCCGGGTCTGCGCCATCGTCGCGGCAACCGGGGCGTCGTGCCCGGCGACGTCCCCGATGACCAGCATGGTGGTCCCGTCCGGGAGGGGGAAGGCGTCGTACCAGTCGCCGCCCACCTGGGTGTGCCGGCTGGCCGGCAGGTACCGCACGGCCGACTCCAGGCCCGCCACCCGCGGCGGCGGGCCGAGCAGGTTGAGCTGCAGCGCCTCGGCCGTCTGCAGCGCCGCCTCCGTGGTCGCCGCCTGTGCGCTCAGCCGGGCCAGCTGGGCCTCGCGGCGCAGCCGGAGGCTGCAGGCGCCCACCGCCAGGACGCCGCCGCCTGCCACCGCCAGCAACCGGACGACCTGGGGGAGCAGCGTGCTCGCGGTGTACTGCTGGTCGTAGACGCCCAACAGCGCCGCCAGCACGAGGGCCAGGACGGCGTAGCTCACCGTGCCCCGCCGGCCGAGCGTCGTCGCCGCCAGGAGCGGGGCCATGACGACCAGGCCGAGGATCACCTGCTCGGGCCCACTGACGACGTCGGTCACGGTCACGACGGCCAGCACCCCTGCGGGCAGTGCCCGCTGCAGGCGTTGCGACCTGGTCACTGCTGCAGCTCCTCGTCCGTCCGGTCTCCCCCCGCGGGTCCGGCGCAGCGCTCAAGGTAGCGAACCCACTGGTCAGGACCACGCACCCGAGGAGTGTGAGCGAGATCGGCGCCGGGGCAGCCGTACGGCTGGTCCGCTGGGTGCACAGTGGGTGCTACACCCAACCACTTGGAGGACCGCTCATGCCCAGCGTCTACACCGCCGTCGCCACCGCCACCGGTGACGGCCGCAACGGCCACACCCGCTCCTCCGACGGTCTGATCGACCTGGACCTGGCCACGCCGAAGGAGATGGGTGGCGAGGGCGGCGCCACCAACCCCGAGCAGCTCTTCGCCGCCGGCTACGCCGCGTGCTTCCTGTCCGCACTGAAGATGGTGGCCCGCAAGCAGAAGGCGCCGATCAGTGACGCCGGGGTCACCGCGGAGGTCGGCATCGGGCCGAACGACGCAGGCGGCTTCGGGCTGGAGGTCGCCCTGCACGTCGAGCTCGGCGGCGTCGACCAGGCGACCGCGGAGCAGCTCGTGGAGGCCGCGCACCAGGTCTGCCCGTACTCCAACGCCACCCGCGGCAACGTCCCGGTCACCCTGGAGACCACGGTCGCCTGACAGGCACCAGGATCGCGCCTGGGGGCGCCGGCCGGGACCTGACCCGGCCGGCGCCGTCGCTCAGGCCTTGACGATGGCGGCGACCGGGCCGCCGCCGGAGGGCCCCTGGTGCACGGCGGCCACCGACACGAACACCGCCGGGTCGCCGGTCACCGAGGCGGCGACGCCGCCGACGGTGGCCTTGATCTGCCGGTGCCAGAAGACGTCGGAGTCGTCGAGCATCGCGTTGCGCCGGCCGCGCACGTAGCCGGTCGGGTCGGCCTCGCACTTGAGGAAGACGTTGACCAGGTTGCCGTCCAGGTCGGAGGTGTGCGGCCGATCGGGCAGCTCGAGGCCGGCGTCCCGGATGGCGTTCCAGATGCCGTCCTGGTCGAGGGCGTCGGTCATCACCGAGTGGCCGATCCGGTAGTCGCCGCCGTGGCCGCGGGCGTTGCCGACGACGATGATCTGCGCCCGGTCCAGCTCGACGCCCGAGGAGCAGGAGGCGACCGCGCTGAACAGGTCGAAGTCGCGCATCACCTGCTTCTGCTCCGGCATCTCGATCTCACCCAGCGCCAGCGCGATGCCCAGCGCCGTCGTGCCGTTGGAGAGGTCCATCGAGCCGTGCGGCTCGTCGTAGTAGGTCTCCTCGCCGCGGGACTTGGCCTCGCGGATCGTCTCGATGGTCAGCAGCGGCGTCTTGGTCTGCACGTAGTGGACGTCGGCCGGGTCGGTGATGCCCGCCTCGGCCATCGCCCGGCGCACTCCCTCGGCCACCTTCTCGACCATGGTGAGCCGGCCGATGTCCTCGGGCAGCAGCACCTCGCTCATCGCGAACCCGACGGTCAGCCGCGGCTCGTCGGTCTTCTCCACCGAGTCCTCGGGCAGCGTGGCGAAGATCGTGGCGTGCGGGCTGATCACGCCGTCCGTGCCGCCGGACCACACGATCGGGATCTCCCCGACCTGCTCCTTGCTCCGTGAGCCCTTCTCCATCAGCACCTCGCGGAAGGCGCGGTCGGCGATGATCCGGGTGTAGTCGTTCACGCCGCCGTTGCCCTCCGTCTTGCCGATGACGGCGATGACCCGGTCGGCCTCCATGACGCCGTCGTCGATGAGCTTGGCCAGCTCGGAGGCGTCGCTGACGTTGTGCAGCGGGACCTTGCGGACCTCGATCGGTGCGGGCATGTCTTCTCCTTCTATGCGGTGACGACGGTGCCGACGTCGTCACGGGCGACGGCGTCGGAGATGTGGGGCAGTGCGGTGATGACGGCGCGAGCGCCCTGACGGCCGTCCCCGGAGTCGGTCACGAACCGGAGCGCGGCCTCGACCTTGGGGCCCATGCTGCCGCGGGCGAACTGGCCGGCGTCGGCGTGGGCACGCATCTCGGCGACGGTGACCCGGGTCAGCGGGCGGGCCGACGGGGTGCCGAAGTCGACCATCACGTGCGGGACGTCGGTGGCGATGACCAGGGTGTCCGCGCGGAGCTCCCGGGCGAGCAGTGCGGCGGTGAGGTCCTTGTCGATGACGGCCTCGACGCCGATCAGGGCATCGCCGCTCGCGGCGCCCGGGACCACGGGCACACCGCCGCCGCCGGCGCAGACGACCACGAACCCGGCCGCGCTGAGCGCGGAGATGGCCGGGACGTCGACCACCGACAGCGGCTCGGGCGAGGGGACCACCCGCCGCCAGCCGCGCTCGCCGCGGTCCTCCCAGTTCTGCCCGAGGTCGATGAAGCGCTGGGCCTCGTCCCGGCTCAGGTGCCGGCCGACCGGCTTGGACGGCGTCGCGAACCCGGGGTCGGCGGGGTCGACGAGGGTGCGGGTGACCAGCGCCGCGGTGCGCTGGGACGAGCCGAGGGCGGCCAGGGCGGCGTCCAGCTCGTCGGCGAGGGTGAACCCGATGGTGGCCTGGGTCTGGGCGACGTTCCAGTCCAGCGGGACCGGTGGGACCACGTGCGCCGCCAGCTCGTTCTTGACCAGCAGGTTGCCGACCTGGGGGCCGTTGCCGTGGGTGAGGACCACCTCGGCCCCGGTGGCGACGACGGCGGCGATGTGCTGGGCGGCCGCGGCGATGGCCTCGCGCTGGGCACGGGGCGTGGCGGAGCCGTCGGCGCCGGTCATCGCGTTGCCGCCCAGGGCGATGACGACACGACGGGGGAGGGCCATTGCGTGACCCTAGCGGGGAACTGCCTTAGCGGTGAAGTACTTCCGCCAGATCAGGCGGCGGCTGTGTTCCCGGGCCGGAGGACGACCGCCGGCCGCTCGGCCGTGCGGAGCACCCGGACGGGGTCGGCCGGCTGGTCCCAGCTCTCGGCAAGCGCGGCGATCGCTGCCAGGGCCTCGTCGTGCAGCCGGGCGATGGCGGCCAGGCCGGCGGCGGTCGCCTCCTGGACGACGGTCTGCGGGCCGAAGGGGACGGGATCGTCCCCGTCGGTCGGGGCCTCGAGGGCAGCCGGAGCGGTCACGCCCTCCTCATCGGCAGTCCACGACCGGGTCGACACCCACCGTTCTCGGGTCCTCGTCGTCCCGCGGGCGGCCTCAGCGGCGCCAGAAGTCGAAGCGGTCCCGGCCGGGGCGGAAGCCCGCCTGCTCGACGACGTCGACCGCCAGCTCGAACCGCTGCCCGACCAGGTGCGGCTGGTGGCCGTCGCTGCCGAAGCTGACGGCGTCGCCGCCCTCCTCGCGGTACCAGCGGAGCAGCTCCACCGACCACAGCGGGCTGGTGGTGTTCACCTCGAGGGCCCGGTCGCTGGCCGCCAGCGCCCGGAACACCGCCCGGTACTCCTCCTCGAACACCGCCTGCGGGTACTGCTCCCGGCCGCCGGGCCAGTAGCGCCGCGGGTAGTCGCAGTGCGCCAGCACCTGGAAGACGTCGCTGCTCTCGATCATCGCCACCATCTCGGTGAGGTACCGGCGCATCGTGGCGACGACGTCGATGCCCGGCGCGTGCAGCAGCCGGTTCACGCCCATCAGCCGGCCGTCGACCGGCAGCGAGTGCAGGGAACCGAGGACCCGGTCGACCGGGGAGGCGCCCAGGTGCGCGGCCACGCTGGCCCCGAACAGGTGCGGCTCGCCGGCCTCCACACCGGACCACACCCGCAGCGTCGGGAAGCGTTGCCGGGCCTCCCAGATCGTCTCGGCGTAGAGGTCGACGTCGATGGGCAGCTGGTTGGCCGGGTGCCGGTCGGTGAGCCCTTGCGCGGTGGCGCGGTCGGCGGCGTCCCAGACGGTGAAGTCGAGGTGTTCGGTGAAGGCGATGGCCGGGAGGCCGATCTCCACGGCGCGCTCGCAGGCACGCAACAGCGACGCTCGTGGGCCGGTGTCCCAGGAGAACTCGGAGTGCACGTGGTTGTCCGGGGGCAGCATCGAGGCCCATCCAACCGGTCGTCCACAGCCACCGCACGCCCAGGTCCGGAGTTGTCGGTGCCGCCGCCTACGGTCGGGGCATGAGCACCGCTGTCGAGACCGATCTGGCCGATGAGGCGCTCGGCGTGCTCCGCGAGCTCACCGGCCGCGCCGACGCGGTCTTCCGCGAGGGGCAGGACGCCGCCGTCACCGCGCTCGTCGAGCGGCACGAACGCGCCCTGGTCGTGCAGCGCACCGGCTGGGGGAAGTCCGCCGTCTACTTCGTCTCCACCGCCCTGCTGCGCCGCCGCGGCGCCGGTCCGACGCTGCTGGTGAGCCCGTTGCTCGCGCTGATGCGCGACCAGGTGGCCGCAGCCGCCCGCGCCGGGATCAAGGCCGTGGAGATCTCCAGCTCCAACGTGACCGAGTGGGACGACATCAACGCCCGGCTCGCCGCCGACGACGTCGACGTCCTGCTGGTCTCCCCGGAGCGGCTGACCAACCCGCGCTTCCGCGACGAGCAGCTGCCCAGCCTGGTCGAGCGCTGCGGCCTGCTGGTGGTCGACGAGGCGCACTGCGTCTCCGACTGGGGGCACGACTTCCGGCCCGACTACCGCCGCATCCGCGACCTGCTCGGTCAGCTCCCCGCCGGCACCCCCGTGCTCGCGACGACCGCCACGGCCAACGAGCGGGTGGTCGCCGATGTCGCCGAACAGCTCGGCGCCGGCGGTGTCGAGGTGACCACCGTCCGTGGCCCCCTGGCCCGGGACTCCCTGCGGCTGGGCGTGCTGCGGCTGGACACCGACCGCGCGCGGCTGGCCTGGCTGTCGGCGCACATCGGCGACCTGCCGGGCAGCGGCATCGTCTACACGCTCACCGTGGCCGCGGCCGAGGAGACGGCGGCGCTGCTCCGCGACGCCGGCCACGAGGTCCGCGCCTACACCGGGCGACTGGACGACGCCGACCGCAAGGACGCCGAGGAGGCGCTGCGGGAGAACCGGGTGAAGGCCCTGGTCGCCACCTCGGCACTGGGGATGGGGTTCGACAAGCCGGACCTGGGCTTCGTCGTCCACCTGGGCGCACCGTCCTCGCCGGTCAGCTACTACCAGCAGGTGGGTCGCGCCGGCCGTGCCGTCGCCAACGCCGACGTGCTGCTGCTCCCCGGGCCGGAGGACATCGCGATCTGGCAGTGGTTCGCCACCTCCTCCATGCCCCGGGAGGACCACGCCGCGGCCGTCCTCACCGCGATGGCCGACGGCAAGGCGTGGTCGGTCGCGCGCTTGGAGACGGTGGCCGACGTCCGCCGCTCCCGGCTCGAGCTGCTGCTCAAGGTGCTCGCCGTCGACGGCGCGGTGGAGCGGGTGCAGGGCGGCTGGCGTTCCACCGGCGTCCCGTGGGTCTACGACGCCGAGCGGTACTCCCGGGTCACCGCGACCCGGGAGGCCGAGCAGCGGTCGATGCTCACCTACGCACGGCCCGTCGACACCGCGGAGTGCCGGATGGCCTTCCTCCAGGAGGCGCTCGACGACCCGACCGCCACCCCCTGCGGGCGCTGCGACGTCTGCACCGGCCCCTGGTACCCCACCGACGTGCCGGCCGGCGCGGCCGAGGCGGCCTCCGCCCGGCTGGACCGGCCCGGCGTGGAGCTCCCGCCGCGGGCGCAGTGGCCCACCGGTGCCGACCGGCTCGGGGTCGAGGTCAAGGGCAAGATCGCGCCGGGTGAGCAGATCGGCGTCGGTCGGGCCGTGGCCCGGCTGACCGACCTGGGCTGGGGCCAGCGCCTGCGCACCCTCCTGGGAGACGACGGGGTCGGCGGCGTGGCCACCCTGGCCGAAGACCTCGAGGCGCCCTCGATCGAGGAGGACCCGGACGCCGCCTACGAGGTGAGCCACCGGGTCATGCGCCCCGGCCTGCCCAACGACGCGCCGCCGGACGCAGAGCTGCTGAAGGCCTGTGCCCGGGTGCTCGGCGCCTGGGACTGGGCGCAGCGCCCCGCCGGCGTGGTCGCCATGCCGTCCCGGCGGCGGCCCGCCCTGGTCACGGGAGTGGCCCAGGGGCTGGCGCAGTTGGGGCGGCTGCCCTACCTGGGGGCCCTCGACCTGGCCCACGGCGGTCCCACCGGCGGGCCGGGCGGCAACAGCGCCTTCCGGCTGGCCGGGGTCTGGCAGCGCATCGTGGTCGGGTCGGAGCTCCGGGCCCGGCTGGCCGAGCTCGGCGACGCCCCGGTCCTCCTCGTCGACGACCTGGCCGACTCGCGCTGGACCATGACCGTCGCCGGCCGTGAGCTGCGACTGGCGGGGGCCGGCTCCGTCCTGCCGTTCGTGCTGGCGCTCAGCGCCTGAGGGGGCACCCCGTCCTCATGCCCCCGCCGAGGGGAAGGCGAGGGCGGGGTTGTCCACAGGGTTTCGAACACCTGTGCGAAACCGGGAGTAGCCTCCCTCCATGTCGCTCGCGCACCAGCCGTCCATCTGGGACGTGGCCGAGGAGGCTGCGCTCACCCCGCTCGCGGGGCGGGTCTCCCGGCACCTGCTGAGCCGTGGCGCCTGGGTCGACCACCTCACGGGCTGGGTCGTGGGCTCCGACAGCGTGCTTGACGTCCTGTTGGGCGACATCGGCTGGCGGGAGGACCGACGGCAGATGTACGAGCGTGAGGTGGCCGTCCCCCGGTTGCTGCGTTGGTACGGAGCGGGTGAGGCACTGCCGCACGCCCTGCTCACCGAGGCCCGCACCGCCCTCGACGCGCACTATCGGCCGGAGCTGGGCGAGCCGTTCGTGACGGCGGGCATGTGCCTGTACCGCGACGGGCGCGACAGCGTCGCCTGGCACGGCGATCGCATCGGGCGCAGCCGCACCGAGGACACGTTGGTCGCCATCGTCTCGTTCGGCTCGCCCCGGCCACTCCTGCTGCGGCCGGTGGGTGGCGGCGAGAGCCGGCGCTTCACCCTCGGGCACGGCGACCTGGTGGTGATGGGCGGTTCGTGCCAGCGCAGCTGGGAGCACTGCATCCCGAAGACGACCAAGCCCGTCGGTCCACGCGTGAGCGTCCAGTTCCGCCCCCGCGGGGTGGCCTGAGCCGCGTTCTCCCTGCTCAGCAGCGCATCCGCACCGTTCGAGGACCCCTCCGGGGACCCCCCTGCAGAGCCCCTCTGAGGGCGTGTATTGTTCTCCATGCACCAAGCGAGAACGGACCGGGCCGCAGGGCCTGGGAAACCGCCGGAAGAACCCCCGTGGTTCACCCGCTGCGGAACTTGGTGTAAAGTGGAAATCACCGCCACGAAGAACGGCCAAGAAATTGGTCGGGGAACGTGCGCGTCCGCTCCTTGAGAACTCAACAGCGTGCCGAAAGTCAGTGCCAAGTAACAAATCCCCCTTCGGTGTCTTCGG
>NZ_JAPVBJ010000019.1 GCF_026967985.1 Modestobacter sp. VKM Ac-2984 | reverse complement strand
TAGCTTCCGGGTTCGGAATGAGACCGGGCGTTTCCCTTTCGCCATGACCGCCGTAACACTGTGAAGATGTACCCGAAAACCGATCCCCAGCACAGCTGAGGGTCAGCATCAGGCGGAACCATGAGAACGGTTCCGTACCTTCAGAGCTGCACAGTGGACGCGACACATCTTGCTTGAAGAGGCTGGATGAGTGAGTGGTCAAGCCCTCGGCCTATTAGTACCGGTCAGCTCCACGACTTGCGCCGCTTCCACTTCC
>NZ_JAPVBJ010000018.1 GCF_026967985.1 Modestobacter sp. VKM Ac-2984 | reverse complement strand
TGAAGTGACCCCCGTCAGGCGGACACCTCGTTCTGTGTCAGGTGCATGGTCTCGTAGTCGGTGGGGCTGAGGTTGCCGAGCCGGGAGTGCCGGCGGCGGGTGTTGTAGAAGCCTTCGAGGTAGGAGAAGACCTCCATCTCCAGCTCGTGGCGGGTCGGCCAGGAGCGGCGGTAGATCAGTTCGGTCTTCAGCGTGGCGAACACCGATTCGGCCATCGCGTTGTCGAACGCCGAGCCGACCCGCCCCATCGAGGCCAGTACCCCGGAGGCGCGCAGCGCCTTGCCGAACTCATATGAGGTGTACTGCGTGCCGCGGTCGGTGTGGTGCACCGTTCCGGCCGGCGGCTTGCGGGTGGTGATGGCCATGCCGACGGCGTCGAGGACGAGTTCGGTGCGCAGGTGGTCGGCCATCGCCCAGCCGACGACCTTGCGGCTGAAGGCGTCGACGACCACGGCGAGGTAGACGAAGCCTTCCCAAGAGCGCAGGTAGGAGATGTCGGCGACCCACAGCTGGTTGGGGGCGGCCGCGGTGAAGTTCCGTTCGACTAGGTCCGGGGCGGTCGCGGTGGAGACCGAGCGACGGCCGTACTTGCCGCGCCGGCGCCGGTGCACGCCCTCGATCGAGCCCAGGCGCATCAGCCGAGCGACCCGTTTCCGGTTCCAGTCGTGCCCGCGGTCGCGGACCTCTGCGGTCAGCCGGCGGGCGCCGTAGATCCGGCGGTGGGCGACCCAGGCTTCGCGGGCGGCCTCGATGGCGTAGGCGTCGTCGAGTTCGGCGGCCGTGGGTCCGCCGGCGCGGGCGGCCCAGGCGTAGAAGCTTGTGGGACTGATCCGGAACACTCGGCAGAGACGGCGCACGCCGTAGCTGGTCTTCTCCGCGGCGATGAACTCGCAGACCAGTCCGCGGCTCACCGGCCCGTCTCCCGAGCGAAGAAGACCGCGGCTTTTTTCAAGATCTCCCGCTCGAGCTCCAGCTCGGCGACCTTGCGCCGCAGCCGGGCCAGCTCCATCCGCTCATCAGCACTGAGCGCGGCCGGCCCATCGGCTCGCTGACGCTTCTCGGCGGTGACCCAGTTGCGCAGCGTCTCGTGGTTGATGCCGAGCTCGCCGGCGACGTCGCGGATGCTGCGGCGGCTGTCCAGCACCAGCTGCGCGGCTCGCTGCCGGAACTCCTCGGGGTACTTGCTCCGTCGGCCCACTCGGGCCCTCCCTCCTTGGCTGATGCCAAGTCTGGAGGTGTTCAGCCGACGGGGGTCACTTCA
>NZ_JAPVBJ010000017.1 GCF_026967985.1 Modestobacter sp. VKM Ac-2984 | reverse complement strand
GCTCGTAGCTGGTGAGCTGGCGCCGGCAGCGGTAGGTGTGACTCCAGGTCTGACTGGCTTCGTGCCTTTGAGCCGACTTGTCCGCCTGCTGCTGCCGGCACCGGCCCGGCCGGAGACGTGGCCTGATCAGGAGCTTGACCGCCAGTGGCTGCTGGCGTGTCCCGTCACAGTCCTGCCATCTCCGCACCGGACCGGGACCTGCTGCGTCCCACCGGTCAAGGAGAAGAACGCATGTCCATGCTGGCAGAACTGGTCGAGGTCGTCATCGGCGTCGACACCCACAGTCAGACCCACACCGCCGCGGTGGTCGATGCCCACACGGGCGGGGTGCTGGCCCGGGCGACGGTCATCGCCGATCCCGACGGCTACCAGGCGCTGGTCGAGCTGGCCGAGCAGCACTCGGGGCTGCGCGCATGGGCGATGGAGGGCACCGGTGGCTACGGCGCCGGCCTGGCCCGCCACCTCGGCGAGGCCGGTGAGCTGGTCATCGAACTCGACCGGCCCAAGCGCCCAGCACGCAAGGCCGGGGCGAAGTCCGATCCGATCGACGCCGAACGCGCCGCCCGCGACGCGCTGGCCCGCGGGCAGCTGGCCCAGCCCAAGACCGGCCCGGAGCGGGCCGCGCTGCAGATGCGACTGACCGCCCGCCGCGCCGCCATCGAGGCCGCCACCGCCGCGCAGCGGCAACTGCTGGCGATGGTCATCACCGCACCAGAGGTCGTGCGCACCCGCTTCCGCGGGCAGAGCACCCGCGCCATGCTCACCACCGCCACCCGACTGCGCCCGGCCACCACCAGCGGTGACGTCGAGGTACTCACCGCGCTGACCGTGCTGCGCAACCTGGCCCGCCGGGTCCGATTCCTCGAGACCGAGGCCGCCGACCACGAGGCCGCGATCCGCGCGATCGTGCGCGCGTGGCGGCCGGACCTGCTCGAGCTGACCGGGGTCGGCCCGATCGTGGCGGCCACCGTGCTCACCGCCTGGTCCCACCCCGGCCGCTGCCGCAGCGATGCCGCCTTCGCCATGCTCGCCGGCACCGCCCCCATCCCCGCCTCCTCGGGCAAGACCGTGCGCTACCGGCTCAACCGATCCGGCGACCGCCAACTCAACCGCGCCCTGCACGTCATCACCCTGTCCCGGCTGCGCTACGACCAGCGCACCCGCGACTACGCCGACCGACGCCGCGCCCAGGGCAAGACCGACCGAGAGATCAAACGCTGCCTCAAGCGCTACATCGCCCGCGAGCTCTACCGCCGCCTCGAAGCCGCCCCCTCACCCGCTTGACGATCCATAGGAGCGTCG
>NZ_JAPVBJ010000016.1 GCF_026967985.1 Modestobacter sp. VKM Ac-2984 | reverse complement strand
GTCCGACACACCTCTTGCACCTGCGGTACGAAGGGGCGTCCCGTCGCCGAGGCGGGGTGCTCGTGGGCGTCACCGGCGAGGCTCGACCTCTTGCTGCCCGCCGTGTTCTGTCGTGGCCTTCGCAGTGTTTGCCCGCCGGTGACGTCCGTCGGGGTTCGGGCGGTTGACGCTTGATAGGAGCGTGGGGCCGCGGCGGCCCGCAGGTGCATGCGCTGCGCCCGAACACCGGCGATCCGCGAGCTCGTCCGACGCGGAAGGAGCCCGTGTGCTCGCCGGAATCGACACCCACAAGGACACCCTCGCGGTGGCCGTCATCGACGATGCCGGGCGGCCGGTGGTGGTCACAGAGGCAGCCAACACCGAGGCCGGCTTCGACAGCCTTGAGCGACTGCTCACCGCGCACTCGGTGACTCGGGTCGGCATCGAGGGCTCGGGCAACTACGGCCGCGGTGCGGCCGTGCATCTGGTGCTCACCGGCTCGTTCGAGGTCGTCGAGGTGCCGCCCAGCCTCACCAGCCGGGAGCGCTCCGGCCGGCCCGGCGCAGGCAAGACCGACCCGGTCGACGCGGTCGCGATCGCCCGGATCACCGCCCGGGAGCCGGCCCTGCCGCAGGTCCGGCTGGCGGTCGGTCAGGCCGCCGATCTGCGGGCGCTGGCCGACTACCGCGCTCAGCTGGTCGCCGAGCGCACCGCCCTGGCCAACCGCACTCACTCCGAACTGCACGGCCTGCTGCCCGGCTACCAGGCCGACATCCCGCGGCTGACCGCGCCGACCTTCATCACCAAGGCCCAGGACCTGCTCGCCGGCCAGACCAGCGTGCGGGCCCTGCTGACCCGCCGCCGGCTGGCACGGCTGGCCGAGCTGACCGCCGAGATCCGCGAAGTCGCCGACCTCATCACCGCCGCGGTGGCCGAGGTCGACACCGGCCTGACCGAGCTCTACGGCCTGGGCCCGATCGGTGCGGCCACCATCCTCGGCGAGGTCGCCGATGTGCGCCGCTACCGCTCCCGGCACGCCTTCGCCGCAGCCAACGGCACCGCTCCGATCCCGGCCTCCTCCGGACGCACCAGCCGGCATCGGCTCAACCGTTCAGGCAACCGCACGCTCAACCGGGTGCTCTACACGATGGCGATCACCCAGATCCGGGCCGACACCGAAGGCCGCGCCTACTACCTGCGCAAACGCGCCGAAGGCAAGACCGGACGCGAAGCGCTGCGCTGCCTGAAACGACGCCTCTCCGACGTGGTCTTCAAGACGCTGCACGAAGACCTCGCCGCCGGCCGTGCACCGACCGCGATAGGACGGTGAGTGCGGCAGCGGCAAACGGGACGCGTCTTCACGGCCGAAGCCAGCTGCGCGACAGGCTCTCAGTCCCAGACCTGATCTTTGCTGCGGCCAGTCCACCGCACCCACCGCCAGCCCGGACGCTACCGCCGAGCACTTGCACATAGGAGCTCAC
>NZ_JAPVBJ010000015.1 GCF_026967985.1 Modestobacter sp. VKM Ac-2984 | reverse complement strand
GCGCGTCCGCTCCTTGAGAACTCAACAGCGTGCCGAAAGTCAGTGCCAAGTAACAAATCCCCCTTCGGTGTCTTCGGATGCTGATTGGGTTCCTTTGGTTGATTGAACGAGAGTGCCAACTCTCGGTCTCAGCTGCGATCAAATCATCTACGGAGAGTTTGATCCTGGCTCAGGACGAACGCTGGCGGCGTGCTTAACACATGCAAGTCGAGCGAGGCCCACTCTTCGGGGTGGTGCCCTAGCGGCGAACGGGTGAGTAACACGTGGGCAACCTGCCCTCAGCTCTGGGATAACTCCAAGAAATTGGTGCTAATACCGGATGTGACCGCTGACCGCATGGTCTGGTGGTGGAAAGATTCATCGGCTGAGGATGGGCCCGCGGCCTATCAGCTTGTTGGTGGGGTCACGGCCCACCAAGGCGACGACGGGTAGCCGGCCTGAGAGGGTGACCGGCCACACTGGGACTGAGACACGGCCCAGACTCCTACGGGAGGCAGCAGTGGGGAATATTGCGCAATGGGCGAAAGCCTGACGCAGCGACGCCGCGTGAGGGATGACGGCCTTCGGGTTGTAAACCTCTTTCAGTAGGGACGAAGCGAAAGTGACGGTACCTACAGAAGAAGCACCGGCCAACTACGTGCCAGCAGCCGCGGTAATACGTAGGGTGCAAGCGTTGTCCGGAATTATTGGGCGTAAAGAGCTCGTAGGCGGTCTGTCGCGTCGGCTGTGAAAACCCGAGGCTCAACCTCGGGCCTGCAGTCGATACGGGCAAACTAGAGTACTGCAGGGGAGACTGGAATTCCTGGTGTAGCGGTGAAATGCGCAGATATCAGGAGGAACACCGGTGGCGAAGGCGGGTCTCTGGGCAGTAACTGACGCTGAGGAGCGAAAGCGTGGGGAGCGAACAGGATTAGATACCCTGGTAGTCCACGCCGTAAACGTTGGGCGCTAGGTGTGGGGGCCATTCCACGGTCTCCGTGCCGCAGCTAACGCATTAAGCGCCCCGCCTGGGGAGTACGGCCGCAAGGCTAAAACTCAAAGGAATTGACGGGGGCCCGCACAAGCGGCGGAGCATGTTGCTTAATTCGATGCAACGCGAAGAACCTTACCTAGGCTTGACATGCACGGAAATCTCGTAGAGATACGGGGTGCCTTTGGCGTCGTGCACAGGTGGTGCATGGTTGTCGTCAGCTCGTGTCGTGAGATGTTGGGTTAAGTCCCGCAACGAGCGCAACCCTCGTTCTATGTTGCCAGCACGTCATGGTGGGGACTCATAGGAGACTGCCGGGGTCAACTCGGAGGAAGGTGGGGATGACGTCAAATCATCATGCCCCTTATGTCTAGGGCTGCAAACATGCTACAATGGCCGGTACAAAGGGCTGCGATACCGCGAGGTGGAGCGAATCCCAAAAAGCCGGTCTCAGTTCGGATTGGGGTCTGCAACTCGACCCCATGAAGTTGGAGTCGCTAGTAATCGCAGATCAGCAACGCTGCGGTGAATACGTTCCCGGGCCTTGTACACACCGCCCGTCACGTCACGAAAGTCGGTAACGCCCGAAGCCGGTGGCCCAACCCCTTGTGGGAGGGAGCCGTCGAAGGCGGGATCGGCGATTGGGACGAAGTCGTAACAAGGTAGCCGTACCGGAAGGTGCGGCTGGATCACCTCCTTTCTAAGGAGCACTGGCCGCCACACTCGTGTGGTGGTCCAGAGCCGTGCGCGGACCGTGAAGTGCCTTCAATTGTGGGGGTGCTCGGGTGTTCGTGACGGAGCTCAAGGGTGGAACGCTGACCAGTTCGGCCAGGCAGCTGCGGTTGCCCCTAGTACGACCTGGTGATCCTTGCTTCTTCGGAAGCGGGGGGAGGGTGTGGAGCGGGGTGGGTGTGGGTGGTCTGGTCGTAGGCACGCTGTTGGGTCCTGAGGGAGCGGGCATGAGTGTCTGCTGCTTCTGGAGGCCTGCTGGATGTCGTACCGCCCGGGGTTGACCTGGGGCTGGCGGTGTCGGGTGGTGGGTCATCTTCCGTACTTTGAGAACTGCACAGTGGACGCGAGCATCTTGTAAGTATTGATCTGGATATCCGCGCTGGTCCGCGTACGACGTCTGCTCATTCTGGTTGTGGCCGATTCTTGGTCTTGCTGGGGTGGGTGGTGTTGTGGTGGGCGGGCGTGGGTGTTGTGTGTGGTCAAGTTGTTAAGGGCACACGGTGGATGCCTGGGCACCAGGAGCCGATGAAGGACGTAGGAGGCTGCGATAAGCCTCGGGGAGCTGTCAACCGAGCGTTGATCCGAGGATTTCCGAATGGGGGAACCCCGCACCAGTCATGTGGTGTGACCCACGCCTGAACACATAGGGCGTGTGGAGGGAACGTGGGGAAGTGAAACATCTCAGTACCCACAGGAAGAGAAAACAACCGTGATTCCGTGAGTAGTGGCGAGCGAAAGCGGATGAGGCTAAACCGATCGCATGCCAAGCCGGCAGGCGTTGTGCGGTCGGGGTCGTGGGACGATTCAGATGGTTCTGCCGAACTGTCAGGGAGTCAGAAAGCCATGTGTTAGTGGAAGGCCTCTGGAAGGGGTCGCCGTAGAGGGTGAGAGCCCCGTACACGAAAACTCATGGCCTCCCGAGTCGTATCCCAAGTAGCACCGAGCCCGTGAAATTCGGTGTGAATCTGGCGGGACCACCCGCTAAGCCTAAATACTCCCTGGTGACCGATAGCGGACAAGTACCGTGAGGGAAAGGTGAAAAGTACCCCGGGAGGGGAGTGAAATAGTACCTGAAACCGTGTGCCTACAAGCCGTGAGAGCCTTATGCACCTTCGGGTGTGGGGGTGATTGCGTGCCTTTTGAAGAATGAGCCTGCGAGTTAGCGGTACGTGGCGAGGTTAACCCGTGTGGGGTAGCCGTAGCGAAAGCGAGTCCGAACAGGGCGATTGAGTCGCGTGCTCTAGACCCGAAGCCGAGTGATCTACCCATGGCCAGGTTGAAGCGCGGGTAAGACCGCGTGGAGGACCGAACCCACTTAGGTTGAAAACTGAGGGGATGAGCTGTGGGTAGGGGTGAAAGGCCAATCAAACTCGGTGATAGCTGGTTCTCCCCGAAATGCATTTAGGTGCAGCGTCACGTGTTTCTTGCCGGAGGTAGAGCACTGGATGGTCTAGGGGCCCCACAAGGTTACTGAAATCAACCAAACTCCGAATGCCGGTAAGTGAGAGCGTGGCAGTGAGACTGCGGGCGATAAGGTTCGTAGTCGAGAGGGAAACAGCCCAGATCATCAGCTAAGGCCCCTAAGCGTGTGCTAAGTGGAAAAGGATGTGGAGTCGCAGTGACAACCAGGAGGTTGGCTTAGAAGCAGCCACCCTTGAAAGAGTGCGTAATAGCTCACTGGTCAAGTGATTCCGCGCCGACAATGTAGCGGGGCTCAAGCACACCGCCGAAGCTGTGGCATTCACATGAACCCGTCACTCACTTTCGGGTGGGTGGCCAGGTGTGTGGATGGGTAGGGGAGCGTCGTGTGGCGATTGAAGCGGCGGAGTGATCCAGCCGTGGACGCCACACGAGTGAGAATGCAGGCATGAGTAGCGAAAGGGGAGTGAGAAACTCCCCCGCCGGATGACCAAGGGTTCCTGGGCCAGGCTAATCCGCCCAGGGTGAGTCGGGACCTAAGGCGAGGCCGACAGGCGTAGTCGATGGACAACGGGTTGATATTCCCGTACCCGCGAAAGAACGCCCATGCTGAACCCAGCGATGCTAACCATCCGAAGCTCGTGACTGCCCTTCGGGGCTGATCGAGTGGAGCGTGGGACCCGGACTGGTAGTAGGCAAGCGATGGGGTGACGCAGGAAGGTAGTCCTACCGGTGAGTGGTAGTACCGGTGCAAGGGTGTGGCCCGCGATGTAGGTAAATCCGCATCGCATACAGGGTGAGGCCCGACGCATAGCCGAATGAGGCGAATTGGATGATCCTATGCTGCCGAGAAAAGCCTCTAGCGAGTTCTTAGCGGCCCGTACCCCAAACCAACTCAGGTGGTCAGGTAGAGAATACCAAGGCGATCGAGCGAACTGTGGTTAAGGAACTCGGCAAAATGCCCCCGTAACTTCGGGAGAAGGGGGGCCATCTGCTGTGAACCGCCTTGCGCGGGGCAGCGGTGGGTGGCCGCAGAGACCAGTGAGAAGCGACTGTTTACTAAAAACACAGGTCCGTGCGAAGTCGAAAGACGATGTATACGGACTGACGCCTGCCCGGTGCTGGAACGTTAAGGGGACGGGTTAGTCCTTCGGGGCGAAGCTCAGAACTCAAGCGCCAGTAAACGGCGGTGGTAACTATAACCATCCTAAGGTAGCGAAATTCCTTGTCGGGTAAGTTCCGACCTGCACGAATGGCGTAACGACTTCTCAGCTGTCTCAACCACAGGCTCGGCGAAATTGCACTACGAGTAAAGATGCTCGTTACGCGCGGCAGGACGGAAAGACCCCGGGACCTTCACTATAGCTTGATATTGGTGTTCGGTTCGGCTTGTGTAGGATAGGTGGGAGACTGTGAAGCGGGCACGCCAGTGTTCGTGGAGTCATCGTTGAAATACCACTCTGGTCGAATTGGATGTCTAACCTCGGTCCGTGATCCGGATCAGGGACAGTGTCAGGTGGGTAGTTTAACTGGGGCGGTTGCCTCCCAAAATGTAACGGAGGCGCCCAAAGGTTCCCTCAGCCTGGTTGGCAATCAGGTGTCGAGTGCAAGTGCACAAGGGAGCTTGACTGCGAGACCGACGGGTCGAGCAGGAGCGAAAGCTGGGACTAGTGACCCGGCACCGGCACGTGGAAGCGGTGTCGCTCAACGGATAAAAGGTACCCCGGGGATAACAGGCTGATCTTCCCCAAGAGTCCATATCGACGGGATGGTTTGGCACCTCGATGTCGGCTCGTCGCATCCTGGGGCTGGAGTAGGTCCCAAGGGTTGGGCTGTTCGCCCATTAAAGCGGCACGCGAGCTGGGTTTAGAACGTCGTGAGACAGTTCGGTCCCTATCCGCCGCGCGCGTAAGAGACTTGAGAAGAGCTGTCCCTAGTACGAGAGGACCGGGACGGACGAACCTCTGGTGTGCCAGTTGTTCCGCCAGGAGCACTGCTGGTTGGCTACGTTCGGCAGGGATAACCGCTGAAAGCATCTAAGCGGGAAGCTCGCTTCGAGATGAGGTCTCTCACCGGGTCAACCGGGTAAGGCCCCCGCCCAGACCAGCGGGTTGATAGGCCGGAAGTGGAAGCGGCGCAAGTCGTGGAGCTGACCGGTACTAATAGGCCGAGGGCTTGACCACTCACTCATCCAGCCT
>NZ_JAPVBJ010000014.1 GCF_026967985.1 Modestobacter sp. VKM Ac-2984 | reverse complement strand
TCAGACCTGGAGTCACACCTACCGCTGCCGGCGCCAGCTCACCAGCTACGAGCCGGCCCCGCCATGCTCACAGTCAGCCCTGGTGGGTCACCGAGCCCCGGTCACGTGGCCAGGACGACGTGCTCGTTGGGCACGCAGTGCGTCATCGTCAAGCCCGAGACGTCGCGCGGGCCGTTCTTGCCCAGGTTGGCCGCACGCTGGAGCTCGGCCTCGGTGAGCGTCTGGGTCTGCAGCGGCGGCATCCCCCGGACGTCGTCCGCGCTGATGCCCAGGCCCTCGCCGACCCGCTGACCGAGCTCGTCCTCGACCATGAAGAGGTGCCACATCATCCGCTCCTGGATCGGCCGGTCGCACTGCGACAGGTTGGCGATCAGGTTGGCGACGAGGTCGTCCTTCTCCCACTGCTCCGACAGCAGGTAGCGCTGGCCGGCCTGGGTGTAGTCGTCGGTGCGCTCGATCCGCTTGCGGGTCAGCCGGCCGGTGATCTCCGGGCCCTGCTCGTCGTGCGCGGGGGCCTGGCCCTCGCGCAGACCGCCCAGGATCGACGGCTCGTAGTTGACGTGCGGGTTCTGCCCCGGACCCAGGTCCACCCCGTAGGCCATCGCCCCGTCGCGCTGGTTGGTGGCGACCTTGACGCCCTTGGGCTGGTTCACCGGCAGCTGCAGGTAGTTGGGGCCCACCCGGTAGCGCTGGGTGTCGGAGTAGGAGAACGTCCGGCCGACGAGCATCTTGTCGTCGGAGAAGTCCAGCCCGTCGACGAGGACACCGGTGCCGAAGGCGATCTGCTCGCTCTCGGTGAAGAAGTCCTTCGGCGTGCGGTTCAGCGTCAGAGTGCCGACCTTGCGCAGCGGGAACTCGTTCTCCGGCCACACCTTGGTGTCATCCAGCGGGTCGAAGTCCAGCTCCGGGTGGTCGTGGTCGTCCATCAGCTGGACGTGCAGGTCCCAGGAGGGGAACTCGCCGCGCTCGATGGCCTCGTAGAGGTCCTTCGTGTGCACGCCGAGCTCGTTGCCCTGCGCGACCGCGGCGTCGGCCTCGGTCCAGGACTTGACGCCCTGCTTGGGCAGCCAGTGGTACTTCACCAGCGTGGTCTCACCGGCGGCGTTGACCCACTTGTAGGTGTTCACACCGAAGCCCTGCATGGTGCGGTAGCTCGCCGGCAGGCCGCGGGGGCTGAGGACCAGCGTCATCATGTGCAGCGCCTCGGGCGACTGCGACCAGAAGTCGAAGACCCGGTTGGCGACCTGGCGCTCGAAGGTCACCGGGTCGGGCTTCTGCGAGTGGATGAAGTCGGGGAACTTGATGGCGTCCCGGATGAAGAAGACACCCAGGTTGTTGCCGACGAGGTCCCAGTTGCCGTCCTCGGTGTAGAACTTCACCGCGAAGCCGCGCGGGTCACGCGCCGCCTCGGAGGAGTCCCGGCCACCGGCGACGGTGGAGAAGCGCAGCGCGACCTCGGTCTCCTTGCCCTTCTCCTGGAAGAGCTTGGCCCGGGTGTACGTGCTGATCGGCTCGTCGCCGACGGTGCCGTCGGCCACGAACACGCCGAACGCGGTGGCGCCACGGGCGTGCACGACGCGCTCCGGGATGCGCTCCCGGTCGAAGTGGCTGATCTTCTCCAGGAACTGGTAGTTCTCCAGCGTGGCCGGGCCACGCGAGCCCACCGTGCGCTGGTTCTGGTTGTCGTAGATCGGGTGTCCCTGACGGTTGGTCAGGACGGCCCGCTCGGCCTCACTGGCGGCAGGTCCCTGCGATGCGACGTCGGTCATGCGATCACTCCTTCTTCGAATGCACTGTTCGTGCCGTGCACGTGCGTCCTGCGCGCGACCTGACAGTCGGCGCAGAGTCCCCAGAAGACGACCTCGGCCTCGTCGACGGCGAAGCCCGCCGCGTCCGAGGGCTGCAGGCAGGGGGCCTGGCCCACGACGCAGTCGACGTCGGCGATCAGCCCACACCCCCGGCAGACCAGGTGGTGGTGGTTGTCGCCGACCCGCAGCTCGTACAGCGCCGGGCCACCGGCCGGCTCGATGCGGCGGGCGAGCCCGCTGCCGACGAGCGCCTTGAGCACCCCGTAGACCGCCTGCGGCGAGATCGAGGGGTGGACGGTGCGCGCGGCGGTGGCGATGGTGTCGGCGTCGACGTGCGGGTGCTCGGCGAGCACCCCGAGCACGGACAGCCGCGGCCGCGTGACGCGCAGCCCCGCCGTCCGCAGCTGCTGCTCCCAGGTCGTCTCCATCAGCAACGAGTCAACCTCGCTTTCTTGATTCAGTCAAATCAAGAGCAGGTGAACTCCACCTGTCGAGGGAGGGCCGCCGGGCTCAGGCGAAGACGATGGTGCGGTCGCCCTCGACGACGACGCGGTCCTCGACGTGCCAGGTGACCGCCTGGGCCAGCACCTGGCGCTCGACGTAGCGACCGATCCGGCGCATGTCCTCGACGGTGGCGCGGTGGTCGACCCGGGCCACCTCCTGCTCGATGATCGGGCCGGCGTCCAGCTCCGCGGTCACGTAGTGCGCGGTCGCCCCGATCAGCTTCACGCCCCGGTCGTGAGCGGCCCGGTACGGGTTCGCGCCGACGAACGCCGGCAGGAAGCTGTGGTGGATGTTGATCAGCCGCTCCGGGAAGCGGCCGCAGAAGTCGGCCGAGACGATCTGCATGTACCGGGCCAGCACGACCAGGTCGACGTCCCCGATCAGCTCCAGGGCGCGGGCCTCGGCGTCGTCCTTGGTGTCGGGGGTGACCGGCACGTGGTGGAACGGCACCCCGTGTGCCCGGGCCACCGGCTCCAGGTCGGGGTGGTTGGAGATGACGGCGGCGATCTCGGCCCGCAGGTCACCCGAGCCCACCCGGTAGAGCAGCTCCTGCAGCACGTGGTCGGCCTTGGAGACGAAGACCGCCAGCCGTGGGATGCGGGCGGCCTCGGTCAGCCGCCAGGTGAACTGCCACTCCCCCGCGAGACCGGCGAGGGCCGCCTCCAGCTCGGTGCGGCGGGTCGCCAGGTCGGTGAGGACGAACTCCAGCCGCAGGGTGAACGTGCCGCCCAGCGGGTCCGAGGAGTGCTGCTGGGACTCGGTGATGTTGGCACCGACCTCGGCCATCAGCCCGGAGAGCACCGCGACGATGCCCGGCCGGTCGGGGCAGCGGACGACCAGCCGCCCCAGGTCGGTCGTGTGGGGCTCTCGTGGCGCTGACATGCGCCACATGATCTCAACAGCGACGCGATGCGCCGCTGGGTGGGTGGGTCAGGGCAGGACGGCGCGGGTGCGGTCGGCGACGTCGAACAGGTCACCGTGCTCGGCGACCCGGGCCAGGACGTCGTCGGTGCGGAAGCGGACGGACTCCGGGTCGCCGCCCGCGCGCAGCGCGTCGACCTCGGCCCAGCGCAGCGGGGTGGAGACCGTGGCGAACGGCCGGGCGCGCAGCGAGTACGGCGCGACCGTCGTCTTCGCCGTGTTGTTCTGGCTCCAGTCGACGAGGACCTTGCCCGGCCGCAGCGCCTTCTCCATCCGCCAGACGACCTCATCGGGCGTCTGCCGGGTGAGCTCCTGGGCCAGCGCCTTGGCGTACCGGCTGGGGTGCTCCTTGTCGGCGCACTCGATCGGGGCGTAGACCTGTAGCCCCTTGGACCCCGACGTCTTCACCACCGGGTCCAGCCCGTCGGCGACCAGCCGCTCGCGCAGCCGGTGCGCCACCCGCGCGCACTCGACCACCCCGGTGCCCGGGCCCGGGTCGAGGTCGAGCACCAGCAGGTCGGGCAGCTGCGCCGTCCCGGCCTCGTCGACCTGCCACTGCGGCACGTGCACCTCGAGCGCGGCGAGGTTGGCCGACCACGCCAGATCGGGGACGGCGGAGAGCAGCACCATGTCCAGCGTCTCCCGCCCGCGCGAGGACCCGGGCGAGGGCACCGTCACCGACCGCACCCACTCCGGGGCGTGCCGGGCGCTGTTCTTCTCGAAGAACGCCGTGCCCTCGACGCCGGACGGCCAGCGGGTGAAGGTGACCGGCCGGTGCGCCACGTGCGGGAGCAGCACCGGGGCGATCCGCACGTAGTAGTCGATCACCTGCGCCTTGGTGAACCCCACCTCGGGGAAGAGCACCTTCTCCAGGTTGGAGACCTCCAGCTGGCGGCCCTCGATCTGCACCCGCTGCCGGCTCATCCGGGCTCCACCACCACGTCGGCGGGGGCCAGGTCGTCGCGCAGCCCGCGCCAGGAGGGGTGCCGCAGCCGGCGCTCCCGGGTCCACTCGGTGAACGCGACCTCGCCGACCAGCACCGGATCGACCCAGTGCGCGTCCCGGGTCACCTCGCGCGGCAGTGGGTCTGCGAACGGCGCGGACGACCGCGGGGTGAGCAGCGGCTCGAGATCGGCCAGCGCCTTCGCGGTGAAGCCGGTGCCCACGTGCCCGGCGAAGACCAGCCGGCCCTCCTCGTCGTGCACCCCGAGCAGCAGGGAGCCGATGCCGCCGGCCCGCCGCCCGGCCCCCGGGCGCCAGCCGCCGACGACGACCGACTGGGTGCGGAGGTTCTTCACCTTGCGCCAGTCCGGTCCGCGGCCACCCGGGCGGTAGCCGGAGTCCAGCCGCTTGGCGACGACGCCCTCCAGCCCGTTCTCCCGGCTGGCCGCCTGCACCTGCTGACCCACGCCGGCGGTGTCGCCGCGGAACCAGGGGGTGGTCACCCAGCGGTCCGAGCCCAGCCCGAGCGCGTCGAGCCGGTTGCGGCGGGTGGTGTAGGGCAGCCCGAGCAGGTCCTCCCCGTCCAGCGCCAGCAGGTCGAAGACCAGGTAGCTGACCGGGGCAGCCACGGCCAGCCGGGCCACCTCCGGCCCGCTGCGGTGCATCCGGCCCTGCAGCAGCCCGAAGTCCGGCCGGCCCCGCGCATCGAGGGCGACGACCTCACCGTCGACCACCGCGTCGCGACCGGCCAGGGCATCCGGCAGCGGCCCGAGCTCGGGGTAGCTGGCGGTGACGTCGTTGCCGCTGCGGGCCCGCAGCCGCACCCGCCCCGACCGCACGTGCGCCAGCGCCCGGACGCCGTCCCACTTGAACTCGTAGCCCCAGCGCAGGTCACCGGCCGCGGGCAGCTCCCCGATCGCGGCGAGCATCGGCGGCAGGTCCTCCGGCACACCGTCGGCGACGGGCTCGGCGACCACCGGGTCGGGGTCGAGCTTGCGCAGCGCCCAGCTGCCGTCGGGCAGCCGGAACAGCACGTGCCGGCCGGTCAGCCGCTGCCCGTCGAACGCCACGGTGACGTGGTCGTCGGTCCAGGTCTCGGTGGCGTAGCGGCCGGCGTCCCAGATGGTGGAGACCCCGCCGCCGTACTCGCCGGCGGCGATCGTGCCGGAGAAGGAGGCGTACTCCAGCGGGTGGTCCTCGGTGGGGACGGCGAGCCGGTTCACCCCCGGCTCGGCCGGCGGGCCCTTCGGCACCGCCCAGCTCTTCAGCACGCCCCCGCGTTCCAGCCGCAGGTACCAGTGCACCCGCTCGCCGGTGCGGCCGCGCGGCGTGTGGTGCTCGTGGACGACGAACGTGTCGTCGTCCCCGATCGGCAGCGGCTGCCCGGCCGGCGGGACCGGCTCGGCGGTGCGGGTCGGGTCCCGCTTGGCCCGGTAGGAGGCCAGCGGGTCGGCGGCGGCCATCGCGGGTCAGGCGGTCTTGCGGGGGCGGGAGGCGCGCTTGGCCGGCTTCGCCGGCTCGTCGTCGGCCGCTGCCTCCTCCGGCGCGGACCCCTTCGCCGTGGCCTTCTTCGGCGCTGCCTTCCGGGCGGGGGCCTTCTTCGCCGGCGCCCTCTCCCCCTCGGCGGCCTTCTTCGCCGGGGCCTTGCGCACCGTCGTCTTCTTCGCCGGGGCGGCGTCGGTCTCGTCGTCCCCGCCGTCGTCCGAGCCGGCGGCGGGGGTGCTGCCGCCGGCGCGCTCGACGCTGCGCCGCAGCGCGCTCATCAGGTCGACCACCGCGCCACCGCCGTCGTCGGCTGCCTCCGGCGCCGGCTGGACCTCACCGCCGGACTGCTTGGCCTCCAGCAGCGCGGTCATCGCCTCGCGGTAGTCGTCGGTGAACTGGGTGGCGTCGAAGTCCCCGGCCATCGTGGAGATCAGCGACTCGGCCATGGCCAGCTCCTGCGGCCGGACCGGCACCTCCTCGTCGAGGAAGGTGAACCCGGGCCGGCGGATCTCGTCGGGCCAGCGCATGGTGTGCAGCACCAGCACGCCCTCCCGGACCCGCAGCGCGGCCAGCGACTCCCGCTGCCGGATGGCGATCTTGGTGATCGCCACCTGGCCGGCGTTCTCCAGCGCGGTGCGCAGCAGCACGTAGGGGCGGGTCGCGACGCCGTCGGGCTCCAGGTAGTACGTCTTCTCGAAGTGGATCGGGTCGATCTGCTCCTGGTCGACGAACTGGAGCACCTCGATCTCGTGCGTGGTGCCCAGCGGGAGCTGGTCGAAGTCCTCGTCGGTCAGCACGACCAGCTGGCCGTCGGGCAGCTCGTAGCCCTTGGCGATGTCGCCGTACTCGAGCTCCTCGCCGTCGACCGAGCAGACCCGGCGGTACTTGACCCGCCCGCCGTCGGCCTTGTGCACCTGGTGGAAGCGGATGTCGTGGTCCTCGGTGGCCGAGTACAGCTTCACCGCGATGCTGACCAGACCGAAGGAGACCGCGCCGCGCCAGATCGACCGCATGACCGCCTCCTGTCCGCGGGGTCCGGTGACGCCCGCCGTTCTCGACAAGATCACAGGATAGGTGCCCGGGTGCCCGCGCGGCAGCCCGAGACGGTCACTCAGTGCAGCGCCTCACCCGGTCGGGGAACCCGGCCGCGGCGTCACACCGCGGACCACCGACACCCGGCGGCCACGCAGCGTGACGCCTGACCCGTGGTCAGACCTCCTGGCCGGTGAGGCTCCCTGCCTCCTCGTCGTCACCGGGCCGCAGCCCGCCGTTCTGGATGGCGTCGTAGACGAACTGCAGCACGTCGGAGCCGGCCACCATCGTCATGGTCAGGGCGGCCAGCCGGGTCGCCCGCGGCGCGGTCACGTAGCCGAGCACGAAGCCCGTGCCGACCCACTGGGCCATGCAGAACGGGCAGGTCAGCAGCTCCCCCACGGCGTGCTTGACGCCCCCGTGCTCACGGACCTCCTCGGCGACCTCGGCCTCCCCCGACGTCCCCTGGTAGCTGACGAACGGTGCGCGCACCGGGGCGGTGACGGGGTCCTTGGCGATCCGCCGGGCCAGCCGGAAGGTGCCGACGGTGAGCAGGACGGCGTCCCCCAGCGGGATCCGGCTGGGCAGCTCGCGCCCCGACACCCGGATCGCCGTCGCCGCCGCGCCCACCAGGCCCATGTAGACGCTCATCGCACCCAGGTCCGCGGCCAGCGGCCGGGCCTCTCCCTGCGTGTACTCCTCCTGCTGGGTGCGGGCCCAGCGGCGGACCGGTCGCCCGATCCGCTGCACCTCGTCTGTGATCGCCATGCCGCGCCGGTACCCGCGACCCCCGGTGCCATGCGGCGGCGGGACCGGGATCACGCATGCCGGACAGGGCCTCGGGTAGGGGCCGACCACGACGCCGGTCACCCGACCGGCTCCCCCGTCCCCCGGACGGACGAGCGCGCCCGCCCCTGTGGCGCGCAGAACGGAGGCACTCCCATGACCGACCCGGACCGCGCCGCCCGCGACTCCGCACTCAACGACGCCGAGTTCCCCGACGACGAGCGGGGGCTCACCGGCACGACGGACGGCCCCCGCGGCGACGTCGGCCCCGAGGGCCAGACCGCCCGCGACGTGTTCCCCGAGGACAACGGCATCCCCGAGGTCTCCCAGGACGACAGCCCGACCATGGCCCGCGCCGAGGACCCGGAGTTCGCCCCCGAGCCCGGCGACCGCGCACACCAGGCCGTCGACTTCGGGACGACGGCCCGCGAGCAGTCCGAGGGCGAGCCGCTGAGCGGCCGGCTGGAGCGGGAGATCCCGGACGACGCGTCCGACGTGCGCCCCGCCGAGGACCCCGACCGGGCCGTCGCCCAGCTCGACCAGGACGAGGACACCGACCGGCTCAGCGACTCCGGGACCAACCGCACCGGCGACGACGTCGAGGCCTTCGCCGACGCGCCGGCCGGTGGCGAGGGTCCCGAGGAGAGCGCGGTGCACGTCGTCGAGGGCACCTGAGCCCTGGGCGTCGCTCGACGGACCGGCCGGTCGTGGCCCGTCCGTCGAGCGGTTGAGCACTGGATTGGTGCCGCGATCATGACGCGGCTAGGTTGGGCCCACGGTTGAGCAGCCAGCCGTGGCCTGCCCGAGAGCTCCTCGGGAGGCGTTCACGAACCTCGGTGTCCCGGGCCGCGTCTGGACCGGACGGTGTACCGCAGTACATTGTCCGGGCATCCGCGTGCCCACCAGGCATCGCCGCTGAGAGGAGCTGCAGTCCGTGACCTCATCCGACTCACCCGCCGAGGGCTCGCGCGACGTGTCAGCCCCGGCTGACTCGAACGACGCCCCCTTCGACGACGTGATCACGCTGTCGACGTCCACCGACGACGACGGCACGGTCACCGTGACGGTCGTCGGCGAGGTCGACACCTTCACCGCCCCCGTCCTCCGGGCGTCCCTGGACACCCAGCTCGAGCAGCAGCCGACCGCACTGGTCATCGACCTGTGCGGTGTCCAGTTCCTCGGCTCGGCCGGCCTGGCCGTGCTCGTGGAGACCCAGAAGTCGGCGCGCTCCCGCGACGTCGGCCTGCGGCTGGTGGCCAACACCCGCGCCGTGACCCGGCCGCTCGAGGTCACCGGCCTCATCGACCTGTTCACGATCGCCGAGAAGGCCTGATCCCAGGCCCTCACCCGGTACGGCGACGGCGCTCCACCTCCGGGTGGGGCGCCGTCGTCGTCTGGCGACAGACCGTCAGCGGGCCTTCGTCAGGCGCTGAGCAGTTGGCAGACCGCGGACTCGATGGTCTGCTGCGCCGTGCGGTCGTCGGGCGCCTGGGCGGCCTCGGTGAGGGCGTCGGCGACCGTCTCGCCGTGCTCGTAGCGGTCGACCACGCGAGGGTCGACGTAGCTGGTCCTGCAGACCGTCGGGGTGTTGCCCAGCTGCTCGGAGACCTTGACGTAGGCCTCCCGCACCGCCCGCTTGCGCGCCGTCCGGCTGCTCGGCGTGGGGGTCTCGGCCAGCGTGGCGGCCATCATCACCGTCGCCGTCCAGGTGCGGAAGTCCTTGGCGGTGATCTCGGCCCCGCTGACCTCCTTGAGGAAGGCGTTGACCTCGTCGCTGGTCACGTCGTGCCAGCTCCCGTCCGCCAGCCGGTAGCCGAGCAGCTCCTCGCCCTCGTCCTCGGGGCGCTCCAGCAGCTGCCGGACGACGGTCGCGGTCGGCCGGTCGAGCAGCTCGACCTCCCGGTCGATGCCGCCCTTGGCGGTGTAGTGGAAGAAGACCCGCTCCCCGCGCACCTCGACGTGCTCGCGGCGCAGCGTGGCCAGCCCGTAGGTGCCGTTGTCCTCGGCGTACTGCTCGCTGCCCACCCGGAAGGCGCCGAGGTCCAGCAGCCGGACGGCGCACGCCAGCACCCGCTCGCGGTTGAGCCCGCGGGTGCGCAGCGCGGACACCACCTCGTCCCGGACGTCGGGCAGCTGGTGGGAGATCTCCAGCACCCGCTCGTGCTTGGCGGCGTCCCGCTTGGCCCGCCACTCGTCGTGGTAGCGGTACTGCCGCCGCCCGGCGGCGTCGGTGCCGACGGCCTGGATGTGGCCGTTGGGCCACGGGCAGATCCACACGTCCTTCCAGGCCGGGGGGATCGCCAGCGCCCGCACGCGGTCCAGCCGGTCGTCCTTGATCGCGCCCCCGGCCTCGTCGAGGTAGGAGAAGCCCTTGCCGGCGCGACGCCGGGTCCAGCCCGGGGCGTGCACGTCACTGCGCCGCAGTCTCACGACCGAGGGATGCACACGACCGGGTCGACCCAAACACGGGCGGTCACCGCACTTCCCGGTCGGGTGGCGACCGCAGATCGCACGTTTGACGGGACGCCCCAGCGGGCAACGCAGCCAGGCGGTCGGTCTACCGTCAAGGGAGCCGGGCTCGGCCCGGGCACCCGTCGCAGAGCGGCCGTTCGTCGCTCGCGCTCCGTGCTGGAGCCGCGGGCGGGTGCGCGAAGATGGACAGCCGCGCTCCCGTCCGGGAGTGCGGGGACGACGAAGGAGCAAACGACGCATGGTCGACACGACGGGCGCCGCCACCGGCGAGCGGCGCACCGAGCGGCTGGAGCTGCGAGTCCCCACCTCGCCCACCCAGCTGCCCGCGGTGCGCGCGATGACCGGTGACCTGGCGATGCGGATGGACTTCGACCTCGATGCGGTGGAGGACCTCCGCCTCGCCGTCGACGAGGCTTGCGCCACGCTCTCCTCCGTCGCCCTGGGCGACGCACCGCTGACGGTCGTGTTCGAGGCCGCCCGCGACGGCCTGCGGATCGATGCCTGGGTGCCGACCGCGCCCGGTGTCGACGTGCCGCGGGACGGCTTCGGCTGGGCGGTGCTGCACACCCTGGTCGACACGGTCGAGGCCGGGCCGAGCAACCAGTCGGTCGTGGCAGCCGGCAACGGCCAGGCCACGCCGGTCGCCTGCATCACCCTGGTGAAGCAGCTGCGGCGCTACAGCGCGATCGACGCCCTGACCGAGCAGTCCGACCCCGACGTGTCGGTCGCACGGTGACCCGGTCGGCTGCTCCGGACTCCCCGGCTGCCGACGACGCCGTCCTCGGCCCGGGTGAGCCCACCGGTTCCCCCACCCCGGCCACCGAGACCCCTGCGGGCGCCGGCGCAGCTCCGGAGACCGAGATGACGACGGAACCCACGGAGACGACCCCGACGGACTCCTCCGCCGAGACCCCAGCGGTCGCCCCGGAGGCGGCCGCCGAGCCGGTGCCGATGTCGGACAACCGGAAGCGGGCGGAACGGACCGCGCCCCTGTTCGCCGAGCTGGCGACCCTGGACAAGGGCGACCCGCGCCGGGAGCGGCTGCGGGAGATCCTGGTCGAGGAGCACCTGCCGCTGGTCCGGCACTTCGCGCGCCGGTTCAGCAACCGTGGCGAGCCCTTCGACGACCTCCTCCAGGTCGGCACCCTCGGCCTGATCGCCGCCATCGACCGGTTCGACCCGAGCCGCGGGGTGGAGTTCCTCTCCTTCGCCGTGCCGACGATCACCGGCGAGATCAAGCGGCACTTCCGCGACCAGGGCTGGTCGGTGCGGGTGCCGCGGCGACTGCAGGAGCTGCACCTCTCGCTGAACGCGGCGGTCAGCGAGCTGTCCCAGAAGAACGGGCACGCACCCACGCCGTCCGAGCTCGCCGAGCACCTCGGCATCCCGCGGGCGGAGGTCCTCGAGGGCCTCGCGGTCGCCAACGCCTACCGCAGCAGCTCGCTGGACGAGCGCCTCTCCGGTGAGGAGGACTCCCCCACCCTGGCGGCGACGCTCGGCGAGGAGGACGCTGCTCTGGAGGGCGTGGAGTACCGCGAGTCGCTGCAGCCGCTGCTGGCCACCATCCCGCCGCGCGAGCGCCGGATCCTGATCCTGCGGTTCTTCGGCAACATGACCCAGTCGCAGATCGCCGCGGACATCGGGATCTCCCAGATGCACGTGTCCCGGCTGCTCAGCCAGACCCTGGCCAAGCTCCGCGAGGGCCTCCTCAAGGACTGATGAAGGACCCCCTTGCCCCCCACCGCTCGCAAGCTCGCGGCGGGACCCTGCAAGGGGGCCGGAGACGCCGATGGCCCAGGACTCGTCGAGTCCTGGGCCATCGGCGTCCGGTGTGTCAGGACGGGGGGAGCTCCAGCGGGTCGTCGTCCGCGGAGCGGTTGCGCGGGTCGGCGGCCGGGCCGCTCTCCTGCACGTCCTGCTTGACCTGGGACAGCGGCGGCGGCTTGGGGATCTGCGGCGCCGTCCCCCCGGCCTGGTCGGCGATGCTGGACAGCGAGATCTTGGCCTCGGGCTGCTCGGCGGCCGGCGGCAGGTTCGAGTCGAACCAGTTGCTGGTGTCCAGTGAGGACGCCGGTGGCTGGCTCGCACCGGCGCCCTGCCCGGCGGAGGGCGCATCGACGTCCAGCCAGCTGCGGGCCCCGTCGCCGTCCTCGCCCCCGCCGCCCAGCTTGCCCAGCCCCTCCAGCGCCTTGCTGAACTCGCTGGGCACGATCCACATCTTGTTGGCGTCGCCCTGGGCGATCTTCGGCAGCGTCTGCAGGTACTGGTAGGCCAGCAGCCCCTGGTCGGGCTTGCCGTCGTGGATCGCCTGGAACACCGTCTCGATGCTCTTCGCCTGCCCCTGCGCCTGCAGGAACAGCGCGGCGCGCTCACCCTCGGCGCGCAGGATCCGGCTCTGCCGCTCGGCCTCGGCGTCCAGGATCGCGGCCTGCTTCTTGCCCTCCGCGGACAGGATCGACGCGGCCTTCTGGCCCTCGGCGGTGGTGATCGCCGACTGCCGCTGCCCCTCGGCCGTGAGGATGACCGCGCGCTTGTCGCGGTCGGCGCGCATCTGCTTCTCCATCGAGTCCTGGATGGACGGCGGCGGGTCGATCGCCTTGATCTCGACCCGGGCCACCCGCAGGCCCCACGGGCCGGTGGTGCCGTCGAGCACGCTGCGCAGCTGGGAGTTGATCCCGTCCCGGCCGGTCAGCGCGCCCTCGAGGTTCAGCCCACCGACGACGTTGCGCAGCGTCGTGGTGGTGAGCTGCTCCATGCCGGTGATGTAGTTGGCGATCCCGTAGACCGCCAGGCGCGGGTCGGTGACCTGGAAGTAGACGACGGTGTCGATGCCGACCTGCAGGTTGTCGGCGGTGATCACCGGCTGCGGTGGGAAGGAGATGACCTGCTCGCGCAGGTCGATCGTCGCGCGCACCCGGTCGACGAACGGCACGAGCAGCGCCAGACCGGGTGAGAGGGTGCGGCTGTACCGGCCCAGGCGTTCGACCACCTTCGCCTGCGCCTGGGGGACGATCGTCACGCTCTTGGCCAGGACGAAGGCCACGAGCACGGCGATCACGATCAGAGCGATCAAGGCGGGTGTCACGAGGGCGGTGCTCCGTTCCTAGGAGGGGTGCGGCGAACCGATCCTGCCCCGTCCGGCTCCGCACGGGCACCCCCGGGGCCCCGGGTCACCCGATCGCGGGCTCACAGGTGGCTGACGTAGGCGATCGGGCCCTCGATCTGCACGATGCGGACCTCGTCGCCGACCTCGTAGGCCTCGTCGTCGAGCTGGGTACGGGCCGTCCACTCGTCGTCGCCGAGGCGGATGCGCCCCTCGTCGTTGTCGACCCGCTGGCTGACCACGGCCTCGCGGCCCACGTAGGTCGCGACACCGTCGATCTGCTCGGGCGTGCGGTCGACCAGGTGCCGCTTCGCGACCGGCCGGACGAGCACGAGCAGCCCGACCGAGACGACGATGAAGGCGATCACCTGGAGCAGCACCGGCCCACCCAGCAGGGCGACGCCCATGCCACCCAGCGCGCCACCGGCGAACATCAGCAGCACGAGGTCCAGGCTGGCGACCTCACCGGCCGCGAACAGCCCTGAGGCGATCAACCAGAGCAACCAGGCGGGCACGCCCCGAGTCTGGCACGAGCAGGCACCATCCGGCCTCCGTCCCGTGCGCGGCGGCGCACCGGACTGGTCGGTCGGTGCCGGGCGGTGGCGCGACCGTCGTAGCCTCGTTCACCGTGCACGACATCGCCGCCGGCCGGTTCGCCGTCTGGGCCACCGCCTGGCTCACCGGCCGCAGTTCCTACGACGAGGCGCTCGACGTCCTGCTGGGCGAGACGGCCCACCGGGTCGTCGGACTGCCCGGCACCGACGAGGCAGTGCCGCTGGGCTGGGCGCTGAGCGCGCTGCGCGGGCTGGGTGAGCAACGGCTGCGGCTGGTGCTGCCGGTCCCCGGCGACACCCGCGGTCTGCCCGCGGTGCCCGACCTGGTCGCGCTCGGCCTGGAGTCGGGACAGGCCGCCGTCGGCTCCCGGCTCGCCCTGGTCCCGGAGGCGCTGGGGCCCGAGGCGGTCTCCTGGGCGGCGATCTCCCTCGACGGCGCCCCGCCCCTGGCACCGCCGGCGGAAGGCAACCTCCGGGCGGTCTCCGGCGCACTGGACCTCGCCGTCGGCGACGCGGCCCGCACGCTCGCCTCGCTGGACCTGGCGCGGTGGAACCCGGAGGTCCCCGGGCTGCTGGCCGGGCTGGCCCGCACGGTGCACGCCCCGGGGCTGCCGGCCGACCACGACCCGGTGGCGCTGTCGGTGCTGGGCCGGGCGCAGCGGTTGTCGCAGGTGCTGGACCTGGCGATGGCCGACGCGCCGGGGGCCGCGGTCACCCACGCCCAGGCAGCGGCCCGCGACGAGGCGCTGCGCCCGCTGGCCACCGCCGTCCGCGAGGCGACGGTCGCCGCCTACAACTGGGTCCCGCGGCGCTGAGCCGCGGGCTCCCGCGCCGTCCCACCCGCTCTGACGCCAGGGCAGCGGCGGCAGAGCGGGTGGGGCTCCGCGAAAGACCGGAGCTCAGGCCGCCGGGCGAGTGGGGCGCTGGACGAAGCAGCAGTTGGCCGGGCAGTTGGTGCCCAGCCGGGGCTCCCCGCCGGAACGACGTTCGGCCAGCAGCTCCCGCAGCGACGCCACGAACGCCGGGTGCGTGCCCGCGGTCGCCGCCCGGGCGAAGCCCAGCCCCAGCTCGCCGGCGGTCTCCTCGGCCTCGTTGTCCAGGTCCCAGATGACCTCGAGGTGGTCGGAGATGAAGCCGACCGGGAAGAGGACGACGGCGGTCTCCCCCGACTCGGCCAGCGCGCGCAGGTGGTCGTTCACGTCCGGCTCCAGCCACGGCACCGACGGCGGCCCGCTGCGGCTCTGCCACACCAGGTCGAAGCCCCGCCCCGGTGCCGCCGCCTCGACGACCAGCTCGGCGGCCCGCTGCAGCTCGGCCTCGTAGGCCCCGCCGTCCGGACCGGCCACCGCGGCCATCGCGTTCGGGATGCTGTGCGCGGTCGCCACCAGCCGAGCCGTGCCGCGGACCTCCTCGGGCAGCGAGGCGATCGCAGCGGCCAGCGCCTCGGCGTTGGCCTGGACGAACCCCGGTGCGTCGAAGTAGTGCGGCAGCTTCTCGGCGGTGGGGCCGGCCGGGGCGGAGGCGTCGAGCTCAAGCGCGACCCGGGCCCGGGCGACGTCCTCGTGGTACTGCCGGCAGCCGGAGAAGGAGGCGTAGGCCGAGGTGGCGAGCACGTAGGCGTGCTCGATGCCGTCCTCGGCCATCTGCCGCCAGGCGTCCTCGACGTAGGGCGCCCAGTTGCGGTTGCCCCAGTACACCGGCAGGTCGATGCCGGCCCCGGCGAGCTCGGCCTCCAGCGCGGCGACCAGCGCCTTGTTCTGGTCGTTGATCGGGCTGACGCCGCCGAAGTGGTGGTAGTGCTCGGCGACGGCCTCCAGCCGCTCGGGCGGGATGCCCCGGCCGCGGGTGACGTTGAGCAGGAACGGCATCACGTCCTCGTGGCCCTCGGGGCCGCCGAAGCCGAGCACGAGCAGCGCCTCGCGGCGCCCGGCCGGGGCCGGCTCGGCCGAGGGGGCCACGCCGCCGTTGTTGCGCACCGCCAGCGAGGGCGGCTGGTCGGGCTGCTGCCCCGCCGGGGTGATCGATGCGCCCTCCGGCAGCGGGTGCCGCGGGCGGGACAGATCGGGAACGGACATCGCCGTCACACGCCCACCGCGTGGAAGCCGCCGTCGACGTGCACGATCTCGCCGGTGGTCGCCGGGAACCAGTCCGACAGCAGCGCGGCGACGGCCTTGCCGGCCGGCTCGGTGTCGGTGACCGACCAGCCCAGCGGCGCGCGACCCTCCCAGGCCTCCTCGAACTGCGCGCTGCCCGGGATCGACTTCATCGCCATGGTGCGCAGCGGGCCGGCGGCGACCAGGTTGACCCGGACGCCCTCGGGGCCCAGCTCACGGGCCAGGTAGCGGGAAGTCGACTCCAGGGCCGCCTTCGCCGCGCCCATCCACCCGTAGACCGGCCACGCGACGGTGGCGTCGAAGGTCAGCCCGACCACCGAGGCGGTGTCGCCGAACAGCGGGCGGCAGGCCTGGGTCAGGGAGGCCAGCGACCAGGACGAGACCTGGAACGCCGTCGCCGCGTGCTCCCACGCCACCTCCGGGAAGCCGTCGCCCATCGCCTCCTGCGGCGCGAAGCCGATGGAGTGGACGACGCCGTCCAGGCCGTCGACGTGCTCGCGCAGCCGGTCGGCCAGCGTGGCCAGGTGCTCGGTGTTCGTCACGTCCAGCTCGACCACGGCCGCCTCCTGCGGCAGCCGCTTGGCGATCCGCTGGCACAGCGACAGCGCCCGGCCGAAGTTGGACAGGACGACGGTGGCGCCCTGCTCCTGCGCGAGGCGCGCGACCGAGAACGCGATCGACTGCTCGGTCAGCACGCCGGCGACCAGGATCTTCTTGCCGTCCAGAATGCCCATCAGTGCCCCATCCCCAGTCCACCGTCGACCGGGACGACCGCCCCGGTGATGTACCCCGCCTGCTCGCCCGCCAGGAAGCGGACGACGCCGGCGATCTCGTCTGCCTCGGCGAGCCGACCGAGCGGCACCTGCCCGAGGATCTCCTGCTGACGCTTCTCGGGCAGCTCCGCGGTCATGTCCGTCGACACGAATCCCGGCGCCACCACGTTGGCGGTGATGTTGCGCCCGCCGAGCTCCCGGGCGATCGAGCGGGCCAGCCCGACCAGGCCGGACTTGCTCGCTGCGTAGTTGACCTGCCCGGCCGAACCGAGCAACCCGACGACCGAGGAGATGAAGATCATCCGTCCCGCGCGGGCGCGCACCATCTTCGGCGCCGCCCGCTTGGCGACCCGGTACGCAGCGGTCAGGTTGGCGTCGATGACGTCGGTGAACGCGTCCTCGCCCATCCGCAGCAGCAGCCCGTCGCGGGTGATCCCGGCGTTGCTGACCAGCACCTCGACCGGGCCCTGGTGCTCCTCGACCTCGGTGAAGGCGCGGTCGACGGCGGCGGCGTCGGTGACGTCGCACTGCACCCCGAACAGCCCGTCCGGGGCGCCGCTGCCGCGGTGGGTCACCGCCACGGAGTCACCCGCCTCGGCGAACGAGCGGGCGATGGCCAGCCCGATCCCCCGGTTCCCCCCGGTCACCAGCACCGACCTGCCCACCGTGCTCACCTCGCCGATCGCGCTCGTCCTGTGTCACGACGAACCTAGTCGGTGGGTGCAGGTCACACCTGGGCGAGCCCGGGCCGACGACTCCACGGGTCCACCCCCGTACGCCGGGAGCGGCGGCCGACCCCGGCGGGCGGCACACTGGTCGGGTGACGTCGTCACCCTCGAGCCAGCGCGGCCTGGTCCGGTTGCTGAACACCGCCGACGGGCGGGCACTGTGCCTGGCCGGGGCGGTGGACGCCGACGTCGTCGCGGCCTTCCAGCGCCGCTACGGCCGCGAGCCGGTGCGGGTCGACGTGATCGACGCCGGGTCGGTGACGTCGCTGTCCGGCGCCGCGCTGGAGCTCCTCCGCGACCACCTAGACGTCGCCGCGCTCGGCGGGCGGACGGTCGCCCTCCGGCGGTCCCCCGCCTTCGGCCGGCTGCTCCAGCAGACCTGACCCGCGCGACCCGCTCCGGACTGCTGGCCGGGCGCCGGTGTCGCACGCCGCAGCGGCCGGTGACCCGATCGGGTCACCGGCCGCTGCGGCGTGCG
>NZ_JAPVBJ010000013.1 GCF_026967985.1 Modestobacter sp. VKM Ac-2984 | reverse complement strand
AGCGCTACATCGCCCGCGAGCTCTACCGCCGCCTCGAAGCCGCCCCCTCACCCGCTTGACGATCCATAGGAGCGTCGCCCACCACGACCTGCGGGCCGCGTCCGGGAGTTCCCGGTCGCGGCCCGCAGTGCTGTGCCGGGGCTGGTCAGGCCTGCGCGGCGACCGGGTGGGCGGTGGCGTCCGGCGTCGGCTCGGCGGCCAGGTCGGCCTGCCACAGGTCGGGGCCGAAGACCTCGTACTGGATGTCCCGGCCCGGCACGCCGCGGTCGATGAGCGCGCTGCGCACGGCGCGCATGAACGGCAGCGGACCGCACAGGTAGTACGCCGCGCCCTCGGGCAGGTCGACGGCGTCGAGGTCCATCATCCCGGCGTGCACGCCCGCGACGGGGAGCGAGCTGTCCGCACCCTGCTCGTACCAGACGTGCAGTGAGGCATTGGGCAGTTGCTGGACGTCGGCGCTGACCTGCTCGCGGAGGGCGAAGGAGCTCTCGTCGACGTCGGCGTGCAGCAGGGTGATCGGCAGCCGCGACCCGGCCGCGGTCAGGTGCGAGATCATCCCGGCCATCGGGGTGATCCCGATGCCGGCGCTGGCGAAGACCACCGGGCGACCGGAGTCGTCGAGGACGACGTCCCCGAACGGCAGCGACATCGTGAGGACGTCGCCGACCTGGACCTGGTCGCACAGCAGGTTCGAGACCTCGCCGTCGGGCTTCGCGCCGCCGCGCACCCGCTTGACCGAGAACTGGCGGTGCTCGCCGTCGTCGGCCCGGGTCAGGCTGTACTGCCGCGGCTGGTGGACGCCGTCGGGCATCTGCACCTTCACCGACACGTACTGGCCGGGCAGCGAGGTCTTCACCAGCCGGTCGTCGATCCGCTTCACCCGGAAGGTGACGACGTCGGCGGTCTCCGCGGTCTTCTCCGCGACCTCCCACTCGCGCCAGACCGTCTCCGGCCGCACCCCGCGGGAGCTGTAGAGGCCGCGCTCCATGTTGATCAGCGCATAGGCCATCAGCCAGTAGACCTCGTCCCAGGCCGCGGCCACCTCTGGGGTGACGGCCTCCCCGAGCACGTCGACGATCGCCCAGAACAGGTTGTCGTGGACGACGTCGTACTGCGCCGGGGTGATCCCCAGCGAGGCGTGCTTGTGCGCGATCCGGGCCAGCAGGTGCTCGGGCACCTGCTCCGGGTCCTGGACGAGCGCGCTGGCGAAGACGGCGACCGAACCGGCCAGGGCCACCTGCTGGGTGCCCTCGGCCTGGTTGCCGCGGTTGAACGTCCCGTCGAGCAGCTCGGGGTGGGCGCCGAACAGGTGCGCGTAGAAGCGCCGGGCGATCTCCTCGATGTTCTCGGCGACGACCGGCAGGGTCGCCTCGATGACCGGACGTGATCGATCGGACAGCAACATGAGCTCCTTGCAGTGGTGGACGTCTCCTCCACCGGTGCACGAGGCGACCGGCAGGGCCGCCCCCGAGTCTGCTGGCTGAGCCGGCGATGCGCAGGAGGTCTTTCGTCCCGCTGGCGGGTCGGGGACGTGCCTGCTGCCCGTTGTCCGGAGGCCAGCAGCCGGGGGGAGGAGAGGCGGACGTCCCGCCATGACCGGTCGTCGGCCCCTGGACTCGACCAGTGCCATGGGCGGCTTGCCACGGTCCGCCGACGACGGGCATCGTCCCGGGCGGTGCCGGGTCCAGTCCCGGCACCGGACGCAGGCCGTACCGGCGCCCGGAGTCCCCGGACCGTGGAGAGGACGCGCATGAACGCAGAGCGACAGGACGTGTGGGGCCTGGCTCGGGAGCTGGCCGCCACGGCGGCCGGCGCGCACAGCGGCCGGGCGGCACACACCGTCCACGGCGGCCACGAGGCCACCCTGCGGCAGACCGTGATCGCGCTGCGCGCCGGTGCGGGCCTGGCCGAGCACGAGAACCCGGGCGAGGCGACCCTGTTGGTGCTGGAAGGGCGGGTCCGGCTGACTTCGACCGCCGCGCCCCAGGAGCTCGCGAAGGGGGAGCTGCTCGCCGTCCCGGCCGAGCGGCACGCCCTGGAGGCGCTCGAGGACTCCGTCGTCCTGCTGACGGTGGCGAAGCTCCCGGCCTGAGTGCCAGCACGTGCCGGTGACCGACCTCAGGGAGTGGAGGCCCGGTCCATGGACGACCTGGACGCCGCAGTGCTGCGGGCCGCAGCCGACCGGCTCGAGGAGCTGGCGGCGCGGACCACCGGGGGCAGCTGGACGGTCGGCGGGTTGCTCGCCTCCCGGCCGGAGGTGGTCGCCCGCTCGCCGGACGGCAGCACCGAGCACGTCGCCGAGGCCCGCGCACGGACGGCGGAGTGGATCGTGACCCTGTCCCCGGCAGTGGCCGGCCCACTGGCCGCCTGGTTGCGCTCGGCCGCCACCGGGACGCCGGCCGACCCGCAGGCGCTGGCGGTCGCCCGCGTGCTCGCCGGCTGAACCCGCGGCGTCAGTCGGTGGGGCGGTCGCCGTCCTGCTCGGCGAGGAACCGCTCGATCTGCGCGCCGAGCTCGTCGCCGGTGGGCATCTCGCCACTGAACCCGAGCAGCCCGGTCTCCTCGCGGGAGGCGGCGAAGGAGTCGAACTGCTCCTCCAGGGCGTTGACCACCGCGGTGTTCTCACTGGAGCGGGCGATCTGCTCGTCGACCTCGGTGCGGTGCGCCTCGGCCGCCTCGCGCAGCGTCTCGACCGGCACGTGCAGGCCGGTGAGCCGGGTCAGGTGCTCCAGCAGGGTGAGCGAGGCCGCCGGGTAGGTGTTCTGGGTCAGGTAGTGCGGCACGTGCGCGGCGATGCCCAGTGCGTCGACGCCGGCCTCCCCGAGCCGCAGCTCCAGCAACGCCCCGACGCTCGCGGGGATCCGCATCTCCCCCCAGTAGAGCGGATAGGACTCGATCAGCTGCCGCCGCGTCGCGTGGGCGGTCACGGTCACCGGGCGGGTGTGCGGCACCGGCATCGGGATGGCGTGCAGCGCGAGCGCCGAGGTCACGCCCAGCCGGTCGACCAGCTGCAGCACAGCGGCGACGAACCGCTCCCAGGCGTAGTCGGGCTCGGCGCCGTGCAGCAGCAGGAACGGTGTCCCGCCGTCGTCCTCCAGTGCGTACAGCCCGATCTCGGGGGAGGAGACCGACACGTACCGGTCGCCGGAGAACGTCATCCGCGGCCGGTGAGCCCGGTAGTCGACCAGTGCATCGACGTCGAAGCGGGCGATGAGCCGGTTGGGCAGCGCATCGAGCAGGTGGGCCCCGGTGAGCGCACCGGCGTGCGCCGCGTCGAACTCACCGGCCAGGTCGTGGACGAGCACCAGGCCCGCACGCTGTTCGGGCGCGGACACGGCCGCCTCGCGGGTGAGGAAGGGCTCGGCCTCGGGGAGCACCTCGACGAGGTCCTCCGGTCGCTGCGGCACGGGGCGTCCTCCTGACGGCTGGTCGGGCTGCACGTGGTCACCAGCCCCGCGGACGGCCGGTGCATTCCCATCGTCCTCCCGCCGGGGGAGGCCGGTCAGCTGCCGGGCGTCGTGTCGGCCGGTTCGCGCACCAGGTGGGTGCCCGCGGCGTCGCGGGTCAGCTGCCCCCGCATGCCGTCCTCGTCGACCTCGGGGTTGTTGCCGTCGAGCACGTCGCGGCCGTAGCGGTAGGCGACCGCGATCAGCGCGGCCACCGGCACCGCCAGGAACGCCCCGATGATCCCGGCCAGGCTGGCCCCGGCGGTCACCGCCAGGATCACCACGGCGGCGTGCAGGTTCAGCCCGCGGCCCTGCAGGATCGGCTGCAGCACGTTCCCCTCGATCTGCTGCACCACGATGATCAGGCCGAGGACGATCAGCGCCGTGGTCAGGCCGCTGTCGACCAGCGCGATCAGGACGGCGAAGCCCCCGGCGACGAAGGCACCGATGATCGGGATGAACGCACCGAAGAAGGTCAGCACGGCCAGCGGCACCACCAGCGGCACGCCGAGCACGAGCAGCCCGACGCCGATGAAGAAGGCGTCCACGAAACCGACGATGGCCTGCTGGCGGATGAACTCCGACAGGGTGCGCCACGTCTTCAGCGACAGTGCCGCGACGTGCGGGGCGGCCTGCGGGCCGGTCTGCGCCGCCAGCCACGGCACCCACTTCGGGCCGTCCTTGAGGAAGAAGAAGGTCAGCACCAGCGCGAGCACGAGGTTGATCAGCAGGCCGCCGATGGTCGTCGCGGTCGTGACCGCGTAGCCGGCGATGTTCTGCGCGTTGCTCTGCACCGAGGTGACGATGGAGTCGACGGCGTTGCCGATCTGGTCGTCGTCGACGTTGAACGGCGGGCCGGCCAGGTAGTCCTGCACCTGCTCCAGGCCCTCGGTCACACCGTCGGCGACCTCCTCGACCTGCCCGACCACCTGGGGCGCGATGACGGCGACGATCCCGCCGAACGCGCCCAGGAAGAGCAGCAGGACGACCAGTGACGCCAGCGCCGGCGGCCAGGAGTGGTTGCGGAGGAAGCGGGCCACCGGCCACAGCACGGTGGTGAACAGCAGCGCGAGGACGACGGGGAGCAGGATGACCCACAGCTCGCCGATGACCCGCCCGATGATGAGCAGGGCGAGGACGATGAGGATCAGCTCGCCCGAGACGATCGCCACCCGGCGGCTCGCGGCCTGCAGGCGCCGGGCGCGCTCCGGTCCGGGGATCGGCGCCCGGGTGGTGCCGACCTCGTTCTCGTCGGCCTCGGGGCTGGTCCCGTGCGCGCTCTCCGTGGTGGCCCGGCTCGCGCCGGTGCCCCTGCCGTGCTCGTCGTCGGGGGTCTCGGCGCCGGGGTCTGGGCGGCGTTCATCGGGCATGGTCTGATCCCAACACACTCGGCGGGGTCCCACCGAACGGCTCGACGTGATCCTGTGCGGACGCGGGCCGACGTCGGGGCGCGGACCGTCGGAGGTACGTCGTAGGTTCCCGGCATGCCGAAGACCGCCACCGCCGACCGGGTCGACCGGGATGAGCTGCTCGCCTTCCTGCGCCCCCGGCACAAGGCCCTCCTGCTCACCCGCCGCAGCGACGGGAGCCCGCAGCTGTCCCCGGTGTCCTGTGGCGTCGACGACCAGGGGCGGGTGGTGGTCTCCACCTACCCGCAGCGGGCCAAGGCGGTCAACGCCCGGCGCGACCCCCGGGTCTCGCTCTGTGTGCTCTCCGACGACTTCGACGGGCCCTGGGTCCAGGTCGACGGTCAGGCCGAAGTGCTCGACCTGCCGGAAGCGCTCGATCCGCTGGTCGACTACTTCCGGTCGATCAGCGGTGAGCACCCCGACTGGGACGAGTACCGGGCGGCGATGCAGCGCCAGGGCAAGGCGCTGCTGCGGGTCACCATCGAGCGCTGGGGGCCGGTCGCCACCGGTGGCTTCCCGCCGGCTCCGGCCGGTTCCTGACCCGCGCAGTGATCCGCCGCGCCACCCCGACAAGGTCATGGACTTGCTTTCAGCGGGGCAAGCTGCTGGACTTGCGCCATGCCCTTCGTGCTCACGGTCGACCAGCGGGACAGTCGCAGCACCCCGGACCGGGTGCCCGAGGTGCTGAGCGCACTCGCTGACGTGCCCACCGTGCTCCGCTTCGAGCGCACCGCCGGTGATGAGTTCCAGGGCCTGCTCGACGACCCGGCCGTGGTGGTCGACGTCGTCCGCCGGCTGATGCGGGACGGGGGGTGGAGTCTCGGGATCGGGGCGGGTCCGGTGCACACGCCGCTGCCGGGCAGCACCCGGGCGGGGGCGGGCCCGGCGTTCGTCGCCGCCCGGGCCGCCGTGGAGGCGGCCAAGCGCCGCCCCGTGCGGCTCGCCGTGCGAGGGGCGGTGCCCGAGACGGCCGCGGACGCGCAGGCGGTGCTGAGCGCACTCGCCGTGCTGGTCGAGCGGCGCAGCGACCAGGCGTGGGAGGCGATCGAGTTGGTCGAGGCCGGGCGCACCCAGGCCCAGGCGGCCACCGAGCTGGGGGTGACCCGGCAGGCGGTGGGGCAGCGGCTGGGCGCCGGCCAGTGGGACGTCGAGCGGGACCTGCACCCGGCGGCGGCACGGCTGCTGGCCCGGGCGGCGGGATGAGCGCGGTGGGCGGTGGGATGAGCGTCGCCGCGCTGGTGCTCCTCGGCGTCCTGGCCGTCGCCGGGGCAGCGCTGACCCCGCAGAGCGACCGGCGGGGCAGCCGGGTCGGCGGGCTGGTGCTGGTGCTGCTGCTGGGCGCCGCAGCCGCGCTCGCCTGGCGGGCAGGCCAGGTCGAGGACGGGGCGGCGCTCGGCGGTCAGCTGCTGGCGGTCGCCTCGGCCGCGCTGGGCGGGGGTCCGGTGGCCACCGCCGTCCTCCGGGCCGCCGACCCCGACCGGGTGCCGGGGCGGCGCCGCGCCTCGGACCCGGAGGTGCTCCGGGGCGGTGCCTGGATCGGTGTGCTGGAACGCACCGCCATCGCGGTCACCGTGCTGGCCGGGTTCGCCGAGGGGCTCGCTGTGCTGATCGCGGTCAAGGGGCTCGGCCGGTTCAACGAGCTGAAGGCCCCGGTCGCGTCCGAGCGGTTCATCATCGGCACGCTGGCCAGCGGCCTCTGGGCCCTGGGCTGCGTCGGCGTCGCCGTCCTCCTCCGCACCTGAACCTCTCCCACCAAAATGGCCATTGTGGTGGGCGAGGTTCAGTCGGTGAAGACCTCGATCTGGGCGCCCATCTCGACCAGTCGTTCGTAGAGCTGCTCGTAGCCGCGGGCGATGATGTCCACGTTCCGCAGCACCGAGTCGCCCTTGGCCGCCAGCATCGCCAGCAGGATGCAGACCGCCGGGCGCAGCGCGGGCGGGCAGACGATCTCCGCCGCCGACCAGCGCGTCGGCCCCTCCACCAGCACCCGGT
This sequence comes from Modestobacter sp. VKM Ac-2984, assembly GCF_026967985.1. Lineage (GTDB taxonomy): Bacteria > Actinomycetota > Actinomycetes > Mycobacteriales > Geodermatophilaceae > Modestobacter. The sequence continues at coordinate 23,743 of NZ_JAPVBJ010000013.1, read as the reverse complement.
GCGGGTCGAGCAGCCGCACATCGGCGCCCAGCCGGGTCAGGTCGGAGAGGTGGATCGCCCGGTTGTCGTAGACCCAGTCGTGGATCAGCGTGCTGCCGGTGGCCGTCGCGGCGATCACCGCGAAGAACGGCAGGTTGTCGATGTTGAGCCCGGGGAACGGCATCGGGTGCACCTTGTCGATGGGCGCCCGCAGCTGGGAGGGGTGGAGGGTGATGTCGACGAGCCGGGTGCGCCCGTTGTCGGCCGGGTACTCCGGGGACAGGTCGAACGCCAGCCCCATCTCGGCGAGGATCGCCAGCTCGATCTCCAGGAACTCGATCGGCGCCCGGCGCACGGTGAGCTCCGAGCTGGTCACGATCCCGGCGGTCAGCAGGCTCATCGCCTCCACCGGGTCCTCCGAGAGCGGGTAGTCGACGTCGGCGTCGAGCACGGGCTTGCCGGTGACCACCAGGGTCGTCGTCCCGAAGCCCTCGATCCGCACGCCCAGCAGCTCCAGGTACAGGCAGAGGTCCTGGACCATGTAGTTCGGGCTGGCGTTGCGGATCGTCGTCGTCCCATCGTGCCGGGCGGCGGCCAGCAACGCGTTCTCCGTCACCGTGTCGCCGCGCTCGGTCAGCACGATCGTCCGGTCCCGCGCCACGGGCGGGGCGACGGTCGCCCGGTACTCCCCGGCGTGCGCCTCGACCTCGAGCCCGAAGGGGCGCAGCGCGATCATGTGCGGCTCGACGGTGCGGGTGCCCAGGTCGCAGCCGCCGGCGTAGGGGAGCCGGAAGTCCTCGGCCCGGTGCAGCAGTGGCCCCAGGAACATGATGATGCTGCGGGTGCGACGGGCCGCGTCGGCGTCGATGGCGGAGAGGTCCAGCTGCTCGGGGACGACGAGGGTCAGGTCTCGCCCGGCGGCGTCCCAGGTGGCGGAGACGCCGATCGAGGTGAGCACGTCCAGGATCCGGTCGACCTCGACGATGCGGGAGACGTTGCGCAGCGTCGTCCGGCCGCGGTTGAGCAGCGCGGCGCACAGCAGGGCCACGGCGGCGTTCTTCGACGACTTCACCGTGACGCTGCCCGACAGAGGTCTGCCACCGCTGACCCGCAGGTGGGTGGGGCCGCTGCGGCCGACGGTGATCAGCTCGCTGTCCAGCGCGGCCGACAACCGGCCCAGCAGTTCCAGGGTGAGGTTCTGGTTGCCCTGCTCGATCCGGGCGATGGCGCTCTGGCTGGTGCCCAGGCGCTCGCCCAGCTGCTGCTGGGTGAGCCCGTGGTGTCGCCGGGCGTCCCGGACGAGCGCACCGATCTGGCGCAGGGACTGGGTCGTCGTCTCCTCGGTCAGCGTCATCACCGGCCACGCTATCTCACAGATGAGATCCGGACGGTCCAGGTACGGAGCCCACCGGTCGGTCAGGATGGGTCATGGTCTTCTGGGTAGCGGTCGGCGTCGTGGTGGCCCTCCTGCTCGGGGCGGCCTGGTGGATGGACCACTCGGCCCGCCGGCGCGGGTCCCGCTCGCTGCACCACTCGGACGTCTGGCGCGAGGTCCGGGAGGGCCGGCGGGACGCCGAGGTCGTCAACCCCTTCATCCGGGACAACTCGTGGACCAGCTGGCACCGGCGGAACCGCCGCTGACCCCCGTGCGAGGGGGGCGGGTGTCGAACTGGTGAGCACCGGACATGATGGGGAGGCCGGAAACCGGCCCTGCCTGCGAGGAGAACCCCGTGACCCAGACCCCGGCGCCGACCGGTTCCGTGTCCCACCCAGACCTGCTGGGCGTCTACGTCAACGACCACCTCGCTGCGGCCGCCGGTGGCATCGAGCTGGTCTCCCGGATGATCGGGGTGCACCGCGGGACGGAGCGCGAGCAGCCCCTCCGCCAACTGCTCGACGAGCTCCGTGAGGAGAAGGCCGCGATCACCGGGGTCGCGCAGGCGCTGGGCTTCCCGGTGCGCCAGTACAAGCAGGTGGCCACCTGGATCGCGGAGAAGGCGAGCCGGGCGAAGCTGAACGGGCACCTGCTCAGCCGGTCCCCGTCCAGCGACCTGGTCGAGTTCGAGTTCCTCGCCTCGGCGGTGCGGGGCAAGCGGAGCGGCTTCGAGACGTTGCGGATCGCGGCCACCGTGGACAGCCGGATCGACGCCGACCTGCTGGACCGGCTGATCCGGCAGGCGAACCGCCAGCACGACTGGGTCACCGAGGTGCGCCGGGACGTCGCGGCGAGCGTCTTCGGGGGCCACCCGAGCGCACCGGACCACGCCGCCGACGGCGGCAACGGGGACGGCGGTGGCGGCGACGCCGGCGGCGACGCCGGCGGCGACGCCGGCGGCGGGGCCGGCGACCAGGGCTGAGCTCCCGCTGCGCGCTGCGGGGGGCGGCGGTAGACACGTCGGCATGTGCCACGACCACGACAGCCGCCCCCCTGCGCCACCCACCGTCGGGCCCGTCGCCGAGCGGGGCACCCTCACGCTGACCGCCGCCGACGACACCCGCTTCTCCGCCGCCTACGCCGCGCCGGCCACCGCCCCGCGCGCCGGGGTGGTCCTGCTGCCCGACATCCGTGGTCTGCACCCGTACTACGTCGCCCTGGCCGAGCGGTTCGCCGAGGCCGGGCTCGCCGCGGTCGCTGTCGACTACTTCGGCCGCACCGCGGGGATCGCCGAGAACGGCACCCGCGAGGAGGACTTCGACTGGGGGGCGCACATCCCGCAGACCACGCCGGCCGGTGTCGACGCGGACACCGCCGCCGGGATCGAGTACCTGCGCAGCCGCACCGACCCGGCGCTGCCGGTGGTCACCGTGGGGTTCTGCTTCGGGGGCAGCCACGCCTGGCGGCAGTCGGCCGGGGACCTGGACCTGGCCGGCAGCGCGGGCTTCTACGGCCGGCCGAGTCTGGTGGGCGAGGCCGCGGACGGCGCGCAGAAGCCGGTCGTCATGATCATCGCCGGCGCCGACAGCGCCACCCCCGTGGCTGAGCAGCGCGAGCTGGCCGCCCGGATGCGCGCGGCCGGGGCCGACGTCGACGAGGTCGTCTACGAGGGGGCGCCGCACTCGTTCTTCGACCGGTCCTCCGCCGAGTGGGCCGAGGCCTGCCAGGACGCGTGGCGGCACGTGCTCGCCCTCACCGACCGGGTGAGCGGCTCCTGAACTGCCGGTCTGGTCACGCCACCGGGCCCCTAGGCTCGGTGGCGTGACCGATCCGCAGCCTCCTCAGCAGCCCATCGACCCGGGCGTCATCGCGCTCGCCGCGAAGGTCTTCGACCTGGCGCGGGAGGGCGACACCGAGCAGCTGGTGGCCTACCTCGACGCCGGGGTGCCGGCCAACCTGACCAACGACAAGGGCGACACCCTGCTCATCCTCTCCGCCTACCAGGGCCGGGCGTCGACGGTCGCTGCGCTGCTGGAGCGCGGGGCGGACCACACCCGCGCGAACGACCGGGGGCAGACGGCGCTGGCCGCCGGCGTCTTCAAGCAGTCGGCCGAGACGGTGCGCCACCTGCTGGCCGCCGGGGCCGACCCGGACCACGGCCAGCCCAGCGCCCGGGCGACGGCGCAGTTCTTCGACCTGCCGGAGATGACGGCGCTGCTGGAGACCGGCACGTCCTGACGGCTGGCGAGGGCCGGCACGTCAGGGTTCGTCGTCCTGGGTGCGCAGCGCCCGCAGGACGCCCGAGAGCCCCTCGTGCAGGGCGGTGAGCTCGGCCGGGCGGAGCGCCTGCAGCACGGCTGCGTCGGTCTCCACGTCCGAGGCCATCAGCCGCCGGACGACCCGGATCCCGGCCCGGGTGGGGGTCAGCACCCGGCCCCGGCCGTCCCGGCTGTCCGCTGTCCGGTCGACCATGCCGGCGCGGACGAGTCGGTCGACCAGGCCGGTGATGGTGGCCGGGCTCACCTCCAGCAGCTCGCTGAGGTGCTGCGGCGTCATCGACTCCTCGATCACCAGGAAGGTCAGCCCGCGCAGCTGCTGGAGGGTGAGCGGGGTGTCCAGCAGCGGCCCGAGGCGGCGCCGCATGCTGTAGTCGCCGATCTCCGCGCCCAGGCACAGCACCGCCAGCACCTCCGCGGGTAGGTCGCGCCAGCCCTCGGGCCAGTCGTCGGGCACGTCCTCGGGGTCGGGCAGGCGGGGCTCGGTGGTCATCGTCGCCTCCTCCAGATGGGTTGTCGGCGTGGACGAGTAGTTTGCTCGGAGCTAACTACTCGGGGCAAGCTGAGCGGGAAGTCCACTCCCGACACCGGCCCCGGCCGTGGAGGAACGCGTGTCCCGTCTCGCCGTCCTGTCCTTGCGCAACCGAGCCCTGGTGGCGCTGGCCACCATCGCGGTGCTCGTGTTCGGGCTGATCTCGGCCGGCTCGCTGAAGCAGGAGCTGATCCCCAGCCTGGAGATCCCCGCGGCCGCCGTCGTCGCCGCCCAGCCCGGCGCATCCCCCGACGTGGTGGAGCGCCAGGTCGTGCAGCCGCTCGAGCAGGCGATCAGCACCGTGGACGGCGTGGTCGCCACCACCTCCACGGCCAGCACCGGGCTGGGCACGGTCACCGTCGAGCTGGAGTACGGGTCCGACCTGGACCGGGCCACCGCCGCGCTGCAGACCGCGGTCAGCCGGGTGCAGGCCGAGCTCCCCTCCGACGTCGAGCCGCAGGTGCTCGCCGGGTCACTGGCCGACCTCCCGGTGCTGCAGTTGGCGATCGCCGCGCCGGGCGACGCCGCCGCCCTGTCCGACCGCATCGACGCGACCGTCGTCCCGCTGTTCGAGCAGGTCGAGGGCGTCCGCGACGTGACGGTCACCGGGGCCAGCGAGCCCCGGGTGCAGATCACGCTCGACCCGGCCGCGCTCGCGGCCGCCGGGATCCCGGCCGCCGCGCTCACGACCGTGCTGGAGGAGAACGGCGTGGTGCTGCCCGCCGGCACCGTGACCGAGGGGGAGCAGACCCTCTCGGTGCAGGCCGGTGACCGGCTCACCTCGGTCGAGGAGCTCCGTGCCGTCCCGTTGACCGGCGCCGACGGTGCGGTCGTCCCGCTGGGCGAGGTGGCCACGGTGGAGCTGGGCGAGGCGCCGGAGACGTCCTACTCGCGGGTCGACGGCCAGCCCGCGCTCTCCGTCGGGCTCACCCAGACCCCGGACGGGAACACCGTCGACATCTCCGACGCCGTGGAGGACCTGCTGCCGCAGGTGCGCGAGCTGCTGGGCGAGGGCACCACGGTCGCCGTGGTGTTCGACCAGGCGCCGTTCATCGAGGAGTCGATCGAGGGCCTGGCCACCGAGGGCGGGCTGGGGCTGCTGTTCGCCCTGATCGTGATCCTGGTCTTCTTGGGCTCCGTGCGCTCCACGCTGATCTCGGCGGTCTCGATCCCGGTGTCGCTGTGCGTCACCTTCATCGGCCTGGAGGTGGCCGGCTTCTCGCTGAACATCCTCACCCTGGGTGCGCTGACCGTCTCGATCGGCCGCGTGGTCGACGACTCGATCGTCGTCATCGAGAACATCAAGCGGCACCTGACCTACGGCGAGGCGCGCACCAAGGCGATCCTCGGCGGGGTCCGGGAGGTGGCCGGGGCGATCACCTCCTCGACCATCGCCACCGCCGCGGTGTTCCTGCCGATCGCGCTGGTCGGGGGCCTGGTCGGTGAGCTCTTCCGGCCCTTCGCGCTCACCGTCGCGATCGCCCTCCTCGCCTCCCTGGTCGTCTCGCTGACGATCGTCCCGGTCATCGCCTCGGCGTTCCTGAAGGCGCCGGAGACCGACCGCGAGGAGACCGCCGAGCTGGCCCGGGAGCGGGAGGCGGCCGAGGCAGCGGAACGGCGCACCTGGCTGCAGCGGCTGTACGTCCCCGCACTGCGCGGGGTGCTGGCGCACCGTCGCTGGACCGTCGCCGGTGCGCTGGCCGTCTTCGTCGGCACCCTGGCGCTCACCCCGCTGCTGCAGACCAACTTCATCGGCGACGCCGGCGAGGACACCGTCACGGTGACCGCCGCCCACCCGGCCGGCACCAGCCTGGCCGCACAGGACGAGCGGGCCCGCGTGCTGGAGGAGGCGCTGGGTGAGCTGACCGGGGTGCAGACCGTGCAGACCACGGTCGGCTCGGCCGGCGGGCTCGCCGCGTTCAGCGGGGGCGGGGGCACGCCCACCGCGACGTTCTCGCTGACCCTGGCCGAGGACGGCGACCCCGAGGAGACCCGGGCGGAGATCCGGACGGTCGCCGAGGACCTCTCCGACGTCGGTGACGTGACGGTGGCCGCGGCCGGTTCCGGGTTCGGCAGTTCCACGGTCGACGTGCTGGTCCAGGCTGCTGACGCCGACGTGCTGGCCGACGTCGCCGACCAGGTGCAGCAGGCCGTGTCGGAGGTGCCCGGGGCCACCGACGTGACCAACGACCTGTCGGCCGGGCTGCCGGTGGTCCAGGTCGACGTCGACCCGGTCGCGGCGGCGGAGGTCGGGCTGACCCAGGCGCAGGTGACCCGCACCCTGGCCGGGCTGACCAACGCCGTCCCGCTGGGGGAGATCGACGTCGACGACGCGAGCACCCCGGTCTACCTGGACCCGGTGCAGGCCCCGGAGACGGTCGAGCAGCTCCGCTCGGTGGTGCTGCCGACGGCCGGGGGCCTGGTGCCGCTGACCCAGCTGGCGACCGTCGAGGAGGTCCAGGCACCGAGCTCGATCACCCGGGTCGACGGCGAGCGCAGCGCGACCATCTCGGCGACCCCGGCCGACGCCGACCTCGGCACGCTCACCACCGCGCTGCAGTCGGCGATCGACGACCTGGAGCTGCCGGCCGGTGCCGAGGTGTCGATCGGCGGCGTCGCCGCCGACCAGGAGGAGGCCTTCGCCGACCTGGGCCTGGCCCTGGTGATCGCGGTGGTGATCGTCTACCTGGTGATGGTGGCGACCTTCCGCAGCCTGGCCCAGCCGTTCATCCTGCTCGTCTCCGTGCCGTTCGCCGCGACCGGTGCGCTGCTGATGCTGCTGGTCACGGGCACCCCGCTGGGCGTGCCGGCGCTGATCGGCGTCCTGATGCTGATCGGCATCGTGGTGACCAACGCGATCGTGCTGATCGACCTGGTCAACCAGTACCGGGAGCGCGGCCGCCCGCTGGCCGAGGCGGTCAGCGAGGGGGCCCGCCAGCGGCTGCGGCCGATCGTGATGACGGCGGCGGCCACGGTGCTGGCCCTCACCCCGATGGCGTTCGGGCTGACCGGTGGCGGGGTGTTCATCTCCCAGCCGCTGGCCCTGGTGGTGATCGGCGGGCTGATCTCCTCCACGGTGCTGACCCTGCTCCTGGTGCCGGTGCTCTACACCTCGCTGGAGACCCGCCGCGAGCGCCGGGCGGCGAAGCGCGCAGGTGCCGGGCAGTCGGAGCCGGCGGTGGAGGAGGCGCTGCAGCCGGCCTGACGCCGAGTGCGCAGTTCCGGTCGCCCGACGCGGCGTGTCCACGCGCGTCGGCGACCGGAACTGCTCACTCGGTCGCGGAGGCGGCGGGGAGAGATGCGGGCACCGGGTCGGCGGTGCGGGCCCGGCCGGGCAGGAAGGCGGTCAGTACCGCCAGCGCGAGGCACGCGCCGCAGCCGATCGCGGCCAGGGCGGTGTAGCCGCTGGACGGCGGGGAGTCGGCGCCAGCCGGGGTCAGCGCCTCCAGCACCGTCGCGCTCAGCGCGCTGCCGAGGGCGAACCCGATGTAGCGCAGCACCTGGTTCAGGCTCATCGCACTGCCGGTCTCCCCGGCCGGCACGGCGCCGACGATGAGCCCGGGCAGCGCCGCGAAGGTGAGGCCCACGCCGAACCCGGCGACCGCCATCGCGACGAACAGCTGCCACAGCTCCTCGCGCACCAGGCCGAACAGCGCCGTGCCCAGCAGCAGGACGAGGGCGCCGGCCGGCAGGACCACCCGCGGCCCGGCGGTGCGGTCCAGCGGCCGGCCGACCCGGCTGGCGAGGAAGCTGGCGACCGAGAACGGCAGCAGGATCAGTCCGGCCACCACGATCGAGGTGCCGAAGCCGTACCCGGTGGACTCCGGGGTCTGCGCCAGCCGGGGCACCGAGGACAGCAGCAGGTAGTTGGCCAGGCCGACGAGCAGGGCGGCGCCGTGCGCGGTCGCCGGGACCCGGCCGCGGGCCAGCCGCAGGTCGACCAGCGGGGCCTCGGCGTGCAGCTGCCACACCACCCAGGCGACCAGGGCGAGGACGGCGACCACGGCCAGCGCGAGCACCGCGGGGGAGGTCCAGCCCCAGGTGCCGGCCTCGCCGAGGGCCAGCAGCCCGGTGGACAGTGCGATGCCGAGCAGCACCGCGCCGGCGACGTCGAGCCGGCGGGGCGGCACGTCGGGGGAGGGCGGGTACACCAACGCCGCGGCGGCCAGGGCCAGCACGCTGGCGCCGGCGCCGAACCAGAAGGCGGCGTGCACCCCGCCGAGCTCGGCGATCGCCCCGGTCAGCGGGTACCCCAGGCCGACGCCGGCGGCGACGGTGACCGACAGTGCCGCGACCGTGGTCCGGGACCGCTCCCCGGTCAGCGCGGTGCGGGCGGTGGCGATCGCGAGCGGGGTCAGTCCCAGGCCCAGCCCCTGCAGCCCGCGGCCGGCGATCAGCCAGCCCAGGCCCAGCGGCAGCGCGGCGAGCACGTTGCCCAGCAGCACCACGGTGAGGACGACGAGCACCACCGTGCGCCGGTGCCGGCCGTCGCCGAGCCGCCCGATCACCGGCGTGGCCACCGCGCCGACCACCAACGTGATGGTGAGCGACCACTGCGCGCTGGTGATCGAGACGTCGTTGGCCGCGGCGATCGCCGGGACCAGCGGTGCACCGAGGCTGCTGATGACCGCGACGAGCATGGCGAGGTAGATCAGCACCGGCACGAGGGCCGGCCGGGCCGGCGATGCGGGAGGAGCGCTCACGTCGGCGACGCTAGTTGCGTCCTGCACAGGAGAGGGGGTCGCTCTTCCGCCCAGCGGCGTGCCGGCGTTGGCCGCTGGGTAGCGTCGCCGGTGCTGGTGGAGGTCGACGACGAAGGAGCGGGATGCCGGGCTGGGTGCAGGACGCGGTGTGGTGGCACGTCTACCCCTTGGGGTTCGTGGGCGCGGAGCGGGAGGCGACCGACGTCGTGACGCACCGGCTGGACCGGCTCACCGGCTGGCTGGACTACGCGGTCGAGCTGGGCGCCAACGGCCTGGCCCTGGGCCCGGTGTTTGCCTCGAGCACCCACGGCTACGACACCGTCGACCACGGTCGGATCGACCCGCGGCTCGGCGACGACGACGACTTCGACGAGCTGCTGGACGCTGCCCACGAGCGCGGCCTGCGGGTGCTGCTGGACGGGGTGTTCAACCACGTCGGCCGCGAGCACCCGGCGTTCCAGGCGGTCGTCGACCGGGGGCCCGACGCGCCGTCGGCGGCCTGGTTCCGGCTGCGCTGGCCGGATGGCTGGCAGCCCGGCGTCGTCCCGGAGTACGACACCTTCGAGGGCCACGGCCAGCTGGTCGCCCTCGACCACTCCGCACCCGTGGTCGCCGACTGGGTGACCGAGGTGATGACGCACTGGCTGGACCGCGGCGCCGACGGCTGGCGACTGGACGCCGCCTACGCCGTCCCGACGTCGTTCTGGGCGACCGTGCTGCCCCGGGTGCGCGAGCAGCACCCGGACGCCTACCTGGTCGGTGAGGTGATCCACGGCGACTACGCGCAGGTGGTGCGGGAGTCGACGATGGACGCGGTCACCCAGTACGAGCTGTGGAAGGCGATCTGGAGCTCGCTCAACGACGGCAACCTGCACGAGCTGGCGCATGCGCTCGGCCGGCACGACGGGTTCCTGGACACGTTCGTGCCCCTGACCTTCGTCGGCAACCACGACGTCACCCGGATCGCCAGCCGACTCGAGGACGTCCGCCACCTGCCGCACGCGCTGGCGGTGCTGTTCACCGTGGGCGGCACGCCCTCGGTCTACGCCGGCGACGAGCAGGCCTTCACCGGGGTGAAGGAGGACCGAGCCGGCGGGGACGACGCCGTCCGGCCGTCCTTCCCCGACTCACCGGAAGAGCTGGCGCCCTTCGGCGAGCCCACCCGCCGGCTGCACCAGGAGCTGATCGGGCTGCGCCGGAGGCACCGCTGGCTGCACACGGCCCGGGTCACGCCGCTGCACCGGGACAACCGGCAGCTCAGCTACGCCGTGACCGGCGACGGGCAGCGGCTGGTGGTCGCCCTCAACCTCTCCGACGGCGAGACGACGCTGCCGGCCGGCGGCGCGGGGGAGGTGCTGGCCGGGGCCGGCGCCGTGCGGCAGCCGGGCACCGACCGCGCGGCCGTCTCGCTCCCGGGGCACGGGTGGGCCATCCTGGCCGGGTGAGCGCGCCCGTGGGTGAGCAACTGCACACCCGGATCCGGGAAGGACGGGCGGCGGGACGACGTCGTCCCTGTACGTGACCCAGCCAGCCGTCCGGACGCCCTCCCGCGCCTACGTGGTCTGGCTGATCGGCCTGCTGGCCTACGCGGTCGCGATCTTCCATCGCGCCTCGCTCGGGGTCGCCGGGGTGGAGGCCCAGGAGCGGTTCTCCGCCGGGGCGTCGGCGATCTCGCTGTTCCTCGTGCTGCAGCTGGCCGTCTACGCGGGCCTGCAGGTGCCGGTCGGCGTCCTGCTGGACCGGTTCGGCTCGCGGCGCATGATCGTCGCCGGTGCGGCGACCATGGCGGTCGGGCAGCTGGTGCTGGCGCTGGCCAGCGACGTCCCGACCGCGGTGGCGGCCCGCGTGCTGGTGGGCGCCGGCGACGCGATGACCTTCATCAGCGTGCTCCGGCTGGTGCCGCTGTGGTTCCCCGGGCGCACCGTCCCGGTGGTCACCCAGCTCACCGGGATCCTCGGCCAGGTCGGCCAGATCGTGGCCGCCTACCCGCTGGTGGCGCTGCTGCACACCGCCGGCTGGACGCCGACCTTCCTCGGCGCCGCCGGGGTGGGCGTGTTGGTCGGCGTCCTGGTCCTGGTGGCGCTGCGCGACGCCCCGCCCGGCACGCCGCCCCCGACCGTGGCCGACATGGCCGCCGTCCGGGCGAACCTGGCGGCCGCCTGGCGCGAGCCGGGTACCCGGATCGGCCTGTACACGCACCTGGTCACCCAGTTCTCCGGCACCGTCTTCGTGCTGCTGTGGGGCTACCCGTTCCTGACCGTGGGCCAGGGGCTGACCCCCGGGACGGCGGCCGGGCTGCTGACCCTGCTGGTGCTGGTGGGGATGGCGTTCGGGCCGGTGCTGGGCCGGCTGGTCGGGCGGTGGCCGCTGCGCCGCTCCAACCTGGTCTTCGGCATCCTCACCGTCACCGCGACGATCTGGACCGTCGTGCTGCTGTGGCCGGGCCGTGCGCCGCTGTGGCTGCTCGTCGTCCTGGTGGTGGTGCTGGGCACCAACGGCCCCGGGTCGATGATCGGCTTCGACTACGCCCGCACCGAGAACCCCGTCGAGCGGTCGGGCAGCGCCACCGGGTTCGTCAACGTGGGCGGCTTCGTCGCCTCGCTGTGCACCGTGCTGGCGATCGGCTTCGTGCTGGACGCGATGACCCCCGGGGGCTCCACCGACTACTCGCTGGACGCGTTCCGGGCGGCGTTCGCCGTGCAGTACGTCTTCTGGGCCATCGGGCTGTTCGGGGTGCTGACCCACCGGCGGCACCTGCGCGCCCGGATGGCCCGGGACGGCGTCGTCATGGTGCCCCTGGTCACCGCGGTGAGCGCCCGGCTGCGCGGCACGTCGGCCTACGCCCGGCCGGCGGAGCCCCCGGCCACCGCGGAGCCCCCGGCCGCGGCAGAGCCCGAGCGCTGAGCCCGGTTCAGCCGCGGCGGGCGACCACGATCGCGTAGTCGAACCGCCGGCCGTCGCGCTCGACCGGCAGCACCAGGTGCTCGACGCCGGTCGTCCCGGGCAGCGCGCGCAGCCGGTCGGCGAGCGCGGGGGAGGGGTCACTGGACCAGATGGCCAGCACCCCGCCCGGGCGCAGTGCGGCGAGTGCGGTGCCCAGCCCGGCCTCCTCGTACAGCGGCGCGTTGGACTGGTGCACCAGGAAGTCCGGGCCGTTGTCCACGTCGAGCAGGACGGCGTCCCACCGTCCCGGCCGGTCCGCCAGGTGCACCGCGACGTCGGTGCTGTGCAGCTCCAGCCGGTCGCGGGGGAGCTCCGGCAGCCCGGGCAGCAGGCCGTCGGCCGCCCAGCCGACCAGCGCGGGCTGCAGCTCCGCCACCTCCACGGAGGCGACCCGGGGGTCGGCGAGCGCGGTGGCCGCTGTCCAGCCCAGCCCGAGCCCGCCGACCAGCACCTGCAGCCGGTCGCCGCCGCAGCGGCGGAGCGCCTCGGTCGCCAGCGCCCGCTCGGTGCTGGTGTCCACGTCGTCCATCGCGAAGACGCCGTCGACGACCAGCTCGGTGACGGAGCCCCGCCGGCGCAGCAGCACCTCGCCGTGCGCTCCCGCGGCCCGCCCCAGCTCCACGACCTCGTCGGGGTTCACGGTCGGGCCTCTGTCCGCAGTCGCAGGGTCTGGCCGGGGCGCAGCTGGGCGCACCGGTCGACGTCGGCGTCGGTGACGTACCCGATCACCGGGTAGCCGCCGGTCACCGGGTGGTCGGCGAGGAACAGCACCGGCAGACCGGACGGCGGCACCTGCAGCGCCCCGCGGATCATTCCCTCGCTGGGCAGCTCCCCGGCGCGCAGCCGTTCCAGCGGCGCGCCGTCCAGCCGCAGGCCGACCCGGTTGCTCTCGCTGGTGACCGCCCAGGCCTGCCCGGTGAGCGCGGTCCAGCCGGCGTCGCCGAACCAGTCGGCCCGCGGGCCGGGCAGCACGCCGACGGTGAGCTCGCCGGCGACCGGCTCGGGCACCGGGGCCAGGTCGACCCCGGGGGCCGGCTCGACCGGCTCGCCGACCGGCAGCACATCGCCGACGGCGACCACCGCGGGGCCGAGACCCGCCAGGACGTCGGTGGCCCGCGAGCCCAGCACCGGCGGGACGTCGATCCCACCACGGACCGCGAGGTAGGTGCGCAGCCCGCTGGCCGGCGGGCCGAGCCGGAGCTCCTGCCCCCGGCGCAGCACCGTCGGGGCGGCGTGCGGGGCGCCGGGGCAGCGCGCCCCGGCAGTCACCACGAGGAGGTCGGTCTCGGCGCGGACGGCCAGCCCGCCGAAGGTCACCTCGAGCACCGCGGCGTCGGCGCGGTTGCCGACCAGCCGGTTGGCCAGCGCGGCCGAGGCCCGGTCGCAGACGCCGGAGCGGCCGATGCCCAGCGCCGCCTGTCCCGGGCGGCCGAGGTCCTGCACGGTGGTCAGCGGCCCGGTGGCCAGCACGGTCAGGCTCATCGCGGTGCCGCCACGAAGCGCACCCGGGTGCCCGGTCGGAGCAGCGCGGCCGGCTCGCGGCCGAGGTCGAACACGGCGACGTCGGTGCGGCCGATGAGCTGCCAGCCGCCGGGTGACTCGCGCGGGTAGACGCCGCTGAACTCCCCGGCCAGCGCCACGGAGCCCGGCGGCACCTTGGTGCGCGGGGTGGCCCGGCGGGGCACGTCCCACTGCCCGCCGGGTTCGGTGAGGTAGCCGAAGCCGGGCGCGAAGCCGCAGAAGGCGACCGTCCACTCGGCGCCGGTGTGCCGCTCGACCAGCCCGGCCGGGGTGAGGCCGAGCAGCTCGGCGGCGTCGGCCAGGTCGGCGCCGTCGTAGTGCACCGGCAGCTCGACGGTGTCGCCGACGGTTCGAGCGTCCGGGCGCGGGGTCGTCGCCCGCACGGCGTCGGCGACCGCGGCCAGGGTGGTGACCGCAGGGTCGGTCATCAGCAGCACGGTGCGGGCGGCCGGGACGACGTCGACCACCCCGTGTGGTGGGTCGGCGCTGAGCGCGGCGTACAGCGCCAGCACGTCGTCCAGCCCGTCCAGCTCGACCAGCAGGGCGGCGCTGCCGCTGGGGAGCAGCCGCATCAACCGGTGAAGGGGGCCAGCTCGACCCCCGCCGTGGTCAGCGCCGCGCGCACCTGCCGGGCGATCTCCACCGCACCCGGGGTGTCGCCGTGCACGCAGATCGACCCGGGCCGCAGCGTCAGCTCGCCCCCCTCGACGTCCCGGACCGGTCCGCCGGTGGCCATGGCCACGCACCGGGCGGCGATCTCGGTCGGGTCGTGCAGCACCGCGCCCGGCAGCCGGCGGGACACCAGGGTGCCCGCCGGGGTGTAGGCGCGGTCGGCGAACGCCTCGTGCACCACGGTCAGCCCCGCCTCGGCGGCCAGCCGCAGCCACACCGACCCCGGCAGGCCGAGCACCGGGAGCGTCCGGTCGTAGGCGACGACGGCCGCGACCACCGCGGCCGCCTGCTCCTCGTGGTGCACGATGGCGTTGTAGAGCGCGCCGTGCGGCTTGACGTAGCGCACCCGGTCGCCGGCGATCCGAGCGAAGCCCTCCAGCGCGCCGATCTGGTAGACGACGTCGGCGGTCAGCGCCTCGGGCTCCACGTCGATGAACCGGCGGCCGAAGCCGGGCAGGTCGCGGTAGCCGACCTGGGCACCCATCGCCACGCTGGACTCGACGGCCCTCGCGCAGACCCGCCGCATGATCGTTGCGTCACTGGCGTGGAAGCCGCAGGCGACGTTGGCGCTGGTGACCACGCCCAGCAGGGCCTCGTCGTCGCCGAGCGTCCACTGGCCGAAGCCCTCGCCGAGGTCGGAGTTCAGGTCCACACGGGTCATGGTGGTCATCCTCCTCAGGAGAACAGCCGCGAACGGCTCAGCGTCACCCCGTGCGGAGGCAGGCGGCGATCTGGTGCTCCAGCGCTGCCTCTTCGGCGCTGCTCATCGGCGGCCGCCCGGCCTCGTCCGACCTCAGGCCGTACTCGAACTCCTCGGTGAGACCGAGTCGCTCCAGGCACGGGGTGAACAGGCCGCTGTCGACCGGGCGGGTCGGGTAGGCCGGCCACGACGGCGACTCACCGGGGAACGTCAGGAGCGGCTGCTGCTGCTCCTCGCTGCTGGTGATCTGCACCTCTCCGGAACCGAGGGTGACGGGGATGGGCACCACCCCCAGCGGCACCCCGTCGACCATCGGCAGCGGGTCGAAGTCCCGCACCAGTTCTTCGCTGGGCGCCCGGTCCAGGCTGGGGGAGTACTCCGCCTCCAGGCCGGGCTCGCCGAGCACGACCAGCGGGCCGGTCGTCGCCGAGACGTCCATCAGCGCCAGCCTCTCCCGGGGGCCGAGTGGAATCCAGCCGGCGGCGTAGGTCATCTCCGCGGGCTCCGCGCCGCGCGGCCCGGTGAACCACGTCCAGAACCACCTCCCCTCGTGGCGGGCGACCACCACGGCCCACCGGTGACCGCCGGGGACGTCGGCGGCGTAGACCACCCGCTCGGTGCCCGGCTCCGGCTCCGGCGCATCCGGGTCGGTCCAGGGGGCGTCCGCCATCGCGGCCAGGAAGTCCTGGTCGTCGGCGAGGGAGCCGCGGACGGGCGCCTCGACCAGCTCCGGCGACGGCGCGACGGAGGTGCTGGGACCGGCCGGGGCGGGAGCTGCGGCCGGCTCGGTCACCGAACAGCCGGCCAACGAGGCACCGGTGCCCAGCAGCACGACGGCCAGGGCGCCGGCGGTCCAGTTCCCGGCGCTCCTCCGCCGGAGACGGTCCACCGCGACGGTGCGGGCTACGGTGTGGCCGTCGTCCGCGGGCGGAGCGAACGCTGGCGAGCCGTCCAGTCGCTGGTCCACGCCCACCCCTTCCCGGCCGTTGTCGATGGCAGCACCGTGTCGGTCCGAGCGTGTTCCGTCAACCAGGCGGCACGCTGGCCGTCGAGGAACTCCACCGCGCCCCGGACGCGGTGTACCGGCTGCCCTGAGCGGGCTCAGCGCGTGCCGGTCCGAAAGCAGGCGGCGATCTCGTGCTCCCGGGCGGCCTGCTCGGCGCTGCTCGGCTGCGAGGTGTGCAGTTCCTCGTACTCCAGGAAGCCACCGTTCTCCTCGATCTCCACGAGGAGACCGAGCGACTCCAGGCAGGGCGCGACGACGGCGGTGTCGACCATGCCGTCCGGGTACGCCGGCCACGACGGCGGCTGGCCGGCGAACATCGGGAACAGCGGCTGCTGCTCCGGGCCGTTGCTGGTCCGCACCTCCCCGGCGCTCCAGATGACCGGGGTGACGACCACACCCAGCGGTACCCCGTCGATCATCGGCAGCGGGTCGAACACCCGCACCAGGTCGCCGCCGGGCGTGCGTTCGAGGGCGGGGGAGTACTCGGCCTCCACGCCGGGTTCGCCGAGCACCACCAGCGGGCTGGTCGCCGCCGAGCCGTCCATGAGCGCCAGCTGCTCCTGCGGCATGAGCGGCATCGAGCCGATGGTCAGGCTCATCTCCGCCGGCTCCGCGCCCCGCGGCCCGTTGAACCACGCCCACGACCACTCCGGGCCGGAGCGGGCGACCACCACCGCCCACCGGTGACCGCCGGGGACGTCGGCCGCGTACACCACC
The DNA here is from genome assembly GCF_026967985.1 of Modestobacter sp. VKM Ac-2984. Classification (GTDB taxonomy): domain Bacteria; phylum Actinomycetota; class Actinomycetes; order Mycobacteriales; family Geodermatophilaceae; genus Modestobacter. The sequence continues at coordinate 7,319 of NZ_JAPVBJ010000013.1, read as the reverse complement.
CGCTGGGTGCCCGGGTCCGGCGACGGTCCGCCCCAGTCGACCACCTCGCCGTCCGGCCCGGTCGGGTCGGTCCAGTCGGTGGCCGCCATGGCGGTCAGGAACTCCTCGTCGTCGGCGAGCGAGCCGCGGACGGGCGCCTCGACCAGCCCCGGGGTCGGCGCGACGTACGTGCTCGGGACCGGGACCGGGGTCGCCGCCGGTTCCCCGGTCACCGCCGAACGGGAGAGCGAGGCGCCGGAGCCCAGCAGTACGACGGCCAGGACGCCGGCGGCCCAGCCGCCTCTCCGCCGCCGGCGGTGCCGGTCCAGCGCGACGGCGCGGGCCGCCGTGCGGCCGTCGTCCACCCGGTGCGCGCCCTCGGCGAGCCGGTGCAACCGCTCCGCGACGGCCTGGCCGACATCCACGGTCATGTCGGCCTCCGGTAGATCGCGTACGGGTCGTCGTCCGGGTGCGGCCGGACGGCGGCCGGCCCGGGCACCGACCCGGCCGTCGGGGTGGCAGACCGTGCGGGTCCGGGCATCGGGGCGGCCGACGAGGCGGGCGACGGCGTGGGCGACGGCCGCGGGGCCGGTCCCGGGGCCGGGGTCCCCGGTCGGCGGTAGATCGCGTACGGGTCGGCGGGGTCCGTGTTGGGGCCGGGTGGCTCCGGCCCGTCCAGGGCCGCCGTCGGCGCCTGCTGAGGGGCGACGAGCCGGTCGGCCGGCTCCGTCGGCGGTGCCGGCTCGTCCGCGAGGAGGGGGCTCAGGGTGTCCAGGGCACCGGCGAGGGCAGCCCCCACCTCGGCGGGGGAACAGCCCAGCAGCCTCGCGGCCGCGTCCTCCGTCTCCCTCTCGTGCAGCCGGAGGACGGTCACCGCACGGGTGCGCGGGTCGAGCTCGGCGAGCGCCCGCAGCCACCGGTGTTCGGTGTCATCCGCCGGTCCCGCCGCCAGCACGACTCCCCGGCCGGCCGCCGGGAGGCGCGTCCGGTCCAGCGAGCCCGCGACCAGCGCGTCCCGTGCGGCGGTCAGCGCGGCGGCCGGACCCCCGAGCCGCCGCCAGCGGCGGTGGGTCCGGGCCAGGGCCGCCACCAGCAGGTCGTCGGCCTCCACCGGGTCGGCGGTGAGGAGCAGTGCGGTGCCGCGTAGCTGCTGCTCGTGTTCGGCCACGAATGCGGCGAAGCCGTCCTGCCGCTGGTCCACGCCCACCCCTTCCGGCCACCGTCGATGGCGGCACCGTATCGGTGCGATCGTGTTCCGTCAGCCAGGCGGCACACTGGCCGCCGATGCCCACCGCTCCGGATCCTGCTGTCGTCGCCCGGCTGCGCGCCGCGGGGTGCGTGTTCGCCGAGGAGGAGGCGCTCCTGCTGGTGGAGGCCGCCGCGTCGGCTGCCCAGCTCGACGGCCTGGTCGCGCGGCGGGTCGCCGGCGAGCCGCTGGAGCAGGTGCTCGGGTGGGCGGAGTTCTGCGGGCTGCGGTTCGTGGTCGAACCGGGGGTGTTCGTGCCCCGGCAGCGCACTCGGCTGCTGGTGCGGGAGGCGGCGGCCCGGGCGGTGCCGGGGGCGGTCGTCCTGGACCTGTGCTGCGGGGTCGGCGCGGTGGGGGCGGCGGTGGCGGCCGCCGTCCCGTCGGTCGAGCTGCACGCGGCCGACCTCGACCCGGTCGCCGTCCGCTGCGCCGGGCGCAACGTGCCCGGGTCGGTCTACGTCGGCGACCTGTACGACGCCCTGCCGGAGTCGCTGCGCGGCCGGGTCGACGTGCTGGTGGCGAACGCGCCCTACGTGCCCACCGACGCGATCGGGCTGATGCCGCCCGAGGCCCGCGACCACGAGGCGCGGGCCGCGCTGGACGGCGGCGTCGACGGGCTGGACGTGCAGCGCCGGGTCGCCGCGGCGGCGCCGGACTGGCTGGCGCCCGGCGGTGCGCTGCTCATCGAGACGGGCCGGCAGCAGGCTCCGGGGACGCTGGCTGCGTGCGCCGGCGCCGGGCTGACCGCCCGGGTGGTCGAGGACGACGACCTGGCCGCCACCGTGGTCGTCGCCGTCCGGGAGGCCTGAGACGCGAACGGCCCCCTCCCCGTGGGGGAGAGGGCCGTCCGCGGCAGTGGGGTCAGGAGGGCTCGACGCCGAAGGCGGTGGCCAGCTTCTCGATCTTGCGGGCCCGGCCGAGGCGGGGCAGGTCGCTGCCGTCGCGGATGACCTGGCCGCGGGCGTCGAAGTCGGCCAGGAAGTCCCGGGCCCAGGCGACGTCCGACGGTGCCGGGCTGATGACCTCGTTGATCACCGGGAGCTGGTCCAGCTGCAGGCAGAGCTTGCCGGTGAGGCCGAGGGAGACCGTCAGTGCCGACTGCTCGCGCAGGATCGGGTGGCTGGCGCTGACCGTGGGGCCGTCGATCGGGCCCGGCAGGCCACCGACCCGGCTGGCGATCACCAGGCGGGAACGCGGGTAGGCCATCGCCAGGTCATCGGCGCTGGTGCCGGTGTCGCGCCGGTAGTCACCGCTGCCGAAGGCGAGCCGGAAGGCGCCGCGGGCCGAGGCGATCCGCACGGCCTCCTCGATGCCCAGCGCCGACTCGACGAGGGCGAGCACCGGGGTGGCACCGCCCAGCCGGTCGTAGGTCTCGGTGACGTGCTCGGCGGCCTCGGTCTTGGCGAGCATCACGCCGGCCAGGCCGGGGAGCCCGGCGAGCGCGGCGACGTCGTCGGTCCAGAACGGGGTCGCGTGGTCGTTGATCCGCACCCAGGCCCGGTTGCCGGGGACGGAGAGCCACTCGACGACGTCGGCCCGGGCATCGGGCTTGCGGGCCGGGTCGACCGCGTCCTCGATGTCCAGCACGATCTGGTCGGCGCGCGATTCGTGCGCCTCGTCGAACAGTTCCGTGCGGGCGCCGTTGACCAGCAGCCACGAGCGCGCGATTCCGGGGTCTACGTTCCTGCCTCTGTGCACCGGGACATTGTGGAGGCCGGGAGTGCGCCGGTTCCCGCGGGGGTGCCGGTGCGCTCAGGCCGCCCGGCTGCCCAGCCGGTCGAGCAGCCCGACGTGCCAGTCGACGTGGACCCGCCGCCCGCTGGATCCACGCGGCCGGACCAGGTCGAAGCGGACCAGCTCCGGGTCGCGCCCCGGGGTGCGGGCGTCGGACCACAGCAGCGCCAGGTGCTCGCGCCGGTGCGGGTCGAGGCCCGGGGCCAGCGCCAGCTGCAGCGGCAGCTGGGCCGTCGGGCTCTGCCGGTAGAAGTCGCGCAGCCCCTGGGTGTCGGCCGCGGGCAGCTCGCCGTCGTCGGAGTGCCACACCCGCAGCACCTCGGTGGGGGTGCGCAGGATGAGCCCGCTCATCGGCAGTCCGAGGTTGTCGTTGCCCGGGTCGAGCAGCTCCAGCTGCGTGCCGAAGGGGTCGTCGACGTGCTCGGCGTAGGGCCGCAGCCGCTCCATCGCCTCGCGACGGACCAGCTGGTGGTCGAGGTGGCGGTCGGCCGCGGGTTGCCAGTCGTGGGCGGCGTGGATCGCGCGGCTGACGGCGAGACCACGGGTGAGCGCGTCGCGGATCTCCACGAGCAGCGGCTGCAGCCGGCGCACGACGGTGTCGGAGGGGTGGTCCACGTCCCCGAGTCTGCCGGGCGGGGGTGACAGATCCCGAGCACCGGGCGGCAGGATCAGCGGGTGTCCTTCCCGCAGCCGCCGCCCCACCGCCCGGTCACCGTCGTCACCGGCGGGAGCCGCGGCATCGGAGCCGCCACCGTCGCCCACCTCGCCCGGCAGGGGCACGACCTGGTGGTCGGCTACCGGTCCGGGGCGGAGGAGGCGGCGCAGGTGGTGGCCGCGGCGACGGCGCGCGGGGTGCGGGCGGTCGCCGTCCGGGCCGACGTGGCCGACCCCGACGACGTCGACGCGCTCTTCGCCGCCGCGGCCGAGCAGCTCGGGCCGGTCACCGGGCTGGTCGCCAACGCCGGGCTGACCGCGCACCTCGGCGACCTGGCCGACACGCCCGTCGACGTCGTCCGGCAGGTGATCGACGTGAACCTGCTGGGCGTCGTCCTGTGCGTCCGCCGGGCAGCGCAGGTCATGTCCCGGCGGCGGGGCGGGCCGGGCGGGGCGATCGTCACCGTCTCCTCGAGTGCGGCGACGCTGGGCTCGGCGCACGAGTACGTGCACTACGCGGCGGCGAAGGCGGGGGTCGACGCGCTGACCGTGGGGCTGGCGAAGGAGCTCGCGGACGACGGGGTCCGGGTCAATGCGGTGGCGCCGGGGCTGGTCCGCACCGACATCCACGCGGGCGCCGGCGACGCCGGCCGGCTGGAGCGGGTCACGGCCCGCGTGCCGATGGGTCGCCCGGGGGAGCCGGACGAGATCGCGCCGGCGATCGCCTGGCTGCTGGGGCCGGAGGCCGGCTACGTCTCGGGCGCGGTGCTGCGGGTGGCCGGCGGGCTCTGATCGGCCGGCCGCGGCCCGGCCAGCGGCACGCGTCGGTCGTCCGAACTCGTGTCGCCGTGTCGCCGTGTCGCCGTGTCGCCGTGTCGCCGTGTCGGCTCGGCGAGTTGTCGCCTCGTGCCCGCCGACTCGTGAGGACGCCGATCCGCACTCCGGTTCTCGGGATGTTCGGGATGCGTCTCCTGGGCCAGAACTGTCAGACCCTCTCCGTAGGCTCGGAGTGTGTTCGAGACGGGCGGTTTCGGGGTCGCGGTGACGGTGTCACTGGCCGATCCAGTGCTGCCCGGCGAGCTGGATCCGGCTCCTGCTGGGGTGACGCGCCGGCGAACCCGCCTGTCGGAGGTGGTGGCGCCGGCGGGGCTCTCCGATGCCGGGTTGGCCGGTGAGCTGCGCGCGATGGTGGACATCTCAGCGCAGCTGGCTGCCTATGAGGCGGTGGTGGTGGCGGAGCTGGCGCGGCGTCGTCCGGTGGAGTGGGATCTGACCGAGCAGGAGCCAGGGCACGGGGTGGAGGGCTGGCAACCGGTCCGGGTGCCGGTGGGGGTGAGTGAGTTCCTCGCCGATGAGCTCGCTGTGCTGAAGGGCATCTCCCGGACGGCGGCCACGCTGCTGGCGGAGCGGTCGTTGGTGTGGGTGCACGAGCTGCCGGCGACGTGGGCGGCGTTGGCTGATTCGCTGATCGACCCGCCGCGGGCGGCGGCGATCGCGAAGGCGCTGGGTGGTCAGTCGCAGGCTGCGGGTGGGCGAGTGGAGCCGGCGGTGGTGGCCGAGGTGGAGGCGCAGGCGCTGGGGTGGGCGGTGGCGGGGGAGACGCCGGTGCGGTTGCGGGAGCGCACGGCGGCGGCGCTGATCGCGCTGGATGAGGCGGCGGCGGATCGGCGACGGAAGAAGGCCGAGCGGTGCGCCGATGTGACGACCCGGGCCACCGCGGATGGGATGGGTCAGCTGGTGGCGGACCTGCCGATGCCAGTGGCTGCGGCCTGCCGGGAGACGGTGGACGGCTACGCGCGGATGGCGAAGGCCGACGGTGATGGGCGGGCGATCGGGCAGCTGCGCGCGCAGGTCATGGCCGATCTGATCCTGCGGCCGTGGGACACCAGCCGGGAGCCGGTGACCGCGCATCTCACCGTTCTGGCGCCGTTGCCGGCGCTGCACACCCGCCCGCTGAGCGACCGGACCGCGCCGGGCGGAGGTGACGTGGCGCCGGGCGGAGGTGACGTGGCGCCGGGCGGAGGTGACGTGGCGCCGGGCGGAGGCGACGTGGCGCCGGGCGGAGGCGACGTGGCGACCGAGGGGCGCACCCTGCCGGGCCAGAGCCATGTCGCGCCGTGCGATGACCGGGACGCAGCAACCGTGGACGGGGCGCCGATCACCGCCGGGCAGCTGCGGGAGCTGCTGGCGCAGTTGGACGCGCTCTGCCCCGGTGGGCTGCAGGACCCGGTCGGGGGCACGTTGGGCATCGACCTGGTCGATCCGGTCACCGGTGCGCTGCGGGCGACGGTGACCCGCCCGGAACTGGAGCGGCTGGCCCGCCGCGGCTGCCCCGACCACCCGGCCGGCATCGACTGCGGCTGCGGGCTGCTGGACCGGCCACCCCCGGTCGATCGCTACACGCCGACTCCGGCCCAGCGCCGGTTCGTGCGGGCCCGGGACCGGACGTGTCGGCATCCGGGCTGCCGCAGGCCGGCCGCGCGCACCGACCTGGACCACGTCTGCGCCCACCGCGACGGCGGGGCCACCGACTGCACCAACCTCTGCTGTTTGTGCCGGCGACACCACCGGCTGAAGACCCACGCACGAAGATGGCGGTTCGTGATGACGGGCGACGGCGTCCTGTCGGTCACCACGCCCTCCGGGGTCACCCGGACCACCCGACCACCGGGACTCCACTCGCCCGACCCCCGAACACCCAGCCCCCGAACACCCAGCCGCCGACAACCGAGCCTCCACCCACCGGGTCCCCGGCTGTCCGCCGCCGGCCGGCTGACCGGCGGCGGAATCCCACCGGACCCGGACGACCCGCCGCCCTTCTGAGACTCCATGGCCTGCGGCTGCCTCGGAGAGGGACGTCGGGCGACCTCCTCGGCCGCACGGGAGGAGGTCGCCTGGCGGGTCCACCGGGGGAGGGGACCGGCGAGCGGACGTGATGCCTGATGCGCGTGTGACGTGAGTGTCCAGAGCGCAAGATGGGCAGCTCAGGGGATCGAGTGCCCCCTGTTCGAGTCACAGCGAGCACACAACGGGCCGATAAGCACAGCGTGATCCGTCATCACCTCGCAGCGAGCTCGCCGCGGAGCCCTCAGTGGTTCGACCCGGCGCACCAGGCCGACATCCTCGCGGCCTTCGACAGTCAGCTCACCGCCGGACTGCACGATCGCAAACCGCACAGCCCGCGACCGGAACGGGTCCGCGAGCTGGGCCAGCTGGCTGCGGCGAGTGCGCTCCCGGCCCGGGCGGCGCTGCTCCGCTGGGGCGCGCTGCCCGCCTCGGTCCGCGCGCACCTGCTCACCAGCTGGTACGGCAGCCAGGTCGCCAGGAGCTCCGCCGCCTGAGTCGCTCGGCGGCCGGCAACGGCCGCCGGCAGAGGCGGACAGGTCCTCGGCACCAGCGCTGCCCAGACGCGGCCGGGACATGTCCGGTGACCTGCCGCCGTGGCGGGTGACCTGGTCGGGACGGTCAGTCCCAGGGCTTGCCGCAGGCGGCACAGCAGTCAGAGGGCAGCCGCTCGGTCAGCCGGCCACACGCCGGGCAAACCTGGTCGAGCCAGCACGCCGGGTCACCACCCTCCGGCTCCGGCTGCTCCGGCTGCTCCGGCTGCTCTGGCCCCCGGGTCACGGCGGCCGACGCTCCTATGGATCGTCAAGCGGGTGAGGGGGCGGCTTCGAGGCGGCGGTAGAGCTCGCGGGCGATGTAGCGC
>NZ_JAPVBJ010000012.1 GCF_026967985.1 Modestobacter sp. VKM Ac-2984 | reverse complement strand
CTCCGTCGGCCCACTCGGGCCCTCCCTCCTTGGCTGATGCCAAGTCTGGAGGTGTTCAGCCGACGGGGGTCACTTCAGTGGTGAGCCTTGGAACACCTGACGGCGGTGCCAGGCGACGTGCTCAACGGCAGGGGACTGGGTGCCCGGCCGCGGGGTAAGCCGCCTGCCGTGTATTTCGTACACCGCTCGCCCGGACGACGTTCTGGCGCTGAAGCGTTGCGAGACCGTCACAGCCAGGTCGTCGTCCAGTCCGAGTACCCCGCGGTCGAACAGCTTGTGGTGGAGGGAACAGAGGGCCAGGCCGTTGTCCAGGTCGTCGGGCCCCTGCTCGGTGAACCAGCGCACGTGCGCGGCCTCGACGGCCACCGCCATGCCTGCCAGCCGCCCATCGAATCCACAGAAAGCGCACTGGTCGTCCCAGGCGCGCAATATCGAAGTGCGCCACGCAGCGCTTCGCTTGCGCACCGTGGGGGAGGGCACGCCCAGGTGCGACACCTCCGGGTCGAAGCCCACGGCCAGCAGGACGTCACCTGCCACTGTCGGTGGGAAGTGGCTGTCGACGAGGGCACGGGCCACTGCGCCAGCCAGCGTGGGATCCGCCGCCAGCCGTTGCTCGAGAGCCGCCTCGAAGCGCCCGGTGACGCCGGCGCGCAGGGGGCTGACCTTGTCGTCGTCCACGTCGCGGTCCAGTACCCAGATGTGATCGGCGCGTAGTCGGGTGAACGGATAGGCGGCGCTCTGCGCACGACCGGTGTTGGACGCTGGGCCGAACTCGGCGATCAGGTCGGCAAGTTGCTCCTCGGCGACCGACCAGGGGACGTCACTCCTGCCGGTCGCGGCAAGCCGACCGAGCGCGAGAAGTGCCAGCAACGGCTTGTGTGGTGACCGCTGCCCGTTCCGCTGGTGCTGGCGAAGTGACGAGAAGGCGGCGAACACGTCCGGTGCCTCAGCTCGGGACAGGAACCGGCCGCTCTCCGTCTGTGGTGACACGGGCGAACTGTCGCACGGCGGGGACACCTTGTTCGCGCGCCGTACGGCGGCTGCAGCGGCGCACTCGAGGCCTGCGAGGCCAGTCCGAGTAACGGGTGTGACGGATGAGTCTGAAGCGGCGCTTCCGGGCGTCACCTGACAGAAGTGTGCGACGTGGTTGGTCGACTGTGGTCCCCGGTTGACAGTTCACGACCGCCTAGTTTCGGAACAGCACGTCTTGGACCAACACGGGGAGACCGACATGACGCATTCGCCCACGCTCGAGCAGCGGCCTGAGCAGCCGCCGCAGGCGAAGGCCAAGAAGCCGCTGTACAAGCGCGCTTGGTTCATCATCCTGGCCGTCATCGTGGTCTTCGGTGTCGCCGCCAACATGGGTGGCGACGCGGACACCGATGCGGCAGCGAATGGCGCGGACACCGCGGCCCCCGAAGCTGCGGCCCCGGACGCTGCAGTTCCCGACGCCGCGGCCCCGGAGGCCGAGCCGGTTGTGGAGGAGTCCAGCAACCCGGGCATCGGTGAGCCGGCTGCCGACGGCAAGTTCACCTTCGTCGTCAACGGTGTGGACTGCTCTGCGACGGAGATCGGCAGCGAGTACCTGAGCACGACGGCCCAGGGGCAGTTCTGCATGATCGACGTGAGCATCACGAACACCGGAAATGAAGCGCAGAGCTTCTTCGGTGACAACGCCACGCTGTTCAACGCCGAGGGGCAGGAGTTCTCGGCCGACAGCGAGGCTGCCATCTACCTGGAGGACTCGTCGTCGCTGTACGAGGAGATCAACCCGGGGAACAGCCTCAACAGCAAGGTGGTCTTCGACGTCCCGGCGGGGACCGTGCCGACCGCGATCGAGCTGCACGACTCGGCGTTCTCCGGTGGGGTCACCGTCGACCTGCAGTGAGCTGACTGATCGAGCGGGGCCCCTCACCAAGCGTTGGTGAGGGGCCCTTCGTCATAGCGAAGGCGCTTCGTCCCGAGTTGGCTGTGCCCCCTGGGAAGCCACACGCGCTCCGATTCGCGCGCTTCCTGCTGATGGTCAGCTGGTCCAGTTGCCGATCGGGGGTCGCCCTTGCGGGTGGATTCGCTACCGGCCGTGACCGTCAGGAGAAAGGCTCTGCCTTCTCACCGCGTGGTGAGGCGACCACACGAACGGACACATGATGACGACGTCGACACCCGATGCCGAGCCACTCGACCCGCCGGCGGGCGCTGACGGTCGACAGATGACACCCGCGCCGAGTCAGGGACGTCGTCGCTCGGTTCCCTTGCTCCTCTTCGTCATCATCGCGCTTTCCCTCCTCGCGGCGGTTGGAGGAGCCTCTGCCGCAGCAGTGGCGGCCAACAACCGGGCAGGTGAACTGGTTGCTGCCCTGGCGGACGAAAAGGCGGCTGCCGAGGCCGCGGCGGATGAAGCTGAGCAGGTCCTCCACCAAGCGGAGGCCGCTACGAGCTCAGCGGAAGCTCGCGCCATTCAGGCCGAGCAGCGTGAGCGTGTCGCCGAGCAAGCCGCTTCCGACGCAGCCGCAGCAGCTAAGGCTCAGTTGGTGCCATCTGCTGACGAGAGGGAGTTCCTCGAGCTGCTGCGCTCGAACAACCCGATATTCGGGTCGGTTGATGACAGAGCCCTCGTCGACTTGGCCAACAACGCGTGCGCTTACCTAGGGACGATGGGGGGCGCGGAAGGCGACTTCGTCGATCTCATGGACATGGGGATTGCTGCCGGATTCACGGAGTACCAGACGGCATCGGTGCTCAGTGCGGCAACGGTCGCCATGTGTCCGGAGTACCAACTGCTCGGTGGATGAGCCTTCGTGGCGAGAGAGCCCTTGCACAGGGGGTTCCCTGCTCCGGCGGATACCAGTGGCGGGGCAGCAGCTGTCAGCCATGGTTCGGAGGGAGGCGGCGCGTCGACGCGTCTGATCGGCCGCTCGTCGCTCGGGCGCGGGTCCCCACGGGGTGGGCGGTGGCGATCCGCTCGGTCAGGTGCACGTCGACGGTGTCGCCGGCTTGCTTGCCGATCGCTTCGCGCAGCGTGGCCCGCACCGGCAGCTTGTGCCTCCCATCGCCGAGCGCCATGAACGAGCTCCGGAATGGGTGCCCGTCGATCGTCCCGCAGACCTTGACCAGCCCACGGGTGCCGAAGAACGCAACCGAGTCCGGCCACACCAGGTAGGTCCACCCGCCGTCCGCCGGGCTCTTCAGCAACCGGGCCGTGAACCGCTCGTCGAGGGCCGTCATCACGCACCTTCCACCAGCACCAGGACGTTGCCGTCCGGGTCGCGGACGGTGAACATCGGCGGGGCCATCTCGCCCATCCGCAGCACCTCGTCGTCGACGTCCACGCCCCGCCCGCGCAGCTGCGCGTGGGCGGCGTCCGCGTCGGCCGTGCCCAGCCGGATGCCCGGTGGGAAGCCGCTGTCCGCCGCGATCAGGGCGATCGACGTCCCCCCGCCGGCCGGCGCCACCTCGACCCAGCGCATGCCCGGACCCATCTCCGTGTCGCGGACGACCTGCAGGCCCAGGTCGTCCACGTAGAAGTCCAGGGCCCGCTGCAGGTCCGACACCACCACGGTCGTCGTGGCGACCCGGGTGATGCCTGTCGTCGTCTGGTTCATGACGCTCCCACTCCGCCCGGCGCGCACCGCCAGGCAGAGATGAAGACCCGGCTCGTCCCCGGAAGTCATCGCCGAAGCCCGGGAGGGGCCGAAGTCGCGACTTCGGCCCCTCAGGGGATGGGAGCGCCGAGGAGGGCTTCTGGGGTCCAGGTCCCGAGGGCGTCGGCGTGGCCGGCATGGCGGAAGGCGAGGGCGGCGGCGCCGATCCAGCCGGCTTCGCTGCCGAGTTCGGCCAGCTTCACTGGCGGGGCGGAGCGCCAGGCGAGGCCAGCGGCCAGGCCAGCCCGGAGTGGTTCCAGCAGGGCGTCCCCGGCCGCGGTGAAGCCGCCGCCGAGCACGATCGTCGTCGGGTCCAGCAGCAGCGTCGCGGTCACCAGCCCCTGGACCAGCACCTGCATCGCCTCGGCCCACACCCGGTCGGCGTCCGCGTCGCGCCCCAGCCGGGCGACGACGTCCTCCGCCGGCAGCGAGACACCGGAGAGAGCCGCATACCGGCGGGCCAGCCCGGCGCCCGACGCGTACACCTCCAAGCACCCGCTCTGTCCGCACGTGCACGCCTCGCCGCCGGGCACCATCGGGATGTGGCCGAGCTCGCCGGCCGCCCCGCCGTCCCCGGTCACCGGCCGCCCGCCGGTCACCAGTGCCGCGGCCACGCCGGTTCCGATGGTCACCAGCACGAAGTCCTCGACGCCGCGCGCCGCCCCGAGCAGCTGCTCGGCCAGCCCCGCCGTCCGCACGTCGTGGCCGGTCACCACGGGCAGTCCGGTCGCCCCGGCCAGCAGCGCCCGCAGCGGCACGTCCCGCCAGTCCAGGTTCGACGCGTAGACGACCGTCCCGGCCGCCTCGTCGAGCATCCCGGGGGTCACCACGCCAGCGCCGACCACGTCCAGGCCCTCCTCACGTGCGACGCCCGCCAGCGAGCGGAGGTGGCCGGCGATGGCGCCGACGGTGTCCGTCGCCGGGTCGGTGGGCCAGCGCTCGACCACGACCGGCCGGCCGTCGCGCGTCACGACCGCGCCCTTCATCGACGTGCCGCCGACGTCGAGCGCCAGCACCGCGGGAGTGGTCGTCACGAGGCGAGCGCCTCGAGTACGGCCCGGATCGGGCCGGGGGAGGTGGCCAGTCGCGGGACGGCGTAGTCGACGCCGGTGGCCGAGCCGGCGGCCGAGGAGACGACCGGCGAGGCCGCCCGCAGGTGCACCTCCGGCACACCGGTCTCCGCGACGAGGGGTGCCACGTTCGACCCACGCACCGACCCGCCGGCGAGCACGGTGATCCGGTCGCCCGCCAGCTCGACCAGCGAGCGCAGCATGGCTGCCCCCGCCGCCGCCGTCGGCGCACCACCCGAGGTCAGCACCCGGGAGACCCCGGCGGAGATCAGCACCGGCAGCGCGGCGGGGAGGTCGGGGAGGGTGTCGAACGCCCGGTGGAACGTCACCGGGCACCGCCCGGCGGCCGTCACCAGCCGGGAGAGGACGGCGGTGTCGATCGCGCCCTCGGCGGTCAGCGCCCCGACCACGAACCCGACCTGTGCCGACGCGGGCAGCGCCCGGACGGCGGCGATGTCGGCGAGCATCACGTCGACCTCGGCGGGGGAGTACACGAAGTCCCCGGCGCGCGGCCGGATAAGCACCTGCACGCCGATCCGCGACACCTCGGCGAGGACCGTGGACACCAGCCCGATCGACGGCGTCGTCCCGCCCTCCGACAGCGCCGCGCACACCTCGACCCGGTCCGCCCCGCACTCCTCGGCGATCGTCGCGCCGGCGACGTCGTCGATGCAGATCTCGACCGCGGTCACCGGCCGGCCAGCCACGCGAGGACGTCGGCGCCCGGCTCGATCGCACCGACCGGCACCCCACCGCCGAGCACCGGGAGCGTGGTCAGCGAGGCCGCGGCGGAGACGTCCACGCCCAGCCCACCCAGCACGGTCAGCGCCAGCAGCGTCGTCGCCCGCGGGCTGCCGTCGACCACCTTCATCGCCACCGACTGACCATCCGGACCGGCGACGCCGATGACGCCCTCCGCACCGCCCTTGGCCACCGCACCCGGCACCAGCTCCATCACCGCGGAGTTCTGGTGCCCGGTGCCGCCCACGAAGAAGGGGTGCGTCCGCATGGCAGCGGCCACCTCGGCGGCCGGTCCGTCCGTGGCCAGCGACAGCGCACGGAAGGCGGTCGCCAGCCCGCGCACCGTGGTGCCGAACAGCGGGGCGCCGCAGCCGTCGATCGCGTCGTGCCGCACCGGCGCACCGGTCCACTCCGCGGTCACCGCGCGCACGTGCTGCTGGAGCGGGTGGCCTGGATCGAGGTAGGTACCCACCGGCCAGCCGTTGACCGCGCAGGCCAGCAACATCGCGGCGTGCTTGCCCGAGCAGTTCATCCGCACCGCACTGCGTTCTGCGCCGGCCCGGATGAGCGCGACGCGGGTCGCCTCGTCCTCGGGCCAGTCGACCGGGCACTGCAGCGCCGACTCGTCCAGCCCGGCCCGGTCCAGCAGCCGGCGGACGACGTCGACGTGCGCGTCCTCGCCGGTGTGGCTGCCGGCGGCGATCGCCAGCTCCGCCCCGGTCAGCGGGGCGCCGGCGGTCAGGCAGGCCAGCGCCTGCAGCGGCTTGGTGGTGGAGCGCGGCAGGATCGTGGCGTCGGGATCGCCCAATGACAGCGCCACGGAACCGTCGGCGTCCAGGGCGAGCAGCGAGCCGAGGTGCCGGCTCTCCACCAGGCCCGAGCGGCGGACCACGGCCAGTTCAGCGGACAACGGGGGTCTCCAGTTCACGGTCGGCGGCCTGCTCGGCGGGCCCGGACGGCGGCGCCACCTGGCGGCGGACCCGGGTGCGCAGCCGTGCGGCCAGGTAGGACAGGGCGCCGTTGAACACCAGGTAGATCAGCGCCACCACGAGGAAGGTCTGGATGAGCAGCCGGTTGTAGGCGCTGAGCACCTGCGCCCGGTACAGCAGCTCGGTGAAGGCGACGACGTAGCCCAGCGACGTGTCCTTGATCAGGCTCACCAGCTGGGTGACCAGGGACGGCGTCACGTGCCGCAGCGCCTGGGGCAGGACGACGAACCGCATCGCCTGGCCGCGCCGGATGCCCAGGCTCAGCGCCGCCTCCATCTGCCCGCGCGGCAGGGCCAGCACCCCGGCCCGGACGATCTCGGCGACCACCGCGGCGTTGGCGATGGTCAACGGCACGACGAGCTTCCAGAGCACCGGCAGGTTGATCCCGTAGGCCGGCAGCCCGAACAGCATCAGGTAGATCAGCAGCAGCACCGGGATGGTGCGGGCCACCTCGATGTAGCCGGTCGACAGCCAGCGCAGCGGCCGGCTCTGCGACAGTCGGCCGATGGCCAGCAGCACGCCGAACGCCCCGGCCAGGACGGCGACCAGCGCGGCCGCCAGCGCCGTGCCACGCAGCCCGACCAGCAGGTAGGACCAGATCGGCCAGTCGAGGAACGGAGTCCACCGGTCGGCGTCCAGCTGCCCGGTCCGGCCGAACTGCACCAGCGCCAGGGTCAGCAGGCCGGCCAGCACCAGGGCGCTGACCACCGAGCCGAGCATGATCCGCCGGCGGGTGCGGGGCCCGGGGGCGTCGTAGAGGAACGCACCGGTGTGGCTCATCGGTGGATCGCCACCTTCTTCTCGATCCGCCCGGCGGCCAGCCCGATGGCCAGCGCGAGCGCCATGTAGGTGAGGCCGGCGGCGGTGAAGATCGGGATCGGCTGGGCCGCGACGAGGTTCACCTTGTTCACCGCCGACGTCAGCTCGACCACGCCGACGGTGGCGGCCAGCGCGGTGTTCATCAGCAGCGCGATCATCACGTTGCCCAGCGGCTGGACGACGGCGCGCACCGCCTGCGGGACGACGACGTGCCGCAGCGTCTGCGACAGCCGCAGCCCCAGCGCCCGGGCGGCCTCGACCTGCCCGGCGGCGACGGTGTTGATGCCGCTGCGCACCGCCTCGGCGACGTACGCCGCCTCGTAGACGGTGAGCACGACGATGACCGTGGTGGTCAGCGGCATCAGCAGCCCGGCGTCGGGCAGCGCGAAGACGGCCAGCAGCAGCAGCGCCAGCAGAGGGACGTTGACGAACACCTGCACGTAGGCGAACGCGGCCCCGCGCAGCACCGGGATCGGGCTGACCCGGGCCACGGTGACCAGCACGCCGAGCACGAGGGAGCCGACCGCAGAGATCACCAGGATCAGCACGGTGGTCCCCAGCGCCCTCAGCAAGGGGTCCAGGTTCTCGATCACTGCAGTCACGTCGTCGTCCTCTGCTGGCGCTGCTGCCTCAGGGGCGCCGGGTCAGGAGCCCGGCACCGAGCCGATCTCGGGCGGCGTCGGGGCGTCGCCCTCGACGACCGTGCCGAGGGTCGCCTCCCAGATCTCGGCCCAGGAGCCGTCCTCCTGGATCTGCTCCAGCCAGTCGTTGACGAACGCCTGGTACTCCGCGTCCTCCGGCGGGAGCCCGATGCCGTACGGCTCCTCCGTGAAGGGCTGGACGGCGATCTTGATGTCGGGGTTGTTCGCCGCCGCAGCCAGCAGCAGGGTGTAGTCCTGCACGTAGGCGTCGCCGCGGCCCTGCACCAGCGCCTGCACCGCCTGCGGGTCGGTGGCGAAGCTGGTCACCTCGGCGTCGGGGGCCACCTCGGGCACCGCGGTGACCGCCGGGGTGTTCGCGCCGACGATGACGTCCTTGCCGTTGAGGTCCTCGACGCTGTCGATGTCCTCGTTGTCCGCCCGGGTCGCGACGGCCAGCCCCGAGGTGAAGTACGGGCCGGCGAAGTCGATCTGCTCGGCCCGCTCCTCGGTGATCGTGTAGGTGTTGAAGACGGCGTCGACGGTGCCGTTCTGCAGCAGCGCCTCCCGGGTCTCCGACGCCGGCGGCACGATCTCGATGTTCGGCTCGCCCAGGAGGTAGATGGCGAGCATCTTCGCCAGGTCGATGTCGAAGCCCTCGACGTCCTCGGGGTTGCTCGGATCCTGCTGGGAGAGCAGCGGTGCGTCGAGGGCGGCGGCGACGCGCAGCACGCCGCGCTCCTGGATCTCGGCCATCGTCGAGCCCGAGGGGATCGCGGAGTCGTCGGCGACCGGCGCGTTCTCGTAGACGGCGTCCAGGCCGGCGGCGGCGGTGTCGCCGCCACCACCCGGGACGGCGTCGGACGAGGACTCGGACGACCCGCACCCGGCGACCGCCACCGAGGCGGTGGCCAGCACGGCGGTGATCAACGGGAAGCGACGCCTGGGAAGGCGGATGTCACTCATGCCTTGCCTTTCTGATCAGCCCTGCCGGGGGAGCGGCGCCGGGCGTGGGGTGGGCGGGTCCGCCCGGGGTGCGCTCGGCCGTCAGTGGGCCAGCACGTTGGAGAGGAACGAGCGCGCGCGCTCGCTCCTGGTGGCGTCGAAGAACTCCGCCGGTGGGGCCTCTTCGACGATCTGACCGGCGTCCATGAAGACGACGCGGTCGGCGGCACGGCGGGCGAAGCCCATCTCGTGGGTCACCACGACCATCGTCATGCCGTCCCGGGCGAGGCCGACCATCACCTCGAGGACCTCGCTGACCATCTCCGGGTCCAGCGCGGAGGTCGGCTCGTCGAAGAGCATCAGCTTCGGGTGCATCGCCAGCGACCGGGCGATCGCGGCACGCTGTTGCTGGCCGCCGGAGAGCTGGGCGGGGAAGCGGTCGGCCTTGTCGGCGATGCCCACCCGCTCCAGCAGCGCCATCGCCTCGGCGCGGGCGGTCGCCTTGGACACCTTGCGGACCTTCAGCGGTGCCAGCATCACGTTGTCCAGCACGCTCAGGTGGCCGAACAGGTTGAAGGACTGGAAGACCATGCCGACGTCGGCGCGCAGCTGGGCGAGCTGGGCGCCCTCCTCGGGCAGCGGCCGGCCGTCGACCCGGATCTCGCCGGCGTCGATCGGTTCGAGGCGGTTGATCGTGCGGCAGAGCGTCGACTTGCCCGACCCGGACGGCCCGATGACCACGACGACCTCCTGCGGAGCGACGTCCAGGTCGATCGAGCACAGCACGTGCAGGTCGCCGAAGCGCTTGTCGACGCCGCGCATGCTCACCATCGGTGTGCTCATGGTCGTCCTCCTCACGATCGGCGTTGAACGTTGGAGGAAGGCTAAGTGGCGATCGTTACAACGAGAAGTCCATGAAGTATTTCCACTTCCGGAGTAAGTGGCCGTTGCTTCGGACGGCGGGCGTTGCTTCACTGATCGACATGCCCACCCCCGCCGGTGACCGGTCGGCCACCTCCCCGAGCGAGGTGCTCTCCCTCGTCCGGCTCGGCCGCGCCTCCTCGCGCGCCGACGTCGCCCGCGAGACGGGGCTCTCGGCGACCACCGCCGCCGCCCGGGTGGAGATGCTCATCCGCCGCGGCTGGCTCGTGGAGACCGGCAGCGGACCCTCGGCCGGGGGGCGGCCGCCGCGCCGGCTGGAGATGCGCGGCGCGGCCGGCCTGGTGGTCGCCGTCAGCCTGGGGGAGCGGCACGCGGCGATCGCCGTCCTCGACGCCGCCGGCCGGCAGGTCGCCGAGCGGCACCTGCCGATCGCCGTCTCCGACGGGCCGGAGGCGGTGCTGCGCACCGTGGTCACCGCGGTCACCGACGCCGTCGACGGGCTCGGCGAGTCCGCGCCGCTGCTGGCCATGTGCGTGGGGGTGCCCGGGCCGGTCAGTGCGCGCACCGGGCTGGTCGTCTCCCCGGCCCGGATGCCCGGCTGGAACGGTGCCGACGTCGCCGCGATCGTGCGGCAGTGGCTGCCCGTGCCGGTGATCGTGCAGAACGACGCGAACCTGATGGCACTGGGCGAGCACGCCGCCGGCGGTTCACCGGCGGAGCAGATGGTGTTCGTGAAGGTCGGCTCGGGCATCGGCTGCGGCGTCGTCGCCGGCGGGGTGCTGCACCGGGGGAGCGGCGGGTTCGCCGGGGACATCAGCCACACCACCGTGCCCGGCGCCCCGCCCGTGCCCTGCTCGTGCGGGCGGGTCGGCTGCCTGGACGCGGTGGCCAGCGGCGCCGCCCTGGTCGAGCAGCTCGCCGAGCGCGGCGTCCCCGCCCCGGACACCGAGGGGATGCTCGACCTGGCCCGGGACGCGCACCCGCTGACCACCCAGCTGCTGCGCGAGGCCGGCGGCAGCACCGGCACCGTGCTCTCGACCATCCTGAACTTCTTCAACCCCGAGCGGTTGGTGATCGGCGGGCACCTGAGCAGCGCTGAGGCCTTCGTCGCCGGGGTGCGGTCGGCGATCTACGCGCAGTGCCCGCCGATGATCACCGACGGCTTGGAGATCGCGGTCAGCCGCGTGGGCCAGCAGGCCGCCGTGCTCGGTGCCGCCCGCGAGGCGCTGGACCTGGCGTTCTCCCCGGAGCAGCTGGCCGCCCGCGCCGCCGCCCGCTGAGCCGGGAGGCGGCGGCCCGGGTCAGGACGTC
This sequence comes from Modestobacter sp. VKM Ac-2984, assembly GCF_026967985.1. GTDB lineage: Bacteria > Actinomycetota > Actinomycetes > Mycobacteriales > Geodermatophilaceae > Modestobacter. The sequence goes on along the minus strand of NZ_JAPVBJ010000012.1, from coordinate 146,177 downwards.
CGGTGCTCGGCGAGGAAGCCGTCGACCAGCGGCACGAACTCCTCGGCCCGCTCGACCCCCAGCGCGTGGCTGGACCCGGGACCGGTGAACATCTCCAGCCGTGCACCCGGGATGGCGTCGGCCACCTGCCGGCCGTGCCACGGTGGGGTCAGCAGGTCCTGCTCCCCGGCGATCACCAGTGTCGGCGCCGTGATCCGGTCGAGCCGGTCCAGGGTGTCGTGTGCCAGGTCGGCGTCCCACTGCTCGGCGGTGGTGCGGATCTGCTCCGGCGTCGAGGGGAACAGCGGGAGCAGCTCCTCGATGAGGGTGCCGAACTCCGGGCTGTCGAGGAGCTGCGGGGAGAAGGCCACGCCGAGGGCGCCGAGCGCCGCCGGCAGGTCGCCGGTCCGCCACGGGTGCGCCAGGCCGGTCATCAGCGCCCGTTGGAAGCCGTCCGACCGCGCCCAGGTGCAGTACAGGACGAGCGAGCTGACCCGCTCCGGCGCGGCCAGGGCGAGCTCCTGTGCGATCGCGCTGCCGAGTGAGTAGCCGAGCACGTGGGTGCGCTCGATCTCCAGGGCGTCGAGCAGTCCGAGCGCGTCGGCGGCCAGCGAGGCGATGCTGAACGGGCTGGACCCGCGCTCGGTCCCGCCCATCCCGCGCAGGTCGTAGGTGACCACCCGGTGGCTGCCCGCCCACACCTGCACCAGGTCACCCCAGAAGCCGAGGGACTGGCTCGTGCCGTTGACCACCAGCAGCGGCTCGCCGTCGCCGTACTCCTGGACGGCGACGGCGATGTCGCCGACCTGGACGGTGCGCGGCGCGTGGATCGTCGGTGTGCTCAACGGGACTCCCGTGCTCGGCTGAGGGGTGGCCTGGAGCACACCACACGTCGTCGACGGCCGAAAGGCGGACCGGGCAAGAAAGTGAGCTGGACCACACATGGCCGGTGGTGAGTGGTAGAACGGCGAGGGGACGCCGCACGACGAGGTGCGCCGTCTCGCAGGAACTGGGGGATCGGCCATGACGATGACGCAGCCGGCTCGGACGGCGACCGACGAGCGGGTCGAGCACGTCGACGTGCTGATCGTGGGAGCGGGGATCTCCGGCATCGGGGCCGCCCACCACCTCAGGGAACGCTTCCCGGACAAGAGCCTCGTCGTCCTCGACGCCCTGGCCGGCCACGGCGGGACGTGGCGCACGCACACGTACCCGGGCGTGCGCTCCGACAGCGACCTGTTCACCTTCGGCTACCGGTTCAAGCCCTGGCGCGGCCCCTCGATCGCGTCCTCGGAGGAGATCCTCCGGTACCTCGACGAGGTCATCCGCGACGGCGGCCTGGACGCCCACATCCGCCACCAGCACCGCGTCACCTCCGCGCGCTGGTCGAGCGACGACCGGCGCTGGACCGTGGAGGTGACCCGCGGCGACACCGACGAGCAGCTCGTCTTCACCACCGACTTCCTCTGGATGTGCCAGGGCTACTACAAGCACGACGAGGGCCACACGCCGCAGTGGCCGGGCACGGACCGGTTCCCGGGCCCGATCGTCCACCCGCAGAAGTGGCCCGCTGACCTCGACTACGCGGGCAAGCGGGTGGTCGTCATCGGCTCGGGCGCGACGGCGGCCACGCTCATCCCCGCGATCGCCGAGACCGCCGCGCACGTGACGATGCTGCAGCGGTCGCCGACCTTCTTCTACGCCCGACCGAAGACCCACGAACTGGCGACGACGCTCCGCGCGCTCGACGTCCCGGAGGACTGGACGCACGAGATCCTGCGGCGGGCCTACATCGCGGAGCTCGACGAGCTCACCCGCATCTCGGCCGAGTCGCCGGACGAGGCCCGTGAGTTCCTGATCGAGTCGATGCGCCCTCAGCTGCCGCCGGACGTCGACATCGACAAGCACTTCAACCCGTCGTACCGGCCGTGGCAGCAGCGGATCGCCGTCCTCCCCGACGGCGACCTGTTCACCGCCATGCGCGAGGGAAAGGCCTCCGTCGTCACCGACACGATCGAGACGTTCACCGAGCGGGGGATCCGGCTGACGTCGGGAGAGGAGCTGGAGGCCGACGTCGTCGTCACCGCCACCGGCTTCGACCTCAGCGTCTTCGGCGACATCGCCTTCACCGTGGACGACGGACCGGTCGACTTCGCGCAGACCGTCACCTACCGCGGGCTGATGTTCACCGGCCTGCCGAACCTGGCCTACGTGTTCGGCTACTTCCGGCACAGCTGGACGCTCCGGGCCGACCTGATCAGCGACTTCGTGTGCCGGCTCCTCGCGCACATGGAGGAGAAGGGGGCGACGACGGTCGTCCCGCAGCTGCGGCCGGAGGACGCCGACATGCCGCTGGGCCCCTGGGTCGACCCGGCCAACTTCAACCCCGGCTACCTGGCTCGCTCCATGCACCTCATGCCCAAGCAGGGCGACCGGGAGCCGTGGACGCACCTGCACGAGTACGCCGTCGAGCGGGAGCTGCTGCCGGCCGCCGACCTCGACGACGGCACGCTGGTCTGGTCCTAGCCGGGGTCGGCTCCTTGGACGCCGATCCGCTCGGGCTGCCCGTCCGGGCGGCTGCCGGATGAACAGCTCGTGCCCCGAGTCGACTTGTCGGCATCCCTCGCTACCTTGACCCGGCAACCGGACGGCCGGCCCAGGAGGGCGGCTGACGAGCTGGGGGAGATCGAGTGCGCAGACGGACGACGGTGACGGTCGCGGCAGCAGTGCTGGCGATGACCTTCGGGGCGGTGACCCCCGCGGCAGCGAGCCCGGGCCATCACGACAAGGGCCACGGCAACGGGCACGGCAACGGCCACGGGCACGGCCACGGGCACGGCAAGGGCAACGGCGGCGGGCACGGCACGGGGCAGAGCCTCGAGCTGACGATGCTGGCCACCACCGACCTGCACGGCCGCGTGCAGGACTGGGACTACTTCCGCGACGCCCCGTACACCGAGCGCTCCGGGGACGCGACGGGTCTGGCCCGCGTCTCCTCCGTGGTCGACTCGGTGCGCGCGGAGAAGGGCGCGGACCGCGTCTTCGTCGTCGACAACGGCGACTTCCTGCAGGGCACCCCGCTCACCTACCTGGCCGCGCAGCAGCCTCCGGAGGCCGAGCACCCGATGGCGGCGGCCTTCGACGTCATCGGCTACGACGCCCAGGTCGTCGGCAACCACGAGTTCAACTACGGCCTGGACACCCTCGCCGACTACGTCGACGACGTCGACCACCCGGTGCTCGGTGCCAACGTCGTCGACGCCGCCACCGGTGAGCCGTACCTGCCGCCGTACACGCTGCAGGAGATGAAGGTCCGCGGCGCCAAGCCGGTCACCGTGGGCATCCTCGGGCTGACCACGCCGGGCTCGGCGATCTGGGACCGCAACAACGTCGAGGGCCAGGTCGAGTTCCGCGACATGGTGGAGACGGCGCAGGAGTGGGTGCCGATCGTGGCCGAGCAGGCCGACGTCGTCGTCGTCCTCGCGCACGCCGGCGTGGGTGGGACGTCGTCCTACGACGACCCGGCCGTGGGCACGGAGAACCCCTCCGACGTCATCGCCCGCACGGTGCCCGGCATCGACGCGATGGTCGTCGGCCACACGCACCGCGACGCCCCGTCCCAGGTCGTGGTCAACGAGGTCACCGGCGAGGAGGTGCTGCTCACCCAGCCCTACCGCTGGGGCGGCACGGTCAGCCAGGTCGACTTCGCGCTGACCAAGACCCGCGGCCAGTGGGACGTCACCGGCGCCACGGCCACCGCGCTGCGCACCAAGGACTACCCCGAGGACCCCGACGTCCTCGCCGTCACCGACGAGGCGCACCGGACGACGGTCGACTACGTCAACCAGGTCGTGGCCACCTCCACCGAGGAGCTGACCACCCTCACCAGCCGGTACTCCGACACCCCGATCCTCGACTTCATCCAGCAGGTGCAGACCGAGACCGTCGACGCCGCGCTGGAGGGCACCGAGCGGGCGGACCTGCCGGTGCTGTCGATCGCCGCACCGTTCAGCCGGGAGGCGGTCTTCCCGGAGGGCGAGGTCACCATCCGGGACATCGCCGGGCTCTACGTCTTCGACAACACCCTGGAGGCGGTGGAGATGACCGCCGCCCAGGTGCGGGACTACCTGGAGGAGTCGGCGAGCTACTTCACCCAGGTGCCGGCCACCGGTGACGTCGACCCCGAGACGATCACCAACGCCGACGGGACGCCGGACTACAACTACGACGTGCTCTCCGGTGTCGACTACGACCTGGACGTCTCCCGCCCGGTCGGGGAGCGGGTCACCCGGCTGGAGATCGACGGTGTGCCGGTGGCCGACGACGCCCGGTTCGTGGTGGCGGTGAACAACTACCGGCGCTCCGGCGGCGGCGGCTTCCCGCACGTCTCGACGGCGCCCGTGGTCTACAACGAGCAGCTGGAGATCCGCCAGCTGCTCATCGAGTGGGCGCAGGAGCGCGGCGTGATCGACCCGGCCGACTTCTACGTCGAGAACTGGCAGCTCGTCCGCGACGGTGAGCCGCTGCTCGGCTGATCCCCCCGGAGGGGCCGGGTCCACGGCCTCTCCGGACCGACGAACGCCCCGTCCTCCCTCGGGAGGGCGGGGCGTTTGCGTACGTCCGGGCCTCGGACGACGTCCGCCCCGCTCCGGCGGACCGGAACGGGGCGGACGTGGTCGTGCGGGGAGAGCTCAGGCGCCGGACTCGGCGATCCCGAACTGGACCGTGCCGGCCGGGTCGGCCTGCGCGTCCAGGACCTTGTCGTCGAGGACCGTCGCGGCCTTCTCGTCCAGGAACACCCGGGCGCCGGACTCGTCCAGCACCTGGTCGTCCTCGGCCGGCACGGCGGCCAGGCTCAGCGCCAGCGACTGGCCGGTCGGGTCGTTGGCGATCCGCAGGCCGCCCTGCTCGGGGATCTCGGACTGGTCGAGGATCCCGCGGATCGCGGTTGCTGCCTGGGGGGTCAACGTCAGCATCGGTGAGGTTTCCTCTCGTGTCTGGGTGCCCTGACCAGCTGCGGGAGGGTGCGGCGCGGCACTGCGCCACACCCTCCGCAGTTCGTCGGCCGCCCCTGCGGACGACCGGGCCGTACGGGGCCGGGACTCGCTACCTCGCACGTCCCAACCTCGCGGGCAGGGCGACACGGGGCAAGAGGCAACGCCGATCGTCACGGGGTCGCAACACCCCGGGCGACGTCAGACCAGACGACGCGCGGAGTTGTAGCCCCACATCGTGTCGACGTTGATGGTGCGGACGACGTCCCCTGCGGTCGGCGCGTGCACCATCAGACCGTTGCCGATGTAGATGCCGACGTGGCCCACCGGGTCGTAGAAGAAGACCAGGTCACCGGGCTGCAGGTCGGCGCGGGCGACCGGGACGCCCATCGTCGACTGCATGCGGGAGGAGTGCGGCAGCGTGATGCCGGCGGCCGCGTAGGAGTACTGGGTCAGCCCGGAGCAGTCGTAGACGTTCGGACCGGCGCCGGCCCAGACGTAGGGCTTGCCCTGCTGGGCGAGCGCCGTGTCCACGATGATCTGGGCAGCTGCGTTCGGAGCCGCGACCGGGGCGGCCGCTGCTGCGACGGGTGCTGCGACGGGCGCTCCACCGCCACCGACGGAGGCCTGGGCGGCCATCGGGGTGAGGGCGACGCCGGCGCTGGCGAACAGCGCGATCAGTGCCCGGCGACCGGAGCGAGAGGGACGACGGGCAGGGGACGTGCGAGTGGTCGTCATGGACGACGGGTTCTCCTTGTTCTCCTCGACCGCCTACCGAGTTAGCTGACGGGTTCGGGCGGGGAACTCGCCCGGCGCTCCGGCACTCGCATGCCGTCGCGCTTCACCCCAGAACTGCGGTGGGTCCCCGGTCCGGGCATTCGCTGCGACGTCGCAGCGGGTGCCCGGTTCGGCGGTGCTCGCCGGTGTCACCGTGTGTGGTGACTCATGGACCGGCGGGCGCGGATGACGGTAGGGCTGTCATGGATTCGTCACAAAGTGCCGCCTGTCGCGGTTCCGACACCCCGTGGGGCCGCAACACGCCCGGGCGACTCGGGCGACTCGCCGACGTGACGTCGGGCAACGCCGGAGGGTGCTGCGTGCGACGACGGCTCGGATCGGCTGTTCCCGGGCGGGAGCCGATTTTGGCCGGCCCGGCGGGTGTGCACGGTCTGTGCTCGGCGCATCACGCCGACGTCGGGCGTTGTCGCGACGCCCGCTGTTGGAGTCCGGTCGCGACCGGGGAGACCGGCGTGGGCTGCTGGCGCGTCGACCGAGGGGGAGTTCGAGCGGCGTGCTGGTGTGTCGGACCGGCTCGCGTCAAGGGGTCAGGGTGATCTGTGGACAAGCTCCTGACCTCGGGGTTTGTGTTGTGGCAACCCTTCTTCGGCCGTAGTATTCGTACACACGTTCGAACCGGTCGGGAGGTGTCGTGAGCGAGTTGCAGTCGGCTCTGGACGCCCTTGCGGCCGAGGACCTGCATGGGTTGACGGATGGCGCTGTGTTGGACCGGACGACGTTGCTGGTGCAGGTCGGCAATCGGGTCGCGGCGGAGTTGACCCGCACGGTGCGGCACGCGGAGACCACTCAGGCTGCGGAGTACGACGGGTTGAAGTCGATGCGGTCGTGGTTGATCGGTCATCCCCGGTTGTCGCAGGCGGAGGCGTCGCGGGTCGTGCGGTCGGGGCGGGTGCTGGAGCACTTCCCGGCGCTGGCGGCCGGGTTCGCCGAGGGTGTGGTGACCGCAGCGCAGGTGAACGTGGTGGCGGAGAAGATCGGCCCCCGCGAGGTCGCCCGGGCCGAGGAGCAGGACATCGACCTGGGTGCCTTCGACCAGGTGTGGGCGAGGGTGGCCACGGAGTCCACGCACGAGTCGCTGGCCGCCGCGGTGCAGGCCTTCGAGGACGCCCTCGATCCCGACGGACCGGAGCCGGATCCGACCGAGGGCCGGCGGTTCACGATGGTCAAGCACGCCGATGGCACCGTCACCGGCCACTTCGAGCTGGATGCTGCCGGTGGGGAGAAGGCGCAGACGGCGATCGAGTCGATCGTGCAGGCCAACCGCCCCAAGAGCGATGAGCGGACGCGGTTGCAGCAGAACGCCGATGCCTTCGTCCAGCTGTGTGACAACCAGCTGGCCAGCGGGAACCTGCCGATCCTGCGGACGGTGAAGCCGCACGTGGTGGTGGGCATCGACCTGGAGGACCTGGTCGACCCGGCGACCGGTCCTGGTGCCGGGGAGATGGGCTTCGGAGCGACGATCTCCGCCGCCCGGGCCCGATACCTCGCCTGTGACGGCAGCATCTCCCGGATCGTGATGGGCCCCGACGGAACCCCGCTCGATCTCGGTCGAGATCACCGGGTGGTCACCCCCGGGCTGCGCAAGGCCGTGGAACGCCGCGACAAGAGCTGCGTGTTCGCCGGCTGCGGCGCCCCGAGTTGGTGGTGCGACGTTCACCACCTGATCCACTGGCTGCACGGCGGGGAGACGTCGCTCGCCAACAGTGCGCTGTTGTGCGAACGGCACCACACCAAGGTGCATCACGGCTTCCGGGTCCAGCGAGATCCCGGCGGGCGATGGCGCACCTACCGCCCCGACGACACCGAGATCCTCATCGGAGCACTGGCGCACTGATCGGCCCGGTCCCGGCAGCCGGCCACGGTCCCACCGTGGCCGGCTACCGGTGCGCGCATGCGGCCGTCACGTCGCCCGGCTACCCGAGTTGCCCGGCGACCCGAGTTGCCCGGCGACCGGAGTTGCCCGGCGACCGGAGTTGCCCGGCGACCGGAGTTGCCCGGCCGCCGGATCGGGTCACCCGGCGACGGGCTGGTCGAGGCCTTCCGGCGCCGGGAGCCCTTCCGGCACTGCGAGCCCTTCCGGCACTGCGGCGCTGTCCGGGACAGGTGGGGTCGCGACCGCCTGCAGGTCCGCATCGCCCTCGGCCACCGCGGTCAGCCACTGACCGGCGCCCTGCCGGGTGATCCGGCCGGCGCGCACCGCCTGCGCGAGCGCCACCTCGAGCAGCGGCATCAGCACCGGGTGCCGGCGGCGGTGCCCGAACACCGCCAGCGTCTGCTGGAACAGGTCGTCACGGGTCATCCCGGCCACCGACCGGCACAGCGCCACCATCGCGTTGCCGATCTCCTCCGGCGGCACGTGCTCCAGCGCCCGGTCGGTGCCCGTCGCCTGCCGCCGGAACGTCGTCCACCCGGCCGGGTCTGGTGGCGTCCGGTCCGACGTCGCCGGCCACAGGAACTCCGCGCCGGGCTCGGGCAGCAGCGCCAGGATCGACTCCATCCGGGCCGCGTTCACCCGCGGCACCCCGAACGCCGCCGCCGTCAGCCGGGCCAGCCGCTCCCGGTGGATCGGCCCCTCTGCCCGGATCCCGGCCGCCAGCACCCGCCGCACCAGCCGGGCCGCCTCCGGGTTCTCCAACTGCCGCAGCATCCGCGGCTCGCCCACCGGCTTCGGCGTCCACGCCCGGAACGGCACCTCACCGGCGAGCAGCGCCGGCGTCACCACCGGGTGCGCCGCGCAGCGCACCGGCTCCGCCGTCGACACCTCGTCCAGGTCGTCGGGGGCCTCCGGGTCGAACGGGTCGATCTCCTCCGCCGGCTCGTCGACCGCGGCGACCGGGGCCGGCAGCGGCGGCAGCAGCGGCTCCACCGGGGAGGCCTCCGCCACCGCGGTGACCAGCCGGTCGAGCACCGTCTCCCACTCGGCCAGCCACTCCGGCAGCCACACCCGCTCCACCGTCGGCCAGCCCTGTAGCTCCAGGTACGCCAGCTCGCGGTCCACCGTCGCCCGCTGCGCCCACGCCGGGCCGTCCAGCAGCACCGCCAGCACCGGCCGCTCCGGCGCCTCCGGCCGGGCCACGGTCAGGTCGACCCGGAACCGGGAGAGCCCGACGTCGGTGCGCACCACCAGCCCCCGGCCCCGCAGCGCCGCCGCGACCTCCTCGCGGTGCGGATCGCGCGTCGCCACGGCGCTGCGCGGGACCGCGTCCACGCCGCGCAGCGCCTGCTCCAGCCAGGTCCGCAGCCGGCGGACGCCCGGCTGCCCCGTCGTCGCCGGCCGCAGCAGCGACGGCGCGAAGGACGCGAACACCACCACCTGCCGGCGTGCCCGGGTCGCCGCCACGGTCAGCCGCCGCTCACCGCCGGCCCGGTTCAGCGGCCCGAGGTCCAGCGGCAGGCAGCCGTGCTCGTCGGCCGCGCACCCCAGCGACAGCAGGACGACGTCGGCCTCCTCGCCCTGCGCCGCCTCCACCTCCCGGACCCGCAGCTCGCCCCGGTCCAACGCCTCGGCCACCCGGTCCCGGCCCACCCGCAGCAGGCCCTCGATCAGCCGGCGCTGCGGCCCGTGCAGGGTCAGCACGGCCACCGACGGCACCGCCTCCGGCGACGCCGCGAACCGCTGCCGCAGCTCCGCGACCACCGCCTCCGCTTCGGCCGGGTTGGTCTCCCGCTGTTCGCCGGTGCGCAGGAACACCCCGTCCACCCGCACCAGCGAGATCGCCGGCCCGGCCGGTGGGCCGGGGACCGTCGTCAGCCGGGAGCCGTAGCCGACGGCGTTGGGGAGGGCGACCAGCGACTCGTCGGCGCTGCGGTGGTGCCAGGTCAGCTCCCGCCGGGGCACCCCGGCCCGCAGGCAGGCGGCCAGCAGCCCCTCGTCGGCGGGCTCGTCGACCGCGGCGCGCGGCGGCAGCTGCTGGCGGTCGCCGACCACGACCGCCGCGCTGGCCCGGCCCAGCGCACCGAGCGCGTCGGCCACCCGCAGCGACGAGGCGTCCTCGACCACCAGCAGGTCGAAGGAGCCGGCGGTCGCGGGGAGGAAGCGGGCCACGGCGTCCGGGGTGGCCAGCACGGCCGGTACCCGGTCGCCGGCGGCGAGGGCCGCGGCCGCCTGGGCGCGGCTCGCCGCCGCAGCCGTGAGCGCCCGTCGGACCGCCTGCTCCGCCGCCCGCGCGTCGGACGCACCGAGCCCGCCGGCCGCCGACCGCTCGGCGAAGGACGCCTCGGCCACCCCACGGTCGAAGGCGGCGACGGCGCCGTCGGCCGGCACCGCCCCGGACAGCAGCGCGGCGCGCGCCTCGGCCAGCCCGGCGGCCTCCAGCAGGTGCAGGTGCCGCAGCAGGTCCAGCCAGTGCCCCAGCGAGGGGACGCCGAACTCCTCGACGGCCCGCTCGTCCTGCGTCGCCTCCCACAGCCGCACGATGCCGGTGTCCCCGGCCCAGGCGAGGAGCTGGTCCAGCGAACTCAGGCAGGCCACGGGCAGGGCGATCAGCGCCGCCCGCAGCTTCCGGACGGCGACCGCCCGGGTCGGGTCCGGCGCCGGCGCGGTGTCCAGGAAGCGGCGCAGCGGGGGAGTGAAGGCCGGGTCGCCGTCCAGCGCGGAGCCGAGCCGGTTCAACGCGGCCACCTGCCGCTCGACCAGCAGCGGGTCGGTCAGCGGGTTCCAGTTCCACGGCACCGCCAGCCCGGCCACCGACGCGCAGCGCAGGGTCAGCTCGCGGGCCGCGCCCTGCACCTGGAGCAACTCGGCGGTCAGCAGCGGGACGTCGGTCGGCTCGACGTGCGCGTCCGGGCGCAGCGACGGGGTCAGCTCGGTGAGCACCGCGGCCAGCCGCTTGGCCCGGCCGAACCGCCCCGAGACGGCCGCCTGCTCGGCGTCCTCGGCGATCCCGGCCAGCGGCAGGTCCAGCGCCTCGGGCAGGGCGACGTCGAGCCCGGGGTGCGCCGCGGTGACGAAGGCGGAGACCTCCGCGAGCAGCGCGTCGACGTCCTGCGCCCACTGCTGGGTGCGGACGGCGTCGACCGCGGCGAGCGGCACGTCCGGGCCGGACAGCACGGTGGTGACCGCGTCCAGGTCCTCCGGGTTCCGGGCCGCGGCGATCACCCGCGCCAGCGGCCCGGCGGGCGGCAGCGCGCGCAGCGCCGTGTCGACGGCGAGCACCGCGGCGTGCACGGCGACCGGGTCGGCGTCGGCCGAGTCGAGGAAGCCCCACGGGTGCCGCGGCCGCGGCCGGGTACGGGCGGCCACCTCGGGCAGCGTCGTCAGCAGCTCGTGCACCTTCGCGGTGGTGCGGGCCGACGCGGTCGCGACGTACGTGGTCGCCAGCGGCAGCGCCGGGGTGCCGGGCACCGCGGAGAGCACCCCGGCGCGCGCGGCGTACAGCGACAGCCCGGCGGAGTTGGGTGCGTGCAGCCGTTCGGCGTAGCCGGCCAGCTCGCGCCGCGCCGTCCGCAACTCGTCGGGGAGGGCGGGTGCGTCGGGTGGGCTCCCCGCCTCGGACGGGGCGTCGGCGGGACGGCGCAGGGTCGTGACCAGCCCGCCGAGCCCCACCCCAGCCAGCCGCCGGGAGACCGTGTCCAGCGCGGACTGCTGTGCGGCGAGGACCAGCACCCGCTGACCACCGGCCGCGGCCGCCGCGACCAGGTTGGCGACCGTCTGCGACTTCCCGGTGCCCGGAGCGCCCTCGAGCACGAAGGTCCGCCCGGCGGTGGCGTCGGTGATCGCCCGCAGCTGGTCGGTGTCGGCAGGCAGCGGCAGGGTCGCGGCGAGCTCGGTGAGGTCGGTGGCCAGGGCGGTGCCGGGCGCCGGCGCGGGGTCGACGAACGGCTGGCCGGGGCGCAGCAGCACCGGCACCAGCGGGTTGCGCAGGGCCGCGGCCCCGAGGTGGTCGGCGTCCTGCCGGATCCGGGCGGCCGCCGCGGGCAGCAGCGCCAGGTCGGCGGTCGGCTCGACCCGGTGTGGCAGCCCGCGCTGGGCCAGCCCCTGCCGCAGCGCCGGCAGCGCGACGGCCAGGTCGAGGTCCACGTCGGCCTCCAGCGCCGGCACGGTCACCCCGGTGCGGCGGCGCAGCTCGGCCAGCAACTGCCCGTTCGGGCCGATCGCCCCAGCGGGGTCGGCGGTGAGCCGGTAGGCGCCGGTGCTCGCCACCCGGGTGAGGAGCACCGGGACCAGCGCCAGCGGCGAGCGCACCGAACGCCCGTCGAGCTCCCACGTCACCGAGCCCAGCGCCAGGTGCAGGTCCCCGGCGCCGGTCTCCTCCAGCAGCGCGGCCGCCTGGTCGGCGAGCGCAGCCAGCCGGTGGGCGTAGTCGGCCGAGCCCAGCCCGGTGTACAGCCCGCCGTGCTCGACCAGCAGCTCACCGAGCTGGTGCGGCGGCAGGTCCCGGGCCGAGCGGATGCCGCGGCGCCGGGCCGCGGCGCCCAGCTGGTCGGTGGGCACCAGCGTCAGCGCGGCGTCGGCGGCGAGCCGCTCGGCGAGGACGGTCAGCCGGCCGGGCGGCACGGTGATCGGCACGGTCCCGCCGTCGGCCCGGTCCAGGTCGAGCAGCGCGGCCGTCGTCCCGGTCGGTCGCCCGCTCGGGCGCGAGGGGCTCGCGGCCGGGCGGTGGTCGGGCAGCTGGGGCAACGGGAGCGGGACGACGCCGTCCAGCCGGGCGCGGTGCACGTCGGTGACCCCGAGCACCCGGTGCAGGTCACCGGCGAGCCAGGCGGCGGCCGCGGTGCGGTGCAGGTCGCCGAAGGTCGCCGGTTCGGCGGCGATGCCCAGCATCGTGGTCTCGACGAGCGCGATCTGGCCCAGCTCGACCAGCTCGGCGAGCCCGGAGACCTCGGTGGTGGCCGCGCTCTCGGCGCAGCGCTCGGTGCGCCAGTAGCCGAGGAAGGCGTGCCCGGGACAGGTTGCGCCGTCGGCGGCGATCCACAGCAGCGGGCGGATCCCGGCGTGCTCCAGCGCGGCGGCCAGGGTGAGCACGGTGTCCAGGCTGGTGCCGGCCCGGTCGTCGAGGACCTGGTCGGGGGTGCGCACCCGCTGCGGCACGTCGGCCCAGCCGGCGACCGGTGGGCGCGGGCGGATCGCCCGGCGGCGCATCGCCTCCACGATCGCCGCGGCGGTCTCGTCGATGCGGGTCGCGCCGATGTGTGCGGCGCCGGTGGGGTGCCCACCGACCGTGGGGTCGCCGGTGCGCTGACGCAGCAGGTCGGCGGCCGCGCCGACGAGCCCGGCGACCGCGGGGGAGCCCGGCTGCACGTGGGCGGCCAGCAGCTCCAGGGCCAGCGGCGTGGGTGCGGCCAGCCACTGGCCGGCGGCCAGCACCCGGACGGCGGTCCGGGTGCAGCCGAGCAGCCGCCCGTCCCGCTCGACCCGGGCCTCGACGGTCGCGGTGCCCGGCTCGGCGACGGCGGCGAGCACCGCCGGGTCCAGGCACAGGTCGACGTCGGTGAGCACCGTCGTCCGGCCGGGGTCGACGTCGACGGTCACCTCCGCCGACGCGCCCAGCGGACCGGCGGGGGTGGAGATCGTGACGCTCACCCGCGCGCCGTGCACCGGCTCGGTTCCGCCGGTCAGGGTGAGGACGGCGACGACCGGCACGCCGGCGCGGGCCAGCGCCTCGCCGACCACGGGCACGCAGTCGAGCTCCACGGAGACCGAGGACTCGGCTTCCGCGGTGTGCTGCGGGCACGGGGAGACGCCCATGGAGTCGTTCTACCTCCGTCGGGCCCCCGGATCGGGGAGCCCCGGCGGAGGTGTGACAACTGAGACGGAAGGGTCGCACCCCGCCGGTGGTCAGGCCGCCGCGTCGCGCTCCAGCGCCCGCACCGCCAGCTCGGCGTGCAGCAGCGCGCCGTCGGCGAGCACCTCGTCGCTGAACTGGGCCCGCGGGCTGTGGTTGTTGGGGGCGGTGGCGTGGTCCTTGCCCACGGCGGCGCCCAGGAACAGGTAGCAGCCGGGCACCTCCGCCAGGACCCGGGAGAAGTCCTCGGACCCCGACTGCGGGAACACCTTCGGCGCGTACCGCTCCTCGCCGAAGACCTCCTGGGCCACCCCGGCGGCGAACGCCGTGTGCGTCGGGTCGTTGACCGTCACCGGGTACTCCTCCAGGTACAGCGCCTCGGCCTCCAGGCCGTAGCCGGCCGCCACCGACTCGCACAGCCGCACCGAGGCCACCCGCATCCGCTCCCGGGCCTCGGCCGAGAAGGTGCGCACGGTCGCCTGGAAGGTCGCCTCGTCCGGGATGATGTTGCGCTTCGTGCCGCCGGCGAACAGGCCGACGGTCAGCACCACCGGGTCGAAGACGTCGAACTGCCGGGTGACCATCGTCTGCAGGTCACCGATCAGCTGCGCGGCCACCGAGATCGGGTCACGGGCCAGGTGCGGGGCCGAGCCGTGCCCGCCACTGCCGCGCACGGTCACCCGGAGCTCGTCGCTGGCCGCCATCAGCGTCCCCGGGCGGGTGGTGAACTCCCCGCGGGGGCTCATCGCCGACATCACGTGCATCCCGTAGGCCGAGGTGACCCGCGACCCGGCCGCATCGAGCACGCCCTCGCGCAGCATGTGCCCGGCGCCGTCCCAGCCCTCCTCGCCCGGTTGGAACATCAGGACGACGTCGCCGGCGAGGGACTCCCGGTGCGCGCTCAGCAGCCGTGCGGCGCCGACCAGCATCGCGGTGTGCAGGTCGTGCCCGCAGGCGTGCATCGTGCCGTCGACCTCGCTGGTGAACTCCACCCCGGTCTGCTCCTGCACCGGGAGGGCGTCCATGTCACCGCGCAGCAGCACCGCGGGACCGGGCCGGCCACCGCGCAGCACCGCCGTCACCGACGTCAGCCCGGTGCCCGTGCTGACCTCCAGACCCAGGCCGTCCAGGGCGGTGAGCACGGTCTCCTGCGTCCAGGGCAGCTGCAGCCCCACCTCGGGCCGCCGGTGCAGTGCGTGGCGCAGCTGCACCAGCTCGTCCTGCATCGCACGGGCGTCCTCGTGCAGCGCGCCTGACCGGATCACGTGCCCTCCTTCGGATTGCTGGGCGGGACGTTAGGAGTTCGGCACGTTGTCCGACAGGATTTGCAGTCATCCGTCACGAGAGGTGCCCGAAGTGACTCGATCGGTTGTGCTGGACGAGGAGGACCTGGCTCTCGTCGAGGCGTTGCAGCGCGACCCGCGGGCTCCGTGGACCGAGGTGGCGGCGATGGTCGGCACGAATGCGGTCACCGCGTCCCGGCGGTGGGAGCGGCTGCGCGCCACCGGCGCCGCGTGGGTCACCGGCACCCCCGGCCCGGGGTCGCACCACGCGCAGGTGCTCGCCTACGTCGACGTGACCTGCCTGCCGAGTGAGAAGACCCGGGTCGCGAACGAGCTCGCCGGTGACGCGCACGCCCTCTCGGTGGACATCACCGCCGGCGGCCGGGACCTGATGCTGACCGTGGCCGCCGTCGACCTGCCCACCCTCGGGCGCTACCTGCTGGAACGGCTGGACCGGGTGCCCGGGGTCACCGGCACCCGGGCGCGGATCGCCACCCGGCTCTACGCCGAGGGCAGCACCTGGCGCCTCGGTGTGCTGCCGTCGACCGGCGGCAGCGGCGGGCCGCCGCACCTGACCCGCCCGACCGTGCTCGACGACGTCGACCGGGAGCTGATGTCGGCGCTGGGGGAGGACGGCCGGGCGTCCTACGCCGCGCTGGCCGCGGCGACCGGGATCAGCCAGCCGACCGCGCGCCGCCGGGTCGACCGGCTGATCAGCTCCGGCGCGGTCCTGATGCGGACCGAGGTGGCCGCACCGCTGGCCGGGCTGCCGGTGATGGTCGTGCTGTCGGCCGACGCCCCGGCCGGGCGGCTGGACGACGCCGCGGCCCGGCTGGGCCGGCTGCGCCAGGTGCGGCTGTCCACGACGCTCGCGGGCACGCCCAGCCTGCTCGTGGTCGCCTGGCTGGCCTCGCTGGAGGAGGTGCACCGCTTCGAGCAGGAGCTGGCCCACGTGGTGCCCGACGTCGTCGTGGTGGACCGGCTGGTGGTGCTGCGCGCGGTCAAGCGGATGGGCCGCCTGCTCGACGTCGAGGGGTGCGCGACCGGCACGGTCCGGATGGACGTCTGGTCCGATCCGGTGCCCGGCGAGCAGTAGTCTCCCCTCCGACCACACTGAGTGTGAGGCCGGTCACACGGAGCGCATGGACTCACCGTCGTGACATGACCGTCACCCAAACCCGGTCACAGTGACCTAGCTTTCACCCACTGATCGGTCGAGGAGGCGCTGTTTGTGAGCAGTCCTGTTCTCTCCGTCCGGGGCCTGACGACTGAATTCGTCACCCCCGCCGGCGTCGTGCGGGCGGTCAACGACGTCAGCTGGGACCTGTTCCCCGGCGAGACCCTCGGCGTGGTCGGTGAGTCCGGCTCCGGCAAGAGCGTCACGGCGATGTCGATCCTCGGCCTGATCCAGAGCCCGCCGGGGCGGATCACCGCGGGCGAGATCCTCTTCGAGGGCCGCGACCTGCTGACCATGCCGGACAAGGAGCTGCGTCGGCTCCGCGGCAGCGAGATCGGGATGATCTTCCAGGACCCGATGACCAGCCTGAACCCGGTGCTGACCGTCGGCGCCCAGATCTCCGAGGCGCTCCGGCTGCACGACAAGAAGATGAGCAAGAACGCCGCCCGCACCCGGGCGATCGAGCTGCTGACGATGGTCGGCGTGCCCAACCCCGAGGGCCGTGTCGACCAGTACCCGCACGAGCACTCCGGCGGCATGCGCCAGCGGGCGATGATCGCCATGGCGATCGCCAACGACCCGAAGGTGCTCATCGCCGACGAGCCCACCACCGCCCTGGACGTGACGATCCAGGCCCAGGTGCTCGACGTGCTGAAGACGGCGAAGGAGCGCACCAACGCCGCCACCATCCTCATCACCCACGACCTGGGACTGATCGCCGAGCACGCCGACCGGGTCGTGGTCATGTACGGCGGCAAGGTGGTCGAGGTCGCCGACGTCTTCTCGATCTTCGCCGCACCCCGGCACCCGTACACGCTGGGCCTGATGAGCAGCCTGCCCCGGCTGGACGTCGACCTGGCCCGGCTGGACCCGATCCCCGGCGCGCCGCCGAACCTCATCGACCTGCCGCCCGGGTGCTCCTTCCACCCGCGTTGCCGGGTCTCCAAGGGCCGCGAGCGCTGCCGCACCGAGGTGCCGCCGCTCTACGACACCGGCGACGGCGCGCGGGCCGCCTGCCACTTCACCGAGGAGGTCCCCGCCGAGATGGCCGTCGTGTACCGCGAGATGGGCGCCCGGCTGGGGAGCGGCGGCGCATGAGCTCCGTCGCCATGCCGTCGAGAGGCGCTGCCCAGGAGTCGACCGGCGCACCCCAGGACCTGCACACCCGTGCCGCGCACGGCACCGAGATCCTCCGGGTCACCGACCTGAAGACCCACTTCCCGATCCGCGGCGGGGTCACCCGGCGGCAGGTCGGCACGGTCTACGCCGTCGACGGCGTGAGCTTCACGCTGACCGCGGGGGAGACCCTCGGCCTGGTCGGGGAGTCCGGCTGCGGGAAGACCACCACCGGCCGCACCCTGGTCAAGCTGCTGGAGCCGACGTCGGGCTCGGTGCACTTCAAGGGCGTGGACATCACCGGCTTCGGCCGGGCGCAGATGAAGGCGGTCCGCCGGGAGATGCAGTTCGTCTTCCAGGACCCCTACACCTCGCTGAACCCGCGGATGACGGTGCGCGGCATCGTCGGCGAGCCGCTGCAGATCCACGGCCTGGCCTCCGGCAGCGAGCTGCGCGCCAAGGTCGACGACCTGCTGGAGTCCGTGGGGCTCAGCGCCGAGCAGGCCAGCCGGTACCCGCACGAGTTCTCCGGCGGACAGCGGCAGCGGATCGGCATCGCCCGGGCCCTCGCCCTGGACCCGCAGGTGCTGGTGCTCGACGAGCCGGTCTCGGCCCTGGACGTCTCCATCCAGGCCCAGGTGGTCAACCTGCTCCAGGAGCTGCAGGACCGGCTCGGCCTGGCCTACGTCTTCATCGCCCACGACCTGTCGGTGGTGCGGCACATCTCCACCCGGGTCGCGGTCATGTACCTGGGCAAGGTCGTCGAGATCGGCGACCGGGCCGACATCTACGCCCGCCCCACGCACCCCTACACGCAGGCGCTGCTGTCGGCGGTGCCGATCCCGGACCCGACCAAGCGCGGCAGCCGGGAACGGATGATCCTCACCGGCGACGTGCCCAGCCCGGCGAACCCGCCGTCGGGCTGCAACTTCCGGACCCGCTGCCCGAAGGCCCAGCAGATCTGCGCCGAGGAGGAACCGGCGCTGATCGACCGCGCCGGCTCCGGCCACCCCAGCGCCTGCCACTTCGCCGAGGTCAAGCCGGTGATCGCATGACCGGCCCGGTCTCGCCACCAGCCCCGTCGTCGCCGACGACACCGACCCGCCGTCCGTCCCACCGTCCGTCCCGTTGTGTGCCACCTCGTCAGAGCGGAAGCCGATGAACACGACCCGAGCACGACGCAGCCCCTCCCGGATCAGGTCCATGGCCGCCGTCGCGGCCCTGGGCCTGCTGATCAGCGCCTGCAGCGTCAGCGACCCGGAAGCGCCCGCAGCCGACGGGGAGGGCGGTGACTCCACCTTCTCCATCGCCGTGGGCATCGACCCGGACACCTTCGACCCGGCCGGGCAGACCACCACGACCGTCTCCAACATCGTCGACTACGTCGTCGAGACGCTCGTGACGATCAACGACGAGAACGAGATCGACGGCGTGCTCGCCGAGTCCTACGAGGTCTCCGAGGACGGTCTGACGATCACCTTCGAGCTGCGCGAGGGCGTGACGTTCCACGACGGGACGCCGTTCGACGCCGAGGCGGTCGTCTACAACTTCGAGCGGATCACCGACCCGGAGCTGACGGTGCCGCAGGGGGCGGCCTTCACGGCCTTCGATTCGGCCACCGCCGTCGACGAGAACACCGTCGAGGTCACCCTCAGCCAGCCCTCGCCCGGCTTCGTGAGCGCGCTGTCGGCGACGGTGGCCGGGATGATCTCCCCGACCTCGGTCGACGCGGAGGGCAACAGCTACCAGGAGTACACCCGGCCGGTCGGCACCGGGCCGTACGAGTTCGGCGAGTACACCGCCGGCGAGAGCGTCACCGTCACCAAGTACGACGACTACTGGGGTGAGGAGCCGTACTACGAGACGGTCGTCTTCCGGGTGGTCCCCGAGGCAGCGACCCGGGAGAGCCTGCTGCTCGCCGGCCAGGTCGACATGATCATCCTGCCGCCGGTGTCGGACATCGAGGCGCTGCAGGCCAACGAGGACGTCGAGGTGCTGCTCGCCGAGAGCGACCGCACGATCTTCATCGCGCTGGACAACACCGACCCGGTGACGTCCAACCCGCTGGTGCGACAGGCGATGAACTACGCGGTCGACAAGCAGGCGATCATCGACAACGTGCTCTTCGGCGCCGCCGAGGTGCTGGACGCGCCGATGGCCCCGAGCCTCTTCGGCTACTGCGAGACCGGCTCCTACGAGTACGACCCGGAGCTGGCCCGGGAGCTGCTGGAGGAGGCCGGCGCGGTGGGGGCGAGCATCGAGCTGCTCACCCCGAGCGGCCGCTACGTACAGGACGCCCAGGCCGCCGAGGCGATCGCCGGCTACCTGCGCGAGGTCGGGCTGGACGTCACCGTCTCCACCAGTGACTTCCCGTCCTTCCTGGCCCGGGTGAACGCACCGGTCACGGAGAACACGCCCGAGGCGCACCTGCTCGGCTGGGCCCCGGCCTACCTGGACGCCGACTTCCAGATGCAGATGTTCCGCGAGGCGACCCACCCGCCGGCCGGTCTGGCGACGTCGTTCTACACCAACCCCGAGGTCGAGGCGCTGCTCGCCCAGGCGGACGTGGAGACGGACCCGGACACCCGTGAGCAGCTGTACTGCGACGCCTCGCAGATCATCTGGGACGACGCCCCGTGGATCTTCCTGTGGACCCAGTCGTTCCCGATCGTCTACGACGCGGACATCACCGGCGTGAGCGCCACCCCGGTCGAGAAGTTCGACGCCATGTACGCCCGGCCGGCGAACTGACCACCATCGGACGGCCGCCCCTGCCTCCGGGCAGGGGCGGCCACCCCCCGGCGGTGCACGCGAGCCGCCGGTCCGGGTACGGGAGAGGACGGGGATGAAGGGCACCGCCGCACACATCGTGCGCACCCTGCTGCTGTCGTTGATCACCCTCTTCGGGGTCTCGATCCTGATCTTCCTGATGCTGCGCGTGCTGCCCGGTGACCCCGCGCGGGTGCTGGCCGGCCTGAACGCCAGCGAGGACCAGGTCGCCCGGCTCCGGGCCGAGCTCGGGCTCGACGACTCCCTGCTGGCGCAGTACTGGTCGTTCATCACCGGCGTGCTGACCGGTGACCTCGGCACCTCGGCGCGCACCTCGGCACCGGTGGCGAGCGAGATCGGCGTCCGGCTGCCGGCGACGCTGCTCCTGGCGATCGTGGCCACGATCATCGGCACCATCGCCGGGGTCACCGCCGGCGTGATCGCCGCCGTCCGCCGCAACTCCATGGTCGACCACGTGATCTCCAGCGTGGCGATGATGGGCGTGTCCATGCCGGTCTACTGGCTGGGCCTGCTGCTGATCCTGTTGTTCGCCGTCACCCTGGGCTGGCTGCCGGCCGCGGGCAGCGGGGAGCCGCTGAGCATCGTGCTGCCGGCGGTGACGCTGGCGGCGTTCTCCACCGCGCTGATCTCCCGGATGACCCGGGCCAGCATGCTCGAGGTCCTCGGTCAGGACTACGTCCGCACCGCCGAGGCCAAGGGCGCACCGCCGATCACGGTGATCATGCGGCACGGGCTGCGCAACGCGTTCATCCCGATCCTGACGGTGATCAGCCTGCAGTTCGGCGCCCTGCTCGGGGGTGCGGTGCTGACCGAGACGGTGTTCGGCTGGCCGGGCATCGGACGGCTGCTGGTCGACTCGATCGGCGCCCGTGACTTCGCCGTCGTCCAGGGGATCGTCCTGGTCTACGCGGCGGCGTTCATCCTGCTCAACGTGATCGTCGACGTGCTCTACGTCGTCGTCGACCCGCGGATCCGGTACTGATCATGGAGGGGATCCGATGAGGGCATGGGGCCGGTTCCGGCACCACACGCCGGCGATGATCGGCCTGGGCATCATCGTCACGTTCGTCGTGCTGGCGATCTTCGCCCCGCTGATCTCGCCGTACGACCCGAACGCCCAGAACCTCGCGGAGGCGATCGAAGGGCCGTCGGCCTCGCACTGGCTGGGCACCGACCAGCTGGGCCGGGACATCGCCACCCGGCTGATGTTCGGCGCCCGCATCTCGCTGCTCATCGGCGTCCTGGCGGTCTCGATCGGCCTGGTCATCGGCGTGCCGCTGGGGATGATCGCCGGCTACTACGGCGGCTGGGCCGACCTGGCCATCTCCCGGTTCGCCGACATGATGTTCGCCTTCACCTCCATCCTGCTGGCGCTCACGCTGGTCGCCGTCCTCGGCGTCAGCCTGCAGAACGTGATCATCGCGGTCGGGATCAGCGTCATCCCGGTGATCATCCGGCTGGTGCGCTCCTCGGTGCTCAGCCTGCGCGAGGAGCCCTACGTCGAGGCGGCGCGGGCGCTGGGCGCCAGCAACCTGCGGATCATCACCCGGCACGTGTTCCGCAACTCGCTGACCCCGGTCCTGGTGCACGGCACGCTGAGCATCGGGGTGAGCATCCTGCTCGCCGCCGGTCTGGGCTTCCTCGGCCTGGGCGTGCAGTCACCCACCGCCGAGTGGGGCACGATGCTGGGGGAGGGGCGCCAGTTCATCTTCAGCGCCCCGCACCTCACCACGTTCCCCGGGATCGCGATCTTCCTGGCCATCCTCGCCTTCAACCTGCTCGGCGACGGCCTGCGCGACGCCCTGGACCCGCGGATGCGGACCGTCGACGGGCCGGCTGGATGATCGCTGGCATGCAGACGACCGACCCGGCACTGGTGACCCTGGACGACGTCCGGGCCGCGGCGGCGCGGCTCACCGACCGGGTGCACCGCACCCCGGTGCTCCGCTCCACCAGCCTCGGGGAGCTGTGGGGGGTGCGGCTGGACCTCAAGGCCGAGCTCTTCCAGCGGACCGGCAGCTTCAAGGCCCGTGGCGCGCTGAACAAGGTGCTGTCCCTCCCGCCCGACCAGCGTGCCCGCGGCGTGATCACGCTGTCCGCCGGCAACGCCGGGGCCGCCGTCGCCTACGCGGCCGCCAGCGTCGGGGTGCCGGGCACGGTGGTCATGCCGACGACCGCGGTGCCGGCGAAGATCGCCGCCTGCCGGGCGTACGGGGCCGACGTCGTCCTCACCGACGGCGACCTGCTGGACGTCTACACCGCCACCGTCGCCGAGACCGGCCGGGTGCCGGTGCACCCGTTCGACGACCCCGCGGTCGTCGCCGGCACCGGCACCGTCGGGCTGGAGATCGCCGAGGACGTGCCGGACGTCGAGGTGGTGCTGGTGCCGGTCGGCGGGGGCGGGCTGATCTCCGGGGTCGCCGCGGCGCTGGCCCGGTTGGCGCCGGGGGTCCGGGTGATCGGCGTGGAGCCGGAGACCGCCGACGTGATGACCCGCAGCCTGGCCGCCGGCGGGCCGGTGCGGCACCCCGGCGCGCGCAGCATCGCCGACGGCCTGGCCGCGCCGATGAGCGGCCAGGTCACCGTCGACCACGTGCAGGCCTTCGTCGAGCGGGTGGTGACGGTGAGCGACGAGGACATCCTGCGGGCGCTGCCGCTGGCGATCTCCCGCACCAAGCTGCTGCTGGAGCCCTCGGCCGCCGCCCCGCTGGCGGCGCTGATGACCGGGGTGCTGGACCTGCCCGCCGGCACCCGGGTCGTCTCCATCGCCAGCGGCGGCAACGTCGACCTCGGCCTGTTCGGTCGCCTGACCGGCTGAGCCCTGTTCGGGCGCACGACCACCTGACCGGAAGGCATCACATGACCCCCGCCAGCTTCCTGCTCCGCAACGTCACCGTCGTCGACGGCACCGGCTCCGCCCCCGTCCCCGGGCAGGCGCTGGTGGTCGAGGGCCGCCGGATCGCCTGGATCGGCCCCGTCGCCGACGCGCCGAGCACCGCCCCGCAGAACGTGGTGGACGGCGGCGGGCGCACGGTGCTGCCCGGGCTGATCAACTGCCACGTGCACCTCACCGCCGACGGCGCACCGGACCTGATGGCCCAGACCGCCGGCGACACGGTGCCGCTGGCCACCCTGCGCGCGGCCGCCGGGGCGGTGGAGACGCTGATGTCCGGCGTCACCACGGTGCGCGACTGCGGGGCCGCCGACGACGTGGTGGTCGAGCTGGCCAAGGCGATCGACCGCGGCCTGGTGCCGGGGCCGCGGGTGCAGGCGGCCGGCCGGGTGATCACCATGACCGGCGGGCACGGGCACTTCATCGGCCGGGAGGCCGACGGCCCCGACGAGGTGCGCAAGGCCACCCGTGCGGAGATCAAGGCCGGCGCTGCGGTGATCAAGGTGATGGCCACCGGCGGGGTGCTCACCCCCGGCGTCTCCCCGACGCAGACCGCGCTGCTGCCCGAGGAACTGGCGGTCGTCGCCCAGGAAGCGCACAACTCCGGCCGCCGGGTCACCACCCACGCCATCGGCCGGTCCGGCATCCACAACGCGCTGATCTCCGGCATCGACTCCATCGAGCACGGCTTCTACCTCGACGACGAGCTGCTGGACATCGCCGTCGCGCAGGGCACCTTCCTGGTACCGACGATCCTCGCCGTCGACGGGATCATCCGGAACGGCATGGCCGCCGGCATCCCCGAGTGGGTGGTCGACAAGGCCGAGCGTGAGGCGGCCAAGCAGCGGGAGAGCTTCGCCGCTGCGGTCGCCTCCGGGATGAAGATCGCCGCCGGCACCGACGCCGGCACGCCGTTCAACCCGCACGGCGACCTCGCCCGCGAGCTCGCGCTGATGGTGCAGCACGGCCTGACGTCGATGCAGACGATCGTCGCCGCCACCCGCGGGGCCGCCGAGAACCTCGGGCTGGCGCACGAGCTCGGCACTCTGGAGGTCGGCAAGCTGGCCGACCTGATCGTGGTCGACGGTGACCCGGTCGCCGACATCGCCGCGACCGGTCAGGTGGTCCTGGTCGTCAAGGACGGCGTCGTCCACCGCGACGAGCTCGCCGGCACCGGCCCCGCCGTCCCCACCGCCTGAAGAAGGACCCTCCTGCCCCCCACCACTCGCAGGCTCGCGGCGGGCCCCTGCAGGAGGGCCGCTGGTGACATCGACAGGCGGCCGGCCGGGAGCCTCAGTAAGCGAGTCGGTGGAGGGCGGTGGCCAGGACGGAGGCGCCGCGGGCGCAGTCGGCGGGTGAGGTGTACTCCGCCGGGGTGTGCGAGCGGCCCTCGACGCTGGGCACGAAGACCATCGCGGTCGGCACCCGGGAGGCCAGCAGCTGGCTGTCGTGACCGGCGCCGCTCGGCATCCGCCGCCAGCTGGCCCCGCACTCCTCGGCCGAGCCGCGGAGCACCTCCAACAGGTCGGCGTCCATCGTCGCCGGCTCCTCGTCCTTGTCCCGGACGACGTCCACCTCGACCCCGTGCCGCTCGGCGACGGCCGTGCAGATCCGGTGCACCGTGTCCAGCAGCCGGTCCCGGACCCCGAGGTCGGGGTGCCGGAGGTCGACGGAGAACCGGGCCAGCCCCGGCACGATGCTCGGCTGCCCGGGTTCGACCGTCCAGCGCCCGGTGGTGACCACGGCCGGCCGGCCCTCCTGCTCGACCGCGGTGGTGATCTCCCGCGCCATCTGGGCCGCCGCCTGCAGGGCGTCGCGGCGCAGGTCCATCGGCGTCGCGCCGGCGTGGTCCTGCCGGCCGTGGACGGTGACCGTCTCCCAGGCGATGCCCGGGATGACCTCCACCAGCCCCACGTCGACGCCTTCGTCGGCCAGCACCCGGCCCTGCTCGATGTGCAGCTCCAGGAAGGCGCGGAGGTCGTGTCGTTCCGCGTCCGCCACCGCCGCCGGGTCCAGGCCGGCCTGCCGCATGGCGTCGGCGAGCAGCACGCCGTCCCGGTCGCGGAGCCGGTCGGGCTCGTCCGGGGCGATCAGGCCGAGCATCCCGCGGGTGCCGAAGAAGTTGGCCGGGAAGCGGCTGCTCTCCTCCTCGCACAGCGCGACGACCTCGCAGGTCGTGCGCGGGGCGCCGTGCTGGGCGCGCAGCGCGGCCAGCGCCGCCAGCCCACCGACGACGCCGAGCGCACCGTCGTACTTGCCGCCGGAGGGCACCGTGTCGACGTGCGAACCGGTGAGGACGACGCCGTCGCCGGAGCCCGGCAACCGCCCGAAGACGTTGCCCACCGCGTCGACCCGGCCCTCCAGGCCGGCCTCGTCGATCCACCGCAGCAGGGCGTCCCGGGCCCGCTGCCACGCCTCGTCGTACATGAACCGGTACATGCCGTCGGGGGTCTCGCCGAGGGCGCCCAGCTCGGTGACGTAGGTGTCCAGCAACTGCTCGTCGACGTGCACTGCGGTCATGTCGTCCTCTCCGGGATGTCGACCAGCCGGCCGCCGAGGACGACGGCGCGGACGTCGGTCAGGGCGGCCACGTCGTCCAGCGGGTCGGCGCCGGTGACCACGACGTGTCCGGGGGCGCCGACCGACAGGTGCCCTAGGTCGGGCCGGAGCAGGCAGGAGGCCGCGGTGGCGGTGACCGCCCGCAGCGCCTGCGCCGTCGTCAGCCCGATGTCGGCCACCAGCAGCGCCGCCTCCTCGGCGACCCCGCCGTGCGGGTTGAACGGGGTGCCGGCATCGGTGGCCCCGGCGATCGGGATGCCGGCCCGGGCCGCGCGCCGCAGCGACTCGATCGCCGCGGCCTGGACCTCCTCGGCCCGGGCCACCACGGCCGGGTCGACCAGGTGCCGGTTGCGCAGCATCCGGGCCACCGCGACCTGGGTGGTCACCAGCACCGCTCCGGTCGTGGCCATCAGCGCGACCGTCTCGTCGTCGAGGAGGTAGCCGTGCTCGACGCTGGTCGCCCCGGCGCGCAGCGCGCGCTGGGTGCCCTCGTGGCCGATGGCGTGCGCAGCGACCCACCGGCCCTGGGCCCGGGCGACGGCGGCGGCCGCGGCCAGCTCGCCCTCGGCGAAGGGGGCGTTGCCGAGGGCGGGTCCCGGGGTGAGCACCCCCCCGGTGGCGACCAGCTTGATGCCACCGGCGCCGGCGGTCAGCTCCGCCCGGGCGGCGGCGGCCAGCTCCGCGGGCCCCTGGACCT
The DNA here is from genome assembly GCF_026967985.1 of Modestobacter sp. VKM Ac-2984. Taxonomy (GTDB): domain Bacteria; phylum Actinomycetota; class Actinomycetes; order Mycobacteriales; family Geodermatophilaceae; genus Modestobacter. Next base: position 120,167 of record NZ_JAPVBJ010000012.1, on the reverse strand, counting down.
CGACGCCGAGGTAGGGGATGTGGCCGCCCGGGGCGGTCAGCGCCCGGCCGGCTGCGGTGACCTCCGGGCCGGGGAGCCGACCCTCGGCGACCTGCTGTCCGAGGGAGATCGCGATGCCGTCGGGGGCGCCCAGGTCGCGCACCGCGACGATGCCGGCGGCCAGGGTGCGCCGGGCGTTGGCCGCGGCCCGCGCCGCCAGCTGATCGGTGCTCGACCGCACCACCGAACCGGCGAAGTCGGCGGCGCCGTCGGCGACCAGGTGCACGTGGGCATCGACCATCCCCGGGACCACCGCGCCGTCGCCGGCGTCGACCTCGGTCACCTCCCCGGTCAGGTGTGGGGCCCGGGAGGCCGGGCCGACGTAGGTGATGACGCCGTCCTCGACGACCACCGCGCCGCGCGGGACCGGATCGGCGAGGACGGGCAGGACGAGGCCGCGCAGCAGCACCGGCACGTCAGACCCCCGTCTCGGGCAGCACCGACCAGGACGCCGGGTCCAGGTTCGCCCCGCACACCACGACGCCCACCCGGTCCCCGGTGCCGGCGACGTGCGCGCCGGACAGCAGGGCGGCCAGCGCCGTCGCCCCGCCGGGTTCGGCCAGGACCCGCAGCTCCTCCCAGAGCAGCCGCTGGGCCTCCCGGATCGCCTCGTCGGGCACCAGCACGGCCTCGTCGACGTACCGGTCGGCGACCTCGGCCGCGATGGCGCCCAGCCGGCGGGCGCCCAGGGCGTCGGCGGCCAGCCCGCCCACCTCGACGTCCACCGGGTGCCCGGCCGCCCGCGCGGTGTGCAGCGTCGGCGCCCGTTCCGGCTCGACCCCGACCACGCGCAGGCTGTCGGTGTACCAGCTGGCGCAGCCGGCGATCAGCCCGCCGCCGCCGACGGCGATGAGCACCGTGTCCAGGTCGGGTGCCTGCTCGCTGAGCTCGGCGGCGACCGTGCCCTGCCCGGCGACCACCTCGGGCTGGTCGTAGGCGTGCACCCGCAGCGCCCCGGTACGCGACTCCTCCTCGACGCTGGCCCGGTACGCCTCGGCGTAGTCGCTGCCGACCGCCACCACGTCGGCGCCGTACCGCCGGATCCGCGTCAGCTTCGCCTCCGGTGCGGCGGCGGGGACGAAGATCGTCGCCCGGTGCCCGAGCCGCTGGGCGGCGTACGCAACGGCGGCGCCGTGGTTGCCGCCGGAGGCGGCGATCACCCCGGTGGCCGGGACGTCGGCGGACAGCAGCGTGTTGAAAGCCCCGCGCGCCTTGAACGACCCGGAGTGCTGGAGCTGCTCGAGCTTGACGACGACGTCGTGCGGCAGCCCCAGCCCGGAGCCGGCCAGGACGACGACCGGTGTCCGCCGGACGAAGGGCGCGATCCGGGCGGCTGCCTGCCGGACGTCTGACCGGGTGATCGTCACGCAGCATCCTCCTCCGGCCGTCCGGGAGCGGCGGCTCCCGCACGCTATCCCCCGCGACCGGCTGCCACGACCGGGCGGGACACGACCGGGCGGGGACGGCAGCGGGGCCGGACACCAGCTGGTGTCCGGCCCCGCAGGTGGTGCGGCGGGAGGTCAGGCCGCCACGTCGGTGCTCCGGTTGCCGCTGGCGCCCTGCCCGCGGTCGTGCCCCTTGCTCTTGCCCTTCTCCTTGCCCTTGGCCTTGGCCTTGCCCGGGTGGTCGTCGGTCCGGTCCAGCGGGGTCGGGTCCTGGGCCAGCGAGAGCGTGGCGAAGGCGATCGCCTGGCTGTTGATGCCCAGTGCGGTCAGGTCGACGTTGCTGAGGTCGTCGGCGGGGGAGTGGTAGTTCGGGTCGTGCGGGATCCCGGCGGTGCCGCCGAAGAGCGCGACCTCCTCGGGGGTCTTGATGTCGTCGGCGCCGGTGAACAGCCCGGTGGCCGGGATGCCGTACTCGATGAAGCCCTGGTAGTCCGACCGGCCGGAGAACTCGGTGTCGACCCATGGCTGCTCAGTGCGGTCGAAGTACCCGGTGAAGACCTGCTCCAGCGAGGCCGACCCCTCCGGCACCGCGACCGGTGCGGTGTAGGTCGACTCGTCGGCGTCGTACACCCCGATGATGTGGTTCGGGGACCCGATCATGTCGAAGTTGAGGTACCCGGCGATCTGCCCGCGCTCGGCCTCGGTCAGTGACTCGACGTACTCCCAGGAGCCGATCAGCCCGGACTCCTCCGCACCCCACCAGGCGAAGCGCACCGCGTTCTGGGTCGGCTTGAGCTCGGCGAGCTCGAGCGCGGTCTGCAGGATGCCGGCCGAGCCGGTGGCGTTGTCGTTGATGCCGGGGCCGTCGGGGACCGAGTCCAGGTGGGCGCCGAGCATGATCACGTTCTCGGTGTCGCCGTAGGGGGTCTGGGCGATGAGGTTGGAGGTGGCGGTCTCGGTGACCTCGACCTGGATGTCGAGGGTGACCGGCGTCCCCACCTGGCCGAGCAGCGCCTGCCCGGCCGCCTGGGTGAGCCCGCCGGCCGGGGCGCCGGGGACGGGCTCGCCCAGAGTGCCGTTCAGCGGTTCGTCGGGGACGTTGTTGTAGACGAGGACCCCGATCGCACCGGCCGCCGAGGCCAGCTGCTGCTTGGTCGTGAAGGAGCAGGAGCCGCGGGAGACGAGGACGACGGTGCCGGCCACCGTCCCCGGGTAGTCGGCGGCCTCGCAGCCCGGCGTCGCGTCGTCGGCGGCCAGCGCCGAGAGCGCCCCGGTGACCGTGCCCGACGGCGAGTACTCCATGGCGATGACGTCGACCGGGGCACCGGCCAGGGTGAGCGCCTGGGCCGTCGTGGACGAGGCCACGAAGTCGAAGTACTGCCGCTCCACCTGGTAGCCGGCCTCCTCCAGCAGCTGCTGCACGTAGTCGGCCGAGGCGTCGTACCCGGGCGTGCCACTGGCCCGGTTGCCGCCGTGGGTGTCGGCGATCTCCTGGAAGGCGGCGAGGTGCGCGGCGACCTCCTCGGTGGAGACCCGCTGGGCGAAGCCGTTGGGATGCGGGTTGCCCCCGGCGCTGGCCGGTGCAGCCAGCAGCACCGAGCCGGCGAAGGTGGCGGCGGCGGTGCCCAGGGTGAGGGCGGATCTGCGGGTGCGGCGCGACATGGACGTCCTTCCGGGAAGCGGCCGCACGTCCCGTGCGGCGGCCGGTGACGGCAACCTAGGCACGGTCGCGCGTCCGCGTCGAGAGGCTGTCGGTGGTCCCGAGTCGGTCCCGGTCCGGATGTCGGTGCGGCGCCGACGGCGAACCTGCTGGTGACGACGGCGGGTCCGGACAGATCGCCAGATCTGGGACGGACGAACACACGGCGTGGCGACACACCGCAGGGCGTGGGGGCGTCGCCTGGCTGCCCGGCCGCTGTGAACCCGGTCCCAGCTCCCTGGGAGGGGCCCGCATCGGCCAGACGGTGTGGCACTGTTCGGCGCTGACCTGGCCGGCGCCGCTGCCGGCCCACCACGGACGGCTCCACGGCGTCCCACCCCGGAACAGACGAGGCACGCACCAGATGAGCACCGACAGCACCACCCCGGCCGCCCCCACGCGGGAGGTCCCGACCCAGCCCGGCGCCACGCCGGTCGTGCCCACGGACGACGGCGCCGTCGAGCAGGAGCAGGAGCCGGGCTTCGTCAGCCGGCACACCACCTCGCTGATCACCGTGCTGGTCGCGGTCATCGTCGCGGCCCTCGCGATCGGTGGCCTGTCCTGGTACCACCAGCAGGCCGACGACGCGAACGCCGACACCGAGGCCGCCTTCGTCGCGGTCGTCGGCGGCCAGGGCGCCACCGTCGAGACCGTGGAGTGCGACGGCGACACCTGTGCGGCCGTCATCGGTGGCCAGGCCTACACCGTGCTGGTCCAGGAGGACGGGGGCGGCGGGCAGCACTTCGGTGTCGCCGCCTACACCGGCGACTGAGAGCGGGTCGGCGTCCGGGTCCCGCGCTCGGGCTGAGGCCCGTGGGACGGACGGGGCGCACCGCCTGGTGCGTCGGCGGTGCGGAGCCCGGTCCGGGCTCCGCACCGACCTACGGTGACCCGACCGCCCGCCGGGTGGCCGCACCACCCTCCCGACGCTGGAGCACCCGCCGTGGCCCCTCGCCGTTCCTCCGCCGACGCCGGCCGGGCGACCCGACGCCGGCCCCGCGCGGCAGTACTGCTGGTGGGCGTGGCCCTGGCCGGCGTGGCCGCCTGTGGCGGCTCGACGGGGACGACGGCCGTCGCAGAGAGCACCACGGCGACGCCCCCGCCCCCTCCGCCGCCCCCACCGGTGCTCTGGCCCCTGACCGGGCTGGAGAGCGGACCGGTCGACCCCCGTCCCGCGCTCGCCGTGAAGGTCGAGAACTCCGTCGCGGCCCGGCCGCAGACCGGCCTGGGCGCCGCCGACCTGGTGTGGGAACAGGTCGTCGAGGGTGGCATCACCCGCTACGTCGCGGTCTACCACTCGACCCTGCCGGCCGGGATCGGGCCGATCCGGTCCGTGCGTCCGATGGACGCGGCGATCGCCGCCCCGCTGCACGGTCTGTTCGCCTTCTCCGGTGGCCTGGCCGGCTACGTCGACGCGGTGGCCGACGCCGGGTTGCAGGTGCTCAGCAACGACGCCGGCGCCGGCGGCTTCTCCCGCACGACCGATCGCCCGGCCCCGCACAACGTGCACGCCGACCCGCTGCTCTTCCTCGCCCAGGCCGACCCCGGCCACCAGGCGGCGCCGCCTCCCCAGTTCGACCTGGCCGCCACGGCCGACCAGGCCACCGCGGTGACCGCGGGCACGCCGGCGACGAACCTGGCGCTGACCCTCTCCGGGGTCAGCCACCCGCAGTGGACCTGGAGCTCGCCCGACGCCCGGTGGCTGCGGTCCGAGGGGAGCGCTCCCGCCGTCGGGGCCGACGGGGCCCGGCTGGGCGCCACCAACGTCGTCGTGCTCCGGGTGGACGTCCGGGCGACTGCGGCCCGCGACCCGGCCGGGAACGCGGTCCCGGAGACCGTGCTGGTCGCCGAGGGGGAGGCCCTGGTCGCCACCGGCGGGAAGACCGTGGCCGCCACCTGGGTCAAGAGCGGCGTCGGTGAGCGCGTGGTGCTGCGTGGAGCCGACGGCAACGCGGTCCGGCTGGCTCCGGGGAACACCTGGGTGGAGCTGGTGCCGAACTCCGGCGGGGCGGTGGCCGTCAGCTGAACGCCGGCCGCCCCGCACCCGGGAGACCGGGGCGGGGCGGGGCGGTCAGCTGTCGCTGCGGGACAGCACCGGGCGGTCCTTGGCCCACTGCAGGAAGCGCGCGGCCTGCTGCAGGTCGGGGAGGTCGTTGCCGACCAGCGAGCGCAGCAGGTCGTTGCTCCAGACCGCCAGTCGGCCACTTGTCCAGGCCGTCTTCTCCACCGGCGGGAGGTCGAGCTCGAACACCATCTTGGCCAGCTCCTTCTTGCCACCGCTGGCGGCGGTGTACCGCACCACGGGCAGGAAGCGCTCGGGCTGGACGACGCAGAGCACCTTCGTCAGCAGCGCCTCCTTGAACGACGGGAAGCCCAGGCCCTTCTTGCTGCCGTCGATCAGCTGGGTCATCCGGTCCTCGAGCCGCAGGCTCTCCGGCCCGTACAGCAGGTGCTCGATCGTCGCGCGCACCTGGGTGGCCGCCTTGTCCGGACCGGCGGTCTTCCACGCCCGGTTGAAGCCGGACACGTTGCCCGGGTCGGCCACGGTCGTGGAGTTGGCGAAGTGCAGCAGCTGCTCCGGCGTCGCCGACGGCAGGTTCTCGCGGGTGAAGAGCGCGGCGTACCGCTCGCGGTAGGGCTCGACGTCCGGGTCCGGCTCGGGCCGGTCCATGGCGAACTCCGACTGCAGCAGCATCACCCGCTCCCGCACGTCGGGACGGACGTCGGCCGGGGTCGGGAAGGCCGCCTGCAGCGACTCGACGGACTGGACGGCGGGCCGGGCCGGGTCGCGGCGGGTCTCCCCACGCAGCCACTCGGCGCCGCAGTCCTCACAGTGGATCAGCAGCCGGCCGTCCGGCTGCGGCTTGCCCGAGATCTCCTCGGAATTGCAGGTGGGGCAGGTGATCAGTGCCAAGGGAGCCCCGTTCGTCGGCGGCGAGTCAGCGAGCGCGTCGTCGTCAGTCAGGGTCCAGCGTCCCACGTCGGGCCGGGAGCATGTCACCTCCGGCCCTGTTTCCTGGACCGGTGGGTGCCGGCAGGACGCGCCGGGCAGGCAGGGCAGGGCGGCGGTGTGTCCCGGGACGCGGGACAATCGGCCCCGATGTCGATCACCCGGGGCGGGGACCAGCTCCCCCTTCCCCTTCCGTTCTCCCGCCGCCAGCAGGCCGAGCGCATCGCCCGGCACACCGGATCCGTGGCCTCCCGCGTCGTCGGGCTGCTGCTGCGCTGGGCGCTCCGGCTGGTCCTGCCGCTGGCCTGCGCCGCCGCGGCGCTGCGTGCGTTCCCGTACCAGGCCACCGTGCAGGGCGTGCCGTTCGAGGTGCGGGGCACGCTGCTCAGCCGGCCGGGGCTCAGCGCCGACACCACGCTGGGCAGCTGGGAGTTCCCCGAGGTCAGCGGGGTGCCCTTCGGCGTGCACATCAGCCCGGTCGACGTCGACGTCCTGCAGCTCACCCGGCTGGCCGGTGGGGACCTGCCCGGCTTCGTGGAGCGGATGCAGGCCGACTTCGCCGCCCAGCTGCCGCGGATCGCCACCTGGCTGATCGCCGAGCTGGTGCTGGGCATCCTCGCCGGCCTGCTGATCGCCGCGGCGATCAACATGTCGGTGCGCTACCTGCGGGGCCGGCCGCGCCGCTCCGACGAGCTGCGGCACCGGGCGCTGCAGGCCGCGGGTGCCGCCGCCGTCACGGTGGCCGTCGCCGGGTACGGGGTGCTCAGCTACAACCCGAACTGGGTCCGTGACTCTCAGCTGACCGGCACGCTCGCCGCGGCGCAGCTGTTCCCCAGCGAGCTGAACGCCTACTACAGCCAGTCGAACAAGGCGCTGGACGTGCTCGGCTCGGTGGTCGGCATCCAGGCGGCCCTGCAGGCGCAGATCGACGACGCCCAGACGCCGGAGACGGCGCTGCAGATCATGACGATCTCCGACATGCACCTGTCGGCGAACTACCCGCTCGTGGCGCGGTACGCGGAGAACTACGACGTCGACCTGATCATCAACGCCGGCGACGAGAGCGCGTTCGGCACCCGCCAGGAGCTGACGCCGGCCTACCTGGAGGGGATCACCGCCCTCACCTCCGTGGCCCCGATGCTCTGGGTGGCCGGCAACCACGACTCCCCGGCCACCGTGGAGGTCATGCGCACCATCCCGGGGGTCACGGTGCTGGGCGACAAGGTCGCCACCGAGGACGGCTACGAGGTGACCGCCGGCCTCGTCGACGCCTACGGGCTCACCGTCGCCGGCCTGTCGGACCCGCGGGTCTACGGCGGCCCCGGCCGGTACGGCGCTGACGCCTCCGACGTGGTCGAGCCGCTGCAGCGCGAGGCGGTCCGGGAGGCCCTCGGGGTGCGGGAGGACGAGGAGATCCCGGCGGACGAGGAGATCGTCGCCGCCGACGGCGACGAGGCCGCCGGCGACGACGGGGTCCTCTGGGAGGCAGACGGTGCCCCCGCCGGAGGTGCCGCGGACGCCGGGGAGGGCGGTGCCCTGGTCGGTGACGGGGCGGCCGTGCCGGACGGCGTCGTCGCCGCGGCGGGGGAGTCCGCGGAGGACCTGGAGACCATCGACGTCTTCACCGTCCACGAGCCGGTCGCCGCCGAGGAGCTGCACGAGGTGCTGCCCGGCCGGATCCGGCAGACGATCTCCGGGCACGTCCACCAGCAGAACGACAGCAGCGAGATCCAGGACGAGGACGGGGCCATCGACCTCGTCGAGGGCACGACGGGCGCGGGTGGTCTGGACAACATCGTGCGCGGCAGCGGCCGCCCGCCGATCGAGTTCAGCATCGTGTCGGTCGGGACCGACTGCCAGTTCACCCGGGTCATCCGCTTCTCGATCGAGTCGACGCAGCCCGTGCTGGTCGCTCCGCCCGAGGCGGACTCCCCACAGGACTTCGGCAACGACGTCACCTCCTCGACGGTCTACTTCCGCCCGCAGGACATCGAGCCCGACCGCAGCTGCGGCACCGAGCTCGGGATCAGCGACGAGCGCCCCTGGCCGCTGCCGGAGTGACCCTCCGCTGAGGCGCGCCCGCCCCGGCGGTCCCCCGGAAGGGTGGACTCCGGTGCCCTGAGCCGTCCCGGGCACCGTCCGGGCTCCCCGCGACCGGCCACGCCACTGATCATGATCGGTGCCGTACCGGTCCCGGTGCGGCCGGGACAGGAGGTGGTCGGTCGGTGTCCGCAGGCACCCTGCAGCGTGTCCAGGTGCGCGGCGAGCCCGCACCCACCCGGCGGTCCTGGCCCCGGCGGCTGGCGCGCCGCCTCGGTGCGCTGGCCGCGGTGCTGGTGGTCCTCGGCGTGGCCGTGGTCGGCGTCGGCTGGGCGCGCACGCCGTCGGTCGACGACGCTGCGGCCCGCGTCGCGGCGCACCTGGCCGAGAACGGCGCGCCCGCGTTGCAGGTGGAACCCGCACCGGCCTTCGTGCAGGCCCTGCTCGCCACCGAGGACGCCGGCTTCGCCAGCCACCCCGGGGTGAGCCCGACCGGTGCCGTCCGCGCGTTCTGGGGGCTGCTCTCCGGCACCGACCAGGGTGGGTCGACGCTGGTGCAGCAACTGGCCAAGAACGTGTACCTGGACGGCGAGAACGGCCCGGTGCAGAAGGCCGAGGCAGTCCTCCTCGCACTCGAGCTGGACGCCACGTACAGCAAGGACGAACTGCTGCGGATGTACCTCGACAACGGGTACTACGGGCACGGCTTCGTCGGGCTGCCCGAGGCCACCGAGGGCTACTTCGGGGTGCCGCCCGACCAGCTGAGCTGGGCGCAGGCGACGCTGCTCGCCGGCCTGTTCCAGGCGCCCACCGCCTACGACCCGCTGGTGCACCCCGACCGCGCCGCCCAGCGGCAGGCCCACGTGCTGGACCGGCTGGTCGACGAGGGCGCGCTCAGCCGCGACCAGGCCGACGAGGTCGCCGCCGACGACTGGGGTCTGGTCAGCAGCTGACGGGTCCTTCTTCAGTCGCCCTTGACGTTGACGACCTGCCGCAGCGTGTGCCGGACCTCCACCAGGTCGGCCGCGTCGGCCATGACCTGGTCGATCGGCTTGTAGGCGTCCGGGTGTTCGTCCAGGAACGCGTCGGAGTGCCCCCAGGCGATCCCGGTCATCCGCTGCTCCAGGTCCGCCCGGCTGAACAGCCGGCGGGCGGCGGTTCGCGAGTGGTTGCGACCCGCGCCGTGCGGGGCCGACATCAGCGCGGCCGGGTTGCCCAGCCCGGAGACGACGTAGGACGCCGTCCCCATCGAGCCGGGGATCAGCCCGGCCTGCCCCTTCCGGGCGCTGATCGCGCCCTTGCGGGACAGCCACACGTCACGCCCGTCGTGGTGCTCGCGCTCGGTGTAGTTGTGGTGACAGTTCACCGTCTCCAGCCGCTGGACGTCGTCGCCGAGGAACCGGCCCAGCTGGTCGGCGAGCCGGTCCATCATCTCCTCACGGTTGAGGAAGGCGAACCGCTGCGCCCAGCGCAGGGCCTCGAGGTAGGCGTCGAACTCCGGCGTCCCCTCCTCCAGGTACGCCAGGTCGCGGTCGGCCAGCTCGATGCCGAGTGCGCGGCACCGTTCCTGGGCCCGGCGGATGTGCACCGAGGCGAGCTTGTTGCCGACGCCGCGTGAGCCGGAGTGCAGGAACAGCCAGACCCGGTCCTGCTCGTCCAGCGACACCTCGATGAAGTGGTTGCCCGAGCCGAGCGACCCCAGCTGCAGCGGCCACGTGCTGGCGGCGCCGTCGGCCTGGGCGACGCCGGGCAGCGCCCGGAGCTCCGCCACCCGTGGCTCGGCGGTGGGCCGCACCGCCTTGTTGTACCGACCGGCCGACAGCGGCACCGAGCGGGAGATCTGCCCGTGCAGCACGGACAGGTCCCGGCCGGTCAGGTCGGCGGCGTCGAACTGGGTGCGCACGGCCATCATCCCGCAACCGATGTCGACCCCGACCGCTGCCGGGATGATGGCGCCGTCGGTCGGGATGACCGAGCCCACGGTCGCGCCCTTGCCGAGGTGGGCGTCCGGCATCAGGGCCAGGTACGGGTGGACGAACGGCATCGCCGCGGTCCGCTCGGCCTGTTCACGGGTGCTCGGCTCGAGGATGGACGCCCAGCTGAGCAGGCGTCCGCTGATGGTCTCCATGGTCCCTTCCGTCTCGTCGACCCCGGCAGGGATCGAGGTCGTGATCTCCGCCCCGGGTGGGGCCGGCTGGTGCCGCGCGGCCGGTGCAGTCAACGCCGCGACGGGGGTCGGCCGCACCCGGATTACCCGGCCCGGCGCATGGCACGCTGCTCGACGTGCCAGTCACGAGGAGCGCCGGGGTGCTGCTGTACCGGGTCGCCGGGGACGGCGGCGTCGAGGTGCTGCTCGGGCACATGGGCGGTCCGTTCTGGGCGAGGAAGGACGCCGGTGGGTGGTCGATCCCCAAGGGCGAGCACGGGCCGGGGGAGGAACCGCTGGACGTGGCCCGCCGGGAGTTCGCCGAGGAGCTGGGCTCGCCGGTGCCCGCGAGGCAGTTCCTCGACCTCGGTGAGCTGCGGGTGACCAGCGGCAAGCTGCTCACCGTCTTCGCCGGGGAGGGCGACCTGGATGCAGCGGCCTGCACCAGCAACACCTTCGACCTGGAGTGGCCGCCCCGGTCGGGCCGGGTCCAGCAGTTCCCCGAGATCGACCGGGCCGGGTGGTTCCCGGTCGCGGAGGCGCGGGCCAAGCTGGTCACCGGCCAGGTGTCGTTCCTGGACCGGCTGCTCGCGCGGCTGACCGTCCCGGGCTGACCCGGGTCCACCTGGGAGCGGAGGGTCTGGTCCTCCCCTGGGTGCAGGGGGGACGGCGAAGATCATCGCGCGGGCCGACGCGTGCCGGGGGCCCGCCACGGTCGACTGGGGGAGCACCGACCCCGGCCGAGGAGCACCCGATGTCCACACCGCACACCCCGACGTCCGCCCGTGGGCCGGCGTGGTGACGACGGCGTCCCGGCCGGGCCGGCTGCGCCCTGGGACACCGGGACCGCCTCCCCCGCAGAGGTCCCGGTGGCGCCGGGCGCTGCGCCGCGCCGGGCGGGCCGTGCTCGCGCTCGTCGTCGCGGGTCTGCTGTTCCTCGTCGCAGCCTGGCAGCTGACCCCCGACGTCGACGACGCCCGGGACCGGGTGGACGCCCGGCTGGCGGCCGCCGCTGCCCCGGCGTTGTCCGGCCCGCTCCCGGGGCGCTTGTCGGCGGCCGTGCTGGCCACCGAGGACAGCCACTTCCACGGCCACCCCGGCGTCGACCCGCGCGGTGTGGTGCGCGCGGCCCGGGGCGCGCTGACCGGCGTCGACCTGGGCGGGTCGACGCTGCACCAGCAGCTGGCCAAGAACCTCTACGAGAACGGGGCGAACGGGTTCACCGACCGCGTCTCCGCGGTGGTGCTGGCGCTCAAGCTGGACCGCGCCTGGAGCGAGGAGGAGGTGCTCCGGATGTACCTGGACGACGCGTACTTCGGGCACGGCTTCACCGGCGCCACGGCGGCGGCGCAGGGGTACTTCGGTGTGCCGCCCGGCGAGCTCGACTGGGCGCAGGCCGCGCTGCTGGCCGGCCTGCTGCAGGCGCCGAGCGCCTACGACCCGGTGCAGCACCCCGACCGGGCGGCCGCCCGGCAGGAGCACGTGCTGGACCGGCTGGTCGACGTCGGTGCGCTGACCCGCGCCCAGGCCGACGAGGTGGCCGCCGACCCCTGGGGACTGGTCGCCGGCTGACCGGCCGGTTTCCGGTGTCGAGCTCCCGGGCACCGCCGTCAGGAACGCACGCGACGACGGAGGGACATTCCATGCAGGTCGGCTACAAGCTCGCCACCGAGGCCTTCAGCCCCATGCAGATCGTCGAGCAGACGGTGGCAGCCGAGGAGGCCGGCTTCGACTTCGTCGAGCTCAGCGACCACTACCACCCGTGGCTGGAGGAGCAGGGCCACAGCGGGTTCACCTGGTCGATGCTCGGCAGCATGGCGGCGAAGACCGAGCGGATCGGCCTGGCCACCGGGGTGACCTGCCCGATCATCCGGTACCACCCGGCGGTCATCGCCCAGGCGGCGGCGACGGTGCAGCTCTTGTCGGGCAACCGGTTCACCCTGGGCATCGGGGCCGGGGAGCGGCTCAACGAGCACGTCGTCGGCGGCGGCTGGCCGGCGGTGCGGATCCGCCATCACATGCTGCGGGAGGCGCTGGAGATCATCAACCTGCTGTGGCAGGGCGGCTACCAGTCCTACGAGGGGACGTACCTCACGCTCGAGGACGCCCGCGTGTTCGACCTGCCCGACCAGCTGCCGGTGATCGCCGTCGCCAGCGGCGGTCCGGGGGCCTCCAAGCTCGCGGCCCAGTACGGCAGCGGGCTCTTCGCCACCGAGCCCAAGCCCGAGCTGGTCCAGGCCTACGCCGAGCACGGTGGCAGCGGGCCGAAGTACTGCGAGGTGCCGATGGCCTGGGCGCCGGACGAGGACGCCGCCGCGCAGGAGGCGCTGAAGACCAGCCGCTGGGCGCTGTCCGGCTGGAAGGTGATGAGCGAGCTGCCGAACCCGGTCAACTTCGACGCCGCCAGCAGCACGGTCACCGCCGAGGACATCAAGGGCCAGTTCTCCTGCGGCCCCGACCTCGACCGGCACGTGCAGCAGGCGCAGCCCTACGTCGACGCCGGCTTCGACCACATCGTCTTCCAGAACGCAGGTCCGGACCCCGACGGGTTCCTCGAGGTCTGCAAGAGCGAGCTCATCGATCGGGTGCGTTCGCTGACCCCGTCGTCCTGATCGCTGTGCGAGGTGCGCCGTGAGCCGGGAGGAGCGGTGGGAACGCCGTCTGGCGCTCCCGGTCCTGGTCGCGGCGCTGGCCTCGGTGCCGGCGATGTTCCTGACCTTCGCCGGCGGGCCGCTGGGCACCGCCGGCCGGTGGGTGGACATCGCCAGCGGTTTCGTGCTGGTCGGCGAGGCAGTGGTGCTGCTGGTGGTGGCCGAGGACAAGCGCGCCTGGATCCGCGGGCACGTGGGGTTGTTGGCGCTCAGCTTCGCCGTTTTGGTGGCGATCGTGCTCGCCGTCGGACCGGTCCAGCTGCTCCGGCTGGTCCGGGCGGTGGGCGCGCTCCGGGTGCTGCGGGCCGGCCGGATCGTGCGGGCCGCCCGGGAGCTCGCCGCCCGCCTGGGCTGGACGGGCCGGGCCTCCGGCGTCTTCGCGGCCGGCGCCGGCGTGTTGGCCGCGGTGTTCGTGGGGGTGGTGCTGGCTGACCCGACCTCGCGTTCCCGCTCGCTGCTCACCTGGGCGCTCGGGCCGGTCAGCCCACCGGTCGTCGTGGTCCTGTCGGTGATCGCCGGCGCGCTGCTGGGCGGGGCGACCTACCTGCTGGCCCGGGACAGCGGTCTGGGGGACGCGCCGGACGACGAGGACGAGGAGGAGGAGGAGGACGAGGACGGGGACTCTGACGCCCGGGACGCAGACGAGGGCCGGTCGGCGCCCAGCTGAACGAGACCGCCCGGGACCGGTTGAGCGCGCGCTGGGCGGGCAACGACAGAGGAACGCCTGTCGGACGAGAACAAGGAGAACACCATGGGACTGATGAGCAAGCTCACCAAGGGCGCTGTCGCCAAGAAGGCCATGACGGAGGCGAAGAAGCCGCAGAACCAGGCCAAGATCAAGAACGCCATCTCCTCGATGCGCGGCAAGAAGAGCGGCGGCACCGGCACCACCCGGCGCGGCTGACCCGGCGCATCCCCCCGTCGGAGCGGGGTCAGGGCCCGTACGGGTTCGGACCGACGTCACCGACGTTGCGGCTGATCGAGCTCAGCAGCTCGATCAGCCGCGCGCGGTCGGCCTGGCTCAGGTCCCCGACCGTGCGCCGCTCGAGTTCAGCCCAGATCTGCTCGACCCGCGGCCGCAGTGCCCGACCGCTCGCGATCAGCGACACGAGCACCACCCGCCGGTCGTCGGCTGACCGCGTGCGCCGGACGGAACCGGCCTCTTCCAGCCTGGACCAGGGCGACCTCGCCGCCGGCCGGGCGCTGGCGCCGGACCTGCACGACCTGCTCGGCTGGCTGCAGGCCACCGGCTGGGCGCCGGCCGGTGACCGGACGCGGCGGATCCCGCCGGTGATCGCGGGGTTCCTGCCACGTCGCGCCGCGTAGGGGACGAGGGGCGCGGTCGGCGGCCAGACTGCCGTCCGTGCCCCTCGACGACCTCGTCCCCGACAGCCCCGCCGCCGCCTCCGCGCTGCAGGTGGCCCGGCAGTTCCACTCGCCGGTGTTGCTGAACCACTGCCTGCGCGCCCACCTCTGGGCCGCCTCGTACGGCCGGGCACGGGGGATCGCCTTCGACGCCGAGCTGCTCTACGTCGCGGCGATGCTGCACGACATCGGGCTGGTGCCGGTGTTCGACAGCGCGACCGTGCCGTTCGAGGAGGCCGGCGGCGCGGTCGCCTGGGTCTTCGGCGCCGGCGCCGGGTGGGACGCCGACCGGTGCCGGCGCACCGCCGAGGTCATCGTCGCGCACATGGCCCCGGAGGTCGACGTCGCCGCCGACCCGGAGGGTCACCTGCTGGAGCTGGCCACCGGGCTGGACGTCTCCGGCCGCCGTCCCGACGACTGGCCGGCGGACGTCCGCGCGGAGGTGCTCGAGGCGTTCCCGCGGCTCGGGCTGGCCGAGGAGTTCCTCGGCTGCTTCACCGAGCAGGCGCGGCGCAAACCGTCGTCCCTGGCGGGCCAGTTCGTCGCCGGCGGCTTCGCCGACCGGGTCCGGGCCAACCCGCTGGACCGGCCGGCCGTCACCGGGCGTTGACCGGGGCGGCGGGGACGGGGCCCCGCCGCCCCGGGATCAGACGGTGATCCGGCCGGACGGCTGCTCGGTGAGCCGCCCGCTGGCCAGCGCGCCGGTCAGGACGGCGTCCAGCAGCGGCACCAGGGCGGCGGTGCGCCGGCGGTGACCGAAGACCTCGAGCGTCCGCAGCTGCAGCTCGTCGCGGGACAGGCCGTTGCGGGCCCGGCAGAGCGCCACCATGGCGTTGGCGATCTCCTGCGGCGCCACCTGGTCCAGCGGCCGGTCGGTGCTGCTGTCCTGACGGCGGAACCAGCTCCACGTCTCCCGATCGATCGAGGCCGGCCACAGGAAGTCGCCGTCGACGGCGGTGGCCGGCAGCAGCGCCAGCACCGCGTCCCGCCGGGCCTCGGTCACCCGGGACAGCCCGAACGCCGCCGCGGTGAGCCGGGTCAGCCGGTCCCGGTGCACCGGGCCCTCCGCCTTGATGCCCGCGGTGAGCACCCGGCGCACCAGCCGAGCGACGGTGGGATCGGTCAACCGGTCCAGCTGCCGCTTGTCGCCGGCCTGCCTCGGCGCCCAGGGGATGAACGGCTGCTCCTCGTCCAGTGGCGTGGTGGCCGCGCGGGTGACCCGGGCCGGCGCCTTCGGCGTCGGCCTGCCGACGGGCCTGGTCGGTGCTGCCGCAGCGGCCTCCGCCGGCTGCGGGGCCACCGGCTCGGCGACGGCTGCCGCCTCCACGACGGGTGCGGGCTCGACCACCACCGGCTCGACCGCGAGGGACTCGGGCTCGGCCAGGACGGGAGCGGGCTCGGGCTCGACCACGACGGGCTCGGGCTCGGGCTCCGCCACGACGGGCTCGGGCTCGACCGCCACGGGCTCGGGGGCGGGTTCGGGCTTGGGGACCAGGGCCGGCCGGGGCGCGAGCGGGCGGAGCGGGATGACGTCGGCGAGCGGGCCGTCGTAGGGCTCCTCCACCTCCTCCGGCGTCGCCGGCTCGGCCGCGGACGGCGCCGGGGAGGCCGCCTCCACCGCCGCCTCCAAGGCGGTGAGCACGGTCTCGCGGTCGGCCAGCCAGGTCGGCAGCCACACCCGCTCCACCGCCGGCCAGTGCATCAGTCCACCCAGCACCTCGACCGGGAGGCCGTCGCGGTCCCCGACCGTGCGGCGCCGCGCCCACTCCGGGCCGTCGAGCAGGACCGCCAGCACCGGGGCGTCCGGCGTCGTCCCGTGGGCGACGGTCAGGTCGATGCGGAAGTCCGACAGCCCGACGTCCGTGCGCACCACCATGCCGCGGGCACGCAACTCGGCGGCCACCTCGTCGCGGTGGGCGTCGTGCAGCTCCGCGGACCGGTCGGTGCGGGGGAGGGCGTCGGTGCCCCGGGCGGCCAGGTCGAGGTAGGCGCGCAGGCGCTGGACCCCCACCGATGCGGTCTGCCCGGCGGGCAGCTGTTCGGGGGCGAAGGAGCTGAAGACGACGACCTGCCGGCGGGCGCGGGTGACGGCCACGTTGAGCCGGCGTTCCCCGCCGCTGCGGCTCAGCGGCCCGAGGTCCAGCGGGACCCGGCCGCGCACGTCCGCGCTGAACCCGAGGGAGAGCAGGACGACGTCCCGCTCGTCACCCTGCACGTGGCCGACGTCCTTCACGACGAGCCCGTCGCCGGAGTCCAGCGCCTCGACCACGCGCTCGTCCCCGGAGTCGCGCAGCAGCTCCTCGATCAGCGTCCGCTGCGGTGCGTTCACGGTGATCACCGCGATCGACGGGATCGCCGTCGCGGCCAGGGAGAAGCGGCGCAGCACCTCGGCGACGACGGCACGGGCCTCCACCGGGTTCGTGTGCACGCCGGGGCCGAAGCGCAGGAACGTGCCGGCGACCTGCACCAGGGAGATGCCGTGGCCGTCCGGGGCGGCGGAGGCTGGGGTGTGCACCGGTGCCGGGAAGGAGGACAGCCGGTTGCCGTAGTGGTGGGCGTTGCTGAAGGCGATCAGCGACTCGTCCTGGCTGCGGTAGTGCCAGGACAGCCACTGCCGCGGCACCCCGGCCTGCACGCAGGCGGAGAGGATGCTCTCCTCGGCGCGGCTCTCGTCGGCGACCTGGCCCTCCTCGGCGATGCCGGCCGGATCGCCGGGGGACGCCGGCGGCAGCTGCTCGCTGTCCCCGACCACCACCGCCGCCCGGGCCCGGCCCAGTGCACCGACGGCGTCGGCGAGCCGGAGCTGGGACGCCTCGTCGAAGACGACCAGGTCGAACTGGCCGGCGACCGCGGGGAAGAAGCGCGCCACCGACTCCGGGCTGGCCAGCACGCACGGCAGGACCGCGGTGATCAGGTCGCCGTAGGTCGTCAGCAGCCCGCGCACGCCCAGGCCGCGGCCCTGCTCGGCCAGCTCACGCCGCAGGGCACCGACCTGGCCGTCGGCCGCAGCCGCGTCGAACGACCGGGCCGCCAGCACGCCGGCGGGCACGGCATCGACCAGGTGCGACCGCACGGCCCGCGAGGCCGCGGCGAACCGGGCGACGGTGCGCTCGTGCAGCCCGGCGTCGAACGCGTCCAGCCCCGTGGCCTGTTGCCGCTCGCCGACCGAGGCCTCGGCCAGTCCGCGGTCGAAGGCGTGGACCGCGTCGTCGGCGGGCACGGCACCGTGCAGCAGCTGCAGCCGGGCCTCGCTCAGCCCGGCCAGCCGGAGCGGCTCCAGGGTGTCCAGCAGGCTGACCCACCGGCGCAGCGACATCGGGTGCACGTACTCGACGCCCCGCTCGGGCCGGGTCATGGTCCAGCGCAGCACCAAGCCGTCCTCACCGCTCCAGGCGGCCAGTCGGGCCGAGTCGCTGGAGCAGACCGTCAGCAGCTGGCGGAGGGCGTCGCGCAGCCGGGCCACGGTGCGGGCGCCGGCCGCGTCGGCCACCGGGCCGGCGGTGAGGAACCGGCGCACCGCCGCCGGGAAGCCGGTGGCCCCGTCCACGGTGGCCGCGGCGCGGCGCAGCCAGCGCACCTCGGCGTCGAACACCGACCGGCCGGGCTCGGTGAAGGGGTTCCAGCCGGGCGGCACCTGCAGCCCCGGGATGCCGGCGGCCCGGGCGGCCAGGCCCTGGACGGCGGTCTGCAGCCGGCGCAGCGCGGCGGTCAGCTCGGGCACCTCACCGGGCTTGATGGAGCTCCCCGGGCGCGCCACCGGGGTCAGCTGGTCCCGGACGGCGGTCAGCTTGCCGCGCCGGGCCACCCAGCTCGCCGCCGCGGCCTCCTGGGCCTGCACGAACAGGTCGGCCAGCGGCAGGTCGAGGGCGGCCGGGGTGACGGCGTCCAGGCCGGGGTGCGGTGCGGCGACCAGGGCGGCGATCTCGCCGAGCAGGTCGTCGGTGGCCGCCGACCAGCGCGGCGTGCGCACCTCGTCGAGCACCGCCAGGCTGATCCGGGGGCCGCCGAGCAGGTGCACCAGGGCGTCCAGGTCCTCCGGGGTGCCGGTGGCGCGCAGCACCGCGGCCAGCCCACCCTCGCCCGGCAGCTCCCGGATCGCCGAGTCGACGGCGACCGCGGCCTGCTGGACCTCGGTGATGTCCACCTCGATGGTGTCGATGAACGCCCAGGCGTGCCCGGCCGACGGGCGGGCCAGCCCGGCGATGTCGGGCAGCAGCGCCAGCGCCCGGCGCACCTCGGTGACCACCTCGGCGGTGGCCCGGGCCGCGAAGCGGACGGTCACCGGCAGCGGGTCGACGCCGGATCCGGCAGCCAGCACGGCGGTGCGGGCGGAGTAACAGGACAGCCCGGCCGGGTTGTCGGCGTGCAGCTGCTCCGCGTAGCGCTGCAGGCTGCGCCGCGCGGACCGCAGTTCCTCCGCGTCGGCCGCCAGGCCCGCGGCGTCGACGTCCACCGCATGCTCCAGCGCGGCCCGGATCTGTGCCCGGACGACGGCGGGCCGGCTGCCCTTGTCGTGCAGGTCTAGCGCGAACGGGCCCATCCCGACCGCGTCGAGCCGGCGGGCGAGGACGTCGAGCGCGGCGCGCTTGCCGGCGACGACCAGCACCCGCTTGCCCTCGGCGACGGCCCGGGTCACCAGGTTGGCGATGGTCTGGGACTTGCCGGTGCCGGGCGGGCCCTCGAGCACGAACGTCCCTCCGGCGGCCGCCTCGGCGACCGCACGCAGCTGGGCGGCATCGCTCGGCAGCGGGCACTGCGCGGCGAGCTCGTCGAGGTCGATCGGGTCGGCGGGGGCGGGTGCCGGGTCGGCGAAGGCCTCGGTCGGGGAGTGCGCCAGGTGGGCGAGGAGAGGGCTGGACGCGAACTCGGCCCAGTGCTCGTCGAGGTCGCGCCACAGCCGGTGCGCCGCGACCGGCAGGACGGCCAGGTCCGCGGTCGCCTCGACCCGGTGGGGGAGCGCGGCGGCGGCCAACGCCTCACCGAGCGCCTGCAGCGTGGTGGCCAGGTCGACGTCAGCGCCGTCCTCGGCCGCAGCGGCCAGCCCCGGCACGGTCAGCCCGTGCACCCGGCGGAGCTGTTCCAGCAGACAGGCGTTCGGCACGCTGTTCCCGGTCTCGTCGACCGTGAGCCGGTACCCCCCGTCCGGGCCGGCCGGGGTGAGCAGGACCGGGACGAGCACCACCGGTGACCGCAGCGGGCGGCCGTCGACCTCCCAGACCAGGCTGCCCAGGGCCAGGTACAGGGCGTTGGCGCCGGTCTCCTCGACCACCGTCCGCGCCCGGTGGTCGAGGGCGCGCAGTCGGGACGGGTGGTCGGCACGGGGGACGTCGACGTGCACCGACCGGTGCTCGGTGAGCAGTTGCTGCGGCGGCAGGTCCCGGGCCACGCGCACCCCGCGCTCGGCGTGCGCCCCGGCGGTCCCGCCGTTGGGCAGCAGGGTCAGCGTCGCCCCGCTGGTGACCAGGTCCGCCAGCGCGGTCAGCGCATCGTGCGGCACCGCCAGCGGCAGCCCGGAGCCCTCGGTGAGGTCGAGCAGCCGGTTGCGCGGGCTCAGGTCGAGCAGCGCGTCCGTCCACTGCTGCACCCGCGGCGGCACGGGCGGGGAGTCGTCGGTCGCGGACGCCGCGGGCTCGTCGGTCGGCGCCGGGACCTCGGCCGGGTGCTGCGTGGGCTCCTGCTGCGTGCCGCCGTCCCCGCCGGTGCGACCTGCCAGCGGCCGGATCCCGTCGAGGCGGGCACGGTGGACGTCGGTGACGCCGAGGACCCGGGAGAGGTCGCCGGACAGCCAGGCGGTGTAGGCCGGACCGTGCAGGTCGGGGGTGGTGTTGCCGCGGTCGGTCAGCAGGGTGGTCTCGACCAGGCCGATCAGGCCCCGGTCGACCTGGTCGACCAGGGCCGTGACCTCCGTCGTCGCAGCCGTCTCGGCACTCCGCTCCTCCCGCCAGTAGCCCAGGAAGGCGTGCCCCTCCACCACCCAGAGCAGCGGGCGGAGGTGGGCGTGCTCGAGCGCAGCCGCGAGGGTGACGACGGTGTCCAGGCAGGTGCCGGCCCGGCCGTCGAGGACCTCGCCGGGGTCGCGGACCTGGTGGCCGGACGCCGTCCAGCCGGCCGACGGCTGGCGGTGCCGGACCTCGCGGCGGCGCACCGCCCAGGTGATCGCCTCGACCACCTCGTCGACCCGCTCGGGCCCGTCGGCGTAGCCGGTCAGGCTGTCGCTGCCGGTGCCCTCCTCGAGGAGGGCGGCAGCTTCGGCCACCAGGGTGTGGACCGCCGGGTGCTGCGGCTGCACGTGGGCGGCGAGCACCTCCAGGGCCGTCGGCAGGGGAGCAGCCAGCCACTGGGCGGCGCCCAGGACCGTCACCGGCACCCGGTGCTCGGCCAGCACCTGGTCCGCGGCTGCCAGCTCCACGTGCACCCAGCCCGGCCGGCTCTCCTGGCCCTGGCACAGGGTGGCCGGGTCCAGGGTGAGGCCGACGTCGTCGAGCACGGTGCTGCGGCCGGCCTCGAGGTCGACCAGCCGCTCGACGGTGGGGCCGAGGTCGCCCTGGGCGTCCCGCACGGAGAGCCGGAGGACCCCACCACGGAGGGTGGACGCGCTGCCGGCGAGGACGAGTCGGGAGACGACCGGCACGGCGTGGGCGGCGAGGGCGTAGCTGACCACCGGGCTGACCGTGAGCTCGACGGAGACCGACGGTGAGGACGCCGCCGCCGGGCCCTCGGTGCTCACCTGGAGGTCGGCAGCGATGCGCATGGAGTCTGTGTACCTGGTCGGACGGACCGTTCCGCTCAGGCGGGCCACACCCGTGGGACGGGTGTGACAGCAGTTGCCGGTCCGTGACGGAACACCCGTCAGCCGGGGTCCGGCGAGCCGGCGGAGCCCGGTCCGAGCTGGGCGCCGACGAGCGGCGTCAGAGCCGGGCGAGGGTGCTGCAGTCCGAGCAGAGGTCGTCGCAGAGCCCAGGCTCCGGCGGCCACGGCACCTGCTCGTCCCGGGCGACGTAGGCGCCGCAGAGAGCCGTGCGACCGCGGGCACCGCTGAGCCCCAGGGTGGCGTGCGCCGGTCCGATCAGCCGGGCTGTCTGGCCGGCCGGGTCGTTCAGCGACCCGACCATCATCACGGCGCGGGCCGTGCGGTACGGGAAGGCCATGGCGCCACGATCTGAGACGGTGGCGGCTCCGACGCGCGCAACACGCGCACCGTGTCCGCGGTGTCACCTCACCAGCCCCAGCGGCCCCGGACGCAGCAGCACCGCCACCGTCGGCCTCTCCCAGGCCGACGATGGCGGTACGGGACGTGCTGCGTGCGCGGACCAGTTGCCCGGTCCGGGGCGGTCAGGCGGTGAAGCCCGCCCGGTCCACCTTGCGGTGGTAGCGCTCGCCCAGCTTGCCACCGAGCACGGCCCCGAGCAGCGTGACCACCAGGACGGCGACCAGGGCGATGATGCCGGCGGTGGTGAGGGTGCCCTCGTCGATCGGGATGCGCGGCAGGTCCAGCTCGGAGAGCACGTTGTACTGCGAGCCGAGGACCGCGCCGGCGATGGCCAGGGCCAGCACCACCAGGAGGCCGATCACCCACACCGCGATGCCCTGCCGGGCACCGTCGAAGCGGGCCATCCGCCCGGCGACGTAGCCGCCGGCCAGGTAGGCCAGGAAGAGGATGACGAGCAGCGCGATGCCGCCGCCGACCCCGATGCCGCCGGCGTTGTCGGTGGCCTCCTCGACGGACGCGACGGTCTCGGTGAGGCCGACGGCCACCCCGGCGGCGGAGACGATGGCGATGAGCAGGACGGCGAGGCCGTTGGCGGACAGCCAGCCGAAGAAGGCGGCACCCCACTTGATGCCGCCGAAACGGTCGTGCTGACGGTCGACGGCGTCGCGGGCCACGCCCCGGCTGGCGCGGGCGCCGGTGTCGGGGGTCACCTCGTTGTTGCGGAAGCTGGTCGTCCGGTCGCCGAGCGAGGTGCCGCGGTCGGCCGGGTCGGAGGGAGTGGTGCTGCCGGTCATGGGGGCTCCAGGGAGGAGGTCGTCACGATCGGCGGGCGAGCAGCCGCGCGCCGATCGTGACGAGTGCAGGGCGACGGGCGGGCCGGCCCGGTCGCGGGGGTGGTGCGGGGGGTGCGGGAGCGACGGGGTGGTCCGCCGGGTGGGCGGACCACCCCGGTGGGTCACCGGCGGTCGGTGCCCCGGACGGCGTCGACGCCCTCGGTCTCGATCTGCTCCTTGCGGACCGTGTCGGTCACGGTCTCCTGCTCGGTGACCGTCTCGGTGTCCAGGCGCACGCGCTCGACCGGCACGGCCTCCTTGGCCACCACCGGGCGCTCGGCGTGCAGCACGACCTCGTGCTCCTCCTCCGAGATCGTCGGGCCGGCCAGCGCCTCGTCCCGGTTGGCGTCGGTGATCGGCTCGCGCTCGATCCGGACCTCCTCGTGGGAGACCGGGACGGTCGTCGTCACGTCCTCGGTGACGACGAACTTGCGCAGCCGGGCCTTGCCGGTCTCGACCCGCTCGGTGCCGACCCGGATCTGCTCCTCGGAGCGGGTCATCGCGTCGTCGGTCGTCGGGCCGGAGGTGTCGTGGCCCACGGTGTCGCGGCGGTCGGTGTCGCGGCGGTCGGTGTCGACGCGGGCAGTGTCCACGCGGCCGGTGTCGACCCGGGCGGTCTCGGTGCCGACGCCCACGCCGTAGTAGCGGTAGAGCTCGGTCTCCTCCTCCGGGCTGAGGTGACCCTGGTCGGCGTCGATCCGGGGAGCGTCCTTGACCTTGGACTTCTGGTAGGGGACGCGCAGGATCCCGTCGGCGACCGAGGCGTCGGCCAGTGGGACGAAGGTCTCCGAGGTGCCGAACATGCCGGTGCTGACCGTGGCCCACTCCGGGCTGCCGGTCTGGTCGTCGAGGTAGACCTGGCCGACCTTGCCCAGCTTGTCGCCGTCGGTGTCCACGGCGTTGGTGCCGATGATGGTGGTGATGTCCTGCTGGGTGATCACGCGTGCCTCCGGGGCTGGGTGGACTGGGGCGACCACGGTGGGGTTGCCGCCGGGAGCCTGTGTGCCCTGCCGTTTACGGCGTAAACGACTGCAGGCCAGATTCCGTGACCGGGCCGGAGCGCCCGTGCGCGATCAGAGGTCGCCGACGTCGCCGCCGGAGTTCCTCGCCTCGTGCAGCACCCGTTCCAGCCGGTCCAGGAGGTTCTCCAGGGACTCCTCGAACTCGGCCGCCGACCTGTCCTGGCCGAGCAGCGACTCGGTCCGCGCCAGGTTCGGGTACTCGCTCATGTCGGTCTCCTGCTGGGCCTGTTCGTCGCCCTCGGGCTGGTCCAGCAGGCTCACCTGGGCACCGATCTGGGTGACCTCGAGCAGCAGGTGGCCGAGCAGGAAGCTGGAGTAGGCCCGGTAGGCGGCCACGGCGGCCTGGTCGGAGAAGCCGCCCTCGCGCAGGGTGCCGAGGAAGGACTCGACCAGCCGGAGGCTCCGCAGCGGCGGGCGCACCCAGGGGGCGGCCGGGGGACGGCTGACCACGAGGGGGAACACCGCCGGGTGGGCGAGGGCGATGCGGCGCATGCCGTGGGCCAACCGGACCAGGTAGTCCTGCCAGCCGGAGTGGTCGACGATGTGGATGTCGTCGCCGTCCCGGTCGTCCCACAGCGTCTCGACGACCCGGTCGACGACCCCGTCGAGCAGGTCCTCCCGGCCGGGCACGTAGCGGTAGAGCGCCATCGCCTCGACGCCGAGGGAGGAGCCCAGCCGGCGCATGGTGAGGGCGGCCAGGCCCTGCTCGTCGATGAAGTCGATGGCGGCCTGCAGGATCTTCTCCCGGTCCAGACCGGCCGGGCGGGTCAGTTCCCCGGCTGCCTCGGGGCCCTCCTGCACGGCCACCAGGTCGGGATCACGCACGTCGTCGCTCGTCTGTTCGCTGATCGTGGGCACCGTCCACCTCCTCGTGTCGCCCTCCACTGTCCTCGCCGCCGCCCAGCTCCCGTGCGGCTGGCCCGGGCGGGTGGGTCACTGCGCGCGCCGATGTGCCGGCCGGCACTGCGGGCTCCTCGCCCGGCGTCGTCCGCATCCGAGTTGTACGGGACAGGGCGCAGGGGGGCAGCTCGGGCACGTGCTGCGTGTGGCCGACCACCGTGTGCGAGGCCACTCGGCTGTACACGAGACAATGGTCACGATCGCGTTACAGCCGCCCGGGTTCGGGAAATGCTGGTCCTCATGACCACTGTGCCTGAGGTCGCCACCACCCCCGAGGTGCTGGAGAGCGAGTTCTCGCTCACGACCGCCGTGACCCGGCTGGACTTCCTGAGCCGGCGCGACAACGTCGCCATCGACGGCCCGAACGACCGGTCGGACGACGCCGACGACTGGGCCAGCTTCAAGACCCTCGGCACTTCGCTGGACGTCGACGAGGCCCTGGAGCTGCTCGCCCTCGGCGAGGTCGTCGCCCGCAAGGCCCACGCCCACCGCCAGCTCGGCATCCGTGCTGCGCTGCGCGGCGGGGCCGACTGGGAGCAGATCGGCCGGGCGCTCGGCACCTCGCCGCGGGCCGCCTGGGAGCGCCACGTCAGCTGGCTGGACGGCCAGGAGAAGGCGCGCCGAGCGGGGGACGTCGACGCCCTCGACGCCGACGCCCTCGCCGCGGCCCGCGGCCTCGTCGGCCGCCGTCCCGCCTGACCCGCTACTCGAAGTACCGCCGGGGCACCTGGACCAGCATCTGGTCCAGGTGCCCTTCGCTCGCCCCGCGCTCGCGCAGCATCGGCAGCACGTCCTGCGGCACGTGGGTGAAGTTCCAGTTCGGCATCGCCTGGGTCATCGCGGTGCGCGCCTCGCCGGGGAACCAGTCGATGTAGCAGCTGGCGTCCTGGCTGAGCACCATCCGGTCGGCGTACCCCTGCTCGGCCAGCGCGACGATCGTGTCCACCCGCGCGCTGGTCGGGTTGTAGAGGTCCAGCCCGAACCGGTCCATGCCGAGGATGCAGCCGGCGTCGGCGAGCTCCTTGAGGTGGTCGAGGTCGTTGCTGTCGCCGGCGTGCCCGATGACCACCTTGGTCAGGTCGGCGCCCTCCTCGCGGAGCACCTGGACCGCGAGCCGGCCGGTCTGCGCGGCCGCCGAGGTGTGCACCGTGATCGGTGCCCCGGTCTCCCGGTGGGTGGCGGCGACGGCCCGCAGGGTGCGCTCGACGCCGGGGGTGAGCCCCTTGGTCTCGACGGCGCACTTGAGGAAGGCGGCGTACACGCCGGTGTCGGCGATGCCGTCGCGGACGTCCCGGGTGAAGTCGTCGACCATCGGGTCGGTCGGGGTCTCGATGAGGGTGCCCGGCCCGCGGTGGGCGTACTGGTGCGGCAGCTCGTCGTAGGTGTAGAGGCCGGTGGCCACGATGATGTTCAGCTCGGTCTGCGCCGCCACCCGCTGCACCCGCGGCAGGTAGCGGCCCAGCCCCCACACCGTCGGGTCGACGATCGTGTCGATCCCCAGGCCCTTCAGCTCGTTCAGCTTGGTGACGGCGTCGGCGACCCGTTCCTCCTCGTCCCACCAGTCGCCGGTGCCGTAGTTCTGCTGGTGCTCGGTGGAGAGCACGAAGACGTGCTCGTGCATGAGGGTGCGGCCGAGGTCGGCGGTGTCGATCGGGCCGCGGACGGTGTGCACGGTGGGCATGCGAGCTCCCTTGCTCGACGCGGGTCAGGTCACCGGTGCAGCACCGCGAACGTGGCGACGGCGTGTACCAGGCTGCGGCCATCCTGCTCGACGTCGGCCTCGCACACCGTCAGGTGCTGGCCCTGCTTGCTGACCCGGCCGGTGACCTGGAGGGTGCCGGGCCCGCCCGGGCGCAGGTAGGTGACGGTCAGCTGGCTGGTGGCCGGGACGCCGTCCTCCCCGGTGCGGCTGCGCACGGCGTGGCCCATGGCGGTGTCGACGAGGGTGGCCAGCACCCCGCCGTGCAGCGTGCCCGCCTCGTTGAGGTGTCGGTCGGTGATGTCCAGCCGCAGCTGCGCCGTGCCGTCCTCCGCCGTCCGGCCGTACACGCCCAGGGTCTCCACGAAGCTCGTGTCGCTCATCCACCGCCGCTACCCGGGGCGGGCGGCGGCACACGGTCGTCCGGTGGGATGGGCGGTCAGGTGGTCTGATGGGGCACCCGGCTCCAGGAGGACGACGTGCAGCAGGTGACGCTCGCCTACGGGCGCGGGGGGCTCCCCGTCGAGCTCCCGGACGACGCAGCGGTGATCACCCCCGTGCAGCACCCGGCCGCCCCGGACGTCGCCGCCGAGCTGCGCCGGGCGTTGCGCGAGCCGGTGAGCGGGCTGCCGCTGCGCGAGCGGGTGCGGCCGGGGCAGACGGTGGCGATCTCGGCCTGCGACGGCACCCGCGCCCAGCCCCGGCACCTGATGATCCCGGCGGTGCTGGAGGAGCTCGACGGCATCGTCCGGCTGGAGGACGTCGTCGTCCTGGTCGCCACCGGCACCCACCGGGCCAACACCGACGCCGAGCTGCGCGCGATGTTCGGCGACGAGGTCGTGGACACCGTGCGGATCGTCAACCACGACTCCCGGGCGAGCGACACGCACCGCTGGATGGGCACCTTCGGCGACGGCGTGCCGGTCTGGCTGAACGAGCAGTGGGTGGACGCCGACGTCCGGCTGACCACCGGCTTCGTCGAACCGCACTTCTTCGCCGGGTTCTCCGGCGGCCCGAAGATGGTCGCCCCCGGCCTGGCCGCCCTGGACACGGTGCTCGTCCTGCACGACGCGAAGCGGATCGGTGACCCGCGGGCGACCTGGGGCGTCACCCAGGGCAACCCGGTGCACGACGACGTCCGGGCGATCACCGCCGGCACCGACGTCACCTACTCCTTCGACGTCGTGCTCAACACCCGCCAGGAGGTCATCGCCGCGTTCGGCGGGGACACCCTGGAGATGCACGCGGTCGCGATCGAGCGGGCCCGCGAGGTGGCGATGGCGCCGGTGGACGCGCCGTTCGACGTCGTCGTCACCACCGGCTCGGGGTTCCCGCTGGACCAGAACCTCTACCAGTCGGTGAAGGGCATGTCGGCGGCCGCGCAGGTCACCCGGCCCGACGGGCTGATCGTCTGCGCCGCCGCCTGCGAGGACGGCTTCCCCGATCACGGCTCCTACCGGGAGGTGCTCACCTCGGCGGCGTCACCGGAGGCGCTGCTGGAGCTGATCTCCGCCCGCGAGCAGACCGTGCCCGACCAGTGGCAGGTGCAGATCCAGGCGCGCATCCAGTCGGCCCACCGGGTGGTCATGCACACCGACCACCTCACCGACGCCCAGCTGGCCGAGGCGCACCTGGCGCAGACCACGGACATCGCGGCCACCGTCGCGGAGGCGGTCGCCGCCGCAGGCCCCGGCGCCCGGGTCTGTGCGCTGCCCGAGGGGCCGCAGACCATCCCCTACGTCCGCAGCTGAGCCGTCCCCCTCCGGCGGGGGTCAGGGGGAGGGCAGGAGCAGGGCCCGGTCGGGGTAGCACCAGGCCCAGTGCTCGCGCGCCTCGGCGGAGGCGACCACCGGGTGCGCGGTGGCGGTGGCGTGCGCGGTGGCGTGCCGGTGCGGCGAGGAGTCGCAGCACGCCACGTGGTCGCAGCTCAGACAGCGCCGCAGGTGCACCCACTGCCCGCCGATCGGCAGGCAGTCCGCGCACGCCTCGGCCGGGCCGGACGCCGCCGGCAGCCCGGCGGCGTGCCCGCAGACGGCACCGGTCTCCACCCGCCAGCCGGGGGCGGCGCTCGCGGGCACGGGGACCTCCGGTCGCTGCCGTCGACGGGGACCGCCGGTGGGCGGCCGGCGGGGGCAGGCCCATCCAACCGGGCGGACGGGGACGGCGGTAGTCCCGACCGCCAGCTCTGGCACACCGGCGTGCGGCGCGGCAGGGTGGCGACATGGACGCCCCGCACACGACCACCGGAACCCGCCGATGACCGCCCCGGTCGAGACGCTCGGCTGGTGGGAGGACGGCGAGCGACTCCTCGGGACGGCGCTGGGCCGGCTGACCGACGAGGAGCTGGACGCGCCCTCGCTGCTGGCCGGCTGGACCCGGCGGCACCTCCTGGCGCACCTGGCCGCGAACGCCGACGCGCTGGTCAACCTGCTCACCTGGGCGCGTACCGGGGTGGAGACGCCGATGTACGCCTCGACCGAGGCGCGGGACGCCCAGATCGACGAGGCGGCGCAGCTGCCGGCGCCCGAACTGCGCGCGGCGGTGGTCGCGGCGACCGGCCGCTTGGCGGCCGCCATCCGGGGTATGCCCGAGGAGGCCTGGGCTGCGCAGGTGCGCACCGCCCAGGGGCGCCAGGTGCCGGCCGCGGAGGTGCCCTGGATGCGCTGCCGGGAGGTGTGGGTGCACGCCGTCGACCTCGACGAGGGAGTCGCCTTCACAGACCTCCCGGACGACGTGCTGGCCGCGCTGGTCGACGACGTGTTCCGGATGTGGGACCGCCGCGACACCGTGCCCGACGTCGCCCTGTTCGCCGGTGACCGTGAGTGGGGCACCGGTGCCCTGGCCGTCGCCGGCCCGCTGCCGGCGGTCGCGGCGTGGGTCACCGGACGCAGCACGGGGGAGGAGCTGCAGGCCGACGGGCCGGTGCCGACCCTGGCCGCCTGGCTCTGACCCGCCGGGGGACCCGCCGCGGGACCGGTCCGGGCCGGTCGGCAGGCTGAGCCCGTGGGGAGCGTGCAGGTCTGGGCGGTGAGCGCGGCCGGCGCTGCTGTGCTGCTCGTGGTGCTGCGGGACGTCTTCCACACCCTGTGGCACCCCAGCGGGCGGGGACAGCTGAGCCGGCGGGTGATGGCGGTCGTGTGGTGGGCCGGGCGGCGGCCCCGGGCACGAGGTCGGGCCAGCGTGCTGGCCGGGCCCCTGGCCCTGGTGGTCGTCGTCTTCGCCTGGGTGGCGCTGACGGCGGTGGGCTTCGCGCTGGTCTACTGGCCGCACCTGGCCGACGGTTTCGCGCTGGAGGGCGCACTGGAGCCGCAGCAGCGGCGCGGGTTCCTGGACGCGCTCTACGTCTCGCTGGTGACGCTGGTGACGCTGGGGACGCTGGGCTTCGGTGACATCGTGCCGACGGCGGACTGGCTGCGGATCGTCGTCCCGGTCCAGGCGCTGCTCGGCTTCGCGCTGCTCACCGCGGCGGTCAGCTGGGTGCTGCAGATCCATCCTGCGCTGGTCCGCCGCCGTGCCCTGGCGCTGCGGCTGTCCCTGCTGCGCCGGGTCGACTCCGCCGCGCTGCTCACCGATCCGCAGGGGCAGCTGGCCGCCCCGGTGCTGGCGGACCTGGCCGCTGACCTCGCGCAGGCCCGGATCGACCTCACCCAGTACGCCGAGACCTACTACTTCCGCGACAGCGAGACGGAGTCCTCGCTGCCGGCCGTGATCGAGGTCGCGGTCCTGCTCAGCGCCACCGCGCGCACGGCCCCACGAGCCGACGTGCGGGTGGGTGGCGAGCTCCTGGCGCACGCCGTCGCCGACTTCAGCCGGGTCGTGGACGCGCACTTCCTCAACGGCGGCGGCGGTTCCGTGGCCGACGTCCTGGCCGCCTACGCGGCCGACCACGGTCATGGGACGGCGCACCGCCGCTGACGGCGGCTCAGCTGGCCGGGCGCTCCCGTGGCATCGCCAGCGCAGCGAGCAGCGCCGCACCCAACACGGCCGCGCTGACGGCGAAGGCGACCTGGTAGGAGAAGGTGTCGGTGAGCCAGCCGGCGGCCAGCGGCCCGACCACCGCGCCCAGGTCGGCGACCATCTGGAAGACCGCCACCACCCGCCCGCCCCGGGCGGGGCTGACGTCACCGACCACCGCGGCCGGCACGCTGGCCAGCAGGGAGGCGCCCAGCCCGAAGGTGGCCATCGAGAGCAGGAACGCCGCGGTCGTCGGCGGCAGCGCCAGGACGGCGATCGCCGCGGTTGCCAGCCCCGACCCCAGCAGGAGCGAGGGCCGGCGGCCCCAGGTGTCCGACAGCCGCCCCGCCCGCAGCAGCCCGACGGCCTGGGCCACCGACCCGGCCAGCAGCCCGGCGCCGGCCCAGGCCACCGTCTTGCCCAGCTCCTCGGTCACGTAGAGCGGCACCAGCGAGTTGCGGACGCCGAACAGCACCCAGCCCACGCCGAGGTTGGCCACCAGCGCCGCGACGTAGGCCCGGGACCGCAGCGCCGCGCGCAGCCCCCCGCCGTCGGCACCCGCCGGGGGCACGGCCGCGGTCGAGGGCCCGCCGGCGTTGACCTGGTCGAGGGACGGCGGCACGCCGGTCGCCACCCCGGTCACCGGGGGCAGCGCGGACGGCCGCAGCAGGACCAGCGCGACGACCCCGGCGATCAGCAGGAAGCCGCCGTAGACGAAGAACGGCAGCCGCGGCGAGATCTCGGCCAGGAACCCACCGGCTGCCGGGCCGGCGATGCCGCCGAGGATGAAACCGCCCTGGTAGGTGGCCGCCGCCCGGCCGCGCTGCGCCGCAGGTGCCGTGCGCAGCAGCAGCGAGAGGGCGGCCACGGTGAACATCGCGCTGCCCACCCCGCCGGCGGCGCGCAGGGCGACGAAGAGCGGGAAGTTGCCGGCCAGGGCCGCCGCGGCGGTGGCGACCGCGACGATCGCCAGCCCGGCGGCGAGCACCGCCCGCTCGCCGATCCGCTCGACCAGCGACCCCCCGGCGAAGGCGGAGATGAACCGGAAGAAGGCGAAGGCGCTGATGGCGAACCCGACGGCCGTGGTGCCGACCCCGTAGTCGCGGACGAACAGCGGGATCGCCGGGGCGACGATGCCGAAGCCGAGCGCGACGACGAAGGCGACGATCGCCAGGACGCCGACCTCCCGGGGGAGGGGGGTGTCCTTGCCGCGTGGTCGCACGAGCGCTGATCCTCACACGCCGCCCGGCGCGCGACTGCGGGGCGTCAGGGGACGAGCACGAGCCGGCCCGCGACGTCCCCGGCGCGCAGCCGGTCCAGCGCCTCGTTGACCTCGGTCAGCGGCATCCGGCCGGCCACCGGCGGTGCGAGCTGCCCCGCTGCGGCCAGGGACACCGCCTGCTCCAGCTCGGCCAGCGTGCTGCCCACGCTGGCGATCACCCGTTGCTCGGCGACCACCATCCCCAGCGGGCTCACCGTCAGTGCGTCGGCGCTGTAGCCGACCAGCACCAGCCGGCCGCGGCGGCCGAGCACCGCCGTCGCCAGCTCCAGGGTCGCCGTCACCCCGGCGAGCTCGACGACGACGTCGGCGCCCTGCCCGCCGGGCAGCCGGGCCACCGTCTCGGCGAGCTCGGCGGGGGAGACCGCGGCCACGGCCCCGGCAGACCGGGCGGCCGACCGGCGGGCGTCGTCCCGGCTGACGGCCACGACCACGCCGCCGCGTCGCCGGGCCTCCTGCACCGCGGCCAGGCCCACGCCGCCGGCGCCGAGCACGACCACCACGTCACCGGGCTCGACCCCGGCCTCGGTCAGTGCGTGCACCGCGGTGGTGCCGGCGCAGCACAGCGGTGCGGCCGCCTCGAAGGAGAGCTCGTCGGGCAACCGGACCAGGCAGTGCGCCGGCACCACGAGCTGCTCGGCGAAGGCGCCGTCCGCGGCGAAGGCGAGCACGCCGCGCGGGGCCAGGCACAGGTTCTGCCGGCCGCGCAGGCACCAGCGGCAGCTGCCGCAGAACAGGTAGTAGTAGACGGCGACCCGGTCGCCCTCGGCCCAGCCGGTGACCGCGGAACCGACCGCGTCGACCGTGCCGGCCGCCTCGTGGCCCAGGGTCATCGGCGTCCGGGACGGGGCGTACAGGCCGTCGGTGAAGTGCAGCTCGGTGCCGCAGACCCCGGCCGCG
Source organism: Modestobacter sp. VKM Ac-2984 (assembly GCF_026967985.1). Classification (GTDB taxonomy): domain Bacteria; phylum Actinomycetota; class Actinomycetes; order Mycobacteriales; family Geodermatophilaceae; genus Modestobacter. Next base: position 88,095 of record NZ_JAPVBJ010000012.1, on the reverse strand, counting down.
CGCACCCGCACCCGCACCTCGTCGGGGGCCGGCTCGGGCACCGGGACGTCGTCCAGGGCCAGGGGTCGACCGGGTGCGTGGAATCGAGCAGCGAGCATCGAGCAGCTCCCTCCGCCGGCATGAACCGGATCAGGTGTGGACGGTCGGCGGTGGTCGTCCGCCTTCTCAGCCCGCGCCCGGGCTCCCGTGTGCGCCGCTGAAGCTACCGCAGGGGGGTGACCGGCTCGACGCGGCGCAGGAACGACCTGATCGCCAGGTGGTGCGAGAGCTGCTCGCGGTGCGCCTCGCACGCGGTCCAGGTCTTCTCCCGGTCGGGCGTGTGCACCTTCGGGTTGTTCCACACCAGGACGACGGACGCCGGCTCCCGGCAGCCCTTCGCCGAACAGATCACGCCGGCGTTCCCGGCCGGCCCGGTGTCCTCGGTCATGGGTCGAGTCTGAGCCGACGCACAGGAAACCGTCAGCAGGGGGTGCCAGGGTGCTCCCTGGCCGCGCTCCCTGACCCCGGGTGCGGCCACCAGCACCGGGGATCGGACGCCGGCGAACCGAAAAGGTGGTCGCCGGCGGGTGAGGTCCGGCTGGAGCCGGGTACCGCGCGGGCATGACTGACACCACGCCGACCACGCCGCTCGCCCTGGTGACCGGGGCGTCCAGCGGGATCGGCTTCGAGCTCGCCAAGCAGTTCGCCCAGCACGGCTTCGACCTGGTGATCGACGCCGAGGACGCCGGCATCGACACCGCGGCGGCGAAGCTGCGCGGCGAGGGCACCGAGGTGATCGCCGTCCAGGCCGACCTGCGCACCCCTGAGGGGATCGAGCAGCTGTGGGACCGGGTGCTGGGCCTCGGCCGGCCGCTGGACGCCGCCGCGCTCAACGCCGGCGTGGGCCGTGGGGGTGCGTTCGTCGACACCGACTGGGCCGAGGACCTGGCGGTCATGCAGCTCAACGTGGTCTCCACCGCCGCACTGCTGAAGCTCGTGCTCGTGCAGATGACCGGCCGCAACGCCGGGCGGGTGCTGGTGACCTCCTCGGTCGCGGCGACCATGCCCGGGGCCTACCAGCCGGTCTACAACGCCTCCAAGTCCTTCGTCCAGTCGCTGACCGAGGCCGTGCAGCAGGAGCTCAAGGACTCCGCCGTCACGATCACCTCGCTGATGCCCGGCCCCACGGACACCGACTTCTTCCCCCGGGCGGACCTGGAGGACACGGCCATGGGCGAGGGGCCCAAGGACGACCCGGCCAAGGTCGCCGCGCAGGGCTTCGAGGGGCTCATGGCCGGGAAGAAGGAGGTCCTCGCCGGCTCGCTGATGACCCGGGCGCAGGAGGCGATGAGCAAGGTCCTGCCCGACTCGGTGAAGTCCTCCGTGCACGAGGTGATCGCGAAGCCGCGCGACTGACACCCCGACGGCGTCGGCTCCCGGCCAGCAGCCGGTCCCACTGCCCGTGCGCGGCCGGGAGCTGGCAGAGTCGGGGCATGGACGACGTCGTCATCTGCTCCCCGGTCCGCACGCCCGTCGGTCGATTCGGCGGGGTCTTCGCCGGTCTGTCCGCCAACGAGCTCGCCGCCACCGCGCTGCGTGGGCTGGTCGAGAGAACCGGGCTGGGGGAGGGCGAGGTCGACGACGTCATCCTCGGCAACTGCAGCCCGAGCGGTGAGAACCCGGCGATCGGCCGGATCGCCGCGCTGGACGCCGGCCTGGGCGTGCAGGTCCCCGGCCTGCAGATCGACCGGCGGTGCGGCTCGGGCCTCCAGGCGGTGATCTACGCCGCGATGCAGGTGGCGGCCGGCGCCGGCAAGGTGGTCGTGGCCGGTGGTGTGGAGTCGATGAGCAACGTCGAGCACTACGCGCTGGGGCTGCGCACCGGCGCGAAGGGCGACGGCGTCATGCTGCACGACCGGCTGGCCCGGGCCCGCGAGACCGCCGGCGGCCTGCACCACCCGGTGCCCGGCGGCATGCTGGAGACCGCGGAGAACGTGCGGCGGGAGTACTCGGTCGACCGGCTCGAGCAGGACGCCTGGGCGCTGCGCTCCCAGCAGGCCGCCGGCGCCGCCATCCGCGAGGGCCGGTTCGCCGACGAGATCATCGGCGTCGAGGTGCCCGGCACCCGGAAGACGCCGGCCCGCACGGTCACCGAGGACGAGCACCCCCGCCCCGACACGACCATGGAGGACCTGGCCGGTCTGCGGCCGGTCATGGGCCGGGTCGACCCGGAGGCGACGGTGACCGCCGGGAACGCCTCCGGCCAGAACGACGGCGCCGCCGTCTGCGTGGTGACCACCCGTGCCGAGGCCGATCGCCGCGGCTGGCAGCCCTTCGTCCGGCTGACCGGTTGGGCCGTGGCGGGCGTGCCGCCGGAGACGATGGGCATCGGCCCGGTCCCGGCCACTGCCGCGGTGCTGAAGCAGACCGGGCTGACGCTGGCCGACATGGACCTCATCGAGCTCAACGAGGCGTTCGCCAGCCAGGTGCTGGCCTGCCTGGGGGAGTGGGGCCTGGGCGCGGACGACCGCGAACGGGTGAACGTCAACGGGTCCGGCATCTCCCTGGGACACCCGGTGGGCGCGACCGGTGCCCGGATCCTGGCCACGCTCGCCCATGAGATGCGCCGCCGGGAGGCCCGCTACGCACTGGAGACGATGTGCATCGGCGGCGGGCAGGGGCTCGCCGCGGTGTTCGAGCGGGTGGGCTGACCGCCCTCCGGCGGGTACCGCGAACGGTGCCGACTACTTAGGTAAGGCTGCCCTCATGTAAGAAGAGCGCATGCCCCCATCCCGTTCGCGCATGCGACGCACGTCCGCCACCTCGCTGGCCCTTCCCGTCCTCGCGGTCGCCGTCCTGGCCGGCTGTTCGTCGGAGTCCGACGAACAGCCGGCCGCGGCCGCCACCGGCTCGGCCGGTGACTCCGCCTTCCCGGTCATCATCGAGCACGCCTACGGGACGACGGAGATCCCCGAGGAGCCCGAGCGCGTGGTCTCCCTCGGCTACACCGAGCAGGACGCGATCCTCGCCTTCGGCGTCGTCCCGGTCGCCGTCCGGTACGCCTTCGGCCCCGAGGACGACGTCTTCTTCCCGTGGGCCGACGAGGCGGCCGGGGACGCCGACCCGGAGATCCTGCCGCGCGCCGAGGTCGACCCGGAGCAGATCGCCGCGCTCGACCCGGACCTGATCATGGCCGTCACCGCCGGCCTGACCGAGGACGAGTACGAGACGCTGAGCGCGATCGCCCCGACGGTCGTGCAGCCGGAGGAGTTCATCGCCTTCGGCACCCCGTGGCAGGAGCAGACCAGGATCACCGGCGAGGCGCTCGGCCAGCCCGACCGCGCCGAGGAGCTCATCGCCGACGTCGAGGAGCAGATCGCGGCGGCGCGGGCCGAGCACCCGGAGCTGGAGGGGAAGACGGTCACCCTGTCCGGCCCGGCCTACGAGGGCGAGTACCCCTTCCACACCTCCGCCGACACGCGCACCCGGTTCTTCCTGGACCTGGGCATGGTCGTCGACCCGGCCCTGGACGCCGCGGCGCAGAGCGAGTTCTACGGGACGGTCAGCCGGGAGGAGGCCCGGATGCTCGACGCCGACGTGCTGGTCTTCCAGTCCGGCTCCGACACCGAGCGCGCGGGGATCGAGGGCGACCCGGTGCTGTCCGGGCTCCCCGCCGTCGCCGAGGGCCGGTCGATCTTCATCGAGGGCGAGGACTACGCGGCCCTGCAGTTCGCCAGCGCCCTGAGCCTGCCCTACCTGCTGGACGGCTTCGCCCCGGAGCTGTCCGAGGTGGTCGGCTGAGCTGGTCGCACCACCGGGCCGCCGTGGTCACTTCCCCGCGGCGGCCCGATGGTGGGTCAGGCCGGCGGTGCGGTCGTCCCCCGCTCGACGAGCACCGGCGGCACGACCTCGGCCCGGGGCGCCGGCTCGGCTGACCTGCCAGCGGTCAGCTGGGCGAGCAGCAGGCCGGCGGCGCAGGTGGCCAGCTGCTCGGCGCGGTTGTCCACGGTGGTGACCGGCGGGGACCACCACAGGTAGAACGGCTCGTCCTCCGTGCAGATCACCGACAGCTGGTCGGGCACCACCAGGTGGCTGTCCCCGACCACCGGCAGTGCGCCGAACGACGCCTCGTGGTTGGTCACCAGCAGGGCCGTCGGCGGTTCGGCCAGGTCGAGCAGCTGCCTGGCGGCCCACCGGCCGAAGTCAGGTGTGAAGGGCCCCCGGCAGACCAGTTCGTCGCGGACCGGGACGCCGGCGGTGGCCATCGCGGCCAGGAAGCCGGCGTGGTGCAGCCGGCCGGAGGTCACCTCCGGTCGGCCCTCGATCGCGGCGATCCGGGTGTGCCCCAGCTGGAGCAGGTGGTCGGTGGCCATCCGGGCGGCGGTCTCGTAGGCCGACATCACCGACGGGGCCAGCGAGCCCGGTACCTCGCGGTTCATCGTCACGACCGCACGGCCCTCCTGCACCAGGACGTTGACCAGGTCGGTGTTCGCGCCGGAACCGGCGATCACCACGCCGTCGAAGTGGTGCTGGCGGGCCATCTGCAGGAACGCCGCCTCACGCGCCGGGTCGCCGCCGGTGGTGCAGACCAGCACCTGGTAGTCGTGTTCGGCGGCCCAGCCCTGCAGGGTCTCGGCGATCGTGTGGAACGTCGCCGTCCGCAGGCTGTTGACGACCAGTCCGATCAGCCCCGTGCGCCGGGTGCGCAGGGCGCTGGCGGTGCGGTTGGGTTGGTACTGGAGGGCAGCGGCGGCCGCCTCCACCCGGGCGCGCGTGCTGGGCAGCACGGCCGGGTGGCCGGAGAGGGCGCGACTCGCGGTGCTGGTGCTGACCCCCGCGGCCGCGGCCACGGAGTTCAGCGTCGCGGGCACAGCGCGCTTTCTACCGAAGTGGAGAAAGGGTGAAACCGCTGCCCCAGGCGCAGGCGGCAGGTGTAGGTGTGCAGGAGGCGAGGACACATCCAAACATGTGTCTTTCGATGTAGGCGGCGATGTGTCCTCGCTGGGTGTCCTGGTCTGGCCCCTCGTGGAGCCCAGGACGTCGAATCCCCGGCGTGCCGCACGAGGAGAGCAGCACGCGGCTCGTCGCCGGGCTGCCCGGTTGCCCCGCCGGCCTGCGGGCTGTGTGATGGGCATCACGTCCAGTACGCCCGGATGGACCATCGCGTGACCGCCAGCGTGTCGAGACGAGGAGCCCTCGTGTGCCAGCTCCGCACCACCCCACCACGGTCAGTCCAGCTCGGCCCGAGGAGTACGACGTGAGCGGCCCCGTGCGCTCGTCCGGGCAGGGCATCGCACGGTCCGTACCGGTGGCGGCGTCGACCACCGGCGGCGATCCCGATGCCGAGCCGGAGCGGATCGCCGAATCGGCTACCGGGCTGGACATGATCCTGACCGACGCTGCGCTCGGGCCGCTGCGCCGGTTGGTACCACCGGTCAGCAGCAGTCTCCGCTTCACCGCGGCGCTCGCCCGCCGTCCGCGCACCGTGCTCGGCCACACCGGCCGGCTCGTCGGGGAGTGGGGTCGCATCGGGCTCGGCCGTTCCGAGGTGGCGCCGAACGCCAAGGACAAGCGTTACGTCGACCCCGCATGGTCCGGCAACCCGGTGCTGAAGCGGGCCATGCAGGCGCACCTGGTGACGGCGCAGACGGCGGCCCGACTGGTCGACGACGCAGCCCTGCCCTGGGCCCACGACGAGCGGATCCGGTTCTCCGTGACCAACATCGTCGAGGCCCTGGCGCCCAGCAACAACCCGGCGTTGAACCCCTCGGCGTGGAAGACGGCGATCGACACGGGCGGGCGCAGCGCGGTGTCCGGCACCAGGCGGCTGGTCCGTGACCTGTCCTCGGCGCCCCGGGTGCCCTCGATGGTCGAGCCGGACGCCTTCGAGGTGGGTAAGGACCTGGCGCGCACCCCCGGCGTCGTCGTGTTGCGGACGCCGGTCTTCGAGCTGATCCAGTACCGGCCCACCACGCCGACGGTGCACGCCGTCCCACTGGTGATGGTGCCGCCGACGATCAACAAGTTCTACATCGCCGACCTCGCCGAGGGTCGCAGCATCGTCGAGCACGTCGTCGGCGGTGGGCAGCAGGTCTTCATGATGTCCTGGCGCAACCCCGACGCCAGGCACGCCGACTGGGGCCTGGACACCTACGGGCAGGCGGTGCTGGACGCCATGGCCGCGGCCGAGCGGATCGCCGGTGCGGAGCAGACCGGCCTGATGTCCTTCTGCTCCGGCGGCATCATCACCGCCATGGTGCTCGGCCACCTGGCTGCCGTCGGCCAGCAGGACCGCGTCGCGTCGGCCACTTTCGCGGTGACCGTGCTCGACCAGGCCCGGGGCGGCACGGTGGGGGCGTTCCTGGACGAGAAGTCCGCCGAGGCGGCCACCCGGGCGTCGGCGAAGAAGGGGTACCTGGACGGCGCGACGCTGGCGGAGGTCTTCGCCTGGCTGCGGCCCAACGACCTGATCTGGAACTACTGGGTCAACAACTACCTGCAGGGCAAGCCGCCGGCCGCGTTCGACATCCTCTTCTGGAACGCCGACACGACCCGGATGACCGCGGCGCTGCACCAGGGCTTCCTGGAGATGGCCGTGAGCAACTCCCTGACGAAGCCGGGGGCCGCCACCATGCTCGGCACGCCGGTCGACCTGTCCGCGGTCACCGTCGACGCCTACGTGGTCGCCGGGATCGCCGACCACCTCTGCCCCTGGCAGTCCTGCTACGCGACCACCCAGCTGCTCGGCGGCGACAGCCGCTTCGTGCTCTCCACCAGCGGGCACATCGCCTCGTTGGTGAACCCGCCCACCAACCCCAAGTCGACCTGGCGGACGGCCTCGCCCAACGTCCCGGACGCCGACGAGTGGCTCGCCTCGGCACAGACCGAGAAAGGGTCGTGGTGGACGGACTACACCCGGTGGGTGGCGGAGCGGTCCGGCGAGGAGGTCCCCGCCCCGACGGAGCTCGGCGGCGGGCGGCCCACCCTGGGCACAGCACCCGGCACGTACGTGTTCGACAAGTGAGCGGGGGACCGGAGCTGCGCACCTTCACCGTCGGGGGCCGGACGCTGCGCGTCTCGGTCCGGCCCGGCGACGGCACCCTGACGCCGCTGTTGCTGCTGAACGGCATCGGCGCCAGCCTGGAGGTCCTGCAGCCCTTCGTCGACGCGCTCGACCCGCGGCGTGAGGTGATCCGCTTCGACGTCCCGGGCGTGGGTGGCTCCCCGAAGCCGGTCCTGCCCTACACGATGATGACGTTCGCGCCGGTCGTCGCAGGGTTGCTCTCCCAGTTGGGCCACCGGGAGGCCGTCGACGTCCTCGGCTTCTCCTGGGGTGGCGGCCTGGCACAGCAGTTCGCCGTGCAGCACCGGCGGCGTTGTCGGCGGCTGGTGCTCGCCGCCACCGGGACGGGATCGCTCATGGTGCCGGCGCACCCACGGGTGCTGTCCAAGATGCTCACCCCGCGGCGGCACCGCGACCCCGACTACGCCCGCGACATCGCGGGGGAGATCTACGGCGGCACGATGCGGCAGCACCCCGAGCGTGCCGCCGAGGCGCTGCACGCCCAGTCGCGGCTGGGTCCGCGGCGCGGCTACTACTACCAGCTGGCGGCCGGCGCCGGCTGGACGAGCTTGCCGCTGCTCCGCATGATCCAGCAGCCGACGCTGGTCCTGGCCGGGGACGACGACCCGATCATCCCCGAGGTGAACCCCCGCCTGATGGCCCGGCTGATCCCGGGTGCGGAGCTGCACCTCTACCGCGGCGGACACCTCGCCCTGGTCACCGAGGCACCGGAGCTGGCGCCGGTCGTGGACCGCTTCCTGAGCTGACCCGGGGGCTGGGACCGGGTCTGGTCGGCGCCTCCGCCGTCGTGTCGTACCCCCGCCGTACGGTCGCGGCAGCTCCTCCACCCGGGGGAGGGGACGGGGGCAACGGTGTACGAGTCCGACGGCGCGCTGGTGGTCAGTGCCAGTGACCTGACCGGCTTCATCGAGTGCGAGCACCTCACCCGGCTCTCCCTCGAGGTCGCCCGCGGTTCCCGGAGCCGGCCGCCGGCGGTCGACCCGATGACCGAGCTGGTCGCCGCCCACGGCATGGCGCACGAGGAGCGGCACGTGCAGCGCCTGCGGGACCGGGGCCTGTCGGTCGTGGAGGTCACCGGGCCGTCGGGGAAGGACGCCGCCGGCCTGCACCGGGCCCAGGCCGAGACGCTCGCCGCGATGCGCGCCGGCGCGGACGTCGTCTACCAGGCCACCTTCTTCGACGGCACCTGGCGCGGGCACGCCGACTTCCTGCTCAAGCGCACCGACCGGGTCAGTGACCTGGGGGCCTGGGCCTACGACGTCGCCGACACCAAGCTGGCCCGCCGGATCAAGGTGCCGGCCCTGCTGCAGATGGCGCTGTACGGCGACCTGCTGGCCGGGCTGCAGGGCGTGCCGCCCGAGCTGCTCACGGTGGTCACCGGCGACCAGCAGGAGCTGGTGTTCCGGTACTCCGACGCGGAGGCCTACACCCGGGCCGCCCGCACCCGGTTCCTCGCCCGGCTCGCTGACGGGGAGCTGGCGCCGCCGTACCCGAACGCGCACTGCGGCGTCTGCCCCTGGCGGGAGACCTGCACCGCGCGCTGGCGCGAGGAGGACTCGCTGTCCCTCGTGGCCTTCATGCGCCGCGACCACGCGACCGCGCTGGTCGAGGCCGGTGTCCCGACCGTCACCGCGCTGGCCACCCGCACCCCCGACGAGCTGCCCGACGCCATCGGCCGCAGCTCGCGGGAGCGGCTCACCCAGCAGGCCCGGCTGCAGGTGCAGGAGCGCGAGTCCGGGCTGCCCACCTACGAGTTCCTGCCGCGCGAGCCGGGGCGCGGCTTCGAGCTGCTGCCGCCGCCGAGCGCCGGCGACCTGTTCTTCGACATCGAGGGCGATCCCTTCGCCGGCGACGCCGGGCTGGAGTACCTGTGGGGGGTCCTGGACACCGCCGGGGAGTTCACCGCCTTCTGGGGCTGCGACCCGGCCGCTGACGACCAGTCCGCTGCCGAGCGTCTCGCGTTCGAAGCGCTGGTCGACCACCTGACCGCAGCCCACGCCGCGGACCCGGCGATGCACGTCTTCCACTACGCGCCCTACGAGCCGACCCGGCTCAAGACGCTGTCGGCCCGGTTGCAGACCCGGGAGGCCGAGGTCGACCGGCTGCTGCGGGCCGACGTCCTCGTCGACCTCTACGCAGTGGTGCGCCAGGGGCTGCGGCTGAGCAAGGAGTCGTACTCGATCAAGCAGGTGGAGGACTACTACCGCGGGCACACCCGCGTGCACGGCGCCGACGTGTCGGACGCCGGGGAGAGCATCGTCGCCTTCGAACGCTGGCTCGCCACCCGCGACCAGGCGCTGCTCGACCAGATCGAGGCCTACAACCGCGACGACTGCGTCTCCACCCGGGAGCTGCGCGACTGGCTGGAGGCCCGGCGCACCGAGCTGCTCGCCTCCGGTGCGCGGCTGGTCCGGCCGGAGGACGGCGACCCGGACGGCTCCGCGGAGAACGCCGCGGCTCAGGAGCTGCGCGAGGAGCTGGAGCTCCGGCTGACCGCCGGGCTGCCCGACACCGACCGGACCCCGGAGCAGGAGGCCACCTGGCTGCTGGCCCAGCAGCTGGGCTGGCACGCCCGGGAGGCTCGCTCGGCCTGGTGGGAGTACTTCCGGCTGCGTGACCTGGCCGCGGACGACCTGGAGCGGGAGACCCCGGCGCTGGGCCCGCTGGAGGCGCCCGAGCTGGTCGGTGCGGCGCAGCGGTCACAGCACTGGCGCTACCGGTTCCCGCCGCAGGAGACCAAGGTGTCGGCCGGCAACCGGTACGAGCACCTGCTGCCCGCCGCGGACGGGAAGCGGCTCACCAGCTCGGTCGTCGACATCGACCCGACCGCCGGCTGGGTGGTGCTGGCGCGCGGCGCGGCCGCCGCCCTCGAGCACCCGACCGGTCTGCTGCCCACCTCGCCGCCGAGCGACAAGCTCTTCCGGGCCGCGCTCACCGACCTCGGCGAGCAGGTGGCGGGCAGCGGCATCGACGCCCCGGGTCCCGTCCGATCGGCCCGTGACCTGCTGCTGCGCCGGCCGCCACGGCTGCTCGCCGGGGCACCGCAGCGGGAGCCCGGGGAGGAGTCGGCGGCCGCGGTGCGCCGGCTGGCCGGGCTGCTCGACGGCGGAGTGCTGGCGGTCCAGGGCCCGCCGGGAGCGGGGAAGACGTACACCGGCGCCCGCGCCGTCGTCGACCTGGTCCGCGCCGGCAAGCGGGTGGGCGTGACCGCCTCCAGCCACAAGGTGATCGGCAACCTGCTCGACGCGGTGATGGCGGCCGCCCGGGAGGCCGGGGTGCCGGTCCGGGCGCTGCAGAAGGCCGATGAGCTGCAGCGGTGCCGCGACGCCGACGTGCAGTGCGTCGGCTCCAACGGCCAGGTCGTCGACGCCCTCGACGGTGGGGACGTCGACCTGGTGGCCGGGACGTCGTGGCTGTTCGCCCGTCCGGAGCTGGCCGGCCGGCTGGACGTGCTGGTCGTCGACGAGGCCGGGCAGCTGTCCCTGGCCAACACGCTGGCGGTGAGCCGGGCCGCGACCAACCTGGTGCTGCTCGGTGACCCGCAGCAGCTGCGCCAGCCCGGCCGGGGCATCCACCCCGACGGCGCCGACGTCTCCGCACTGCAGCACGTACTGGGCGAGCAGGAGGTGCTCACCGCCGACCGGGGGGTGTTCCTGGACCGCAGCTGGCGGATGGCGCCGGCGCTGTGCCGGGTGGTCTCCGGGCTGTCCTACGGCGGGGAGCTGCAGCCGGCGCCGGTCACGGCCGACAACGAGCTCGACGCCCCGGCCCGGTGGGCGGCACCGGCCGGGATCGGCTGGGTGCCGGTGGTGCACGAGGGCAACGGCTCCGCCTCCCCGGAGGAGGCGGCCGTCGTCGCCGAGCTCGTCGCCGGGCTGATGGGCCGGAGCTGGCGGACCGGCGGGGTCGAGCGGGTGATGGGGCCGGCCGACGTCCTGGTCGTCACGCCGTACAACGCGCAGGTCAACCAGGTGCGCAGCGCACTCGCCGCGGTCGGGCTGGGTGAGGTGGAGGTCGGCACGGTGGACAAGTTCCAGGGCCGGGAGGCGGCGGTGGCCGTCTTCACCCTGGCCGCCTCCAGTGGTGCCCACGTGCCCCGGCGGCTGGACTTCCTGCTCGACCGGCACCGGCTGAACGTGGCGCTGTCCCGCGCCAAGACCGTCGCCTACCTGGTCGGCAGCCCGGCGCTGCTCACCTCACCGGTGCAGACGCCGGAGCAGCTGCGGCTGGTCAACGGCCTGTGCCGGCTCGTCGAGATCGCCACCGCGGCGGCCCGGCCCGCACCGCAGGCCCCGGCCGTCGCCCAGGTGTGAGTGCGGCGGGGGTCGACCTCCGGCGCGCCCCGGACCCCTCGTCAGCTCCGGTGCGGGCCCGCTTCCGCCGGCGCGGCCGGCGGGACACCGCGCCGGAGCTCGCCGTCCGCCGGCGCCTGCACGCCCGAGGCGTCCGCTACCGAGTCGACGTCCGGCCCTGCCGGGAGACCCGCGCCCGCGGTGACCTGGTGTGGAAGGGCCGGCGCCTCGTCGTCTTCATCGACGGATGAAGGACCTCTCTGCCCCCACCGCTCGCAAGCTCGCGGCGGGCCCCTGCAGAGAGGCCGGGTGGGCGGCGAAGTTGACCGCCAACCTCGTCCGGGACCGGCGCACCGACGCGGTGCTGACCGAGCTGGGGTGGCGGGTCCTCCGGTTCTGGGAGCACGAGGACCCGGAGTCGGTCGCGGACGTCATCTGCGCCGCGCTGGGGCGGGCGCCGCACACCCGGTGAGCCGCTCCGTGCCGCCGATCTCTGTCGAGACGTTCCCTCGGCAGCCTGGTTAGGCTAGCCTCACCATTGTCCGGCTGCGCACGAGTCGGTCACGACGAGCACGGGAGAAGCGATGTCCACGGCGATGCCCGGACGTGCCGGAACGGCGGTTCTCGAGAGCCCGGCCGAGCCGCAACCGGTGGTCCAGCAGCCGGTCACCGCGCCGGAGTACCGCTTCTTCGCCGTCACGGTGCAGCGCGTCGAGCGGCTGAGCCCCAGCTTCCTGCGGATCACCCTCACCGGCCCGGAGCTCACCGGCTTCGGTGCGGCAGGCGCCGACCAGCGGATCAAGCTGGTGCTCTCCCGGGACGGCGCCCCGGTGACCGACCTGCTCACCGACGGCCCGGGCTGGTACGCGGACTACTGCGCCCTCCCCGACGACCGCCGCCCGTACCTGCGCACCTACACCGTGCGCGCCGCCCGCCCCCAGCTCGGCGAGCTGGACGTCGACGTCGTCCTGCACGGGGTCGAGGACGGGCACCCCGGCCCGGCCGCCAGCTGGGCCGCCGCCGCCGTCCCGGGCGACCCGATCGTGGTGCTCGGCCCCGACCGGCCCGGTCCGGGCGGGGCGGCCTCCGGCCGGCCCTGGGGCGTCGAGTGGGCCCCGCCGGCCGACGGCACCCTGTTCCTCGCCGGGGACGAGACCGCCGTCCCGGCGATCAGCGCGATCGTGGAGTCGCTGCCCGCCGGCCGGCGCACCGTCGCCGTGCTTGAGGTCCCCGAGGCCGGGGACGTGCTGTCGCTCACGGTGCCGCCGGGGGTCGAGGTCCGCTGGCTGGTCCGCGGCGGACGCGCCCGCGGCGAGGCGCTCGGCCCGGCCGTGCACGCTGCGCTCTGCGAGCTCGGCGTCGCCGCGCGCACCGCAGGGCAGGACCCCGAGGACGTCGACCTGGAGGGCGGCATCCTCTGGGAGGTGCCCGAGCGCCGGCCCGACGGCTGCTACGCCTGGCTGGCCGGGGAGGCGGGCATGGTCAAGAAGCTGCGCCGCCGGCTGGTCCGCGACCTCGGCGTCCCGCGCACCGCGGTGGCCTTCATGGGCTACTGGCGGCTGGGGGCGGCAGAGGGCAGCTGACCTCGCTACGGTCGGTGCTGTGCTCCGTCTCCTGCTCCTGCTGCTCCTCGTCTGGGTCGCCGTGACCGTGATCGGGATGGTCGTGGAGGGCCTGTTCTGGCTGGCCATCGTCGGGCTGCTCTTCTTCGTCGCCACCGCGGTGCTCGGCGCCTCACGACGCCGATGACGGTTCTGCTGGTCGACGTCGCCAACACCGTCGGGTCCCGGCCCGACGGCTGGTGGCGCGACCGGGCCGGCGCCACCGCCCGGCTGCTGGAGCAGCTGGCCGCGCTGCCCGGCCGGGACCTGGCCGGCCCGGACGGCGAACCGGTCCTGGTGACCGCGCTGGTCGCGGTGGTCGAGGGCCAGGCCCGGGAGGTCGAGGCCCCGGCCGGACTCCGGCTGGTCCGGGCGCCCGGGAGCGGCGACGACGCGCTGGCCGCGACCGCCGCCGACCTCGCCGACGGCGACGACGACCTGCTGGTGGTCACCGCGGACCGGGGACTGCGGGAGCGGCTCCCGGACACCGCCCGGGTCTCGGGACCCGGCTGGCTGCTGGCCGCGGCCGAGGAGTCCGGCCCGGCGACCTGAGCCGCGCGACCGCCGCGCCGGGACCGGGCAGGCTGGGGCCATGACCTTCCCCCTCAGCCCGCCGGCCGCGGTGCGTGCCGCCTCGGGCCTGGCCGCGAGCGCGCTCGCCGCCGTCCGCCCCGATCAGCTCACCGCACCCACGCCGTGCGGCGACTACGACGTCCGCGCGCTGGTCGACCACCTGGCCTGGGCCGCCCTGCTGTCCCAGCGCGCCGCAACCGGGATGCCGCTGGAGCACGACGGGAGCAGCCTGCGGCCGGCCCCGTTCCTGGACGGCGTCCCGGTCGAGCAGTGGGCCGGCGCCGTCCCCGTCGAACTGGACACCGCGGCCGACGCCTGGGCCGACCCCGCCGCCTGGGAGGGGGAGACGCTGCTGGGCGCCACCCCGATGCCCGCCGGCGTCGTCGGCCCGCTGATGCTCGCCGAGTTCGCGCTGCACGGCTGGGACCTGGCCCGGGCGGTCGGCGCGGGCTACGGGGTCCCGGCCGAGCTGGGGGAGGCGGTGCTGGCGGCGGTCGCGCCGCTGGCGCCGATGGGCCGGGACGGCGGCTGGTACGGACCCGCGGTCGCGGTACCGGCCGACGCCCCGGCCTTCGACCGGGCGCTCGGGCTCACCGGCCGCGACCCCGGCTGGCGAGCCTGACCGATCAGTCGAGGACCTTGACCACGCGCAGCCGGGTGGAGCGCCGGCGTCCGGGCAGGCAGGCGGCGAGGGCCAGGAGCACGGCCACGCCGTCCTCGATCAGCGCGGCCTGCCAGTCCGGCATCAGGTCCGCTGCCCAGCGCCGCCAGGCCAGGCCGCCGAAGGACCCGGCGGCGGCACCGGCGGCCCCGGCCAGCACCGGCAGCGCCGCGTTCTGCCCCTGACGCCGGGCCAGGAGCCCCGCGCCGCCGGCCCCGCTGGCCAGGCGTGAGGGGAGGACCGCAGGACTGGTCCGCGGCGGGATGCCCGGCTGCTTGTCGGCGTAGACCTCGCCGCCCACGGAGAGCAGGGAGCCCAGCTTCTTGACGACGCCGGTGTCGGCGGCGGTGAGCGTCGGCGCGGCCAGCCCGAGGGAGCTGCGGCACCCGGCCGCCGTACCGAGCAGCAGTGACCGCGCGACCAGCCCGGCCGACGCGCGCTGCTTCACCAGGACCCGCTCCTTGCGCGTCGGCAGCCCGGAGACGACGGCCTGCACCGCGGCGCCGTACGCGAGGTGGGGCACCGCGTCGGCCGCCCACTCCGAGGCCGTCCAGGTGCGCGGATCGGTCACGCCCAGCGCCGCCGTCGGGCCGTCGGTGGCCGCCATCGCGGCAGCACCGGTGACGACCGCGCCGACCGGTCCGGGCATCCGCACCCCGCCGGCGCGGGCCAGGCTGGCCAGCAGGCCGACGCCGAGGCCGTTGCCGATCCCCAACAGCGCACCGAGGCCACTGGTCCGGGCCTCCCGCGCCGCGCCCCTGCCGGGCACGTCCACCCCGGCGGCGGAGGCGAGCGCAGCGGCGGTCCGGTCCGGCACGCTGCTGGCCGGACGGCCGCGACGCAGCATGTCGACGTAGGTGACGGCGTTGAGGGCGGTGGTGCCGGCGGCGCCGGCGAGCAGCCCACGAGCGAAGGTCCCGGTCATGTCCTGACCCTCGGTCCCCGGCGCTGGTCCGGCAACCGCAGGGGCGGTCGGGACGTGCGTTGCGACACCGTGCGCGCTCTCACGCCGGCTGGACACCGGATGGACACGCATTGCGCACATCCGAGTGGCACCGTGGAACCCAGCGCCCGAGGTCGTGTGCTCCCCGACCCCCGCCAGCCGTTCCGCGGTGCTGCGCGCCCACTCCCCGAAGGTCTCCCATGGTCATCTCTGTGCCCTCGCGTCCCCCTGCCCAGGCTCCGGGTCTGCTCCGTTCGGCGTTCGCCCGGGCGCTCCCACCGACCGCCCCACCCTCGCTGCGCCGGCTGCGGGTCGCCGTCGCCCTCCTCTTCGGTCTCGACGGCTTCGTGTTCGGCAGCTGGGCCGCCCGGGTCCCCGACGTCAGCGCCGCCACCGGCGCCGGTCACACCGCCCTGGGCATCGCGCTGCTGTGCCTGTCGCTCGGCGCACTCGCCTGCATGCAGGCCACCGGCGCGCTGTGCGCCCGGTTCGGCACCGGACGGCTGGCGGCGCTGGCCGGCGTGGCGGCGAGCGTGAGCGCCGTCCTGCCCGGGCTGGCCGGCACCGTCCCGGCGCTGTGCGCCGGGCTGTTCCTGTTCGGCGCCGTCACCGGTGCGGTGAACGTCGCCGCCAACAGCGTCGGCGTGGAGGTCGAGGCCCGCGCCGGGCGGCCGCTGCTGTCCGGCCTGCACGCCGCGTTCAGCGGCGGCGGCCTGGTGGGTGCCCTGGTCGGCGGGCTGGCCTCCGCCGTGATGGGGGTCGCGCCGCACCTGGCGGGCGTGGCGATCGTCGGCCTGGTCGCGATGGCCTGGGCCGGGCCGGTGCTCGTCCGCGGCGATGCGCCCCGGCCCCTGCCGGCGGCCGACCCGCTCGCCCCGGACACCGGCGGTGCACCTCCTGGCCCCCGTCCCACGGGCGTCCTGGTGCTGCTGGGTGCGGTCGCCGGGGCGACCGCGTACGGCGAGGGCGCGCTGAGCGACTGGGGTGCACTGCACCTGCGCGAGCAGCTGGCCGCCGCCCCCGCCCTGGCGGCGGCCGGGTACGCCGGCTTCTCCTCGGCGATGGCCGCCGGCCGGCTGGCCGGTGGGCGGCTGGTCCTCGCCCTGGGTGAGCGGCGGCTGCTGGTCGGCGGGTCACTGCTGGCCGCGGCCGGCGCGCTGACCGCGGTGACGACGACGTCGCTGCCGGTCGCGCTGGCCGGCTTCGTGCTCGTCGGTCTCGGGCTGGCCAACGTCTTCCCGCTGGCCATCGCCCGGGCCGGTGCCCTCGGTGGGCCCTCGGGCGTCGCGCTGTCCACCACGGTCGGGTACACCGGCCTGCTCGGTGGTCCGCCGGTGATCGGCTTCCTCGCCGAGCACGCCGGGCTGCCCGCCGCGCTGGGCACGGTGGCGTTGATGGCGGTGCTGGCCGCGGTGCTGGTGCTCGGCATCGAGGGCGAGCAGGTGCGGCGCCCGGTGCTGCCCCGCCGGGGATGGACCTACCCGGTGCTGTTCGGCCGGCGTCCGGTGGCGGTCGTGCTGCGCCCGGTGGGCGTGGTGCTCCGCCCGGCCGCGGCCCGGGTGAACGTCGGCGCCTGCAGCTACGTGCGCGACCTGCAGCTGCTCGAGGTCGGCTGACCGCAGCCAGGTCACGGGGGCCCCGCGGGGCCGGGTGTGAACAACGTGTTCCAGCACGTCGCACCCCGTTGACCGGCGGGGGCGAGGGGGACACGCTGGCCGCGCCTGATGCTCCCGCCTGATGCGGGGGCCATGAGCCGGAGGCCTGCAGATGACCGTCGAACCCGCGCCCGCCCGAGCAGCACACGGACCGGGGCGGGGGGTCGAGGCGGAGGCGGTCGACGTCGGCTACCTGGAGAAGCGGCAGCTCCGCGGCGGCACCGCCGGTTGGGTGCTGCTGGCCGGCCTCGGCGTCGCCGCGGTCATCTCCGGCGACTACGCCGGCTGGAACTTCGGGCTGGCCGAGGGCGGCTTCGGCGGGCTGCTGATCGCCGTCGTCCTGATGGCGGTCATGTACTCGGCGATGGTCTTCGGCCTGGCTGAGCTGGGCTCGGCGCTGCCGACCGCCGGGGGCGGCTACACGTTCGCCCGGCGGGCGCTGGGCCCGTGGGGCGGCTACGCGACCGGCGTCGCCGTGCTCATCGAGTACGCGATCGCCCCCGCGGCCATCGCCACCTTCATCGGCGCCTACGTCGAGTCGCTCGGCCTGTTCGGCATCACCGACGGCTGGTGGGTGTACCTCGCGGCCTACGGCCTGTTCATCGGCATCCACCTGCTGGGCGTCGGTGAGGCGCTGAAGGTGATGCTGGTGATCGCCGCGGTCGCCGTCGCCGGCCTGGTGCTCTACCTGGTCGGGGCCGTCCCCGCCTTCGACGCGGCCAACCTGACCGACATCGCGCCCACCGACGCAGCCGGTGCCTCGGAGTTCCTGCCGTTCGGCGTGATGGGCGTCTGGGCGGCCTTCCCGTTCGCCATCTGGTTCTTCCTCGCGGTGGAGTGCGTGCCGCTGGCGTCGGAGGAGGCCAAGGACCCGGCCCGGAGCATGCCCCGGGGGATCGTCGCCGCGATGGGCCTGCTGCTGGTCCTGGCGGTGCTGATGCTGGTGTTCACCGCCGGTGCCGGGGGGTCGGAGGCGATGTCGGCCAGCGGGAACCCGCCGGTGGAGGCGCTCGAGGTCGCGGGGGCCTCCAGCGGGCTCACGACGGTGATCAACTACGCCGGGCTGGTCGGCCTGGTCGCCAGCTTCTTCTCGATCATCTACGCCTACTCCCGGCAGACGTTCGCGCTCTCCCGCGCCGGCTACCTGCCTCGCGCCCTGTCGGTGACCAACTCCCGCAAGGCGCCGACGCTGGCCCTGCTGGTGCCCGGCGCCATCGGCTTCGCGCTCTCGCTGACCGGCCAGGGCGCGATGCTGCTGAACATGGCGGTCTTCGGGGCCACGGTCTCCTACGTGCTGATGATGGTGAGCCACATCGTGCTGCGCCGCCGCGAGCCGGAGCTGCACCGGCCGTACCGCACGCCCGGCGGCACGGTCACCACCGGCGTGGCCCTGGTGCTCGCCGCCGCGGCGGTGCTGGCGACCTTCCTGGTCGACCCGGTCGCCGCGGGCTGGACGTTGGCGGCGTACGCGGTGTTCCTCGGGTACTTCGCCCTCTACAGCCGCCACCACCTGGTCGCCTCGGCACCGGAGGAGGAGTTCGCGCTGCTGGCCGCCGCGGAGGAGGACGTGCGATGACCGTCCGCCGGACGACGCTGGGCGGGCACACCCACGAGTTCCGCTCGCTGACCGACGTGCTGGCGAAGGCGACGCCGGCCCGCTCCGGTGACGTGCTCGCCGGGGTGGCGGCGGAGTCGCAGGCCCAGCGGGTCGCCGCCCAGCACGTGCTGGCCGACGTCCCGCTGACCACCTTCCTGACCGAGCCGGTGGTCGGCTACGACGAGGACGACGTCACCCGGCTGATCCTGGACACCCACGACCCGGCCGCCTTCGCCCCGGTCGCCGCGCTCACGGTCGGCGGGTTCCGCGACTGGCTGCTGGCTCGGGCGGCCGAGCGGGACGAGGTGGCGATCTCCTCCCTGGCCCGCGGGCTCACCCCGGAGATGGTGGCGGCGGTGTCCAAGGTGATGCGCAACGCCGACCTGATCGCGGTCGCCCGCCGGACCAGGGTGGTCACCGGCCTGCGCAGCACGCTCGGGCTGCCCGGCCGGCTGGCGTCCCGGCTGCAGCCCAACCACCCCACCGACGACGCCGTCGGGGTGACCGCCTCGATCCTGGACGGGCTGCTGCATGGCTGCGGGGACGCCGTCATCGGGATCAACCCGGCCACCGACTCCCCGGCGCAGACGATCGCGCTGCTGGAGCTGGTCGACGCGGTGATCAGCCGCTACGAGATCCCCACCCAGTCCTGCGTCCTCGCGCACGTGACCACCACGCTGCGGGCGCTGGAGGCCGGGGCGCCGGTCGACCTGGTCTTCCAGTCCGTCGCCGGCACCCAGGCCGGCAACCGCGGCTTCGGCGTCACCCTCGACCTGCTCGCCGAGGCCCGGGCGGGCGCGCTGGAGCTGGGCCGGGGCACGGTGGGCAGCAACGTGACCTACTTCGAGACCGGGCAGGGCTCGGCGCTGTCGGCCGACGCGCACCACGGCGTCGACGGCCCGGTCGACCAGCAGACCCTGGAGTGCCGCGCCTACGGGGTGGCCCGGCACTTCGACCCGCTGCTGGTCAACACCGTCGTCGGGTTCATCGGGCCGGAGTACCTCTACGACGGCAAGCAGGTGATCCGGGCCGGGCTGGAGGACCACTTCTGCGGCAAGCTGCTGGGCCTGCCGATGGGCGTGGACGTCTGCTACACCAACCACACCGACGTCGACGGCGACGACACCGACACCCTCACCCTGCTGCTGGGCGCGGCGGGCTGCTCGTTCGTCATCGCCGTCCCGGGCTCGGACGACGTGATGCTGCACTACCAGTCGCTGTCGTTCACCGACGTGCTCACCGCCCGGTCGGTGCTCGACCTGCGGCCGGCCCCGGAGTTCGAGGCGTGGCTGGCGATGATGGACCTGCTCGACGACGCCGGCCACGTCCGCGAGCTGACCCCCGAGGCGCCCGCGGCCCGCGCCCTGCTCGCCGCCGCCCGTCCATGACCGACCTCCAGGGCCGGAGTCGCGACTTCGGCCCCTCGGACGACCCGTGGGCGGTGTTGCGGGACGCGACCCGGGCCCGGGTGGCGCTGGGCCGGGCCGGGGACGGGCTGCCGACGTCCCGGGAGCTGGAGTTCCGCGCCGCGCACGCGGCCGCCCGCGACGCCGTGCACACCGCCCTGGACGCCGACCGGGTGCGCGCGGCGCTGACCGGGGCCCGGGTCGGGCTCGACGTGCTGGAGGTGCACAGCCAGGCACCCGACCGGGCCACCTACCTGCAGCGCCCGGACCTGGGCCGGCGGCTCGCCCCGGACACCGAGCTGCCCGGCGGCGCGTACGACCTGGCGCTGGTGCTGGCCGACGGGCTGTCCCCGCGGGCCGTGCACGAGCACGCGGCCGGCACGGTGGCGGCGGTGCTGGACCGGCTGCCCGGGTGGTCGGTCGCCCCGCTGGTCCTCGCGCACCAGGCGCGGGTGGCCCTCGGCGACCCGGTGGGCGAGGCGCTGGGCGCGGGGATCGTCGTCGTCGCCGTGGGGGAGCGGCCGGGGCTGAGCTCCGCGGACAGCCTCGGTCTGTACCTCACCCACGGGCCGCGGCCCGGGCGGGCGGACTCCGAGCGCAACTGCATCTCCAACGTCCGGCCACCGCACGGCCTCGGCTACGCCCAGGCCGCCGACACCCTGGTCGCGCTGCTCCAGGCCTCCCGCCAGCTGGGCGCCTCCGGCGTCGTCCTCAAGGACGAGGGGACGACGCTCCCCCCGGGCGCGGGCTGAAGGACCCTCTCTCCCCCCACCCCTCGCGAGCTCGGGGCGGGCCCCTGAGAGAGGGCCGTCAGAAGCGGCGGAGGGGCCCGACCCGCATCACCGTGCTGAGCAGCGCCTCCATCGGGTGGCGCTGCGGCCGCTCGACCTCGGCCGGCCAGTCCGGGACGAGGTCCGGGTCGGCGTCGGCGGTCGCGACCTCCGCCACCCGGCCCTGCAGCCGGGCGCGCACCTCCTCCGGCGTGTAGGACCGGCGGTGGCGTTCGTGGCGGAGCAGGACGGTGCCGGTCGCGGCAACGCCGACGATCCCGGCGACTCCGAGCAGCTTCGAGAGGCGCATGAGCCGTTACGGTAGTGGTGTGGCTCACTCCCGCGCTGTGTTCCGCACCTCCTCCGCCCGCGTCCTGCCGCTGCACGACGCCGTCGAGCTCACCCGGACCGGCGACGTCTGGGTCTTCCGGGGCACCTCACTGGCCGACCGGGCCATCCGGACGGTCACCAACGCCCCGGTCAACCACGTCGGCATGGCCGTCGTCCTGGAGGACCTGCCGCCGTTGCTCTGGCACGCCGAGCTGGGGCACTCCCTGGCCGACGTGTGGTCCGGCCGGCACCAGCGCGGGGTCCAGCTGCACGACCTGTCCGACGCGGTCTGCGTCTGGAAGAAGCGGTACGGCCAGCAGGCCTGGCTGCGCCAGCTGGTCGGCCCGGCCGACGACGGCGGGGTGCCGCGGGAGATGGAGGACGCCGTGCTGCGCACCATCGCCCGGCTCGACGGCAAGCCGTTCCCCACCACCCGGCACCTGGCCCACGGCTGGGTCAACGGCAAGCTGCGCCGGCACCAGACGAACGACACGGTCTTCTGCGCCGAGCTGGTCGCCACCACCTACACGGCGATGGGCCTGCTGCCGAAGAACCGGCCGCTCAACGCCTACGACCCGGGCAGCTTCTGGTCCGGCGACGACCTGCCGCTGGTCGACGCCGAGCTGGGCCCGGAGATCCAGGTCGACGTCCCGGAGGGGCCGCCCTGCGACTGAGGCCGGCTCAGACCCGGACCCAGCGCTCCACGAGCGCCACGATCGCGCCCTGCTTGGCGGCCACGTCGGCGGAGTCGCCCAGCGTCAGGACGGCGCGGTCGGTGTCGGCCCAGCGCAGCAGCCCGGTGTCGTCACCGAACGCGAAGCCCGCGGTCTCCTCGGGCTTCACGCCGCGGTGGAAGACCAGCTGCAGGTGGTCTTCCGGGAACAGCCGGAAGGTCACCCGGTCCACGCCCCGGGCGCAGAAGCTCGGCGCCCGCCACTTCACGTGCTCGGTGAGCTCGGCGTCCGAGGCCATGATCGCCGCGCGGAGCCGGCGGACGTCGTCGGCGCGTGGGTGGTCCAGGGTGTCGAGGAACTCCTCGACCGTCGGCTGCGCCATGTGCCCAGCGTGCCTCATCCGCAAGGCCGGTCAGGGCGCGCCGGGCCGCCCGAGGACGTCGGCGGTCACCAGCCGGCCGCTGACCAGGTCCGCCGCCACCGAGTCGACCGAGCGCCCCGTGGCCCAGGCGTGCGCCCGCAGCACGTCCAGCGCGGCGTCGGCGGCGGCGTCCAAGGACAGGCTGAGCGACCCGACCGCCCGCCAGACGACGGCCCGGCGGACCGCGGCCGGGCTGCGCAGCCAGCCGGGTCCCTGGCCGTCCGACCGGGGCGACCACACGAGGGCATCGCTGAGCGCGTCCGACACCAGCTGACCCACGGCGAGGGCGACGGACACGTCGAGCCGCCGGACGTCGTCGGGGTCGGTGAGGAAGAGGTCCAGCGCCCCCGCCCCGGCCAGCGCCCCCGGGACGGGCAGGGAGACGACGCCGCGGTAGGGGGTGGTGGACACCAGCGCGTCGGCGAACGCGGGCCACCGCCGGCGGAGCTCCTCCTCGCCGGCGAGCACCGGCTCACCCGAGGCGTGCGCCAGCAGGCAGGGGCCGGTGCCCACGGTGAACTGCAGCCGCTCGGCCCGGCCGGCCTCCGGAGAGCTCGCGCCCAGCGGGCAGCGTCCGCGGGTGCCGGTCAGCACGCTGAGGCCGGCGCCGTCCACGGTGAGCACCCGGGCGGCGGTCCGGGCCAGCCGATCGGGGAGCAGGTGCCCGTCGTCGTCCGCCGCCGCGGTCGCCTCCTCGGCGGCGGCCGCGGCGGCGAAGCGCTGGGCCAGGGTCATGCCCCAGACGTGCCGCGGCGGTGGCCGCAGCAAACCGGTCAGCGGCGCGCCGTGGCCGGGGTGTGCTCGGCGGCCGCACCGGCCAGCCGCAGCACGCTGTCGCGCTCCTCGGCCAGCGCCGGGTCGTGGGTCACGCAGACGACGAGCCTGCCGGCCAGGGCCCGGCGCAGGTCGGCCACCAGGGCGGCGGCCGTCGGCGGGTCCAGGTGGGCGGTCGGTTCGTCCAGCAGCACGACGTCGCGGTCGGCCAGCAGCGCCCGGGCCACCGCCAGCCGCCGGCGCTCGCCCCCGGACAGCGAGGTGCCGCCCGCGCCCACCGGCGTGTCCAGCCCGGCCGGGAGGCCGGCCAGCAGCGCGCCGAGCCCGGCGTCGGTCAGGGCCCGGCGCATCGCCGCCTCGCCGTCGTCGCCGGTGAGCTCACCGCGGGGGCGGGCCAGCGCGAGGTTGGCCCGCAGCGTCGCGTCGAAGACGTGCGCGTCCTGCGGGCACCAGGCGATGGCGGCCTGCACGTCGACCCGGGTCAGCCGGTCGGCGGGCACCGGGCGGCGCCCGTCGCCCAGGACGTAGTCGCCGGCGGCCGGGCGCAGGGAGGCCATCAGCACCGACAGCAGCGTCGACTTGCCCGAGCCCGACGGGCCGGTGACGACGAGCCAGCCGGACCCGGCGGTCGCGACGACATCCAGGTCGCGCAGCACTCCCGGGCGGCCCGGCCAGCCGGCGGTCAGGTGCTCCAGCGCCAGCTCGCGCACCGGCCGCGGCGGGCTCAACCGGTCGGCGGGTGCGGGGTCGGTGGCCACCGGCTCGGCGAGGACGCCGTCGATCCGGGCGCGCGCGTCCCGCCAGGCCAGCCGGTGGCGCTGCGCGGCCCCCAGTGCGGTCAGCGGCTCGAGCAGCGCCAGGGGCGCCAGCGCGAGGATCGCCGCAGTGGGTGCGGAGAGCTCCCCGGCGCGGACGCTCACCGCAGCGACGGCCAGCGCGCCGACGGCGGCGGCTCCGGTGGTTAGCACCGCCAGCGCGTCGCCCAGCGCGGTGGCCGTGGCGCCGGCCTGGGCCGAGCGGCCCTGCCGGCGGCCCAGCGCGTCGAGCCGGTCGACGGCCGTGCCGGTGAGCCCGTGCGCGCGCAGGTCACCGGCGGCCTCGAGCGTCGCGCTGGTCTGCCGCAGGGTGACCGTGCGCAGCTCGGCGGCGTGCCGGGCGCCGCCCCGGTCGGCCCAGCGGTGCACGCCGAGCAGGCCCAGCACCGCAACGACGACCAGCGCGGCCACCAGGGCACCGGCCCGCGGGTCGAGCAGGGCCAGCACCGCCGCCGTCCCGGCGAGCACGACGCCGGAGACCAGCGGCGGGGTGACCACCCGGACGGAGAGGTCCTGCAGCAGGCCGACGTCCCCGACGACCCGGGCCAGGGCCCGGCCGGGGGTGCGGTCGGCGGCCGGGCCCTGCGCGACCAGGGCGCGCCACACCTGCAGTCGGGTGCCCGACGCCAGCTGGAAGGCGGCGTCGTGGCCGGCCAGCCGCTCCAGCCAGCGCAGCAGTGCCCGGCCCAGTCCTGATGCCCGGACGGCGACGATCGCCACCATCAGGGTGAGGATCGGCGGCTGCTCGGCGGCCCGGACGATCAGCCAGCCCGAGACCGCGGTCAGCGCGACGCCGAAGGCGCTGGAGGCGGTGCCGGCGGCGACCGCCTTCAGCACGGCGCGCCGCGGCCAGCCGAGTCCTGCCGTGCCACGGTCCGCCTCGGGCGCGGCTGCGGGCTCGGCGACGGCGGCCGGCAGCGCACCGGCGTCAGCGGTCCCCGTGCGCGCGGGGGCGGGGACGCTGGTGAGCGGTGGGAGTGCGGTGCGGCCGGCGAGCTCGACGGTCCGGTCGGCGAGGGCGGCCAGCGCCGGTGAGTGGGTGACCAGCACGGTGCACAGCGACCCGCGCAGCCGGACCAGCAGCTCGGCGACCTGCGCGGTGCTCGCCGCGTCCAGCGACGCCGTCGGCTCGTCGAGCAGCAGCACCCGGGCCCCCCGCTGCACCCGGACCAGCGCCCGGGCCAGCGCAACCCGCTGCAGCTCGCCGGGGGAGAGGGTGCGGCAGGCGCGCTCGCGCAGGTGGCCGGCGTCCAGCCAGGCCAGCGCGGTGTCGGCCAGGTCGGTGGCCGACTCCTCCGGCACGTCCCCGGCGTGCCGGCGCAGTTCATCGAGGACGGTGTCGGCGACGGTGTGCGGGAACTGGGGGACGACGGCGACGTCGTCGGGCCGCAGCACCACCCCGTCGACCTGCGCGGTCGCCCCGTCGAGGAGCTGCCCGGCCAGGACGGCGAGCACGGTGGACTTGCCGGACCCGCTCGGCCCGCGCAGGGCCACCAGCTCACCCGGTGCCACCTCGAACGAGGCGCCGTCGACGGCGGGCAGGTCGCGGCCGGGGAAGGCGACGGTGAGCCCGTCGACGGTGATCCCGCGCAGCTGTCCGGCCGGGGTCGCGCTCAGCACCGGCCGGGGGGCGGGGGCGGCGAGCACCGCACGCGCGGCGGCGGCGGCCTCGGCGGCGTCCTCGGAGGCGTGGTGCGCCGAGCCCAGCGCCCGCAGCGGCGCGAACGCCTCCGGGGCGAGCAGCAGGGCGAGCAGGCCGACGTCCAGGCCGATGTCCCCGTGCACCAGCCGCACGCCGACGGTCACCGCGACCAGCGCGACCGACAGGGTGGCCAGCACCTCGAGGACCAGGGAGGAGAGGAAGGCGATCCGCAGGGTGGCCAGCGTGCGCCGGCGGTGGGTCTCGCCGAGGTCGGCCAGGGTCGAGAGCTGGTCGGCGGCGCGGCCCAGCCCGACCAGCACCGGCAGGCCGCGGACCAGCTCGGCGACGTGGCCGGCGATCCGGTCCAGCGCCCGGGCCGCCTCGACGGTCCGGTCCCGGGTGTGCAGCCCGACCAGTGCCATGAACAGCGGCACCAGCGGCAGGGTGAGCGCCACCAGCAGCGCGGAGAGCCAGTCGGTCACCCCCAGGACGACCAGCAGCACCGGCGGGACGACGATCGTCTGGGCGAGCGCCGGCAGGTAGGTGGCCAGCGCCGGGCCCAGGTCGTGCAGCCGGGTGGTGGCCAGCACCGCTGCCGGCCCGCTGCCGCCGGCGGCGGCGACCGCCTCACCCTCGCCGTCGAGCAGCCGCGTCAGCAGCCGGCGGCGCAGCGTGTCCTCGGCCCGCCGGGCGTCCCGGGTGGCCAGCACGCTGCCCAGCCCGCCGGCGGCCGCGCGGATCCCGACGCCGAGCAGCGCCACGAGCAGCGACGTCCCGGGGGTGGCGCCGTCGGCGACGTCCGCGACGGCGCGGGCCAGCCCGGCCGCCAGCAGGACGACGCCGACGGTCTGCCCGAGCGCGGCGACTGCGGCCCGCACCAGCGCCCCGGTCAGCCCGGGCACCCCGGCGAGCGCCCCCAGCGGCCCCCGCCCCCGCTCTGCACCACCAAAATGGCCATTGTGGTGGCTGTCAGGCGGGGTCATGCGCTCACCTGCTCCTCGGCGGCGGTCTGCG
Source organism: Modestobacter sp. VKM Ac-2984 (assembly GCF_026967985.1). Lineage (GTDB taxonomy): Bacteria > Actinomycetota > Actinomycetes > Mycobacteriales > Geodermatophilaceae > Modestobacter. The sequence continues at coordinate 61,864 of NZ_JAPVBJ010000012.1, read as the reverse complement.
GGGTCTCCGGGTCGGCGGTCAGCCGCTTGCGGAAGACCCAGTAGGTCCAGGCCTGGTAGCCCAGCACCACGGGCAGCCCGACGCCGGCGGCCCAGGTCATCACGGTCAGCGTGTAGTCGCTGACCGAGGCCTCGGCGATGGTGACGTCGAAGGCCGGGTCGATCGAGGAGACGACGACCACCGGGTAGACGGCGCCGAAGATCGTCGCCGCCGAGGCGAGCATGACGACGGCCCAGGCGGTGAAGGCCGGGCCCTCCCGGTCGACCCGGATGCTCGCCCAGGCGACCAGCACCGCCAGCGCGGCGACCAGCCACAGCACCGCGGTGACGGCGGTGCCCTCGCGCAGCTGCACCAGACCGGCCCAGGCCAGCAGCGGCAGCGCGGCGACGAGCGACCAGCGGCGGGCGAAGGCGCGCGCGGCCAGCCGCACCGGACCCTCGGTCTTCAGCGCCAGGAAGACGGCACCGTGCACCATCGAGTACGCCAGCACGGCGACCCCGCCCAGCAGCGCCGACCAGGTCACGCCGGCGAAGGCGCCGCCGACCCGGACGCCGTCGCCGTCGATCGGCAGGCCCAGCGTGGTGCCGCCCAGCGCCGCGCCGATGCCGAGCGCGGCGATCAGTGAGCCGGCGGTGATCACGTTGGTCCAGGTGCTGTCCCACTGCGCGGTGTGGTGCGAGTGCCGCCACTCGAAGGCCACGGCCCGGATGATCAGGCCGAAGAGCACCAGCACGAACGGCAGGTACAGCGCCGGCAGCCAGGTGGCGTACCAGCCGGGGAAGGCAGCGAAGACCGCGCCGGCGGCGGTGATCAGCCAGACCTCGTTGCCGTCCCAGAGCGGGCCGATGCTGCGCAGCATCAGGTGCCGGTCGGCGGGCTTGCGGCCGATCACCGGGAGCAGGGCGGCGACGCCGAAGTCGAAGCCCTCCAGCAGGAGGAAGCCGGTCCAGAGCACCGCGACCGCGGCGAACCAGAGTGTCTGCAGGTCCATGTCCGTGTCTCTCTGTCTCGGGCCGGGTCAGTACGCGAAGGAGAGGACGCCGTCGTCCTCGGGCCGCCGGGTGCTCGCGCTCCCGGGGGTCACGTCGGAGTCCGGATCGCCGTCAGGGGTGTGGCCCGGGGTCGGGGCACCGTCGCTGGTGGTCACCCCGCGGCGGACGAAGTTCACGATCAGCCAGAGCTCCACCACGGCCAGGGCGCCGTACACGAGCGTCAGGGTGATCAGCGACGTCCAGACCTCGGCGGCGCTGATGCCGGGGGAGACGGCCTGCGCGGTGAAGAAGTAGACCTGGTCCTCGCGCGGCACGTCCGGGTTCGGGTAGACGACGAAGGGCTGACGGCCCATCTCGGTGAAGATCCACCCGGCGGCGTTGGCGACGAACGGCGCGCCCACCGCGAGCAGCGCGCCGTAGACGCCGATCTTCGACGTCGGCACCCGGCCCCGGCGGGTGGCCCACAGTGCGTAGGCCGCCACCCCGGCCGAGAGCATGCCCATGCCGATCATCAGCCGGAAGTTCCAGTAGGTGACCGCCAGCAGCGGCGTGTAGTCGATCGGCTCGCCGGCCTTGTCCCCGAAGGACGGGTCGTCGGGGTAGGTCGCCCCGTAGGCCGCCGCGTACTCCTCCTGCAGCTGGTTGACCCCGGGCACCGCGGTCTCGAAGTCACCGTGCGCCAGGTAGGAAAGCAGGGCCGGGACGGTCCAGGAGTGGACGTCGTCGCACTCGTTGCTGCCCAGCTTGCCGAAGGCGAAGACCGAGAACGGCGCCGGCGCCTCGGTCTCGCAGAGCGCCTCGGCCGAGGACATCTTCAACGGCTGCTGCTGGTACATGAGCTTGGCCTGGTAGTCCCCGGTGATCGCGACCAGCACGAACGCGATGAGGGAGGCGTAGCCGCCGATCCGCACCGAGCGGCGCCACACGGCGTGGTCGACGTCCTCGGGGGAGGCGCCGGCCAGCCGGCGCTTGCGCAGGTGCCACAGGCCGATGCCGACCAGCAGCGCGGCGGCCACCATCAGCGCGCCGACGATGGTGTGGCTGAACGCGGCCAGCGCGGTGTTGTTGCTGAGGACGGCGAGGAAGTCGACCTGCTCCGGCCGGCCGGTGGCGTCGTCGGTCACGACCCCGACCGGGTGCTGCATCCAGGAGTTGGCCGCGATGATGAAGTACGCGCTGACGATCGAGCCGATCACCGCTGCCCAGAGCGCGGCGAGGTGCACCTTCTTCGGGATCCGGCCCCAGCCGAAGATCCACAGGCCGAGGAAGGTCGACTCGAGGAAGAAGGCCAGCAGCGCCTCCAGTGCCAGCAACGACCCGAAGACGTCGCCGACGAAGCGGCTGTAGGCGCTCCAGGCCAGACCGAACTGGAACTCCTGGACCAGCCCGGTGGCCACTCCGAGGACGAAGTTGATCAGGTAGATCCGGCCCCAGAAGCGGGTCATCCGGAGCCACTCGGGCTTGTCCGTCCGCACCCACATCGTGTGCATGACCACGAGCAGGATCCCGAGCCCGATGGTCAGCGGGACCATCAGGAAGTGGTAGACGGTGGTGATCCCGAACTGCCAGCGCGCTACGTCCAGGACGTCCACGGCTTGGTGCCTCCCTGCCTCGTACGATCGGCGCGTAGTCTTCTACACCTCGTAGAACTCATTTCTACGCCTCGTAGAACTTCTCGTCCACGACCCGCAGAGACCATCGGTTGTGAGACGCCGGACAGAGGAGGGACCAATGGCCTCACTTGGTGAGTTGGAGCGCACACTCATGGACCGGCTGTGGGCGGCCGCCGGTCCGGTGAGCGCCACGGAGCTCCAGCGGGAGCTCGCCGACCGCGGGCTCGCGCTGACCACGGTGCACACGGTGCTGAGCCGGCTGGAGCAGAAGGGGTTCGTCGTCCACGACGACCAGCGCCCCCGGCGCTTCGCCCCCCGAGCCACCCGCGAGGCGCACGCGGCCGAGCTCATGCACGAGGTGCTCGGCCAGGCGGGTGACCGGCAGGCGGCGCTCGCCCGGTTCGTCGGCAGCGTCGACGCCGAGGACGCCGCGATGCTGCGCGCCCTGCTCGCCGGCGGGGACGGGGCCGGCTCGGACGCCGCCGGCGCCCGCTGAGCGTGCTCCCGGCGACCGCAGTCGCGCTCGGCGTGCTCGCGGCGCTGCTCGCCTGGCCGGTGCCGGCGGCGCTGGCCCGGGCGCGCTGGCCCCGGCGGGACCCGCTCGCGGCGCTGGTCTGCTGGCAGGCGATCGGGCTGGCCGGCGGCCTGTCGATCATCGGGGCGCTGCTGGTGCACGGGCTCGCCCCCTGGGGGCACTCGCTGCCCGAGGCGTGGTGGCACTGGGTGACCTGGCAGCCCAGCACCGAGCCGGTCCGCGGTGACCACTGGGTCGCCCAGACCCTCGCCGCGGTGCTGGCGGTGGAGCTGCTGGGGGTGCTCGCGCTCTCCGGCGTCCGCACCGCGCGCACCCGGCGGCGGCACCGTGCGCTGCTGGAACTGCTCGTCCGGCCGGGTGGCGTCCCGGCGGAGAGGGCGTCGGCGGGGGAGACGTTGCTGCTCGACCACCCCGCCCCGGTGGCCTTCTGCATCCCCGGCGCCCGCCCGCTGCTGGTGCTCTCCTCCGGGATGGTGGCCGAGCTGGACGGCGCCCAGTTGGACGCCGTCGTCGCGCACGAGCGGGCGCACCTGCGCGAGCACCACCACCTGCTGCTGCTGCCCTTCGTCGCCTGGCGGGCGGCGCTGCCGGTGCTGCCGGCGGCCGACCGGGCGCACGACGGGGTCCGCGACCTGGTGGAGATGCGCGCCGACGACGTCGCCCTGCGGTCGCTGTCCGGGCCGGACCCGCGGCGCACCCTCGCCGTCGCGATCGTGGCCGCCGCCGGAGGAGCGGGGGGTCAGGTGCCCGACGGGGCGCTCGCGGTCACCGGGGGACCGGTCGCGGTCCGGGTGCGGCGGCTGCTCGCCCCCGCGGACCCGCTGCCCGCTCGGGCACGCTGGGCGGCGCTGAGCAGCGCCGTCGCGCTGCTCCTCGTCCCCACTCTGTTGTTGCTGCTCCCGGCCGTGGTGTAGGCACGGAGCGGCTCGGCCCCCGCTCGCCTAGCGTCGAGGGATGGACGCAGCAGTGCTCACCGGGCCCGGCACCCCCACCTTCGCCTCGTTCGACGAGCCGGTCGCCGGCCCGGGGCAGGTGGTCGTGGACGTCCGGGTGGCGGGGGTCAACCCGGTCGACGTCGCCACCGCCGCCGGCGCCTTCGTGACCAAGCCCCCGTTCCCCTCGGTCGCCGGGCGGGAGGGGGTCGGCACGGTCGAGGGACGGCGGGTCTACTTCAACGGCTGCGTGGCGCCGTTCGGCTCGATGGCGCAGCGCACGCTGGTGCCGGCCGACGCGCTGTTCGACGTGCCTGACGGGCTCGACGACGGGCTCGCGGTCGCCCTGGGCATCGCCGGGCTGGCGGCGTGGCTGCCGCTGCAGTGGCGGGCCCGGCTGCAGCCGGGAGAGACGGTGCTGGTGCTGGGGGCCAGTGGGGTGCTGGGCACGATCGCCGTCCAGGCGGCGAAGGTGCTCGGTGCCGGCCGGGTGGTCGCCGTGGCCCGGGACGGGGAGTCGCTGCGGCGGCTGGCCGGCCTGGGCGCCGACGCCACCGTCGAGCTCGCCGGTGACGAGTCCGTCGCCGCGATGACGGAGCGGATCCGGGTGGCGGCCGACGGCGGGGTCGACGTGACCATCGACCCCGTCTGGGGTGAGCCGGCGCTGGCGGCGATGGCCGCTGCCCGGCGGGGGATGCGGCACGTGCAGATCGGCCACTCGGCGGCACCGGCGGTGGAGGTGGCCGCGGGCGGGTTCCGGGAGGCGATGGTCGACCTGCTCGGCTACACCACCCGGCACGTGCCGCCGGACGTCGTCGCCCGGGGCTGGGCCGAGCTGACCGGGCACGCCGCGGACGGGCGGATCGCGGTGGAGGTGGAGCGGGCACCGCTGGCCGACGTGGCCGCGGTCTGGGCGCGGCAGACCTCCTTCGCCCACCGCAAGCTGGTGCTGGAGCCCTGACCCGGCTCGCTCAGCGGCGCTGGTCGCGGAGCTCCTGGCGGACGGCGTCCCGTTCGTCGCGGGCGTGCTCGGCGTCGGCGACGGCCTCGGCCAGGTCGTCCTGCAGTTGCACGATGACCTGGGCCGAGCCGAGCAGGTGGCCGTCGTCCAGCAGCACCCGCACCCGGGCGGCCACCTGGAGCTGGTGCCGGGAGTAGCGGCGGTGGCCGCCGGGGGAGCGGTGCGGGTGCAGCACGCCCGACGAGTCCAGGCTGCGCAGGAACGCCGCCTGGACGCCGAGCAGGTCGGCGGCCTGGCTCATGGTGAGCACCGGGTGGTCGGGGTCGTCCAGGGGCTGCAGCGGGTCGGTGCTCATCGGTCCTCCGGAAGACGACGGGAGGGGCGGGACCGTGGGTCCCGCCCCTCCCGGGTTGCTGTCGATCAGCTGTCGACGGCCGGCTTCTCGCCCTCGATGGTGTGCGCCTCCACCGCGGCCGGGGTGTCTGCCCGGGTCACGGTGATCTTGCGGGCCTTGGCCTTCTCGGCGACCGGGATGCTCACGGTGAGCACGCCGTCGTGGTAGCTCGCCTCGAGCCGGTCGGTGTCCAGGCTGCGGCCCAGCACCAGCTGCCGGGTGTAGCTGCCGAACGGGCGCTCGGCGACCTGCCACTGCGCGTTCTCGATCTGCGGCACCGACCGCTCGGCGCTGATGGTCAGCGTGGTGCCCTCGACCGACAGGTCGATCGAGCCCGGGTCGACGCCGGGCAGGTCGAAGTGGGCCACGAAGTTGTCGCCCACCCGGTAGGCGTCCATCGGCATGCCGGCGAGTGGCCGGGCGGTGGTGGTGCCGGATCGGCCGGTCAGCTGGTCCAGCGCGCGGAAGGCGGCGGACGTCGCGGCGAAGGGGTCGTAGGAAGTCAGCATCATGGCTGCGTACCTCCGGATGTCGTGCTGGTCCGATGTTCTGATGTCGCCGCCTCTGGTGAACCTCCAGCGGCAACTGGAGATTACCTCAGGCGCGTGCCAGAGTAAACGCCTCCGATGGAGAAATGTTCCAGCCGTCGCTGGAAGTTCTCTCCGCGCCGGGCAGGTCGCTCAGTCCGCGCTGCGATCGGGTGGGTCGAAGGTGACGTGCACCGTCTCGAAGCCCTTGGTCCGCTGGGCCTGCGCCATGCCGGTGTAGCTCCGCCGGTCGCCGGGGGTGAGGTCGACGTCGTCGGTGAACGGGGTGAGCAACGCCCGCGGCCAGAGCCGGTTGACCCGCACCACGTTGATCTCCACGCACAGGACGCCGACCACCGCGGCCAGGTACAGGAACGCGAGCAGGCCGAGGACCAGGGCGAAGACGCCGTTCGTGGCGCTCGCCGTGGTCATGACCCGGCTGACGTAGGTGACCCCGAAGGTCTGCAGCAGCTGCCACAGCACCGCGGCGAGGAACGCTCCCGGGAGCACCTGGCGGACCGTCAGGGGGCGGGCGGTGGCCAGTCGGAAGGCGAACACGAAGACGGCGGCGTTGATCAGCACCGACCCGAGCACGGTCAGGACCCGGGACCCCCCGCCCATCGAACCGGCGTGGCCGGCGGAGAAGGTGGCCAGGGCGGTCGTCCCGATCACGGCGAGCCCGGCGGTGGCGACCAGCAGCAGGCTCAGCCCGCGGGCGAGGAACGGGTTGGGCCGGCTGTTGCGCGGCACCGCCCAGGCGGTGTTCATCGCGTACTGGATCGCCTGGGCGACGCCGAGGGCGCCGTAGAGGGAGCCGAGGATGCCGACGATCACCCCGAGGACGCCGCCGCTGAGGCCCCGCGGCTCACCGAGTTGTTCGCCGACCACCGGGAACTGGCTCACCGCCGAGTCGAGCAGCTGCTGCTGCAGTTCGGGGTTGTCGACGAGGACGTTGCTCAGGATCGTCGAGAACAGCAGCAGCAGTGGGAACAGTGAGACGAAGGCGTAGTAGGTGATCAGCGCGGAGAGGTACGGACCGGAGTCGTCCACGTACTTGTAGACGACGGCGATCGGGAACCCAGCCGCACGGCGCCGGCGCTGCAGCCGGTCGAGCTTCTCGACAACGGACACCGCGGCAGTGCATCACGACCCCCGGGTGGTCGCACCACGTGGAGCTGAGGACGGCAGTCCCGGTCGTCGCCCCTCGGCCGTGGTGGGGCGCGTGGCTCAGTGTGCGACGGCGTGGCCTCGCTGGGCGAGCCAGGCGGTGGCCAGGTCGCGTGCCCGCCGCACCGGGTCGCCGGCGTGCAGCTCGGGGGTGGTCCACTCCCGAGCCGAGCGGGCCAGTGCGCCGTCGTAGCAGAGCAGCAGGGTGGCGGTGGCCTCCTCCGGGTCGGCCAGACCGGCGGCGACGGCGAGCTCCCGCAGTCGGTCGGTCAGCAACCGGGAGTCGGCCCGCAGCCACGGCTGGCCCGGGTGGTCCGGCGGCAGTTCGGTGGCCGCCGCCAGGAACCCGCAGCCGCGACGACTGCCCTCCCGCTCCCGGTACCGGTCCAGGGCGTCGAAGAGCGACAGCAAGCGGTCGACCGGCTCGGTGCGTTCGGCGAGCACCTCGTCCCAGGTCTGTCGCCACACCTCGAACCGCTGCTCCAGGTAGGCCGCCACCAGCCCGTCCTTGCCGGCGAAGTGCGCGTACATCGTCGCCGGGGCCACCTGTGCGCGAGCCAGGACCGCATCCACCCCGGTCGCGGCGATGCCGGACTCGTAGAACAGCTCGCCGGCGGCGGCGAGCAGCCGCTCTCGAGCCGACCGGGTCGCGGCGCGCGGTGTCATGGGCCTATCGTAACGATCGTTATGATGAAACGATCGTTACAGTCGCCCGTGCCCCTCCGACCGGCTGCCCTGGTGGTGCCCGGGCTGGCGGTCATCGCGGTCACCTACGGGTTGGCCCGCTTCGGCTTCGGCCTCTACCTGCCGCAGTTCCGCGCGGCGTTCGGGCTCTCCCCGGGCACCGCCGGCGCCATTGCCGCGGCGAGCTACGTCGCCTACTGCCTCGCCGCCCTCGTCGCCCAGCGGCTGGCCGGGCGGGGGCGCGCGCGGTGGGCGCTGTGGCTGGCCGGGAGCACGGCGGCGCTCGGGTCGCTGCTGGTGGCTGCCGCCTGGTCGGTCCCGGTGCTGGCGGTCGGCGCGCTCGTCGCGGGCAGCGGTGCGGGGGCGGCCAGCCCGGCACTGGTCGCTGCCGTGGCGGCGACCGTGCGGCCGGACGCCGAACCGCGGGCGCAGGCCCTGGTCAACAGCGGTACCGGCGCCGGGGTCGTCGCCGGTGGACTCCTCGTGCTCGCCGTGCCCGATGCCTGGCGCCCGGCTTGGGCGGGGTTCGCGGTGGCGGCCGTGCTGGTCACCGTGTGGGCCGACCGGGCCAGCCACTGGCCCACCGCGCCGGAGACCCGGCCCGACGCGCCGCTGCGGGACCTCGTCCGGCCGTTGGTCGCCGCCGTCCTTGCGGGTGCGGGGTGTTCCGCCGTCTGGACGTTCGGGCGGGATCTGATGACCGGGGCCGGCGCACTGCCCGACGACACGACCGGTCTGCTGTGGTGCGTGCTGGGTGGTGCCGGCCTCATCGGCGGGCTGAGCGGCGACCTGGTGCTGCGGATCGGTCTGCGCGGTGCCTGGCTGTGCTCGACCGGGACAGCGGCTGCGGCCACCCTGCTGCTCGCCGCCCTGCCCGGTGCGCCGGCCGCCGTGGCGGTCGCACTGGCCGGCTTCGGCACCGCCTACGTCGCGCTGAGCGGGGTGCTCATCGTCTGGGGTGGGCGCCGGCTCCCCGCCGCGGCACCGAGGGCAGCGGCGGTGCTGTTCATCGGCCTCACCCTGGGCCAGGCGGCCGGCGCCCTGGCGCTCGGCGTGATCGCGGACGCGACCAGCAGTCGGATCGCGTTCGTGGTGGCTGCGGCCCTGGTCCTCGCGGCGGCGCCGGCCGCTGAACCGGCGGCGCTCAGGCCGGCAGCTGTGTCGGGAGGTCCACGCCGGTGAGCTCGGCGGAGGCGGCCCACAGGCGGCCGGCCAGCACCGGGTCCGAGGCGGCGGGGCTGCGGCCGGCGAGCGTCGGCGCGCCGCGCATGGTGGTGCCGTCCGGTCCGGCGAAGCCCGCACCGGGCAGGTCGGCGACGGCGGCGAACAGCGTGGGCAGCGCACCCTGCTGGGCACTGGTGGCCAGGGCCCGGTTGGCCACCGCCATCGCGGCGTCCTTCACCCGGTTGCCCGTGCGGCCCTGCAGGTTGGTGGCCGCCCAGCCCGGGTGGGCCGCCAGCGCACGCACCGTCGAGCCGGCCGCGGTGAGCCGACGCTGCAGCTCCAGGGTGAACAGCAGGTTGGCCAGCTTGGACTGCGCGTAGGCGCCGGTGGCCGAGTAGGTCCGGCGTTCCCAGTTCAGGTCGTCGAGCACGATCTCCCCGGACCGGTGCAGCATCGAGGAGACGGTGACCACCCGGTCGGTCACGTGCGGCAGCAGCAGCATGGTCAGCGCGGCGTGCCCGAGGTGGTTCGTGCCGAACTGGAGCTCGAAGCCGTCGGCGGTGCGCCCGGCCGGCACCTGCATGATCCCGGCGTTGTTGACCAGGACGTCGAGGTCGCCGGTCCACGCCTCGGCGAACTCGCGCACCGACGCCAGGTCGGCCAGGTCGAGCCGGCGCACCTCCACCTCGCCCGGCAGGTCGGCCGCCGCCTCGGTGCCGCGGGTGGTGTCCCGCACGGCCAGCACCACCCGGGCCCCGGCCACGGCCAGAGCGCGTGCGGTCTCCAGCCCCAGGCCGCTGTTCGCGCCGGTCACGACGACGGTGCGGCCGGTCTGCGCGGGGATGTCGGCGGTGCTCCAGGAGGCCATGCCCCGACTGTAGGCAGCGACTCCCCGGCCGGCAGGGCGCCGGCTGGGGGCAGGCGGACGCCGAGGGCGCCGCCGGCCGGACGCGACGACGCCGTCCGCGGCGTCAAGCCGGGGATCGGCCGACCGGCCACCTAGCCTGTCCGGGTGTCGGCCCACTCCCACGTCCACGGACCCGAGGGCGAGGTCCGCCCCCCCGACCCCGCCGCGGTCGCCCGTCGCCGCACCGCCGTCCGGCTGATGCTGCTGGTGCTGGTGCCGGTCGGCATCGCCACGCTGGTCGGCCTGGTGGCGCTGTGGCCCAGCAGCGAGCAGACCGCGGCGCAGCGGGCGGCGGAGTCGTTCCAGCCGCCGGGGACGACGTATCCGGAGGCGACCATCGTCTCGCTGGAGACCTACGAGTGCGCCGCGGCGACCGGCAGCGCCCCCGCGCAGGTGTGTGCCCAGGCGGTCCTGGTCGTCGCCGAGGGCGACAGCTCCGGCGAGTACGTGCAGGTCGAGCTCTCCTCGGAGGTCGTGGCCGAGGGCATCGAGGTGGGCGACGAGCTGGTGCTCAACCGGGACCCCGGCATCGAGACCGGGGAGGTCTCGTACCAGTTCCAGGACTTCCCGCGCAGCACCCCGATCATCACCCTGGCGCTGGCGTTCACGCTGGTGGTGGGGGCCGTGGCCCGGTTGCGCGGGCTGCTCGCCCTGCTCGGTTTGGGGTTCGCGTTCTTCATCCTGCTGCAGTTCATGCTGCCCGGACTGCTGGCCGGCTCCTCGCCGATCTGGATCAGCCTGGTCGGCTCCTCGGCGATCATGTACGTCGTCCTGTACCTGGCCCACGGCTTCAACGCCCGGACGACGACGGCGCTGCTGGGCACCCTGTTCGGGCTCGCGCTGAGCGCCGTGCTCGGGACGATCGCCGTCGCCGCCGCGCACCTCACCGGCCTGGCCAACGAGGAGGCCGTGCAGCTGCTCCAGTTCGACCCGACCCTGGACTTCTCCGGCCTGGTGCTGGCCGCCCTCGTCGTCGCCGGGCTGGGCATCCTCAACGACGTCACCATCACCCAGGCGTCGGCGGTCTGGCAGCTGCACGAGGTCTCGCCGGAGATGAGCTGGGTGCAGCTGTTCCAGCGCGGCATGGCGATCGGACGCGACCACATCGCCTCGACGATCTACACGATCGTCTTCGCCTACGCCGGCGCCGCGTTGCCGCTGCTGCTCCTCTTCGACATCTACGAACGCCCGTTCTGGACGACGCTGACCGGCTCGGTGGTCGGTGAGGAGGTCGTCCGGACGCTGGTCGGCGGGATCGCCCTCGTGCTCGCCGTGCCGGTGACCACGCTGATCGGGGCCCTGGTGGCGGCGGCCGCGACGTCGGCGACACCCGCGGCGGCGGCGCTGCCGGACGACCGCACCGAAGGTGCCACCCGATGACCCCCGCGGGAACCGGGGGCGGGATGCTCCTGCGGTGACTGCCGACCTGCTGGCCGCCGCGGCCGCCGCACCCGGGTTCATGCCATCGGACGAGGGCCGGGCGCTCTACGCCGCGGCGCGGGCGGTCCAGGTGCCCGGGCCGCTGCTGGAGATCGGCAGCTGGCAGGGCAAGTCGGCGCTGTACCTGGCCGCCGCCGCCCGCGAGACCGGCCGGCAGGTGGTCACCGTCGACCACCACCGCGGGTCGGAGGAGCACCAGCCCGGCTGGGAGTACCACGACCCGTCGCTGGTCGACCCGCTCGTCGGCCGGATCGACACCCTCCCCGGCTTCCGGCGCACCATCGCCGCCGCCGGCGCCGAGGACGTCGTGGTCGCCGTCGTCACCCGGTCGGAGGTGCTGGCACCGCTGTGGTCGACCCCGCTGGCGCTGCTGTTCCTCGACGGCAGCCACACCGAGGAGTCCGCGCGCCGCGACCAGGACGCCTGGGTGTCCAAGCTCGCCGTGGGCGGCACGCTCGCCGTGCACGACGTCTTCCCCGACCCGGCCGACGGCGGGCAGGCCCCGTTCGGGGTCTACCAGCGGGTGCTGGGGTCGGGGGAGTTCACCGAGCTGCCCGGCACCGGCTCGCTGCGGCTGCTGCGGCGCACGGCGTCCTGACGGAGCGGGGCGCACGCCTTCCTGACGGAGCGGGGGTGCTGGACCATGACGGGATGACGGTGATCGACGACCTGACCCGCACCCGGGCCGAGACGCTGGCGCAGATCGACGCGCTGACCCGGGAGTTCGACGAGGTCGTGGCCGCGTCCCGGTCGTCCAACGCCGACGACGAGCACGACCCGGAGGGCGCGACCATCGCCTTCGAGCGTCAGCAGGTCGCGGCGCTGCTGGACCAGGCGCGCAGCCGGCTGGCCGACGTCGACGCGGCGCTGGTCCGCGCCGCAGCGGGGGAGCACGGCCGGTGCGCCCAGTGCGGCCGGCCGATCGCCCCGGAGCGGCTGGCTGCCCGTCCGCACGCGCGCACCTGCATCTCCTGCGCCCGCTGAACCAGCGCCCGGACGGCGATCAGGGCAGTGCGCCGACCTCCGCCAGTTCGTCGAGCACCTCGGGGAACTCGGCGAAGGCGTCCTGGACGTCCTCCGGCGTGGCGATCGACCAGGCGTTCGCGCGCAGGTACTCCCGCAGCGCCGCGTCGAACGTCTCGGCGCCCACCTGGGCCCGGGCGTCCACCAGGGTCGTCCCGCCGACGATGTACACCGTGTCGTAGTAGGCGGAGCTGGGCCGCCGGAACTGCTCCCAGTACTGGATCGGCTCACCCACGCCGTGCCGGCGGGACCCGGGCAGGTCGGCCATGCTGGCCGAGCCCTCGCCGTGCACGACCATCTGCGCGAAGGTGGCGAACGACTCGTCCAGCCAGGGGTGCACGCCCTGGTTGTTGCCGACCAGGCCGTAGAACCACATGTGCGCCAGCTCGTGGGTCACCAGGGCCCGGCGGAAGTCCGGGTCCACGTCGCCGAACTGGACCGCGCCGGGGAACTCGATGCCGCTGGTCTGGCTGGACAGCACCGAGACCCAGAGGTCGTCGTAGGGGAAGGGGCCCAGCAGCTCGACGAGGGCTGCCATCGACTCCTCGAGCTGGGCCAGCCACTCTGCCGTGGTCGCCTCCGCCACGCCCTCGTCCAGGCCCACGTGGACCCGGACGCCGCCGATCTCGGCCGACTGCACGTCCAGCTCCCCGACGGTGACCGCGACGTCCCGCACCGAGGGGGCGGTGAACTCGTGCACCGTGGTGTCGCCGGGCCCGTCGGAGGTGCCGACCGCCTCGCCGGTGCCGAGCACCTCGTACCGGGAGTCCGCGACCACCTCCAGCGAGGCCAGCTCGAAGTCCTCGCTCACCGCCATCTCCCCGGCGACGGCGACGCCCGGGCTGCGGTCCCATCCCCGCCCGCGCTCCCAGGCGAGCAGCGGGAATGCGGTGGCGAACCAGGCGGCGTCGACGTCGGTGGAGGTGCCGACCCGCTCGTTGACGTCGGGCCCGAGCTCCACCTCGAACTCGATGTCGACGGTGATCTCGTCGCCGGCGTCCGCGCACTCGGCCAGCGGCACCTCCAGCAGGGTGCCGGCGGGCGCGCTCTCGGGAGCCCCGGCCGGCACGTCGCGCGCCTCGGCCGGCTCGCCGTCGACCCGCACCTCGGACACGGTCAGCCCGCTGCCCGCCCGCGCGGTGGCCGGCTTGTTGGGCCAGGAGCGGAAGACCAGCACGCAGGTGTTCAGGTCGGGGGTGAAGACCACCCGCTCCTCACCGGCGACCGTCTCCAGGTCCTCGGCGACGTCGAAGCGCAGGTCGACCACCGGCCGGTCGGCCCACGGCTCGGCCCAGCCCTCGGCCTCCGGGGCGTCGGTGGGTGGGGGCTCGGGATCGGGGGAGCCGCCCGTCGTGCAGCCGGCGAGGAGCACGGCTCCGGCGAGCGCAGCGGCCGCGGCCCGTCGACGACCCGCGTGCATCACTGCCCCTTCGAGACGGACGACGGGTCCTCCCGTCGCCGTCCATCGTCCCGGTTGTGCGCAACGGGTGCCAACCCGCTGTTCTCGGCCGTCGGTGGCTTCGCGCACACCGACGGCCGAGGCGGGCGTGACGCATGTGACGAATGAGCCAACTGTGGACTGAGCGTGACCTTACGGATGCACAAAGTGCGTGTAACGATCAGTTCCGTAATCACCGCACCCCGTCCGCACCCCGTGTGGCGGACGCTCGAAAGGGTCTCTTCTTGTCCAGACGTCACACCCGGAGCGGCCGTGGCAGCCGCTTCCTGTCCGCCCTCACCACCCGCCGGGGGCGGCGGGCACGTGCCGGCGTGGCCGCCGCCTTCCTGTGCGTGAGCGCCATGTTCGGAGCCACCAACGTCGCGGACTCCACGCCCGCCGCCTCGCCGGCGAGCAGCGAGCAGCCGCAGGCGGAGACCGCGGTCCAGCTCGACGCGGTCCGGGCCGAAAAGGCCCCCCGGCACGCCGACCGGGCCCGTCAGCGCACCCAGGCGCCGGCTCCCACGACGGCCGCCCCGGCCCCAGCCCAGGCTCCGGCCCCGGCCCCCGCCCCCGTCGCCAGCACCCCGGCCCCGGCCCCGGCCCCCGCTCCGGCCCCGGCCCCCGCTCCGGCTCCGGCCCCCGCTCCGGCTCCGGCACCCGCTCCGGCCCCGGCCCCGGCCGCCGACACCCCGGCGCGCACGGCGCCCACGGCACCCCTGACCAACCGGACGACGTCCTTCAGCGCCGCGGGGTACACCGCGGACTACCGGGTCTTCGCCGAGGGCATCGACCCGGCGAAGCCGATCGGCCTGCTGGTGTACGCCGACGGCACCGGCGAGTACGGCGTCGAGAACCCGACCCAGTCCTACGCCATCGGCGGGTCGAAGGGGCTGGCCGCGGTGGCCCGGGAGCGCAACATGGTGCTCGTGGCGCCGTTCAGCCCGAACCGCTCCTGTCAGTGCTGGGAGCGTGGGGACGCCGCCGGGTACGCGACGTACCTGGCGGCGCTGATCGCCGACGCGAAGGCCCAGTACGGCGCGGGTGAGCTCTGGTTCGCCGGCTACTCCTCGGGCGCGCAGGCGGCGACCCGCTTCGTCTTCCCCGCCCACCCGGCGCTCTGGTCCGGCGGCGGTGGGGTCATCGCCATCGGCGGCGGTGGCGCGCCGGCGGCGCGGGCCAGCATCCCTGCCGACGTCAAGGGCAAGGTCGCCCTGCGCTGGGACACCGGTGCCCAGGACACCGGCGCCGGCGGTGGGTTCAACGCACTCTCCGGGCCCTACGGCGCGCAGGCCGGGCAGCAGTGGTACTCGGCTCAGGGCCTCAACACCCGGCTCGTCGCCCCGGCCGGGGTGGGCCACAACCGGTCCGGGCAGTTCGGCACGATCGTGGCCGGCTTCCTCGACGAGGGCTGAGCCGACCGCAGGACCCGCCAGCACCGCAGGCCGCCGTGGGGAGCGCGAGCTCCGCACGGCGGCCTGCGGTGTTCAGCGGGTCGGGGTGACCTGACCGATCCGCATCACCCGGTCGACGAGGTCCTGGGTGAGGTCGGCCCGCAGGTCCGCGGGCACGGGCAGCCCGACGTCGGTGAACCAGTCCGGGGTCGCCTCGGGGTGCGGCCCGACGACGCCGACCGCGCCGGCGCCGAAGGGGGCGACCACGGCCGCGGGCAGCCCGTTCTCGTAGGTGGCCAGCACCTCGGCCGGCCCGCGGGTCGGGTCGAGGTCGAACCAGGCGCCGTCCTGGAAGAACACCTGGCGGCGGCGACCGTCCCAGACCACCGTGGCCACCGCGTCGTCGGTGTGGGTCGGCCACGCGCCGGGGGAGGAGACGAACTGGTCGGCGTCCCCGGGCAGGAGCCCGAAGCCGGGGGTCTCCCCGGCGAGGTAGCCGCCCAGGCAGAAACCGAGGTAGCGGCCGCCACCCGCGACGTACTCCTGGACCGCCGGGGCCTGCTTGCGGAGCTTGCGCCACGCCTTCTTCAGTTCACCGCCGCCGGGCTGGGCGTAGAGCACGGCGGAGGCGAGCACCGCCGGTTCCAGGGCCAGCCGCTCCTTGGGCCCGACGAAGCGGACGTCGAGGTCCCACCGGCTCCGCGCCAGCGCCTCGGCCACCGCCTCCGGACACCCGTCCGTGGCGGCCGGGCCCCGGTAGACCAGCGCCAGCCGCCGGTCACCGCCACGCCCGAACACGCTCAGCTGCCGGCCGTCGTGGCCGGTGCCCGGTGCGCTCCCGGTGAGCCCAGCACCTTCCGTCGCACGGCGTCGGTCGCCCGCCAGACGAGCTCCTCCAGCGGCCCGCGCAGGTGGCTCCGGTTCCAGACCAGGGCGAAGGTCAGCAGCAGGACGACCTGGACGACGAGGTTCAGCACGCCACGGGGGATCGGTGCGGCCACCAGCAGCAGGTGGACGCTGTAGAGCGTCAGCGTCATGCTGCCGCCGGCGGCCAGCGGGCGCAGCAGCGGCTGCAGGCCCCGGCCGAGCAGCAGGCACCCACCCAGCACGGCCAGCGCCACCCCGATCGTGAAGGCGAGGTCCAGCGGGCTGCCGCTGTGCGGCGCCGTGGCCACCAGCCACCACGGGCTGTTCGTCGGCGTCGTCCCCGAGGGCCCCCAGGTCAGGGTCTCCTGGTAGAGCTCGAAGTCCATGGTCTGCACGGCATCCGCGCGGAGGAGGTCACCCCGCCCGCCGACGGTCAGCAGCAGCATCGACAGCAGGCTGGAGGCCAGGGCGAGCGCCAGGCCGAGCAGCGTGATCTGGCTGACGACGCGCCGCGAGGCGAGCACCGCCCGGCCGACGGCCATCCCGGCCAGCAGGTAGGCGATCCAGACCAGGGCGGGGAACACCCCGGTCAGGGTCAGCTGGAGCAGCAGGCCCAGCGGGTCGGTGACCAGGTCGGTCAGCGTCGGGTTGGCCACGGCGACCGGGGTCAGCTCGAGGCGCAGCCCATAGCTGACCAGCGGCATGACGAGCGCTGCGAGCGCCGCCGCCACCACCAGCCCGCGGGTCGACAGCCGCAGGAACGGGATGGCCAGGGCGAAGAGCACCCCGTAGTAGGCCAGGATCACCGCGGCGTCGCCGGTGCCGACGACGTACCCGAGCGCGAGGCCGATCGCCGCGATGATCACGGCCCGGGTCAGCAGGGACAGCGCGCCGGCCCGCCAGGCCAGACCGCGTGGCGGACGGCGCCGACCGGTGGAGAAGGCGATGCCGACGCCGGCGAGCAGGGCGAACAGCGCCGAGGCCTTGCCGTTGGAGAGCAGCCACGCCAACGACACGTCGCCGTCGTCGGTGGCCGCGGGGATCAGGTGCACCGACATCATGCCCACGAGGGCGATGCCGCGAGCGGCATCGATCCCGATCAGACGTGCTCGGGGGCGCGGGGTCGCCGGAGCGCCCTCGGCCGGGGTGCCGGCGACGTCACCGGCCGGTGCCGGTGCGCAGCTGTGCGGCAGCGCCGCCACGGTGGCACCGGGTTCCGGGGGCAGTGGGGCCACGATGTTCTGGTGCTCGCTGGTCTGGGGCACGGTCACGCCTCCCGGCTGTTCGACGCGGTGCTGAGCTGCCGGCTCTCGGTGGTCGGGTTGTCGACCGCCGGGTCGAGGGCAGTGGTGTCGAGCGCCGGGTCGTCCCGGACCGGCAGCGTGCTGGCCGGGGCGCGGCCCACCTTCTGGGCCGGGATGCCGCTCCACGCGGTGCCGGCCGGCAGCACCTCGCCCTTCATGACCAGGGAGAGGTCGGCGATGGTGGCGTCCTCCTCCACCGTGGAGCCGTAGAGGACGACGGACTTGTCCCCGACGCTGGCCCGGTCCCGGATGATGACGTGGTCCATCTTCATCACGCGGTCCTCGAAGAGGTGGGTCTGCAGCGAGGCGTTGGTGCCCACGGAGACGTCGTCGCCCAGGGTCACCAGGTCGAACTCGGTGAGGTAGGTGGTGTCGATCAGCGTCCGCCGGCCGATCTTCGCCCCGTAGAGCCGCAGCAGCGGGCCGAGCAGCGGTGTACCGGTCAGCCAGGTCAGCAGCGCCGGGACGGCGGCCGCCTCGTAGATGCCGGTGACGAACTCGGTCCGGCGCACGAAGCCGCTCCACAGCGGCTCCACCCGCGTCTTGTACCGGCCGACGAGGACCCACTTGAGCAGTGCGACCCCCACCACGACGGCGAGGCTGGAGAGCAGCGCGATCAGCGGCGCCACCACCACGGTGACGAGCACGCCCTGGTTCGCCGCGAGCACCGAGGCGCCGTACAGCGTGCCGAACATGGCCAGGGCCAGGATCGAGCTGGGCAGCACGATGCGCAGGAACTCGATGGCGTAGCGGGCACGCACCCGGCGGCGGCTGGGCGTGAAGGTCTCCGCCTCGGTGTAGTTCTCGTACATCTCCCGGCGCGGCAGGTTGATCGGCGGGGAGCCGAGCCACGAGCTGTCCGCCGGCACGCCTCCGGTCGGCGGCACGCTCCGGACACCGATCAGCGAGCCGTCACCCAGGTGCGAACCCGAGGGGATGTAGGCGGCGTTCCCGACGAAGGCGCGGGCGCCGACCTCGGTGACCTGGAAGGCCACGTGCCCGTTGGCGTAGGTGGCGCTGCCGACGCTGGCCATGTCCGCCACGAAGCTGCCCTCGCCCAGGGTGAGCAGGTCGGGGTCGATGTTCGCGATGGTGGAGACCTCGGCGCCGCGGCCGACCTTGGTGCCCATCGCACGCAGCCAGATGGAGGTGTACAGCGTCGCGTACATGCTGTTGTTGAGCATCAAGCTCATCTCGAGGAGCTTGTCGCCCAGCCACTTCTCCAGCCCCAGCTTGGAGCGCAGGTGGTGCACGCCCGGCGGCGTCTCCGTGAGGGCCAGCCGGCGGCAGCCCAGGATGAGCGCACACGAGGCGGCCACGAAGACCGGGCCGGAGAGCGCCGTGGCCAGGAGGCCAGCGCCCAGCCCGAAGGTCAGCAGCACCCACCAGACGAGCGCGACCACGGGGAGCAGCACGAAGAAGGGCAGCAGCTCCAGGAGGGTGATGCCCGCGGCGAAACCGGTCCGGAGCTGACGCGTCCAGGTGGTGGGCGCGGCGGTGCAGCCGGTCATCAACCCGAGCACCGGGTCGGCGGGCTCGGTCGAGGCCCGCGCCGGTGAACCGGCCCAGGTCGCGCCGGCGGGGACGATCTCACCGGCGGGCAGCAGCGACTGCTCACGCAGGACCCCGCCGTCCTCGACCGCCGAGCCGGCCTCCAGCAGCGACTGCGAGCCGAGGGTCGCGCGGGCACCCACGGAGACGACGCCGAGGGAGAGGACGCCGTCGGCGACCCGGTGGCCGTGCAGCTGGGTGCCGTAGCCGATGGTCGCGCCCGGGCCGATGTCCAGCATCGCCGGGAGGCTGATCTCCGACGTCCCGATGTGGCAGTCGTCGTCGATCCGTGCGCCGGCCAGCCGCAGGTAGGTGGCCGCCCACGGGGATCCGCTCAGGACCGTCAGCGGGGAGATCACCATGAGCTTCTGCACGGTCCAGACCCGCAGGTGGGTCCAGCTCCACAGCGGGTGGTCACCGGGCTGCAGCCCCCGGGACAGCAGCCGTGAGCCGACGACCGGGAGCACCCAGCGGACGAGGAGGAAGAACGCAGGCAGGGCGAAGGCCAGCTGGACGACCAGCGCAGCCGAGGGCTCCCCGTCGTTCAGCGCGTAGACCAGCGCGGCAGGGAACAGGAACAGCAGGACGATGCCGTAGAAGGTGGCGAACTGGGCCGACCCGAAGGCGGCGACCCGGCGGCGGGAGGACTGCACCGGGCGGCGCAGGTGCGGCTCCGCGGCTGCCTCACCGGACCGGGCGTCGTCCTCCAGGTGTGCGGCGAGGGAGCGAACCGTCGGGTGCCGGTAGAGCTCGAGGATGGACAACCCGGCGCCCAGGTCGCTGGAGCGCATCGTGGAGATGATCCGCGCCGCCAGGAGCGAGTGACCACCGAGCGCGTCGAAGAAGTTGGCCTCGACCGACACGGACCCGCCCGGCAGGCCGAACGCCTCTTCCCAGATCCCGGCCACCCAGGCCTCGGTGGGGGAGTCCGGGGCCACGTACGCCCCGGTGTCCCGCATCAGGCGCGGGCCCTGTGGCTCGGGCAGCGCCTTCCGGTCGGCCTTGCCGCTCGGCAGCATCGGGATGGTGGAGACGACGTCGAGGAAGGCCGGGACCATGTAGGGCGGCAGCTGCTCCAGGAGCAGGTCGTGCAGCTCGGCGACGAGGTCTGCGGTGTCGTCCCCGGGGCGGGGGATCACGTAGGCGGCGAGCTCGCCGCCGCTCTCCGGCGCCGGCAGCAGCGTGACGACCGCGGCCGTGACCCGGTCGTGCTGCAGGAGCATGCCCTCGATCTCCTGGAGGTCGACGCGGTGGCCGCGGACCTTCACCTCGCTGTCCGCGCGGCCGAGGTACTCCAGCTCACCGTCGGGGAGGAAGCGCCCCAGGTCACCGGTGCGGTACAGCCGCTCACCGGGGAAGCCGTGCGGGTCGGGCAGGAAGCGGTCGGCCGTCAGGTCGGGCCGGTTGACGTACCCGAGTGCCACCCCGGGGCCACCGACGCAGATCTCGCCGATCTCGCCGTTGCCCACCGGCCGGCGCTCGTCGTCCAGCAGGGTGACGCGGTAGGTCGGCAGCGGCCGTCCGATCGTCACCGGCTTGCCGGGGTAGAGCTCGGCCATCGTGCAGGTGACGGTGGTCTCCGTCGGGCCGTAGGTGTTGAGGATGCGACGACCGGGGCCCCAACGGTCGACGAGCTCCCGCGGGCAGGCCTCGCCGCCGACGTTCACCGTGCGGATCAGGGGGAGGGTGCGGTCCAGCGTGGCCAGCACGGTGGGGACGCAGTAGATCATCGTGATCTCCTGCTCGGCCAGGAAGTCGGCCAGCCCCGAGCCGACCCGGCGTCCGTCCGTGGGGCCGGCGACGAGGGTCGCGCCCACGGCCCAGGTCGGCCAGATCTCCTCGATGGAGAAGTCGAAGGCGATCGTCATGCCCTGGTAGACCCGGTCGGTCGGCTCGACGCCGTACAGGACCGGCACGATGCCGATGAAGTTGCAGATGCTCGACTGGGCGATCTCGACGCCCTTGGGGCGGCCACTGGAGCCCGAGGTGTAGATGATGTAGCAGACCGGGTCGCCGCCGGTCTCCAGGTCAGGGCGCCAGCTCGGGGCGGCCGCGAGGTCGCCGCCCAGCTCGTCCAGGAAGAGCGGCGGGCAGGGGAGCCCGCTGCAGGTCGCGGCGAACGAGGTGGTGGTGACCACCAGCGCGAGATCGGAGTCCTCGGCCTGGAACTGCACCCGGTCTGCCGGGGCCGCCGGGTCGATCGGGACGAAGGTCGCTTCCGTCTTCGTCACCGCGAGCAGGGCGACGTAGGTGTTCACCGAGCGGTCCAGCAGGATCCCGACCCGGGCCCCGGACCGGATGCCGAGCCCCAGCAGGTGGTGCGCCAGGCGGTTGGCCCGCTGGTCGAGGTCGGCGTAGCTCAGTCGCTCGCCGTCGCACTCCAGCGCCGTCGCCGAGGGGTGCTCGTCGCACGTCCGCTCGAAGAACTGGGACAGCCGGGTGGTGTCCTGCTGCGCTCGAGGCGGGACACCCGCGACGTTCTGGGAGAAGGAGAAGCGTCGGGTCGCGGAGTCGACCCCCGGGTCCCTGGGGGTGGTGAAGCCCGGGATGAAGTCCTGGCTCTCGCTCTCCGTCGACATGAACTCGCTCTCACAGTTGACAATCAGGAATTGCGACCGACGCTAAGGAGAAACACGGGGTCATGCCACCCGTTCTGGGTGAACTCACAGTTCTTTGTTCAACTTTCACGCACTGTGTTCGAATGGGTGCTCTCCGTCGAGGAATTTCCAAACACAGAGACGCGAACAAATTCCCATTGCGGTCAACCGACTCCGGTGAGTGAGGGGTCGTGCTGGCGGCCCTGGCAAGGAGATCGGAGGGCTGGGATGGTGCGCACGGGCCTGCGTCGAGCGCCGTTGGTCGTGGTGGCCAGCCCGGACGAGGTCCTCGCCGGCGCCGACGTCGGCCTGCTCGGCGCTGCCGAACGGGCGCGCAGCGCCGCGCTGGAGGACCCCGCGGACCGGGCCGCCTACGTCGCCGCGCACCTGCTCGTGCGCCGGTGCGCTGCGGCGCTGACCGGACGGCCCCTCATCGACCTGGCGGTGCACCAGTGGTGCACCGACTGCAGGACGGCGGGGCACGGGCGCCCGACCCTCGTGGACCTCCCCGACGTGCACGTCAGCTGGTCCCACAGCCGGGGTGCGGTGGTCGCCGCCGCCGCCTGGCGCCCGGTGGGCGTGGACGTCGAGGAGTTCCCGGCGGAGGGTCAGGCAGCCGGACGGTTCCCCGGGCTGGCCCCCGCCGAGCAGCAACAGGTGCGGTCGGCGGTGGACCCGCCGCTGCTCGCCCTCCGGCACTGGGCGCGCAAGGAGTGCCTGGTGAAGACCGGGACGACGACGCTGGCCGGGATGGGGCGGGTCGACCTGTCCCGGCTGACCGAGCGCCGCGACCGGGCTGGGCGGGCGGTGAGCCGGTACCGCGGGCTGTACCTCACCGACTGGTGCGACCCGGCGCGGCGGGTCCTGGTCGCGGTCGCCGGTGGGAGCGCACCGGTCGTCCGTGCGCTGCCCGACCTGGCCGCCGCTGGCGCGCAACCGGGCGCTGAGTGAACGGCGACACAATTCTTCTGCCATTGTGCTCACCATCTGTGAGCGGTCCCTGACGCAATTGCGTGGCCAACCCGCGTGTCGGCAGAATGGTCTGTTCCCCGGTGCGGCGCACCTCATCGGCGAACATGCTCGCCACGAGGTGCGCGATCTGTTCGGCCACCCCCGCGCCCGGGCCGCGCCAGAGCCGTCGCCCCACCGAGGACGTCCGGCCGTCTATCCAGAGGAAGTGTGTGTGCGCACGCGAATCGCGTTGTTGGTCCTCCTGATCGCCGGGCTGCTGCCCGCAGGGACGGCGATGGCAGCGCAGCCGGTCGCGCTCGACGCACCGATCACCGACGAGGCCGGCGTGCTGGGGGCGGACGCCGCGGCGGCCGAGGACGCCGTGGCCGAACTGGTCTCCCAGACCGGGATCGAACTGTCCGTCGTCTTCGTCCCCTCCTTCGACGGCGAGGAGGACGACGCCGACTGGGCCGAGCTGACCGCGACGGAGTCCGAGCTCGGCGACGAGGAGGTGCTGCTGGCCGTCGCGACCGACGAGGCCGAGTACGAGTGGTGGGTCGGGGACGCGTCGACGTTGCAGCCGGACGCCGTCGAGGCCCTGATGAGCGAGGACGTCGAGCCCGCGATCGTCGAGGGTGACTGGTCCGGCGCGGTGGTGGCGCTGGCCGACGGGCTGCAGTCCACCGACGTCGTCGACCCGGCCATGCCGTCGTGGTCGTCGGCGAGGACGGCCGTGGTCGTGGTCGTCCTCGTCGGCGTGCTGGCCGCCTTCTACCTCGTCTCCCGGCGCGGCTCCCCGGAGGACCAGCAGCCCGAGGCCGCACCGGCCCGGCAGAGCTGAACGGCCGGGGCGCCGCTCAGCTCACGTAGCGGCGGGCGGTGGAGCTGCGCTGGGCGTGCTCCAGGGCGGCGAACCGCGCCTCCGCGTGCGGGGGGAGGACCCGTCGCTCGCGCAGCACCCAGGGCAGCCCACGGACGGCGGCGAGCAGCCCCCGGGCGGTCACCCGGTCGCGCGGGACGGTGCGCAGCAGGTGCACGGTGCGGCGCAGCGCGGGCCGGAACGGCCGGCGCAGCCACGTCGTCCACAGCGTGTTGCGGATGCCGTCCTGCCTGCGCTGGTGCGGGTCGCGGGCGGTGCTGGCCTGGTGGTGGATGGCGATCGTCGGCAGGTAGCAGAGCTCCCAGTCCGCCGCGGCCAGGTCACCGGCCATGAGCTCCTCCTCCCCGCCCAGCCACAGCCGTTCGGAGAAGCCGCCGACCTCGGTGAACGCCTCCCGTCGCAGCACGCTGGCACCGGCCAGGAAGCTGCCCAGCGCGGGCCCGGGCAGCCAGTCGGCGCCGACGACCGGGGAGTCGCGCAGCTCGGCGACGATCGGGTCCTCGACGCCGCCGGGCTCGACCAGGATCCGGGCGGTGACGACGGCCAGCCGGGGGTGGGCCTCGAGCGCGTCGGCGGCGGCGCGCAGCGAACCCGGGTCCCACCAGGTGTCGTCATCGCAGAAGGCGACGTAGGGGGTGTCCAGCCGGGCCACGCCCAGGTTGCGGCCGACCGCGCCCAGGTTCTCCGGGCTGGCGATCAGCTCGACCCAGGGGTGTCGGGTGCGGACCGCCTCGGCGGTGCCGTCGGTCGAGCCGTTGTCGACGACGACCACCTGCGGCTGCTCGGGCAGCTCCCGCAGCCGGGACAGCGCCAGCAGCAGCTCGTCCCGGCGGTCGTGGGTGATCACGACGACGGCGACGCGTGGGTCGGGGCCGCCGGCTGCGGCCGCAGCTCCGCTCGTCATGCCCCCAGCTCCCGGACCCCGGCCATCACGTGCCGGGGGAGCACCCGCCGGTTCCGCAGGGCGGCGGGGACCCGGGGGACCGCCCCGGCGAGTCCCCGCCAGCCCGGGCGTCCGGCGCGCACCACCCGGACCAGCTGGCCGGCGACGTCGCGGAGCGGGTAGCGCATGAGGGCGGTGAGGACCCGGCTGCGCCAGATGCCCGCCTGCCGGGCGCTGCTGGCCTCCCGGTGGGTGGAGGGGTGGTGGTGCACGGTGACCTCGTCGACGTAGGCCAGCCCCCAGCCGGCCGCGGCCAGGTCCAGCGCCAGCCGCTCCTCCTCGCCGGGGAAGCGCACGACCCGGTCGAAGCCGCCGACGGCGGTGAACGCCTCGGTGCGCACCAGTGCGGCGCAGGCGACGAACCCGAGCAGCGACGGGCCCGGCAGGTCGGGCTCGGTGCCCAGCGGGCTGTCGGCCATCTCGGTGCAGACGGGGTCGAGCTCCTCGGCGGAGCCCACCAGGATCCGGGCGGCCAGCAGCCCCAGCCGCGGGTGCGCGCGCATGATCTCGACCCCGCGCGCCAGGTCGCCCGGCGCCCACCAGGAGTCGTCGTCGGTGAAGGCCACGAACGGCGTGCCCGCGCGGGCGACGCCGAGGGTGCGGGCGACGGCGCCGGTGTTGCGCTCCAGGGGCACGACGGTGACCTCCGGGTGCGCGGCCCGGACCGCGGCCACCGTGTCGTCGGTGGAGGCGTTGTCGACCAGCACCACCGGCGCCTCGTGCCGGGGGAGGCTGGCCAGCAGGTCGTCGCGGCGGTTGCGGCTGGCGACCACGCAGGTCACCGCGGAGGCGCTGCTGCTGAGGTCTGTGTGCACCTGGTGATCGTGCCCGACCGGGCGAGGCGTCAACGCAGCGCCTCCGTCACGGACCGGTCCAGCGCGGCCGGGTCGGCGAACAGCGCGGCGGCCGGGCCGGTGCCGGCGATGGCGTCCGCGGCCAGCACCACCGCCGCCGCCGTCCAGGTGGTGCGCTCGACCGGCCAGCGGGCGTCGTCGGCGTACACCAGGCCGGTCCAGTACGAGCCGTCCTCGGCCCGCAGGTGCTGCATGGCGGCCAGCTGCTCGATCGCGTCGGCCGGCCGGCCGGCCGCGGCCAGCGCCAGCGCCAGCTCGCAGGTCTCCGCGCCGGTCACCCACGGCCGGTCGGCGACGCACCGCACCCCCAGCCCGGGGACGACAAAGGTGTCCCAGCCCGCGGCCAGCCGGGCCTCGGCCGCCACGCCGGTGAGCGCACCGGCCAGCACCGGGTAGTACCAGTCCATCGAGTACCGCGACCGGTCGGCGAACGCTTCGGGCCGGTCCCGCAGCGCCCGGCCGAGGTCGGCGGCGGCCAGCTCCCAGTCCGGCTGGGCCGCACCGACCAGGTCGGCCAGGGCGATCCCGGCACGCAGCGCCTGGAACAGGCTCGCGTTCCCGGTGAGCAGCGCCGTGTCGTCGGGTGTGCCGTCCGGGCGCAGCGCCCAGCCGATCGCCCCGTCGGCCAGCTGCATCCTCGTCACGAGGTCGAGTGCCCGGCGCACCGTGGGCCACAGCCGGTCGACCACCCCGGCGTCGCCGGTGCTCAGCCAGGAGTGCCAGAGGCCCACGGCGAGGTAGCCGGCGTGGTTGCTCTCCGCCCCGGGGTCCGTGGCGGCGCCGTCCCGGTACTCCGCGGCCCAGGAGCCGTCGGCGCGCTGTCGCCCGGCCAGCCAGGCGTAGGCGGCGACGGCCCGGTCGTGCTCCCCGCCGACGTCCAGCGCCATCGCCGCCTCGACGGAGTCCCAGGCGTCCAGCTGGCCACCGCAGAACCAGGGCAGGGCACCGTCGGCGGACTGCTCGGCGGCGATCGCCGCCACGGTCTGGCGCACCTGGTCGGCGGTGAGCACGCCGGGGACCTCGGGCAGCGCCGGTGCGGCCTCAGGCACTCGCGAGGGCCCCGTCGGCGGCGGCCGTCCCACCTGCAGCCGTCTCGCCGGCGGTGGACGCCGGCTTGTCGGCGTAGAGCACCAGGCTCTTGCCGAACACCGGGTCCAGCAGCCGCTCGGCGGTGCGGGTCAGCCAGGGGCGGTGCATGAGGTCCCAGACCAGCAGCCGGTGGTAGGCGCGGACCAGTGCGGTGTCCCGGTCGACCCCGACCGCGCACTTGAGCCACCAGAACGGGGCGTGCAGGGCGTGGGCGTGGTGGGTGTCGGTCGGTCGCAGCCCGGCGGCGGCGAGCCGTTCCCACAGCTGGTCACCCCGGTAGATGCGGATGTGGCCGCCCTCGTTGGCGTGGTAGCTGTCCGACAGCGCCCAGCAGATCCGCTCGGGGCCGTACCGGGGCACGCTGACGGCGACCCGCCCACCGGGCTTGAGCACCCGGGCGATCTCGGCCAGGGCCGTGCGGTCGTCGACGATGTGCTCGAGCACCTCCGAGGCGATCACCCGGTCGACGCTCGCATCGGGCACCGGCAGGGCACGCAGGTCGCCGCGCGCCACCCCGGCCGACGCACCCGCCGGTGCCTCGCCGGCGGCAGCGATCGCACCCAGCCACTCGGCGGTGGTGGCCACCTCCTGCTGCCCCCAGTCGACCGCGAGCACCGACGCCCCGCGCCGGTAGGCCTCGAACGCGTGTCGGCCCTCGCCGCACCCCAGGTCCAGGACCCGCATGCCCGGCCGGACGTCGAGCAGGTCGTAGTCGACGGTCAGCACCGGCCGCTCCCCGGGGTGTCGGTGGCCGCCCGGCGGTCCAGCACCTCGCCGTACCACTCGGCCGTGCGCTCGGCGGTGCGCCGCCAGGTGTAGGAGCTGAGCACCCGGGCCCGCCCCGCCCGGCCCAGCTGGTCCCGCAGCGACGCGCGGTCCAGGACCAGCCGCAGCGCCTCGGCCAGGCGGCCGACGTCGCCCGCGGGCACCTGCACCCCGGCGTGCGAGCCGACGACCTCCGGCAGGGCACCCGCGTCGGTCGTGACCAGCGGCGTGCCGCAGGCCATCGCCTCCACCGCCGGCAGCGAGAACCCCTCGTACAGCGACGGGACGGCCACCACGGTGGCGGTCTGCAGCAGCCGGACCAGCTCCTCGGTCGGGATCGAACCGGTGAAGTGCGCCGCGTCGGCCAGGCTCAGCCGGTCCAGCGCCTCGGCCGCGGGACCGCCGGGACGGGCCGTGCCGATCACGGTGAGACGCACGTCCTGTTCCGTGCGCAGCTTGGCCAGCGCCTCCAGCAGGTGGACCAGGCCCTTCAGCGGGACGTCGGCGCTGGTCGTCACCACGATCCGGGCGGTCTCCCGGGCAGCCGGCTCCGCCGGCGGTCGGAACACCTCCGGGTCGATGCCGACCGGGATGACCTCGATGCCGGCAGCCGGGACGCCCATGTGCCGGGTGATGTCCCGGCAGGAGCTGTCGGAGACGGTGGTCAGGCCGTCGAGCCGCTGAGCGACCCGGGCCTGCATGGTGGTGAACCCGTACCAGCGACGCAGCGTCAGCCGCCGGCGCAGCCGGGTCTCCGCGGCGAGCTCGAGGTCGCGGTCGATGGCGACCGGGTGGTGCACCGTGGCGACGGTCGGCAGCCCCCGGCGGCGCAGCTGCAGCAGCCCGTAGCCCAGCGACTGGTTGTCGTGCACCAGGTCGAACTCCGTGGTGCGGCGCCCCAGCACCCGGGCGGCACGCAGGCTGAAGGTGAGCGGCTCGGGGAAGCCCGCCGTGCACATGGCCAGCCACTCGGCCACGTCGATCGGGCTGGTGAACTCGCTGGGCCGCGGCGTCCGGAACGGGTCGGGCTCGCGGTAGAGGTCCAGGCTGGGCACCCGGGTGAGCGGCACGCCGTCGGCCAGCTCGGGGTAGGGCTGCCCGCTGAGCACCTCGACCCGGTGTCCCAGCTCGCACAGCTCCCGGGACAGGGCCCGGACGTAGACGCCCTGCCCGCCGCTGTGCGGCTTGCTGCGGTAGGACAGCAGTGCAATCCGCAACGACCGTCCCATGACCGGACTGTAACGAGGGCCCCTGGACTGGCTGCTGCCCGGACCGGCCTGGCAGGGTGCGCTCATGCTGCGCCACGTCGTGCTGTTCACCTGGACCGAGGACACCTCTCCGCAGACCCGGGAGGCGACCCTGGCCGCCCTGCGCCGCCTGCCGCAGGAGGTCGGCGGCATGACGTCGTTCGCCGTGGGGCCGGACGCCGGGCTGGTCGAGGGCAACGCCCACGCCGCCCTGGTGGCCGACTTCCCCGACGTCGAGGCGTTCCGCGCCTACGCCGCCGACCCCCGGCACCTCGCGGTCATCGCCGAGCACGTGAAGCCGATCCTGGCCAGCCGCTCGGCGGTCCAGTACGAGGTCTGACGCCTGCGGGGGAGCCGTCCGGGTGCGCTGCATGCCCGGAGGGTGCCGCGGGGGGTGCGCGCCCGGCCGGTCCCCGTCCACAGCCACCACCGTCGTCCACAACCTCGGTCCCGCGGGTCCCGACCGGGGCCGGGCGCCCCAGGGTCGAGCCCATGGCCGACCCCCAGCAGCCCCTGACCGTCCGCCTCTCCGAGCCCGGGGAGGTGGTCGCGGCGCTGCCACACCTGCTCGGCTTCCGGCCCCGTGAGTCGCTGGTGCTGGTGAGCCTGCGTGGGCCGCAGGGCCGGCGGCTGGGCCTCACCGCCCGGGTCGACCTGCCGCCGCCCGAGCACCGCCGGCAGGTCGTCTCCGGTCTGGTGCGCTCGCTGCTCACCGACCGGCCGGGTGCAGCGTTGCTGGTGGTCGTCTCCGAGGCCGCGGACGAGGCCGCTGTGCCGGTCGGTCCGCTCGACGCCCCCCACCTGGACCACCTGGACCTGGCTCATCGGGACCTGTCTCATCGGGACCTGGCTCATCGGGACTTGGCCCATGAGGTCGTGCTCGCGCTGGATGCCGTGGGCGTGCCGCTCCGTGAGGCGCTCCTGGTCCGCCGGGACCGCTGGTGGTCCTACGACTGCACGGCCGCGTGCTGCGCACCGGAGGCAGGCACCCCGCTGCCGGCCGGGACCAGTGAGCTGGCCGCGGCGAGCGTGGTCGACGGGCGGCTGGTGGAGGACGAACGCGCCGCGCTGGCCCGGCGGATCGCACCGGTCGGCTTCCTGGCGGCGGAGGCGATGGCCCGGGCCTGCGACGAGGTGGGCGACGAGCTGGCCCGGCGCACGGCGGAGCTGGGCTGGGACGTCCTGGTCGAGGAGGGCTGGGCGGCGGTGCGGGCGGCGGTCGAGGCCGCCGGTCCCGAGGTACGGGGTGGGCGGCTGTCGGACCGGGAGGTGGCCCGGCTGGCCTGGGGCCTGCGCGACCACGACCTGCGGGACCGGGCTCTCACGCTCTCCCTGGGGGACGCGGCGGCCGCCGCCGAGGTGGTCTGGACCGAGCTGACCCGTCGGTCGCCGGCGCCGCTGGACGCGGCGCCGGCGACCCTGCTGGCGGTCAGTGCATGGGTGCGCGGTGACGGGGCGCTGGCCAACGTCGCGCTGGAGCGAGCCCTGCACAGCGAGCCCAGCTACACCTTCGCCGGGCTGCTGCGCTCAGCCCTGGACGCATGCCTGAGCCCGGCGGAGATGCGCCGGCTGATCCGGCAGGCGACCGGGCCGCTCGACGCCCGGTGGTGACGCGGCGGACCGGTCGCACGGCCTCAGACCAGCTCGGGGCGCCGCCACTCCTCGCCCAGCACGTGCTCGGCCAGGAACGCCAGCACGGTCTCGTACCAGACCGCCGCGTTCCCCGGCGTGAGCACCCAGTGGTTCTCGTCCGGGAAGTACAGGAACTTCGACGGGACCCCGCGCTTCTGCAGGTCGTACCAGAGCCGCAGCCCCTCGCCGATCGGCACCCGGTAGTCCTTGTCGCCGTGGATGACCAGCATCGGCGTCCGGATCGCGTCGGCGTAGCGGTGCGGGGAGTTCTGCTCGTACCGCTTCGGCTCGGTCAGCGGGTCCCCGAACTCCTTCTCCCAGTAGTACGAGGCATCGGTCGCTCCCGTGAACGCGTCCAGGTGCCACAGGCTGGCGTGGGTGACGATCGCCCGGAAGCGGTCGGTCTGGGTGGCGATCCAGTTGGCCATGTAGCCGCCGAACGAGCCGCCCATCGCCGCCGTCCGGGTCTGGTCGATCTCCGGGAGCGCCTCCGCGGCGTCCACCGCCGCCATCAGGTCGGTGTAGGGGGCGTCACCCCACTCGCCCCAGCCGCGGCGGACGAAGTCCTGGCCGAACCCCTGCGACAACGCCGGGTTGGGCAGCAGCACGGCGTACCCCCGGGCGGCCAGCACCCACGGCGTCCAGCGCCAGGACCAGGAGTTCCAGCTCATCAGCGGGCCGCCGTGCACCCACAGCACCAGCGGCGCCGGGCTCGCCGCGTCGGCGCCCTCGGGGAGCACCAGCCACGACTGGACCCGGGTGCCGTCGGCGGCGGTGGCGTCCAGTTCGCGCAGCGTCCCCGGGAAGCTGCTGATCGTGCCCGGGTTGGGCAACGCAGCCGGGTCCTGCCCGGGCGCCTGCGGGTCCAGCCGCACCGGCACCGGCGGGGTGTCGTACCCCGAGCGCAGCGCGTACAGCGCGCTGCCGTCCCGGGCGACCTGCAGGTCGCTGTAGGCGCCCTGGTCGGTCAGCCGCGCCGGGGTGCCGCCGTCCAACGACACCCGGTAGACCGCGTGCCGACCGTCGTCGTCGGCCAGGAAGTACACGGCCGTGCCGTCGGCGGAGAACTGCGGCGCGCTCGGCCAGCGGTCGAACCCGGGGGTCAGCTCGCGGGTCTCGGCGGTGGCGACCTCGACCAGCAGCAGCGTGTGGTCCGGCGGCTCGGCGTAGGTGGAGGCGGACTCCCGCGCGCAGACCACCCGCCCGGAGTCGGGGGAGAACCGGGCGGCGGAGACGTCGGCCTGCGGGTCGTCGACGAGCACCCGGGTCTCCCCGGTCGCCACCTCGATGAGCAGCAGCCGTGACCGCCGTCCGGCCGGGCCGTCGGGCACCTCCTCGCTGCGCGCCACGAACCGGCCGTCGGGGGAGACGGCCAGGTCGGTGCCCGAGCCCAGCGGCGGGCCGGCGTCCGGGGTCAGGTCCCGCCACTGCGGGGTGGTCGGTGCACTGCCGGCGACGTCCTCCGCCGGCAGCGCGCCGATCCAGAACAGGTGCGGCACCGCCGGCCCCAGGTCGTGGTCCCAGTAGCGCACCGGGTAGCTCTCGTGCAGCAGTGCGCTGACCCCGGCGTCCTTGCGCCGGGTGCGGCGCTCCTCGTCGGCCTCGGCGTCCGCGGCGCCGGGCATCGTGCTGGCGACGACGACCACGTCGCCGGTGTCCGCGGCCACGGCGACGCCGGACACGCCGGAGCTGCGCTTCAGCACCAGCCGGGCCTCGCCGCCGTCGGCCGGCAGCGCCCACAGCGCCGGCTTCGGGTCGCCGCCGCCCTCGGGCGCGGCCGGGTCGGGCCGGGTCGAGGTGAACAGCACGTCGCCGTCGGGGGTGAACACCGGGGCGGACTCACCGGTCGCGCCGCGGGTCAGCCGGCGGGCGTCCCGCTGACCGGTCGGGTCGACCTCCCAGAGCGCGGACTGCCACTTCTTGCCCTCGGCGTCCAGCGTGGCCACCGAGGTGACGAGCCGACGGCCGTCGGGGGAGAGGGCCAGGCCGCTGAGCCGGGGGAGGGCGATGAAGTCCGCGATCCGGTGGAACGGGCTGGGCGGGGTGTCGTCGCTCTGCTCGACGGGAGCTGCGGTGTCGCTCACCGGGGGCCTTCTCTCTGCGCGTCCGGAAGGGGCGCACCGCAGCCTAGTGAGCTGCCTGCCCGAGCTCATGAGCCCGGCGAAGGACCCGGTGCCGTCCCCGGGACGACGAGAGCCGCGGCCCCGGGAAGGGGCCGCGGCTCTCGAGCGCGCGATGTGGCAGGGAGGTCAGACGCCGGCGGTGGCCTCGGTGACCTCGGCTGCCTCGGCCGGGGACAGCTCCTCCTCGACCGCGCTGACGAACACGTGCTGGGCGACCCCGGGCTGCAGGGCGACCCCGTCGACCAGCACCGTGCCGTTGGTCAGCGTGGCGGTGACCGTCGAGCCCGGCCGCACCCCCTGGTCGGCCAGCGAGCGCAGCAGCGGGGCGTCCTCCTGCAACTGCTCGCTGATCCGCCGGACGACGACCTGCCGGCCCTCGGGGGTCGCGCTCGTCGAGAGCAGGGTCAGGGCGTCCAGGACCGCCGAGGTGTCGCCACCGAGGGCGTCCAGGCCGGGGATCGGGTTGCCGAACGGCGAGACCGTGGGGTTGCCGAGCAGGCTGAGCAGCTTGCGTTCCACCGCCTCGCTCATCACGTGCTCCCAGCGGCAGGCCTCCTCGTGGACGTCGGCGTAGTCCAGGCCGATGACGTCCACGAGCAGGCACTCGGCCAGCCGGTGCTTGCGCATCACGGCCGTGGCGAGCTCACGGCCTTCGTCGGAGAGCTGGAGATGCCGGTCGCCCTGGACGGAGAGGAGCCCGTCCCGCTCCATCCGGGCCACCGTCTGGCTCACGGTCGGGCCGCTCTGGTGCAGGCGCTCGGCGATCCGGGCCCGCAGCGGGACGATCCCCTCTTCCTCCAGCTCGAAGATGGTCCGGAGGTACATCTCCGTGGTGTCGATGAGGTCGTTCACGTCCACTCCTCCGTCAGGTTCCACCGATCTTACGAGGCAGGAGCCACTCGACGGGTGGATCTCCGCCGGGACGGGTCCGGTGGGCGCGCTGCCCGGGCCGCAGCGGTAGCGTCGGGCCGGTGATGGAGCTCGCCCGCTCGACGAGGAGCACCGCAGCGCCCCGCCCCGGCCGGGCGCACCCGGAGGGGCGTCCGTGAGCGACGCCGTGACCGTGGTCTGGGACGACGCCCTGCTCGGCTACACCATGGGCGGCGACCACCCCATGCACCCGGTGCGGCTGGACCTGACCATGCGGCTGGCCGACTCCCTCGGCGTCCTCGCCTCCCCGCGGATCGAGGTGGTGCAGCCGGAGCCGGCCGGCCCGGACCTGCTCACGCTGGTGCACGACCCGGCCTACCTGGAGGCCGTCCGCCGCGCCCCGGACGACCCGTACGGCGCCGGCCACGGCCTGGGCACCCCGGACAACCCGGTGTTCCCCGGCATGTACGAGGCGGCGGCCCTGATCACCGGCGGCAGCGTGCTCGCCGCGGAGCTGGTCTCCAGCGGCCGGGCCCAGCACGCGGTCAACATCGCCGGGGGTCTCCACCACGCCATGCGCGGCCAGGCCTCGGGCTTCTGTGTCTTCAACGACGCCGCGGTGGCGATCGCCTGGCTGCTGGGCCAGGGCTGGGAGCGGATCGCCTACGTCGACCTGGACGTGCACCACGGCGACGGCGTCCAGGCCGCCTTCTACGACGACCCCCGGGTGCTCACCGTCAGCATCCACCAGACCCCGCTCACGATCTTCCCGGGCACCGGCTTCCCCGAGGAGACCGGCGACCCGAAGAAGGCGCTGGGCAGCGCGGTGAACCTGGCGCTGCCCAACGGCACCGACGACTCGGGGTGGCTGCGGGCGTTCACCGCCGTGGTGCCCAGCGTGGTGCGGGCGTTCCAGCCGCAGATCCTGATCACCCAGTGCGGCTGCGACGCCCACCACGAGGACCCACTGGCCGACCTCGGGCTGACCGTCGACGGGCAGCGGGCCTCCTACCGCGCCGTGCACGACCTGGCGCACGAGGTGTGCGACGGCCGGTGGATCGCCCTGGGCGGCGGGGGCTACGGCTTGGTCCGCTGCGTGCCGCGCGCCTGGACCCACCTCCTCGCCGAGGCCGGCGGCGACCGGCTGGCGCCGGACACCGAGATCCCGCAGAGCTGGCAGGACGACGTCCGGCGGCGGGGCCTGCGCACGCCGCCACCGGGCTCGATGACCGAGGGCGGCTACGTGGGCTTCCACCGCTGGGACCCGTTCACCGAGAACCGGGTCGACCGCGCCGTCCTGCGCACCCGTACCGCCGCCTTCCCCTACTTCGGACTCGACCCGGACGACCCCCGTGATTAAGGACCATCCAGCCCCCCGCCACTCGCGAGCTCGTGGCGGGCCCCTGCTGGACGGCCGGGAGGACCAGTGACCGCCGGTGAGGAACTGACCGTGCCGCCGCCCCCGCCCCCGCACTGGGAGGCCGACGTCGTGGCCGCCGACGGCGGCACCGTGCACCTGCGCCCGATCACCCCCGAGGACGCCGACGGGATCGTCGGGTTGATGGACCGCAGCTCCGACCAGACCCGCTACTACCGGTTCTTCGGGCCGATGCGGCGGCTGTCGGACAAGGACCTGCACCGCTTCACCCACGTCGACCACGACGCCCGGGTGGCGTTCGTGGTGCTGCTGGGCGACCGGCTGGTCGGCGTCGGCCGGTACGACCGCTACCCGGGCACCGACGACGCCGAGGTCGCCTTCCTGATCGAGGACGCCCACCAGCGGCGCGGGCTCGGGTCGGTGCTGCTGGAGCACCTGGCCGCGGCTGCCCGGGAGCGGGGGATCAAGCGGTTCGTCGCCGAGGTGCTCAGCCAGAACAGCCAGATGGTGCGGGTCTTCCTCGACGCCGGCTACTCGGCCAAGCGGTCCTACGAGGACGGCGTGGTGCACCTGACCTTCCCGATCGCGCCCACCGAGCAGTCCCTGGCCGTGGCGCACGAGCGCGAGCAGCGCAGCGAGTCCCGCTCCATCGGCCGGCTGCTCAACCCCGGCTCGGTGGCGGTCGTGGGCGCCAGCAACGACCCGGCCAAGGTCGGCCACGCGGTGCTGCACAACCTGCTCGAGTACGGGTTCGACGGGCCGATCTACCCGGTCAACCCGGCGGTGCGGCACGTCCGCGGCGTGCCGGCGCACGCCTCCATCGAGGCCATCCCCGACGACGTCGACCTCGCGGTCCTGGCCGTGCCCGCCGACGAGGTGGCCGCGGTGGTCGAGGCCTGCCGGCGCAAGAACGTGCGCGGGCTCGTGGTCATCTCCGGCGGCTTCGGGGAGACCGGGCCCGAGGGGCGGGCCGCCGAGCGGGCCCTGGTCGCCTCGGCCCGGGCGTCCGGGATGCGGGTGGTCGGGCCCAACTGCCTGGGCATCGTGAACACCGACCCGGACGTGCGGCTCAACGCCAGCCTGGCCCCCGACGTGCCCGGCCGGGGGCGGGTGGGCTTCTTCGCCCAGTCCGGTGCGCTCGGGGTGGCGCTGCTGGAGCGCGCCCGGGCCCGGGGGATCGGGCTGTCCAGCTTCGTCTCCGCGGGCAACCGGGCCGACGTCAGCGGCAACGACATGCTGCAGTACTGGGCCAGCGACCCCGGCACCGAGGTCGTGCTGCTGCACCTGGAGAGCTTCGGCAACCCCCGCAAGTTCGCCCGGCTCGCGCGCGGGGTCGGCCGCACCAAGCCGGTGGTGGCGGTCAAGAGCGGCCGGCACGTGAGCATGACCGCCGGACTGGCCGGCACCAGCGTCGCCGTCCCCGAGCAGTCGGTGGCCGCGCTGTTCGCCTCCGCCGGCGTCATCCGGGTCGAGACGCTCGCCCAGCTCTTCGACGTCGGCACCCTGCTGGCGCACCAGCCGCTGCCGGCCGGTGACCGGGTCGCCATCGTCGGCAACTCCACCGCCATGGGGGTGCTCGTCGCCGACGCCGTCCTGGAGCAGGGGCTGGAGTTGGCGCACGAGCGGCCGGTGGACATCGGCACCCAGGCCGCGCCGGAGGACTTCCGGGCCGCGCTGCAGGCCGCGCTGGACGACGAGGGCGTCGACTCGGTGGTCGCGGTCTTTCTGCCGCCGCTGCTGCAGGGGGAGCAGCCCTTCGGTCGGGTGCTCCGAGAGGTCTCCCGCACGGCGGAGAAGCCGCTGGTGGCGAACTTCCTGTCCAGCGAGGGGATCCCCGCGGAGCTGGTCATCCGGGACGAGCACGGCATGCCGGGCCGCGGCTCGGTGCCGTCGTTCTCCACCCCGGAACGCGCCGTCATGGCGCTGGCGAAGATCAGCGAGTACGCCCGCTGGCGGCGGCGCCCCCTCGGCGTCGTCCCGGAGCTCGGCGGCATCGACGAGGCCGCCGCCCGGGAGGTGGTGGAGTCCACGCTCGCCGCGGCGCCGGAGGGCCGTGCCCTCTCCGACGAGGAGACGATGGCGCTGCTGGGCGCCTACGGGGTGCCGATGCTCGGCACCCGCCGGGTCGAGGACGCCGAAGCGGCCGTCGCCGCTGCCGAGGAGATCGGCTACCCCGTCGTGCTGAAGTCGACGGCGCCGTGGCTGCGGGACCGCCGCGACCTCGGCGGCATGCGGTTCGACCTGGCCGACGCCGAGGACGTGCGCAGCGCGTTCGCCGCCATCCCGGCCGGTGACCCGGTGATCGTCCAGGAGCAGGCGGCGCCGGGGGTGGCCACCGTGGTGGACATCGTCGACGACCCGTCGTTCGGCGCGCTGGTGAGCTTCGGGGTGGGCGGCGTGGCCACCGACCTGCTCGGCGACCGGGCCTACCGCACGCTGCCGCTGACCGACCTGGACGCCGCCGAGCTCGTCCGCGGACCCCGGGCCTGGCCGCTGCTGAACGGCTACCGGGGGAGCGCCCCGGTCGACACCGCCGCGCTGGAGGACCTGCTGCTGCGGGTCGCCCGGCTCGGCGACGACCTGCCAGAGGTGCTGTCGCTCACCCTGGAGCCGGTGATCGTCGGCCCCGCGGACGCGTGGCACGGCGGCCGGTCGCTGGTGGTCGCCGGCGCCACGGTCCGGATCGGCCAGCCGACGGCCCGCGTCGACGCCGGCCCGCGCCGCATGTTCCGGCCTGGCGTGTGATGACGAGAGCCCGCCGCCCCGATGGGGTGGCGGGCTCTCGGCCGTTCCGTCGAGACGTCAGCCGAGGTAGTCCCGGAGGGCGTCGGCGCGCTGGGGGGCACGCAGCTTGGTCATCGTCTCGCGCTCGATCTGGCGGACCCGCTCGCGGGAGAGCCCGAAGCGCTTGCCGATCTGCTCCAGGGTCCGGGGCTGCTCGCCGTCCAGGCCGAACCGCATGATGACGACGTCCCGCTCGCGGTCCTCCAGGGTCTTCAGGACGTTGCGCACGTCGCCCTTCATCATCTGGAAGGCGACGGCGTCCTCGGCGACCGCGGCGTCGGCGTCCTCGATGAAGTCACCGAGCCGGGACTCCTCGTCGGCACCGACGGTCTGGTCGAGGGAGACCAGGTCGCGGGAGTACTCCAGCAGCTCGGTGATCCGCTCGGGCGTCAGGTCGAGCTCGAGACCGAGCTCCTCGGCGGTGGGCTCGCGCTCCAGCTCCTGGTGGATCCGGCGGCGGGTGCGCACCACCTTGTTGACCTGCTCGGCCAGGTGGACGGGCAGCCGGATCGTCCGGCCGGAGTCGGCCATGGCCCGGGTGATGGCCTGACGGATCCACCACGTCGCGTAGGTCGAGAACTTGAAGCCCTTGGTGTAGTCGAACTTCTCGACGGCCCGGATGAGCCCGACGTTGCCCTCCTGGATCAGGTCCAGGAACGTCATGCCGTGGCCGGTGTAGCGCTTGGCCACCGAGACGACCAGGCGCAGGTTGGCCTCCAGCAGGTGGGCCTTGGCCGCCTTGCCGTCAGCGGCCAGCAGCTTGTAGTCCCGCTTGAGCGCGGGGGTCAGCTGCCGCTCGCCCAGCAGGCGGTCGGCGTAGAGCCCGGCCTCGATCCGCTTGGCCAGCTCGACCTCCTGCTCGGCGGTCAGCAGCGCGGTCTTGCCGATGGTGTTGAGGTAGACGCGCACCAGGTCCGTCGACACCAGGCCACTGGTGTCCGGGGCACGGCGCGGGGAGCGCACCTCGAGGGTGTCGGTGGGGGAGGACTGCAGCACGGTCACGATGAGTCTTCGTCCTTGCTTCGGGGTCCGGATGCGCCGCGTCGTCGATGTGCGGTGCACCCCGGTCGAGGTCGGAGCGTCGGCCCGGTGTCACCGGGTGGCTCTCCGGCCGTTCTGTCCGTGTGGTACATCGTGTGCAACGGACCCGGGTGGGTCGGTGTTCCGAGGCGGACCAACTCACAGGCAACGTCCAGGTGCGGCGCTCCGCGAGCGGGTGACGACGGAGTGGTACCCCCCGACCTGGGGGCCTAGACGTCCAGCTGCAAGGTCATCGGGCCCTCGTTCACCGAGGCGACCGCCATCCGCACCCCGAACCGTCCGGTGGCGACCTCCGTGCCGCGCCGGCGCAGGTCGGCCACCACCTCCTCGACCAGCGGCTCGGCCAACTCGCCCGGGGCGGCGTCCGCCCAGGACGGACGGCGGCCCTTGCGGGTGTCGGCGTAGAGGGTGAACTGGCTGACCACGAGCACCGGCAGGCCCAGGTCGCCGACGGAGCGGGCGCCGTCGTCGGTGGGGAACACCCGGAGCTCGTGCAGCTTCCTGGCCATCGCCCGTGCCCGGTCGGCGTCGTCGTCCCGGCCGACCCCGACCAGGGCCAGCAGGCCTGCGCCGATGGCGCCGACGACCTCGCCGACCACCGTCACCGACGCCTGGCTGACCCGGGTCACCACCGCACGCACGGCACGATCCTGACCGACGGTCCGCCCCGGCCGGGGCGGGGGTGTGCCGAGCGTCGGCTGGGCTGCCGGGGGTGCGTGCCCCACACTCCTTGCGGCCCGGAGCACCGGCGCCCGTGCACGGCGCGGCCGGACCGGCCACCATGACGACCCAGACGGCACACGCGTGCCAACCGACCGGAAGGACCTCCCGTGGCGGGTGGACTCGTAGCTCTCCTCGACGACGTGGCCGTGCTGGCGCGCGCCGCAGCCGCCTCGATCGACGACATCGGGGCGGCAGCCGGGCGCGCCAGCATGAAGGCGGCCGGTGTCGTCGTCGACGACACCGCGGTCACGCCGCAGTACGTGCACGGGCTGAACGCCGACCGCGAGCTGCCGATCATCCGGAAGATCGCCCTCGGGTCGCTGCGCAACAAGCTGCTGATCATCCTGCCCGCGGTGCTGCTGCTCAGCGAGTTCCTGCCCTTCCTCCTCACCCCGATCCTGATGGTCGGTGGGGCCTACCTCTGCTACGAGGGGGCGGAGAAGATCTGGCACCGGCTGAGGCCGCACGAGGAGACCCACGCCACGGTCGAGGACGCACTGCCGGACGAGAAGACCATCGTGTCCGGGGCGGTGCGCACCGACTTCATCCTGTCGGCCGAGATCATGGTCATCTCGCTGAACGAGGTGGTCGACCAGGGCTT
Organism: Modestobacter sp. VKM Ac-2984; assembly: GCF_026967985.1. Lineage (GTDB taxonomy): Bacteria > Actinomycetota > Actinomycetes > Mycobacteriales > Geodermatophilaceae > Modestobacter. The sequence continues at coordinate 22,493 of NZ_JAPVBJ010000012.1, read as the reverse complement.
CTGGTCGCGGGCGATCATCCTGGCCGTCGTCGCGCTCGGGATCACGGTGCTGGTGTACGGCGTCGTCGGCCTGATCGTGAAGATGGACGACGTCGGACTGCGCCTGTCCCAGCTGCCCCGGAAGGGCCTCGCCCGGTTCGGCCGCGGGTTGGTCAAGGGGATGCCGAAGCTGCTCAGCGCGCTCACCGTGGTCGGGACCGCCGCGATGCTGTGGGTCGGCGGGCACATCCTGCTGGTCGGCACCGACGAGCTGGGCCTGACGTTCCTCTACGACGCCGTGCACCACCTGGAGGAGGCGGCTGCAGAGGCGACCGGGGCGCTCGGGTCGGTCGTGGGATGGCTGGTCAACACCCTCGGCAGCGCCCTCCTCGGGCTCGCCGTCGGCGCCGTGGTCGTGGCCGTCCTGGCCCTCACGCTGCACCGCCGCGAGCAACCCGCCAGCGAGAACGGGACGCACTAACGCGGGTCCGCCTGCGCCGGTGGGCCGGCGGCGCAGGCGACGGGCGGCGGTGACGGTCTCGTGACGATGCGTCCGGTGCTGATTCGTTTCCCTGGACGTGTGGAACGGCTCTGCCAGTTCGTGAGCACCGTGATCACGAGGAGGCAACAGCGTGCACGCGATCGATGCGACGACGACCGACGGACGGCGATGGGGGGCCCGGCTGGCAGCCGTGGTCGGCGCGGGGGCCCTGCTCTGCACCGGTCAGGCGCTCAGCGGCGACGCTGCGCAGGCGGCCGAGTGCCCGGCCCCGATCCGCACCGTCCTGGACACCACGCCGGCCACGGCCGAGCGCACCGTCGCGCTGACGTTCGACGACGGACCGCTGCCGCAGAACACCCCGGACGTGCTGGACGTGCTGCGGGCCAACGGCGTCAAGGCCACGTTCTTCGTGCGCGGGGACCAGGCCGCCGCGCACCCGGACCTGGTGCAGCGGATCGTCGACGAGGGGCACGCCATCGGGAACCACACCTGGTCGCACCCCGACCTCAGCCAGCTCACCCCGGCGGCCCGGACCGCCCAGATCGAGCGGGCGACGCAGACGGTCGTGGACGCCGTCGGGACGGAACCGTGCTTCTTCCGCGGGCCGTTCGGCATCCACCACGATCCGGCGATCGCCGGCCTGGCCTGGGAGCGGGGGATGACCGTCGCCGACTGGTCGCTGGACACCCGCGACTGGTCGACCCCGGCGAGCTGGAGCCCGTCGTTCCAGCAGCAGATCATCGACCGCGCCACGTCGCCGCGCAGCGCACACCCGATCGTGCTCATGCACGACGGGGGCGGCTACCGGCAGAACACCGTGGCCGCGCTGGACGACGTCATCTCCTACTACGCCTCCCGCGGCTACACCTTCACCGACCCGGCGGGCCGCGCGTTCCCCTCCGGGTCGGGCCACAGCGGCACCTACGTGGTGCAGCCCGGTGACACGCTGAGCTCGATCGCGGCGGGGTACAGCGCGACGTGGCAGGAGATCTACCAGGCCAACCGCGCCACCATCGGCCCGGACCCGAACATGCTCCAGGTCGGTCAGCGGCTGACCATCCCCGGTGCCGGCGGCGGCTCCGGTGGCGGTGGCGGTGGCGGTGGTACGCCGGCTCCGCCCGCCAGCGAGTCGACGACCTACGTCGTGCAGCCCGGCGACACGCTGGGCTCGATCGCGTCGGGCTACGGCGCGACCTGGCGGGAGATCTACGAGGCCAACCGCGCCACCATCGGGCCCAACCCGAACGTCATCCAGGTCGGTCAGCGGCTCACCATCCCCGGTACCGGCGGCGGCTCCGGCGGGGGTGGCGGTGGTACGCCGGCTCCGCCCGCCAGCGGGTCGACGGCCTACGTCGTGCAGCCCGGCGACACGCTGGGCTCGATCGCGTCGGGCTACAGCGCGACCTGGCGGGAGATCTACGAGGCCAACCGCGCCACCATCGGGCCCAACCCGAACCTCATCCAGGTCGGTCAGCAGTTGACCATCCCCGCCGGCTGATCCGGCCCCCGGACCCGGCGGCGGCCGACCGCCGCCGGGCAGGAGGATCCGCCCGCATCCTCATGCGAGAGACTGCCGGGGTGCCAGAGCTCCGTGCCGTCCCGGCGTACCCACCGGGCGGGGCCCGTCCGCACGTCGGAGCGAGCCCCGCCCGATGGTGACCGCTGCCCAGGCGACCGGGAGCGGCGTGCCGCTCGCCGCCCTGGCAGCCGCCGGCGCCCTGGTGCTCGTGCAGGTGCTCGTGCCGCAGATGCGTCGGCGGGTGTCGCCCGGGTCAGCCCGGTTCCAGTCGCTCGCCGGCGGACTGGCGATCGCCTACGTCTTCGCCCGGCTGCTCCCCGACCTGGCGCAGCCGGCCGCGGGGGCTCCGACTGGTACATCGCAAGGGCTGCTCGGGCTGCTGGCCGACCGAGCGTTCCTCGTGGCGCTGGCCGGGCTGCTGCTGTACTACGCGGTGCTCGACTGGGCCCAGGACCAGGACGCCCGGGAGCAGCGGCAGCGGGGCGGCGTCCCGACCCCGTGGCCGTTCTGGGCGAGCGGCGCGCTGTACCTGGTGTTCAACCTCTTCGCCGGCTACCTGCTCGTGCACCAGGTGCGCCCCGGGCCGACCGAGCTGGCCCTCTACACGGTCGCCCTGTCCGCCCGGTACCTCGTCGGGGAGGTCGCGCTGCGCGACCAGGACCCGCGCGCCTACGACCGGGTGGGCCGATGGGTCCTGGCCGCGGCCGTCCTGGTGGGGTGGGGGATCGGCGCCACGGTCGACCTGGGCGATGCGGCGGTGCGCGTCTTCTCCGCGCTGCTGGCCGGATCGATCGTCCTGACCAGTCTCAAGCAGCAGCTGCCCGGGTCCGGGCGGGCCCACTTCCCCCTGCTCGGGGGCGCCTGCATCGCCTTCACGGCCCTGCTGCTGGCCCTCTAGCCCGGTCCCGGGTCGGACTTCAGGAGCCGATCAGGGCTGGTCGGACCCCGACGTGGGCAGGTCCTGGCAGTCCCGCAGGGCGGAGCCGTCGAACTCGGGGACGGGTCGGGCCAGCGCCTCCTCCAGCGTCTCGGCCTCGCCGTTCTCCTCGATGTCCTCGATGAGCCACTCCATCTCGGCGATCTCCTTCTCCTGGGCGACGATGATGTCGACGGCGAGCTGGCACACGCGGATGTCGTCGATGTCGGCGCGCTCGGAGCGGGTGATGGCCAGTGAGTGGTGCGGGATCATGGCCTGCATCCAGTTCACGTCGTCCACGGTGACCTGGCTGCGGTCGAGGGCGATGCCGCCGCCCAGCAGCAGCAGGCTCACCGCCACGATCGCGATGTTGCCCTTCATGTCCTTGTACATGTTGAGCATCCAGGCCAGCATGACCAGCCCCATGGTGCCGCCCATGGTGAGCGCCATGAGGACGCGGCTCTCGCTGAACTGGACGTGGCTCCACTCCCAGGTGGAGGCGAACATGGTCCAGTACATGACCACCATGGCCGTCAGGATCATGGCGCCGAAGCGCAGGTACATCTTCGTCTGGTGCGACATCCCGCCGCCGTTCTCCTGCTCGGTGCCCTTGACGTCCTTCTGCGTGGCCATGTCCGGGTTTCCGTCCTGTCGTCGATGGGAGGGGTCCGTGCGCGTGCTCGCATGGCCGCGTGCCCGTACGGACGTCCGGGCAAACGAGCCGCCGGCATGCTCGGCGGACAGCTCCGACCTGCCCCTGGACGGCGATCGGCGCGCTCGCTCGGCACGTACGGGCGGCCGTCGTACCGTCTGGTGGGGGAGGTGGTCGGGGTGCGACGGGTCTGGACGGCGCTGCTGCTGCTCGCGGCGGTCTTCGGCGTGCACGGGGTCCAGTGCACGACGGTGGGCCCGTCCCTGGAGCACGCGTCCGTCACGCACGCGCTGACTGCCTCCGCGGACGTCCCGGCAGCGGCGGCCCAGGTCGCCGTCGCCGCTGCGATGCCCGGCCATCACCACGCAGCCCCGCAGGGGGCTGACGAGGCGGGGGTCACTGGGTCGCTCGCCCCGTGGCACGACGGGCACGTCCTGGCTGTCTGTCTCGCGGTCCTGCTGGCCGGGCTGACGGTCGTGGGCGCGCTGGCCCGGCTCCGCGGCCTGGCGGCTCGGCTCGTCCGCGGATCGCCCAGCTCTCCTCACCGGACGACCGGGTGGTCGTGGCAGCCCCGACCACCTGACCTCGCCGAGCTCTGTCTCCTGCGGATCTAGGCCGAACTGCTGCGCCCACCCCGACAGCCCACGCTGCTCCGGGGTCTCGCACGCATGCCCGCATCCCTCAGGACAGGAGACCCAGCATGACCCGCACCAACGCTCGATTCGCCCGCCTCGCCGGGGGGCTGGCGGCTGCCGCCGCCGTCCTCGTCGGCTGCTCGGCCGCAACCGACCCGGCCGCCGTCGGCGGCAGCTCGGCCGCCGAGAGCCCCCTCGACGCAGACGCGGCGCACAACGACGCCGACATCGCCTTCGCCCGGGAGATGATCCCGCACCACCAGGGCGCGCTGATGATGGCCGAGGGCGCCATCGACCGCGCCTCCGACTCCCGGGTCGTCACCCTGGCCGAGCGCATCGAAGCGGCTCAGAGCCCGGAGATCGACCTCATGGCGGGCTGGCTCGAGGAATGGGGCGAGCCCCTCCCGGAGTCCGGCCACATGGACGGCATGGACGGCATGGACGGCATGGACGGCATGGACGGCATGGACGGCATGGACGGCATGGACCACGGGTCCGGGGCGATGGGCAGCGACATGGGGATGGGGCAGATGCCCGCCGCCGGACCGGAGTTCGACCGCAGGTGGCTCGAGGCCATGGTGGAGCACCACGAGGGCGCCGTCGAGATGGCGCAGACGGAGGTCGAGGACGGCCGCGACCCCGCGGTCATCGACCTCGCCCGCGCCATCAGCCAGACGCAGACACGGGAGATCGAGGAGATGGAGCAGTTGCTCACCGAGCTGGGCGGCTGACCCGAGTCACCTCGTGGACCACGAAGAAGAAGGAGCACAGCTGTGACACCACCGATCCAGCCCCGCCCCGTCCCGAGCCTCCGCCGACGGAGCGCGCCCGCCGTCCTGCTGCCCGTCGCGGTCCTGCTGGCGGCCTGCACGTCGGGGACGCCGCAGTCGGGCGCGGCTCCGCCGGCGCCTGCCACGTCGTCCGCGGAGATCAGCCACGTGCACGGAGTGGGGATCGACCCGGCCGACGACGCGCTGTTCGTCGCGACGCACGAGGGCCTGTTCGAGGTGGTCGACGGGGGATCAGCTGCACTGGTCAGCCCGGTCATGGACCTGATGGGGTTCACGGTCGCCGGGCCCGGGCACTTCCTCGCCTCCGGCCACCCCGGCCGGACCGTCGACCTCCCTCAGCCCATGGGGTTGATCGAGTCGACCGACGGCGGTCGGACCTGGAGCCCGGTGTCCCGGCAGGGCCAGTCGGACTTCCATGCCCTCACCACCAGCGCCGCCGGCGTCCTGGGCTACGACGGCACGCTCGTGCGCAGCAGCGACGGCACGACCTGGGAGGAGGTGACCATCCCGACCGAGCCGCACACGCTCACGGCGTCGCCGACCGGGGAGCTGGTGCTCGCCACGACGGCCCAGGGGCTGCTCCGTTCCACGGACGGCGGCGGGACGTGGGCCCTGGTGGACGACGCCCCGCTCCTCCAGGTGGTGGACTGGGCCGGGGCGGACGCCGAGGTCGCCGGGGTGGACCCCTCCGGCGTCGTCTGGACCAGCAGCGACGGCGGTGTCACCTGGCGCCAGGGAGCTCGGCTGGGGTCTGCGCCGCAGGCGGTGGCGCTGGCGGTCGGCGAGGACGGCGTCCCCCGGGTCGTCGTGGCCACCGCCGAGGCCCTCGTCGAGTCCGTCGACGGGGGGCAGACGTTCGACGTGGTCGTGGAGTGGTGAGGGGCGTGCCCGCCGGCACCTGACCGTGAAGGCGCGGACGTCCCGGCCCGCACGAGGCCGGCCGGGGCGTCCGGGTCGCGGTCACCGCAGTTCGAAGCGGTCGGGCTCCGTGGCCGTGACCCAGGCGGTGATGGAGTCCTGCACGACCAGCTCCTGGGCGTCATCGGCCGAGTGGACCTCGACGATGCCGCGTGGTCCGGTCAGCCGGTGACTGGGAGCCGGACGACCAACCGGGCGCCGGGCGCGGCGTCCTCGACGTGGACCTCGCCGCCGTGCTGCCGGACGACGTCGCGGACGATCGCCAGACCCAGGCCCGTCCCGCCGACATCGCGACTGCGGGCGTCGTCGAGGCGGGTGAAGCGGTCGAACACCCGTTGACGCTGCTCGACGGGGATGCCCGGGCCGTCGTCGGCGACGGTGAGCAGCGCCCGGTCGGTGGCGACCAGCCCGACGGACACGGTGGTGCGGGCGTGCCGCAGCGCGTTGTCGAGCAGGTTCTGCACGACGCGCGCGAGCGCGTCCCGGTCTCCGGTGACCCGGGCAGCGGAGACCGCGGACGTGTCGACGTGCAGCGTGGTGTGCCGACGGGCGCGCGCCGCCGCCTCCAGCACGAGGTCGTCGAGGTCGACCTGGTCGCGGGCGAGGGGGACGCGGGCGTCCATCCGGGCGAGCCGCAGGAGGTCGTCGACCAGCCGGGACAGTCGCTGCGCGTCCTCGGTCAGGGCGGGGAGCTGGTCCCGCCAGGACGGGTCGTCGTGCAGTGCGGCGACCTCCAGCTGGGTGCGCAGGGAGGCCAGGGGGCTGCGGATCTCGTGGGCGGCGTCGGCGACGAACTCCCGCTGCCGTCGGGTCGCACCCTCGGCCCGGCCGAGCAGGGCGTTGAAGGTGGCGGCCAGCCGGGCGAGCTCGTCCCCGCCGGCAGGTACGGCGAGCCGCCGATCGAGTGCATCGCCGGGGATGTCGGCGGCTTCCCGGCGCAGCGCCTCGACCGGGCGCAGCGCCCGCCCGGCCAGCAGCCAGGTCAGGACGGCGAGGACGGCGACCACCGCCGGTGCGCCGATGGTGAGCGCGGAGGTCAGCTCCTCGACGCTGTCCTCGACGTCGTCCAACGGCAGCCCGACCTGGACGACGACCCGTTCCCCGTCTGGCGCGGGGGCCGGCAGGGTGAACACCCGGTAGACCTCGTCCTCCTCGCCGGGGAGCGCCAGTCCGTCCTGGGTGACCACCTCCGGTCCGGTGTCCGCCGGCGCTGTCAGCAGCGGCCGGCCGCCCGGCACCCCGACGGAGGAGGCCAGCACGGCTCCGTCGGCGTCGAGGACCTGGACGACCTCGTCGTCGCCGACGGCGAGCAACGACTCCGTCGACCGGCCGGAGCCGATCGCCGCGGCGATGCGCTCGGCCCGGTCGCGCGCGGCCTCATCGACGCCCCCGACCAACGCCGACTCCAGTCGGACGACGAGCAGGACGGCGGACAGCGAGATCGCCACGACGACGACCGCGACCGCGGCCGCGGTCAGCCGGGCGCGCAGGGAACGGCGGCGGACCCACCCGGTGCGGCCGGGCGGCCGTCGGGCGATCATCCGCCGGCGGCGTCGATGCGGTAGCCGACGCCGCGCACGGTCTCGATGCTCTTCCGCCCGAAGGGGGCGTCGATCTTGCGCCGCAGGTAGCCGATGTAGACCTCGACGATGTTGGGGTCCCCGGCGAAGTTCTCGTCCCAGACCTCGCTCAGCAGCTCGGACTTCGGGACCGCGTCGCCGGCCCGTCCCATCAGGTGCTCCAGGAGCGCGAACTCCCGGGCCGTCAGCGCCAGCTCGGTCTCCCCCCGCCAGGCCTTGTGGGCGGCAGTGTCCAGGACCAGGTCCGCCACGACGAGCCGCGCCGGGCGCTCCGGTGACCCACGGCGGGCCAGCGCGCGCAACCGGGCGACCAGCACGACGAAGGGGAAGGGCTTGGTCAGGTAGTCGTCGGCGCCGAGGTCGAGCGCGTCGGCGATGTCGTACTCGCCGTCCTTCGCCGTGAGCATCAGCACCGGCGTCCACACCTGGCGTGCGCGCAGTTCACGCAGCACGTCATAGCCGGAACGACCCGGCAGCATGATGTCCAGGACGATCACCGCGTGGCCGCCGCTCAGTGCACGCTGCAGGCCGGTCACCCCGTCGCCCGCGACATCGACACCGAACCCCTCGGCGCGCAGCCCCCGGGCCACGGCGGCCGCGAGGTTCGCCTCGTCCTCCACCACCAGTACCCGCACGTCCACCCTCCTCGCCGGCAGGTTCCGTTCTGCCACGTCCGTGCTGAGAACCAGCTGAGAGGGGTGGTCTGCTCTCAGCATCGCCTCAGCTGGTCCGGTCGACACTCGGGACATGCCCCGATGCGGGGCTGCCACAGATCCCAGGAGGAGACATGAGGAAGACCACCCGGTGGATCATCGGCGGCGGCGCGACCGTGGCGCTGCTGGCCGGCGGCGGCGGCGTCGCCCTGGCCGTCAACGACGGCGAGGACGACCGCCCGGACGTCGCCCTCACCGGCGACGCCCTCGAGCAGGCCAGTGAGGCCGCGCTCGCCCACGTCGGCGAAGGTGCGGTCACCGACGGCGAGGTCGGCGACGAGGAGGGCTACTACGAGGTCGAGGTCACCCTCGAGGACGGCGGCGAGGTCGACGTCCACCTCGACGAGGACTTCACCGTGCTCGGCGACGAGCGCGATGGCGACGAGTCCGACGATCAGGACGAGCAGGTCACCGGCCGTGATCGTGACGAGGCCGCCGCTGCGGCCCTCGAGGCGGCCGGCGGCGGCACGGTCACCGAGGTCGAGATCGCCGACGACGGCGACGCCGGTTACGAGGCCCAGGTGCAGCTCGACGACGGCACGGTCGTCGAGGTGGCCCTGGACCGGGACTTCACCGTCACCGCCGTCGAGAACGACGACGACTGACGTCCGTGGTTCGCTGGGCCGGGCTGACTGAGTTCGGCCTCGCACCTGCGCGGACGCCCCGGCCCGCACGAGGCGGACCGGGGCGTCCGGGTGGAGATGGCTACCGCAGGTCGTAGCGGTCGAGCTCCATGACCTTCACCCAGGCAGCGGCGAAGTCCTGGGCGAACGACTCCTGCATGTCGTCGCCCGAGTAGACCTCGACGATGCCGCGCAGGATGGAGTTGGAGTTGAGCACCAGGTCCACCGCGGTCGCCGTGCGGACGACGTTCCCGTCGGCGTCCAGGCCCTCGTAGACGTCCTCGTCCTGCACCGAGGTACGCCACTGGACGCCCAGGTCCAGCAGGTTGCGGAAGAAGTCCTGCGACAGGACGCCCGGCCGGTCGGTGAACACGCCGTGCTGCACGCCGCCGGTGTTGGCCCCGAGCACCCGCAGGCCGCCGAGGAGCACCACCATCTCCCGCGCGGTCAGCTCGAGCATGTAGGCGCGGTCGATCAGCAGCGTCTCCGGCTCGAGCTTGCTACCCGGCTGGAGGTAGTTGCGGAAGCCGTCGGCCCGCGGCTCGAGCCAGCGGAAGTTCTCGACGTCGGTCTGCTCCTGGCTGGCGTCGGTGCGACCCGGGGAGAACGGCACGGTGAGCTGCACGCCGGCGTCGGCCGCGGCCTTCTCCACCGCCGCGGTGCCACCGAGCACGATCAGGTCGGCCAACGAGACCCGCTTGCCGGTCTGCGACTCGAAGGCGCTCTTCACCTGCTCCAGCACCGGCAGCACGTCGGTGACGCCCTGGTTGGCCGCCCAGTTGACCTGCGGCTCCAGGCGGAGCCGCGCACCGTTGGCCCCACCGCGCTTGTCGGTGCCGCGGTAGGACGCCGCCGCCGACCACGAGGTGTGCACCAGCTGCGACACGGTCAGCCCTGAGTCGAGCAGACGGGCCTTGAGGTCGGTGATCTCCGCCTCGCCCACGAGCTCGTGATCGACGGCCGGGACCGGGTCCTGCCAGATGAGCTCCTCGGCCGGCACGTCCGGGCCGACGTAGCGGCTCTTCGGGCCCATGTCGCGGTGCAGCAGCTTGAACCACGCCCGGGCGTAGGCGTCGGCGAAGTACTCGGGGTCGTTGTAGAACCGCTCGGAGATCTCCCGGAAGCCCGGGTCGGCCATGAGGGCGAGGTCGGTGGTCGCCATCATCGGGGCGCTCTTCTTGCCCTCGATGTGCGCGTCCGGGACGAGCTCCTGCGCCTCGGGGTTCTTCGGCTTCCACTGCTTCGCGCCGGCCGGGCTCTCGGTGAGCTCCCAGTCGTAGCTGAACAGCATCTCGAAGTAGGTGTTGTCCCAGGTCGTCGGCGTCGGCGTCCATGCGCCCTCGAGGCCGCTGGTGATGGTGTCGGCGCCCTTGCCGGTGCCGTACTGGCTGACCCAGCCGATGCCGTTGCCGTGCACCGGGCAGCCCTCGGGCTCGGGGCCCACCAGCTCGGGGTTGCCCGCGCCGTGCGTCTTGCCGAAGGTGTGGCCGCCGGCGATCAGCGCGACGGTCTCCTCGTCGTTCATGCCCATCCGGCTGAAGGTGACGCGGATGTCGTGGGCGGACGCCAGCGGGTCCGGCTTGCCCTGCGGGCCCTCCGGGTTGACGTAGATCAGGCCCATGGTGACGGCGGCGAGGTGGCCGTCGTCCAGGTCCAGCGGGGCGTCATCGGCGTACCGCTCGTCGCCGAGCCAGGTGTCCTCCGGCCCCCAGAAGACCTCACCGGGCTGCCAGTTGTCGGCGCGGCCGAAGGCAAAGCCGAAGGTCTTCAGGCCCATGTCGTCGTGGGCGACGTTGCCGGCGAGCACCAGCAGGTCGGCCCAGGAGAGCGTGCGGCCGTACTTCTGCTTGACCGGCAGCAGCAGCCGGCGGGCCTTGTCCAGGTTGGCGTTGTCCGGCCAGCTGTTCAGCGGGGCGAAGCGCTGCCCGCCCTCGCCGCCGCCTCCGCGGCCGTCGGCGATGCGGTAGGTGCCCGCGGAGTGCCAGGACATCCGGATGAAGAGCGGGCCGTAGTGGCCCCAGTCGGCCGGCCACCAGTCCTGCGAGGTGCGCATGACCTCGACGACGTCGCGCTTGACCGCCTCGACGTCGAGCGTGGCCACGGCGGCCTTGTAGTCGAAGTCCGCGCCGAGCGGGTCGGAGTCCTTGGAGGTCTTGTTCAGCACCTGGACGTCGACCTGGTTGGGCCACCAGTCGCGGGTGGTGCGGGGGCGTCCGTTGGTGGCCGGCTCCGGCGCCTTGATCGCCGGGTTCTCGCTCTCGCTGGTGCTCTCCGACTGCGCCTTGGCGACCTCGGTCTTGTCGTAGTCGGCCGTGCTGACCTGGGACTTGTCGTGTTCGGTCACGGGTTGCCTCTCTCTGCGGGACGGGCGGTGGTGGACGGGACGGCCGATGCGGTGGCGCAGGAGCGGCACCGGCCCCAGTAGATGACCTCGGCCTCGTCGACGACGAAGTCGGGTGGAGCATCGCCGGACGGCGTCAGGCACGGCGCCGCACCGGTGGCGCAGTCGACGTCGACGATCACACCGCACTCACGGCAGACCAGGTGGTGGTGGTTGTCGCCGACGCGCGCCTCGTAGCGGGCGACCGACCCCTGCGGCTGGATGCGCCGGACGAGGCCGCGGTCGGTGAGCACCCGCAGGACGTCGTAGACCGCCTGGTGGGAGACCGCGTCCAGGCGAGTGCGCGCGGCGTCGATGAGGGCATCGGTGTCCAGGTGCGGGTGGGCGTGCACGGCGTCCAGGACGGCCAGACGCGGGCGGGTGACCCGGAGACCGACGGCGCGCAGGTCTCGTTCGAGCGAGGCGGCGTCGGGCACGAGGTGATCCTGGCCTGTCTTCCTTGAACAAGTCAAGAAACGCCGCGCCGGGACCGGTGGAGACCCACCTCGTCCAGGACCTCACGCACGTCCTGCGCCGGCAGCCGGGACCGCCGTCCCTGGCGGGCTGGCCGGGAGATCCGCCGGCCCGTGGACCAGGAGGTGCTCGGCCTGGTCGTCGCCTGGCTGACGTCGGTGCTGCCGGGGTGTCCCCTCGCGGATCAGCCCGCACCCACTCCTCGCGGAGAGGGCCGCGCCTGACGGCGGGCCGCACGGCCGGCCTGATCCGGCCCGCGTCGAGACGCCCCGGACGACGTCCGACCAGCTGCCCGGTCGGGCCCAGCTGGCGCTGCTGATCGCGAGCTGCTGGACCACCATGGGTGTCCAGGAGTCGTGCGGCAGTGGTGATCGTGACGCCGGGGGGCGGAGTGCTCATGGAGGACGACCTGCGGAAGCGGTCGACGGAGGAGGTCTTCGCCGATCATCTCCGGCTGGCCGGTGAACACCGCCTCGAGGACGACATCGCCCGCAACGTCGCACCCGACTGTGTCGTGCTGGAACGGCGGGGCGTGTTCCGCGGCCACGACGGAGTGTGCGCACTGGCGCGGCTGCTGGCCGAGGAGCTCTCCGACGCGCCGTACACCTACACCACCGAGCTGGTCGACGGACGGCTCGCCTTCCTGGAGTGGACCGCCGAGAGCGACCACGCCCGGGTCAGGGACGGCGCCGACTCCTTCGTCATCGAGAACGGCTGGATCGTCGCCCAGACCATCCACTACACGGTCGAGCCGACCTGACCAGCGGGTCCGGACCCCAGGGCCTCCGCCTCGCGGACGACCCGGCGTCCCGGCTCCTCCGTGCGGAGGGCCAGACGGCTGACGACCGGACGACCAGGCGCCGGTCAGCAGGGGGCGACCGCGGGGACGTCGGGCACCGATGGGTCCAGCCGGTGGGCCGCGCGCTGTCCGCGGCCGGCCAGAGGCGCCAGGCCGGTGGCGCCGCCGAGACCGAAGTCGGCTGGCATGTTGACGTAGACGGTCTCGTGGCGGTCCAGGACGTACGTCTCGTGGAAGATGCCGACATCGCCGTTGTCCCGGACCCGCCGGTTGAACTCCCGCCAGGCGGGCAGGTGGGCCTGGTCGCGGGCGCGGGCGTAGCGGTCGAGGTCTTCGGCGCTGCGCCAGTACTGGACGGTGAGCACGGTGCGCCCGCTGAGGTAGGTGCGGTGGGCGAGAAGGCCGAGGTCGGGGCGCGCGACCAGTTCCTGGAGCATCCGGGGCATCGCCGTGGCGACCGGCAGCCACTGCCGGATCTTCCACGGTCGGTTGATCCGCATGCCGATGAGGAAGGCGACCGTCCCGGGCGGCGCCTCGGCGGTCACCCGGCCGGCGAGTGGTGTCCTGCTCATCGTGGTTCTCCTGTCGTTGGGCCTCGGACGGACGGGGGTGCCACATGATGTGGACATCGGCAACATGGACACCCCAGCACGCAAGGTGGACACTGTCAACATGCTCGAAGGTCCCAGCGCCGCGCGTCGCTACCACCACGGCAACCTGCGGGCCGCGTTGATCGACACCGCCGTCGACCAGGCCCGCGCCGGAGGCGCCGACGCCGTCGTGCTGCGCGACGCCGCCCGCCGCACCGGGGTCTCGCACAACGCGGCGTACCGCCACTTCGCCGACCGCGACGACCTGCTCGCGGAGGTCTCCGAGCGAGGCATGGCCGAACTGGAGCAGAGGATGCGCGACCGGCTGGCCGACCTCCCCCAGGACGACAACGGTGAGCCGGCGTCCGCGCGGCTGCGGGCGGTGGGCCGGGAGTACGTGCGCTTCGCGCTCGCCGAGCCGGGGCTCTTCACCACGGCCTTCGCCTGTGCCCGGCCGGAGGACGGCGCACCGGGGGAGGGCCCCTACGGAGTGCTCTCCACCGTGCTCGACGAGCTCGTCGCGACCGGTGTGCTGCCCGCCGAGCGACGTCCCGGCGCCGACGTCACCTGCTGGGCGGCGGTGCACGGGTTCGCTGTGCTCTGCCTGCAGGGCCCCCTGGGGGAACTGGCCGAGCGGGAGCGGGAAGCGCAGTTGGACGGCCTGCTCGAGCGGTTGTCGCGGGGGCTCTAGGTGTACTGACCACCTCCCGGTCGAGGAGGGTGCTATCAGCGCCGACTGCCGTCACGTCCCGTTGGCGTCCGTCGAGTGCGCCGTCCATCGACGGACCGCGCTGCGGCAGCCGATCGCACCCGGACCGGGGCACGGCACCGTCTCAGGCGTGCCGACGATCCGGATCACCCAGGACGACGCCGCCGACGAGCTGCTCAGCCGCGACCCGCGCGCTCTGCTGATCGGCAGTTGCTGGACCAGGACATGCGTGGACGAAGCGGTGAGAGCGTCGCCTTCGCCGGCGCCCGGATCCGCTAGGAGCTCGGGCCGCTGTCAGAGCCCCAGGTACCTGGCGACGGCGAGTTCGACCTCGCTCGTCGCTGCTGCGGGCGAATGCATCAGGATCGCGATACGGCACCATCTTCGCCGTGCCGACGATCCGCATCGCCCAGGACGACGCCGCCGACGAGCTGCTCAGCCGCGACCCGCTCGCACTGCTGATCGGCATGCTGCTGGACCAGCAGTTCCCGATGGAGCGGGCCTTCGCCGGGCCGCGGCTGCTGGCCGACCGGATGGGCGTGCAGACGCTGTCGGCGGCCCAGCTGGCCGAGTGCGACCCCGAGGTGCTGCAGCGGCACTTCGCCGGCCCGCCGGCGGTGCACCGCTACCCCGGGTCGATGGCCGGCCGCACCCAGGAGCTCGCCCGGGCGCTGGTCGAGCGGTACGACGGCCGGGCCGACGCCGTCTGGGCCGACGCGCCCGACGGCGCCACCCTGCTCCGCCGGCTGCGAGAGCTGCCCGGGTTCGGCGCCCAGAAGGCAGCCATCTTCCTGGCGCTGCTGGGCAAGCAGTGCGGCGTCACCCCGCCGGGCTGGCGGGAGGCCGCCGGCGACTACGGCCAGGAGGGGTCGCGCCGGTCGGTCGCCGACATCACCGACCCGGTGTCGCTGGCGGAGGTGCGCAGCGTCAAGCAGGCTGCCAAGCAGGCCGCCAAGGAGGCCCGCGGCGCGAAGGCCGGCAGCGACTGAGGCCCCGCACGGACGGCTCGCCGGACCGCTGCATCGCGCACGATCGAGTGGCACCATGGGACCCAGGAGCCGGGGGCTCCGGGGGCCGGTCGAAACACCCAGACGCGCGATCCAGCCGACCACCGCCGCCCTTCCCCCGGCCGGTCCAGGGAAGGGCGTCCGTGGCCTCCAGCCAGTCCAGCAGCCGCAACGAGCCGGTCCTCATCACCGAGGCCGAGCCCAGCCAGGTCGACCAGCACGCCGCTCGCAAGAAGCGCTACGCGATCACGATGGCCATCCGTGGCATCAGCCTCGTCCTCGCCGCGATGACGTACACCTACTCCATCTGGTTGATGGCGGTCTTCGCCGTCCTCGGCACGGTGCTGCCGTGGGTCGCCGTGGTCATGGCCAACGACCGGCCGCCGAGGAAGAAGATCGACATGAACCGCTACCGGCCACCGGCGCCGGACCGGATCCTGGAGTCCGGCAGCAGCAAGGCCCGCGTCATCGACATGTGAGTCAGCGGGCGCCGGGCCGTCCCACCACGGTGGCGGCCCGGGCCAGCCCGGCCTCCAGGGCAGCTGCCGGGTCCGGAGTTCCGCCTGCGGCCGTCCACGCCGCGAGCACCCCGGCGGTGAGGGCGTCACCGGCGCCCGTGGTGTCCACCACCGTCGCCGCGTGCGCCGGCCGGTGCACGAGCAGCTCGCCGGCCGCCCACAGCGCACCGTCGGCGCCCAGGCTGACCACCACCACCCGGTACCGGGCCGCCAGCTCCCGCGCGGCCGCCTCCGGGTCGGTGCACCCGGTCAGCAGCCGGGCCTCGTCGGCGTTGGGCAGCAGCAGCGTCACCGCCGCGGTGTCGGCGAGCCACCGGTCGACCCCGTGACCGGTCAGCGGGCCGATCGAGGCCGGGTCGACCGAGGTCGTGCAGCCGGCGAGCTGCGCGGCCGCCAGCGCCGCCAGCCCGGCGGCGCGCGGAGCGGCGTCCAGCAGCGTGTAGCCCGACAGGTGCAGGTGCCCGCCGGGTACGGGAGGCGGCACGTCGGCGGGCCGCAGCGCCAGGTTGGCGCCGCGATCGGCCAGCATGCTCCGTTCCCCGCCCGGCTCCACCAGGCTGATGACCGTCCCGGTCGACGCCGCGTCCACCGCACGCACCGCGAGGTCCACTCCCGCGGCCGCCAGCTCACGGCACAGCGACTCCCCGGCGACGTCGGCGCCCACGCAGCCGGCGAGCAGCACCGGCGTGCCGAGCGCTGCCAGGTGTGCGGCCACGTTCGCCCCGGCGCCGCCTCCCCGCGTGCTGATCGACGCCGGCCGATCCGATCCCGGTGCCGGCGGACCGGCGAGCAGCACGACGACGTCGGTGCAGACGTCGCCCACGACGACCACCGGGGGAGCGGTCACGGCCGGGTTCAGCCGGCGAGCGCGGCGAGCTCGGCCGCGATCTGACCGGCCAGTTCGGCGTTGCGCAGCACCAGTCGCACGTTGACCTCCAGGCTCGCGCCGCCGCTGGCATCGTGCAGGTGTCCCAGGACGAACGGCGTGACGTCCTTGCCCCGTGCGCCGGCGGCGTCCGCCGCAGCCAGCGCGTCGGCGATCACCCGGTCGTGCAGCTCGGTGTCCAGCTGTTCGTCGACCGGGAGCGGGTTGGCCACCACCACCGCGCCGGGCACGAGCTCGCGGCGGGCGGCGAACACCCGGGCCGCTTCGCCGGCGGAGGCCACCGACCAGTCGACCGGGGAGCCGGAGTCGGTGACGTAGAAGCCGGGGAACCGGTTCGTGCGCCAGCCGACGACGGTGACCGACAGGGACTCCAGCCGCTCCAGCGTCGCCGGGACGTCGAGGATCGACTTGACCCCGGCGCAGACGACGACCAGTGAGGTGCGGGCCAGAGCCACCAGGTCCGCGGACTCGTCGAAGGTCTCCGCGGCGTGCCGGTGCACCCCGCCGAGCCCGCCGGTGGCGAAGACGCCGATCCCGGCGCGGGCGGCGAGCAGGGCGGTGCTGGAGACCGTGGTCGCGCCGCTGTGCCCCAGCGCCAGCGCGACCGGCAGGTCACGGACGCCGAGCTTGGCGAGCTCCGGGTCGGCGCACACCCGGTCCACCTGCGCCGCGGTCAGCCCGACGTGGGGCACGCCGTCCACTACGGCGATGGTTGCCGGGACGGCGCCACCGGCGCGGACGGCGTTCTCGACCTGGTCGGCCGCCGCCCGGTTCTGCGGGCGGGGCAGGCCGTGCGCCAGCAGCGTGCTCTCCAGTGCCACCACCGGCCGGCCGGCGATGAGCGCGTCGGCCACCTCGGGGGAGAGGACGGACGGACTGATGGGGGAGCTCGGCACCCTGCCATCATGGTGGGCAGCCCGTCACGGACCGGATCCCGGCCCGAAACCGAGAACTGAGGGAGCAGCTCATGAGCAGCGCCGACATCCTCGAGCGCCCGGACGTCCGCGAGTCCGACACCGGCAACGCCAACGAGGTCTTCCACTACGTCAAGAAGAACAGGATCGCCGAGAGCGCGGTCATGGGGACGATGGTCGAGGCGCTGTGCGGCGAGGTCTTCCCGGTGACCAAGACCCCCAAGCCCGGCAGCCCGGTGTGCCCGGCCTGCAAGGAGGTCTACAACCAGCTCAAGAAGTGATTCGAGGGCCGGCTACCGCAGGCCGAGCTTCTGCGCCTCGAGCTCGATCTTCGCCGCCCGCCGGCGCTGCCGGCGCTGGTCGTGCCGGGGGCGCGGAGCCGGCCACCACGCCTCGATGGTGGCGTTCAGCTCGGCGCCCAGGAGCAGCGACATCCCGAGCAGGAAGCAGAACAGCAGCGCCGCGATCGGTGCGGCCAGCGCACCGTAGGGCAGGGCCACGGTGAGGATGTCGGCCACGTAGCTGCGCAGCAACACCGCGGCGCCGATGAAGAAGGCGACCGCGAAGCACCCGCCGAGCAGGTGCCTGGTCCAGGGGAGCCGTCGCGGCAGGATGACGTGGTAGAAGCTGGTCAGTCCCAGGACCAGGGCGATCACCACCAACGGCCAGTACACGGCGTTGACCAGCAGCGTGGCGGTGTCCTGCCACTCGGTGGGCATGAGCTGCACCAGGGTGCCCCGGCCCAGCACCAGCAGCGGCAGGGTCAGCACGGCGAGCACCAGGCCGATGACGAACAGCCACAGCGCCATCAACCGGGTACGGATCGGCCCCCGCACGTCCCGCTGGTCGTAGGCGATGACGACGGTGTTGAGGAACGTCGCCGTGGCCGAGGAACCGGCCCACAGTGAGACCACGAAGCCGAGGCTCACGATGTCCAGCCGACCCGGCCCGAGGATGTCGTCGAGCGTCGGTTGGACCAGCTCGTTCACCACCCGAGGGGTCAGCGCCTCGGTCGCGGCGCTGAGCAGCTCGGCCTCGATCTGGGCCACCGGGGCCGTGCCGATCCAGGAGCTGAGGTAGCCCAGCGAGCCCAGCAAGCCGATGAGCAGCGGGGGGATCGAGAGGATCTGCCAGAAGGCCGCCTCCGCCGACAGCCCCAGGATCCGGTCGTTCCAGGCCTTGGCCAGCGTGCGGCCGAGCACCTGGAGCGGCACCCGCAGGAACGTCGGCAGCCGGGCGGCCAGCCCCCGCCGGGGCGGTCTGTCGGTGCGCCCGGGCTCCTGCTCGGTGGGCTGGTCGGTGGCCGGTGCCGGGTCGGTGGCGTCGGCCTCCCGTTCGCCTGCGCGCTCCGCTGAGCTGCGACGGACGACGGAGGCCACGGGTCCAGTGTGCACGGCCGGGATGTCCCCGGTCCCTCGGCGTCCGTCCTCCGGCGTCAGCCGGCCGGGGCCGGCGGCGGGGTGGTCGGCACCGTCCCGCCCGCTGCTGCGTCGGCAGCCGGGTCGGCGGGCGGCTCGGGCGGGGGCACGCAGGTGATGATCGCCTCGGCCGCGTAGCGGGTGTCGAAGTCCTCGCGACGCAGCTCAGCCTCGCTGGCGAGGTCCCGGAACACCCGGGTCACGGTGATGTCGAAGCCGCGCGCCCCGGACTGCGGGATGCAGTTGCCGTCGTCCACCTTCTCCTGGACGGCGGGCTCCCGGATGTTGCGGCGCGCGCTGCTGATCGACTCGATGTCGTAGTACTTCGTGCCCCAGAAGGTGACCGTCAGCGAGCTGGGGGTCCACTCGGTCTGGACGTAGATGCCGGTGTCGGTGTCATTGCGCCACTTGAGGTCGATCTGCCCCTCGTAGACCGTGGCCTCGCGTCCCGCCGGGTAGCGGCTGATGTAGAAGCTGTGCGGCTTGTGGTAGACGTCCTCCAGCCCGGCGAAGAACACGGCGTTGAACATCGTGGTCGCGAACTGGCTGATCCCACCGCCCACCGCCTGGGACAGCTCACCGCCGCTGATCACCGCTGCCGGGACGTAGCCCTGCGCCGTGCCGCGGGGACCGGTGTAGCCGTTGAGGCTGAAGGTCTCGCCCGGCCGGACGAGGGCACCGTCGACCTCTTCTGCCACGACCCGGATGTTCGTACCACTGGCCTGGTTGGTGAACTCGGTGGTGAACGAGCTCACCTTCTCGGTGATCCCCAGCGCCTGCGCCTGCTCGGTCGTGAGGGACGCCGGCACCGGGCCGAGCACGCCGGTGACCGTGCGCGGGGCCGGCTCGGAGAGCACCGGGAGCAGCTGGTCGGCCAGCTCGACCGGGTTGATGCCCTGGCCGTCGACCGACGGGACGATGGCGATCGTGTCCCCGGAGACCTCGAACCGGGCGTCCTGGGCGGGGGAGCCGAAGACGCCGAAGTCCTCGCCCACCTCCGCCTGGAGCGCAGCCGGGTCGATGCCGGCGGCGAGGGTGCCGTCCTCCTGCGGGGTGAACGTGAGCGACGCGGCGATCGCGGTGACCGGGATCTCCACGGACTCCGGGCCGTCGGGGCCGACCACGGTGACCGGCGCCGAGAGAGCCGGGGTCACCGTCTCCTGCAGCACCCGCTCGGCCTCCTCGGCCTGGACCTGGACCTCGGTGACGTCGACCGGCAGTTCGATCGGCTCGTCGACCGCACCACCTGCGGCCAGCGTCGCGGTGATCGCCTCGGCGGCGCCGGCCCGGTCGAGCGTGCGGCCGTCGACCGGCTCCACGATCGACGGCTCGGTGCCGTTGATCGTGATCGTGGCGTCGACCGGCGCCCGGTCGACGGTGGCGGCCAGCTGGTCGACCTGCGCCGCCAGAGCGGTCTCGTCACCGGTGAGGACGGCGTCGACCTCGCGGTCGCCGAACAGCGAGGTGAACCGGGTCCACGGGTTGAGCGGCTGGTCGTCGACGGCGTCGACGGTGGCCGGCACGTCCAGGGCGATCCCGGCCGTCGCCGGGTGCAGCACGCCCGTCACGTCGTCGGCCACCACGGGGTGGTCCGCGGCGACCTTGGGCGCCAGGTCGCCCTCCAGCCGCTGCGCGGCGGCAGCGGGGGAGAGGCCGCCCACGTCGACACCACCGACGACCGTCCCGCGGGGCACGTCCCCGCCGGCGAGGGCCAGGTCGGCGCCGTAGAGGACGCCCAGGGCGAGGAGCGCGGCCGCCGGGACGAGCACTCGGCGTCGCCGCCAGGCAGGGCCCTCGCCACTCGCGTCCCCGCCGGAGGAGGGGTCCGCCGGCGGCGGTCCGCCGGGCCCGCCCTGGTCGGCGGCGGACGAGGACCCGGCCGGGGGCGCCGGGCGCGCCCCGTCGCCAGGACCGGTCCCGGGTGCCGGGGGCGGGGAGTCCACCCGGGTGACGACGGCGGTGTCCTCGACCGCCGACCCGGCCACGGGGGCATCCGAGATGGTCGGGGAGTCGGCCGGCGAGGTGGTCTCAGCCACCGGTGCGGGTGGCGAGGTGACCGGGGGCTGCCCCGGTGCGGCGGGCGGCGGGGCGACGTCACCGTCGACGGGCGGACCGATCACCTGGGTGTCCCCGGGCTGCGGGGTGTCCCCGGGCTGCGGGGTGTCCCCGGGCTGCGGGGTGTCCCCGGGCGGTGGGGCGCTAGCGGGCTCCACGGCGTCCGACGGCTCTGCGGCGTCCGTCGTCTCTGTGGCGTCTGCGGGCTGCTGGGCCTCAGTGTCCTCAGCGGCGCCGGCGGGTGCCGGCGGGTCGGCCGCGACCGATGCGTCGGCATCCACGGGCCCCGCGGTGGGCGGGGCCGGCGGTGCGGGGGGCCCCGGGCGGCTGCTGCCGACGGTGCCGTCGGGTTGCAGGCGCACGGTGTCCGAGACCCCGCGGGGTTCCTGCGGCATCGGTCGATCTCCGGCTCGAGGGGGACCGGCATCCGGTCCTGAGGACGACGAAGCCGCCGACTCCCCGTCTCCGCGGTGCGGGTTCGGACTGTCGGCGGCTTCGTCGGGTGAGGGCTTCATCGCTGGCGCGACGATAGTTGCCCCACTCAGTTGGAGAGGCGCGCCTCGCCGTCGGTCTCGATGATGTCGGCTGCGATGTCGCGGAGCTTGTCCTCGTACTCACGTGCGTGGTGTCCACAGAAGACGAGGTCACTCCCACTCGGGAGGACCACGCGCACCTTGGCCAGAGCACCGCAACGGTCGCAGTGGAAGGGAACGACGAGTTCTTCGGTGGGCGGGGTCGTCGTCAGCGTCTGGGTCATCTGGCTCATCACTCGCTCTCTACCGCACGGACCCGCGGCTGCGGATCGGCCTCCTGCACAGCGCCAGGATGGCCCCTCGTGTTCCCGTTCCGGCTCCTGTTGTGCACGGACTCGCCGAATGAGATGCGGCCGTGACACTCGAGGTGCGGATGGAGCGGGTCAGCAGGGGACGTCACTGGTTCGGAACTGGGTCCGGATGGAACACGTGCTTGGTGGTGCTGTCACCGGCTGTCGGTGTGTGGGTCCGCTGCTGTTCTGACATCGCCCACGTTACGCCGTCTACCCGATGCGTGCCGTCGTACACCGTCCCGTCACCCGTTGGGAGCGGTGCGGACGCTCCCGGCGCCGGACACGCCAGCGGCCGGTGACCCATCGGGTCACCGGCCGCGGAGGCACTGTCCGGTCCCGTCCCGCGGCTCACCTGGAGCTCGCGACGACGGGGCCCCTGCTAGTCCAGGTAGTCGCGCAGCACCTGGGAGCGGCTGGGGTGGCGCAGCTTGGACATCGTCTTGGACTCGATCTGCCGGATCCGCTCCCGGGTGACCCCGTAGACCTGGCCGATCTCGTCCAGCGTGCGGGGCTGGCCGTCGGTGAGCCCGAACCGCAGCCGCACCACACCGGCCTCGCGCTCGGACAGCGTCTGCAGCACGGAAGTCAGCTGGTCCTGCATCAGGGTGAAGCTGACCGCGTCGACGGCCACGACCGCCTCGGAGTCCTCGATGAAGTCACCGAGCTGGCTGTCGCCCTCGTCACCGATCGTCTGGTCCAGGCTGATCGGCTCCCGGGCGTACTGCTGGATCTCCAGCACCTTCTCCGGGGTGATGTCCATCTCCTTGGCCAGCTCCTCCGGGGTGGGCTCGCGGCCCAGGTCCTGGAGCAGCTCGCGCTGGATGCGGCCGAGCTTGTTGATGACCTCGACCATGTGCACCGGGATGCGGATGGTGCGGGCCTGGTCGGCCATCGCCCGGGTGATCGCCTGCCGGATCCACCAGGTGGCGTAGGTCGAGAACTTGTAGCCCTTGGTGTAGTCGAACTTCTCCACCGCGCGGATCAGCCCGAGGTTGCCCTCCTGGATCAGGTCCAGGAACGCCATCCCGCGGCCGGTGTAGCGCTTGGCCAGGGACACCACCAGGCGCAGGTTGGCCTCCAGCAGGTGGT
>NZ_JAPVBJ010000011.1:122529-216351 GCF_026967985.1 Modestobacter sp. VKM Ac-2984 | reverse complement strand
GTCGGCTCAAAGGCACGAAGCCAGTCAGACCTGGAGTCACACCTACCGCTGCCGGCGCCAGCTCACCAGCTACGAGCTGGCCCCGCCATGCTCACAGTCAGCCCTCGCGCCGAAGCGCTCGTCGAGGGCCAGGTTCAGCTTCAGCACCCGCACGTGCGGCGCACCGACGAAGCCGAGCTCGCGCCCGTCGGTGTACTCGTCCACCAGCGCCTGGACGTCGTCCACCGGCACCCCGCGGGCCTCGGCGACGCGAGCGACCTGCAGCGCCGCGTACTCCGGCGAGATGTCCGGGTCCAGCCCCGACCCGGACGCCGTGACCGCGTCCGCCGGCACCTCGGACTCCGACACCCCGTTGAAGGCGGCCACGTCAGCCCGCCGCTCCCCCACCGCGGCGACCAGCTCCTCGGAGTTCGGCCCCAGGTTCGACCCGCCCGACGCCGCGCCGTCGTAGTCCGACGCCGACGGCCGGGTCTGGAAGTACTCCAGCAGCGGGTCGCCGTCCTCGTCGGTGAACGACTGGCCGATCAGCGAAGACCCGACCACGGATCCGTCCACCGACACCAGCGACCCGTCGGCGCGAGCCGGCGCGATCACCTGGGCGACGCCCGTGATCACCAGTGGGTAGGCCAGGCCGAGCACCACGGTGGCGACGAGCAGGGCACGGACGGCGGCCACCAGCTGGCGGCCCGAACGCAGAGCGGACATCACGCGATTCCGGGGATGAGAGAGACGAGCAGGTCGATGATCTTGATCCCGACGAACGGCAGCACCACGCCGCCGACGCCGTAGAGCAGCAGGTTGCGGCGCAACATCGCCGACGCGGACGCCGGCCGGTACTTCACGCCGCGCAGCGCCAGCGGCACCAGCGCCACGATGATCAGCGCGTTGAAGACGACGGCCGACAGGATCGCCGACTCCGGGGACGACAGCCGCATCACGTTCAGCGCGTCCAGCCCCGGGAAGACCCCGGCGAACATCGCCGGCAGGATCGCGAAGTACTTCGCCAGGTCGTTGGCGATGGAGAACGTGGTCAGCGACCCGCGGGTGATCAGCAGCTGCTTGCCGATCTCCACGATCTCGATCAGCTTCGTCGGGTCGGAGTCCAGGTCGACCATGTTGCCGGCCTCCTTGGCCGCGGTCGTCCCGGTGTTCATCGCCACCCCGACGTCGGCCTGCGCCAGCGCCGGGGCGTCGTTCGTCCCGTCACCGGTCATCGCCACCAGCCGGCCGCCGGACTGCTCGCGCTGGATCAGCGCCAGCTTGTCCTCCGGCGTCGCCTCGGCCAGCACGTCGTCGATCCCGGCTTCAGCAGCAATCGCCCGCGCCGTCCGCTCGTTGTCACCGGTGATCATCACCGTGCGGATGCCCATCCGGCGCAGCTCGGCGAAGCGCTCCGCCATCCCCTCCTTGACGACGTCCTTGAGGTGGATGACACCCAGCACCCGAGCGGACCCGCCGTGCGCAACAGCCAGCAGCAGCGGCGTCCCGCCGGCGGCGGAGATGCCGTCGACGACGTCCCCGACCTCCGGCGGCACCGGGCCGTCCTGCGCCCGCACCCACGCCAGTACCGCACCCGCGGCGCCCTTGCGCAGCTGCCGGCCGTCGGGCAGGTCGACCCCGCTCATCCGGGTCTGCGCGGTGAAGGGGACGAAGACGGCGGAGTCCAGTTCGCGCCCGCGCAGGCCGTAGCGCTCTTTCGCCAGGACGACGATGCTGCGCCCCTCCGGCGTCTCGTCGGCCAGCGAGGCCAGCTGCGCGGCGTCGGCGACCTCCGCCTCCGAAGCCGCTCCAACGGCGACGAACTCCGAGGCCTGCCGGTTGCCGAGGGTGATCGTGCCGGTCTTGTCCAGCAGCAGGGTGTTCACGTCGCCGGCGGCCTCGACCGCGCGGCCGCTCATCGCCAGCACGTTGCGCTGCACCAGCCGGTCCATCCCGGCGATGCCGATCGCCGACAGCAGCGCGCCGATCGTGGTCGGGATCAGGCAGACCACCAGGGCGATCAGCGTGGTCAGCGACTGCTCGGCACCTGAGTAGATCGCCAGCGGCTGCAGCGTGATGACCACGATCAGGAACACGATGGTCAGCGAGCTGAGCAGGATGTTCAGCGCGATCTCGTTGGGCGTCCGCTGCCGGGAGGCGCCCTCGACCAGGGCGATCATCCGGTCGACGAACGTCTCCCCCGGCTTGCTGGTGATCTCCACGACGATCCGGTCGGACAACACCGTCGTCCCGCCGGTCACCGCCGACCGGTCACCGCCGGACTCGCGGATCACCGGCGCGGACTCCCCGGTGATCGCCGACTCGTCGACGCTGGCGATCCCCTCGACGACGTCGCCGTCCCCCGGGATCACCTGCCCGGCGACGACGACCACCCGCATGCCCGGCCGCAGGTCCGCGGCGGGCACCTCGGATCCGTCGAGCAGGTAGGCGACGGTGGTCTGCCGCGCCTTGCGCAAGGTGTCGGCCTGCGCCTTGCCCCGGCCCTCGGCCACCGCCTCGGCGGCGTTGGCGAACAGCACGGTCAGCCACAGCCAGCCGGCGATCAGCCAGCCGAACACCGACGGGTCGGTGATCGCCAGCACGGTGGAGAACACCGAGCCGACCCACACCACGAACACCACCGGCTGGCGCACCAGGCCGCGCGGGTCGAGCTTGCGGACGGCACCGGCCAGCGCCGGGCCCCACTCGATCGCCGCGCGGGGGCGTGGCTCGGTGGGCGCGGCGGAGACGGGACGACGATCGAGCGCCGCGGTCATGACAGTCCTTCAGTCGAGAGGAGGGGCCAAAATCGCGACTTTGGCCCCGGGAGGGGGGCGGTCACGCGAGGGCCTCGGCGAGCGGGCCGAGCGCGAGCGCCGGGAAGTAGGTGAGGCCGACGACGACCAGGACGACGGCGCCGAGCAGGCCGACGAACAGCGGCTGGTGGGTGGGCAGCGTCCCGGCGGTCACCGGCGCCCTGCCCTGTGCCGCGAGCCGGCCGGCCAGCGCGACCACCAGCACGATGGGCAGGAAGCGGCCGAAGGCCATCGCCAGGCCCAGCGCGGTGTTGTAGAAGGGCGTGTTGGCGCTCAGCCCGGCGAACGCCGAGCCGTTGTTGTTCGACGCCGAGGTGAAGGCGTAGAGCACCTCGGAGAGCCCGTGCGAACCGCTGTTGAGCAGCGAGCTGAGGCCGGTGTCGGTGGCGACCGCGACCGCCGTCCCGGTGAGCACGAGCACCGGAGTGACCAGCACGTAGAGCGAGGCGAGCGTCATCTCGCGGCGGCCGAGCTTCTTGCCCAGGTACTCCGGGGTGCGCCCGACCATCAGCCCGGCGACGAACACCGCGACGACGGCGAGCACGAGCATCCCGTAGAGCCCGGAGCCGACCCCGCCGGGCGCGACCTCGCCGAGCATCATGTTCGCCAGCACCAGCATCCCGCCGGTGGGCGTGTAGCTGTCGTGCATCGAGTTGACCGCCCCGGTGGAGGTCAGCGTCGTCGCCGTCCCGAACAGCGCCGAGAGCGGCCCGCCGAAGCGGACCTCCTGGCCCTCGGTCGCGGCACCCGCGAGCTGCAGCGCCGCTCCCCCGGCCCGGGCCTGCGCCCAGCTGGTCAGCGCCAGCGACGCGGTGGCGAGGCCGGCCATCACCCCGACGATCGCCAGGCCCTGCCGGCGGTCACCGACCATTCGGCCGAAGGTGCGCGGCAGCGAGAACGGGATGACCAGCAGCAGGAACACCTGGAACAGCGAGACCCAGGCGCTCGGCCCCTCGAACGGGTGCGCGGAGTTGGCGTTGTAGAAGCCACCGCCGTTGGTGCCCAGCTCCTTGATCGCCTCCTGCGAGGCGACCGGCCCGCCGGGCAGGAACTGCGTCGCCCCGGCCAGCGTGGTCGCGTCGGTGCCCGACGACAGGTTCTGCACCACCCCACCCAGCACCAGGACGACGGCGGCGAGCGTGGCCAGCGGCAACAGCAAGCGGGTGATCGCCCGGGTCACGTCGACCCAGAAGTTGCCCAGCCGGTCGGTGCCGCTGCGGGCGAAGCCGCGCACCAGCGCGATCGCCACCGCGATGCCGACGCCCGCCGAGACGAAGTTCTGCACCGCCAGCCCGGCCATCTGGACCAGGTGGCCCATCGTCGACTCGCCGCTGTAGCCCTGCCAGTTCGTGTTGGTCACGAAGCTGATCGCGGTGTTCCAGGCCGAGCCCGGCTCCACCCCGGCCATCCCGTTGTCCAGCGGCAGCCACTGCTGCACGCGCTGGAGCAGGTACAGGAAGAGCACCGACACCAGCGAGAAGGCCAGCACGCTGCGCAGGTAGACCGGCCACCGCTGCTCGGAGTCCGCGTCCACCCCCACCGCGCGGTAGACCAGCCGCTCGACCCGCCAGTGCCCTCCTCCACCCCGCCACCAAAATGGCCATTTTGGTGGCTGAGGGGCCGGGTCGGTGGTGAAGACGCGGGCCATCCAGTCGCCCAGCGGCTTGTGGACGGCGACGAGCGCGGCCACCAGCAGCGCCACCTGCAGCCAGCTGGCTGCGGTGCTGCTCATCAGAACCGCTCCGGGAACAGCAGGCCCGCGAGCAGGTAGAGCACCAGCCCGGCGGCCACGGCCAACGCCACCCAGGTCACAGCCGTTCCACCCCCCGCACCGCCAGCGCCAGCAGGCCGAAGACCACCAGCGTCAGGAGCACGTAGACCACGTCGGTCACGTCGAGAGCACCTTCATCCGCATCCGGGTGGACGACCTGGCGTCGTCCACGTCCGGGCGGCGACGCTAGGAGTGCTCAGCGGTGCTGACGGGTGTCTTGACGAGTCCTTGACGGCGCGGGGTGGCGACCTTGACGCCGTCCTGACGGACGACGCCCCCACCGGACTCGGCAGTGGGTCGCAGCGATGTGCGCTGAGGGCCCGTTGTGAGCTCAGAACGGGCCCTCAGCGCACATCGTCGCCGTCAGGCGGACGGCGGCGGGGTCATCTGGGCGACGCGGACGGAGTTGCCGAACGGGTCGCGGAAGCCGAAGTCGATGCCGTAGGGCTGCACGATCGGCTCCTCCGGCAGGTCCACCCCCCGCTCCTTGAGCTCGGCGTGGGTCTTGCGCGCGTCGTCGGTGGTGAAGAACAGGTGCCCGCCGCCGGCGCCCTTGGTGACCAGGTCGCGCACCTGGCCGGCGATCTCCGGGCTCACCGACGGCGGCGCGGGCAGCTCGAGCAGGACGGCGTGACCCGGGTCGGACGGCAGCGCCACGGTCAGGAAGCGCATCGGCCCGAACTGCATGTCGGTCTGCACCTCGAAGCCGAGCGTGCCGACGTAGAAGTCCAGCGCCTGGTCCTGGTCGAGGACGTAGAGGGAGGTGATCGAGATCGTGTTCAACATGGTCAGGACGCTAGGGGCGGGCAGCGTCCCCGGGCTTCTCCGAAAGTGCGGTCTCCCCGCTGGGCCGCAGCCACCGCATGCCGAAGCAGGAGGGCACCGGCGCCAGCGGACCACGACGCCGGTACACGCTCGGCGGCTCCCCCACGATCTCGGTGAACACCCGGCTGAACGTGCCCAGGCTGGCGAACCCGACGGCCATGCAGACGTCGGTGACGCTGGTGCCGGTGCTGCGCAGCAGCCACATCGCCCGCTCCACCCGCCGCCGCTGCAGGTACCGGTGCGGCGTCTCGCCGAAGGTGGCCCGGAAGGTGCGGATGAAGTGCGCCTCCGACACGTGCGCGACCCGGGCCAGGGCCGGGACGTCGAGCGGTTCGGCGTAGCTGCGGTCCATCACGTCGCGAGCGCGCAGCATCCGCCGGTTCGAGTCCTCGCTCGCGCGGCTCATCGGACCGGTCCTGGCGTGCTGCCCATGGCGTCCCCTCCCTCCTGACGGTCGACCGTCGCGTCGTCCGGCCCTGGGGTCAAGCGGCCGGATCAGGGGGATCCCTGATGTGCCGGGCCCCGGTTCCCGACAGGCTCGTCCCAGCCGACCGCCGTGAGCCCGGCGGCGACGAGGGGGCAGCAGATGCCGACGACGGTGCGGGCACGTCCGTGGTGACCGCCGCGCTCGACCAGGTGGGCGGGTGGCCGGCGGCGCTGGTGCTCGGCGTCGCCGCGCTGGTCCTGGCCCTGGAGAGCGGGGTGGTCGCCGGGGTGCTGCTGCCCGGGTCGACCACCCTCGTCGTCCTGGGGCTGTGGTCGGCGACCACCGGCACACACCCCGCGCTGCCCATCGCCGTCGCCGCGGCCGCGAGCGGCGGTGGGGCGGTGCACGGCTGGCTGCGCGGCCACCACCGCCGGCAGACCGGCCCGCCGCAGGGCCGGCTGCGGACCCGGGTCGAGCCGGCGGTGCGGCAGGCGCAGCTGTGGCTGACCACCCGGTCGCCCCGGCACACGGCGCTGGTGCTCGCCGCCGCGCACTGGGCCGCGGTCACCCGGACGCTGACGCCCCGCGTCGCCGGGGGCGCGGGCGTGCCGCTGCGGCTGCTGGGGCCGGTCGTCGTCGCCAGCAGCACCGCGTGGGCGACCACCGTCGTCCTGCTGTCCCGGGAGCTTGGGCAGCAGGTCGCGGACGAGGCCGGCTGGGTGCCGGTCGCCGCGGTCGCCGTCCTGGCCGGGGCGCTGCTGGCCCGTCGCCGGCTGCGACACCGCACCCTGACGTGCCGGCCGCACGGCCAGGCCGGCTGAGCCGGGCGACCCCGGGTCACCCGCCGGGGGTGGTCTTGACGGGATCCTGACGCCCGGCGGCATCGGACTGTCGGTGCCCGGGGTGATCATGGACGGCATGGCCCGCGGCACGCTGCGCATCTACCTGGGCGCCGCCCCCGGCGTCGGGAAGACCTTCGCCGTGCTCGGTGAGGCCCACCGGCGCCGCGAACGAGGCTGCGACGTCGTCGTCGGCCTGGTCGAGACGCACGGCCGGCCGCGCACCGCCGCCGCCGTCGAGGGCCTGGAGGTGCTCCCCCGCGCCCGGGTCACCCACCGCGGCGTCACCCTCGACGAGCTGGACGTCGACGCCGTGCTCGCCCGCCGCCCGGACGTCGTCGTCATCGACGAGCTGGCGCACACCAACGTGCCCGGCAGCCGGCACGAGAAGCGCTGGCAGGACGTCGAGCAGGTGCTGGACGCCGGGATCAGCGTGCTGACCACGGTCAACGTGCAGCACCTGGAGAGCCTCAACGACGTCGTCGAGCAGATCACCGGCGTACCGCAGCAGGAGACGGTGCCCGACGCGGTGGTCCGCCGGGCCGACCAGATCGAGCTGGTCGACATGAGCCCGGAGGCGCTGCGCCGCCGCCTGGCGCACGGCAACGTCTACCCCGCCGAGCGGGTCGACGCCGCGATGGGCCACTGGTTCCGGGTCGGCAACCTGACCGCACTGCGCGAGCTGGCGCTGCTGTGGCTCGCCGACCGGGTCGACGAGGGGCTGCGCACGTACAAGCACGACCACGCCATCGACCACGTCTGGGAGGCCCGCGAGCGGGTGGTCGTCACCCTCACCGGTGGCCCGGAGGGCGAGACGCTGATCCGCCGCGCCTCCCGGGTGGCCCGGCGCAGCGGCAACGGCGTGCTGCTCGCTGTGCACGTGCTCTCCGGCGACGGCCTGGCCGGCGCCTCCTCCGGGGCGCTGCGCGCCCAGCGGGCACTCGTGGAGAGCCTGGGCGGCAGCTACCACCAGGTCGTCGGGGACGACGTCGCCGAGGCCCTGCTGGAGTTCGCCCGGGGCGTCGACGCCACGCAGCTGGTCATCGGCACCAGCCGGCGCCCGCGATGGGCGCGGGCGCTGCGCGGCGGGATCGGCGGGCGGGTGATCGCCGGCTCCGGCGAGATCGACGTGCACATCGTCACCCACTCCGCCGCCGGGTCGCAGGGCTGGCGGCTGCCCCGCAGCCAGGGGGCGCTCACCGCACGGCGCCGCTGGCTGGGCTGGCTGGTGGCCGTGCTGGGCGTACCGGTGCTGGCGCTGGGCTGCATCGCCGCGCAGGCGGCGCTGTCGCTGGCCAGCGTCCTGCTGGCCTTCGTCCTGCTGGTCACCGCGGTCGCGATCGTCGGCGGGCTGGGGCCGGCGCTGGCCACCGCCGTCGCCGGCGGGCTGGTCGCCAACTGGTTCTTCACCGCCCCCACCGGCCGGCTCACGGTCAGCCAGGTCGACGACGTCGTCTCGCTGTTCGGCGGCGTGGTGGTCGCGGTGGCGGTGGCCGCCGTCGTCGACCGGTCCGCCCGCCGGGCCACCGCAGCGGCCCGCTCCCGCGCCGAGACGGCGATGCTCGCCTCGCTGTCCCGCTCGGTGCTCGCCGGCGACCGGGGGCTGCCCAGCCTGCTGGAGCAGATCCGGGAGGCGTTCGGCCTGCGCTCGGTCACGATGGTGGAGAGCACCGAGGGTCGCGAGCACACCGTCGGCACCTGCGGCGAGCACGGCGCCGACGACCAGGTCGACGACGTCGCGGTGACCGACACGCTCACCCTGCGGCTGTATGGGCGCGCGCTGCCGGCCGGTGACCGGAAGGTGCTGGTCTCCGTCGCCGAGCAGGCCGCGGTCGCCCTGCAGCAGGGCCGGCTCGCCGCCCAGGCCGCGGAGGCCTCCCGGCTCGCCGCCGGCAACAGCATGCGCAACGCCCTGCTCGCTGCGGTGAGCCACGACCTGCGCACCCCGCTGGCCGGGATCAAGGCCGCCGCGTCCGCGCTGCGCACCGAGGAGCTGGCGCTGAGCGAGGAGGACCGCGCCGAGCTGGTCGCCACCGTCGACGAGTCGGCCGACCGGCTCACCGGCCTGGTCGACAACCTGCTGGACATGAGCCGGCTGCAGGCCGGTGTGGTGACCCCGACCGCGGACCCGGTCGACGTCGCCGCGGTGGTCGGCCGGGCGCTCACCTGGCTGGACCCCACCCAGCGGCGGCGGGTGACCCGCCCCGACGCCACCGACGTGCCGCCGGCGCTGGCCGACCCCGGGCTGCTGGAGCGGGTGGTGGCCAACCTGCTGCTCAACGCCGCCGGCCACGCGACCGGCGGCCTCCAGGTCGACGTCTCCCGCGTCGCCGGCCGGGTCGAGGTGCGCGTGGTCGACCGCGGCCCGGGCGTGCCGGCGCGGGACCGGGACCGGATGTTCGCGCCGTTCCAGCGGCTGGGCGACTCCCCCGCCGGGCAGGGCGTCGGCCTGGGCCTGGCCGTCGCCCGCGGCCTGACCGAGGCGATGGGCGGCACCCTCACCGCCGAGGAGACCCCGGGCGGCGGGCTGACCATGCTGGTGTCGCTGCCCGCCGCCCCCGTCGACAGCGCGTCCGGCCCCCGGCTGACGGCGGCCGAGGCGTGAGCCGGGTGCTCGTCGTCGACGACGACCCGCAGCTGCGCCGGGCGCTGCGGATCACCCTGCGCGCCGCCGGCTTCGACGTCGTCACCGCCGAGGACGGGCGGACCGCGCTCGCCGAGGCCGCGGCCGCGGCCGCCCACCCCGACCTGGTCGTGCTCGACCTGGGGCTCCCCGACCTGGACGGCACCGAGGTGCTCGCCGGGCTCCGCCCGTGGTTCACCGGCCCGGTCGTGGTGCTCTCGGCCCGCGGCGACAGCTCGGACAAGGTCGGCGCCCTGGACGCCGGCGCCGACGACTACGTGACCAAGCCCTTCGACATGGCCGAGCTGCTCGCCCGGTTGCGCGCCGCCCTCCGCCGGGGCACCGCCGACCCCGGGCAGGCGCAGGTGGTCACCGACCACTTCACCGTCGACCTCGCCGCCAAGCAGGTGACGGTGGACGGCGTCCCGGTGCGGCTGACCCCGACCGAGTGGGCGCTGCTGTCGGAACTGGTGCGCAACCCCGGTCGGCTGGTCGGCCAGCGGGAGCTGCTGCAGTCGGTGTGGGGCCCGGCCTACGAGCGGGAGACCAACTACCTGCGGGTCTACCTCGCCCAGCTGCGCCGCAAGCTCGAGCCGGACCCGGCGCACCCCCGGTACCTGCACACCGAGCCCGGGATGGGCTACCGCTTCCTGAAGGACCCCCCACCGCCCGTGGGGTAGCACTTCGACCTGCTGGCGTAGTAACTTTGCTACATGGCACCGCGCAAACGCTCCGACGAGGTGGAGCTGTACAACCGCCTCACCCTGCTGCGCACCGAGCGCGGCATGTCCCGCCAGGAGCTGGCCGACGCCGTCGGCGTGCACTACCAGACGATCGGCTACCTCGAGCGCGGCGAGTACAGCCCCAGCGCCACGCTCGCGCTGCGGCTGGCCGCCGTCTTCGGCCTCCCGATGGAGGCGGTCTTCTCCCTCACCCCGTTCCGCACCCTGTCCGAGCAGGTCTACGGCACCCAGGAGTCCTCATGAGCAGCCCCACCCGCACCCAGCGGCGCGCCGCCCGTCTCGACGACCCGCGCTTCGAGTACACCCGCACCCCACGCGTCCGACGTCGGCTGGTGGTGGCGATGTGCGGGCTGCTGGTCGCCGAAGCGGCCCTCTTCCTCATCGCCGAGCGGGCACCCGTGCCCTTCGCCGTCGGCATGGCGGTCCTGGTGGTCGCGTTCACCCTGTGCCTGGGCGTGCTCAAGGGCAGCACCCGCGGGGTGGAGGAGCTGCCGGCCCACGCGCTCGACGAGCGCCAGTGGCAGCTGCGCGGGGAGGCCTACGCGCGCGCCTACCGGATCGGCTTCGGCCTGCTGACCCTGGAGCTCCTCGCCGTCGGCGTCTGGCTGGTCGCCGGCTGGCCGGCGCCGGGGACGAACATCCTCCTCGGCGCGATCCTGCTGCCGTTCCACATCGGGATCGTGCTGCCCACCCTGGTCACCGCCTGGTCCCGCCAGGTCTGAAGAAGGACCCCGTTCCCCCCACGCTTCGCAAGCTCAGCGCGGGCCCCTGAACGGAGCCGGGGGCTACAGCTCGACGCCGCGGGCGCTACAGCTCGACGCCGCGGGCGCTACAGCTCGACGCCGCGGGCGCTACAGCTCGACGCCGCGGGCGCGTAGCCAGACCACCGGGTCGACGCGCTTGCCGTCCACGCCGCCGGAGTGGACCTCGAAGTGCAGGTGCGGGCCGGTCGACTGGCCACGACTGCCCAGCAGGGCGATCTGGTCCCCGGCGCTCACCACGTCACCGGCCGCGACCGTGATCTTCTCCATGTGCCCGTAGACGGTCACGTCACCGCTGACGCCCAGGATGTAGACGACCAGGCCGTAGCCGCTGGCCGCACCGGCACGCAGGACGACGCCGTCCTCGACCGCGTACTCCGGGGTCAGCATCGGCGCCGCCAGGTCGATCCCCCAGTGCATCGTCCCCCAGCGCGGGCAGAAGCAGCTGGTCAGCCGCGCGCCCTTGACCGGCGGGGACGCCTTCGGCCGGGCCGCCTCCGCAGCCGCCTCAGCGGCCTCGGCCGCGGCGGCCTGCTCCTTCGCGACCCGGTCGGCCCGCTCGGCACGCGAGGCGGCGACCTCCTCCAGCCGGGCGCGCGCCTCGACCTCGGTGATCGCCAGCTGCGGGGTCGGCTCGATCTCCAGCAGCCCCTCGGCGTCCGAGCCGAGCAGCTCGGCCACCTCGACCGACTCACGGGCATCGGCGGCGGGCAGCGTCTGGGTGCCGACCAGGGCGACGGTGGCCCCCACGACGAGCGCTGCGAGCAATGCGGCCGGACGCCGGCGGGCGACCGCCGCCGGGGCGGCCGGGAGGGCGGCCGGCCAGGATCCGGACGACGGAGAGCCGGACGACGGGGAGACCGACGACGGGGAGCCGGACGACGGGGAGACCGAGGGCTGCGTGCCCGAGGACGGTGCGACCTCACGTCCGCGGGGGCGGACGGTCGCGCCGGCGTGCCTCGAGCCCATGCGCCTGCCTCTCCTGGGACCTCCGGCGTCCCCCAACGGCTCCGGATCGGTCTGGCACACATCGAAACATCTAGTTGCACCGTTGTAATTCGCTGCGCGGCGTGTTCGCCAGGACACGCCGCGTGACATCGTCAGAACGTTCCGGAAGTGACTGATGACGCGCTGTTGCTGAGTCGACCTGACGCCGAGTCGACGTCTCGACACGTCGACCGGTCAGCGCAGGGCGGGCTCTCCGGCCTGGGCATCCGGGGTGGGCACATCGGGCGCCAGGGCGCGGCCCGTCGGTGCGTCGTCCCGGAAGCGGCGGACCGCACCGACCCCGCCGAGGACCAGACCGAGTCCGCCGGCCACGAGCACCGCGACCGCCACCCGGGCCAGCGGCTGCGGCCCGGCGGTCAGCGCGTTCGCCGTCCAGAGCACGTCGACGTCGGGCAGGCCCTGCACCAGCAGCAGCCAACCGGCCACCACGGCCATCAGGCCGGTCAGCACGCCGCGACCGCGCCCGGCCGCCCGCACGCCGATCGCCGCCACCAGCAGCACCAGCAGCGCCGGGAGCAGGGCCGAGACGACCGCCCCGACGTGCGAGGAGACGCTGCTCGGCGGCTCGGGGGTGGCCAGCGCGTGGTACATCGAGGCCAGCGCCCCCAGGGCGAGGACGGCGGCCAGCGGCCGGGGGCCACGGGCGAGCCAGCCGGCGGCCACCGTGGCCGCCAACAGCAGCAGGTGGCCGGGCCAGACCAGCCAGCCCGGTGGCGGCGGGGTCCAGGTGAGCACCCCCTCGACGACGACGTCGGTCCCGCCGTGGACCATCGGCACGGTCCACTCGATCACCGTGTGCGGCCGGGACGGGTCCGCGGCGACCACCGGGGGCAGCTGGTCCTGGGTCATCCAGTGGGTCCGGTGGTCGTGCCACACGTACTGCGACTGGGTGGACACCTGCTCCCAGCGGGGCGCCGCGGTGATGTCGACGTCGTCGGGCATCGGCGCGCGCCCGTACCGGTCCAGGTTGAGGTACGTCGCCGGGCTGGCGGCGTTGCGCCAGACGCCGTCCGGGCCGATCCGCAGGTAGGGCTCGCCCGAGTACCCCGGCACGGTCAGCTCGGTGTCGGTCTCGTTGACCACCTCGAGCTCGTCGCCGAACTGCAGCACCCGGACGGTCACCCCCGGCAGCTGCGGGGAGACCGACCGGACGGCGGCGGAGAAGTCACTGCCCGCCGCACCGCCGCCCACGTGCGCCGACGCCGGCGCGGCGAGGGCGAGGACCGCCAGCACCCCGAGCAGGACCACGAGGACCCGGCCCGGCCCGGGGCGCACACTGCCCGGGCTCACCCGGCGGTGGCAGCCAGCTCGAGGGCGATGTCGCGCGCGGTGTTGGCCGAGTCGAAGGCGACGTCGGCCTCCCCGTCGGTGCCGTAGAGCAGCAGCAGCGCGGAGTGGCTCTCGCCGCCGTTCTGCGCCACCGGGATGCCGGCGGCCAGCTGCGCCTGGTCGATCTGCTCCTGGTCACCGGTGAGGCCGATGAAGTCGGCCGGCGGGCCTGCGTCGAACCGGTCCAGGTACTCCCGCAGGACCTCGGGGGTGTCCCGCGCCGGGTCGGTGGTGACGAACACCACCGAGGTCTGCTCGGCCACCGCCGGGTCGACCTCGCCCAGCGCCAGCATGACGTCGGCCATCGTGGTCGGGCAGATGTCCGGGCAGTGGGTGAACCCGAAGAACAGCAGGGTCGGCCCGTCCGCGGTCTGCTCGGCGAAGTCGAACGGCGCACCGGAGGTGTCGGTGAGCGTGAAGTCCGGCTTCTGGTACGGGTCGACCAGCTGGATGCCGCCCTCCTGCACGCCGCCCTCCAGCGTGGCCGGGGCCTCCGCCGATCCGTGGTCGTGGCCGGTGGCCTCGGCACTGGCGTCGGCGTCCCCGCCGCAGCCGGTCAGCAGCAGGCCGGTCGCGAGGGTCAGGGCGGTCAGCCCGGTACGGGCCGGGTGGGTCGCAGCGCTCACGGAGCCACGGTACGTCGGCGCGCGGTCAGACCGAGGAACAGACCACCGAGCCCGGCGAGCAGCCCGAGCACCGCGAGCACCAGCGCGGTGACCGCGGTGCCGTTGCCGCCCTCGTCGGCCGCGGCCGTGTCGGTCGTCGTCGCGACCGTGTCGGTCGAGGTCCCGGCGTCCTCCGCCGCCAGCGACAGCACCGGCGCCGGGTACCGCGGCTCGGGCTGGCCGTCGACGGTCGGCTCGATCCAGGCGGCCTCGGTGCCGTCGTTGTAGATCTGCACGGCGTTGAAGACCAGCTCGTCGGTCTCCGGGAAGGGCCCGCCGGAGAGGGCGAACTCCTGGAACTGGCCGGGGGCGATGCCCTGCCCGTCCTCGGCCCGGAACTCCACGACCGAGACGGCCTGCTCGACCGGTTCGCCGTGCACCTCGACCGGCTCGGGGAGCTGCGCCTCGGTCAGCGAGACGGTCCAGCCGGGCACCGGCTGCGCGCGCAGCGAGGTCAGCGGGGTGTCGGTGGGCACCTGGACCCGCAGCCCGACCGTGCTGGCGGTGTCGCTCTCGTTCGGCACCCGGAAGGTGAGCTTGCCGTAGCCACCGGGGGCGGCGTCACCGGAGGAGACGGTGACGTGCGCGGAGGCGACGCCGGTGCCGGCGACGAGCAGCCCGGCCCAGGCGAGCAGCGCGGCCAGGAGGACGACGGCCGGACGGCGCACGGGGCGGAGCAGGGACAGGGACAACGGTTCTCCTCGGATCAGGGGGGCGTGCAGGGGTTCAGCGCACCGGGAAGACGGTGCTGGCGGTGACCGCGGTGAACTCGTCCAACCGGACGGTCACCGTCAAGGTCCAGGTGCCGGTGGTGGGCAGCGTCGGGTCGGCGACGTAGTGACCGGGCCCGGCGGGGGCGAGGTCGACGTCCAGCGGGCCGATCTGCTGCTCCACCTCGGTGAGGGTGACCCCGATCTGCTGCGGCTGGGTCAGCTGCCCGATGGCGTCGAAGAGGTAGACGTGCAGCGTGGTCGGGCCGGCCGTGGCCGGGTCGAGCGTGACCTGCACTGCACCGGCGTCCTCGGTGCCGCCGGCCGACTGGAGCGGCAGGGTCACCTCGACCGGCTGGGCGACGGCCGCCTTCGCCGGCGGGGTGCCGACCAGCACCGCGGACAGCGCCAGGACGACGGCCGCGCCGATGCACTCGAGCAGCACCGCCCGGCGCAGCACGCCGATCGTCGCCGGCGGCGCGACGGCAGCGGGGTCCTCAGCGGGGAGATCACCGGCGGCGGGGTCCTCGGCGGTGGGGGCCGCCCCGGCGGCGAACGCGTGCGCGACCACCCGGCGCGAGGGGCGGCGGCGGGTGCCCGCCCGCTGCTGCACCCAGTCCCGGCTGACCAGGGCGGCGGCCAGCACCAGCAGCACGAGCGCGACCTTGGCCACCAGCACCCAGCCGTAGGTGGTGGCGAACAGCGCGGACACCGACCCGACCTCGCGCATCGACTGCAGCACCCCGGTGACGACCAGGGCGCCGATGCAGCCGGCGGCCAGCCCCGACCAGCGGGGCAGCGCGGCGAGCAGCTCCCCCGCCGGCGTCGGCCCGCGGAGGGCACCAGCGAGCAGGGCGACCAGCCCACCCAGCCAGACGCTCATCGCCGCGACGTGCACGGCGGCCACCGTCACGGCCAGCCCGGGCAGCGGCCCGGCGACCGGGTGACCGATCGCGGCGACGGAGAGCACCAGCGCGGTGGCGAGCACCCCGGCGGCGACCAGCCAGCCGGTGCCCGGCGCGCTCCCCCGCCGCCAGCCGCGCAGCAGGACGGCGGCCAGCAGCCCGGCGAGCACCACCCGCAGCAGCAACGTGCGGCCGAAGGTCGAGTCCAGCGAGGTGCCCAGCAGCTGCGGGTCCAGCAGCTGACCGAGCCCGCTCCCGGCGGCGTAGGGGCCCTGCAGCAGCAGCGAGAGCAGCCCGCCGACGACGACGGCCGCCAGCCCCGCACCGGCCAGCCGGCGCAGCCGGGGCACCGCCCAGCCCCCCGGCCAGCAGGTGGCCAGCACCAGCGGCACGCCGAGCCCGAGGGCCAGGCCCAGGTAGCCCAGCCACCGGGCGGCCGGCAGCGCCGTGGCCACGCCGGGGTCCGCGCCGTCCCCCTCGCCGACGGAGCCGGCCGGCACCAGCTCACCGTCACCGACCACGAAGGAGAAGGCACCGGAGACGGGGTGCGAGTCGGCCGAGACGACCCGGTAGGTCGCCACGTAGCCGGCATCGGGCAAGTTCTCCCGCAGCGGCACGGTGAGGGTGGTGCCGCGCACCTCGGCGGCGCCGGTGTCGACGCGCTCCCCGTCGCCGTCGAGGACCCGCGCGTAGCCGGCACCCAGGGAGACCGGTTCGTCGAACTCGACGACCACCTCGGCCGGCGCGAAGTCCAGCCGGGCGCCGTCGGTCGGCGTCGTCGTCACCACCGTGGCGTGCGCGGCGGCCGGGCGGGCGGTGCCCACGTCGACGAGCACGCCGAGCACCAGGAGCGCGCCCAGCAGGACGGCGGCCGACAGCCGCCGCACCCCCGACCCGGGACGGCGGTGGGCTGCTCGCCGGGTCCGCTCCTGCTGCTGCACGGTTGCACTGTCGTCGCTGCGGGCCGTCCAGTTCCCGCCGGTGCGCGGCCCGGGAGGAGAGCCGCCCCACACCGACGGGTCCTGCTCCCCGACCGGTCGGCCGATCGACCAGGATGACCCGGTGACCGCGTCCCCGTCCGCGGCGGCCGGAGGGCCACCGCCGGACACCGGCGAGCCGGTCGCGCTGGGCACTGCCCCGGGCCGCTGGGTCCTGCTGGCCACCGTGCTCGCCTCGGCCATGGCGCTGCTGGACGCCACCGCGGTCAACGTCGCGCTCCCCTCGATCAGCCGCGACCTCGGCTCGTCCCTGTCCGGGCTGCAGTGGACGGTGACCGGGTACACGCTGGCACTGGCCTCGCTCGTCCTGCTCGGTGGCGCACTCGGCGACCGGTACGGGCGCCGCCGGGTCTTCGTGCTCGGCGTCGTCTGGTTCGCGGTCGCCTCGCTGGCCTGCGGGCTGGCGCAGACGACCGGTCAGCTCGTCGCCGCCCGGGTGCTGCAGGGCATCGGCGGGGCGCTGCTGACCCCCGGCAGCCTGGCGATCATCCAGTCCTCCTTCCGGCACCAGGACCGCCCCCGCGCCATCGGCCTGTGGTCGGCGCTGGGCGGCCTGGCCGGGCTGGTCGGCCCGTTCCTGGCCGGCTTCCTCGTCGACTCGATCGGCTGGCGCTGGGTCTTCGGCATCAACGTGCCGTTCGCGCTGGTCGTGGTCCTGGTCGCCACCCGGCACCTGCCGGAGAGCCGGGACCCCGAGCGCACCGGGCGCTTCGACGTGCTCGGCGCCGTCCTCGGTGCGCTGGCCCTGGCCGGGGTGACCGACGCGCTGATCTCGGCGGGCAGCGACCCCGGGCAGCCGGAGGTGTTCCTCGCCGCGGCCGTCGGCGTGCTGGCCGGGGCGGCGTTCGTCGTCCGGGAGCGCCGGGCGGCCCAGCCGATGCTGCCGCTGGGTGTCTTCGCCGACCGGCAGTTCACCGGCGCGAACCTCAGCACCCTGGCCGTCTACGGGGCGCTGGGCGGGGTGATGTTCTTCCTCGTCCTGCAGCTGCAGACCGTCCTGGGCTACGGCGCCACCGCGGCCGGCGCCGCCCTGCTGCCCTCGATCCTGGTGATCACGCTGCTGTCGGCCCGGGCCGGCGCGCTCGCCCAGCGGATCGGGCCGCGGCTGCCGATGACCGTCGGCCCGCTGGTGGCGGCCGGGGGCCTGCTGTGGCTGACCCGGGTCGGGGCCGGCAGCTCCTACTGGGTCGACGTGCTGCCCGGCTCACTGGGCCTGGGGCTGGGCATGTCGCTGGTGGTGGCCCCGCTGACCGCCACCGTGCTCGGCGCCGCCCCCGACCACCTGGCCGGCGTGGCCAGCGGGGTGAACAACGCGGTCGCCCGGGCGGCGAACCTGCTCGCGGTCGCGGCGCTGCCGGTGGCGGTCGGGCTCTCCGGCGACGACCACACCGACCCGGCGTCGTTCAGCTCCGGCTACTCCCTCGCCCTCGTGCTCTGCGCGGCGGCGATGGTGCTGGGCTCGGCAGTCGCCTGGGCGACGGTGCGCAACGACGTCCTGCGGACGTGACCGAGCCCTCCCGGCCCCCTTCCGCACAATCTCTACCAACATGGTAGGAATGTCGGCGTGACGACGACGGCGACGGCGACCGGTGGACACCCCACCTGCCTCCCGTCGGCCCTCCCCGGCGCGTTCCTGGTGAGCCGTCTGCACGTCGACCTGCTCCGGGTCAGCACCGCCGTCTGTCTCGGCCGCTGACCTCCCGCGCCGTCCGGCGCCCCTCGTTCACCGCGGTCCGCTGCGCCCTCTCCCGGCGCGCCCGCACCCACGAACCCGGAGCACATCCCCCGTGAAGACCCTGATCCTGCTCGCCCTCGCGGGCCTCGGCGCCCAGCTCGTCGACGGCAGCCTGGGCATGGGCTACGGCGTCACCTCGACGACGCTGCTGCTCGCCATCGGCACCAACCCGGCCGCCGCCTCGGCCACGGTGCACCTGGCCGAGATCGGCACCAACCTCGCCTCGGGCCTGTCGCACTGGAAGTTCGGCAACGTCGACTGGAAGGTCGTCGCCAAGATCGGCGTCCCGGGCGCGATCGGCGCCTTCGCCGGGGCGACCGTGCTGTCGAACATCTCCACCGCCGTCGCCGCGCCGGTGATGTCGCTCATCCTGCTGGGTCTGGGCCTCTACCTGCTGGCCCGCTTCACCCTGCGCGGCATCGACCGGCGCCAGCTGGGCAAGCCGATGCGCGCCCGGTTCCTCGCCCCGCTGGGCCTCACCGCCGGCTTCATCGACGCCACCGGCGGTGGCGGCTGGGGTCCGGTGAGCACCCCGGCCATCCTGGCCAGCGGCCGGATGGAGCCGCGCAAGACGATCGGCTCGATCGACACCTCGGAGTTCCTGGTCTCCCTCGCCGCGAGCCTGGGCTTCCTCTTCGCCCTCGGCAGCCAGGGGATCAACGCCTACTGGGTCCTCGGCCTGCTGGCCGGTGGCCTGGTCGCCGCACCGCTGGCCGCCTGGCTGGTCCGCTTCGTCCCGCCGCGGCTGCTCGGCGCCGGGGTCGGCGGCATGATCGTCTCCACCAACGCGACGAGCCTGCTCAGCAGCGACTGGGTCGGCGCCAGCGACCCGGTCCGGTACGTCGTCCTGACGCTCGTCTACGCGACCTGGGCGGCGGCGGTGGCCTGGTCCGTCCGCGAGTACCGCAGGGAGCGCGCGGCGGAGGCGGCCGAGGCGCTGGCCACCGAGGCGGAGCAGCTGGCCGAGCGGGAGCGGGCGGCCCGGGCCGAGCGCGCTGCGCACCCCAACCAGGTGGCACCGGTCGACGCCGACGGCGTGCCGGTGGGCCACCCGCACTCCTGACCGTTTTGCTGTAGCGGCAACGATCCTTGCCGTTGATCGTCCTCCCGGCGCACTGTCGGACTCGGCGGGTCACCACCAGAGGTGACCCGCCGTCCGAACAGAGGAGCGCACGGTGGAGACGGAGTACGACGTGGTGGTCGTCGGCGGTGGCGCCGCCGGCCTGAGCGGTGCCCTGGCGCTCAGCCGGGCCCGCCGATCGGTGCTGGTGGTGGACGGCGGAGCGCCCCGCAACGCCCCCGCCGCGCACGCGCACAACTACCTGGGGCGGGAGGGCGTCCCGCCCCGCGAGCTGCTGGCGATCGGGCGCAGCGAGGTGGCCGGCTACGGCGGGGAGTTCACCGACGGCGACGTCACCTCCGCCGCCCCGGTCGAGGGCGGCTTCCAGGTCCGGCTGGCCGACGGTCGGTCGGTGCGCGCCCGGCGGCTGCTGGTGACCACCGGGCTGGTCGACGAGCTGCCCGACGTCCCCGGCGTGCGCGAGCTGTGGGGCAGGGACGTCCTGCACTGCCCGTACTGCCACGGCTGGGAGGTGCGCGACCAGGCGGTCGGCGTCCTGGCGACCAGCGCCCTCGGGGTGCACCAGGTGCTGATGTGGCGGCAGTGGACCGCCGACCTCACCCTCTTCCTGCACACCGGCCCGCAGCCGACCGAGGAGGAGTGGGAGCAGCTGGCCGCGCGGGGCATCAGCGTGGTCGTCGGCGAGGTCGCCCGCCTGGAGACCGCCGACGGGAGGCTCACCGGGGTCCGGCTGGCCGACGGGACGGCGATCGCCCGCGACGCGGTGGTGGTGGCCCCGCGGTTCACCGCGCGGGCCGGCGTCCTGGAGTCCCTCGGGCTCGCGGCGGTCGAGCAGCGGATGGGTGAGCTGGTGATGGGCAGCGGCGTGCCGGTGGACGCCTTCGGGGCGACCGCCGTCCCCGGGGTGTGGGCAGCCGGGAACGTCACCGACACCCGGGCGCAGGTCATCAGCGCGGCCGCGGCCGGGCTCAACGCCGCGGTGGCGGTCAACGCCGACCTGATCGCCGAGGACACCCGGCAGGCCCTGGCCACCCGGCGCGCCCTGGCCACCCGACTGGTCTTCTCCCCCGCGGCTGAGCGCGAAATGTGCGACCAGGTGCTCGGCGACCGCCGACACGGGATCTGAGGAGGAACGGTGCACGACCACCAGCAGCAGCCGGCCTCGACCGGCCACGACCACGCCTCCTGGGAAGAGCGCTACGCCACCGCGACCGCGCTCTGGAGCGGCCGGGTCAACCCGACGCTCGCCGACCAGGCCGCCGACCTCGCGCCGGGGCGGGCCCTGGACGTCGGCTGCGGAGAGGGCGGCGACCCGCTGTGGCTCGCCTCCCGCGGCTGGCAGGTGACCGGCCTGGACTGGTCCCGGACCGCCCTCGACCGCGGCGCCGTCCAGGCGTCGGCCGCCGGGCTCGCTGACCGGGTGACCTGGGTGCAGGGCGACGTCGCCACCTGGCAGCCCGCGGA
This sequence comes from Modestobacter sp. VKM Ac-2984, assembly GCF_026967985.1. Lineage (GTDB taxonomy): Bacteria > Actinomycetota > Actinomycetes > Mycobacteriales > Geodermatophilaceae > Modestobacter. Next base: position 195,672 of record NZ_JAPVBJ010000011.1, on the reverse strand, counting down.
GGCGGCGTTCGACCTGGTCACCGCCCACTTCCTGCACCCGGAGGCCGCGGTGCGCCACGCGCTGGTGCCCCGGCTGGCGGCGGCGGTCGCCCCCGGCGGCACGCTGCTGTGGGTCGGCCACGCCCACGACGAGCAACGCGCCGCCGTGTGGGGGGCCGACCGCTTCGCCTCGGCCGCCGACGTGCTCGCCGACCTGGACCTGCAGGAGTGGGACGTCGTCCTGGCCGGCAACCGACCGCGGCCGGTCGGCGAGCACGACCACCACGACGCCGACGAGGTGGTCCGACTCCGCCGGCGAGAGTGAGCCGCCCGGGTTGACCCACCTGGGCTGGGGTTGAGCCGGGCCCTGACGCGGCTCAACCTCAGCCGGTGCGGCTCAACCCCCGGTCAGCAGGGTCCGCTCCAGGTCGAGAGGGAGGCCAGGGAGTGGCCGGCCGGCCGGGGGCTCCGGGCGTTCGCTGGTCTGCATCCAGGTCCAGGTGTCGGCGATCGAGTCGCGTACGGGACGGGAGGGCAGGCCGAGCTCCCGGGCACGCGTCGTGTCGACGTCCCAGGCGGTGCGGGCGGTCTCGGCGGCCAGCCACAGGGGGAGATGGCTCCACTCCTGGACGCCGGCCGCGAGCAGCTCCGCCTCGGCCACCGGCATTCACTCCGCGTCGCCGCCGGTCACCTCCCGGCAGGTGTCCAGCAGCCCGCCGAACGTCGTCATCCCCGCCGGCCCGGTGGCGTTCACCGCACCGGACCGGCCCTGCTCGACCGACTCGACCAGCCAGCCCGCCAGGTCCCGGGCGTCGACCAGCGCGATGGGCTGGTCCAGCCCCTCCGCCGGGACGACGACCCGGCCGCCGGCGGCGATCCGGTCCAGCCACCAGCCCAGCCGGTACAGCGGGTCGTGCGGCCCGACGATCAGCCCGGCGCGGGCGGTCAGGAACCGCTCCCCCAGCGCCGCGCCCAGCACCCGCTCGGCGTGCGCCTTGTTCGGCCCGTAGGAGTCCTCCTCGGAGTCCCAGGTCGGCTCCTGCTCGCCGGCGATCGGCCCGGGCGGCCAGTCCCGGTAGGCGTTGAGGCTGTCGGCCCTCGTGCAGGGTCCCGGCGCGAGCTTGCGAGTGCTGGGGGGCACGGGGGTCCTTCTACTGGCAGGAGGTGTCGACCACCAGCTCGGGCACCCAGCCGTCGAGCGCCGCCGGCAAGGTGACCGGGTCGTCACGGTCGCCGATCAGCGCCCGGGCCCCGGCCGGGGGCGCCCCGGAGACCCCTCGGGTGAACGTGGCGACCTCATGGCCGCGCTCCAGCGCAGCCGTGACGACGTGCCGGCCGAGGAAGTGCGTGCCGCCGAGGACGAGGAGTCGCATGCCCCGACCTCAGCGCAGCCGCCCGGCCGCCGTCCAGCCGGTTCGCTCTCGGCTCACTGCCTGGCCGGGCTGAGCCGCCCCAGCCTCCCGGCCGCCGGGCTCAGCCGGCGCGGACGCCGGCGAGCGGGACGACCTGGGACCGGGACGGGGCGGTGAGCAGCCCCCGCTGCGGGTTGCCGGCGTCCTCGCGCAGACCGGCCAGCCGGAGCGCACGCACGCCGGTGAGCGCATCGGCCTCCGGCGGGACCACCAGCAGGTCGACCCGCCGGTCGCCGTCGACGGTCAGGGAGACCAGCTGCTGGTCCATGCTGGCGAACCCGCCGGTGCGCACGGTGCGCCCGCCGATCAGCACCTTGCGGGCCGGCGGCTCGTCCCAGGCCCCCTCGGCGTAGGTGAACCGGTCGATCCGTACGCCGAGGCTCTGCAGCGCCGCCGCCAGCTCGGGCAGCTCGACCGACAGCAGCCGGCTGCGCGGCCACCACGCCCCGTCGAACGTGCCGTCGGTCGCTGCCGTCGCCGGGCGCAAGCGCACCCGCACGTCGATCCCGTTCCGGAAACCTGCTGCCCGCTGGACCGTCATCGGCTCCCCGACCACCTCTCACACCGTTCCCCCAGGTGTGCCCGGCCTTCCCCGCCGGGCCCACCTCTCCGGACCGGAACCTACGACCGCCGCTGCGACACCCCGGCGCGCCACGAGGAGAGCCGGCGAACGCACCAGGCCCGCCCGGCCAGCCATCACGAAGTGTGACTGAACCACAACTCTCGACACAGTGGACCCACCCGTGTCAGCAGTCCTCGTCCGCGCGTCGCACCCACCGGACGACGAACGCCGCCGTCCCCGGAGGGACGACGGCGTTCGGTCACGACCCCGGAGGGTCCGTGCTCAGGGCTTGGGCTTCCGGTTCCGGGACCGACCGCGGATCGTCTGGTCCAGCTCGACCTTGCGCACCCGAACCGCGCCCGGCGTCACCTCCACGCACTCGTCCTCGGCACAGAACTCCAGCGCCTGCTCCAGGTTGAGCAGCTTCGGCGGGATGAGCCGCTCCAGCTCCTCGGAGGTGGCCTTGCGCATGTTGGTGAGCTTCTTCTCCTTGGTGATGTTCACGTCCATGTCGTCCGGACGCGAGTTCTCACCGATGACCATGCCCTCGTAGACCGCCGTGCCCGGCTCGACCATCATCTGGCCGCGCTCCTGCAGCGAGAACATCGAGTACGTCGTCGCCACGCCGGTGCGGTCGGCCACCAGCGAGCCGGTCGGGCGGGCGCGCATGTCGCCCAGCCACGGCTCGTAGCCCTCGAGGTTGTGGTTCAGCACGCCGGTGCCGCGGGTCTCGGTGAGGAACTCGGTGCGGAACCCGATCAGGCCACGCGAGGGGACGATGTACTCCATCCGCGCCCAGCCGGTGTCGTGGTGCACCAGGTTCTCGAGCCGCCCGCGCCGGACGGCCAGCGCCTGGGTCAGGGTGCCGACGTACTCACCCGGGGTGTCGATGGTGACCCGCTCGACCGGCTCGTGCAGCTTGCCGTCGATCTCCTTGGTGACCACCTGCGGGCGGCCGACGGTGAGCTCGAACTCCTCGCGGCGCAGCTGCTCGACCAGGATCGCCAGGGCCAGCTCGCCACGGCCCTGCATCTCCCAGGTGTCCGGGCGCTCGGTGGGCAGCATACGCACCGAGACGTTGCCGACCAGCTCCTGGTCCAGCCGGTTCTTGATCAGCCGGGCGGTGAGCTTCTTGCCCGACTTGCCCGAGATGGGGCTGGTGTTGATGCCGATGGTGATCGAGATCGACGGCTCGTCGACGGTGATCGCCGGCAGCGGGCGCGGGTCGTTCGGGTCGGCGAGGGTGTCGCCGATCATGATGTCCTCGATGCCGGCGATGGCGATCAGGTCGCCGGGGCCGGCGCTGTCGGCCGGGGTGCGGGTGAGGCCCTCGGTGACCAGCAACTCGGTGATCTTGGTGCGGGTGATGGTGCCGTCGGCCTTGCACCAGGCCACCTGCTGGCCGCGCTTCATCTCACCGGAGTGGATGCGCAGCAGCGCCAGCCGGCCCAGGAACGGCGAGGCGTCGAGGTTGGTGACCTGCGCGCGCAGCGGCTCCTCGGCGTCGTAGACCGGCGCCGGCACGGTGTCCAGCAGCGTCTTGACCAGCGGGCCGAGGTCCGGGCTGTCCGGGACGGTGCCGTTCTCGGGCTTGTTCAGCGAAGCCTGGCCGGTACGGCCGTTGCAGTAGACGATCGGGAACTCGAGGGTCTCCGCGGGCAGGCCGGCGTCCTCGAGCAGCTCCATGAACAGCTCGTAGGTCTCGTCGACGACCTCCTCGATGCGGGCGTCCTGCCGGTCGGTCTTGTTCACCGCGAGGATGACCGGCATCCCCTTCGCCAGCGCCTTGCGGAGCACGAACCGGGTCTGCGGCAGCGGGCCCTCGGAGGCGTCGACGAGCAGCACGACACCGTCCACCATCGACAGCGCACGCTCCACCTCGCCACCGAAGTCGGCGTGGCCGGGGGTGTCGACGATGTTCACGACGACGGGGTTGCCGTCCTCGTCGGCGAGGCGGATCGCGGTGTTCTTGGCGAGGATGGTGATCCCGCGCTCGCGCTCGAGCTCGCCGGAGTCCATGACCCGGTCCTGCGTGGAGTCGTTGTCCGTCCCCTCGCCCTTCGAGCGCCCGAGGGCACCGGCCTGCCGGAGCAGGGCGTCGACCAGGGTGGTCTTGCCGTGGTCGACGTGGGCGATGATCGCCACGTTGCGCAGGTCGTTGCGGGTGGGCATGCGGAGAGGCACCTCAGGGGATCGCGTGGGGGTCTGCGCGCAGCGGCGCGCGACAGGTGTAACGGCACGGGCGGCCGAGACCTTCCCATGGTAGGGGACGACGGGCCCCCTCCGAGCGGCTGTGACCGGTCTACCACTCTTGGAGGACCTTGGTGCCCCTCATCCCTCGCAGGCTCGGGACGAGCCTCTGGACCGAGGCCTCACGACGACGGACGGTCGGCCACCACCCAGGAGACCGCCGCGGCGAGCACCGTGACCACCCCGACCGCCAGCCAGGACGGCCAGCCGACGCCGAGGGCCAGCACGTGCGCGCCGACGAAGGCGGCTACGTAGCCCGCCGCCAGCGCCGCGGCCACCGCCGCCCCGCGACGGCGGTACCAGAGCCACCCGGCGGCCAGGCCGCCCGCGGCGAACACGACGCCGCCGAGCGCCCGCACGCCGGTGCCCTGGGCGACGCCGAACCCGGCGGCCAGCCCGACGGCCACCGCGACGGCCGAGGGGAACCGGGCCTGCACACGACTGAGGGTCGAGGTCGACATGTCCACCAGTCTCCCAGCGGGCACGGGTCGGTGGGTCGGGCCTGCACATGAGGGGCTGATCGGTGACCCTGGGCGGTACGGTTCGCCGCCCGAGTCCGTCCGGACCGTGCGAGGAGCCCCATGACCCAGCACACCGATCCACCACCGTGGGTGGCCGACGGGTCCTGGCGCGCCCGGGCCACCGAGGCGCTGACGTCGATCAGCGAGGCGGTCTGCTTCCTGGACGCCGAGTACCGCTACACCTGGGTCAACCGCGCCGCCGAACGACTGCTCGAGCGGCCGGCCGCCGAACTCGTCGGCCAGGAGCTGTGGAGCGAGTTCCCGGACCGGCCCGGGGCGCCGTGGCAGGAGTCGGTCCGGCGGGCCCGGTCGACCCGGGTCAGCCAGCACCTGGAGTTCTTCTACGAACCGCTGGACCGGTGGTTCGAGGTGCGCGCCTACCCCGTCCTGGACGACCTGGTCCTCTTCTTCCGCGACGTGCACGAACGGCGCCGGCTCGACGAGGAGCGTGCCGCCGAGTCCTCCCTCATCCGGGCGGTGCTCAACGCACTGCCGGCCCGGACCGCGATCCTCGGCGGCGACGGCACGATCCTGACCATCAACACGGCCTGGGCACAGGGGGCGACGACGGCGGGCCGGCCGGCCGCCAGCCGGCCCGGCGACGACTACCTGGCCGCCTGCCGCGCGCTGGCCGCGACGGGCGTCCCCGAAGCGCAGCGGGCGGTCGAGGGGCTGGAGGCGGTGCTCGAGCGGCGGGCGCCGTCCTTCTCCCTCGACTACTCCCCCGCGCCCGGCGCCGGCACCGGCACCGCCGACACCTGGTGGCACCTGCAGGCGTTCCCGGTGGACGGCGGACCGGGCGTCGTCGTCACCCACACCGACATCACCGACCGGGTGCGGGCCGAACAGCGGGCCGCCTGGCAGGCCCGCCACGACCACCTCACCGAGCTGCCCAACCGGGCCGCCCTGCACGAGACGATCACCGGGGCCCTGGCCGAGGACGGCGGCCCGGTGACCGTCCTCTACCTCGACGTCGACGGCTTCAAGCAGGTCAACGACTCCCTCGGGCACTCCGCCGGCGACCTGCTGCTGCAGGAGCTGGCGGTCCGGCTGTCGCAGCGGACCCGCACGACCGACGTGGTCGGGCGGCTGGGCGGGGACGAGTTCGTGGTGGTCGCCCGCGACTGCGACGCCCCGGCCGGGGAGCTGCTGGCCCAGCGGTTCCGGGCCGTCTTCGACGAGCCGTTCGAGCTGGCCGGCACGCGGCTGTCGTTGACCGCGAGCATCGGGACGGCCACCTCCGACCCGGCGCACACCGGGCCCGAGGACCTGCTCCGAGACGCGGACGCCGCGATGTACGCCGCGAAGTCCGACGGCCGGGACCAGCACCTGCACTTCACCCCGACCCTGCGCACCGCCCTGGAGGGCCGGCGCCAGGTCGTCACCCACCTGCGGGACGCGGCGGCACTGGACCAGCTGACCGTGCGCTGGCAGCCGGTGGTCCACCTGCCCAGCGGCACGGTGACCGGGTGCGAGGCGCTGGTGCGGTGGGACCACCCGCACCGGGGCCGGCTCGAACCGGCCGAGTTCATCCCGGTCGCGGAGGAGACCGGGACGATCGTGCCGATCACCCGCTGGCTGCTGCGGACGGCGATCGCCCAGGCCGAGGCGTGGCAGGCCGACGGGCACGACCTGGCCGTCGGGGTGAACGTGAGCGCCGTCCACCTCTCCTCGGGGACGTTGGTCGACGACGTCCTCGGGGCACTGGCCGCGCGGGACCTGGCCCCGGAGAACCTCGTGCTGGAGCTGACCGAGACGGCGCTGGCGCGCGACCCCGAGCACGCCGTGGCCCAGTTCTCCGAGCTGCGCACCCACGGCGTCCGGATCGCCATCGACGACTTCGGAGCCGGGTACAGCTCCCTGGCGGCGGTGGCCTCGCTGCCCGCCGACGTGCTGAAGGTGGACCGCGCACTCGTCACCGGGCCACTCCCGGCCGCCGCCACGGCCCCCGAGGCGCTCCTCGGCGCGGTCGCCGCCCTGGGCACGGCCCTCGACATGGCGGTGCTCGCCGAGGGGGTGGAGACCGCGGCGCAGGTGGAGCTGGCCCGCCGGGTGGGGTGCACCTACGCCCAGGGGCACCACCTCTCCCCGCCGGTGACCGGCGACCGACTGGGCGCACTGCTGGCGGAGGGCCGGCGGCAGACCGGTCAGCAGCGGCTGCCCTGAGACGCAGCAGAGCTCCCACCCGGCCGGGTGGGAGCTCTGCTGGAGTGCACGGCCCCGCTGACGGGGCGCTCGATCAGGCGGTGCGGAGCACGCCCTCGATCTCGAGCTCGACCTCGATCTTGTCGCCGACGACGACGCCGCCGCCGTCCATCGGCATGTCGATGTCCACGCCGAACTCCTTGCGGGAGATGGAGGTCTTGCCGGAGAAGCCGGCGCGCGTGCCGCCGTAGGCGTCGGGGCCGAAGCCGTTGAGCTCCAGGGCCAGGGTGATCGGCTTGGTGATGCCCTTGATCGTCAGGTTGCCCTCGACGACCCAGTCCTCGCCCTTGTTGCGGACGCCGGTGGAGCGGAACTCCATGACCGTGTGGTTGCCGACGTCGAAGAAGTCCGCGGACTTGATGTGCGCGTCGCGCTGCTCCTGGCGGGTGTCGATCGAGTCCATGTCGATCGTCGCGTGCACCGCGGACTGGGCCGGGTCCTCGGCGGTGACGATCTCACCGGAGAACTCGCGGAAGTAGCCGCGGACCTTGCTGACCATCATGTGGCGGACGGCGAAGCCCACGGTGGAGTGAGAGGCGTCGATGTCCCACGTGCCGACGACGTAACCGGGGATCTGGGTGATGCTGGCCATGGTGACTCCAAGTGGTTGAGCGTTTGACTGACTGCCTGGGGGGAAGCGTAGTTGAATGCTTGAGCATTCCGCCAGTACCCTCGCCCCATGACGAGTGACGTGTCCCCCGTGGCGCGGACGACGGGCGCGCCTGCCGCGGTCCCGCCCGCCGCGACGCGCTGGCTGGACCCCGACGAGCAGCGCGCCTGGCGCGCCTGGTTGTACAGCTGGATGCTGCTCGACGACCGGCTCGACCGCGAGCTCACCCGGGAGACCGGCATCTCGCACGCCTACTACGAGATCCTCGTCCAGCTCTCGGAGACCGAGGGCCGACAGTTGCGGATGAGCGAGCTCGCCGAACGGTGCCTGTCCTCGCGCAGTCGACTGTCCCACGCGGTCTCCCGCCTCGAGGAACGCGGGTGGGTGCGCCGGCAGGTCTGCCCCGAGGACGGACGTGGCCAGCTCGCCGTCCTGACCGACGAGGGGTTCTCGGCGCTGGAGGGGGCCGCCCCGGTGCACGTGGAGAGCGTGCGCAGCCACCTGTTCGACCAGCTCAGCCCGGAGCAGGTCGTCGCGATGCGCGACATCGGCGACACCCTGCTCCGCCACCTGCACGACGAGCCCTAGCTCCCGCACCGAGTGACAGCTCAGCGGGGTTCCCCGCCCGGGGAAGCCCGCTGAGCTGCCACTCACCGGCTGTGGACGACGCCAGCGGCGACCTGCCCCGCTGCGGCAGGGTGCGGCGGTGCCCCGCCCGACCCGCCGTCCCGAGCGACTCCGCGGCAGTGTCTTCCGCGGCACGGCGGCCGTCCGGAGCGGCCTGCTGACCCCGGACGACCTGCGCAGTGCCGCCTGGGTGCGGCTGTTCCCCGACGTCTACGCCGACGCCGCCCTCGAGATCACCCACACGGTGCGCGCGCGGGCGGTGGGCCGGCTGCTGCTCCCGCACGGCGTCGTCTCGGGGGTCAGCGCCGCGGTGCTCTGGGGGCTGACCGACCTCGCCGGCCCGGAGGACGACGTGGAGGTCACCGTTGCGCCGGGTGCGCCCCGCGGTGCCGCTCCCGGCGTGGTGGTGCACCGCCGCGCCGTCCCCGGCGAGTGGGTGCGCCCCGTCGGCGGTGTCCGCGCGACCGCCCCGGAGACGACGGCGCTGGAGCTCGCCGGGCGGCTCGCCCTCGACGACGGCGTCGTCCTGCTGGACCGGTTCGTCGCGGCGCGGGCCACGACTCTGGCGACCCTGCAGCTGACGGCCGCCGAGCTCACCGGCCGCGGGTGCCGCCGAGCCCGGGCGGCGTGCGCACTCGCCGACGGGCTGGCCGCCTCACCACAGGAGACCCGGCTCAGGCTGCTGCTCTCCCGGTCGTCGCTGCCACCACCGGTGGCCCAGCACGTGGTCCGCCGCGGCGGGGTCTTCCTGGCCCGGGTGGACTTCGCCTGGCCGGAGCGCCGCATCGCACTGGAGTACGAGGGGGCGTGGCACACCACCCGCATCGCCGCGGACCGTCGGCGGATCGAGTCCCTCCAGGCCGCGGGCTGGCGGGTGCTGTTCGTCACCGCCGCCGACCTGCACTCCCCCGCCGCCCTGCTGGCGAGGATCGCCGCCGCACTCACCGAGTGACAGCCCAGCGGGCTTCCCAGCCTGGGGAAGCCCGCTGAGCTGCCACTCACCGTTCGTGAGGCGGCTGCCGCGTCAGGCGGCCGGGGCCAGCTCCGCGTCCTCGAAGAGGTCGCGGGTGAGCACGCCGGTGTCCGGGTTGTCGGTGAAGATCCCGTCCACCCCGGCCTCCCAGAAGGCCAGCTGCTCCTCGAGCGCCCGGCCGTAGGCCGCCGGGTCGGTGCCCTCGTCGAGCTCGGCCGGCAGGAAGGCGTTCTCGTTGCGGAACGTGTACGGGTGCACGAGCAGGTCGACGGCGTGCGCGTCCGCGACGAAGGAGGTCGGCTCCCCCAGCGTGCCGTCCTCGGCCAGCGGGATCACCTGGGACTTCTCCGGGCCCACCCCGTCGGCGTACCGGGAGATCACGGCCAGGCCGACCGCAGTGGACAGGTCGGCGTAGGTGTACGGCTGACCTGCGGCGACCAGGTCGGCCGGGGCCCCACTGGCCGACAGCAGCTGCACCAGCGGGACCTTCACCCCTGCCGCGTCCAGCTCACGGAGGTTCGTCGTCTCGAACGACTGCAGGAACACCGGGGAGTTGCGGCGGTCGACGCGCGCCTCGCGCAGGTCGGCGAGCAGCGGCTCCTCCAGCGAGAGCCCGATGGAGTCGAAGTAGGTCGGGTGCTTGGTCTCGATGTAGGCCCCGATCTCCCGGTCCAGCTCACGGCTGAGGTCCTCGCGCAGCTCCAGGAACTCGTCCAGGGTCGGCACCGTGAACAGCCCGTCGTAGAGGGTGTTCTCCTCCCGCAGCTCCGGGAGCCGCTCGACCGCACGCAGGGTCTGCAGCTCCGCCAGCGTGAAGTCCTCGGTGAACCAGCCGGTCAGCTCCACCCCGTCGACCGTCTTGGTCGTCTGCCGATCGGCGAACTCCGGACGCTCGGCGACGTCGGTGGTGCCGGAGATCTCGTTCTCGTGCCGGCAGACCAGCACGGCGTCGGCGGTGCTGACCACGTCGCACTCGATGTAGTCCGCGCCCATCCGGGCGGCCAGCTCGTAGGAGGCGAGCGTGTGCTCCGGCCGGTAGCCGGAGGCTCCTCGGTGGCCGATGACCAGCAGGTCCTCAGCGGGGTCGGCGCCGGGATGACCGCCGTGATGGGCCCCGCCACGTGGGGTGGCCGAGGACGCCGGGGCGACCACCAGGGACAGCAGGACGGCGAGCAGAGCGGTCAGCACAGCGGCGGACAGCCGGGACGTACGGCTCATCGGGACCCCCACGGGCTCGGACGGCGACCATCGCCGGCGGCCCGCCACCCAGCACAGTGGGACCTCAACCCCCGCACAGGCAATGCCCGGCGAACACCCGGTGAAGTCGGTCGGCGCGTCGGCGAGTCCCCCGGCGCGTCGCCGCCAGGGGCAGCCGCACTCACCGAGTGACAGCCCAGCGGGCTTCCCCCGCCGGGGAAGCCCGCTGGGCTGTCACTCGCCGCGCCAGACCGGGGGGCGCTTCTCGGCGAAGGCCCGGGCGCCCTCCAGGGCGTCGGCCGAGCCGAAGACCCGGTCGGCCAGCTCCCGCTGCGCGTCCAGCGCGGCCCGGTCGGTCCAGCCGACCGACCCGGCGATCAGCTGCTTGCTGGCCCGGACCCCCAGCGGGCCGTTGACCGCGATCCGGGCGGCCAGCTCCCGCGCACCGGCCAGCGCACCGCCGGGCTCGGTGAGGGTGTTGACCAGGCCGAAGCGGTGCGCCTCCTCGGCGGGCAGCGGGTCGCCGGTCAGCGCCATCTCCATCGCCCGCTGGTAGGGCAGCGCCTTGGCCAGCCGCAACACCCCGCCGCCGGCGGCGAACAGCCCCCGCTTGACCTCCGGGATGCCGAACCGGGCGTCCCGGGCGGCCACCACCAGGTCCGCGCTCAGGGCCAGCTCGCAGCCGCCCGCCAGCGCCCAGCCCTCGACCGCGGCGATCAGCGGCTTGGCCGGCGGCGCCTCGGTCAGCCCGGCGAACCCGCGGCCCTCGATCCGCGGCCGCTCGCCCCGGGCGAAGGCCTTGAGGTCCATGCCGGCGCAGAAGGTGCCCCCCGCTCCGGTGAGCACCAGGACGGCGACGTCGTCGCGGGCCTCGAACTCGTCGATCGCGGCCGCCAGGGCCTCGGTCGTCGCCAGGTCGACGGCGTTCTTCGCCGCCGGCCGGTTCAGGGTGAGCACCCCGACCCCGTCGGTCACCTCGGTGAGCACTGGTGCGGTCATGGCCTGTCCTCTCGTGGGGGTCAGAACGACGGAGTCAGCCCTGCCAGACGTCGGCGACCCGTGCAGCGACGCTCGCCGCCTGGGTGCGCCCGGCCCGGGCCGAGGGGGCACGGGCGGCGGGGTCGAGCACGTTCTTGCCGATGGCGGCCCGGCTGGCCTCGTCCGGTGCGACCACGGCGACCCGGCTGACCAGGCCGGTGACCTGGGCGTCGACGCTGGCCATCGGGCCGGCGCCGCGCGGCAGCGGGGCGATCACCACGATCCGCTCGTACTCGGCGGCCAGGTCGGCGTTGGCCGCCGAGCGCATCCCGCCGTCCATGTACCGCCGGTCGCCGATGGTCACCGGCGGGAAGACGCCGGGGACGGCGCAGCTGGCGCCCACCGCGGTCACCAGGTCGACCCCGGAGTCGCGGGTGAAGGGGGTGAAGTCGCCGCTCTCGGTGTCGATGGCGGTGACCACCAGCGGCCGGTCGGGCCACTGCGCGCCGGCCAGCCGGCCCTCGATCGCGGCCCGGCGCTCCTCCTCCGACGGCGTCCGGCCGGTGTCGGCGGCGGTGCGCGCCAGCGCGCCGATCCGGCGGCGGAAGGCGACGTCGTCGCGGCGGGCCAGCAGCATGGCCAGCCCGTACCGGGCCAGCGTGCCGCGGCCCAGCCGGGACGCGTTCTCGTGCGGGCCGACCGGTGCCAGCTGCCGTTCGTGCAGCGACTCGACGTCGGCCCCGGTGGTCAGCAGGGCGCCGACCACCGAACCGGCCGAGGTGCCGACGACGAGATCGGCGGAGGTCAGGTCGACGCCGGCTTCGGCGAGCCCGGCGATGATCCCGATCTCCCAGGCGATGCCGGTGACGCCGCCGCCACCGAGGACCAGGGCCGTGCGCTGCGAGCTCATCAGGCCATCCTGACGCACGTCGCCGGCCTCGACGCAGCGAGTGACGTACGCCACCCTGGGGACCCAGCACCGCCGCTGACGTGAGGACGACGGATGACCACGACGCAGGACGCCAGCACCACCCCGGCACCGACCGAGCCGGCTCCGGAGCGCTCGTCCTGGCCGCCCGGGCTCCCCCGCTCGCTGGACTACCCGCTCCTCCCGGTCGGCTCGGTGCTGCGGGCCGCGGTGCGCCGGTGGGGCGACCGGACGGCCTTCGTCCACCACGACGTGGAGCTGTCGTTCACCGAGCTGGGCCGCCGGGCCCACGCGGTGGCCGCCGGGCTCGCGGCCCGCGGCATCGGCCGGGGTGACGTGGTGGCCGTGCACCTGCCCAACTGCCTGCAGTACCCGGCCGTCTACTACGGCGTGCTGCTGACCGGGGCGACCTTCTCCCCCACCAACCCGCTGCTGCCCCCGGCCGGGCTGGCGCACCAACTGGCCGACGCCGGCGCCCGGGCGCTGGTCACCTGGGAGCCGGTGCTGCCCGTCGTCCGGCTGGCGCTGCCCGACACCGGGGTGGAGACCGTGGTGGTCACCGGCCCGCAGCAGATCGGCGACCCGACCGCCGCCGTCGACCTCGCCGACCTGCCCGGCGCCGTCTCCCTCGGCGACCTGCTGGCCGCCGACCCGACCGACGCCCACCGCGACGCCGACCTCGACCCGGTCACCGACCTGGCGCACCTGGCCTACACCGGTGGCACCACCGGGGTCAGCAAGGGCGTGGAGCTGCCGCACCGGGCCGTGGTCACCAACGTGCTGCAGTCGGCCTGCTTCACCACCGGCTCGGTGCCGGCCCTGGACGCCGCCGGCGACGTCACGCTCGACCAGTTCAGCAGCCCGGCCGAGCACCCCACCCGGCTGGGCACCGCCACCCTGATCAACCTCACGCCCTGGTTCCACGCGATGGGGGTGATCGGCTACCTCAACGGGCAGGTGCTGAGCGGCGCGACCGTCGTGGTGCACGACCGGTTCGACCCGGCGCTCTACGTGGCCGACGCCGTGCGGTACCGGGTGACCAGCATCGGCGGCGCGCCGCCGGTGTTCGTCGCGCTGCTGCAGGTGCCGGGCATCGCCGAGGCCGACCTCTCCAGCGTCCGCGGCTTCTCCAGCGGCGCGGCCCCCCTGCCGGTGCCGCTGATCGAGCGGATGGCGGCCCTGGTGCCCGGGGTGGTGATCGCCGAGGGGTACGGGCTGACCGAGGTCACGATGATGGCGACCGGCAACCCGCCGCACAGCTCGGGGATCCGCAAGCCCGGCACGGTCGGCGTCCCGCTGCCGGACACCGAGGTCAGCATCCGCCCCTTGGGCGGCGGTGACCCGCTGCCGGCCGGGGAGCGCGGGGAGGTCTGCCTCCGCGGCCCCCAGGTGATGCGCGGCTACGCCGGGCGACCGGATGCGACGGCCGAGTCGATCGACCCCGACGGCTGGTTCCACACCGGCGACGTCGGGGTGCTGGACGCCGACGGCTACCTGTCGATCGTCGACCGGACCAAGGACATGCTGCTCTACAAGGGCTACAACGTCTTCCCCCGCGAGCTGGAGGAGCTGCTGTTCGGCACCCCGGGGGTCGCGGCCGCCGCGGTGGTCGGCCGGCCGGACCCGGAGGCCGGCGAGCTGCCGGTCGCCTACGTGGTGCGCCGGTCCGACGACGCCGGTGCGGCGCTGACCGCCGGGAGCCTGATGGCGGTGGTCAACGAGCAGGTGACGCCGTACAAGCGGCTGCGGGACGTCGTCTTCGTCGACGCGCTGCCGGTGTCGCCGGCCGGCAAGGTGCTCAAGCGCGAGTTGAGCGCGCGTGAGCGTGCCGCGGGCGGGCATGGGCCGGGCGCCGCCGGGAACGGCTGAACGGCCACCACCAGTTGACGTCGCCGAGCACCGCGACCAGTGCGGGCGTGAGCACCCCGCGGACGACGGTGGCGTCGAGCAGGATGCCCAGCGCCAGCGTGGTCGCGAAGATCTTCACGTCGACGACCGGCACCGTGGAGAGCGCGACGAAGGCCAGGAAGAGGATCAGCGCCGCCGAGGTGACCAGCCGGCCGGTGTACGCGACGCCGTGCACGGTCGCCTCGTCGGTGCTCATCCCGGCGTCCCGGCCCTCCCGGATCCGGGACAGGATGAAGACCTCGTAGTCCATCGACAGCCCGAACAGGAACGAGAACGCGGCCACCGGGACCCAGAAGGTGAGCGTGCCGGTGGCGGAGGCGCCGAAGAGGGTGTCGGTGAGGTTCCCCTCCTGCCAGATCCACACGGTCATCCCGTACGCGGCCGCGATCGACACCACGTTGAGCAGCAGCGCCTTGACCGGCAGCCAGATCGAGCGCAGCGCCGGGGCGAGCAACGCGAAGGTGATGACGACGACCAGCGGCAGCACCCACCAGGCGTTGCCGTAGATCGCCTCGACCGAGTCGGCGTCGCCGGCGGCGGTGCCCCCGACCTGGGCCCCGGGGAGCTCGTCGGCGGCCGCCCGGACGGCGGTCAGCGCCTCGCGGCCGGCCGTGGACGACGGGTCGTCGGCGAGGACGACGTCCACCAGCCCTGCCCCGCCGCCCTGCCAGGCCTCCCCCTCGGGCGCGAGCACCCCGGCCACGCCCTCGACCTGCGACAGCCGCTCGACGGCCGCGGCGCGGTCCTCGGTGAGGACCTCCACGGGCCGGACCAGCCCGGCCGGGAGGCCGTCGCCGGTGAGCTCCTGGAAGGCGGTCGCCGCCGGGGAGGAGCCGGTGGCGATCGCCGAGACCTGCGGGGAGCCCAGCCGGATGCCCAGCACCGGGGAGGCGAGCAGCAGCAGCAGCGCGGTGGCCAGCAGGGCGGAGACCCAGCGGTGCCGCACCACCGTCGTCCCGATCCGGCGCCAGGCGCGGCTCTCCGAGCCGCGTGCCTCCCGCCGCGGCCACTCCAGCCGGCGCCCGGCGGAGGCGAGCACGACCGGCAGCAGGGTGAGCGCGACGAGCACGCTGACCAGCGGGATGAAGAGCCCACCGAAGCCGACCGTGCGCAGGAAGGGCAGCGGCAGCACCACCAGGGACAGCAGTGAGATCGCCACGGTGACCCCGCTGAAGACGACCGCACGGCCGGCGGTGGTCATCGCGGTGCGCACGGCGGCCAGGTCGTCGGCGCCGGCGGCGCGCTCCTCCCGCCAGCGCATCACGACCAGCAGCGAGTAGTCGATCGCCACGCCCAGCCCGATCAGCCCGACCAGGTACTGCACGATGAAGCTGACGTCGGTGACCGCGGTCAGCGCGAGGACCAGCAGGAAGGTCGTGGTGATCGCCACCGCGGCGACCAGCAGCGGCACCAGCGCCAGCAGCGAGCCGAACACCAGCGCCAGGACGACGATCGCCCCACCGGCGCCGAGCGCGATCTCCACGATGATCGGCCGCTCCTCACCGCCCCCCTCGGCCAGCAGCGGGGTGCCGGTGACGACCGGTTCGACCCCGGCCACGGTGACCCCCTGCAACGCTCCCTCCAGCTGGGGCAGCGCGGCCGCGTAGGGAGCCGGGCCCTCCACCGCCGGCGGCCAGACCAGCACGACCGCGGTGCCCTCGGCGGCGAGCACGTCGGCCGCCGCACCCTCGTCGAGTGGACTGGCCACCCGCCAGCCGGGCTGCCGCAGCCGGTCGACGACGCCGGCCAGCTCCTCGCGGTTCTCGGCGATGCTGCTGCCCTCGGGCAGCGCCACGGTGACCGCCAGCGGGTCGACGCCCCCGCCGGTGCCGAACTGCTCGACGATGGTCTGGTTCGCCTCGTACGCGGGCTGCCCGGGCGTGGAGAAGTCGAACCCCAGCCGGTCGATCGTGGTCGGCGCCAGCAGCCCGCCCACGACGGCCAGCGCCAGCCAGGTGAGCACCACGATCCGGCGGTGCCCGAGCACCCAGTCGGCCAGACGACCCATCTCATCCCCCTCGACCCCAAGCATCAGGAGACTGATGCTCTGCCGACAACCTACGGTGTCCTCCGTGGCGGATCCAGCGGACGACGACGGCCCGGGCGCCGGGCTGCCGCCCTGGCTCGCCGAGGACCCCGCCGGCATCCCCGCCTACGCCCTCGCCCGGGCCGGCGCCGCGGTCAACGCCCTCTTCGCCCGGGAGCTGGCCACCGTCGGGCTACGACCGCACACCTTCGTCGTCCTGGTCCACCTGGCCCGCGCCCGCACGCTCACCTCCGCGGAGCTGGCCCGCCGGCTGCAGCTGACGCCGCAGAGCATGAGCGCCCTGCTGCACGGGCTGGTCGACGCCGGCTGGGTCGAGCGGCCCGGCCCGGTCCGCCGCGGCCAGCGGGCCCAGGTGCACATCACCGAGGCCGGCCACCAGGCGCTGCTGGCCGCCGGTCCGGTGCTGGCCGACCTGGGCCGGCCCGCCGTCCTGGGACTGACCGAGGCGGAGGCGGCGACGCTGCACGGCCTGCTGGACCGGGTGCTCACCGCCGTGCAGGCACCGCCCGGCGCGGACCGGCTCGGCGGGCCGCAGCCCAACCCCGGACCGGCCGACACCCCGACCTGAGCGCCACGCCGGGCCGCAGTCCCCAGCCACGGCGGCTATCGTCCCGCCGGTGACGTGCGAGCAGCCGGCCCGGTGAACGGGCAGAGGGAGCAGGGCACCGTGAACGAGGACCGCACCGGCGTCCACCTGCCGCACACCGAGGAGTCCCCGGCCCGGCAGGTCTGGCGCCGGGTGATCATCGCCGCCACCGTGCTGATCGCCACGGTGCTGATCGTCTACCTGCACCGGGACAGCTACGCGGACAACCAGGGCGGCGAGATCAGCCTGCTGGACGCCACCTACTACGCCACCGTCAGCCTCTCCACCACCGGCTACGGCGACATCGTCCCGGTCACCCCCGGCGCACGGCTGGTCAACATCATCGTGATCACGCCGCTGCGCGTCATGTTCCTGATCGTTCTCATCGGGACGACCCTGGAGGCGCTCACCGCGCGCTCCCGGGAGGAGTTCCGGATCCGACGCTGGAGGTCTCGCGTGCGCCAGCACGTCATCGTGTGCGGCTACGGCACCAAGGGCCGCAGCGCCATCCGCGCCCTGCTCAGCACGGGCACCGACGCCGACCACATCCTGGTCGTCGACCCCGATCCCCGGGCCATCGACGAAGCCACCGCGGCCGGGTTCACCGGGGTGCTGGGTGACGCCGGTCGGATGGAGGTGCTGCGCCGCACGTCGGTGGAGAAGGCCCGGGCGGTCGTCGTGGCGGCCGACCGCGACGACGCGGCCGTGCTGATCACGCTGACCGTGCGGCAGCTCAACCCGACCGTGCCGATCACCGCCAGCGTCCGCGAGGAGGAGAACGCCAGCCTGCTGCGCCAGTCCGGCGCCGACTCGGTGATCACCTCCTCGGCCACGTCGGGGCGGCTGCTCGGCCTG
The DNA here is from genome assembly GCF_026967985.1 of Modestobacter sp. VKM Ac-2984. Lineage (GTDB taxonomy): Bacteria > Actinomycetota > Actinomycetes > Mycobacteriales > Geodermatophilaceae > Modestobacter. Next base: position 178,034 of record NZ_JAPVBJ010000011.1, on the reverse strand, counting down.
TCGACCGACCAGCCCGGCGTGGTCGCGGTCGTCGAGGACCTGCTGACCAGCGGACGGGGGCTGGACCTCGCGCAGCGCACGGTCAGCCAGTCCGAGGTCGGCCTGGGGCCGCGCCAGCTGCGGGACGTCGTCCTGTCGGTGGCCCGCGGCGGGCGCACGCTGCGCTTCGACGACCCGCTGATCGGCACCCTGCAGAGCGAGGACGTGCTCGTGGTCGTCAAGGCCCACCGGGCGTCGGCCGAGAAGGGCTAGGCGCGACCGATAGAGGCTGGCGGGACCGATCGCCTCAGCCGACGCCGCGGATGGCCGCGCGGACGGCGACGTCCACCGCCGGCATGTCCGGCTCGGCCTTGCCGTGGGTGTGCGCGGCGTGCAGCCGGCCGTGGGCGATCAGCTCGGCGGACGTCGGGGCGCGGAAGCTGGCTCCGCAGCCGGGGACGACGTCGGCGCAGTCGAACTCCTTCATCGAAGGGCTCCTGAGGTGAGCAGTGGCTCGGCGGGCGCCGGGCCGGGGACGGGGAGGTTGGCCGGGACGGCGGCGCCGCCGTACAGCTCGGCCAGCCGCAGGGTCATCCGTTCCGCCCGGACCAGCCCGAGCAGCCGGCCCAGCTCGTCGACGCACAGCACCGGGTCGAAGCGACGGGCCGCGACGCGGGTCATCGCCCGGGTGACCACGTCGACCAGCTGCGCGGCCGGCCGCACCCGCAGGCTGACGGGCATGAGCTGGACGTCGGTGCCCGGCTCGTCGTCCCGGGAGCCGGGACGGATGAGGTGGACCGGGCAGCCCAGGTCGTCGACGGCGACCACGAGGTCGAGACCCGGGTCGGCGGCCAGCAGCTCAGCAGCGGCGGTCAGCGCCGCGGGGTCACCGGCCGGATCACCGGAGCGGACCGTGGGCACGACCTCGACCAGCGCAGCCACCTGGTCGGCGGCGGCGCTGCGGGCGGCCAGCGCCTGCAGCCGTTCGGCCACCCCGGGGCGCAGCTCGGGCCAGCCGGGCCCCGGTTCGGCCAGCAGGTACCCCTGGGCCAGCGGCACCCCGAGCCGGACGAACGCCTCCAGCTCCTCGGGCCGCTCGATCCCCTCCACCAGCAGCCAGGCGTCCAGCCGGCCGGCGTAGGTGCCCAGCAGCTCGGCGAGGGCCAGCTTGGCCTCGTCCCGGTCGGCGTGGTCGACGAGGGCGCGGTCGAGCTTGACGAAGTCCGGCCGCAGCAGCGCGAGCTGCTGCAGCCCCGAGTAGCCCGAGCCGGCGTCGTCCAGGGCGATCGCGGCACCGACCGCCCGCAGCCGGTCCAGCAGCTGCAGCAGCGGGCCGGTGTCCTCCACCGGGACGTGCTCGGTGAGCTCGAGCACCAGGCCGGACAGGTCGTCGGCGGTCAGCAGCAGGTCGGCGATCTCGGGCTCGGTGAGCAGGTGCGGGCTGATGTTGACGCTGAGGAAGCGGTGCGGGGGGAGGTCGGCGCGGACGCGGAGGGCGGCCGCGACGACCCGGGCCTCCAGCCGGGGGCCGAACCCGAGCGCGTCGGCCATGGCGAACCACCGGTCCGGGCCGCACCCGGCCGGCCCGTCGAACCGGGACAGCGCCTCGTAGCCGGCGACCACGCCGCGCCGCAGGTCGACGATCGGCTGGAAGACCAGCCGCGGCTGAGCGGGGTCGGCGAGCACGGCCTCCAGCGCGGCGGCCCAGCCACCGACCGGGGTGGGAGCTGCGCGTTCGTCGCCGACCGTGCCCGCTCGACCGGCTCCGGCCACCACGTCTGCCACCTCGTCCGTACCTCCTGCCGTTCCCCGACCGCTGTGCCCTTTCCCTGGACGCGCGGCCGTGCCGTCCACCTTGTCCGATCGTGATCGGCACGGGGAGGCGGTCACTGGAGCGGCTCACCCCGGAGGGGCACGAGGCAGCTGCTGGCGTGGCGGTCAACGACCGCGGCGTGACGTTCGCGTGAAATGTCCCCGAAGGACCGGCGTCCCCGAGCGTTCCGGGTGAGGATGGCCGGGCACCGGCGAGAGGAGCGGACCAGCAGATGACCGTGTCCCAACCGAGCGCGGTCGAGATCGGGCTGATGTCCGGCCGCGCCGGCTACGTCCTGCGGGCGAACGACCGCGGCGCCTTCACCGTCGCCTCCCCCACGCTCTACCCGCACATGTGGAGCTGGGACGCCGGCTTCGTGGCGCTGGGCATCGCGACGGTCTCGGTCCCCCGGGCCCTCAACGAGCTGCGCAGCCTGCTGTCGGGACAGTGGGCGACCGGGATGATCCCGCACATCCTGTTCCACGAGCCCAGCGACTACTTCCCCGGTCCGGAGCGCTGGCGCACCCAGGTGGCCGCCGCCCGCCCGGCCGGGGTGCTGACGTCGGGGATCTGCCAGCCGCCGATCCACGTGATCGCCCTGTCCCGGATCCTGCACGACGCCCGCCGGAAGGGCGGCGCCGACCAGGAGCTCGCCGAGGAGTTCGTGCGGGAGACCTTCGACCAGTGGCTGGCCTGGCACTCCTACCTGGCGACCGCCCGCGACCCGTACTCCTACGGGCTGGTGGAGATCCACCACGGCTGGGAGTCCGGGATGGACGACTCCCCGCGCTGGGACTCGCCTTACGCCAACGTGCACCCGCAGCCGGACATGCCGCCGTTCGTCCGCGCCGACCTGGCCCACGTCGCCGACCCGTCGCAGCGGCCGACCGACGCCGAGTACGCCCGCTACCTGTGGCTGCTGGAGCAGAAGGTCCGCACCCGCTACGACGACACCGCCTACCGGGCGACCGGTGACTTCGTCGTGGGCGACGTGCTGGTGTCCGCCCTGCTGGCCGCCGCCAGCGACCTGCTCGCCGACATGGGCGAGGAGCTGGGGATCGGGGGGGGCACGGCCGGAGGCGTCGAGCAGTCCCGGGCGATCGCCCGCCGGTTCCGCACCGGCGTGCTGCGCTCGGTCGACCCGCGGACCGGGCTGGCCCGCGACCTGGACCTGCGCACCGGCCAGTGGCTGGACGTGGAGAGCGCCGCCGGGTTCGCCCCGCTGGTGTGCGGCGGCGACGAGGCGCTCACCCGCCGGCAGCGCGACCTGCTGCTCGGGCCGCGGTGGTGCGGGCACTCCCGGCTGCGCTGGCCGGTCATGCCCTCGGTCTCCCCGGCCTCCCCGGCGTTCCGGGAGCAGACCTACTGGCGCGGGCCGCAGTGGCCGGTGCTCAACTGGCTGATGGCCTGGGCGCTGAACCGCTCCGGTGAGCCGGAGGCGGCCAACCAGCTGCGGTTGGCCGGGCTGTCCCAGCTGATCGACTGCGACTTCGCCGAGTACTACCAGCCGGTGACCGGGGAGACGCTCGGCAGCCGCGACCAGTCGTGGACGGCGGCGATCGCGCTGGACTTCCTCGCCGCCCGGCGTCCGGCCCAGCGGCGTCCGGTCCGCTGGCTCACCAGTGAGCTGCCCCGGATCACCCCCGCCCAGCGGGACGCGCACCGGGACGCCCCGCGCGATGCCCACCAGCCCTCGGCGGTCCCGCACACCGGGCACGTCGCCGGGCACCGTCCGCCGCACGGCCGCGGCCCGGCCACCACCCCGCAGCCCCAGCAGCGGCCGTCCTGACCGCGCCGGGCCGGGCGGGCTCCGGCGAGCCCGCCCGGCCGGGTCTCACGGCCGCGGGTCGGGGCTCTTGGTCAGCGCCGGGTCGGTCAGCGCCACCGGGGCGAGCACCTCGTCGATCCGCTTCTTGACGTCGTCGTCGAGCCGGACCCCGGAGGCCTTGACGTTGTCGGTGACCTGCTCCGGCCGGCTGGCCCCGATGATCGCCGCCGCGACGTTCTCCTCCTGCAGCACCCAGGCCACCGCGAGCGTGGCCATCGTCAGCCCCAGGTCGTCGGCGATGGGCTTGAGCTCCTGCACCCGCTCCAGGACGTCGTCCTTCATCCAGCGGGCGATCATGTTCGCCCCGCCGCCCTTCTCGTCGGTCGCGCGCGAACCGGCCGGGACCGGCTGGCCCGGCAGGTACTTGCCGGTGAGCACGCCCTGCGCGATCGGGGAGAACACGACCTGGCTGATGCCCAGCTCACGGGAGACCGGGATGACCTCCGCCTCGGGCACCCGGTGGAGCGCCGAGTACTGCGGCTGGTTGGACACCAGCGGGACCTTGAGCTCGTCGGCGAGCTCCTTGGCCGCCCGGATCTCCTCGGCCCGCCACTCCGAGACGCCGATGTAGAGCGCCTTCCCGCTGCGCACGACGTCGGCGAAGGCGAGCATCGTCTCCTCCAGCGGCGTCGCGTAGTCGTAGCGGTGGGCCTGGTAGAGGTCGAGGTAGTCGGTGCCCAGCCGGCGCAGCGAGGCGTCGATCCCCTCGAGCACGTGCTTGCGGGACAGCCCACGGTCGTTCGCGCCGGGCCCGACCGGCCAGTAGACCTTGCTGAACAGCTCGATCCCGCTGCGCCGCTCACCGGCCAGCGCCTTGCCCAGCACCTCCTCGGCCCGGCCACCGGCGTAGACGTCGGCGGTGTCGAAGGTGGTGATGCCGGCGTCCAGGGCGGCGCGGACGCAGGCGTTCGCCGCCTCGGTCTCCACCTGCCCGCCGTGGGTGATCCAATTGCCGTAGGTGATCTCGCTGATCTTCAGGCCGCTGCGGCCCAGGTGTCGGAACTCCATGTGTCGTTCCTACCCGCTGACCCAGGTCACGGCTCGGCATCGAGTCGGCGACCGACGGGAGTGGGACGCGGGGAACGGGGGCAGTCCCTTCCCGGACCACGCCCACGACCTGAAGGAGTTCCCTGTGAAGCGGACGATGCTCTTCGCCGCCACCGCCACCGCCGCCCTCGTGCTCACCGCCTGCGGAGACGACGAGGACGGCGTCGGAGGCTCCTTCGAGGCATTGAACGACGGGGCGGTGACCGAGGAGCCCGAGGTGCTGGTCGACCTGACCGGCGAGCTGGTCGACCCCGAGGGCAGCGTGCTGGGCACCGCCACCTTCAGCAGCACCACCACCGGGACGGAGATCGAGGTGGACGCCAGCGGACTCACCCCGGGCGACCACCCGATGCTGCTGGTCAGCGAGGGCGGCTGCACCGAGGACGCGATCGACGGCGCCCCGGTGGCCGACCTCCCGGCCCTGCCGGTGACCACGCAGGAGGTCGGCCAGCTGAGCACCCTGGCCGGGGAGTTCGACCTGGACCTGCTGGCCGACGAGGACGGCACCTCGCTCATCGTGCTGCCGCTGGACGACGAGGTCCTGGCCGACGACGCCGCCTGGGTGGCCTGCGCCTCGATCGAGGGCTGAGGAGCCACCACGCCTGGGTGCAGCCTGCGCCACCTCAGGTGACCCCTGGGCGGGATCGATCGGCGCGGCCTCCCTGGACAGGCTCGGGAGGTCCGCACGATCGACCTGCCCCGAGGAGTCCCCGTGTCCGCCGCCCCCGACCCGAACCGCTCCCCCATCCCCCGCCGTACGTGGGCCACGCTGCTGGTCGCCGCCGCCACGGTGACCACCGCCGGCGCCACCGGCCTGCTGAGCCCTGACGACGCAGCGGCCGATGCCGCCCGGCCGGTGCACGCCCTGCAGGACGAGCTGGACGCGCTCGTCGCCGACGACGGCTTCCCCGGCGCGCTCGCTGCCGTCCGCGGAACGGGCGGCCGGGTGCACCACCTCACCGCCGGGGTCGGCGACCTGACCACCGGCGAACCGGTGCCGGTCGACGGCGAGGTGCGGATCGCCAGCAACACCAAGACCTTCGTCGCCACCGTCGTCCTGCAGCTGGCCGAGGAGGGGCTGGTCGACCTGGACGCCCCGATCGAGACCTACTTCCCCGGGCTGATCCGCGGACCGGGCGGTGACGGCAACGCCATCACCGTGCGCCACCTGCTGCAGCACACCAGCGGGCTCCCCGACTACGACGACGTCGTGGTGGCCGACTACCTCGCGGTGCAGCACCGATACGTCGAGCCCCATCAGCTGCTCGACATCGCGCTGGCCCGGCCGGCCTCCTTCGCCCCTGACACCGGCTGGGAGTACAGCAACACCAACTACGTGCTGGCCGGGCTGCTCGTCCAGGAGGTCACCGGCCGGCCGATCGGCGCGGAGATCACCACCCGGATCGTCGAGCCGCTCGACCTGGACGACACCTACTGGCCGCACGAGGGCGAGCAGGAACTCCGCGGAGACCACCCTCACGGCTACTACGCCTCCGAGCCGGAGGCCGAGTACGCCGACGTCACCGTGCAGGACCCCGCCTTCGGCTGGGCCGCCGGCCAGCTGGTCGCCAGCCCCGGCGACCTGCTGGACTTCTTCACCGCCCTGGTCGACGGCGAGCTGCTCGGCCCGGCGATGCTCGCCGAGATGCAGTCCACGGTGCCGGCGCCGGGCTCGGCCGCCAGCGGCGACGAGGCCTACGGCCTGGGGTTGCAGACGTTCACGCTCAGTTGCGGCGGCACCGCCTGGACCCACGGCGGCGACATCCCCGGCTACGAGACCCGCGGTGCGGTCACCGAGGACGGGCGCGGCGTCATGGTCGCGGTCACCGCGCTGCCGACCGCGGTGGAGCAGATCGTGCACGTCGAGGACGTCGTGGACGTCGCCCTCTACGAGTGAACGACGACCCCCGGCTGCTCCGTCGTGCGCAGCCGGGGTCCGACTCTCAGCGAAGCGGCACCAGACCCGACTCGTAGGCAGCGATCACGGCCTGGGTGCGGTCCCGGGCGCCGAGCTTGCGCAGCAGGCTGCTGACGTGCGTCTTGACGGTCTGCAGGCCGAGGAACAGCTCGGTGGCGATCTCACCGTTGTTCAGCCCGTGCGCCATCAGCCGCAGCACCTCCGCCTCTCGATCGGTCAACGCCACCCGCGCCGCGCCTCGGGCCGTGCCCCCGCCCGCGTGCCGCGCAGCGAGGGACCGGATCGCGGCCGGGAACAGCAGGCTCTCGCCCCGGGCGACGATCCGCACGGCGTCCACGATCTCGGCCGGCCGCGCCCGTTTCGGGAGGAACCCGTCGGCTCCGGCGTGCAGGGCCGCGTAGACGTTGTCGTCGTCGGCGAAGGTGGTCAGCACCAGCACGCGCGGCACACGGGGATGGTGGCGCCGCAGCGTGCGGGTCGCCTCGATGCCGTCGACCAGCGGCATCCGGATGTCCAGGACGACGACGTCCGGGCACAGCCGCACCACCGCCGGCACGACCACCGCCCCGTCCGCGACCTCGCCGACCACCTCGATGTCCGGCTGCGCGTCGAGGATCGTGCGCAGACCGCTGCGCACCAACTCCTCGTCGTCGACCAGCAGCACCCGGACGGTCATCCGGGCACCGGCAGCCGGACGGCGACCCGCCAGCCGTCGTCGACGCGACCGGCCTCCACCGTGCCGCCGAGCGCGGCGGCACGGTGCTGCAGGCCGGGCACCCCACTGCCGGTACCGGCCGCGGCGGGCAGCGCCACCGGGGTGGGGTTGCGGACGTCGACGACCAGTCCCCCGCCGTCCACCTCGACCCGCAGCCGCACCGGCACCGGACCGGCGTGCCGCAGGGCGTTGGTGAGCGCCTCCTGCACGATCCGGTAGCCCTCCTCGGAGAGCTGCCCCGGCAGGTCGGCCAGCTGACCGGCGACGTGCAGGTCGACTTGGGCCCCAGCGGCCTCCGCCGAGTGCACCAGCCGGTCGAGGTCGGCCAGCGTGGGCGCCGCCACGGGCGGGCGCGACGTGTCGCGCAGCAGGCCGAGGACCCGGTCCAGGTCGGCGGTGGCCTGCCGGGCGGAGTCCTCGATGGCGCGCAGCGCACCGTCGACGAACGCCGGGTCTCGGCCGGCGACCTCCCGCGCGGCACCGGCCTGCAGCAGCGTGACCGTCAGCGCGTGCCCGATCGAGTCGTGCAGCTCGGCGGCCAGCCGGGTGCGTTCCCGCAGCCGCTCGGTGCGGGCCCGTTGCGCGGCCAGCCGCTCGGCCGCCGAGGGGTGCAGCAGGTGCCGGGCCGCGGCCGCGAGCAGCTCGCCCAGTGCGGCGAGTGCGTACACCAGTGCGACGACCAGCAGCAGCGCGAGCAGCAGCCGGACCCAGCCCGGCCCGCCACCCGCGGTGCCCCGTCCGGACGACAGGTCCAGCACCGTGGCCACGGTGACCGCCGTCAGCTGGCCGGCCAGCACGCCGAGCTCGACCCGCACGACCAGCCAGGCCAGCAGCCGCGCCCGATCCGACCAGCTCCGCGAGGAGTCGACCGTGACGTCGTCGTCGCCGGGCAGCACCAGGGCACGCACCTGGACGCCCTCGCTGCGCCGCACCACCGGGACGCCGGCCAGCAGCACCAGCAGCGGCACCGGGGCCAGCGCGAGCCCGGCGAGCGTGCCTGGCGAGGTGTCCTCCAGCCCCGGCCAGACCATCGCGCAGGCGACCGCGAACCACAGTCCGACCGCCAGGTGCAGGACGCGCGTCCACGTCGTCCTGCTGGTCGCCGGCCGCAGCACGCTGTGCACGCGGCCATGATCCCGTCTCCCGGGTCGCCACGGCGTCCCGCTGGAGAGGGAGTCGACGTGATCGCGCGATGGAGGCGCGGGGGCGTCCGGTCGGCGAGCGTGGGTGCATGCCGGACGACGGGAGCGCGACGTGATCGAGGTCCGTGGACTGACCAAGCGGTACGGGGCGGTCACCGCGGTGACCGGGCTGACGTTCGACGTGGCACCGGGCGTGGTCACCGCGTTCCTGGGGTCCAACGGGGCCGGGAAGTCGACCACGCTGCGGATGCTGCTCGGTCTGGACCGGCCGACCGCCGGCACGGCCCGCATCGGCGGCTCCCCCTACGCCCAGCTGCGCGACCCGCTGCGGACCGTGGGCTCGCTGCTGGACAGCAGCGCACCGCACCCCGGCCGGACGGCCCGGGCACACCTGCGGTGGCTCGCCGCGAGCAACCGCCTCCCCGGACGCCGGATCGACGAGGTCCTCGACACCGTCGACCTGACCGCCGTCGCCGACCGGCGGGTGCGCGGGTTCTCCCTGGGCATGCGACAGCGGCTGGGCCTGGCCGCCGCCCTCCTGGGGGACCCTGCGGTGCTGCTGCTGGACGAACCGGTCAACGGGCTGGACGCCGAGGGCATCCGGTGGCTGCGCACGTCGCTGCGGCGGCTGGCTGCCGAGGGCCGCACGGTCGTGGTCTCCAGCCACCTGATGAGCGAGGTCGAGCAGACCGCCGACCACCTGCTCGTGATCAGCCGCGGCCGGTTGCTGGCCGACACCCCGCTGCCCGACTTCCTCGCCGAGCACTCCGCGCCGGGGACCGACCACCGGTCGCTGGAGGACGCCTTCCTGGCCCTGACCACCGGAGCCGACACGTGATCGCCGCCCTGCACGCCGAGTGGGTCAAGGCGACCACCCTGCGGTCGACCTGGGTGTGCCTGGCCGGCTTCGCCGTCGCGGTCACCGGCATCAGCGCCGCCGTCGTCGGTGCGATCGGTGACCTCCAGGCCGCCGAGCCCGACTACGACGCCGGCCTGCTCGCCTTCTACGGCCTGAACTTCGGGCACGTGGCCGTCATCGTGGTCGCGGTGCTGCTCACCGCCGGGGAGTACGGCCGGCAGACGGTGCACGACGCGCTGGTCGCCGTCCCCCGGCGCGGGGTGTTCCTGGCGAGCAAGGTCGCCGTGGGTGCCGCGCTGGTGCTGGCCACCGCCACCGTCACCGCGCTGGTCAGCGCGGTGGTCACCCAGGCCCTGCTCGGACCGGCGGGGCTCAGCCTGTCTAAGCTGGCCCGGCCGACCGTGGCGGCGGCGCTGTACCCGGCGCTGCTGGCCGTGGTCTGCATGGGCGTGGCCATGGTGATGCGCGACCAGACCGGCGCCCTCGGGCTGCTGGTCCCGTTCTTCTTCCTGGTGTCGCCGCTGCTCGAGCTGGTGCCGGTGCTGCAGCACCTCGCGGTCTGGCTCCCCGACCGCGCCGGCCAGGTCGCCGTCCGGCTGCACCCCCGCCCGATCGACGCCTTCGGCCCGGTCACCGGGCTCGTCGTGCTGGCCCTGTGGGCCGCGGCGGCGGTGCTGGGTGCTTGGTGGGTGCTGCGCCGCCGGGACGCCTAGGTGTGCTGCTCGGTGACGTCGGTCCAGCGGTCCGACCTGGGGAGGAGGTGTGCTCGCCGATGTCCCTCCGTGGGCTGATCCGCGGTGACCTGCTGCCTGCCAGGATTCGCCGGTGAGCAGTCCCGTTCCCGCATCCGCCGCCTCATCGGAGGCTCCGCAGGCCGCCTCTGACCGCCCTCTCGACGTGGCCCATGACCGGGATGGCGGTGTCGACGGCGGCGGTCCCCACCTCGCGCCCCGGGAGGAGCAGCGATCTGGGCTGGGTGCCCCGGTGGCGCTCGGCTTCGCCGTGCTGATCGGCCTGGCATGGGGAGCGGCGACGTCCGGCCTGCAGACGGTCCTGCCCTGGCCCTTCTCCGGGCTCGCCAACGCAGTCAGCCCTTGGGTGGCCCCCGCTTTCGCCATCGGCGCGCTGACCAAGCGGCCATGGGTCGCAGCCGCAGCTGGGGCCCTCGTCTGCTTCGGCGAGGTCGGCGGCTACTACCTCGTCTCCATGGTGCGCGACTTCGGCGTGAACCCGACCATGGTCATGCTGTGGGTGGCCACCGGCGTGGTCGGCGGTCCGGTGTTCGGCGCGGCGGGGTGGTGCTGGCGTCGGGTGCGGTCGCTGCGCTGGACCGGGCTGAGCGCGGCGCTCATGGGCGGGGTGTTCCTCTCCGAAGGCGCCGTCGGCTATGGCGTCTACCTGCACTACACCGGTGACGCCGTCGTCTTCTGCACCCTCGGGGCTCTGCTCGTCGTGGCGCTGGGAGCCACTGCACCGGCGGCACGAGCGGCTCGAGCACCTGGTCGAGGCATCGGCACCGCCATGGTCTGGCTGCTGCTGGTCTTCCCGCTGGGTGCCGCCGGGCAGGCGCTGCTGCGACTCATCGCCTGAGCCGTGCCCGACGCACATACCCACATGTCTCGATGCGGCGGCACGCACGTCTCGCGCGCAGCTCCACCGTTGCTCGTCAGCTGGTCGGTTCGAGGAACTCGAGCCGGTTGCCGAAGGGATCGGCAGCGTAGAAGCGGTCATGGCCCGGGAAGTCGTCGTCCCAGGTGACCGGGTGCCCGGCGGCCTCGAGCTGTCGCGCGAGCGCGTGCAGGCCGTCGACGAGCAGCCCGGGGTGCGCCTTGCGCGCTGGGCTGAACGGATCCTCGACGCCCAGGTGGACCTCGATCACTCCACTCCGGAACCAGCACCCAACCCGAGCCGCAAGCACCGGCGGCTTCTCCAGTTCCTGCATCCCCAGGACGCCGTTCCAGAAGCCACGACAGGGCTCCTCGCCGCCCCGGGGGATGGCCAGCTGCACGTGGTGGATGGGGCGGAACGAGAACGGCGTCCCGGGCACGACTGCTCCTTGCTGGCGCACGAGGCGCCGGTGACGGTTGATCTGGGCGTCGATGGCGGTCGAGTCTTCTGCAGCGAGAGGATCTGGGAGCGGACCGCACCGTGTGGGCACCGGAACCGTGCACTGGTCACCGCTGCCGGGAGACGTCGAGCTCGAGCATCTCCCGTGCTCCCTGCTGGAACTCGAACGGGACCGGCCGCAGGCTCGCGACGACCCCGGCCGCGCTCATCTCGGACACGAGGTTCTCGACGAGCCCGGTCAACCGCGCACCCGCCTGGTCGACCAGCGGGAAGACCCGCACCCTGCCGCGGCTGACCCGGACCATCTCCTGCATCGCCGCCCGGTGCCAGTCGTGGTCCAGCCGGTCGGCGTAGGTGAACAACAGGTGGGAGGAGAGCACGAGGTCGAAGGACCCGTCGGGGAAGGGCAGGTGTGGCAGCGACGCGGGAACGTACCGCTTCGGGTGGGCGAGCAGGTCGGCCGCGAAGACCTGGGCGGACTCCCCGCGGCGACGGGCGTGTGCCGCCGGGGCGCCGTAGAAGTCCCACAGGTATCGGTCGGCGGTGGCCTGGGTCCAGGCGGCACCGCGGGCGAGTTCGGCGTCCAACTGGGCGATCAGCGCTGCCGGCGGCGCGGCGTACACCGGGTCGACAGCGACCGCGTCGACGCCACGGGCACAGGCGGTGGCCGTGAAACTGGCCCCGCCGCCGGGGCAGTCGAGCACCCGTCCGGTCAGGTCGCCGTCGGTGAGGTCGAACATAGCCCGGTACTCGTCAGCGTCACGCGCGCTGACGAGGAACTCCCCGATGCTGCGGGCCTCGTTACACAGGTCGCTCATCGGGTGCCGGACAACTGCTTGACCAGGTGCACGAGCTCGACGCCCGGGCGCAGCTCCTCCCGAGATGTCTCCACGTACCCGCACCGCTCGTACAGCCGGAGGTTCGCCGTACTTCGCGCACCGGTGAACAGGGCCGCCCGGGGCAGTCGCGTCGTGGTCTCCGCAGCGGCCAGCAACCGGCCGCCGATGCCCTGCCCCTGCAGGTCGGGGGCGACCACGAGCCGGCCGATGCGCAGGACGCCGTCGTCCTCGCGCGCCCGGACTGCGGCCACCAGTCGGGAACACAGCCAGGCCCCGAGGCAGCTGGCGGCGGTGAGCTCGGCGTGCAGCTCGGGGAGGGTCTGCACGAGCGCAGGCAGCCGGACGTCGCCGTACAGCTGGGCCTCGGTGACGTAGGCGGCCCGCTGCAGGGTCAGCAGTTCACCGGACTCAGCGACGTCCAGGAGCCGGAGAGTGGGGAGGGAGGGCACGGGCGGTCCTTCCATGGAGGAGGCGGACCGCGTGCGACGACGAGCCCACCGGGACAGGTGGACTCGGACATGGACCACCTAGCGGGTGGGCCACCACGTCGTCGTCATGCCGGGCAGCATGCCGTGTTCCCCTTCGCCGACACAACGGGGCCCCTCGCGTGGCGGTCACTGCAGAACGACGGGCAACCGCCGTACGCACTGCCCGAGGGACAGCGGATCTAGAGCAGGGAGACCACGGGTGCCTGGAGGACCACTCCACCCCCAGAGGTCAGCGTCTGCCGGTAGGTCCCTCGGGTGCGCACGCGGGACTGCTCGAGCTGCGCATCGAGCGTGATCCAGGCGTCACCGATGCTGGGGGGTGGGACGTCGTAGCGGACCGTCACTCCGCGCTCGGACGAGGGAACGACGACGAGCGCGAGCTCGGGGCCGGTCCCCCGGCCGTCGGCGGACACCCCGGCCGTCACCTGGATCGACTCCTCGTCCGCCATCCCGTCGTAGGTGAGGACGACCTCAGCATCGTGCCGGCCGGCAGCAGCCAGCTGGGAGCGCAAGGCGCGGGTCAGCTCGTCCACTGCCACCCCGATCTCGGACTCGTCCCCGACGGACGTCTGCAGCGACGCCAGTTGCAGACCTGGAAGGGGACCCAGTTCGAGAGAGCTCATGATGACGCGACGTCCTTCTCGTAGGGAGTCGAGGCGGACCCGCACCTCCTGCAGATGCATCGATGCTCCGGAGATCTGGGCCACCAGCTCGACCTCACGCGTCTGGAGCAGCGCCATGAGTCGAGACTCGGAGAGATCCGAGCTGAGGAGATCGGCGACGGCGTCCAGCCCGAAGCCGACAGCACGAAGTGCCGCAATGGCGCGGACCCGACCCGTCTGACTCACGCTGTACTTCCGGTAGGCGGTCCGGTCGTCCACCTCGGCCGGCGCCAGGAGGCCGATCTCCTCCCAGTGACGCAGCATGCGCCGGGAGACTCCCGTGCGGTGCGCCAGTTCCCCGATGCTCAACATGTCGCCACCTACTTCACCCACTCACACAGTGTCAAGGTCAAGCGAGGCGTTCGAGAGACGGATCAGGGCGCGGTCGGCTCCGTCAGCAGATCGCTGACCAGCTCGAGCGTCAGCTCGGGGAACCGTTCAGCCACCGACTCGGACATCAGCCGCTCTCCCTCGGGTTCGTCGAACGCGCAGCGCTCCCGCGTGGCAGCGTCGGGCCAGCGGGCATAGGCGACCCACGTGCCATCGGCCGCGCGGTGCAGCCGGGACCCGTGACTGCCGCAACCGGTGCGGATGGCGCGGGTCACCCGCTCCCAGCCGTCGCGGAACTGCTCCTCGCTCCCCGGTCGCAGCCGCCACCGGTAGACCACCGCGAACATCTGTCCTCCTCCGGCGACGCCCTCTGCGTCAGCCAGGAGGACCGTCACATCTCAAGGGGACTTGAGGTCAACCCCTCTGCCCGTGAGGCTGCCGATGTGCTGCTGACCATCGGAGAGCTGTCCCACCGGGCCGGGCTGTCACCGGCGACCCTCCGCTACTACGAGGAGATCGCCCTCATCAGCAGCACTCGCTCGGCGGGCCGCCACCGCCGCTACCCGCGCTGGACGTTGCGCCGGTTGGCCGTCGTGGCCGCCGGGCAGCGAATCGGACTGTCCCTCGCCCAGATCCGTCAGTCACTCGCCGATCTGCCCACCGACCGAGCACCGACCCGAGCCGAGTGGTCGGTGCTGTCGGCGTCGTGGCGCTCCCACGTCAACGCGCGCATCGCGGAGTTGACGACCCTCCGCGACGAACTCGACGGCTGTGTCGGCTGCGGCTGCCTCTCCCTCGACCGGTGCCCGCTGTACAACCCGGGCGACGAGGCAGCCACGGAGGGCCCGGGCGCCCGGCTGATCCGACGAGCGCAGATGGACCCCTCCTCGTAGCGGTCTGGACCGGGTCGACCGTCGGACCGCGGACCGGGTGGCGTCCCTAGGCCCGGCGGCGGACGTCGTCCAGGTAGCGGAGCACCGCGGTCACCCGGCGGTCGGCCCGGTCGTCGGGAGGCAGGTCGAGCTTGGCGAAGATGCTGCGGATGTGCTTGTGCACCGCACCGTCGGTGACCACCAGCCGCTCCCCGATCGCGGTGTTGCCCAGCCCCTCGGCCATCAGGGCGAGCACCTCCCGCTCCCGCGGGCTGAGCCGCTCCAGCCGGGTGTCGGTCCGGGTGCGGGCGAACAGCTGGGCGACCACCTCGGGGTCGATCGCGGTGCCGCCGGCAGCCACCCGGTGCAGGGCGCCCAGGAACTCCTCCACCCGGCCGACCCGCTCCTTGAGCAGGTAGCCCAGCCGGGCGGCGCCGCCGGCGAGCAGGTCGGTCGCGAACGCCTGCTCCACGTGCGCCGACAGCACCAGGACGGCGAGGTCCGGGCGGCGGCGCCGAGCCTCGACGGCGGCCACGATCCCCTCGTCGGTGTGGGTGGGCGGCATCCGGACGTCGACGATCGCGACGTCGGGCCGGTGCTCGTCCAGCGCGGTGAGGAACTCCGCCGGACCCGCCGCGGTCGCCACCACGTCGAGCGACTCGGCACGCAGCAGCAGGGCGAGGCCCTCGCGCAGCAGCGCGTCGTCCTCGGCGATCACGATCCGCACGGCAGCTCCACGGTCAGGGTGGTGGGCCCGCCGGGCGGGCTGGTCAGGGTGAGGGTGCCGTCGTGCGCCTCGACCCGGCGGCGGATGCCGACCAGTCCGGTGCCGCCGCCCTCGACCGCCCCGCCGGTGCCGTCGTCGGTGACGCGGACGCACAGCCGCCCCTCACGCAACCGCACGTCGACGGCGGCCCGGCCGGCACCGCTGTGCCGGGACACGTTGGTCAGCGCCTCGGCCACGGCGAAGTACGCCGTCGCCTCGACCGAAGCGGCGCAGCGGACCGGCACGTCGACGTCCACCTGGCACGGCACGGCGGAGGTCGCGGCCAGCCCGGTGAGCGCGCCGGCCAGACCGCGGTCCTCCAGCACCGGCGGCAGGATGCCGCGGGCCACCGACCGCAGCTCGGCCAGCGCCTGCTCCGCGGCGTCCTGCGCCCGCCCGAGGATCTCCTCGGCGGCCGCGGGGTCCCGGGACACGGCCCGCCGGGCGGCCCCCAGCAGCACCGAGACCCCGACCAGCCGGTTCTGCGCGCCGTCGTGCAACGAGCGCTCGATCCGGCGCAGCTCGGTGGCGTGCGCATCCAGGGCGGCGGCGCGGGTGGCGGTGAGCTCCGCGACCCGCAGCGAGAGGTCCGTGCCGGCGTCCGCGGCGAGCAGCCGGCGTCCGTGCCGGGCCAGGAGGTCGGCCACCGGCGGGGTGAGGACGACGGTGAGCAGCGCCCAGGCCAGGCCGATGCCCACGACCGGGACGACGTCGGCCCAGTCGGACACCACCCAGAAGGTGAGCGCATCGGTGGCCTCCTCGTCGGGCAGCAGCTGCCACCACAGCGGGAAGGTGAGCTCCCGGACGGCGTAGATCGGCAGCAGCAGCCCGACCGCCGACAGCAGCAGGCCGGCCGTCGCGTGCCCCGCCAGCCAGCGCAGCTGACGCCGGGTGGCCGGGTCGGCGGCCGCATCCCGGAGCCGCCGCGGCGGGGGCCGTGGGCCGACGACCTCTGGGCCCCAGCGACCGAGCCGGGCCCGTTCCCGCTCGGCCACGGCGTGGACCCCGCGCAGGCCGGCGGGCAGCGCCAGCAGGCCGATGCCGACCAGGCTGGTGAGCAGTGCGCCCAGCAGGAACAGCAGCACGCCCAGGGCGAGCAACGCGGTGCCCAGCGCACCGGGCAGCTGCTCCAGGGCCACGAGGCTGCGGCCGGCGGCGCGGGCCACGGGGCCTCGCCGGCCACCCGCGCGCTGCCTGCTCGTCGTCGCCACGGCTGCTGACGCTAGGGCCCGGCACCGGGCGGGGACAGCGAACCGGGCCAGGAGTACAGCCTGCTGTACCCGGGCGGGTCAGATGAGAGGCGGGTCAGACGAGCTTCAGCGTCATCCGCTTGAGCCGCACGATCAGCCGCATCGCGCCAGAGCGGCCGAGCTCCTCCTGCCGCTCCTGCAGCTGCCGGCCGAGCTGCTCCAGCCGCTCCTCACCGAGGGCGTGCGCCTGGGGGAACATCCGCTGCTCCTCCTCGAAGGTGTGGTGGTGCAGCGTCGAGGACAGCATCCGCACCTCGGTGACGAACTCCGGGTCGTCCACGGGCGTGCGCATGACCGTGGCGAGCTGCTCGTCGATCTGCCGGTGCTCGGCGTGGGCCAGCGAGAGCAGCGGGGAGACGTCCCGGACGGCGGGGTAGAAAAGCTCGTCCTCGATCTGGGTGTGCACCTCCAGCTCGCGCAGCAGCTGGTCCCGCAGCCGCCGCCGGTCCGCGACCTGGTCGTCGGTCGTCTCCGCGAGCTGTCGCAGCAACCCGCGCAGCACGTCGTGGTGGGCGGTCAGCACCTGGTCGGCCTTCATCGGGACGCCTCCTCGGCGGTCGTCGTGGCGGTGGCGCTGCGCCAGTGCGCCCGGCGGCGGACCTCGACCTGGCCGTCGCTCACCCGGGTCTCGAAGCAGGGCAGCGGCGCGGTCGACGGGCCCTGCGCCGGTTCCCCGGTGGCGAGGTCGAAGCGCGACCCGTGCCACGGGCACACCAGTTCCCCGCGGTGCAGCCACCCCTCCCCCAGCGGTGCGCCCTGGTGCGGGCAGATGCCACCCACGGCGTGGACCTCGCCGTCCTGCGCGACCAGCACCACCGGCACTCCGGCCACGTCCACCCCGACCGGTTCCCCGTCGACGAGGTCGGCCTGCGCGAGCACCGGGGTGAACCGGCGCGGCTCGGGGCTGCGGTCGGCGTGGTCGGTGCCGAGACCGTGGCGGTAGGACAGCGCCCCGCCCAGCCAGCTGCTGGCCACCGTGAGCGCGAGACCGGTCGCCGCGGTGACCCGGGCCCGCACCGCCCGGCCGCGCCCGCGGTCGGCGAAGGACCAGCCGTACAGCGCGAGAGCGGCACTGTTCAGCCCGGCGTGCACCAGTCCGACCCGCCGGGCCCCGTCGTGCGCGTGCTGCCAGTCGGTGAACCCGGTCGCCGCGGACGCCACCGCGCCGGCCACCCCCACGCCGACCACGGCCCGGGCCGCCGGGCCGGCTCCCGGACCACCGCGGCCGGTCGCGTCGAGACCGTCGAGCACCAGCGCCGCCGTCCAGGCCCCGACCGGCACGGTGACCAGTGCGGGGTGCAGCGGGTGGCCCAGCCAGACGCCGTGCAGCAGGTCCTGCAGCGGTCGGGCCAGCCGGCCGGTGAGCAGGTAGGTCAGCGCGATGCCGTGCTCCACCTCGTAGCCCGGCGCGTCGAGGACGTCCCAGCGCTCGACCGCCCCCAGGACACCTTCCAGCCGACTCCGCAGGCTCACCGGGGGACGTCCCGTCCAGTCATGTCCCCCCGGGTGCCCCATGCCCGGCGGACGAAACGACGTCGCCGGGGCGGAGCAGACCTCGGTGTCCGGGCCCGGCAGGGAGCCTCCGCTGGCTCCGTCGCACGCAGCAGGGAGGATCGGGCACGTCCACGTCCTCAGGAGGAACCGTGCCCGCCTCGCTCCCCCCGCTGCCCACGACCGTCGTCGGCAGCCTCCCCCAGCCGGACTGGCTGATCGACCGCGACCGGCTCGGGCACCAGTTCCCGCCCCGGGTCCGGGCCAAGGAGCTGTGGCGGGTGCCCCCGGAGTTCCTGCAGGAGGCCCAGGACGACGCCACGCTGGCCACCATCCGGGTGCAGGAGGAGGCCGGGCTGGACATCGTCGGCGACGGCGAGATCCGGCGCGAGTCCTACTCCAACCACTTCGCCACCGCGCTCGACGGGCTGGACCTGGACCACCCGGGCTCGGTGCGGAACCGCTCGGGCATCGACATCCCGGCGCCGCGGGTGGTGGGTGAGATCCGCCGGCCGGCCGCGGTGCAGGCGGCGGACGTGCGGTTCCTGCGCGCGCACACCGACCGGGCCGTGAAGATCACCGTGCCCGGCCCGTTCACCATGGCGCAGCAGGCACAGGACGACCACTACGGCGACGACCGGGCCCTGGCGCTGGCCTACGCCGAGGTCGTGCGCGCGGAGATCGCCGACCTGTTCGCCGCCGGCGCCGACATCGTGCAGCTGGACGAGCCGTGGCTGCAGGCCCGCCCCGAGGTGGCCCGCCGCTACGGCGTCGAGGTGCTCACCGCAGCGCTCGCCGACGCTCCCGGGCCGGTGCACGTGCACGTCTGCTTCGGCTACGCGGCGATGGTCGCCGACCGTCCCGAGGGCTACTCGGTGCTGCCGCAGCTGGCCGACGTGCCGGCCGCCGCGATCTCGATCGAGACGGCGCAGTCGCACCTGGACCCGGCGACCCTGCGGCCGCTGCGCGGCAAGGGCGTCGCCCTCGGCGTCCTGGACCTCTCCACCCCGGAGGTGGAGGCCCCGCAGGTCGTCGCCGACCGGGTGCGCCGCGCCCTGGACCACGTGGACGTCGACACGCTGGTGCTGTCCAGCGACTGCGGGCTGAAGTACCTGCCGCGGGAGTCGGCCGCAGGCAAGATGCGGTCCCTCGCCCAGGCGGCGGAGCTGCTGCGCGCCGAGCTCTGACCGGACGGCGAACGGCGTGCGCCGACTGCCAGCTGCAGCCGCGTCGGCTGGCCCTCGGCGCACGCCGTTCCTCGTGGTCAGAGGTCCCGGCGCGGCACCCCGGGGCGGTCCTCGACGGCGCCGTGGTGCAGCAGGCTGGCGACGGCCAGGGCGAGGCCACCCCAGATCACGACCATCGCCACCACCATCATCACGATCGCCGCCGTGCTCATCGGGGTCCTCCGTCGTCCTGGGGGCGGCTGTGCGGGGCCGGATCGGGCGCGTGCAGCGGCTCCGCCGGGTCGGAGCCGGGGGGCGGTCCGTCCAGGTGGGTCCCGGCGCGCCACGGCAGCCGGCCGAGCAGGAAGCCGATGAGCGGCAGCGCCACGACCAGCGCCCAGCCGAGGACCAGCAGGAGCCAGGTGGGGTAGTCCTCGTACGGCGCGGCGAGGTCGTCCCGAAGTGCGAAGACCAGCACCACTGCCAGGGCCACCGGGGCGACGACGCTCGTCAGCAACCGCCAGCCGCTGCCCACCCGGGGACGGCCGTGGACGTTGAGGTGCGCGCCGAGGGCGGGCAGCGCCCGGAGCGCCCACGCGACGACCACCATGCTGACCAGCGCCACGACGAGGATGCCGTACTGGTTGACGAAGTGGTCGACGACGTCGAGCACGTAGATGCCGCTCGTCGTGCTGAACAGCACCAGGCTCAGCACCGCAGCCGGGACGCCGACCAGGAGGGTCGCGGTCAGCCGGCCGGTGTCGAGCTTGTCGCGGACGGCGGAGACCACGACCTCGATCACGCTCACCAGCGAGGTGATGCCGGCGATGACGAGGCACCCGAAGAACAGCACGCCGAGGAGCGCACCGGCCGGGGCCTCGCTGATGATCGCCGGGAAGGCGATGAAGGCCAGGCCGATCCCGTCGTCGGCGACCTCGCCGACCGGGACCCCGCCGGCCTGGGCCATGAAGCCCAGGGCGGCGAACACGCCGATGCCGGCGAGCAGCTCGAACCCGGAGTTCGCGAAGCCGACGACGAGCCCGGAGCCGATCATGTCCTCGCGCCGGCCCACGTACGAGGAGTACGTGATCATGATGCCGAAGCCGATCGACAGCGAGAAGAAGATCTGGCCGAACGCGGCGGCCCAGACGGGCGCGGAGGCGAGCGCCGACCAGTCGGGCCTGAACAGCGCGTCCAGGCCGGTGGCGGCGCCCGGCAGCAGCAGCGCCTGCACGACGAGGGCGGCGAAGGCGAGCACCAGCACCGGGATGAAGACGAGCGAGGTGGCACCGATACCGCGCTGGACGCCGAGGGCCATGATCACCAGGACGGCCAGCCAGACCAGCGCGAGGGGTACCAGGACCCCGGGCACCACGTCGGCGGTGACCCGGACGTCACCGGCCTGGAGGAACTCGTCGAAGAAGAAGCCCGCGGGGTCGGTGCCCCAGGCCTGGTCGAGGGAGAAGAAGGTGTAGCGCAGCGCCCAGGCGATGACCGCCGCGTAGTAGACGGCGATGACGAAGCAGATGCCCACCTGCCACCAGCCGAGCCCCTCGGCGCCGCGGCGCAGCCGGGCGAAGGAGAGCGGTGCCGAGCCGCGGTGGCGATGGCCGATCGCGTAGTCCAGCAGCAGGAACGGGATGCCGGCGGTCAGCAGGGCGATCAGGTAGGGCAGCAGGAAGGCGCCGCCGCCGTTCTCGTAGGCGACGTAGGGGAACCGCCAGATGTTGCCGAGCCCGACGGCCGATCCGATCGCCGCCAGGATGAAGACGCGCCGGGAGCTGAAGCCGCCGCGGCGGCGCTCCTGGTCAGGTCGTTCCGCGGCGTGCCCTGCCGTCGTGCTCACGCGGCCTCCTGTTCGGCGACGACGTCCAGACCGTGCACCGGCTCAGCTGCCGGCACGGGGCACCACCGTGAGCTCGTCTGCCTGGACGTAGACCTCGAACTCGGCCAGGAGCGCGAGCTGCTCGGGCTCCAGCTCACCGCCCAGTTCGTCGAGGAACCTGTCGGTGACGGCCGCCACCTCGCCCTCGAGCTCGGCGATCGTGGTCCCGATGCCGAACCGGTCGGTCGTGTCGCCGTAGTACACGAAGACCGGGCCGCTGTCGGTGTCGACGAAGAACCCGACGCTCTGGATGGTCTCGCTGACGACCAGGCCGGATGCGTCGACGTCCTGGCCGACCTCCGCGGCGCTGACCCCCTCGCTCAGGTCGACCGGGTCGCCCTGCTGGGCAACGACGACGGCAGCGACGGCGAGGGCCACCAGCACGACCAGACCGATCAGCGCCAGCAGCAGCCACCGCTTCACCCTCGGGCCCGAACGAGCCGACGAGCGGTTCTCCTCAGATGTGGACATGACACCTCCTGGCCCACGACCGTGCCCGGAGACGGGCCGCTGCACACGCGGACCGATGGGTCGGGCTGTCCGACGACGCCGGAGACGACGAACCGCCCCGGACCTGACGGTCCGGGGCGGTTCGTGTGACTACGAGGACCTCCGCACGCCGTGCGGAGACCTCGGGGGGGTGGAGGCGGCGGGAATCGAACCCGCGTCCTGCGACGCATCACCAGGGCTTCTCCGAGCGCAGTTCGCTCTGCCTCTGCTCGGCCCTCCCGATCTCACGAACGAGTCGGGATGACGGGCCCAGTCGCTGTTTGGTGTCCCACACGCACCCGCGACCGATGCGTGCGGTGAGTCATCTAGCTGATGCCAGGATCCGGGCCGATGACGAACCCGGGCTGACAGACTCGCCTAGCTGCTGTTAGGCAGCGAGAGCGAAGTCGCGCTGATTGGAATCGGCGCTTGTGTTTTTTGCAACGGATGGTTAACGAGATCATCGTTGCCTTCCTCGGCTCGCTTCCCCTGGTCAAACGACCGCAGTCGAGACCAATCGCCCCCCTGTGTAGTTGTACGGCCAGCATAACGGCAACCACCTCGGGGTTGTTCCCCCGCGCGAGCGCGGGACCGCCCTTCGGTCAGCCGCGTCCGGCCAGCGCGGCGTGCAGCACGCCGCGGACGTCCTGGGCGGTGACCTCGCGTGGCGCGGCCGGAGCCGCGGCCGCGACCCATTCCGCGACCCCGTCGACCTGGTCCTCCCGGTCACGATCAGGACCCGACGCCCGCCCAGGCGCGCCACCTCGCCCGGCACGTCGGCCCGCCGCCCAGCCCCGAACAGGACCCTGGTCGGCAGTCCGTCGAGGTCGAAGCGTCGTCGCTCACGTCGGACTCCTCCTGCTCGATCCACCACGTCGACAGGCAGCACCCCCTGCGCGGGCCCGCTGAGCTGGGTCCCGCCCTCCCTCTAGCCTGGAGACCGTGTCCGCTGTCACAGTCCGGCGCACGCCGTGACCACGGCGCCACAGCAGGGAGGGACATGACCGACGCGCAGACCGACGACGTCGTCGCCGACATCGACGAACACACCGTCACCGACGCCGTCGTCGCCAGCTTCGCCGGGACGTCGGACGCCCGGCTGCGCGAGGTGCTGGGCGCGCTCGTGCGTGGGCTGCACACCGCCATCCGGGAGGTGGAGCCGACGCTGGCGGAGTGGGAGCACGCCATCGACTTCCTCACCCGCACCGGCCAGAAGTGCGACGACGTGCGGCAGGAGTTCGTGCTGCTCTCCGACGTCCTCGGTGTCTCCTCCCTGGTGGAGAACATCAACCACCGCAAGGTCGGCGGGGCCACCGAGGCGACCGTCCTCGGGCCCTTCCACATGACCACCTCCCCGCCTCGCCGCAACGGGGACTCGATCGACGAGGTGGGCGCCAGCGAGCCGTGCGTCGTCACCGGCCGGGTGCTGTCGGTCTCCGGTGAACCGGTGCCCGGCGCGGAGGTGGACGTGTGGCAGGCCGACGACCACGGCTTCTACGACGTCCAGCAGCCCGACGTGCAGCCGCCGGGCAACGGCCGCGGCCTGTTCACCACCGACGACGAGGGCCGGTTCTGGTTCCGCACCACCGTGCCGGCGCACTACCCCATCCCCACCGACGGTCCGGTCGGGGAACTGCTCGCGGCGACAGACCGGCCCCCGTACCGGCCGGCGCACATCCACTTCATCGCCGACGCACCGGGGTACGTGCCGGTGACCACGCACATCTTCGTCGAGGGCAGCCCGTACCTGGACGAAGACGCGGTCTTCGCGGTCAAGCGCAGCCTGGTCCGCGACTTCGCCCCGGTCGACGACGCCGAACAGGCCGAGCGGTTCGGCATCGTGAACCCGTTCCGGCTCGCCGTCATCGACCTCGTCGTCGAGCCGACCGGGACGCCGTCCCCGTGACCACGGGGGCACCGCTGCAGGGCGGCGGGGCCTCCCTCAGATCCAGTCGCGGCGCTTGAAGATCACGTACAGCGTGAGGCTGACCATGAACATCAGCACGACGGCGAACGGGTAGCCGTAGTCCCACTCGGTCTCGGGCATGTTCTCGAAGTTCATCCCGTAGACCCCGCCCACGAGGCTGGGGGCGAAGAGGATGGCCGCCCACGCGGAGATCTTCTTGACCTCCTCGCCCTGGGCGAGGCTCGTCTCGGTGAGGGTCTTCATCTCCTCGTTCTGCCGCTGGGCGACCAGCGTGGCGTTCACGGTGAGGATGTCGCGCAGCTGCAGCCGGAAGCCCTCGACCCGCTCGGTGATCTGGGTGACGTGGTCGGCGACGTCGCGCAGGTGGCTGCGCAGCTCCTCGTCGACGCCGTACTTCTCGAACCCGGCGGTGATCGCGGCGAGGATGCCGGTCAGCGGTTGGACCGCCCGCTGGAAGTCCACGACCTCCTGGGACAGCTCGTAGATGCGCCGCGACACCTGCGGGTCGCCGCGGAACACCTCGACCTCGATCTCGTCGATGTCCTTGTCAAGCCCGGCGACGACCGGGGCGTACCCGTCGACGACGGCGTCGAGGATCGCGTACAGCACCGCCTCGGTGCCGCGGGCCAGCAGCTCCGGGGAGCTCTCCAGCCGGCGGCGCACCCGGGCCAGGTCCGGCGACTCGGCGTGCCGCACGGTGATGGCGAAGTCCTTGCCGAGGAACAGGTGCAGCTCGCCGAACTCCACCTCCTCGGCCTCGTCCAGGTAGCGGGCGGCCTTGAGGACGACGAAGAGCGTGTCGCCGTAGCGCTCGAACTTCGGCCGCTGGTGGGCGTGGATGGCGTCCTCGACCGCGAGGTCGGGCAGGTCGTACTGCTCGGCCAGCTCACCCAGCGCGGCCGGCTCCGGGCGGTACAGCCCGAGCCAGACCATCCGGTCGTCGAAGCCCTCGGTCAGCCACTCGTGGCTCTCGGCCGCCGACGCCGGCGTCGCGATCCGCCGGCCGGCGGCGTAGACCGCGTTGTCGACCATCCGGGAACGCCGCTCCGTCGCCGCGACCGACCCGGGCTGCTCCGCCGGGCGCGGGGGCACCAGGACGGCGCGCGGGCGGCGGGTGAGGGTGGACAGGGCGGTGCGGGGGGCGAGACGACGATCGGCCACGGCAGGGGCTCCCAGGAGACGCGGGGACGGGGGCAGCAGGTCCCCGCGGGCGTGCCCGGCCGGGTCAGGTGACCGGGGGCGTCAGCGGGAGGGGACCCGGGGACTGTGACTGGGAGGCTCCGATCGCACGGCCCAGCACCTCCCGTCTCCCCAGGGCCGGCGTCCGTCACGCGGCCGTCGTCCATCGTGACACGCGGTGCCGCTCCCGGTCACCCCGATCGCCCCACCAGGGGGTGAACGGACGGGGGAGGTCAGCCGGCGACCTCGCCGGCCGGTGCCGGCACCCGCAGCGCCACCAGGAACCGGGACACCATCGCGTACCCGGCCACGGTGGTCACCAGCTCGACCACCTGCCGGTCGTCGAGGTGCGCGCGCACCGCGGAGAAGACCGCATCGGGGACGTCGACCTGCCGACTCGAGGCGTCGGTGAACCGCAGCACGGCGGCCTGGACGGCGGAGAACACCGGCGCCGCGGCGGGGTCGCGGGTCCGCAGCGCGGCCAGCTGCGCGTCGGTGACCCCGGCCCGGCGGGCGGCGGGCTCGTGCGCGACCCACTCGAAGGCCGCGTCGTTGAGCACGGCGACCCGGAGCACCACCAGCTCGGTCAGGTCGGCGGTCAGCGTGGTCCCGTTGCGCAGCGCCCCGAGCAGTGCGCTCCACCCCTCGGCGACGGCGGGGCTGTGCAGCAGCAGGCGGTCCAGCGAGGACAGCTCTCCCCCACGCCGGGCCCGCAGCACCTCGGCGGCCGGGCCGTCGCCGTCGGCGTCGGGCAGCCGCGCGCCGGTCACGACCGGGTCAGCACGCCGGCCGGGAACGCGCCGTTGCCCAGCAGCCGGCCGGTCAGGTCGCCGGCGAGCTCGGCGACCCGCTCGGTGCGCTCGGTGCCCAGGTGCACGAACGGGGCGGCCGACAGCGCATCGGTCTCCTGCTCGATCGACGCCCGCAACTGCTGGCCGACCTCGGTGAGCACCCCGTCGACGACCAGGCCGCGTTCGGTCAGGCCGGTCAGCGCCGCCGTCCACTCCTCGTCGGACCAGCCACGGGTCGCCTGGGCGGCCTGCCGGGTGAACCCGCGGCCGGTGAGCGTGTGGGTGACCAGCGCCTCCAGCCCGGTCAGCCCGTGCCGGACGACGCTGAGCACGTGCCCATCGCCGCGGTGCTCGCGGAGCAGGGTGACGCCGTGCCAGACCTGCAGCAGCGGGTCCTCGGGCCAGGGCAGGTCGGCGTGGGCGGCGAACAGCGGCCGGGCCTCCGGCGTCAGCGCCGTGCACGCCTCGCGGAGCAGGCCGGCCAGCTCGCCCAGGCTGCTCTCGTCGGCGCCGTCGAGGAGCCGGGTGAGCGAGGCGGTGGCGGCCGCCGTCCGGGCGGCGAGCACCTGGTCGGGGCTGGCGAGGGTCCAGGCGCGGGGCAGGTGCCGGGCGACGATCGCGGGGGCGAAGTTGGCGAACGTCGCGGTCACCACGCCGGGGCCGACGGCGCCCATCGCCGCCGCGCGGCCGGCGAAGTAGACCATCCGGCCGGGGCGCAGCCCGGCTGCGGTCAGGTGCTCGTCGGTCTCCGGCGCGAAGTAGACGTGCGAGTGCAGCGGCTCCAGCCGCCGGTGCGTGCGGGCGACCAGGCGGAGGTCGGGGGCGAGCGGGACGGCGGGCTGATCGACGCTGACCATGCCGCGCACCCTAACGACTCAGCCGGACGCCCCCGCGCTGGTCGGCGTCGTGCTGGCGGGAGCCGTGGTGGCCGGCGTCGTGGTGCTGGGCGCGGTGGTGGCAGGCGCGCTGGTGGCCGGGGCCGTGGTCGCCGGGGCCGAGAGGGCGGCCGCGACGCAGGAGTGGTTGTGGTCCAGGTCGTCCTCGACGTACTGGGTCATGATCACCCGGCCGCCGTCGACGAGCGGGGCGTCGGAGCAGTTCGCCACCGCGCCGGAGAGGCTGCGGGCTCCGGCCAGCCAGCTGTCCAGGCCGTGCAGGCTGCTCCACGAGGGCACGTCGCCGACGATCTCGCCCCACTGGTAGCCGGTCGAGTAGAGCCCGACCCGACCACCCACCGACTCCAGGTGGTCGGTCATCCCCTCCAGGGTGGCCCGGTTGTTCCGCTGCGCGGCGGCGCCGTCGGTCTGCCAGGTGTTCATCGTCTCGACGTCCAGCCACCACCGCAGGCCGACGAGGTCGGCGCGGCTCTCCACGGCGATGTCCCCGGCTCCCGGGGACGCGTCACCCAGGGTGTCGAGCACGATCCGGACGTCGTTCTCGGCCCGGTCGACGCCGTACTCGTAGGAGCAGGCAGCGCTGTTGTCGCCGTCGCACACGCCGTAGCGGTTGACGCCCAGCCGCGGCCAGGTGGTCACCTGCTCGCGCACCTCGCCGGGGTTGGCGGTGTTCACGTAGAGCTGCGCCCGCGGCTGGGCCGGCACCGCGCCCGAGGACTCGTTCGCCCACTCCCACTGGTCAGCCAGGCAGCGGTTCTCCGTGGTGGCGATCCCGCCGTTGACGCCGATGACCGCGAAGGCCGCGTCGTCCGGCAGCGTCTGGCCGCACTGCGGGTGGGACACGTCGTACCCGACGGTGCTCTGCACCGTGGCGCCGCGACGCTCGGTGGGCTCCTCGGCAGCACCAGCAGCCGGCGCCCCGAGCACCGTGGCGCCCAGCGCGGCCGCGGCCACGACGGCCGTCCGCAGGATGCTCCGCATCACATCGACCCTACGCCTCTTCGTGCGCCGGTACCGCCGTCATCGGGCCAGACGACTCCGGCCAGGAAACTGGACTGGGTAAAAGTCTGTACTGAGTTCAGGTTCAGGTCTACGGTGCTCCCATGGCCGTATCCGGGCAGGGGAAGACCCCACACTGCCCGGTCGGTCGCGTGCTGGGCCTCCGGGAGCGCAAGAAGCTCGAGGCCTGGCGGACGATCCGCTCGACCGCGCTGCGCCTGATCAGCGAGTGCGGGTTCGACGCGGTGAGCGTGGAGGACATCGCCACCGAGGCCGGTGTCTCCCGGACGACGTTCTTCAGCTACTTCCGCAGCAAGGAAGCCGTCGTCTACGACCTCGATCCGCAGGAGCTGCAGCAGTGGCGCGAGCTCCTGGCGGACGCCCCGGGGGGTGAGCCGCTGTGGGAAGCGCTCACCGGGCTCGTCCTCGGCCTGGCCGAGCTCCTCGCCGACCGGCTGCCCCTGCAGAAGCGGCTGCTCCAGCAGTCACCGGAGCTCTGCGACTCGTCGCGGGACGTCTGTGACAGCTTCGGGCCCGACCTGCGGGACTGGGTCGCCCGGCGCACCCCGGACGGCGACGAGCTGCACGCCGCACTGGTCCTCAACACCGCCTTCGCCGCCTTCAACACGGCGATCGAGGCCTGGGACCCCGAGGACTCCTTCGACCACTTCCTGGACCTCGTCCGCGACTGCCTGCGACTGGCCGGCGGCGGACTGGCCCGATCCGTGAGCTGACCCGCTCCCCACCCCGCCGGCCCCGACCCCGCCGGCCCTCCTCCGGCAGGCCCTCCGCACTCCGACCGCGCACCGTCGCGCCGTCCCGCCTGCCCGGGCTCCTCCAGCACCACGCGACCGCGCACCGTCGCCGGCCGTGAGCCCTCCCCTGCCCTCATCCCCTCAGCCCGCACTGCGCCCTGCGCAGGAAGGACGGCTCCGCCATGCCCGCAGACAGCCTGACCACCCCACCGGGGACCGGCGCCCCCGACGCGCCACCACCGCCCGCACCGGACACCGAGGGCCCGGACCCCCGCCGCTGGCTGGCCCTCGCCGTCATCGCCGTCGCCCAGCTGATGGTCGTGCTGGACGCCTCGATCGTGAACATCGCCCTCCCCGACGCCGGCCTCGACCTGGGCATCAGCGCCGCCAACATCCAGTGGGTGGTCACCGCCTACACGCTCGCCTTCGGCGGCCTGCTGCTGCTCGGTGGCCGGATCGCCGACTTCACCGGCCGCAAGCGCGCCTTCCTGATCGGCCTGATCGGCTTCGCCGGCGCCTCCGCGCTGGGCGGCCTGGCCCCCAACCAGGAGCTGCTGTTCGCCGCTCGCGGCCTGCAGGGTGCGTTCGCGGCGCTGCTCGCGCCGGCCGCGCTGTCCCTGCTGGCGGTCACCTTCACCGACCCCAAGGAGCGGGCCCGCGCCTTCGGGGTCTTCGGTGCCATCTCCGGCGGTGGCGCCGCGATCGGCCTGATCCTCGGCGGGGTGCTCACCGAGTACGCCTCGTGGCGCTGGACGCTGGGCGTCAACGTGCCGATCGCCCTGGCCACCGCCGTCTTCGCGATCGGACTGGTGAAGGAGAGCCGCGCCGACGGCGACCGGCGCTACGACGTACCGGGCGTGCTGCTGTCGGCCGCCGGGCTGGTCAGCCTGGTCTACGGCTTCAGCAAGGCCGCCGAGGAGGGCGTGGGCTGGACCGACCCGCTCACGCTGACCCTGCTGGCCGCGGCCACCGTCCTGCTGGTCTCGTTCGTGCTCTACGAGCAGCGGGCCAGCCACCCGCTGCTGCCGCTGCGCGTGGTCCTGGACCGGAACCGGGGCGGCTCCTACCTGGTCTTCCTTCTGGTGGGCGCGGGGATCTTCGCGATCTTCCTGTTCCTGACCTTCTACTTCCAGCAGACCCTGGGCTACAGCCCGCTGGAGTCCGGCTTCGCGTTCCTGCCCTTCAGCGGCGGGATCATCCTCGGCGCCGGCGTGGTCTCCCAGGTCCTCCCCCGAGTCGGGCCGCGGCCGCTGATCATCGGTGGTCTGCTCGTGGCCGCGCTGGGCATGCTGTGGCTGACCCGGATCGGCGCGACCAGCTCCTACGTCGTCGAGGTGCTCCCCGCCCTGGTGGCGATCAGCCTCGGCATGGCGGCGGTGTTCGTGCCGGCCTCCAGCACGGCGCTGGTCGGGGTGGCGAGCCACGACACCGGGATCGCCTCGGCCGTGCTCAACACCAGCCAGCAGGTGGGCGGCTCGCTCGGCCTGGCCCTGCTGAACACCTTCTACGCCTCGGCGGTCACCGGGTACCTCGTCGACAACCCGGGCGCGGCCCCGGGCGAGGCGTTCGTGCAGGGGTACCACGTGGCCTTCATCTGGGCCGCGGTGTTCCTGGCGGTCGCCCTGGTCTTGAGCATCGTGCTGATCCGGGCGAAGAAGGACGACCTCCCCGCTGAGGTTGCTCTGGCCGCCTGACCCGTCCAGGAGGGGCCGACGTCACGACGCCGGCCCCTCCTGCGCGTCAGCGCAGCGGCGCCAGCCGCCGGGACCAGGAGACCTGGGTGCGGGCGGTGGTGAAGCCCAGGCTCTCGTACAGCCCCAGCGCGCCGGTGACGTTCTCGCTGTCGACCTCCAGACCGGAGGTCTGGCAGTCCTGTGCCGCAGCGGCGTGCATCGCCTCGATGATCACGGCCTTGGAGACCCCCCGGCCCCGGGCGGACGGGAGGACGCCGATCTGGCCGAAGTAGCTCTCCCGGGAGCCGCTGGCCGCTGCGGTCGCCTCGGAGACGTAGGCCAGCGCGTAGCCGAGCACCTCGCCGTCCTCGATGGCCAGCACCGACAGGTCCGGGCGGAAGGTCCGCATGCCGGTGAACATGACCTGCCAGGAGGCGACGTCGCGCTCGCTGGAGCCGTAGTGCTCGGTGAAGGCGGCGTTGTGCGCGAGCCGCACCTCCTCGTCCCGGTCCCAGGTGAAGGGCAGCAGGTCGATGCCGTCGAGCCGGCGCCGCGGCGGAAGGTCGGTGAGCGGGCGCTCCATGTGGAAGAACCAGCGGACCTGCTCCAGCCCGGCCCGGCGCACGAGCGCCTCCAGCGAGGGCATCGTCGTGTACACGGTGGCGGTCAGCCGGGCCGGCGACTCCGGGTGCCGCTCGGCGTGCAGCTCCTCGCCCCGCACCAGCTGCCAGGCCAGCAGCGCCCGGCCGATGCCCCGGCCCCGCCACTCCGGCAGCACCCGCCCCTGCAGGTGCACGCCGTAGGCGTCCCGGAACGTGGGCGGCGCGATCGTGGTGGCGTAGCCGACGACGGTGCCGTCCGCCGTGCTCACCAGCCGGGTGTCCTGCTCCAGGTCGACCAGCTCGCTGGCCCACAGCCCGGTGAGGTCCTCGGGCGACTCGTGCAGTCCGGTGTCGTCGACCGCCTCCGCCACGGCGAGCAGTTCGGCGACGGCGACGACGTCGTCGGGACGGATCGGGCGGGCGGAGAGGCCCTCGGGCAGGGCCAGCGGCGCAGAGTTCACGAGGCCCGAGGTTAGGCGGTGACCCCGAACAGCCGTGCACCGTTGTGCCAGAGGACCGCCCGCAGCCACTCCTCCCCCAGGCCCAACCGGTGCAGCGCGGCCAGTTGGTGGGCGTAGGGGTACGGGATGGCCGGGAAGTCGCTGCCGAGCACCACCTTGTCCCGCAGCGCGGCCAGCCGGGGCAGCAGTGCCCGGTCGAAGGGCATCAGCCGCTCGGTGAAGTCGGTGGCGAACATCGTGGTGTCCAGGTGCACCCGCTCGTACTGCTCGGCGAGGTCCAGGAACGCCTCGTACTCGGGCATGCCGAGGTGGGCGATCACCAGCTGGAGCCGGGGGAAGACCTCCAGGAGGCCGGCCATCGGCGCCGGGCCGGTGTGCTCCCCGCGCAGCGGCCCGGAACCGCAGTGGATGACCACCGGCGTACCGGTCTCGGCCAACCGGGCCCACACCGGCTCGAGCAACGGGTCCCGCGGGTCGAAGTCGCCGACCTGCACGTGCACCTTGAACACCCGCGCGCCGGCGTACAGCGCCTCCTCCACGTACCACTGCGCGTCCGGCTCCGGGTAGAAGGTCGCCGAGTGCAGCACCTGTGGGTGCTGCGCCGCGAACGTGGCCGCCTCGGCGTTCAACCACGCGGCCATCCCCGGCCGGTGCGGGTAGGGCAGCGTCGGGAAGGCGCGGACGCCGAGGGCCGCCAGAACCGCCAGCCGCTCCTCGACCGGCAGCGCGTACGTGACCGGCCACGGCGCCCCGTAGTGCGTCTCCGCCTCGGCGAAGTACTGCCAGACCTTCGCCTGCACCCGCTCGGGCAGGAAGTGCACGTGCACGTCGACCAGCCCGGGCAGCCCCAGCTCCCGCCAGTACCTCGGGACGTCGTCGTCGTCGACGGGGGCTGCGACCACGAGGGCCACCCTAGGTCCGCTCCCGTCCAGGGCCCGCGGCCGCACGCGTCCCCGGACCCGGTGATCGCCACTAGCCTCCGGCGGCGTGGACGCGACCTTCACCGCGGAGCTGTTCGAGTGGCGCGGCCCGGCGCCGTTCCACTGGCTGCCCCTGCCCGCGGACGTGTGCGACCGCATCAGGGCCGAGGCCACCGTGGCGAGCTACGGCTGGGGTGCGGTCCCCGTGCGCGTGCGGATCGGCGCCACCGAGTGGGAGACGTCGCTGCTGCCGCGCGCCGGCGGCTACCTGCTGCCGGTGAAGCAGCACGTCCGCGCCCAGGAGCACGTGGACGACGGCGACACGGTGACGGTCGCGCTACGCGTTGCCTCTCGTGGCGGTCGGGCCGCCAACGGGAGCGGCCCGACCATCTGAGGCGGGATCAGGGAAGCGTGATGACGACCTTGCCGCGCACGTGCCCGCCGGCCACCAGCCGCTGGGCGTCGGCCGTCTGGGCCAGCGGGAACGCCTTGGCGACCGCCACCCGCAGCTGCCCGGCGTCGGCCATCCGGCCGAGCTCCTCCAGGTCGTGCCGCTCGGGACGGACGAAGACGTACCGGCCGCCGAGGTCGAGCACCACCGGGTCGACGACGCTGGCGATCCGCTTCGGGTCGCGCACCTGGTCCGGGGCGTCGCCGAGCGCAGGCCCGCCGACCAGGTCCAGGACGGCGTCCACCGGCTCGGACAGCTGGGCGGAGATCGGACCGGCGTCGTAGTCGAGCACCTCGGCGGCGCCGGCATCCCGCAGGAAGCCGTGGTTGCGCGGGCTGGCGGTGCCGATGACGTGCGCGCCGAGCGCGGCGGCGATCTGCACGGCGAAGAAGCCGACCCCGCCGGCGGCCCGGTGCACCAGCACCCGGTCGCCCTCGCCGACGTCGAGCGCCTCGGTGAGCGCCTGGTAGGCGGTCAGCCCGGCCAGCGGCAGCGCAGCGGCCTCGGTGAACCCGAGCGAGTCGGGCTTGTGCGCGATGCAGCGCTGCGGGGCGGGGACGAGCTCGGCCGCCGTCCCCCACTGGACGTCGTCCCGGCGCACGTACCCGAAGACCTCGTCGCCGGGGGCGAAGTCGACCACCGCCGGCCCGACCTGCTCCACGACGCCGGCCAGGTCCCAGCCCGGCACGATCGGGAAGTGGTGCGGGTAGAAGCCGGCCAGGCCACCCTCCCGGATGCCCATGTCGACCGGGTTCACCCCGGCCGCGCGGGTGCGGACCAGCACCGTGTCCGGCCCCACCGGGGGCTCGGGCAGGTCGTCACGCAACTGCAGGACCGATTCGTCGCCGAACCGGTCGTAGGCGATGCCGCGCATGGAGGTCAGCGCCGTCCCTTCACGTAGCGGCCGAAGGCGCGTTCCATCTCCCGGCGGGAGTCACGCTCGGCCAGATCCTGGCGCTTGTCGTAGCTCTTCTTGCCCTTGGCCAGCGCGAGGGTGGCCTTGACCTTGCCGTCCTTGAAGTACAGGTCCAGCGGGACGAGCGTGAGCCCGCCCTCCTTGGTCTTGCCGATGAGCTTC
Organism: Modestobacter sp. VKM Ac-2984; assembly: GCF_026967985.1. GTDB lineage: Bacteria > Actinomycetota > Actinomycetes > Mycobacteriales > Geodermatophilaceae > Modestobacter. The sequence continues at coordinate 144,696 of NZ_JAPVBJ010000011.1, read as the reverse complement.
TCGATCTCGGCTCGGTGCATGAGGATCTTGCGCTTGCGGCGCGGGGCGTGGTTGGTCCACGTGCCCTCGGTGTACTCGGGGATGTGCACGTGCTGCAGCCACACCTCGCCGTCGTCGACGCTGGCGAAGCCGTCGACGAGGGAGGCGCGGCCGGCACGCAGGCTCTTCACCTCGGTGCCGGTCAGCACCAGGCCCACCTCGTAGGTGTCCAGGATCGAGTAGTCGTGCCGCGCCTTCTTGTTCTGGGCGATGAACTTGCGCCCCTGTTCCCGCGGCATGAGGCCAGGTTACCCAGGGGCCGCAACCGATCATGGCGCCCGACCCCCGAGGGGACCAGGCGCCATGGCCGGTGCGGGACGACCGCTACAGGCGGACGTAGAGCCGCAGCGTCACGTAGGCGGCGACGGCGGCCAGGCCCACCCCGGCGGCGGCGATGATCGGCGAGATCGCGATGATCGCCGACCAGTCGACCGGCGGGATGATGCCCGCCTTGATCGGCCCGGCGAGCGTCTTGTCGACGAACAGGATCTTGGTCAGCACCAGGCCGCCGATGGCCAGCAGCGCACCGATCAGACCGGCGAGCGCCGCCTCCAGGATGAACGGCAGCTGGGTGTACCAGCGGGAGGCGCCGACCAGCCGCATGATGTTGGTCTCGTTGCGTCTGTTGAAGGCCGCGAGCTGGATCGTGTTGGAGATCAGCAGCAACGCGGCCAGGGCTTGCACGAGGGCCACCGCGAGGGTGCCGTTGCGTGCGCCGTTGAGCAGGCTGAACAGCCGGTCCAGGAAGTCGCCCTCGTCGCGGACCTCGTCGACGCCGGCCGCCCCGTTCGGGAACTGCTCGGCGATGACCGGGTACCGCTCGGGGTTGACCAGCTCGACGCGGAAGCTCTCCGGGAGCGCGTCCTCCGGGGTGTTGGCGATCAGCGCCGGCTGTTCCTGGAACTGCTGGGTGAAGCGCTGGTAGGCCTCGGCGCGGGTCTCGTAGATGTAGTCCTGCACCTCGGGTGAGGCGTCCAGCTGCGCGGCGATCGAGTCACGCTGTTCGTCCGTGACGTCGTCGGCGAGGTAGATCGAGACCTGGATCTTGTCGTAGTAGATCTCACGCATGTCGCCGATCATGTTGGCGATCAGCAGGCCGGTGCCCATGAGGCCCAGCGAGATCCCGGTGGTCAGGATCATCGCGACCGTCATGGTCAGGTTCCGACGCAGCCCGGCAGCCACCTCGGAGAGGACGAAGTTGACGCGCATCAGTTCCCTGTCGTGTTCTGCGGTCCGGCGGTCATCGGCTGGTCAGCGACCCGCACCTCAACGACCCACGCCGTAGACGCCGCGGCTCTGGTCGCGGCTGACGACGCCGTCGGTCAGCTCGATCACGCGGCGCCGCATCGAGTCGACGATGTGGTAGTCGTGCGTGGCCATGACCACGGTGGTGCCGGTGCGGTTGATCCGCTCCAGCAGCAGCATGATGTCCTGGCTCGTCTCCGGGTCCAGGTTGCCGGTGGGCTCGTCGGCCAGCAGCACCAGCGGCCGGTTCACGAACGCCCGGGCGATCGCCACCCGCTGCTGCTCACCACCGGAGAGCTCGTTGGGCAGCCGGTTCTCCTTGCCGTCCAGGCCGACCATCTCCAGCACCTCGGGCACGACCCGCTTGATCGTGCGCTGGGGCTTGTTGATCACCTCGAGGGCGAAGGCGACGTTCTCGGCGACCGTCTTGTTGCGCAGCAGCCGGAAGTCCTGGAAGACGCAGCCCATGGTGCGGCGGAGCTTGGGCACCTGCCACTTGCTCATCGTGTTCAGGTTCTTGTCGTTGACCGTGATGACGCCCTTGGTGGGGCTGTCCTCCTTCAGCAGCAGCCGCAGGAAGGTCGACTTGCCCGAACCCGACGAACCGATGAGGAAGACGAACTCCCCCTTGTCGATCTGCATCGAGACGTCGTCCAGAGCCGGCCGAGGACTGGTCGGGTAGATCTTGGAGACGTGTTGCAATTCGATCACGAGGGGCCACGGTACCTGTCCGGCGCCGGTGGATGATCCGTTCGCCCGGCGCGTCCCGCAACCTCATGGACGGACAGTGAGCAACGGACGGCCCGGCCACGGTCGCGGTCACCCTGCGTGCCGTCGGGCCGGGTCCGACTGTGGCCGGTCTCTCCCCCGCGCCCCGACCGCGGCCGGCTAGTCGAGCTCGGCCGTCTCCTGCTGCCGGCGCCACCGGATCCCGGCCTCGATGAAGGCGTCGATCTCTCCGTCGAGGACGTTGCTCGGGTTGCCCGTCTCGACCTCGGTCCGCAGGTCCTTGACCATCTGGTACGGGTGCAGCACGTAGGAGCGCATCTGGTTGCCCCAGCTGCTGCCCTCGCCCTTGAGCGCGTCCATCTGGGCCCGCTCCTCCTGCTTCCGGACCACCAGCAGCCGGGCCTGCAGCACCCGCAGGGCAGCCGCCCGGTTCTGGATCTGGGACTTCTCGTTCTGGCAGGAGACGACGATGCCGGTCGGGATGTGGGTCATCCGGACGGCGGAGTCGGTCGTGTTGACGCTCTGCCCACCGGGGCCGGAGGAGCGGAAGACGTCGACCCGGATCTCGTTCTCCGGGATGTCGACGTGGTCGGTCTGCTCGACGACCGGCAGCACCTCGACGCCGGCGAAGGAGGTCTGCCGGCGGCCCTGGTTGTCGAACGGGGAGATGCGCACCAGCCGGTGGGTGCCCTGCTCGACCGAGAGCGTGCCGTAGGCGTAGGGGTGCTTGACGGCGAAGGTCGCCGACTTGATGCCGGCCTCCTCGGCGTAGGAGACGTCGTAGACCTCGGTGGGGTACTTGTGCCGCTCGGCCCAGCGCAGGTACATCCGCATCAGCATCTCGGCGAAGTCGGCGGCGTCCACTCCCCCGGCCTCCGAGCGGATGGTCACCAGCGCCTCGCGCTCGTCGTACTCCCCGGAGAGCAGCGTGCGCACCTCGAGCTCGTCGAGCACGGTGCGGATGCTCGCCAGCTCCCGCTCGGTCTCGGCGGTGGTGGCCTCGTCGCCCTCCTCGGCCGCCATCTCGTGCATCAGCCCGACGTCGTCGAGGCGGCTGCGCAGCTCCTCCACCCGGCGCAGGTCACCCTGCAGGTAGGACAGCCGCGAGGTCACCGCCTGGGCGGCCTCGACGTCGTTCCAGAGGTCGGGTGCGGAGGCCTTCTGCTCGAGTTCGGCCACCTCCCGACGCAGGTCATCGACCCGCATCACGGCCTCGATGGACTTCAAGGTCGTGTCGAGTTCGTCCAGGACGACGGAGAAGTCAGCGGCCACGTCGATCCAGGGTAGTGCGCCGCACCACCGGGTACCTCCGGCGGCATGAGCACGTCCCCGCCGGACGACCGGCGCACCCCCGACGACCTGACCGAGTACGAGCGCGACCACTTCCCGCACGGGATCCCCGAGTCCCAGCCCAGGTACCAGGAAGGCGGCGCAGGGAACGCCCGCAGCGCGCTGACCCTGCGGCTGGCGTTGGCGACCTTCGGCCTGGTGGTGTGCGCCGTCCTGGCGGTGCTGGCCTTCCTCGCCGACGTCCCGCTGGTCCTCCCGATCGCCGTGACCGTGCTGGCGGTGATCGCACTGGTCGACCTGGTGGTCGTGGCCCGCCGCAAGCTGCGCGGCGAACCGGGCTGACCGCGCGCGGGTGCCGGCCGCCAGAGCTCAGGCGCTGTGCGGGCGCGTGCGGAGTGCGCGGCGGGCAGCCCGCCGGATGGCCAGCCAGTCGGCGACCTCGACGGCCGGCATGGGGCGGGCGATGTGGAAGCCCTGCGCATGGGTGCAGCCCATCGCGCTGACCAGCGCGAGCTGATCGGCGGTCTCCACGCCCTCGGCGAGGCTGCGCATGCCGCAGGCGGTGGCGAGCCCGACCACGGCGGCGATCGCCGCCGCGGACTCGCTGCGCCGCACCTCGATGCCGGCGATGAGGCTGCGGTCCAGCTTGAGGATGCCGGCCGGGATCGACACCAGCTGGCTCAACGAGGAGAAGCCGCTGCCGAAGTCGTCGATGCACACCTCCACCCCGGTGACGCGCAGCTGGGCGAACTGGGCCGCAGCCCGCAGTGGGTCTTCCGCGACGCTGGTCTCGGTCAGCTCGAGCACCAGCCGCTCCGGCGCGAGCCCCGCGGCCTCGAGGGCGTCGTGGACGTCGGCGACGAGGGTGCCGGTGGCGAAGTGCGCGGCGCTGATGTTCACCCCGGTGACCAGCGTGAGGCCGGCCCGGTCCCAGGCCGCGGCCTGCCGGGTCGCCTCGGCCAGCACCCACCGGGTCAGCTGGACGACGACCCCGGTCTGCTCGGCCAGGGGGATGAAGTCGCAGGGCATCAGCAGGCCGCGCTCGGGGTGCTGCCAGCGGACCAGGGCCTCCACCCCGGAGACCTCGCCGCTGGGCAGGTGCAGCACCGGCTGGTAGTGCAGCACCAGCTGGTCGGACTCGATCGCCGCCCGCAGCTCGGCGGCCACCAGCACCTTCTGCTCGACGGCGCTGCGCAGCTCGGGGCTGAACACCCGCACCCGGTTGCGGCCGGCCGCCTTCGCCGCGTACATCGCCAGGTCGGCGTCCCGGACCAGGTCGGTGGAGCGCAGCCCGGGGTCGTCGCCGGGCGCGGTGGCCACGCCGATGCTCACGGTCAGCCGGGTGACGCGCTCGCCGAGGTCGAACGGCTCGTCGAAGGTGCTCTGGAAGCGCTCGGCCAGCGCCAGGGCGCCGTCGACGTCGCAGTCGCGGCACAGCACGACGAACTCGTCGCCGCCGAGGCGGCCGACGGTGTCCTGGGCCCGGGTGCGACTGGTCAGCCGGGTGGCCAGCTCGCGGAGCAGGTGGTCGCCGATCTCGTGGCCGAGGGTGTCGTTGACGTCCTTGAAGCCGTCGACGTCCAGGAACAGCACGGTGACCGGGCCGCGGTCGGCGCGGCGCAGCTCGGCGGAGATCAGGTCGTGCAGGTGGGCCCGGTTGGGCAGGTCGGTGAGGTGGTCGTGCCGGGCCTGCCAGGACGACGCCCGCTCGGCCTCGACCCGGGAGGTCACGTCGGTGTGGGTGACCACGACCCGGCCGGACCGGTCGGCGCGGGAGGCTTGCAGGTGGTACCAGCGCACCCCGGTCGCCGTGGCCAGGGCGTAGTCGGCCGAGACCGAGGTCCGGGCACCGGCGGACAGCTCACGCAGGTGGTCGATGCGCTCCCGGTTGGTCACGTCGTCGGACAGGCTCAGCATCACCGCGAAGTAGTTGCCGCCCACGCCGACCCGCAGGCGGTCGTCGTCGAGCAGGTCGCCGGCGGCCTGCCAGGCGGAGTTGACCAGCAGCATCGTGCCGTCGGCGTCGATCAGGACCGTCGGTGAGGGCAGGGCGTCCAGCACGCCGGCCACCAGCCCGGCCTGCGCCTGCTCACCGTCGTCCCGCTGACCGACGTCGATCGGCAACTGCGGGGCACTCCTCGCTCGCGGCACGCCCACCTCCTGTGCTCGTTCGTCGCGGAGCCTCTCGTGCACACTCCCGGGCCGTTCCTGCCCCCTCGAGACCATCGACAACGGTGGTCACAGCTGGAGACCCGCCACGCCGGTCGACCCAAGAAGAGTGAACACCGGCAGCTCCCCGACGGCGTGTCCCGGCCGCCGGATCGACGCCGGTGTGCGTGTCGGCCGGGTGTAGACCTGCCGACGCTCCGGGTAGGGCGACGCCATGAGCGAATCAACGACGATCGAGCTCGGCGGCGAGGAGTACCTGGTGCGGCGGGAGGGCGACACCCTCAAGCTGGGCCGCGAGGTGGGCGGGGACACGACCTGGCTGGACGACGTCGACGTGCGCCAGCTCCCCGCGCCGGCCCAGGAGGCCCTCGACCGCGGCGAGCACGACGACCAGACCCTGCAGACCGCACTGCTCGGCGTCGTCCAGGCCGAGGCCAACCGAGGCGGCTGACCGACGGCGCGATCACCCTCCGCCGCTGACCAGATCCGGTGTGCGATCTCGGCGGTGGAGGGGGACGCTGGTGTCCTGAGGGCCACCGTCGTCCCTCGGGCCAGGAGGTCGATCCGCATGACCGTTCGGTACCGCTGCGACCGGTGCGCCGAGGTGTCCGACTCCGCCGGCGCCGTCGGCTGGGTGCAGGTGCAGCCGCTGGGCGCGCACCCGCTGCTGCCGGAGGAGCCCACCCACCTGTGCCGGCTCTGCTGGGCCCGCACGACGGCCGGGGAGCCGGTGCGGGTCGGGCCGGGGGGCGAGGAGATGCCGCAGGTCAGCGAGCACGCCCAGAACCGCGACACGCTCCAGTGATCCACCCTGGGGCCAGAGGTCCCTGGACGAGGGACCTCTGGCCTCAGGTGTCCGGCTCCCGCGCTCCCTGGCGTCCGGATCGGGCGCCGAACACGGCGCCCAGGTCATCGGCCGGCACGGCCGACGTCTCAGGGAGCCCGCATGAGCGTGTCCGTCGAACAGCGCCCCCACCGCCCGGCTGACGAGGAGCCCAGGCCTGCGCCCACGAAGCCCGGGCTCGGCGACCGCAACTGGGCGCTGTGCCTGGCGTGCTCGTCGCCACCGTCCTGGTCTTCGCCGCGATGATCGCGATCACCGCACTGGCCGGCGGGGACGGCTTCCCGAGCTGAGCCTCTCGGTTCACCCCTGGCTGGCGAGCGCGTCCGCCGGCGGGACCCGCAGGGCGGACCTGGTCGGCAGCTCGATGGCCAGGAACGCAATGCCGATGACGACCAGCGCCGTGACCGGCAGCAGCCAGCCGGGCCCCGACGGCCACGGACGGTCGAGGAAGCCCAGGCCCAGCAGCGCCAGCGGCACCGCGGAGACCAGCACCCCGGCCGTGACCGCCGCACCGGAGACCAGCGCCGCCTCGCGTCGCATCATGGTGCGCACCTGCCGCGGCGTGGTGCCGGTCAGCCGCAGGGTGGCGATCTCACCGCGCCGCTGGGCGGTGGCCGCGACCAGCGCGTTGGCGATGCCCAGCAGCAGGTAGCCCAGCAGCACGCCGATGACCGCCAGGTTGATCCAGACCTCCGGCGGCGCGGCCGGGCGGTCGCCGGCGACCCCGCCGTCGGACACCGTCACGCCGGGCCGGTCGGTCAGCCCGGCGAGCGCCCGGTCGGTCGCCGGGTCGCCGTCGGTGCGCACCAGCAGGCTGTCGGCCAGCCCGCCGGTGGTGTGCCCCGCGGCCAGGTCGGCCGAGAGGACGACGGAACCGAAGCCCAGTTCGCGGTCGTGGACGGCGACCACCCGGGCCTCGACCGCTGCGCCGTCCCCGAGGGTGAGCTGCACCTGGTCGCCCACGCCGACGCCCCGGGCGCTGGCAGCGCTGCGGCCCACGGCGACGGTCGCCCCGGTCAGGTCGGCCAGGTCGCCGGCGCGGATGTCGAGGTCGAGCACGCCCGCCCCGGCCGGGGGCAGCACCAGCGCGGGTCCGGCGGACAGCTCCTCCTCGCCCAGCACGCGCAGCGGCCAGAGCACCGTCGTGGAGCTGACCGGCGCGACCGCCTCCACCCCGGGGACGGCCCTGACGTCCTCGACGAGCCCGGCGGGGATGCCGCCCAGCGCCGGGGCGGTGACGGTCGTGTCGGCGAGGGTGCCCGCCCGGGCCTCCTCCGCCGTCGCGTCTATCACGGTGGTCTGGGCGAACGTGTAGGTGAGCGCGACGACGACCGCCATCGCCAGCGTGGTGACCGCCCCGGCCGAGCGCAGCGCGTAGCCGTGCAGGTTGGCCACCGCCAGCCAGGCAGGCGCCGAGGTGCCGGCCGGCAGCCGGCGGGCGAGGCGGCCGGTGACCCGGCGGAGCAGGAGGGGTCCGGCCAGCGCCAGGCCGATGGCGGCGACGATGCCGGCCAGCGAGGTGGACGCCGCCCCGATCGGCGACTGCACCAGCAGTGGCGGCACCGAGAGCGGCACGGCGGCGGCGATGAGCAGCAGGCCGGCGCGGTGCCGGCCGGGCGAGGGGGTGCGCGGGCCGGTCCGGGAGTCCGCGAGCAGCTGGGTCACCGGCTCGCGGCTGGTGCGCCAGGCGGCGCAGCGGGCGGCGACCTGGACGACACCGACCAGCAGCCCGGCGGCGGCCAGCGCCGGGAGCGGGCTGATGGTCAGCGGCAGCGCATCGGGGAGCACCCCGACGTGCACCAGCAGCCGACGGAACTGCCCGGCCAGCAGGTGGCCGAGGGCGATGCCCGGGACGAGCGCGACCGCCGCGACCACGGTTGCCTGCCCGGCGACGAGCCGGCGCAGCTGCCGGGGGGTGGTGCCGACGGCGCGGAGCAGCGCCAGTTCCCGGCGCTGGCCGCCGATCGACACGGCCAGCGCCCCGGCGACGACGAACCCGACGATCAGCAGCGGCACGCCCATCAGGGAGGAGGCCAGCACCACCAGCAGCGACCGGGCCGCGGCCGCCTCGGGGAGGGCGACGTCGCCCCGGGCGTCACCGGTGCTGACGATCGTGCCGGCGGGCAGCAGCGGACCGACGGCGTCGGCGACCGTGTCGACGTCCCCGGTCACCTGGAGGCCGATCAGGTCGACGGTGCCGGACCGCCCGGTCAGCTGCGCCGCCCGGTCGTCGGCGACGAGGACGCCCGCACCGGCCGGGACCACGGCGGTGACCCGGGCGTCGGACGGGCGGCCGGCCAGCACCACCCGCACCGGGTCGCCGGGGGCCACTCCGGCCGCAGCGGCGATCGCGGTGTCGACGGCGACGTCCCGCGGGCCGGTCGGCGGGGTGCCGGTGACCGTCGGGTCGTCGAGCAGGCCGACCGACGACCAGCCGTGCCCGGCGGTCGCCGGGTCGGCGGTGACGACGGGGTCCCCCGCGGCGTCGAGGACGGCGGCCGGGAAGCTGACGTCGGGCACGGCTGCCTGTACCCCGGGCAGCTGCGCCAGCTCGTCGGCCAGCGCGGCGGGCACGCTCCCCCGTTCGGGCAGGGCGACGGCGACGTCGGCGCTGGGCTGCACCGTCTGGTCGGCGGAGACGACCACCTCGGCGCCGGCGAGCCGGTCGACGGGCAGGTGGGAGCGCAGCCCGGACTCGGCCAGCACGCCGGTGCCGGTGACGATCGCCGCCCCGCCGAGCACCGCGACGAAGACGGCGAGGGACGCGGTGAGCCGGGTGCGGGCCAGCCGCAGGGCGAGGGCGAGCACCGCTCAGCCCTCGCGCAGCGCGACGAGGAGCGTGGCCAGGTCGGCGGCGGCCGGGTGCACGAGGGTGTCGACGACCCGGCCGTCGGCCATCACCAGCGCCCGGTCGGCGCGGGCGGCGGCGGCCGGGTCGTGGGTGACCAGCACGACCGTCTGGCCCAGGTCGTCGACCAGCGCACGGAGCAGGCCGAGCACCTCGGCGGCGCTGTGCAGGTCCAGGGCGCCGGTGGGCTCGTCGGCGAAGACGACGGCGGGCCGGGCGACCAGGGCCCGGGCGATCGCGGCGCGCTGCTGCTGACCGCCGGAGAGCTCGGTCGGCCGGTGGTCCAGCCGGTCGCCCAGGCCCACCCGGTCGACCAGGTACTGCACCCACTCCCGGTCCAGCGGCTTCCCGGCCAGCCGCAGCGGGAGGGTGATGTTCTCCGCCACGGTGAGCGCCGGCAGCAGGTTGTAGGCCTGGAAGACGAAGCCGATCCGGTCGCGGCGCAGCTCGGTGCGGCGGGTCTCGTCCAGCCCGCCGATCCCGGTGCCGTCGAGGAGGACGTCGCCGCTGGTCGGGGTGTCCAGACCGGCGGCGATCTGCAGCAGGGTGCTCTTGCCCGAGCCGGAGGGGCCCATGACGGCGAGGAAGCTGCCGCCGGGCACCTCGACCGTGACGTCGTCCAGGGCGCGGACGCCGTGGGGGTGGGTCTTGGTCACGTGGGTGAGCGCGACGGCGGCGGTGGTCGTCGGGGCGAGGACGGTGCTCATCGCTGCCGGACGTGCAGGCTGATCAGCGTGATGGCGCTGACGGCGGTCAGCAGGCCGAAGCCGATGCTGACCGCGAGCGGGACGGCGCTGAACGAGGTGACGCTGTTCCCGGCGATGCTGACCACCAGCACGATCCACAGCAGCGTGCGCAGCGGCCGGGCCGGCTCCTGTGCGCGGCTGCGGTCGACGGGCTGGGCGGTGGGCGCGGGGTCCAGGCGGTACGGATCGGGCACGGGGGGCTCCTCGGTCGGTCTGGTGTCCCGTCCGATGCTGGCCGGGCGGAGGCTGGTCTCCGATCCCCTGACCTGGTCTCTTGCGGTACAGCAGGCGCTACCTCGGGCCCCGGGCTCGGTCGCCGGTGTGACGAGCCATCGCACGATCAACGTCCCATCGCAGTCTGATCGTCATGTTCCTGCGGCAGGCTGCTGCGCATGACGGCGAGCCTCTCCACGATCGGAACCGACCTCACCGCCACCCACGTGGCCTCCACGGAGCACGACCCGCGCAGCAGCGACCAGGTCACCCATGCCGTCGCCCGCCCGGTCGTCGACGGTCTCGACCAGTCGGTCTGTGGCGTGCTGGTGTCCGCCGTCGCCGACCAGGACTGGAAGACCTTCCCGGGCACCGACCGCTGCCCGGAGTGCACCCGCATCGCCGGCTGACGTCCTTCAGCGCCGCCGGTGTGCGCTCACCGGGGTGTCGACGCAGCTGCGACCCCGGTGAACGCACGACGGCGGCCGGGTCAGCGGGGCTCGTGGAGGCGGCCTGACGCCAGGTGGAGTCTGCGGGTGAGGGCGAGCTCTGCCAGGAAGCGCTCGTCGTGGCTGACGACCACGAACGCGCCCCGGTAGGCCGCCAACGCACTCACCAGCTGGGCGACGCTGACCAGGTCGAGGTTGTTCGTCGGTTCGTCGAGCAGCAGCAGCTGCGGTGCCGGTTCGGCGTGCAGCATGCACGCCAGCGTCGCCCGCAGCCGCTCACCACCCGAGAGCGCCCGGACCGGCAGGTGCGCCCGGCTGCCGCGGAACAGGTACCGGGCCAGCAGGTTCATCCGGTCCGCCGCCGACATCGTGGGTGACGTGTCCGCGAGCGCCTCGGCCACGGTGCGGTCGGGGTCGAGCAGGTCCAGCCGCTGGGAGAGATGGGCGACCCGTCCCTCGGCCCGCCGGAGCTCCCCGGCGTCGGGTGTGAGGTCGCCGGTCACCAGCCGCAGCAGGGACGACTTCCCGGCCCCGTTCCCACCGGTCAGCGCGATCCGCTCCGGGCCGCGGATGGTGAGGTCGACGCCGCCCTCGGCGAACAGCGCCCGCTCCCCCAGCCGCAGCTGCAGCCCCTCGCCGGCGAACACGGTCCGCCCGGCCGGCACCGCGGTGCCCGGAAGATCGAGCACGATCGCCTGGTCGTCGCGCAGCGCCCGCTCGGCCTCCTGCAGCCGGGTCCGGGCGCCGTCGAGTCGGTCGGCGTGCACGTCGTCGGCCCGGCCCGCCGACTCCTGCGCCCGCCGCTTCAGCTTGCCGATGACGATCTTCGGCAGGCCGGCGTCCTGGACGGTGCGGGCGGCGTTGCCCGACTTCCGCTGCGCGCGCTCCCGGGCCAGCTGCCGCTCCCGCTTCTCCCGTTTGACCTGCTGCTCGGCCGTGCGCACGTCCCGCTCCACCGCCTCATGCTCGGCCCGAACGGCGGCCTCCCAGTCGGTGAAGCCCCCGCCGTAGGTGCGCAGCTCGCCCCGGTCGAGCTCGGCGATGCGGTCCATCCGGTCGAGCAGCGCCCGGTCGTGGCTGACCACCAGCAGGCAGCCGGCGAAGTCGTCGAGCGCGGTGTACAGGGTGCGTCGCGCGTCGCCGTCCAGGTTGTTGGTCGGCTCGTCGAGCAGCAGGACGTCGGGGCGCGTCAGCAACTGCGCGGCCAGGCCGAGGGTGACGACCTGCCCGCCACTGAGGGTGTCGAGCCGGCGGTCCAGGGCGACGTCGCCGAGGCCCAGCCGGTCGAGCTGGGCGCGGGTGCGCTCCTCGACGTCCCAGTCGGTGCCGATGGTGGCGAAGTGCGCCTCGGCGGCGTCACCGGACTCGATGGCGGCCAGGGCGGCGAGCACGGGCGCGACGCCGAGCACCTCGGCGACGGTCAGGTCGCCGGCCAGCGGCAGCGACTGGGGCAGGTACCCGAGGACCCCGTCGACCGTGACCGTGCCCGCGGCGGACCGGAGCTCGCCGGCGATCAGCTTGAGCAGGGTGCTCTTGCCTGCGCCGTTGGGCGCGACGAGGCCGGTGCGGCCGGCGCCGACGGCGCAGGAGAAGCCGGCGAGGACGGGGGTGCCGTCGGGCCAGGCGAAGGACAGGGCGGAGCAGACGACGGAGGCGTCGGGCATGGCAGGACCTCTGCAGGGACGCGGGCGCGGTGACGGCCCGACGGTGGACGAGGACGACGGAGGCCACGGCGGCTGCGCGCGCCTGCCGGGCACATCCCGGGGTTCACCCGGAGATGTCGCCGCTGCCACCCATGTCGTTGCTCCCTGGTCGAGGACTGCTGCCCGGCACGCTAGTCACCGGCGGGCCGGGCCGTCACGCCGATTTCGGCCCCGCCCTGGCCGGCGGGACAGCCACGTGCAGGTGACCACGGCGCGCCCGCGGCAGCCATCTCCTTCCGCCCGGCTTCGTCCCACTTCTGCTTTGCATCTGACACAAGTGGCCCTAGGTTGTGGCGCACGCCACAGTCGCGTCTTCGCCGCCCCAGCCAGCGGGCGGCCTCCCGCGGCGGTGTCGTGTGCCCACGTGACCAGCCAAGGGGGAAACCGTGAAGTTGCCGATCGGCCTGCGGGCCGTGCTCGTCGCCGTCCTGTCCGCGTTGCTGTTCGTCGGCGTCGCCGGAACGGCGAGCGCCGCCCCACCGACGAAGGACGCAGCGGCTGCGGAGTGCGCCGAGCGTGGCGTGCCGCTGAGCAAGATCTCGATCCAGCTCTACACGTTCGCCGACCACCTCAGCAGTGGTCCCGACGAGCAGGCGCGCCACGAGGAGGTGCTGCGCCGGCTGGCCGAGATGGGCTACCGGAACGTCGAGCCGTACACGCTGAGCGGCTGGACCGCCGAGGAGTACGCGGCCCTCCTGGACGAGTACGGCCTGAAGGCGTCAGCCCGGCACGTCGACGTGGACTCCCCCGCCAACCCCGCGGACATCGAGCAGATCATCGAGGACAACCGCACCCTCGGCATCACGTACTTCGGCTCCGGCAGCACCGCGGGCGCCCCGTGGATCGGCGAGCTCACCACCGAGGCCGACTGGATCGCCTACGCCGAGTACCTCGACGCCGTCGGTGAGCAGGCGCGCAAGGCCGGCCAGACGCTGTTCATCCACAACCACGACTTCGAGTTCACCACCGTCTTCGGCGACCGCACCGCCTTCGACATCCTCATGCAGCACACCCAGAAGAAGAACGTCGTCTCCCAGCTCGACCTGTACTGGGTCGCCTACGCCGGCCTCGACCCGGTCGACGTCGTCGAGGAGTACGGCAAGCGGATCCAGCTGCTCCACGTCAAGGACCTCAACCCGGAGCTGGACAACCGGATCGAGATCGTGGGCCGCGGGTCCCTCGACTTCCCGGCGATCTTCGATGCCGCCCACCGCGTCCGCTACTACGTCGTCGAGCACGACCCGCGCTTCGGCGACCCGACGTTCGACCCCTTCGAGGCCGCACAGGTGGGCTTGGACCACCTCACCTCCGTCACCTACTGAGGCAGCACCAACCCGCAGGGGCGGTCCCGGTCAGCCGGGGCCGCCCCTGCGGGTGTGTCCGACTGGCCCACCGCCGCAGGGTCAGTCCGCCGACCGCTGCCGACCGGCCGCCGGCGCGTCATAGTGGTGCATGACCTGGGCCACCCGCGCCGCGGCCGCCGGACTCTCCGCCCTCGCCGGGGTCGCCGCCCGCGACCTCCTCCAGCGCGAGCACACCCTGCTGCGCAACTTCCCCGTGCTCGGCCGCGCTCGCTACCTGCTGGAGTCGATCGGCCCCGAGCTGCGCCAGTACCTGGTGGCCGCCAACAACGACGAGCGGCCGTTCACCCGCGACCAGCGGCGCTGGGTCTACGCGTCGGCGAAGAAGGAGAACAACTACTTCGGCTTCGGCACCGACAACGATCTCGAGTTCACCGCCGGCTACCCGGTGATCAACCACCGCACCTTCGGCCACGCCGTCCCGACCACCACCGTGCAGGCCGGGTACGAGTCCCCGCTCCCCAGCGCCAAGGTGCTCGGCGCCGCCCGCGGCCGGACCCACGCGTTCCGGCCGCAGTCGGTGGTCAACATCTCCGCGATGAGCTTCGGCTCGCTGTCCGGCAACGCGGTCGAAGCGTTCAACCGCGGCGCCGCGCTCGCCGGCTGCCTGCACAACACCGGCGAGGGTGGCATCTCCCGGCACCACCGGCACGGCGGTGAGCTGGTGTTCCAGCTCGGGACGGCGTACTTCGGCTGCCGCGACGAGCACGGCCGTTTCGACCTGGCCCGGCTCAAGGACCTCGTCGCCTCCGCCCCCGTCCGCGCCCTGGAGATCAAGCTCAGCCAGGGCGCCAAGCCCGGCCTCGGGGGTGTGCTGCCGGCGGCCAAGGTCTCCGCCGAGATCGCCGCGAGCCGCGGGGTCCCGGAGGGCGTGGACTGCATCAGCCCGTCCCGGCACGCCGAGTTCACCGACACCGACAGCCTGCTCGACTGGGTGGAGCTGCTGGCCGCCGAGACCGGGTTGCCGGTCGGCATCAAGTCCGCGGTGGGCGACATGGGGTTCTGGCAGGAGCTCACCGACCTGATGGCCACCACCGGCCGCGGCGTGGACTTCGTGACCATCGACGGCGGCGAGGGCGGCACCGGTGCGGCGCCGCTGATCTTCACCGACTCCGTCTCGCTGCCCTTCCAGCTGGGCTTCGCCCGGGTCTACTCCACCTTCGCCCGGGCCGGGCTGCACGAGCAGGTCACCTTCATCGGCGGCGGCAAGCTCGGCCTGCCCGACAACGCCGTCATCGCCTTCGCCCTCGGCTGCGACCTGGTCAACGTCGCCCGCGAGGCGATGCTGGCGATCGGCTGCATCCAGGCGCAGAAGTGCCACACCGACACCTGCCCCACCGGCGTCGCCACCCAGAACGCCTGGCTCGCCCACGGCCTCGACCCCGCGCTGAAGTCGGTTCGGGCGGGCACCTACATCCAGACACTCCGGCGCGACCTGATCAGGGTCGCCGAGGCCTGCGGCGTGGAGCACCCCGGGCTCATCGACACCTCGGCGGTCGAGATCCTCACCGGACGCACCGCCTCGCGCCCGCTGTCGGAGGTCTACGAGTACGAGCCGACCTGGGGACTCCCCTCGGCGGCCGATCGCGCCGAGATCGTCCGACTGATGACCGATCAGGCACCGCAGGGCGGCGGCGCTCCCCCGTCCCCCACCGCCGTCGACTGAGCCCGGGCAGCTGTCCGACTTCTGCTTTGTGTCTGACACAAGTCCCGCTACGTCGTGACGCACAGCACACCTCGGTGCGGGGCTCACGCCGCCAGACAGCGGGTGGCCGCCCGGCGATGTCGTCTGCCCACGTCACGCTCAGAGGGGGACCCATGAAGGTGCCGATCGGTCTGCGGGCCGTGCTCGTAGCCGTCCTGTCCACACTGCTGTTCGTCGGCCTCGCCGGCTCAGCGAGCGCCGCTCCGCCCACGAAGGCCCCGGCTTCCGCCGAGTGCGCCGATCGGGGCGTGCCGCTCAGCAAGATCTCGATCCAGCTCTACACGTTCGCCGACTACATCGGCGACGACGCCGGAGCGCAGGCGCGCCACGAGGAGGTCCTGCGCCGGCTGTCCGAGATGGGCTATCACAACGTGGAGCCGTACACCCTGAGCGGCTGGACCGCTGAGGAGTACGCGGCCCTCCTGGACGAGTACGGCCTCAAGGCGTCAGTCCGACACGTCGACGTGGGCTCCCCCGCCGACCCCGCGGACATCGAGCAGATCCTCGCGGACAACCGCACCCTCGGCATCGAGTACTTCGGCTCCGGCAGCACTGCGGGCGCCCCGTGGATCGGAGAGCTCGCGACCGAGGCCGACTGGATCGCCTACGCCGAGTACCTCGACGCCGTCGGTGAGCAGGCGCGCAAGGCCGGCCAGACGCTGATGATCCACAACCACGACTTCGAGTTCACCACCGTCTTCGGCGACCGCACCGCCTTCGACATCCTGATGCAGCACACCCAGAAGAAGAACGTGGTCTCCCAGCTCGACCTGTACTGGGTCGCCTACGCCGGCCTCGACCCGGTCGACGTCGTCGAGGAGTACGGCAAGCGGATCAAGCTGTTCCACGTCAAGGACCTCAACCCGGCCCTGGACAACCGCATCGAGATCGTCGGCCGCGGCTCCCTCGACTTCCCGGCGATCTTCGCGGCCGCCGGCGGGAGCATCCGCTACTTCGTCGTCGAGCACGACCCGCGCTTCGGCGACCCGACGTTCGACCCCTTCGAGGCCGCACAGGCCGGCCTCGACTACCTCACCTCCGTGACCTACTGAGGTAGCAGCACCTCCGCAGGGGCGGTCCCGGTCAGCCGGGGCCGCCCCTCGCGCGTGTCCGCGGGGTTGTGCGCCGATCGTCGGTTCGCCGGGTCGGGACCGATGATGAGCGCACAACGGCGGATCGGTCAGCCGTCGACGTAGCGGTCGCGTTCGACGAGGAACTGGCCGGTGGCGGTGTTGGCGTCGATGAACTCCGGCAGCAGCGGGATCCGCACCGTCACCGTCACGCACACCGAGAACTCCTCCCCCGGCACCAACGACGGCGCATAGCCGCCCGCCGCCTCACAGCCCGAGCCGGCCGGCGCATACGCCAGGACGACGTCGGTCGCCTCCACCGACTGGTCGGCCACCGCGATCGCCACCGCCGCCTCCGCCCGTGCCTGCCCGGTCGCCACGTCCGGCGCCATGGCGATCGCCCGCCCGGCCTCCCGCGCCGCCGCGTTGGCCGCGAACACACCGCGCTGGACGGCGGAGGACCCGGCCACGATGTAGACCAGCGGCAGGAACACCACCAGCGCGATGAACACGAACTCCACGATCGCCGACCCCCGCTCGGGGCCGCCCAGCCGCGCACGGATCCAGGTCACGGTGTCTCCGCCACCGAGCGCCCGGTCGCCGACAGCGGCAACAGGTCACCCAGTGGGCCGAACAAGCTCGGCACCGCACCGACACAGCGGACGACGACCAGCGTCAACCCGCTGTCGTCGACCTCCTGCACCGACTCGCACGCCAGCCCCGCCGCCGTCCCCGTCGAGGTCGCCTGCCCGACGATCTCCAGCGTCCGGGCCGCGCCGGCCTCGGTGGGCACGCCGGCGTTGGCCGCATACCGGGCCCCCTGCTGGGCGCTGGCCACCACCACGTTGCGCAGGTGCACGTAGACCGCCACCTGCAACACAGCCAGCAGCAGCGCCACGATCAGCACGCCGACGAGCACGAAGTCGACGACCGCACTGCCCCGCTCGCCGTCGTCGCTCAGTCGCTCAGGGCGCACTCGTCACGGACTCCAGCGCGTTCGACACCGCCTCCACGATCGCCGCGCGGAAGGGCACGAGGATCGCCAGCACCAGGGCTGCGGTCATCACCGTGATCATCACCCAGCCCGGGACGTCGCCCCGCTCGGGATCGTCCTCCCGCAGCCGGGCCGCCAGCGCAGCCAGCGCGGTCAGAAGGAACGCGTAAGCACGCATCCGTGGTCCTCTCTGTCGGTCACCGGCGTCACTGCGCCAGCGAGACGATGCTGATCAGCCCCGGGTACAGGGCGAACAGAACGGTGACGGGCAGCACCAGGAACACGACCGGGATCATCATCGCGATCTCCTTGCGCCCGCCTGCTTCCAGCAGCCGGCGCTTGCCGGCCTCCCGGACGTCGGCGGCCTGGGCCCGCAGCACCTCGGCCAGCGGGGTGCCGCGCTCGATGGCCACGATCAGGCCGTCGACGAACCGGGCCAGCGGGTCGAGAGAGGTGCGGTCGGCCAGCTGCTGCAGCGCGTCGACCAGCGGCACCCCGGCGCGGGCCCGGGCCAGCGTGGCGCCCAGTTCCCGGGCCAGCTCGCCGCCGGACAGCCGGGTCACCCGGGCGATCGCCGCGGTCGGGCTCTCCCCCGCGGTCACGGCCAGCGCGAGGAGCTCGGCGACCACCGGGAACTCGGCCAGCAGCAGCTCCTCCCGCCGCTGCACCTGCTGGGTCAGCCACCAGTCGCGGCCGAGCACCCCGCCGACCAGGCCGGCCACGCACAGCAGCACGACCGACAGCAGGTTCACCGACCCGGCCAGCGCCGAACCGGCGGCGGCCAGGACGGCGGCGCCCAACAGCCCGAGCCCGCCCCACACGACCTGCTCGATCCGGAAGTCCTCGACGGTCGTGTCGGCGTTCAGCGCGTCGAGCCGCCGCCGCACCGCCACCCGGCCACCGAGCAGCCGGTCGACGTGCCGGGCGCCGTCGGCCAGCACCGGGCCGAACACCCGCCGGGCAGCGCTGAGCACCCCGGGCTGGGTGGCCGTGCCCAGCAGCCGGGACGGCGCCGGGCTGTCGTGCACGTAGGGCGCGAGCCGGTCGACCAGCCGCACCTGCCGGAACGGCGGGGAGAAGCTCACCGCCAGCAGCACGCCGGAGGCCGCGACCAGCCCGAGCAGCATGCCGGTCAGCCCGGCGCTCACGACGACATCACGCCGCTCCGCGGCCCGTTCGCTCCGCTCCTCACTCGCTGGCGCTCGCTACGATGCTCACTCACTGGAGCACCCGCACGTCCTCGGGCAGCCGCCCGATCTTGAGCATCAGCCGGTAGGCCAGCAGGCACACCCCGCCGCCGATGAGCAGCAGCGCCGTCCCGACCGGGCTGTCGTACGCGGTGAGGGTCTGCTGCTGGGTGGCGAGCAGGAGCAGCACCACCCAGGGCGCGGCGACGGCCAGCCGGGCCGCCTGGATGACCCACCCCTGCCGGGTCTCCAGCTCTGCGCGGGCCCGGGCATCCTCGCGGAGGAAGGCGGCCAGCGTGCGCAGCACCCGGCCCAGGTCGCTGCCACCCACCTCCCGGGCCACCCGCAGCGTCTCCACGATCCGGTCGCCCACCGGGTCGGCCAGGTCGTCCTTCAACCGGTCGAGGGCGTCGCTGAACCGGCCGCTGGACCGATGGTCGGCGGCGAACCGGGCGAAGGAGCCCCGCAGCACCTCCGGGCCCCGGACGGCGAGCGCCGACAACGCCTCCGGCAGCGAGAGCCCGGCCCGGACCGCCGACGCCAGGTTGTCCACGACCTCCGGCCAGACCTCCCGCAGGTCCGCTCGGCGCTTGGCGGCCAGCCGGCGCACGAGCAGGTACGGCACCGCCGAGCCGAAGACGCCGAACGCCAGGCTGATCGTCACCGTCTGGGTGGTCAGCAGCACCAGCAGGAGCGCGGCGACGCCGAGGGCGACCTGGAGAGCGAGCAACTGGGCGGAGTTGATCCCGGTGAGCCCGGCGGCGGCCAGCAGCTGCTGACGCCGTCCCGGCCGGGACGTGCCCGCCCGCCGGACCGGCGCGCGTGCGCCGCTGCGCCAGATGAGCAGCAGCCCGACACCGAGGGCCAGCCCGAGCAGGCCGCCGGGCACGCTCATGCGGTCCGCCGATCCGCCGGGTCACCCAGCAGCGCGGCCAGGTCGAAGCCGTGGGCGGCGTAGCGGTCGGCGTGCGGCGGGTACCCGTCGGCGCGCACCAGCCGGCCGTCGCGGGTGGTGAAGACGTCGGCGGTCTCGACGACGCTGCCCTCGGTCCGGCCGGACAGCGCCACCACCTCGCGCAGCCGGCGTGCGCCGCTGGGCTCGGTGCCCACGTGCACCACCAGGTCGACGCTGGAGGCCACGGTCGGGACGACGAAGGCGTGCCCGATGTTCTCCCCCGCCAGCAGCGGCAAGGTGCACATCTTGACCACGGCCTCGCGCGCACTGTTGGCGTGCAGGGTGCACATGCCCGGAAGTCCGGAGTTGAGTGCGATCAGCAGGTCCAGGCACTCCTCCTGGCGCACCTCCCCGACGACCAGCCGGGAGGGCCGCATCCGCAGCGCCTCCTTCACCAGCCGGCGCAGCGGGATCTCCCCGGCGCCCTCGAGGTTCGCCTGCCGGGTCTGCATCGCCACGACGTCGGGCAGCGGCACCCGCAACTCGAAGACCTCTTCGCATGTCACGACCCGCTCGCGGGCCGGCACCGCCGCGCAGAGGCAGTTCAGCATCGTGGTCTTGCCGGCCTGCGTTCCACCGGAGACCAGGATGTTCAGCCCGGCGGCGACCGAGGCCTCCAGGAAGCGGGCCACCTGCGCGGTCAGCGTGCCCAGCGCCACCAGCTCGTCGAGGGAGTGCGCCTGCAGCACGAACTTCCGGATGTTGACCGCCATGTGCCGGCGGGTCACGTCCGGGATCACGACGTGCAGCCGCGACCCGTCGGGCAGCATCGCGTCCACGAACGGGGTGGACATGTCGATCCGCCGACCCGAGCTGCGCAGCATCCGCTCGACCAGGTCCGCCAGCTGACCGGCACCCAGGATCGTCGTGGTCAGCTCACTGCGACCGCGGCGGGCGACGAACACCCGGCCCGGCTCGTTGACCCAGATCTCCTCGACCTCCGGGTCGTCCAGCCACCGCTGCAACGGCCCGTAGCCGGCCACCCGGTCCAGCACGTCGCGGACGAGGCCCTCCGGGTCACCCGCCGGCGGCAGCGTGGAGGACAGCGAGCGCTCGGAGTAGTCGGCGACCACGTCCCGCACCAGCATCCGCACCGGACCGGGATCGCTGAACGGGTCCAGGCCCCGGCGGCGGATCAGCTCACGGACCTCACCGTCGACGAGTTCGACGGCGGTACTCGCCACCGGCACGACACCCCCGTTGAGCAGCCACTTGGTCGGATTGAGTCCAGTGACTGTAAGGGGACGATCACGTCTCGCGGGGAGCCCTGTGGACGAAGAGTGACCGCTCCGCCGCAGGGTTCACCCGTTCAGGCGACGCCTTCCGCCAGGCTCGCCACGTGCCGGCGTCCCTGCCGCCCGCGCGGGCTAGCGCCTGCGCCTCTTGACCACCTTGCGGCGCGTGGCCACCGCGAACGTGAGGAACGCCAGCACCACCAGTGCGGCGAGGATCAGGACGACGATCAACCAGGTGCCCACAGGACCACCTCCGTCGGGTAGACGTCCCAGCATCCCAGCGAACCGGCCTCGTGGGGAGCGCCCATCGCGGCGGCCGCCCGAGCTGACACGTGCCGACGCCGTCGCGGGACACCGCCATCCGCCGTACTTCCAGTCGCTGTATCCATGACGCCTGGCCTTTCCCCTCTCGTCGGTGACGTCCGCTCGGCTGCAGGAGCCGGCCCCGCTGGTGGGCCTCGCGTACCACCCTTCCGGCTCACTACGGTGCAGGCCAGAAATCGAACCCATCGACACCGCGAGCTCGTTCGTCGATGGGTTCACATCGGGACTCACACGCGACCGCGCGACCGCGCGATCGGCGAGGGATGAGGGCAGATGAACCGGTACGCGAAAGTGATCCTGACCGCGCTGATCGCGATCGCGACGGTCGTGACCCCGGGCGCCAGCACAGCCCAGGCGGTGGAGCGGACGGTGACCTACACCGTCTCCGCGCGTGGTGCGGTCGCCGGCGATCTCGGCCAGTTCTCCGCGGTGGCGGCCGAAACGCTCGCTGACTACCGCGGCTGGAGCCTCGGCGGGACCCTCGCGTTCGAGCAGGTCCCCTCCGGCGCCGACTTCGACCTCGTCCTCGCCTCCCCCGCCGTGGTCGGGAACGCAGCTCCCGGCTGCAGCAGCACGTGGAGCTGCCGGGTCGGTCGAACCGTCTACATCAACGACGAGCGGTGGCGCCTGGGCACGAGTTCCTGGACGCTCGGGCTCCCGCTGTACCAGCAGTACGTGATCCTGCACGAGGTCGGGCACTGGCTCGGGCTCGGCCACCGGGACTGTCCGAGCGGGGGCCAGACGGCCCCGGTGATGCAGCAGCAGTCCATCTCGCTGCAGGGCTGCCTGGCCAACGTCTGGCCGCTCATCGCCGAACGGGCGCAGGCCGCGAGCAACCAGGGCGTGTCGGTGAACTGGTCGGCCATCGAGCTGCTGTACCGGTCGCTGGGCCAGGCCGACGGAGCACTCGGCCCCCCGGTGACCTGGGAGAAGCCGACTCCGGACCAGGTCGGCCAGTTCCAGCACTACGCCGGCAGCGGCGGTGCCTCGATCTACTGGACCCCCGACACCGGAGCCCACGAGGTCTACGGCGCCATCCGAAGCCGCTGGACAGACCTCGA
>NZ_JAPVBJ010000011.1:0-122429 GCF_026967985.1 Modestobacter sp. VKM Ac-2984 | reverse complement strand
CTGGGCTACCCGGTGACCGGCGAACGCCCCACCCCCGACGGCATCGGCCGCTTCAACCACTTCAACGGCAGCGGCGGCGCCTCGATCTACTGGACCCCCGACACCGGAGCCCACGAGGTCTACGGCGCCATCCGAAGCCGCTGGACAGACCTCGACTGGGAGCAGGGACCGCTGGGCTACCCGGTGACCGGCGAACGCCCCACCCCCGACGGCATCGGCCGCTTCAACCACTTCAACGGCAGCGGCGGTGCTTCGATCTACTGGACCCCCGACACCGGAGCCCACGAGGTCTACGGCGCCATCCGAAGCCGCTGGGCAGACCTCGACTGGGAGAAGGGGTCACTGGGCTACCCGGTGAGCGGGGAGTACGCCGTCGAGGGTGGGCGCCGCAGCGACTTCCAGGGCGGGTCGATCGTGTGGGACCGGGCCACGGGCACCACCGAGGTGTTGCTGGCGGACTGACCGCCGCGCCGACCGGGGGTTGTCGGGTGGGCCCGTGAGCCGCCAGGGTGTTCCCCACCCGTCAGGGACCACCCGGCGTGACCGGTCCCCGACACGGACCCACCCGTGGGAGGCACCGTGTCCGCCGACGTCATCGGGCTCAGCCTGCTGGTGCTGGGCGTCCTGCTCCTGGTCGCCAAGCTCATCAGGATCCGGTCACGGATCGCCCAGAAGCTCTTCCTCCCCAGCTCGATCATCGGCGGCTTCCTGGCCCTGCTGATCGGCCCGGAGGTGGTCGGCTCGATCGCCGAGGCGATCGGCGGGGAGGACGCGCCGTTCACCGGCGGCCTGTGGCCGGCGGAGTTCCTCGACGTCTGGGCGTCGCTGCCCGGCCTGCTCATCTCGGTGGTCTTCGCGACGCTGTTCCTCGGCGAGCGCATCCCCAAGGTGAAGGAGGCCGCCGAACTCGCCGGCCCGCAGCTGGCGCTCGGCGTCACCATGGCGTCGGGCCAGTACGTGATCGGACTGCTGCTCGCCGTCCTGCTGCTGGTGCCCTTCCTCGGCCAGGACCCGATGGTCGGCGCGCTGATCGAGGTCGGCTTCGAGGGCGGCCACGGAACCGCGGCCGGGCTGGGCGACACCTTCGCCGAGCTCGGCTTCCCCGAGGGGCAGGACCTCGCCCTCGGCCTGGCCACGGTGGGCGTCGTCGCCGGTGTCGTCGTCGGCATCGCGTTGATCAACTGGGGGGTGCACACCGGCCGCGCCGAGGTGCTGGAGAGCGACGCGAAGACCTCGCTGGCCGAGCAGCGCGGGCTCTACGAGCGGGAGGAGCAGAAGCCGGCGGCGATGCTGACGGTGCGCACCGCCTCGGTCGAGCCGCTGGCCATCCACTTCGCCGTCGTCGCCGTGGCGATCCTGCTGGGCCTCGCCCTGCTGGAAGCGCTGCAGGCGCTGGAGCGGCTGCTGTGGGCCGACACCGTCGAGCTCTTCGAGTACGTGCCACTGTTCCCGCTGGCGATGATCGGCGGCGTCGCGGTGCAGAAGCTGGTCGACCGCTTCGACTACACCGGCATCGTCGACCGGCAGATGATGCTGCGCATCCAGGGCATCGCGCTGGACCTGCTGATCATCAGCGCCCTGGCCACGCTCTCCATCCAGGCGATCGCGGACAACTGGGTGACGTTCCTGCTGCTCGCCATCGCCGGGCTGGGCTGGAACGTCGGCGTCTTCGTCTTCCTGGCCCGCCGGATGATCCCGCGGTTCTGGTTCGAGCGCGGCATCGGCGACCTCGGGCAGTCCCTCGGCGTCACGGCCACCGGGCTGATCCTCATCCGGGTCGCCGACCCGAACGCCGCGACCCCCGCGATGGAGGCCTTCGGCTACAAACAGCTGGCCTTCGAGCCCTTCTTCGGCGGCGGCCTGGTCACGGCGGCGGCGCTGCCGCTCATCGCCCAGTTCGGCGCGGTGCCGCTGCTGGTCTTCATGGCCGTGCTGCTCGTCGTGTCGCTGGGGATCGGCATCTTCTACTTCGGCCGGCGCTCGCCGGCCGAGGAGGAGGCGCGCGTCGCGGACACCTGATCAGCTGCGCGGCAGGACGGCGTCGATCAGGTGCGGCCCGGGCTCGGTCAGCGCAGCGCGGAACTGCTCGGCCAGCTCCTCGGCCGTCCTCGCCCGGGTGGCCGGTACGCCCATCCCGGTGGCCAGCGCGACGAAGTCCAGCGCCGGACCGCCCAGGTCCAGCAGCTTCCCGGCGCGCTCTCCCCCGCTGGCCGCCCCCACGCTCTCCAGCTCGCCCGCGAGGATCGCGTAGGCGCTGTTGTCGCAGATGACGGTGGTGACGTCGAGACCCTCCCGCGCCTGGGTCCACAGCGCCTGGATCGTGTACATCGCGCTGCCGTCGGCCTGCAGCGAGATCACCGGCCGGTCCGGGCAGGCCACCGCGGCACCGACGGCCACCGGCATGCCCTGCCCGATCGCCCCGCCGGTGAGGGTCAGCCAGTCGTGTGCGGGTGCCCCGACGGTCGCCATGGGCAGGAAGTAGCCACTCGTCAGCGCCTCGTCGACGACGATCGCCCGCTCGGGCAGCAACGCGCCGACCACCTCCGCCATGGCCTGGATGTCCAGCTCCCCGGTCGGCAGGTCCGGACGGCGGGCCTCGGCCAGCTGCGGGACGGCGTCCGGAGCGGCCAGCTGGGCCAGCGCCTGCAGCGCCGCGACGCCGTCCTCCCCCGGGGTCGTGAGCACGTGCACCGTGCAGCCCTCGGGCACCAGCCGGCCGTCCATGCCGGGGTAGCCGAAGAACGCCACCGGCTCCGCGGCACCGACCAGCACCAGGTGCTGCACGCCGTCCAGCTGCTTGCGCGCCCCCTCGGGCGGATAGGGCAGCTTGAGCACGTCGGGCAGCCCCGCGCCGCGCTGCATCCGCGCGGGCGACCGCTGGGACAGCAGCCGGGTGCCAGTGCCCGCGGCGACCTGTGCGGCGGCCCGCAGCCCGGGCTCCAGCACCGCGTCGCCGCCGAGGAAGAGCATCGTCGAGGGCCCGAGCAGCCCGGCGATGACCTCGACCTCGGAGTCCGGCACGCGCGGAGCCGACCGCGGTCCCCTGGGCAGGCTGACGGACCCGCCCTCGGTCCACGAGACGTCAGCCGGCAACACCAGGGTGGCGACCTGTCCCGGCCACTCGCGGGCCGCGGCGATCGCGTCGGCGGTGTCCGCACCGACCTGGCTCGTCGCCAGCGACCGGCGCACCCACCCCGACACCGTGCCGGCCAGCGCGTCGATGTCGGACTCCAGTGGCGCGTCCAGCCCCTTGTGGGTCAGCGCGTGGTCGCCGACGACGTTGACCAGCGGCGTCCGGGCTCGGCGGGCGTTGTGCAGGTTGGCGATCCCGTTGCCCAGCCCGGGCCCCAGGTGCAACAGCGTCGCCGCCGGCGAGCCGGTCATCCGGGCGTACCCGTCGGCGGCGCCGGTCGCGACCCCCTCGAACAGGGTGAGCACCGCCCGCATCTCCGGGACGTCGTCCAGCGCGGCGACGAAGTGCATCTCCGAGGTGCCGGGGTTGGCGAAGCAGACGTCCACCCCGCCGTCGACCAGGGTGCGGATGACTGCCTGCGCGCCGTTCACGGGACCTCCCGACCAGGGCCGCGCACCGGCGGGCGACCTCCCCGGCAGCCTCGCACGGGGGCTCGCTGCGGGCGATCCGACTGCGGCAGGATCCCCGGCATGGCCGCTGCCGACCTGGTCCGGGAGGTGCGCGCCGCGTTGCGGGCGTCCGCGGACCCCGAGCGGGGCCGCAGCATGCAGGCCTACCTGAAGACGGCGGAGCCCTGCCTCGGGGTGCGGCTGCCCGAGGTCCGCCGGATCGTCCGGGCCGCCGCGACAACGCACCCGGCGGACGTCGAACGGGCAGCCGGCCGGCTGTGGCGGGAGGCGTCCGCCCGGGAGGAGCGGCACGCCGCCATCGCGCTCACCAGCCTGTCGGCGGCCCGCCGTGACCTGCAGCTGCTGCCGCTGGTCGAGGAGATGATCACCTCGGGCGCGTGGTGGGACCTGGTCGACGGGGTCCAGCCCCGGGTCCGCGACCTGCTGCTCGCCCACCCGGCGCAGCTGCGGCCGGTGCTCCAGGGCTGGGCGCGGAGCCCGGACCGCTGGTTGCGGCGCAGCGCCGTCATCGCCCAGCTCGGCGCCAAGGAGCGCACCGACACCGCGCTGCTCACCGAGGTGATCGAGGTCAACGCCGGCGACCCGGAGTTCTTCGTCCGCAAGGCGATCGGCTGGGCGCTGCGCGAGCACACCAAGACCGACCCCGACTGGGTGCGCCGGTTCCTCGCCGAGCACGAGCTCAGCCCGCTCTCCCGTCGGGAGGCGGCCAAGCACCTGGGCACCTCAGCCGGCTGACCCGCAGCAGTCGCACTCCCCCGGGCAGGCGCCCGCCGACCGCCACGACAGCAAGGACCCCCGGGACTGCGCCGACAGCACCGAGCCGATCGACAGCACCGAGCCCTTGGACCAGAGCGAGCCCCACGAACCCCTGCGCCGCCGACGTCTCATGCCGGCCTGTCCACCGCCGTCAGAAGGTGAGGACCAGACGTCCCCGCACGCCACCGGCCTCGAGCCGGCGGTGGGCCTCCGCGGCCTTCGCCGCCGGGAAGGTCTGCGCCACCCGGAGGGTGATCTCGCCCTTCTCCACCTGCTCGCGCAGCCGGTCCAGCTTCGCGTGCTCCTCGGCGTAGTCGCGCACCATCACCGGGAACACCCGCAGGTCGCGCTGCCCGTCGCCGCGGTAGCCGCGGACCGTCGCGACGGCCCCGCCGTCCTTCACCGCGGGCAGCACGGCGGCATCCTGCACCGAGCCGTCGGCCAGCCCGTCGACGCCGTCGGGGAACTCCTCGCGGATCCGCGCCGCGACGTCGTCCCCGCGCCGGACCACGACGTCGGCACCCAGGTCGCGCACCAGCTGCTCGTCCTCGGCCTTGGCGTCGGCCACGACGGTCAGCCCCTCGCTCTTGGCCAGCTGGACGACGTAGCCGCCGAACGCCCCGGCCGCGCCGGTCACCGCGAGCACCTGGCCCGGCTGCAGCGCCATCCGGTCCAGCGCGAGCCGGGCGGTCAGGCCGTTCATCGGCAGCGTGGCCGCCGCGGCGTCGCCGACGCCGTCGGGAGCGCGGGCGATCGAGCCGGCGGGCAGCACGACGTCCTCGCGGTAGCCGCCGTGGGCGCCGGTCGGGACGACGACGCCGATCACGTGCTCGCCGACGTGGATGTCGGTGTCGGCGCCGTCCCCGATCTCGTCCAGCACCCCGGCGACGTCCATGCCGGGCACGTAGGGGAACTCCTTCACCGGGTCACGCTGGGCGTAGGTGCCGTTGCGCGCGTAGGTGTCCGTCGGGTTGACCGCCGCGGCCGTCACCCGCACGCGCACCTGGCCAGGGCCCAGCGGTTCCTGCGGCACGTCGATCAGGCGCAGGGCCTCCGGACCACCGAACTCCGTCACTCCTGCAGCTCTCATGCCCCGTGCAAGGCACCCACCCGCCCCGCTGTTCCACCCGCCCCGAGGGGCCAAAGTCGCGACTTTGGCCCCTGCCGGGGTCAGCGCTTGCTGGCGTACTCCTTGAGCAGGCCGCGGCTGATGATCGTCTTCTGGATCTCGCTGGTGCCCTCGCCGATCAGCAGGAACGGCGCCTCGCGCATCAGCCGCTCGATCTCGTACTCCTTGGAGTAGCCGTAGCCGCCGTGGATGCGGAAGGAGTCCTGGGTGACCTCGCTGGCGAACTCGCTGGCCAGCAGCTTGGCCATGCCGGCCTCGACGTCGAAACGGGCGCCGGAGTCCTTCAGCCGGGCCGCGCGCACCATCATCGTGTGGGCCGCCTCGACCTTGGTGGCCATCTCGGCGAGCTTGAAGGCGATGGCCTGGTGCTGGGCGATCGGCTTGCCGAAGGTTTCCCGCTGCTGGGCGTACTCGATGGCCAGCTCGAAGGCCCGGATCGCGACCCCGCAGCCCCGGGCGGCGACGTTCACCCGGCCGACCTCGACGCCGTCCATCATCTGGTAGAAACCGCGCCCGGGCTGCCCGCCGAGGACCTTGTCCGCGCCGATCCGGAACCCGTCGAAGCTGGCGTCGGTGGTGTCGATCCCCTTGTAGCCCATCTTGTCGATGCGCCCCGGGATGGAGAATCCGGGCAGCCGCTCACCCAGGCCCGGGGTCTTCTCCACCAGGAACGTGGTCATGTTCTTGTAGGGCGAGTCGCTGCCCTCGTCGGTCTTGACCAGGAAGGCGACCAGGGTGGCGTTCTCTCCGTTGGTCAGCCACATCTTCGAACCGTTGATGACGTACTCGTCGCCGTCGCGGGTGGCCTTCGTCCGGATCGCCGCGACGTCGCTGCCCAGCTCCGGCTCGGACATCGAGAACGCGCCCCGCAGGTCGCCGGTGGCCATCCGCGGCAGGTGGTCGGCCTGCTGTTCCGGGGTGCCGTGCTGGGTGATCAGGTGCGCCACGATGAAGTGCGTGTTGATGACGCCGGAGACGCTCATCCAGCCGCGGGCGATCTCCTCGGCGACCAGGGCGTAGGTCAGCAGCGACTCCCCCAGCCCCCCGAACTCCTCGGGGATGGTGAGCCCGAAGATGCCCATCTCCTTGAGCCCCTCGACGATCTCCGTCGGGTAGACGTCCCCGTGCTCCAGCTCCTGGGCCCTGGGGATGATCTCCTTGTCCACGAAGCTGCGGACCGTCGACAGGATCTCGGTCTGGACGTCGGTCAGGTCCGCGGTCTGGGCCAGGCGGGTCATGCGCACACTCCTCGGGACGACGGTGTCTCGGTTACTCGCGAGTATCCCGGGAGTATGGGGCACGCCCGGGCCTGTCCTGCGGCGTCCCGGCCGCCCAGCTGATGCGGTTACCGTCGCTGTGGTGACGCACCGCCACCGCCTCCTCGTCCCCGCCGCCGCAGCCCTGTTGGCGCTGGCCGGGTGCGGGACCACCGAGGAGCCCGCCGACGCTTCGGCGACCAGCGCGGGCACCGCCGAGCCCGCCCCGGCCGGCGCGGCCGCCGAGGCGGCGGCGGCAGCCGACCCCGCCGCCGCGCAGGACCCGGTCGAGGCGATCGTGGCGACCGCCCTGCGGGCAGCCGACCTGCCCGAGGGCTGGTCGGTGCAGGCCAACCCGGTCCCCTCGGACGCCGACCTGGCGGGGAACCCGAGCCTCGACGGCATCTGCGGCTACACCTTCGCCTCCGAGTCGGAGCGGACGGCGAAGCAGCCGGTGGTGGGGCTGGACGCCGAGGGCACCGCACAGCTGTCGTCGGAGGCGATCGCCTACGCGACCCCGGCCGCCGCGACGACCGCCGTCCAGGAGCTGGTCGAGGCGTTCGCCCGC
Organism: Modestobacter sp. VKM Ac-2984; assembly: GCF_026967985.1. Classification (GTDB taxonomy): domain Bacteria; phylum Actinomycetota; class Actinomycetes; order Mycobacteriales; family Geodermatophilaceae; genus Modestobacter. The sequence continues at coordinate 115,117 of NZ_JAPVBJ010000011.1, read as the reverse complement.
TGCCCGGTCGAGGAGTACACGTTCGAGCCGGCCCCGAGCGCGGAGGGACTGGCCGCCAACAGCGTGGTCTTCCAATACCGCCTCAGCGACGGCACCACCCAGGTCGTCCTCGCCCAGGCGCGGGGCCAGGTGCTCTCGGTGCTGATCGGCGACGACCCGGAGACCACCGCCGCCGCCGGCCGGTCGATCGCCACCCGCATCGCCGCGTTGCCTGCCGAGGCGATCGGCGCCTGACCGGCACACTGACGCGGTGAGCCAGGACGACTTCTACCGCGGGGACCCGCCCGGCTACGCCGCGCCGCCGTCCGGCGCCCCGACCCACGGGCCACCCGGGTACGAGCCGCCGCCCCACGGGCCGCCGGGGTACGGGCCACCGCCCTTCGGACCGCCGGGGTACGGGCCACCGGCGTTGGGGCCGCCCGGGTACGGACCGTCGTCCTACGGGCCGGCCGGGTACTGGCCGGGATGGCGGCGGCCGACCAACCAGCTGGCGATCGTCGCCCTGGTCGCCACGTTCCTCTTCGCCCCGGTCGGCCTGGTGCTCGGTCTGCTGGCCCGCGGCCAGATCCGGCGGAGCGGCGAGCAGGGCGACGGCCTGGCGCTGGCCGCCGTGATCGTCGGCGGCCTCGGCACGACCCTGATGGCGACCGGGCTGGTCGTCTGGATCGGCCTGCTCGCCTCGATCAGCGACGGCGCGTTCGCGCCCTGAGCGAGGGCCCCGTCCTCCTCGGGACGGGGCCCTCGACGAGCCCTGCGAGGGGGCGGGTCAGCTCTCCGGCGGGGTGAAGCTCGAGGTGCGGGACATCCCGGCCGCGCGCCCCTTGCCGGCGATCACCAGCGCCATCTTCCGGCTGGCCTCGTCGATCATCTCGTCGCCGAGCATCGCCGAGCCCTTCTTGCCGCCGGCCTCCGAGGTGGCCCACTCGTAGGCGTCGAGGATCAGCTCGGCGTGGTCGAAGTCCTCCTGCGACGGCGCGTAGATCTCGTTGGCCGCGTCGATCTGCCCGGGGTGCAGCACCCACTTGCCGTCGAAGCCGAGCACGGCCGAGCGCTTGGCCACCTCCTCGAACGCGGGCACGTCGCGCACCTGCAGGAACGGGCCGTCGATGGCCTGCACCCCGCGGGCTCGAGCGGCCATCAGGATAGTCATCAGGATGTGGTGGAACGGGTCGCCCGGGTAGTCGGGGTGCAGGGCGCCGACCACCAGCGACTTCATGTTGATGCTGGCCATGAAGTCGGCCGGGCCGAAGATGATCGTCTCGATCCGGTCGCTGGCGAACGCGATGTCGTTGACGTTGATCAGGCCCTGCGCCGTCTCGATCTGCGCCTCGATGCCGATCCGGCCGACCTCGAGCCCGTTGCTCTTCTCGATCTGGGTGAGCAGCAGGTCCAGCGCCTTCACCTGGGCGGCGTCCGCGACCTTCGGCAGCATCAGGCAGTCGAGCTCCGCGCCGGCGCCCTCGACGACCTCGACGACGTCGCGGTAGGTCCACTCCGTCGTCCAGTCGTTGACCCGGACGGTGCGGATCTTGCTCCCCCAGCCGCCCTCGTTGAGCGCGGCGACGATGTTCTTCCGCGCCCCGGGCTTGGCCAGCGGGGCGCAGGCGTCCTCGAGGTCGAGGAAGACCTGGTCGGCTGGGAGGCTCTTGGCCTTCTCCAGGAACCGGGGGTTGCTGCCCGGGACGGCGAGGTTGGAACGACGGGATCGGAGCTCGGCCACGGTGCCTCCGCTGCTGGTCGACGTTGGTTACCGGAGAGTAGCGACGCTGCCCCGCGAGTCCCCGCCCCCCAGCCCCCCAGCCCGCGTGATCATCGCGAACGGCGGCCACCACCGGCGTGTCGAACAACCGTTCGCCGATGGTCAACAGCAGCGGGGCTGGCTACGGTCATTCCGTGGGTCCGGACCTCGTGCTGACGCAAGGAAGCGACGGAGCACCGGCGGTGGCAGAGGTCGAGCACCTGTATCGACAAGCGTCACGGGACGCACCGCTGTGGGAGCCACCCGAGGTCGCCGGGGTCTTCGCCGAGTTATACGGCGCGCTCCTCCCCCGACCGGACCTGCTCACCACCTCGCTGCGCGCGGGCGGGCGACTGGTCGGATTCGCCTACGGCCACCCGTGGCACTGGACCGAGCAGGCCGACCCGTGGGGACGCCAGCTCCACACACGCCTCGACGCGGCGGCGGACCTGCTGGAGGACAGCTTCGCGGTCTGCCTACTGGTCGTCGACCCGAGCCGCCGTCGGCAGGGGCTGGGCGGGACGCTGCTGGACACACTGCTGGCCGAGACCCGACAGCGCGCGTGGCTCGTGACCCGCGACGAGCCCACGCCTGCGCTCGCTCTCTATGAGCAGCGCGGCTGGCGCCGCGTCGGACACGGTCCGGATGCGCCGAACGGGCGCCCCGGCCTCGTCCTGCTGCACGACTGACAGCTGGATCGGCTCGGGTCCGCTGAACGACCCGCCCCTCCGGTTGATCATCGGTGAACGGCGGCCACCACCGGCGTGTCGAGCAGCCGTTCGCCGATGATCAACAGCGCCTCGGTCCTACACCGGATCGGCCTCCGGCGTGGGGCGGCCGCCGCGGATCACCAGGGCCACCCCGATCACCACGGCTATCATCCCCGGCAGCGCCAGCAGGGGCGGCACCTGCTGCAGCAGCACCAGCGCGACCAGCAGCGCACCCGGCACCTCCAGCAGCACCGCCAGCCCCACCACCGTCGGCCCCACCGAGGAGAGCACCAGGTTCAGCAGCGTGTGCCCGAACAGCTGCGCGCAGACGGTGATCGCCGCGATCAGCCACCAGTCCCGCGCGCTGAAGCCGGCCAGCGGCACCCCGACGACCAGCGCGGCGACGGCCAGGACCACCGCACAGGTCGAGTAGCAGACGACGGCGTAGGCGGAGGTGGTCAGCCGCTCCCGCGCCCGGGCACCGGCGAGCATGTAGCCACCGGCGCAGATCGCCCCCAGCAGCGCGAGCCCGTCACCGGCCAGCGCCGTCCAGGAGACGGTGACGTCGACCCCGGCGATCAGCGCGGCGCCGAACACCGCCAGCGCCAGCCCCCACCACACCTGCCGGGGCAGGTGGACGCCGGAGACGCGGGCGGCCAGCGCCGTCCAGATCGGCGTCGTCGTGACGAGTGCGGTCGAGGCGGCGACCGTCGTCATCGACAGGCTGGGCAGCCAGGCGGCGAAGTGGGCAGCGAGGAAGAGCCCGGCGACGACGGAGCTGACCAGCTGCCGGGGTCGCAGGCCGGTCAGCGTCGCGCGCTCGCGCAGCAGCAGGACCGGCAGCAGCAGGACCGCCCCGGCGGCGTTGCGCCAGAAGGCGATCGCCAGGAACGAGGTGGCCACCATGGCGGTGAGCGGGCCGGAGAACGACACCCCGATGACGGCGACCGCCATCAGCCCCACCTCCCGACCGCCCGGCCGGTGCACCGCCCAGGGCGACAGCGACGGGGCGGCGGCGCCCACCGCGCGCGCCGGTGACCGGGGCGGAGCGGCGGGATCGGTCACCGCGCCGGGACCCGGATGGTGCCGCTGGCGATCGGCAGCACGGTGCCCGCGACGGTGGCCGCGGTGGCCCGGCCGCCGGCGGCGGTGACCGTGCACGACAGCACCGACGGCCGGCCGAGCTGCTCGCCCTGCCGGATCGTGTACTCCGTCGTCCCGTCCGCCGGCACCAGGCCGGTCGCGGCCAGCCAGACCCCCGCGCCCAGCGCCGCCGAACCGGTGGCCGGGTCCTCCCCCCAGCGCAGGTCGCCGGCGAACACCCGGGCGTACGCGGTGGCCGTGCCGGCGTCCCAGCTGAGCACCGAGACGCCCTCCCCCACGCCGAGCAGGTCCAGCGCGCCCTGGTCCGGGCGCGCCCGGTCGACCGCGCCGGGCTGCACGGCCAGGTAGGCGAAGGGCAGGCCGCAGCCGGCCACGTGCACCGGGGAGTCGGCCAGGTCCGCGGCGGACAGGCCCAGCGCGGCCGCCAGGACGGCGGGGTCCGGCCCCGGTTCGAGGGTCGGCCGGCCACCGCCGAGGGCTGCCCCCGCGTCGTCCACGGTCAGGTCGAGGACGCCGACGCCGCACTCCTGGCGCACCCGACCGGCGGGCAGCCGACCGGTGCGCACCAGCGTGTGCGCGGCCCCGACGCTCGGGTGCCCGGCGAAGGGCAGCTCGGCGAACGGCGTGAAGATCCGCACCCGGTAGTCGGCGTCGGAGGTGGTGGGCGCGCAGAGGAACGAGGTCTCCGAGAGGTGGAACTCGAAGGCCAGCGCCTGGCACTGCTCGGTGGTCAGCCCGTCGGCGTCGAACACCACCGCCAGCGGGTTGCCGGCGTAGGGCCGGGGCGCGAACACGTCCACGACCTCGTAGCTGAGTCGATCGGGTCCCGGAGCCGCCACGACGGCGACGGTAGCCTTCCGCTCCGGTGGCCGAGTTCCCGAGGTCGCCGCCGGCCACTGGTCCCGGGACCGACGCAGCATCGAGGAGGGCCAGTGACGACGGTGACGAGGGCGTACGTGTCCCGGGTGGCCGGGCTGACCGTCTTCGACCCCAACGGCGACCGGGTGGGCAAGGTCCGCGACGTGCTCATCGCACTGCGGGTCGGCACCGCCGCGCCGCGCGTGCTGGGCCTCATCGTCGAGGTGGTGCCGCGGCGCCGGATCTTCTGCCCGATGGGCCGGGTCACCGGCGTGGACTCCGCCTCGGTGCGGCTGTCCTCGGGCACGGTCAACCTGAAGCGCTTCGAGCAGCGGGCCGGGGAGACCCTGGTGCTGGGCGAGCTGCTGGACCGGCGGGTGACCATCCAGGAGTCCGACCGGCCGGCCGCCGTCGTCGACGCCGCGATCGAGCAGACCCGGACCGGCGACTGGGTCGTCTCCCGCCTCGCCGTCCAGGAGCCGGGCCGGCTGGGCCGTCGCGGGCAGCTGCACCAGCTGGCGTGGGACGAGGTCAGCGGGCTCGCCCTGCCCGAGACCGGGCAGAGCGCCGAGACGCTGATCGCCACCTACCGCGAGCTCAACGCCGCCGACGCGGCGCACGCGCTGCAGGAGCTGCCGATCAAGCGGCGGCACGAGGTCGCCGAGGCGATGGACGACCCCCGGCTCGCCGACGTGCTCGGCGAGCTGCCCGAGGCCGACCAGATCACCATCCTGGGCACCCTGAAGGAACGCCGGGCCGCCGACGTCCTGGAGGAGATGGACCCCGACGACGCCGCTGACCTGCTGGCCGAGCTCTCCACCCTCGACCGGGACCGGCTGCTCGAGCTGATGGAGCCGGACGAGGCCGAGCCGGTGCGCCAGCTGCTGAAGTACTCCGAGGACACCGCCGGCGGGATGATGACCAGCGAGCCGGTGATCCTCGCCCCCGACGCGACGATCGCCGAGGCGCTGGCCCGGGTCCGCACCCCCGAGCTCTCCCCGGCGCTGGCCAGCCAGGTCTACGTCTGCCGGCCGCCGTCGGCCACCCCGACCGGGCGGTACCTGGGGCTGGCGCACATCCAGCGGCTGCTGCGCGAGCCGCCGTCCGGGCTGGTCAGCGGGGTGCTGGACGACCTGGAGCCGCTTCGCCCGGAGACGCCGCTGACCGAGGTCACCCGCTACTTCGCCACCTACAACCTGGTGGCCGCGCCGGTGGTCGACCCGCAGGGCCGGCTGGTGGGTGCGGTGAGCGTCGACGACGTCCTGGACCACCTGCTTCCCGAGGACTGGCGCGAGAGGTCCCGTCGTGGCTGAGGCCGAGCGGCGCGCCGACCTGCGGCTGGACCAGCCCCGCACCGCCCGGGGCATCGGCAGCTTCCTGCGACTGGACCCCGACGCGGTCGGCCGGTTCGCCGAGGGGATCGCCCGGTTCCTGGGCACCGGCCGGTTCCTCGCGGTGCAGACGATCCTCGTGATCGTCTGGATCGTGCTGAACGTCGTCGCGGTCGACCTGCGCTGGGACCCCTACCCGTTCATCCTGCTGAACCTGGCCTTCTCCACCCAGGCCGCCTACGCCGCACCGCTGATCCTGCTCGCGCAGAACCGGCAGGCCGACCGCGACCGGATCCAGGCCGAGGAGGACCGCAACCGCGCCGCCCAGACCCGCGCCGACACCGAGTACCTGGCCCGGGAGCTGGCGTCGCTGCGGGTGTCGGTCGGCGAGCTGGCCACCCGCGACTTCATCCGTGGCGAGCTCAACCGGCTGGTGCCCGAGGACCCGAACGACGAGGCCGCCGAGCGCAAGAAGAAGAACAAGAAGCGCCGCGAGTCGGCCGGCGACCCCGTCAGCTGACGCGTCCGTCGCGGACCGCCGCGAGCGTGGCGACGACCGGGTCGCCGCCGGCGGTGTCGACGACGGTGTGCCGGTCGTGCCACTGGTCGACCCGCCGGGCCTGCACCTGCTCCCAGGTCGGGAGGACGTGGCCGGGGAGGTCGGCGGAGCGCTCCTCGACCCGGCGCCGGTGCTCGGCCCGGTCGGTGCAGATCAGCCGCACCCAGTGCACCGGGACACCGTGCCGGGTCGCCAGGTCCCGGAACGGCCGGCGGGCGGCGGCGACGTCGAAGACCGCGTCGACCAGGACGCCGGTGCCGGCGGTCAGGCAGGTGTCGGCGGCGGCCAGCGCCAGGTCGTAGCCGTGCGCGCCGACCTCGGCCGGAGCGGGCACCAGGCCCTGCCGGAGCAGGGCGACCTCGAAGGCGTCGACCCGCAGGTGGGCCGCGCCCAGCGCGCCGGCCACCGACCGGGCGACCGTCGTCTTCCCGACCCCGGGCAGGCCGCCCAGCACGATGAGCACGCGCTCAGCCCAGCAGGTCGCGCAGCAGACCCAGGAGCACCGCGGCCACCCCGGTGAGCGGGAGCGTCAGCGCCGCGGCCCAGAGCCGGGTGCGCAGGTCACGGGCCAGGACGACGACGAGCATGAGTGCGACGACGACGTCGACCACCGCCTGCACCGGGTGGTCACCGGCGTCGGCCAGCGCACCACCGCCCAGAGTGATCCCGGCGGCCGTCGCGAGCAGGGCTCCCGGCAGCCACCCCGAGCCCCGGGTCGCCACGTGCGCCGCCACGGCGGTGACCGGCACCGCGGTGGCCGACAACACCAGCCAGGCGACCAGCAGCCGGACCGACCAGCCGAAGTCCAGGACCAGCGCGGCCCACGCGTAGTAGGCCACCGTCATCGCCGCGAAGAACACCCCGGAGCGGAGGGCAGCGGCGGAGGGCGACGGCGCCGCCCAGCCGATCAGTGCCACGGCCAGCACCCAGGCAGCCGGGTAGGAGCCGAGGTCGGCCGCCCACCGCCACCCCGACTCGTCCCCCGCCTTGGCCGCGACACCGGCCAGCACGCCGGCGAGCACGGCCAGCGCGAGAGGTGCCCGGCGGCGGGCCCGCACCTCGGTGGTCGCCGTCACGGCGTCGATCGTGCCGCCGCCGCCCGGCGAAGGGGGGCAGCCGCGCCGCACCGTGGTGATGAGCTGCACAGCGAGCAAGCTTGCACAGTGTGCAGCGAGCGGCGCATCCTGAGCGCATGACCGAGCGAGGGCTGCGTGAGCGGAAGAAGGCCGACACCCGGGCCGCGCTGGCCGCGGCGACCCTCCGGCTGGCGATCGAGCTCGGCTGGGAGAACGTCACCGTGGAGGCCGTCGCGGCCGCGGCCGACGTCTCCTACCGGACGTTCTTCAACCACTTCTCCGCCAAGGAGGAGGCGCTGCTGTTCCCCGCCGGCACCGACCAGCCACGGCTCTCCGCCCGGCTGCGCGCCCAGCCCGCCGGCACCGGCGTGCTCGCCGCCGCCCGCACCGCCCTGCACGCGGACCTCACCGAGCTCGAGGCCGACGCCGCGGCGCTGCGCGACCGGATCACCGTCGTCGCCGGCAACCCCTCACTGCTCCCCCGGCTGGTGGAGATCGGTGCGGCCGACGAGCGGGAGGTCGCCGTGGCGATCGCCGAGCGGACCGGCCAGGACGCCGAGACAGACCTCTACCCCGGTCTGCTCGCCGCCGTGCTGTCCGCCGCTGTCCGGGTGACCTTCTCCCGCTGGCACGTCCAGCGCGGCGCCGTCCCGCTCACCACCCTGCTCGACGAGGCGCTGGACGCACTGGCCGCCGGCCTGCCCGAGCCTCCGCACTGACCTCCACCTCCACCGACCCGCACCATCGACAGGAGCACCATGTCCGCCACCACGGAGACCGACGCAGCCGGCGCAGCCAGCACCGAGGCCAGGATGAGCCGACGGGAGGTCCTCCAGGCGCTGTCCGGCCTGATGGTGGGCATCTTCGTGTCCATCCTGGCCGCGACCGTCGTCTCCAACGCCCTGCCGGTGATCATCGCCGACCTCGAGGGCAGCCAGTCGATCTACACCTGGGTGGTCACCGCCGAGCTGCTCGCCATGACGGCATCGGTGCCGCTGTGGGGAAAGCTCGCCGACCTGGTGAGCCAGAAGCTGCTGGTGCAGCTCTCGCTGACCCTCTTCGTCGCCGGGTCGCTGCTGGCCGGGTTCTCCCAGGACACCACGATGCTGATCGTCGCCCGGGTGATCCAGGGCGCCGGCGCCGGCGGCCTCACCGCGCTGGTGCAGATCGTGATGGCGGCGATGATCCCGCCGCGTGAGCTGGGCCGGTACGCCGGCATCTTCGGCGCCGTCTTCGCCGTGGCCACCGTCGCCGGGCCGCTGATCGGCGGCGTCATCGTGGACACCTCGTGGCTGGGCTGGCGCTGGTGCTTCTTCATGGGCGTGCCGTTCGCCCTGGCCGCGATCGTGCTGCTGCAGAAGACGCTCAAGCTCGAGCAGGTCACGCGCGACGACGTCCGGATCGACTGGCTGGGCGCCCTGCTGATCACCGCCGGGGTGAGCACCCTGCTGATCTGGGTGACCCTGGCCGGCAACGACTTCGACTGGCTCTCCGGCACGACCGCGCTGATGGTCGGTGGCGCCGCGGTGCTGCTGGCCCTGGCGCTCGTCGTCGAGTCGCGGGTGGACGAGCCGGTCATCCCGCTCGGCATCTTCCGCAACCGCACCGTGACGCTCACCGTGGTCGCCAGTGCGCTGGTCGGGATCGCGATGTTCGGCGGCACCGTCTTCCTGTCCCAGTACTTCCAGATCTCGCTGGGCTACTCCCCCACCGAGGCCGGCCTGCTGTCGCTGCCGATGATCGGCGGTCTGCTGGTCTCCTCCACCGTCGCCGGTGCGCTGATCACCAAGACCGGCACCTGGAAGCGGTTCCTGGTCGCCGGCGGCGTGCTGATGACCCTCGGCTTCGGCCTGCTGTCCACCATCGACGCGCAGACCTCGATCTGGCTGCTCGGCGCGTTCATGGTCGTGCTGGGTGTCGGCGTCGGCCTGCTGATGCAGAACCTGGTCCTGGCCGCGCAGAACGACGTGCCGGCCCGCGAGCTCGGCTCGGCGACCTCGGTGCTGTCCTTCTTCCGCAGCCTGGGCGGCACCGTCGGGGTGAGCGTGCTCGGCGCGGTGCTGGCCAGCCGGGTCGCCGGTGACCTGGCCGTGCTGGGCGGCGGCACGGAGGGCGGCGGTGAGACCACCGTCCCCGACGTCTCCAGCCTGCCGCCGGAGGTCGCCCGGGTGGTGCAGGACGCCTACGGCAACGCGACCGCCGAGCTGTTCCTGATCGCCACCCCGCTGGCTGCGCTGGCCCTGCTGGTGGTGCTCTTCATCAAGGAGAAGCCGCTGAAGACCACCAGCGGCGCGGAGCGGCTGGCCGAAGAGCAGGCCCAGCTGCCGCCGGCGCACTGAGCGGTCCGGGCGGCCGCCGCACCTCCGGTCAGCCGGTCCAGCGGTACCCGTTCTCCGGGCGCCCCGCCGCCCCGTACCGGGGGCGGACGGCGGCCAGCCCGGACCGCTCCAGGTGTTCCAGGTACCGCCGGGCGCTGACCCGCGCCAGGCCGCAGCGCTGCCCGACCTCGCCGGCCGACAGGTCCTCGGCGGGGCTGCTGGCGAGCGTCCGGGCGACGAACTCCAGCGTCCGGGGGGACAGGCCCTTGGGCAGCGGTGCGGCCGAGGGTCGTTCGCTGACCCGCCGCCTGGTGGAGAAGAGCCGGTCGACGTCGCTCTGCTGGAGGCCCTGTCCCGGCTCGGCCGTGCGGCGCAGGAGCTCCACCCGGTGCACCCGGTAGGCCTCCAGCCGTTCCCGGAACGCGCCGAGGGAGAACGGCTTGACCAGGTAGTCGACGACCCCGGTGGTCATCGCCGCCCGGACCGTCTCCACCTCCCGCGCGGCGGTGATGACGATGACGTCGGGCTGGGGGCCGGCCAGCGACCGGAGCCGCCGCAGCACCTCGACCCCGGAGAGGTCCGGCAGGTGGATGTCCAGGAGCACCAGGTCGGGGGCGAGCGCCTGGACGGCCTCCAGCGCCTCGACCCCCCGGTGCACCTCCCCCACCACCTCCAGGCCAGGAACGGACTCCACGTACCCCCGGTGCACCGACGCGACCGCGAAGTCGTCGTCCACCACCAGCACCCGCACCGTGCGCTCACCGGTCACGGCGCCGCGACCTCGGCCATCGCCGGGGCGGGAGCCCCGAGGCGCACGTCGACCCGGGCGCCGCCCAGGGGCGCGGAGGTGACCGTGGCCGAGCCCCCGCGGCGGGCCGCGATCCTGGCCACCAGCGCAAGGCCGATGCCACGGCCGTGGTCGGCGTCGGTCGCCCGCTTGGTCGTGACGCCCACGTCGAAGACCCGGGCCCGGTCCTCCTCGGCCACTCCCGGCCCGTCGTCGTCCACCCGCACGACCAGCCCGCCGTCCGGGCCGGGCCCGAGGAAGACCGTCACCGTCCCGCCGGTCCCGGTGGCGTCCATCGCGTTGTCCAGCAGGTTGCCGAGCACGGTGACCACGTCGTCCCCGCTGCCGGCCGCCAGGGACGAACCCGGGACCAGGGCCAGCGCGATGCCCCGCTCGTGGGCCACCGCCGCCTTGGCGAGCAGCAGGGCCGTCACCGCCGGGTCGGCCACGGCGCCCAGGGACCGGCTGTCGAGCAGCTGCCCGCCACCGGCCCGGTCGATGAAGGCGACCGCGTCCTGCGCCCGGCCCAGTTCGATCAGCCCCTGGATGACGTGCAGCTTGTTGCTGAACTCGTGGGCCTGGGCGCGGAGGGTGTTGGTCAGGTTGCGCTGGCCGTCCAGCTCCCGCAGCGCGCTGGCCAGCTCGGTGCGGTCGCGGAGGGTGAGCACCTCGGCGACCCGGCGGCCGCCGACGACCGCCGGGGTGCGGTTCGCGACCAGCAGCCGCTCGCCGGACAGCACCAGCTCGTCGGTCACCGGGCGGTCGCCGGCGACCAGCGGGAGCATCGCCGCGTCCAGGACCTCGGCGGCGGCGCGGCCCACCACGTCGTCGGACAGGTCGAGCAGCCGCGAGGCCTCGTCGTTGACCAGGACCACCCGACCGCGCTGGTCCACGGCGACCAGGCCCTCGCGGATGCCGTGCACCATCGCCTCCCGTGTCTCCAGCAGGCGCGCGATCTCCTCCGGCTCCAGCCCGAAGATCCTGCGGCGGACGAGCCGGACGACGAGCACCGAGCCCAGCGACCCCAGCAGCGCGGCGCCGGCCAGCCAGGCGACCAGTGCCGGGGCCTCCCGCCGGAACTCGGCGGCCAGCTGGCTCTCCAGGATGCCCACCGAGGCGGCGCCGACCACCTGACCGGAGCTGTCGCGGACCGGCACCTTGGCGCGCAGCGACCTGCCCAGGGTGCCCTCCTCGGAACCGACGAAGACCTCACCGGCCAGCGTGGGGCTCGGATCGGTGGACACCCGATCCCCGATCCGGTCGGGGTCGGGGTGGGAGTACCGGATCCCCTCGGCGTCGGTGATGACCACGAAGGTCACCCCGGAGGCCGCCCGGATCAGCTCGGCCAGCGGCTGCAGGGTCGTGCTGGGGTCAGGACGGTCGTACGCGTCGACGACGCTGGGCAGCCGAGCCGTGCTGCTGGCCACGGTGAGGACCTGCTGGCGGTAGGCGTCGCGGATCTGCTCGTACTGGTGCTGGACGGCCACCGCACCCGCCACGACCACGGTGGTCAGCACGATCCCCACCTGCAGCAACAGCAGTTGGACCCCGAGGGGCATGGTCCGGCGGCGCACCAGCTCATTGTGCAGCCGCGGGCGCCGGATGTGGCGGGGACCACAAAGACCGAAACAACCAGTACGACCGTCACGTTCCCACCGCGCCGCGGCCTTCCTAGCGTCGGGACCGAACCCGAGCCGACCCCGGCCCGGCGGACGAGGAGGTCCACCCGATGTCCCTGACCCTCAGCGCACGACCACGATCCGGTGCGCGTCCCTGGCGGCTGACCGCCGCGGCCGGCGCGGCGCTCCTGGGCCTGCTCACCGGTTGCAGCGACTCCGGGGGCGGCGAGGTGGAGGCGGCGGCGATCGACCGCCTGGAGCTGATGGCCCCGGCCGACCCCGGTGGCGGCTGGGACTCGACCGCCCGGGCGCTGGCCGCCTCCATCGAGGAGGCCGAGCTCGCCGGGAGCACCCAGGTCACCAACGTCGGCGGTGCCGGCGGCACCGTGGGCCTGGCCGAGCTCGCCAACGAGCGCAGCGAGGAGTTCCTGATGGTGATGGGCCTGGTGATGCTGGGCGCCATCGAGACCAACCAGTCCCAGGCCACGCTGGAGGACAGCACCCCGATCGCGCGGCTCACGGCCGAGGACGAGATCGTCGTCGTGCCCGCCGACTCGCCGTACCAGGACATCCAGGACCTGGTCGACGACATGAAGGCCAACGGCCGGGCGGTGTCGATCGCCGGCGGCTCGGCCGGCGGGACCGACCACATCCTGGCCGGGCTGATCGCCCAGGCCGGTGACGTGCCGATCGAGGACCTGAACTACGTGGCCTACTCCGGTGGCGGTGAGTCCCTGGCCGCACTGCTGGGAAGCCAGGTCTCCGCCGGCATCTCGGGTGTCTCCGAGTACGCCGAGCAGATCGAGGCCGGCGAGCTGCGCGCGCTGGCCGTCTCCGGCGCCGAGCGGGTCGAGGGCATCGACGCCCCCACGCTGACCGAGGCGGGGCTGGACGTCGAGCTCAGCAACTGGCGCGGCGTCGTCGGACCGCCGGACCTGTCCGACGAGGCCCGGCAGAACCTGATCGACCTCGTCGACGAGGCGGTCCAGTCCGACGCCTGGCAGGAGCGGCTGGAGCTCAACGACTGGGAGGACACCTACCTGTCCGGCGACGAGTTCGATGCCTTCCTCGAGGAGGAGCAGCAGCGGGTGCGCGGTGTCCTGCAGGACATCGGGCTGGTGGAGTGAGCTCGTCTGCAGCCGCTGAGGACCACGCCCGCACCGGTACGCCGGGGCGGGCGTGGTCCTGGGCAGAGGCTGCCTTCCCCGTGGGGCTGCTCGCGCTGGGGGTCTTCACCCTGGTCGACGCCAGCACCATCGTCGCGCCCAGCTCGGTGAACACCGTGGGCCCGCAGGCCTTCCCGTACGCGGTCGGGGTGCTGCTGGTGCTCACCTCCCTCGCGCTCTTCGTCGACCTGGCCCGCGGGCGCGGTGGCGCCGCCGAGGAGGGGGAGGACGTCGATCCGTCGGCCACCACCGACTGGCCCACCGTGCTCAAGCTGACCGGGTCCTTCGCCGCCCTGGTCGTCCTGGTGGAACCCCTCGGCTGGCCCATCGCGGCGACCGTGCTCTTCGCCGGCGCCGCCTGGTCGCTGGGCGCCCGCCCCTGGTGGCGGCCCGTGCTCGTGGGGGCCGTGCTCGCCTTCACCACCCAGGTGCTGTTCACCCAGCTGCTGGACCTCTACCTGCCGGCCGGACCGCTGGAGGGAGTGAGCTTCCTTGGGTGACTTCGGCGCGCTGCTCGACGGGTTCGCCACCGCCCTGCAGCCGATGTACCTGCTGTACGCGCTGATCGGCGTCACGTTGGGCACCGCCGTCGGCGTCCTGCCCGGCATCGGCCCGGCGATGACCTTGGCGCTGCTCCTGCCGCTGACCTACTCGCTGGAGCCCACCGCGGCCTTCATCATGTTCGCCGGCATCTACTACGGCGGCATGTACGGCGGGTCGACCACGTCCATCCTGCTCAACGCACCCGGTGAGTCCTCCTCCATCATCACCGCCCTGGAGGGCAACCGGATGGCCAAGGCCGGCCGGGGCTCGGCCGCGCTGGCCACCGCGGCCATCGGCTCGTTCGTGGCCGGCACGATCGCCACCGTGGCACTGACCCTGGTGGCGCCGACGATCGCCCGCCTGGCGGTCCAGCTCGGCCCGGCGGACTACGTCGCCCTGCTGGTGCTCGCCTTCCTGACGGTGGCCGCGGTGCTGGGCTCCAGCCCGCCCCGGGGGATCGCCTCGCTCGGGATCGGGCTGTTCCTCGGCCTGGTCGGCACCGACACGCTCACCGGTCAGCAGCGGTTCACCCTGGGGCTGCCCGCGCTCGCCGACGGCATCGACGTCGTGGTCGTGGCGGTCGGGGTCTTCGCCGTCGGGGAGGCGCTGTACGTCGCCTCCCGGCTGCGCCGCGGCCCCATCCCGTTGGTGCCGGCCGGCAAGGGCTGGATGACCAAGCAGGACTGGAGCCGCTCCTGGAAGCCGTGGCTGCGCGGCACCGCCATCGGCTTCCCGATCGGCACCCTCCCGGCCGGTGGGGCCGAGGTCGGGACCTTCCTGTCCTACTCGGCGGAACGGAAGCTCTCCAAGCACCCCGAGGAGTTCGGCAAGGGCGCCATCGAGGGCGTCGCCGGCCCGGAGGCGGCCAACAACGCCTCGGCGGCCGGGGTCCTGGTGCCCCTGCTCACCCTCGGCCTCCCCACCTCAGCCACAGCGGCGATCCTCATCTCCGCCTTCCAGAGCTACGGGATCCAGCCGGGGCCACTGCTGTTCCAGGACGAGTCGGCGCTGATCTGGGCCCTGATCGCCAGCCTCTACATCGGCAACGTCCTGCTGCTGGTGCTGAACCTGCCGTTGGTGGGCATCTGGGTGAAGCTGCTGCAGATCCCCCGGCCCTACCTGTACGCCGGCATCCTCACCTTCGCCGCACTGGGCAGCTACTCCGTCGGCGCCTCGACCGAGGACCTGGTCCTGCTGTTCCTCCTCGGCCTGCTCGGCTGGGCGATGCGCAACTTCGGCTTCCCGATCGCGCCGGCGGTGGTCGGCCTGATCCTGGGCCCCATCGCCGAGGAGCAGCTCCGCCGCGCCCTGGCCATCAGCCAGGGCGACGCCACGGTCCTGGTCACGAGTCCCTTCGCGGCGGTCGTGTACGCGGCGCTCGTGGTCTTCCTGTTCCTGGGCTGGTGGCTCCGCCGCCGCCAGGCCCGTACCGAGGCAGAGCTGGCCGCCGTGGCCGCCACGCCTGCCGAGTCCGAGAGGAGTTCGTCATGACGATCGTGGTGGGCTACGTGCCCAAGCCGGAGGGCCGCGCGGCTCTCCGGGCGGCCGTGGAGGAGGCCGACCTGCGCGGCGAGGGCCTCCACGTGCTGAACACCTCGCGCGGGGACGCCTACGTCGATCCGTCGTACGCCAGTCCCGAGGACCTCGCCGAGGTCCGCGGCCTCCTGGAGGAGACCGGCCTGCGCTTCGAGCTCGACCAGCGCGTCGGCGGCCGGGGCGGGGCGGAGGAGGTGGCGGCGACCGCGGCGCGGCTGGGCGCCTCGCTCATCGTGATCGGCATCCGCCGGCGTTCGCCCACCGGCAAGCTGGTCTTCGGCAGCGACGCCCAGCGCATCCTCCTGGACGCCGAGTGCCCGGTGCTGGCGGTCAAGGCACCGGCTGCCGACTGACCAGGGTGGGGGTCGCCGTCCCGACGGCGACCCCCACCAGCCGGCGACTCAGCCGGTGAGGACGTGCACCAGCGCGCCGGCCGCACCGGCCAGCACGAGGACGACGATGAACGGCGCCCGCAGCGCGAGCGCGACCGCCGCCACCGCGAGCCCGGCCAGCCGGCCGTCGACCGTCAGCTGCGGCCCCGACGTCGCAGCCTGGACGGCGACCAGCGCGGCCAGCAGCGCCGCCGGCACGAACTCCACCACCCGGGTCACCCACGGCCGCTCCACCCAGGCCGCGGGCACCGAGAGACCGGCCAGCTTCAGCAGGTAGCAGCCCAGCGAGCCGGCCAGCACCACCGCCCACAGCGTGCCGCTGCTCACGCTGCCGCCGTCCGCCGCGGCCGGCCGGCCAGCGCCACCGCGACCACGGCCAGCACCACCTGCACCCCGGCCGGCACGAACGGGGTGAGCGCCAGCGCGATCACCGCACCGCCGAGCGCCACCCGCCGCTGCACGCCCGGCTCCCGCGCCGAGCGCTGCAACCGGGGCCACAGCAGCGCCAGGAAGGCCGCCGGCACGACGGCGTCCAGCGCGGCCTGCGCCGTCTCCCCCAGCGCCGCTGCCCCCAGCGAGCCGATCAGCGTCGTGACGTTCCAGCCGAGGTAGATCGTGGCGCCGGTGACCCAGAACGCCAGCCGGCCCAGCTCCCGGTCCGGCGCGGCGACCGCCATCGCCGTCGTCTCGTCGATCACCCAGTGCGCCGCCCCGGCCCGGCGCAGCCAGCCCCGCGGCGCCAGCATCGGGGCGAGCCGGACGCCGTAGACGGTGTTGCGGGTGCCCAGCAGCAGGGCGCTGCCGACGGCGGAGAGCGCGCCACCGCCGGCACCGAGGACGCCGATCATCGCGAACTGGGAGGCCCCGGTGAACATCAGCGCCGACGTCGCCAGCGCCTGCCAGGTGTCCAGCCCGGCCCCGGCCGCCGCGGCGCCGAAGGCGATCCCGTACAGCCCCACCGCCACGCCGAGCCCGACGGCGTCCCGGAGGGTGGCGGTGCGGGCATCGGACGGCACGGGCCGACCCTAGGCGGCCCCCCCGGCCGGTCAGGGCCGGGGGCGCCGCGGTCAGGAGCCGGCGCCCACCGGCTCCTCGACCACCGGGCAGGCCGGGAAGAGGTCCCGGGTCCCGCCGGTCTGCGGCACCGTGAACGCACACCCGAGGTCCGCCTCGGCCACCGCGTTCCGGTTCAGCACGTCCTCCCCTGCCGGCCGCACCACCGGGCCGCCCCCCTCGAGGGACTCGACCCAGGTCACCAGGTCGGTGAAGGTCTGTGCCGCCTCCTCCGGGCTGAACTCGCAGTGCCCGACCGACCGGACCGTCCGCTGCACCAGCAGCCCGCCGGTGCCCTGGAGCGCGGCCTCGGCGGCGTAGATCCGCTGGTGCTCGAACGGCACGAACATGTCACCGATCGTGTGCACCGACAGGACCGGGACGGAGAAGTCGGCGTCCAGCTGGATGATCGGCGCCTTCCCGGTCTCCTTGCGGGTGCCAGGCGCGGCCTCGACCCGCTCGATCCGGGAGTTCAGCGTCGAGCCGTCCGGGAAGGTGAAGGTGGTCGGGTACAGCCGATCGGCGTTCTCGGCCACCGAGCCGGCGGTGAGCCCACCCAGCGTCCCGGTCGGGTCGTCGGCGAACCGGCCCAGGTTGAAGGTCAGCCCCTCCCAGTAGGTGAAGGCGGCCTCGTCGGCCGGCCGGGGGCCGCCGGTCAGGTCGATCACGACGTCCTGGAAGGTCTCCCCCCGCTCGGTCAGCTCGGGGTTGGGCCCGGTGGGCGAGGTGGGCAGCCCCAGGGTCGTCTTGATCTCGGCGATCGCGGCCTGGTAGGCCTCGGTCGACGTCACCGGGTACGCATCGACCTCGGCCAGCGTCTGCGCCACCAGGTTGTAGTCCAGTCGGATGTCGAACTGGGCCAGGTCCCCCATGACCCCGCACATCGGCGCGGCACCGGCCCAGTCCACCCGCTGCCGCTCCACCAGGGCGCCGATGATGTGGCCGCCCATGGACACCCCCTGCAGGTAGCGGTCGTCGGCCGGGGCGACGAGTCGGTCGAAGAGCCGGGCCAGCCGTTCCGTCGAGGTGACCCCGGCCCGGATGTCGTACCGGTTGGCGGAGTAGGACGACGCCGCCCATGCGTAGCCCGCGTCGATGTAGGCCTGGCGCAGCTCGAAGGAGGGGCTGTCCACCCAGAGCACCGTCCCGGTGCCGCGGTAGCCGTGCTCCCAGAACACCACGTCGCCGTTCCAGCCCTCGGTGGGCACCTCGATCCGGTAGCCGGCGCCCTTCTCCACGCCGGTCAGGACCCGGGTCCGCGGCTGGCCCTCCGCGTCCAGCAGCGGGGTGAAGGCCTCGCCCGGCTGCCCGGTGGCCGGGTCGTAGTCGAAGGCCGGGTCGGCGACCGTCCACTCGATGTCCCGGGCGGGCACCGCCGGCAGCGACGGCGACTGCTGGGCCTCCTGGAACCCCGGGGCCACCGGGCCCTCGGGTCCGCGTCGGTCGTCCGTGGCACCGGCGGTGCCGGCCCACCCGCCGAGCAGCAGGGCCGTGGCGGCGGTGACCGCGCAGAGCCGGGTGGAGCGGTGCTGGAACTGGGTCATGGGGAGGTCTCCCGACTGCTCGACGGTGAGCTGCGCCACTGGGCGCCTCATCATGACCACGCACCGCAGTGCTGTCACCCGGTGACTCTGGGGCACCGGCGGGTCGTGCCGGGCGCGCCGGGCGGCCATCGGGCGCCAACGGCCATCGCCCCCACCGGACCAGGGTCGGCCGGTTCACACCCGCTGGCCCGGGGCGGGTCGATCAGCCGCCGTACAGTGGGGCTCGCCGGCGCGCGGGCCCCGCACGGGCCCGGAATCCGCAGGCTCCCCGTCGAAGGAGACACAACCCGCATGTCCGACACGCTGACCGGATCCCCGGAGCTGGACGCCGTGAACGCGGCGCTGGCGACCGTCCAGGATCCCGAGATCAACCGTCCGCTGCCCGAGCTGGGCATGGTCAAGGACGTGCAGATCGGCGTCGGCGGCGACCCGGGCGCGGTGCGCATCGAGGTCTACCTGACCGTCGCCGGCTGCCCGATGCGCGAGACCATCACCAACCGCGTCACCCAGGCCGTCTCCGCGGTCCCCGGCGTCACCTCCGTCCAGGTCGGCCTGGACGTCATGAGCGACGAGCAGCGCACCGAGCTGCGCAAGACGGTCCGCGGCAGCGACACCGCCGAGCCGGTGATCCCCTTCGCCCAGCCCGGCTCGCTGACCCGCGTCTACGCGGTCGCCTCGGGCAAGGGCGGGGTCGGCAAGTCCAGCGTCACCGTCAACCTCGCCGCAGCGCTGGCCAAGAAGGGCCTGTCGGTGGGCGTCGTGGACGCCGACATCTACGGCCACTCGGTGCCTCGGATGCTCGGCGTGGACGACAAGCCGACCCAGGTCGACAACATGATCATGCCGCCGCAGTCCTACGGCGTGAAGGTCATCTCGATCGGCATGTTCACCCCGGGCAACACCCCCGTGGTCTGGCGTGGCCCGATGCTGCACCGTGCGCTGCAGCAGTTCCTCGCCGACGTGTGGTGGGGCGACCTGGACGTGCTGCTGATGGACCTCCCGCCCGGCACCGGTGACGTGGCGATCTCGGTGGCCCAGCTGGTGCCCAACGCCGAGATCCTGGTCGTGACGACGCCGCAGCTCGCCGCCGCCGAGGTGGCGGAGCGGGCCGGTGCGATCGCCACCCAGACCCACCAGCAGGTCGTCGGGGTCGTGGAGAACATGTCCTGGCTGGAGCTGCCCGACGGCTCCCGGATGGAGGTCTTCGGTTCCGGCGGTGGTCAGGCCGTCTCCGACGCGCTCACCAAGACCCTCGGTGCGCGGGTGCCGCTGCTGGGCCAGATCCCGCTGGACACCCGGCTGCGCGAGGCCGGTGACGCCGGTGCGCCGATCGTGCTCGCCCAGCCCGACGCCCCCGCCGCCCAGTCGCTGTCCGCGATCGCTGACGCCCTCGCCGTCCGCCAGCGCGGGCTGTCCGGCATGTCGCTGGGGCTGACCCCCGTCAAGCGCTAGTCACGCTCAGCACCACAGAGGCCGGTCACCCCGCGGGGGTGACCGGCCTCTGCTGTTCCCGGTCGGCCTCGGTGCAGCGTCCCGCGTCGAGCGTCAGCGAGAGGTGGGGGGCACCGAGGTCCTTCCTCAGGTGGCGTCGACGTCGAACGGCGGCGGGGTGCTCGCGTCCCGGCTGCCGGTCATCTGCCCTGCCGTGGCACGGCCCGCCGTGGCGGCGGTCGCCCCTGCTGCGGTCGCCCCGGCGGCGGTGCTCACGGTGCGGGCCGGGGCGTCGTCGTCGCCCATCAGCTGGGAGCGGATGAAGGTCTTCGGGTGGTACTGCCGCAGGTCGATGTCACGCAGGTGGTCGAAGTCGTCGCCCAGAGTGTCGTGCAGCTGCCCGCGCACCCCGGTGACCGCGTCACGCGCCTTCTTCAACCCGCTGGCTGCGTCCTTGGCCAGCGTGGGGAGCCGGTCGGGCCCGAAGATGAACAGCGCCGCCAGCGCCAGGACGACGATCTCGCCCCAGCCGATCGAGTCGAACACCGCTCCTCCTCGCGCCCACCGCGCACCGCGGTCGTGTCCAGCGTAGGTGGACCGCCTTGCTGTCAGGAGACCCGCAGCCCAACAGTGGCAGAAGGACCCCCTTCTCCCCACGCTTCGCAAGCTCAGCGCGGGCCCGGAAGGGGGCCTAGGCCATGCCGAGGGTGACGTCGACCTCGCGGGAGCTGCCGCCCCGCACCAGCTCCAGCGTGACAGTGTCACCCGGCTCGTGGGCGTCGACCTCGACTGCCAGCTCCTCCGAGCTGCGCACCGGTTCGCCGTCGACCGCGATCACCACGTCCTGCTCCTGCACCCCGGCCTCGGCGGCACCGCTGTCCGGCTCGACGTTGAGCACCAGCGCCCCGTCGCGGGTGCCGTCGGTCACCGTGCGGGCGTTCACCCCGAGCGAGGCGTGCACCGCCGTCCCGGTGCTGATCAGCTCCTCGCTGATGTCCCGCACCGTGTCGATCGGGATGGCGAAGCCGAGGCCGATCGAACCGCCGGTGGTGCCTGCGCCCGCCACCGAGGCGATCGCGGTGTTAATCCCGATGACCGCGCCGGTGGCGTCGACGAGGGCACCTCCGGAGTTGCCCGGGTTGATCGGCGCGTCGGTCTGCACGGCGCTGATCACGGCGTTGGTGTCGCTTCCATCGCCGGACAGCCGCACCGGGCGGTCCAGCGCGCTGACGATGCCGCTGGTGACCGTGCCGGCCAGGCCCAGCGGTGAACCGATGGCCACCACCGGGTCGCCGACGACCAGGTCGCTGACGCTGCCGAGGGACGCCGCGACCAGGCCGGGCTTGTCCACCTTGAGGACGGCGAGGTCGCTGGCCGGGTCCCGGCCGACGATGCGGGCGGTCGAACCGCTGCCGTCGCTGAAGACCGCGCGGATCTCTGCGCCCTCGACGTCGGCCGCACCGGAGATCACGTGGTTGTTGGTGACGATGTAGCCGCCGTCGGCGTCCACCACGACGCCGGACCCGGTGGCGCCTGCGCCGGCCAGCCGGACCTCGATGGAGACCACGGCGGGCATGATCCGGCCGGCGATGTCGGAGATCGAACCGGGCTCCCGACTGGTGCCCGGAGACACCTCGGAGAGCTGGGTGCCCTCGGCCAGCAGCGGCGCCTCGTCGGCCGTCCGGCCCAGGTACCAGGCGGTCGTGCCACCGACCATGCCGACCAGCAGCAGGCTCAACAGCGCCAGCACGGTCAGCCGGACGGAGAGGTCGCGGACCCGGACCTTGCGGCGGCCCTGCGGGTCGAGCACCACCGGGCCGGACTGCTGCGGCTCCTCGGGGTACTGCGCGGGCGCACCGAGCGCGGCGGGGGCGTGCGGGTCACGCCACGGGTCTGCCGCGGCGTCGGGCTTCCAGAACGGGGCAGCGGCGGTGCGCCGCCGCGCAGGACGGCCACCGGGGGGCTCACCCAGACCGGTGGCTCCGTCCCGCGGCGCGAACGCCCGGAGCACGGCCTCCGGCGGCGGCGGGGGCAGCGGCCGGGGTGCGGGCACGGGACGGTCGGCGCCGAAGGACCCCTCGACCGCGGCCGGCCGGCCGAAGGCGGCCTGCTGCTCGGGCTGGGGGGTCGGGGCGGGTGGCGTGTGCGGCTGCAGCCGGGAGCCGGTCGGCGCGAAGGCGCCCGTCGTCCCCGCGGGTCGACCGTAGGCCGCCGACTGCTCCTCGGGCCGGCCGGGCGTGTGGGCGGAGTCAGGGAGCCGTGAGCCCGCGTCGGACGGCTCGGTGCCGGGCGTCGCGCTCAGGGCGTCCCACCATCCGCCAGGCCGGTGCGGGAACCGACGGTGAACGCCCGCACCACCGGCGGGACGATGTCGGTGCGCTCGGTCGGCGCCGTGTACCGGACGGGGCCGGCGACCGGCTCCCGGCTCGGCAGGTCGGCGGTGGGCAGGTTGACGGCGAGCACCGCGACGCCCAGGCCGAGCCCGGCCAGCGCCCCGGTCATCCCCCGCCGCAGCCAGCGGGCGCCGCCGTCGGAACGGGGTGCCGTCTCGGTGGGGGCCAACGGGATCGCCCAGGAGCCACCCGCGCCGGTGGCGGTGAGCCCGTCGGAACCGGCGCTCAGCGAGCCCAGCCCGCCGCCGGGGCCGGCGGCCGTGAACGGGATGGCCTGCAGCCGGGAGAGGAGGTCACCGGGGACCGCGACGTCGACGCCGTGCCGCAGTGCGTCCTTGGCCTCGCGCTGCGCGGCGACCGCCATCCGGCACTGCGCGCAGCCGGTCAGGTGCCGGGCCGCCCGGTTCGCCGCACCGCCGGAGAGCTCTCCGTCGACGAGGGCGGCGATCGCCTCCTGGGCGAGGTGGCTCTCCGGGATGCTCACGACACCTCCACGGCGGGGACGGGCCGACCCGGGGCGAGGTGGGCCAGCGCCTCGCGCAACTGCACGCGACCACGGTGGATGCGGCTGCGCACGGTGCCCAGCTTGATGCCGAGGGTCGCCGAGATCTCCTCGTAGGTGAGGCCCTCGATGTCGCACAGCACGACCGCGACCCGGAACTCCGGGGACAGCGCGTCGAGGGCGGCCTGGATCTGCGGGTCGAGGTGGGTGTCGGCGTACACCTGCTCCGGGGACGGCGCGGAGCCGGGCAGCCGCTCGGTGTCCTCGGGCAGGGCGTCGAAGCGGATGCGCTGCCGGCGACGCACCATGTCCAGGAACAGGTTGGTCGTGATCCGGTGCAGCCAGCCCTCGAAGGTGCCCGGCGAGAAGTCGGCGAGCGAGCGGAACACCCGGACGAAGGTCTCCTGGGTGAGGTCCTCGGCGTCCTGCTGGTTGCCCGAGAGCCGGTAGGCCAGCCGGTAGACCCGCGCCGAGTGGTCCCGGACGACCTGCTCCCAGGTGGGCGCCACCCAGCCCTCGGCCGCGGCGGCCGCGGGCTCGAGGTCGGCAGGGGCCGCCGACCCGGTCGCGGAGGGCTCGGTCACGGACCCAGGATCGCAGACGGCCGCGCTCGACACCTCCCCTGCAGGCGTGGACCGCTCGGTGGAGCGCTGACTGGTGGTACGCGAGAGACGCACGTCCAGTGCAACGGTCGGGCGCGGCCGGTGTTCCCGCGCGGTGCAGACACACAGCCGGTTGCCAGGCAGCCGGCCGGGTCGTGTCGGCCTCTCCACCCGGCCGGGCGGCGACCCCGCCCCCGCCACTACCCTCGCCCGGTGACCAGCGTTGCCGGACCGCCCCCCACCGGCGGCACCCCGACCGACGCGGCGACCTATGCCGACAGCTTCGCCGCCGAGACCCCCGCCCAGGTGGCCGCCCGCCAGCGCGCCGTGACCTCGGCCGACGCGTTCGGGACCCAGGTCCCGGTCGAGCCGGCCGTGGGCGCGACGCTCTCCGTGCTCGCCGCGGCCTGCGACGCCCGCTCGGTGGTGTCCATCGGCAGCGGCGGCGGGGTGGCCGGACTCTGGCTGCTCCAGGGGATGCGCCCCGACGGCGTCCTCACCGCCCTGGACGCCGACCCGGCCGAGCTGCGTGCCGCCCGGCAGGCCTTCACCGAGGCCGGCGTCCCCAGCGGGCGCACCCGACTGATCTTCGGCACGCCCGGGGAGGTGCTGCCGCGGCTGTCCCCCGGCGCCTACGACCTGGTCAGCTGCGCCGGCCCGCCGCTGGAGTACGCCGGCAACCTGACCGGCCTGCTGGGGCTGATCCGGCACAGCGGGTCGCTGATTTGCCACGGCCTGCTCGCCGAGGACAGGATCGCCGACCCCGCGGCCCGGGACGCGCAGACCGTCGCGTGGCGGGAGATCGCCCGGACCCTGCGCGAGGACGAGACGCTGACCTGCGCGGTGCTGCCGATCGGCACCGGCCTGCTGGTCGCCACCAAGCGCTCCTAGCGGTCCGGCCGCTCCTGGCGGAACGGGAACTCCGCCTCCGCGGCCCACGGTCCGCCCAGGTAGCGCCACAGCCCCAGGCCGCGGGCGGTCACCGTCGCCGGCACGAAGGACGCAGCCAGCTCGGCGTGCAGCGCCCGTGCGGTCTCCGGGGCGACCTTGTTCTGCACGGTCACGTGCGGGCGGGACCACTGCCGGTCCTGCCGGGTCAGCCACGGGTCGAAGGCGTCGGCCAGGCCGGCGCGCAGTGTCGTCAGCTCGGGCGCCGACAGGTCCAGCGCAACGCCACCACCGAGGAAGCGGACCCCGGTGACCGCCACCTCGAACGCCGGCCGCGCAGCCACCGCCGCCAGCTCGCGGCCGACGGCCGCCCGGTGCTCGCCGGGCAGTGCGTGGAACAGCGTCACGTGTGCCTGCAGTCGAAACACCCCTTCGCCCCCACCCCTCGCGAGCTCGGGGCGGGCCCCTCGAAGGGGCCGGGCCGGGAAGTGCGCCGTCCGCAGCCGGTCGAACCGCTGCTGCGCAGCCTCGTCCAGCAGCAGCGTCACGATCAGCGGTGCCGACACGGCCGGCTAGAGGATCGCGCGGGAGCCCTTGCCCAGGACGGTGATGCCGCTCGCGGTCACGTGGTACCGCTCCCGGTCCCGCTCGGGGTCGACCCCGATCTGCGCACCGGGCGGGACGACGACGTTCTTGTCCAGGATGGCGCGGCGCACGACGGCGCCCTCACCGATGTGGACGCCGTCCATCAGCACGCTGGCCTCGACCCGCGAACCCCGTTCCAGCCGCACGTTCGGTGCGACGACGGAGCCGTGCACCGAGCCGCCGTCGATGATCACCCCGGCGCTGACCATCGACTCCTCGGCCCGGCCGCCGAGCACGAACTTCGCCGGCGGCAGCATCGGCGGCAGCGTGTAGATCGGCCAACGGTCGTTGTAGAGGTTGAAGATCGGGCTGACCGAGACCAGGTCCATGTGCGAGTCGTAGTAGGCGTCCAGCGTCCCCACGTCACGCCAGTAGCCGTGGTCGCGCTCGGTCTCGCCGGGCACGACGTTGCTGCTGAAGTCGTAGACGTAGGCGTCGCCGGCGTCGGCCATCATCGGCATGATCGACCCGCCCATGTCGTGCACCGAGTTCTCGTCGGCGGCGTCGACCCGCAGGGCCTCGAGCAGCGCGTCGGTGGTGAAGACGTAGTTGCCCATCGAGGCGAACGTCTCCTCCGGGCTGCCCGGCATCCCCGGCGGGTCGGCCGGCTTCTCCAGGAACTGGCGCACCTTGCCGTTCTCGTCGGCGTCGATGACCCCGAAGGCGGTCGCCTCCTGGCGGGGCACCCGCAGGCCCGCGACGGTCACGCCGGCGCCGGTGGCCAGGTGCTGGTCGATCATCTGCGACGGGTCCATCCGGTACACGTGGTCGGCACCGAAGACGACGACGATCTCCGGCCGGTCGTCGTAGATCAGGTTGAGGCTCTGGTAGATCGCGTCGGCGCTGCCGGTGTACCAGCGCGGGCCCAGCCGCTGCTGCGCCGGCACCGGGGTGATGTAGCTGCCCAGCAGCGTCGACATCCGCCACACGGTGGTGATGTGCCGGTCCAGCGAGTGGCTCTTGTACTGGGTGAGCACCGCGATCCGCCGGATGTCGGCGTTGACCAGGCTGGAGAGCACGAAGTCGATGAGCCGGTAGTTGCCCCCGAAGGGGACCGCGGGCTTCGCCCGGTCCTGGGTCAGCGGGGCGAGCCGCTTCCCCTCACCACCTGCAAGGACGATGCCGAGCACCCGAGGACCACCACGCATGGACGGACCGTAACGGGTGCGCCCGCGGTTTGCCCCATCGACGGCGCGCGTCCACCACCTAGGGTGAGTCCGTGCGCGTCGGAGTGATCACCCGGGAATGGCCGCCGGACGTCTACGGAGGGGCCGGGGTGCACGTCGAGCACCTCGTCGCGGCCCTGCGTGGCCTCGAGCAGGGGCCGGAGCTGGACGTCCACTGTTTCGGTGGGCCACGTGCGGACGCGACCGGCCACGGGGTGCCGTCGGGGCTGCAGGCCGCCAACGGCGCGCTGCAGGCCGTCGGGGTCGACGTGGAGATCGCCGCCGCGCTGGCCGACGCCGAGCTGGTGCACTCGCACACCTGGTACGCCAACCACGCCGGGCACCTGGCCTCGCTGGTGCACGGCTCGGCGCACGTGGTGACCGCGCACTCGCTGGAGCCCCGCCGGCCGTGGAAGGCCGACCAGCTGGGCGGGGGCTACCGGCTCTCCTCCTGGGTGGAACGGACCGCCTACGCCTCCGCCGACGCGGTGATCGCGGTCAGCCGGGGCATGCGGGCCGACGTGCTCGAGGTCTACCCCGACCTGGACCCGGCGAAGGTGGTCGTGGTCGGCAACGGGGTCGACGCCCAGGCCTACCGGCCGGTCCAGGCACCCGACGTCGTCCGCTCGGTCGGGGTCGACCCCGACCGGCCGTACGCGCTGTTCGTCGGCCGGATCACCCGGCAGAAGGGGCTGGTGCACCTGCTGGCCGCGGCCGAGCAGCTGCCGGCGGAGGCCGGTCTGGTCCTCTGCGCGGGCGCACCCGACACCCCGGCCGAGCGCGCGCAGGTCGCCGACGCCGTGGCGGAGCTGCAGACCCGCCGCAGCGGCGTGGTCTGGATCGAGCAGATGCTGCCCCGCGAACAGCTGGTGCCGCTGATCACCGGGGCGACGGTCTTCGTCGTCCCGTCGGTGTACGAGCCCCTGGGCATCGTGAACCTGGAGGCCGCGGCCTGCGGCACCGCGGTCGTGGCCAGCGCCGTGGGCGGCATCCCGGAGGTCGTCGACGACGGCCGCACCGGGCTGCTGGTGCCCTACGACGCCGAGGACCCGGCCGCCTTCGCGGCCGGGCTGGCGGCGCGGATGGCCGAGCTGCTCGCCGACCCCGACCGCGCCGCCGCGATGGGCGCGGCCGGCCGGGAGCGGGTCCTGGCCGAGTTCGGCTGGCCGGCGATCGCCCAACAGACCGTCGAGGTCTACGAGTCGGTGCTCGCCGCCCGCGGCTGACCGGAGCTGCTCAGCCGTCCTCGTACAAGACGGTGCGGGCGCGCCCGGCCGCCTTCGCCCGGTACAGGGCGCTGTCGGCGCGGCGCATCAACTGGGACGTCGGCTCCCCCGGCTCGTGCTGGGCGACGCCGATCGACAGCGGCACGCCCGTGCAGGCGACCCGCAGCTGCTCGACCACCGCCAGTGCAGCCGGGCCGGCGTGGGCGGGCAGCAGCAGGGCGAACTCGTCCCCGCCGTGCCGGGCCAGCACCGATACGCGGGGCACCCGCGGCAGCCACTCGTCGGCGACGGTCCGGAGCAGCTCGTCGCCTGCGGCGTGCCCGTGCTGGTCGTTGATGGACTTGAAGTGGTCGATGTCCACCAGCGCCACGGACAGGTCGGTGCCGGTGCGCACGGCGACCCGCACGGTCTCCTCGAGCGCGTCGTCGAAGCCGCGCCGGTTGGCCAGGCCGGTGAGCCCGTCCAGGCTGGCCGCCGAGGCGCGCCGGGCGAGCGTGGCGACCACCAGGCCGATCGCGGCCATCACGACGGCGAGCGCGACCACCGGGCCGGTCGACACCCCGCTCAGCAGCAGGACGCCGGTGCAGGCGGCGAGCGCGAGGCCGAGGTAGGCCGAGGCCACGGGCAGGGTGAACAGGAAGAACGCCGCGACCGCGACGAAGGAGTAGATGCCGGCCAGCGCCACGGACGAGGCCGGATCGGGCGCCGCGTACACGACGGCGCTGATCAGCCCGGTGCCCAGGAAGACCATCAGGTGGAACACCGGTCGCGGCAGGTGGTGCCCCCAGCGGACCACCCCGGCGCCGGCCAACATCGCGATCAGGCCGATCGCGGTCAGCAGGGGCGAGACGGACCGCTCCCCGATCCCGCCGAACCCGACGACCGCGAGGACGGCGAGGCCGCCGGCCACGTACAGCGAGCCGATGACCGGGCCGATGATCCGGGCGGTCGCCACCTCGAGTCCGTTCCGCACCTGCCACCTCCCGGTCCTCGCCCTGTGCCCGGTGCTCGCTGGGCCCGGTGCCGGACGGTCCCGGCACCGGCGCGAGACCGGGCGGTTCCGTTGTGGGCAACCTAGCTGCTGGCTCCAGGCGTGCGGACCGGTTCCCGGCAGGACCTCACCCGGATCGGTCAGACGGCTCGGCCGGCACGGTGTCGATCTCGGCAGCCAGCGCCGTCAGCGCCCCGACCACCCGCGCCACCACCCGCCGCTCCGCCCGGTCCGGGCGCAGCAGCGCCTCCACCCGGCGCCCGGCCGGCACCCCGGTCAGCCGCAGCAACCGCACCCCGGGAAAGGCGGGCGTGGTGTGCCGGGGCAGCAGTGAGATCCCGTGCCCGGCCGCGACCATCGCCGTGGCGACCGTGAAGTCGTTGATCCGGTGGGCGATGCGCGGCGCTGCCCCGGACCGCGCCGCCACCGCGGCCAGCACCGGCGCCACGGGGAAGCCCTCCCGCACGGTGATCCACGCCTCGTCGGCGAGCTCCTCGGGGCCGATCACCCCCCGGCCGGCGAGCCGGTGCCCCGGGCTCACCGCGACGTCCAGCGGTTCCCGGAACAGCGGCACCACGCGCACGCCGGGAGGCCAGTCCGCGGCGCCGTCCGGCCGGTGGGCGACCACCACGTCGAAGCGATCGGTGAGGTCGGGGAAGTCGGCGAGCGCGACGTCCTCGTCGGCACACTCCAGCGTCACGCCG
Source organism: Modestobacter sp. VKM Ac-2984 (assembly GCF_026967985.1). Lineage (GTDB taxonomy): Bacteria > Actinomycetota > Actinomycetes > Mycobacteriales > Geodermatophilaceae > Modestobacter. Next base: position 86,235 of record NZ_JAPVBJ010000011.1, on the reverse strand, counting down.
TCCCACCCGGCCACCGCGCCGAGCAGCCGGGGGAAGACCAGCTGCGCCGCGCTCTGGAAGGCCGAGACGCGCACCGTGCCGACGGGTGAGTCCCGATGGCCCTGGCAGGCCGCGCGGGCCCGCTCCACGGCGACGGCGACGTCGACCGCGGCATCGGCCAGCGCCGCACCCGCCGGGGTGAGCCGCAGCCCGCGCCCCACCCGCTCGGTGAGCGGCACGCCCATCTCCGCGGCGAGCCCGGCCAGTTGCTGGGAGACCGCCGACGGCGTCAGGTGCAGCACGGTGGCGGCCGCGGTCACCCCGCCCTGGCTGCGGACCGCGCGCAGCGTCTCCAGGGTGCGCAGATCCATGTAGCCATTCTGCACGGACGGTCAACGTCTCTTCACTGGAGTTGTACGACGCGGGGCGGCACGCTCATCTCGTGCCCCCTCGTGACCGCCTGCTCGCCTGCCTCGTCGCCGTGCTCTGGGGGTTGAACTTCACCGCCATCCACCTGTCGCTGCAGCAGTTCCCGCCCTTCGCGCTGGTGGCGCTGCGCTTCGCCCTCCTCGCCGTCCCGACGCTGTTGTTCGTGCCGCGCCCCGACGTCCCGCTGCGCTGGCTGATCGGCTACGGCACCGGGTTCGGCGTCCTGCAGTTCTTCTTCCTCTACCTGGCGATGGACACCGGCATGCCGACCGGACTGGCCTCCCTGGTGCTGCAGTCCTCGGCCCCGTTCACCGTGCTGCTGGCCGGGCTGCTGCTGCACGAGCGGCTCACCGCCCGCCAGCTCACCGGCATCGGCATCGCGGTCGCCGGGCTGGGCGGCATCGCCCTCTACCGGGCCGACCTCGGGGGCACCGCGCTGGCGCTGCCCGTGCTGCTCACCCTGTGCGGCGGGCTGGGCTGGGCGCTGGGCAACCTCTGCGCCCGGCAGGCGCGTTCCTCTGAGCCGCTCAAGCTCACCCTCTGGATCAGCGTGGTCCCCCCGGTGCCGATGCTCGGGGTCTCCCTGGTGGCCGAGGGCCCGGAGGCGATCGCCCGCTCCTTCACCACGCTGGGCAGTCAGCAGGGGCTGCTGGCGCTGGCGGGGCTGCTCTACACCGTCGTGGTGGCCACCCTGCTGGGGTCCGGGCTCTGGACGGCGCTGATGGCCCGGCACCCGTCGAGCACCGTCGCCCCCTTCTCGATGCTGGTGCCGGTGGTCGGCATCGGCACCTCGTGGCTGGTGCTCGGCGACAGCACGTCAGCGGTGGAGCTCGGCTGCGGCGCCCTCGTGGTCGCCGGGGTGCTGCTGGCGACCACGACCCGACGGACCCGTCGGGGGGTCCGTCAGGGCCAGATGGAGGCGACGATGATCGCCGAGACGGCCAGCGTCGCTCCGGCAGAGACCAGGCTGGCGGGGTGGAAGGCCACCTCGGTGAGGTGCTGGCCCAGCCGCCCGGGGGTGAGCAGGTCCAGCAGCAGGAACGCCAGCGCCTGGAGCAGGACACCGAGCAGCCCGAACACCACGGTGTAGAGCAGCGCCCGCCCGAACCCACTGGTCGCGTTGGTCCAGATGGTGGTGAACGCGATCGCGCCCTGGCCGAGGAACCCGGCCGCCAGCGCAATGCCGGCGTTGACCGAACGCTCCTCGTAGATGTGCCTGGCCAGGTGGCCGGGGGTGAGCAGGTCGAGAGCGAGGGCGCCCACCACGAGCAGCATGATGCCGACGCCGGTGTAGGCGACGGCGTAACCGATGCTGGCCAGCACAGAGGACCTCCGAGATGGGGGACGGCGGAGCGCTGAGCCTAGGGCCATCACCACATCGCCCCGTGGAACAGGCGTCGATCCGGCGACGCTGCACCGGTCGTGACGGACGCGCTGACCCTGTTCGACGACGTCCTCCCGCCCGAGGAGCCGGTGCGGAGCCGACTGCTGCAGGTGCGCACCGTCTACGCCGAGCCCGCGGCCGCCGCCTCCCCACGCGGGCGGCAGGTGCTCGCCCGGTTCCCCGGCGCCGAGGTGGTGGAGGTGCCCTCGCACTGGCAGATCCCCGACCTGCACGGCAACGAGGGCAACGTCGACCGCTGGGTCCGCGTGAAGACCGAGACGTTGGTGCTCGGGGTCAAGAAGTCGCTGTCGTGCCGGCCCAACGGGCGCTCGGCCAACTGGATCGCGCCGTCGACCGCGAACGGCTGCGCGATGGCCTGCGCCTACTGCTACGTGCCGCGCCAGAAGGGCTACGCCAACCCGATCACGGTCTTCACCAACATCGACCAGATCACCGGCCACCTGCGCCGGCACGTCGCCCGCCAGGGGCCCAAGACCGAGCCCGACCAGTGCGACCCGGAGAGCTGGGTCTACGACATCGGCGAGAACAGCGACTGCTCGGTCGACGCGTTGGTCAGCGACAACGTCGCCGACCTGGTCGCCACCTTCCGCACGCTGCCGACGGCGAAGGCCTCCTTCGCGACCAAGCACGTCAACCGGCAGCTGCTCGACCTGGACCCGCAGGGTCGCACCCGCATCCGCTTCTCGCTCATGCCCGACGCCGACGCCCGGGTGCTCGACCTGCGCACCAGCCGGGTCGACGAGCGGATCGGTGCGGTCGACGACTTCGTCGCGGCCGGCTACGAGGTGCACCTCAACCTCTCCCCCGTCGTGCTCCGGGACGGGTGGGAGGCCGACTGGGCGACGTTGCTGCGGAAGCTGGACGACGAGCTCGCCGACGCGACGAAGGCCCAGGCCGCCGCCGAGGTGATCCTGCTGACCCACAACGAGGGCCTGCACGAGGTCAACCTCGGGTGGCACCCGCAGGCCGAGGAGCTGCTCTGGCGCCCGGAGCTGCAGCAGCCCAAGGTCAGCCAGAACGGCCAGGTCAACGTCCGCTACCGCAACGACGTGAAGCGGGCCGGGGTGCTCCGGCTGCAGGAGTTGATCCGGCAGCACGCCCCGTGGCTGCGGGTCAGGTACGCGTTCTGATGCAGCTCTCCCTGCTGGACCGTGCCCGCACCCGGGCGGGCGAGCCGGACGCCGCCGCGCTGACCGGCACCGTGGCCCGGGCCGCCCGCGCCGAGCAACTGGGCTACGACCGGTTCTGGGTGGCCGAGCACCACGGGGTGCCCGGCGTCGCAGGGTCGGCGCCCGCGGTGCTGCTCGCCGCGATCGCCGGCCGGACGACGACCGTCCGGCTGGGCTCGGCCGGCGTGATGCTGCCGCACCACCAGCCGCTTGTCGTCGCCGAGCAGTTCGCCACCCTGAGTGCGCTCGCCCCCGGGCGGGTCGACCTCGGGCTGGGCCGCTCCCCCGGCTTCACCGCGCCGGTGCGCCGGGCGCTCCGCTCCACCGGCGAACACGACTTCGCCGGTGACCTGGCGGAGCTGCGGGCCTTCCTCACCGGGTCCGCGGAGATCACCGCGTACCCCCGGCCGCCCGCCGCCGTCCCGATGTACGTGCTGGCCACCGGCCAGGGCCTGCAGGTCGCCGCGCAGCTGGGGCTCCCGGTGATCGTGGGCGGCCCGCTGCTCGGCGTGGCCGGGGACCCGGAGCCCGGGCTCGCCGCGCTGGCCGGGTACCGGCGCGACCACCGGCCGAGCGAGCAGGCGCCGGAGCCGCGGGTGGCGATCAGCCTCGACGTGCTGGTCGCCGACAGCGCCGCCGATGCCACCGACCTGCTGCTGCCCGAGGCCTGGGCGATGGCGCAGGCCCGCACCACCGGCGCCTTCCCGCCGCTGGAGCCGGTGGCGGACATCCGGACCCGCACGCTGAGCCCGCGCCAGCAGCAGTACGTCGAGCAGACCACCGCCGCCGCGATCGCCGGCACCCCCGCCCAGGTGGCGAGCCGGTTGGCCGAGCTGCTCGAGCGGACCGGCGCCGCGGAGCTGGTGGCCTCCAGCAGCACCCACGACCGCGCGGCGCTGGCCGTCTCCGACGCCGCACTCGCCGACCTGCTCGGCCGGCAGCGCGCGGCCCCCTGACCCGGGGAGCTCCTGACGTGGCCGGCCTGCTCCCGGACACACGCGCCAGGTGGTGTCGCGCGGGCGCTCGGCTGTGCCACGGTGCTCCCCGCCCAGCCCCGTCGCGTCAGGAGGCGTCCGTGCCAGCCGTGGAGATGCACGCGGTGTCCAAGAGCTACGCCCGGCGGGGTCGCCGGCCGCAGCAGGCCCTGGACTCCCTGGAGCTGGTCGTCGAGTCCGGCGGGGTGCACGGGTTCCTCGGCCCGAACGGCTCGGGCAAGACGACGACGATCCGGGTCCTGCTGGGCCTGATCCGCCCCGACGCCGGCGAGGTCCGGCTGCTGGACCGGCCGGTGCCCGACGGGCTCCCGCAGGTGATCGGCAACGTCGGTGCCCTGGTCGAGACCCCGCTGTTCTTCCCCGGCTTCTCCGGCCGCCGCAACCTGCGGCTGCTCGCCGAGACCGCCGGGGTGCCGCGGACCCGGGTCGAGGAGGTGCTGGAGACCGTCGAGCTGCAGGACCGGGCCGACGACCGGTTCAAGGGCTACTCGCTGGGGATGAAGCAGCGGCTGGGCATCGCCGCGGCGCTGCTCAAGTCGCCACGGCTGCTGATCCTGGACGAGCCCAGCAACGGTCTGGACCCGGCCGGCATCCGGGACGTGCGTGAGCTCATCCGCCGGCTGGGCCACGACGGCTCGACCACCGTGCTGCTCAGCTCGCACCTGCTCGCCGAGATCGAGCAGGTCGCCGACCAGGTCTCGATCATGGCCCGGGGCCGCTGCATCGCCTCCGGCCCGGTGCACGAGGTGCTGTCCGGCCGCTCCTCCGGGGACGTGCGGGTCCGGGTGCCCGACCAGGCCGCCGCGGCCGCCGTCCTCACCGCAGCCGGCTTCACCGTCACCCCGACCGACGACGTGCTGGTCGTCTCCGCCGTCCCGGCTCCCGGTGAGATCACCCGGGTGCTCGCCCAGCACGGTCACTACCTGGAGGAGCTGACCCCGGTGGCGCACGACCTGGAGAGCGCGTTCCTGGCGCTGACGGCGGAGCCGGCGTGAGCGCCGTCCGCACCGAGGCGCCCCCGACGGCGCCCGCCGGACGGTTCGGCGGACTGCTGAGGGCCGAGGCGCACCGCTTCGTGGCCCGCCGGTTCATCCAGGTGCTCCTGCTGCTCGCGGCGCTGGGCTGGGTCACCGCCACCGTCATCGGCCTCACCCAGTTCGCCTCCGCGACCCCCGAGCGGCTCGCCGCGGCGCAGCAGGAACTGCAGGAGGAGGTGGAACGGTCGAACGCGTACCGCGAGGAGTGCCTGGCCTCGGACGACGCCCCGGCGGACATCTCCCCCGAGGAGTGGTGCGGCACGCCGGTCACCGCCGCCGACCTCGACCTCGACTGGTACCTCGACCCGGCGCCGTTCTCCCTCGCCGCCAGCGGCACGGCGGGTGCGGTGGCGTTCGGTGCCGCGGGTGCGGTGCTGGCCTTCCTCGTCGGCGCCACGTTCGTCGGCGCCGAGTGGTCGTCCCGGTCGATGGTGGCGTTGCTGTTCTGGGAGACCCGGCGGCCCCGGGTGCTCGGGGCGAAGATCGCCGTCGTCGCCGTCGCCTCCGCCGTCCTCGGGGTGGTGGCGCAGGCTGCGTGGCTGGCGACGGCCGGCCTCTGGCAGGCGTTCGCCGGCGACGGCGCCGCCCTGCCCGACGGGTTCTGGCCGGAGCTGCTGGCCACCGGGGGCCGCGGCGTGCTGCTCACCACCCTGGTCGGGCTGCTCGGGTTCGGGCTGACCAACCTGGTGCGCAACACCGGCGCAGCGCTCGGGGTGGGGTTCGTCTACTTCGCGGTGCTGGAGACGGCGGTGCGGGCCGTGCGCCCGGAGTGGCAGCCCTGGCTGCTCACCGACAACGCCGCGGCCCTGGTGATGCCGGATGGACTCACCATCTACACCGGCTTCGACCCGGTCACCGGGGTCTCCACGGAGTACCTGCTGGGCAACCTCCAGGCCGGCGTCTTCCTCGCCGTCGTCGCCGCCGTCGTCCTCACCGTGGGCATCGTGCTGTTCACCCGCCGCGACCTGCACTGACCCCGCTGCTGACGTCGGGGTTTCAGCACCCGGGCGGGTCGGGGTAGGCGGAGGGGCATGGACACAGACCTCGAGTCCGCCACCCGCACCGAACTGCTGCGCCGCGCGCGTGAGCAGGAGGTGCCCGGACGTTCGTCGATGAGCAAGGAAGAACTGCTGGACGCACTGACGTCGGACGACCAGGGCCACGCCGCCTCCCCTGACGGCATGCGCGGCGACGGCTCCCGTCCGGTGCACTCCCGGGTCGACGCCTTCCACCTGCTGGCCGAGGCCCGGTCTCGCGGCGAGATGGTGCTCATCCCCCGCATGCTCACCGGCAACGACCGGCGGGTGCACGTCCGGGAGACCGTGCGCGAGGACCACGAGACGCGCATCGCGACCGGTGACCTGGAGGCGCGGGAGAAGTTCGACAAGCTCGCCGGGTCGGTCTTCCACTTCTTCCGCGGCACGAACCTCCTCTTCTACCGGGACCTGGTCGGCGAGGACTCCCGGCTGCCCACCGTGCTCGCGCTCGGCGACGTCCACCCCGGCAACTTCGGTGTGATGCCCAGCTCGGACAACGTGCCGATCTTCGGTGTCAACGACTTCGACGACGCCTACTACGCGCCCTTCACCTGGGACCTCAAGCGTGGTGCCGTCGGATTCATGCTGGGTGCGGCCGAGAAGTCCGGTCACGGCCCGAAGAAGCAGCGGGCCATCGCCCGCCGCTTCGTGCGCGGCTACGTGGCCGGGATCGCCTCCTACGCCGCCGACGGCCAGGAGCAGACCGAGCAGCTCCGGATGGACAACGCGCCGCCGCTGATCGCCGAGCTGATCTCCAGCACGCTGGAGACCACCCGCGCCGACTGGCTGGCCGACATGCTCGACGACGCCGGCCGCGGCTTCCGCAACGACGAGGAACTGGTGCCGGTCAGCAGCCGCCGGGAGGAGTTCCAGGAGATCGTCGACCGCTACGTCGCCGAGAACGAGGTGCCGGTGCCCGAGCGCGCCGGCCGGATGCGGGTGAAGGACGTCGCCGAACGGCGCGGCGCCGGCACCGCCTCCCTGGGGCTGACCCGGTACTTCGTGCTCATCACCGGCGTGAACGACGACGGCACCGACGACCTGCTCCTGGAGTTCAAGCGCGCCCGCCGCTCGGCCCTGGCCGGGCTGGTCCCGCCCTCGGGGTACGAGGTGGACGGCCAGGGTGACCGGATCCGGCACGCCCAGCGGGTGCACCTGGTCAGCGGTGACGTCTTCTACGGCAGCGTCGACATCGACGGCCAGAGCTTCATGGTCCGCGAGCGGGCACCCTTCCGCGACGACATCAGCCTCGGCTCGCTGTCGACCGAGGAGTGGAAGCAGTACGCGGAGATCTGCGGCCGGGTGCTGGCGCACACGCATGCGATGTCGGACGAGACCGGCAACGTCGACTACGACGTCGAGCCGGCGATCCTGGAGGCGATCGGCGGGCGGGACCTGTTCGTCGACGACATCCTGCGCTTCGCCGAGGAGGCCACCGAGCGGGTCCGCCAGGACCACGAGTACTTCGTCGCCGACCACGAGCTGGGCGCCTTCCGCAGCGTGGACGTCGTCTACCGCTGACGGCGCCGGCTCAGGCTCGGCCCTCGACCCGGCCCAGCCTGAGCCGCAGGGCCGACCGTGGAGCCGGGCCGCGCCCTGGCTCCACGGTCGGTGGGGCGGCTCGACCCTGCGGCGCCTCAGCCGGGCCGACAGGACTGTCGGTGCCCGGCGGCGGCGCACCCGTGCGGCGCCACGCCGGGGGTTTGCGCCCGCGCCCCTCGATGGACCACGGTGACGTCCGTGCGCAGACGTGACTTCCTGGCCGCCGGCGGCGCCCTCCTCCTCGCCGGGTGCAGCCGGTCCGACGGCGACCGGGTGGCGACGCCCACGACCTCCGCGCCGTCGACGTCGGCAGCCGAGACCTCCAGCGCAGCTCCCAGCCCGACCGAGGAACCAGCCCCCACCCCGGGGACCCCGGCCGAGATCCTCGCCCGGTCGACGGTCCCGGTGCTCTGCTTCCACCAGATCCGGGAGTTCCGCGCCGACGACAGCGCCTACGCCCGCACGATCATCACGCCTCCGGCCGTGCTCACCGCCCAGCTCCAGGCGCTGCGCGACGGCGGGTACACCCCGGTCACCGCCCCGGCGGTCGTCGACCACCTGCAGTTCGGCACCGCCCTCCCCGACCGGCCGGTGCTGCTGACGTTCGACGACGGGTCCGTCACGCACGCCACGGCGGCCCTGCCGGTGCTCCAGCAGTTCGGCTTCCCGGCGGCGTTCTTCCCGATGACCGTGGTGCTGGACAAGCCGGACTGGCTCAGCAGCGACCAGCTGCGGGAGCTGGACGCGGCAGGCATGACGATCGGCGCGCACAGCTGGGACCACCAGCGGATGGACCAGCTGACCGGTGACCAGTGGACCGAGCAGCTCGACGCCCCGGCGGCCACCCTCGCCGGCATCCTGGGCCACCCGGTCGACCTGCTGGCCTACCCGCACGGCATGTGGAACCAGGAGGCGCTGCCGCACGTCGCCACCGCCGGCTACCGGGCCGCGTTCCAGCTCGCCGACACCACCGACCCGGCGCAGCCGCTGCTCACCATCCGCCGGATCATGCCGCCGCCCACCTGGGACGGTGCGACCCTGCTGGCCCACCTGGAGTCCGACTTCTGACCGCCGCTGGTCGCTGAGCGCTGCCTCGGGGCGGCCGACACCGCACGGCGTGACCAACGGCGGCCAGTACCGTGGCGGCGTGGCCCGGGTCGTCGTCGTCGGCGCCGGGCTCGGGGGCCTCGCCGCCGCTGCCCGGCTGGCTGCGACCGGCCACGTGGTGACCGTGCTGGAGCAGGCGCCGCAGGTCGGGGGCAAGCTCGGCTGGTACGCCCGCGACGGCCACGGCTTCGACACCGGTCCGAGCCTGGTGACCCTGCCGCAGGTGCTCGAGGACCTCTTCGCCGCCACCGGAGCCCCGCTGTCGCAGGTGCTGCCGTTGCAGCGCCTGGACCCCGCGGTCGCCTACCGGTTCGCCGACGGGACGACGACGGCGATGCCCGGCCACCGCGACGACGTCCCGGCCCGGCTCGACGCCGACCTCGGCCCGGGCAGCGGCGCGCAGTGGGCCGCGCTGCTGACCCGGGCGGAGGCGATGTGGCGGGCCACCGAGCAGCCGTTCCTGCGCACCCCGCTGGCCGGTGCGGCCACGCTGGCCCGGCTCGCCCGGAACACCGCCGACCTGCGCACGGTCGCCCCCGGGCGGACGCTGCGCGGCCTGGGCCGCCGCCACCTGACCGACCCGCGGCTGCGGATGCTGCTGGACCGGTACGCGACCTACTCCGGCTCCGATCCCCGGCGGGCACCCGCCGCACTGCTCACCGTGCCCTACGCCGAGCAGGCGTTCGGCTCCTGGTACGTGCCCGGTGGGCTGCGCCGGCTGCCCGAGGCGGTGGCCGCGCGTGCCGAGGCACGAGGCGCGGTCCTGCGCACCGGCGCCGCGGTAGCCGAGGTGCTGGTGACCGGTGGCCGGGCGGCCGGGGTGCGGCTGGCCGACGGCGAGGTGCTGCCGGCCGACGTCGTCGTCTGCAACGCCGACGCGGCCAGCCTCTACGGTCGGCTGCTCCCCCGGGAGGCGCCGGTGCGGCGGGCCCGGGCCGCGCTGCAGCGGGTCACCCCGTCGTCCTCGGGGTTCGTGCTGCTGCTGGCGCTGCGCGGCCGCACGCCCGGGCTGGCCCACCACACCGTGCTCTTCCCCACCGACTACGACGCCGAGTTCGACGCGCTCTTCGGCCGGCACGGCGGACCGCGACCGGTGACCGATCCGACGGTCTACGTCAGCGCCCCCGACGACCCGGCCACCCGCCCGGACGAGTCGAGCGAGTCCTGGTTCGTGCTGGTCAACGCACCCCGGCACGAGCCGGGCACCGGCGTCGACTGGACAGCCCCCGGCCTGGCCGACCGCTACGCCGACCAGGTGCTGGCGACGATGGCCGCCCGCGGCCTGGACGTGCGCGATCGGGTCCGCTGGCGGGTCGTGCGCACCCCGGCCGACCTGGAGCGGGAGACCGCCAGCCCCGGCGGCTCGATCTACGGCACGTCCAGCAACGGGGCCCGGGCCGCCTTCCTGCGGCCGGCCAACGCGGCCGGGGTGCCCGGCCTGTTCCTGGTCGGCGGCTCGGCGCACCCCGGCGGTGGGCTTCCCCTGGTCACCCTCTCCGCGGAGATCGTCGCCGGGCTCATCGGCCCGGCGTGAGCACCGGTCAGCCGGTGGAGGCCGGGTCCCGGGCCCGTTCCGGTTGCCGGTCGAGCAGCCGCAGCAACCACCAGCCGTAGGCGATCAGCAGCACGATGATCGAGACCTGGACGACGTCGGGCAGCGCGCCGGGGCTGTTGATGCTGGTGAAGTCCACCAGCGCGTGCAGCCCGACCAACGGCCAGATGGTGCGGACGTGCCAGCGGAGCGCGGCCAGGCAGAACCCGAAGGCAGCGGTGTTCACCACCTGGAAGGCGATCTCGTCGACCGGCCGCGCGAACCACAGCCCGCTCATCGCGTGCCCGAGGCCGAACAGCACGCCCACCAGCACCGCCGTCCGGGCCAGGCCCAACGGGCTCAGCAGCCGCTGGACCAGCCCTCGACTGAGCGACTCCTCGGCCAACCCGACCGCCAGCATGGTCACCGCAGCACTGGCCAGCACCGTCGCCGAACCGGTCAGCCCGTCGACGAGGTGCAGCAGCCCCTCGGCCAGCAGCGGCAGGAGCAGCCACCACGAGCGGTCCGGCCACCGCCAGGCCAGCCCGGTCTCGCGCCACCAGCCGAGCCAGCCGATCAGCGCGAGCGTGAGCGCGGCGAGCACGACGTTCACCACCGCTGCGCCCAGGTCGGGGAACCACCCCGGCCGCAACGGCGGCAGCAGGTCCTCGACGGCGAACAGCACCAGGTGCCAGAGCACCGTGACCGCGGCGGCGGAGGTCAGCGGCCGCCGGCGGGCGAGGTCGAGCACACGCAGCCGCACGGCGGGCAGCGTCCCGCGCCCGGAGGACCGCCGTCCAGGCTCCCCGGTCCGGAGATGCAGCGACTCCTCCCTCACCGGCGGGTGAGGGAGGAGTCGAGGGACGGGGTGACCGTCTCTGGTCAGGCGTCGCGGCGGCGGAAGACCAGGACCGCCACCAGCATCAGCGCGGCCACCTCGGCGACGAAGACCCCGAAGCCGGTCCACGGCGCCAGCACCGCCCCGCCGTTGAAGGGAGCGACCTGGGCGACCGACCCGCCGGCGTTGCCCGGCAGCAGCTTGGCCACCCACTCCCCCCAGGTGCCCGGCAGGGCGTAGGCGACGTTGCCGACCACCAGCACCAGCGCCATGCCGACGGTCACGGCCGCGGCGGTGTGCCGGATCAGCAGCCCGGTCGCCAGGGCGAACAGCCCGAGCCCGGCGAGGTAGAGCCCGTTGCCCAGCAGGGCGCGCATCACCCCGTCGTCCGAGAGCGCCATGCCGACGCCCTCCCGCTCGAGGAACCAGTTGCCGCCGAAGTAGCCGGCCACCGCGGTCACCACGCCGGCGACGAAGAGCACGCCGGCGAGCACCACGGCCTTGGCCGCCACCACCCGCCCGCGGCGGGGCACCGCGGTGACGGTGGCCCGGATCATCCCGGTGCCGTACTCGTTGGTGACCACCAGCGTGCCCAGCGCCAGCGCGGTGAGCTGGGAGAAGAGCAGGCCCCAGGTGAGGAAGGCCGCCGGCACCTCCCCCGTGTCGCCCGCGGCCAGGTCGGCGGCCGCGGCCCAGCAGACCAGCGTGGTCAGGCCTGCGCCGAGCAGGAACAGCAGGCCCAGCGACCAGCGGGTGGAGCGGACGGTCCAGAACTTGACCCACTCCGCGTGCAGCACCTGGAGGAAGCCGGGGCGCCGGACCCCGGGCACGTGCCGGTTCGGGTCGAGGGAGACGACGTCGAGGGTGGGCGAGGAGCCGGCGCCGGGCCGGGCCGGGGCGGCGCTCGCGGTCGTGGTGCTCATCGGACGGCTCCTGCGGTCTCGGTCGAGTGGGTGGCGTACTCGACGCTGTCGGCGGTCAAGGTCATGAACGCGTCCTCCAGCGAGGACTGGACGAGGGACAGCTCGTGGACGTACAGCCCGGCGCCGCCGAGCAGCTCCCCGATCTCGGCGGCGTTCCGGCCGCGCACCCGCAGCTCGTCGTCGACCCGGTCGACGTCCAGGCCGTTGTCGCGCAGCAGCGCCTCGGCATCGCCCATCCGTGGGCTCCGGACCCGGACGTAGGAGGACGCGTGGTCGGTGATGAAGTCGGCCATCGAGCAGTCGGCCAGCATCCGGCCGCGGCCGACGACGATCAGGTGGTCGGCGGTGAGCGCCATCTCCGACATCAGGTGGCTGGAGACCAGCACGGTGCGCCCCTGCCCGGCGAGCTCCCGGGCCAGGGTCCGCACCCAGCGGATGCCCTCCGGGTCCAGGCCGTTGACCGGCTCGTCCAGGACGACGACCGGTGGCTCGCCCAGCAGCGCCACCGCGATGCCCAGCCGCTGGCCCATGCCGAGGGAGAACCGGCCCACCCGCTGGTCGGCGACGGCCTCCAGCCCGACCAGGTCGAGCACCGCGTCGATCCGGGTGCGCGGGATGCCGTTGCTGGCGGCCAGCCAGCGCAGGTGGTCGCGGGCGCTGCGGCCCGGGTGCAGGGCCCGCGCCTCCAGCAGCGCACCGACCTCGCGCAGCGGCGCCGGTGAGGCGGCGTAGGACCGGCCGTTCACGGTCACGCTGCCCGACGTGGGGCGGTCCAGGCCCAGGATCATCCGCATCGTCGTGGACTTGCCGGCCCCGTTCGGGCCGAGGAAGCCGGTCACCCGGCCGGGCTCGACGGTGAAGCTCAGGTGGTCGACGGCGGTCTTCGGGCCGTAGGTCTTGGTGAGTCCCCGGGCGACGATCACAGCGTCCCTCCGAGGTGGGCGGAAGAGGTGGTGTCCATGCCGACGAGCCTGTCGGCGGGGCGCCCCCGGGGACATCGGGGAGCGCCCTGAACCGACCCTGAAGCGCCCCTGACCTGCGTCCCTGAGCAGCCCCTGAGCGGAACGGCAGCGGACGCCGCCCGGAGCCGTCCCGAGGCCGGTGGGCTCATGCTCGCCGGGTCAGCTCCCGGCGAGCGCACCGCCCAGGACGCAGCTGAGCAGGAACGCCCAGCCGCCGGTCAGCCGACGAGCTCCGGGCCGCGGCGCCGGGACACCGGGGAACGGCCCGGACAGAAGCAGGAACGCCGGCGTGCCGAGCGGGGTCCAGGTGAGCCAGAACCACGCCCAGCGGGTGGCCCGCTCCGGCACCGGACCACCGACCAGCAGGAACATCCCGGCGAGCCAGGTGACGAGCAGGAGGGTCCCCACCCACATGGGGGTCCGCCAGCCCAGGAACTCCGACGAGGAGAGCGGCTCGGCCAACGCTTCCACGCGCAGGCCCGGCTCCACCGTCCGCAGCTGGTCGGCCAGGTCGCCGATGACGACCGGTCGGGAGCCTCCGGGCGGCTGGGCGCCCGGGCTCGCCTCCCAGACCTCGGTGCGCCGGGTGATCAGGCCGGACTGCCAGACCGCGGTCTGCACGGCGTAGCCGGTGGCGTCCGGCTCCAGCCCCTCGCTGACCTGGAGCTCCTGCACCCACCCGCCATCGACCGCAGCACGCAGGTCCTCCAGCGACGCCGGGCGCTGACCGACGAGGACGGTGGCCAGCGCGACGACCACCCAGCCGAGCGCCAGCGCCACCCGCAACGCCGTCCACGGGTCCCGCAGCCGCGTCCGCGGCCGCGGCGGGACCGGCGTGGTCGGTGCGGTGGCCGGCGGCATGACGCGACCGTAGAGGTGACCGGCCGTCAGCGGAACACGGTCGGCCGGTTCAGCTGCGCGCGGCGCCCAGGCCCAGCACCGCCGCCAGCCCCAGGGCGCTGCGCGGGGCGTACGGGGTCCGCCACAGCCCGCCGTGTGCGGCGGCGTTCGCCTCCTCCTGCCAGGGGTGTGGCTGCGCGGGGCCCCCGCCGGTGTGCAGGTCGTGCACCAGCAGCGCCGCCATCAGCACGTTCGACGTCGCCGGCTCGAACACCTCCACCCCGAAGCGGTGGGCACCGGCGTAGGCGGCGGCCAGCGCCCGGTTCTTGACCACCGAGCGGGTGCGCGTGGGCGGGGCGACGTTCATCGACACGGTGCTGCCCGCCTCTCGGGCCACCGAGGCACGCCAGCGCTGCAGCCGCTTGGCCAGGGCGTAGTTCGGCCCCTGCTGCGGCACGAGGCTGTCGGCGATGCCCGGGTCGGTGCCCGGCACGTACGCCCGGCGCAGCAGCCGTCCGGCCGACAGGGTGCGCAGCGGCCGGCCCACCAGCTTCGCCGTCCGCGGCCGGGAGGCGTAGGCGGCGACGGAGAAGTCGACGGCCTCGCCGGGCACCGCGAACACGTCGGTCGGGGTGGCCAGGAAGGCGAGCGCCAGGTCGGGGCGGGCGCCGGTCAGCCGCCGGGTGAGCGCGTCGACGGCGGTCGAGACGCGGACGTTGGTCGCGCCGTCGGCGTAGACGTAGTTGCCGAGCACCGGGGAACCCGGGAGGGCGGCGAGCCAGTCGGCGACCGCGGGCACCTCGGTGATCAGGTCGGCGCCGGCTGCGTCGTCCTCGCCGACCGGAGTGAGCAGCGTGCCCGCGCCGCGCCGGGCGGTCTCGTGGACCCGCTCCCACAGCGGCGGCCGCGGCAGGTCGACGGCGGCGACCCGGGCGCCCCAGCGCAGCAGCGCGGTCAGCGGCCCCATCTCCGCGCCGGCGCCCAGCACCGCGACCGTGTGGTCGGGCAGTGCCAGCCACTCGGGGTGGTCGGCGACGGTGCGCACCGCGTCGGCGCAGCTCGGCTCGATCACCCCGGCGTCGACCCAGGCGACCAGCCGGCGGTGCAGGTCGTCCCCGCGCAGCCGGCCACCGCGGTACGGCAGCGACAGCTCGCGTTCCGGCTCGGCCGCCCCGGTCAGCTCCGCGGTGCGCAGCCGGCGGGCGGGCGGCGCGGTCTGCAGCGCGCCGAGGTCGGTCTCGCCGTCCGGCCCCGCCACCCGCATCCGGGCGTGCAGCGAGTCCAGTCCGGCACCGGCGATCTGCAGGGCCGCGGCCCGGGAGCTCAGCCCCGCCTCCACCGTGCGGCGCAGGTGCGTCAGGTAGCCGGCCCGCCAGTTGGTCTCCTGCTCAGCGGCCCGCGCCCCCGTCGGGTCGACCGGCCGCAACGCGTCGGCGACGACCGCCCGGCCGAGCGTGGCGGTGCTGCGCCGGCCGTCGGGCCCGGCCGGGAAGACGACTCCGCGCTGGTCCTCGGTCACGGCCCGATCCTGCCCGACCCGGCCCGGCGACGGCGGCTGGGGCTCGTGAGCGTCAGCCGCCGACCACCTCGACTACTGGTTGCCGATCCTGCCGTCGGCGGCGTCCCGACCCTTGTCGATCTGCGCATCGTGGGTGCCGCCGGTCTTCTTGTCGGCGAACTGCTCGCCCTTGTCCAGCGCCGAGTCGCTGGCCTTCTCGCCCTTGTCGCTGTTCAGTGCGCCCTTGGCCTTGTCCATCATGCTCACGGCTGGTCCTCCTGCTGTCCGGTCGCGCCGGTGACGCGGCTCGACCCCGGGATGCCCGCCGACCGGCGAGGGCAACCGCTCAGTTGCGCACGACCGGTTCCGGCAGCTCGGCCGGTGCCCCCGCCTCCAACCAGCGCAGCAGCGTGCGGACGGCGAAGCCCGAGCCGCCCTTCACCACCTCGGCGTCGTCGCTGCCGGCGCGCGCCGGGCCGGCGATGTCCAGGTGCGCCCACGGCAGGCCCCCGGCGAAGGGCTGCAGGAACAGCGCCGCCGTGGTCGAACCCGGGTTGCCCGGGGCGTTGTTCGCATCGGCCACCTCCGAGTCCAGCTGCGAACGGAGGTGCCCGACGTGCTCCTCGGTCAGCGGCATCCGCCAGAACGCCTCGCCGGCATGGCCGCCCGCGGTGAGCAGCGCGTCGGCCAGCCCGTCGGCGGTCGCGTACAGCCCGGCGGTGCGAGCACCCAGCGCCGTCCTCATCGCCCCGGTGAGCGTGGCGACGTCGACCAGCACGGTCGCCCCCAGCGCCAGCCGGGCGTGCGCCAGCGCGTCGGCGAGCACCAGGCGGCCCTCGGCGTCGGTGTTGCGCACCTCGGTGGTCCGCCCGTCCACGTGCCGCACGACGTCGGCCGGCCGGTAGGCGGCGCCGGAGACGGCGTTCTCGCAGAGCGCGACGACGGCGGTGACGGCACCGGGCAGCTCCAGCCGGGCCGCGGCGTCGACGGCGCCGAGGACCGCGGCGGCGCCGGCCATGTCGGTCTTCATCTCCCGCATGCCGGGGTTGGTCTTGATCGAGATGCCGCCGGTGTCGAAGGTGATGCCCTTGCCGACCAGCACTGGGTGGGCCGGACCCGCACCGTGCGGCCGGTAGCTGGCGACCACCACCTGCGGCGGGGAGGCCGATCCCCCGCCGACGGCGAGCACGCCACCGAAGCGCCCCGCCCGCAGCTCGTCGGGCCCCAGCACGGTCACGGTCACCCCGGGGAGCGCACCCAGCCGCCGCCGGGCCTGCTCGGCCAGCCAGGGCGGGTTCTTGGTGCTGCTGGGGGTGTTGACCAGGTCGCGGGCCCAGGCCACCGACTCCGCGGCGACCCGGCCGGCGAGCTCACCGGCGGCCACCGCCGGGTCGTCCGCACCGGCGGCCACCACCAGCACCTCGGCGAGCCGAGGCGGGTGCGGGGTCGAGGTGTCCCGGAAGCGGTAGCCGGCCAGCAGCGCCGTCTCGACGGCCGTGCGCACCTCGTCGGCACCGGCCGGGGCGACGCCGGTGTCCAGCGGCAGCACGAGCCGGCGGGCGCCGGACTCGGCGAGCGTCTGCGCCCGCCGGACGGCGACCGACACGTAGGAGCGCAGGTGCGGCAGGGTCGCGTCGCCCACCCCGACGGCGACCACGCTGCGCGGGTGCCGCCCGGCCAGCGGGACGTTGGTGATCCCGCCGGGCTTGCCGCCGTTGCCGGTGTCGGCCAGCGCGGCGGCGAGGAAGTCCGGGTCGACCGGCGGATGGTCGGCCGCGGTGAGCCAGTCCGGCAGGGCGCCCTGGGCCCCCACCGGCACGGCCAGGACGTCGTCGGGACCCAGGTCCGGCAGCGCCGGGACGATCTCGACCCGCGGGAACGGCGCGGCCCCGGTCGCCGGCGTGGTGCCGGCGGCCGGGGCCGCGTCGTCGATCGCGGGGCTGCCCGGAGGCAGACTCGCGTCGGTGTTCAGCTGATCGCGCCCTTCAGGGCCTCGGAGAGGGCGCTCGCCTCGTCGGGGGACAGCTCGACGACCAGCCGGCCACCACCCTCCAGCGGGACGCGCATGACCAGGCCGCGGCCCTCCTTGGTGACCTCGAGGGGACCTTCACCCGTACGCGGCTTCATGGCCGCCATGCGTGCCTCCTTCACCGGCCACCCACCGCCCGGCTGGACCGTGGTGTGGCAACTGTTCCTGCAGAGCTGTGCGGTCCATGATCCCGTATCTCCGGCCAT
Source organism: Modestobacter sp. VKM Ac-2984 (assembly GCF_026967985.1). Classification (GTDB taxonomy): domain Bacteria; phylum Actinomycetota; class Actinomycetes; order Mycobacteriales; family Geodermatophilaceae; genus Modestobacter. Next base: position 68,708 of record NZ_JAPVBJ010000011.1, on the reverse strand, counting down.
CGACCAACCCGGACCCCTCAGTCCGGGTACCTGGCCCCCGTCCGGAAGCACGTGGCGACGTGGTCGTCGACCATCCCGGTTGCCTGCATCAGGGCGTAGGAGGTGGTCGGTCCGACGAAGGTGAACCCCCGCCGTTTCAGCTCCTTGGCCAGCGCAACCGACTCCGGGCTGGTGGCCGGGACGTCGGCGAGGGTCTCCGGCCGGGGACGTCCCGGGGGCGGTGCGAACGACCACAGCAGGGCCGACAGACCCTCCGGCAGGTCCAGTGCGGCTCGGGCGTTTCGCAGCGCGGCGGTCACCTTGGCGCGGTTGCGGACGATCGCCGCATCGGCCATCAGCCGCTCGACGTCGTCGTCGGTGAAGGCGGCCACCGCCGGGATCGAGAAGCCGGCGAACGCGGCCCGGAAGGCGGGGCGCTTGCGCAGGATCGTGATCCAGGACAGGCCCGACTGGAACGCCTCCAGGGTGAGCCGCTCGAACAAGGCGTCGTCGCCGTGCAGCGGCACCCCCCACTCCTCGTCGTGGTACCGGACGTACTCCGGCGCGCTCGTCGCCCAGCCACATCTGCCGACCACGGAGCGCTCCACCGGGGCCGGCGTCTGCGCGGTCACGGGACGGCCGTGTCGAGGTCGTCGAACTCCGACCGCGCGGTGCGAACGGGGCTGCGCCGGGTGGCCAGCACGCAACCGAGGAGCACCAGCGGCAGCCCGAGCGCCAGCCCGAGGGTGAACGGCTCGTCGAGCACCAGGACGCCCAGCAGGACGGCGACCGCCGGGTTGACGAAGGTGATCACCAGCGCCCGCTGCGGCCCGGCCTCCCGGATCAGCGCGAAGAACAGCGCCAGGGCCAGCGCGGTGCAGACCGTGCCGAGCGCGAGGAGGGCGAGCCAGGCCCGGGTCGGTGCGTCGACGGCGGCACCGAGTTGGGGCACCGCGAACGGCGCGTAGACCAGCGCGGTGAACAGCAGCGCGAAGGACGCTGCGGTCACGCCCGGCACGTCGGGCAGTTTGTGGCTGATCACGATCGGGGCGACGGCGTAGCCGACCACCACGAGGGCGACCGCCCCGATCGCGCTGAGCTGGGCTCCGCCGACGTCCAGGCCCAGCAGGGCGGCGATGCCCACCACCCCGATCAGCATGCCGACCACCCGCAGCGGGGAGAGCCGGTCCTCGTCCCCGGCGACCAGGGCCGCCACCGCGGCCACGAACGGCACCGCCGCGACGAGCAGCCCGGTCAGCGAACTGGACAGCGACTGCTCGGCGTACGGCAGCAGCAGCCAGGGGCCGGTCATCTCCAGCACGGTGAACAGCAGCAGGGCCCGCCAGTGCCGGCGCAGCGCGGTACCCAGGTGCCCCCGGGCCAGGGTCCACGGCAGGAGCAGCGCCGCGCCGATCGCACAGCGCAGGAAGACCACGACGACCGGGGAGAAGTCCTCGACCGCCACCTTGATCAGCAGGTACGGCAGGCCCCAGATCAGCGACATCGCCACGAAGAGCGCCCAGCCCCGCCGACTCACCCTCGTCCCCCTGACGCCGTCCTCACCGGGTCATCATGGCTCCCCGGTACGACGGTCCTCGCCGGCGGCGGACCCAAGGCCGCAGGCCGCTCCCGGTCAGGCCGGGACCGCCGCCCCGACGGCCCGGTCGACCATCCGCCGGCTGGCCGCCGTGCCGCCGAGCACCAGCGCGCAGCCGGCCACCACGGAGCCGAGGAAGAGCAGCACCCCGATCGGCTCGTCGGCCAGCACGTCGATGAACGGGGTGATCAGCGCCAGCGCCGTGACGCTCGCGCCGCCCACACAGACCACCAGCGGGATCCAGGTCTCCCGCATCCGGGCCGCGTGCAGGGTGGCCACCTCGGTGCCGGCCAGGTGCAGGGCGCGGTACTCCCTGGCGTGGTCGAGCACCCGGCCCGCCTGGGTGACCCCGGTGGAGACCGCGGCCAGCAGCGACGCGATCACCAGCGTGATCGCGGTCCCGGTCGCGATGTCCACCCCGAGGTGGTCCTGCTCCGCGCCGGTCGCCGCCAGGCCCGGGCTGACGCTCAGCACGCCGGCGACGAAGGCGACCAGCGCCACCCCGCCCACGCTGCGCCAGGCCGCCTTCGGGTCGTCGACGATCCGTCGGCCGGCCAGCAGGGTCGGCACGCTGCGCGCCCGCCGGGCGACCACCCGGCCGAGCACCGAGATCAGCCACGGGCCGACCAGGTTGAACACCCACATCGCGCCGGCCAGCGTCCCGACGAGGATCGCCAGCACCACGATCGCGTCGAGCCGGAGCATCCCGTTGGCGGCGAGCAGGAACACCCCGACCAGCACGACCAGCGGCAGCAGCCGGGTCCAGGACAGCGGCTTCACCCCGGTGCGCGCGGCCACGCCCAGCGGCGTGACCGCCACCCGGCGCAGCGCGGCCAGCGCCGAGACCAGGGCCACCAGCGGCACCACCGGCAGGGCGAGGGCAGCCCAGGAGCCCACCCACAGCTCGCCCACCGCGAAGGTCCGGCCCTGGAAGTGCAGCAGCGCCACCAGCGGCAGGGTCGCCCCGTAGAGCACCGCACCGGCCAGCGCACCGGCGACCGCCTGGGCCAGCGCGTCCGCGACCGCCATCCCCGCGACCTGCCCGGTGGTCGCCCCGGCCAGCCGCAACGCCGCCATCCGGGCGTTGCGCCGCGCGACGGCCAGCCGGGCCGCCGCGCCGCCGAGCGTGATCAGCGGCACCAGGATGAGGGCAGCCGCGACGACGGCCAGGACGACGTACACCTCGGCCATGCCCGAGGGCTCCGGTCCGGCCCGCTCGACGGCGGCGCGGTCGACGAAGGCGCGCAGCCCACCCAGGGTGGTCAGCAGCGCCCAGGTCACCGCGGTGAAGGCGAGCACGGCCAGGCCGGTGGTCAGCCGGTCGGGCCCCTGCCTGCGGGCCAGCGCCCACCACAACCGCAGGGCGGCCCTCATAGGAGGCTCCCGCGCGGCGCCGCGGCCGGCGTCTGGCGGTCGTCGACCAGCAGGCCGTCGCCCATGGTGACCACCCGTCCGCACCAGGCGGCGACCCCCTCGTCGTGGGTGACCACGACGAGCGCTGCCCCGGCCGCCGAGGTGGAGCGGACCAGCAGGCTCATCACCTCCTGCCCGGTGGCGGCGTCGAGCGCACCGGTCGGCTCGTCGGCGAAGACGACGCCCGGCGAGGTGACCAGGGCGCGGGCGATCGCCACGCGCTGACCCTGCCCGCCGGAGAGCTCACCGGGCCGGCGCTGCTCCAGCCCGGCCAGCCCCAGGTGGTCCAGCCAGCGGGCCGCCCGCTCGGTCGCCGTGCGCCGGTCGACGCCGGCCAGCATCAGCGGCAGCGCGGCGTTCTCCACAGCGGGCAGCTCGGGCAGCAGCTGGCCGGACTGGAAGACGAAGCCGAAGTCCGACCGGCGCAGCACCGTGCGGCGCGCGTCGGACAGCCGGGCGAGGTCCTGGCCCTGCCAGGTGACCGACCCCGACGTCGGCCGGACGATGCCGGCCAGGCAGTGCAGCAGGGTTGTCTTGCCGGAACCGGAGGGCCCCATCACGGCCAGCGACTCGGCGCCGAGGTCGAGGTCGACCCCGGCCAGGGCGTGGGCGGCGGCCGGGCCGTCGCCGTAGGTCATCCGGAGGTCCCGGGCGGAGAGGGTCGCGGTCATGGGCTGATCGTCGGCCGCCGACCCGACGCACCGCGTCGCCCCGGGGACGGAAGCCGGGTGGCCGGGGTCCGCCCTGGGTCGTACACCCGGGCAGGGGTTTCCCCCGGTCGGCGGCCGGGCAGCGACCGGGCACCACCCGCAGCCCGACGACGGAGGCCCCGTGACCGCAGGCGATCCCCCGCGGTCCGATCGCCGCCGGCTGCTGGTCTCCGGGCTGCTGTTCGGCCTCGGCGCCGCCGGCGCGGTCGACGAGATCGTCTTCCACCAGCTGCTGCACTGGCACCACTTCTACGACCGGGCCGGCGGGGCCGCGGCGCTGGTCTCCGACGGACTGCTGCACGCCACCACCTGGTCGGCGACCGTGGCCGGCCTGGCGCTGCTGGCCGACGTCCGCCGGCGGCGGTCGTTCACCCCACGCACCTGGTGGGGCGCGGTGCTGGTGGGCGCCGGGGCGTTCCAGGTCTGGGACGGCGTCGTCCACCACAAGCTGCTGCGGCTGCACCAGGTCCGCTACGGGGTCGACCTCACCGGCTACGACCTGGCCTGGATCGGCGCCGGGGTGCTCGTGCTGCTCGCCGGGGCACTGCTGCTCGGGCGCACCCGGACCGGCCGCACACCGTGAACCAGGCCGTGGGGGCCGCGGTGCTCGTGCCGGCCGCGCTGTACCTGGCCGGGGTCGCCCGGACGCGCTCGCCGTGGCCACCGGGCCGGACGGTGGCCTGGCTGGCCGGGCTGGGCTGCCTGGCCGTGGCGCTCACCGGGCCGCTCGCCGCGGCACACGGCGACCTGCGCGCGCACATGGCCGCGCACCTGCTGGTGGGGATGGTCGCCCCGCTGCTGCTGGTGCTCGCCCGCCCCGCGACCCTGCTGCTGCGCGCCCTGCCGGTGCCCGCCGCCCGGCGGGTCAGCCGGGTGCTGCGCACGGCACCGGTGCGGGTGCTCGCCGACCCCTTCGTCGCCACCGGGCTGAACGCTGCCGGGCTCTGGCTCCTCTACGGCACGGGCCTGCTGACGGCGATGCTGCACTCGCCGGGGCTGCACCTGCTGGTCTCGGCGCACGTGCTGCTCACCGGCTGGCTGGCCACGGCCGCCGTCCTGGCCCTGGAGCCGATCGGGCACCGCCGCGGCGTGGTGGCCCGCGCCGTGGCGCTGGCCGCCGGGGCGGCCGCCCACGACGTGCTCGCCAAGGCGCTGTACGCGGCCCCGCCGGCCGGGGTCACCGAGGCGGAGGCCGGCGCCCAGCTGATGTACCACGGCGGCACCGTCGTGCACGTGCTGGTGGCGGCCCTGTTGTGGCGGCAGTGGTACTGCTCGCGGGCAGCGGTCCGGGACGCCGAACACACCACAGTGCCCGCGGGGGCCTGACCGCCCCGACGCACCTCCCTGTGCACGCGTTCTGTCCGCTCCGCACGTGGTGCAGCACGTGCGGAGCGGACGAAGAGCGTGCAACCCGGCTGCCGGAGCAGTCCCGTCAGGCGGGGTGGGCCTGCGCGTAGGCGGCGAACCGGCGCAGCGACAGCCGCACCCCGGCGGCCATCACCGGGCGCACCAGCGGCCACCCGGCCCGGCCCAGCGCCCCCAGCGGCAGGTCCAGGCCCTCGGTCCACACGAACGTCGACCCGCCGCCGTCCCGGGGCCGCACCTCGAAGGTGCCGGTGCCGCGCACCACCCGGCCGGTGTGCCGCACGTCGACCCGGCGGGGCGGCTCCCAGCCGGTGATCAGCATCGTGTCCAGCACCCCGATCCGGCGGCCCGCGAACGGCCCGGGCAGCCGGACGCCGGTGGTGGCCGCCAGCTCCCCACCCACCCCCTGCCCGTCCCGGGCGCCGGCCCGCACGTCGGTGAGCAGCATCCACTCGCCCTGCCGGTCCCAGTCGACCAGCGCCGCCCAGACCTGCTCGGGTGGTGCGTCCACCTCGATCTGCTCCACCAGTTCAGGCACCGGTCCGCCTCTCGTCGTCGTCAGGTCCGGCACGGAGGCCGCCTCCGGGGACGGGCACGCCCCCGGGGTCAGTGTCGCGCTGGTCGTCCTCCGGGAGCGCCGCCGGCAGCTGCGCACGCAGGGCCGCGATCTCGGCGTCCCGGTCGTCCAGCACCGAGGCCAGCTGGTCCAGCAGCCAGTCGACCTCGGTCATCCGGTAGCCGCGCACGGTCACCGAGATCCGCAGTGCCCGGACGTCGTCGGCGACCACCGCCCGGCCCTCGGGCAGCTGCACCGGCGAGCGCTCGGGCTCCGCGGGCGGCTGCGTCTCGCCCCGGCCGAGCAGCAGCGAGGCGCCGAGGAACAGCAGCCCGCCGACCAGCAGCAGGCCGATGACGAAGACGAGACCGGCCATGCTCAGTCGTCGATCGGGGCGGGGTCGGGGACCGCGTCCCCGGCGGGCGGCTCCGACTCGTGCTCGGCGCGGGTGGCGTCCGCGGCCTGGATGATCGCGACCGCCTCGGCGACGTCGTCGGTGACGTGCAGCAGGTCGAGGTCCCCCGGGCTCACCGTGCCCTGCGCGACCATCGTCTGCCGGATCCAGTCGATCAGCCCGGCCCAGTACTCGCTGCCGAACAGGATCACCGGGAACCGGGTCACCTTGCCGGTCTGCACCAGGGTGAGCGCCTCGAACAGCTCGTCGAGGGTGCCGAAGCCGCCGGGCAGGATCACGAACGCCTGCGCGTACTTGACGAACATCGTCTTGCGCACGAAGAAGTAGCGGAACAGCACGCCGACGTCGACCCACTCGTTGAGCTCCTGCTCGAACGGCAGCTCGATGCCCAGGCCCACGGACGTGCCGCCCGCGTCGCAGGCGCCCTTGTTCGCCGCCTCCATCGCGCCCGGCCCGCCGCCGGTGATCACCGCGTAGCCGGCCTCGGCCAGCGCCGCACCCAGCTGCTCCCCGGTGGCGTAGTACGCGGAGTCCCGCGGCGTGCGGGCGCTGCCGAAGACGCTGACCGCCCGCGGCAGCTCGGCCAACAGTCCGAAGCCCTCGACGAACTCGGCCTGGATCCGCAGCACGCGCCACGGGTCGGTGTGCACCCAGTCGCTGTTGCCGCGCCGGTCCAGCAGGCGCTGGTCGGTCGTCGTCCCGGCCGTCTGCGGGTCGGGCTCACCGCCGCGCAGCGTGATCGGCCCGCGGTGCCGGATCGGCCGCCGCCGTGCGCCGTCGTCGGTCTGGCTCATGCGTCACTCCCGCTCAGATAGGCGATCAGGGCGTCCTCGGCCGGCTGCAACCGGTCGACCCGGACGTGCTCGTCGACCGTGTGGGCCAGGGTCGGGTCGCCCGGACCGAAGTTGAGCGCGGGGATGCCGAAGGCGGCGAAGCGGGCCACGTCGGTCCAGCCCAGCTTCGCCCGCGCCGGCTGCCCGACCGCGGCGACGAACTCCGCGGCGGCCGGCTCCGACAGCCCCGGCAGCGCGCCGCCGGAGCTGTCGGTGAGCTCGAGGGTGACCCCGGCGGCCAGCGCGTCGGCGAACACCTCCCGCACGTACGCCAGGGCCTGGTCCTCGTCCCGGTCGGGGGCGAACCGGAAGTTGACGGTCACCCGGCACTCGTCGGGGACGACGTTGCCGGCCACCCCGCCCTCGATCCGCACGGCGTTGAGCCCCTCGCGGTAGTGGAGCCCGTCGATCTCGACCTCGCGGGACCGGTGTGCGGCCAGGGTGGCGAGGATGCCGGCGGCGCCGTGCACGGCGTTGACGCCCAGCCACGAACGCGCGCTGTGCGCGCGCGTGCCGGGCACGGTGAGGACGACGCGCAGCGTGCCCTGGCAGCCGCCCTCGACCACCCCGTCGGTGGGCTCCAGCAGCACCGCCAGGTCGCCGTACAGCCAGCCGCGGCGCTCGCGGGCCACCCGGCCCAGCCCGTTGCGGACCGCCTCGACCTCCTCGTTGTCGTAGAAGACGAACGTGAGGTCGCGGGCCGGCTGCGCCCCGGGGACGCCGAACATCCCGGCGAGCCGCAGCATCACCGCGTCCCCGGCCTTCATGTCGCTGGTGCCGCAGCCGTACAGCCGTTCCTCACCGTCGACGACCTCGAGCCGGCTGGGCACGTTGCCGGCGATCGGCACGGTGTCCAGGTGCCCGGCGAGCACGATTCGGGTGTCCCGGTCGAGGTTCGTCCGAGCCAGCACCGAGTCGCCGATCCGCTCCACCTCCAGGCCGCCCAGCCCACGCAGCGCCGTCTCGACGGCGTCGGCCAGTGGCCCCTCGGTGCCGGACACCGAGGGGGCGTCGACCAGCGCCCGGGTCAGGGTGAGGACGTCGGCGGTCAGGTCGAGCGGGGGCAGCGGCTGCTCGGCGGGGCTCACGACCACCGAGCCTAGTGAGGGAGGACCCGGCTCCCCCGGACCCTCGCCGACGCCCGCACCGGACCCCTGCAGCCAGGCCGGGCCGCGGCGCCCTGGGTAGCCTGACTGCCCGTGACGACCGCTGCAGAGACCACCGGCGCGAACGGCGTCGGCATCGCCACCCTCACCGCCGACGGGACCGTGCTCGACACCTGGTTCCCCTCGCCGGCGCTCAGCGGTGCCGACCAGGGCGAGAGCGGCACCCAGCAGATCGGGGTGCTGGAGCTGGAGGGGCTGCTCGGGCCGGACTTCTCCGGGCTGGTGCGCACCGACGACGCCCGCGGCGTGCAGTCGGTCGCCGTCTCCACCACCATCGCCGACCTCTCCGCCCCGCCCGTCGACGCCCACGACGTCTACCTGCGCCTGCACCTGCTGTCCGCCCGGCTGGTGCGGCCGCACGGGGTCAACGTGGACGGCGTCTTCGGGCTGCTGGCCAACGTCGCCTGGACCAGCGCGGGCCCGGTGCTCGCCACCGAGCTCGACGCGGTGCGGGCCCGGCTGCGGTCGGAGGCCGGGCACCTGACCGTCTTCGGGGTCGACAAGTTCCCGCGGATGGTCGACTACGTCGTCCCCTCCGGTGTGCGGATCGCCGACGCCGACCGGGTCCGGCTGGGGGCCCACCTCGCCGAGGGCACCACGGTCATGCACGAGGGCTTCGTCAACTTCAACGCCGGCACGCTGGGCCCCTCGATGGTGGAGGGCCGGATCAGCGCCGGGGTCGTCGTGGACGCCGACTCCGACATCGGTGGCGGCGCCTCGATCATGGGCACGCTGTCCGGTGGCGGCAAGCAGGTCATCTCGATCGGCAAGGGCTGCCTGCTCGGCGCCAACGCCGGCATCGGCATCTCCCTCGGCGACGGCTGCGTGGTCGAGGCCGGCTGCTACGTGACCGCCGGGTCGAAGGTGCTGCTCCCCGACGGGACGTCGATCAAGGGCGGCGAGCTCTCCGGGCGCAGCGGCCTGCTGTTCCGCCGCAACTCCCTCAGCGGCGCGCTCGAGGCCCTGCCCCGCGACGGCGACTGGGGCGCGCTCAACGCCGCACTGCACGCCAACTGACGCGGGCGAGACCGGCTCATCGGGCTCGTCCTCCCCACCGGACACGACCGCCGCGCAGGCCACCGACGTCCAGCTGACTGACAGCGCGGCGACCTACCATCGGCGCGATGGTCAGCAGCCCGGTCGCGAGCCGACGGCCCCCGGCCCGGGCTGCTCGCCCGTCGGGTCGCCCGTCGAGCCGGCCGCAGGCCCGAGCGGGCCGGCCGGCGGCTCGCCCCCCTGCCCGCAGGACCGCACACAGGTCCCGTGCGGGCGGCCTGTGGCCGCTGCTGGTCGTCGCCGTCCTGATCGCCGCCGTCGCCCTGGTCTGGCGCGAGGAGGAGGGCACGCCGTCGGTGCCCGCCGGGTGCGCCGTGCCCGGCTCGGACGTCACCGTCACCACCGAGCAGGCCGCCAACGCCGCGACGATCGCCGCGGTGGCCCGCTCCCGTGGGCTGCCGCCACGGGCCACCGTGATCGCGCTGGCGACCGCCCAGCAGGAGTCCCGGCTGCGCAACCTCGACTACGGCGACCGCGACTCACTCGGCCTCTTCCAGCAACGGCCCTCCCAGGGCTGGGGCAGCGAAGCCCAGGTTCAGGACCCGGTCTACTCGGCCGGCAAGTTCTTCGACGGGTTGGTGAAGGTGCCGGACTGGGAGACCGGAGACCTGACGACCGTGGCAGACGCTGTTCAGCGCAGCGCCTTCCCGCTCGCCTACCGACAGTGGACCGCGATGGCAGAGTCTCTGGCCCCCGCTCTGCTCGCCGATCAGCCGGGGCAGCTCTCGTGCAGCTACACGCCAGCTGCAGAACCGGCCACCGTGGCGGAGCGGACGGCGCTGGTCACCGAGGCCGCCCGGCGGGAGGCCGGCGCGCCCACCGTCGAGACCGACGGCACCGTGACGATCGCCGACGCCGGCTGGCCGGAGGCCACCTGGGCGGTGACGCACGCCGAGCGGTTCGGGCTCACCGAGGTCACGAAGGACGGCTGGCGCTGGACCCCGGCGGTGGGCTGGGAGAGCACCCCGAGCACCTTCGAGCTGCCGCTCCAGCTTCAGCTGAGCTGAGCTCAGTCGGTCGGCACGAGCACGAACGCAGTCGCCGCACCCGTCGCGGCGAGCGCGCGCACGGTGTTCCACCTGCCCCAGCGGGCCGCGTTCTCCCGCCACGTCTCCGCCGCTCCCGGCGCGGCGGCGTCCAGCCGGGCCAGCGCGTCGTTGAGCGGCACGTTGGCCAGCACGGTGACCCCGACGACGCCGAACAGGTGGAGCGCGGCACCGGTGAGCACGGCGGGCCGGCGCTGCCCGGCCAGCTCGACGCCGCCCAGCACCAGGCAGACCAGCGCCGTGCCGAAGAGCAGCGTCATGAACCCGGGACGGACGGCGGCACGGTTGACCGACTGCATGGCCGTCGCACCGGCGGCACCGGGCAGGGCGGTCAGGGCCGGCAGCACCATCAGCCCGAAGACGGTGAAGGCCCCGGCGACCAGCCCCGACCCGACGGTCGCGACGACCAGCACGGGGGCGCGATCCCCGCTCATCGCCGGGTCCCGGCGAGTGCGCTCCGGCGCACCGCGTCGGTGACGTCGGTGGCCGGGCGGCCCAGCGCCTGCTGCACGCCGTCGGCGGGCGCGGCGTTGCGGCCGCCCAGGACCTCGGTGAACAGGTGGGTCATCAGCTGCACCACCTCCGGCGGCGCACCGTGCTCGGCCAGGCCGGCGGTGAACTCCCCCAGCGGCATCGGCCGGAAGGCCACCGGCCGGCCCGTCGCCGCGGCGATCTCGGCCACGGCCGCACCGAAGCCGAGCGCCCGCGGGCCGGTCAGCTCGTAGGTCCGTCCGGCGTGCCCGTCGTCCAGCAGTGCGGCGACGGCCACCTCGGCGATGTCGTCGGCGTCCACGAACGGCTCGACCACGTCGTCCACGGGCAGCGCGAGCTCACCGGCGCGCACCGCGTCGGCGAACTGCCCCTCGGTGAAGTTCTGCACGAACCAGCTGCACCGCACCACCGTCCACCCGAGCCCCGCGCCGGTGGCCGTCCGCTGCACCGCCTGCTCGGCCCGCTGCGCGGCGGGCTCGCCCCGCCCGGACAGCAGCACGACCCGGCCCACGCCGGCGCGGGCGGCCCGCTCGGCGAAGGCGGTCAGGACGTCGTCCGACCCCGGGACGGCGAGGTCCGGCGCGTACGCCAGGTACACCGCCGACGCCCCGGCCAGGGCGGCGTCCCAGGTGGCGGGGTCGGCCCAGTCGAGCCGGCAGGCGGAGCTCCGGGAGGCGACCCGGACGGGCACGTCCCGGGCGCGCAGTCGACGGGCGATGCGGCTGCCGGTCATCCCGGTGCCGCCGGTCACGAGGATCAGCTGTTCGGTCATGACGTCAGTACAGCGTCGGGAAGCGAGACGATCCATGGTCAGGAGCCGCAAGGACATGCGCCAGCGTCTACGCTGCGCCGCATGGACGCCGTCTCCGGTCTGCTCGACGGTCCGCACGCCCGCGGCGCCTTCCTGCTGCGCTCCCTGCTCAGCCCACCCTGGTCGATGCGGATCGCCGACGAGGCGCCGTTGACCCTGGTCGCCGTCCTGCGTGGCTCGGCGTGGGTGGTGCTCGCCGACGGCCGCACCGAGCGCATCGGCGCCGGTGACGTCGCCCTGGTCCGCGGCCCGCAGCACTACACGGTGGCCGACCAGCCGTCGACGCCGCCGCAGGTGACCGTCGGCCCCGGGCAGCGGTGCACCCCCGTGGGGCCGGGCGCCGGGATGACCGACCTGGGCACCCGGGCGTGGGGCAACGACGCCGAAGGAGACACCGTCCTGCTCACCGGCACCTATGCCGAACCCGGCGCGGTGGGCGAGCGGCTGGTGCGGGCGCTCCCGCCCCTGGTGGTCGTCCCCGCCGACGAGGGCACCGCTGCGGTGACCCGGCTGCTCGCCGCGGAGGTGGCCCGGGAGGCGCCCGGCCAGGAGGCCGTGCTCGACCGGCTGCTGGACGTCACCCTCGTCTCCGCGCTGCGGGTCTGGGCCGCCCGGCCGGAGGCGCGCGCCCCCGGCTGGTACGTCGCTGCCGGCGACCCGGTCGTCGGGCCGGCGCTGACCCTGATGCACGACCGCCCGGCCGAGCCGTGGACCGTCGCCTCGCTCGCCGACGCGGTCGGGGTCGCCCGGGCCACGCTGGCGCGCCGGTTCACCGACCTGGTCGGCGAGCCGCCGATGGGCTACCTGACCAGCTGGCGGATCGCGCTCGCCACCGACCTGCTGCGCGACCGCACGCTGACCCTGTCCGGCATCGCCCGCCGGGTCGGCTATGCCAGCCCGTTCGCGCTGAGCACCGCGTTCAAGCGGGCCACCGGGGTCAGCCCGGCCGCCCACCGTTCGTCGCTGGCGGGTTGACGCCGTTCAGCGGGAGAGGCGCTCCACGGCGGCGTCGATCCGCTCGTCGGTGGCGGTGAGCGCCATCCGCACGTGCCGGCTCCCGGCGGGGCCGTAGAAGCTGCCGGGGGCGGCCACGATGCCGAGTCCGGCGAGCCAGTCGATCGTCGCCCAGCAGTCCTCGTCCCGGGTCACCCAGAGGTACAGGCCGGCCGCGGAGTGGTCGATCCGGGCACCGGCGGCCCGCACGGCCGGAGCCAGCCGGTCGCGGCGGGACCGGTAGCGCTCCCGCTGGGCGTCCACGTGCCCGTCGTCGGCCAGCGCCGCGGCCATGGCCGCCTGCACCGGTGTCGGCACGAGCAGACCGAGGTGCCGCCGCACCTCCCACACCCGGCGGACCAGCGCCGGGTCGCCCGACAGCAGACCGGCGCGGTAGCCCGCCGCCGTCGACTGCTTGGACAGCGAGTGGACGGCCAGCAGCCCGGCGTGCTCGGGCCCGGCAACGTCGGGGTGCAGCAGGGACCGCGGGTGGACGTCGCCCCAGCCCAGCTCGATGTAGCACTCGTCGGCGACGACGGGCACGCCGTGCGCCCGGCCCCAGCCGACCCATGCACGCAGCTCGTCGTCGGTGAGCACCCGGCCGTGCGGGTTGCCCGGCGAGTTCAGCCAGACCAGGACGGCGTCACCGCGCCCTGCCGGCGGGGTGTCGGTGCGCTGCACGGCGAGCCCGGCCACGACGGCGCCCACCTCGTAGGTCGGGTAGGCGACCTCCGGGATCAGCACCGTCCCGGTGCCGGACAGCCCCAGCAGCGTCGGCAGCAGCGCGACGAGCTCCTTGGAGCCGACCGTCGGGATCACCGACGGATCGGCCCCGAGGGGGTCGGCGAGCTCGACGCCGAGCCGGCGGCTGAGCCAGCCGGCCGCGGCCCGCCGCACGTCCGCGGTGCCCAGCGCTGTCGGGTACCCGGGGGCGTCGCCGGCCGCGGCCAGCGCCTCCCCCAGCAGCGGCGGGGTCGGGTCGACCGGCGTGCCGATCGACAGGTCGACCGCACCGCCGGGGTGCTCAGCGGCGCGAGCGCGGGCAGGACCCAGCGAGTCCCAGGGGAAGTCCGGCAGCCGGACCGTGCTCAGTTGCCCTCACCCTGCGGCGGGAGCGCGGCGACCAGCGGGTGGTCCTTGTCGATCTTGCCGGTCTTGGCGGCGCCACCGGGGCTGCCCAAGTCGGAGAAGAACTCCACGTTGGCGTTGTAGAAGTCCTTCCACTTGTCCGGGACGTCGTCCTCGTAGTAGATGGCCTCCACCGGGCAGACCGGCTCACAGGCACCGCAGTCCACGCACTCGTCGGGGTGGATGTAGAGCATCCGGTCGCCCTCGTAGATGCAGTCCACCGGACACTCGTCGATGCACGCCTTGTCGAGGACGTCGACACAGGCCTGGGTGATGACGTAGGTCACGGGGTTCCTCCGGGACGTGCGGGGCGGTGAGCTCCCTGGCGGACCAGGGACTGCGGATCGATCATCCCCAGTATCACCCGAAGCCCCCTCGCTCAGCGCGACGGGTGGGCCGCCGACACACCACCGGACCGTGCCCCCCGATCGGGGGGTGACCTGCCGCACATGCTCAAGCGCCGACCCGTGCCGCCGATGGAGAGGTGTGTCAGAGGTCCCGACGTCCGCTGCAGGTGCGCAGGCAGCCGAGCGCCCGCCCTCGCCGTACGACGCGGTCGCCGCCCTGGAGCAGCTGATGCTCCGGCTGCAGCGCAGCTCCGGCGCCAGCCGGGTGGCGGTCTGGGTGCACGAGGCGAGCACCGGCGTCGCGTTCCCCTTCCGGCAGGTCCGGTCCGGCGAGCCGGTCGGTCAGGTGCCGGCCTCCGAGCGGGTGCCGCTGTCGCTGGACCGTTCCCCGGTGATGTCCGCCGTGATCGGCGAGCGCCGCACCCTGAACATGCACCAGGACGACGCCCCGCAGTCCCTCGCCGACGAGGCGGGCCGGTACGGCGTCCGCTCGGCCCACGGCGAACCGCTCCTGGTGGGCGACGACGTCGTCGGCGCCCTCATCATCGAACCGGCCGCCGCGGCCTCGGCGGCACAGCTCCGGCACGCGGCCCCACGCCTGGCCCTGGCCCTGCAGGAGGCCTGGACGCGACGGTCGGCGCAGCGCCGGCTGGCCCAGTCCGACGTGCTGCTCGGGCTGATCGAGAGCGCCGCCCTCGCCCGGTCGATGGACCAGCTGCTCGGCTCGGCGTGCGAGCAGCTGGCCGCGCTGGGCGAGGTGCACCGCGCCTGCGTGTTCTTGCTGGAGGACGGCGTCCTGGTGCCACGGATGGCCAGCTACGCCGACGGCCGGCGCGACCCGGACTCGTGGACGCAGTTCCGCCAGGCACCGGAGCCGCTCCGGCTGGCCGACGAGGTGCTCCGCACCGGCCGGCCGTTGACCGCCGACCGGGACTCCGACCTGCTGGCCGGCTGGTGGGTCGATGCGTTCGGCATCGCCTCCGGCCTGGCCGTGCCCCTGGGCCGCAGCCCGCAGCTGTCCGGCGTCCTGACCCTGGACAGCCCTTCGATCCACCCCTTCCCCGAGGACGTCCGCCGGCTCGCCTCGGCCGCCGGGGCCCACCTGGGCGGGGTCATCGAACACGCCCGCGCCACCGAGGCCCGTGCCGCATCGCTCAGCACGGCGCGCGCCGTCCGCCAACTGCTCGTGGACGGGACATCGGTGACCGGGGTGGCCGAGGCCGCCGAGGTGCTGGCCACCGTCGTCCGGGGGCTGACCGGCGCCGAGCGCAGCGCCGCCTTCCTGGTCGACGACGCCGGTCGACTCACCGAGGTCCGCCACGTCGGCTGGTCCGAGGAGAACATCGGCGTGATCCGCGACCGGCTGGTCGGCCGGGACGTCAGCGACGTCCGGCTGTGGCAGCTGACCGCCCGCGACCGCCGCCCGGTCTTCGTCCCCGACGCCGTCGCCAGCGACCTGCTGGACGCCGACCTGGTGCGCGCACTGAACCTCACCGCCTACCTCACCGTGCCGCTGCTGTCCGGTGACCGGCTGCTGGGCATGGTCGTCACCGGCTCCTCCAGCGGGGCCGCCGAGTGGCCACCGGCGCTGCGCCAGGCGGTCCACCAGGTGGTGCTCGAGGGCGCCCTGGTCGTGCAGAACGCCGAGCTTCGGGCGGTCGAGCAGCTGCGCGTCCAGCAACTGGCCCGCGAGGCGCACAACGACCCGCTCACCGGGCTGGCCAACCGGCGGCGCTTCACCGAGGAGCTGGAGCGCACCGTCTACGCGACGCCGGCCCGGTCCTGTGCAGTGCTGATGATCGACCTGGACCGCTTCAAGGAGGTCAACGACAGCTTCGGGCACAGCGTGGGCGACGAGCTGCTGCGGCTGGTCGGACCCCGCCTCCAGGAGCCGCTGGCGCCGACGGACCTGCTGGCCCGGATGGGTGGTGACGAGTTCGCCGTCCTGCTGCCCGACGCCGACACGGCCCGGGCACAGGAGGTGGCCGACCGGATCGGCGCGGCCCTGCGGGAGGCGTTCGTGCTCGACGGCATGTCGCTGCACGTCGACGCCAGCGTCGGTATCGCCGTGTGTCCCGACCACGGCCGGGACCGTTCGCTGCTGCTCGCCCGGGCCGACACCGCGATGTACTCGGCCAAGCGGGCCCGCGACGGCGCCCAGGTCTGGACCCCGGACGGCGAGGCGGACCCGCGGGACCGGCTGCAGACCCTCGAGGAGCTGCGCGGCGCCCTGGACTCCGACCAGCTCGTCCCGCACTACCAGCCGCAGCTGGACCTGCACACCGGTCGGGTGTCCGGCGTGGAGGCGCTGGTGCGGTGGGCGCACCCCGAGCGCGGCCTGCTCACCCCGGACGCCTTCCTCGGCCTCGCCGAGCAGGCCGGCCTGATGCGCCGGCTGGCGCTGCGGGTGCTGGAGCGCTCGCTCCGCGACCTGCAGGGCTGGCGCGCCGCCGGCCACGACCTGTCGGTCGCGGTGAACCTGTCGGTGTCCAACCTCGCCGACGTCGCCCTGCCCGACCAGGTCGCGATGCTGCTGGAGGCGACCGGCGTGCCCGCCCCGGCGCTCACCCTGGAGATCACCGAGGACGTGCTGATGGCCGATGCGGCGCGCAGCTCCCAGGTCCTCGCCGGGCTGCGGGCGCTCGGCGTCCGGCTCTCCATCGACGACTACGGCACCGGCTACTCGTCCCTGACGTACCTGCGTGCGCTGCCGGTGCACGAGCTGAAGCTGGACCGCAGCTTCGTCGGCCAGCTCACCTCCGACGTCCGAGCCGCGGCCATCGTGCGGAGCACGGTGCAGCTGGGCCGGGACCTCGGGATGACGATAGTGGTGGAGGGCGTCGAGGACGCCGCCGCACTGGCGGCCCTGCGGGAGTGGCGCTGCGACGTCGCCCAGGGCTACCACGTGGCCCGACCGATGCCGGCCGAGCAGTTCCTCGACTGGCTCGCCCAGCAGCTGCCGACCCCGGCGACGCCGCTGCCCGGCTGAGACCGCAGGATCGACCCATGGGACAGAGGCGCTCACCCCTGGGGGTACCGGAGCTGGAACTGCTCGCTGCACGTGGCTGGCAGGCACTGGAGGAGGAGCGGCTGGGCGACTGGCTGCTGCGCGCCGGCGGCGGTTTCACCGGGCGGGCCAACTCCGCCCTGGTCGTCGGTGACCCCGGGGTGCCGCTGTCCGAGGCGGTCGCCGCCGTCTCCCGGTGGTACGACGAACGAGGGCTCCGGCCGGCCGCCCAGCTGCCCGGCGTCCAGTCCCGGCGCGCCGACGCCGCCTTCGCCGCGGCCGGCTGGACCCGGGACGAGGACGTGCTGATGCTCACCGCACCCGTCGGTCGGCCGGCCGAGCCGGCCGTCCCGGTCGACCTCTCCCCCACGCCGGACGACGCCTGGCTGGCCGGGTACCGGCACCGCGGGGCACCGCTGCCGCCGGGCGCCCGCCAGGTGCTGACCTCCGCCGCGGACGTCGTCTTCGCGGCGGTGCGGCTGGACCCGGCACCGGCCCCGCTGGCTGCGGTCGGCCGGGGTGCGCTGACCGACGGCTGGCTGGGCGTCACCGCGGTGACCGTCGCCGAGGAGCACCGGCGCCGCGGGCTGGCGACCGCCGTGATGGCGGCGCTGGGCCGCTGGGCGGCCGAGCGGGGCGCCCACTCCACCTACCTGCAGGTCACCGCGGGGAACGCCGCTGCGCGAGCGCTCTACCGGGAGGCGGGGTTCATCGAGCACCACCGCTACCACTACCGGCACCGGCCGGCCTGACCGGCGGGGCGCCCAGCGCCCGGCCGACGGCGAACGCCGCGGCGACCACCCCGACCAGCAGGAACCCGAGGGTGGTCGCCTGGGTGACGGCGTTGCCGCCGGCCAGCAGCAGGTCGCCCTCCGGACGGCGCATCGTGCCGGCCAGCACGATGACCAGCCAGACGACGGCCGGGAGGACGGCCACCAGCCGGGAGCCGGACAGCCGGCGGGCCGCGTCGACCAGCAGCAGGTTGCCGACCACGGCGACGAGCAGGGAGATCGGCACCGGCACCCCGGCGACCCGCCAGGGCAGCCAGAAGACCTCGACCAGCGCGAGCCAGGCGGACACGACCACCGCCACGACCGACCAGCCCAGCAGTCGGAGCAGCCTCACCCCGGCAGCCCGGCGAACAGGTCGTCCTCCCAGCCCTGCGGGCCCGCCCCGGCCGGGCCCCGCTCCCCGCGCACCAGCCGGTAGTGCTCGGTGGCCAGCACCTCCTGGCCCAGGTTGTTCGACAGCGCGAAGAACGGGCCGTCCACGGTCATCTGGGTCGGGTGGGCGCGCATCGCCGCCTCCTTGGCGCCGGCGTGGGCGCGGGCGTCGACCTCGGTGGTGACGACGTCGTCGGCGACGGCGAACGGCACCTCGTCCAGGTCGCCCAGCGAGGCGAAGGGGGACTCCTCCCCCAGGGCGGCCATCGCGTCGATGCCCCGCTGCACCACCGAGCGGGGCATGGCGTTCCAGTAGACCTTCTCGACCTGCCAGGCCGGCCCGAGATCGGTCCGGTAGCCGGGGTCGGCGGCCGCCTCGACGGCGCCCATCGCGACCCGGTGCGCCTGGACGTGGTCCGGGTGGCCGTAGCCGCCGTCCTCGTCGTAGGTGACCAGGACCTGCGGGCGCACCTCGCGGAGGACGGCGACCGCGTGCGCCACCGCCTCGTCCAGGTCGGCCTGCCAGAAGGCGCGCGGGTGCTCGTTCGCCGCCGTCCCCATCATCCCGGAGTCCCGGTAGCGGCCCGCCCCGCCGAGGAACCGCCAGTCGGTGACGCCGAGCGCCGCCATGGCCGCGGCCAGCTCACCGATCCGGTACCCACCGAGCTGGTCGGCCTGGTCGGCGGCGAGCTGGGCCAGCTCGGGCACCAGCACCTCTCCCTCCTCCCCCAGCGTGCAGGTGAGCAGGGTGACCTGAGCCCCCTCCGCGACGTACCGGGCCATCGTGGCCCCGTTGTTGATCGTCTCGTCGTCGGGATGGGCGTGCACGAGCATCAGCCGGCGTGGAGCAGTCACAGGGTCCATCTTCCTGGAGTGCGGACAGCGGCCTTCGCGCACCCACCACGCCCGGAGGGCTGTCGGATCCGAGCACGGGCCCGGAGGGTCCTGCTCGGATCCGACGAAACGGCTCAGCGAGAGCGGGGACGGCACCTGGCCGCGATGCGATCCGTCAGGATCGCCATGTCAGAGCACCGACTTGACCTCGGCGTAGTGGCAGGCGTTGAGGTGGCCGGCGCCGCGGTCCTCGAGCTTCGGGTCGACGGTCAGGCACAACTCGCGCTGCCCGTCGGTCAGCTCGTTGGCGAACTTCTGGCAGCGGGTGCGGAACCGGCAGCCCGAGGGCGGGTTGGCCGGGCTCGGGACGTCGCCGCTGATGATGATCCGCTGGCGGGCACGCTCGCGGCGCGGGTCGGGCAGCGGGATCGCCGACAGCAGGGCCTGCGTGTAGGGGTGCGCCGGCCGGCTGAACAGCTCCTCCTGGTCGGCGATCTCGATGATCCGCCCCAGGTACATGACCGCGACCCGGTCGGAGATGTGCCGGACCACCGACAGGTCGTGGGCGATGAACAGGTAGCTCAGCCCCAGCTCGTTCTTCAGGTCCTCGAGCAGGTTGATGACGCCGGCCTGGATCGAGACGTCCAGCGCCGACACCGGCTCGTCGAGGACCAGCACCTTGGGCTGCAGGGCGAGCGCCCGGGCGATGCCGATGCGCTGGCGCTGCCCGCCGGAGAACTCGGCCGGGTACCGGTTGGTGTGCTCGGGGTTCAGCCCGACGGTCTCCACCAGCGCCCGCACCCGCGAGCGGAGCTCGGCCTGGTCCTTGGTGAGCCCGTGGATGACCATCGGCTCGGCGACGATGTCGAAGACGGGCAGCCGCGGGTTCAGCGAGGCGTAGGGGTCCTGGAAGATCAGCTGGATGTCCCGGCGCAGCGGGCGCATCTGCTTGCGGTCCAGCCCGACGAGCTCCCGCCCCTGGAAGACCACCGAGCCGGCGGTGGCCGGCTGGAGGTTGAGGATGGCGCGCCCGGTCGTGGACTTGCCGCACCCGGACTCACCCACGAGCCCGAGCACCTCACCGGGGTAGAGGTCCAGGTCGATGCCGTCGACGGCACGCACCGCCCCGACGGTCCGCTTGACCAGGCCGCCGCCCTTGATCGGGAAGTGCTTCTCCAGGCCGCGCACCGAGAGGATCGGCTCACCGCGGTCGGGGGCGCCGCCGGCAGGCCGCTGGGTGGTGGGGGCGGTCATGCCCGGTCTCCGTTCGTGGGGCGTGGCGGGGAGCTGACGACGCTCTGGGTGCCGGCGTCACCGAGCCCGGCCCGTGGCGAGGTCTGGTCGCCGGGCGGGACGGCGGGACCGTCATCGTCCAGGTCGTCCTGGGCGAGGGCGACCCCGGCGGGGGTCCGGTCCGCGGCCAGGGCCGCGTCGTCGGCGGACTCGCTGAAGATGTCGGCGGCCCGTCCGTGCGCGGCCGCGACCTGTTCGGTGCGGATGCAGGCGGCCGTGTGACCGGGCCCGACCTGGAACCGCTCGGGCTCGGCCTCGTCGCACTCGGCGATGTGCAGCGGGCAGCGCGGGGCGAAGGGGCAGCCAGGCGGCATGTTGACCACCGAGGGCGGCGCGCCCTTGATCGGGGTGAGCCGCTCGCGACTGGTCGAGTCCAGCCGGGGCAGCGAGCCCAGCAGCCCGAGCGTGTACGGCATCCGGGGCTCGTAGTAGATGTCCTCGACGCTGCCGATCTCCACCGGCCGGCCGGCGTACATGACCAGGACGCGGTCGGCGATCCCGGCGACGACGCCCAGGTCGTGGGTGATCATGACCATCGCGGCGCCGGTCTCCTGGAGGGCGGTCTGCAGCACCTCGAGGATCTGCGCCTGGACCGTGACGTCCAGGGCCGTCGTCGGCTCGTCGGCGATGATCACCTCCGGCTGGTTCGCCATCGCGATCGCGATGACCACCCGCTGGCGCATGCCGCCGGAGAACTCGTGCGGGTAGGCGTCCACGCGGTCGCCGGCGTTCGGGATGCCGACCAGCTCCAGCAGCTCGACCGCCCGCGCCTCCGCGGCCTTGGACGACAGCTGCTTGTCGTGGATGCGCAGCGTCTCCTCGATCTGCGCCCCGATCTTGTAGACCGGGTCCAGCGACGTCATCGGGTCCTGGAAGATCATCGAGACACCCTTGCCGCGGATCCGCGACATGCTCCGGTCGCTCTGCCCCAGCAGCTCCTGGCCGCGGTACTTGATCGATCCGGTGACCCGCGCCGACCCGGGCAGCAGCCCCATCACCGCGAGCGACGTCACCGACTTCCCGGAGCCGGACTCGCCGACGATGCCCAGCACCTCACCGGAGCGCAGGCTGTAGTCGACCCCGCGGACGGCGTGCACCAGGCCGTCCTCGGTGGGGAACCGGACGTTGAGGTCGGTGACCTCCAGCAGCGGCGCGCTCGGGTCGAAGCCGGGGAGGCTGGTGGTCCGACCCTGGGTCATGGCCCCCGTGGAGGTGGCACCGGACATGGCGGGGCCCGTGGTCCCGATCGTGGACATGGAGCTCCTCAGGCCCGCACGCGGCGGTTGCTCGGGTCGAAGGCATCCCGGATCCCGTCGCCGATCAGGTTGATCGACAGCACGATGATCAGCAGGGTGATGCCGGGGAAGTAGAAGAGCCAGGGGCGGGTGCTCGCCGCCTGCACACCGTCGGACACCAGCCGCCCCAGCGAGGTCTGGTTGGCGCCGTTGACGCCGAAGCCCAGGTAGGTCAGCGATGCCTCGAGGATGATCGCGGTGGCGGCGGCCAGCGTCGTCCAGACGATCAGCGACCCCAGCGCGTTGGGGATCAGGTGCTTGAAGATGATCCGCACATTGGAGGCGCCCATCGCGTGCGCGGCCTCGACGTACTCCTTCTCCCGCAGGGAGAGGAACTGGCTGCGCACGATCCGCGCGAGGTCCAGCCAGCCGAAGAGGCCGAGGATGATGCCGACGCCCAGCGGGGTGCGGGAGCCCGGGAAGTTGCTGGCCACGACGATCAGCACGACGAGCAGCGGCACGGTGAGGATCAGGTCGACCAGCCGCATCAGGACGCTGTCGACCCACGTGCCGAAGTACCCGGCCAGCGCCCCGACCAGCAGGCCGAGCGGGAGTGCGATGGCGACGAAGAGCAGCACGATGAACAGCGAGCGCTGCACCCCGGTCATGATCCCGGCCATCAGGTCACGGCCGATCGCGTCGCTGCCCAGCAGGTACCCCGCGGTGCCCGGGGGGACCGACTGGGAGCCGCTGTCCTGGTCGGCGTAGTCGATGCCGGTCACCAGCGGGCCCAGGAACCCGAACGCCAGCAGCAGCAGGAAGATGACCAGCCCGGTCATGCCCACCTTGTTGCGCAGGAAGCGGCCGACGATCTGCTGGCGCTGACTGCGCGCCTTGACGGTGAACTCGCGCTCGACCCCGCCCCCCTCGGGGGTGCCGGGGGTCGCGGGGACCACGGGTCCGGTGGTGGTCTGAGTGGTGGCCATGGGCTCGTTCCTTCTCGCGATGCCGGGTCAGGACAGCCGGATGCGCGGGTCGAGCACCGCGTACAGGATGTCGGCGACCAGGTTGAAGACGACGATGAACACGGCGCTGACCAGCAGCCAGCCCAGGACCACGTTGGTGTCCTCCTGGCGGATGCCGTTGCTGAGCAGGTACTCGCCCATGCCGTGCCAGACGAACACCGTCTCGGTGATGACCGCACCGCCGAACAGCGTGCCCACGCCGAGCGCGACCACCGTGGTGAGCGGGATCAGCGCGTTGCGCAGCCCGTGCTTGAAGACGACGCGGCGGTAGGTCAGCCCCTTGGCCCGGGCCAGCCGCATGTAGTCCGACCCGAGCACGTCCAGCATCGCTGCCCGCTGGAAGCGGCTCCAGGCGGCGAAGGACAGTGCGGCCAGGCTCACCGTGGGCAGCACCAGGTGCCCGAGCCGGTCGGACCAGAGCTCCCAGCCGGAGGCGTACAGCGACAACCCCGGCGTCTCCTCACCGAGTGTGTAGAGCACCTGTTCCCCGAACAGGTCGTTCACGCCGCCGGCGACGTACTCCTTGAGCAGCGCGGCGAACCAGAAGGTCGGCAGGGCGATCAGGATGTAGGCGATGAACGTGAAGGTGTAGTCCGACGCCTTGTACTGCCGGACGGCACCGATGACACCCACGATGATCGCCAGCAGGACGGCGATCACGATCGCACCGATGATCATCCGCCCGGTCACCAGCATCCGGGGGAGGAGCTGGTCGACGACCGGCGTGCCGTTGATCGTCTCGCCGAAGTCGCCGGTGACCACCCCGGAGAGCCAGCGCCAGTACCGGACGAAGAAGTTGTCGTTCAGGCCCAGCGTCTCGCGCAGGTTGTTGAAGAACGACTCCGGCGGCCGGGGGTTCTGCGTGTAGTACCTCTCCAGCGGGTCGAAGCTCGCCGCGCACAGCGCGAACACCAGGAACGAGCTGACCAGCAACACGAGGACCGACGCGAGCAGACGCCGGATCGTGAAGAAGAACATGTGGTGACCTTACGCCGGGAGCGGAAGCTGTCCGGTCGAACGACCAGTTCAGCGTGCCTTCACCGGACCCCCGCAGGTCGTGCTGGGTCCGGACGCGCCGCGACCCCCGGGAACGGTCTCCCCGGGGGCCGCGGCAGCCGGTGCCCGGCGCCGCCGAGGGCGGCGCCGGGCATCGGGTGGTGCGGTCGTGCTCGGTCGTGCTCAGCCGTGCAGGGTGGAGCTGGAGGTCACTCGACCGTCCAGGTCTCCGAGTTCCACAGCGGACCGGCCTCGGTCGGGTTGTCCTGCACACCCTCGATGTTCGCCTGGTGCGCCACGAAGGTCGGCTTCTGGTAGAGCGGGATGGTGGCCATCTGCTCCCAGAGCAGGCCGTCGATCTGGTTGCCCAGCTCGGCCTGCCGCTCGCGGTCCGGCTCGGTGGCCAGCTCGGCGAAGAGCGCGTCGATCTCGGGGTTGCCGATCCGGCTGTAGTTCTGCTGGATGTTGTCACCCTGCGGCGTCTGGTAGATCGACTGCGAGGAGGTGATGAACGGGTTGCCCACCCAGGCGAAGAGCGCTGCCTGGAAGCCGCCACCCTCCAGCGAGGTCGGCGACTCGGCACCGGCGAAGATGTCCGGGTTGATGTTCAGCGACGCGTTGATCCCGGCCTCGGCCAGCTGCGGGATCATCACCTCGATCGTGGTCGCCCGCAGCGGGTTGTTCTCCGTGGTGTCGATCGCGATGTCCAGCGGGCCACGCTCGGGGTGGGTGTAGAACCCGTCCGGGCCGGCGGTGTAGCCGGCCTGCTCCAGCAGCGCGCGGGCCTCCTCGACGTTCTGGGTCTTGACCTGCTCGGGGGCGGTGTCCTCGTACTCCGGCTGGGTGTTCAGCCAGATCCGGTTGTTCAGCACCTGCGCGTCGGAGGAGAACTGCCCGACGGTCTGGTCCACGATCTCCTGGCGGTCCAGGGCGTAGGCGAGGGCCTGGCGCACCAGCGGGTCCGCGAGGTGCGGGTCCTGGGTGTTGAGGTCGAGGTGCTCGAAGGTGAGACCGAAGTTGATCTCGCTCTCGACGTTCGGCTCCAGGGCCTGGACCTGCTCGACGAGGTCGAGCTGCGGCTGCGGGTAGATGACGCCCAGCTCACCGCTCTGCAGACCCTGGACGGCGACCGTCGGGTCGTTGCCGATGTTCTGGATGATCAGCTGCTCGAGCTGCGGCCCGTCGCCCCACCACTCGGGGTTGGGCTCGAGCACGATGACCTGCGCGCCGGCGTCGATGTTCGACACCTGCCACGGGCCACCGGAGATGCCCTCCGGCAGACCCTCCGCGATCGGCCACCCCTCGGTGATCGTCTCGCAGACCGCGGCCGGGTCGTCGGAGTCCATGAGGTGGGCCGGCAGCAGGTTCTCGAAGTTGCCCTGCCAGTCGGCGAAGGGCGTCTCGTAGGTCACGACGACGGTCTTCTCGTCCTCGCCGGGCTCGACCGAGGCGATCTGCTCGTAGCCGGTGGTCGACAGGACCGCGGGGCAGCCGCCGTCGGCCGGGTCACCGCTGCGGTTGGCCCGCCAGGTGAAGTTGAAGTCGTCCGCGGTGATCGGGGTGCCGTCGCTCCACACCGCGTCCGGGTTGATCTCGTAGGTGTTCACCTGCTGGCCGTCGACCTCCTCGAGGGTCGGCTCGCCGGTGAAGAGGTCCTCGTTGAACTCGACGGTGAAGTCGGGCTGGACCTGGTAGGCCGAGGGCAGCACCTTGATCAGGACGTTGGCCACCGAGGTGGCGTTGCCCGCGGCGATGTTCGGGTACAGGTTCTCCGGGAAATCGGTCGACTCACCGAAGACGACACGACCCGAGCCACCACTGGCCTCGCCGCCTTCGCTGTCCTCGCTGCCACCGCCGCACGCGGAGAGCGCCATCGCGCCGGTGAGCCCGGTAGCGATGAGCATGGAAGTGCGCTTGCTCAACTTCACGTTCGCTTGCCTCCTCGACCCGCGAGTGCGGGGGGACGATCAGGTCTGACCGACCGGGGATCGCCGGGCGGACTGGGCTCGTACATGAACACGCGCTGTCATCCAGCTGACGAATCGCTTTCCGACAAGCGCAACGGCCGAACCCTAGGCAGAGCCGGAAGAGGCCGTCCACGGCCGTCATCATTTTGTGACCTGTGCAAAGGACCACCGTGAGCGGACTGGAACTTCTCGGCAACACGGGGCTCTGGACCGCAGACTTTCCGGTCGTGCGACGCAGGTTCGGGACAGGCGATCATGGCGCCGTCCTGCCCTGCTCACGCAGCGTGCGCGCTGCCCGTCCTCCCCAGCCGGGCGTCAGACGCCGGCCAGCAGCGCGCGCACGGCGGGGAGCAGCGGGCGATCGGCAGGGATCCAGGCCAGCTCCTCCAGCTCGTCGGACCCCAGCCAGCGCAGCTCGCTGTGCTCGTGGGCGACCAGCTCACCCGCGGTGATCCGGCCCCACCAGACGCGCAGGGTCGAGGCGCCGGGCACGCCGCCGGCGACGACGCCGTCCAGCGGCACCTCCCCGAGGAAGGACCGGGGCGAGATGCCGACGCCGAGCTCCTCCCGGCACTCCCGGACCAACGCCGACAACTCCGACTCCCCCGGTTCGACCTTCCCGCCGGGGAACTCCCACAGCCCGGCCAGCGACCCCGAGCCCCGCTGGGCGACCAGCACCCGCCGCCGGTCGTCGACCAACGCGGCCCCGACCACCTGGGTCACCTCCCGCGCCCGCTGCGCTGCTGCGGACGCGTACGCGTCCAGGTGGGCCTGCATCGCCCGGACGACGCGGCGCCGCAGCACCGCCCGGGCGGCCAGGGCGCCCAGCCGGCCCGGCAGCGCCGCCTCCACCTCGACCTGATCGGTCACCAGCGTGCCGGCTGCGGTGGCGGTGAAGGAACGGGTGTGGACCAGGGCCCGCCAGCCGCTGCCCGGGGCCGCCACCTGGACGTCGCGCCAGGGCCGCTCGGAGACGACCTCCTGCAGCGGGGCCGGCCACGGGCGACCCAGGGACCGGGCCACGTCGAAGGCGACGGTCAGAGGTGCCTCCACCAAGGTGGTGAACCGCAGCTGGAACACGGGGAGCAGCGTCCCAGACACGGCAGGATGGCCGTCGTGCGCATCTCTGCCCGGGTCGACTACGCCGTCCGCGCTGCCGTCGAACTGGCCGCCGTGGCGCCCGGCTCGCTCACCTCCGAGCGGATCGCCCAGGCGCAGGGCATCCCGGCCCGCTTCCTGCAGGCCATCCTCGGCGACCTGCAGCACGCCCGGCTGGTGACCAGCCAGCGCGGCCGGGAGGGCGGCTACCGCCTGGCGATGCCACCGTCGGAGATCTCCATCGCCCGGGTCATGCGGGTCGAGCAGGGGTTCCTCGCCGAGGTGCACGGGCAGCGCCCCGAGGACGTCGAGTACCCGGGGGCGGCCGAGTCGCTGGCCTCGGTGTGGGTGGCGGCCCGCGAGGCCTACCGCCGGGTGCTGGAGAACGTGACCCTGGCCGACGTCGTCGACGGCACCATGCCGCCGTCGGTGGCCGAGATGATCGAGCTGGAGAGCGCCTGGCGCTCCTTCGGCGTCCCGGCCGCGGAGTGACCGCCGCAGCGGTCCCGAGCCCCGAGGCCGTACGTGTGGCACGATCGAACCGTGACGGACTGCGGCGCCCTCCTCGTGGAGCGCCTGCACGTCGATCTGGCGCGGGTCTCCAGCGCCGCGTGTCGCGCCGCGCGCTGACCACGGCCACCGCTCCCCCGCAGCCTCCCTGCTGCACCCACACCCGGCCGCGTCGCGCACGCTCCCGTGCCGGCGCAGAGGAGAACGACTGACGTGTCGACCCCCACCCGCAGCAGCAACCGCCCCGTCCGCGGACAGGGCCAGTGGGCGCTGGGCTACCGCGAGCCGCTGAACCCGAACGAGCGGATGAAGAAGGACTCCGACGGCCTGGACGTCCGCCAGCGAATCCTGGACATCTACGCGCACACCGGCTTCGACGGCATCGACCCCGGCGACCTGCGCGGGCGGATGCGCTGGATGGGCCTGTACACCCAGCGGGCGCAGGGCATCCCCGGCGGCAAGACCGCCGTGCTGGAGGCCGAGGAGCTCGAGGACTCGTACTTCATGATGCGGGCCCGGATCGACGGCGGGGCGCTGACCAGTGAGTCGCTCCGGGTCCTCGGCGGGATCAGCACCGAGTTCGGCCGGGACGTCGCCGACGTCACCGACCGCCAGAACGTCCAGTACCACTGGATCCGGATCGAGGACGTGCCGGAGATCTGGCGGCGGCTCGAATCGGTCGGCCTGAGCACGATGGAGGCCTGCGGCGACGTGCCGCGCGTGATGCTGAACTGCCCGATGGCAGGCATCCTCGAGGACGAGGTGATCGACGCCTCCGAGGTGCTGGCCGAGACGGTCGCGAAGTACCTGGGCGACCCACAGTTCAGCAACCTGCCGCGCAAGTGGAAGACGTCGATGTCCGGCTGCGTCGACCACTGCACCGAGCCCGAGATCGACGACGTCTCCTTCGTCGGCGTGGTGAACTCCGCCGGCGAGGCCGGCTACGACCTGTGGGTCGGCGGCGGCCTGTCGACCAACCCGATGTTCGCCAAGCGGATCGGCGTCTTCGTCCGCCCCGACCAGGTCACCGGCGTCTGGGCGGCGTGCACCTCGATCTTCCGGGACTACGGCTACCGCCGGTCCCGCAACCACGCCCGGATCAAGTTCCTGATGGCCGACTGGGGCCCGGAGAAGTTCCGCCAGGTGCTGCAGGACGAGTACCTGCACGCCGAGCTGCCCGACGGCCCGGCCCCGGCCCCGGCGAAGCACGACCAGCGCGACCACGTCGGGGTCAGCAAGCAGAAGGACGGCAACAACGCGCTGGGCTTCGCGCTGCGCACCGGCCGGATCAGCGGCACGCTGCTCACCCGGATCGCCGACCTGGCCGAGGAGTACGGCACCCAGGGCGGGCGGATCCGGACCACGACGCAGCAGAAGCTGGTCATCCTGGACGTCCCCGACGACCGGGTCGAGGACCTGGTGGACGCACTGGCCGAGCACGACCTGCTGGTGCGCCCGAGCGCCTTCCGCCGCGGCACCATGGCCTGCACCGGGCTGGAGTTCTGCAAGCTCGCGATCGTCGAGACCAAGCAGCACGCCCAGGAGCTCTACGCCGAGCTGGAGCGCCGGCTGCCGGAGTTCGACGAGCCGATCGGGATCAACGTCAACGGCTGCCCGAACAGCTGCGCCCGGTTCCAGACCGCCGACATCGGCTTCAAGGGCATGATCGTCCGCAACGCCGAGGGCGAGAGCGTCGAGGGCTTCCAGGTCCACCTGGGCGGTCACCTCGGCGTCGATGCCTCGTTCGGCCGCAAGTTCCGCGGTCACAAGATCACCAAGGACGAGACGGCGGACTACTGCGAGCGGGTGCTCCGCGGCTACCTGGACCGTCGTGAGCCCGGCGAGCGGTTCGCCGCCTACGTCGCCCGGGCGGACGACGAGTGGCTGGTGTGACAGACAGCACAGCCGGAAGGACGCGGCAGCTGCCACCGTTCCACTGTCCGTACTGCGGCGAAGAGGACCTGACCCCGCACGGTGACGAATCGACCGGCTGGCACTGCGGTGCCTGCCTGCGGACCTTCACCCTGCGGCTGACCGGAACGGGGGTGCGGAACCCATGACGATCGCCATCACCACGCCGACGCCGGAGCTCGCGGCGGAGGCCGATGCGCGCTTCGCGGGCATCACCGACCCCGTCGAGCAGGCGCTGGCCGTGCTCACCTGGGCCGGGGAGACGTTCGGCGAGTCCTTCGCCATCACCTCCTCCATGGCCGACGGGTTGCTGGCACACCTGGCCAGCCGCGCCGTCCCCGGGGTGAACGTCGTCTTCCTGGACACCGGGTACCACTTCGCCGAGACGATCGGCACCCGCGACTGGATCACCAGCGTCCTGCCGATCACGCTGCACAACGTCCAGCCGCCGCGCACCGTCGCCGAGCAGGACGCTGAGCACGGGGCGAAGCTCTACGAGCGCGATCCCGACCTGTGCTGCTCGATGCGCAAGGTCCAGCCGCTGGCGCAGGCGCTGGCCGGCTTCACCGCCTGGGGCTCGGGCGTCCGCCGCGACGAGTCGGCCACCCGGACCGGCACCAAGGTCGTCGACTGGGACGCCAAGCGCGGCATGGTGAAGGTCAACCCGCTCGCCGCCTGGACACAGGACGACGTGGACGCCTACATCGCCGAGCACCAGGTGCCGGTCAACCCGCTGTCGGAGATCGGCTACGCCTCGATCGGCTGCGCGCCCTGCACCCGCCCGGTCGCCCCGGGCGAGGACCCGCGCGCCGGCCGCTGGGCCGGCAAGAACAAGGTCGAGTGCGGCCTGCACACGTGAGCTGAGCGCGCCAGGATGAGCGGGTGCCCCGCCCGCCGCGCCTCTCCCCCGACGACGTCGCCACCGAGCTGTCCCGGCTGCCGCTGTGGACCGGCGGCCCGGACGGCATCGAACGCACGCTGCAGCTGCCGACCTTCCGCGCGGCGGTCGAGGCGATCAGCGTGGTCGCCGACGTCGCCGAGCAGCTGGACCACCACCCGGACATGGACCTGCGCTGGACGACGGTGCGGCTCGCCGTCGTCAGCCACTCTGCCGGTGGGCTGACCGAGCTGGACCTGGAGCTCGCCCGCCGGGTGGACGTGCTCTTCCCCGGCTGAGGCCGGGCCGCTGAGGCGGGACCCCGGCCGCGGAGCGCGGCCGGGGTCCCGTCCTCCTCGACTCAGCTGCCGATCCGACCGCCGTCGGTCCGGAAGACGACCGCCACGCTGGGGCGCGGGTACGGCCGCTCGGCCAGCTGGTCCGGCCAGGCGCTCGACGGCGACTCACGCGTCGACCCGGCGGTCTCCCCGGGGTGCTGCACCGAGACGAACACCGAGCGGGAGTCCGGCGTGATCAGCGGCCCGCTGCACTCCGCACCGATCGGCACCGTGAGGAACGCCTTGAGGTGACCGCGCTCCGGTCCCGCCGTCGGCACGGCGAAGAGCCCGTCGTTGGTCCCGGCGTAGGTGCCGACCTCCCGGTTCCGGGTGGAGAGCACGTTCCCGTCGGTGGAGATCCACAGGTTGCCGGACAGGTCGAACTCCAGGTTGTCCGGGCAGGACAGCGCACTGACCTGGCTCTTGTCGTAGCCGGCGAAGTACGTCCCGGGGGTCTCCGGGTCACCGGCCACGATGAACACCCGCCAGTAGAAGTCGTCCCCGGCGATCCCGTCGGTCTCCAGCCACTCCAGGACGTGCCCGTTGCGGTTGCCGGCCCGCTCCTCGTAGGTGCCGTCCTCGACGTCGAAGGCGAAGGACCGGGACACCGGGTTCGGCTCGTCGGCGACCTCGCGCTGGGAGTTGTTGGTCAGTGCCGCATAGACCCGGCCGTTGACCGGGTTCACCTGGATGTCCTCGGGCCGGTCCATCCGGGTGGGCAGCTGGGACGGGTCGAGGACCACCGGGGCCGCCGGGTCGGGGAAGTCGCCGTTGGCGTCCAGCTCCTTGCCCAGCCGGTCAGCGGCCAGCCGGGTGAAGGTGAGCACCCAGGGCACCGACTTCCCCGGGATCATCGACTGCCCGTCCTTCACCAACGGGATCCACTGGCCGGTGCCGTCGAACTCCCCGTCGGCCGGCACGCTCGCCAGGCCGTCGATCTGCTCCGGCGGCGAGTCGCCGGTGAAGCGCGCGACGTAGAGGTCGCCCTCCTCCAGCAGGGTCATGTTGTGCGCCCGCGACGCACGGTCGATGCCGGGCCGGTAACGCGCCTTGGACACGAACTTGTAGATGTAGTCGAACCGCTCGTCGTCACCGGAGTACGCCACGACCCGGCCGTCCTCGGCGATCTGGACGTTGGCGCCCTCGTGCTTGAAGCGACCGAGGGCGGTGCGCTTCTTCGGGGTGGACGTGGGGTCGTACGGGTCGAGCTCCACGACGTAGCCGAAGCGGTTCGCCTCGTTGGGCTCCGCGACGATGTCGAACCGGGGGTCGATCTCGTCCCACCGGCGGCCCGGGGGCTCCTCGGTGGAGATCCCGTAGCGGGACCACCGTGGCTCCTTCGGGTCCTCGGCGATCGCGGCCGACGCCCCGAAGTACTGGTTGAAGTTCTCCTCACCGTGCAGGGTGGTGCCCCACGGCGTCATCCCGCCGGCGCAGTTGTTCAGCGTCCCGAGGACGTGCCGGCCCGCGGGGTCGGCGCTGGTCTGCACGTACTCCGAGCCGGCCACCGGGCCGGTCAGCTCGAAGGGCGTCACCGCCGTGATGCGACGGTTGCGCTTCCCCCGCCGGTCGGGCTGCCAGTTGCCTGCGTTGCCCTCCCGACGCAGCTCCACCACCGAGATGCCGTGGGCCATCATCGCGATGCGCTTCTGCACCTCGGTGGTCGGCGCCTCCTCGTCGGCCACGCCGGCGAACATCAGCTGCTCGTCGGTGTACTCGTGGTTGACCACCAGCAGCGCCCGCCGCCCCTTCCGGTCCAGCGGCAGCAGCCCGATGTAGTCGCAGTTGTAGCCGAACTGCATGGCCTGGGCCTCCGGCGTCTGGGCGTCGACGTCGAAGTCCGGGGCGTCCGGGAGCACCGGGTCGCCCCAGCGCATCACCACGCCGTAGGTGTAGCCCGTGGCGGTGACCAGCTCGTCGAGGAGGTTCTGCTCGACCGGCTCGAAGGTGAGCGGCGCGTTGGGCGCCGGCCGCCAGTTCAGCAGGTCCGCCTCGTCGGCCCGCGCCGGGGCGGCGTGCAGCGGACCGGCCGCCACCACCAGCGCCCCGGCCCCGGCGGCCTTCAGCATGGTCCGTCGGCTGAACGCGCCCTCGACGACCTCGCCGATGGTCGGGTTGTCCGTCTTGTTCGGCACGGGGGCGTCGCAGGCGTTGCCGCACTTGTAGAAGCACGTGGTGTGGCTGCGGCTGCCATGCCGAACCGAGTTCAGGAGCGGCAGCAGGAGCCGGCGGCGGGCAGGGACGATGTCCGTCATGGGGAGTCCTCTGGTCGGGGGGGACGTTCCACAGACGCTAGGTCGGCCAGGTCATCCAACCGGTGAACGGACGGCGAATCCAGTGTTGCCTGTGGACCCTGTGCGTGTCGGGCGTGTCGTCCCCGACACCCGACCGGCGACGCGTGGCGTCGGCTCGCCGCAGCCGGACGCGCTCAGCCGATGACGGGGAGGACGAGCAGCTGCAGCAGGCGGTCGGCCTCGGCGTCCGG
Source organism: Modestobacter sp. VKM Ac-2984 (assembly GCF_026967985.1). Taxonomy (GTDB): domain Bacteria; phylum Actinomycetota; class Actinomycetes; order Mycobacteriales; family Geodermatophilaceae; genus Modestobacter. The sequence continues at coordinate 36,062 of NZ_JAPVBJ010000011.1, read as the reverse complement.
GTCGGCGGTGAGCCCGGTGTGCACGGCACTGGGCTGCACGACGGTGCTGCGCGGGGCGGTCAGCCAGCGGAACCGTGACCCCAGCGCCTCGCGCCCGGCGGCGCCGGCCGCGACCGCGGCCGAGCAGACGTCGGCGGCCGCCTGCAGCGCGGCGGTGATCGCGGCGGGGTCCGCCGTGGGGTCGAGGGCGCGCAGCCGGTCGACGTCCAGGTGCACGCGCGAGCCCAGGTAGTCCCGCTGCCGGCAGTAGACGAGCACCCCGGCGTTGAGCAACTCCCCGCGCTCGACCCGCGGCACCACCCGCAGGACGGCGTACTCGAAGGTGTCCAGGCCGGTCATCGCTGGCTCACGCCCTCCGGTGGCGGCGGGCCGAGCCACGAGGGGCGGTTCTGCCCGCGGGGCGCGGTGCGCCGACCGGCGCCGCCCGCGGCGGCCGCCGCGACGAGCCCGGGCAGCCAGGCGTCGCGGGCGGCCAACCGCTGCAGCAGCTGGCCGACGTAGCGGGCGCGGACCTCCTCGGCGGTCTCCTCGGGCGTCGCTCCCTCCAGCCACGCGTCGGGCACCTGGGCCAGCACGTCGGTGAGCAACGGGCCGGTGACCTGCGGCCCCAGCGCCGCGTCGGCGGCCACGACGTCGGGGGCGCACTCCACGAGCGCATGCTGGGCCGCGTCGTACGGGCGGGGGACGGCGGCGGGCGCGCCCGGCCAGTGGTGGTGGAAGGTCAGTGCGGCACCGTGGTCGATCAGGTGCAGCCGCCCGTGCCAGAACAGCATGTTCGGGTTGCGCCACGACCGGTCCACGTTGCCGATCAGCGCGTCGAACCACAGCACCCGCCCGGCCAGCTCCGGGTCGACCTGGGCGGCGCCGGCCTCGAAGTCCAGCGCGCCGGGCAGGTAGTCCATCCCGAGGTTCGTCCCGGCGGACCTGCGCAGCAGCTCCTGGACCTCCTGGTCCGGCTCCCCCACCGCCAGCTCCGGGACGACGTCCACCGTCACGAGCGCGGGCACCGGCAGGGCCAGCCGACGGGCCAGCTCCCCGCAGACCACCTCCGCGGCGAGCACCTTGACGCCCTGCCCGGCGGCCCGCCACTTGACCACGTAGGTGCCGAGGTCGTCGGCCTCCATGAGCCCCGGCAGCGAGCCACCCTCACGCAGCGGGGTGACGTACCGGGTGGCGGAGACGGCGGGGAGCACAGTGCTGCGCAGCCTACCGGCGGCCCCGGCCCCGGCCGGGGAGACTGATGGCGTGGGACTCCTCCGCCGCACGGCGCTGCCACAGCTGGTCGACGCGCCGTTCACCTACTCCGAGGTCGGGGCCACGCAGGACGCGACCCTGCCGGCCGGCCACCACCACGTCGAGCGGTCCGCCGTCGTGGGCTCGGGCCGGGCGGAGTTCGAGCGGGCCACGGCCGCGGTGTTCGGCTGGGCCGCTCAGCGTGGCGCGGGGCTGCGGGTCCGGGCCGACGGGCCGGCCAGCACCCCCGGCACGGTCGTGCTGATGACGGCGGGGCTCGGGCGGCTGGGGATGGACATCCCCTGCCGGGTGGTCTGGGTGGTCGACGAGCCCCGGCGACGCGGGTTCGGGTACGGCACGCTGCCCGGGCACCCGGAGAGCGGCGAGGAGTCCTTCGTCGTCACGCTGGAGCCGGACGGCGACGTGGTCTACACGCTGCGGGCGTTCTCCCGGCTGGCGACGCCGCTGTCCCGGCTGGGCGGCCCGGTCAGCCGGCGGGTGCAGCGGCTGGCCCTGGACCGCTACGTGGCCGCGATCCGCCGCGCCACGCGGGCCGGCTGAGGTCAGGCACCTGCCTTCGCGCGCTCCTCCTTGATCATGTCCTTGCTGCGCACCAGCCGCAGCAGGGTGACCACGAACAGTCCCCCGGCCATGTTCAGCAGCGCCGTGTACCAGAACCAGGCCAGCCAGTCCCCGTAGCCGAACGGCGCATCGGCGTGCAGTGCGGCGAAGATGACGAGCGACTCCAGGATCGAGTGGAACAGCTGCAGCCCCGCCAGCACGAAGGCGCCGGCGACCGCAGCGACGATCTTGGCCGGGTCGGAGTCGGTGCCGTGCTGCATCCGGGTCATCAGCGTGATCGCGATCCCGGCGAGGAAGGCCAGCGCGGCCGACTGCAGGTCCAGCGGCGCGTCCACGAAGTGGACGGCCATGTCCGTCATGGTGTCCCGCAGCTGGGGGAAGGCCTGGACGGCCAGCCACATGAACAGCCAGCCCCCCAGCAGGTTGCTCACCAGCGTGCCGCTCCACAGCTTGCCCAGCTGCGCCATGCTCGCCCGGCCGGCGGCCACGGCGGTGACCGGCACCAGGAAGCCCTCGGTGAACAGCTCGCTGCGGGCCAGCAGCAGGGCGATGAAGCCCACGGAGAAGGCGAGCCCGGCGAGCAGGTGGCTGCCCGTCTCGGCGTACACGGCGAACAACAGCAGCAGCCCGGTGGCCACTTCGAGTCCCCCGGCGAACCCGGTGGTGAGCACCTCGCGCCAACTGCGGTGCAGCCGCTGCGCCCCGTCGCTGACGACGGCGTCGAAGGCCTCCTGCAGCTCGTCCTCCGTCGGGCCGTCGGCCTCGCCGAGCTCGTCACGCGCCGAGTCGGCGCCGGCGGGCTGCTCCGCTGCGGGGTCGATCTCCCCGAGGTCGTCACGGGTGGTGCGCACGGCGTCTCCTGCCACGACGGCCGGGCAGTCGGGGTGCCGCGGTCCGGCCGCGACCTACCCGGTGGTGGGCAACCCACACCCGGGGCCGACGACGTCACACCTCGCCGGCCACCGTTTCCCCCGCGCCGGGGACCGGGTAGTCGACGCCGTTCCCTCCTCCGAGCACAGGAGCTCCCGCATGCCCCCGAAGCGCCAGCCCGACCAGTCCGCCCCGGCCACCGTCAGCGCCACCGGCGTCGTGTACGACGGCCCCGAGCAGGGCCGTGACCCCCGCGCCCAGGCCGGCGACTTCCTCACCACGCCCAACGGTGTGCGCATCCCCGACACCGACCACTCGCTGAAGGCCGGGCGCCGGGGCCCGGTGCTGCTGGAGGACTTCCACCTCCGCGAGAAGATCATGCACTTCGACCACGAGCGGATCCCGGAGCGCGTGGTGCACGCCCGCGGCGCCGGGGCGCACGGCGTCTTCACCGCCTACGGCAGGGCCGAGGGCGTGACCCGGGCCGCGGTGCTCGCGGAGGAGGGCCTGGAGACGCCGGTGTTCGTCCGGTTCTCCACCGTGCTGGGCTCCCGCGGCTCGGCCGACACCGTCCGGGACACCCGCGGTTTCGCGGTGAAGTTCTACACGAAGGAGGGCACCTGGGACCTGGTCGGCAACAACATGCCGGTCTTCTTCATCCAGGACGCGATCAAGTTCCCCGACATCATCCACGCCGGGAAGCCGCACCCGGACCGGGAGATCCCGCAGGCGCAGTCGGCGCACGACACGTTCTGGGACTTCGTCACGACGCACACCGAGGCGACCCACCACACGATCTGGAACATGAGCGACCGGGGCATCCCGCGCTCGTACCGGACGATGGAGGGCTTCGGCATCCACACCTTCCGGCTGGTCAACGCCGCCGGCGAGACCTCGCTGGTCAAGTTCCACTGGAAGCCCAAGCTGGGCGTGCACTCCCTCACCTGGGAGGAAGCCCAGATCGCGGCCGGCGTCGACCCCGACTTCCACCGCCGCGACCTGGCCGACGCCATCGAGGCCGGCGCGTACCCGGAGTGGGAGCTCGGCGTCCAGGTCATGCCGGACACCGACGAGGAGACCTTCGAGGGCATCGACCTGCTCGACCCGACGAAGATCATCCCCGAGGAGCTCTGCCCGGTGCAGCCGATCGGGAAGCTGGTGCTCACCGGCAACCCGACCAACTACTTCGCCGAGACCGAGCAGGTCGCCTTCCACACCGGCCACCTCGTGCCCGGGATCGAGGGGACCAACGACCCGCTGCTGCAGGGCCGCAACTTCTCCTACCTGGACACCCAGCTGAGCCGGCTGGGTGGCCCGAACTTCACCCAGATCCCGATCAACCGGCCGCACGTGCCGGTCAACGACAACAGCCGGGACGGCTTCCACCAGCACGCCCTCCACGAGGGCGTGGTGGCCTACAAGCCCAACGGCCTCGACGGGGACGCACCGGCCGTGGCCGACGCCGAGCACGGCGGCTACGTCAACGTGCCGCGCAGGGTCGAGGGCGAGGTGCTGCGCGGCGCCCCGGCGTCCTTCGACGACCACTTCTCGCACGCGGCGCTGTTCTACGCCAGCCTCTCCGACGTCGAGAAGGTGCACACCACCGCGGCCTACACCTTCGAGCTCGGCAAGGTCTACGAGAAGGCGGTCAAGGAGCGGGCACTGACCGTGCTCGCCAGGATCGACACCGAGCTGTGCCAGCGGGTCGCCGCCGGGCTGGGGCTGCCGGCCCCGGAGGGTGAGCCGGTCGCGCACCTGGCCCCCTCCCCCGCACTGGCCCAGGTCGACGGCACGAGCTACCCGGTCGACGGCCGGATCGTCGGCATCGTCGCCGGCCCGGACGCCGACCTGGCCGGGATCACCGCTCTGCGGACGGCGCTGGAGGACGCCGGCGTCGTGGCCAAGGTGATCGCCCCGTCCGGTGGCGAGCTCGGCTCGGGCGAGGGCGTGGAGATCGTCGAGCGGACCTACGACACCGCCCGCTCGATCGAGTTCGACGCGGTCGTCATCGCCGACGGCGCGCCGAAGGAGAAGGACATCAAGGCCGTCGTCCTGCTGCACGAGGCGTTCCGCCAGCTGAAGGCGTTCGGCACCTGGGGCGACGGCGCCGAGGTGCTCACCGCCGCCGGCATCGACACGGCCGGCCCGGGCGTGCTCCGCGCGGACAGCGGCGCAGCCCTGGCCGCGGACCTCATCGCGGCGATGGGCCAGCACCGGGTCTGGGCGCGGGCCGACCTGGTCACCTCAAGCGCGGTGCCGCCGGCCGCCTGAGCCACCGCCCCACCCCGGGGCCGGACACGGCAGGCCCGGTACGCGGACGCGTACCGGGCCTGCCGTGCGTCCGGCGGCCGACCGGGGGGGCGGGTCGCGGTCCGGCTCAGCGCTTCGGCAGCTCCAGCGCCGACGGCCCGAACCGCTCCACCCGCACCGACGCCGGCGGCAGGCCCAGCCCGACCAGCAGCTGGCTGGCCGACTCGGCGAAGCCCGCGGACCCGCAGACGTAGGCGGTCTGCCCGGGCTCCCACAGCGGGAGCAGGTCCATCGCGGTCAGCCGGGCCGCCGGGCGGATGCCGTGTGCCTCGCGGGTCAGCGCGATCAACGCCCCCGCCTCCGCCAGCTCGTCGGCGTAGGGCAGCTCGGCCAGCGTGCGCGCCGAGACCGCGACCCGGAGCAGGTCCAGCCGCCCGAGCGCACGCGCGTGCCGCACCATCGCGACCAGCGGGACGACGCCGCTGCCGCCACCGACCAGCAGGGCCGGGGTGGCGCCGTCCCAGACGAACCAGCCGCCGATCGGACCACGGACCTCCAGCTCGTCGCCGGGTTCCACGACGTCGGCGAGGTAGGTGGAGACCTCGCCGTCGTCCAGCCGCTCGACGAACAGCTCCACCAGCGGGTCGTCCGGCGCCGAGGCCACCGAGTACGAGCGCTGCGCGGTGTAGCCGTCCTCGGCGGTCAGCCGGACGACGTAGTGCTGGCCCGGCAGGTGGTCGACCCGGTCGTGGACGTCCAGCCGCAGCTCCACCGAGCGCACGATCGGCCGGCGGAGCCCGGCGACCGTCGCCGTCCGCCAGCCGCCGGCGGGTGCGGCGCCCCCCGCGGGCGGGCCGCCGGCGGTCACGGAGGTGCTGCCGGAGTCCGGCCCGGGGTCCTGGGTCAGGTCGTTCACCGGCTCAGTCGCCCTGGTACCGCTGCTGCTTCCACGGGTCGCCGCGGTCGTGGTAGCCGTTCTGCTCCCAGAAGCCGGGCTGGTCCCGCTTCAGCACGGTGATCCGGCTGATCCACTTCGCGCTCTTCCAGAAGTACAGGTGCGGCACCAGCATCCGGACCGGCCCGCCGTGCTCGGCGGTCAGCGGCTTGCCGTCGAACTCCCACACCAGCCAGGCCTTGCCACCGGTGACGTCCTCGATCGGCAGGTTGGTGGTGTAGCCGGTCTTGGACGTGGCCATCACGAACCGCCCCTCGGCCGTGGGCCGGGCGACGTCCAGGAGCGAGTCCACGCTGATGCCACCGAACCGGGTGTCGAACTTCGACCAGGTGGTGACGCAGTGGATGTCGCCGCGGTACTCGGCCCCGGGCAGGGCGTGCGCCTCGTCCCAGGTCCAGGTGGTCGGGGTCTCCACCTCGCCGTCGACGGCGATGCTCCACGTCTCCGGGGCGATCCGGGGGGTGGGCTCGGCCGTCAGCACCGGCCAGTCACTGCCGGCGTCGTACTGACCGGGTGGGAGCCGGGGGTCTCCGGCCGCGCGGCGGCGGCCGAGGAAGCCGCGGGTGGGTCCTGGCACGTCGTCGTCCTCTCGGGGCACCGGACTGGGTCGGAGCCGATCTTCCTCCACCCCCCGAGGCCGCTGTCCCCCTGGGTGGTGCGGGTCCCGCGGGGCCGGTCCAGCGGTCAGGGTGGCCTTACATGAGCTGTGTCACGGTGCGTTCACCTGGGTGTCATGTGGGCACTGGGCTTACCTTTGGCCCTGTGGCGACAGTGACGACGCAGCCGGCCCAGCGCAGGGCCCCCAAGACCGGCCGGTTCGACAGCTCGGTCGTGAAGAAGACCGTGATGGCGGTCAGCGGGATCATCATGATCCTGTACTTGCTCGCCCACATGGTCGGCAACCTGAAGGCCTTCTCCGGCGCTGAGTCGTTCAACAGCTACTCCGGGTGGATCCGCACCATCGGCGAGCCGGCGCTGCCGACCCAGACCGTCCTCTGGATCATCCGGCTGGTGCTGCTCGCGGCGGTGGTCCTGCACTTCTGGGCGGCCATCTCGCTGTGGCGCCAGGCCCGGCGGGCGCGCCCGGTGCCCTACGTGACCAAGAAGCGGGTGCAGCAGAGCTTCGCCTCACGCACCGTCCGCTGGGGCGGGCTGATCCTGGCCCTGTTCATCATCTGGCACATCCTGGACCTCACCCTCGGTGCGGTGAACCCGGTCGGGCACGACTCCACGCCCTACGACCGCCTGGTCGCCAGCTTCTCGAACATCCCGATCACGGCGTTCTACGTGGTCTCCATGCTGTTGCTGGGCCTGCACCTGCGGCACGGGATCTTCGCCGCCACGCAGACGCTCGGGCAGACCAACAAGAAGCGTGAGCGAGCCGTGAACGGCCTCGCCTACGTCGTCGCCGGGGTCATCACCGTCGGCTTCCTGCTCGTGCCGTTGTCCGTCGCCTTCGGCTTGATCGACTGAGAGAGAAGGACACACCGCCATGCCTCTCGAGCTCTTCACCCTGGGCGAGCCGATCGCCGACACCACCGCCCCGCGCGACGTCCCGCTCCCCGACCGCTGGAACGAGCGCAAGTTCCGCGCCCGGCTGGTCAACCCGGCCAACCGCCGCCGGCTGTCGATCATCGTGGTGGGCACCGGCCTGGCCGGTGGCTCGGCGGCGGCGACGCTGGCCGAGATGGGCTACCGGGTCAAGAACTTCTGGTTCCAGGACAGCCCCCGGCGCGCGCACAGCGTCGCGGCCCAGGGCGGCATCAACGCGGCCAAGAACTACCGCAACGACGGCGACAGCGTGCACCGGCTGTTCTACGACACCGTCAAGGGCGGCGACTTCCGCTCCCGCGAGGACAACTCCTACCGGCTGGCCGAGGTCAGCGCGGCGATCATCGACCAGGCCGTGGCCCAGGGTGTGCCGTTCGCCCGTGAGTACGGCGGCCTGCTGGACAACCGCTCCTTCGGTGGCGCCCAGGTGTCGCGCACCTTCTACGCCCGCGGCCAGACCGGCCAGCAGTTGCTCTACGGCGCCTACCAGGCCCTGGAGCGGCAGATCGGCCTGGGCAACGTCGAGCAGCACCCGCGCACCGAGATGCTCGACCTGATCGTCGTCGACGGGAAGGCCCGGGGCATCGTCGTCCGGAACCTGATCACCGGCGAGATCACCAGCCACTTCGCCGACGCCGTGGTGCTGGCGTCGGGTGGCTACAGCAACGTCTTCTACCTCTCCACGAACGCCAAGGGCTCCAACGTCACGGCGGCCTGGCGGGCGCACAAGCGGGGCGCGCTGTTCGCGAACCCCTGTTACACGCAGATCCACCCGACCTGCATCCCGGTCAGCGGCGACTACCAGTCGAAGCTGACGCTGATGAGCGAGTCGCTGCGCAACGACGGCCGGGTCTGGGTGCCCAAGGAGCGCGGCGACGACCGCAACCCCAAGGACATCCCCGAGGACGAGCGCGACTACTACCTCGAGCGCAAGTACCCCGCGTTCGGCAACCTGGTGCCCCGCGACATCGCCTCGCGCCAGGCGAAGAACGTCTGCGACGAGGGGCGCGGCGTCGGGCCGAACGGCCTGGGCGTGTACCTGGACTTCAGCGACGCCATCGCCCGACTGGGCCAGCCGGCGATCGAGGCCAAGTACGGCAACCTCTTCGACATGTACAACCGGATCACCGGTGAGAACGCCTACGAGACCGGTATGCGGATCTACCCGGCCGTGCACTACACGATGGGCGGGCTGTGGGTCGACTACGACCTGTCGTCGAACATCCCGGGCCTGTTCGTCATCGGTGAGGCCAACTTCTCCGACCAGGGCGCCAACCGGCTGGGCGCCAGCGCGCTGATGCAGGGCCTGGCCGACGGCTACTTCGTGCTCCCCAGCACGATCAGCAACTACCTCGCCGACGGCCCGTTCCCCGCGGTCGACGCCACCCACCCGGCGGCGGTCGAGGCCGAGCAGTCCGTCCGCACCCAGAGCGAGCGGCTGCTGTCGATCAACGGCACCCGGACGGTGGCCTCCTTCCACCGCGAGCTGGGCCGGCTTATGTGGGACCTGTGCGGCATGGAGCGCTCGGACGAGGGCCTGCGCAAGGCGCTGGACCGGATCCCGGAGATCCGGCACGAGTTCTGGACCAACGTCAAGGTCTCCGGCGAGCAGGGCATCTTCAACCAGAACCTGGAGCACGCCGGCCGGGTCGCCGACTTCATCGAGCTCGCCGAGCTGATGTGCGTCGACGCGCTGCACCGCAACGAGAGCTGCGGTGGGCACTTCCGGGTGGAGAGCCAGACGCCGGAGGGTGAGGCGCTGCGCGACGACGAGAACTACGCCTACGTCGCCGCGTGGGAGTACACCCCGGAGGGCGAGCCGCCGGTGCTGCACCGCGAGGCCCTCGAGTACGAGTACGTCCACCTCGCACAGCGGAGCTACAAGTGACCAGCACAGAGACACCGATGATGAGCCTGACGCTGCGCATCTGGCGTCAGCGCGACCGGACCAAGAAGGGCAAGATGGTGACCTACCACGTCACCGACGTCTCGCCCGACATGTCCTTCCTCGAGATGCTCGACGTGCTGAACGAGAAGCTGATCCTCGACGGCGACGACCCGGTGGCCTTCGACCACGACTGCCGCGAGGGCATCTGCGGTTCCTGCGGTCTGATGATCAACGGCATCGCGCACGGCCCCGAGCAGGCCACCGTCTGCCAGCTGCACATGCGGTCGTTCTCCGACGGCGACGTGCTGGACATCGAGCCGTGGCGCGCGGGCGGTTTCCCGGTGGTCAAGGACCTCGCGGTGGACCGGTCGGCGTTCGACCGGATCATCTCCGCCGGCGGGTTCATCAGCGCCCCCACCGGCACGGCTCCCGAGGCGCACTCCACCCCGGTGCCGAAGAAGAACTCCGACGCCGCCTTCGACGCCGCGACCTGCATCGGCTGCGGCGCCTGCGTGGCCGCCTGCCCGAACGGATCGGCGATGCTCTTCACCGCGGCCAAGGTCGCCCACCTCGGGCTCATGCCGCAGGGCCAGCCCGAGCGCGACACCCGGGTGCTGAAGATGGTGGCCCAGCAGGACGCCGAGGACTTCGGTGGTTGCAGCAACATCGGCGAGTGCTCCGCCGTGTGCCCCAAGGGCATCTCGATGGAGACCATCTCCCGGCTCAACCACGACCTGCTCGGTGCGCTGCGCGCCGGCGCCGTCCCGATGAGCTGATCGCAGGCACCCTCCCGATGGCCGGACGGGCCGGCACCCCACCTGGGGTGCCGGCCCGTCCGGCGTCCCGGGGTCGTCGTCGACCTCCGTGCGCAGCCGGGCCAGGATGACGTCCGTGACCGCACCCGCGCTCGTCTTCGACGGCGACTGCGCCTTCTGCACCCGCTGCGCCGACGTCGCCCGGCGGTTGCTGCCGGCCGACGTGCAGGTGGTCCCGTGGCAGTTCGTCGACCTGGCGGAGATCGGGGTGAGCACCGAGCGGGCGCAGACGGAGGTGCTGTGGCTCGACTGGGACGGCGCGGTGACCGGGGGTGCGCCGGCGGTGGCGCGGGCCCTGCGGGCGGCGGGTCGGCCGTGGTGGCTGTTCGGCGCCGTCCTGTCCCTGCCCCCGGTGCGCTGGGTCGCCCCGTTCGGCTACCGGCTGGTCGCCGCCCACCGGCACCGGCTCCCCGGCGGCACGGCGGCCTGCCGGCTGCCCCCGCGCGATCCCGGCTGAGTCAGGCCGCGGCGTCGGTGCGCTCGGCGGCCAGCCGGAGCAGGTCCGGGACCAGGGCCTCGGCCACCAGCGCGTAGCCGGCCGAGGACGGGTGGAACCGGTCGGCGGAGAACAGCGTGGGGTCCGCGGCGAACCGCCGGGACAGCTCCGGGGCGACCGGTGCGACGACGGCGCCGGCCTGCGCGGCGGCGACGGTCTGCCGGGTGCGCAGCTGATCGCAGAGGCCGGCGACGACCGCGCGGAAGGCCGGGGGCACCCAGGCCACCGACGACAGGTCGGGGGTCGGGACCACCAGCACCGAGGCGCCGGCCCCGCGCAGCTCCTGCACGGCCGAGCCCAGCGCCGCGGCCGCCCGGAGCGGCGACACCTGGCGGGTCAGGTCGTTGGCGCCGACGACCAGCAGCGCGACGTCGACGGGCCCGGTCACCCGGCGGACCTGGGCGCCGAGGTCGAGGGAGGTGGCACCGGGCACGGCGACCACCTGCAGGTCGACGTCGTGCCCGGCCTGCACCAGCGCACGGGTCAGCCGCGCGCCGACGGTGTCCTGCATCGTCGCGGCACCGGTGCCGAAGGCGAGGGAGTCACCGAGGACGAGGAAGCGGAGCGTCACACCCTGGTCAACGGTCCGATGCCGCCAGGTGTGCCGTGATCCGGGCCTCGTGGCAGCGTCTCAGCCGCCCTGGGCGAAGAGCGCAGCGGCCTGCGCGTCGTCCACGAACGGGTACTTGACCTTGAACTGGGCCAGCGCGTCCGGCACCGAGAGCACGTGCGTCTCCCGCTCCCCCGCGGCGTCGATGGTCTGCACGGTCACCATGTCGCCGTTGATCGGGACCCAGTGCGTCTCGGCGTAGTCGGTGAAGACGTTCATGCCCCCATCGTCTCCCGCGTGCCACGCCGACCCCCGGTCCCCCCGGCCAGGACGTCGTGTTGCTTTCACCAACTCAGGGTGTCGCGGCGCTCAAGGACCCTCCGGGAACGTCCGACCTCTCTGTCAGGTCACCTGATCGGGTGAACGACGGCAGCGGAGGGACGCGAGGACATGGGCACCAAGGCATCGACCCAGCGGTGGACCGGCACCCGTCCGGTGCGCCGTATGGCCGGCGTGGTCGTCGTGGCCGCCCTCTGCCTGGTGGCGGCCCCCGGCGTCGCCGCGGCGACCCCGACCAACCCCTCCGACGAGCAGATCAGCGCGGCCCGGCAGCAGCAGGACGCCGCCGCGCAGCAGGTCGGCTCCCTCTCCGCCGAGCTGGCCACCGCGCAGGCCGAGGTGGACGCCGCCCGGGCGCAGTCGGCGATCGCCCTGGACACCTTCCAGGCCCAGCAGGCCGAGTACGAGCTGGCCCAGGTCGCGGCCGACGCCGCAGCGGCCTCCGCCGACCAGGCCGCGGCCGAGCTGTCCACCGCCCGCACGAACATCGCCTCGTTCGCCCGGCAGAGCTACCAGCAGGGCAGCACCTCCCCGACGTTGGAGGCGCTGACCACCGCCGACGGCCCGGCGCAGATGCTGGAGCGCGCCGCCCTCCTCGAGGCCGCCGGCGCCCACCAGGGCGACGTCGTCACCGCGGTCACGGCCGCCGAGGAGCGGGCCCGCGCGGCCGAGTCCGCCGCCCAGGCGAGCCTGGCCGCGGCCGCGACGCTGGAGCTGGAGGCCGAGGACGCGCTGGCCACCGCCGTGGCGATGGAGGCCGGGGCCCGGGCGCAGGCGGCCGGGCTCGCCGCCCGGCAGGCCACCCTCGAGCAGGAGCTCGCCCAGGCCCAGCAGGCCCTCCTCGGCCTGCAGGGCGCCCGCGCCGCCGCCGAGCAGCACGCCGCCCAGCAGGCCGCCGCCGAGCGCGCTGCCGCCGAGCGCGCTGCCGCCGAGCGCGCTGCCGCCGAGCGCGCTGCCGCCGAACGGGCCGCCGCCGAGCGGGCGTCTGCACCCACCCGCTCCGTCGTCTCCCAGCCGCGGACGAGCACCTCCGCCGGGACCGGCGACTCCTCCGCGGTCGAGACCGCGATCTCCGCCGCGCGCCGGCACCTGGGCACCATCTACTCCTGGGGCGGCGGGTCGCTCACCGGGCCCAGCATGGGCTGGGGGGTGGACGCGGGCATCGTCGGCTTCGACTGCTCCGGGCTCACCCGCTACGCCTACGCCCAGGCCGGCGTCTCGATCCCGCGCAACAGCCGGGCCCAGTACTCGGCCCTGCCCAAGGTCTCCCGGTCGGACCTGCAGCGCGGCGACCTGGTCTTCTGGGCCACCAACACCAGCAGCCCCTCGACCATCCACCACGTGGCCATCTACCTCGGCGGCGGCCAGATCCTGGAGGCACCGCAGAGCGGCTCGGTCATCCGGGTGACGTCGATGCGGTGGAGCGGCTTCATCGGCGGCGTCCGCCCCAGCGCCTGACCCGGCCATGGGCTCTCCCGATGCAGCTATGCGCTGACGGACTCCATGGCCTCCGCGGTCAAGGTCACCGAGCGCAGCCGGCCCTCGGTGGTGGGGGCCTGGTGGGCGACGATCAGCTCGTCGGCGTCGGCCTGCTTGCGGAAGCCCTCGAGGTAGTCGCCGATCTCGCGCGGGGTGCCGATCGCGGCGTAGGTGAACATCGAGCTGACGTGCTGCCCCGCCCCCTGCTCGAGCAGCAGGTCGGCCTCCTCGTCGGTGAAGCTGCGCCCCCGCCCGAACAGGCCCACGGCCATGTTCCGGCGGACCGCCTGCAGGTTCTCCTCCGCCTGGCGCACGGTGTCGGCGGCGATCACGTTGACCCCGGCGATGACGTGGGGCTCCGCCAGCTGGTCGGACGGCTGGAACTCGCGCCGGTAGGTCGCGACGGCGGCCTCCAGGGCCTGCGGCGCGAAGTGGCTGGCGAAGGCGTAGGGCAGGCCGAGCGCAGCAGCCAGGTGGGCGCCGAACAGCGAGGAACCGAGCACGTAGAGCGGGACGTCCGAGCCCTTGCCGGGGATGGCGTCGACGCCGGGCACCCGGGTCCGGCCGGCCAGGTAGCCCTGCAGCTCCAGCACGTCCTGCGGGAAGGTGTCGGCGGAGTTCGGGTCGCGGCGCAGCGCGTACATCGTGTTCTGGTCCGAGCCCGGCGCGCGGCCCAGGCCGAGGTCGATCCGGCCGGGGTACATCGCGTCGAGGGTCCCGAACTGCTCGGCGATGGTGAGCGGCGCGTGGTTGGGCAGCATGACCCCGCCGGCACCGAGCCGGATCTGGCTGGTCTGTGCGCCCACGTGGGCGATGAGCACGCTGGTGGCCGAGGAGGCGATGCTGGGCATGTTGTGGTGCTCGGCGTACCAGACCCGCTGGTAGCCGTGCTCCTCCGCGCGCTGCGCCAGGGCGACGCTGGCCGCGATGCTGCTGCTGACGGTCTCCCCGCGGGCGATCGGGGCGAGGTCGAGGACGGACAGCGGGATGCGCATGAGGGAGGTGCCTTTCGCGTTGGTTGTCCGGGTCAACGCACCACGCCCCCGGGCGCTTCCCAACCGGGTCGCCGCACGCGCGCCTGCCACTCCGTGACCGAGCGCACACCTACAGTCGCCGCCGTGCAGGAGACGACGACGTTGCTGGGTGAACCGCTGGCGGTCGAGTTCCTGGTGGGCGGGGACTGGCAGCCCGCGGTTCTGCTCGGTTGGCGGCACGAGCCCGACGGCACCTGTCGGGTGCACGTCCAGGCCGTCGTCTCCGGACTCCACCGGACCAGCTGGATGCAGCTGGCCGACCTCCGCCTGCCCCAGACCGCCCCGCTGGTCCCCCGCCCGCTCGAGCCGCGCACCCGGCCGGACCTGCTGCTCCCCGGCGCAGAGCGCGCCCGGCGGACCCCGACGCCCCTCCCCCCGCTGCCGGTCCCCCGCAGCCTGCAGCCCGACACGAGCCGGGCCTGACCGACCGGTCCGCCACCCGGACCGGTTCCGGACAGCCGCGCGCGGTGTCACCCTGAGAGGACCAGCCGGAGCGCAGCGTCGCGAGCCGGGGAGGAGCAGCCGTGTTGTGTCAGAGCACCTACGCACTGGACTACATCGAGGGACGGCGCGCGGCGGTCGACGCCCGCGTCGCCGCCTACCGGGAGCTGGCCGCCGCCGCCGAGCCGGCCGCCCTGCGCGAGTTCGAACCCGTCTTCTTCAACGACCTGGTCGTGGTGCTGGAGAACTGGTTCGTGTACCGCGGCCGGGGCATCGAGGGCTCGGACGGCAACGCGCTGAACGAGGTGCGGCTGATCGCCGAGTCGCTGGTGCACGGCAGCACGATGAAGGCCGACAAGCACGTCCGGCTGGACCCGGCGCGCACCGTGCTCAAGTACCGGGTGGGCGACGAGATCGCCGTCCGCGAGGCCGACTTCACCGCGTTGGCGAAGGCCTTCTTCGCGGAGCTGGAGAGCCGGTACCTGTAGCGCCCGCCCGCGTCAGCGGCTCTGCAGCGCGTCCAGGGCGACGGCCATCGCGGCGGCGACCCGGAAGTCCAGCCGCGGGTCGGGCACCGTGACGGTGTAGCGGTCCCGGATGGCCTTCTTCCGCTCGCTGATCAGCACCGGGGCCCCGGTCGCGGTGTCGACGAAGTCGAAGTGGAAGACGAAGGGCACCGGGACGTCGCCGACGACCGGGAGCGCGGTCCAGACCCGGCGCACGACCGCCAGGACCGGCCGACGCTCCCGGCCGACCGCCTCGATGCCCGGGGCCGAGAGGGTCCAGGTCGAGCGGAGCAGGCTGGCCCCGAACTGCTTGCTGAACATGCCCAGCGGTGCACCGTGCTCGTCGAAGACGTCGTGCTGGGCCGAGACGTCCAGCCGCTGGCGGGCCTTGAAGGAGAAGACCGCGCGGCTCTTCGCCTCGTCGGCGTAGAAGACCACCTCCTCCTTCAGCTTCATCCGCTTCTGCTCGGCCAGCGCGAGCAGGTGGCCCTCGGAGCCGTCGGGCTGCACGGCCCGGATCTCGTAGCGGTTGACCATCATGGTGACCCGCTGCGAGACGAAGAAGGCCGGGACGGCCATCGGGGCCGGCGGCTGGCCGGAGTAGGACGAGGTCACAGCGGTGCTCCTGGGCGGGTCGGGTACTGCGGGCAGCCCATCCTGGGGCACGACGGGTGGCTGTGTCCCGCATCCGCCTCCCGGCCCGGCCACTACGGTGGCCGGGTGCACGGCGGGGCGGGCAGGACGGTCGGCATCAGCCGGTCACCCCGGGGCAACCCCGGGGCATCGTGAGCAGGTCGGGCATGGCGTCATGAGCCGCGCTGTGCGCTCCGCGCACCAGGCGGCGCCTCCAGCGAGGAGCGGCTGGCCGCCCCGCCGTGCACACGGGGAGCTGCGATGACCGCCGAGCGGCAGGCCGCAGCCACCGCCGCGGCGATCGCGACCGCGTTGCTGGCCGGCCCGTGGCGCCGGCGGGAGATGGTCCGCCGGGTGGCGGTGGCGCTGGGCCAGGACCGCGCCCGTACCTGGGTGGGCACGCTGGTCGGGGAGGTGCAGACGGTCTACCCCGCCGCCCCGGTCGACCGGCCGCGGGAGCTGGCCGACGTCGTCCGGACGACGCGGGGGTGGGAGCGCGGGCAGTCCCAGCCCCCGCTCCCCCGGCCCGTGCGGTGGCAACCGGTGCCGACGGCGCTGGCCTGGCGGCGGTGGCCGGTCGCCGACCTCCCGGACCAGGCCGCGGTCGCCCGACTGCTCGACGTCGACGCCGGCGAGCTGGCGTGGTTCGCCGACGCCCGCCGGCTGGAGTGCACGGCCGGCGAGGCGCTGCGGCACTACCGGTGGCGGGTGGTCCGGCGCCCGGCCGGGGTGCGGCTGCTCGCCGCCCCCAAGCCGCGGCTCAAGGAGGCGCAGCGGCGGGTGCTGCGGCACGTGTTCGACCGCATCCCGGTGCACGACGCCGCGCACGGCTGCGTGCCCGGCCGCTCGGTGCGCACCGCGGTCGCCCCGCACGCCGGGTCCGCGGTGGTGCTGCGGATGGACCTGGAGGCGTTCTTCGCCAGCGTCGCCGCCGGGCGGGTGCACGGCCTGCTGCTGGGCGTCGCCGGCCTGCCCGAGCCGGTGGCGCACGTGCTCACCGGGCTGGTGACGACGGTGCTGCCGACCGAGGTGTGGCGGCAGATCCCTGCCCCGGACGGGATCGAGGCGCGGGAACGGCACCGGCGGCTGGGTCAGCGGCTGGCGGTGCCGCACCTGCCGCAGGGGGCGCCGACGTCCCCGGCGCTGGCCAACCTGGTCTGCCACCGACTCGACCGCCGGCTGACCGGGCTCGCCGCCGCCACCGGTGCCACCTACACCCGCTACGTCGACGACCTGACCTTCAGCGGGGACCGGCGGATCGCCCGCGACCGGTTTGCCGCCCTGGTCACCGCGGTGGTCGAGGAGGAGGGCTTCCGGGTGAACGCGGCGAAGACCTCGGCGACCAGCGCCGCCCGCCGGCAGTCGGTGCTGGGCACGGTGGTCAACGACCACCCCGCCCTGCCACGGCCGGAGCGGGACGCGCTGCGGGCGCTGCTGCACAACTGCGCCGTCCACGGCTGGACGACCCAGACCCGCGGCCACGACCCGGCCACCTTCCGCGACCACGTGCTGGGCCGGGTGGCCTGGGCCGCCTCCATCGACCCGGGGTTCGGCGCCCGGCTGCACGCCCTGGCCGACCGGATCGACTGGTCGGCTCCCCCGCCCTCGTAGGCTCGGTCGATGATCGTGGTCCCGGGATGAGCGCCCGGATCGAGGAGCTGGACTGGAGCCCCACGCCGATCGGCGAGGTGAGCCTGCGCCGGCGGCGGGACCCGGTGACCGGACTCGACGTCTTCGAGGTGAAGCTCGGCGACGAGTTCCTGATGTCCACCCAGTTCACCGTGGCCGAGGTGGCGGTGGCCCGGCTCGCGCTGGCGCGGCTCGACGGGCCCGCCGCCGGTGCGCCCGGGCTGGACGTGGCCGTGGGCGGGCTCGGGCTCGGCTACACCGCGGAGGCGGTCCTGGCCGACCCGCGGGTGCGGGAGCTGGTGGTCGTCGACCTGCTCGAGCCGGTGATCGGCTGGCACGAGCGTGGGCTGGTGCCGGTCGGCCCCACGCTCACCGCCGACCCCCGCTGCCGGCTGGTGCACGGGGACTTCTTCGCGATGACCGAGGGCGCCGGCTTCGACCCCGCGACGCCCGGCCGGGTGTTCGACGCCGTCGTCGTCGACATCGACCATTCACCGCAGCACCTGCTCGCCGACGGCAGCGCCGGCTTCTACGGGGTCGACGGCACGCGACGGCTGGCCCAGCACCTGAGGGCGGGAGGGGTGTTCTCCCTGTGGTCGAACGACCCGCCCGAGGACGGCTACCTGTCCGTGCTGGCCGAGGTCTTCACCGACGTCGCCGCCGAGGTCGTCAGCTTCCCCAACCCCCTGCAGGACCGGCCGGCCACGAACACCGTCTACCTGGGCACGAAGCCGCGCTGACCGTTGGGGCCCCTCACGACGAGGGTGTCCCAGCCCCTCGTCACCCCTGCACCGCGAGGCGGGCCGCCGGGTCAGTCCCGGAGCGGGGCGATGCAGCACCCGTCGCAGGTGTGCACCCCGGAGACGCCGCCCACCGACTGCAGGTGGACGACGTCGTCGGGGTCTGGGTGACCGAAGCCGTGCGGGCAGGTCCGCGCGTAGTGGCCACGCTCCGGGTCCCAGACCAGTGGCCACTCCCGCATGTGGTGACCGCTGGGCTCGGGGAACGGGAAGTCCCGCCGCGGCGGGGCGGCACCGTGGTCCATGTCCGGCACCCTCCCGACTGGTGCGCTCGCATCGGTGTCGGGTGAGTTCCACGGTGGCATGCCGCCAACCTCACCGGGCTCGTCGGCACGCCGCTGTGATCCAGATGTGCCCTGCCTGTGGGTGCACTGCCTGTGGGTGCACTGCCTGTGGGGGCCAGGCCGGTGCGGTCGGCCGTCCGGACGCCGCGCTGCAGTGTCCCGGATCAGCTGGGCGGTGCGACAGTGGTCGGTGAGGGAGGCGTCGGCTCACCCGGCGGCGTCCCGGTGGGCGTCCCCGTGGGCGTCCCCGTCGGCGTCCCGGAAGGTGTCCCGGAAGGTGTCGCCTCCTGGACCTCGCCGACCACCTGACAGCCGGCGATGTCGGCGCTCAGCCGTCCCTGCAGGGGCTGCAGCCGCCGGACCACCTCGTCCAGCCGGGCGGCGTTGAACTCGCTGACCGCCTCACCCAGGTCGTCGATGACGGCGACGACGTCCTGTGCCCCGTTGACGGCCCGCAGGCAGGCGGCGTTGACGACCACCTCGGCGGTCTCCCCCGTCGCCGGGGCCTCCGGCAGCGGGACGGCGTCATCGGTGGCGGGAGCGTCCTGGGCAGCGATCGGGACCGGCGCCGACCCCTCGCTCAGCAGGCCGACGACGAGCCCTCCGAGGAAGATCCCGGCCACGAAGGTGGCCGCGGCCAGCCACCAGCGCACCGCACGACCGGGGCCTGTCCCGTCGGCGGGGGGCCTGTCTTCGGGATCGGTCTCGGGATCGGCCATGGTCGTCCTCTCACCGTCGAGCGCAGGCGCACAACCGCCGGTAGCCTACGGCTGCTCAGCTCAATCGGTAGGACCGCGAGGCTGGAGGCCCCGGTGCCAGCCACGGCCGTCACGCGTCGGCTCTCCGGGCTGGCCCGTGCCGCCCGGTGGGTGACCCGACCGGTCCGGTTCGCGACGCGGCGGGCCGCCCGCGGCTACCGGGACGCCGTCGTCAAGGCCCGCTGGTTCGTGGTGGCCGGCTGGATCCTGCTGACCGTGGTGGTGTCGGCGTTCCTCCCCACGGCCGGTGGGGGCGGCGGGGCCGACATCGGCAACCTCCTCCCGGAGGACAGCCCGGCGGCCGCCGTCCAGGACCGCTCCCTGGAGCTGTTCGACGTGCCGGTGCTCTCCCAGGTCTCCGTGGTGGTGCACGACCCCGACGGCCTCAGCCTCCTCACCCAGGCCGACGTGGCGCTCTGGGCAGCCACCCACACCCAGGCCTACCTGGACGGCACCGTGCCCCCCGGGCGCGGGCAGATCGTCGCCGCCGTCCCGCTGCCCACGTCGACGCCGGACACCGTGGTCACCTACCTGTACGTCTCCAACTACACGTCGCTGGAGCGGACCAGGGACCTCGCCCGCGAGTACGCCTCCCACTTCCACAACCAGAGCTCGGTGCAGACCTACGTCACCGGGGTGGTCCCGGCCCAGGTCGCCCAGGCCGACTACCTCGAGGCCCGGTTGCACCTGTTCGAGGTCGCGACCCTGGTGCTGATCGCCATCGTCGTCGGGCTCACCTTCCGCTCGGTCGTGGCGCCCTTCGTGGTGCTGCTGACCGCCGGGCTGGGCTACCTGGTCGCGATCCGCAGCCTCGGGGTGCTCGCTGCCGCCCTGGGCTTCGCGCTCCCCGACCAGTTGCAGCCGTTGATCGCCGCGCTGCTGATCGGGGTGGTCACCGACTACTGCGTGCTGTTCTTCGCCGGTCTGCGCCAGCAGCTGGACCGAGGGCTGCCGCGGCTGGAGGCGACCCGGCGGGCGGTGCGCACCAACGCGCCGATCATCGCCGTCGCCGGGATCACGGTCGCAGCCGGCACCGCGGCGCTGCTGGCCGCGGACTTCCAGCTGTTCCAGGCGTTCGGGCCGGCGCTGTCGCTGACCGTCGTCATCGGGGTGCTGGTGTCGCTGACCCTGGTGCCGGCGCTGATGGCGATCCTGGGCGAGCGGCTCTTCGGGCTGGGGACCCGGCGCCCCTCACCCCGCCGCCCGAGTCGCCGAGGGAACGGCTGGCTGCTCCGGATCGTCGTCAACCGGCGCGGCGCGACTGTGGCGGCACTGCTGGCCACCGGTGTGCTCGTCCTCGCCGCGGCGCCGTTGCTGCAGATGCGCCTGGACCTGTCCTTCACCTCGGGCCTGCCGGCCGACGACCCGGTGAGCCGGGGCGCGGGGGTGCTCGAGGACTCCGGGATCCGGGGCGTCATCGCCCCCACGGAGGTCATCGTCGAGGGCGACGCGGTCATCGAGCAGCGGCCGGCGCTGGAACGGCTGCAGGCGGCCATCGAGGCCCAGCCCGGGGTCGCCGAGGTGCTCGGCCCGGCCCAGAACCCGCTCCCCGACGGCTACGGCGTCGTCTTCTCCTCCGAGGGCGACGCCGCCCGCTTCGTGGTGATCCTCGACAGCGACCCGTTGGCAGCGCCGGCGATCAGCGACCTGCGCCAGCTCAGCGACGAGCTGGACACCCTGGCCGCGGAGGCCGGGCTGGCGGACGCCGAGGTGGCGGTGACCGGGCAGACCGCGATCGCCGGTGAGCTCGCCGCGATCACCCGGGAGAACCTGCGGATCACGCTCACCGCGGTTCTGCTGGTGGAGCTGCTGATCCTGATCGTCTACCTGCGCGCGCTCTGCGCGCCGCTGGTGCTGATGGCGTGCAGCGCGTTGGGTGTCGCGGCGGCGCTCGGGCTGAGCGTCCTGCTCTTCCAGGTGGTGCTGGGCGACCCCGGGCTGGCCTTCTACGTCCCGTTCGCGACCGCCGTGCTGCTGCTGGCGCTGGGGTCGGACTACAACGTGTTCGCCGTCGGCTCCATCTGGGAGGCGGCTGCGCGACATCCGCTCAGCAAGGCGATCATGCTGGCGATGCCGAGCACGTCCCGGGCGATCAGCGCGGCCGGGCTGATCCTCGCCGCCACCTTCGGGATGGTGGCGATCATCCCGCTGCAGACGTTCCGGCAGGTGGCCTTCACCATGGCCGCCGGTCTGCTCATCGACACGTTCCTGATCCGCCCGGTGCTCACCCCGGCCGTGCTCACCCTGCTGGGCCGGGCGGCCAGCTGGCCCAGCAGGCGGGTGCGCACCGAGTCGGTGCCGGTCGACGAGCTGCGTCGCACCGGCGCCGCGGGAGCCCGGATCGGAGGCCCGGAGGTGGTCCTGGACGAGACCCTGGAGCAGGAGGCACGGGAGGACACGGCACGGGACGAGGAGGCTCGGGAGAGCCAGCCGTCCGGGTCGGAGGTGGGCGGACGGTGACCGGTGGTGGCGAACCCGCCCACGACGGCTGGGTGGACTCCGACGGCGGGGCGACCGCCCGCCAGGTCACCCGCCCGGCCGCCCGGCCACGACCTCGGCCGGCGCGGCGGACCGTGGCCCTCGGCGTCTCGGTGGTGCTGGGCACGCTGCTGTTGCTGTGGGGGTCCGACCGGCTGGCCCGGTGGGCGGCCGAGTCCCTGCTGGCGCGCGACATCCAGCAGGCGACCGGCGTCTCCGTACGCCCGTCGGTGCAGGTCAACGGCCCGTTCTTCCTGCTCCAGGCGGTGCAGGGCCGCTACGACGACGTGGAGGTCGCCGTCCGCGAGGTGACGTCGGGGCCGATGTCGGTCGACCGGGTGGAGGCCCGGCTCAGCGGCGTGCACGTCTCCTTCCACGACCTCCTCGTCCAGGACCCGGCGGCGGTGTGGATCGAGCGGTCGATCGGGGAGGCGTTCCTGGGCTACGACGACCTCAACCGCTACCTGGAGGTCACCGGGCGCCCGGTGACGATCGGCGCGGCGCCCGGCGAGGAGGTGCGGCTGACCGGGACGGTCGACCTCCTCGGCCAGTCCGTCTCGGCCTCCGCCCTGGCGCAGCTGTCCCCCGAGATGGGCGCGCTGTCCATCGCGCCCACCGCGCTGGACACCGAGATCGACCTCGCGGAGGCCAGCCGGCTCCTGCTCGGCCAGCGCTTCTCGCTACGGGTGCCACTGGACCCGTTGCCCTTCGGTCAGGAGCTGACCGCGATCGAGGGTGCCGAGGAGGGGTTGGTGCTGCGGACCCGGGGCACGGACGTCGTCATCCGGCCCTGATGCGGGCTCCGCGCAGTCAGTCCTGCTCTCCCGACCAGAGGACCCGCTGAGGGAACGGGATGGTCATCCCGGCCTGGTCCAGCGCGGACTTCACCGAGATGGCGACACCGCTGCGCACCCGCCAGCGGCTGGCGATGTCCGCGGGGTGCCACCAGCGCACGGCGAGGTTGATCGAGGAGTCGCCGAACTCCTCCACCCACACCTCCGGGGCCGGGGTGTCCGCGACGCCGTCGGCGGCCGCGCACGCCCGCAGCAGCACCGCCCGGGCACGTTCCAGGTCGGTGTCGTAGGCCAGCCCGACCGTGAGCGTCGTCCGGCTCAGCGGGGTGCGGGTGTAGTTGATGATCGGGTTCTTCAACACCTCGGCGTTGGGCAGGAAGACGATGAGGCCGTCGTAGGTCTGCAGCACCGTCGTCCGGAGGTTGACGTCGATGACGACGCCCTCGAAGTCGCCGCTGGCCACCTGGTCGCCCAGCCGCAGGGGACGCCGGATCTGCAGCATCACCCCGGCGATCAGGTTCTGCAGCATGTCCTGGGCCGCGAACGCGATGGCGATGCCGCCCACGCCGAGCGCACCGAGCAGCGGGCCGATCTGCACACCGAGCAGGTCCAGGGCGTAGACGACGCCGAGGCCGACCGCGAGCAACCCGAGGAACCGGCCGGCGACCAGCCCGACGTGCCGGTTGGCGTCGCGGTCGAGAGCCCGGACCAGCAGCCGCCGCAGCAGCACCGCGAGCAGGATGGAGGCGAGGAAGACCGCCAGCGCCTGGAGGGCCTCGCTGACCGCGATGTCGTCCTCGACGACGACGTCGACGTCCTCGACCGCGGCCAGGACGTCGGTGAGCTGCAGGGCGACCGGCATGCCGGGATGATGCTCCAGGAGGCCGCGCATCAGTCAGGCGCGCCGCAGGAGGCCCCCGGGCGGGCCACAGGTGGCCGGCAGGTCACGCTGACGTGACACTTTCCCGACACCGGGCGCGAAGTGACCTGTATCACATTACGCTCCTGGCATGGCCACTTCTCCGACACCCACCCGCCGCCTGGCGTCCGGCCTCGCCGCCGCCGGCCTGCTGCTCGTTCCGCTCTCCGCCTGCTCCGACGAGCCCGTGGACGACGCCACGAGCGCACTGGACACCGCGATCGAGACCCCCGACGAAGGGGAGACGAGCGAGCCGACGATGACGGAGGACTCCGCCACCGAGACCGACGCGATGGCGACCGAGACCGACGCCATGGCCATGGAGTCCGGGGTGGAGTGCACCGGCAGCTCCTGCGTCGTCACGCTGTCCGGTGACGGCACCGAGGTCGAGGTCCTCGGCCAGACGGTCACCCTCGGGCAGGTGGAGAACGGCCAGGCCACCGTCGGCATCGCCGGCCAGGAGGTCTCCTGCAGCGAGGGCGAGACCGTGTCGGCCGGGCCGCTCAGCCTCGAGTGCACGACCGTCACGCCCGAGAACGTCGTCATGACCGCGACCCTGGGCTGACCGCGCCCCCCGCAGCAGCGACCCCGTCGGAGGCCTTCGGGGGCCGACCTCTGGCCGGCCCCCGTTCGGCGCGGGGACGCTCACGTCACGGTGATGCCGGTCGGGTCGGCGAGCTCGGCGGCCGAGACGGCGACCCCCTCCTCTCCGGCGAACAGCTCCAGCTCGGCGATCAGCCCGTTCACGACGTGCAGGACGACATGCACGTCCGGGAGCCCGGGAGCGCGACTGCGTGCGTCGACGGAGAAGTGGTCCGATCGGTCGAGGCCCGAGAAGTGGCGGACCCGTTCCTCCGCCACGGGTGGGCCAGTGCTGTGCAGTCGAACGGAGGAGCACCCACAGCGGCAGCCGGCAGTGACGACGGCGGCGGCCAGCTGACGCTGCAGCACCGACTCGCCGACGACGCCGACCAACTGCTCGATCAACCGGCGCTCGTCCCTGGTCAGGTCGCGCGGACTCTCGAGGTCCTGCCAGACCGGCTCCCCCACGTCCACCGGCACAGCATCGCGCGCAGCGGCCTGCTGGTCGCCCGATTTCTCCCCTATGCGATGAGCGCCACCGCCATGACCATCGGCAGCGAGACGACCGAGGCGATGGAGGTGCCCATCGTCAGGGTCTTGAAGGTCCCCTGGGTCGACAGCCCGAGCAGCGACTTGTACATCCAGAAGAAGTTGCTGTTCACCTGGAGCGCGAACATCGCGCCCGAGGCGATGGCCAGACCGATGACGATCGGCGCCACGTCGATCGACCCGAGCACCGGGCCGATGATCCCGGCGGCCGCGATCGCGGCCACCGACACCGACCCGATCGCCAGGTGCAGCACCGCCGCGATGAGCCAGGCGAGCAGGATGCTGAGGACGACCGGCGCCGCGGCGTCGGCAGCGAAGAGGCCGGCCAGGATCGTGTCGAGCCCGGTCTCCCCGATGACGGCACCCAGTGACCCGCCGATGCCGGTGATGAGCAGGATCGCGCCGGTGGTGTGGAAGCCCTCGCTCATCGCGGCCTCCGTGCCCGCCGAGCCCAGCGTGCGCCGACAGAGCACGTAGGCCCCGACCAGGCCGAGGAAGAGCGCGAAGTTGGCGTCGCCGAGGAAGGCGATGAAGTCGTTGGAGAACTCCAGGAGCTCCGCGAACGCGCCGAACGCGATCAGCACCAGCGGCACGAGGATCGGCAGCAGGCTCACGAGCAGCGGAGGCGTCGACCTCTCCTCCTCGACCAGCTCAGCGCTCTCCTGCTCGACCATCGCCTCGTCCACCTGCTCGTCCGTGGCCGAGTTCCAGTAGCGGCCACGCAGGAGCAGCCGGAGGACGATCGTCGTCACGATCGCGGTCAACGGCCCCAGCACGAAGCCGTAGACCAGCCAGGTCCCGAGCGGGACGTCGAGCAGGCCCGCGATGGAGATCGCGGCCAGCCCCGGGATCACGAAGACGTAGCCGGCGAAGATCCCGGCACCGAGCGCACCGGCCATGAGGGGCAACCCGGTCCGGCCGATGAACGGCGCAGTCGACCGCGCCACCGGAGAGGCCAGCACGACCTGCACGTCCACGTAGATCGACGGGAAGATCGTCGACATCGCCGCCGTCAACGCGTACGGGAGCCGCTGCGCCCCGACCCGGTCGACGAGCAGCGCCACCATCTTCCGGAAGGCGCCGACCGCGTGGAGCAGGGCCCCGATGAGCACGCCGAAGCCGATGAGCAGGCCGACCTCGGCCATGATCTCGCCGAAGCCGGTCGCGATCGCCGCCAGCGTCGCCGCGAAGCCGACACCCGTCGCGAGGCCGAGGTAGAGCGACCCGATGATCAGCGAGATCACCGGGTCGACCTTGGCCTTGATGATGAGCAGGACGATGACGGCGATCGCTATCGCGGTGTGCGCCACGACCATGTGCAGGTCCTCCAGGTACGGGCAGTGGTGCGGTCACCGACGCCGTCGCCACGTCGGGTGCTCACCTTGGCACTGATCGTTCGCCGCCGCGGACCGGCGCCCAGGTCGGGGCCGCGCGCCCGACCACGTTCATCGACGCGCTCGTGTCAGCCGAGGCCGACGCGGCATGCGGCGCCGACTACGGCGCCCGCTCGGCCGAGCGCACCAACACCCGCAACGGCTACCGGCACCGGGACTTCGACACCTGCGCCGGCACCCTGGACGTCGCGATCCCCAAGCTGCACTCCGGGTCCTACTTCCCCGACTGGCTGCTGGAGCGCCGCCGGCGGGCCGAACGGGCGCTGACCACCGTGGTCGCCACCTGCTACCTGTTCGGGGTCTCCACCCGGCGGATGGAGAAGCTCGTCGAGTCCCTCGGGATCACCCGGCTGTCGAAGTCGCAGGTCAGCGAGATGGCCAAGGATCTGGACGCCCAGGTCGACAAGCTCCCACGCGTGGCCGAGCACCTCCAGACCGCCCGCGCCGACGTGCTCGCGTTCACCGCCTTCCCCAAGGGGGTGTGGCGCCAGATCTGGAGCAACAACCCCAGCGAGCGGCTCAACCGGGAGATCCGCCGCCGCACCGACGTCGTGGGCATCTTCCCCGACCGCGACTCCCTCATCCGCCTGGTCGGCGCCGTGCTCGCCGAACAACACGACGAGTGGACCGAAGGCCGCCGCTACCTCGGCCTCGACGTCCTCGCCCGCTGCCGCATCCGACCGGCCACCGACACCGCCAGCACGACCGAGGAGGTGACCCCTCAGACGACCATCCCAGCGCTCAGCGCCTGACCAGACAAGAGATCACGCGGAAGTCGTCACACGCCACGCCAGCGGACTTGACCGCCGCCCTCGCCAGGGGAGCCCCAGAGAGCCTGGTGCTCGGGTTCGACCGATGGGTCCGGTACGGGGAGCCGCGTAGCGGGAGACCAGCCAGGTGGGGCATCGGCTGGCCGGCGGGGGTGAGGTCGTGCATCGTGATTACCGTATGCGAGGTCCTTCATGCCCATCGCCCGACTGGGTAGCCGCGATCTGCGGGGAACGGAGGCCTCTCCCGTGCAGCAACTGTTGGCCGTGGTGAATCGTGCCGCGGGAGACATGGATGACGATTCGGTGGAGTCGGCGTTGACCGCCCTCCGCGAGGGTGCCGACGTCACCGTGGCAGCGACCGCAGGCCCCGAGGAGCTGCTGCGGGCGGTGAGAGGTCGAGGTGACCGGCGGCTGGTCGTCATCGGTGGCGACGGGTCCGTCCATGCGGCGGTCGCGGCACTGGACGCGGTGGAAGGCCTGGACGCGGATGATCCTGTCGGGATCATCCCGCGGGGGACCGGCAACGACCTGGCCCAGGCGCTCGGGCTGCCGCTGGATCCGGTGGAGAGCGCCGCCGTCGTTCTGACGGGAGCTCCTCGACCGCTGGACGTCGTGCGGGACGACGCCGGTGGCCTGGTCGTCAATGCCGTCCACCTTGGCGCCGGCGCTCGGGCGGGCGCGGAGGCGGCCCGGTTCAAGGACCGACTGGGGTCGGCGGCGTACCCGCTGGGCGCCGTCATCGCCGGCGTGACGACCGCTGGTTGGCACCTACGGGTCGAGGTCGACGGCCGGGGTGTCGTACCCCACGCCGCGGGGTCGTCGCCCGCTCGGACCCCGAGCGTGCTCATGGTCGGCGTCTGCAACGGACCGACCGTCGGCGGGTCCACCCCCCTGGCCCCGGACGCGCTGGTGGACGACGGACTCCTCGATGTCGTCGTGTCCACCGCGACAGGTCTGCTGGCGCGGGCCACCTTCGCGGCGGCGCTGAGCACCGGGCGGCACGTCGAACGCGACGACGTCCTCGTCGTGCGGGGGCGGGAGGTGACCGTGTCGGGCGACCCGGTCGACCTGGTCGCGGACGGCGAACTCGAGGAGGGAGTGGTCCGCCGGACGTGGCGGGTGGAGCACCACGCTTGGTCGGTGCTCGTGCCACGCTGACGGGTCGGTACCGCGGACGGGATCCCGGTGTGGGACCGGTGATGGCTGTGTCCGTGCTCGGCCGGTGGGACACACTCCATGCCAGTGGACTCGACCCGACCCAGCGCCGCGTGACCCTGGCCAGGTGGCGCGCTCAGGCAGCGCCAACGTCCGCGCCCTCATAGCGTCCTGCCATGAGTGAGAGATTGAGCGGCGTTCCATGAGCCATCGCAATCCTGACCGCCATGCAGGACGGTGGAGACGGCCCCAAGCTCGGGCCGGCCGTGGCGGCCAGTTTGCGTGGCCGAGTCAGGGACCGACGACGCAACGGCCTACCTGAAGTTGATCGGCGGCTTGACCAACGTGTGTTCCCTACTCCTGGCGCTGAGGGAGCAAGAGCAGGGCGTGCCGGTACCAAACACCTTGCAGACTGAAATGACACGCGATCCCTGTGAGCAGTGGCATCCGCGGGCATGTCGAGGCACACGGCATCTCAACACTCTCAACACGAACAGCGAGGTAAGAAGGGGCTATTTGCCTCGCTCAGAGCCGAGCACCGGCCGGCGCCTAGACGTTGAAGCGGAACGTCGACGGGATGTTCGGACGTCGACGATGATCAACGGGACAAGCCCCTGAGCTGGCACTTTGCCATTTGGTGACGTTGGGGCCTGCTGAGTGAGATCGACCGCTTTGCGGACTTCTTGCGGACTGGCTGCGGACTGAGCACCACTTCTTCGAACCTCAATGCGCCGCTCACCACTCGGCCAGACGGGCTGAGCTAGCGCCACGACTGGCCTCCTCGTCCGAGCGCCGTCGTCCGTCGGGAGACATCAGGAGCCCGATGCCAGCCAGCGACGGCACGGCGACAAGCAACTCGGCGTCTGATGCGACCCAGGACTGGTCCTCGCGCTATGGACAGCACGTTGAAGCGAGCCGACAGAACGCCCCTATCGGAACCAGCCTGACGACGGGGCGCCCCGAGGGACTGCTGGAGTGGTCCCCCCTCTCCCATCCGTCAGTACGTGGGGAGAGGGCAGACGGACTGCGACGTTTGGATGACTCGTGCCGATAGGCCGTCATAGGGCAGCCAGGCCCTACCGCCGCTGGTGATGAAGGCGTCAGCGCTCGCCGGAGCCGTCGGGTTGTAGTCGTTGGCGACCAGACACTGATGGACGGCGACATAGTCGGCGTACAAGGCCCGGTAGGCGTCGTCACTGAGCCGGCTGTCGGCGGGGTAGCCAGTCTGCTGCTGGCAGGCCGCGAAGGCGGCGTCGGTCGCCGCTTGGTCCTCGGGTGACACGCTGAGGCCTTCGCCCAGCACGGTGCTGTCGATGCCTGCCGCTGACAAGCAGTCGTGCATGACTTGCCCGAAGGCCTGGGAGTGCGCCGCGTCCGCGGCGAGATCGGTTCGGCCACGGGTCAACTCCGCCTCCCCGAATGTCGCGACCTGGGCCTGGGCTTCGGCCAGCGCCTGCGCTGCTTCTGCCTCCGACTCCGCCTCGGCAGTGGCGGAGTCGGCCTCGCTGGTGGCGTCCGCTGCTCGAGTGGCTGCGCTCCACCGCCACCATCACCGGCTTCGACCAGGTCGACTCCTACCGACTGGCCACCGCCAACGGAACCGACCGCACCAACCGCTACGGCTACGACAACATCGGCCGGCTCGCCACCGTCACCGACACCACCCAGCTCGGGGCCAACGGACTGCCCACCGGGCCGTCCTGCACCCGCCGGTACACCTTCGACGCCAACAGCAACCGCACCGGCCTCACCCAGACCGCCACCGCAGGCGCACCAGCCGGCACCTGCCCCACCAGCGTCCCCGCCGCCGACACCTACAGCTACGACACCGCAGACCGGCTCCAACCCACCGGCGCCCGCACGGGCCTGCGCTACGACACCCTCGGACGAACCCGCGTCCTGGCCTCCACCGACACCACCGACCAGGGCGGTGACGTCACCATCGACTACTACGTCGACGACCTCGTCGCCAAGATGACCCAAGGCACCAAGACCACCACCTTCGGCCTCGACGCCGCGGCCCGCCGCACCATCCGCACCGACACCGGCGGCTCCAATCCCGCCGTCAGCTACTACTCCGGCGACGATGACAACCCCGACGTCGTCAAGGAAACCGACAACAGCTACACCCGCAACATCGCCTCATTCGGTGGCCTCGCCGCCGTCGTCACCCTCGCCGGCACCCAGAGCCCGGTCGTGACCATGCAGCTGGCCAACCTGCACGGCGACATCGCCGCCACCATGCCCCTCACCGCCGCCACACCCAACGACATGAAGGTCACCGAGACCACCGAATACGGCGAATCCCGCACCCAACCCGCCGCCGGCACCACCGCACCCCGCTACAGCTGGCTCGGCACCCACCAGCGCGACGCCAGCATCCCCGGTGGCCTCACCCTCATGGGCGTCCGCCTCTACGCCCCCGCCCTCGGCCGCTTCCTCACCGTCGACCCCGTCCACGGCGGCAGCGCCAACGACTACGAGTACGTCAATGCAGACCCGATTAACGTGACCGACATCGACGGTCGTTGCCCGTGGTGTGTAGCGGCGTACTTGTGTCGGGCTTTTTGTGCTAAAGGTGTCCGTGCTGCAGTGAAGTGGATCAATAGCAAGCGAGCTGGTTATAATGTGGTTCCAAAGGCCAAGAATAAGGTCAAGAATAACAGTGTCCTGAGAATGGGAAACAAGGGAAAGGATGGAGCATTTCGCATATCGGCGGGCGGGGCCGAAAAGTACTGGAAGCAAATGCCCGCTTGGCGACAGAGACTGCAACCTTTTCACGTACACTTGGAGCGCTCCCGCGGAGCTGTAACCTCGTTCCGAGGCTCCAAGCCGCGCACCGTGTGGTATTACGGAGACTGGGTACCTCAATGACACCGGCCAGTGCAGGGGCGATCCTGCGACGAATTCAGCCCCCCACGCCCAATATTATTTCGGAGGTGAGGATAACCGACGACATGGCAGGAATGCACCTGTCGGTGCAATCGAATCCCGAACGGTGGTGTTGGGTATCCACTTCTGGAGATAATTGGATCCGCTTGGGCGTGGACGGTGGATACGCCAACCTCTCATTTAACGACGAGGCTTCGGACGGTCAGGTCGAATCGGCACTGCAAGATTTAGTCGATTTAGCAGTCTTGTACCTCACCAAGCCGCCTAAGGTGACCTATTTTGGTAGGTGGAGATTCCCTGGAATTGAGGTTCAGGGAGTCCGGTCGAGTATCACTCTGAGGCGGACTGTCGTCGAAGATTGGAAGAATCTACTGGGGGGCTCGCGATATAAACACTAACGCAGCACGCCGGGCCGAGTTAGCGACTAATCGGGCTCTTCGCGGTTCTCGGTGAAAGGTCCAGTTGAGAAGGGTGTTCACGCTGTCGTCTGGGCGGCGCTGGCGAGCGGGACTCGAGTGCGGTAGTTGGCCGGGTTGCGGTAGCCGCGGCCGGTGCGCTCGATCTGCTTGATGCTGGTGTTCGCGGCCTCGGTGCGGGCGTTGGTGACGCCGGTGACGGCGAGGACCTCGATCTCCTCCCACCAGGCGGTGATGGTGGTCCAGAGGCGGTAGGTCTCGGGCATGTCCGCGGCGAGCACCGAGACGCCGAGACGCATCTTCGCTTCGTGGGCGTCGGCGAGGGAACGGCTGGTCAGCAGCCCGCGAAGTTGTTCCTTGATGCCCCAGGCGGCGCCGATCTCATCGGTGGGGTCGTCGGCGCGGAGGGTGGCCTTGAGCCGGGCAAGCGCCCGGGGGCTGAGGTGTTGTCGGCGCGCAGCAGCAGCAGCCGCCGGTTGACCCAGTGCCGGGTGCTCGAGCGTCCGCGGCGCCCCTTGGCTTCACGGATCACCCGCTGGCGGACGGCGGTGACCATGTCGTTGGCCAGCTTGACCAGGTGGAAGGCGTCCACGCTGACCGCCGCTGCCGGCAGGTCCTCACGTAGCGCCTTGCGGAACGCCGTCGAAGGGTCGATCGCGACCACCTCCACGGGATCGCGCCAGGCCTGACTGCGCGCGGCCAACCAGGTCCCGACGCCGGCGGAGTCCTGGCCGTCGACCACGCCCAGGAGGCGGCCGGTGCTGGTGTCGACCAAGGTGGTCATCGACGGTTCGTAGCGGCAGCAGGCCCCGTCGGGCTCGCGGTAAGACCGCACCGACCGGTAGCGGTGCTCATCGACCCCGAGCCGACGCACGAGCACGTCGTCGGGGTCGGTGAGCAGGTCAGCGGCGGCGGTGAGCATCGACTGCGCCAGCCACCACGAGACCCGTTGTGCGCGGGCGACCTCGCTGGCCGCCGGGCCGGAGACCGGCCATCGCGGCGACCAGCGCTTGACACAACCGGGCGGTCGAGCGGGCGTAGGCCGGCACCTGGCGGTGACCTCGCTGAACGTCTTCCGCGGGCAGCGGGTCTCGTCGCAGAACCATCGGCGCTTGACCCACACCAGCTCCACCGGCCCGGCCACCGGCAGGTCCCGCAGCCGCTGCCGTCGCCTCGAGTTAGCAACACGGTGCACCGGACCAGCCAATCGTCGGGCGCTGAGATCTAGCTCCCAGCGGAGCCAGTAGGGACCGACCTGGCATCCTGTCCTGACGTAACGGGCGCTATCGGCAGCGGCGAAAGATCAACGGGGAGAGTGCCGTTGGTGCAAGCGGTGCCTCAAGGGCGTGGGCCATCCAGCTCACTCGCTCAAGCCTCCTGGTCTTGAGCGTCCAGGTAGGCGTGGTCCGCATGACCGCTGGAGGACCCGGCTTCCTCCCATGCCCATCCCGATCTCGCATGAAGTAGATGCAGTACTCGTAGTCGGCGTTGACGAGCAGGTTCACGACCGCCCGACTCTTCGACACGAGGACGGAGTCGACACGGGCCTCGGCAGCCTCGGGCCAGTCAGCCAGGGCGAGGCGTACCAACCGCTGCCGCTCTGCACCGCCAAGGCCATCCTCGCGCTCCATCTGCGCAGGCTATGACAGTCCCCGGCCCAGAACCGCCCGTTCTTGAGCCGCCCTCAACCTCGACACAACCACGGGACGTTCGTGCAGGTCGGCCGACTAGTCAACCGGCCCAGAACCCATGCCCGAAATCAACGGCCCGAATCCGTCACCTCACGACCTTTGCGGGCCGGTCATGCCGACGCAGTCGGCGACGGCTGACAAGGCTTGGAGAATCGCTGCTCGTTCGCGCTCCGTTGCGGCCGGTCGGCGACGCGGCTCGACTCGCCGTGGTCGACGAACACGCGCACCGCGCCGGCGGCACGCAGCCCGGCCTCTTGAGAGTCGGGGTTCTGGTCCAGGAGTGGTTATTCCTGACCCAGTTTTCGAGATTCCCACCACGACACCGCAGACTCTCCGATAATAGTCGCGACGCCAGCAACAAGAATCATTACCCAAAGCCTCGGCGACTCGGCAAGCATCGAATATAAGGCGGCGGCCAGACCGGCGAACAGGTAGACCGATACGCGGACGAGACGGTTCTTGGAAGTTCTCACGAGATCCCTCGGTCAGTGGGCGATGATCGTACGCGGGTGAGCGCCACGGCGACAAGATGCGCTCTGTTCTTTGCCTTAAGAAGACGCATCATTTCACCTAGTCGGTGCGCTGCTAGCGCACGGGTGCCCCTGTCAAGATTGTCTGACCAGCCCCGCACTCAGTCGGATGCACCTCAGACCCACAGATAAAGGACGTTTCCTATGGGTCGACGCGGTCACGTCCAACGAATGCGCACGTCCTCTAACTTAGGGCCGGACGACTTATTGTCCCTGCGCAACACATCAGCCGAAGTCCATGCTTTCAACGATCGCGTCGGCGTAACTCTCGAAGTCTAGTTCGGTCGCCTCTCGAATGGTTTCGGTTAGTGGCATGAGCCCCCAGTCGAGCTCCTCCGGTCCGACGAGCGACATGTCACAGTAGGGGCAACTGAAACGCCGCGCGAAGAAAATGACCTGTGCGCCGACAACGTAGCTGTACTGAACGCCGTCCTCTGAAGCCACCTCATGGTCGACGTCAACCTGCACGTCGCCGCTGAGAAGACCCTGCTGAAGACAGGCCGGGCAGTTCCAAAGCCGATGCCTATCGTCGACGAGTGCCGGCACGTTGATGAGTCCGTAGGCCAGCCCTTGATCGGCGTCCAGCGGTACTCGCCCAAAGCGCTTTTCAAAGTTCTCGCTCCCGCGCCCAGCGCGGAGCTCGAGCGCCCGGTGGAGCACCGTAGCGCGCTCGTCCAGGAGTACGGCGGCCGCGTCCGCGTAGTCGCCGAAGAACACTTCAAGGTTGTCTCCTACTAGCGGAAGCAGCAGTTTAGCGCCACGCAAGGCGGCTTGGGCGACCACATCGGGGTCGACTCCGACCCGCCCGACGTGTGCTGCGCCGTTCCGGGCCTGGCCAACGGGACGCAGTAGGTCCACGAGCTGGCGCAGTTGCCCGTTGGTCTGATGCAGCAGACCAATCCTGACGAGGGCCGCCTCGACTCCGACTGTCCTCATCGGCTCCAACTTAATCAACCGATGACTGTGCCCCGTCACTCGGACGATGTTCGCGATGTCGCTCTTCTCCTCAGCGATCAGCGCTGGATTGAGGGGCACCAAATAGGACTTTGCCAGTAACTCGATCATCGTGCCGAGGTGAAGCGCGGCATCATCGTGCTCACCCTCGCTACGCGCTCGAAGACCACTTGCCGCCTGTCGACGAGCTGCCGCGAGCATGTGCTTCGCCACGGGCGCTGGGGCATGAGGGACGACGATTTTTTCGGCCCCACCCAAATCAGTGGCTTGAGCCGAGGCGCTCAACCTTCGGGGATCAGGGGCTGGACATGGGCATGATTCTCGCAACTCCATCAAATCCGCCTGGAAACCGCAGCGCCATCGAGGCGACGGTGCATATAGGAAAGCATCGCAAAGAAGTCGAGCGCGTCGGGTTCGCTCACCAACCACTCGGTACGAGGAGTGTGGGCGGTCGGATTTCTGAAGGTACCGACGATACCGCGCAACAGGTTGGCAAAGCCGACCTGTTCGCTAACCTCGCTCCGCGTCGCGTTGTTGTTGATACATATGACTGGCGCCTGCTTGGTAAAGCAATAGTTCACTAGGTCTGCGCCGTCGAGCGTGCTTCCGCTCATCTGACGCAGTCGCTCAGACAACCCCTTGGCGGCTTCGAAGACGGCATGAAAGGTCGAGCGCCTTAAAAGCTCATGCTCGCAATAGCGGAGCACTTCCGTGTGTACGCCGCGACGCGTGAGCTCACCGCGCAGGCGACCAGTGAGCTGGGCGACCTCATCCAGGGTGCGCGACTGCGTCGCCCTGGCCATCTGGCCGCGGTCGTTGATCCGCAACCCCACCATCGAGAGGACCTCGTTGACGCCGGCCTGCAGGGCGGCAAAGCGGTCGGGATCGCTGATGTACCGCGAGGGTGCCATCGCCTGCACGATGAAGGTGATCAGTCGGTGACTCGACTGATCAAGTACCTGACGGTTCACCAACGCTGCTCCGAGCCGCTTGTGCTTCGTGGCTGTCGGCCACGGGTCATCGATGTTCACCACCTCGAGCAGGCGGCCGATCTCTGGCCCCTTTAGCCCCGGCCAGTTCGTCTGTGCTAGCACCCCACTCAGCGAGTCGATGACTCCTTCTGGCCACGGCGGTCTAGGAGTTGCCACGGCCAGCACCGTAGCCGCGGCGGGCGACACATCCCGGCCCGTCGAACGCACAACAACCAATCCGCTGATAAAGGAGGTTATTTGCGGGTCCGCGCCGAGTGTCGCCGTCGGAGCCAAAGGACTGCTTGAACTACGAGCCCGACGCAGATGACCGTGGCCATCCCAAGGAAGCCCCAACCAGGCTCGCCCTTGATGGTCCAGGTCGTGATCGCACCGACCAACGCCACAACGAGAAAGCTCGCATACATGATCC
The DNA here is from genome assembly GCF_026967985.1 of Modestobacter sp. VKM Ac-2984. Classification (GTDB taxonomy): domain Bacteria; phylum Actinomycetota; class Actinomycetes; order Mycobacteriales; family Geodermatophilaceae; genus Modestobacter. Next base: position 444 of record NZ_JAPVBJ010000011.1, on the reverse strand, counting down.
ACTGCGAACGAGACCAGCCTGGCCCCCGGTCAGCCTTCACCGGTACAGCCTGACAGCAAGGTCGCCGCAGCACCTGGCTGCGTCACCCAGCCCAGGCGATCCGACGACCTCTCCTATGCGCGACCGGCGGTGACCGGCCGCCGGGGTGAAGCCGGCAATCCGTAGCGGCGCCAACCCGATAGGAGCGAGGCAGCCCGCAGGCGACCGCAGGTCCAGAACAGCTGCCGGGCACGAGACCCGGATCGGCACCGAACCGATACGCGCGTCGGCCTCAACATGAGCAGGCGCCCTTGAAAGTGCTCACCCCGAAGGACACCCATCGGTCAGTCACCCCGATCAGGCGGCACCCCCGAACAAGCAAGATCATGTCCGACACACCTCTTGCACCTGCGGTACGAAGGGGCGTCCCGTCGCCGAGGCGGGGTGCTCGTGGGCGTCACCGGC
>NZ_JAPVBJ010000010.1 GCF_026967985.1 Modestobacter sp. VKM Ac-2984 | reverse complement strand
TCTTGGCGCGCTCGCCGTCCCGGATGATCCAGTTGAGGTCACGACGCATCTGCGGGGTGAGCTTCTGGCCCTCCTCCTCGACCTGGCGGAGCCGCTCGGCGCCGTAGAGGCCGGCCTCGATGCGCTTGGCCAGGTCGACCTCCTCCTCGGCGGTGAGGAGGGCGACCTTGCCGATCTGCTTCAGGTAGGCGCGGACGGAGTCGGCGGAGGCGGTGAGCTCGGCGTCCTTGCGGGCCTGCCGCAGCGCCTCGGACTCCTCCTCGTCGTCCCACTCGAAGTCGCCGGTGGTCTCGGCGTCCTTCTCCTCGGTCTCGGTGACGGCGACGCCGTCCTTGCCGGTCACGACCGTCTCGTCGAGCTTGAGGCCCTCGGCGCCGGCGTCGACGACGGCGACGGTCGCCCCGTCGGAGGCGACGGCGGTCAGGACGGTGCCCTCACCGGTGCCGGGGGAGGGGGCGATCGTCGGCTTGCGGGACGCGGCCTTCTTCGCGGGGGCCCGCTTGGCCGGGGCCTTCTTGGCCGCCGTGGTCACCGGTGCGGTGGTCGACGACGAGGCGCTGGTGCGGGCGGCGACCGTCCTCTTGCGACCCTGGCTGCTCACCGTGGTCACGTCCGGTCCTGGCTGGTCGGCGGGCACTCGGGTTTCCTTCCCGTACTACTGCGGTGCGTTCCTGGAGGGCCGTGCGGCCCGCGGACAGCGGCCCCGGACGGCGTTCCGGCAGAGCAGGGACCCCACCGGCCGGCCGGGCGAGACGCACGCCGTGCGGTGTTTCGCCCGGGCTGGGAGTGGGGATGACCTGTTGACTGAGGAGCGACGCGGTGGAGCGTCTCCATTGTAACGGCGCACACCCAGGGGTCCACAGGTTCTGTACCGGGCGCGGCTCGATGACGGGCGCACCCGGTCGGCACCGGCGACCGGGCGGCTGTCGTCAGCCCGGGGTCACTGACCGATGTGCTGCTCGGCCGCGAGGGCCGCACCGACGATGCCGGCGTCGTTGAGCAGCTCGGCGGGGACGACCCGGGTCCGGGTGGACAGCAGCGGCACCCACTTCTCCGCCTTCTTGCTCACCCCGCCGCCCACGATGATCAGGTCGGGCCAGAGGCTGGCCTCCAGCGTGTCCAGGTACCGGTCGACGCGCTTGGCCCACTGCGGGTAGCTGAGGTCCTCGCGCTCCCGGGCCGACGCCGAGGCGCGCTTCTCGCCGTCCTGGCCGTCGACCTCGATGTGGCCGAACTCGGTGTTGGGCACGAGGGTGCCGTCGATGAACAGCGCGCTGCCGATGCCGGTGCCGAAGGTGAGCATCAGCACCAGGCCGCGCTCACCACGGCCGGCGCCGTAGGCCATCTCGGCGATGCCGGCGGCGTCGGCGTCGTTGAGCGTCTGGACGGTGCCGGGGATGACCGCCTCGAGCCCGGCGGCCATGTCGGTGCCGATCCAGCTCTTGTCCATGTTGGCGGCCGTGAAGGCCTCCCCGTGCTTCATCACCCCCGGGTAGGTGACGCCGATGCGCCCCTCCCACCCGAACCGACCGACGATCTCGGCCACGACGCCGTAGACCGGGTCGGGCAGGGCCGGTTGCGGGGTCGGGATCCGCACCCGTTCCCCGATCAGCTCGCCCTTGTCCAGGTCGACCACGCAGCCCTTGATGCCGCTGCCACCGATGTCCACTCCGAAGCCCTGCACGGGGGCAGGCTAGCGACCCCGCCCACCGAGGGTGCACCGGTCGGGCAGGATCGCTCTCCGTGATGACCTCCGGCGCCGCCGCACCCGACCTGTCCACCGAGCTGCTGGAGCTGGCCCGGGCCACCGCAGAGGAGGCCGCGGCCCTCGTCGGGGCGGGGCGCAGCAGCGCCGCCGAGCAGGTCGACACCAAGTCGAGCCCGGTGGACGTCGTGACCGCGGTGGACACCGCCAGCGAGGCGCTGATCGTGCGCCGGCTGCTCGAGGCCCGGCCGGACGACGGGGTGCTGGGGGAGGAGGGCGCCTCTCGCGAGGGGACCAGCGGCGTCCGCTGGGTGGTCGACCCGATCGACGGCACCGTCAACTTCCTCTACGGCCTGCCCGCCTATGCCGTCTCCATCGCCGGTGAGGTCGACGGCCGCACCGAGGTCGGCGTGGTGCTCAACGTCGGCACCGGGGAGCTGTTCACCGCCGTCCGCGGCCAGGGCGCCTGGCTCACAGCACCGGGCGCGGCGGCGATGCAGTTGCACGGCAGCTCACCGGCCTCGCTGGAGCAGACCCTCGTGGCGACCGGCTTCGGCTACCGGGTGGAGCAACGCCGCGCCCAGGGGATGGTCGTCGCCCAGCTGCTCCCCGAGGTCCGGGACATCCGGCGCTGGGGGTGTGCCTCGCTGGACCTCTGCGCGGCGGCGGCCGGCCGGGTCGACGCCTACTACGAGCTGGACCTCAAGCCCTGGGACCACGCCGCCGGTGCGCTGGTCGCGGCAGAGGCGGGCCTGGTGGTCACCGGGACCGGTGGGCGCCCGTTCGCCGAGCCGATGGCGGTCGCCGTGGCCGCGTCGGTCGCCGAGCCGCTGGTCGCCCTGCTGGAGCGGTTGCACGCCGCCGGCTGACCAGGCACACCCGGCCGCAGCTCAGCAGTCCGCTTCGGCACCCGCAGCGGCGACGAGCGCGGCGGCGACGTCCTCCTCGCTGGCCAGGCCGGCGAAGTCGGGCCCGAGCACGAGGTCGACCAGGCCGGTGGACCGGGTGTCGCCGCGGTCGGTGGCGCCGGGCAGGTACAGCCGCAGGAACTCGGCGGCCTCCCGGCCCGGGCGGCCGAACCGCAGCTCGCCGACGCCGGTCACCTCCGCGCTGCTGGGGTCGTTGGCGGTCTCGGTGACGACGAACCCGCGGCTCTCCAGGGTCGTGGTGACCTCACCTGCCAGCCCGGGGGTGTCGGTGGCGTTGTACACCCGGATCGAGACCGTGGCCGGGTCCAGCTCGGTCGGCACGGCGCTGGCGCTGCTGCAGACCGCTGCCTCGACCTGCTCCCGGGCACGCTCGTCGCCGAGCACGTTCCACCACACGGCCATGGCGGCCAGCGCCAGCACCAGCAGGAACACCAGGGCGGGCACCGGCCGGCGGTTGCGGCGCGGAGCGTCGGTCCGGCGCTCGGTGGTGTCGTCGCTGAGCTCGGTCACTGGGTCCTCACGGCGGCCGGCACGTACACGGAGTCGACCCTAGCGGCGTCCGGAGCGGCTACAGCGCACCGTCCTCGAGTGCGGCGCGTCCCAGCTCGACGCAGGGGTCGATCTTGTCGGCGTAGCCGGTGGTGTCCTTGCCGGCCATCGCACCGGCCGCCGACCGGGCCACGATGCCGGCGACGATCGCGGCGAACTTGAAGTAGGCGAACCCCACGTACCAGTTCAGGTCCGACAGGTCGGCGCCGCTGCTCACGGCGTACCGCTCGGCCAGCTCCAGCCGGGTCGGGAAGCCGGGCAGCGTGGTGACCTGCGAGACCGAGACGGCCCGCTCCTCGCCGGCCTGGGGCCAGTAGACGAAGAGCATCCCCAGGTCGGTGAGCGGGTCGCCCAGCGTGGACATCTCCCAGTCCAGCACCGCGCGCACCCGGCCGGGGGTCTGCGGGTCGAGCAGGCAGTTGTCCAGCCGGTAGTCGCCGTGCGTGATGCCGGTGCGCCGGGTGGCGGGCACCGTCTCCGCGAGCCGGGCGGCCAGTGCGTCCAACGCCGGCCGGTCGGTGTCGCGGGTGGCGTCCCACTGCTTGGTCCAGCGGCGCACCTGCCGCTCCAGGAAGCCCTCGGGCCGGCCGAAGTCGCTCAGCCCGACCGCCGTGGGGTCGACGCTGTGCAGGGCCGCGAGGGTGTCCATCAGGCCGTCGGCGACCGCCCGGCGCTGAGCCGGCTCGTCGGCGTAGCCGGGCGGCAGCTCGCTGACCACGTGCACGCCGACCACGCGCTCCATCACGTAGAACGGGGCGCCGAGGACCGCGGTGTCGGTGGCCAGGTGCAGCGTGCGGGGCACCGGCACCGGCGTGCCGGCGAGCGCGGAGATCACCCGGTGCTCGCGCACCATGTCGTGCGCGGTGGCCAGCACGGCCCCGGTCGGCGGCCGGCGCAGGATCACCGCGTCGTCCTCGGAGCCGCCCTCCGGCGTCACCACGTAGGTGAGGTTCGACATGCCGGCGGCGATCAGCTCGACCCGGACCGAACGCCACTTCTCGTGCCCGAGAGCACTAGCCAGGTAGGGGCCGACGACCCCCGGATCAGCACCCACTGGAGTCCCCACGGCGGCAGGGTAGCCTCTGGCGCTCCCCGCCTCGACGGGCCTCCCGGAGGCCCCGATGTGTCGGTCTCCCGCAGGCGGGCACAAACCGGGGCCGGACGGCGTTGGGCGGCTGGCTGGGTGCAGGACGAGCAGCAGGCGTGCTCGTCCACCAGCCGAGCCGGACGTGGTCCGGTGCACGACCGAGCGACCCGGGACAGGGGCCACGTGGCCCCCGGACCGGCGCGAGATCACCGGCCGCCCTGGCGGCCGGCACCACCGCCGTCGGCGCCCGCTGCCGACGGCAGACGAGCGGGCCCGTGGGCCCGCGACGAACAGAGAGTGAGGGGCACCCCATGGCCCAGGACTACGACGCCCCCCGGCGCAACGAGGCCGACGAGCTCGGCGAGGACTCCCTGGAGGAGCTGAAGGCCCGTCGGGCCGAGGCGCAGTCCTCCTCGGTGGACGTCGACGAGACCGACTTCAACGAGGCCCTCGAGCTCCCAGGAGCGGACCTGTCCAACGAGGAGCTCACCGTCCGGGTGCTGCCCAAGCAGGAGGACGAGTTCACCTGCTCGCGCTGCTTCCTCGTGCACCACCGCAGCCGGTTGGCGGCGACCCGCAACGGGCAGCCGGTCTGCCGCGACTGCGCGGCCTGAAGGAGGACCCCGCTGCACCCCCACACCTCGCAGGCCAGGCGTGGGTCCCTGCAGCAGGGCCGAGGAGCAGGTGCCGCTGATCCGAAGGGGAACCGATGAGCCAGCAGCCGCGTGACGTCCCGCCGCCCCGCCCCGTGGGCGGGACGCCGGTGGAGGGTGAGGTCGTCGGCGCCGACAGCGGACTCGGTGCCGCTGCGCGGGCCCTCGCCGATGCAGTGGCCGGGCTGCTCGGTCGGGACGAGCCCGGCAGGGACACCCGTGCACGGGACGGCAGCGGACCGGGCCGGTCGGCTGCCGGTGCCCGGGCGGCGAGCGGGGTCCTGTCCGACGTCGTCTCCGCGGTCGCCGCTGCGGCGCGGGACGCCCGGGCCGGTTCGGGGCGGGAGCGCGCCACCGCCACCGGCACGGACCCCCGCGGCGGCTCGGCACCATCCGGTCTGCTGAGCGACCTCCTCGACGCGGCCGCCCCTCGCCTCCCGATCCGGGACGGGGCCCGGCTGCGACGTGCTCATCCGGGGGCCTCGGACGCGGAGATCGCCGACGCCCTCGTCGCCCGGGCGGCCCGGCTCACCGGCGGGGTAGGTGCGGCGACCGGTGGGCTGGCAGCGGCGCAGTGGTTCGCGCCACCGACCCTGGTCGCCGTCCCCCTGGAGCTCGGCGCGCAGACGGTGCTGGTGGCCGCCGTCGAGGTGGTGCTGGTCGGGGAGCTGCACGAGCTGGCCGGCCGCCCGGCCCCGGGCGATGCTCGCGCCCGGGCCGGTGCCTACCTGGCGAGCTGGAGCACCCAGCGGGCTGTGGGGAGCTCGTCGTCGGGTGGGCTGTTCGCCGCGCTGAGCACGGCCGGGACGGCGGCGCTGCGGCGACGGGTCACCCGTCGGCTGGCCCGGAGCACGACGTCGGTGGCCCCCCTCCTGGTCGGGGCCACGCTGGCCGCCCGCGGCAACCGCAAGGCGACGGCCGCGCTGGCCGATCGGCTGCGGGCCGACCTGGGGCTGCCCCCGGCCGGTCCGGGAGCCTGACCCCCGGGTCGGCCCGCACGCGCACCGGTCGGCGCGGCTAGCCTCGCCGCCGTGCCCGTTCCCCTGCCCGACCAGCCGCCGGCCGGCGTCGCCGCCGAGGTCGACGTGCCCGTCGTCCTCGGCTCCGCCGCCGTCCTCCCGGCCTACGCCCTGCCCGGTGACGCCGGTGCCGACCTGTGCCTGGCCGAGGACGTGGAGCTCGCACCGCACCAGCGCGCGCTGGTGGGCACGGGGGTCGCTGTCGCGATCCCCGAGGGGTTCGCCGGCTTCGTGCACCCGCGCTCGGGTCTGGCGCACCGGCTCGGGCTCAGCCTGGTCAACGCACCGGGCACGGTCGACGCGGGCTACCGGGGCGAGATCAAGGTCAACCTGGTCAACCTGGACCCCACCACCACCCTCCGGCTGTCCCGCGGCGACCGCGTCGCCCAGCTCGTGGTCCAGCCGGTCGTGCGGGCCCGCTTCGTGCCGGTCGGGGAGCTGCCCGGCAGCGAGCGCGGCAGCGGAGGGCACGGCTCCACCGGCGGCTCGGCCGCGCTGGCCGCCGACTTGACCCACACCTCTCTGGAAGGACGGGCCTGACGATGCCGTTCGGACGTCGACGCAACCGGATCGACCGCAGCCTGCGGGAACGGGGAGTGCCCCCGGAACCGCAGGTGCGGGAGCGCGAGGAGGCCGCGACCAGCGGGCCGTGGGACGAGGCCGATGCCCCGGAGGACGGCCGGCCGCGCGTCGACCTGGGTTCGCTGCGGCTGCCGGCCGTCGCGGGCATGGAGCTGCGGGTGGACGTCAACGCCCAGCAGCAGGTCGTCGGGGCCAGCCTCCGCGCCGGGGACTCCCTGCTGCAGCTGTCGGTCTTCGCCGCCCCGCGCGCCGGCGGACTGTGGGACGAGGTGCGCGCCGAGCTCATGCGCGGGGCGAGCGGGCAGGGCGGCCGGCTCACCGAGGTGGACGGGCCCTTCGGCCGTGAGCTGGTCGGGTCCATCCTGGTCGCCGCACCGCCGCAGCCAGGGGAGACCGGGGCGCCGAAGCCGGTGCGCCGTCCGGCCCGGTTCCTCGGCGTCGACGGCCCGCGGTGGTTCCTCCGCGGGATGATCAGCGGTTCGGCGGCCAGCACACCCGAGGCGGCTGCGCCGCTGGAGGCGGCGTTCCGGTCGGTCGTCGTCGTCCGGGGGGCGCAGCCCATGCCGGTGCGCGAGCAGCTCCCCTTGACGCTGCCCCCGCAGGCAGCCCAGCAGGTCGCCCGGAGGCAGGCCGCGGGCCAGGGTGCGCGCCCGGCGGCCCGCCGGCCCGCGGCCCCGTCGGCGGCCCCGCCTGTTGCCCCGCCTGTTGCCTCGCCGGCTGCACCGCCTGCCTCGCCGGTTGCACCGCCGCCAGCGGCACCGCCTGCCGCACCTCCGGCGGCACCGCCTGCCGCACCTCCGGCGGCACCGCCTGCCGCACCTCCGGCGGCACCGCCCACCGAGCCGCGGAACGCCGGGTGAGCAAGCCCGTCCGGCACGACTACGGTGCCGAGCCCGACCAGTTCCTGGAGGTGTCCCTGCCGGTCGGCGACCGTCCGGCACCGGTGGTGGTGGTCCTGCACGGCGGGTTCTGGCGGGCCCGCTACGGCATCGAGCTGGCCCGCCCGCTGGCCGCCGACCTGGCCGCCCGCGGCTGGGCCGCCGTGGCCGTGGAGTACCGCCGGGTGGGCGCCGGTGGAGGCTGGCCCACCACGCTCCAGGACGTCGCCGCGGCGGTCGACGCGCTCCCCGACGTGCCGGACGCAGCGCGGCTGGACCTCACCGACGTCACCGTCCTGGGCCACTCCGCGGGCGGACACCTCGCGGCGTGGGTCGCCGGCCGCGCCCGGTTGCCCGCCGGGACGCCGGGGGCGGACCCGCGGGTCCGGGTCAGCGCGGCCGTCGCCCAGGCCGGGGTGCTGGACCTGGAGGCGGCCGTCACCGCCGACCTCGGCGACGGGGCCACGGTCGGCTTCCTCGGTGGGACGCCGGCCGAGGTGCCCGACCGGTACGCCACGGCCGACCCGGTGCGGCTGCTGCCGACCGGGCTGCCGGTGCTCTGCGTGCACGGTGCGGAGGACACCTCGGTGCCGCTGGACCAGAGCCGGCGGTACGCCGCCGCCGCCACCGCGGTCGGGGACCCCGTCGAGGTGGTGGTCGTCCCCGGTGACCACATGGTGCTGATCGACGTCTCCGGTGCGGCGTGGAGACGCACCGTGGACTGGTTGGCCGACCGTCGGACAGGCGCCGCTGACCGCACTACGCTGGGATCGTGACCGAGACCAGGACCGGTGCCTCCACGGAGCCCGGCGCGCGGGGCTGGCTGTCCCGCAAGCTCCAGAAGCTCACCGCCGACGACCGGACCGTGGACGCCCAGGAGCTGCGCTCTGGGGTGGCGTCGGCCGGCTGCTCGGCGGTCAGCACCTGCCGCAAGGGCGAGGTCGTCACGGTGACCGGGCGGATCAAGTCGGTGGTCTACACCCCGCGCGAGACGGTCCCGACCCTGGAGGCCGAGCTCTTCGACGGTTCCGGTTCGGTCACGCTCGTCTGGCTCGGCCGCCGCCGGATCCCCGGCATCGAGCCAGGTCGTCGGCTCACCGCGCGCGGCCGGTTCGCCTCCTTCGAGGGTCGGCAGGTCATCTACAACCCCTGGTACGAGCTGAGCGCCGGGTGACCCGGTCGTCGATGCGGGCATGACCGGAGGGCCCGGCCGGTGAGCGAGCCCGGACGCGGTGGGGTGTCCTTCGACCGCCACCTGGTGCTGGACCAGCTGGGTGGCTGGCGCGGCATGGTCGACGCCTCCCTGCCCACGATCGCGTTCATCGTGGCCAACTCGGTCGGCGGGCTGACCGTCGGCATCTGGGCCGCCCTCGCCTCCGCGGTGCTGGTCTTCCTGCTGCGGCTGCTCCGCCGGGAGGGCCTCCAGCAGGCCGTCAGCGGGCTGTTCGCCGTCGCCGTCGCCGTCGCGATCGCGGCGTACTCCGGGCAGGCCCGCGACTTCTTCGTGCTGGGCATCGTGCGCAACGCCGGGATCGCCCTCATCCTGCTCGGCTCGATCCCCTTCCGACGTCCCCTGGTCGGGGTGATCGCCGAGTTCCTGGCCCCCAGCCACCTGGGGGCCATGTCCACCCACCGGTTGCCGTCACTGCGCGACCGGGCGCGCCGGGACCCGGCCGCGACGGCCGTGCCGGTGGAGGGCGGCGCGACGGTGCCGGTGGCCCCCGGCGACCGGGTGCCGGACCCGGAGCCGGAACGGCACTGGCGCGACGACCCGCGGATGCTGCGGGCCTACGGCTGGCTGACCGTGCTGTGGGCTGGGGTGTTCCTGCTGCGCGCGGTCGTGCAGGGCTTCTTCTACCTGCGCGACGAGGTGGAGCTGCTGGCGACGTCCTCGCTGGTGCTCGGGCTGCCGCTGACCGCAGCCGAGCTCGTGGTCACCTTGTGGGTGGTGGCCCGACTGCACCGGCACCGCTCCGAAGCGCAGCCCCCGGCCACCTGACGGCGTCGCTGCAGGGGAGCTCCGGCTAGCAGCTCCCGTCGGGGCACATGACCGACTGGAGCTGCTCCTCGATGTCGCCGTGGGTCACGAACAGCAGCTCGTCCCCGGCCTCCAACGGCTCGTCGGGATCGGGGGCGATGACCCGGTCGCCCCGAAGGATGGTGGTGAGCACGGTCTCCCGGGGGAGTGGCACGTCGCGCACCGGCCGGCCCACCCACGGGGTGTCCTCGGCGAGGGTGATCTCGACCAGGTTCGCCGCGCCCTTGCGGAAGCTCATCAGCCGGACGACGTCGCCCACGGTGACTGCCTCCTCCACCAGGGCGGCGAGCACCCGGGGGGTCGAGACGGCGACGTCCACGCCCCACGACTCGGTGTAGAGCCACTCGTTGCGCGGGTCCTTGACCCGGGCGACCACCCGGGCGACCGCGAACTCGGTCTTGGCCAGCAGCGAGACGACCAGGTTGGCCTTGTCGTCACCGGTGGCCGCGATGACCACGTCGCAGGTGGCCAGCTGGGCCTCCTCCAGGGAGGAGACCTCGCAGGCATCCGCCTGCACCCACTCGGCGCCCGGGACCGCCCGCGGCTTGACCCGGGAGCCGTTCTTCTCGATGAGCATCACGGCGTGGCCGTTGCCCAGCAGCTCGGTGGCGATGGACCGGCCGACCGCGCCGGCCCCCACGATGGCGACGCGCATCAGTGCTGCCCTCCCGCGGGACCCTGCTCGACGGCCTGGTGCACCCGGTGGGTGAGCTCGTCGGTGGCGGCGACGACGAGGTGGTCGCCGGTCTGCAGCACCGTGGTCGGGGTGATGAGCTGGGCCTCGCCGAAGCGCACCAGCCAGGCCGCCCGGGCACCGGAGGCGTTCTCCAGCTCGGCCAGCGGCCGGCCGACCCAGACGTCGGTCACGGTGATCCGCATCAGCAGGACCGTGCCGGTGGGCTCGCGCCAAATCTCGGTCACCTTCACCGAGAGCAGCTCCCGCATCAGCCGGCTGACCGTCCACGGGACCGTGGCGACGCTGGGGATGCCCATCCGCTCGTAGACCTCGGCCCGCTTGGAGTCGTAGATCCGGGCGACGACGTGCTCCACACCGAACGTCTCGCGGGCGACGCGCGCGCCGATGATGTTGGAGTTGTCCCCGCTGCTGACCGCAGCGAAGGCCCCGGCGGAGTCGATGCCGGCGTCCAGGAGGGTCTGCCGGTCGAAGCCGAGGCCGGTCACCTGGCGGCCGCCGAACTCGGGGCCGAGCCTGCGGAAGGCCTCGGGGTCCTGGTCGATCACCGCGACGCTGTGACCGATCACCTCGAGTCGCCGGGCGATCGCCGAACCGACGCGGCCGCAGCCCATCACGACCACGTGCACCTGTGTCCCACCCGTCTGCCGAACCCTGCCGCCCCCGCGGACCGCCGGGGCGTACAGCGCGCGAACGTACACCCGAAGCGGGGCTGTGGTGGCGCACCGGGGCGTGCGGGGCAGCGCAGGTTGCCCATGTGAGTGAGGTCGCCCCGTCCCGGCCCACGGGTGGTCGCGGCGTCCGTACCATCGCCGCCGTGCCAACCCTGTCCGACCTCGGACAACTCCCGAAACGACTCGTCCTCGGCCGGCCGGTCCGCAGCGACCGTGCTGGCGAGTCGTTGCTGCCCAAGCACCTCGCGCTGCCGATCTTCGCCAGCGACCCGCTCTCCTCCGTCGCCTACGCGACGCAGGAGATCCTCATCTTCCTGACGCTGGCCGGGACGACGTTCCTGTTCCTCACCCCGTGGCTGGCCGCGCTCGTGGTCCTGCTGCTCGCCGTCGTCGTCCTCTCCTACCGCCAGGTGGTGCACGCCTACCCCTCGGGCGGCGGCGACTACGAGGTGGCGATGAAGAACCACGGCCAGTTCGCCGGCCTGGTCGTCGCCAGCGCACTGCTCGTGGACTACGTGCTCACCGTCGCGGTGTCGGTCAGCTCCGGCACCGACAACATCATCTCCGCGTTCCCCGAGCTCGCCGAGCACCGTGTCCTCATCTCCGTCGGGCTCGTCGCCCTGCTCGTGGCTATCAACCTGCGCGGGGTGCGGGAGTCGGGGAGGACCTTCGCCTTCCCCACCTACGCGTTCATCGCCTGCATCCTGGTGATGATCGGCACCGGGCTGATCCGGGAGCTCGTCACCGGCGGCGACGTGGTGGCCGAGAGCGCGGGCTACGCGATCCAGCCCGAACCGGGCTACGAGCAGGTGACCGGCCTGGCGCTGATCTTCTTCGTGCTGCGGGCCTTCGCCTCCGGGTGCACGGCGCTCACCGGGGTGGAGGCGATCGCCAACGGCGTGCCGGCGTTCCGCCCCCCGAAGAGCCGGAACGCGGCGACGACCCTGGCGCTGATGGGCGGCATCGCCGCCACGATGTTCGCCGGTGTCACGGCGATGGCGCTGCTGGCGGACGTGAAGTACGTGGAGAACGCCTGCGACCTGGTGGGCTTCGACTGCGAGAACCAGCCGCAGCGGACCGTGATCGCGCAGGTGGCGGCGGCGACCTTCGGCGGCGCGGACTCCATCGGCTTCTACCTCGTCCAGGCGGCGACGGCGCTGGTGCTGATCCTGGCCGCCAACACGGCGTTCAACGGCTTCCCGCTGCTGGGCTCCGTGCTCGCGCAGGACCGGTTCATGCCCCGCCAGCTGCACACCCGCGGCGACAAGCTGGTCTACAGCAACGGCATCCTGCTGCTCGCCGGGTTCGCGATCCTGCTGCTGGTCGTCTTCGACGCCGACTCCACCCAGCTGATCCAGATGTACATCGTGGGCGTCTTCACCAGCTTCTCGATCGGCCAGTGGGGCATGGTGCGGCACTGGAACCGGGAGCTGCGGACCGAGACCGAGCCCGCCGCCCGTGGCCGGATGCAGCGTTCCCGGTTGATCAACGCCGTCGGCGGCACGATGACCAGCGTCGTCCTGTTCATCGTCGTGGTGACCAAGTTCGCCGGCGGCGCCTGGATCGTGCTCGCCGCGATGCCGGTGATCTTCCTGCTGATGCGGGCGATCAACCGGCACTACTCGCAGGTGGCCGCGCAGTTGGTGCCCGACAGCGACGCGCGGACCAAGCCCAGCAGGGTGCACGCGGTCGTCCTGGTCTCCAAGGTGCACAAGCCGACGCTGCGGGCGCTGGCGTTCGCCCGCGCGACCCGGCCCGACGTGCTGACCGCGCTGACGGTCAACGTGGACGGGGCCGAGACCCGCGCACTGCAGCGGGACTGGGAGCGCTACGACATCCCGCTGCCGCTGACCGTGCTCGAGTCGCCGTACCGGGAGATCACCCGCCCCGTCCTGGACTTCGTCAAGGACATCCGGCGCGCCGGCCCGAGGGACCTGGTCGTGGTCTTCGTGCCGCAGTACGTGCTGGGCCACTGGTGGGAGAACGTGCTGCACAACCAGAGCGCGCTGCGGCTGCGCACCCGGCTGCAGTTCCTGCCCGGGGTCATGATCACCAGCGTGCCGTGGCAGCTGGAGGGCTCCCATGACCGCGAGGGCGGGGACGGGAGCGGCCCGGCCCCCGGCGACCTGCGGCGCGGGCTGACGTCCGAGACCGAGCAGACGCCCTATGGCTGAGCGCCGCCGCCGTCCTGCTGCCCGGCCGCAGCGGCAGGCGCCCGACTCCGGCGGCGGCTGGGTGGGGAGCCGCTTCGAGGTGACCGTGGGCCCGGTGGCGCACGGCGGGCACTGCGTGGCGCGGCACGAGGGCCGGGTGGTCTTCGTGCGGCACACGCTGCCCGGGGAGCGCGTGGTCGTCGAGGTGACGGAGGACCGGCAGAAGGGCTTCTGCCGCGGCGACGCCGTCGAGGTGTTGGAGGCGGCGCCGGAGCGGGTCGAGCGCCCGTGCCCGTACAGCGGCCCCGGCCTGTGCGGTGGCTGCGACTGGCAGCACGTCAGCCACGCCGGCCAGCTGGCGCTCAAGGCCGACGTCGTCCGGGAGCAGCTGTCCCGGCTCGCCGGGCTGGACGTCGACGTCACGGTCGAGGCGCTGCCCGGCGGGCCGCTGCGCTGGCGGTCGCGGGCCCGGTTCGCCGTCGACCGCACCGGTTCGCCGGGGTTGCGCCGGCACCGCTCGCACGACGTCGTCCCGCTCGACGACTGCCCGATCACCGCCGAGCCGGCCGCCCAGGCGGTGCTGGCCCGGCGCTGGCTGGACGCCGGGGCGGTCGACGTCGCCGTCGACTCGGCCGGCGTGGTGACCACGACGACGCTGGACCGCCGCGGCCGGCCGCTGGACACCCAGGTGCTGCGGCCCGGTGCCGAGGTGCCCGAGGAGCCGGCTGGGCGGGCGCAGCGGACCGCCGGTGGCCGGGACTGGGAGGTCGAGGGCACCGGCTTCTGGCAGGTGCACCCGGCGGCTGCCGACGCCCTGGTGGACGCAGTCCGGGGCTTCGCCGCGGTGCAGCCGGGGGAGACGGTGCTGGACCTCTACGCCGGCGCCGGCCTGTTCGGCGGGGCGCTGGCACCCGGGGTGGGCGCTGCGGGCCGGGTGGTCTGCGTCGAGTCCGACGCCGCGGCCTGTGCCGCGGCCGACGCGAACCTCGCCGACCTGCCGCAGGCCGAGGTCTGGCAGGGCGACGTGGACGCCCCTGGTCTCACCGAGCTGCTCGGTGACCTCGGCCGCCCCGACGTCGTCGTGCTCGATCCGCCCCGGGCCGGGGCCGGCAAGGACGTCAGCCGGGTGCTCGCCGGCTCCGGAGCCCGCGCGGTGGTCTACGTGGCCTGCGACCCGGCGTCCCTGGCCCGCGACGTCGCCGCGTTCGCGGACGCGGGCTACCGCCTCGAGGCGCTGCGGGCCTTCGACTGCTTCCCCATGACCGCCCACGTGGAGTGCGTCGCCCTGCTGGTCCCGGCCTGAGCCGGGACCAGCGGGTCACAGGCTGCGCACCAGGCCGCCGTCGCAGCGCAGCGCCGAGCCGGTGACGTAGCTGGCGGCGTCGCTGCAGAGGAACGCCGCGACCGCGCCGAACTCCGCAGGGCGCCCGTACCGCCCCGCTGGGATGGTCGCCCGGGACGCGGCCTGCACCTCCTCGACCGACTGCCCGGTGCGGCCGGCCGCCGCCTGGTCCAGCTCGGCCACCCGATCGGTGGCGATCCGGCCGGGCAGCAGCAGGTTCACCGTCACCCCCTCGGCGGCGACCTCGGCGGCCAGCGTCTTGAGCCAGGCGGCGAGCGCCGCCCGGCCGAGGTTGGACGCCGCCAGGCTCGGCAGTGGCGCGGCGACCCCGCTGGAGCCGACGGCCAGCACCCGGCCCCAGCCGCGTTCCCGCATGCCGGGCAGCACCGCGGCGACCAGCCGGCGGTGCGGGACCACCAGTGCGTCGACCGCCGCCGTGACGTCGTCGTCGGTGAGGTCGGCCGCTCGACCGGGCCGGGGGCCGGGCCCGTTGAGCACTGCGACGTCCACCGGCCCGAAGGCCGACTCCGCCGCGGCCACCAGCCGGGCCGGCCCGTCGGCGGCGGTCAGGTCCACCTCGACGCCGACGGCGCGTGGGAGTTCGGCTGCGATCTGCTGCGCCCGGTCCCCGCGCCGGCCGGCGACCACGACCTGCGCGCCCTCCGCCGCCAGCGCCCGGGCCACCGCCTCACCCAGCCCACCGGTCGAGGCGGCCACCACCGCGGTGCGACCGTCCAGTCCGAGGTCCATCAGCGCACCCCGGCCGGGACGGCGAGCGCGTCCACCTGGCGCACCAGCTGGTCGTGCAACGCAGCGGGCATCGGTGGCGACGGAGGCCGCACCGCTGCCTCGGCGACCAGTCCACGACGCCGCAGGCACTCCTTGCGGATGGCCAGCCCGATGCTCGGCTGCTGCTCGAAGGCGATCAGCGGCAGGTGGGGCAGGAAGGCCTCGCGGGCGGCGACGAAGCCGTCGGTGGCGAACGCGCGGGTGCAGGCCACCAAGCCCTCCGGGAAGGAGAACCCGGTCATCGCCCCGGCCGCACCGACGGCGAGCTCGTCGAGCAGCCCGAGCCCGCCCAGACCGCCGAACACCGGTACGTCCAACCGTGCGGTGAGGCCGGCGACGGCGGCCGCGGTGGGCGGGGACTCCGCCTTGACCGCGGCGACGAACGGCAGGCCGGTGAGCGCCCGCACCAGGTCGTCCCCGCTGATCCGCACTCCGCTGGCCACCGGGTAGTCCTGCACCACCACGGCCGCCCCGGTCGCGTCGTGCACCGCCTGCAGGTGTGCCCGCAGCACGTCGGCGCTGGGCGAGTGCACCTGCACCATGACCGCCGCCAGCCGGTCGCCGGCGACCTCCTGGGCCATCCGGACCTCGTCCAGCAGCGGTGCGGTGGCCAGCGACGTCGCACCGACCACGAGCGGCAGCGAGACGGCGTCGACCACCGCGCCGAGCACCGCCCGACGCTCGGCGACCGACAGCCGGATCGCCTCCCCGAACACCCCCAGCACGGTCAGCCCGGTGGCGCCGGCGCTCTCCAGGTGCCCGGCGAGCCGGGTCAGGCTGTCCCGGTCGACCTCCAGGGCCGGCCCGTGGAACGGGGTGGCCAGCACCCCCCACACGCCCCGTGCCAGTGCGACGTCGCCCACGCCTCAGCCCTGCTCGTCGAAGTAGGCCTCGGCGCCCGGGTGCAGCGGCACGTCGCCGGTATCGGTGGCGGTCTCCGCGGAGATGTTCTCCGCCTCCGGGTGCACCGCGGCCAGGTCGTCCAGGTTCTCGAAGATCGCCCGGGTCACGTCCTGGGCGACGTCCTCCGGCATGGCGTCGCTGACGACCAGCAGGTTCGGGACGGCGATCGTGGCGACGTCCTCGGGCAGGCCGTAGGTGTCGGCCGGGATGCTCCCCTCGGTGTAGGCCTCCCCGTAGGCCTCCTGCATCTTGGGCAGCTCCTCGTCCAGCGGGAGCGCCACCACGTCCTCGCCCATCGAGGTGACCAGATCGGTGATGCCGCCGGTGGGCAGGCCGCCGGACCAGACGAGCGCGTCGATCGAGCCGTCCTTCATGCCCTGCACGCTCTCCGGCAGGCCCAGCCGCTGCTGGTCGACGTCGCCGGTGCCCAGGTCGTTGACCTCCAGCAGCCGGGTGGCGATCACCTCGGTGCCGGAGTTCGGCGAGCCGGTGGAGACCGTCTTGCCGGCCATGTCCGCGATGGACTCGATGCCGGCGTCGGCGCGGACGAAGACCTGGGTGTAGTTGCTGTAGATCCGGGCCAGCGCCTGCACCGACTGCGGCTCGCCGGCGAACCCGGCCTCGCCGTTGACCGCGTCGGCGGCGGTGTCGGCCAGGGAGAAGCCGATGTCGCTGTCGCCGGCGCAGACCAGCCGGATGTTCTCCGCCGAGGCGTTGGTGGCCTCCGCCGTCGCCTCGGTGCCCTCGACCTCGTCGGTGAGCACCGCGGCGATGCCGCCGCCGAGGATGTAGTAGACGCCGGTGGTGTTGCCGGTGGCGATGGAGAGCCGGCCACCGCCGGCCGGCTCGGCGCAGCCGGCGCTCTCGCCCTCGGCGGAGCCGCCACCACCACCACCGGCCTCGCCGCAGCCGGCGAGGGTGAGTGCGGTGGCTGATGCGACGGCGAGCAGGACGGGGGTGCGGGACCTTCTCACGAGGTGACCTCCTGGGTCGGGATGGGCGGTGCGTTCCGGGTGGCGGACGGCGGGGCGGTCTCCGGCCCGTCGTCGGGGGGCGGCTGGGGGGTCGGGGGAGCGGGGTGCCTGCGGCGGCCGACGAGGTGCACCACGACGGCGAGCACGAGCGCGGCGAGGCCGATCAGCACCGTGGTCGTCTCCAGGTACAGCAGCAGGAGCGCGGCGGCGAGGGCGAGCACCCGCTCCGGCGCCCGGGCCGGGCCGATCAGCCACTTGCCGGTGACGACGGCGAGGGCGGCGACGGCGAGTGCGGACACGACGGTCGCGAACAACACGGTGCCCAGTCCGCCCTCGCCGACCAGGCCCTGGCCGTTGCTGGTCAGCACGAAGGCCAGCGGCACGAGGAAGGCGGGCAGCGTGTACTTGCCCGTCATGATCATCGTCTTGTAGGCGTTGCCGCCGGTGATCGCGGCGGCGGCGACGGCGGCCAGCGCCGTCGGCGGGCTCACCTCGGAGAGCACCGCGTAGTAGAAGATGAACATGTAGGCCTCGGGGGTGGCCACGCCCAGCGAGGTCAGCGCCGGGGCGATGACCACCGCGGCGATGATGAACGACGCCGTCACCGGCACCGCCAGCCCGAGCACGAGCACCGCGAGGGCGGCCAGCACGCAGGTGACCATGAGTTGGGCGGTCGGGTTGCTGGAGACCAGCCCGGCCAGGTCGACGATGATCGAGGACAGGTCGAGGCCGAGCCCGGTGAGCGTCAGCACCGCCACGATCAGCCCCGCGGCAGCGGTGGTCGCCGCGACCGGCAGGACGCCGGCGGCCCCCTTGGCCAGCGCGTCGAACACCCGGGGCGGGGTCATCCGCCGGCTGCGGTCCAGGAACGACAGCAGGAACGCCAGCGCCGTGGCGTAGACGACGGCCTTGAACGCGGACTGGTCCAGCGCCAGCAGCAGCACGATCACGAACAGCGAGCTGAAGTGGTAGCCGAACCGGCCGAGCAGCCGCCAGAAGCTCTGCCGCTGCAGCGGCACCTCGCGGACGCCGAACCGGCGGGCGTCGAACTCCACCGCCAGGAAGATGCCGAGGTAGTACAGCAGCGTCGGGATCAGCGCGTAGCCGAGCACCTGCAGGTAGGAGACCCGGAGCAGCTCGGCGATGATGAAGGCGGCTGCGCCCAGCGTCGGCGGGGAGAGGATCGCCCCGATCCCGGCGGCGGCCAGCACACCACCGGCGGAGTCGCGCGGGTAGCCGGCCTTCTTGAGGATGGGCCAGGCGACGCTGCCCAGGCTGACCGCGGTCGCGGTCCCGGATCCCGAGACGGTGCCCAGCAGGAAGCCGGCCAGGGTGACCGTGCGGCCCGGCGCCGACCGCGACCGGCGGAAGGCCGCGAAGCTGATGTCGATGAAGAACTGGCCGGCGCCGGAGAACTCCAGCACCGCCCCGTAGATCGTGAACAGGATGATGTAGGTGGCCGCGACGTCCAGCGGCACGCCGTACAGGCCCTCGGTGCCCATCACGAACTGCGAGGTCAGCCGGGGGTAGTCGTAGCCGCGGTGGCCGATCAGCCAGCCGTTGGGGATCAGGTCGCCGAGGTAGGCGTAGCCGATGAACAGCAGGCAGATCACCGGCAGCACCGGGCCGACGGTCCGCCAGGTCGCCACCAGCACCAGCGCACACAGCGCCAGTCCGCAGACCACGTCGATGACCAGCGGCCGGAAGCCGCGGGAGATGTAGGCGTCGAAGCCGGCGAGCAGCGGCCAGATCGCCACGAACAGCGACGCAGCCGCCAGTCCCCAGTCCAGCACGCTGGGCCGGTCGGGGCCCTCGCTCCTCCCGCGCAGCACCCGGACGGCGGGGCGGTAGAGCAGGAAGGTCAGCGGCAGGACGACGGCGAGGAAGATGATCCGGTACTGCAGTGCGGGCACCGGGAAGAAG
This sequence comes from Modestobacter sp. VKM Ac-2984, assembly GCF_026967985.1. GTDB lineage: Bacteria > Actinomycetota > Actinomycetes > Mycobacteriales > Geodermatophilaceae > Modestobacter. The sequence continues at coordinate 211,908 of NZ_JAPVBJ010000010.1, read as the reverse complement.
ACGTTCCACAGCGCGTAGACCGAGAGCAGCGCCGCGACCACGCTCACGGCGAGCCGGAGCGGCCCGGTGAGCACCCGGGCCGGCTTCTCCGCATCGGCCTCGGCGGGCACGTCGCCCAGCGCGCCGGGCCGGGTCGGCTCCTCGGTGGGCTCGCTGCCCGGGCGCGATGGTGTCGCCACCCGCGATGTCGTGGCCACCGGCGATGGCGTGGCCGGAGGCGCCGGCGTCGAGCCGACGGCTCGTTCGCCGGGGCTCCCGGCGTCGGTTCCCTGCACGGACACGGTGTGGCCTCCCTCACGTTTGTCGGAGGGACCGTGACAGCATTCGACGTCGGAGCCCAGCGTCGGGCGAGGACTTGACGTCCTCCTAACGTCGCCGGGCCCCCGGGAGCGCGGAGGAGGGGATGTGCGGGTCCTGCTGGTCGAGGACGACGATCGCGTGGCGGCGGCGCTGGGCGACGTGCTGCGCCGGCACGGGGTGCTGGTGCAGCGGGTGTCCTCCGGGCAGGAGGCGCTGGTGCCTCGCGCGGTCGACCTCGTGCTGTTGGACCTGGGGTTGCCCGACATGGACGGGTTGGCGGTCTGTCGGGCGCTGCGCCGGGTCGTCGACGTGCCGATCATCGCGGTGACGGCGCGGGCAGAGGAGCGGGAGCGGATCGCCGGGCTGCGGGCCGGGGCGGACGACTACGTGGTCAAGCCCTACAGCAGTGGCGAGCTGCTGGCGCGGATGGAGGCCGTGCTGCGCCGCAGTCACCGCTCGGCCCAGTCCCCGCCGGTCGCGCTCGCCGAGGCGCCGGCGGCGCCGGTGCTGCGTCACGGTGCGCTCGAGGTCGACCCGGGCGCCCGGCGGGTCACCCTGGCCGGGGGCGAGCTGAAGCTGTCCCGCAAGGAGTTCGACCTGCTGGTCGTGCTGGCCGGCGCCCAGGGCACCGTCTGCTCCCGCGAGACGCTGCTGGACCGGGTCTGGGGCGCGACGCTGTTCGGCTCGACCCGCACCCTCGACGTGCACGTGGCCACGCTGCGCGCCAAGCTCGGCGACCCGGAGCTGATCGAGACCGTCCGCGGCGTCGGCTACCGGATGCGCGCCGCCGTCCCGCTGCCGTGAGCCGGGAGGTGGCCCGGTGCGGCGCCGGCTGATCGCGCTCTTCATCGGCCTGGTCGCCGTGCTGCTGCTGGCCGTGGAGGTGCCGCTGGCCGCCAGCTACGCGCAGGCCCGCACCCAGGAGCTGCTCATCGACCGCACCGGCGACACCTCCCGGCTGGCCCGGCTCGCCGCCCCGGCGCTGGCCCGGGATGCGGTGCGGACCCTGCAGCCGGAGCTGCGGGCGTACGGCGACCTCTACGGCGTCCTGGTGCAGGTGCACGGCCCGGACGGGGAACTGCTGCTCAGCTCGGCGCCGGACGCACCCGAGGCCGTCGCGGCGGACAGCATGGGGCAGGCGCTGGCCGGCCGCCGGTCCAGCCCGCCGCCCACCGTCCTGCCGTGGCGGACGGCCCCGGTCGCCGTCGCCGAGCCCGTGCTGCGCGGCAGCGAGGTGGCCGGCGCCGTGGTCACCGTCTCGCCGACTGATCGGGTGGTGCAGCAGGTGGTGGTCCACTGGGCGCTGCTGGCCGCCGCGGGGCTGTTCGCCCTGGCGCTGGTGGCGCTGGCGACCGCACCGCTGTCCCGGTGGATCCTGCGCCCGGTGCACCGGCTGGACGACGCCGTGCACACCCTCACCACCGGCGACCTCGACGCCCGCGCGAAGGTCGGCCCCGGGCCTCCGGAGCTGCGCCGGCTGATCGCCGACTTCAACCGGATGGCCGAGGCCATCCGGACCTCCAGCGCACAGCAGCGGGCCCTGGTCGCCGACGTCTCGCACCGGCTGCGCAACCCGCTCACCGCGCTGCAGTTGCGGGTCGACGCGCTGGAGGCCGGGCTGGTGCCCGGCGCGCGGGCGGACCACCGGCTGGCGATGGCGGAGATCGAGCGGCTCACCCAGGTGCTCGACGACACCCTCGCCATGGCCCGGGCCGAGGACGACGCCGGCCCGCTGGTGGCGGTGGACGTGCGCGAGTGCGTCCGGGACCGGCTGCGGATGTGGAGCGACGCCGCTGCCGCCGGGAACACCGAGGTGCTGCTGACCGGCGCCGGCACCTGCTGGGTGCTGGCCCCGCGAGGTGCGCTGGACCAGGTGCTCGACGCCGTGCTGTCCAACGCGCTGCGCTTCACCCGCGGCGGCACCGTCGACGTCCAGGTCGAGCTGACCGGGGACGCCGAGGTCGAGGTCCGGGTGGTGGACGACGGTCCGGGGCTCACCCCGGAGGAGTGCGCCGTGGCGACCCGCCGCTTCTGGCGCGCGCCCGACCAACAGAACGTCCCCGGTTCCGGGCTCGGGCTGGCGATCGCGACGGCGCTCGCCGAACGCTGTGGTGGCCGGCTCACCATCTCCCCGGCCCGACCGCACGGGGTGTGCGTCGCCGTCCGGCTGCCCCGGCTGGACGTGGCACCGTCATCCCTCCGGCCGGCCCCGGCGGCGGCTCAGCCGCCGCTGACCCCAGGCTTGGCGGCCCGGTAGAAGGCGGCCGCCCCCGGGTGCAGCGGCACCGGGGCGGTGGTGATGGCGCTGCGCTGGTCCAGGTGCCGCGCCGCCGGGTGCGCGCCGACCAGGTCCACCTGGGCGGCGAACAGCGCGGCAGTGAGCGTCTCGGCGAGGTCGTCGGGCATGTCCGCCCGCACGAGCAGCAGGTTGGGGACGCCGATGCCCGGAACGTCGGCGGGCAGGCCGTACACGCTGGCCCGGATCGTCTGCTCGACGACGTACTCCCCGTGGTCGGCGCGCATGCCGACCAGCAGGTCGTCGGTGGGCAGCAGCCGCACCGGGGTGCTGTCGACCAGGTCCTGGACCCCGTCGGTGGGCAGGCCGCCGGACCAGAAGAAGGCGTCCAGTCGGCCCGCCGCCAGCTCGCCGGCCGATTCCTGCACGCCCAGCCGCTGGGTGTGGGCGGCTCGGTCACCGGACACCCCGGCGACCGTCAGCAGCCGCAGCGCCGTCACCTCGGTGCCCGAACCGGGAGCACCCACCGACACCCGCTTGCCGGCGAGGTCGGCCACCCGCTGGGCGGGGGACCCGGCCGCGACGACGACGTGCACGGAGTTCGTGTAGAGCCTTGCGATGGCCCGGAGCGGGACCGGCGTGTCGAAGGGGCCTGTGCCGGCGGCGGCCTCGGCGGCGGTGTCGGCCAGCGCGAAGGCGACCGCCGCGTCGCCGGTGGCCAGCCGCTGGATGTTGTCCACCGATCCGCTGGTGACCGCTGCGCTGACGGCCGTGTCCGGGAGCTCGGCGCCGAAGGCGTCGGCGAGACCCAGCCCGTAGCGGTAGTAGACCCCCGAGGACTCGCCCGCGGCGACGACCAGTTCGGCGGGTGGGTCGGCGACGTCCAGGTCCGTGGCGCAGCCTGTGAGAAGGGTGCCCGTTAGCACGGCGACCGCGGCGGCCGCTCCGGCCAGCCGGCTGCGGGATCGGCCGCTGGTCACCACACGCCCACTCCTCCTGCCGCAGGGTCGGCGCCCGTGCCGGCCGGCGCCGACCCTAGCCGCGCGGCTCCCCGGCCGGGGAGCCGGCGGGCAGCGCGGCCGGCCGGGGAGCGTGCGGCTGGGGCAGGGTCAGACAGGGCTGCGGCTGGTGTCCCCGCGCGGCAGGACCCACCGGTCATCGGCCTTGCGGATGAGGAAGTCGGCGAGCAGGAACGCCTCGTGGACGGCCTCGGTGAGCAGGTCTCGGACGTTGCGGTAGGTGGTCACGTCAGGGCCTCCAGTACTGCCGAGTGCGAGCGGGTCAGGCGTTCCCGGGCGGCTCGTCGAACGATCCGTGTGTCCTGGGTCACGTTCGTCATCGGCACCTGCGCGCGTCGCCCGTACTGCGATCCGGTCCGCTCTCACTCGGGCGTGGTGGTTGGTCCAGGCCCGTCCGCCGGCCTGGCCGGTCAGGTCGCTGGGCCTACGCTGGCGCTGTGGCTGATCCGGCGAGTGGCGAGCGGCTGGCCGACTGGGCGCGTTCGGCACACACCTGGCTGTTGCTGCGCCCGGTGAGCCGCGGGTTCTGGGCCGTGGCAGCGGTCTTCCTCGTCGGGACCGCCGTCGCCAACGCGGCCGACGGCAACTGGCTGTCGGCGGTGTTCGGGGTCCTGCTCGCCGGGGTCGCCGGCTCCCGGCTGTGGGCGCTGCGCGGGACCGGCGAGGACCGGCCGTCGTCGGGTCAGGCGCGCACGGCCAGCAGGTAGGCCTGGCGGCTCTTCTCGTACGGCGAGCCGTCGGGCTCACGGAGCACCCGGGCCCGCACATCGAGGCCGGCGTCGGCCAGCTGCCGCGCGACCCGGTCGGGATCGAGCCGCCAGCCGTGCAGCGAGATCTCGTGGCCGTAGCCCTGCCGGTGGTGCACCGGCTCGTCGGCGCCGGCCTGGAAGGCGAGCAGCAGCGGTGCGCTGGGCCGCAGCACGCGGGCCAGCTCGCCGAACACCGCAGGTTGCCGCTCCGGCGGGGTGTGGATCACCGAGTACCAGGCGAGCGCACCGGCCAGCCCGCCGTCCGGCAGGTCGAGGGCGATCAGCGACCCGACCTCGAAGCGCAGGTGCGGGTGCCGCCGGCGGGCCACGTCGACCATGCCGGGGGAGAGGTCGATGCCGAACGCGTCCAGCCCGAGGGAGTCCAGGTGGGTGGTGATCCGGCCCGGGCCGCACCCGAGGTCGCCGACCGGGCCTCCGCCGTCGGCCAGCACCTGCTCGGCGAAGACCCCGAGCACGGCGCGGTCCATCGCGCTCTCCGCCAGCAACGACCGGGCCAGCTCCTCGTAGCTGGCGGCGACCGTGTCGTAGGCGGCACGGGTCTCTGCGACATCGCTGGATTCGGTCACGCCGGGGACCGTACGGCGGGACACCGACAGGTCACGCTTCGAACACACGTGCGATCCGCGGTCGAGGTCGCCGCGGCGTCCGCGCACACTGACCGGGTGGACGTCGCACTGCCACCGGGCTGGCCGGACGAGGTCTGGCCGCCCGGCGCCCCGGACTGGGAGCGGACCGCGGTCAGCTGGCTGTTCGACCTCGTGCCGCCCGACTACCGGGCGCACGAGGTGCTCCGGCGCTACCCGGTGCTGCTGGCCCGGTTCGCCGGTGACCACGTCGCCGCGGGGCTCGAGGCGGCCCGGGCCGGCTGGCGCACCGTGCGGGTGGAGCTCGCCGACCAGCTGCCGCCGGAGGCCATGGAGGCGGCGATCAGCGCCTACGAGCGAGAGGGTGCCCGGCTCACCCGGGCCGCCCGCGGGGTCGAGGTGGTCGCCGGGGCGTTGCGGGGTGAGCGCTGGGTGCCCCGGCTCTGAGCTCGCTGCCGACCAGGCAGGTCGCCGGTTCGCCGTTACAGTGGGGTTTCACCGGTTGCGCCCCACCGGACGCCGCCGTCGTCGAGAGGACCCTGCCCCGTCGTGTCGTTGCTCAGCTCGTTGACCGGGCCCGCCGACCTCCGGGCCCTGCGCCCCGACCAGCTGCCGGTCCTGGCCGGCGAGATCCGCGATGCGCTCGTGGCCGCGGTCGCCAAGACCGGCGGCCACCTGGGCCCGAACCTCGGCGCGGTCGAGCTGACGATCGCCGTCCACCGGGTCTTCGAGTCCCCGCGCGAGCCGGTCATCTTCGACACCGGGCACCAGGCCTACGTGCACAAGCTGCTCACCGGCCGGCAGGACGGCTTCGCCCAGCTCCGCCAGCGCGACGGGCTGTCCGGATACCCCAGTCGGGCCGAGAGCGAGCACGACTGGGTGGAGAACAGCCACGCCTCGACGTCGCTGTCCTACGCCGACGGGCTGGCCAAGGCCTTCGCCGTCCGCGGTGACGTCCGGCCCGTGGTCGCGGTGATCGGCGACGGCGCGCTCACCGGCGGCATGGCCTGGGAGGCGCTGAACAACATCGCCGCCGCGCAGGACCGCCCCGTCGTCATCGTGGTCAACGACAACGGCCGCTCGTACTCCCCGACGATCGGTGGGGTGGCCGACGCACTGGCCACGCTGCGGCTGCGCCCGGGGTACGAGGAGGCGCTGGCCGCCGTCCGGCAGGCCCTGCACCGCGCCCCCGTCGTCGGCACGAAGCTCTACGACGCGCTGCACGCGATCAAGAAGGGGCTCAAGGACGTCCTGGCCCCGCAGGGCATGTTCGAGGACCTCGGCATGAAGTACGTCGGCCCGGTCGACGGCCACGACGTGGAGATGATGGAGTCGGCGTTGCGCCGGGCCCGCTCCTTCGGCGGGCCGGTCATCGTGCACGCCGTCACCACCAAGGGCTTCGGCTACCCGCCGGCGGAGACCGACACCATCGACGCCTGGCACTCCACCGGCGTCTTCGAGCCCGACAGCGGGCTCTCCTCGGCCGCCAAGGGCCCGGAGTGGACCGACGTCTTCGCCGACGAGCTGGTGCGGATCGGCACCGAGCGCTCCGACGTCGTGGCGATCACCGCGGCGATGCTGCACCCGACCGGTCTGGCGCCGTTCGCCGAGCGCTTCCCCGAGCGCACGTACGACGTCGGCATCGCCGAGCAGCACGCGCTGACCTCGGCCGCCGGGCTCGCGATGGGCGGGCTGCACCCCGTCGTCGCCATCTACTCGACCTTCCTGAACCGCGCCTTCGATCAGCTGCTGATGGACGTCGCGCTGCACGGCCAGCCGGTCACCCTCGTGCTGGACCGGGCCGGCGTCACCGGCTCCGACGGCGCCTCGCACAACGGCATGTGGGACATGTCGATCTGCTCGATCGTCCCGGGGCTGCAGCTGGCGGCGCCGCGGGACGAGGCGACGATGCGCGAGGCGCTCCGCGAGTCGGTGCAGGTCTCCGACGGGCCCACCGTCATCCGCTTCCCGAAGGGTGCGCTGCCGCCCGAGGTGCCGGCGATCGAGCGGCGCGGGCGGGTCGACGTGCTGCGCCGCGGCGCGAGCCCCGAGGTGCTGCTGGTCGCCGTCGGCTCCCTGGTGCCGATGTGCCTGGCGGTCGCCGAACGCGCCGCCGACCACGGCATCGAGGTGACCGTGGTCGACCCGCGCTGGGTGATGCCGGTCGCCGACGAGCTGGTCACGCTGGCCGGTGAGCACCGGCTGGTGGTCACCGTCGAGGACGGCGGCCGGGCCGGCGGCGTGGGCACCCTGCTCTCGCAGGCGCTGCAGGACGCCGACTGCGACGTGCCGGTGCGCACGCTGGGCCTGCCGCAGCAGTTCTTCGAGCACGGCAGCCGCGGTCAGGTGCTGGCTGACGTCGGCCTCACCGAGCAGGACGTCGCCCGGCGGATCGTGGAGTGGGCCGCCCGGGTCGCCGACCGCGCCGCGGGGCAGAGCGAGTCCGCCGAGGTCGAGGGCCAGCAGCAGTAGAAGGACCCCCGTGCCCCCACCCCTCGCGCGCTCGCGGTGGGTACCTGCACGGGGGCCGGACGAGCAATCGGAGGTCGACAATCTTCATCATCGCCGAGATCCAGGTGGCGCCGTCCCCGCCCGGCACGCCGGACGACCCGCACGCCTTCGTCGAGGCGGCGATCCGGGTGATCCAGGCCTCCGGGCTGCGGTCGGAGGTCGGGGCGCTGGGCACCACGCTGGAGGGCGACGCCGATGCGGTGTGGGCGACCCTGCGGGCTGCGCACGAGGCGATGATCGCCGCCGGCGCGAACGCCGGGATCTCGCACGTGAAGATCGCCTCGGTGGACCGCACGATGGACAGCCTCACCCACAAGTTCCGCTGAGCGCGACGAGAGCGCCGCACCCCACGGGGGATGCGGCGCTCTCGTCGTCTCCACGCCATGATCGCCGCCCTCACGCGCCGGTCGCCGACCTCACGCTGCGAGGTGAGGTCGGCGACCGGGAGGTGAGTCCGGCGGTCGCCGTCCGTCAGGCGGGCAGGGAGGCCACGCCCTTCGGGAGGAACCGCGCCCCGGTGACGGCCTCGGAGACGCCGGCCCGGTCGAGGTACGCGCTGATCCCGCCGAGCCAGAACGGCCAGCCGGCGCCCAGCAGCATCGCCAGGTCGATGTCCTGCACGGCCTGGACGACCCCCTCCTCCAGCATCAGCCCGATCTCCTCGGCCAGTGCACGCTCGGCCCGGGTGCGCAGCTCCTCGGCGGTCAGCGGGGAGTCGCCGGCGTCGATCCCGGCCAGCTCCGGGTCGATCACGCCGGGCTCGACGAAGACCGAGCTCTTGCCGAGCTCGACCATCCGCCGCAGCCCCGCACCGACGCCGAAGCGGTCGGGGAACGCCTCGTGCATCCGCTCCGCCACGTGCAGCGCGACCGGTGGGCCGACCAGCGTGAGCAGCTCGAAGGGCGTCATCGGCAGGCCCAGCGGCTCCAGGGCCGTCTCGGCGACCGGCACCGGGGTGCCGGCGTCCACGGCGGCGGTGACCTCGCCGAGGAACCGGGTGAGCAGCCGGTTGACCACGAACGCCGGGGCGTCGGCGACCAGCACGCAGGACTTCCCCAGCTGCTTGCCCACGGCGAACGCGGTGGCCAGCGTGGCGTCGTCGGTGCCCTCGGCGCGCACCACCTCCAGCAGCGGCAGCACGGCGACCGGGTTGAAGAAGTGCAGGCCGACGACCCGCTCCGGGTGCTGGAGCCGCGACGCCATCTCGGTCACCGACAGCGCGGAGGTGTTGGTGGCGAGCACGCACTCAGGCGTCACCACCGCCTCCACCTCGGCGAAGACCTGCTGCTTGACCGACAGCTCCTCGAACACCGCCTCGATCACCAGGTCGGCGTCGGCGAAGGCGGCCTTGTCCAGCGACCCGGTGACCAGGCCCTTGAGCCGGTTGAGCGCGTCGGGGGAGAGCCGCCCGCGACCGGCGAGCTTCTCCAGCTCGCCGTGCACGTAGCCGACGCCCTTGTCGACGCGGGCCTGGTCGACGTCGGTGAAAACGACCGGCACCTCCAGCCGGCGGAGGAACAGCAGCGCCAGCTGGGAGGCCATCAGCCCGGCGCCCACGACGCCGACCTTGGTGACCTTCCGGGCCAGCTTCCGGTCCGGGGCCCCGGCCGGCCGCTTGGCCCGCTTGTTGACCAGGTCGAAGGCGTACAGGCCGGCCCGCAGCTCGTCGCTCATCAGCAGGTCGGTGAGCGCGTCGTCCTCGGCCGCCGTGCCGGCGGTGAAGCCGGCGTCACCGGCCCGGGCCAGGTCGAGCAGCTCCACCGCGCGCAGCGCACCGGGGGAGGCGTTGCGGGTCCGGGCGGCGACGAGCTGCCGGGCCCGGGCGATGGCGTCGTCCCAGGTCGACCGGTCGACCTCGGGACGGCGGACGACGACGTCCCCGGCGAGCACCCCGGCCGCCCACTCCAGCGAGCGCTCCAGGAAGTCGGCCGGCTCGAACACCGCGTCGGCGATGCCCAGCTCAGCCGCCTTCGGTGCCGGGGTCACCTTGTTCTGCGCCAGCGCGTTCTCCACGATGACGCCGACCGCGGCGTCGATGCCGATCAGATGCGGCAGCAGCTGGGTGCCGCCCCAGCCGGGCACCAGGCCGAGGAAGACCTCGGGGAAGGCGGCGACGGCGGTGCTGGCGATCGTCCGGTGGTGGCAGTGCAGCGCCAGCTCCAGGCCGCCGCCGAGCGCCGCGCCGTTGACGAACGCGAACGTCGGGATCGTCGACTCCTTGAGCCGGCGGAACACCCGGTGCCCGGTCTCGGCGATCTCCCGTGCGTCGGCAGCCGAGGCGATCGACGGGACGCCGGAGAGGTCGGCGCCGACGGCGAAGATGAACGGCTTCCCGGTGACGGCGATGGCCACCGGTGCGGGGGAGTGGACGTCGATCTCGTCCAGGGCGGCGTCCAGCGAGGCCAGCCCGCCGGGCCCGAAGGTGGACGGGCGGGTGTGGTCGTGCCCGTTGTCCAGGGTGATCAGCGCCAGCTCACCGGTCAGCCCGGGCACCCGCAGGTACCGGACCTTGGCGGCGGTGACGACCTCGTCGGCGAACACGGCGCTCACTTCTGTGCTCCCTCGGTGTGTGCCCCCGACCAGTTCGGGTTCTCCCAGATCACGGTGCCGCCCATGCCGATGCCGATGCACATGGCGGTCAGGCCGTAGCGGACGTCGGGCCGCTCGGCGAACTGCCGGGACAGCTGGGTCATCAGCCGCACGCCGGAGGAGGCCAGCGGATGGCCCACGGCGATCGCGCCGCCCCACGGGTTGACCCGCTCGTCGTCGTCGGCGATGCCGAAGTGGTCCAGGAACGCCAGCACCTGGACGGCGAAGGCCTCGTTGAGCTCGAACAGGCCGATGTCGGTGATCGACAGCCCGGTCCGGGCCAGCGCCTTCTCCGTCGACGGGATCGGCCCCACGCCCATCACCTCGGGCTCCACGCCGGCGAAGCCGAAGCCGACCAGCCGCATGCCGACGTCCAGCCCCAGCTCCTCGGCGACCTCCTCGGCGGCGAGCAGGCAGCCGGTGGCGCCGTCGTTCAGCCCGGCGGCGTTGCCGGCGGTGACGTGGCCGTGCGGCCGGAACGGCGTCTTGAGTGCCGACAGCCCCTCCAGGGTGGTGCCCGGCCGCGGCGGTTCGTCGACGGTGGCCAGGCCCCAACCGGCCTCGGCGGAGCGGGTCGCCACCGGCACCAGCTCGGGACCGATCCGGCCGGCGGCCACCGCTGCGGCGTACTTCTGCTGACTGGCCAGCGCGAAGGCGTCGGCCCGCTCCTTGGTCAGGTGGGGGAACCGGTCGTGCAGGTTCTCCGCGGTCGAGCCCATCACCAGCGCGGAGCCGTCGACGATCTTCTCGCTGACGAACCGCGGGTTCGGGTCGACGCCCTCGCCCATCGGGTGGTGGCCCATGTGCTCGACCCCGCCGGCGATCGCGACGTCGTAGGCGCCGAAGGCGATGCCGCTGGCCGTCGTCGTCACCGCGGTCATCGCCCCGGCGCACATCCGGTCGATGGCGTAGCCGGGCACGCTCTTCGGCAACCCGGCGAGCAGCGCGGCGGTGCGGCCGATGGTCAGGCCCTGGTCACCGATCTGGGTCGTGGCGGCGATGGCCACCTCGTCGACCCGGTCGGCCGGGAGCGCCGGGTTGCGGCGCAGCAGCTCCCGGATGCAGCGCACGACGAGGTCGTCGGCGCGGGTCTCGGCGTAGATGCCCTTCGGGCCCGCCTTGCCGAACGGGGTGCGCACGCCGTCGACGAAGACGACTTCACGCAGGTGGCGCGGCAACCGCTCTCCAGATGACACAGGACCTCCGCGATGAACTCGGTGCAGCCCCGAACAGGGCGGCACGGCGAAGTTACCCGCTGGTAACCCGGGGCTCCACACCCGCGGGGGTGACCGGGGCGTTCCGGGTCACAGTCCGGCAACAGTGCTGCCATGTGCTTGCGGTCACACCGGGAGGCAGTAAACGATCACTTCCGGAAATCTCCCGGATCCAACGAAGGAACGGCAGGTCGAACATGGCGCGACAGCGCACCCTGATGACGGCTCTCGCAGCCTCACTCGTCTTCTCGATGGCCGCCTGCGGCAGTGACGACGACGCCGGCGGTGGCGGCGACGCCGCCGAGGCCGCCGGCAAGGTGGGGGTGATCCTCCCCGACACCGCGTCCTCGGCCCGCTGGGAGAGCGCAGACCGCCCACTGCTCGAGACCGCCTTCGAGGAGGCCGGCGTCGACTACGACATCCAGAACGCCCAGGGCGACGCCCAGCGGATGGCGACGATCGCCGAACAGATGATCACCGGCGGGGCGACCGTCCTGGCGATCACCAACCTCGACTCCGCCTCCGGTGCCGCGATCCAGCGCCAGGCCGAGCAGCAGGGCGTGCAGACGATCGACTACGACCGGCTCACCCTCGGTGGGGAGTCGGACTACTACGTCTCCTTCGACAACACCGAGGTCGGCCGCCTGCAGGGCGAGGGCCTGGCCCAGTGCCTCGGCGACGAGCCGGCGAACATCGCGTTCCTCAACGGCTCGCCGGACGACAACAACGCCACGCTGTTCTCCGAGGGCGCCCACGAGGTGCTCGACCCGATGACCCAGTACACGCAGGTCGCCGAGCAGGCCGTGCCCGAGTGGGACAACCAGCAGGCCGCGACGATCTTCGAGCAGATGTACACCCAGGCCGGGGGCGACATCCAGGGCGTCCTGGCCGCCAACGACGGCCTGGCCAACGCGGTGATCTCCATCCTCTCCCGCAACAACGTGGCGGGCACCGTGCCGGTGACCGGGCAGGACGCCACCACCGAGGGCCTGCAGAACATCCTGGCCGGCAACCAGTGCATGACCGTCTACAAGCCGATCGAGGAGGAGGCCAACGCGCTGGCCGAGCTCGCGGTCGCCCTGGTCAACGGCGAGACGCCGGAGGTCGACGGCGAGGCCGAGGACCCCGAGGGCGACCGCACCGTCCCGGCCGTGCTGCTGGACCCGGTCCCGGTCTTCCGGGACAACGTCAAGGAGGTCGTCGACGACGGCTACGTCGACGCCGCGGACCTGTGCACCGGTGAGTACGCCGCCGCCTGCACCGAGCTCGGCATCCAGTAGTCCACCTGCCAGCAGGGGCGCCCTCTCCGGGGGGCGCCCCTGTCGGCCTGTCCAGGCAAGAAGGGACCCACGTGTCCGCTCCAGAGCGCGATCACGGCACCACGGCCGTCGGCCGGCCCACCCTCGAACTGCGAGGGGTGGACAAGAGCTTCGGCGCCGTCCAGGTGCTGCACGACGTCCACCTCACCGTCTACCCCGGGAAGGTCACCGCACTGGTCGGTGACAACGGAGCGGGCAAGAGCACGCTGATCAAGGGCATCGCGGGCATCCACCCGTTCGACTCGGGCGAGGTGGAGTTCGAGGGCGAGCGAGTCACGCTGCACAGCCCCCGGGACGCCGCCAAGCTCGGGATCGAGGTGGTCTACCAGGACCTCGCGCTGGCCGACAACCTCGACGTCGTCCAGAACATGTTCCTGGGGCGGGAGCGCAAGCGCGGCGTTCTGCTCGATGAGCAGTCGATGGAGGTGGCGGCCAGGGAGACGCTGGCCAAGCTGTCGGTCCGCACCCTGAAGTCCGTCCGGCAGCTGGTGTCCAGCCTCTCCGGCGGACAGCGGCAGACCGTGGCCATCGCCAAGGCCGTGCTGTGGGAGTCCAAGCTCGTCATCCTCGACGAGCCGACCGCGGCACTGGGCGTGGCGCAGACCCGGCAGGTGCTGGACCTGGTCCGCCGGCTGGCCGACGCCGGCCACGCCGTCGTCTTCATCACCCACAACATGGTCGACGTGTTCGAGGTCGCCGACCGGGTGGCCGCGCTGTACCTGGGTCGGGTGGCCGCCGACGTCCCGATCGACCAGGTCGACCGCACCCAGGTCATCGAGCTCATCACCTCCGGCCGGTCCGGTGACCTGGGCCTCTCGGCCGAAGACCTCGAGGACTGAGAGGACGTCATGTCGAGCAACACACTGACCGCCGCCGAGGCGAGCGGTCCGCAGAAGCCCGCCGCCGGCTTCGAGGGCGACCGGCAGGACAACACGCTCGGCGGCGCCGTCCGCGGGTACGTGGACAAGCTGCGCGGCGGTGACCTGGGGGCGCTGCCGGCCGTCCTGGGCATCATCACCCTCGGCATCCTGTTCACGGTGCTGCGGCCGGGCACCTTCCTGAGCCCGATCAACCTGGCGAACCTCGCGGTGCAGGCCACCCCGATCATCGTGCTGGCCATGGGACTGGTCTTCGTCCTGCTGCTGGGCGAGATCGACCTGTCGGCCGGCGTGGTCAGCGGGGTCTGCTCGGCGGTGCTGGCCCAGCTGCTCGTGCAGGCCGGGGTCGGCTGGCCGATCGCGGTCCTGGCCGCGATCGCCACCGGTGCCGTGATCGGGATGTTCACCGGCAGCCTGGTCGGCATGGTGGGCATCCCGTCGTTCGTGGTGACCCTCGCCCTGTTCCTCGGCTGGCAGGGCGTGACCCTGCGGCTGATCGGCCAGGGCGGCACCGTGCCGGTCCGCGAACCGGTGATCCGCGCACTGGCCAACGAGAACCTGCCGCTGGCGGTCGGCTGGGCGCTGGCCGTGCTGGTGGCGGTGGCCTACGCGGTGGTCGAACTCTGGCGCTGGCGGGCCAAGCGGGCCCGGGACCTGGCGCACCAGCCGCTGCTGCTGGTCGTCCTCCGGGTCGTCCTCATGGCCGTGGTGGTGCTGGGCGTGACCGCGATCCTCAGCCAGGACCGGGCGCTGTCGGCGGCGGTCGACCTGGCCGGCATCCCGTACGCCATCCCGCTGGTCATCCTCCTGCTGCTGGTGGTCACGTTCGTGCTGTCCCGCACCAGCTTCGGCCGGCACATGTACGCGGTCGGCGGCAACGCCGAGGCGGCCCGCCGCGCGGGCATCAACGTGACCCGCATCCGGGTGATGGCGTTCGTCATCTCCTCCAGCCTGGCGGCGATCAGCGGCATCCTCGCCACCTCCCGGCTGAGCTCGGTGACGCCGGACGCCGGTGCGGGCAACACGTTGCTGTACGCGGTCGGTGCCGCGGTCATCGGTGGCACCAGCCTCTTCGGCGGGCGCGGACGGGCCCGGGATGCGCTGCTCGGTGGCCTGGTCATCGCGATCATCGCCAACGGGCTGGGGCTGCTCGGCGTGGCGGCGTACCTGAACTTCGTCATCACCGGCGGGGTGCTGCTGCTGGCGGCCTCGGTCGACGCGCTGGCCCGGCGGCGGGCGGCCACGGCGCGCTGACGCAGGGACGACGACGGCGGCCCACGGCCCCGGTGCGCAGTGCTGCACACCGTGCCGTGGGCCGCCGTCGTCCTGCCGGGCCGGGGATCAGCCGGCGATCGCCTCGGTGAGCAGGTCGCGGGTCAGCTCGACCTGCCACTCGCGCGCGCCACCGGCGCGCAGCACCTCCGCCACGGCGGCCGCGTCGGCCGGCCGGGGTGGTGCCCACATCAGCCGCCGGACCAGGTCGGGGGAGAGGACGTTCTCCACCGGCACCGACCACTGCTCCGACACCTGCGCCAGGGCGGTCCGGGCGGCCTTGAGCCGGGTTGCGGCATCGGGGTCGCGGTCGGCCCAGCGGTTCACCGGCGGCGGCCCGTCACCGGGGCGGCTGTGCAGCGGCAGCTGGTCCTCCGGGAGCTCCCGGCCACGGACCAGGGCACCGAACCAGGTGGTCACCAGCTTCCGGTTCGCGCGGCCGCGGAACACCGGGAGCTCCAGCAGCGCGCCCTCGTTCTTCGGGTCGGCCTGGACGGCGGAGACGATGGCGGCGTCGGGCAGCACACGGCCGGGCGCGATGTCGCGTCGCCGGGCCAGCTCGTCGCGGGCCTGCCACAGCGCCCGCACCATGCCCAGCTGGCGCCGGCTGCGCAGGCCGTGCATCCCGGAGGTCTTCCGCCACGGGTCGACCTTGGGCGCCGGGGGGCCGGC
Organism: Modestobacter sp. VKM Ac-2984; assembly: GCF_026967985.1. GTDB lineage: Bacteria > Actinomycetota > Actinomycetes > Mycobacteriales > Geodermatophilaceae > Modestobacter. The sequence continues at coordinate 196,544 of NZ_JAPVBJ010000010.1, read as the reverse complement.
GGTGAGGATCGCCGCGAACTCCTGCCGCGCCCACTCGGTCTTGCCCTGCTCCTCCAGGATCTGCGCCAGGGCGTCCCGCAGCTCGACCAGGACCTCGACGTCCAGCGCCGCGTAGACGAGCCAGTCCGCCGGCAGCGGGCGGGTGCTCCAGTCGGCCGCGGAGTGCCCCTTCTGCAGCGAGAGGCCCAGCAGCGACTCGACGACGGCGCCGAGCCCCACGCGGGGCAACCCGGCCAGCCGGGCGGCGAGCTCGGTGTCGAACAGCCGGGTGGGCACCAGGCCCAGCTCGGCCAGGCAGGGCAGGTCCTGGTTGGCCGCGTGCAGCACCCACTCCGCGTCGCCGATCGCGGTCTGCACGGCGGTCAGGTCCGGCAGCGGCACCGGGTCGATCAGGCCGGTGCCGGCGCCGACCCGGCGCAGCTGCACCAGGTAGGCGCTCTGGCCGTAGCGGTAGCCCGAGGCGCGCTCGGCGTCCACGGCGACCGGGCCGCTGCCGGCGGCCAGTGCATCGGCGTAGGCGACCAGCGCGGTGGAGGTCTCGATGACGGGCGGCAGTCCGTCCCGCGGGGCCAGCAGCGGGGTCGGGGGCGGGCCCTCGTCGACGGCGGGCTCCACCGCCGGGTCGGTGGGCAGCTCGGCGTCGGGGTCCGTGCTCACTCGGCGGCCCCTCGGCGGAGGCTCCGTGGCGCCGGATGCGCCCGGTCGCCGGTGCCCGGGCGCGGGCTGTGCGCCAGGTGGCTCTTCTCGGTCAGTGCGGACAGGTCCACCTTCTCGCCGATCTCCTCGTTCGTGCCCCCGCCGGCGACGAGCCGCAGGGCGTCCCGTTCCGGGGCGGACAACTCCCGGACAGCTTCCTCCACCCCGCTGCGGGTGGCCCCGGCGAGCGGGTGGACGAGGACGCCGTCGGACCACGGCTGGCCCTGGGGCATCGACCCTCCCGTGGTCGGACCGGACCGACGACGCAGGTGGTCAGCAGCTGACCACCCGGCGAACGGCCCGGCGTGTCCGCGCATTCGGCCGACGTCCGGTCACGCCGAGTGCAGTACGGCGGGAGTCTAGGCGTCGTCGGTCCCGGCCTGCTCGATCGCGGCGATCAGCCGGATGCCGGGCGGGGGCAGGCCGGCGGCCGTGCCCAGCACCTCGAGGAACGCGGTGAGGTGCCGGTCCAGGTCGGTGCCGTCCGCCGTCCACGAGGCGCGGATCTCGACGTCGACCGAGTGCTCCGGGGCGGCGATCGAACCGAAGCGGGTGGAGGCGGTGCGGGTGACCGTGCCACCGACGGAGTGGTGTGCGCCCCCGGACTCGGCCAGCGCGTCGATCAGCCAGCTCCAGGCGACCTCGGAGAACATGCTGTCGTCGACCATGTCGGAGTCCGTGCTGGCCGAGACGTAGCCGACGCAGCGGGTGGTGCCCTGCCAGGCCTCGTGGCCCTCCGGGTCGAACAGCAGGATGAACCGGCCGCTGGCCAGCTCCTCCTCCTCGTCCTCGGGGTGGCCGACCCGCAGGCCGATCGCGTGGGACCAGGGAGCGAGTCGCTGCGGCGCCGGGATGTGCTCGACGACGACCTCCGGGCGCGGGCGCACCGTCGCCAGGGCCTCCAGGGCGGCCTGGAACGCAGCCGGTCGCTCCGGCGGCGGGGCGCCGTCGTCGAGGCGCTTGCGCTGCTGGGCCACCTGGGCAGGGTAGGTCGCCCGTCACCGCAGCGGAGGCCCCGACGCGCCGCCCCGCCCAGCCGACGCACAGCCGTGACCTCCGCCGTGACCTCGCGCCGTGACCTCGTGCCGTGACCGGCCCGGTGGAGGGGCGGAGCCGACCCCGCCGACGTCTGGGAGGATCGGCGTCCGTGGGAACAGCAGCAGGACCGGCCGCCGACTCCGATCTCGTCCGAGCGACCAGGGGCCTCCCGGTGTCGCGCACGCCGGTCTGGTTCATGCGCCAGGCGGGGCGGTCGCTGCCGGAGTACCGCGCGCTGCGGGAGGGCACCGCGATGCTCGAGGCCTGCCAGGACCCCGACCTGGTCACCGAGATCACCATGCAGCCGGTCCGCCGGCACGGCGTCGACGCGGCCATCCTCTTCTCCGACATCGTGCTGCCCCTGGTGGTGGCCGGGGTCGACATCGAGATCAAGCCGGGCGTCGGGCCCGTGATCGCGTCCCCGGTGCGCACCGTCGCCGACGTCGACGCGCTGCCGCCGCTGGAGCCCGACCGGCTGGACTTCCTCGCCACCGCCGTCCAGCGGCTGGTGGCCGAGCTCGGTGCCACGCCGCTGATCGGCTTCGCCGGGGCGCCCTTCACCCTCGCCACCTACCTGATCGAGGGCGGGCCCTCCAAGGAGCACGCCCGCACCAAGGCCTTCATGTACGCCGAGCCGGCGGCCTGGCAGCGGCTGCTGGAGCGGCTCGCAGTCAGCGCCGCGATGTTCCTGCGGGTGCAGGTGGACGCCGGGGCGAGCGCGGTGCAGCTCTTCGACTCCTGGGCCGGGGTGCTGTCGGCGGCCGACTACGCCGGCCGGGTGCTGCCGCACTCGCGTGCCGTCTTCGACGGGCTGGCCCGCCCGGAGGTGCCGAAGGTGCACTTCGGCGTGGGCACGGGGGAGCTGCTGCCGTTGATCGGGGACGCCGGGGCGGACGTCGTCGGCGTCGACTGGCGGGTCCCGCTGGACGAGGCCGCCCGCCGCGTCGGTCCGGGGTACTCGCTGCAGGGCAACCTCGACCCCGCCGTCCTGCTGGCCGACCGGGAGACCGTCGACCGCGAGGTGCGCCGCATCGTGGAGCAGGGCCGGGCCGCCCGCGGGCACGTGTTCAACCTCGGCCACGGCGTGCTGCCGGACACCGACCCCGGCGTGCTGACCCACGTCGTGGAGCTGGTGCACGAGCTCACCGCGCAGTGACGTCCCCCGCCCGCACCACCCCGGCGACCGCTCCCCGGCTGGTCGTCGTGGGCGCCGGGATCACCGGGCTCACCGCAGCGTTCGAGTGGCACCGCGCCCACCCGGACGGCGAGGTCGTCGTCCTGGAGGCCGGCGGGCGGATCGGCGGCAAGCTGGACCGGGTCGACCTCGCCGGTCGCTGGTACGACACCGGCCCCGAGGCGGTGCTCGCCCGGGTGCCCGAGGCGGTCGAGCTGATCGAGCAGCTCGGCCTGGCCGACCAGCTGGTGTCGGCGCGGACCACCCAGGCCGCCATCGTGCTGCCCGAGGGCCGGTTCCCGCTCCCGGCCGGCACGCTGCAGGGGGTGCCGACGACCGCCGACGGGCTGGACGGCGTGCTCACCCCCGCCGGCGTCGCCCGGCTCCGGGCCGAGGCCGAGCTGCCCCCGCTGCAGCTGGACGGCGACGTCTCCGTCGGTGGCCTGCTGCGGGAACGGCTGGGCGACGAGGTGGTCGACCGGCTGGTCGAGCCGCTGCTCGGCGGGGTCTACGCCGGTCGCCCCGACGACCTCTCCCTCGCCGCGACCATGCCCGCGCTCGCCGCCGAGCTGCCGGCGGCCACCTCGCTGCTGGGCGCCGCCGTCGCCGCCCGGGACGCCGGGGCGCGCAGCCGCGGCGACGTCGACGGACCGGTGTTCGTCACCGTCCGCGAGGGCGTCGGCTCACTGCCCGCCGCCCTGGTGCACGCCTCGGGGGCCGACGTCCGGCTGCACACCCGGGTGGCGGCGCTGCGCCGCACCGCGGGCGGGTTCGAGCTGGACGTCGACGGCGGCGGGACGCTGACCGCGGACGCCGTCGTGCTGGCCACGCCGGCCGGCCCGACCGCGCGGCTGCTCGCCGACGTCGCCCCCGACGCGGTCGAGCCGCTGGCGGGCATCCCGTACGCGTCGATGGCCGTGGTCGCGATGGCGTTCCCCGACCAGCCGGTCGCCGCCGGCTCGGGGCTGCTCGTGCCGCCAGTGACCGGCCGGCTGGTCAAGGGCGTCACCGTCTCCTCGTCCAAGTGGCCGCACCTGTCCGGCCCCGAGGGTGCGCCGGTGCTGCGGGTCCGCTCGTCGGTGGGCCGGTTCGGCGACGACGCCGCCCTGCAGTGGGACGACGCCGAGCTCACCGCCGCGGTGGTCGCCGACGTCGCCGAGCTCCTCGACCTCGGCCGGCCCGAACCGGTACAGACCGAGCTGGTGCGCTGGGTCGACGGGCTGCCGCAGTACCTGGTCGGCCACCCGCAGCGCGTCGCGGCGATCCGCTCGGCGGTCGACGCCGTCCCCGGGCTCGCCGTGGCCGGGGCCGCCTACGGCGGGGTCGGCGTGCCTGCCTGCATCCGCGACGCCCGCCGGGCGGTCCGGGCCCTGGCCTGACGCGCGACTCCCGCCGGACGCACGGCTCGGGCCGGACGCACCGGAGGCCGGCACCCCGATCGGGGTGCCGGCCTCCGGTGGGAGTGCAGCGGGCTCAGTTCTGCGCTGCCTCGGCCTGCCACATCCAGTGGTGCTTCTCGAGGGCCCCGGTGATCTCGATGATCAGGTCCTGGGTGACCTCGTCGTCCTCGGTCGCCTCGATGCGGTCGCGCATCCGGGCCACGACCAGCGTGAAGACATCGACGAAGTAGCGGATCGCGTCGTCGGCGTGCACCCACTCCACCGGCGGCTGGGGGATGCCGCTGGACTGCACCGTGCCGGCGCGGCCGTCGGGCAGCACGCCGATCGCGGCGGCCCGCTCGGCGGCGGTGTCCTGGTACTCGCGGGCGGTGTCGACGACGTCGTCCAGCTGCAGGTGGATGCTGCGGAAGTTGCGGCCCACCAGCGTCCAGTGCACCTGCTTGCCGATCAGGCTCAGGTCGATCAGGTCGACGACGGCGCCCTGCAGCGCCTCGCCGGTGACCTTCTGGACGTCCTCGGACAACGGGCTCTGGATCACGGCCATGCTGTTCCTCCTACGGTCGGGAAGGTGTCCTCCGGTACAAGATCCGGACGGGGGGTGTTGTTCCCGGTCCGGGCGAGCGCATGCGCGCGTGTCCGGCCTCACGACCGGGAGGGACCGACGTCCCGCATCGCGCCGCTGGCCGGCGGTCCACAATGAGGACATGAGCGAGCAGACCGAAGAGCGCAGCATCGGCAAGCGGGCGAACGAGCTGAACGCCCTCATCCGCTACACGATGTGGTCGGTGTTCAAGCTGGCCCGGCCGCTCGAGGACGACCAGCGCAGCGCCGCCGCCGACGAGGTCACCGCGCTCTTCGACGAGCTGGCCGGCAAGGACGTCGTCGTCCGTGGCGTCTACGACGTCGCCGGCCTGCGGGCCGACGCCGACCTGATGATCTGGTGGCACGCCGAGACGCCGGAGGCGCTGCAGGAGGCCTACGGCCGGTTCCGCCGCACCGCCCTGGGCCGCCGGCTCGAACCCGTCTGGTCGCAGATGGCGCTGCACCGCCCCGCCGAGTTCAACCGCAGCCACGTGCCGGCCTTCCTCGCCGACGAGGAGCCGCGCCGCTACGTCTGCGTCTACCCGTTCGTCCGCTCCTACGAGTGGTACCTGCTGCCCGAGGAGGAGCGGCGGGACATGCTCAAGGAGCACGGCATGCAGGCCCGGCCCTACCCCGACGTGCGGGCCAACACCGTCTCCTCCTTCGGGCTCGGCGACTACGAGTGGATGCTCGCCTTCGAAGCCGACGAGCTGCACCGCATCGTCGACCTCATGCGCGACCTGCGGGCCAGCCGCGCCCGCCGGCACGTGCGCGAGGAGGTGCCGTTCTACACCGGCACCCGCAAGGAGATCGCAGAGCTGGTCGCGGACCTGCCGTGATGATGCACATGGTCATCGCTCCGCGATGACACCGCGGCCAGGAGCCGTGCCCCGGTTGCGCTGAGCTGTTGCCTGCGTCTCTGTCGGGGACCCTCCGGGCCCCGCGACAGGGACACAGAGCCGCTGGCCGCGGTCTCCGGCGGGACCCTCCGGGCCCGCGCCGGATCCCGCGGGGTCGCTGGCGCGACAGAGCGGCGGGTCCGTACTCGTGCCCGACGCACGAACGGCGCGTTCCCCGGTCAGGAACGCGCCGTTCGTGCGCTGCTGGGGGCTCAGCTCTCGGTGGAGTTGAGCTTGATGCTCACGGAGTTGATGCAATAGCGGTCGCCGGTGGGGGTCTGGGGGGCGTCGGCGAAGACGTGGCCGAGGTGGCTGTGGCAGCTGCCGCACAGCACCTCGGTGCGGACCATGCCGAGCGCACGGTCCTCACGGAGGACGACGTTGTCCTCGGCGGCCGGCTCGTAGAAGGACGGCCAGCCACAGTGCGAGTCGAACTTGGTCTCGGAGCGGAACAGCTCGGCACCGCACGCCCGGCAGGAGTAGACGCCGACGGCCTTGGTGTCGACGTACTCACCGGTCCACGGCCGCTCGGTGCCCGCCTGGCGGAGCACGGCGTACTCCTCCGGCGACAGCTGCGCGCGCCACTCCTCGTCGCTCTTGACGACCTGGGGCTGGTGGGCGGATGTGGTCATGGCTCCACGGTACGGCGGCTCCGCCACCTGCGCCGGGGGCCCGTGCTCCCCGGTCGGCAGCGTCCGGTGCTGCCGCCGGAGCCTGCGTTCAGCCGCGCGGCCACCAGCGGGCGAGCCGCGTGAGCTGGTCCTCGACCAGCGGGCGGAGCTGGATGCTCGTGCTCGCCGTGGCACCCGACGTGCCTCGCAGCAGCACCTCGTGCGCGCCGGCCTGGAGCACCATCGGCGCCCGCACGGTGAGGGAGACGCTGCCGTCCGGCCCGGCCACCCCGGAACCGAGCTGGCCCCGCAGCCGCGCAGGCAGCTCGGCGGTGACCTTCTCTCCCGGCGAGAAACCGGTCCCGAGAACGGTCAGTTCGTCCTCCCGCAGCGGCCGCGGGTCGCTGACGGTCGCCGTCGGCGCGTCGTCGGTGACGCCGGCGGCGGAGTCCCGGTCCGCGCCGGCGGTCGGGTCCAGGGCAGCGATCGGGGAGGTCGGGTGGGGCGCGAGGTCAGCGGGGTCGGTCAGCCCGTCGGCCACGGCCACGGCCACCGCCACGGTCGGCGGACCGGCGTCGGCGGTCGATGCCGCACCGGCCACCCCGAGGGTGGATGCCGCCAGGGCCAGACCGAGGACAGGGCCGAGGACGGCGCGGGGCATGCTGCGTCGGGACACGGGTCTCCTCGGACGGGCGGACGGAGGGTTCGCGTGCTGGGCGGCGGACCCCTCGATCCTGTCATCGCCCAGCGCAAGGGTCGATCAACATCCGGTAACGAAGTTCGCTCTGCTAAGCAGCGACCGGACACCCCGGTGATGTGCGGCTGCGGTGCCGCGGTCGGGTGCTCGTACGGTGAGCCCGGCGCCGCGTCCGGTGGCGCCGCCGTCCGCCGAGAGGAACCATGAGCACCCCGCAGCCCCTGGCCGACACCTGGTTCACCCGCGACCTCCCCGTGCTCCGGGCGATCGCCCGGCTCATCGACGAGCCCCCGCACGGCAGTGCCCCCTACCTCGGGGCCGTCGTGCCGGCCAGCGGCCTGCCCAAGCCGCAGGTCGTCTCCGCGGCCAACGCGCTGGTCACCGCCGGCTACGCCGAGGCGCTCACCAACCACGCCGGGGAGATCGTCCGGTTCACCGCCGTCTCCGGTGAGGCCCGCCGGCTCACCGGTCTCTGGCCCACGCCGCAGAGCGAGTGGGACCGGCTCCTGGAACAGGCCCGCGCCCGGGCCGCCGGTGCAATGACCGACGTGGAGCGGGAGCGCTGGCGCACGTTCGCCGATGCCGCAGCTGCCATCGGGCCCGACGACGGGGCGCTGCTGATGTCCGCCCTGATCGGCGGGTACGTGCCCCGGGCGCGCTGACCGCCGGGACCGGACGCGACAGTGCCCTCGCCCGATTGCTCGGGCGAGGGCACTGTCGGTGGTTCGAGAGGGCTGCGTTCAGCTCCTCGGTCTGAAGATCAGACCGGGTTGACGTTCGCCGCCTGCGGGCCCTTCTGGCCCTGCTCGATGTCGAACGAGATGCGCTGGCCCTCATCGAGCGAGCGGTACCCGCTGGTCTGGATGGCCGAGTAGTGGACGAAGACGTCCGGGCCGCCGCCGTCCGGGGTGGCGAAGCCAAACCCCTTCTCTGCGTTGAACCACTTCACTGTTCCTTCGGGCATTGCTCGCTCCTAGCTGAGGTCGTGCGTCGGGGTCCTGCCAATGCGCAGGGCCTTCCCGACGTGTACGACCCTAGCGGGTTCTGGCGATCTGTGGGAGGTCAGGGGCACAAAGATCCTCGGCGAGCCGGTCCGGGCCGCGGTGCGGCGGGTCAGAGCAGGCGTCCGGAGGCGTCCCGGGCGGCGTCCTCGGACCAGGCCTGGCGGGCGTAGGCGTTCGGCGCATAGCTGTCCTGAGCGGCGCCGGCCCGGGGTCGGGCACTCCCCGTCGGACGGGGTGGGGCAGCGGTCAACGCCAGCGGCCCCGGCCGCCAGGCCTGCACGGTGAGCGGCTCGGGGGCCGCCCACTCCTCGAGCGCCAGCCGGGCCCGCTCCTGTGCGACCGCCCGCAGGTGGCGGCGCCAGCGGTGTCCGGCGAGGTCGACCCCGACGAACACGGCGACGAGGACGGCGACGGTCAGGAAGGCGTTGGTCAGCGCGGTGGCCACGTCCAGGGCCGTGAGCTCGGGCCAGCTGACCTGCTCCAGCTGGTACCCGACGACCTCGATGACGACGTACAGCACGCCGTACACCAGGAACGCGACCCGCATGACCCCGCTCCTGTCGCCTGTCTGACCGTGGACCGAACGCCTCCTCAACGACAGGAACCGCCCCACGCGACAGCCGACGCCGGCCGGCTCACCCCTGCGGGTGAGCCGGCCGGCGTCAGGTGCGCCGGTAGAGCTCGGTGAGCAGGGCGACGGCGGCCGGGGACGCCGGGTGCGGGTCGTCGCGCCACCAGGCCAACCGGACGGCGACCGGCTCGGCGTCCCGGATCGGCCGGTAGGCGACCCCGGGGCGTCCGTACTGGGCGCCGGTCGCCTCCGCGGTGACCCCGACACAGCGGCCGGTGGCGATCGCGGTGAGCCAGTCGTCGACGTCCTGGGTGTGCGCGATCACCGGGCGCGCGTCCTCCGGCCACAGCTCCGGGGTCGTCGTCCCGGTCCGGCGGTCGACCAGCAGGGTCCGCTCGGCGATCTCGGCCATCCGCAGCGAACGGCGGCGGGCCCAGGGGTCGTCGGCCGCGACCGCGCACACGCGCCGCTCCACCCCGACCAGCACGCTGCCGAAGCGTTGTGGGTCCGGCGGCACCCGGAGCACGGCCACGTCACAGGCGCCTTCGGCGAGACCGGCGGTGGGGGAGTTGGTGCGCACCAGACGGAGTTCCGTGCCCGGCTGCTGGGTCGCCCAGCGGCGCTGGAAGTCCAGGGTGTGCCGGCCCATCGCGGACCAGGCGTGGCCGATCCGCAGCCGGGTCGCGGTGCCACCGGCCTCCTCGACCAGCTGGCCGACCTCTGCCAGGACCCGGCGGGCGCGGTCGAGCACCCGCTGCCCGGCGGCGGTGAGGGAGACCTCGCGCGCGGTGCGCCGCAGGAGCCGGGTGCCGAGCTCGGCCTCGAGGGCGGCGAGGCCGCGGGACACGGCGGCCTGGGAGACGCCCAGCTCGATCGCGGCGTCGGTGAAGGTACCGGTGTCCACGATCGTGACCAGGCACCGCAGGTGCCGCAGCTCAACGCTCATGCGCTCAGCGTATGCATGAGCCGGTGTGTGCATTTTGTGCATGCACCCGCGGAGGTCAGGGTCGACCGGTGACCAGTACCCGGCGGATCGACCAGCCCGCGGCGGGAGGGGCAGCCCCGGTCGTCGCCCGCCCGGCGAGCCACCTCCCCGGCGGTGCCCCGGGCGCGGGTGCCGGCGTGGCACTGATGTTCGGCAGTGCGCTGGCCAACCAGGTCGGCGCGGCGGTCGGGGCGCTGGCCTTCCCGGTGATCGGAGCGGTCGGGGTGGTGGCCGTGCGGCAGTGGGTCGCCGGGATCGTGCTGGTGGGCGTCGTCCGGCCCCGGCCGTGGCGGCTCACGGCCGCCCAGTGGCGGCCGATCCTGCTGCTGGCCGTGGTGTTCGCGACGATGAACCTGTCGCTGTACGCGGCCATCGAGCGGATCGGCCTGGGCCTGGCGGTGACGCTGGAGTTCCTCGGCCCGCTCGGTGTGGCGCTGGCCGCCTCGCGGCGGCGGCGCGACCTGGGCTGCGCGCTGGTGGCCCTGGCGGGGGTGGTCGCGCTCAGCCGGCCGCACCCGACGACCGACCACGCCGGGATCGCCCTCGGCCTGCTGGCCGCCGCCTGCTGGGCCGGCTACATCCTGGTCAACCGGCAGCTGGGTGCCCGGGTGCCCGGCGGTACCGGCCCGGCCACTGCGGCGGGGCTGTCGGCGCTGGTGTTCCTCCCCATCGGCATCGCCGTGCTGGTCGCACACCCGCCGTCGCTGGTGACCGTGGGGTACGCCGTCACCGCGGGCGTGCTGGCCTCGGCGGTGCCGCTGTTCCTCGACCTGCTGGCGCTGCGCCGGGTGCCCGCCGGCGCCTACGGGGTGTTCATGAGCATCCACCCGGTGATCGCCACCGTGGTCGGCCTGATCGTGCTCGGCCAGGGGCAGCCGTGGGACGCGTGGCTGGCCATCGCCGCGATCGTCGGCGCCAACGTCGCCGGTCAGCTGCCCGCCCGTCGCCCGGCCGGCTGAGCGCCACCGGCGTCCGCGGCGGCCCGTCAGGGGACGGCGGCCGGTCGTCGTCCTCGCGGCTCGCCTCGTGACCGGCCTCGTGCCCGGCTTGGGACTGCTGCTCCGCCCTGCGCTGCGCCCGCAGGGCGTCCTGCTCTCGCCGGCGGCGGATCTCCCGCCGGGCCAGGTAGGCGGCCAGCAGGACGGGCCAGACGAACTGGGCCTTGTCGGCGATCCACCGCACCCAGGCCGGGGCCTGCCAGTCCGGCAGGTCCACGTCGGGCAGGTCCACGTCGGGCCAGGGGATCGACGGCAGGTCGACGTCCGGCCACGGGATCGACGGCAGGTCCCAGTCGGGCCAGGGAAGTGCGACGGTCAGTCGGACGGCGAGCAGCCCGAGCAGCAGCGGGAGGACCACCTTCGCCACGCCGCCGGCGACGGCGAGCACGGCGTACCGGCGGGGGTGCTGACGGATCCGCTCCTCCCGGAGCGCGGCTGGGGACCCCGTCTCCGGTTCCAGGTCGATCCCGCCGGTGCCGAGCGCCGCACGCACGGCGGCGCCGTCTGCAGGCGGGTACCAGGTGGCCCGCTTCGGCTTGCCGAGGCCGGTGTACTGCACAGTGACCGAGCCGACGTCCGGCTCCACGTCGGCCGGCTGGTCGTCCGGGCTGACGTCGTCCTCGCCCTTGAGCCGGTCACCCGGCTTGAGCCGCACGGTGTCCTCAGCGGACTTCTTGGCCGCCACCACCCGCCCGTCGACGCTCCACCGGACCGTCCGCGACACCGAACCGGTCGCCTCCACCCGGTGCCGGCGCCCCTCCGCCACCAGGTCCCAGGCCTGCGTCGGGTGATCGGCCACGGTGCGACGCTAGCGCGGCGAGCCCTCGGCTCAGTCCTGCGCGGCGGGGACCTTCTTCGCGCGGCTGGGCTGCACCCGCATCGGCTCGCCGGGCATCTTCGGGTAGTCGGGGGGATAGGGCATCTCGCCCAGTCCCAGGTCCCGTTCCTGCTGGTCGGCCAGCTCGACCAGGGGAGTGAGGTCGAAGGCGTGGTCGGCGAGGCCGGCGTGCTTGTCACCGACGGCGGCGAAGCGGGCCGGCATGGTGCGGACGTCGAAGTCGAAGGGCGAGACGTCGGGCAGCTCGTCCCAGTCGACCGGGGCGCTCACCGGCGCATGGGGCTTCGGCCGGATCGAGTAGGCGCTGGCGATCGTGCGGTCCCGGGCCATCTGGTTGTAGTCGATGAAGATCTTCTCGCCGCGTTCCTCCTTCCACCAGTTCATCGTGACCCGGTCGGGGATGCGGCGTTCCAGCTCCCGGCCGAACGCGATCACCGCCCGGCGCACCTCCGGGAAGGTCCAGCGCGGCTGGATGGGGACGTAGACGTGCACGCCCCGGCCGCCGGAGGTCTTCGGCCAGCCCTCCATGCCGAACTCGTGCAGCAGCTCGCGCACGTGCGGGGCCACCCACACGGCGTCGGAGAAGTCGGTGCCCGGCTGCGGGTCGAGGTCGATCCGGAGCTGGTCGGGCGACTCGACGTCGCCCTTGGACACCGGCCACGGGTGGAAGGTCAGCGTCCCGAGGTTCGCGCACCACGCGACGACGGCGACCGAGTCCGGGGCGATCTCGTCGGCGGTCCGGCCACTGGGGAAGCTGATGTGCGCCGTCGGCACCCACTCGGGGGCGTTCTTCGGCACCCGCTTCTGGTAGAACGCGTCGCCGGTGTTGTCGACCCTGGTGGAGAGCCGGGCGCCCTCGAACACCCCGCCCGGCCAGCGCTCCAGCGTCGTCGGCCGGTCGCGCAGCGCGAACAGGATGCCCTCGCCGACGGCGACGAAGTACTCGACGACGTCGATCTTGCGGATGCCCTTGTCCCCGAAGTAGGGCTTCTCCGGGTTGCTCACCCGCACCTCATGGCCGTCGAGCTCCAGGACGACGGCGTCCTTGCTGCTGGCCATGAGGCTCCGTTCGGGTCAGGCAGGACCGGGTGCGGGGTCGATCCTGCCGGAGCCGGTCACGCGGGGCAGGTCGTCCCGTCCTGCGGGACGGCGAGGTCGATCAGGTACGCGTTCACGGCCGCCGTCACGCACTCGGTCTTGGGGTAGGCAGTGTGCCCGCTGCCCTGCCAGGTGAGGAGCACCCCGTTCTCCAGGTCCTCCGCGAGGTCGACCGCGCCGGTCACCGGGGTCACCGGGTCGCCCTGCGTGCCGATGACCAGGATCGGCGCGCTGCCCGCGGCGTCCCGCTCGGGCAGGGGCGTGCGCGGGGCCTCCCACGCCGAGCAGGTGTAGAGGCTCAGTGCGGCGTCGGCGCCGAAGAGCGGGTAGCGCGCGTTCCAGTCCGCGGCCAGGGCCTGCACGTCCGAGGCGCTGAACTCCTCGTCGGTGTCGGCACAGTTGACCGCCAGGTTGGCGTCGACCACGTTGCTGTAGGTGCCGTCGTCATTGCGGCCGGTGTAGGTGTCGGCCAGGGTCAGGATGCCGGCGGCGTCACCGTTCCGGGCGGCAGCCAGCGACTGGGCCAGCTGCGGCCAGGCCGAGGGCTGGTAGAGGGCCGAGCGCACGCCGCCCAGGATCAGGCCCGGCGTCGCCTGCCGGGTCTCGCCCTCCCGGCTGCTCGGGATCGGGGCCGCGGCGGCCTGGGCCAGCAGCTCGTCGAGGAACGCGCGGGGGTCGGGCCCCAGCGGGCAGCCGCTGATCAGCGACAGGCAGTTGGCGGCGAAGGCGTCGAAGGCGGCCTCGAAGCCCTGCGCCTGCGCCTCCGCCGCCTCCTGCGGGGTGGCGTCGGGGTCGACCGCGCCGTCGAGCACCATCGCCCGCACCTGCTCGGGGAACAGCTCGGCGTAGGTGGAGCCCAGCGTGGTGCCGTACGAGTAACCCAGGTAGTTGAGCTGGTCGTCACCGAGGGACCGCCGGACCAGGTCCAGGTCGCGGGCCGCGTCCGCCGTGGAGAAGGCGCCCAGCGCCTCCTGGTACTCCTCGCTGCAGCCGGCCGCGACCTCCTCGACCTGGCTGAACAGGGCGTCCTGCGCGGCGGTGTCGGTGACCCGGGGATCGGCCGCGAAGAGCTCGTCCTTCTGCTCGTCGGAGATGCACTCGACCGGGGTGCTCAGCCCCGTCCCCCGCGGGTCGAGGCCGACGATGTCGAACTGGTTGACGACCGCCTCGGGGAGGGTGAGCGCCGCCTGGATGGCCGCATCGGCGGCGGACTGCCCGGGGCCACCGGGGTTCACCATCAGCGAGCCGATCGGGTAGGTCTGCCCGGCGAGGCTGGCCCGCACCAGGAACAGCTGCAGGGTGCCGCCCTCGGGGTCCTCGTAGCTGACCGGCACCGTCGTCGTCCCGCAGGAGAAGACGAGGTCGCGCTCCGACCCGGGTCGCCCGGCGATGATCGGGTCGATCTGGTCGTCGCAGTCGGTCCACTCGATCAGCTGCGGCTCCGGCTCGGCCGGCGGGGCCTCCGAGGAGGAGACGGCCGCGGCTGTCTCCTCCTCGCCCGAGGAGGTGCACCCGGCGAGGGTCAGGGCGAGGGCGAGGAACGCTCCTCCGGCGGTGGCCAGGCGGCGGTGCGCGGTCATGATCGGCAAGGGTAGGAGCCGAACCTGGGAGCGGCAGCCAGGTTCGGCGTGAGGATGCGCTCAGTCCCCGCGGACCCGGCTGCTCCTCAGCCGCCGAGGACCTCGGCGAGGTCGTAGCGGACCGGGACCTCCAGCTGCTCGTAGGTGCACGACCGCGGGTCCCGGTCGGGGCGCCAGCGCAGGAAGTGACCGGTGTGCCGCAGCCGGCGGCCCTCCAGCTGGTCGTACTTGACCTCCACCACCAGCTCCGGCCGCAGCGGCACCCAGGACAGGTCCTTGCCGGCGTTCCAGCGGCTGGTGGCCCCCGGCATCCGGCGCTCGCCGTCCGTGTCCGTCTGGGCGTTCGCCCAGTCCTGCCAGGGGTGTCCGTCCAGCGCCTCGGCCCGGTGGGGGGCCAGCTCCTCGACCAGCTCGGCCCGGCGCTTCATCGAGAACGACGCCGCGACGCCGATGTGCTGCAGGGCGCCGGCGTCGTCGTAGAGGCCCAGCAGCAGCGAGCCGACCACCGGCCCGCTCTTGTGCCAGCGGAAGCCGGCCACCACGCAGTCCGCCGTCCGGACGTGCTTGACCTTGGTCATCACGCGCTGGTCGGGGGAGTAGGGCTGGTCGCCCCGCTTGGCGATGACGCCGTCCAGGCCGGCGCCCTCGAACTCGGCGAACCAGCGCTGCCCGACCTCGGCGTCGGAGGTGACCGTGGTGACGTACACCGGTGCCTGCGCACCGGCCAGCGCCTCGCGCAGCCGGGCCTGCCGCTCGGCGAAGGGCGTCGCCAGCAGCGACTCCTCGCCCAGTGCCAGCAGGTCGAACGCGACGAAGGACGCCGGGGTCTCGGCGGCCAGCCGGGTCACCCGGGAGGCGGCCGGGTGGATCCGCTGCAGCAGCGACTCGAAGTCCAGCCGGTCCCCGCGCGGGACGACGATCTCCCCGTCGACCACGCAGCGCTCGGGCAGCTGGGCCTTGACCGCCTCGACGACGTCGGGGAAGTAGCGGGTCAGCGGGCGTTCGTTGCGGCTGCCCAGCTCGACCTCGTCGCCGTCCCGGAAGACGATGCACCGGAACCCGTCCCACTTCGGCTCGTAGAACCAGCCGTCGCCGGTGGGGAGCTTCGCCACGGGCTTGGCGAGCATCGGCTTGACCGGCGGGTTCACGGGCAGGTCCATGCCGGCCAGTCAAGCAGTCGCCGACGACGCCGGGCAGCCCCTCCGAGCCGGTCGAGCACGACGGGGTCGTCCAGGGGCGAGGCCTCAGCGCAGGGCGTACCGGGTGAACAGGACGCCGTCCTCCTCCAGCACCTGCCGCAGCTCGGCGGGCACGGGCGACGGGAGGGCCTGCGGCAGCAGACCGGGGCCGCCGCCGACCAGGAGCGGGGCGATCGACAGGTCCAGCTCGTCGACCACCCCGGCGGCCAGGGCGGCGGTGAACAGCGCCGGACCGCCCTCGCACAGCACCTGCTCGTGACCGCGTTCGGCCAGGGCGTCCAGCGCGGTCGGCAGGTCCACGTCGTCGTCGCCGCAGACCAGCACCTCGACGCCGGCGCCGGTGAGCGCCGCCCGCTGGTCCGCGTCGGCCGCGGCGCAGGTGACCAGCAGGGTCGGCGTGACGGCGGCGGTGACCAGCTGGTCGTCCGGTCGCAGGGACGCCCGCCGGGACACGACCACGATCGGCGCGACCGTCGGGCGGCCGAGCTCCGCCCGCAGCCGGCCGACGGCGGAGTCGGGGAGCACCGGCCGGTAGCCCTCGGCCGCCGCCGTGCCGGCACCCACCAGCACCGCGTCGGAGAGCGCGCGCAGCGTGCGGAACACCCGCCGGTCGCCGTCCGACCCCAGCCCGCCGCTGCGGCCGTCGACGCTGATCGCCCCGTCCGGCGAGGCGACGAAGTTGACCCGCAGGTGCCGGCCGGCCGACACCCGATAGGCGTCGGCCAGCTCGGCCGGGTCGTGCGGCAGCGACGCCACGCTCAGTGGGTGGCCAGGACCGCGGCGCTCTCCGCCGGCACCGTCACCTGCGCCCCGTCCAGCTCGGGCAGCTCGCCGCTGGCGAACAGCACCTGGGTGGCCGCCGTGTCCAGGTCGATCTCCCGCGGCTGGTCGGACAGGTTGGCGACCACCCGCAACGAGCCGCGGTGCACGACCAGCCACCGGTCCGCGTCGTCCCAGTGCACCTGCACCGCGGAGAGGTCGGGGTCGACCAGCTCCGGGTGCCGGCGGCGCAGCGCGAGCAGCGCCTTGTGCACCGCCAGCACGTGCGTGTGCGGCTCCCGGTCCAGCTCCGACCAGTCCAGCTTCGAGCGGGTGAAGGTCTCCGGGTCCTGCGGGTCGGGCACCACGGCGGCGTCCCAGCCGTGCTCGGCGAACTCGCCGATCCGGCCCTCGGCGGTGGCCCGGCCCAGCTCCGGCTCCGGGTGGCTGGTGAAGAACTGCCACGGGGTGGCCGCGCCCCACTCCTCGCCCATGAAGAGCATCGGGGTGAACGGGCTGGTCAGCACCAGAGTGGCGCCCACGCCGAGCAGACCGGGGGAGAGCGAGGCGGAGATCCGGTCGCCGACCGCGCGGTTGCCGATCTGGTCGTGGTCCTGCAGGTAGGCGAGGAACTTCCAGCCCGGCAGGGCCGCGGTGTCCACCGGGCGGCCGTGGTGCCGCCGGCGGAAGCTGGACCAGTCGCCGGCGTGGAAGAACGCGCTGGTGAGGACCTTCGCCAGCCCGCCGAGCCCGGCCGCCTCGAAGTCGGCGTAGTAGCCCTGCCCCTCGCCGGTCAGCTGGGTGTGCAGGGAGTGGTGGAAGTCGTCGCTCCACTGCGCGTCCAGGCCGGTGCCGCCGGCCACCCGGGGCGTGACCATCCGCGGGTCGTTGAGGTCGCTCTCCGCGATCAGGGACAGCGGGCGGCCCTCGGCGACCGAGAGCCGGGCGACCTCGGCGGCCATCTCCTCGAGCACGTGCGTGGCCCGCTCGTCGACCAGCGCGTGGACGGCGTCCAGCCGCAGGCCGTCGGCGTGCATGTCGCGCAGCCACATCAGGGCGTTGTCCAAGATGTAGCGCCGCACCTCGTCGGAGTCCGGGCCGGAGAGGTTGATCGAGTTGCCCCAGGTGTTCGCGCCCTCGGCGAAGACCGGGAAGAACTCCGGGAGGTAGTTGCCCGACGGGCCCAGGTGGTTGTAGACGACGTCCTGGATGACGCCCAGCCCTCGCTGGTGGCAGGCGTCGACGAAGCGCTGGTAGCCCGCGGGGCCGCCGTAGGTCTCCTGCACCGCGTACCAGGCGACGCCGTCGTAGCCCCAGTTGTGCGTGCCGTTGAAGCCGTTGACCGGCAGCAGCTCGACGAAGTCGACGCCCAGGTCGACCAGGTGGTCCAGGTTCCGGATCGCCGCGTCGAAGGTCCCCTCGCGGCTGAAGGTGCCGATGTGCAGCTCGTAGACCACCCCGCCGGCGAGGGGGCGCCCGGTCCAGGCGCCGTCGCCCCAGCGGTACCCGGACGGGTCGAAGCGGCGGGAGAGACCGTGCACGCCGTCGGGCTGACGGCGGGAGCGCGGGTCGGGGCGCGGCGTCGGGTTGTCGTCGAGCAGGTAGCCGTAGTCGGCCTCGGGGGACGCGGGGACCGTGGCGTGCCACCAGCCGGCGTCGTCCCGCTGCATGTCGTGCACCTCGCCGTCCACCTGCAGGCGGACCCGCGCAGGCAGCGGCGCCCAGACGGTGAACTCGACGGGCTCGGACATGCGGGGGCCTCCAGGGCGGTGCGGGGGACGGGCAGGTGGATCATGCCCGGGCACCCGGCCGTCAACCGTCGCCGGTGGGCACGTCTCGGGCCGGGCGGCGTCCACCGCGAGGACGACCTGCTCAGGGCCGCGATTCCGTCTCCGGGATGACCACAGGGAGGCCTCCGGCCCGCTAGGTTCTGCACGCTTCCGTTCCGCGCGACGAAGAGAGCCGACATGACGGTGGTCCGGACCTGGGTCCTGCCCGTGCTGCGAATCCTGATCTGGGCGGTGATCGCGGTGGCGCTCGTCGTCCTGGCCTTCCGCGGCAGCGGCGGGGCCGACCCGACCGGCGTCACCAGCGCCCCCGGCGTGGACCTGGGGTCGCCGTCGATCCCGGTCACCCGCGGCACGGTGACCAACACCGTCTCCGTGCAGGGCTCCATCGCCGCCGACCCCGCGGTGCCGGTCAAGGCGACCGCCGCCGGGACGGTGAGCCGGCTGCACGTCAGCGCCGGGGCTCCGGTGGCGGTCGGGGACAAGCTGCTGGACGTCCGGTTCGAGGAGGAGCGCGACCCGGTCGTCGGCACGGACGCCGAGGGAAACCCGACCTCGACGCCGCGCGACCCGCTGGTGAAGGTGGTGACGGTCACCGCGACGGCGGCCGGCCGGCTGGCCACCCTGGACGTCCTGAAGGACCAGGTGGTCGCCGTCGGGGACGCCGTGGGCACCATCTCCCCGGGCACCCTCTCGGTTACCGCGTCGCTCTCCCAGGCCGACCAGTTCCGGCTGCTGAGCCCGCCCGCCACCGCCGAGGTCACGGTCACCGGCGGCCCGGCGCCGTTCACCTGCACGGGGCTCACCCTCGGTGCCCCGCCGAGCGGGGAGGACCAGGCCAGCGCCGGGGTGGACCCGATGACCGGCATGCCGATCACCGCCACCACCACCGCCCGGTGCGCCGTCCCGGCCGAGGTGACCGTCTTCTCCGGGATGGCGGCGACGGTGGCCGTGCAGGCGGGCGAGGTCGCCGACGCGCTGGTGGTGCCGGTGACCGCGGTGCAGGGCTCGGTGCAGAACGGGGTGGTCTGGGTGCCCGGCGCCGACGGGACCCCCGAGGAGCGACCGGTCACGCTGGGGCTCACCGACGGGCAGCAGGTGGAGATCACCGGCGGTCTGACCGAGGGGGAGTCGGTGCTGGAGTTCGTCCCGGTGCCCGACGACGCGGCCGCCGACCCCTACGGCATGGGCGGGCCGTACGGGTGAGCCTGCTGGAGCTCTCCGGGATCGGCCGGGACGTGCGGCTGCCCGACGGGAGCCTGCTGCCGGTGCTGGCGGGCGTCGACCTGAGCATCGCGGCCGGCGAGCACGTGTCGATCGTCGGCCGGTCCGGTTCGGGGAAGTCCACGCTGCTCAACGTGCTGGGCCTGCTGGACAGCCCGACCGCCGGCACCTACCTGCTGGACGGGCAGCCGACCGACGCCCTCGGTGGACGGCGACGGTCCCGGCTGCGGGGAGAGACCTTCGGCTTCGTCTTCCAGCAGTTCAACCTGCTGCCGCGGCGCACCGCGGAGGAGAACGTCGCCGCGCCGCTGCTCTACGCCCGCGGCCGGGACTTCCTCACCCGCAACCGGGCCGCCCGGGCGATGCTCGACCGGGTCGGCCTGGGCCCCCGTGCGCTGTCGGTGCCGGAGAAGCTCTCCGGTGGTGAGCAGCAGCGGGTGGCGATCGCCCGGGCACTGGTCCGCGGGCCCCGGGTGGTGCTCGCCGACGAGCCGACCGGTGCGCTGGACGTCGAGACCGGGGCCGCGGTGATGGCGCTGCTGGCCGAGGTGACCGCCGAGAACGGTGCCGCCCTGGTGACGATCACCCACGACCTCTCGGTGGCCGCGCTGGCCGGCCGCCGGTTCCGGCTCGACCACGGTCGGCTCACCCCCGTTCCCGCCGGGGACGCGCTCGCTGCGGCAACCAGTGACCGGACCGACGCATGACCGGGCTGCTGGGCACGCTCAGCGAGGCGTGGGGCGAGGTCCGGGTGCACAAGGCCCGGGTCCTGCTGTCGCTGGTCGGGGTCTTCCTGGCCGTGCTGGCGATGACCACGGTGACGGCGCTGGGCCAGATCGCCGCGCAGGTGCAGCAGGAGCAGGCCGAGGCCAGCGGCGGGCGGACGGCGACCATCGGTGTCTCCGCCTACGACCCGATGACCGGGAACGTGCCGCAGCAGGAGTGGGACGCCGGGGTCGACGCGCTGGTGACCCGCTACGGGCTGCCGGAGGAGGCGGTGGCCACCCTCGCCCAGGAGAACGGGCTCTACCGGTTCCCCGGGGACACGCAGGCCGTGGAGACCAGGCGCGTCTCGCCGTCCTACGGTCCGCTGCACCGCATCCAGCCGGTCGAGGGCCGCTGGTTCCGCACCGGTGACCGGCAGAGCCTGTCGCCCGCCCTGGTGGTCAACCGGGACTTCCTCACGCTGCTGGGCGTCCCGGACCTCAGCTCCCGGCCGACCGTGGTGATCGGCGGCTCGCAGCCGGTGCTGGCCACGATCGTCGGGGTGCTCGACTGGAACGAGGGCTTCCCGAGCGCCTACCGGATCGACTCCTCGGCCGGGGACGCCGTCACCGCGGCCGGGGCCCCGGGCTTCTGGTCGCCGCCCACGCTGGAGCTCTGGGTGCCCTCCGCGCAGGCCGACGCAGTCGTCACCGCAGTCCAGGCAGACCTGGCCCGGCTGCTGCCCGGTGCGGAGGTGCAGGCCTACCGGCAGGACCCGGAGAACCTGGAGGACACCATCGCCACGCTCCGGCTCGCCGTCCGCGCCGCCGGGCTGGTGGTGCTGGCCCTCGGCGGGCTCGGGGTGCTGAACATCGGGCTGGTCACCGTCCGCCAGCGGATCCGGGAGATCGGCGTCCGGCGGAGCTTCGGGGCGACCTCGGCGCGGGTCTTCTCCGCGGTGGTGCTGGAGAGCGTCGTGGCCACCGCACTGGCGGGGCTCGCCGCTGTCGCGCTGTCGGTGGCGATCGTCCGGAACCTGCCGCTGGAGCGGTGGCTGGCCGGCGGCGTCCCGCTGGTCGACGCACCAGGCTTCCCGGTCTCGGCGGCGGTCGAGGGGCTGGTCGCGGCGACCGCCGTCGGCGCGCTGGCCGGCCTGGTGCCCGCGCTGATCGCCGTCCGGGTGAAGGTGATCGACGCGATCCGGTTCTGACCGTCCGGCCCCCACCACCAGGGCCTGGTGGTGGGGACCGGGCCGGATCAGTCCCGGACGAGCAGGGCGACCGGCAGCTGGGCGCAGAGCTCGCTCAGCCGGATGCCGCCGGAGTCGGAGACCAGCCGGGTGCCGGTGAGCAGGTCCCGCCAGGCGCCGGTCCGCGAGCCGACGGAGGTGTCGCCCCAGCCGGTCTGAGCCAGGTGCACCGGCCGCCGGGTCGCCACGGTGACCACGCCGCCGCGGTCGAAGGCGACGACGGAGTCGGCCGCCGGACCGCGGGCCGGCACCGGGGCGTACCCCGACCACGCCTCCGGGACGTCGCGGCGGTGCCGCAGCGTCCGGGAGACCACCAGCAGCTTCGCGGCACCGGTCTCGTCGACCGGCGGCACCCAGCCACCGTCGAGCCGGGCGAGCAGCTCGCGGCGCTGCCCGTAGTCGACCGGACGCCGGTTGTCCGGGTCGACCAGCGAGAAGTCCCACAGCTCACTGCCCTGGTACACGTCCGGGACCCCGGGGATGGTCAGCTGCAGCAGCTTCTGCGACAGCGAGTTCGACCAGCCGAACGGCGCGATGCGCGCCACGAACCGCTCGATCTCCGCATGCGTCGTGGCGTCGTCGAACGCGGCGTCCACCAGGGCGTGCAACCGGTCCTCGAACTCCTGCACCGGGTTGGTCCAGGTGGTCGAGGTGCCCGCCTCCCGGGCCGCCTTCTCCACGTAGGCGTGCGCCCGCTCCCGGGACAGCGGCCACGCGCCGACCAGGTTCTGCCACACCAGGTGCGCCAGCGGGCGATCGGCCAGGGGATGCCGGTCCAGCCAGCCGTGGACCAGGCCGGCCCACTCGGACGGGAGCTCGGCGAGCACGGCCAGCCGCGCCCGCACGTCCTCGCTGCGCTTGGTGTCGTGGGTGGACAGCGTCGTCATCGACGCCGGCTTGACCTCCAGGCGGTGCTGCTGAGCCGCGTGGAACTCCTCCACCGTCGTCCCGAACCGGGCCGGGTCACCGCCCACCTCGTTGAGCGCGACGAACCGCGACCACCGGTAGTAGGCGCTGTCCTCGACTCCCTTGGCCATCACCGGGCCCGAGGTCTGCTCGAACCGGGTGGCCAGCTCGGTGCCGGCCGAGCTCAGCAGCGGGTGCAGGGCGTCGACGGCGGCCGTGAGATCCGGCCGGCGGCGCTTCACCGCGGCCACCGTGGCGTCCAGGTGCTCGCGGCCGACGGGCAGGTAGCTGCGGTAGACCGGGAAGCCGGCCAGCAGCTCGGCCAGGCCCTCGGTGACCTGCTCGGTGGACACCCCGGGCAGCTCTCCGACGATCCGGTGCAGCCGGGCCACCTCCGACCCGAGCATCCCGTCGGTGACCTCGCGCTTGCAGTCGTGCACGAGCTGGGCGTAGTCGACCCGGCCGCCGGCCAGTTCGGTGTCCAGCGCGGTGATCGCCGCCTCGCCGGCGGGGTCGACCAGCACGTCGTCGACCTCGGCCAACGCGTCGTACCCCGTCGTCCCGGCCGTCTGCCAGTCCTCCGGCAGCTCCTCGCCCGGCTCGAGGATCTTCTCCACGACGGTCCAGCGGTCCCCGGTCGCCTCGGCGAGCAGGTCCAGGTAGC
The DNA here is from genome assembly GCF_026967985.1 of Modestobacter sp. VKM Ac-2984. GTDB lineage: Bacteria > Actinomycetota > Actinomycetes > Mycobacteriales > Geodermatophilaceae > Modestobacter. Next base: position 173,880 of record NZ_JAPVBJ010000010.1, on the reverse strand, counting down.
CCTTCGGGTCGGCCAGCCCGTCGGGGTGGTCGATCCGCAGGGCGTCGACTGCGCCGTTCTCCACCAGCTGGACGACCAGCGCGTGCGTGGCGCGGAAGACGTCGCGGTCCTCCACCCGCAGCCCGGCCAGGGTGTTGATCGCGAAGAACCGCCGGTAGTTCAGCTGGTCGTCCGCGCGCCGCCAGTCGACCAGCTCGTAGTGCTGCCGGTCGTGCACCTCCTGCGGCGTGCCCTGCGCGGTGCCCGGGGCGATCGGGAAGCGGTTGTCGTAGTAGTGGAGCTCGGGGCCGTCGGCGGTGTCCACGACCTGCAGCTCCGAGACGTCGTCCGCACTGCCCAGCACCGGGACCCGGATCCTGCCGCCGCCGAAGTCCCAGTCGACGTCGAAGGCGTCGGCGTGGGCCGACTCCCTCCCGTGCTGGAGCAGGTCCCACCACCAGCGGGACTCGGCCGGGTCGCTGACGCCCATGTGGTTGGGCACCAGGTCCAGCACCAGGCCGAGGCCGTGCTCGTGCAGCGCGGTCACGAACCGGTCGAGCCCGGCCCGCCCACCGCGCGGCTCGTCGATGTGCGCGTGGTCGACCGTGTCGTACCCGTGCGTGCTCCCCGCCGCCGAGCGCAGCAGCGGGGAGGAGTACGCGTGGGTCACGCCGAGGTCGGCCAGGTAGCCGGCCACGGCCGCCGCGTCGTCGAGGGTGAAGTCGGCGGTCACCTGCAGCCGGTAGGTGCTCGCCGGCACCTCCCGGCGTCGGCTCTCGGCCGGGCGACTCGCGGCCGGCTGGGTCACGGGGCGGCCTGCAGGACGACGGTGGCGCGCGCCGCGACGGTCAACGTGTCACCGGCCTTGATCACCAGCGGCTCGACCTCGCTCATCTCCGCGGTGTCCACCACCACCGTCCAGCCCTCGGCGTACTCGCTGCTGGGCAGGGTGAACTCGATGTCCTCGTGCCAGGCGTTGAACACCAGGTAGAAGCAGTCGTCGACGACGGGCTCGCCCCGCTCGTCGGTGGATCGGATCCCGTGGCCGTTGAGGTAGACGCCGATCGACTTGGCGTAGTGGGCGTCCCAGTCCTCCTCGCTCATCAGCTCACCGGCGTGGGTGAACCAGGCGACGTCCTGGACCGGGTCGCCCTCCGCGCGGCGCACCGGGCGGCCGTGGAAGAACCGCCGACGGCGGAACGTCGGGTGGTCGGTGCGCAGCTTGGTGACCAGCTTGGTGAACTCCAGCAGGCCCTCGTCGATGTTCTCCCAGTCGATCCAGGTGAGCTCGGAGTCCTGGCAGTAGCCGTTGTTGTTTCCGCCCTGGCTGCGGCCGAGCTCGTCGCCGTGCAGCAGCATCGGGACACCTTGGGACAGCATCAGCGTGGTGATGAGGTTGCGCCGCTGCTGGGCCCGCAGCGCCTTGATGGCGGGGTCCTTGGTCTTGCCCTCGACCCCGCAGTTCCAGCTGCGGTTGTGGCTCTCGCCGTCGTTGTTGTCCTCGCCGTTGGCCTCGTTGTGCTTCTCGTGGTAAGAGACCAGGTCGTTCAGCGTGAACCCGTCGTGCGCGGTGACGAAGTTGATGCTGGCCACCGGACGCCGGCCGGAGTGCTGGTAGAGGTCCGCCGAGCCGGTGATCCGGCTGGCGAACTCGCCGATGGTGGCGTTCTCGCCCCGCCAGAAGTCGCGGACGGTGTCGCGGTACTTGCCGTTCCACTCCGTCCACAGCGCCGGGAAGTTGCCGACCTGGTAGCCGCCGTCGCCGATGTCCCACGGCTCGGCGATCAGCTTCACCTGGCTGACGATCGGGTCCTGGTGGCAGAGGTCGAAGAACGCCGACAACCGGTCCACCTCGTGGAACTGCCGGGCCAGGGACGACGCCAGGTCGAAGCGGAACCCGTCGACGTGCATCTCGGTGACCCAGTAGCGCAGCGAGTCCATGATCAGCTGCAGCGACTGCGGCGTCCGGACGTTCAGCGAGTTCCCGGTGCCGGTGGTGTCCATGTAGTACTGCTTGTCGTCCTCGACCAGCCGGTAGTACGCCGAGTTGTCGATGCCCCGGAAGGACAGCGTCGGGCCCATGTGGTTGCCCTCGGCGGTGTGGTTGTAGACGACGTCGAGGATGACCTCGATGCCCGCCTCGTGCAGGGCCCGGACCATGCCCTTGAACTCCTGCACCTGCTGGCCGTCGGTCTGCTGCGCGTACTCGTTGTGCGGGGCGAAGAAGCCGATCGTGTTGTAGCCCCAGTAGTTGCGCAGGCCCTTCTGCAGCAAGGTGTCGTCCTGCACGAACTGGTGCACCGGCATGAGCTCGATCGCGGTGATCCCGAGCTCCAGCAGGTGCTCGATGATCGCCGGGTGGGCGACGCCGGCGTAGGTGCCGCGCAGGTCCTCGGGGATCCGCGGGTGGGTCATCGTCAGGCCCTTGACGTGCGCCTCGTAGATGACCGTCTTGTTGTACGGGGTCTTCGGCGGACGGTCCACGCCCCAGTCGAAGTAGGGGTTGATCACGACGGACTTCGGCATGTGCGCCGCGGAGTCGCCGTCGTTCTTGGCACCGGTCTTGAAGTGGTAGCCGAACACCGCCTCGTCCCAGTCCACCTGGCCGTCGATGGCCTTGGCGTAGGGGTCGAGCAGCAGCTTGTTCGGGTTGCAGCGGTGCCCCTGCTCGGGGTCGTGCGGGCCGTGCACGCGGAAGCCGTAGCGCTGGCCGGGCTGGACCCCGGGGAGGAAGGCGTGCCAGACGTAGGCGTCCATCTCGGGGAGGCGGATGCGCTCCTCGTTGCCCGCCTCGTCGAACAGGCACAGCTCGATCTTCTCGGCCACCTCGCTGAAGATCGCGAAGTTCGTGCCCGTGCCGTCGTAGGTCGCCCCGAGGGGATATGCGGAACCGGGCCACACCTGGGTGGTCATGAGAGTTCGTCCTCCTGAGCTGGTCGCCCCTGGGCTCGGGGCGGGGGCGCGGGTCGTCACGGCTGAACCGGGGGGTTCGTCGTCGGATGCCCGCGTCCGGTCCTCCGCACACCTGTGACGCGCAGGACACGGTCGGCGTTCGGAGGACGATCGCGGGCGGTCCTCGGGGTGAGTCTGCCAAGGCCGGTCCACCCGACCCCGCCGCACGACCCGCCGGGCCGACCCGAGGGCTCCGCTGCGGGCCTGCGCCGGGCAGGGAAAGGCGCAGCAACCCGGCGCCGCCGACCTCGCCCGGTGACCCCGGGTGGCACTGGCGGCGACCGGTGCTGCTCGCTCCTGCGGGCGCTGACGCTAGGGGTCCTCCGGCGTGTCGACAAGGCCCCACGGCGGCGGGGTGTCGATCTGCCGTCCCACGGGTCCCACGCGGCGCACCCGGACGGGGTCACGTCCGGCCCGGGGCGGCCCGGACGACGCGCGGGCCCCTTCTGTCACAGGCCCGTCGTACCGTCGTCGGCGTGCGTGCATCCACCGACATCCGGCCCACCCAGGGGCGGTTCCGTGTCGTCAGCGAGTTCCAGCCCTCCGGCGACCAGCCCACGGCGATCAAGGCGCTCGCTGAGCGGGTGAACGCCGGAGATCAGGACACCGTGCTGCTCGGCGCCACCGGCACCGGCAAGTCGGCCACCACGGCCTGGCTGATCGAGCAGGTGCAGCGCCCGACCCTGGTGATGGCGCCGAACAAGACCCTCGCCGCGCAGCTGGCCAACGAGTTCAAGGAGCTGCTGCCCGACGCCGCCGTCGAGTACTTCGTCTCCTACTACGACTACTACCAGCCCGAGGCATACGTCCCGCAGACCGACACCTACATCGAGAAGGACTCCTCGGTCAACGACGAGGTCGAGCGGCTGCGGCACTCCGCGACGAACAGCCTGCTCACCCGGCGCGACGTGGTGGTGGTCTCGACGGTCTCCTGCATCTACGGCCTGGGAACGCCCGAGGAGTACGTCGAGCGGGCGCTGAAGATCAAGGTGGGGGAGGAGCGCGACCGCGACGAGCTGCTGCGCACCCTGGTCACCGAGCAGTACACCCGCAACGACCTCGCCTTCACCCGCGGCACGTTCCGGGTCCGGGGCGACACCATCGAGGTGTTCCCGGTCTACGAGGAGCTCGCCTGCCGGATCGAGATGTTCGGCGACGAGGTGGAGCGGCTGTACTACCTGCACCCGTTGACCGGCGAGGTCATCCGCGAGGTCGACGAGCTGTTCGTCTTCCCCGCCACCCACTACGTCGCCGGCCCCGAGCGCATGGAGCGGGCCATCGGAGGCATCGAGGCCGAGCTCGAGCAGCGGCTGGCCGAGCTGGACAAGCAGGGCAAGCTGCTGGAGGCCCAGCGGCTGCGCATGCGCACCACCTACGACATCGAGATGATGCGGCAGGTCGGGTTCTGCTCGGGCATCGAGAACTACTCCCGGCACATCGACGGCCGGGCGCCCGGCAGCGCCGGCGCCTGCCTGATCGACTACTTCCCTGACGACTTCCTGCTCGTCATCGACGAGTCGCACGTGACGGTGCCGCAGATCGGCGGCATGTACGAGGGCGACATGAGCCGCAAGCGCACGCTGGTCGAGCACGGCTTCCGGTTGCCCTCGGCGATGGACAACCGCCCGCTGCGCTGGGAGGAGTTCACCGACCGCATCAAGCAGACCGTCTACCTCTCGGCGACCCCGGGCCACTACGAGCTCGGCCGGGTCCAGGGTGACGTGGTGGAGCAGGTGATCCGCCCGACCGGGCTGGTCGACCCGGAGGTCGTCGTCAAGCCGACCAAGGGACAGATCGACGACCTGGTCCACGAGATCCGGCTGCGTACGGAGAAGGACGAGCGGATCCTGGTCACCACGCTGACCAAGAAGATGTCCGAGGACCTCACCGACTACCTGCTCGAGCTCGGCATCAAGGTCCGCTACCTGCACTCGGAGGTCGACACCCTGCGCCGGGTCGAGCTGCTGCGGGAGCTGCGGCAGGGCGAGTACGACGTGCTGGTCGGCATCAACCTGCTGCGGGAGGGGCTCGACCTGCCCGAGGTGTCGCTGGTGGCGATCCTCGACGCGGACAAGGAGGGCTTCCTCCGCTCGGGCACCTCGCTGATCCAGACCATCGGCCGGGCCGCGCGCAACGTCTCCGGCCAGGTGCACATGTACGCCGACAAGATCACCCCGTCGATGGCCCAGGCGATCGACGAGACCAGCCGGCGGCGCGAGAAGCAGATCGCCTACAACACCGAGCACGGCGTCGACCCACAGCCGCTGCGCAAGAAGATCGTCGACATCCTCGACGGCATCTACAAGGCCGCCGAGGACGCCGAGGACATGACGTCGACCGAGCTGCTGGGCGGTTCGGGGCGCCAGCAGTCGCGGGGGAAGTCGCCGGTGCCGGGGCTGTCGTCGCGGAGCAAGGCGAAGGCCGGGTCGATCGACGTCCAGGGGCTGCCGCGCAACGAGCTCGCCGACATGATCACCTCGATGAACGAGCAGATGCTGGCTGCGGCCCGCGAACTGCAGTTCGAGGTGGCGGCCCGGCTGCGCGACGAGCTGACCGAGCTGAAGAAGGAGCTGCGGCAGTTCGACGCCGCACACGCCTGACTCAGCTCTGAGGTCCTCACCGTCTGCGGGAACTCTGCGGCCCGGCCGTTCGTAGGGGACCCTGGGGCCTGGGCTGCAGGGGGCGGTGCGCTGTCGCGCCGGACCGGGCAGGCCTCACGTGGAGGGGAGTATCCCGCTCGCGGCAGTGTCGTCAACACGGGATCCCACGGTCCCCGGCGCCGCCGGCCGACCCGCTCGCGGGCCGGTGGGAGAGACCTCCGGTGCTGACATGAGCCAGACGACCGGAGGAAGTGCATGGACGTCCCCCTGTGGGTGTGGGGCATCACGGTGGCTGCGATCATCGGGATGCTCGTCTTCGATTTCATCGGCCACGTGCGCACGCCGCACGCGCCGACCCTTGCCGAGTCCGCCAAGTGGTCGGCGGTCTACGTCGGCATCGCCGTGCTCTTCGGCCTGGTGGTGTTCGTCTTCTGGGGTGGCACCTACTCCGGGGAGTACTTCGCCGGGTGGGTCACCGAGAAGAGCCTCTCGGTCGACAACCTCTTCGTCTTCGTGCTCATCATGGCGAGCTTCGCCGTGCCTCGAGAGCTGCAGCAGAAGGTCCTGTTGTTCGGCATCGCCTTCGCGCTGGTGCTGCGGACGATCTTCATCTTCCTCGGGGCAGCGGCCATCGAGAACTTCAGCTGGGTCTTCTACATCTTCGGCGGCTTCCTCATCTGGACCGCGATCGCCCAGGCCCGCAGCGGCGGTCACGACGATGACGAGGAGTTCAAGGAGAACTCGGTCCTTCGGCTGACCCGCAAGGTGCTCCCGACGACCGAGGAGTACCACTCCGACCGGTTGATCACCAAGATCAAGGGGAAGCGGTTCATCACCCCGCTGATGATCGCGCTGATCGCCATCGGCAGCGCCGACATCCTCTTCGCCGTCGACTCGATCCCGGCGATCTTCGGTCTCACCCAGGAGACCTATCTGGTGTTCACCGCGAACGCCTTCGCGCTGCTGGGCCTGCGACAGCTGTTCTTCCTCATCGACGGCCTGCTCGACAAGCTCGTGTACCTGGCCTACGGCCTGTCGATCATCCTCGGGTTCATCGGCATCAAGCTGCTGATCCACGCCCTGCACGAGAACACGTTGCCGTTCATCAACGGCGGTGAGCACGTGACGCTGATCCCGGAGATCCCGACCTGGTTGTCGCTGCTGGTCATCCTGGTGACCCTGGTGATCACCACCTGGGCCAGCCTGCGCAAGAACAAGAAGGACGCGGCGCGGCGCGAGCAGCGCGACGCCGGTGAGCCCGGCGCCGACAGCACTGGACGGCACATCGGTGCGCCGGGTGACCCGGACACCGACACGGCCGACACTCCCGCCGACCCGCGTGGGGTGCCGGTCAGCCGACCGGAGACACACACCGACTGATCACGAGTGCGGCCCCGGGGACGACGACCGTCGTCCCCGGGACCGCCGGCGGGCAACCGCGCACCATCGGCCAGACGCCCACCCGGCGCGCCCCGGCTGGCCGGGTGTTGGCTACAACCAACTTGTACAGTCCCGCCCGTGGAGCTCCCCGTCTGGTTCGAGATCTCGACGTTCGTGGGGCTCACCGTCCTGCTGCTCGCCGACCTCGCCCTCGTCGTCCGTCGTCCGCACGAGCCCTCCGTGAAGGAGGCGACGCTGTGGGTGGTCTTCTACGTGGGCCTGGCGGTGGCCTTCGGCGGGATCGTGCTGGCGGTGACGAACGGCCAGTTCGCCACGGAGTTCTACGCAGGCTGGCTGACCGAGTACTCGCTCTCGGTCGACAACCTCTTCGTCTTCGTGATCATCATGGCCCGCTTCCGGGTGCCCCGGAAGCTCCAGCAAGAGGTCCTGATGGTCGGGATCATCATCGCGCTGGTGCTCCGCGGCCTCTTCATCCTCGCCGGCGCCGCCGTCATCGAGCGGTTCATCTGGGTCTTCTTCCTCTTCGGCGCCTTCCTCGTCTACACCGCGATCAACCTGGTCCGGCACCGCGAGGAGGACGAGGACTACGAGGAGAACGGGCTCATCCGCCGGATGCGCAAGGTCCTGCCGATGACCCAGGACTTCCACGACAGCAAGATCCGGGTCGTCGAGAACGGCAAGAAGCTGTGGACGCCGATGATCGTGGTGTTCCTCGCACTGGGCACGACCGACCTGCTCTTCGCGCTGGACAGCATCCCGGCCATCTTCGGGCTGACCCGCGAGCCGTTCATCGTCTTCACCGCGAACATCTTCGCGCTGATGGGCCTGCGCCAGCTGTACTTCCTGCTCGGCGGCCTGCTCAAGCGCCTGGTCTACCTGTCGCTGGGGCTGGCCGTCATCCTCGCCTTCATCGGCGTCAAGCTGATCCTCGAGGCGCTGCACGAGAACCAGTACCCCTTCGCCGGTGAGCGCGAGCCCCTGGAGAGCATCCCGGCGATCCCGACCTGGCTGTCCCTCACGGTGATCCTGGTGGTCCTGCTCGTCGCCACCGTGGCCAGCCTCATCAAGACCCGTGGCGAGGTGCCCGATGTCCAGGGTGCCGCGATCGACCCGGCCGCGACCGACACCGGCGAGCCCGGTCGGGCCGATGCGCTCACCGAGGACGAGCGGCGCGCGCAGGCCGTCACCGGCGAGGACCAGCCCCGCAGGAACTGAGCCGGACGGCGGCCCGGTCGCCCGGGCCGCCGTCTCGCGCGGCAGGCCGTCAGCGGGGCGGGATCGTCCCCGGCTCCACCGTCGAGCCGCCGGCGGCCACCAGGACGCCGTCCCGCCGTCGGGCCGGCGCGTGGTTGGCTCCCGGTCATGAGCGCCCCGACCGACGCCGGCCGCGTCGCCGGCCTGGTCGGGTTCCTCTTCGGACTCGCCGGCATGGGCAGTGCTGCGGTCGCGGTCACGCTGCCGGCCATCGCCGCCGACCTGGACCTGACCACCGGTGGCGTCTCCTGGGTGATCAGCCTCTACGCGCTGATGCTGGCCGTGGCGACCGCCGTGTACGGCCGGGTCGCCGACCTGGCCGGCATCCGGCTGCCGCTGGTCGTCGGGGTGGCCCTGATGACCGCCGGTGCAGTGCTCGGCGGCTTGGCCCCCAGCTACCCGGTGCTGCTGGGTGCCCGCATCCTCCAGGGCCTGGGTGCGGCTGCGGTCCCGGTGCTCGGCATGGCGATCGTCAGCGCACGGTACGAGGGCGCGGTGCGCACGGCCGCGCTGGGCAAGGTCACCGGCACCGCGGCGGCGGTCAGTGCGCTGGGGCCGTTGGTCGGCGGGCTGGTGGCCGACGTCGCCAGCTGGCGGGCGGTCGTGGTGCTGCCGGCGCTCGGGTTGCTGCTCGTGCCGGTGCTGTGGCGTTCGGTCCCCGCCGTGGGCACCGGTGCCCGGCTGGACGTGCTGGGCGCGGTCCTGGTCGCCGGCACCGCCGCCGGCCTGGTGCTGCTCGTGCAGTCACCGGCCTCCGGGGTGGTGATCGCCGCCGTCGGTGCTGCCCTGCTCGGGCTGGGCATCCCGGCGGTCGCCGCGCAGGTGCGCCGCCGGCCGGAGGGCTTCCTGCCCAGGGCCGTCCTCCGGGAGCCGGTGGTGGTGCGCAGCGCGCTGGCCGCCTCGGCCGTCCCGGCCGCCTGGTTCGCGCTGCTGATCGCCGTCCCCGCCGTGCTCGCGGGCGAGGGGTGGACACCGCTGCACATCGGCTTGGCGCTGGTGCCCAGCGCGGTCACCGGCTTCCTCGCCCCGCGGCTGGCCGGCCCGCTGCTGGCCCGGCTCGGCCCCGCCCGGTCGCTGGCCATCTCCGGGATCACCGCGACCGTCGCGCTGCTGGTCGCTGCTCTGGGCGCCACCGCTGGTTCCGCCCCCGGCTTGGTGACGGCCGTCGTCCTGGTGACGGTCGCCTTCGGGCTGGGCCAGCCGGCCCTGATGGCCGCGGTGGGCGGCGCCGTCCCCGACGAGGTGCGCGGCGTCGCACTCGGCATCGCCACCCTGGTCTTCCTGGTCGGCGGCGGGGTGGGGTCGGCGGTGGTCGGCGGTGCGGGCGAGGTCCTCGGGCTGGACCGCAGTCTCCTGCTGCTCGCCGCGCTGCCGCTGTTCGGGGCGCTGGGTCTGGCCCGCAGCATCCGGGCGGAACGGCGCGACCCGGGAGCACTCACCCCTTAGCAGGGCTCATCATCTGCGCCGCTGTGCGCCTGGGCTAGCGTGCCCGCATGCGGCCTGCCGACCTCTCCCTGCTGCGCGTGCCCGGTGTGCCGACGGTGTCCCCGGACGGGGCGACCGCCGTCGTCGCCGTCAGCCGGCTGGACCTGGACACCGACGAGTACCGCGGCCAGCTGTGGACCGTCCCGACCGACGGCTCGGCGCCGGCCCGGCCGCTCACCCACGGCCACCTGGACTCGGCGCCGGTGTTCTCCCCGGACGGGCGCTGGCTGGCCTACCTGTCGGCCGAGCCGAAGGGGCGACCGCAGCTGCACGTGCTGCCCGTGGACGGCGGCACGGCCCGGCGGCTGACCGATCACCACCTGGGCGCGGGCACCCCGGTGTGGTCGCCGGACTCCCGTCGGCTGGCCTACACCGCGCGCGTGCCCGAGCAGGGGCGGTACGGCACCGACGAGGACGTGTCGCCGGGTGCGGAGCCCCCACGGCTGATCACCACGCTGACGTACCGGGCCGACGGCGTCGGGTTCACCAACGACCGCCGCAGTCACGTCTTCGTCGTCGACCTGCCGGCCGACACCGCCGAGACCGCCGACGAGCGGCCCACGCCGTTCCAGGTCACCGGCGGCGACGTGGACGACACCGACGTGACGTGGCGTCCGGACGGCGCCGAGCTCGCCTTCGTCTCCGCGCGGCACGAGGGTGCTGACCTGGACCGGGTGACCGACGTGTACGTCGTCCGGCCCGACGGCAGCGGGCTGCGCCGGGTCACCGACTCCCGGTCCGCCTGCGCCCACCCGGCCTACGACCCGGACGACGCCACCGGCAGCACCCTCTACCTCTCGGCGATCCCCGACCTGGGCCCGCTCGGCCGGGACTTCGTCGGCCGGAACACGACCCTAGCCCAGGTCAGCGCCGACGGCGGGCCCGTGGTGCCGCTGCTCGATCCGGAGGAGCACGACCGCGGCGACGAGACACCGGCGACCGTGGTGGCCGGGGGCGCCGCCTTCGTCGGCGTCCAGCGGCGCGGTGCGGTCGAACTGCTGCGGGTCCCGCTCGACGGCGGCGAGCCCGAGGCGCTGGTCGAGGGGCCGTACACGGTGCGCGGGGTGGCCGTCGGGGGCGGCGTCGTCGTCGCCACCGTCGCGCACGACCGCTCGGCGGGCGAGCTCATCGCGATCACCCCGGGACGCCGCCGGCTGATCACCGGCTTCGGTGCACCGCTGCAGGAAACCGGTCGGCTGCACCGGATGCGGGAGACGACGGCGACCGCGCCGGACGGCTACCCGGTGCACGGCTGGGTCACCACACCGCCCGGTCCCGGGCCGCACCCGGTGCTGCTGACCGTGCACGGCGGGCCGTTCAGCCAGTACGGGTGGACGCTCTTCGACGAGACCCAGGCCTACGTCGAGGCCGGCTACGCCGTGCTGATGTGCAACCCCCGCGGGTCGTCCGGCTACGGCCAGGCGCACGGGCGGGTGATCAAGGAGCACATGGGCGAGCTGGACGCCGACGACGTGCTCGCCTTCCTGGACGCAGCGCTGGCCGACCCGGGGCTGGACGACACCCGCGTCGGGCTGATGGGCGGCTCGTACGGCGGGTTCATGACCACGCTGCTGCTCGGCCGCACCGACCGGTTCGTCGCCGGCATCAGCGAGCGGGGGTTCAACGACCCGGTCAGCTTCGTCGGCTCCTCCGACATCGGGTTCTTCTTCCCCGACGAGTACGTGGGCACCGATCCTGGACGCGTCGCCGCGCAGTCGCCGATGGCCTCGGCGCACCGGATCACCACGCCGACGATGGTGATCCACTCGGAGGAGGACTGGCGCTGCCCGCTGGAACAGGGCACCCGGCTCTACGTGGAACTCAAGCGCCGCGGCGTCCCCACCGAGCTGCTGCTGTTCCCGGGGGAGGGCCACGAGCTGTCGCGGTCCGGCCGGCCGAAGCACCGCCAGGCACGGCTCGAGCACGTGCTGCGCTGGTGGGGCCGCTGGCTGCCGACTCCGCAGAACAGCTCGGCGATGGGCGCGCTGCCGGCCGGGTCCGTCGGCGGCTCGGCCGGGCCGGACCCGGCCGAGCCGCTGACCGTGCGGGCGACCCGGGTCGTCTGAGGAGCGCGCTGTCCTGTCCCCTCGCTCACCTGCGGCGGCGGACCACCGCATAGCCGAGGGCGAGCAGCGTCGCCACCAGCGCGGTCTCGACCGCACGGGCCCGGCTGCTGGCGCGGATGATGCCGACGGCGTCTGGGCGTGCCTGTCGGGTGCCCAGCAGTGCGCCGCCGAGTGAGGAGTCGACGCCCGAGCCCACGGTGACGATGTGCTGCGACGGCGAGTCGAGCCGGGCGGTGAGCCCGGCATCGGCCAGCGCGCCGGCCAGCTGGGCGAGGTCGGCGCGGCCCGGCCGGGTCCCGGTGCGGGCGGTGGCCGCCGCCCGCAGACCCAGCACGAACCCGCGGACGTCGTCGGCGACCACGTGCACGTCACCGCCCGCGGCGGTGACCCGCACGGGCGCGCCGTCGACCTCGATCGACAGGTCGCCCGTCACGTCGAGGCGGGCCACCTCCGGGTTCATCCCTTGCTGGCGTTCTCGGCGGTGGTGATGCGCAGCGTCCCGTTCAGCTTCCAGGTGGCGCGGGGTGCGTCGGGACCGGTCTCCCGCGGGACCTCGACGGTCATGTCCACGAACTCGTAGTTGATCGCCGCGCCCTTGCCCGTCAGGTAGGCCCACATCTCCTTGCCCAGGTCGGCGAAGCTGGTCGCCTCGTGGGACTTGATGTCGCGCTTGCCGGTCGCAGTGTCGCTGGTCGACGTGGTCATGGAGCTCTCCTCGCTCGGGCGGTGGCCGCAGGCACGCGGCGCTTCCGGACGTGCCGCGGGCGCGTTCGTCCACGGCTCCGGTTGTGCACTACCCGGTGTGGCATCGGTGAACCGGCATCCGGAGCGGCGGCTGATGCGGGCGGTCAGGGGCCGCGAGCCGGTCTAGCGTGTCCGCATGGCGCTCATCTACCCCGTCCAGGCCGACCTCCCGGAGCCCGACGAGGACAGCGAGGCCGACTTCGCCGAGCTCGCGGCCGATCTCTCCGACAACTGGCTGGTCGAGGTCGCGGTGGGGGAGGACGGGGACGACGCGTGCTTCGGCCCGCTCACCGCGAGGGCGGCGTGGGACCTGGCGGTCGACCTCGACGAGCGCCGCCCGGACTGGTCGATCTCGGTGGTGCCACTGCACGTGCCCGGGACGGCGGAGGAGCTCGTGGAGCTCTTCGAGGACTAGAGCTCTTCCGAGATCGGGCGCTGCGCCGCGTCGGTCACCAGCCGCGGGCGCGCCACTCCGGCAGGTCCGGCCGCTCCGCGCCGGCGTACCGACCGGCGTCGGGCGTCACCCGGCAGGCGGGTGCTCCGCAAGGCAGAAGAGGTTGCCCTCCGGGTCGGCGAGGGTCGACCACTGCACCCAGGGGACCTCGTCGAGCACGTCCCACCGGTGGACCGCGCCGAGCGCGATCGCGCGGTCCACCGCGGCGGTCCGCGTCCCCCACGGCACCGTGAGATCGAGGTGCTGGGCCGGTTGCTCCGGACGATCGCCGGGGTGCGGCCAGAAGGACATCGCGAAGCCGTCGGGCTCCCGGGCGGAGACGAACACGAAGTCGCCGTGCTCGCCGGCGATCTCACCGCCGAGCAGGCCGGCCCAGAAGGAGGCCAGTGCACGGGGATCTCGGGCGCCGACGTTCACCGCGCCCAGCGAGACAGGAGGACCGTCGGCCATGTGCGGCACGGTAGGCGATGGCGCCGACCGCCGTCCCGTCACCAGCCGCGGGCGCGCCACTCCGGCAGGTCCGGCCGCTCGGCGCCGATCGTGGTGTCGCTCCCGTGTCCCGGGTAGACCCAGGTGTCGTCGGACAGCTCACCGAACAGTCGGCTCTCCACGTCATCGACCAGGCTGGTGAACCGGGCAACGTCGGACTGGGTGTTGCCCACGCCGCCGGGGAACAGGCTGTCGCCGGTGAAGACGTGCGTGCCGGCGCCCTCGGGACCACGCCAGACCAGCGCGATGCTGCCCGGCGTGTGCCCGCGCAGGTGCACCACCTCGAGGGTCTGGTCGCCGACGGCGACGGTGTCACCGTGCTCCACCGGCCGGGTGACCGGCACCGGCAGGTCGGCCGCGTCGGCCGGGTGCGCGACGATCTCCGCGCCGGTCGCCCGGACCACCTCCGGGAGCGCACGGTGGTGGTCCCAGTGCCCGTGCGTGGTCACGACCGTGCGGACGTCGGCGTCACCGATCAGCTCCAGCAGCGCCGCCGGCTCGGCCGCGGCGTCGACCAGCAGGGACTCCCCGGTGGCCGTGCTGGTGAGCAGGTAGACGTTGTTCGCCATCTCACTGACGGCCAGCTTCCGGATGGTCAGCCCGGGGAGCTCCCGGACGTCGGCGGGGCCGCCGACCTGCACGTCACCGGTGTACGTCTGCCCGCTCATGCTGCTCCCGTCCGGGACTGTCGGTGCCGCCGTCTAGGTTCGTCGGCATGGACGCTAGTGCAGGTTCCGGGCCCGCCGCTGCGCCGGCCGGAGCAGGGTCCGGCGGGGTGGTGCTCGACGGGGTCGTCGGTCTGCCGGCGACCGAGCTCGCCGCCCGGGTCCGCGCGGGAGAGCTCTCCGCCGTCGACGTGGTCCGTGCCCATCTGCAGCACCTGGCCGCCGTCGAGGCGCGGATCGGGGCCTTCCGGGTGGTCCGCACCGAGGCCGCCCTCACCGAGGCCGCGGTGGTCGACGCACACCCCGACCGGGCCCGGCTGCCGCTGGCCGGCGTCCCGATCGCGGTGAAGGACAACGTCGCGGTCGCCGGCGAGGCGGTCACCGACGGGTCGCGGGCCCACCGGCCGGTCCCGGCCACCGCCGACCACCCGGTGGTGGCCCGGCTGCGGGCCGCGGGCGCGGTCGTGGTCGGCATCACCCGGGTGCCGGAGCTGTGTCTCTACTGCGCCACCGACGGTGCGGGCACGGTCACCCGCAATCCCTGGGACACCGCACGCTCGGCCGCCGGCTCCTCCGGCGGCAGCGCCGCCGCCGTGGCCGCCAGCGTCGTGCCGCTGGCCCAGGGGAACGACGGCATGGGCTCCCTCCGGCTGCCCGCCGCCGCCTGCGGCCTCGTCACGCTCAAGCCGGGCTCCGGTGTGGTCCCGGCCCAGATCGGCGCCGACAGCTGGTCGGGGATGGCAGAGAACGGCGTCCTCGCCACCACCGTCGCCGACCTGGCCGTCGGCTTCGCCGTGCTGGCCGGCACCGAGCCCGTCCCGCCGGCGGCCCCGGCCGGGCCGCTGCGGATCGCCGTCTCCACCCGGTCGCCCGTGCTCGGCGTCCGGCTGGACGCCGCCGGCCGCGCGGCGATGGACGCCGTGGTCGCCGAGCTGCGCGCCGCCGGTCACGTCGTGGTCGACAAGGAGCCGGTGATCACGCCCGCTGCGGCGCTGGGCGCCATCACCCGGTGGCTGGCCGGCGCCGACGCCGACGCCGAGGCGCTGGGCCTCGACCGGCGGGCGCTGGAGCCGCGCAGCCGCACCCACGCCCGGCTAGGCCGCTGGGTGCGCCGTGCCGGCCTGGTCCGCCCGCAGACGGCGGCGGCGTTCCGGGCCCGGATGGCCGACTACTTCGCCGACGTCGACGTCCTGCTCAGCCCGGTGGTCTCCGGTCCGCCGCTGGCCGCCCGGCCGTGGCACGAGCGGGGCTTCCTGGCGAACATCACGGCCAACGCCCGCTGGGCGCCGTGGACGTCGGCCTGGAACGTGGCCGGCCTGCCGGCGCTCGTCCTGCCGGCCGGCCCGGGCCGGGACGGGCTGCCCACCTCCGTCCAGTTCGTCGGCCCGGCCGGGGCCGAGACGCGGCTACTCTGGCTGGCCGGGGAGCTCGAAGGCCGGCTGCCCTGGCGCCGGCACGCGCCGGTCTTCGCCCCGGCAGGACGCGTCGGCGGCCCCGCCGGCTGACCGGGCATCGTCGCCCAGCGCGGGCGGGGGAGACCCAGCCGACACCCGCGCCGGGAAGCCCGCCTGTCGGGCCACCGTTCCACTGGGCGATGCACCTCACCGGCCTCGAGCTCCGCACTGCACCACTGGTCCCCGCCGCCCCGCGACCGGACCAGCACCGAACCACTGCGACCGACAGGGATCACATGGACCGGCTCGTCGTCCGCGGCGCCCGAGAGCACAACCTCAAGGACGTCCACCTCGACCTGCCCCGCGACGCGATGATCGTGTTCACGGGGCTCTCCGGCTCGGGCAAGTCGAGCCTTGCCTTCGACACGATCTTCGCCGAGGGCCAGCGCCGGTACGTGGAGTCGCTGTCCGCCTACGCGCGCCAGTTCCTGGGCCAGATGGACAAGCCCGACGTCGACTTCATCGAGGGCCTCTCCCCGGCGGTGTCGATCGACCAGAAGTCCACGAACCGCAACCCGCGGTCCACGGTCGGCACGATCACCGAGGTCTACGACTACCTCCGCCTGCTCTACGCCCGGGCCGGTCAGCCGCACTGCCCCAACTGCGGCAAGCCGATCTCCCGCCAGACGCCCCAGCAGATCGTCGACCAGGTGCTCGCCATGGAGGAGGGCACCCGGTTCCAGGTGCTCGCCCCCGTCGTGCGGGCGCGCAAGGGCGAGTACGTCGACCTGTTCAGCTCGCTGCAGACCCAGGGTTTCTCCCGGGTCCGGGTCGACGGCACCATCCACCCGCTGACCGAGCCGGCGAAGCTCAAGAAGCAGGAGAAGCACACGATCGAGGTGATCGTCGACCGGCTGACGGTCAAGGAGAACGCCAAGCGACGGCTGACCGACTCGGTCGAGACCGCACTCGGCCTCGCCGGTGGCCTGGTGGTGCTCGACTTCGTGGACCTCCCCGAGGACGACCTGCACCGTGAGCGCACCTTCTCCGAGCACCTGGCCTGCATCGACGACGGGCTGTCCTTCGAGGCGCTGGAGCCCCGGTCGTTCTCCTTCAACTCGCCCTTCGGCGCCTGCCCCGAGTGCACCGGCATCGGCACCCGCAAGGAGGTCGACCCCGACCTCGTGGTCCCCGACCCGGGCAAGAGCCTCGGTGAGGGTGCCATCGCCCCGTGGGCCGGCTCGATGAGCAACGAGTACTTCCAGCGGCTGCTCGGCGGGCTCGCCGACATGATCGGCTTCTCCATGAACACGCCCTGGGAGGAGCTGCCGGCCAAGGTGCAGAAGGCGGTGCTGCACGGTTCCCCGGACCAGGTGCACGTCCGCTACAAGAACCGCTACGGCCGCGAGCGCAGCTACTACGCCGCCTTCGAAGGCGTGCTGCCCTTCCTGGAGCGCCGCCACGAGGACACCGACAGCGAGTTCATGAAGGACAAGTACGAGGGCTACATGCGGGACGTGCCCTGCCCCGTCTGCCACGGCACCCGGCTCAAGCCGGAGATCCTCGCCGTCAAGATGAACGGCCGGTCGATCGCCGAGGTCACCGGGCTGTCCATCGGCGAGGCCTCCGAGTGGCTCAACGCCCTGGAGCTCGGCGAGCGCGAGCGGGCGATCGCCGTCCAGGTGCTCCGAGAGATCCAGGCCCGGCTGTCCTTCCTCGTCTCCGTCGGTCTCGACTACCTGTCCCTGGACCGTCCGGCCGCCACGCTGGCCGGTGGGGAGGCGCAGCGCATCCGGCTGGCCACCCAGATCGGCTCCGGGCTGGTCGGCGTCCTCTACGTGCTCGACGAGCCCTCGATCGGGCTGCACCAGCGCGACAACGTCCGGCTGATCGAGACGCTGGTCCGGCTGCGCGACATGGGCAACACGCTGATCGTCGTCGAGCACGACGAGGACACCATCAAGCAGGCCGACTGGATCGTCGACATCGGTCCCGGCGCCGGCGAGCACGGTGGCGAGGTCGTGGTCAGCGGCACCTATGAGGACCTCCTCGCCAGCGAGCGGTCGATCACCGGCCAGTACCTGTCCGGCCGCCGGGAGATCACCATCCCGACGATCCGGCGGGAGCGGACGCCGGGCCGGGAGCTGGTCGTCAAGGGCGCCCGGGAGAACACCCTGCGCGGCATCGACGTGGCCTTCCCGCTGGGCATGATGGTCGCCGTCACCGGCGTCTCCGGCTCGGGCAAGTCCAGCCTGGTCAACGACATCCTCTACACGACCTTGGCCAACGAGCTCAACCGTGCGCGGATGGTCCCCGGCCGGCACCGCACCATCACCGGCCTGGACCAGCTGGACAAGGTCGTCGGCGTCGACCAGTCGCCGATCGGCCGCACCCCGCGGTCCAACCCGGCCACCTACACCGGGGTCTGGGACCACGTCCGCAAGCTGTTCGCCAGCACCTCGGAGGCGAAGGTCCGCGGCTACCAGCCCGGCCGGTTCTCCTTCAACGTCAAGGGCGGCCGGTGCGAGGCGTGCTCCGGCGACGGCACGCTGAAGATCGAGATGAACTTCCTGCCCGACGTCTACGTGCCCTGCGAGGTCTGCAAGGGCGCCCGGTTCAACCGGGAGACCCTCGAGGTGCACTACAAGGGCAAGACGGTCGCCGAGGTGTTGGACATGCCGATCGAGGAGGCCGCCGACTTCTTCGCCGCGATCCCTGCCATCGCCCGGTACATGCGCACCCTCACCGACGTCGGCCTGGGCTACGTCCGGCTCGGCCAGCCGGCGACGACGCTGTCCGGTGGCGAGGCGCAGCGGGTCAAGCTCGCCAGCGAGCTGCAGAAGCGCTCCAACGGCCGCACGATCTACGTCCTCGACGAGCCCACCACCGGGCTGCACTTCGAGGACATCAACAAGCTGCTGCAGGTGATCCAGGGCCTGGTCGACAAGGGCAACTCGGTCATCGTCATCGAGCACAACCTCGACGTGATCAAGAGCGCCGACTGGCTGATCGACATGGGCCCGGAAGGCGGGTTCCGCGGCGGCATGGTCGTCGCCGAGGGGCCGCCGGAGCTCGTCGCGTCGGTCCCGGAGAGCCACACCGGCCGGTTCCTGGCGAAGATCCTCGACCCGGAGGCTGTCGCCGCGGCGGCCTCCGGCGTCAAGAAGAAGACCCGGAAGAAGGCCAGCTGACGGGTGCGCGGGGCGGCTGCAGCCGCCCCGCGCGCTCCCGACCGAGAGGAACCACCGTGACGACGACGTCCGGCGACCTGTCCGAGCTCCCACGCCCCGACGGGGTGGCCGTCACCTACCGGCGGTGGCTGCCCGCCGGCGAGGTGCGCGGCACCGTGCAGGTCGTCCACGGCGCCTCCGAGCACTCCGGCCGCTACGAGCGGCTGGCCGGTGCGCTGACCGAGCGGGGCCTGGCCGTCTACGCGATGGACCTGCGCGGGCACGGCCGCACCGCCGAGGCCACCGGCCCCGGCCGGTTCGGCGCGCCCGGTGCCGACGGGGCACTCGACGACGTCGAGGCCCTGCACCGGGTCGCCGCCGAGGGGCACCCAGGCGTGCTCCGGGTGCTGCTGGGCCACTCGATGGGCTCGGTCATCGCGCTGGCCAGCGCACAGCGGGACGGCGCCCAGCTGAGCGGCCTGGTGCTGTCCGGGCCGATCGGGGTGTCGCCGGAGCTGGCCGACACCGTCTCCGCCCTGGAAGGTGCCGTGGCCGCCGGGCTGGGCGACCAGCCGCTGGACGCGCTCGGCGCCTTCAACGAGCCGTTCGAGCCCGCCCGCACCCCCTACGACTGGCTGTCCCGTGACCCGGCCGAGGTCGACGCCTACCTGGCCGACCCGCTCGCCGGCGACCAGGTCCCGCTGACCCACGGCTACGCGGCCGGGGTCTTCGGCATGTCGGTCCGCGCGGCCAGCCCCGAGGCGGTCGCCGCGCTGCCGGAGGGGCTCCCGGTGCTGCTGCTGTCCGGGCAGCACGACCCGGTCGGCGGCCGGGACGCCGGCCAGGTCACCGCGCTCGCCGGGCTGCTCCGGGAGCGGGGGCTGCCCGTCGAGCAGCGGGTCTACCCCGAGGCTCGGCACGAGGTCTTCAACGAGACCAACCGCGACGAGGTCGTCGCCGACCTGCTCGGCTGGCTCGAGGCTCGCCTCGGCGCCTGACAGTGCAGCTCGCTGCCGTCCGGCCGGCGGGGGCCACACCGTCGGTGCGCTGGTCCCCAGCTGGCCACGGTTCAGCGGCGACGGTCCTGCACGTCGAGCAGCCGACCGCCGGCCGGCGCGGGTGGCCGCCCGGCCTGGACTGCGCCGGTCACCTCGCCCACAGCCGCCTGCGCCGCATCGGGCCCCTCGACCAGCCAGACCGCCGACCGCGTGGGCCCGGCGCAGGCCGTGAACTCCACCAGCCACGGGTGCGTCCGTTCCGCCGCCGCCAGGTGCGCGATGCGGCGACCGCGCAGCAGCAGGACGAAGGCGGCGACCGAACCGATCCCGGCCGTCGACGCGATGGCGCGGAGGGCGGAGGCCTCCTCCCGCCACGGGTCCACACCGGCGCCGGGAGCGGCCCAGCCCTGCCAGCGAGCCGACCGCCCCAGCACCCAGCTGGCCCGGGGCGGAGGTGGGGGTGAGCCCGTGGGCGTGCCCCAGGGCAGCAGCAGCCGCTCGAGCGCGGCGGCGTCCGGCCGGGCCACGGGGGCCGGCAACACCCCCGCGCGATGGCAGCGGACCCGCCAGCTCCCGCCCCAGCGGTCGGTGACCACCACGCCGTCCCGTTCACTGCTCGCCGTCCCGCGCATGCCCGTCCCGTCCGTCGCCCGTCGCTGAGAGGGCCACCCTGGCAGCCGCGGCCGGTGTGGTGCCGGCGTCGTCCACAGGCAGGTCGGCCGCGTCAGTCGGTGACGGCAGCTGCGGGGGCCACCGGCTGGACGCCGTGCACGACGAACCCGCTCCGCGGCAGTGCGGGCAGCTGGGACAGGCTGACGCTGAGGTCCTGGACCCCGACGTCGTACCGCATCGACCGGGTCAGCAGCCGTACCGACTCGGCGATGAGCAGCCGGGTCATCGGTTCTCCGGGGCACCGGTGGTCGTCCCGGTACTCCCCGCCGCCTTGCGGGATCAGCGTGTACGCGTCGCCCACCCAGTCGCGGAACCGCTCGGGGCGGAAGACCTCCGGCTCGGGCCACAGCCGGGCGTCGTGGTCGGTGCCGTAGATGTCCAGCAGCACCCGCAGCCCGACCGGGAAGTCGTGCCCCTGCCAGCGGAAGGGCCTGCGCACCCGGCCGGCGATCAGCGGGAAGAACGGGTACACCCGGCGCACCTCGTCGACGAAGCCCATCAGGTCCGTCTCGTTGCCCGCAGCGAAGGTCTGCTGCCAGTGCGGGTGCTGCAGCAGGGCGAGCACGGCGAACACCACGTACCGGCTGACCGCGACGATCGGGCGCAGCACGTTGAGCAGCTCCACCCCGGCGGCCGGCACGGTGAGCAGGGCGCCGTCGGTGTCCCGGTGACCGGCGATCACGGACAGTGCGCTGCCGGCGGGCACCTCCAGGTCACCGCTGCGCACCCGGGTCACCAACCCCTGGGCCCACAGCTCCGACCGGTTGCGCAGGGCGTGGGCCCACCAGTTCCGCGGGCCCACGGTGCCGGCCTGGTCGACCATGGCCGCGAGCTCACGGGTGCGCAGCCGCACGTCGCGCTCGCTCATCGGCACCCCGGCCCACCGGGTCGCCGCCCGGGTGAGCACCTCGTTGACCGCCGGGTGGAGCACCACGTGGCCGGCCTGCTGCCACCGCGGGACGGCGCGACGCCACTCCTGGGCCAGCGCCTCGGTGACCGCGTCGCTGCCGGTGCCCTGGAGCACGGTCAGGAACATGTCCTTGCGGTGCCGGTGGGCATCGCCCTCCAGCGTCTGCACGCTGCCCAGGTCCTGGAGCAGGTGCCCGATCGACGGCGGGAACGCGTTGGTGCGGTCGAACCGCTCGCCGCTGTAGAAGAGCTCGGCCGCCTCGGCGCCGCGCAGGCAGACCGCCGGCTGCAGCAACAGGCGGGTCCGGAAGGCGTCGGAGCCGAGTCGGTCGCAGCGCCGGGAGATGAACGTGTAGCCCTCGCGGAGCAGCGCCAGGCTGCTGTCGGGCACGGTCAGGGACGGGATCACGGGAGACCTCTCACTGTCAGGACCCGGTGGGCACCCGCTGCTCAGGCCGCCGTCCCCATCCTCTCGGCCGTCCGGCTGCGTCGCCCACCGGGGGGCTGCCGGGAGCGGGCGACGGGTTGTCGGTGGGCAGACCTAACCTGGGTGCATGCCCGACCCGTCCACGTACCGCCCAGCGGTCGGCAGCATCCCGGAGAGCCCCGGGGTCTACAAGTTCCGCGACCCGGCCGGCCGGGTCGTCTACGTCGGCAAGGCCAAGAGCCTCCGCCAGCGGCTGAACAGCTACTTCGCCGACGTCTGGGGGCTGCACCCGCGCACCCGGCAGATGGTCACCACCGCCGCCAGCGTGGAGTGGACCGTCGTCGGCACCGAGGTCGAGGCCCTCCAGCTCGAGTACAACTGGATCAAGGAGTTCGACCCGCGGTTCAACGTCCGGTACCGGGACGACAAGAGCTATCCCAGCCTCGCCGTGACGCTCAACGAGGAGTACCCGCGGCTGCAGGTCATGCGCGGCCCCAAGCGCAAGGGCGTGCGGTACTTCGGTCCCTACGCGCACGCCTGGGCGATCCGCGAGACGGTCGACACGCTCACCCGCGTCTTCCCGGCCCGCACCTGCTCCAACGGCGTCTTCAAGCGGGCGGCGCAGATCGGCCGGCCGTGCCTGCTCGGCTACATCGGCAAGTGCGCGGCGCCCTGCGTCGGCCGGGTCAGCGCCGAGGAGCACCGGGAGATCGTCGACGACTTCTGCGACTTCATGGGCGGTCGCACCGAGCAGATGATCCGCCGGCTCGAGCGGCAGATGACCGAGGCCGCCGAGGAGATGAACTACGAGCGGGCCGCGCGGCTGCGCGACGACCTCGGCGCGCTGCGCCGGGCGCTGGAGAAGCAGGCCGTCGTCCTCGGTGACGGCACCGACGCCGACGTCGTCGCCTTCGCCCAGGACGAGCTGGAGGCCGCCGTCCAGGTCTTCCACGTCCGCGGTGGCCGGGTGCGCGGGCAGCGCGGCTGGATCATCGACAAGGTCGAGGACGTCACCACCGGCCAGCTCGTCGAGCAGTTCCTGCTGCAGGTCTACGGCGGGGTGGACGAGGAGACCGGCACGGGGGAGGTGGGAGAGGTCGTCCCCCGGGAGGTGCTCGTGCCCGAGCTGCCCGACGACGCCGAGGTCTACGCCGAGCTGCTCAGCGAGCTGCGCGGCTCCCGGGTGTCGCTGCGCGTCCCGCAGCGGGGGGACAAGCGCAGCCTGATGGAGACCGTCGAGCGCAACGCGAAGGAGTCCTTCGCCCGGCACCGGGTGAAGCGGGCCAGCGACCTCACCGCCCGGTCGCTGGCGCTGTCGGAGATCCAGGAGGCGCTGGACCTGCCCGAGGCGCCACTGCGGATCGAGTGCATCGACGTCTCACACGTGCAGGGCACGAACGTCGTGGCCAGCATGGTCGTCTTCGAGGACGGCATGGCCAAGAAGTCCGACTACCGGCGGTTCTCCGTCGCCCAGGGCACCGACGACACCGCGGCGATGGCCGAGGTCGTGCGACGCCGCTTCGCCCGGCACCTCAAGGAGGAGCAGGACCGCCGGGACGAGCAGGGCGTCGCCGCCGAGGAGGGCCGGCCCCGCCGGTTCGCCTACCCGCCCAACCTGCTGGTGGTCGACGGCGGCGCCCCGCAGGTGGCCGCAGCCAGCCGCTCGCTGGCGGAGCTGGGCATCGTCGACGTCGCCGTCTGCGGTCTGGCCAAGCGGATGGAGGAGGTCTGGCTGCCCGACGACCCCGACCCGGTCATCCTGCCGCGCACCTCCGAGGCCCTCTACCTGTTGCAGCGGGTGCGCGACGAGGCGCACCGGTTCGCGATCACCTACCACCGGCAGAAGCGATCCAGCACCATGTTGGTCTCGCTCCTGGACGACGTCCCGGGGCTCGGCGACACCCGGCGGAAGGCTCTGATGAAGCAGTTCGGATCCCTCAAGCGGCTGCGCGCGGCCTCGGTCGAGGAGCTCACGGCGGTCCCCGGCATCGGCCGGCGCACGGCCGAGGCGGTGCTGGCCGCCGTCGCCGAGCCGGTGGCCGCCGGGGCCTCGCCCGACGTGGTCGCCGAGGACGCCGTCGAGGTGGAGCCGGCGGTGGCCACGGGCGCACCGCCGTCACCGGTGCACGGGGCGGACGCCGGCGAGACGGCCGAGATCGGCCGGGTCCACCCCGCCGCCGGGCAGCGGGCATGAGCGCCGCCGCCCACCCGGTGCCGGCCGGGCCGCAGAGCGACGTCCCGCCGGCGGACGACGGGACGAGCACGGAGCTCGCCCCGCTGGACGTCGTGGTGGTGACGGGGCTCTCCGGAGCCGGCAAGAACAGCGCCGGCCGGGTGCTGGAGGACCTCGGCTTCTTCGTGGTCGACAACCTCCCGCCCGCCCTGCTGCAGCCGATGGTCGAGCTGGGCGCCCGGGGCGACCTGCGCCGGTTCGCCGCCGTCGTCGACGTGCGCAGCCGGGCCTTCTCCAGCGACCTGCAGGAGTCCATCCGGCAGCTCGCCGACGCCGGGCACCGGCCGCGCGTGGTGTACGTGCACGCCCGCAACGAGGTGTTGATCAGGCGCTACGAGTCGGTCCGGCGCGAGCACCCGCTGCAGGGCAACGGCCGGCTGATCGACGGCATCGACACCGAGCGGGAGCTGCTCACCGGCGTCGCCGGCGACGCCGACCTGTGGATCGACACCAGCGACCTCAACGTGCACCAGTTGCGGGCCACCCTGGAGGCGGCGTTCGTGCCGGACGGCGAGCTGCCGGAGGTGGTGGCGACCGTGCTCAGCTTCGGCTTCAAGTACGGCCTGCCGCTGGACGCCGACCTCGTCGTCGACGCCCGGTTCCTGCCCAACCCGCACTGGGTGCCGGAGCTGCGGTCGATGACCGGCCGGGACGCCGAGGTGCGCGACTACGTGCTCGCCCAGGACGACGCCGGTGCCTTCCTGGACAGCTACAGCGAGGTGCTGCGGCTGCTGCTGCCCGGCTACCGGCGCGAGGGCAAGCGGTACCTGACCCTCGCCGTGGGGTGCACCGGCGGGAAGCACCGCAGCGTCGCCATCGCCGAGGAGTTCGCCCGTCGGCTCAAAGCCGAGGGTGTCCCGGCCACCGCGCGCCACCGTGACCTGGGGCGCGAGTAGTGGAGACGCCCGGTCTGCGGGTCGTCGCCCTCGGTGGCGGGCACGGCCTGGCCGCTGCCCTGGCCGCCTGGCGTCGGCTCACCACGGAGCTGACCGCGGTGGTCACCGTCGCCGACGACGGCGGGTCCTCGGGGCGGATCCGGCGCGAGATGCCGGTGCTGCCACCCGGTGACCTGCGGATGGCGCTGGCCGCGCTCGCCGGCGACGACCCGCGCACCCAGGAGATGGCCGCCCTGCTCCAGCACCGCTTCGGTGGCAGCGGTGTGCTCGCCGGCCACCCCGTCGGCAACCTCATGCTGACCGGGCTGACCGAGATGCACGGTGGTGACGCGGTCCGGGCCCTCGGCGTGCTGGAGCAGCTGCTCGGGGCGCGCGGCCGGGTGCTGCCCATGGCCGAGGTGCCCCTGGACCTGGTGGCCACGGTGGCCAGCGTCGACCCCGACGACCCGCAGGAGACCCGGCGGATCCGCGGCCAGGTCGCGATCGCCTCCACGCCCGGGCACGTCGAGGACATCCGGGTCTCCCCGGCGGACCCCCCGGTCCCTCCGGAGGTGCTGGCGGCGATCGCGACGGCCGACGTGGTGAGCCTCGGGCCGGGCTCCTGGTACACCTCCGTGCTGCCCCACCTGCTGGTCCCGCGGCTGCGGACGGCCCTGGCGGAGACGACGGCGCGGGTGGTCGTGGTGCTCAACCTGGAGCCCCAGGTGGGGGAGACCGACGGCTTCTCACCGGAGGAGCACCTACGGGTCCTGCTGGCACATCTGGGGGGCGTGTCGCTGCACACGGTGATCGCGGACACCGCTGCGGTTGTTGACCGGCGTGGTCTGCTGTCTGCTGTGCAGGCATGTGGTGCAGAACTGGTGCTCGCACCGGTGGCTGCACCGGACGGTGCACCACAGCACGACCCCTCCCGGCTCGCTGCCGCGCTGGCCTCCGTGGTCGGCGCGCGGTGACCGGCAGGGCAGTGGCCGGACACGGGGACGACCGTGACACCGGCCGGCACACAGGGGGAAGGGAACACAGCTGGTGGCCATGACGGCGATGGTGAAGGACGAGCTCTCCCGCGTGGAGTGCACGAAGACCTCGGAGCGCAAGGCCGAGGTGACCGCGCTGCTGCGCTTCTCCGGTGGCCTGCACATCGTGGGCGGCAGGGTGGTCATCGAGGCCGAGCTGGACACCGGTTCGGTGGCCCGGCGACTGCGCCGCGACATCAGCGAGGTGTACGGCTACACCAGCGGCGTGAGCGTGCTGGCCGGCGGCAACATCCGGCGGGGGGTGCGCTACCTGGTCCGGATCGCCAAGCACGGCGAGGGCCTGGCCCGGCAGACCGGGCTGGTCGACCAGCGGGGCCGCCCCGTCCGGGGCCTGCCGCCGTCGGTGGTCTCCGGCGGGATCGGTGACGCCGAGGCCGCGTGGCGAGGTGCCTTCCTGGCGCACGGCTCGCTGACCGAGCCGGGGCGCTCCTCGTCCCTGGAGGTCACCTGCCCCGGGCCCGAGGCGGCGATGGCGCTGGTCGGCGCAGCGCGGCGGCTGGGCATCGCGGCCAAGGCCCGGGAGGTCCGCGGCACCGACCGGGTGGTCGTGCGGGACGGCGACGCCATCGGTGCGCTGCTGACCCGGATGGGCGCCCACGACGCCGTCCTGGCCTGGGAGGAGCGGCGGATGCGCCGCGAGGTCCGGGCCACCGCCAATCGGCTGGCCAACTTCGACGACGCCAACCTGCGCCGCTCGGCGCGGGCGGCGGTGGCCGCGAGCGCCCGGGTGGAGCGCGCCCTGGAGATCCTCGCCGACGACGCTCCCGAGCACCTGCTGGTCGCCGGGCGGCTGCGGCTGGAGTTCGGTCAGGCGTCGCTGGAGGAGCTCGGCCAGCGCGCCGACCCCCCGATGACCAAGGACGCCGTGGCAGGGCGCATCCGGCGTCTGCTGGCGATGGCCGACAAGCGGGCCAAGGACCTCGGCATCCCGGACACCGAGTCCGTGGTGACCGACGACATGCTGGCCCAGTAGCGGCGCCGGCCCGCGTCACCCGCGCGGGGGACGTCGTCGCCGCAGGGGCACAGTCATCGGGCCCGCGTACCGAAGACCGCGAGGAGGGCGACCAGACGAGTCGCCGCTGAACGGTGGGAGAACGCCGTGGAGCCGGTTCCGTTGGCGGCGCTCTTCGTGGCCGCCATCGCGGTCTCGCTCGCCGTCGCCTGGGTCTGCTGGCAACGGCGGGACGGCAACTCGGCCGCGACCTGCCTGACGCTCGTGATGGTGGGCATCGCGCTCTGGTCGGCAGCCGACGTCGTCCTGCTCCTCGACGTCGGTGCCGGGCTGCGGCGGGCCAGTCAGCCGGTGGCCTTCCTCGGTGCGGGCGCTGTGGTGATCGGGCTGTGGTGCCTGCCGCGCGCCCTCGCCGACCCGTCCTGGCGGCCCAGTGGTCGGCTCCGCGCGGCGCTGGTCGTCGAACCGCTGACCATCACCGTCCTGACCGTGCTGCCGGCCACCTGGCCGTGGATCTACGGCGGCACCGACCTGTCCGCGCCCGCGGGCCAGGTGGAGCTGGTGGTCGGCCCGCTGTTCCTGGCCCACGCCGCCTACAGCTACCTGATGGTCCTCAGTGCCCTCGGCCTGCTGGTCTGGCGGCTGCGGTCCAGCACGACGCTGGCGCGCCGGCAGACCGGCGTCCTGCTGCTGTCGGTGCTGCCCCCCTTCGTCGGGAACGCCGCCCTCACCGGCCTCATGGCCGACCAGGGCACGGTCGACCTGACCCCCGTGCTGTTCGTGCTGACCGGGGTGGTCGCCGGGTACGCCCTGCTCCGGATGGGGCTGCTGCGGCTGGTCCCCGTCGCCCGCAGCCACGCCGTCGACACCATGACCGACGCGGTCGTGGTCTCGGACCCGGCGGGCCGGGTCCTCGACCTCAACCCGGCCGCCCGTGCGCTGCTGCGCCGGGTCCGGCCGACGAGCACCGTCGACCCGCTCGGCGCCACGCTCGCCCAGGTGGCCGGCCCGGACCTCGCCACCCTGCTGCAGTCGGTGGCCGGGCGGTCCGGGGGCCGGCCGACCGAGCTCCTGCCCGGTCTCTGGTGCGACGTGCGCACCACACCGGTGACCGACGGCCGCGGCCGGCTGCTCGGCCGGGTGTCGGTGCTGCGGGACGTGAGCGAGGAGCGGGCGCGGCACCTGGCCGTCGAGGCCCTCAACGCCCGGCTCCTGGCCCAGCTGGAGGTCATCGAGCGGCTCCAGGAGGAGCTCGCCGAGGAGGCCGTCCGCGACCACCTGACCGGGCTGCACAACCGGCGTCACCTCGACCGGGTGCTGGCCACGATGCTGCTGCCGGACGGCGCCGGGTCGCCGGTCGCCCTGCTGGCCCTGGACGTCGACCACTTCAAGGCGGTGAACGACCGGTTCGGGCACGCCGCCGGCGACCAGGTGCTCCGCGGGATCGCCGGCGCGCTGGGTCGGGTGACCCGGCCCGGCGACACGGTCGCCCGGCTGGGCGGGGAGGAGTTCGTGCTGGTGCTGCCCGGCGCCGACCCGGCTCAGGCCGCGGCTCGGGCGGAGTCGGTGCGGCAGGGCTGTGCAGCCGTCGTCCACCGGATCGACGGCGGTTCGGTGCAGGTCACGGTGAGCGTGGGCGTCGCCGTCCGGACCGGGGACGAGGGGCCCGGGGAGCTGCTCGCCGCCGCGGACGCGGCGCTGTACGTGGCCAAGGCCGAGGGCCGGGACCGCGTCGTCCTCGGTGACGGCGGGCGGTCGGGTGGCGACGCGCCGGTCGAGGTGCTCGGGGCCAGCACGCCGAGTTGACCTCCAGACGTCCGCGACGTCTTCCGGAGCAGCAGGAACGGCCCGGACGCGCGGTCGGGCGCCGCTCCGCAGGCCGATAGGCTGTCGCCGGAATGTGGTCGTGCGCACGCACGGCCCACGGGCGCCGCTGGGCCGACCGGCCCGGCTGGGCAACACGGTCTGGGAGGTCCTCAGTGACGGTACGGGTCGGCATCAACGGGTTCGGTCGGATCGGCCGCAACTTCTATCGGGCGGTCGCCGCCAGCGGGGCCGACGTCGAGGTCGTGGCGGTCAACGACCTGACCACGCCCGAGACGCTCGCGCACCTGCTCAAGTACGACAGCATCCTCGGCAAGCTCGCCGAGGACGTCTCGGTCGTCGGCGACGGCATCAAGGTCGGCGGCGCCACCATCAAGGTGCTGGCCGAGCGCGACCCGGCGAACCTGCCCTGGGGCGAGCTGGGCGTCGACGTCGTCGTCGAGTCCACCGGCTTCTTCACCAAGGCCGACGACGCGCGCAAGCACGTCGACGCCGGTGGGGCCAAGAAGGTCATCATCTCGGCGCCGGCCACCGGCGACGACCTCACGATCGTCATGGGCGTCAACCACGAGCAGTACGACGGCTCGCAGACGATCATCAGCAACGCGTCCTGCACCACCAACTGCCTGGCCCCGCTGGCCAAGGTGCTCAACGACGCCTTCGGCATCGAGCGTGGCCTGATGACCACGATCCACGCCTACACCGCCGACCAGAACCTGCAGGACGGCCCGCACAAGGACATGCGCCGCGCCCGCGCGGCGGCGCTGAACATCGTCCCCACCTCCACCGGTGCGGCGAAGGCGATCGGCCTCGTGCTGCCGGAGCTGAAGGGCAAGCTCGACGGCTACGCGCTCCGCGTGCCCGTGCCGACCGGCTCGGCCACCGACCTCACCGTCACCCTGTCCCGTGACGTCACCGTCGAGGAGGTCGACGCGGCGTACAAGGCGGCCGCCGCCGGCCCGCTGGCGCCGTACCTGGTCTACACCGACGCGCCGATCGTCTCCTCCGACATCGTCACCGACCCGGCCTCCTGCATCTACGACGCCGGCCTGACCAAGGTGTTCGGCAACCAGGTCAAGGTCGTCGGCTGGTACGACAACGAGTGGGGCTACTCCAACCGCCTCGTCGACTCCGTCGTCCTGGTGGGCAGCAAGCTCTGATGCGGTCCGTCGACGAGCTCATCGCCGACGGGGTGTCGGGTCGGCGCGTGCTGCTGCGCGCCGACCTGAACGTCCCGTTGGACTCCGACAGCGGCGCGATCACCGACGACGGCCGGATCCGGGCCAGCCTCCCGACGATCAGCGCCCTCCGCGAGGCCGGCGCCCGGGTCGTCGTCGCCGCGCACCTGGGCCGGCCCAAGGGCGAGCCCGACCCGCGGTACTCCCTGGCCCCGGTGGCCGCCCGGCTCGGTGAGCTGCTCGGCACCGAGGTGCCGCTGGCCGCCGACGTCGCCGGCCCCGACGCCACGGCCAGGGCCGCGGCGCTGGCCGACGGCCAGGTGCTGATGCTGGAGAACGTCCGCTTCGAGGCCGCCGAGACCAGCAAGGACGCCGCCGTCCGTGGCGAGCTGGCCGACCGGCTCGCCGGGCTGGCCGAGCTGTACGTCGACGACGCGTTCGGGGCCGTGCACCGCGCACACGCCTCGGTCGTCGACGTGGCCGAGCGGCTCCCGCACGCGGCGGGCCGGCTGGTCGCCCGCGAGCTCGAGGTGCTCACCCGGCTCACCGAGGAGCCGCAGCGGCCCTACGTGGTCGTGCTCGGCGGCTCCAAGGTCAGCGACAAGCTCGGCGTGATCGAGGCGCTGCTGCCCAAGGTCGACCGGCTGCTGGTCGGCGGGGGGATGACCTACACGTTCCTGGCCGCCCAGGGGCACGAGGTCGGGACGTCGCTGCTGGAGGCCGACCAGGTCGACAGCTGCCGCCGGCTGCTGGCCGAGGCCGGCGACCGGATCGTGCTGCCGGTCGACGTGGTCTGCACCTCGGAGTTCAGCGCGGACGCGCCGACCACCGTGCTGCCGGCCACCGAGATCCCGGCCGACCAGATGAGCCTGGACATCGGCCCGAAGAGCGTGGAGGTCTTCGCCGAGGCGCTGGCCGGCGCGCGCACCGTCTTCTGGAACGGGCCGATGGGCGTGTTCGAGCTCGCTCCCTTCCAGGGCGGCACGCGGGGCGTGGCGCAGGCCGTCGGCGCGATCGACGGGCTCTCCGTCGTCGGCGGCGGCGACTCCGCGGCCTCCGTGCGCCAGCTCGGGCTGGACGAGGCGGCTTACGGTCACATCAGCACCGGCGGCGGCGCGTCGCTGGAGTACCTCGAGGGCCGGGAGCTCCCCGGGCTCGCGGTGCTCGCGGACTGAGGGGCGACGATGGCACGCACCAAGCCCAGGCCGCCCCGGGAGGGCCGCCGTCCGCTCATCGCGGGCAACTGGAAGATGCACCTGACCCACCTCGAGGCGATCGGGCTGGTGCAGAAGCTGGCCTTCTCGCTGACCGAGCCGCAGCTGGAGGACGCCGAGGTCGTCGTCGTCCCGCCGTTCACCGCGCTGCGCAGCGTGCAGACGCTGGTGGCCGGCGACAAGCTGGAGATCGGGTACGGCGCCCAGGACGTCTCGGCGCACGACTCCGGTGCCTACACCGGGGAGGTCAGCGGGGCGATGCTCGCCGCGTTGGCCTGCCGCTACGTCCTGGTCGGCCACTCCGAGCGGCGCACGCTGCACGGTGAGGACGACGCGGTGGTCGCGGCCAAGGTGCAGGCGGCCCTGCGGCACGGCCTGGTCCCGCTGCTGTGCGTGGGGGAGGGGCTGGACGTCCGCCGGGCGGGCACCCACGTCGCGCACTGCACCGACCAGCTGGACCGGGCCCTGGACGGCGTCCCCACCGAACAGCTCCAGGAGCTGGTGGTCGCCTACGAACCGGTGTGGGCGATCGGCACCGGGGAGGTGGCCACGCCGGATGATGCGCAAGAGGTCTGTGCGGCGCTGCGGGCACGGCTCGCCGAACGTCACGGCGCGGACACGGCCGCTGCGGTCCGTATCCTCTACGGGGGATCGGTCAAGGCCGGCAACACCGCCGGCATCCTCGCCGGTGCCGACGTCGACGGTGCACTCGTCGGCGGGGCCAGCCTGGACGCCGACGAGTTCGTACAGATCTGTCGTACCGCTGCCGGTGGGAGCTGACCGCCGCCGGCACTGACCGGGCGGAGCAGCACCCACGTTGAGGCACAGCAGTTGAGGCACAGCACGGAACGACGACCGATCGCCCAGCGCGCCCTCCGGGGAGCAGGGCGGTCGGTCGTCGTCGTGGTCCTGGTCGCCTTGCTGGCCGGCTGCGGCAGCGACAACAGCGGGGTGGCCGCGGTGCCGACGCTGGAGTCGGAGCCCGACAGCGGGGTCGACGGCGTGCGCGCGCCGTCCGAGGAGCCCGGTGGGACCCTGCGGCTGGTCACCGGGGAGATCGACAGCCTGGACCCGCAGCGCTCCTACATGCCGTCGGTGTGGAACCTGATGCGGCTGTACACCCGCACGCTGGTCACCTACTCCGCCGAGCCGGGCAGCACCGACGAGCTCGTCCCCGACCTCGCCACCGACCTCGGCACGAGCACCGACGGCGGCCGGACCTGGACGTACACCCTGCGCGAGGGGGTGCGGTTCGAGAGCGGCCGGCCGATCACCTCGCGCGACGTGAAGTACGGGATCGAGCGCTCCTTCGCCTCCGACGTGGTCGTCGGCGGTCCCACGCACGTCGTCGACCTCCTCGACGACCCGACGGACCCCTACGCCGGGCCCTACCAGGACGAGAGCGCCGACCGGCTGGGGCTGGCCTCGATCGAGACCCCCGACGACCGGACGATCGTCTTCCGGCTCACCGCCCCGGCGCCGGACTTCCCCTTCGTCATGGCCCTGCCCTCGAGCAGCCCGGTGCCGGTGGAGAGCGACACCGGCGGCGACTACGGTGCCCGCCCGGTCAGCTCCGGGCCCTACCTGATCACCTCCGCCGACCCGGTGGCCGGGATCGTGCTCTCCCGCAACCCGGAGTGGGACCCGGCCACCGACGACGTCCGCACGGCCCTCCCGGACCAGGTCGTCGTGCGGACCGGCCTCTCCAGCCTCGCCCGCGACCAGGCCCTGCTGGCCGGCTCGGCCGATGCGGACCTCTCCGGCACCGGCGTGCACCAGGCCACCACCAGCCGGCTGGAGGACGAGGAGCTGGCCGACCGGATCGACGACGTCACCACCGGCACGGTCCGGTTGCTGGCCCTGCCGACCACGGTGGCCCCGATGGACAACCCCTCGTGCCGCGCTGCGGTGGTCGCCGCGGTCGACCGGTCCGCCGTGCAACAGGCGCTGTCCGGGGCGGGCAACGCCGTGCGGACGTCGGTGCTCTGGCCGCGCGCGGTCGCCGGCGCCCCCGAGGAGTCCGACCCCGAAGCGGACCTGGCCGCTGCCCGGGCGGCCCTGGCCGCCTGCGGGCAGCCCGACGGCTTCAGCACGGTGCTGGCGGTGCCGGACGTGCCCTCCAGCGTGGAGGTGGCCGAGGCGATCGCCGCAGACCTGGCGGAGGTGCAGATCGACGTCGAGGTGCGCCCCCTGGACCCGGCGACCTACTACGCCACCGACGTCGGCAACCCCGAGGCCGTGACCGCGGCGGGGTACGGGATGGTGCTGGCCACCTGGGCAGCGGACTTCCCGACCGCTGCCTCCTTCCTGCTCCCGCTGGCCGACGGGCGCTCGATCCGCCGGGTCGGCAACACCAACTACGCGCACCTGGACGACCCGACGGTCAACGGGCTGGTGGACGCCGCCCGGTCGGCGACCGACCCGGCGGCGGCCGCCGACGCGTGGCGCCAGGTCGGGTACGCGGTGCAGGAGACGTCGGCCTACGTCCCGCTGGTGGAGAACCGGGTGCAGCTGCTGGCCGGCCAGCGGCTGCGCAACGGTGTCGTCATGCAGCCCTACGGGGGCTACGACGTCGCGACGGCCGGAGTGCGCTGACCGACGCCGGCTGAACCGCCACACCGGCGTCGTCCGTTAGGCTGGACCGTCGAGAGCCCCCGACCCGACGGGTGCGAGCCCACCCACCCCGTGGTGTACGGGACAGGAGACGAACGACTGATGGAGCTGTTCCTCAACGTGCTGCTGGTGCTCACCAGCGTGCTGCTGATCGTGCTCATCCTGCTGCACCGCGGCAAGGGCGGCGGCCTGTCCTCGATGTTCGGCGGCGCGGTGTCCTCCCAGCTGTCCGGCAGCTCGGTGGTGGAGAAGAACCTCAACCGGCTGACCGTCTTCGCCGGCCTGCTGTGGGCCGTCTGCATCGTGGCGCTCGGCCTGCTGCTGAAGATCTGACGAAGGACCCGCTCTCGCCCCACGCCTCGCGAGCTCGGCGCGGGCCGCTGAGAAAGGGCCGCGGGTGTGGTCCGGTCGTGCGATCGTTCCCATCGTCGTCAGGGCGCGTGGCGGCACACAGGGTGTTCACATCGTGACCCCAGACGAGCTGGTCAGGTCCTAGACTGCCCCAGCGGTGATCAACTCAGTCACCGCGACGTGGCGACGATCAGGGGGGCCGCTCGTGGCTGGTGGGAACGCGATCCGGGGGAGCCGGGTCGGTGCGGGACCGATCGGTGAGGCAGAGCGCGGCGAGGCAGCGCCACGGCACCGGATCGGCTTCTGGTGCGCGAACAACCACGAGTCGCGGATCGCCTTCGCGACGGACATCGACGTCCCGGAGACCTGGGACTGCCCTCGGTGCGGGCTCCCGGCGGGGACCGACCAGCAGAACCCGCCGCCGGCACCGCGGACGGAGCCGTACAAGACGCACCTGGCCTACGTGCGAGAGCGCCGCTCGGACGCCGACGGAGATGCACTCCTGGAGGAGGCCCTGAGCCGCTTGCGCGCCCGCCGGGGCGCCTGAGCGCAGGACCCGGGCCTCGGGCAGGTCCGCGGCGGGTCCGTTCCAGCCGACAGCCCGGTCACCCCATGAGCAGCTGGGGTGACCGGGCTGTCGGCTGTCCGGGGCTCAGGCTCGGGGGAGCTGGCTGGCTGCGGCGGCGTCCAGGAGCCAGCGGGTGGCCTGCTTGCCGCGCGCGCCGGCAGCCGGGAGCTGGACCGGGTCGGCGCCGGACAGCGCCCGGGCGACGGCCTCTGCCTTGCCCTCCCCGCTGACCAGCAGCCAGACCTCCTCGGCCGCGGTGATCGCTGCGAAGCCGAGGCTCACCCGGGTCGGCGGCGGCTTCGGGCAGTCGCGGACCGCGACCACCGGACGGTCGTCGGTGGCGGCCGGGGACTCCGGGAAGATCGAGGCGACGTGCCCCTCCGGCCCCATCCCCAGCAGCAGCACGTCGATCCGGGGCATGGTCTCGCCCGCACCGGCGACGGCGGCCAGCTGCTCGGCGTACCAGGTCGCGGCCTCCTCCGGCTCGTCGAAGCCGGCGTCGGAGGAGGGCATCGGGTGCACCCGCTCGGGGTCCAGCGCCACCTTGCCCAGCAACGACTCCCGGGCGCCGAGCTCGTTGCGGTCCGGATCGTCGACCGGCACGAAGCGCTCGTCGCCCCACCACACGTCCACCGCCGCCCAGTCGACGACGGCGTGCTCGGGCTCGGCGGCCAGCGCGGCGACCCGCTCGAGCACGGCGGTGCCGATGCCCCCGCCGGTGAGGACCACCGACGCCGTCCCGTGCACGGCCTGGGCCGCGGCCAGCCGGGCGACCAGCGCGGAGGCGACGGAGCGGGCGAGCTGGTCGGCGTCGGGCTGGACCACGACGTCGGGGGCGGGCCGGCCGGACTCGGTCAGGGCCTGGTCGACCCGGTCGCCGGGGGAGGTGTGGCTCATCGGGTGCGCGCCTTCCTGGTCGGTGCGCCGCCGGCCGCCGACGGCGCGTCGGGGGACTGCACGACCGGCTGCTCGTCGGAGTCGTCGGCGGGGGAGTCGTGCTCCCCGCTCTCGGCCACCTCGTCGGCGTCGACCGAGTCGTCGGGCACCGTCGGGGCCGGGGTGGCCGCCGACGCCGCAGGGGAGGCGCTGGGGGGTGCGCCGTCCCCGTTGCCGTTGCCGTTGCTCGGCTCGGAGGTCTGCTGCGGCCGCATGGGGTCGTACCAGACGTGGTCCCGGCAGCCCGGCCGGGCGGAGAGACCGGTCGCACCGGTCACCGCCTCCAGCGCCTCGCTGTAGGGCTCATCGGAGTCCAGCCGGCGCAGCTCCTCACCGATCAGCTCGCCGAGGCTGCGGTCGGGCAGCGCGACGACGGCCTCCGGCCGGAACGGCTGGTTGATCACCGCCCCGCCCTTGCGGTCGTCCTGCAGCCGCACGACCTCGTCCTGGTCCAGGCGCAGCTCGACGCTGTCGATGCCGGCCGACCCGGGGACCCGTGCGGTGGGGACCACCTCGATGGTGCAGCCGCACCGGGCGGACAGCCATCCGGCGACCAGCTGGGCGGTCGCGCTCGCCGGGTCGCCCTCGACCTGCCCGCCGTGCACCCGGACCGCGTCGCCGCGGCGACCGGAGACGGAGTCGAGGGTGGAGGCGAGCGTGGCCCGCCAGGGCGTGCTGCGGGTCCAGGCCAGGTCGGTGTCCCCCGGGGCGTAGTCGTGCGCCCGGTTCCGCAGCGCGGCGACCGGGTCGGCCGCCATGGCGGAGTCGGTGATCCGGCGGTTGGCGATCACGCCCAGGGCGTCCCGCGCGATGAGCTCCGGCGGGGTCTCGTGCCACCAGGTGACGACCGGCGCGTCGGCGGCGAGCAACGGCAGCACGACGGACTCCGCGTGCAGGCCCAGGCGGCCGTACATCCGCATGACGACGGCCTCACCCGGGCCCAGCCGGCCACCGATGAGCACCTCGGCGTCCAGCCGGGGCACCGGGGCCTCGACCTGGCGCCGCACGACGACCAGCAGCCGGCAGGGGTGCACCTCGGCCGCGGCGGACGCGGCCTGCTCGGCCTCGGCGACCCGGCCCTCGTCGGCGACGACCACCAGCGTCAGCGCGACGCCGCTCATCACGGCGCCGCCGGTGCGGCGCTGGGCGGCCAGTTCCTTGACCACCGCGGATCCGGTGGTGTCCCACAGCGTGGTCATGAGATCCCCTCCTGGGGAGTCGCTCGGGCGGTTCGGGGGAGGCGGGTCACGGTCGGCGCCACAGCCGGCCGTCGGCCTCGAGCATGGCGTCGGCGGCCCGCGGACCCCACTCGCCCGCCCGGTAGGGGTGCGGCTCCGTGTCGGCCCAGAACGCCTCGAGCGGGTCGATGACCGCCCAGGAGGCCTCCACCTCGGCGTTGCGGGGGAACAGCGTGGCGTCGCCGAGCAGCACGTCGAGCAGCAGCCGCTCGTAGGCCTCCGGGCTCGCCTCGGTGAACTGCTCGCCGTAGAGGAAGTCCATCGCGACGTCGCGGACCTCCATCACGCTGCCGGGCACCTTCGAGCCGAACTTCAGCGTCATGCCCTCGTCGGGCTGCACCCGGATGACGAGCTGGTTGTGGCCCAGCTCCTCGGTGTCGGTGGGGGCGAAGGGCAGGTGCGGCGCGCGCTTGAAGACCAGGGCGATCTCGGTGACCCGGCGGGGCAGCCGCTTGCCGGTGCGCAGGTAGAACGGCACGCCCGCCCAGCGCCGGGTCTCCACGCCCAGCCGGACGGCGGCGTAGGTCTCCGTGCTGGAGTCGCTCGCGACGCCCTCCTCCTGGCGGTAGCCGTTCGCCCGCTGACCGGCCAGCCAGCCCTGCTGGTACTGGCCGCGGACGGCGAACTGGACCATGTCCTCCTCGGCGGGGACGGAGACCGCCCGGAGCACCTTGAGCTTCTCGGTGCGGATCTCCTCCGCGGAGAACTCGACCGGCTCCTCCATGGCGGTCAGCGCCAGGAGCTGGAGCAGGTGGTTCTGCAGGACGTCACGGGCGGCGCCGGTCTTCTCGTAGAACCCGGCCCGCCCGCCGATGCCGACGTCCTCGGCCATCGTGATCTGCACGGAGTCGACGTGGTGGCCGTTCCAGATCGGCTCGAACATGGTGTTGGCGAAGCGGAGGGCCAGCAGGTTCTGGACCGTCTCCTTGCCCAGGTAGTGGTCGATCCGGAAGACGTCGTCGGCGGTGAACACCGAGTCGACCAGCTCGTTCAGCTCGCGGCTGGAGGACAGGTCGGTGCCGAAGGGCTTCTCCACGACGACGCGGCGCCAGCGGTCCGGGCTGCTCTCGGCCATCCCGGTGCGCTGCATCTGCTTCAGGACGGTGGGGAACATGGCCGGCGGGATCGACAGGTAGAAGGCCGCGTTGCCGCCGATGCCGTGACTGCCCTCGAGCTCGGCCAGGTTGCTGGCCAGCTCATCGAAGGCGTTGTCGTCGTCGAAGGAGCCCTGGACGAACCGGACGCTGTTGGCCAGCCGCTCCCAGACCTCCTCACGCCACGGTGTGCGGGCGTGCTCGCGGGCGGCGGAACGCGCCAGCTCGGAGAACTCCACGTCGCCCCAGTCGCGGCGGGCGAAGCCCAGCAGCGCGAAGTTGGTCGGCAGCAGGCCGCGGTTGGCCAGGTCGTAGACGGCGGGGAGGAGCTTCTTGCGCGAGAGGTCTCCGGTGATCCCGAAGACGACCAGGGCACAGGGCTCGGGGACCCGGGGCAGCCGCCGGTCCCGTGGATCGCGCAACGGGTTGGTGGGCATCGTGTCCGTCCTCGATCAGCTCGCAGGGTGCCCGTCGTCCGGTGCGGCGCCGGAACGGACGACGGACGGTGTCCAGAGGGTGGTGCGCAGGCGGGGCAGCGCGGGGCCCGGGAGCGGCAGGTGTGCCGCCGCCCGGGCCCCGGCGGTCACGCCTTGTCCTGCAGCTGCTCCTGCACCGAGCCGGTCAGCTCGTCCCAGGCGTCGACGAACTTCTGCACGGCCTCGTCCTCGAGGACGCGGAACACGTCGTCGAGGTCGACACCGGCGTCGGCGACCGCCTGCATGACCTTCTCGGCGTCCGCGTAGGCCGACTGCACCGGGGTGCCGGCCTGGCCGTGGTCGGCGTAGGCCTGCATCGTCTTCTCCGGCATGGTGTTCACCGTGTCCGGGGCGATGAGCTCGGACAGGTAGAGGGTGTCGGAGTAGTCGGGGTTCTTGACCCCGGTGGAGGCCCACAGCGGGCGCTGCTTGCTCGCACCCTTGGCCTCCAGCGCCTTCCAGCGGTCGGAGGAGAAGACCTCCTCGTACGCCTGGTAGGCCAGCTGGGCGTTCGCGACGCCCGCCTTGCCCTTGAGCGAGGCATCCGCGCCGCTGGCGTCCAGGCGCTTGTCGATCTCGCTGTCCACCCGGGACACGAAGAACGAGGCCACCGACTCGATGCCCTCGAAGGAGGCCTCCGGGTCCTCGGCCAGCCGCTGCTCCAGGCCGGACAGGTAGGCGTCCATGACGGCCTTGTAGCGGTCGAGGCTGAAGATCAGCGTCACGTTGACGCTGATGCCCCGGGCGATCGAGGTGGTGATCGCCGGGAGGCTGGCCAGCGTGGCCGGGATCTTGATGAAGAGGTTCGGCCGGTCGACGAGCCACCACAGGTGGGCGGCCTCGGCGGCGGTGGCGTCCTCGTCGTGCGCCAGGCCCGGCGCGACCTCGAGGGAGACGCGGCCGTCGCGGCCGGTCCGGGCGGCGACCGGCGCGAGCAGGTCGCAGGCGTCGCGGACGTCGGCTGCGGTGATGGTGCGCAGTGCCTCCTCGACGCTGACCTTGCGGACGGCCAGCGCGTGCAGCTGGTCGTCGTAGGACTCCGAGCCGCTGATCGCCGCGGCGAAGATGCTCGGGTTGGTGGTGACGCCGACGACGCTCTGCTCGTCGACCAGCGACTGCAGGTTGCCGCTGCGGATGCGGTCCCGGGAGAGGTCGTCGAGCCAGACGGCGACCCCCGCCTTCGACAGCTGTGCCAGGTTCTCGTTCTGGGCCATCTCATGCCCTCCTGTCGGTGTGGTCAGGCCCCTCGGTGGGGGACCCGTGTGCGAGTTGTCGACTGGTTGGTGGCCCCGGCCCGGGTCCCGCCTCGAGTGTGCGGCGGTGGGACCCGGGACGGGGTCACGTCCTCAGTGGTCGGCGGTGGCGTCGGAGCCGAAGACCCCGCCGCGGGAGACGCCGGCACCGCTGGGCGGGGTGGCGCCGGAGGCCGCGGCCTGGATGCTCTCCCGGGCAGCCGCGACGACGGCGTCCTCGGTCAGCCCGAACTCCTCGTACAGCTTCGAGAAGGACGCGCTGGCCCCGTAGTGGTTGAGCCCGACGATCCGCCCGGCGTCGCCGACGAACTCACGCCAGCCCATCGGCACCCCGGCCTCGACGCTGACCCGCGCCTTGACCGACGGGGGCAGCACCTGCTCGCGGTAGGCCTGGTCCTGCTCGGCGAACCACTCCCAGCAGGGCAGGGACACGACGCGGGTCGGCACGCCCTGGGCCTCGAGCTGCTCGCGGGCGGCCACCGCGATCTGGACCTCCGAGCCGGTGCCCATGAGGACCACCTCGGGGGCGCCGTTGGACGCCTCGGCCAGCACGTACCCGCCCTTGGCGGTGCCCTCCGCCGAGGCGAACTCGGTGCGGTCGAACACCGGCAGGTTCTGCCGGGACAGCGCCAGCCCCGCGGGCCGGTCGTTGTGCTCGAGGATCGTGCGCCAGGCCACCGCGGTCTCGTTGGCGTCGGCGGGGCGGACGAAGTCCAGCCCCGGGATGGCGCGCAGCGCGGCGTAGTGCTCGATCGGCTGGTGGGT
Source organism: Modestobacter sp. VKM Ac-2984 (assembly GCF_026967985.1). Taxonomy (GTDB): domain Bacteria; phylum Actinomycetota; class Actinomycetes; order Mycobacteriales; family Geodermatophilaceae; genus Modestobacter. The sequence continues at coordinate 133,596 of NZ_JAPVBJ010000010.1, read as the reverse complement.
CGGGCCGTCCTCGCCGAGACCGATCGAGTCGTGGGTCCACACGTAGGTGACCGGCAGCTGCATGAGGGCGGCGAGCCGCACTGCACCGCGCATGTAGTCGGAGAACGTGAGGAAGGTGCCGCCGTAGACGCGGGTGCCACCGTGCAGCGCGATGCCGTTCATGATCGATCCCATGGCGTGCTCGCGGACACCGAAGTGCAGCGTGCGGCCGTAGGGACCACCGGACCACATCTTGGTCTGGCGGCTGGCCGGCAGGAACGACGGCTCGCCCTTCACCGCGGTGTTGTTGCTCTCGGCGAGGTCGGCCGACCCGCCCCACAGCTCGGGGAGCTCGGGGTAGAGGGCGGCGAGGACCTCACCGGAGGCCTTGCGGGTGGCGACGCCCTTGGGGTCGGCGTCCCAGGACGGCAGTCCGGCGGCCCAGCCCTCGGGGAGGGTGCGGGTGCTCATCCGCTCCAGCAGCGCGGCGCCCTCGGGGTTGGCGGTGGTCCAGGCGTCGAAGCGCTTCTGCCACTCGGCGTGTGCCTGCTGGCCGCGGGTGACGGCCTTGCGGGTGTGCTCGATGACCTCGGGGGTGACGTCGAAGGTCTTCTCCGGGTCGAAGCCGAGGATCTCCTTGGTCGCCTTCACCTCGTCGTCGCCGAGGGCCGATCCGTGCACGGCACCGGTGTTCTGCTTGTTCGGCGCGGGCCAGCCGATGACCGTGCGCAGCACGACGATCGACGGTCGGGTGGTCTCGGCCTTGGCGGCGGCGAACGCGGCGTCCACGGAGGCCAGGTCCTCGCCGTCGTCGACGTGCTGGACGTGCCAGCCGTAGGCGGCGTAACGGGCGCCGACGTCCTCGGTGAAGGCGATCGTGGTGTCGTCCTCGATCGAGATCCGGTTGTCGTCGTAGACCAGGACCAGGTTGCCCAGCTCCTGGGTGCCGGCGAGCGAGGAGGCCTCGCCGCTGACGCCCTCCTCCAGGTCACCGTCGGAGGCGAAGGCCCAGATGGTGTGGTCGAACAGGCTCTCTCCCTCGGGGGCGTCCGGGTCGAGCATGCCGCGCTCGCGGCGGGCGGCCATCGCCATGCCCACCGCGTTGCCGACGCCCTGGCCCAGCGGGCCCGTCGTGGTCTCGACCCCGGCGGTGTGCCCGACCTCGGGGTGGCCCGGGGTCTTGGAGCCCCACGTGCGCAGCGCCTGCAGGTCGGACAGCTCCAGGCCGTAGCCGGCCAGGTAGAGCTGCACGTAGAGGGTGAGGCTGGAGTGCCCCATGGAGAGCACGAAGCGGTCGCGGGCGGCCCAGTTCGGGTCGCTGGGGTCGTGCTTCAGCCACTTCTGGAAGAGCAGGTAGGCGACCGGCGCCATGCTCATCGCGGTGCCGGGGTGGCCGTTGCCGACCTTCTGCACCGCGTCCATCGCCAGGACGCGCGCGGTGTCGATGGCCGCGCGGTCCAGGTCGCCGAAGCCCTGGGGGAGGGTCGGGTCAGGCTGGGGGGGCGAGCCGGTCGAGGAGTCGGTGGCGGCCTCGGCGGGGGCCTCGGCCGCGGTGCTCTTGGTTCCGTTGTCGCTGGTCATGTGGCGCTCGGAGCTCCCTCGGGGATCGGTCGGTGTCGGACCCGCCCGGGGGCACGGGGGCAGTTCACCCCGGGACGGACGACGATGCGCACCACGGCCGCCCCGGTCGGCGCGGTCGGAGGTCGTGAGCGTGGGCGCGCCGTCGTCCTCGACGTCCGCCCTACCCGCATCACGCGCAGAGTCAACGTGATCAAACCCTAGTGGTGTCCGGCCATTCCCTGTAGGGAGGGCGGGGCTACAGTGAGTCGGCAACCCCATCCCCGGCGGAGAAGGACCTCGTGGTGCCCTGCTGCCCGCGCGACGCTGCGCCCCTGGGCTCCCGGTGACGGCGATCGCGGACCGTTCCGTCGGCCGGGTCCGGCCGATGCGTTCGGCCGGTGGCACGGTCGCCGCCTACGTGTCGCTGACCAAGCCGAAGCTGGTCGAGCTGCTGCTGGTCACCACGCTGCCGGCGATGATGCTCGCGGCCGGGGGCTGGCCGGGCACCGGTCTCGTCGTGGCCACCCTGGTCGGCGGCATGCTCGCCGCCGGCGCCGCCAACACGATCAACTGCTGGTACGACCGGGACATCGACCGGCTGATGTCCCGGACCCGCGGCCGACCGATCCCCAGCGGGGTCATCGCCCCGCGCAACGCACTGGTCTTCGGCGTCCTGCTGGCGTGGGTGTCGCTGGTCGTGCTCGGGCTGTTCACCACGCCGCTGGCCACGGTGCTGGCGGCGGCCGCGGTGCTGGCCTACTCGGTGCTCTACACGATGGTGCTCAAGCGCCGGACCCGGCACAACACCGTGTTCGGCGGGCTGCCGGGCGCCGCGCCGGTGCTGATCGGCTGGGCCGCGGTCACCGGTTCGCTGGACTGGCCGGCCGTCGTCTTCTTCGGCATCGTCTTCTGCTGGCAGATGCCGCACTTCTGGGCGCTGGCCAGTCGGTTCCGCTTCGACTACTTCCGCGCCGGGGTGCCGATGCTCTCGGTGGTGGCCGGGCCGGTCACCGTCGGCCGCCAGTCCGTGGCCTGGGCGTGGGGCACGTTGGGCACCTCGCTGCTGATGGTCCCCGTGACGCCCCAGCTGGGTTGGGTCACCGGCATCGCCACCCTGGGCCTCGGTGCCTGGTACGTCGCGGAGTCGCACGCCTGGCTGCGGCGGATCAAGGCCGGCGTCCCCGACCGTCCGATGCGGCTGTTCTCGGTGTCGATCACCTACATGACGCTGCTGTCGATCGCCCTGGTGGCCGACGTCCTCCTCTAGCAGCGCGGGGCGGGAGCTCGGCCCGGCGGCTCAGCCGCGCGAGGCCGGTTCGCGCTCGTCGCGGCGACGGCCGGTCAGGGCGCGGGTCCCGACGGCGAGCAGGACGCCGATGACGGCGCCTGCGGTGTTCGTCGTCCAGTCGGTGGTGTCGCAGGCCCGCCCGAGGACCGGCACGACGGCCTGGAGCGCCTCGATCAGCGCGGACGCGGCCGCCGCGACGGCGACCACGCGCAGCGCACGGCGGCTGAGCAGCGTGCCGAGGAAGGCCGGCGGGAGGAACAGTGCGAGGTTCGCCAACGGTTCCACGCTGCCGAGGGTCGGCAGGGAGAACTGCACCGTGCAGCGGGCGTCGTCGACCCGCGAGACGCCGGTGGGGACCAGCGTCAGCGCCACCACCGGCAGCAGGGACAGCCCGAGCAGCGTGCCGAGCACCTGGGGACCGGCGCGTCGGCTGCGCAGCAGTGCGGAGCCGAGGAGCACGCACCCCAGCGCGACCCCCAGCAGCGCGACCGGCACGAGCGCCGCATGGTCGAGCAGCACGTCGGTGATCACCGGGGCGTCCGGAGCGGGGCGTCAGGCGGCACGCCGGTCACCCTGGCACGGGCTCACCAGCGGGGGTGGCTGCCCGGCCGGGTGTGTCCGGACCGGCGTCCTCAGCGGGCGGCGGTGGTGGTGAGCGGGGTCGAGGTGACGGGCAGCTCGGAGGCCGGCCCACGCACCGACCACACCAGCCGGGCGGCGTAGGCGGTGGTCAGCACCGCGCCGGCCATGTGCAGCAGCACCAGCAGGATGGGCAGCTGGGTGAAGTACTGCACGTAGCCGACCACCCCCTGGGCCAGTTCGACGATCAGCAGGTCGCGGGCGGCCCGGCGGGCCCGGCCGGGGGAGTCGGTGGCGTACAGCGCCACCAGCAGGGCGATCGTCAGCCCGAGCAGCAGGAAGACGGCGTCGGCGTGCAGCTGGCTCATCAGCGCCGGGTCGAAGCCGGTGCGGCCGGCCTCGGGGTCGCCGCTGTGCGGACCGCTGCCGGTGACCACCGTGCCGAGCACCAGGACCACCGCCGTGGTGGCGGCGATGCCGTACACCAGCAGCGCGAGCGGCCGGCGCACGACGAGCTGGCCCACCCCTGGCTCTCGGGACCGCAGCCACATCACGGTGGTCAGCGCCACGAGCGCGGTCGAGACCAGGAAGTGCGCGGCGACCGTGTAGGGATTGAGCCCGGTGAGCACCGTGACCCCGCCCACCAGGCCCTGCGCGGGGATGCCCAGGAAGGCCACCACGGCGAGCGTCCGCAGGTCGCGGCGGGCGGAGCGGAAGACCGCGACCAGGGTGGCGGCGGCGATCGCCACCAGGACGAACGTCAGCAGCCGGTTGCCGAACTCGATGACGCCGTGGGCGGCGAGCTCGGGCGTCGTGGTGAAGCTGTCCTCGGTGCAGCGGGGCCAGGTGGGGCAGCCCAGCCCCGAGCCGGTCAGCCGGACGAACCCGCCGGTGAGGACGATCAGACCGTTGGCGACCACGCTGGCCAGCGCCAGCCGGGAGACCGTCGAGTTGCGCACCCGCGAGGGAAGAACTGACACGCCACCGATGCTACTTACCTCGGTGCCCCTCGCCGCCCGGCTCGACCAGCCGCCCGGCGCCCCACCCCGCACGCGGGCAGCCCCTCGCCGAGAAGCCGGCGACCGGTGGGCAGTGACCGCCGCGGGTAGGTGTGCACCGCCACATCCGACACGAGAGGCGGCCATCTTCGATGACCAGCGGTTTCCCCGGCGGCCCCTACGGGGGCAGCCCGTTCGACGACTTCTTCTCCGCCTTCCTCGGCGGTCCCGGCGCCCGGCGGGGCATGCAGCGGGTCGACATCACCCAGCTGCTCAGCGAGCACTCCCGCGAGGTGGTGGCCACCGCGGCCCACCAGGCCAGCGAGTGGGGCAGCGCCGACCTGGACACCGAGCACCTGCTCTGGGCGCTGGCCGGTCACGAGCCGACCCGCACCCTGCTCGCCCGCACCGGGGCCGACCCGGAGCAGCTGCGCGAGCAGCTGGCCGGACAGCTGCGCCAGGGTGAGCCCACCGGTCGGCCGGTGGCGCTGACCCCGGCCGCGAAGCGGGCCCTCCTCGACGCCCACCAGGTGTCCCGGGCCAGCGGGTCCACCTACATCGGCCCCGAGCACCTGCTCTTCGCGCTGTCGGTGAACCCGGAGTCCGGTGCCGGCCGGGTGCTCGGTGCGGTCCGGGCCACCCCGGAGGCGTTGCAGCAGGCCGCCGCCGGTGGCCCCAGCGCCGTGCGCGGGAGCGGGGGCGGCGGCGAGCAGCCGCCGTCGTCCACCCCGACCCTCGACGAGTTCGGCCGCGACCTCACCCAGCTGGCCCGGGACGGGAAGATCGACCCGGTCATCGGCCGGGCGCAGGAGATCGAGCAGACGATCGAGGTCCTCTCCCGGCGCACCAAGAACAACCCGGTGCTGATCGGTGAGGCCGGCGTCGGCAAGACCGCGATCGTGGAGGGCATCGCCGCGCAGATCGCCGAGGGCGACGTCCCCGAGTCCCTGCGCGGGCGCCGGGTGGTCGAGCTGGACCTCACCGGTCTGGTCGCCGGCACCCGGTACCGCGGTGACTTCGAAGAGCGGCTCAAGAAGGTGATGGACGAGATCCGCGAGCACAGCGACGAGGTGATCGTCTTCATCGACGAGCTGCACACCGTGGTCGCGGCCGGTGGGTCGGAGGGCTCGGCCGGTGCGGGCAACATCCTCAAGCCGGCGCTGGCCCGCGGTGAGCTGCACATCGTGGGGGCGACGACGCTGGACGAGTACCGGCGCAACGTCGAGAAGGACCCCGCGCTGGAGCGGCGCTTCCAGCCCGTGCTGGTGCCCGAGCCGAGCACGCCGGACACCATCGAGATCCTGCGCGGGCTGCGGGACCGCTACGAGGCGCACCACCAGGTCCGGTTCACCGACGAGGCCCTGGTCGCGGCGGCCGAGCTGTCCGAGCGCTACATCACCGACCGCCACCTGCCGGACAAGGCGATCGACCTGATCGACCAGGCCGGTGCCCGCACCCGGCTGCGGGTCAGGCGGCCCACCACCGACCTGCGGGCGCTGGAGCAGGAGGTGCAGCGGCTGCACCGGGAGAAGGACCAGGCGGTCGCCGCGGAGCAGTACGAGCGCGCCTCGGCGCTGCGCGACGAGTGCCGGGCGGCGCAGGCCGAGCTGGACCGGGCCCGCTCCGGCGGGGGTGCTGGCATCCCCGAGGTCGGCGTGGCCGAGATCGCCGAGGTCGTCTCCCGGGCGACCGGCGTGCCGGTGGCCCAGCTGACCGAGGAGGAACGCGACCGGCTGCTGCGGCTGGAGGACGTCCTGCACGAGCGGGTCGTCGGCCAGGACGAGGCCGTCGACGTCGTCGCCGAGGCGATCCGCCGCTCCCGGGCCGGGCTGGGCGACCCGGACCGGCCGATCGGCAGCTTCCTGTTCCTCGGCCCGACCGGGGTGGGCAAGACCGAGCTGGCCCGGGCGCTGGCCGAGGCGCTCTTCGGCGACTCCGACCGGATGGTCCGGCTGGACATGAGCGAGTTCCAGGAGCGGCACACGGTCAGCCGGCTGGTCGGCTCGCCCCCCGGTTACGTGGGGTACGAGGACGCCGGTCAGCTGACCGAGGCGGTGCGTCGCCGTCCCTACTCGGTCGTGCTGCTCGACGAGGTGGAGAAGGCCCACCCGGACGTGTTCAACACGCTGTTGCAGCTGCTGGACGACGGCCGGCTGACCGACTCGCAGGGCCGCACGGTCGACTTCACCAACACCGTGGTGATCATGACCAGCAACCTCGGCTCGGAGGCGATCGTCAACGCCGGCCGGGGCCCGTTGGGCTTCACCGCCAACGGCAACGCCGGTGACGACCTGCGCGACCAGGTGATGCGGCGGCTGCGGGAGGCCTTCCGGCCGGAGTTCCTCAACCGGATCGACGAGATCGTGGTGTTCCGGCAGCTGGAGGCCGAGCAGCTGGCGCGGATCACCGACCTGCTGCTGGACGAGACCCGGCGGCGGCTGTCCGCCCAGGACGTCGCGATCGAGTTCACCCCGGAGGCGGTGGCCTGGCTGGCCGAGCGCGGGCACGAGCCGCAGTTCGGGGCGCGGCCGCTGCGCCGGGCGATCCAGCGCGAGGTCGACAACCGGCTCTCCCGGCTGGTGCTGGGCGGCCAGCTGGGCGCCGGGCAGCGGGTGACCGTCACCGTCACCGACGGTGAGCTGGACCTCCAGGTCGCCGAGGCCAACACGGTCGTCGAGGTGGAGACCCCCGCCGCGGTGTGACGCGCCTCTCGGGGAGCCCGCAGGTTAGGACCGCCTTCCTTGCGGGCTCCCCGATTAAGCACACAATCGTGTTGTGGAATCCGCTGCGGCCCGAGCCGCCGTCCCCCTCGCCGGCCCGCCGGCCGAGGACGGGCGCACCCGTGACCGGGTGAGCAGCCTCCTCCTCGAGCACGGCCCGCAGACCGCCGCCGAGCTCGCCGCCCGGCTGGGGATCTCCCCGGCCGCGGTGCGCCGGCACCTCGACGGCCTGGTCGCGGCAGCGCGGGTCACCGAGCGCGAGGCGCCCGGTGGCCAGCGGGGGAGGGGACGCCCGGCCCGCCGGTTCGCCCTCACCGACGCCGGCCGCGAGTCCTTCCCGCACGCCTACGACGACCTGGCGCTCACCGCGCTGCGCTTCGTCGCCGAGCACGGCGGGCCCGACGCCGTCCGCGCCGTCGCCGAGCAGCAGCTCTCCGGGCTGGCGCAGCGGTGCTCCACCGCGGTGGAGTCCGCGCTCGCGCAGGCGGAGGCCGGGTCCGCGGACGTCGACCGGGCGCAGGTGCTCGCCGTCGCGCTCACCGCCGAGGGCTACGCCGCGACCGCCTCGGCGATCTCCAGCGGCGGGCAGCTGTGCCAGCACCACTGTCCGGTCGCCCACGTCGCAGCCGAGTTCCCGCAGCTGTGCGAGGCTGAGACCGCGGTGATCAGCCGGCTGGTCGGCACGCACGTCCAGCGGCTGGCCACGATCGCCCACGGCGACGGGATCTGCACCACCCACATCCCCGCGCAGCTCGCCCTCCGGGCTGGGCACCGCGCCGGGAACAAAGCCACCCCTGCACGCCCTGTACCTGCTGGTCGCGCCACGGCATCGGAGCACATGGACCCGAACGCCGGCGCCAGCACTCGCACCACCCCCTCGATCGACCGGGAGAGGACCCCCGCATGACCACCACGCAGCCGGTGCCCAGCGCGCCGATGACGCAGGACGAGACGATCGACGCGCTCGGCCGTTACAAGTACGGCTGGTCCGACACCGACGCCGCCGGTGCCTCGGCCACCCGTGGCATCAACGAGGACGTCGTCCGCGACATCTCGCGCCGCAAGAACGAGCCCGAGTGGATGCTCGAGCGCCGGCTGAAGGCGCTGAAGATCTTCGGCAAGAAGCCCATGCCCGACTGGGGCTCGGACCTCTCCGGCATCGACTTCCAGAACATCAAGTACTTCGTGCGGTCGACCGAGGCGCAGGCCACCTCGTGGGAGGACCTGCCCGACGACATCAAGAACACCTACGACAAGCTGGGCATCCCGGAGGCGGAGAAGCAGCGGCTGGTCTCCGGTGTCGCGGCCCAGTACGAGTCCGAGGTCGTCTACCACAAGATCCGTGAGGACCTCGAGGAGCAGGGCGTCCTGTTCCTGGACACCGACACCGCGCTGCGCGAGCAGCCCGAGCTGTTCCGTGAGTACTTCGGGTCGGTCATCCCGGCCGGGGACAACAAGTTCTCCGCGCTGAACACCGCGGTGTGGTCGGGCGGCTCGTTCATCTACGTGCCCAAGGGCGTCCACGTGGAGATCCCGCTGCAGGCCTACTTCCGGATCAACACCGAGAACATGGGCCAGTTCGAGCGCACCCTCATGATCATCGACGAGGGCGCCTACGTGCACTACGTCGAGGGCTGCACCGCGCCGATCTACAAGACCGACTCGCTGCACTCCGCGGTCGTCGAGATCATCGTGAAGAAGAACGCGCGCTGCCGGTACACGACCATCCAGAACTGGTCGAACAACGTCTACAACCTGGTCACCAAGCGGGCCGTGGCCCACGAGGGCGCGACCATGGAGTGGGTCGACGGCAACATCGGCTCCAAGGTGACGATGAAGTACCCGGCCGTGTGGATGACCGGTGAGCACGCCAAGGGCGAGGTCATGTCCATCGCCTTCGCCGGCGAGGGCCAGCACCAGGACGCCGGCGCCAAGATGGTGCACGCCGCCCCGCACACCTCCTCGACGATCGTGTCGAAGTCGGTGGCCCGCGGTGGTGGCCGTACCTCCTACCGCGGCCTGGTCCAGGTCGACGAGGGCGCCTACGGCTCCCGCTCGACGGTGAAGTGCGACGCGCTGCTGGTCGACACGATCAGCCGTTCGGACACCTACCCCTACGTCGACGTCCGCGAGGACGACGTGTCGATGGGCCACGAGGCGACCGTCTCGCGGGTCAGCGACGACCAGCTGTTCTACCTGATGAGCCGAGGGCTCTCCGAGGACGAGGCGATGGCGATGGTCGTGCGCGGCTTCGTCGAGCCCATCGCCCGGGAGCTGCCCATGGAGTACGCCCTCGAGCTCAACCGCCTGATCGAGCTCCAGATGGAAGGTGCCGTCGGCTGATGTCGGCAACTGACGACCAGACCACCCTGACCACCGACTCGGCCACCCTCGCCGGGGAGCTCTTCGCTCCCGGCGTGGGTGCCCAGGCCGGCCCGCCGACCACCCCGGCGGCCGGCACCGGCACCGCCGGCGACACGCCCCCCGGGTCGCACTCGCACGGCGGGCCGGCCCCGACCGGCTCGCCGGCCGAGCGGTTCACCTCCACCGACCCGGAGGCGTTCGGCGCCCCGACCGGCCGCGAGGAGGAGTGGCGCTTCACCCCGATGCGCCGCGTCCGCGCGCTGCTGGACGGCGCTCCGTCCGACGCCTCCCTGACGTGGCAGAGCGATCTGCCCGAGGGTGCCGAGCTGACCTCGGTCGAGGCCGGCGACCCGCTGCTCAAGGGCCTGCCCGAGCCGGTCGACCGGCTCGCTGCGCTGACCCGTCAGCGCAGCGGTGGCGCGGCCGTGCTCCGGATCGCCAAGGAGGCCGTGCTCGACCGCCCGGTCACCCTGGGCCTGGCCGGCACCGGCAGCGAGGACGTCGTCTGGGGCCAGCTGGTCGTCGAGGTCGGCGCGTTCGCCCAGGCGACCGTCGTCCTCGACCACTCCGGCTCGGCCCGCTACTCCGGTGGGGTCGCCTTCCTGCTCGGTGACGGTGCGCAGCTGACCGTCGTCTCGGTGCAGGACTGGGCCCCGGGCACGGTGCACGGCGGCCAGCTCGACGCCGTCGTCGGCCGGGACGCCAGCCTCAAGCAGGTCGTGGTCACCCTCGGTGGCGACCTGGTCCGGCTGGTCAGCAACGTGCAGTACGCCGGTCCCGGTGGCTCGGTGGACCTCTACGGCGTGTACTTCGCCGACGAGACCCAGCACCAGGAGCACCGGCTGTGGGTCGACCACGGCACGCCGAACTGCCGCAGCAACGTCGTCTACAAGGGCGCGCTGCAGGGCGAGAAGGCGCACACGGTCTGGGTCGGTGACGTGCGGATCCGTCCGGCCGCCACCGGCACCGACACCTACGAGCTCAACCGCAACCTGGTGCTCACCGACGGCGCCCGCGCCGACTCGGTGCCGAACCTGGAGATCGAGACCGGCGAGATCGTCGGCGCCGGCCACGCCAGCGCCACCGGCCGGTTCGACGACGAGCAGCTGTTCTACCTGTGCTCCCGGGGGATCGACGCCGAGACGGCCCGTCGCCTCGTGGTGCGCGGCTTCTTCGCCGACGTCGTGCAGCACATCGGCGTCCCCGAGCTCCAGGACCGGCTGATGTCCACCATCGAGGCCCGCCTCGGCGCGCTGCCGGACCTCGAGGAGCAGCCGGTCGAGGTCGACGCGTGACGTACGAGCGCGTCTGCGCGCTGTCCGAGGTGCCCGAGGACGGGTCCCTGCGGGTCGAGCTCGCCGACATCGACGTCGCCGTCGTCCAGCTCGACGGTGAGATCTACGCGATCCAGGACGTCTGCTCGCACGCCGACGTCCCGCTGACCGACGGCGACGTCGACGACGTCGACGGGGCGCCCACCATCGAGTGCGCCCTGCACGGCTCGTGCTTCGACCTGCGCACCGGCCAGCCCACGAACCTCCCGGCCACCGAGCCGGTCCCCGTCTACCCGGTCCGGGTGGAGGGTGACGACGTCCTGGTGGACGTCGACGCCCCCCTCGCCCTGCAGCCCTGACCTGGCCAAAGCAACTGAGGAGCGAGAACCCCGTGACCAGCCCCACCGCCACCCCCACCGCCACCGGCCTCTCGGCCGGGAGCGTGCTGGAGATCCGCAACCTGCACGTCACCGTCGGTGACGGAGACGAGGCCAAGGAGATCCTCCGCGGCGTCGACCTGACCGTCCGCGGGGGCGAGACCCACGCGATCATGGGCCCCAACGGGTCGGGCAAGTCGACCCTGGCCTACTCGATCGCCGGGCACCCCAAGTACACGATCACCGGCGGCACCGTGACCCTCGACGGCGAGGACGTCCTCGCGATGACCGTCGACGAGCGCGCCCGGGCCGGCCTGTTCCTGGCCATGCAGTACCCGGTCGAGGTCCCCGGCGTCTCGGTGTCGAACTTCCTGCGCACCGCGGCCACCGCGATCACCGGTGAGGCGCCGAAGCTGCGCACCTGGGTCAAGGACGTGCGCACCGAGATGACCGCGCTCGAGATGGACAGCGCGTTCGCCGAGCGCAACGTCAACGAGGGCTTCTCCGGTGGTGAGAAGAAGCGCCACGAGATCCTGCAGATGCGGCTGCTCAAGCCGAAGATGGCGATCCTCGACGAGACCGACTCCGGCCTGGACGTCGACGCGCTGCGGGTCGTCTCCGAGGGCGTGAACCGGGCCAAGGCCGACAGCCCCGTCGGCGTCCTGCTGATCACGCACTACACGCGGATCCTCAAGTACATCAAGCCCGACTTCGTGCACGTCTTCGTCGCCGGCCGGGTCGTCGACGAGGGTGGCCCGGAGCTCGCGCAGAAGCTCGAGGACGAGGGCTACGCCGCCTACGTCAAGGACTCGAACGAGCAGGCCGCCAGCGAGGCTGCGTCGGCATGACCCGGACCGTCTCGCGTCCCGCCGGGGCGCACCAGGTGCCGCTCCCGCTGGACGTCGAGGCGATCCGGGCGGACTTCCCGATCCTGTCCCGCACCGTCCGGGACGGGAAGCGGCTGGTCTACCTCGACTCCGGCGCCACCTCGCAGAAGCCGACCAGCGTGCTGGACGCCGAGCGGTGGTTCTACGAAAACGTGAACGCCGCTCCGCACCGGGGCGCGCACCAGCTCGCCGAGGAGGCCACCGCGGCCTACGAGGCGGCGCGCACCACCATCGGGGCCTTCATCGGGGCGCCGGAGAACGAGGTCGTCTTCACCCGGAACAGCACCGAGGCGATCAACCTGGTCGCCTACGCGCTGTCCAACGCGGCGACGGCGAAGGAGCCGGAGTTCCGCCGGTACGCCGTCGGCCAGGGCGACGAGATCGTCGTCACCGAGATGGAGCACCACGCCAACCTGCTGCCCTGGCAGCAGCTGTGCGAGCGCACGGGTGCCACCCTGCGCTGGCTCGGGCTCACCGACGACGGCCGGCTCGACCTGTCCGACCTGGGCACCGTGGTGAACGAGCGGACCAAGCTCGTCGCGGTGACCCAGCAGTCGAACATCCTGGGCACGATCAACCCGCTGGGCGGCATCATCGCCCGGGCTCGGGAGGTCGGCGCCCTGGTGCTGGTCGACGGCGCGCAGTCGGTGCCCCACCAGCAGGTCGACGTCACCGAGCTCGGCGCGGACTTCCTGGTGTTCTCCGGGCACAAGATGCTCGGCCCCACCGGGGTCGGCGTGCTGTGGGGTCGGTACGACGTGCTCGACGCGCTGCCGCCCTTCCTCACCGGCGGCTCGATGATCGAGGTCGTCCGGATGGAGCGCAGCACCTTCATGCCCCCGCCGCAGCGCTTCGAGGCCGGTGTGCCGATGACCGCGCAGGTCATCGGGCTCGCTGCCGCCGTGGAGTACCTGCAGCGGCTCGGGATGGAGAAGGTGCAGGCCCACGAGGAGGCGCTCACCGAGTACGCGCTGGCGCAGCTGCAGGCGATCCCCGGCGTCACCGTGATCGGCCCGCCGGACACCGTGGCCCGTGGGGGAGCGATCAGCTTCACCGTCGAGGGCGTCCACCCGCACGACGTCGGCCAGGTCCTCGACGACCTCGGCATCGCCGTCCGGGTCGGGCACCACTGCGCCTGGCCGGTCGTGCGCCGCTACGGCGTGCCGGCCACCACCCGGGCGACGTTCTACGTGCACACCGGGTACGACGACGTCGACGCGCTTGTCGAGGGCGTCCGGGAAGCCCAGCGCTTCTTCGGTGTTGCACCCTCTGACGACGAGGGAGCGACCACCTGATGCAGCTGCAGTCGATGTACCAGGACATCATCCTGGACCACTACCGGAACCCCCACGGGCGCGGCCTGCGCGACCCGTTCCAGGCCGAGGTGCACCACGTCAACCCGACGTGCGGTGACGAGGTCACCCTGCGGGTGCACCTGGACGGCGAGACCATCGCCGACGTCTCCTACGAGGGCATGGGCTGCTCGATCAGCCAGGCCTCGGTCTCGGCGATGTACGACCTGGTGATCGGCAAGAGCGTGACCGAGGCGATGCACACCGGCGAGCAGTTCATGACGCTGATGCAGAGCAAGGGCAACGCAACCGTGGCCGAGGAGCTCGAGGACGACCTGGAGGACGCCGTCGCGTTCGCCGGCGTCTCGAAGTACCCGGCGCGGGTCAAGTGCGCACTGATGAGCTGGATGGCGCTGAAGGACGCGAGCGCCCGCGCGCTCTCGTCCCCCACTGGAGGAGCCGACGCATGACCGAGAACACCCCTGACACCACCACCGACACCACGACCGCCACCGTGGCGCCGGACGCCGGCCTCTACGGCGGCAAGTCCGCGCTGATCGAGGACCTCGAAGAGGCCATGCGCGACGTCGTCGACCCCGAGCTGGGGGTCAACGTCGTCGACCTCGGGCTCGTCTACGGGATGGACGTCGACACCGAGGCGAACGTCGCGATCATCGACATGACGCTGACCTCGGCGGCCTGCCCGCTCACCGACGTGATCGAGGACCAGGCCCGCCAGGCCCTCACCGGCGGCCCTGGCCCCGGCCTGGTCGGCGACATCCGGATCAACTGGGTCTGGATGCCGCCGTGGGGCCCGGACAAGATCACCGACGACGGCCGCGAGCAGCTGCGCGCACTCGGCTTCCGGGTCTGAGTCCTGCAGCTGCGCACGCTGCTGGACCAGCTGGCCGCGGGGGAGACCCCGCCGGCTGATGCATGCGTCACGACCGTGCCGGCGCCTGCCCTCCTCGACGGACGGCGGGCGCCGGCACTCGTCGTCGGGGGGACCGGCTGGCACGTCGTGGCCGCGGACGTCGCCCCTGCCTGGGTGGCCGCTCAGGTCGCGCACGAACCGGTCGAGGCCCCGCTGGGCGCCCGCTTCCTGTCCTCGCTGGCCGATCGGGTGGGTGCGGAACCCGGCGTGCTGGATGCCCTGCTGACCGCCCCACCGGCACCGGAGCGCATCGGCATCCTGCTGGGCGAGGTCGAGCCGGGGGAGCACCCCCGGGTGCGGCGCGCCCTGCGGCACCGCACCGGGGTGCGCGTGTGGACGACGCCCGACCGCACCGCCCTGCTGGTCCTCGGCCAGGGGGTCGCCGGCCGGTGGGAGGTCAGCGTGAAGGTCCACCCGGCCGCCCGCGGGCGAGGCCTGGGCACGGCCCTGGCTGCTGTGGCCCCGGCGTTGGTGCCCGACGGCGAACCGCTGTGGGCGCAGGTCGCTCCGGCCAACACCGCCTCGCTGCGGTCCTTCCTCGCTGCGGGCTGGCGGCCGGTCGGCGCCGAGGTCCTCTTCGGCCCCTGACCGCGGGTCAGTCGCAGCCCACGGACGGGCTCGCCAGCGGCCACGCCTCGACGTCGTCGGGCGCGGTCACGAGGAAGACCTGCCGCGGCGCGTCTCCGGACGGCAGCCACAGCTGGACCCCGGACTCGGTCCGGTACCCGGTCGGGGCGGCGTCGGCGGGCAGCCTCGCGTCCCCGTCGAAGGCAGCGGAGAGGGTGGGGGAGACGACCCCCTCGGGGTCCCGGACGAACTGGCGCCACTCACCCGTGCCCGGTGGCCCGGCGAGGTGCAGGAACAGTGCCGCCTCCAGGTCGCAGTGCTCCTCCCCGCGGTACACGGTCAGCACCTCCTGGCCGAGCGTTCCGTCGACGTCCTCCCAGGGGCCGAGGAACGGCGAGGACGGCTCTCCGCAGGCCCCGGCGCCGATCGCCAGGGACACGGCCAGGGCGCCGGCGCAGGTCTGTCGCCGCGACCGGGTCAGGTGCATCGGCCCAGGGTGGCCCACCAGCCGGGCTGGATGCGTGGCGGGCGCCGCGTGACAGGGGCTGCAGTCGCTGTAACGACCGGTGTCAGCGCAGGTCGGCGACGCGGGCGAGGGCTGCGCGGGCTCGCGTCCGCCGCTCCTCGTAGGCCGCCCCCGCGGCGAGCATGACGGCGCCGGCTGCCCCGACGGCGAGCAGGCCGGTCAGCGGCAGGTGGACGACCAGCCGCCCGAGGGCCACCGCGGTCAGTGACGCGGCGCCCACCACGAGCGGGGCCTGCACCTGCCAGTGGCTGCCCGCGGTTGCGGTGAGGGTGGCGGCGAGGACGACCAGCACCAGTCGCAGCAGGTCCGGCTCGACGGCCGCCAGCCAGACCGACGGGACGAAGGCCACCAGCAGGCCCGGGCCCCAGGTCCGCCAGGACGAGCCGGTGGCCAGCCGTCGTCCTGAGTACAGCCACAGCACCGTCGCGGCCGGCAGCGTGTACGCCTCCGGCACGCCGATGCCGGCGGCGCCCGCAGCCAGCCAGGCCGCCAGGACGAGCACGGTGCACCCACCGGCCCGGACCCGCGCCCGGTCGGTGACCGTGCCGGAGGCGATGAAGCCCGCGCCGACCACGGCCAGCCCGACGGCCAGGCCGGTCAGGTGCCCGGTGCGGGCCAGGTGCCCCAGCCCGAGGGCGGCGACCACCGCGGCCGCCCAGGTCAACGGCAGCTCTGGGCGCTGCCCGCGCAGCGCGGTCGCGCCCGCGAGGGTGAGCAGGCTCAGCAGCACGAGCAGCTGGCCGGCCCGCGCGGACCCGAGGCTGCCGTCGGCCGCGGTCAGCAGCACGGCAGCGGCCAGGCAGCCCACCACGACCGGCAGCGCCCAGTGGCGCTCACCGGGCCGCCGGGCGGCGACCACCACCGCGGGGACGGCGGCGACCGCGACGAGGCCGGCCAGCGCCGACCAGTGCCCCGATCCGAGCAGCTGGACGACGGCCAGCCCGGTGAGCACCGCGGCGGCGGCGAGGCCCGACGGGCGGAGCAGGCCGGACCGTCCCGAGGAGGCCACCGCACCGACCGCCGTCGCGAGCGCCACGCCCAGGTACCCACTGGCCAGCACCCCGGCCAGTCCCGCCGCCTGCAGCAGCCCGGCGAGGGCGGCCCCGGTCGCCATCCCGGCGAGCACCGGCACCGCCGCCGGGGGACCGAGCAGGGGCCGCAGGTCCGCTCGGCCGCCCAGCGCGAGCAGCGCGCCGGCCGCCAGCAGCATCAGCGTCGAGGGCGCCAGGGCGGCGACGACCGACTCCGTGGTCCACACCTGGGCGGCGCCCTCCACCACCCCGGTCACCCACCAGGCGGCGGCGCTGACCAGGGTGACCACGGCGACGGCCCGGCGGACCGCCAGCGTGATCAGGAGCCCGGCGACGGCGGTGGCCAGCACGGCGGTGGCGTGCGGAGCCAGCGACAGCCCGGAGCCGGTCAGCCCGCTCAGCACCGCGGCCTGCACCGCTCCCCAGGCGGCGATCGGCCAGGTCACCGCCGTCCGGGCGATCAGCCCGAGGACGGCGAACACCGCGGCGAGCAGGGACAGCAGGATCGCGGTCGGGCCCCCGGGGCCGTCCCCGGCCGACCATGCGGCCACGGCGGCGAGCACCACCGCGGCGGAGGCGAACGCCTCCTCGCTGCTGCCCAGCCCGCGGTGCCCTGCCCGCAGCGATCCCAGGGTCGCGGCGACGGTGAGCAGGGTGACCACGAGCAGCCCGGGGACCGAGCCGGCGTCGGTGAGCGAGGCGGCACCGGCGGCGACCACCGCCACCACGCCGGCGCCGAGCAGCACCTGCTGGGGCTCGATGTCGCTGGGCTCGGCGTCGGCCAGGCCGGCGTCGTCCTGGCCGGTGTCGTCCCGGCCCGTGTCATCGGGGTCGGTGGGACCCGGGTCGGGCTGTCCGTCGTCGGGGTCCGCCGGCCCGGAGGGCGGCGGGACGCGCTGCTCCAGCGGGGGCGGGTACTCGACCTCCGGCGTGGGCACGGTGGGCCTCCTCCCCGGTGACGGGCTGCGTGCGGCTGCCGCCGGTCACGCTACGGGCGGCGTCGACGACCTGCGGGGCGAGGAGGCAGGTGACGTGGAGGTCACCCGGGAAAGGGGTCGGCTGATGGCGGGCGAGCGCCTACCATGGGATCAGTGATCACGACGACCGGCCTCGAGCTGCGTGCCGGCGCCCGGATCCTCATCAGCGACGCCGATCTGCGGGTCCAGCCCGGTGACCGCATCGGGCTGGTCGGGCGCAACGGTGCTGGCAAGACGACGACTCTCACCACCCTCGCCGGGGAGCGCGTGCCGCACGCCGGCAAGGTCGAGGTGACCGGCGAGCTCGGCTACCTCCCGCAGGACCCGCGCAGCGGCGACCTCGACATCACCGCCAGCGACCGGGTGCTGTCCGGCCGGGGGCTCGACGTGCTGAAGGCGAAGCTGACCAAGGCGCAGGTCGCGATGGCCGAGCCGGCCGACGACGCCGAGATGGACCGCGCCGTCCGGCAGTACGGGCGGCTGGAGGACCAGTTCGCCGCGCTCGGTGGGTACGCCGCGGAGAGCGACGCCGCTCGGATCTGCACCAACCTGGGCCTTCCGGACCGGGTGCTCCAGCAGCCGCTGCGCACTCTCTCCGGTGGTCAGCGCCGCCGCGTCGAGCTGGCCCGGATCCTCTTCTCCGACGCCGACACGCTGCTGCTCGACGAGCCGACCAACCACCTCGACGCCGACTCGATCGTCTGGCTCCGGGGCTTCCTCTCCAGTCACCGTGCCGGCCTCATCGTGATCAGCCACGACGTCGAGCTGCTGGAGGCCGTGGTCAACAAGGTCTGGCACCTGGACGCCAACCGGGCCACCGTCGACATCTACAACCTCGGCTGGAAGCGGTACCTGAACGCCCGGGAGACCGACGAGCGCCGCCGCCGCTCCGAGCGGGCCAACGCCGAGAAGAAGATCGACGCGCTGAGCGCCCAGGCGGACAAGATGCGGGCCAAGGCGACGAAGGCCAAGGCCGCGCAGAGCATGGACAAGCGCGCCCAGCGGCTGGCGGCCGGGCTGGCCGACGTGCGCGTGCAGGACAAGGTCGCCAAGCTGCGCTTCCCGACCCCGGCGCCGTGCGGCCGCACCCCGCTCACCGCGGAGGGCCTGTCCAAGAGCTACGGCTCGCTGGAGATCTTCACCGGCGTCGACCTGGCCATCGACAAGGGCGCCCGGGTGGTCGTCCTCGGCTTCAACGGCGCGGGGAAGACGACGCTGCTGCGGATGCTGGCCGGCACCGAGAGCCCGGACACCGGCGAGGTGAAGCCGGGCCACGGGCTGCGGGTGGGCTACTACGCCCAGGAGCACGAGACGCTGGACATGGACCGCACGCTGCTGGAGAACATGCGGTCCTCGGCACCGGGCTCCACCGACACCGAGCTGCGCCGGATCCTGGGCGCGTTCCTCTTCTCCGGCGAGACGGTCGACCAGCGCACCGGCACCCTCTCCGGCGGTGAGCGCACCCGGCTGGCGATGGCCACGCTGGTCATCTCCGGCGCCAACGTGCTGCTGCTCGACGAGCCGACCAACAACCTCGACCCGGCCAGCCGCGAGCAGGTGCTCGATGCGCTGCGCACCTACCAGGGCGCGATCGTGCTGGTCACCCACGACGAGGGCGCGGTCACCGCGCTCGACCCGGACAAGGTGATCGTCCTGCCCGACGGCACCGAGGACACCTGGAGCCCCGACTTCGCCGAGCTGGTCTCGCTCGCGTAACGGCTGTACCGGGTCGCTCCGCGCTGACCTCCGGTTCGGCGGTGCGCGGTCTTGTTGCGGTGGCCGACCCTCCCCGCCTGGGTGATCATGGCCAGTGGGACGCCGAGGTCACCGGGACATCGGCGCCGGGGGATCAGCGGGAGGTGTCGGCGCGAGCCGGCAGCACCCCTGACACGGAGGGGAGTCATGGCCGACTCGAGCACTGCGGACCTGAGCAAGGGCAAGAGGATCACCGGGGACGACCGGACGTCGCTGGCCGGCGAGCTCCGGGAGCGGTACGACAGCGGCGAGAGCATCCGCTCGCTGGCGACGTCCACCAACCGCTCCTACGGCTTCGTGCACCGTCTGCTGTCGGAGTCGGGCGCCACGCTCCGGGGCCGGGGCGGGGCGAACCGGAACGCCAAGAAGTCTGCGTGAGCGGTGAGCCCGACGGCTGGGTGAGGACGGCGCGCGAGGGCGCCGTCCTCACCGTGACCCTCGACCGGGCCGACCAGCTCAACGCGCAGACCCCGGCCACGTGGGCGGCGCTGCGCGCCGTCGGGGAGTCCCTGGACGACGACGTGCGCGTGGTCGTCGTCCGCGGGGCGGGCCGGGCGTTCTCCGCCGGCCTGGACCGCACGCTCTTCAGCGCCGACCCCGGCGTGCCCGGCGGGCTGGCCGAGCTGGGCTCCCTGCCCACCGAGGCGGCCCAGGAGCGGATCCGGGGCTACCAGGCGGCGTTCCGCTGGCTGCGCTCGCCCGGTGTCGTCTCGGTCGCGGCGGTGCGGGGGCACGCCATCGGCGCCGGCGCCCAGCTGGCGCTCGCCTGCGACCTGCGGGTGTTCACCGAGGACGCCCAGCTGCGGCTGCCCGAGGCGGGCCTGGGGCTGGTGCCCGACCTCACCGGCACCAGCACGCTGGTCGAGCTGGTCGGCTACAGCCGCGCCCTGGAGATCTGCCTGACCGGCCGGGCGGTCGGTGCCGCGGAGGCCGTGACCACCGGGCTGGCCAACGTCGCCGTCCCGACCGCGGAGCTCGACGCAGCGGTCGCCGACCTGACCGCCGCCCTGCTCGGGCCGGACGTGGGCGCTGCCCGCGAGACGCTGGCGCTGGTCCGCTCCGCCGTCCGCAACGGCCCCGAGGAGCAGGACGCCGCCGAGCGGGCCGCCCAGGTGCGCCGGCTGCGCACGCTGGCCGGACGGGACTGACCGGGCGGAACAGGACGACCGCCGCCGCTGTTCGGCCCGGTGGTCAGCCAGATCCAGCAGCAGGGGGCGTGTCGTGAGCTCACCGATGACGTCCATGGCGGCGATGCGGTCGTTCAGCACCGACAGGTCGGTCACGTCCCGCGGCGTCCCCAAGGGCACGGTGCGCCGGATCCTGAGCATCGCCGGTCCCTATCGGCGCGAGCTCATCGGCTTCCTGGCGCTGGTCGTCTTCTCCGCGGTGATCGGGGTGGTCACCCCGCTGCTGGCCGGCGACATCGTCAACCGGATCGCCAACCTGACCGGCACGGCCGGCGACATCGTCCGGATCGCGCTGTTCATCGCCGGGCTCGCCGTGCTCGACGCCGGGAGCTCGCTGGTCCAGCGGTGGTACTCCGCCCGGATCGGCGAGGGCGTCATCTACGACCTGCGCACCCGGGTGTTCGAGCACGTGCAGCGGATGCCGGTGGCCTTCTTCACCCGCACCCAGACCGGCGCGCTGGTCAGCCGGCTGAACAACGACGTCATCGGCGCGCAGCGGGCCTTCACCTCCACGCTGTCCGGGGTCGTCTCCAACGTGATCGCCCTGGTGCTGACCGCCGGGGTCATGTTGAGCCTCTCCTGGCGGATCACCCTGCTGTCGATCGTGATGGTGCCGCTGTTCGTGGTGCCGGCCCAGCGGATCGGCAAGAAGCTGCAGACGATCACCCGGGAGTCCTACGGGCTCAACGCCTCGATGAACGCGACGATGACCGAGCGGTTCAACGTCGCCGGGGCGCTGCTGGTCAAGCTGTTCGGCCGGCCCGAGGTCGAGGCGGACTCCTTCCGCGGCCGGGCGTCCCGGGTGCGCGACATCGGCGTGCTGTCGGCGATGTACGGCCGCACCTTCTTCACCGCCCTCACCCTGGTCGCCGCGCTGGCCACCGCCCTGGTCTACGGGCTGGGTGGCTGGCTGGCGTTCACCGGGCAGCTGTCCGCCGGTGACGTCGTCGCCCTGGCGCTGCTGCTCGCGCGGCTCTACGGGCCGCTGACGGCGCTGGCCAACGTCCGGGTCGACGTGATGAGCGCGCTGGTCAGCTTCGACCGGGTGTTCGAGGTGCTGGACCTGGCCCCGATGATCGCCGAGGCCCCCGACGCGGTGCCGGTCCCGGCCGACGACCGGTCCCTGGAGTTCGAGTCGGTCTCCTTCCGCTACCCGTCGGCGGCGGAGGTGTCGCTGGCGTCGCTGGAGGACGTCGCCGTCCCCGAGCACGGGCTGCCGGCCGAGGTGCTGCACGACATCTCCTTCCGGGCCGAACCGGGTCAGCTGGTCGCCCTGGTCGGCACCTCCGGCGCGGGGAAGTCGACGATGGCCGCGCTGGTGTCCCGCCTCTACGACGTCACCGAGGGCGCCGTGCGGGTCGGCGGGGTCGACGTCCGGCAGGCCACCACCGCCTCGCTGCGCGACGCGATCGGCGTGGTCAGCCAGGACGCCCACCTGTTCCACGACACCATCCGGGCCAACCTCCGGTACGCGAAGCCCGACGCCACCGAGGACGAGCTGTGGTCGGCGCTCACCGGCGCCCGGATCGCCGCCCTGGTGCACTCCCTGCCCGACGGGCTGGACACCGTGGTCGGCGACCGCGGCCACCGGATGTCCGGCGGGGAGAAGCAGCGGCTGGCGATCGCGCGGGTGCTGCTGAAGGCGCCGGGCATCGTGATCCTCGACGAGGCGACCGCCCACCTGGACAGCGAGTCCGAGGTGGCCGTGCAGCACGCGCTCGACGCGGCGCTGGCCGGGCGCACCTCCCTGGTGATCGCGCACCGGCTGTCCACCATCCGCGGCGCCGACCAGATCCTGGTGGTCGACGACGGCCGGATCGTCGAGCGCGGGACGCACGAAGAGCTGCTGGCCGCCGGCGGCCACTACGCAGACCTCTACCGCACCCAGTTCGCCCCGGCCGGGGAGGACCGGGCCGTCCAGGTCGGATGAGCGGTGCGTCCGGGGCGGCGTACGCACTGTGGTGGCCGTGCCGGTGACGGCCGGCGGGGACTGCGCACTCGTCCCGCCCGTGGCACGTTCCCCCCGACGGCGCCCGTCACCCGAGCCGTGGGAGGCCCACCATGACCATCCAGCCGCCGCCATCCGTCGCCTCCGGCCGGCCGTGCCCGGTGACCGTGCCGCCGGCCGGCGACGTCCCGTCCCTGGAGCTCTTCCTCGGGGACGCCGAGTTCACCGTCGACAGCGGCGGGCCGCTGCTGGTCCGCGGCCACGGGGTGCGGCTCGACGATCGGGTCCGCTTCCACGAGAAGGACGAGATCGGCGGCAAGGACGTCCGGGTCTGGCACGTGTCGCAGCGGGACGGCGGGTTCGTGGCCGAACCCCTCGCCGCCTTCTGAGCGGCCCATCCGGACCGAGGTCGGACCGCGGCTCGAGGGCACGGGGTCGGCCCCGGCGGGGCGGGCACACTACGGTCACTCTCGACCCACTCGTACCACCCGCAGGAGCACTCCCTTGAGCGCAGGTCATCCGCAGGACACCCAGATCCGGGCGCTGTACGCGCGGTACCTGGCGGGATGGAACCAGCGCAGCGGCGTCACGGTGTCCTCGGTCTTCGCCGACGACGGCGAGGTCATCGACCTCGACGGCACCCTGCGCAGCGGCCGGCTCAGCATCGCCGCCGACATGCGCCGGATGTTCACCGAGCACGCCACCCCCACCTTCGTCGGCGTCGTGCGCTCGGTGCGCAAGCTGACCGACCGCGTCGTGGTGCTGCACGCGGTGGCCGGGATGGTGCCCCCCGGCAAGGACGCCGTCGATCCGGCGCTGCACATGGTCCACGCGCTCACCGCGGTCGAGGAGGCGGGACGGTGGAAGATCGCCCTGCTGCAGAGCACCCCGGCCCGTTACGGCGGCCGGGCCGACGCGCTCACCGCGCTGACCGCGGAACTGGAGGCAGCGCGGCACGAGGTCGCGCGGTGACCGTGCTGACCGCGGCGGCGCAGCTGCTCGGCCGCACCGCGGACGTCGTCCTGCTCGACGTCCGCTGGGCGCTCGGGAGGTCCGACGGCCGGGATCAGTACCTGGCCGGCCACCTGCCGGGCGCCGTCTTCGTCGACTTGCCGACCGAGCTCGCCGAGGGCGCCTCATCGGCGGCCGGTCGCCATCCGCTCCCGTCGGTACAGGCACTGCAAGCAGCTGCCCGGCGGTGGGGCGTCTCCACCGGCTCGCGGGTGGTCGTCTACGACGCGACCGGTGGCCTGGCGGCGGCCCGGGCCTGGTGGCTGCTCCGCTGGGGCGGGCTGACCGAGGTCACGATCCTCGATGGTGGGCTCACCGCCTGGACCGCGGCCGGGGGTGAGCTCGAGCGCGGCGACGTCGTCCGCGATCCCGGCGACGTGGTGCTGACCGGCGGCGGGATGCCCGTGCTGACCGCTGACGAGGCGGCTGCCCTGCCCATGGCCGGTGGAGTGCTGCTGGACGCCCGGGCCGGCGAGCGGTACCGCGGCGAGGTCGAGCCGGTCGACCCGCGGGCCGGCCACGTGCCGGGGGCGGTCAGCGCACCCACCACGGAGAACCTCGACCCCGACGGATCGTTCGCTACAGCGGCTGTACTGACCGACCGGTTCGCCGCGCTGGGCGTCCGGCCGGGGGCGACGGTGGGCGTCTACTGCGGCTCCGGCGTCACCGCGGCACACCAGGTGGCCGCGCTCGCCGAGGCCGGCGTCGAGGCCGCCCTGTGGCCCGGCTCCTGGTCGCAGTGGTCGAACGACCCGGATCGCCCGGTCGCCACCGGCCCCTGAAGGGCCAAGATCGCGACTTTGGCCCCTGACGGGGTGGCCGAAGCCGTGGGAGATCGTCTCGGGTCGGTAGCGTGCGCCGGGTGATCATGGTCGCTGCCGTCGTCGGCGTCGCGTTGCTCGGCGGCCTGGCCGTCTTCCAGGTGTCGCTGATCGCCGGCGCCCCACTGGGCCGGTTCGCCTGGGGCGGTCAGCACGTCGTTCTGCCGACGGGCCTCCGGATCGGCAGCGCGGTGTCGATCGTGGTCTACGGGCTCGTCGCCGCGCTGCTGCTGCAGGTGGCCGGAGCGCTGGACGTCCTGCCGCGCGGCGTGGCCGACGTGGCCATCTGGGTGCTGACGGCGTACTTCGCCGTCGGGGTGCTGATGAACGGCGTCTCGCGCAGCGTCCCGGAGCGCCTGGTGATGACGCCGGTGGCGCTGGCGCTGACCGTCGTCTGCCTGGTGCTCGCCCTGCAGTGACGCCGGGTCAGGCGGGGGTGAGGGCCGCGTCGTACCGGTCGAGCAGGACGGCGGCGATCCGCTCGTCGGGCAGCAATGGCGCCGTGACGCAATCGGCGCCGGCCCCCTGGAGCTTGTCGTGGAAGTGCCCGGGCGCGAGCAGGTAGGCGGCGACCACCACCCGCTGGGCGCCCGCCTCCCGTGCGGCGGCGACCGCGTCGGGCACGGTGGGCCGGGCGGCCGATCCGTAGCCGGTGGTGACCGGGCCGACCCAGTCGCGCTGGAGCAGCGCGGCGGTGTCCTCGACGTCCTGCACCGAGCGCTTGTCGCTGGAGCCGGCGGCGGCCAGCACGATCGCGGTGGCCGGGTCGTCACGGTCCGCACCGGCGGCGACCAGCCGGTCGGTGAGCACGCCCACCAGCCGGGCGTCGGGCCCCAGCGGCCGGGCGGCCACCGCCGACGGGTGGTCGGCGACGGCACCGGCGATGTCGACGTGCACGTGGTAGCCGCCGGACAGCAGCAGCGGGACGACGACGGCCGGGGTGGCCGACTCGCCCAGCCCGCGGACGACGTCGACGACGGTGGGCGGCTGCACGTCGACGAAGGCGGCCGTGGTGGTGAGCCCGGGCCGCAGCGCGCGGGCGGCGAGTGCGAGCTGCCCGATCAGCCGCCGACCGGTGGGGTTGCGGGTGCCGTGGGCGCAGGCGACCAGCACGGGCTGCGAGAGGTCGTTCATGGCTGCCTCCTGGGCATCGAGACCGTCGTCAGCGACCAGTGGTGGCGGGAGAGCGTCACAGTGCGCGGGTGATGCCGCCGTCGACGGCCAGCATGGTGCCGGTGACGTAGGAGGCGGCGGGGGAGAGGGCGAAGGCGGCGACCGCGCCGAACTCCTCGGGACGGCCGACCCGGCGCAGCGGGATGGACGCCTCGGTGCGGGTGCGGGCGGCAGCCGGGTCGCCGGAGGCCGCCTCGATCTCGGTGACCCGGTCGGTCGCGATCGTGCCGGGCAGCAGCCCGAACACCCGGATGCCGCGCGGCCCGAGCTCGTCGGCCAGCGCCTTGGTGGTCATCGCCAACCCGGGCCGCAGGCCGTTGGAGATGGCCAGGTGCCCGATCGGCTGGCGCACCGAGGTGGAGAGCACCAGCCCGATGGCGGCGTCGGTGGACAGGTGCGGCACGAGTGCCCGGATCAGCCGGAGCGGCCCGAGCAGGACGCTCTCGACCCCGGCCCGCCAGGCGTCCTCCGAGACCTCGAGCACGCTGCCCGGTGCCGGCCCGCCGACGGAGATGAGCGCGCCGTCGACCCGGCCCAGCCGGTCGACGGCCGCGCCGACCAGCTCCTCGGCAGCCGAGGGGTCGGCCAGGTCGGCGGCCAGCCCGGACGCGGCCGGTGCCCCGCCGAGCGAGGCGACGGCGGCGTCGACCGACTCGGGGGACCGGGAGCTGATCAGCACGCGGGCCCCGTCGTCGACGAGGGCCCGGGCGGTCGCGAACCCCAGCCCCCGGCTCGCGCCGGTGAGCAGGAGTCCGCGACCGCCCAGGCCCAGGTCCACTAGGCGGAGACGGTGCCGCGGAGCGAGCGCAGCACGTACTGCATGATCCCGCCGTTGCGGTAGTAGTTCGCCTCGCCGGGGGTGTCGATCCGGACGCGGGCGTCGAACTCCACGTCGCCCGCCTTGACCTTCACCGTGCGGGGGATCGTGCCGTCGTTCAGCGCGGTGACCCCGGTGATGGTGAACTCCTCGTCCCCGGTCAGGCCGAGCGACTCGGCCGACTCGCCCTCGGGGAACTGCAGCGGCAGGACGCCCATGCCGATCAGGTTCGACCGGTGGATGCGCTCGTAGCTCTGTGCGATGACCGCCTTGACACCGAGCAGCGCCGTCCCCTTGGCCGCCCAGTCACGGGAGGACCCGGAGCCGTACTCCTTGCCGGCCAGCACCACCAGCGGCACGCCGGCCTCGGCGTAGGCCCGCGAGGCGTCGTAGATCGACGTGGTCTCGCCGGTCAGGTGGTTCTTGGTGACCCCACCCTCGGTGCCGGGCACCAGCAGGTTGCGCAGCCGGATGTTGGCGAAGGTGCCGCGGATCATCACCTCGTGGTTCCCGCGCCGGGAGCCGTAGGAGTTGAAGTCGCGGCGCTCGATGCCGTGCTCCTGCAGGTACTTCCCGGCCGGGCTGTCGGCCTTGATGGAGCCGGCCGGCGAGATGTGGTCGGTGGTCACCGAGTCACCAAGCACCGCCAGGGTGCGCGCCCCGGCGATGTCCTCGACGGGGGCCGGCTCGGCCGGCATCCCGTCGAAGTACGGGGGCTTGCGGACGTAGGTGCTCTCCGCGTCCCACTCGAAGGTGTCGCCCTCCGGGGTGGGCAGCGCCTGCCACTGCTCCGTGCCGGCGAACACGTCCTGGTAGCTGCGGCCGAACTGCTCCGCGGAGACGGCGTGGTCGATGACCCGCTGGACCTCCTGCGGCGAGGGCCAGATGTCGCGCAGGTACACGTCGTTGCCGTCGGTGTCCTTGCCCAGCGAGTCGTTGTTCAGGTCGACGTCCATCGACCCGGCCAGCGCGTAGGCGATGACCAGCGGGGGGCTGGCCAGGTAGTTCATCTTGACGTCGGGGTTGATCCGGCCCTCGAAGTTCCGGTTGCCCGACAGGACCGAGACGACGGCGAGGTCGGCCTCGTTGACGGCGGCCGAGACGGGCTCGGGGAGCGGGCCGGAGTTGCCGATGCAGGTGGTGCAGCCGTAGCCGACCAGGTAGAAGCCGAGCTTCTCCAGGTAGGGGGTGAGCTCGGCCTTCTCGTAGTAGTCCATGACGACCTTGGACCCCGGCGCCAGCGTCGTCTTCACCCACGGCTTGCTGGTGAGACCCCGCTCGACGGCGTTCTTCGCCAGCAGCGCGGCGCCGATCATGACCTGCGGGTTGGACGTGTTGGTGCAGGAGGTGATGGCGGCGATCACCACGTGCCCGTGGTCGACGTAGGTCTCGGTGCCGTCCTCCATCACGACCTTGGTCGGCTTGTTCGCCCGGTCGGGGAGGACGTGGTCGGCCACGAACGGGTGCGGCTTGCCGGCCTCGCCGTTGCCGTGCCCGAACGGGCTCACCGGGTCCGACGCCGGGAAGGACTCCGCGGACGCCTCGTCGGCGGCGGACTCGACGCCGTAGGGCTGCTCGTTGGACGGGACGCCGGGCTTCCGGTCCTCCCCGCCGGTCTCGCCGTCGGAGACGTACGCCGGCAGCGCCTCGCGCCAGGCCTCCTTGGCGTCGGTGATCGCCACCCGGTCCTGCGGGCGCTTCGGGCCGGCGATGGAGGGGACGACGGTGGCCAGGTCCAGCTCGAGGTACTCGGAGAAGACCGGCTCGCGGGACGCGTCGTGCCAGAGGCCCTGCTCCTTGGCGTAGGTCTCGACCAGCTTGACCTGCTCGGCGCTGCGGCCGGTCAGCTCCAGGTAGGTGATGGTCTCCTCGTCGATCGGGAACATCGCCGCGGTGGAGCCGAACTCCGGGCTCATGTTGCCGATGGTGGCGCGGTTGGCCAGCGGGACCGCCGAGACACCGGCGCCGTAGAACTCGACGAACTTCCCGACCACGCCGTGCTGGCGCAGCATCTCGGTGATCGTGAGGACCAGGTCGGTGGCGGTCGCGCCGTCGGGCAGCTGGCCGGACAGCTTGAAGCCGACGACCCGGGGGATCAGCATGGAGACCGGCTGGCCGAGCATCGCGGCCTCGGCCTCGATGCCGCCGACGCCCCAGCCCAGCACGCCCAGGCCGTTGACCATGGTGGTGTGGCTGTCGGTGCCCACGCAGGTGTCGGGGTAGGCCAGCGTGCGGTCGCCCTCCTGCCGCGGGAAGACCACGCGGGCCAGGTGCTCGATGTTGACCTGGTGCACGATGCCGGTGCCCGGGGGGACGACCTTGAAGTCGTCGAAGGCGCCCTGGCCCCAGCGCAGGAACTGGTAGCGCTCGCCGTTGCGCTGGTACTCGATCTCGACGTTGCGCTCGAAGGACTCCGGCGTGCCGAAGACGTCGGCGATGACCGAGTGGTCGATGACCAGCTCGGCCGGCGCCAGCGGGTTGATCTTCTGCGGGTCGCCGCCGAGGTCGGCCATCGCCTCGCGCATGGTGGCCAGGTCGACGATGCACGGGACGCCGGTGAAGTCCTGCATCACGACCCGGGCCGGGGTGAACTGGATCTCCTGGTCCGGCTCCGCGGCCGGGTCCCAGTTCGCCAGGGCGCGGATGTGGTCGGCGGTGATGTCCGCGCCGTCCTCGGTGCGCAGGAGGTTCTCCAGCAGGACCTTCAAGCTGAAGGGCAGCTTGTCGGCGCCCTCCACCGCGTCGAGCCGGAAGATGTCGTACTCGGTGCCGTCGACGTCGAGCGTCGCCCGGGCTCCGAAGCTGTCCTTGCTGGCTGCCACTGCTTGCGCCTCACCCTCGCTGGTCCTGCGCGCGTCCTGCGCCTCGATGTGCCACCCCCGATCATCCCAGCACCCGGCCGGGTATGCGCAGCAAGGCCACCCTTTCCTCACCCTCGGTGAGCACTTCGGCGACGGACGGCGGTCGGCGCAGGGAGCGCCGGCGACCTCAGGTGTCCGGCCAGCCACCGCAGCCCCGGGAGACCCGGGCCCGCGGCGCGCCGTGCACCGGCGGCCCCCACGCGTGCACCGGGTCACCTAGCGTGCCGCGCCATGACCCTCGCGGACACCACTGGGACGACGACGTCCGCAGTCGAGCTGCCGGTCCCGGCCGACCGGTACCGCGGCGCCCGTCTGCTGGGGACCGGTGGGCTGCTGGCCACCTTCCTCGCCACCTGCGTCGTCACCGGCCTGCCGACCGACCGCCTGGTGCTGCTGGGCTGGGTGGTCGCGGTGTTGGCCGTGCAGTCCCTGGGCCGGGGGTGGCCCGCCCTCCTCCGGCTGCTCGCCGACTGGCTGCCGCTGGCCGGGGTCCTGCTGCTCTACGACCTCAGCCGCGGGTTCGCCGACGGGCTGGGCATGCCGGTGGCCGTCGGTGAGCTCGCGACGGCCGACCGGTGGCTCGCCGGTGGCGTGCTGCCCACGGTGTGGCTGCAGGACCACTGGGGCGCCGCGTGGTGGACGGTGGTCGCGTCGCTGGTCTACAGCAGCCACTTCGTGGTGACGCCGGTGGTGCTCGGCGTCCTCTGGCTGCGCGACCGGGCCCGCTGGGCCGCCTACGCCCGGTTGGTGGTGGGGCTGTCGGCGGCCGGGCTGGTCACCTACGTGCTGTACCCGGCGGCGCCGCCCTGGCTGGCCGCGAAGGACGGCGTCATCGCGCAGGTGGACCGGCTGAGCAACTCCGGCTGGGCCGTGCTGGGGCTGGACAAGGCCGGCGCCCTGCTCTCCTCCGGGCAGGGCCAGGTGAACCAGGTGGCGGCGGTGCCCTCGCTGCACACCGCCTTCGCCGTCCTGACGGCGCTGGTGCTGTTGCCGGTCGCGCACCGGGTCTGGCAGCGGATGGCGCTGGCGGCGTACGCGGTGGCGATGCCGGTCGTGCTGGTGTGGTCCGGGGAGCACTACGTGGTCGACACGCTGCTCGGGGCGGTCTACGCCGTCGCGGTGTGGCTGCTGGTGCCGCGGCTGGTCGCGGCGGCGTCCCGCGCGGTCCGGCGACCGCCCCTGCCGGCCGAGGCCGGCGCGCCGCAGCGGGAGGCGGTGGCTGCCTAGCCTGGGGAGGTGACCGCTCCCGACTGGCTCCGCGCGGCGCACCGGATCTGCGTGCTCACCGGCGCGGGCATCTCGACCGACAGCGGTATCCCCGACTACCGCGGCCCCAACGGCGTCTGGACCCGCGACCCGGACGCGGAGAAGCTGGTCACCTTCTCGTACTACGTGGCCGACCCGGAGATCCGCCGCCGGGCCTGGCTGATGCGCCGGGACACCGCCCCCGACGCGCGGCCCAACGCCGGCCACGCCGCGCTGGTCGACCTGGAGCGACAGGGCCGGCTGCGGGCGCTGCTCACCCAGAACGTCGACGGGCTGCACACCGCCGCCGGCAGCAGCGCGGTGCTGGAGCTGCACGGCACGGTCCGCGAGGTGGAGTGCCTGTCCTGCGCTGCGCGGACGCCGATGACGGCGGCGCTGGCCCGGGTGGACGCCGGCGAGCCCGACCCGGCCTGCGCCGACTGCGGCGGGATCCTCAAGTCCGCGACGATCAGCTTCGGCCAGGCGCTGGACGCCGACGTGCTCGACGCCGCCGCGCAGGCCGCCGCCGACTGCGACGTCTTCCTGGCCGTCGGCACCTCCCTGGGGGTGCACCCGGCGGCCGGGCTGGTCGAGGTGGCCGCCGCCTCCGGCGCCCGGGTGGTCATCGTCAACGCCGAGCCGACCCCCTACGACGGGCTCGCGGACCTCGTCGTGCGGGAGCCGATCGGCACCGTCCTGCCCCGGTTGCTGGCCGCCGCGGACTGAGCGGCTCGTGGGAGCGCCCCCGGCCCGTTAGCGTGACGCCGACCACGTTCGGACAGCGGCCGGCACCGCAGCCGGCCCCGGCACCGGGGAGCCCGGCATGCGCGTGCCCTTGACCACCCGTGACTTCCTCGACCGGGCGGAGCTGGTCTACGGCGACCGGCTCGGTGTCGTCGACGAGCCGAGCCAGCCGGCGCCCTCGCTGGGCGACCTGACCTACCGCGACGTGGCCCGACGGGCCCGGGCGGTCGCCGCCGGGCTGGACGCGCTGGGCGTCGGCGAGGGGGAGCGGGTGGCGGTGGTCAGCCACAACTCGGCTCGGCTGCTGGAACTGCTCTACGCCGTCCCCTCGTTCGGCCGGGTGCTCGTGCCGGTCAACTTCCGGCTGGCACCGGCGGACTTCGCCTACATCGTCGAGCACTGCGGCGCCCGCGTGCTGCTGGCCGACCCGGAGGTGGAGTCGCAGCTGTCGGGCATCGACGTCCCGCACCGGTTCCTGCTGGGTGAGGAGTACGAGTCCGGGCTGCTCCGGCACGACGTGGAGCCGCGACCGTGGTCCGCACCGGACGAGGACGCCACCGCGACGATCAACTACACCAGCGGGACGACGGCGCGGCCCAAGGGCGTGCAGATGACCCACCGCAACCTCTGGGTCAACGCCACCACGTTCGGCCTGCACATGCAGGTCAGCGACCGCGACGTCTACCTGCACACGCTGCCGATGTTCCACTGCAACGGCTGGGGGCTGCCCTACACGGCGGCCGGCATGGGGGCCACGCAGGTCGCGCTGCGCAAGGTCGACGGCGCCGAGATCCTCCGCCGGGTCGAGCGGCACGGCGTCACGCTGATGGCCGGTGCACCCGCCGTCTGGAACGCCGTGCTCGAGGCGGCCGCCGACTGGGACGGCGAGGTGCCCGGGCGGGACCGGGTGCGGATCGTGGTCGCCGGGGCGCCGCCGCCCTCGCGCACGATCGCCCGGGTGGAGGAGGAGCTGGGCTGGGAGTTCAACCAGATCTACGGGCTCACCGAGACCGCGCCGCTGCTGACGATCAACCGGCCCCGGGCCGAGTACGACGAGATGGACGTGCAGACCCGGGCGAAGGCGCTGTCCCGGGCGGGGGTGCCGGCGCTGGGCACCCGGATCGGCACGAGCGAGTCCGGCGAGGTGCTGGCGCAGGGCAACACCGTGCTGGCCGGCTACTGGGAGAACCCGGACGCCTCCGCCGACGCCCTCGACGGCGGCTGGTTCCACACCGGCGACGGCGGCACCGTCGACGACGCCGGCTTCCTCACCATCTCCGACCGGAAGAAGGACGTGATCATCTCCGGCGGGGAGAACGTCTCCTCCATCGAGGTGGAGGACGCCGTCTTCAGCCACCCCGCCGTCGCCGAGGTCGCGGTGATCGGCGTGCCCGACGACCGGTGGGGGGAGATGGTGACCGCGCTGGTCGTGCTGGCCGAGGGCGCCACCGCCTCCGAGGCGGACATCATCGCCCACTGCCGGACGACGCTGGCCGGCTACAAGGCACCCAAGCGGGTGGAGTTCCGCGACGGCATCCCGCGCACCGCCACCGGCAAGATCCAGAAGTTCAAGCTGCGCGAGTCCTTCTGGGCCGACTCCGAGCGCCAGGTGAACTGAGGGAGGCCCCCTCCCAGGGGGGCGGTGACCGTGCGTGCCCGCACCGCCTCACCCCGACGGGGGAGGTCCCTCCGACGATCCTCAGCCGTTCACCCGATCCGGTCGATGACCCCGCGAGAGCACACCCCGAGGGGTGTGCCGGGACTGGTCGAGACCGGCGTCGCCGCACCACCTGGCGCCGGGCAACGGAGGAGTCGGGTTCGTGCACGCACAGGTCGGTACGCAGGTCAGCACAGGACGACGGACGGGTGCCCGCTGGGTGCAGCGTGCGCTCGCCGCCGGCACCGTCGTCGCCGCGTGCCTCGTGGGCGCCCCCGGGACGGCCCTCGCCGCCCCGAGCGACGGTGAGATCTCCGCAGCGCAGCGCGCCCGTGAGGAGGCTGCAGCCCAGGTCGGGGCCATCACCGGTCAGCTCGCCGGTGCCCAGGCCGCGGTCGACCAGGCCCGGATCGGGTCGCTGCTGGCGTTGCAGGACTACGAGCAGCGGCAGGGCGACCACGACGAGGCGCGCGCCGCCGCCGACGCCGCCCAGGCAGCGGCGGGCCAGGCCGCCGCCGAGGTGGCGGTGGGCAAGGGCGAGGTCGCCGCCTTCGCTCGGGACAGCTACAAGCAGGGCAGCACCAGCTCCGGGGCGCGTGCGCTGATGACGGCCGGTGGCCCGGGGGAGCTGATCGAGCGCGCTGCGCTGCTCGCTGCGGTGGGGGAGCACCGGGTCGACGTCGTCGCCGAGCTCACCGTGCTGCAGGAGCAGGCGACCGTCGCCGAGCAGACCGCCCAGCAGGCGGTGGGCGAGGCCGAGACGCTGAAGACCGAGGCAGCGCAGCTGCTGGCGTCCGCACAGGAGCAGGAGGTCGCCGCCCGCGAGCAGGCCGTCGCGCTGGTCGCACAGCAGGATGCCGTGGAGGCAGACCTCGAGCAGGCGCAGCAGACGCTGTACGGCCTGGAGGGTGCGCGCCGGGCGGCCGAGGAGCGAGCGGCTGCTCAGCGGGCAGCGGCACCGGCACCTGCTCCGGCCCCAGCGCCCTCGTCGTCCTCCGGCGGCTCGACGTCCTCCTCGGGCGGCGGCAGCTCGGTGCCTGCCCCTGCCCCGGCGCCGGCGCCGGCGCCCGCTCCTGCACCGGCTCCGGTGCCCAGGCCCGCGCCCGCCCCGGTGGCGGCGCCCAAGCCCGCCCCGGCCCCGGCCCCGGTGCCGAACAACGCCGGCGCGCCGTCCGGGTCGGCCGTGCAGACCGCCATCGCGGCGGCGAAGACCCAGCAAGGCCTGCCCTACTCCTGGGGTGGTGGCGGCAGCCGCGGTCCCAGCTGGGGCATCCCGCCGGACACCCACATCTGGGGCTTCGACTGCTCGGGGCTGACCGAGTACGCCTACGCCCAGGCGGGGATCGCCATCGGGGGCACCAGCCGGGCGCAGTGGGCCCGCTTCAGCGACCGGACGGTGGGCCGCAACGACCTGCAGGCCGGCGACCTGGTGTTCTGGGGGAGCGGCAGCAACTACAACTCGATCTACCACGTGGCCCTGTACCTGGGCGGCAACAAGGTCATCCAGGCGCCGCAGAGCGGTGACGTGGTGCGGATCAGCACCATGTGGTTCGGCAGCGACTACTTCGGCGCGGTGCGCCCCACCGGCTGAGGCGGGCGGCGGGGAGGGGCCGTCGGAGCGGGGGCGGCCGGCGCAGAAAGGCGTCGGGCAGCCACGGGGGGAGCTGCCCGACGCGAGCGTCAGGCTAGCAGCCCGGCCGGTCTGCGGGCAGGGGCGACGACGCCTGTGGACGGGGTGTCCTCGGCGACCGGACCGTGCAGGCCCCGTGGTCGCACAGCCAGGTGTAGGACACTCGACGCGTGACCGCCGCAGGCAGCTCGCCCGCCCCCGAACAGCCCACCCCGCCCTCGGTCGACGCCGCGCGCCTGGAGCGTGCGCTCTTCGAGATCAAGCGGGTCATCGTCGGCCAGGACCGGTTGGTCGAGCGGATGCTCGTGGGCCTGCTGGCCCGGGGGCACGTGCTCCTCGAGGGCGTGCCCGGCGTCGCGAAGACCCTCGCCGTGGAGACCCTCGCGACCGTCGTCGGCGGGAAGTTCTCCCGGCTGCAGTTCACCCCCGACCTGGTGCCGGCCGACATCATCGGCACCCGCATCTACAAGTCCGGCCAGGACACCTTCGCCACCGAGCTGGGGCCGGTCTTCGCCAACTTCCTGCTCGCCGACGAGATCAACCGGGCCCCGGCCAAGGTGCAGTCGGCGCTGCTGGAGGTCATGGCCGAGCGGCAGGTCTCCATCGGCGGCGTCACCCACCCGCTGCCCGACCCCTTCCTGGTGCTGGCCACCCAGAACCCGATCGAGAACGAGGGCGTCTACCCGCTCCCAGAGGCCCAGCGCGACCGCTTCCTGCTCAAGGTGCTCGTCGACTACCCGAGCCCGGAGGAGGAGCGCGAGATCATCTACCGGATGGGCTCGACCCCGCCGGAGGCCCAGCCGGTGCTGGGGCCCGAGGACGTGCGCCGGCTGCAGCGCACCGCGTCGGAGGTGTTCGTGCACCACGCGCTCGTCGACTACGTCGTCCGGCTGGTGGTGGCGACCCGGGCGCCGAACGAGCACGGGATGCCCGACGTCGCGAACTGGGTCTCCTACGGCGCGAGCCCGCGCGCCTCGCTGGGCCTGATCGCCTCCAGCCGTGCTCTGGCGCTGATCCGCGGCCGCGACTACGTGCTGCCGCAGGACGTGCTGGACGTGACCGGTGACGTGCTGCGGCACCGGCTGGTGCTCTCCTACGACGCGCTGGCCGACGGCGTGCCGGCCGACCACATCGTCAAGCGGGTGGTGCAGAGCGTGCCGCTGCCGCAGGTCACCCCGCGGCAGCGCGCCGCCGGCTACGGGCCCGGTTCCCCCGGCGGGCCGTCGGTGCCCGGCTTCGGCGCCTCGTCCTTCGGTCCGTCGCAGGGCAGTCCGAACGGTGCTCCGCAGGGCGGCGGTCGTGCCGACGGCGGCTTCGGCCCGCAGCCGGTGTGACCGGCCCGGACCCCACCGGCCGGGCGCCGGGCGACGGCGCCCCGCCGCACTTCGGCCCCGGCAGCAACTCGGCGGTGCTGCTGCGCCGCCTCGAGCTCACCGTCCGCCGTCGGCTGGACGGGCTGCTGCAGGGCGACCACCTGGGGCTGGTGCCCGGCTCGGGCAGCGAGGCCGGTGACTCCCGCACCTACCACCCCGGGGACGACGTCCGGCGGATGGACTGGCCGGTGACCGCGCGCACCCAGGTGCCGCACGTCCGGGAGACGATTGCCGACCGGGAGCTGGAGACCTGGGTGGTCCTCGACCTCTCCGCCAGCCTCGACTTCGGCACCGCCGAGTGCGAGAAGCGGGACCTGGCGATCGCCGGCCTCGCGGCGGTCAGCCACCTGACCGTGCGCGGCGGCAACCGGCTGGGCGCCGTCGTCACCACCGGCGAGCGGGTCGACCGGTACCCGGCCAGCCCCGGGCGGCTGGCCGCGGACCGGCTGCTGCGGTCCGTCGTCGCCACCCCGCGGGCCGCGGCCGGCCGGCGCGGCGACCTCGCCAGCGCACTGGAGTCGCTGCGCCGCCCGCCGCGGCGGCGTGGCCTCGTCGTCGTCATCTCGGACTTCCTCGGCTCGGACGCGCAGAGCACCGCGGACTGGGAGCGCCCGCTGCGGGGGCTGTCGGCCCGGCACGACCTGCTGGCCATCGAGGTCGTCGACCCGCGGGAACTGGAGCTGGCCGACGTGGGGTTGCTGACCGTCGTCGACCCGGAGACCGGCCAGACGCTCGAGGTGCCCACCGGGAACGCGGAGGTGCGCCGCCGGTTCGCCGAGGGCGCCGCCGCCCAGCGGCGCGAGATCGCCGCGGCCCTGCGCCGGGCCGGTGCCGGGCACCTGAGACTGCAGACCGACCGCGACTGGCTGACCGACGTCGTCCGCTACGTCGCCGACCGCCGGCGCGCCGGCAGCGGAGGGGCTTCCCGATGACCTTCCAGTCCCCGTGGTGGCTGGCCGGGCTGCTGGCGGTGGTGGCCCTCGTCGGCCTCTACGTGCTGCTGCAGCGGCGCCGCGCCAAGTACGCCGCGCGCTTCACCAACGTGGCCCTGCTCGGCTCGCTCGTGCCCAAGCGGGCCGGGTGGCGCCGGCACGTCGCGTTCGGGCTCGTCGCCCTGGGGCTCGCGGTGCTGGTCGCCTCGCTGGCGCAGCCGAGCACCGAGGTCCGGGTGCCGCGGGAGCGCGCGACGGTGATCATGGCCGTCGACGTCTCGCTGTCGATGCGCGCGACCGACGTCGAGCCCGACCGCTTCCAGGCCATGCAGCTGGCGGCCGAGGAGTTCGTGGAGGTGCTGCCGGAGCGGATCAACCTGGGGCTGGTCGCCTTCGCCGGGACGGCGGCCACCCTGGTCACCCCGACGACGGACCGGGAGGAGGTGCGCACCGCGATCGAGAACCTCGAACTCGCCGAGGCGACGGCGATCGGGGACGCGATCTTCACCTCGCTCACCGCCATCACGAACTACCAGGCGACGCTGGCCTCGGAGGGGATGGAGGCGCCGCCGGCCCGGATCGTGCTGCTGTCTGACGGGTACAGCACCGTGGGCCGGGAGGCGACCCAGGCGATCGACGCCGCGATCGACGCCTCGGTGCCGGTCTCCACGATCGCGTTCGGCACCGACTACGGGACGCTGGACATCAACGGCGAGCGGGTGCCGGTGCCGGTCGACCGGGCCACGCTGGAGCAGATCGCCGAGGAGACCGACGGCAGCTACAGCGAGGCCGCCAGCGCTGCGGAGCTGTCGGAGGTCTTCGAGGACCTGGGCAGCCAGATCGGCTACACCACCGAGCCGCAGGACATCAGCCCGTGGTTCGTCCGCGGCGGCGTGCTGTTCGCGTTCCTCGGCGTCGTCGCGTCCCTGCTCTGGACCAACCGGCTGCTGTAGGTCCCTCCCCGGGTGCGCCCGGGGAGGGACCGGTGCTCAGCGGTTCGGGTCGAGGACGAGCTTGCCGGTGGTGCGGCGGGCGAGGAGGTCCTGGTGGGCCTCGCGGACGGCGGTCAGCGGGTAGCGGCCGCCGGAGACGGGCTTCAGGCTGCCGTCGGCGACCATCGCCAGCAGGTCGGTCATCGCGGCGTCCATCATCTCCGGCCGGGTCATGCAGTGCGCCAGCCAGAACCCGATGACCGCCCGGCTGGTGCCCATCAGCGCGGGGACGGCGACCGTGGCGGGGGCCTCGCGCCCGGCCATGCCGTAGGCGACCAGCCGGCCGAAGGGCGCCAGCGCCGACAGCGACCCGTCGAACACGTTGCCGCCGGTCATCTCCAGCACGATGTCGACTCGTCTGCCGCCGTTGGCCTCGCGGAGGGCGGCGGTGAAGGCCTTCGGGTCGTCGTTCGCCAGCGCCGGGTCGACGGTGGCGTCGGCGCCGAGGGACGCGGCGAGCTCCCGCTTCTCCGGGCTGGAGGCGGTGGCGATCACCCGGCCGGCGCCCCAGCGCTTGGCCAGCTGGATCGCCAGGGTGCCGACCCCGCCGGCGCCGGCGATGACGACGACGGACTCGCCCTCGGCCAGGTGCGCGGAGGTGCGCAGCAGGTGCCAGGCGGTGGCGCCCTGCAGGACGACGGCCAGCGCCTGCTCGTCGGTCACCCCGTCCGGCACCGGCCAGGTCAGCCGCGGGTGCGCGGCGACCTGCTGCGCGTAGCCGCCGCCGGGC
Source organism: Modestobacter sp. VKM Ac-2984 (assembly GCF_026967985.1). GTDB lineage: Bacteria > Actinomycetota > Actinomycetes > Mycobacteriales > Geodermatophilaceae > Modestobacter. The sequence continues at coordinate 95,367 of NZ_JAPVBJ010000010.1, read as the reverse complement.
AGCAAGCCCACCACGCGCTGGCCGCCACCGGCCGGGGTGCCGACGAACTCGGCCCCCGGGATCAGCGGCAGCTCCTGCTTGGCGAGGTAGCTGTCCTCGGTCTGGTGGGTGTCGGCGAAGTTCACCCCCGCCGAGCTGATGTTGAACAGCTGCTCGCCGTCCCCAGGGGTGGGGTCGGGCAGGTCGACGATGTCCATGACGTCGGGGCCGCCGAAGCGGGTGATCTGCACTGATCGCATGAAAGGGAGGTTAGAGAGGCGGCTATGCGGGTGGTGGCATGGGAGGGGCGCCTGCTTGGGACATGCGGCGGGCCTGTGGACGGTGACCCGACGACGATGGTGTCTACGCTCCGCGCATGGACGTGAGCAGAGCGCTGGAGCAGCACATTGCGGTGTTCGGTGAGGGCGGCAGCGGCAAGACGGTCCTGATCTCCTCGTTCTACGGAGCGACCCAAGAGCCCCAGTACCGGAAGCAGAGTCTCTTCCACGTCGTGGCCGACGACATCGGCCAAGGCGCTCGGCTGCACCGGAACTACCTCGGCATGAAAAACTCAGCGCAGTTGCCCGCTCCCAACCGCTTCACCGGGACGTCCTACTCCTTCTCGATCAAGCTGAAGGACGGGTCCGGCACTAAGGCGATGAAGGACAAGCCGTTCGACGCCCTGCGCCTTGTCTGGCACGACTACCCGGGGGAGTGGTTCGAGCAAGACGTGAGCGGGCCCGAGGAGGCACAGCGCCGAGTCGACACTTTCAAGTCCCTGTTGGGCTCGGATGTCGCACTCTTGCTGGTGGACGCTCAGCGGTTGGTGGAGAACGCCGGGCAGGAGGAGCGATACCTGAAGTCGCTGTTCGCCAACTTCCTCAACGGGTTGCTGTCCCTCAGGGACGACCTGCTCGAGGACGGGAAGCCGCTCATAGAGTTCCCGCGTATCTGGGTGCTGGGGCTGTCGAAATCCGATCTGTTGCCAGACCTAGACGTGTTCGCGTTCAGAGATCTCGTCATCGAGAAGGCAACCGATGACCTTGATGCACTGCGCCAGGAGCTCGCCGGACTGGTGGAGGCCAAGGACGCGCTGTCCGTCGGCGAGGACTTCGTGCTGCTCTCGTCAGCGAAGTTCGGCGCAGAAAGGATCGAGGTCAGCGAGCGGATCGGTGTCGACATGGTCCTGCCCCTGGCCGCCATGCTGCCCTTCGAGCGCCACATTCACTGGGCCCAGACCAAGGAGCTTCAGGGGAAGGTGGTCGAGATGCTGCTGCGCGGCGCTGGCCCCCTGGCTGCTGCGTTGGTCGGGACCAAGAGCAAGTTCCTCGGGGTCGTGGGGCTCGTGCTGAACATCGTCGGACCCAGCTTGGCCGAAGCGGCCGGGTTGACTGGGGACAAACTCAAGGAGGTCAACTCAGAGGCGCTGGCCAAGCAGGACCACCTGCGAGCCACGCTGACCCGCTTCGGGATGGACCTCGACCGGGGCGAAAAGGAGCGGATCCTGCTCAGGAGTCTCCGTTGAGCCTGATCTGGGCCACGCGCGGCCGTGCGTGGGGTTTTCGGTTCCTCCGGAATGACGCCTCCGGGGATCCGCTGGTGCTTTACGACGCCGCCTTCTCCGGTCTTGAAGACTCGCCGGAGGCATGCCGTCGTGTGACTGCGACCGAGGCGCAGCCCGAGATGGTGGCGCTGCGCTTTCCGGACCCGGGAGGCCGGCGAGACCGGGCCGGCAGGGTGATTCCGCACGACTTTGTCGTCCTCGGTGCCCTGGCCGACGAACTCGACTCGATCGAGACGGGGCGTCAGCGGATCTGGCCGCTCGTCGCCGAGGACTTCCAGCGGGTCTGGGAGCTGCCACAGCCGTCACCGGCCAACGAATAGTCCTCAGGCCCTGCGACACTCCTCGCTGGTCGGACGTAGGGCTCCGAGGGAAGTGTCGATCAGAGAGTCGATCAAGCCGCCCAGCACGAGTTCAGTCATGGCCGTCTTCGCGTAGATGCTCATGAGACCCCGCCCTGCTCTTAGGTGGCCCTTCTCCAGGGCGGTCGCCAGGAAGTTCGACGCGCATCATGATCGCGCCTGGCGACAGCTCTTCGAGCTCTGTCCAAGTCGGCTCAGCGGGCACGGTCGCTAACAATCCATCGATCATGAAGAATGCGGAGGCTCCAAGAGGACTGTCGGCCTCTTTGGTGGCTCGTACGAGGAGGTCGAAGCCCACTGGGAGTCGGGCGGGGGCGCTCGTGAGGGCAAGGTGCTTGCTTCGCTGGTTCGCGACGTACCAGGCTACGGATCCGTCAACCGATACGTGAGCCACGGCAATCAGACCTTGCTCGGGCGGATCGGTAGGCCACGTGCGTGCATCCAGATCCATCATGGCCCGGCGGTAGGCTGGCCACGCCTCCTCCAAGTCATCCAGAGCTTCGACCAGCAGGATCGTCAACGGATGACCAGCATCCTGCTCTCGGGCAGGAACCATGAGGCGGAAACTCCTGAGCCCATAGATCGCGGCCAGAGGGCAGATCGCCAACGCTGGTCCGGTCCGAACGATCTGTCGGCCACCGATCAGGTTTTCGGTGCCGTACCCGCCACCGGCACCGGCGTGGATGACGCCAGATGCCACCTTGTACGGCGCGTACAGATGCTCGTGACCGTGCGCGCGGGCCCGGCCTGCGAGGTCGCCTCGGGCCCACCCGTTGACGAAACGTCTGCCGTAGCCCTCATCCGACACCAGCTCCGCGTACGTCTCTTCGGCGCTTGCCCGGTAGCACCGGCGACGATCCTCCTCAGCGGCCCGCTCTTCCGGCGTTAGCAAGTCTTCACCGAGTGACAGGCCGGACTCCAGATAGGCCGTGACCCACAGATGGTCCATGTATCGCTTGTCCGCGCTGCCGTCCGTGGTGACGTCGAGGAAGGCGATCGCCGACTCGAACACCGCGCGCGCGGCCCGCATCGCTGGACGGCCATGACCGGCGATGGCCGCAGCCAACAGATCAAGAAGGTCGTTGCACCCTTGACTGAAGATGGTAGGAAAGCTTTCCGCGGGACTGGGCTCGCCGTCGTAAACAACGTCCAGGTAGTTGAGAAGGGCGTCGGCGACCGAGTCGGCGGCGAGCGTGAACGCTGGCGCCGATTCGGCTACCTCATCCCGCAGGCCGACCAACCGCTGTCGGAGGCGCGAATCACCCACTGTGTTCATGCATCCAGTCTGTCGACGCGCAGGACTCGTCGCCAGTTGCTCGTCAGCTGTGGTCGGGAAACCCAGCGACGTAAGCGTCGATGCACGTGTGCAGGAAGGCGATGGAAAGGGGGGCCACGTCCTCGATCGGGACGTCGCCGTGTTCGTCGAAGCTGCCTATGTCCTTCTCCACCTGAATCCAGATTGGTGGATCGACAGGAGGATCTCCAGCGCTTCCTGGAACAGATCGACGTCCGGTTCAGTGTCGACGTCCACGAGGTACCTGACGAGCTCATGCGTGAGGTCGTGTCGATGCGCATATATCGCATCGAGCCTCTTCCTCTGCTCGGTGGTGATCGCTTCCATGTCCTCGAGCCAGAGCAGGGAAGCTTGGAAGGGGCGCTTGGGTGCTCGCGACAGGACTGACGCATCGTAGTCCCGTTTACCGGACTCGCCGAGGAGCCACATACCGTCGCGCAATGGGCTGTAGCCAAAGAAGCTCTTCACGTCATCGAGCACAGTGCGCTTGATCTGCTCGTGCGTGAGTTGGTATAGGCCAGAGAAGGCAAGCGTCGCGCGAATGTGATCGGGGGACAGTTTTGCTTCAATACGGCGGGCGTACTCCGCTGGGTCATCCTCGTGACGCACCAGTGTCTGCCCCCCATTCGTGACTGCCCTTGAGGATGCCAGCAAAGGGACAGATTGGCAGGAAGGCGGCTGGTCGTCACGTCGAGCCCCTGGCCGGCAGGACGTCGCAGACCAACTTCTGCGGACAGATTAGTTGGCCGACGCCGGGTGGTGGGTGTCGGCGAAGTTGACGCCGGAGGAGGAGATGTCGAAGAGCTGCTCGCCGTCTCCAGGGGTGGGATCGGGCAGTTCGACGATGTCCATGACCTCGGGGCCGCCGAAACGGGTGATCTGCACTGATCGCATGCAGGTGAGGCTAGGCGCGGCCCAGAGGTCCGCAGTGCCGAGGTCGGCAGTGCTTGCGACCGACCTGCCCGGTCAGCACACCTAGAACTCGGCCCGGACACCGGTCAGGGCCTCGGTGGCCGCCCACAGGGCGCGGGCGGTCTCCTCGTCCAGCCCCTTCCGCGCCTGGCGGCGCACCGTCGGGTGGCCCTTGACGCTGCCGAGGCCGTCGGGCCCGACGTAGGCGTTGCCCCGCACGTCCTGGGTCGCGGCGAACAGCGTCGGCAGGGCGCCGTGCTCGACGTCGTTGAGCAGCGGGCCTCCCAGGCGCAAGACGAGCTTCTGGCTGGAGTGGTCGACCAGGCCGGTGTGGGCGATGCCCGGGTGGGCCAGCACCGAGCGGACCGGGCTGCTGATCGCGGTGAAGCGGCGCTGCAGCTCCAGGGAGAAGAGGACCTGGGCGAGCTTGGAGTCCCGGTAGGCCTGCATCGGTCGGTAGGTCCGCGTCCTCCAGTCCAGGTCGGCGACGTCCACCTTCCCCAGACGGTGCAGCTGGCTGGTCACGCTGACCACCCGACCGGTGACGTGCGGCAGCAGCAGGTTCGTCAGCACGAAGGGGCCGGTGTAGTTGGTCGCGGTCTGCCGCTCGAGGCCGTCCGCCGTCCGCGCGGCAGGGGTGTCCATGACCCCGGCGTTGTTCACCAGCACGTCCAGCGGCCCGGTCCACGCCGCGGCGAACTCCCGGACCGACGACAGGTCCGACACGTCCAACCGGCGGACGTCGAACTCGCCGGCCAGCCCGGCGACCGCGGCCCGGGCCCTGTCCGGGTCGCGGACCCCCAGCACCACCCGGGCGCCGGCCCGGCCCAGCTCCCGCGCGGTCACCCAGCCGATGCCCCGGCCCGCGCCGGTGACCAGCACCGTGCGCCCGGTCGAGTCCGGCAGGTCTGCCGCCGTCCACTCGCTCATCTGAACTCCTCCTCGATCGTGCCGACGGCATCAGTGCACGGCAGCGCGGGCGCAGCAGAAAGGACACGCCCAGCCACTGATCAGCAGTCAGTGGCTGAGGACGCTGCCGGCCGCGACGATGGGGGCGACGACAGGAGGACCATGGGGCGGTCGGTGGACCGGGCAGCGCTCGGTGACTTCCTGCGCGCGCGCAGGGAAGCACTGAGCCCGGAGGACGTCGGGCTGGTCCCAAGGGTGCGCCGGCGCACCCCGGGGCTCCGGCGCGAGGACGTCGCCGAGCTGTGCGCGATGTCGGTGGACTACGTTGCCCGCCTCGAGCGCGGCGACGGCCCGCAGCCCTCGGCGCAGATGGCCGCCGCGCTGGCCCGTGGCCTGCGGCTGACACTGGCCGAGCGCGACCACCTGTTCCTGCTCTGCGGGCACCGGCCGGCGTGCCGGGAGCTGCGCGGCCAGCACGTGGGCCCGGCTCTGCTGCGGGTGCTCGACCGCCTCGCTGACACCCCTGCCCAGGTGATCGGGCCGGCCGGCGAGACGCTGCTGCAGACCCCGGCGGCCGTCGCCCTGCTCGGTGAGCAGACGCAGCACGCCGGCCTGGCGCGCAGTGCGACCTACCGGTGGTTCACCGACCACGGTGAGCGCGCGCGGTACCTGCTCGACGACCACGAGCTCAACGGCCGGGTGCAGGTCTCCCAGCTCCGCGCGGCAGCGGCCCGGGACGGCGCGGACTCGCGGGCGGCGCAGGTGGTCGCCACGTTGCGGCGGGACAGCGCCGAGTTCGCCGAGCTCTGGGACCGGCACGAGGTCGGGCTGCGGTGGAGCGACGCCAAACGGTTCGTGCACCCGCAACTGGGCCGACTCGACCTGCACTGCCAGACCTTGCTGGACCCCGACCAAGGGCAGTCTCTGCTCGTCTTCACCGCGACCCCGGGCACCGAGGACGCCGAGAAGCTGGCCTTGCTCGCCGTCCTCGGCACCGACCGTTTCCCGATCGGCTGACCCCGGCCCTCCGGGTACAGCCGGCCGTCGGTCAGCCGCCGGTGAGCCGCTGCAGCCGGGTGGTCAGCGCGGCCCGCCGGTCGGCATTGCCGTGCAGCTCCACGTACCGCTGCCCGAAGCCGGCCAACAGCGTGTCGTCCAGCCGGCGCACGGCACCCGGGGGATAGCGGTAGTCCATCCGGGCGGGGATGCCGCTGTCGTCGGCGCCGCGCAGCACCTCGCCCAGCTCCACCAGGCTGGTCACGCCCAGCTCCAGGAGCAGGCCGGAGATCCAGGTGTAGTGGTCCGGACGCGACCAGCCGGCGTCGGCGTACTGCCCGGCCAGGAACGCAGCCAGCTCGCGGGGCGCGATCCGGGGGTCGTCGGGGTCGGTGTCGTCGACCTCGTCGGCGGGAACCGGTGCCCGGAGGCGCTCGCGGATCGCGGTGAACTCCTGGTCGGCCAGCTCCAGCAGCCCGGCGGCCAGGGTGAACCGGCGGTCGAACTCGGAGGCGTGCTCGGCCGGCACCGTGCCCTTGTAGCGGATGTCGTGCTCGAACTCGGCCCACGCGTGCTGCAGCACCGTGCGCACCTGCACCTGGACCACGCGCCCGACCAGCTCCGGCAGCTCGGCCACCCGGCCCGGGTCCACGCCGATCAGCAGGTGCCGGCTGGCGTAGCCGAACCGGCCCTGCTGCGCGGTCCGCCGACCCATGTCGCGGTCGTCGAGCACCCGCACCTGCGCGGCCAGCAGCTCGGCGACCGCCTCCACGTCGCTCTGCACGTAGGTGATCACCCGCACGCCGATCTGGTCGGTGATCTCCCGCGCCGGATCCGGGTAGGCGAGCACGCCGTCGACCGTGCGGGCCGCCTTCTCCGCGAACGAGGCGATGGTCTTGGTCCGCCCGGTCACCGACAGGTAGTTGATCCCCGCGTCGTCGAGCACCCCGGTGACGAGTGCGAGCGCCTGCGCCCCGGCGACCAGGGTCTCGGGCCGGCCGTCGGCGTACGCCTGGATAGCCTGCTGCACCGGGTCGGCCGCGGGTGCGGCGACCCAGGGGCCGGGCTGCAGGTCCGGCGGCAGGGTCGGGGTCACGATGGCGCCGCCAGCCGCGTCGCCGTAGGTGGTCACCTCATCCGGGCGCCGGACGGCGATCCATCCCACGTAGGCGCACACCACGGCGTCGACCTGGTCCTCCGCCACCCGCAGCTCGCTCTTGCGGGTGGCGGCCTGCACCTGCTGGCGCAGCCCGGCGAACGGTGCTCCGAGGTCGAGCTCGACCACCGCGCCCAGCAGGTCGATGAGCAGCAGCAGCTCCGCGCGCATCTGCTCGAGCACCCGGCCCGGCTTGTTGTTGTACTTCAGCGTGCGGCCCAGCCGGAACAGCGCCACCGTCGCCGCGTGCGGGTAGACCTCGATCCCACGGCGGTCGCGGCCCGAGCGGGGATCGAGGTCCAGCCGCAGGCGCCGGCCGATCCGCCCGGCCCGGGTGTCACCATCGGTGAACTCTGGTTTCCCGGTGTTCGTCGGGTACGTCCCGGCCTGGAACCTCGCGAAGTCGGCGTTCAGCGCCCGCTCGGCGGCCCGGTTGCCGGTGGCGTTGGTGACCACCAGCGGGGCGTCGATCGCCACGATGCACGGGCCGACGGTGAACGGTGCCAGCGCGGTCTCGATCTGCTCGTCGGTACGCACCGCGCAGACGTGCACCAGCCGGCCGGCGTCGTCGAGCACGGCGAGGCCGGTGGGCTGCTTGAGCCCCCAGGCGAGGTCGATCCCGATGTGCTGCACGGGGTCAGCTTGCCCTGCCCCACACCTCGTCGGGGCTCCTCCCGCGGGAGCCGAACCGGTGACGCTCCGTCGCCGACGGCCGGAGTGCCGCTCGTGCTCACCTGGGTGGTCCGATCGACAGGTCGCTGCCGCCGGTCGACCAGCGCATCCGCCGCTGGGCGAATGGGTTAACCGACGCGAAACACCAGGGGCTGAACGGCGAAACGACCCGCTCCTAGCTTCAGCCCGACCCCATGCCGGGACGGCACCCCACCCCGCCGAGGGTGTGGCTGAGATACGGAGCACCTCATGACCTTCCGCCACCGCACCGTGCGCACCGGAGCACTGCTGACCGCCGCCGCCCTCGTTCTCACCGCATGCGGGTCCGACGACGGCGAGTCCGCAGCCGCCAGCGGCGGGGAGGGTGACCTCGGCGACCTCACGCTCCAGTTGTCGTGGATCAAGAACGCCGAGTTCGCCGGTGAGTTCTTCGCCGACAGCCAGGGCTACTACCAGGACGCCGGGTTCGGCTCGGTGACGATGGACCCCGGTCCGGGCGCCATCGAGACGCTCGTCGCCACCGAGGACGCCGACTTCGGCCTCAGCAACGCCGTCTCCACCGCCCAGGTCATCGCCGAGGAGGACGCGCCGCTCAAGATCGTGGGCACCAAGTTCCAGAAGAACCCGTTCACGATCCTCTCGCGCGCGGACGGTGGGAACATCGCGACGCCCCAGGACCTGATCGGCAAGACGATCGGCGTGCAGGCCGGCGGCAACGAGACGCTCTTCGACGCACTGCTCGAGGTGAACGGCATCGACCCGGCCGACGTGCAGAAGGTCCCCGTCGAGTACGACCCGGCACCGCTCGTCGACGGCGAGGTCGACGGCTTCCTGGCCTACCTGACCAACGAGTCCATCACCGTCCAGTCGCTGGGCATCGAGGTGACCAACCTGCCCTTCGCCGACAACGGGCTGCCCTTCGTCGCCGAGTCGGTCATCACCACCGACCGCATGATCGCGGAGGAGCCGGAGAAGGTGAAGGCGTTCCTCGAGGCGGAGATCCTCGGCTGGCAGGACGCGCTCGCCGACCCCGCGGAGGGCGCGCGGATGGCGGTCGAGGAGTACGGCAGCGATCTGCAGCTGAACATGCAGAAGGAGCTCGAGCAGTCGGAGGTGCAGGCCGGCCTGATCGTCACACCCGACGTCGAGGCGAACGGCCTGTTCACCATCTCCGACGAGCTGATCGAGCAGAACATGACCACGCTCGAGGCGGCCGGCATCGACCTCGAGGCCGCCGACCTCTTCGACCTGTCGCTGCTCGAGGAGCTGCTCGAGGAGAAGCCCGAGCTCACCGAGCTGCCCTCCTGACCCGGCCGGACGCGACGGAGACGTTCGACATGGCCCAGGTTGCAGAGGCGTCGACGAGCGCTGGTACCGGGGGCGCAGCTCCCTCGATCGGCACCGGCGTGCGGATCGACCACCTGAGCAAGACCTTCCGGGTCGGTCGCCGGACGGTGGCCGCCCTGGAGGACGCCACCCTGTGGACGGACAAGGGCAGCTTCCTGTCGCTGCTCGGCCCGTCCGGCTGCGGCAAGTCCACGATCCTGCGGATCCTCGCGGGGTTGGAGGAGCCGACGTCCGGCTCGGCGCTCGTGGAGGGCCGGACGCCGCTGCAGCTGCGCCGCGGCAATGAGCTGGGGATCGCCTTCCAGGACTCCGCCCTGCTGCCGTGGCGGTCGGTGTTGTCCAACATCCGGCTGCCCTTCGAGGTCTCGGGGCAGAAGCCGGACGACGCGCTGGTGGGCGAGCTGATCAAGCTGGTCGGCCTGGAGGGCTTCGAGAAGGCGAAGCCGGCCCAGCTGTCGGGCGGCATGCGCCAGCGCGTGTCGATCGCCCGTGCGCTGGTCGTCACCCCGTCGGTCCTGCTGCTCGACGAGCCGTTCGGCGCGCTGGACGACATGACACGGCAGCGGCTCAACGTGGAGCTGCTGCGGATCTGGACGGAGAAGCCGGCGACCACGCTGATGGTCACCCACAGCATCTCGGAGGCGGTCTTCCTCTCCGACCAGGTCGCCGTGATGAGCGCGCGCCCCGGGCGGGTCCAGGAGGTCCTGCAGGTCGACCTGCCCCGACCGCGGACCCCCGACCTGATGCGGACACCGGAGTTCCACGCCCTGCACGACCGGGCCTCGGAGCTGCTGTTCGGCGGGGCGTCCGCCGTGCCGGGTGAGGGCTGAGCGTGCACCTCTCGCGTGAGTCCATCCGCTCCCTGCGCACCAGCGCGGTCGGCATCCTCGCGTTGGTCGCCGTGTGGTGGCTGGCCGCGCTCACCGTGCTGTCCGGCGCCCGGGTGCCGACCCCGGACGGCGTGTTCACCACCGCGGTCCAGGCCGGCTGGGGCTTCTGGTCGCTGCACTTCGGGATGACGCTCCAGGAGGCCTCGGTCGGCTTCCTCTACGGCACCCTGGCCGGGCTCGTCGTCGCGTCGCTGGTGCTGCTGTTCCCCGTCGCCGAGCCGGTCCTGATGCAGGTGGCGGTGATGAGCTACTGCGTGCCCCTGGTCGCCATCGCCCCGGTGCTGTTCATCGTCATCGGCAACCCGGACGAGGGCGAGCGCTCCGGCACCGCCACAGCACTCGCCGCCCTGGCGGTCTTCTTCACCACGGTCGTCGGCACCGTGCTCGGGCTCCGCTCCGCCGATCGGGCCAGCCTCGACGTGGTGCGGGTCTTCGGTGGCGGCCGGGTCCGGCAGCTGCAGAAGGTGCAGCTGATCTCGGCCCTGCCCTCGATCCTCGCCGCCATGCGGATCGGCGCGCCGGCTGCCTTCCTCGGCGCGATCCTCGGCGAGTACGTCGGCGGAGTGCAGCGCGGCGTCGCGCTCATCCTCAAGATCGCCCAGCAGAACGTCGACGTCGAGCAGGCGTGGGCGGTGGGGATCGGCTGCGCACTGGTGGCCGGGGCGGTCTACGCCGTCCTGGGTCTGGTCGGCCGGGTGGTCACGCCGTGGTCGAAGGGCGCGGCCTCGTGAGCACGATGCTGCCCGGTACCGACCGGGTCACCGGCGGGACCGGGTCGCTGCTTCGCTCCGTGCTCCGCCAGGTGGCCACCACCGTGCTCGTGCTGGGTGTGGTGGTGCTCCTCTGGATCGCCGCGCTGCGGGTCTGGGACGTCTCGACGTACGTCGGCAAGACCCCGGCGGAGGTGTGGACCAGTCTCTTCGGGGACGCGGAGTCGGCCGAGCTGCGCGCGGAGATCTGGACGCTGTTGCAGCAGACGTTGATCGACGCCGCCGTCGGGTTCGCCGCCGGCATGCTGACCGCGATCGTGCTGGCGGCGGTCGTCGTCCGGTGCAAGCTGCTCGAGGGGGCGGTGATGCCGGCCGCGGTGGTGCTGCAGACCGTCCCGCTCATCGCGCTGGCGCCCATCCTGATCCTGCTCGTCGGCCGCGGCTACGCCGTCGTCGCGCTGATGAGCGCGATCGTCGTCCTCTTCCCAGCCCTGGTGAACATCGTGGCGGGGCTGCGCTCGGTCACCCCGCAGATGCGGGACCTGGTGCTCGTCTACGGCGGGTCGCCGTCGACCGTGCTGCTCAAGGTGGGTTTCCCGTCCGCGCTGCCCGCGCTCTTCGCCTCCGTGCGGATCGCGGTGCCCGGTGCCCTGACCGGCGCGCTCCTCGCCGAGTGGCTGGCGACCGGGAAGGGCATCGGTTACGCCGTCGTGTCCGCCGCCAACCGTTCACAGAACACCCGCGTCTGGGCGTTGGTCGTGGCCATCACCCTGACCGCGCTGCTGCTCTACCTCCTCGCCCAACTGCTGGAGACGGCAGTGCTCAGCCGGTTCGGGCGCGCGGTGGGTCAGCGGTGAGCCTCGCGACCAGGGTGCACTCCACGCCCGTGCCGGCCGACCCGGCCATCGACGCGATGGTCGCCGCCCTGCCGAAGATCAGCCTGCACTGCCACCTCATCGGCAGCGTGGCCCCGCAGACGGTGATCGACCTCGCTCGGAAGCACGGCGTCGCCCTCGGCCGGTCCGCCGAGCAGCTGTACGACCACCACAGCTACGCCGACCTCGGGGAGTTCCTCCGCGTGCTGGATGTCGTCGGCTCGCTGATCCGCGACGTCGACGACTTCCGCCAGGTCACCTACGAGTCCCTGACCACCGGCGGCGCAGACCACGGGGTGCTCTACCGGGAGGTGCACCTGAGCCCGCCGGGCCACCCAGGGGTGCCGTACCGCCGGATCCTGGAGGGCGTCCTCGCCGGGGCCCGGGACGCGGAGGTCGACACCGGCGTCCGGGCCGCCTTCCTCGTCGGCCTCTGCCGGGAGCGCAGCGGCGCCGCCGCCGTCGAGCTGGTCGAGCAGGTGGTGGAGCACCGCGCCGAGGACGTGCTCGGCATCGGGCTCGACTACGCAGAGGTCAACGGGCCGCCGGGCCGTTTCGTCGAGGCCTACCGGCTGGCGGCGCGGCACGGCCTGCAGCGGACGGCGCACTCGGAGTCCGGCCCGCCGCAGCACGTCGAGGTCCTGCTCGACCAGCTCGGCTGCAGCCGGGTCGACCACGGCTACCACGTGGTGGACGACCCGGTCCTCACCGCGCGGTGCGTGGCGGAGCGGGTGCCGTTCACCTGCACTCCGGTCAGCTCCGACATCGGTCGCTACTCCGGCAGCGGGGACGGCAGCCACCGCCGGATCGCGGAGATGGTCGACGCCGGGCTCTGCGTGACCATCGACAGCGACGACCCACCGATGTTCGGCACCGACCCGACCCACGACTACCGCGTGCTCGCGCACGCTCTCGGCTACCGCCGCGACCAGCTCGCCGCGTTCACCCGCAACGCCGTCGAGGCCTGCTGGCTCGACGAGACGGACAAGGCCGACCTGCTCGCGCGGGTCGAGGCCGTCGTGTCCACCACCCCCGATGCACCCCCACCCGTCCCGAAGGGCCGAGCATGACCACCGCGTTCCACGTCCCGACCGTCGACATCTCCTCCTACGTCGGCGCCGGCACCCCGGAGGAGCGCGCAGCCACGGCGGCGGCCTTCGACGAGGCAGCCCGCACCGTGGGCTTCGTCCAGGTTCTCGGTCACGGCATCCCGACCGCCGTCACCGACGCGTTCGCGGCCGCCCTCGACGAGTTCTTCCTCCTCCCGCTGGAGGTCAAGGAGCAGTACCGGACGCCGCCGGAGATCAACCGGGGCTACGCCCCTCCCAAGACGGAGTCGCTCAGCCTCAGCCTCGGGCTCGCGCCGTCCAACCGCATGCACGACTTCTTCGAGGCGTTCAACGTCGGGGCTGCGGTGTCGGACTTCCCGGAACTCGACCTGCCCGAGGCCGACTACCCGGAGAACGTCTGGCCGGCCGAGGCCTCGTCGTTCCGCGGTGCCGTCTCCGCCTACTCCGACGAGGCCTCCCGGGTGGCGCGGACCCTGACGACGATGTTCGCCGACGCGCTCGGCCTGCCGGACGGCTTCTTCGAGCGCTACACCGACCACAGCCTCGACGTGCTGAGGATGAACAACTACGCCCTGGAGCCCGGCGCGCTCGAACTCGACGGCGATCTGACCGGCATGGGGGAGCACACCGACTACGGCATCGTCACCGTGCTCTGGGCCGACCAGGTCGCGGGGCTGCAGGTGCTGGGGCGCGACGGGGCCTGGCACGACGTCCAGCCGGCCGACGGTGCGCTGCTGATCAACCTGGGTGACCTGATGGCGCGATGGACGAACGAGCGCTGGATGTCGACCCTGCACCGGGTCAAGCCGCCGATCGTGGACGGCAGCATCCAGCGGCGGCGCAGCGCGGCGTTCTTCCACGACGGCAACATCGACGCCGTCATCGAGACGCTGCCGACCTGCGTGGGCGACGGGTCGCCGTATCCGCCGATCACCGTGGGGGAGCACATCCGCGCCAAGCTCGCCGGCTCCCGGGCGGGTGTGGCCAACACCGAGGCCGAACGCGAGGCCGCCCGGGTGTTGGCAGCGCAGGCCAGCGCCTGACGGCCGGACCATCTCCCTCCGCGACGCGTGGTCCACGCGGTGCGGTGGTCGCGCTCCTGGGCTCGCGTGGTGGCCGTCCCGACATCGTGCGGCGGCTGGCCCCCGCTGTGACGGGCCGACGTGCGTAGTAGACGAGGGCCGGAGGGAGGTTCCGCCACACGGTGCGGCCGACGACGACCTCGTCGAAGCGTGCCTCCAGCTCCCGGCGGAACCGTCGGGCGGCCGGCGTCCACCGGCTGTGGACGTAGGCGAACGTCGTGAGAACGCCATCGGATGACAGACCGGTGAGCACCGCGTCGAGCAGCAGCCCTTGCTGCTGCGATGGGAAGGCAGCCCACGGCAGGCCGCTGACGATGACGTCGGCGTGCGCGATGCCGCGTTCGGAGAGCACCGTGCCGAGGTCGGCAGCATCCGCCGGGACCACCTCGACTGCTGGGTGCCGGGCGGACAGGAACGAGGCCAGCCGTGCGTTGACCGTCCCGTACGGCTTTCCGGAGACTCCGCCGAGCCGCGTGGTCGCCGATCGGTGCTTGACCTTGACACGGTGACAAGGTGCCCACTGCAGCGCAGGAGGTGGTCGTGATGCATGCGACGAACGAGGAACCGCAGCACGTCCGGGTGGTCGGTGCCCTGGCCGCGACGGACGCCTCGGTCCGGCTCCGGGGGGCTCTGGCGATGGGCGCGGAGCCCGACCCCGGCTTCCTGGAGGCGCTCGTCCAGCGGTGCGCGATCGAGTCGGACTTCTTCGTGCGGGACATGCTGTCCTGGGCGCTGACCCGCCTTCCGCCGGAGCTGGTCCTGCCCCGGCTCCGGCGGGAGCTCGACTCCGGGCACGCGCAGGCGCGCAGCCAGGCCCTGCACACGCTGTCGAAGATAGGCGACGAGAGCACGTGGGCCTGGATCACGCGGTACCTGCTGCGTGACGCCGACGACGAGGTGGCCCGGACGGCCTGGCGGGTGGCTGTCCTCCTCGTTCCCGAGGACGACGAGGAGGACCTGGTCACAGAACTGGTCACCCAGCTCGGGCGTGGAGACCGGACGGTGCAGCTCAGTCTGAGCCGGGCTCTCCTCTCGCTCGGCGACGTGGTCCAGCCGGCCCTGGAGGAGGCGGCAGTGAGCGCTGATCCAGGGATGGCTGCGCACGCCCGGGCCACCGCGCTGCTCCTGGAGGACCCGGAGTCCGGGTTCGACGCAGCTCTCGACGAGGCGCGGCGGGTGCTCAGACTGGGCCCGGAACGAGCCGCTCTCGCCGACGAGGCAGCCTCGGGACCCGCCGGGACCGTGGACACTCCCGAATCGACGGAGCCCGTCGAGGCAGCGGAGGCAACGGGATGCTGATCGGCGAGGTGGCCCGGCGCTCCGGGGTGAGCAGCCGGATGCTCCGGCACTACGACGCCCTCGGACTGGTGCGGCCGTCCGGTCGCACCGTCGGCGGCTACCGCGAGTACGCCGCCGACGACGTCCGCCGGATCTTCCACGTGGAGAGCCTGCGATCGCTGGGGCTCTCGCTCGAGCAGGTCGGTCGCGCCCTGGACGACCCGGCCTTCACCCCGTCCGCCCTGGTCGGCGACCTCATCGAGTGGACGGAAGAACGCGTGGAGCGAGACCGCGAGCTGCTCGAGCGGCTCCGCGCGATCGATGCGTCGTCGCCGACGGGGTGGCAGGGCGCGCTGCGCATCGTCGAGCTCATGCAGGGGCTGCACTCGACCAGCGCAGCCCGCAGGCAGCAGGCCGTCCTGGCCCGGCCGGAGGACGCGTCGACCTCCGCAGACCTGCTGGCCGGAGCGGTGCTGGCCGAGTCCGATCCCCATGTCGCCGGTGCCCTTCGCTGGGCCCTGGCCCGATCGGGCGGCGACGGCGTCGCGGCGTTGGCCGCCGGCGTCCGGTCGGGAGACGTCGAGGTACGGCGGCGCGCGGTGTCGGCGATCGGGACGTCGTCCGCGGCCCCGGGCGCGACGGAGGTCCTGGTCGAGGCGCTCGGGGACCCGGACCCCACGGTGCGCGGGCACGCCGCTCTGGCGCTGGGCAGGCGAGGCGTCACCGCCGCGCTGCCGACGCTCGTCGGGATGGTGGTCGAGGGTGCGGACGACATCGAGGCGGCGGAGGTCCTGGGGGCGCTGTACCAGGACGCCGAGTGCGCAGACGGGATCATGACCTCGCTGGTCGACGAACTCGCCGCGCACCCCCAGGACCCCTCGGTGCGCATCCGCCTGATGCAGGCGCTGGTCGAGCTGTCCGGGCCCTCCGCGCTCGCG
Source organism: Modestobacter sp. VKM Ac-2984 (assembly GCF_026967985.1). Lineage (GTDB taxonomy): Bacteria > Actinomycetota > Actinomycetes > Mycobacteriales > Geodermatophilaceae > Modestobacter. The sequence goes on along the minus strand of NZ_JAPVBJ010000010.1, from coordinate 79,336 downwards.
GTCTTGCGCCAACTCGCTCAGGACGACGACCGCACCGTCGCCCTCGTCGCAACGGCTTTCGTCGGACTCCTCGATGCGCGTAGCCGGGGGAGCGAGTCGTCGTCCCCGTAGCCCGAGACTCGGCGCGGATGGCCTGGACCGACCGCCAGGACGTCGCCGCAGCCGCCAAGAACGCGATCGCCGTGTCCGCCGCGTCCGCGGACCTGGTGCAGGGCACCGGTCCGGGACGCGGCTGAGCGACACGGAGTCAGCTCACGCGCGGCGACCGGACTCTGGGAGTTCTCGACGAGGTCGGGGACCAGCTCCTCGTCGAGCTCGTCTCAGCGGGTGGCCTGGGCCTCGCGGCGCGGGAGCACCCAGTCGGGCCGCACGTAGTGGCACGTGTACCCGAACGGGATCCTCTGCAGGTAGTCCTGGTGCTCGTCCTCGGCCTCCCAGAACGGGCCGGCCGGCTCGACCTCGGTGACGACCTCGCCGGGCCAGATGCCCGAGGCGTCGACGTCGGCGATCGTGTCGAGCGCGACGCGCTGCTGCTCGTCGCTGGTGTAGTAGACCGCCGAGCGGTAACTGCGACCGACGTCGTTGCCCTGCCGGTCCCTCGTCGACGGGTCGTGGATCTGGAAGAAGAACTCCAGCAGCTCCCGGAACGAGATCACAGCCGGGTCGAAGAGGATCTCGACCGCCTCGGCGTGGTCACCGTGGTCCCGGTACGTGGCGTTCGGGGTGTCGCCGCCCGAGTAGCCGACGCGGGTCGAGACCACCCCCGGGCGCTTGCGCAGCAGTTCCTGGGCGCCCCAGAAGCAGCCGCCGGCGAGGATCGCGGTCTCCGTGGTCATGGGTTCCTGCCTCTCTGTCGAGTACGGCAGGACAACACCGCGACCGGTGTCGGTGCTTCCCACCGTCCGCCGATTCCAGCCGCCTGGCCCGGCCGGCGGGATCGCCAGGCGTCCGGGTCGGTCGGGCGCCGCACCCCGGGGCCTCCGTCGACACCGTCACCGCGGGGACGTCGTCGTGCGCCGGCCCGCTCGTCTTCCCCGTGGCCGGCCGGGTCGTGCTGCTGATCGCCGGGGTCTCCAGCACGACCTGTGGCCACCGACCCGGACGACAGCGGTGCAGATGCGACTCCGGACAGCCGGCGTCAGGGGATGATGCGGGCCGCGCGGTACCGCTCGACGTAGCGGAAGAAGCTGTCGCGGCTGTCCCGGCTCTGGGTGAAACCGGCCTTGCGGCTCTTGTTCATGTCGGTCAGCACCTCGATCTCCCGTCCCAGGTCGCTGTCGGTGTGCCACCAGGAGGCGATCCGGCCGAGGTCGGGCTCGACCAGCCCGTGCTCGGCAGCGATGCCGGCCCAGACGTCCTCGGTGCCGGCCATGCTCTCGGTGAGCGGGCGGACCCGTCCTGCGTAGCCCTCCCACTCCAGGCCGAAGTGGGCGGCGATCTGCGGCCACAGCCAGCGCCACCGGAAGACGTCGCCGTTGGCGGTGTTGAAGGCCTGGTCGCGTCCCGTTTCGGAAGCTGCGGCCCAGATGATCTGGTCGGCCAGCAGGTCGGCGTCGGTCACGTCGGTCACGCTGTTCCACTGGGTGCTCGACCCGGGGAAGACGAACGGCCGCCCGGTCTGCTTGCAGATCGCGGCGTAGGCCGACAGCGTCAGCACCATGTTCATCGCGTTGCCCACGGCGAAGCCGAACACCGTGTGCGAGCGGTGGACGCTCCAGGTGAACCCGGCGCGGGCGGCGGCGGCGAAGAGCTCGTCCTCCTGCGCGTAGTAGAAGTTCGGCGCGTCCAGGCGGGGCTCGTCCTCGTGGAAGGGCGTGTCCGGCATCTCGCCCTGCGCGTAGGCCTCGAACGGGCCGAGGTAGTGCTTCAGCCCGGTCATCAGCGCGGCGTGCCGCACCGACCCGGCCGGCTCCAGCGCCTGGAGCACGTTGCGGACGGCGGCGCCGTTGACCGCGATGTTCTCCGCCTCCGTGGCCTGCCGGGTCCAGGCGGTGATCGCGACGAGCTCGGGGGACAGGCCCTCCAGTGCGGCGGACAGGCCGGCCGGGTCCGCCAGGTCCGCCTGGACGGGGTGCACGCCCGGGCCGGGGGCCCGCCCGCTGCGGGAGAGCCCGTGGACGTCCCAGCCCTGTGCGGTCAGTCGCTCGGCGAGGTTCTGGCCGACGATCCCCGTGGCGCCCACGACGAGCGCCTGTCGCGGTCCAGCAGTTGCAGTCACGTGTTCGGTGTCCCCTGTAGGTCGTGCACGCCGTCGGACGGCCCGGCGAGGAGTCGCCGGGTCCGGTGCACGTGTCCTGCCGAGCGTCGCACCGCCCGGGGCTCAGCGTGTGGTGAGGTGGGCGACGACCAGGTCGCCGAGCAGCCTCCGCTGGTGGTCACGGGTCGCCGGGTCGAGCATGTCGCGGTCGAAGATGACCCGGAACGTGTGCCGGTTGGCGGTCCGGAAGACGCAGAACGCGCTGATCACCTGGTGCACGTCGAGCGCGTCCACGTCGTCCCGGAACACCCCCTCGGCCCGGCCGCGCTGCAGGATGGCGGCCAGCACGTCGACGGCGGGCGCGGCCAGGCCGGCCAGCGCCGGCGAACCGGCCAGGTGCTCGGCCCGGTGGATGTTCTCGATGCTCACCAGCCGGATGAACTCGGGGTGCGCCTCATGGTGGTCGAAGGTGAGCCCGGCCAGCTCGCGGATCGCCGCCACCGGCTCCAGGTGCTCGACGTCCACCTGCTGCTCCAGCGCCCGGATCCGGCCGTAGGCCTGCTCGAGCACCGCGACGTAGAGCTGCTCCTTGCCGCCGAAGTAGTAGTAGATCATCCGTTTGGTCGTGCTCAGCTTCTCGGCGATCTCGTTGACCCGGGCTCCGGCGTACCCGCGGTCGGCGAACTCAGCGGTGGCGACGGCGAGGATCTCCGCCCGGGTCCGGTCGGCGTCGCGGGTGCGCTCCACCGGGCGCGCCGCGGCGGCGTCGGTGGGCGGCTCGCTCTCCGGTCGGCGCGCGGTCACGGTCTCCTCCTGCCTGGGTGGACGTGCGGCGGAGCCTATGCAACGCCGGCTCGGAGAGGACCCCGGCGACCGGGCCTCCGGTCCGGCGGGGGGACTGGCGCCCTGCCGTCCGATGTGGTCGGGTGGTCCACAACTCACCACTTGGTACATAAGAGGACAGGGTCCATGCCACCAGCTCGTCCACCGCACCCCGCCGGCGCGGGCGCCGTGCACCCCCGCCGTGGGATCGCCACCGTCTGCCTGTCGGGGACGCTGGAGGACAAGCTCACCGCGGCGGCGGCCGCGGGCTTCGACGGCGTCGAGGTGTTCGAGCCCGACCTGATCGCCTCTCCCTGGTCGCCGGCCGAGCTGGCCGCACGCTGCGCCGACCTCGGTTTGTCGATCGACCTCTACCAGCCGTTCCGCGACCTGGACTCGACCGACCCCACGCGGTTCGCCGCCAACCTGCGGCGCGCGGAACGGAAGTTCGACGTGATGAGCGCGCTCGGCGTGGACACCGTGCTGGTGTGCTCCTCGGTCGCGCCGGACGCCGTCGCCGACGCCGACCAGCTCGCCGAGCAGCTGTCGACCGCGGCGGCCCGGGCCGAGGGGCGCGGACTGCGGATCGCCTACGAGGCGCTCGCCTGGGGCCGGCACGTGTCGACCTGGGAGGCGTCCTGGGACGCCGTCCGCCGGGCCGACTCCGCGGCGCTGGGGTTGTGCCTGGACAGCTTCCACGTCCTCTCCCGCGGCGGTGACCCCCGCGGCTTCGCGGCCGTCCCGGGGGAGAAGGTGTTCTTCCTGCAGCTGGCCGACGCCCCGCAGCTGACCATGGACGTGCTGCAGTGGAGCCGGCACCACCGCCTCTTCCCCGGGCAGGGCGCCTTCGACCTGCCCGGCTTCCTCGGCGCCGTCCTCGCCACCGGGTACCGCGGGCCGTGGTCGCTGGAGGTCTTCAACGACGTCTACCGGCAGTCCGACCCGGCTCGCACCGCGGTCGACGCCATGCGCTCGCTGCAGTGGCTCGAGGAGGCGCTCGCGCTGGCGGATCCGGCCTCTGGTCTCTGCCCGCCGCCGGCCCCGCCGGCGCTGTCCGGGTGGTCGTTCACCGAGCTGGCCGTCGACGGGGTCTCCGGGCCGCAGGTCGGGGAGGTGCTGACGACCCTCGGGTTCACCCACAGCGGCCAGCACCGCTCCAAGCCGGTGCAGCTGTGGGAACAGGGGGCGGCGCGGGTGCTGCTCAACGGGTCCGTCGTCCGGCCCGGGGCACTCGGGGAGGCGGTGGTCTCCGCCCTCGGCCTGGAGAGCAGTGACCCGGTGCGCTCGGCGGTCCGCGCCGAGGCGATGAGCGCCCCGGTGCTGCCCCGCACCCGCGGCGCGGCGGAGGCGGAGTTGTCCGCGGTCGCCGCTCCGGACGGCACGGAGGTCTTCTTCACCCGCACGGTGCCCGACGGCTGGCCGGCGGACTTCCTGCCCACCGGAGTCACACCCGCCCCGGGCGCCGGCCTGACCGGTATCGACCACGTGGCCCTGACCCAGCCGTTCGACTCCTTCGACGAGGCCGGGCTGTTCTACCGGGCTGTGCTGGGCCTGGAGCCGCAGCAGGTGACCGAGCTGGCCGCCCCCTTCGGCCTGGTGCGCACCCGGGCGGTGACCGGGCCCGACCGGGCGGTGCGGCTGACGCTCTCGGCCTCGTCGCTGCGCCGCGGCGGCTGGGCGCCCCGGGTGCCCGAGCCGCAGTACCTCGCCTTCGCCACCGACGACGTCGTGGCCACGGCGGAGCGGCTGCGGGCCGCCGGCGCCCCGTTGCTGCGGCTGCCGGAGAACTACGCCGACGACCTCGAGGCCCGGTTCGACCTCCCGGCCGACCTCCTGGCGGCCGTCCGGGAGCACGGGCTGATGTACGAGGAGGACCCGGACGGCGCCTGCCTGCACCTGGCGACCGAGGTGCTGGGCGACCGGCTCTTCGTCATGGTGGTCCAGCGGCTGGGAGGCTATGACGGGTACGGGAACGCCGATGCGCCGGTGCGGATGGCCGCCCATCGCCGTCAGCGTTCACCGCAGGCGGTGACGCCGGTCCGGCGCACCGGAGTCGAGAGGACGGACGTGTCGTGAACCGGTTGGCCGTGCACCAGTCGGTGGTGCACCCGCGCAGTCCCGTCGAGCTCACCGAGCTGCTGGCCGGCAGTGGCTGGGACTCGATCGGCCTGCACGTCGGGGCCGTGGCCGAGGTCGAGCCCTGGTGGTCCGGCGGGGCGGGCGAGCGCAACCTCCTCCGGCTCGTCGACGAGCTGCTCGAGACCCGGGTGACGGCGCTCGACGTCGGCCGCGTGCAGCTCGACGGCACCCTGCCCGACGACCACGTGCACGCCACCCACGGGCGGGTGCTGGACTTCGGGGCCCGGTTCGGGGCCCGGTACGTGACCGCCCGGTTCAGTGCGGACGACCCGGCCGGACGAGCTGTCGCCGAGCGGGTCGAGGTCTTCGGTCGGCTGGTCGAGCAGGCCCGGCCGTACCGGCTCCTGCCGCTGCTCGCGCCGTTGCCGGTCGACCGCCCGGACCTGCTCGCCGACGCGGCGACCGTCGTGCGGCCGAGCGGCGGCGGGGTCGTCCTGGATGTGCCGGTGGGCAGCTGTTCACCGGCCGAGGTCGAGGCGGCCGTCGACGTGCTCGGTGAGTCCCTCGGCTACGTCCGGCTCAGCGCTCGTCAGGTCGAGCAGGGCGGCGAGGCCGCGGCCGGGCTGCTCGCCACCCTCCCGCCGCACGTCCCGGTCGCGCTCGGCGGGGACGACTCCGTCGGCCTGCTCACCGACGACCCCGCCGCGCGGCTGCAGCACCTGCACGGCCTGGTCGACGAGATGCTCGAGCACCCCCGGGCGCGCGCCCGCCGGCTGACCGCCGGCTGACCTCCAGGGGCCCGGGTCAGCGCGGCTGGCGGGTCAGCTCGGCGAGGCCGGTCAGCGCCAGGGGATACCCGAGGACGCCGAGTCCGACGACGACGCCCCGGGCCACCGGGGAGATGTAGGAGTGGTGCCGGAACTGCTCGCGGGCGTGCACGTTCGAGATGTGCACCTCGACCACCGGCAGCTCCACCCCCTCGATCGCGTCCCGCAGGGCGATGGACGTGTGGGCGTGTGCGCCGGGGTTGTAGACGGCGCCGATCGCCTGCCCGTCGCGGACGCGCCTGCCCCACTCGTGGACCCAGTCGATGAGCTGGCCCTCGTGGTTGGACTGCCGGAACTGCACGTCCAGCCCCAGCTCCGCGGCTCGCACCCGGCACAGCTGTTCGACGTCGGCCAGCGTGGCCGAGCCGTACACCTCGGGCTTCCGGGTGCCGAGCAGGTCGAGGTTCGGGCCGTTGAGCACGAGCACCGAGTTCACGGCGTCCTCTCGTGGTCCGGTGTGAGCAGTCGAGCCGGGTTGACCACCGTCATCTGGTGGACGTCGTCCTCGGTGGCCCCGCCGGCGAGCAGCATCGGGACGATCCGGGTCGGGATGTTCTCGAACCGCCAGTGCGGGGCGTGGACGGCGCGCCACGACGGTGGCGTGACCCGACTGAAGCAGGCCGCGTCGTGCGAGAGCACCATCCGGTCGGCGTACCCGAGCCGCAGCAGCGCCAGCACGGTGGCGACCCGGCGCACATCGGGCAGCACGTGCTCCATGCCGAACCGGTCCATGCCGATGGTCGAGCCGGCGTCCATCAGCACCCGGAGGTAGGTGAGGTCCTCGGTGTCCCCGGAGTGGCCGATGACCACACGGTCGAGCGGCACGCCGCGCTTCCGCAGGAACGCCTGCTGGTCGAGTCCGTTGCGCAGGGCGGGCCGGCTGTGGGTGGTGATCGGGACGCCGGTCTGCTGGTGGGCCACTGCGGCCGCGGTCATCACCCGGGCGACGTCCTCGGTGATGCCCTCCTCGTCGGTGACGACCTTGAGCATCCCGGCCCGGACGCCGGTGCCGGCGATGCCCTCCTCGATGTCGTGCAGGAAGAACTCGATCAGCGGGTCGGGGCCGGCGACGAGCAGCCCCGGCCCGTGGGTGCGGAAGAAGGGCGGCAGCACGTTGGCGGTGTAGTAGCCGGTCGAGGCGATCAGGTGCACCGGGGCGCGGTCGGCCACGGGCACCAGCCGGGCGACGTCCCGGCCGAGGCCCAGCACGGTCAGGTCGACCACCGTGCGGACGCCGAGGTCGCGCAGCCGGGTCAGGGCGGTGACGGCCCGGTCGACGGCGGTGGCCGGCTCCCACTCCGGGTGCGGGTGGTTGAGGTCGAGTTCCGGGCTGCTGACGAAGAGGTGCTCGTGCACCAGGGTCGACCCGAGCTGGTCAGGGTGCACCGGGCCCCGGAAGGTCTGCACCACCGCCCCGGGGCGCTCCTGTGCGGAGTCGCCCCGGGGGTCGGTGCGGAGAGGGTCGGTCACTCGGCCGAGTCGCGGATGGCCTCGTAGACGCTGAGCTGCTCCTCGCTCAGGTTGGCCCGCAGGTACTCCTCGGCCTGGGTGCGGAAGGCGTCGACGTCCACGTCCTCCACGACCTCGAACTCACCGCCGGAGGTCCACTCCTCGAGGACCTGCTCCTCGTCCTCCGCGACGCACTCGGGCACCTGCTCGACGGCTGCCGCGACCGCGGCGTCGAGCGCCTCCCGCTGCTCGTCGGACAACTCCTCGACCCCCGGGCCGGCGATGACCAGGTTGGAGTTCTCCTGGTGGGCGGACAGGCTCAGGTAGTCCTGCACCTCGCCGAGGTTCTGGGCGTCGATGTTGACGATCGGGTTCTCCTGACCGTCGACGATGCCCTGCTGCAGAGCCAGGTACAGCTCCTCGTAGGCCACCTCGGTCGGGTCCGCGCCCAGGGCGCGGGCGTTCATCAGGTACTGCGGCGAGTTGGGGAACCGCATCCGCAGGCCTTCCAGGTCGGCGGGTTCGCGGATCGCCTGGCCGGCGGTGAAGTGCCGGGCGCCGGCGGACCAGGCGCCGAGCACGCTGGCGCCGGTGGAGTCGGCGAACCCCTGGGTCAGCTCGTCGGACGCCTCACTGCCGAAGAACCGGGCGAGGTGCTCGCCGTCGTCGAAGGCGTACGCCGCGTCGACGACGCTCATCGGCTCGTAGACCGCCCCGAGCGCCGAGGCGCCCTGGATGTCGAGGTCGATGTCACCGGAGATCACCGACTGGATGCGGTCGGCGTCGCCGCCGAGCTGGCTGCTCGGGAAGATCTCCACGGTCACGCCGACATCGGCGGCCTCGAGCTCGTCAGCGATGACCTGGGCACCGCACCGGTGCTGCGGCTGCTGCTCGGTGTAGCTGTGCGCGAGCGTCAGCTCCACCTCGCCGCCGCCACCGGCGTCCCCGCCGCCGGCGTCGTCGCCGCCGCCGCAGGCGGTGGCGAGCAGGAGGGGGAGGAGGGCGGAGGCCGCGAGGAGCGGGCGCCTGGGGAGGGGACGGTTGGGCATGGTCTTTCCCTTCGTTGGGATTCTCAGTGCTCGGTCGGGTGGGCGGTCGGGGTGTCTGGTGCTGTGTCGCCGGGCGACGGGTCGTCGCCGTTGACCTCGGCGGCGACGAGCTCGTCGAAGTCGGCGAACATGGCCGGCCGAGCCGCAGCCCGGCCGATGAAGAGCTCGAAGGAGTCGGCGGCCTGGTTCACGGCCATCCCGGCGCCGGTCATCACCCGGCACCCCAGGGCGGTCGCCTCCCGCACGAGCTCGGTCAGCAGCGGTCGGTAGACGATGTCGGCGACCCAGAGGTCCGGGCGCAGCAGGCCGGCGGGCACCGGGGTGCCGGGGTGGGCGGCCATCCCCATCGGGGTGGCGTTCACCAGACCCGATGCGCCGGCCAGCAGGCCGGGCAGCTCCTCCGGCGCGCAGACCTCCGTCGACACCTGGTTGCCGGCTGCCGCCAGCGCGCCGATCAGCTGTTCGGCACGCGCCGCGTCGCGGTCGACCACCGACAGCTGTTCGACGCCCTGGCTGGCGAGGGCGTGGGCGACGGCGCCCCCGGCGCCGCCGGCACCGATCAGCACGACGCGCTGCAGCGGGACGTCGGGCAGCCCGGCGCGCAGGGCCGCGGCGAAGCCGGTCACGTCGGTGTTGTGACCCCGGGTGTGGCCGTCCTCGATCACGATCGTGTTGATCGCGCCGATGGCGGCGGCCTCCGGAGCCAGCTCGTCGACGAGCGGTGCCATCACCTGCTTGACCGGGTGGGTGACGTTGAGCCCGTCGAAGCCGAGCTCGACCGCGGCGCGCAGCAGGCGCCGCAGGTGGTCCGGCTGCAGGGCGTCGTCCGGCAGCTCGACGGTCTTGTAGGTGTAGCGCAGGCCCTGCCGGGCGCCCTCCCGTTCGTGCAGCTCGGGAGAGAGCGACGGCCCGATGCCCTGCCCGAGGAGCCCGGCGAGGAAGGACCGGCGGGGGGCGGGTGCGCCCGTCTGCGGTGCGGAGCCGGTCACAGGCCCAGCACCCCCGGCAGCCAGAGGACGGCGTCGGGGAAGGCGATGATCAGGCCGAGGATCACCACGAGGGGGACGATGAACGGCAGGCAACCGCGGAAGACCTCGCTGACCTTCGTCTCGGCCACCGAGCTGAGGACGTAGAGCACGGTGCCGACCGGCGGGGTGAGCAGCCCGATCATCAGCGCGACGATCATCAGCACACCGAGCACGATCGGGTCGACGCCGAAGCTCGCGCTGATCGGCAGCAGGATCGGCACCACCAGCACCAGGACGGCGGTCGGGTCCACCACCGTGCCCAGGACGAGCATCAGGATCGCCGTCATCAGCAGGAAGACCGTGGCGTTCTCGGTGAACCCGAAGACGTTCTCGGCCAGCATCTGGGGGACCCGCTCGCGGGCCAGGATGTAGCCGAGCAGCGACGCGGAGGAGACGATCAGCATGATCGCCCCGGTCGTCGTGACCGTCTCGGTGAGCACCTTGGGCAGTTCCCGGACCTTCAGGCTCCGGTAGGCCAGGCAGAGCAGCAGCATGTAGGCAACGCCGACGGCGGCGGCCTCGGTGGGCGTGAAGAAGCCGCCCAGGATGCCGCCCAGGATGATCACCGGGGCGAGGATCGGGCCGATCACCCGTCGTCCGGTGACGACCAGCTGGCGCATCGAGAAGTCGGTCCGGATGATGTCCGGCTGCTTTCGCACCAGGAAGAAGACGACGACGCACAGGCCGAAGGCCATCAGCAGCGCCGGCACCACGGAGGCGGCGAAGAGCCCACCGGTCGAGACCGCGGCCAGTCCGGCGAAGATGACCGCTGGGATGCTCGGCGGCATCACCGGGGCGATCAGCGAGGCGGCACCGGTGACGCCCAGGCCGAAGCGGAGCGGGTAGCCGTTGCGCACCATGGCCGGGATCTGGATCTTGCCCAGGGCGGCGGCGTCGGCCACTGCCGAGCCGCTCATCCAGGAGAAGCCGAGGCTGACGCCGACGCTCACGTAGCCCAGGCCGCCGCGCACCCGGCCCAGCAGCGCCAGGGCGAAGTCGAAGAGCCGGTCGGCGATGCCGCCCCGGTTGGCGATGACGCCGAGCAGGATGAACAGCGGCACGGCGAGCAGCGGGAAGCTCGCCGTCGCGTTCACGATCAGCCGGAGGCTGAGGCCGAGGGACTGCCCGGTGAGCAGCATGTAGGCCAGCGAGGGGCCGAGGAACGCGAACGCCACCGGGACCCGGATGAAGAGCAGGGCGACGATCGCGATGGTCAGCAGCAGGAGGCTCATGCCGGCCGCACCTCCGTCGTCCCGACCGGAGCCGGCACGCCGCGGACGGCGAAGACCACCGCGGCCACGGCGCCCCGGATGGCGGTGCTGAGGAAGCCGAGGAAGGGGAAGAGGTACAGGAAGGTCAGCGGCATGCGCAGGGACGGCGACTTGAGCTGCCCCTGCGTGGACATCAGCTCCCACGCCTCGGCTGCGAAGCCGGCGCCGATGACGGCGACGATCGCACTGGCCAGGACCCGCACGAACCGGACGACCTTCGGGTTCTTGACGTTGTCGACCAGCTGCAGCGCGATGTGGGAGTCGGTGGTGACCAGCACCCCGGCCACCGTGAACGTGACCCACACCAGACAGAACCGCGCCAGCTCGCCGGTCCACGACCAGCCGCCGACCGGCAGGTAGCGCTGGGCGGCCTGCACGAGGACCAGCACGAACAGCACCGCCAGCGCAGTGGCGGCCAGCGCCAGCTCCACGCGCGTGACCACCACGATCCACGACTTCCACCGTGCAGGTGGTCGGCCGTCAGTTGCTGTCATCGCCAGCCCTTCTCCGCAGCCCTTGTGCTGCCCGTCACAACACCGGGGGACCGTACGAAGGGCTGAGGGGGCGTGGCAAAGGGTTGCAGAATGTTGCAGAAATCTCGTGACCGGACTGTGATGTCCGCATGAGGAGCTCGACCATCTATGACGTCGCCCAGGCCGCCGACGTCTCGACGTCGACCGTGTCGCGGGCATTCAGCGCCCCAGACCGGGTCCGTGCGGCCACCCGGGAGCACGTGCTGGAGACGGCCAGACGCCTCGGCTACCAGCCGAACCCGCATGCGCGTGCGCTGGTGTCCCGCCGGACCCAGACGGTGGCGATGGTGGTCTCCGACATCACCAACCCGCACTTCTTCGAGCTGATCCGCGGTGCCGAACTGCGAGCCAAGGCCTCCGGCTACACCCTCGTGCTGGTCAACGCCGAGGAGTCACCCCGGATCGAACTCGAACAGATCCAGCGGCTGACCCGGTCCGTCGACGGCTTCCTCCTCGCGGCCAGTCGGCAGCCCGCGGAGAACCTGCTGCAACTCGCTGCCACCCAGAAGGTGGTCGTGGTCAACCGTCGTGTGCCCGGCCTCGCCAGCGTCGTGCTCGAGCACGCCGAGGGGTGCCGGCAGATGGTGTCCCACCTGGCCTCGCTCGGGCACGAGTCGGTCGTCTACCTCGCGGGCCCGCAGAACTCCTGGATGGCGGCGAGCCGGTGGGCCGCCATCCGGGCGGCCGCGGCCGAGCTGGGCGTGCACGCCCGGCGCATGGGTCCCTTCACCCCCACGGTGGCCAGTGGCGGCGCCGCTGCCGATGCGGCGCTGACGACCGATGCGACCGCGGCCATCGCGCACAACGACCTGCTCGCCATCGGGGTCCTGCGGCGCCTGGCCGATCGCGGGGTCCGAGTACCGGCCGATGTGAGCGTGGTCGGCTTCGACGACATCTTCGCCGCCGATCTCTGTACACCCACCCTGACGACCCTGGGTGGTGCGCACGCCGACGTCGGACGAGCCGCCGTCGAGCTCCTGTTGACCTCGATGGACCAGTACCGGGAGCAGGCGCCACAGCTCGTCGTCCCCTCGGAGCTGATCCTGAGAAGGTCGACCGGCAGCGCCAGGACGAGCGATCTCTCCGACCGCTGACCTCGTGGTGGTGCGGCCCGCCCGGTCCGACGCCCGCCGTGCGGCAGCCGTGTTCAGCCGTGTCACCACGACCGGGGGCGCCCACCGGTCGCCCTCGGCGGATCGACATCTGGCGCCGCAGGCGCGTGGGGACCGCCTACCTGGGCGCCCTTCCGGGTCGGCGGAGCTGGTGCGCGGACCTCGCGGCCCACCCGGCGTTCGTGTCCATCTCGAGCACGGAGGTGCAGGCGGACGAGCCGCACGACCCCGGCCGCATCCAGCGGCCGACCCGGCTGGCCGGAAGTCCGCTGGCCGAGGAGGTGTTCGTCGGCGGCGCCGTGGGCCTCCGCCGATGCCGGGGCCCACGGACGTCATCTGTGGAGGTCCGCAGCACACACTCGCGCTGTGGAGCCGCCGCCGGTCGCATCGAGGGCGAGGTCGTCGTCGAGCCTGCCTGAGCCCGGATACGTTGACCGCTCGATCAGTCACTGGAGGCGAGGCCGCACGTGAAGGTCAACGACTACGACAGTTTCGGTGCGGCGTACTCGGCGGAGAACGACGGCAACCTCATCAACGCCCACTACGAGCGACCCGCGATGCTCGACCTCGTCGGTGACGTCCGCGGTCGCCGCGTCCTCGATGCCGGCTGTGGCTCCGGACCGCTCGCTGCGGCGCTGCGCACTCGGGGTGCCGTCGTGACGGGCTTCGACTCCAGCGCGGTCATGGTCGAGTTGGCGCGGGAGCGGCTCGGTGCGGACGCCGACGTCCAGGTCGCCGACCTGTCGGCCCCGCTCCCCTTCGCCGACGACAGCTTCGACGACGTCACCGCCTCGCTCGTCCTGCACTACCTGCGTGACTGGTCCGCACCGCTGGCCGAGCTGCGTCGCGTGCTCCGGCCGGGTGGCCGGCTCATGCTGTCGGTCAACCACCCGAGCCTCTACAAGATGCTGCACCCGGAGACCGACTACTTCGCCCTCACCCAGTGGACGGACGAGTACACCTTCGGGGACCAGCGGGCTGAGCTGACGTACTGGCACCGGCCGCTGCACGCCATGACGGACGCCTTCGCGGACGCGGGCTTCCAGCTCGCCCGCATCAGTGAACCGCCGTGGTCGCCGGACACGCCGCCGGAGCTCCTGCCGCCCCAGTTCACCGGCCGCACGTCCTTCTTGAGCTTCGTCTTCTTCGTACTGGTCGCGAGCTGAGCCGCCAACCGTCCCCACGCTGATCGGGGCGAAGTGGCTGTCACCACAGCCGGTGGGGGTGTCGTCACCCGTCGTCGGGGGTCCGCGGTGAGAGGCTCCCGAGCGGTCGCCTGCGGCGGTGACCCGTCATGACCGGAGCTCGATGGCCATGACGCCCTCGTGCGGAACGGGAGACGTGGCCCAGGTGGACCCCCTCATCGGCGCCGACCTGCGCATCTCCGTCGGCGGTGAGCAGCGTCGGTACGTCGACCTCGACGCCGCGGCCACCACGTCGGCCTCGGCGGGCGTCGTCCGTGTCGTGCAGGAGTTCCTGCCGTGGTACTCCAGCGTCCACCGGGGAGCCGGCGCGAAGTCGCAGTTCACCAGCGCCCGGTACGAGCAGGCGCGCGAGACCCTCCTCCGGTTCGTGGGCGCCGATCCGGGCACGCACGTGGCCCTGTTCCCCCGGAACACCACCGAGGCCCTCAACCTGACCGCCTTCCGACTGGGCCTGACCCGCGACGACGTGGTGGTCACCACCGCGGTCGAGCACCACGCCAACCTGCTGCCCTGGCAGCGCCACGCGCAGGTGCGGGTCGTCGACGTCGACCGGGCCGGGACCTTCGACGTCGCCGCCGTGGTCGCCGCCCTCGACGCGCGGCCCACGCCACGCGTGCTGGCGGTCTCCGGGGCGTCCAACGTCACCGGCTGGATGCCCGACCTCGCCGGCATCGCCGCAGCGGCCCGGGACCGGGGTGTGCTGGTGGTGGTCGACGGTGCGCAGCTGGTGCCGCACCGCCCGGTGGACATGGCCGCTCTCGGGATCGACGTCCTCGCCTGGTCCGGGCACAAGATGTTCGCGCCCTTCGGCGCGGGCGGCCTGGTCGTCGACCGACGGCTCCTCGCCGACGGCGAGCCCTTCCTCGTCGGGGGTGGGGCGGTGAAGGCGGTCTCGCACACCGACGTCGTCTGGGCCGACACCCCCGACCGGGACGACGCAGGCACGCCCAACGTCGTCGGCGTCGTGGCCCTCGCCGCCGCCGCGGAGGAGCTGCTCGCCGCAGCGGGGCGGAACCGGTTCCACGAGGACCTGCTCGTCCGGACGCTGGACGACGAGCTCGCCACCGTTCCCGGGCTGCGCCGCCTGGGCCCGACGTCCGGCGACCGGCTCCCCGTGGCCGCCTTCGTCATCGACGGGATGCCGCACGCGGAGGTCGCGGAGCGGCTGGCCCGGGAGCACGGCATCGGGGTCCGCAGCGGGTGCTTCTGCGCCCACCCCTACCTCAGCCGGCTGTTCGGGCTCACCCCGAGCCAGGTGCAGCAGTTCCACGACGACGCCCGGGCGGACCGGACCGACCGGCTGCCGGGCGCGGTGCGGGTGAGCTGCAGCTCGGCCACGCCGCTGGCGGACGTCGCCACGCTGGGCGAGGCCCTGCGCGCCCTCACCGCTCCCGGCGGGGACGAGATCCGGAGCCGCCCCGTTGCAGCAGCCGGTCAGGGGCGCTGAGGAGGCAAGGCCGGCTCCCCCTGGCCGGTGCGGTCAGGGAGTGCGGGTGCGGGTCGACCACCAGGCCCAGGCCACGAGCACCGGCTGACCGAGCAGGCGGAGGGCCCGCTTGCGGTCGGTGTCCAGGCCGAAGGCGTCGCGCCGTCCGGTGTACTGCGCGATGTTGCCCGGGAAGATCGCGGTGAAGAAGAGCGCCGCGAACGCCCCGATCCGGCGCTGCTCGCGGGGGAGGGCGGCGAGGGCCGCGCCCAGCCCGATCTCCACGACGCCGGACGCGAGCACCACGTCATCGGTGTCGATCGGGACCCACGGGGGCACCTGGGCGCGGAAGTCCTCCCGCGCGAAGGTCAGGTGGCTGGTGCCGGCGAAGACGAGCATGCCGCCGAGGGCGATCCGGGCTGCCGAGCGGAGGCGGGGACGGGAGGGGGGCACGAGGGTCCTTCGGGTCGGGCGTACGCGGTCGTCGTCCGTCGCGGTCGATCCTGCCTTCCCGCGCCGTTGTCGCCCGACACCTGCCGTCCGCGGACCGACCGGTCAGGGCGCCTGGGCGGGGCTACGGGCGGCGGTCGGCTGTCGGTCCGGGACCGGCGTCGTTCCCGGACCGGCGACCGCTGTCCGGCGCGCCACCAGATGGCTCCGGGTCATCAGCGCGAGGGCGGTGAGCACGACCGCAGCGGCGGCGGCGAGGGCCACCGCGTCGCCCAGGAGCAGGAGGCCACCGCCGGCGGCCGCCCCGGCCGCCATGAGCACGATGGCGCCGCCCCGGCGGAACGAGTGCACGCCGGTGCCGCCGCCGAGCCGGGACTCGCTCATCCAGCTGGTCAGGGTCATGGTCAGCACGACGGTGGACACGTCGGGGACGCCGAAGCGCTTGGCCACGACCGCCTGCATGCCCATGCCGGCGCTCAACGCCGCGGTGATGCCGACCAGCAGCGCGCGCGGCACCTCCGGCACGACGAGGAAGGCGACCGCCGAGGCGGCGGTCAGCACGGCGAGCGCCCCGATGAGCAGCAGTGAGCGGAGCGGCACCTGCAGGCCGGTCGGTTGGCGGCGCAGGAACCGTGCGGCCGCCAGCGCACCGACGGCGAACCCGGCGAGCGCGATCGCCGCCAGGCGCACGGGGATGTCCTGGTCGGTCGTCAGCCCCATGCCCAGCAGGACGATGTTGCCGGTCATGTTCGCGGTGAACACCCGGTCCAGGCCCAGGTAGCTGATCGCGTCGAACATGCCGGTGCCGAAGGTCAGCAGGAAGGCCGCGGTCTGCAGGGGGTGACGGGGGGCCCGGCGTCCCTGGCTCACCCGACGGTTCACCGTGCGGGGACCGGGACGACCATCGCGCGCCCGTCGGACCGGGGGTCGCTGGCAGCGGTGAACCCATCGACGTCGACCCGGATGACCTGGGCGTGCCCGAGCATCTCGCTGTGCGGCGCGTACTCCTGCAGCGTGTATCCGCGACCGGCGATGGCGCCCTGGACGACGGCCGGCACGTCGGACTCGACCAGCACGAGGTCCTCCGGCTCGCCGGCGCCCAGACCGCCGACGACCCAGCGCGGGGTGCCCACGGCCTGCCCGGGGGACGCGCCGGCGAACAGCGCGCGGAGCACCTGCGCCTGGATCTGCGGCTGGGCCTTGCCGC
Organism: Modestobacter sp. VKM Ac-2984; assembly: GCF_026967985.1. Lineage (GTDB taxonomy): Bacteria > Actinomycetota > Actinomycetes > Mycobacteriales > Geodermatophilaceae > Modestobacter. Next base: position 62,681 of record NZ_JAPVBJ010000010.1, on the reverse strand, counting down.
CCATCGTGCCGACGACCCAGGCGAGCTCGTCGCCCCGGGTGACCATCACCGGCATGAGCGTGTGACCGGGTCGCTTGCCCGGGGCCAGGCAGTTGGCGCTGGCCGGGTCGAGGGAGAAGTAGGCCCCGCGGTTGTGCAGGACGACCCCCGTGGTGGGCTCCAGCAGCCCGGAGCCGAAGGGGTGGAACACGCTGAGGATCAGGCACGCCGCGTAGCCGTCGCTGTCGGTGGTCACCACGGCCACCGTGTCCCCGCGGGGCTGGACGAAGGCGGTCGGGCCGTCGGTGGCACCGGCGGTCACGGCCTCCTTCGCGGCCCCGGCGAGCGCGTCGCCGGAGAGGAGCTCCTCCACGTCGACGTCCGCGTACCGGGGGTCGGCCAGCAGCCGCGCGCGGTCGCGGTTGGCCCGCGACCACAGCGCGGCCAGCGAGCCCGCACCGGCGCCGTCCACGTCGACGTCCTCGGGCAGGTGTGCCAGCGCACCGAGGACCTGGAGGAGCTGGTAGCCCTGGGTGTTGAGCGGGCTGGTCCAGATGGTGTGGTCGCCGTGGTCCCGGTGCAGCGGTGACACCGTCTCGGGTGCGAAGGCGCGGAGGTCGGCGGCGCTGAGCCGGCTGCCCAGCCGGGTCAACCCCGCGAGCAGCTCCTGCGCGACGGGACCGGAGTAGAAGGCAGCCGCGCCGCCCGCCGCGACCTGGGCGAGGGTCCGGGCGAGGGCCGGCTGCCGCAGGAGCGCACCGGGGGTCAACGGTTCGCCGTCGGGTGCGAAGACCCCGCGCAGCCCCGGTTCGGCCAGCACCTCGTCCCGGTAGGTGACCAGGGCCCGGCCGAGGCTGGCGGACACCTCGGCCCCGCTGTCCGCGAGGTCGACGGCGGCGGCCCAGACCTCGGCCCAGGGCAGCCGGCCGCCGAGGGCGTGCGCGGCCGCCAGCCCGCCGACGACGCCCGGCACGGTGACGGTGTCGATGCCGACGGTGGGCATGGTGCCCCCGTGCCGGCGGGACACCTCCTCCACGGAGGTGGCGGCCGCCGCCGGCCCGCTGGCGTTGATGCAGGAGATCTGCCCGTCCGGCGTCCGGACGAGGCCGATGAGGTCACCCCCGACGCCCGTCTGGTGGGGGTACAGCACGGTGAGGGCGGCCGCGGTGGCGATCGCGGCGTCGACCGCGGTGCCGCCGCGGGCCGCCACGTCGCTGCCGGCCGCGGTGGCCTGCGCGTGGGGGGCCGCGACGGCGCAGCGGCGGGCCGGCGCAGGGTCGGCAGAGGTCATGGTGGGGCTCCTGTGCGGGAAGAGGGACGTCAGAGCACGCGGCGCAGGAAGGCGCGGGTGCGTTCGTGACTCGGGGCGTTGAGGACCTGGGCGGGGTCGCCGGACTCCACGACGACACCGCCGTCCATGAAGAAGACGGTGTCGGCGACGTCGCGGGCGAAGGCGATCTCGTGGGTGACCACGAGCATCGTGAGGCCCTCCCGGGCGAGGTCGGTCATGACCGCGAGCACCTCGTCCACCAGCTCGGGGTCCAGCGCGGAGGTGGGCTCGTCGAACAGCAGCACCCGCGGCCGGACAGCGAGCGCCCGGGCGATGGCGACGCGTTGCTGCTGCCCGCCCGACAGCTGGGCGGGGTAGTGGTCGGCGTACGGGCCCAGCCCCACCCGGTCGAGGAGCGCCAGGCCCTCCTCGCGGGCCCGGTCCCGGGGGACGCCGTGGACGTGCACCGGCGCCTCCATCACGTTGGCGAGCGCGGTCTGGTGGGCCAGCAGGTTGAACCGCTGGAAGACCATGGCGGTGGAGCGGCGCTGGCGGGCGATCTGCCTCGGCGACAGGGCATGCCGGCGGCCACCCTGTACGCGGTAGCCGACCAGTTCGCCGTCGATGTGGATGGCGCCGTCGGTGGACGTCTCCAGCTGGTTGACGCACCGCAGCAGCGTCGACTTGCCCGAGCCGGAGGGCCCCAGGATGCAGGCGACCTGCCCGGGGGCGACAGTGAGGTCGATGCCCCGGAGGACCCGGTGCTCACCGAAGGTCTTGCAGAGCCCGGCGATCTCCACCATGGGCCGGTCCGAGCCGTGGGCCGTGTGCTGGTCGGTCGCCCTGGCGACGGGGGTCTCAGGCATCGGTCTTCTCCTCCAGCTCCTTCATCCGCTGGCGGGCCGCCTTGGGCAGGCCCGTGGACAACCGCTTCTCCAACTGGCTCTGGACGACGGTCAGCACGACCACCACGAGGCCGTACCAGAAGGTCGCCACCAGCAGCAGCGGGATCTGCTGGAAGTTGCGCGAGTAGATGGCCTGCACCGAGTACATGAGGTCCGCCAGGCCGATGAGGATCACGACGGAGGAGTACTTCAGGACCGAGATGACCTGGTTCATGGTCGGCGGGATGGAGATCCGGGCCGCCTGCGGGAAGACCACCCGGCGGAACACCGACAGCGGGGTCATCCCCATCGCGGTCGCCGCCTCCACCTGGCCCCGGTCCACCGACATCACGCCGGAACGCATGATCTCCGCCATGTAGCCGGCCACGAACAGGCTCAGCGCGATGATCGCCGCACCGAGCTGGTTGATCACCTCGTTCGTCTCGAAGGACACGAACTCCGGACCGAACGGGATGCCGAAGCTGATCCGGGGCAGCACGGAGGCGAGGAAGAACCAGAAGAGCAGCTGGACCAGCAGCGGGATGGTGCGCGACACGTAGATGGCGGTGAAGGAGACCGCCCGCAGTGTCGGGCTGGACGACAGCCGCATGGCCGTGAGCGCCAGGCCGAGCACGGTTCCCCCGACCATGCCCGCAACCGTCAGGATCACGGTGATCCGCAGGCCGTCCAGGACCAGCGGGTGGAAGAGGTACTCCCAGAAGACGGGGAGGTTGAGCCGCTCGTTGGTGAGGACGAAGTTCGCCAGCATCGCCAGCAGCACGAGGACGACTGCGAGGTAGAGGAACTCCTGCCACCGGACCCGCGGCGCGATCGGCTCGAGACCGGACGGCCGCGAGCCGGTGTCCGCCGGCGCCCCCGCCCGACTCGCCACCGCGCTCACTCCTGGGTCGCCGCGTTGATGGGGGCACCCTCCAGGAGGCTCTCCGTGACGCCGAACTCCTCGCCGAGCTCGGCGAACGTCCCGTCCTCCTGGAGCTGCAGCAGCGCGGCGACGAAGGCGTCCCGCAGCTCGGTCTCGTCCTTGCGGAACAGGGCGCCGCCGGGCACCTCGTTGAAGAAGTCGCCGGCCTGCTCGAACTGGCCCCCCGAGGTGCTCACGGCGTAGCCGATCACCGGGCTCACGTTGAGCGCGGCGGGCGCACGGCCGGAGCTGATCGCGGTCTGCACGTCGGTGGGGTCCTGGACGACGAGCTTGTCGACCGGTTCCTGCCCGGCCGCCACGCACTCCTCGCTCAACGCGTCGGCCGTCCGCTCGCCCTGGCTGGCGGCGCCCACGACGGTGGTCACCCCGCAGAGGTCCATCGGCTCCTCGATGCCCTCGGGGTTGCCCTGGGGGACGAGGATCCCGGCGCCCACCTCCATGTAGTCCACGAAGTCCACCGACTGCTCCCGCTCCGCGGTGTCCACCACGAAGGACATGACGGTGTCGTAGCGGTCGGCCTCGAGCCCGGCGATCAGGCCGGTGAAGTCACCGGGGCTGAACTCGGCCTCCAGGCCCATCAGCCCGGCCGCGGCCCGGGCGAGCTCGACCTCGAACCCGGTGAGCGTCCCGTCGTCGGAGGAGATGACCATCGGTGCCACCCCGGCGTCCACGCCGACGGTGAGGACGCCGGACTCCCGGAGCTCGTCGGGCACGAGTGCGGCGATCTCGTCGTCCTGCTCGACCGACGGGGCCGCAGCTTCGGCCTCCTCGTCGGACGACCCGCCGCAGGCCGCCAGGGTCACGGTCGTACCCAGCGCGATGGTCAGGGAAAGAGCACGGAGCGGACGCACAGTCGGCCTCCAGTGGTCGGGCGTCTTGGTAGGACCAAGTCACCCCGTTGAGGGATGGTGTCGGTGAGTCTGGGGTCACACTGAACGGACTGTAAAGACTTCTGACGCAAGTTCTGAGAATGAGACGTGGGCGTAACCTCCGCGACGACTGGCACCCCGTGCCACGTCCGAGGTCGTAGGCGAACGACGTATTGGTCCTACCAAGGAGATCGAGTGGAGACAGGCGCCGCGTCGTCCGGGCAGACCTCGCGAGCGGATGCCGTCTCCTCCCGTCTGGAGCGGCTGATCCTGGACGGGACGCTCGGCCCGGGCGACCGGCTGCCCCCGGAGCGGGAGCTCGCCGGGTCGCTGGGCGTCTCTCGCGGCTCGGTCCGGGAGGCGCTGCGCGACCTGGAGGTCCGCGGGCTCGTCGACCGCACCCGGGGTCGCGGCACGACCGTGCTGCGCCCGGGCGGGACGCTCACCGGCCTGGCGCTGGCCGGCGGGCTCGACGCGAACCAGATCGAGCTCGCGCAGGTGATGGACGTGCGGGCCTGCATCGAACCCTCGGTCGCCGGCCGCGCCGCGCGGCACGCCACCGCACAGGGGGTCGCCCAGCTGGAGGCGCTGCTGGTGGAGATGGAGGGGGAGAGCCGGCCGGCCCACTTCGCCCGGCTGGACCGGACCTTCCACCGGGCGATCGCGCAGTACAGCAACAACCCGCTGCTGGTGCGGCTGCACGACCGCGTGCAGGAGCTGACCGAGCCCAGCCGCCGCGAGCACCTGCTCACCGCCGACCGGATGCGCTCCTCGCGCCGTGAGCACGAGCGGATCGCAGCCGCCATCCGGGCGGGCGACGAGGCGGGCGCCGTCGCGGCCGCCGCGGCCCACGTCGCGAGCGTGCAGCGCCGGGTCTCGGGTCCCTGACCCGCGTCGCAGCGCCGCCGTGCCGACTCGCGACGGACGACGGTGGCCGTGGTCGCCCCAAACTCTGTACGCTGCGTTCAGATTCCGAGGACCATCAGCGCATGGCGCGGAACCCGCTCGCTGAGGAAGAAGGCGTCATGTCGACCGACAGCTCGTCCGTGGCCGATGCGCTCCGTGCGCGCCGGTCGAAGGTCATCGGCCCGCACTCGCCGCTGTTCTACGACGAGCCGCTGCACGTCGTCGGCGGGCACGGTGTGTGGCTGACGGGGGCCGACGGCGTCGACTACCTCGACGCCTACAACAACGTCCCGCACGTGGGGCACTGCAACCCCGTGGTCGTCCGCGCCATCGCCGAGCAGGCGGCGCGGCTCAACGTGCACACCCGGTACTTGCACGATCCCGTCGTCGACTACGGCGAGATGCTGCTCGCGACCTTCGCGCCGCACCTCGACAAGGTGTTCTTCACCAACAGCGGCTCGGAGGCCAACGAGCTCGCCCTCCGGATCGCCCGCCAGCACACCCGGTCGACCGGTGTCCTGGTCACCGACTTCAGCTACCACGGCAACACCACGTCGCTGGCGGAGATGACCACCGGGCTGACGGTCGCGGAACCGCTCGGCTCCCACGTCCGCGCGCTGCGGATCCCCGACGTCCTCTCCGACCCCCGGAGCCCCGACGTCCTCCTCGCGGAGGGGCTCGAGGAGGCGGCCGCCGCCGTCGCCTCGCTGCGGGCGGCCGGTCACGGCCTCGCGGCGCTGCTGTTCGACCCGCTCTTCACCACCGAGGGCCTGCTGCACCCGCCGGCCGGGTACGTCGAGGGCCTGGCCGACCTGGTCCACGGCGCCGGGGGGCTGGTCATCGCCGACGAGGTGCAGTCGGGGTTGGGCCGTTCCGGCTCGGCGTTCTGGGGGCACGAGCTGCACGGCATCCGGCCCGACCTGGTCACGATGGGCAAGCCGCTCGGCAACGGGCACCCGCTCGGCGGCGTGGTCACCACGACCCGGCTGCTGGACGAGTTCGGCAGCGCCAACATGTACTTCAACACCTTCGCCGGGAACCCGGTCTCCGCCGCGGCCGGCGCGGCCGTCCTCCGGGAGACGGCGGACCGGGAGCTGCAGGCCGGCGCCGCCGAGCTCGGCCGGCACGCCCGCAAGACGCTGGAGGAGCTGGCCGCCGACCGGCCGAGCGTCGGCGCCGTCCGCGGGACCGGTCTGTTCTTCGGCCTCGAGCTCGTCGACGACGACGGCCGGGCGAGCGCAGGTCGCGCCAAGCGCGTCGTGGAGGACATGTTCCGGCGGGGTGTGCTGATCAGCCGGATCGGGCCGCGGGACAACGTGCTCAAGATCCGGCCGCCCATGGTGTTCGAGCACGAGCACCTGGAGCTCCTGGTCGACCGGCTCGCCGCGAGCCTCGACGAGGCGGAGGTCGCCGTCCGGTGACGCCCACCGGCCGGGGTCTCCGGTCGGCGGCGCCCGGTCACCCCTCCGTAGGGTGTCGATCACAGCTGACGGGAGGGGTGGCCGGATGGCGTCGTCGCAGGATGCAGCCCGGGAGGGGACCGGGCGGCTCTCGCTCCGCGAGCAGAACCGGCTCCGCACCCGGCGCGTGCTGCTCGACGCCGCCCTCGAGGTCTTCGCCGAGCGGGGCTTCGGCGGGGCCACGGTGGAGGCGATCGCGGCCGAGGCAGGGGCGTCCAAGGTGACGCTCTACGCCTACTTCCCGGCCGGCCGCGACGACCTCTTCCGCACGCTCTACGAGGAGGTCAACGAGGAGCTGCTCGACCGGGTGGCGGCCTCGCACGGCCAGGCCTCCGGCTTCGTGGACAAGGTGGCCGCTCTCGCCCGACCCCTCCTGGAGATCGGCGCGCGGCCGCTCATCGGGCGGTTCTACTCCAACAGCGACCCGAGCGTGGAACCGGCGCTGGCACCCGTGCGGGGACACGCCTCCCGGGTCGTCGCCAAGCTCATCGCCGAGGACGTCGCCGAGGCGCGCGCCGCCGGTGTCATGGCCGCCGGGGTCGAGCCGGCGACGCTGGCCGCCCTCCTCGTGGGCGCATCGCGCGCTGCGCTGGTGGAGGTGGCCGAGGACCCCGGCCGGTCCGAGGAGCTCGTGGCCGGCATCGTCGCGCTGGCGACGGGTCTGGTCCGCCCGGACCACTCCTGAGCTGACCGCGCTGCGGGCGGTCGGAGACATTCGTGAACGCAACGTAAAGGGTCTTGACCGCGCGTTCATGTAGCTGTCAGTCTTCCGCTCCAACAGCGCAGTCGGGTGCGGCAGGCCCGAGCCCGGCGCATCGACGACCCGCCGGTCAGCCGGCAGGCAGGGGAGCAGTCACGTGGCGCTCATCGACGAGACCGCGGCGCGGCGCGTCATCGCCGAGGCCCTCGACTCCTACGGGCTGGCCGGCGCCACCCTGCACTTCGTCAAGTACCGCGAGAACCACGTGTTCCGGGCCGAGCGGGCGGGGGAGTCCTTCGCCGTCCGCCTGCACCGGCCCGGGCTGCACGCCACCTCCGCGGTGATCTGCGAGCTCGGCTACCTGCTGGCCCTCCGCCAGCGGGGCTTCCCCGTGCCCGAGCCGATCCGCACCACCTCCGGCGAGCTGGTGCACCTCGTCGGCGACGGCGCGGGCGAGCAGTACCAGGTCGACGTGCAGCGGTGGGTCGAGGGAGCCGCCCCCCTCGGGGACTGCGGCGAGGCGTTCGACGGCAGCAGCCCGCTGGACCCCGGCGTCTTCCATCGGCTCGGCCAGCTGGCGGGGGAGCTGCACAACCACCTGCAGGACGTCGGCCGGCTCCCCGGCTTCAGCCGCGCGGCGTGGGACCTGGACGGCCTGGTGGGGGAGAAGGCCCTGTGGGGCGACCCGCTCGGGCTCGACGCCCTGTCCGCCGAGGAGCGGCACGTGCTGGGCGCGGCCGTTGCCCGCCTGACGTCGTCACTGGCCGCCCTGGGCACCGGACCGGACGTCTACGGCGTCATCCACGCCGACTTCACGCCGGAGAACATCCTCCTGGCCGACGGCGAGCTCGTGCTCATCGACTTCGACGACTTCGGTGAGGGCTGGCACCTGTTCGAGCTCGCCACCATCCTCTTCTTCTACCGCCCGCACCCGCGCTTCGCCGAGTACTCCGACGCCGTCGTCGCGGGGTACCGGACCCGCCGGACCCTCGGGGACGAGCAGCTGCGCCACTGGACCGGGATGCTGCTGGCCCGCGGGCTCACCTACCTGGGCTGGGCGGCCGAACGGCGCGGCGACGAGACCGCCGAGTGGCTCGCCGAGCACGTGCGGCCGGTCGTCGTCACCCTCGCGCGGGACCACCTCGCCGAGCCCGGTGAGCCGGCGCGACACCCCAGCTGATCCCGGTCGGCGCGACGCAGGGACGGTGCGGGTCGCACGCACGGTGACCCACCGTCACGTCTGCGAGCTCGACGGGCAGGTGACGCTGGGACCACCTAGTGTCCTCGTGTGCCTGTGCCTGCTGGAACGGGACCGGGCTGGCTCGAGGTGATCGCGGCGCAGTTCGACGCCGTCATCGAGAGCGCGCCCCTGGGCATCGGTCTGTTCGACCTGCAGTTGCGCCACGTCCGGGTCAACCCGGTGCTGGCGGAGATGAACGGGCTCCCGGTGGAGCAACTGCTGGGGCGCACCCCCTCCGAGCTGCACCCGGAGGTGGGCGGTGAGGCCGAAGCGCTCTACCGGGAGGTGCTGGACTCCGGCCGGCCGCGGCGGGACGTCCCGCTGACCGGCGCGGTGGGGACCCGACCCGGCGAGCTCCGCCACTGGAACGTGAGCTTCTTCCCCGTCCGGCACGCGGACGAGGTGATCGGCCTGTGCGTCCTGGTGGCCGACGTGACCACCGAGCGCGAACTCGCCCAGGCACTCGCCGCCTCCGAGGAGCGGTACCGCCGTCTCGCCGAGGACCTGCAGAGCAGCCTGCTCCCGCCGCACCTGCCCCACCTGCCGGGAGCCGACGTGGCCGCGGTCTACCAACCCAGCTCGGCGAGGGCCACCGTCGGCGGCGACTTCTACGACCTGATCGAGCTCGACGGCTCCTCGTGGCTGATGGTCATCGGCGACGTCGAGGGCACCGGGCCGGTCGCCGCGGCGCGCACCGCCGCCGCCCGCTACGCGATCCGCGCTGCCGTGGTGCGCACCACCGACCTGGTGGACGTCCTCCGCACGGTCAACGAGGTGCTGCTGCGGCAGGGCGCCCCCAACGGCACGTGCACCATCGCCTGCGTCCTGGCCGAACGCATCGCGGACCGGGTCGAGCTGCGGGTGGTGTCCGCCGGCCACCCCCTGCCGCTGGTCCTGCGGGACGGCACCGGTGCGGTGGAGGAGCTGGGTGCGCCGGGGAGCCTGCTGGGCATCCTCCCCGGGATCGACCTCCCGGTGGCGACCACGACGCTGAGGGGCGGCGACGTGCTCGTCCTCTACACCGACGGCGTCACCGAGGCGCGCTACCGGGACGGCGAGGGAGCCGTCCACCAGTTCGGCGAGGAGCAGCTGCGGTCGGTGCTCGCCGCGGCTCGGGGCGGCAGCGCGGTGGACGTCGCCGCCGCGGTGGAGGCCTCGGTCATGGAGTTCCAGCGAGGTCGCCGCGCCGACGACCTCGCCGTGCTGGTCCTCCGCGCCACCGGTGGCAGCTGACCCCCGCCGCTGCTCCATTGCGGTCGCACGACTCCATTGCGGTCGCACGACGAGCTCCTTGCGATCCGACGACCGGCCTCGTGTCACCCGTCGGCGAGACGGTCGCTGGGCCAATCTCCACTCATCGAGGCAGCAGCGCAGCTGCCGTTCATCGTGGAGGTGTTCCTGTGTCCGAGCTCCTGGACCACTCGGTCGTCGTGCAGGCCAGCGCACTGGCCCGGATGTCCTGCTGTGTCGCGTGCGGCGGGCAGGACGTCGGTGACTTCCCCGGCGAGTTCGACCCGCAGGACTGGGTGGCGGTCCTCGTCTGCCTGAGCTGCGGCCACCGGTGGTCGGTCAACTGCTGAGCGGCGGGCAGCAGCGGAGCTGACCACCCCGGGAGGCCTGCGCCTGGACACACGATCTCCGCGGGCGGCCGCTGTCGGGCCCGGGAGGTCGTCGCCACACGGGGAGCCGGACGGACGACCCGCCGACCGGGTCAGCGGAAGGGCGCGGAGATCCCGAGGTCCTCGAGGGCGGCGTGCACCTGCCGGGCGTGCCGGTGGGCGTAGCGCAGGGCGGGGCTCCCCGGCGGGTGCTCCTCGACGTCCACCGGCAACCCACGGGCGACCAGCTGGTCGGCCACCGCCCGGGTCGTCGCGGCGTCGTCGGCGAACGAGAAGCTCGTGGTCGTGCCGGCCCACTTCCGGCGGTCGAGAGCGACCAGGCCGGTCAGGACGACGACCGGTCCGAGCGCGGCGCCGAGCACCGGTGGCCGGCTCGTCCACCGTGAGGCCAGCGCACCGGTGGCCGCGGCGGCCAGGCAGGCGCCACCGAGCGCGCTGAACCCGACGGCGTTCAGCCGGGCGGTGCGCAGGAAGTGGCGCCGGGGCAGTCGGTGGCGCGCGCTGAAGGCGGCGTAGGAACGGTCCATCCCGACACTGTCCCCGACCGCACCGCCACCCTCCACTCCTCGTGCCTGCAGGCGTTGGCCACGCCGGCAGAGGGGAGGAGAGTGGTGGCGAGCGCGTGCACGAGGACCGTGTCGCAGACATCGAGGGAGAACTGGCCATGGCCCCCTCATCTCCGGGAGCGTGCGTACTGACCGCCGTCTCGCTCGTCGGCGTCCTCGGCTACTCGGCCTGGCAGGGCCCGATCCTGTGGGAGGACAGTGGCTCGATCGTCTTCCTGCTGTTCGGGGTGCCGGCGGTGTTCGCGGCCGTGGCGCTGGGGGTCGAGTGCGCCAGCCGGACGATGCTGGCCCCGGCGGTCGTCGCGGTCCTCGCGGTGGCGTCCCTCGTGTGGTCGCTGGTCACGGCGCTCGGCGTCGGCTTCGGGCTCCTGGTGCCCTCGCTCCTCCTGCTGGTCGCCGCGATGATCTCCTGGGTCGACCGGCGGCCGGAGCGCGCGACCCGATCGCGGAGCTGATCGAGGGCGACGGTCAGCGCGGTCGTGTGGCCTGGCGGTCCAGCCAGGTGACCACCAGCGCGTGCGGGAGCGTCAGCGCGGCCAGCAGGGGCAGGTCGGTGGCGACGAACCCGAGCCAGCCGTCGGCGGCGGACCAGAGGACGCCGAGGACGACGAGGACGACGGCGGTGGGCAGGGCAGCCTGGACGGCGAAGCGACGCACTGGCGCCCCGAGCCGGCCGGCGGTGAGGTCTGCGGTGTTCGCAGGGTCCTCGGCGATGACGCGGGCGAGGTGCCGCACGGAGTGCCAGGCGCCGAAGTAGGCGCCGAAGGCGGCGAACGGCGGCACGACCACGACGAGGGCCAGCAGGACCAGCACCTCCAGCGCCTCCAGCCGACGGCCGGAGAGCGCCAGCGTCAGGCCCAGCAGCGCGGCAGCAGGCAGGGCCAGGCTCAGGACGAGGACCGGGACCCACGGGGGCAGCACCCCGTCGCTGCCGGGGACGACGGCCGAGACGACGGCCGCCGCCTCGGCCGTGCCGCGGACCAGCGGGACGAGCAGCACGACGCCGCCCAGCACGACGGCGATCGCCGTCCGCTGGCTCACCGGCCGGGCGGCGCGCAGGTCGGCGAAGGCGGTCTCCCCGGTGCCGAAGTGCCAGGCGGACAGCGCCACGAACACGAGCAGGGCGGGGCCGGGTGCCCACTGGAACAACGCGTAGGCGATTGCGGCCAGTGCCCCGTAGAGGAGGGCGAAGACGCCGAGCCGGGGAAGGCCCCAGCCCAGCAGATGGGCCGGGGCCAGGTGGTCGACCGCACCGTGCGGGAGGCCGAGGAGCAGCCCGGCGACCAGGGGCACCCAGGCCAGTTCGCCCCAGCCGCCGGGCACCAGCAGCTCGACGAGGAGCACGGCCGTGACGGCTCCGAGGGAGACGTGCGTCGCCGCACGTGCCGGGAGGTCGAACGGGCGGACGGCCCGCCCGGGTGCGGGGGCCCCGCGGGGCCCCCGCACCCGGACGGGCAGGAGGGACACCGTCAGCTCCGGGAGGTGGTCCGGGGCGTCTCGGTGGCGCCGCGGTCCACGACGGGGGCGGGGTCGACGACGCGGGCGTGCACCGTCTCGCGGTGCGCGGGGGCCTCGTGCTCGACGCGGTTGTCCGAGAAGTGCGTGAGCAGGGCCGGCGAGACCTTGCCGAGCTGCGGCAGGACGCCGTCGCTCTTCTTCACGTTGCTGACCCAGACGTCCTCGGGGTGGGACTCGTCGCCCTCGATGACGTCCTCGGCCGTGCGCAGCTTGGCGACCTTGTGGATCAGGACGCCGAAGCCGACCTTGGCCAGCACGTCGGCGGCGGAGTAGGCCAGCTGCATGCCGGTCAGCCACCCGGGGGTGACCTCGAAGAAGACCGGGACGGCGTACACCAGCGGGTAGACCCCGAAGGTGCCCAGCAGCACGATCGTGGCGTTGCGCAGGCTGGCGCCGGCCTCGCTGCCCATCGAGGACATCGAACCGCGCACGGCACCGATCAGGGCGATGTACAGGTAGATGTAGAAGACGGTGGAGATGCAGCCCCACAGCACCAGCGTGCCGGTGTCCCGCCCCTGCTGCAGCACCTGGGAACCCAGGTAGCCGGTGATGATCATCAGGAACGCGGCGGCCATCGTGGTGAAGCGCAGGCTGCGGGCCTTGGCGCCGGCGATCGAGCACACCGCGAGCAGTTCGGCGGTCAGCAGCGGAACGGTGATCGACCAGTCCATGTAGCGCGGGGCCAGGGTGAACCGGGCCTCCTCGTTCGGCACGTAGACGTTGCTCACCAGGGTGAAGCCGGAGTCCCACTTCAGGAACAGCACCAGGTAGGACACCATCGCGACACCGGCGATGCAGAGGCCGGCGAGCACTGCGGGGCGGTACCGCGCACCGATCTCGCTCTTGGTGTTCCAGCTGTAGACGAAGTAGGCGAAGAAGGCGAACCCGGCGACGACCAGCGAGTACAGCACCAGGTCGTACAAGCCGAGCGGCATGACCTGCAGCTCGGGCACGGGGTGGTCGAACGGCGTCATCCAGTCTCTCCAGAGTCGGACGAGGGGCGCGGCTCACCTCGTCGGACGAGGGAGGCGAGCCCGGGGCCCAGTGCAGGCACCGGGGAGAAGGGCCGTGGCTTGGCTCCGGGCCAGCTCTACCCGACCATGCAGTGCACAACCGTTCACCCGGAGCGCGATCGGGACACCGGCCCGCGTTCAGGCGGACAGGCCGGTGTAGGTCGGCGTCGCCTCCTCGCCGTCCCAGGTGACCCGGAACTCGAAGGCCGTCTCGAGGTCGGCGAGGTACTGGTCGGCCTCCGCCTCGGTGATCGTGCCGTCGGCCAGCAGCGTGTCGATCGCCACGGCGTACTTGTCGACCATGCCGTCGATGAGCTCCTGCGGGTCGATGCCCAGGTCCTCGGCGACCTCGGCCAGGCCCTGCCCGGCCTCCATCCGGACGTGCAGCTCCTCGTGGGTGATGCCGAGGACCTCGTCGAGGACGTCCTCCACCGGCTGGTGGCCGCGGTGCAGGTCCAGGCTGGGATCGCCGTAGGCGTCCTGCACCAGCTCGACCAGCTGCTCCTCGGTGGTCACCGAGGAGACGTCGACCGACCCGCCGGGGCCGCCCTGGCCGCCGCCGGGCAGCCCGCCGCCGAAGCCGGCCTCCTCGGGCGTCGGGTCGGTGGAGCCGGTCGACTCGGTGGAGCTGGTCGACGTGCTGGCGGTGGCCGCGTCGTCGGTCGTCCCGCAGGCGGCCAGCGGGAGGGCGAGGGAGAGGACCAGGGCGGCCACGGTGGTGCGGATCTTCACGGGGGAGTCCTGTCGGTCGGGGTCGTCGGGGGACGACCGGGTGGTGTGCCGACCACGCTGGACGGGCCGCCTCTGCGCTCGACCTGTGCTGCCTGTGTGCTCGCTGAGTCGTCCCTAAACGACCCACACGCCGTCCTCAGCCCGGGCACAGCCGAGCCGGACACGGTCGATGCCATGACGACGCGCCCTCCCCGTGCCCTGGCACGCACCGTCCTGACCGGCGTGCTGACCGGCGGCCTCGCCCTGCTCACCGCCGGCACCGCCCAGGCGCACAGCCTCACCAGCAGCACGCTCGCCGTCCGGGTCGGCGAGGAGCAGGTCGGGACGACCGTCTCGGTCGCCACCGACACCCTCGACGCGGTGCTCGGGGGCGCGGCGACCGACGCGGCGGTGACCAGCTACCTCGCCGAGCACCTGACCGTCACGGGCACCGACGGGAGCACCTGGACCGAGACCTGGTCGCCGGTGGTGCGCGAGACGGTGGAGGGCATCGACTCCTACCGCGTCGACGTCGTGCTGGACCCCGGCGGCACCGACCCGTCGGCGTTCACCCTCGCCTACGACGGCGTCCTGGAGGCCGACGCCTCCCACGAGGCGGTGGTCGTGCTGACCGACGCCGCCGGGGACGTCTCCACCGCCGGCGTGCTCACCGCCACCGACGACACCCTCACCATCGGCGACACGGCCACCGGGACCCTGGGGACCGGCCTGACCGACATGGTCGGGTACGGCCTGCACCACGTGCTGGAGGGCGCGGACCACCTGCTCTTCCTGCTGACCCTGTTGCTGGTCGCGCCGGTGGTCGCCGTCGCCGGCCGGTGGCGGCGCGGGGACGGCGTGCGGCCCACGCTGCGCTCGGTGCTGGCGGTGGTCACCGCCTTCACCGTCGGGCACTCGCTGACCCTGCTCGCCTCCGCGCTGGGCTGGGTGACCGCGCCCAGCGCGCCGGTCGAGGTGCTGATCGCGGTGTCGGTGGGCGTCGCCGCCGTGCACGCGCTGCGCCCCCTGGCCCGCCGCGGCGAGGTGCTGGTGGCCGGGGGGTTCGGCCTGGTGCACGGGCTGGCCTTCGCCGGGATCCTCACCGACCTGGGGCTGGGCGGCGCCACCTCGGTGCCCGCGCTGCTGGCGTTCAACGTGGGCGTCGAGCTGGCCCAGCTGCTCACCGTCGCCCTCGTCTTCCCCTCGCTGTACCTGCTCTCCCGCACCCGCTGGTACCCCGCCGTCCGCACCACCGGCGCGCTGGTCGCCCTGATGGCCGCGACGACGTGGGCGCTGGACCGGCTCGGCCGGCTGGCTGACCCGCTGGCCGGGGTGGAGGAGGCGCTGGTCGCGCACCCGTGGTGGGTGGTCGCCGGCCTGGCTGCCCTGGCCGCGGTCGCGCGCGTGTCCGAGCCGGCGGTGCACGCGGACGACGCCGTCCGAGCGGTCGACCGTCCCGCGCCCGTCAGGGTCCCGTGACCGACCAACGGTCCGGGTGGCGCCGCTCCCGGGTCAGCCGCGGAGTGCCCGCCGCTGGAGGAGGGCGGCCAGCCGCGGGTAGGTGGCGGGGAGCAGCCGCACCAGCAGGTCGACGACCTTCGCGTCCTTGCCGACCAGCACCCGGGACCGGCCGGCCTCCACGCCGTCGACGATGATCCGGGCCGCCTGCTCGGCGGGCATCCGCAGCAGCTTCTCCTCGTACATCCGCGCCCGCGCCTCGTCCTCCGGCGTGACCGTCCCGTGCTGCCGGGTGTGCTCCAGCGCCGCCGCCGAGATGCCGGTGCGCACACCACCGGGGTGGACGACGGTGACCTGCACCGGGTGCCCGGCCAGCAGCATCTCGCTGCGCAGGGACTCGGTGAACCCGCGGACGGCGAACTTGCTCGCGCTGTAGGCGTTGAGCGAGGCCTGGCCCATGACCCCGTTGAGGCTGGACAGGTTGACCACGTGCCCGTCCCCGGAGGCGATGAGGTGGGGGAGGAACGCCTTGGTGCCGTGCAGGACGCCGAAGAGGTTGATGCCCAGGATCCGGTCGTAGTCGGCCCAGTCGCTGTCCAGCACCGTGCCCCCGCCGGCGACCCCGGCGTTGTTGTAGACCTGGTGCACCACCCCGAAGTGGTCGGCCACCGTGGCCGCGTGGGCCAGCACGGCGGCGCGGTCGGCGACGTCGAGGACCGCGCTGTGCACCTCCGCACCCAGTGCCCGCGCGCGGGCCGCGGTCTCGGCCGCCCGGTCCCCGTCCACGTCGGACACCGCCACCCGGGCACCGCGCCGGGCCAGCTCGAGGGCCAGCTGCCGGCCGATGCCCGACCCGGCGCCGGTGACGACGGCCACCTTGCCCTGCACGCTGCTCATCGGGGATCTCCTGTCGGTGCCAGCGGCGCCAGCGGGGCGCCGGTGCTGCGGGCGAGGTCGGTGGTGAGGTCGACGAGCTGGTCGACGACGCCGGGGGCCAGGTGGTGGCCCAGGTCGGGGAGCTCGACGAACCGGGCGCCGGGGACGGCGGCCGCCGTCGCCCGGCCACCGCTCGGGTGCACCATCCGGTCGGCCGACCCGTGCACCACGAGGGTGGGGGCGGTGATCCGCCGCAGCTCCGCCGTCCGGTCGCCGGAGGCCTGGATCGCGCTGATCTGCCGCGGCACACCGGCCCGGGCGCGCACGCCGCCGCCCCGTTCCCACAGCCCCAGTGCCCACGCCCGCTCGAGGTCGTCGTCGGGCAGGGCGGTCGGGGAGCCGATGTGCCGCAGCAGGGAGAGGTGGCGCTCGACCGACTCCTCGACCGTGCGCGCCGGCGCCTGGGCCAGCCGCACCAGCGTGGAGCGGGCCGGCTGCCCGATCCGCCGGCTCCCGGTGGTGGAGAAGATCGACGTCAGGCTGGCGACCCGGTCCGGGTGCCGCGCGGCGAGCGTCTGGGCGATCATGCCGCCCATCGACATCCCGACCAGGTGGACCCGGTCGACCGCCAGGTGCTCCAGCAGCCCGTGGGTGTCCGCCGCCATGTCCGCGAGGTCGTAGGCGTCCGGCCGGGGCCGGGCCAGCAGCTGGCGCAGCCGACCTGGAGATCGGGTGCCGGTCGAGCTGGACCGGCCGATGTCCCGGTTGTCCAGGCGGATGACGCGGAAGCCGTGACCGGTGAACCCCTCGACCATCCGCTGCGGCCACGAGGTGAGGTCCAGGCCGAGGCCGGCGATGAGCAGCAGGGGCACCCCGTCGTCCGGGCCGTCGGTGCGGTAGCACAGCCGCGGGCCGGCGGGCAGGTCGACGAACCGGTCCAGGTCCGCGGCGCTCACGCGGCTGCCCGCGCGGCGTCGCTGGAGCGGGAGAAGAGGAGCTCCGGGTCGACGACGCTGTCGGCCCGGAGCAGCTTGACGTCGGACCGGTAGTCCATCGAGGTCAGCCACGGCATCCGGTCACCCTGGCGCGGCAGCTGGTGCACCGCCCGCTGGACGTATCCGGCCGCGAAGTCCAGGAACGGCCGGGTGGGCATCTCCGGGTCGCGGGGCTCGGGGCGGACGCTGTCGTACCCGTGCGCGTCCAGGTGGCTCAGCAGCCGGGTGAAGTGCTCGCAGAGCAGCCCGATCTTCAGCGTCCAGGAGCTGTTGGTGTAGCCGACCGCGAAGGCGAGGTTCGGTACGCCGGACAGCATCATCCCCTTGTAGGCGACGGTCTCGGGCAGCTGCACCTCGCGGCCGTCGACGGTGAACTGCACGCCGCCGAAGGCCTGCAGGTTCAGCCCGGTGGCGGTGACGATCACGTCGGCCGGCAGCTCCCGGCCCGACGCCAGCAGCACCCCGGTCTCGGTGAAGGTGACGATCCGGTCGGTGACGACCTCGGCGCGGTCCTCGCGGATCGCGCGGAACAGGTCGCCGTCCGGCACGGCGCACAGGCGCTGGTCCCACGGGCCGTACGGCGGGTTGAAGTGCTCGTCGACCGGATAGCCCGCGGGCAGCTGCTTGGCGTTGACCCAGCGGATCAGCTTCCGGGCCCGCTCCGGGTGCCGCTGGCAGAACTGCCAGACCAGCCGGCCCTTGGCGATGTTCTTGCGGCGGATCAGCGGGTGGGCACGCTCCTCGCCCAGCACCCGGCGCAGCCGGTTGGCCAGCTTGTCCTCGGCCGGCACCGGCATGACGTAGCTCGGCGTGCGCTGCAGCATGGTGACGGACGCCGCCGTCTCGGCCAGCGCCGGGACGAGGGTGACCGCGGTGGCCCCGCTGCCGATGACGACGACGCGCTTGCCCGCGGTGTCCAGGTCCTCGGGCCAGTGCTGCGGGTGCACGAGCTGGCCGCCGAACCGCTCGCGCCCCTCGAAGTGCGGGGTGAAGCCCTCGTCGTAGCGGTAGTAGCCGCCGGCGACGAACAGCCAGCCACAGGTGAGCGCGGTCCGCTCGCCGGTGTCGGTGCGCTCCACCTCGACGGTCCACCGCGCCTGCTCCGAGGACCACGACGCGGCGACCACCCGGGAGTGGAAGCGCACGTGGCCGTCGATGCCGTGCTCCGCGGCGGTGCTGCGCAGGTAGTCGAGGATCCGGTCGGCGCCGGCGATGGACTGCGGGTCCCGCCACGGCGCGAACTCGTAGCCGAAGGTGTGCAGGTCGGAGTCCGAGCGGATGCCCGGGTACCGGAACAGGTCCCAGGTGCCGCCGGTGGCGCCACGGGCCTCCAGCAGCGCGAAGCTGCGCTGCGGGTGGTCGCGCTGCAGGTAGTACGCGGCGCCGATGCCGGAGAGGCCGGCGCCCACGATCAGGACGTCGAGGTGCTCGACGGGGGTCGGGGTGCTCATGGTCGCTCCAGGTCAGCAGGGACGGCGCTGTCTCGACTCTCTGCGACGGAAGGGCGTTCCGCCAGCACGATCAGCACCGTTGTCGAGGTGAGACGGTGCACGATGAACCGGTGACCTCCGAGTGGACCACCCCGTCGCCGACTGTCCGGGAGCTCTTCCGGCGCGGTGCCGAGCTCGCCCTGGACCCGCGGGCCGAGTGGGTCGCCGAGATGCACACGGCGGCGTTGAGCGGGTCCGGGATGCGCCCGGTCGCCGAGGACCCGGTGCTCGCCGA
Organism: Modestobacter sp. VKM Ac-2984; assembly: GCF_026967985.1. GTDB lineage: Bacteria > Actinomycetota > Actinomycetes > Mycobacteriales > Geodermatophilaceae > Modestobacter. The sequence goes on along the minus strand of NZ_JAPVBJ010000010.1, from coordinate 43,949 downwards.
GGGGGCCAGGCGGGCCAACCGCGCCAACCTGCTGCGCTGGGCGGCGGCCAACGTGGAGCGCCCCGGGGAGCGGGTGCCGGTGGACCTGGGGCCCGAGGTGCTGGAGGGTGCCCGGGACCTGGTCCGGCGCGGGCTGGACCACCGGGGCCTGGACGCGTACCGCACGGCCCAGGCGGTCGCCTGGCGCCGGTGGATGGAGATCTGCTTCCGGCTCACCGCGGACACCGCCGAGCTGCGTGAGCTGCTGGACGTGTCGGCGCGGTCGATCAGCACGTTCATCGACGACACCGTGGCGGCGGTGTCCGCCCGGATGGCCGCCGAGCGCGCCGAGCTGACCCGCGGCGCGCACGCCGAGCGCCGGGCCACGGTGTCGCTGCTGCTGGAGGGTGCGCCGCTGTCCCGGGCCCGGGCCGAGGCGCAGCTGGGCTACGGCCTCACCGGGCCGCACACCGCCGTCGTCGTCTGGAGCGAGGCCGCCGGCGCCGGTTCCGACCAGCTGGAGGCCGCGGCGGAGGCGGCCATGCGGGCCGGTGGTGCCGCCCGGCGGTTGACCGTGGTGGCCGGTGCGGCCGCGCTCTGGGTGTGGCTGCCGATCGGTCGCGCGCCCGAGGTGGACGCGGTGGCCGCCGGGCTGGCCGGCGCCCCCGACGTCCGGGTGGCCGTGGGGCGGCCGGGGGTCGACGTCGAGGGGTTCCGGCGCAGTCACCTGGACGCGGTCACCACCCAGCAGATGCTCGACCGGCTCACCTCGACCCAGCAGGTCGCCCGCTACGAGGACGTGCAGCTGGTGGCGCTGCTCACCAGCGCTCCCGACCGGGTCGAGGAGTTCCTCACCGACACCCTCGGTGGCCTGCTGGGGGCGGATGCGGACACCCGCGACACGGTGCGCGTCTACGTCCGCGAGCTCGGCAACGCCACCCGGGCGGCGACGTTGCTGTTCACCCACCGCAACACGGTGCTCCGCCGGCTGGCCCGGGCCGAGCAGCTCCTGCCGCGGCCACTGGCGGAGAACACGATCGCCGTCGCCGCCGCGCTGGAGGTGCTGCGCTGGCGCGGCGACGGGCCCTGACCGGTCGGCGGGTCCTGGCCCGTCGCTCCGTCACGCCGAGGTCGGGACGGGCTCACCGCTCCTGGGATGTGCAGAGCATCACATTTTCTCTTGTTCACCGATCCCCCCTCTGGTTTCCTCATGCGCAGTCCGTTTCGGATGGCGCAACACGAAATGGGGAGTGTCATGGACGAGATGCGCGACGGGGAAGCCTCGCCTTCCCGCCGACGGGGCCGGTCGGAGGCCGCCGGGGCTGAACCGGTGTCCGGCGGTGACGCCACCGGGACAGCGGGGGAGGACCCCGCCGTCCACGTCGCAGACGTGACCGTGACCGGGGTCCACCCGGCCATCGCGGAGCCGCCGCCCTGTGTCGCCGACCGGCACTGGGCCGTGGACCGGGTCCTGTTCGCCATCGCGGCGGCCATGGCGCTGGGCTTCGTGGCCTGGGGCTTCGTGACCCCCACGGGACTGGGCACCGTGAGCGGTTCGGTCCTCGGCTGGGTCACCGGGAACCTCGGCTGGCTCTTCGTGCTGCTGGCGTCGGCACTCGTGGTCTTCGTCATCTGGCTGGCGGCCGGGAGGTTCGGGCGGATCCCGCTGGGCCGCGACGGCGAGCGGCCGGAGTTCCGCACCATCTCGTGGGTCGCGATGATGTTCAGCGCCGGCATGGGCATCGGGCTGATGTTCTACGGCGTCGCCGAGCCACTGTCGCACTACGTCGCCCCGCCGCCGTTCACGACCGAGGGCGAGACGGAGATGGCGATCGAGACGGCGATGGCGACCACGCTGTTCCACTGGACCCTGCACCCTTGGGCGATGTACGCCGTCGTCGGGCTGGCCATCGCGTACGGGACCTTCCGCCGCGGGCGTCGTCAGCTGATCAGCTCCGCGTTCATCCCACTGCTCGGTGAGCGGAGGGCGGCCGGCCCGACCGGCCGCGCCATCGACGTCCTGGCCATCTTCGCCACGCTGTTCGGGTCGGCGGCCTCCCTCGGCCTCGGTGCCCTGCAGATCGGCAGCGGGTTCGAGATCCTCGGCTGGGCCGGGGACCTCGGCAACGGCCTCCTGGTCGCGATCATCGCCGTCCTGACCGCCGCCTTCGTCGCCTCGGCCGTCTCCGGCATCGCCCGCGGGATCCAGTGGCTGGCCAACACCAACATGGTCCTGGCGCTGATCCTGGCGGTGTTCGTCTTCGTGTTCGGCCCCACGGTCTTCATCCTGAACCTGATCCCCGATGCGGTGGGCAGCTACGTCTCCGACCTCGGCGCCATGGCCGCACGGACGGAAGCCACCGGCGGGGACCCGATGGCCGACTGGCTGCGCGGCTGGACGGTCTTCTACTGGGCCTGGTGGATCAGCTGGACGCCGTTCGTCGGGTTGTTCATCGCCCGGATCAGCCGGGGGCGCACGATCCGTCAGTTCGTCACGGGCGTGCTCCTGGTGCCCAGCATGGTCAGCCTGCTGTGGTTCGTCGTCTTCGGCGGGGCCGGGATCGCCGCTCAGCGCGACGGTGTCGACGTCGCCGGCCAGGGCACCACGGAGGGGCAGCTGTTCGCCGTCCTGGAGCAGTACCCCCTGGCCACCGCGGCGACCGTGCTGGTGATGGTCCTCGTGGCGATCTTCTTCGTGTCCGGTGCGGACGCGGCCTCGATCGTCATGGGGTCGCTCTCCCAGCGCGGCACCCTGGAGCCGAGCCGTCCGGTCGTCGTCTTCTGGGGCATCGTCATGGGTTCCGTGGCGGCGATCATGCTGCTGCTGGGCGAGGACGGCGCAGCCCTCACGGGGCTGCAGAACCTGACGATCATCGCGGCCCTGCCGTTCGCGCTCGTCATGGCGGCCATGGCGGTGAGCCTCGTCAAGGACCTGCGGCGCGATCCCCTCATGCTGCGCGGCAGCTACGCCACCTCGGCGATCGAGCAGGCCGTCGTCGACGGCATCAGCCGCCACGGCGCTGACTTCGTCCTCTCGGTGGAACCCGCCCGGCCGTCCGGTGCACAGGCGGCTGCACCCGCGCCGACGCCGTCCGGCGCACCGGACCCGGAGACGGGCGGCCGGCTGGTGGTCCGCGCGGACGGCACCGTCGTGTCGGACGCGAGCGCGCCCGGTGCTGCGCAGAGCCAGCCCGCGGCGGCGCCCGTCGGCCGTCCGCTGGATCCGCGCGACTAGCAGTTCGGGCCGGCGGGTGCGGGCCCCGGCACCGGAGCGGCCACGTGTTGCTCCGGTGTCGGGGAGGCGCCGTGTCGAGGAGCCGCTCCGGAGCCCGAGGGGTCGGCTCCGGTGAGGGGGCCACCCGCGAGCTGCCTGGGGTGGGGGAGTGCACCCGGGAGCGGCGGAGTGCACCGGGGTCCTGTTGCAACAGTGACGGAATCAAGCCTGTCCGAGGATGACGGCGTGATGCGCGACCTCGCGGCCCGATCCGGGACTGGACCGGGCCACCGCCGCGGTCACGGATGTCCCGACCCGCCGGCGCGCGTGCGCTGCGAGCGACCCGGCGGCTGGTCTCTCGGGTGATCGGGCGAGCCCCGATCGGGGGTGGTGAGAGGTCAGGACCCGGCGGGAACGGCCGTGCGCAGCTGGCGACGCCAGCGGGTGAAGAGGCGGGGCTGGTTCATCGCGAGGACGGCCACGGGCTGCCCGTCGCGTTCGTAGACCACGAGGAAGCTGTGATCCGCGCAGCTCCCCTCGAGGACGCGCACGTCGTCGCCCTGGCGGCGCGACCCCGCGAACTGGATGCGGGCGCCGTACTGGTCGGACCAGAAGTAGGGCACCGGCGTCGGCGCCGGCGCGCCGGTGCCGAGCAACGTGGCAACCGCGGTGGCCGGTTGCTCGAGCGCGTTGGCCCAGTGCTCGATGCGCACGTGGCGCTCCGCAGCGACCGACCAGGTCGCAGCGCAGTCGCCGACCGCGACGACGCCCGGGATGTTCGTGGCCCCGCGTGCGTCGGTCAGCACCCCGTTGCCGAGGGCCACGCCCGAGCGGGCCAGCCACTCGATGTTGGGTGCTGCGCCGATCCCCACGACGACCACGTCGGCGGGCAGGCGGGTGCCGTCGGTCAGCTCGACGGCCTCGACCCGGTCGGTGCCGACCAGGCCGGCGACCCCGGTGCCGGTCAGCAGGCGGGTGCCGTGTGCGGCGTGCAACTCGGCGCAGACCGTGCCCATCTCGGCCCCCAGCGGGCCCGCGAGCGGCACCGGCTGCGACTCGACGACGGTGACCTCCAGCCCGAGGGTGCGGGCCGTGGAGGCGACCTCCGCTCCGATGAAGCCGCCGCCGATCACCACGAGTCGTTCGGCGGTGGCGAGGTCCGCGCGCAGGGCGTTCGCGTCGTCCAGGCAGCGCAGCACGTGCACCCCGCCGAGCCCCTCGCTGCCGGGCAGGAGCCGGGCGCGGGCCCCCGTGGCCAGCACGACGCCGTCGGCCCGGACCTCGCTGCCGTCGGCGAGCAGCACCGATCGGCTGAGGTGGTCCAGCCCGATCGCCGTGGTCTGCAGCCGCCACTCGAGGTCGAGGTCGGCGTCGTCGGGGGCACCCAGGAGGATGTCGTCCAGCGACGCCGAGCCGGCCAGGAACTCCTTGGACAGGGGTGGGCGGTCGTAGGGCGGGTGCACCTCGTCGCCGATGAGCACGATGCGACCGTCGTAGGACTGCTCCCGCAGCGCGCGTGCAGCCGAGAGGCCGGCCAGGGAGGCGCCCACCACGGCGACCGTGCGGCTCATGCGGCACCGTCCTCGGCGTGTCCCCGCAGCACGTAGACCATGCCGTCCTGGACGAGCACCCGGTGCGTGCGGACCGGCGTCTTCGCCGGTGGGCCGGACACCTTCCCGGTGCGCAGGTCGAAGCACGAGGCGTGCAGTGGGCACTCCACGGCGCAGCCGTCCAGCCAGCCGTCGGCCAGCGAGGCGTCCTGGTGCGTGCAGGTGTCGTCGATGGCGTAGAAGTCGCCGTCGACGTTGAAGACCGCGATGGGCTCGTCGGCCTCGATGCGGGTCGCCTCGCCGGGGGGCAGTGCGGTCGTGGGACAGACCGGGATCATGGGCACTCCAGGCGCGATTCGTTGCGTAGTAAGCAACTGCCAGCCGATAGCGCAACAGCATGACGGTGCTTCACGGCATCGTCAAGACGTGACCGAGAGGGGCTGGCGAAGCGCGACCTACGCTGAGCCCATGGCTGAGCCGCGGAGTGACAATGCAGAACGAGGCCCGGTCGCCGTCGTCCAGTCCGTCGACCGGGCGCTGAGCGTTCTGGAGATCCTGGCGGCGCAGGGCGAGGCCGGCGTCACGGAGATGGCCGCCGAGCTCGGGGTGCACAAGTCCACGGCCTTCCGGCTGGTCGCAGCGCTGGAGAGCCGGGGGTTCGTCGAACAACTGGCAGATCGGGGCAAGTACCGGCTGGGTTTCGGCATCGTCCGCCTGGCCGGCGCCGCCGCCGCGCAGCTGGACATCGCCCGGGAAGGGCGGCCGGTCTGCGAGATGTTGGCCGCCGACCTCGAGGAGACCGTCAACATCGCCATGCTGGACGGCGACCGAGCGGTGAACGTCAGCCAGGTCCGCGGGCCGGGCGCGCTGAGCACGCACAACTGGGTGGGGCAGGGGACCCCCCTGCACGCCACGTCGAGCGGCAAGGTGCTCCTGGCCCACGCGGCCGACGCCGTCCGCAAGGAGGTGCTGTCCCGGGACCTGCAGAGCTTCGCCCCTGGCACGCTCACCGATCCCGAGAAGCTGCAACAGCACCTCGACCAGATCGTGGAGCAGGGGTGGGCCTCCACCGTCGAGGAGTTCGAGGTCGGCCTCAACGCCGTCGCCGCGCCCGTCCGGGGGCCCGATGGGGACATCGTCGCCGCGCTCAGCGTCTCCGGTCCGTCGTTCCGCGTGGCCGCCGACGACTTCGAGCGACTCGCTCAGTGCGTGGTGGTCGCCGCCGGTGAGCTCAGCAGGAGGCTGGGCTTCTACGGCCTGGGGAGCTGACCCCGCAGGAGAGCTCTCGGGGTCTGGAGGGCTGACCCGGGCAGGGAGGGGTCGCCGGGAGGCCGGCGTGCGATCGGTGCACACGGTGCGAGGAGACCGCCGGGCAGCGCAACTGTTGCGCGCTGCGCGACTCGCTCAGTAATGTGCAACACATCGGTCGTCGCGAGCGTGCTGACGGAAGACGGCCGTGGTCCTGCGCCGGCGCTGCGCCGTGCGACTTCCGGCGCGTCCCTCCTCCTCGCCCGACGGAACCCCTGAGGTGTCGAATGACCACCACCGACCTCCCCGCGAGCCTCATCCCCACGCTGCCGGGCCAGTACTACACGGATCCGGCCATCTTCTCCCTGGAGCAGTCCCACGTCTTCGAGGACATGTGGTTCTGTGCCGTGCGTTCGGGTGACCTGCCCACGCCCGGCTCCTTCAAGAAGGTCCAGGTGGGCAGGGAAAGCGTGCTCGTGGTCCGCAGCCGGGACGGGCAGCTGCGGGCGTTCCTGAACATCTGCCGGCACCGCGGTGCGCAGATCTGCACGGAGGAGTCCGGCCAGGTGAAGCGGGCCTTCCAGTGCCCGTACCACGCGTGGACCTACGACCTCGAGGGCAAGCTGGTCGCCGCCCCGAACCTGACGAAGATGCCCGACATCGACCGGGTCGGCTACGGGCTGGTGTCGGTGGCGCTGCGCGAGTGGCTGGGTTATGCGTGGCTGTGCCTGGCCAAGGAGCCGCCGTCCTTCGAGGACGACGTCGTGGGTGCGATCGTCGAGCGGCTCGGGTCCGTGGAGGTGATCGACAGCTACCAGCTCGACTCGCTGGCGGTGGGGCGCCGGATCACCTACGACGTGCAGGCGAACTGGAAGCTCATCATCGAGAACTTCATGGAGTGCTACCACTGCGCGACGATCCACCCGGAGCTCACCGAGGTGCTCCCGGAGTTCGCCGACGGCTACGCGGCGCAGTTCTTCGTCGGGCACGGCGCGGAGTTCGGGGACGACGTCAAGGGCTTCACCGTCGACGGCAGCGAGGGCTTCGGCAAGCTTCCGGGTGTCGACGACGAGCAGGACCGTCGCTACTACGCCATCACCGTCCGGCCGACCGTCTTCGTCAACCTGGTGCCGGATCACGTCATCTTCCACCGCATGTACCCGATCTCGGCCGACCGGACGATCGTGGAGTGCGACTGGCTCTACTCGCACGAGGTGGTCGAGTCGGGCAAGGACGTGGCGCGGTCGGTGGAGCTGTTCCACCGGGTCAACGAGCAGGACTTCGCCGCCTGCGAGCGGACCCAGCCCGCCATGTCCTCCCGGGCCTACGCCAACGGCGGCGTGCTGGTGCCCTCCGAGCACCACATCGGGGCCTTCCACGAGTGGCTGATGCAGCGCATCTCGCGCTGAGCCGGCACGACGCTGCGGGGCCGGGGGGACGCCTCCTGGCCCCGCAGCACGTCTCGGTGGCCCCGGCGCCCGTCCGCGGCGGCGAACGGCAGCTGGACGTGCGGCCGGGCAGACCGGTCGGTGGACGTCGTCAGCTCGAGTCGTCGTCGGTCAGGCGAGCCAGCCACGCCTGCCGCCACGCCTCCGTCCGGGCCACCTCGTTGAACGTGAACAGATGGAAGCCCTGCAGGCCGTTGTCCCGCGCCCCGAGTGCGGGTGCTAGCTGTTCGACCAGTCGGTCCGGTCGGTAGCCGTGGGGCAGGAAGAAGCGCCGGAGCACGCTGTGCTGCTTCGACAGGAAGCGCGCCGACTGCCCGAGCCCGAGGCCGGCGGAGATGCGCACCAGCTTCTGGCGCGTGACGGCACCGGGAAGCCCGATCCGGATCGGCAGCTCGACCCCCCGCAACTTGACCTGCCGCGCCCAGGCGGTGGTCGTCGCGGCGGAGAAGCACATCTGGGTGATGACCTGGGTGGCGTACGGCGCCTTCCGCTCCAGGGCGCGTTCGATCAACTCCCCGCTGATCGAACCGTGGCCCTCGGGATGGCCGCCGATCCCTACCCGCCGGAAGTGGTGGCCGCCGGCCTCGAGACCGTCGAGCAGGGAGAGCGCGTCGGGGAACACCCCCGCGGGCTCGGCGGCGTCGCCTCCGATGACGAACACGCTGTCCACGCCGGCGTCCCGGAGGCGAGCCACGATGTCGGACAGCTGCGACTGGTCCCGGACCAGTCTCGCGGCCAGGTGCGGCGTCGCGTCGAACCCGTGCCCCGACAGCCGGGCGGCCAGCTCGATGGTCGGCGTCAGCCCCTTGGCCTCGGTCGTCGTGATCGTCACGGGCACGTCGTGCGGGACGTGCCCGACGACCGTCTCCTCCGCGTGCCGGAGCGGCAGGACCTCGTAGCTGGCCCCCCGCAGCGCCGCTTCGATCGCGGCAGCCCACGGTCTCCTCCGCGGGGGCCGACGGGCGGCCGAGCCCGGAGGCCTCGGTCCCGGCGGAGCGGTCACCCGCCGGCCGTCGACGACCTGGTGGAAGCGAGGGGTCACTTGTCCAGCACCACGACCGAGCGCAGCACCTCGCCCCGGCGCAGGTTGTCGAAGGCCTCTTCCACGTCGTCCAGCCCGACGGCCTCGCTGACGAACTCGTCCAGCGGGAATCGGCCCTGGAGGTACAGGTCGATCAGCAGCGGGAAGTCGCGGCTGGGCAGGCAGCCGCCGTACCAGGAGGGCTTGATGGCACCGCCGCGGCCGAAGACGTCGATCGCCGGCAGCTCGATCCGCATGTCGGGGGTCGGCACGCCGACCATGACCAGCCGGCCGGCCAGGTCGCGGGCGTAGAAGGCCTGGTCGAACACCTGCGGGTGGCCGACCGCGTCGATCGCCACGTCCACGCCGAAGCCGCCGGTGAGGGCCTTGATCGCCGCCACCGGGTCCGTCTCGCGTGAGTTGACCGTGTGGGTGGCGCCGAACCTCCGGGCCCACTCGAGCTTCCGGTCCTCCACGTCGACGGCGACGATCGTCGTCGCACCGGCCAGCTTCGCACCGGCGATGGCCGCGTCCCCCACACCGCCGCAGCCGAACACCGCCACCGACTCCCCGCGACGCACGGCGCCGGTGTTCATCGCCGCTCCCGCGCCGGCCATCACCCCGCAGCCGAGCAGCCCCGCGGCAGTGGCCGGGGCCTCGGGGTCGATCTTGGTGCACTGCCCGGAGTGGACCAACGTCTTCTCCACGAACGCGCCGATGCCCAGAGCGGGGGAGAGCACGGTGCCGTCGGTCAGCGTCATCTTCTGCGCGGCGTTGTGCGTGTCGAAGCAGTACTGCGGTTCGCCCCGCAGGCAGGCGCGGCAGCGACCGCAGACCGCCCGCCAGTTGAGGACGACGTAGTCACCCACGGCCACGTTCGTGACGCCGTCACCGATCGCGGAGACGAGCCCGGCCGCCTCGTGCCCCAGCAGGAACGGGAAGTCGTCGCTGATGCCGCCCTCGCGGTAGTGCAGGTCGGTGGCGCAGACGCCGCAGGCCTGCACGTCGACGACGGCCTCACCCGGGCCCGGGTCGGGGACGAGGATCGTCTCGACGGTCACCGGGGCGCCCTTGCTGCGGGCGACGACGCCCTTCACCTCGTAGGCCATGGCAGTGGACGTCCTCTCTGCAGGTGTGGGACCGGACGCCGGCGATCGCTTCCCCAGCACCCCTTGACCCTGTCGAGCGCTGACTCTACGGTGTTAGACGACTGATATACCAGTCCTCGGATCTGATCCATGACAGAAGGGACTGCGGCATGGTCGCCCAGGTCGACGTCGCCCAGGTCGGCGCAGCACCACAGGCCCCGATCGTTCCCGACCGCGTGCTGGACCGGTCCCTGGCCGAGACCGATCCGGAGGTGCACCGCGCGATCTCGGCTGAGCTGGCCCGGCAGCAGGACACGCTGGAGATGATCGCCAGCGAGAACTTCGCTCCGGTGGCCGTGATGCAGGCCCAGGGGTCGGTGCTGACGAACAAGTACGCCGAGGGCTACCCGGGCCGGCGGTACTACGGCGGCTGCGAGCACGTCGACGTCGTGGAGCAGCTGGCCATCGACCGGCTGAAGGCGCTGTTCGGCGCCGAGTACGCCAACGTGCAGCCGCACTCGGGTGCGCAGGCCAACGCCGCGGTGATGTCCGCGCTGCTGGAGCCCGGCGACACGATCCTGGGCCTGGACCTGGCCCACGGGGGGCACCTGACCCACGGGATGAAGCTCAACTTCTCCGGCAAGCTCTACGACGTCGCGGCCTACCACGTGGGCCGTGCGGACCACCGGGTCGACATGGCCGAGGTGGCGGAGCTGGCGCGGGAGCGGCGGCCCAAGCTCATCGTGGCCGGCTGGTCGGCCTACCCCCGCCACCTGGACTTCGCCGAGTTCCGCCGGATCGCCGACGAGGTCGGGGCCCACCTGATGGTGGACATGGCGCACTTCGCCGGGCTCGTGGCCGCCGGGCTGCACCCGTCCCCGGTGCCGTTCGCGCACGTCGTCACCTCGACCACCCACAAGACCCTGGGCGGGCCGCGGGGCGGGGTCATCCTGGCCACGGCCGACCTGGGGAAGAAGCTCAACTCCGCGGTCTTCCCCGGCCAGCAGGGCGGCCCCCTGGAGCACGTGATCGCGGCCAAGGCGGTGGCCTTCAAGCTGGCCGGGGAGCCTGCCTTCCGCGAACGCCAGGAGCGCACCCTCGCCGGCGCCCGGATCCTGGCGGACCGGCTGCTGACCACCGACTCCCGCGAGGCGGGCATCGACGTGGTCAGTGGCGGCACCGACGTGCACCTGGTCCTGGTGGACCTGCGGGAGTCGGCCCTGGACGGCCGGCAGGCCGAGGACCGGCTGCACTCCATCGGGATCACCGTCAACCGCAACGCGGTGCCCTTCGACCCCCGCCCGCCGATGGTCAGCTCCGGCGTCCGGATCGGGACCCCGGCGCTGGCGGCGCGCGGGTTCGGCGTCGACGCCTTCGCCGAGGTGGCCGACGTGATCGCCGCCGCGCTGCGGCCGGCCGTGGACGCCCAGCAGCTCGCCGGGCTCCGGGCCAGGGTCGCCCGTCTCGCCGAGGACCACCCCCTGTACCCCGACCTGACGGAGGTCCGTCGATGAGCCCCCGCACCCCCGGCGCGGACCTGCCGGAGCACCCTGACTTCCTCTGGCGTGACCCGGAGCCGAAGCGCAGCTACGACGTGGTGGTCATCGGTGGCGGCGGCCACGGCCTGGCCACCGCGCACTACCTGGCCAAGGACCACGGGATCACGAACGTCGCCGTCCTGGAGAAGGGGTGGCTGGGCGGCGGCAACATGGCCCGCAACACCACGATCATCCGGTCCAACTACCTGTGGGACGAGAGCTCGGCCATCTACGAGCACGCCCTCCAGCTGTGGGAGGGCCTGGAGGAGGACCTCGGCTACCCGATCCTGTTCAGCCAGCGCGGGGTGCTCAACCTGGCCCACACGCTGCAGGACGTCCGCGACAGCGTGCGGCGGGTCGAGGCCAACAAGCTCAACGGCGTCGACGCGGAGTGGCTGGAGCCGGACGAGGTCCGCAAGGTCTGCCCGATCGTCAACACCTCGACCGACATCCGCTACCCGGTCCTGGGGGCGACGTACCAGCCGCGCGCGGGCATCGCCAAGCACGACTACGTGGCCTGGGGCTTCGCCCGCCGCGCCGACGAGGCCGGGATCGACCTGATCCAGGACTGCGAGGTCACCGGCTTCACCACCGACGGCGACCGGGTGACCGGGGTGCGGACCACCCGCGGCGACATCGCGGCCGGGAAGGTCGCGCTCTGCGCAGCCGGCCACACGTCGGTGCTCACCGACATGCTCGGCATCCGCGTGCCGGTGCAGAGCCACCCGCTGCAGGCCCTGGTCTCCGAGCTGCTCGAGCCGGTGCACCCGACGGTGGTCATGTCCAACGCCGTGCACGTGTACGTCTCCCAGGCGCACAAGGGCGAGCTGGTCATGGGCGCCGGGGTCGACTCCTACAACGGCTACGGGCAGCGCGGCGCCTTCCACGTCATCGAGCGCCAGATGGCCGCCGCCGTCGAGCTCTTCCCGGTGTTCGCCCGCGCTCACCTGCTGCGCACCTGGGGCGGCATCGTCGACACCAGCCCCGATGCCTCGCCGATCGTGGGCCGGACCCCCTACGACAACGTCTACCTCAACTGCGGCTGGGGCACCGGCGGGTTCAAGGCCACTCCCGGCATCGGCTCGGCCCTGGCGCACACCATCGCCCACGACGAGCCGCACCCCCACATCGCGCCCTTCACCCTCGACCGCTTCGTCACCGGCGCGCTCGTCGACGAGCACGGCGCCGCCGCCGTCGCCCACTGACCGGCCCACCGACCGCAGGAGTGCCCCGTGCAGCTCATCGAATGCCCCTGGTGCGGCCCCCGCGAGGAGACCGAGTTCTCCTACGGCGGCCAAGCCCACGTCCCCTACCCGGAGCAACCCGGCGAGCTCTCCGACGAGCAGTGGGCGCACTACGTCTTCTACCGCGACAACCCCAAGGGCCGGTTCGCGGAGCGCTGGAACCACAACACCGGCTGCCGGCGCTGGTTCAACGCGATCCGGGACACCGCCACCTACCGCTTCGAGCGCGTCTACCGCCTCGACGACCCCCAGCCGTCCGCGACCGAGCTCGCGGGACCGCGAAGGAGCACCTCGTGACGAGCACCTTCCGCACCCCCGAGGGCGGCCGCGTCGACCGTTCCACCACCGTGGAGTTCACCTTCGACGGGCAGACCTTCCCCGGGCACCCCGGGGACACCCTCGCCTCGGCGCTGCTGGCCTCCGGACGCCACGCGATCGCCAGCAGCGTGAAGCTGGGGCGCCCCCGCGGCATCGCCGCCGCGTGGGCGGAGGACCCCAGCGGCCTGGTGCAGATCGAGGAGCCGTTCCCGGAGCCGATGCTGCTGGCCAGCACCGTCGAGCTGTACGACGGCCTCGTCGCCCACGGGCTGCCCGGCCAGGGCCGGCTCGCCGACGTGCCGGACTCCGCCCGCTACGACGCGATGCACGTCCACGTCGACGTCCTCGTCGTCGGCGCCGGCCCCGCGGGCCTGGCCGCTGCGCTCACCGCCGCCCGGGCCGGGGCCCGCGTCGCCCTGGTGGACGAGCACTCCGAGGCCGGCGGCTCCCTGCTCTCGGGCACCGACCGGCTCGACGGCGCACCGGCAGCGGGATGGGTGGCCGCCGCCGTCGCGGAGCTCGCCGCCCACCCCGAGGTGCTGCACCTGCAGCGGACGACGGCCTTCGGGCTCTACGACGACGGCTTCGTGCTCGCGCTGCAGCGTCGCACCGACCACCTCGGGGGAGCCGCGCCCCGGCACGAGGCCCGCCAGCGGGTGTGGCGCATCCGCGCCCGCCAGGTCGTCGTCGCGACCGGCGCCCACGAGCGGCCGGTGGTCTTCCCCGACAACGACCGGCCGGGCATCATGCTCGCCGGCGGTGCGCGCACCTTCCTGCACCGCTACGGGGTGCGGGTCGGCAGCGAGGCCGTCGTCTTCACCACCAACGACAGCGCCTACGACGCCGCCCTCGACCTGCACCGCGCCGGAGTGCGGGTGGCGGCCGTGGTCGACGCCCGGCCGGAGGGTTCGCCGCTGCGTGCGGAGGAGTGCCGGGCCGCGGGCATCCCGGTCCGCACCGGGTCCGTGGTCGCGGGCACGTCCGGCGGCGACCGGATCACCGCCGCCCTCGTCGCGCCGCTCGCCGACGGGGAGGTCGGCCGCGCCGACGAGCTGGCCTGCGACGTGCTGCTGGTCAGCGGGGGCTGGAACCCCGCCGTGCACCTGTTCAGCCAGGCCCGTGGCCGGCTGCGCTACGACGAGGTCCTCGGTGCCTTCCTCCCGGGGGAGCGGCTCGACGGCCTGGCCGTCGTCGGCTCGGCGGCCGGCCTGCTCGACCTGGCGGGGTGCCTGGCCGACGGGCGGCGCGGAGCCAGTGCGGCGCTGACCGCCCTGGGGATCGCGCCGGCGGCCGAGGTCCGGCTGCCGACCGCGCCGGAGCCCGTCGTCCCGGCCGCGCCGCTCGTGCTGTGGCGGGTGCCGGACGCCTCCGGGGCCGAGGGCAGCACCTCGTTCGTCGACCTCCAGCGCGACGCCACCGTCGCCGACCTGGCCCGTGCGGCCGGCGCCGGGCTCCGGTCGATGGAGCACGTCAAGCGGTTCACCACGATCGGGACCGCCCACGACCAGGGCAAGACCTCCGGCGTCCTCGCCTCCGGGATCACCGCCGAACTGCTGGGGGTCCCGGTGCAGGACACCGGCACCACCACGTTCCGGCCGCCCTACACGCCGGTCGCCTTCGCCGCGCTGGCCGGCCGCGACCGCGGCCGGCTCTTCGACCCCGAACGGGTCACCGCCCTGCACGACTGGCACGTCGCCGCCGGCGCGGTGTTCGAGGACGTCGGCCAGTGGAAGCGGCCGCGGTACTACCCGCGCGCCGGGGAGGACATGGCGGCCGCGGTGCTGCGGGAGTGCGCCGCGGCCCGCTCCGGCGTGGGCATCCTCGACGGTTCGACCCTGGGGAAGATCGACGTCCAGGGCCCCGACGCCGCGGTGCTGCTGGACCGGATGTACACGAACCTGATCAGCAGCCTCAAGGTCGGCTCGGTGCGGTACGGCGTGATGTGCGGGGTCGACGGCATGGTGATCGACGACGGCACGGTGCTGCGCCTGGCCGAGGACCGCTTCCTCCTCCTCACCACCACCGGCGGCGCCGCGAAGGTACTCGACTGGCTGGAGGAGTGGGTCCAGACCGAGTGGCCGGAGCTGCGGGTGCACCTGGCGTCGGTCACCGAGCAGTGGTCGACCTTCCCGGTCGTCGGCCCCCGCTCGCGGGACGTCGTGGGTGCGGTCTTCCCGGACGTGGACGTCTCCAACGAGGCCTTCCCGTTCATGACCTGGCGGGACACCACCCTCGACGGCGTCCCGGTCCGCCTGGCCCGGATCAGCTTCTCCGGCGAGCTGGCCTTCGAGGTGTACGTCAACGCCTGGTACGCGGTCGCGGTCTGGGAGCGGCTCGTCGAGGCCGGGGCCCCGCAGGGCATCACCCCCTACGGGACCGAGACCATGCACGTGCTCCGCGCCGAGAAGGGCTACCCGATCATCGGGCAGGACACCGACGGCACGGTCACCCCGCACGACCTCGGCATGGCCTGGGCGGTCTCGAAGAAGAAGCCCGACTTCGTCGGCAAGCGGTCCTTCGCCCGCGTCGAGAACCAGAACCCGCTGCGCAAGCAGCTGGTCGGGCTGCTGCCGGTCGACCGGCAGACGGTGCTGCCCGAGGGGTCGCAGGTCGTGGACTTCCTCGCCGACGGCCGGCTGCCGCCCCCGCCGGTGCCGATGCTGGGCCACGTCACCTCCAGCTACCGCAGCGCCGAGCTCGCCCGCCCGTTCGCCCTCGCCCTGGTCAAGGGCGGCCGCGCACGGATCGGCGACACCGTCCACGTCCCCGTCGGCGGGACCCTCGTCCCGGTCGAGGTCACCAGCTCCGTCCTGGTCGACCCGGAAGGAGCCCGCCGTGATGGCTGACCAGCTCGCCCGCACCCACCCGCTCGAGGCATGGCTGCCCGCCTTCGCCGAGCTGACCGGCGCCGTCCGGATCGACGCCGAGCCGTTCGTCTCCATGGCGGTGCTGCGCGCCGCCCGGGCCACCACCGGTGACCTCCGGATCCGGGGGACGGCGCTGCCCACCGCGCCCAACACGTGGGCACCCGCCGGCGACGGGCGGCTGATCTGGCTGGGTCCGGACGAGTGGCTGCTCACCAGCCCCGGCACCGCGCCGGAGGCGCTGGAGGAGGAGCTGCAGACCCTGCTGCGGCCGGTCGGCGGCTCGGCGGCCGACGTCTCCGCGCAGCGCATCTCTCTCCGCCTGGGCGGCCCGCAGGCCCGTCAGGTGCTCGCCAAGGGCTGCTCGATCGACCTGCACCCCCGGGTGTTCACCGCCGGGCAGAGCACGCAGACAGCCCTCGGGCAGGCCGCGGTGGTGCTGCTCGCGCTCGACGAGGACGAGTTCGCCGTCCTCGTCCGCTCCTCCTTCGCCGGCTACCTCGCCTCCTGGCTGCTCGACGCGAGCCTCGAGCACGCCGACCCCGCCCTGACCTCCTGAGAGGAACCCCTCATGTCCAGCACCCCTCGCGTGGTCGTCATCGGAGCCGGCATCGTCGGAGCCAACCTGGCCGACGAGCTGACCCTCCGTGGCTGGGACCGGGTCACCGTGGTCGACCAGGGCCCGCTGCCGCTGACCGGCGGCTCCACCTCGCACGCTCCCGGCCTGGTCTTCCAGACCAACGGGTCGAGGACGATGACGCAGTTCGCCTCGTACACGGTCGAGAAGCTGAAGGGCATCGACGTCGACGGCGCCTGGTGCTTCAACCAGGTCGGCGGCCTGGAGGTGGCCACCACCCCGGAGCGGCTGGCCGAGCTGCACCGGCGGCAGGGCTGGGCCACCTCCTGGGGGGTGCAGAGCGAGGTCGTCGGGCCCGAGGAGTGCGTGCGGCTGCACCCGCTCGTCGACCCCGGCCAGATCCTCGGGGGCCTGTACATCCCCAGTGACGGCCTGGCGAAGGCCTCCCGCGCGGTCGTTGCGCTCGCCCGGCGGGCCGAGGCGCGCGGCGCGGTGTTCCAGGGCGACACCCGGGTCGTGGGCATCGAGCAGTCCGGCGGCCGGGTCACCGGCGTCCGGACCCCGGACGGCGTCCTCCCCGCCGACGTCGTGGTCTCCTGCGCCGGCTTCTGGGGGCAGGAGATCGGGGCCATGGTCGGCATGCGGGTGCCGCTGCTGCCGCTGGCCCACCAGTTCGTCTGGACCGGGCAGGTGCCCGAGCTCGTCGGCCGCAACGACGAGCTGACCGAGGCGGGCATGCCGATCCTGCGCCACCAGGACCGCGACCTCTACTACCGGGAGCGCGGCGACCGCCTGGGCATCGGTTCCTACGCGCACCGGCCGATGCCGGTGGAGCTGTCCGACCTGCCCCAGGGCGACGTCAGCGACGCGTCGATGCCGTCGATGCTGCCCTTCACCGAAGAGGACTTCGCGGAGCCGTGGGAGCACAGTCGCGAGCTGCTGCCCTCGCTCCGCTCGACCAAGGTGGACTCCGGGTTCAACGGCATCTTCTCCTTCACCCCGGACGGCGGCCCGCTGATCGGGGAGTCCTCCGACGTCGCCGGCTTCTGGATCGCCGAGGCCGTCTGGGTCACGCACTCCGCGGGGGTCGCCCGCTCGGTGGCGCAGCTGCTGGTCGACGGGCGCAGCGAGCTGGACCTGCACGGCTGCGACGTGGCCCGGTTCGAGGAGGTGCAGGTCACCGACGCCTACGTGCGTGAGACCTCGCAGCAGAACTTCGTCGAGATCTACGACGTCATCCACCCGTTGCAGCCCAAGGAGTCCCCGCGCGACCTGCGGGTCAGCCCCTTCCACGCTCGCCAGCGGGAACTGGGTGCGGTGTTCCTCGAGGCGGCCGGCTGGGAACGGCCGCACTGGTACGAGGCCAACGCGCACCTGGTGGACGAGCTGCCCCCGGAGTGGGTGCCGCCGGAGCGCGACGCGTGGGCCGGGCAGTTCTGGTCCCCGATCGCGGCCGCCGAGGCATGGAAGACCCGGACGGCCGTGGCGATGTACGACATGACCCCGCTCAAGCGGCTGGAGGTCAGCGGCCCCGGTGCCCTCGCGCTGCTGCAGCGGCTGACCACCGGGGAGATGGACAAATCCGTCGGGTCGGTGACCTACACGCTCGCCCTCGACGAGGCCGGCGGCATCCGCAGCGACCTCACGATCGCCCGGCTGGGCGAGCAGCTGTTCCAGATCGGGGCCAACGGCCCCCTCGACCACGACCACTTCCTGCGTGCGGCGCCGGACGACGGCAGCGTGCAGATCCGGGACATCACCGGCGGTACGTGTTGCATCGGACTGTGGGGCCCGCGGGCCCGCGACCTGGTCCAGCGGCTCAGCTCCGACGACTTCACCAACGAGGGGCTGAAGTACTTCCGCGCCAAGCCGGCCCGGATCGGGGGAGTTCCGGTGACGGCGATGCGGCTGTCCTACGTCGGGGAGCTGGGCTGGGAGCTCTACACCAGCGCCGACAACGGCCAGCGGCTGTGGGACGTGCTGTGGGGCGCCGGCCAGGACCTCGGCGTGGTCGCGGCGGGCCGGTCCGCCTTCGGCAGCCTGCGGCTGGAGAAGGGCTACCGGGCCTGGGGTCACGACATGACGACCGAGCACAACCCCTACGAGGCCGGCGTCGGCTTCGCCGTCCGCAGGAAGAAGGAGGCCGACTTCGTCGGGCGGCAGGCTCTCGCCGAGGTCGGGGACGACACGGTGGAGCGGCGGCTGTCCTGCCTGACCGTCGACGACGGCCGCAGCGTCGTCCTCGGCCACGAACCGGTGTTCGTCGACGGGCGACCGGTCGGCTACGTGACCAGCGCGGCCTTCGGGCACACCGTCGGGCGGCCCATCGCCTACGCCTGGCTGCCTGCCTCGGCCACCGTCGGGACGAGCGTCGAGATCGGGTACTTCGACACCCGCATCCCCGCCACGGTCGCGGCCGAACCGCTCGTCGACCCGGAGATGACCCGGCTCCGCGGCTGAACGTCCCCATCCCGAAGGACGGCCCCCCGAAGGACGGCCCATGCGCACCGACAGCATCGAGACCTTCCTGGCGCAGCTCGCCGCCAGGGTGCCCGCCCCCGGGGGAGGGGCCACCGCCGCACTGCACGCGGCCCAGGCCGCTGCCCTCGTGGCGATGGTCGCCCGGTACAGCGACGCGGCGAGGTTCGCCGACCACGCCGAGGAGATCGGCGTCATCACGGCGACCGCGGACCGGCTGCGCGAGAACGCGCTGAGCCTGGCCGAGGAGGACGCCGCGGCCTTCACCGTGGTCACCCAGGCCTACGGGATGCCGAAGGGCACGCCGGAGCAGACCGCGGCGCGGTCCGAGGCGATCGCGAAGGCACTGGTCGGCGCCGCGCAGGTGCCGGCGATCGTCATCGCCGTCGCCGACCAGGTGCTGAGCCTGGCCGAGCAGCTGCTGCCGATCGGCAACCGCAACGTCATCAGCGACGTCGCCGCGGCCGCCGAGGGAGCGCGGGCCGCCGCGACGACCGCCCGGGTGAACGTGGAGGTCAACCTCGGCGGCATCACGGACCCGGCCACCCGGGGGCAGCTCTCGGCGGTCGTCGAGCGCGTCGGTGACCTCGTCCTCCGCGCGGACGCGGTCACCGCCACGGTCCGGGACGGACTGGTGCGATGACGGCGCGCCTCAGCGGGCGTGAGCTGGCCGCCGGCATCCGGGCCGAGGTCGCCGCTGCGGCCGCGGAGCTGGCCGCCGCGGGCACCCCGCCCCGGCTGGCGGTGCTCGTGGCGACGGCGGACGAGTCCAGCTCCTGGTACGTCCGCTCCATCGCCCGAGCCGCGGCGGAGACCGGCGTCGTGTGCTCCGTCGTCGACCTGGGGGAGTCGGCGACGCCGGACCGGATCCGCGCAGAGCTGGCCGCGCTCAGCCGCGACCCCGCGGTGCACGGGATCATCCTGCAGACCCCGCTGCCGGCCGACGCCGTCTTCGAGGACCTCGCCGCCGCCATCGACCCCGCCAAGGACGTCGACGGGGCCAACCCGCTCAGCCTGGGGCGGTTGGCCGCGGGCCTGCCCGCCTTCGCGCCGGCCACCGCCGCCGCCGTGCTCGCACTCCTGGACCACCACGGGATCCCGCTGTCCGGCGCGCACGCCGTGGTGGTCGGTCGCTCCACCGTCGTCGGCAAGCCCGTGGCGCACCTGCTGCTCCAGCGGGACGCGACCGTGACCGTCTGCCACAGCCGCACGAAGGAGCTGGCCGAGGTCACCGGCTCCGCGGACGTCCTGGTCGTAGCCGTCGGGCGGCCGGGCCTGGTCACCGCCGAGCACGTGGCCGAGGGCGCCGTGGTCATCGACGTCGGCACCAACCCCACGCCCGACGGCGGGCTGGTCGGTGACGTCGACGCCGGGTCGGTCTCCGGGCGGGTCGCGGGACTGACCCCGGTGCCCGGCGGCGTCGGACCGGTCACCACCGCGCTCCTCCTGCACCAGACGATCCAGGCGGCGCGCTCCTAGCTCGTCCCGGTCCGGGCAGGGCGGCCGTGCCCCGTCGCACCCCGTCCATCCACCTCGACCCGCGGGGGTGCACGACGGCCCGTCGCAGGAGGCGTCATGCTGAGTCCCGTCCGCGCCCGCGCGGTCGCCGGTCCCTCGCCCCACCCGCTGAGCCGGACGTTCGCGGCGGGGCGGCCGCTGGTGTGCGGCGTCCTCAACGTCACCCCCGACTCCTTCTCCGACGGCGGGCGTTTCGCCAGCTTCGATCGGGCCGTGGAGCACGGGCACGTCCTGGCTGCCGAGGGGGCCGACCTGATCGACGTCGGCGGGGAGTCCACCCGGCCGGGCGCGCGCCCGCCGACCCTCCTGGAGGAGCTCGACCGGGTCGTCCCGGTGGTCGAGGCCCTGGCCCGGCAGGTCCCCGTGCCGCTCTCCGTGGACACGTCCCGTCCGGAGGTCATGCGGGCAGCCGTGGCCGTGGGGGCGAGCATGGTCAACGACGTCCGGGCCCTGCGCTCGCCGGGTGCACTGGCGGCCGCAGCGGAGCTGGGCGTGCCGGTGTGCCTCATGCACATGCAGCGCTCGCCGGAGGCCATGCAGGAGGACCCGCGCTACCGGGACGTCGTCGTGGAGGTGCGCACCTTCCTCGCCGAGCGGGTGCGCGCCTGCCTCGACGCCGGCATCCGGCAGGAGCACCTGGTGGTGGACCCGGGGTTCGGGTTCGGCAAGACGCTGGCGCACAACCTCGCACTGCTGGCCTCGCTCGACGCGGTCACCGGACTGGGGGTCCCGGTCATGGTGGGGCTGTCCCGCAAGTCGATGATCGGGCAGCTCACCGGGCGGGCGGTGGGGGATCGGCTGCCCGGCTCCCTGGCCGCGGCGGTCGTCGCGGTCCAGCGAGGGGCCACCCTGCTGCGCGTGCACGACGTCGCGGCCACGCGGGACGTCCTGGCCGTCCTGGACGCCGTGGACGGCGCCGGCTGAGGATCCCCGCGCACAGGCAGGTCCGTGGTTCAGATGACCGCGCGGATCGCCCGGTCGAAGCCCAGGACGTGCTCACGGGCGAGGTCGTCGGCCCGGTCGGCGTCCCCGGCGGCGATCGCGCGGAGCAGCTCGACGTGCTCCCCGACGTGCTCGTCCACCGTGGGCAGCCGGTCGAGGAACAGGCAGAAGATCCGGGTGGCGAGGTTGTCGTAGCGGATGAGGACGTCCTCCAGGTGGGGGTTGCCCGCGGCCCGGTAGATGGCCCGGTGCACCGCGAGGTCCCAGCGCATGAGCTCGGTCCGGTCGAGTCGGGAGACGTCGAACTCCTGGATCCGGGCAGCCAGCTCCTCGAGCTCGACCTGCGCCGCGCGGACGGCTCGCTCGGCGGCGCGGCGGGCGGCCAGCGGCTCGAGCTGGACACGGATCTCGGAGATGTGCGCCAGGTCGGAGATGTCCATCCCCGTCGCGAAGGTCCCCCGCCGCGGGTAGGACACCACGAGCCGGTCGCCCTCGAGGCGCTTGAGCGCCTCACGGACCGGGGTCCGACCCACGCCGAGGGCCTTGGCCCGCTCGTCGTCGTCGATCGGGTCGCCCGGCCGGATGTCCAACATGATCAGCTGGTCCCGGATGGCGAGGTAGGCCTTGTCGGCCAGCGAGGCGGCGGACGAGTCCAGGTCCAGCGCGGTAACGGTCACGGCCAGATGGTACGAGCTGGGCGTACGCGGGTCTTGCCTCTTCAGAGGGATCGACATACCTTCATCCTAGTTCTGATATACCAGCTGTGTACCTACGGCTCCGGCAGGTCCCAGCGCAGGGGAGAGCACGGATGACGATCAGCGCCTTCGACCTGTTCAAGGTCGGCATCGGTCCGTCCAGCTCGCACACCGTCGGCCCCATGCGGGCGGCCGCGTCCTTCGCCGCGCGCCTGCGCGACGAGCGGCTGCTCGCCCGGGTCGCCGGGGTGCGGTGCGAGCTGTTCGGCTCGCTCGGCGCGACCGGCCACGGGCACGGCAGCGTCAAGGCCGTCGTCCTCGGCCTCGAGGGGGAGGAGCCGGGCCTCGTCGACCCGGTCGCCGCCGAGCCGCGCGTGGAGACCATCCGCCACGAGGGGAAGCTCCGGCTGGCCGGCGACCACCTCATCGCCTTCTCGGTGGACGACGACGTCGTCCTGCACCGGCGCAAGCGGCTGGACTTCCACAGCAACGGCATGCTCTTCGTGGCCAGCGACGCCGACGGGGCGGAGCTGAGCCGGCGGGAGTACTACTCGGTCGGCGGCGGCTTCGTCCTCGACGAGGACGAGGCCGGGAACCCGGTGATCGTCGAGGACAGCACGCCGGTGCGGTACCCGTTCCACACCGGCGACCAGCTGCTGGCGCACACCCGCGAGACGGGACTCCGGATCAGCGACCTGATGCTGGCCAACGAGCTCTCCTGGCGCGGTGAGCAGGAGATCCGCGCGGGACTGCTGGACATCTGGTCGGTGATGCAGGAGTGCGTGGAGCGGGGCACCCGCACCACCGGCGTCCTGCCCGGCGGCCTGAAGGTCCGGCGGCGTGCGGCGTCGCTGCGGGCGCACCTGGAGGAGCACCCGGACGACGCGGACGCACTGCGGGCGATGGAGTGGGTGACGCTCTACGCCCTCGCGGTGAACGAGGAGAACGCCGCCGGCGGGCGGGTGGTGACCGCGCCGACCAACGGCGCCGCCGGGATCATCCCCGCCGTCCTCCACTACTACCGGGACTTCCTGGACCTCTACGACGAGGACGGCGTGGTCCGCTTCCTGCTGACCGCGGCCGCCGTCGGGCTGCTGTTCAAGGAGAACGCCTCCATCTCCGGGGCCGAGGTGGGCTGCCAGGGCGAGGTCGGCTCGGCCTGCTCCATGGCGGCCGCTGGTCTCGCCGAGGTCCTCGGTGGCACGCCCGAGCAGGTCGAGAACGCCGCGGAGATCGGCATCGAGCACAACCTCGGGCTCACCTGCGACCCCGTCGGAGGGCTCGTGCAGATCCCGTGCATCGAACGCAATGCGGTGGGTTCGGTCAAGGCGATCACCGCGGCGCGGATGGCCGTGCGCGGGGACGGCCAGCACCACGTCTCGCTGGACAAGGCCATCAAGACGATGCGCGAGACCGGTGCGGACATGAAGGACAAGTACAAGGAGACCGCCCGCGGTGGGCTGGCCCTCAACATCGTCGAGTGCTGAGGAGGCACCCATGTCCGATCCCTTCACCCTCACGCTGAGCTGCCCGGAACGTCCGGGCATCGTGCACGCGGTGACCTCGTTCCTGTTCGCGCACGGCTGCGACATCGTCGAGCACCAGCAGTTCGACGACCCCGCCCGCGGGCAGCTGTTCCTGCGCACCGAGTTCGTGTGCACCGAGGCCACCGACGCCGACCGCCTGGCGGAGGGGTTCCAGGCGGTCGCCGACGACTTCGGCATGACCTACCAGATGGCCGGGGGCAAGAAGCAGCGGGTGCTCGTCCTGGTGTCCAAGCTCGGCCACTGCCTCAACGACCTGATCTTCCGCTGGCGGGCCGGCAGCCTCGGCGCCGAACTCGTCGCCGTGGTCTCCAACCACGAGGACCTGCGCCCGATGGCGGAGGCGGCCGGTCTGCCGTTCGTGCACGTCCCCGTCACGCCGGTGACCCGGCGGGAGGCCGAGGCGCGGCTGCTCGAGCTCGTCGACGAGCACCGGGCCGACCTGGTCGTCCTGGCCCGCTACATGCAGATCCTCTCCGACGAGACCTCCGCCGCCCTGCACGGTCGGGCGATCAACATCCACCACTCGTTCCTGCCGGGCTTCAAGGGCGCCAAGCCCTACCACCAGGCCTTCGACCGGGGCGTCAAGCTCGTGGGCGCGACTGCCCACTACGTCACGGCCGACCTGGACGAGGGCCCGATCATCGAGCAGGAGGTGATCCGGATCGACCACACGTACGACCCGCGAGGACTGGCCACCGTCGGACAGGACGCCGAGGCCCTGGCGCTCTCCCGCGCGGTGCGCTGGCACAGCGAGCGGCGCGTGCTGCTGAACGGGAACAGCACCGTCGTCTTCCGTTGACCGGGGTCCTGCGGCACCCGCGGTAGGAGCGGGGGCCACAGCAGGTGCGCGCGAGGCAGCTGACGGGGGATGCTCACCGGAGAGCTCGCTCTTCTCTGCAACGACGCGGAAGACCAGAGGTGCTGCATGACGCCTGACCTGCCGGGGCCCCCTGCCGGTGACCGCCCCGTGGCCGCCCGGTGAGCGGTGCCCCGCCCGGCGACCGGGACGCGGACGCCGTCGTCCCGGTGTTCTTCCTGTCCGACAGCACCGGGATCAGCGCGGAGACGATGGGCAACGCGCTGCTCATCCAGTTCCCCGACGTGCACTTCGAGCGCACCCTCGTCCCGTTCATCTCCTCGGTCGAGGAGGCGCGCGAGGTGGTGGCCCAGCTCGACGATGCCATGGACGGGCCGGTCACCCCGCTGGTGTTCACCACCGCCGCCGTCGACGAGGTGCGCGAGGAGCTGCTGAAGACCAAGGCCCCGATCATCGACTTCTTCGGCATCCACATGGGCCGGGTCGAGGAGCAGCTGGGCACCCGCGGGCTGCGGGAGGCCCGGCGGCTGCACGGGGTCGGCGACGTCCGGCGGTACAACAGCCGGATGGCGGCGATCGAGTTCGCCATCGAGCACGACGACGGGCTGAGCCCCCGCGGGCTGGACCGGGCCGACGTCGTCCTGCTCGCGCCGTCCCGGTGCGGGAAGACGCCGACGGCGATGTACCTGGCGCTGCAGCACGGCCTGTTCGTGGCCAACTACCCGCTGGTCGACGAGGACCTGGAGACCACCGACCTGCCCCGCCCGGTGAAGGACCTCCGGGACCGGTGCTTCGGGCTGACCACCACGGTCACCCGGCTCAGCCGGGTCCGCCAGGAACGGCGCCCGGACTCGCGGTACGCGTCGGAGGACCAGTGCCGCTACGAGCTGCGCCGGGCGACGGCGATGTACGAGACCCACTCCCTGCCCACGGTCGACACCTCGGCGGCCTCCGTCGAGGAGATCGCCGCCGTGGTGATCCAGACCCTGGCCCGGCAACGGCGCAGCTCCGGCGTGCCCTCGATGTCCGGCCACGACCTCCGCCGAGGAAGGACCCCCCGACCATGAGCACCGACACCGCATCCGAGGCACCGGCCGGCAGCACCCCGAACGGCAACACCCCGGGAGGCGACGGGGACGAGGCCGACAACGTCCGCTGGTTCGCCGAGCTCGGCCTCGGCGACCTGGAGGTCGTGGGCGGGAAGAACGCCTCGCTGGGGGAGATGATCTCGAACCTGGCCGACGCCGGGGTCAGCGTCCCGGACGGTTTCGCCACCACGGCCGCGGCCTACCAGCGCTTCCTCGGCGACACCGGGCTGGCGGCCCGGATCGCCGAGCGGCTGCGCACGCTGGACACCGACGACGTCCGGGCGCTGTCCGCCGCCGGCACGGAGATCCGCCGGGAGGTGGTCTCCCAGCCGTTCCCGCCGGCGCTGGAGGCCGACATCCGGGCCGCGTACTCCCGGCTCGCCGGCGACGACGCCGAGGCCTCCTTCGCGGTGCGCTCCAGCGCCACCGCCGAGGACCTGCCCGACGCCTCCTTCGCCGGCCAGCAGGAGACCTTCCTCAACGTGCGGGGGATCGACGCGGTGCTGCAGGCGGTCCGGGAGGTCTACGCCTCGCTCTACAACGACCGGGCGATCGCCTACCGGGTGCACCACGGCTTCGACCACGAGTCGGTGTCGCTGTCGGCGGGCGTGCAGCGGATGGTGCGCTCCGACGTCGGGGCCTCGGGCGTGCTGTTCACGATGGACACCGAGTCCGGTTTCCGGGACGCCGTCTTCATCACGTCGGCCTACGGGCTGGGGGAGGGCGTGGTGCAGGGCGCGGTCAACCCGGACGAGTTCTACGTCTACAAGCCCGCCCTGCGCGCCGGGCGCCCCGCCGTCCTCAAGCGCGGTGTGGGGGAGAAGGCCACCAAGATGGTCTACACCGACTCCGCCGAGGTGGGCCGGACGACGGAGTTCGTCGACGTCGACCCCGCCGACCGCCGGAAGCTGTCGCTCACCGACGACGAGGTGCACGAGCTGGCCCGCCAGGCGCTGAAGATCGAGGAGCACTACGGCCGGCCGATGGACATCGAGTGGGGCAAGGACGGCCTGACCGGGCAGCTGATGATCCTGCAGGCCCGCCCGGAGACGGTGCAGTCGCGCTCCGGGAACACCTCCGAGCGCTACCGGCTCACCGGCACCGGGGACGTCGTGGTCGAGGGCCGGGCGATCGGGCAGAAGATCGGTGCGGGCGTGGTCCGGGTGCTCACCGACATCGACGAGATGGACTCCTTCACCCCCGGCGACGTGCTGGTCGCCGACATGACCGACCCGGACTGGGAACCGATCATGAAGCGGGCCTCGGCGATCGTGACCAACCGCGGCGGGCGCACCTGCCACGCGGCGATCATCGCCCGCGAGCTCGGCATCCCCGCCGTCGTCGGCACCGGCACCGCCACCCGGGCGCTGCGCGACGGCGACCCGGTCACCGTCTCCTGCGCCGAGGGCGACACCGGCCTGGTCTACGCCGGCGAGGTGGGCTTCGAGGTGGCCGAGACCGAGCTGGACGCGATGCCGCAGATCCCCACCAAGATCATGATGAACGTCGGGACGCCGGAGCAGGCCTTCGCGTTCTCCCGGCTGCCGCACGCCGGCGTCGGGCTGGCCCGGCTGGAGTTCGTCATCAACCGGCAGATCGGCATCCACCCGCGTGCGCTGCTGGAGCTGGAGACCCTCGAGCCGGAGCTGAAGGCGCAGATCGAGGAACGGATCGTCGCCTACCCCTCGGCGCGGGACTTCTTCGTGCAGCGCGTCGCCGAGGGTGTCTCGATGATCGCCGCGGCGTTCGCGCCCGAGCCGGTGATCGTGCGGATGAGCGACTTCAAGTCGAACGAGTACGCCAACCTGCTCGGCGGGGAGCGCTACGAGCCGCACGAGGAGAACCCGATGCTGGGCTACCGCGGGGCGTCGCGGTACCTGTCGGCCGACTTCGCCGACTGCTTCGCGATGGAGTGCGAGGCGTTGCGGTACGTGCGGGACGAGATGGGGCTGACCAACGTCAAGATCATGATCCCGTTCGTCCGGACCGTGGCGGAGATCGAGGGCGTGGTGCGCCTGCTCGGCGAGCACGGCCTGCGCCGCGGGGAGAACGACCTGTCGGTGGTGATGATGTGCGAGCTGCCGTCCAACGCGCTGCTGGCGCACGAGTTCCTCGACCACGTCGACGGGTTCTCCATCGGCTCCAACGACATGACCCAGCTGGTGCTGGGCCTGGACCGGGACTCCAGCCTGGTGGCCGGCAGCTTCGACGAGCGCAACCCGGCCGTCCTCGCCGTGCTGGAGATGGCGATCAAGGCCTGCCTGGAACGGGGCAAGTACGTCGGCATCTGCGGTCAGGGCCCCAGTGACCACCCCGACCTGGCCGAGTGGCTCGTGGCCCAGGGGATCGAGTCGATGTCGCTGAACCCGGACACCGTTGTCGACACCTGGCTGCACCTGGCCAGGACCTCCCGCCCGGCCTGACGGCAGGCCGCGGACACCGCCCGCGGCGCGGGAGGTGACGCGCCTGGCGACCGCCGACCCCGGCCGCTGGGGCGCGGGCCTCAGTCCCGGCGGTGCGCCGGCCCGCGCTTGGTCCGGTACATGGCGGCGTCCGCGCAGGCGAGCAGCGATGCCGGTTCGTCGGCGTCGACGGGGAAGACCGCGGCGCCGGAGCTGGCGCCGATCCGCAGCACCGCCCCGGGCAGCTGGAGCGGTGTCTCGAGGGCGGCCCGCAAGTGCTCCTGGACCCGGCGCACCGTCTCCTCGGCGGTGGGGCGGCCGACCTCGTCCGGGTGGACGAGGCCGGGGAGCCCGGCGAGGACCACCAGGAACTCGTCGCCGCCCAGCCGGCCCAGCAGGTCGCCGGCGCGGACGGCCGCGCGCAGGCGTGCGGCCGCCCCGACGAGTGCGGCGTCGCCGACGGCGTGGCCGAAGCGGTCGTTGACCGCCTTGAAGTCGTCGAGATCCAGCAGCACCGCCGCCACGCTCCCGCCGCTGCGCCGGGCGCGGCGCAGCTCCAGGTTCAGGTGCTCCAGGACGTGCGCCCGGTTGGGGAGCCCGGTGAGCTCGTCGTGGTGGGCGAGGTACGCCGTCCGTCGCTCCCGGTCGACCCGTGCGGTCACGTCGAACTGGCTGCCGATGAGGTGCGTGACCTCGCCGTGGGCGTCCCGGACGGCGCTGATGTGCATCTCGTTCCAGAACGCCGATCCGTCCCGCCGGTAGTTCAGCAGGACGGCGTCGACCTCCCGGCCGGCGAGCAACCGCCGCCCGATCGGGTGCACCTGGTTCCGGTCGGTGTCCGGCCCCTGCAGGAAGCGGCAGTTGCGGCCGAGCACCTCCGCCTCCCGGTAGCCGGTCATCCGCAGGAACGCGGCGTTCGCGTAGACCAGGGGCTGGTCGTGGCGGCGGGCGTCGGCGATGACGACGCCGTTGCGCGCGACCGACACGGCTCGCAGCATCAGATCCGGCAGCTCGGTCTCGGTGACCCGTGGGACGGGGGCGGCGGCCGGTGCCGGGCGCGGCGCCGGGGCCGTCCCGGTGGCCGCCGGACGGGTCTTCTCCAGCAGCAGCCCGGCCGCCTCGAGCACCCGCGTCCGGTCGTAGGTGAGCACGTAGTCGAGCCGGCGACCGGCGGCACCCGCCCCGGTCCGGTCGCCGCGACCGTCCTCCGGGACCTCGCGGGCGGCCAGCGCGGCCGCGAAGTGCGGGCTCACCACGGTCACGACCCACTCGTCGTTCAGCAGGTCGTCCGCGTCCAGTGCGGTGCCCACCACGCCCGGCGCGGGCTCGTCGGGCATCCCCGCGCCGGTCACCGCGGTCAGTGCGGTGAGCCGGCCGAGCGTCTCGTACCGGCGGCGGGTGCGCGCGCTCATCAGCTCGGCGTGCTGGAAGTTCGCGAGGACCACGGTCTGCTCGTCCAGCAGCAGGGCCTGGCGCTCGACCTGCCGGGTCATCGAGGCCAGCAGCGCCAGCCCGGCCCGCTGCGGGGCCGAGGCCGCGGTGAGGACGGCGAACGGGGTCACCGGACCGGTCACCCCGGCACCGTGCGCAGGAGGGAGCGGCCGCAGCGGCAGGGCGCGCATGCCGGTGGCCGGCAGCTCCCCGGGACGGCCGAACATCCAGCCCTGCCCGAGGTGCGCGCCCATCGCGAGCGCACGGTCCAGGTGCTCCTCGGTCTCGATCCCCTCGGCCAGGATGAGCGCACCGGAGCGCTCGGCGTCGGCGCGCACGGCGTTGACCACCGCGGCCGCCTGCAGGCTGGTGTGCCCGCGCACCAGCGCCAGGTCCAGCTTGATCACGTCCGGCCGCAGGAACGACACCAGCGCGAGCCCGGCCGGCTCGGCGCCGACGTCGTCCAGCGCCACCCGCCAGCCGATGGCGCGGGCGCCCCGCACGCCGCGGACGAGGTCGGCGGGGCGCTCGAGGAGGTCCCGCTCGGTCACCTCCAGGACCACCTGCACCCCGGCCGGGGTCAGTTCCTCGAGCTCGGCCAGGTCGGCGCAGGACAGCGTGGACAGCGTCGCCGGCTCGATGTTCACGAAGAGCGTCGTCGGCTCGGCCGCCGTCGCCATCCCGCACAGCGCGGCGCGCAGGCAGGCGGTGTCCAGCGCGGCGGTCGTCCCGGCTGCCGCGGCGGCCGCGAACAGCTCGGTCGGGGACTCCGGCGCCCCGGCCCCGCCCCGGGACAGCGCCTCCACGGCCACCAGCGCGCCGTCGGACAGGTCGACGATCGGCTGGAACAGCGACTGCACGGCGTGCCCTCCGCACACCCCTGGGGTCATGGGCCGAGCCTTCCACGCCGGACGGGTCGGCGCGGGTCGTGGGGGCGTGCCGATCCGGCGAGCGCCGGCTGCGCTCCCGGTGGGTGCAGGAGCCTCGGTGCAGCGTTCCCGCTGGTCGGTCCGGCACCCCGCGACGACGCGTGCACCCCCGTTCCGAGATGCTGTGCCCGTCAGCCTCGCTGGGTGCGGGCGCGGCCCCGCCCGGGGTGCTGGCTGATCGGAACGACGGAGGAGACCCCCATGCCGGCTGACCAGTTGCTGGACGAGGCCACGCGGATCGCCGATGCGCTGCTCGACGTCCAGACCCGGGTGAACGCCCAGATCGACGCCGCACTGACCGAACTGCTGCCCGGGGTGCAGCAGCGACTGGGTGCCGGGCCGGCGCCGGACGTCGACGTGAGCGACCTGGGGAACGCCCGGATCACCGGCCTGAGCGTCGTCGTCACCCCGGCTGCGGTGGCGACCGTCGTCCCGCTGTCGGCGGAGTCGGCCGCCACCACCCGGGACGCGCGTCGCGTCACGGCGGCCATCGTCGGCGGCGCCGACGACCGGCTGGCCGTCATCGCCGGTCCCTGCTCGATCCACGACCCGGCCGCCGCCCTGGAGTACGCCGCCTTCCTCGCCCGGATGCGCGCGCGGCACGGCGCGGACCTGGAGATCCTGATGCGGACCTACACCGAGAAGCCGCGGACCGAGGTGGACTGGAAGGGGTTCGCCTACGACCCGTTCCTGGACGGCTCCAGCCGGATCAGCGTCGGCCTCGTCGCCACCCGGATGCTGATGGGCGCGATCACTGCCCTGGGGGTCCCGGTGGCCGCCGAGCCGCTGAACGCGCTCACCCCGCAGTACGTCGACGGGCTGGTCACCTACAACGGCGTCGGGGCCCGCAACGTCACCGACCAGACCGCCCGGGAGCGGGTGTCCGGCTTCTCCTCCGTCGTCGGCTTCAAGAACTCCCCGGAGGGCAGCATCGACGTGGCGATCCAGGCCGTGCTGACCGCGCGGGCGCCGCACCAGTTCCTCGGCGTGGACCACCACGGCGTGAGCGCCCAGCTCTCCACGAGCGGCAACGACACCGGTCACGTCATCCTGCGCGGCGCCAAGGACGGCCCCAACTACTCGGCCACGCACATCGCCGCCACCAAGCGCGCGCTGGCCGCCCGCGGCCTGCCGGAGGTCCTCGTCGTCGACGCGTCGCACGGCAACAGCCAGAAGGACCACCGCCGTCAGGTCGACGTCGTGCACGACCTGGCCGGGCAGGTCGCCGGCGGCGAGCAGGCGATCCGCGGGGTGATGATCGAGAGCAACCTCGTGGCCGGGCGGCAGGACCTGGACCAGCGGCACCCCGAGCGCCTGGAGCACGGCATGAGCGTCACCGACGCCTGCGTCGACCTCAGCACCACCGAGGAGCTGCTGGCGGAGCTGGCGGAGGCGTCCCGGGCGCGGCGCGCGGCCTGACCGGCAGCGGGGTCACGCGGTCGACGCGAGCCGTCCGGCCAGGGTGACGTCGACCGTCAGCACGCAGGGGAGCCGGTGCAACCGGGCGGCCACCAGGTCGACCTCGCCGGGGGCGGCGACCAGGTCGAGGCTGATCGTCCACCGCTCGTCGGTGGTCTCCTCGGCCGACAGGCGGGTGAAGCCGTGCCGCCGTCCGGTCAGCACGGTGAGGACGCGTTGCAGGCCGATCGCGTCGGTGACGACGACGCGCAGCTCGGCCGCGGCGTGGGCGGTGCTGGGGTCGTGGGCGGTGCTGTGACGGGTGGGCATGGGTGCCTCCGGGCCGGGTGGCCCTGGTCAGCGGGGGAGCGACCTCGACCGACGTGCCCTCGGACCCACCGGCGCGAGGGTCAGTCGCCGAGGGGCCCGCAGGGAATCAGCTGCCCGGTCACAGGAGCACGCTAGCCCGGCAGTGGCCTGCGCCACAACCGCCGGGGACCCGCGAGCCGCGCGGGGGCCCGCAGCGGGTGGATCTGCGGCACGCTGCCCACGACGCCGCACCGCATCCTGCCGCAGAGGAGAGACGTGAGCCCCGCACCGGAGCACGCCGCTGACCGTCACGACCGGATCCGCGTGCTGGGGGCGCGGCAGAACAACCTGAAGGACGTCAGCCTCGAGCTGCCGAAGCGCCGGCTGACGGTGTTCACCGGCGTCTCCGGCTCGGGCAAGAGCTCGCTGGTGTTCGGCACCATCGCGGCGGAGTCGCAGCGGCTGATCAACGAGACCTACAGCGCGTTCGTGCAGGGGTTCATGCCCACGCTGGCCCGTCCGGAGGTCGACCTCCTCGACGGGCTGACCACCGCGATCATCGTCGACCAGGAGCGGATGGGCGCCAACCCCCGCTCCACCGTCGGCACCGCCACCGACGCCAACGCGATGCTGCGCATCCTGTTCAGCCGGCTCGGCACCCCGCACATCGGCCCGCCCACGGCGTTCTCCTTCAACGTCCCGACGCGGAAGGCGAGCGGGGTGATGAGCACGGAGAAGGGCGGCCGGGTCGAGAAGGCCGTGGTCAAGGACGTCGTCTACCTCGGCGGCATGTGCCCGCGCTGCGAGGGCATGGGCTCGGTCTCCGACTTCGACCTCTCGGCGCTGTACGACGCGAGCAAGTCGCTGGCGGAGGGGGCGCTGACGGTGCCCGGCTACAGCATGGACGGCTGGTACGGCCGGATCTTCGCCGGCGCCGGGTTCGACATGGACAAGCCGATCGGCAGGTACAGCAAGAAGGAGCTGCACGACCTGCTGCACAAGGAGCCGACGAAGATCAAGGTCGAGGGCATCAACCTCACCTACGAGGGCGTCATCCCGAAGATCCAGAAGTCGATGCTCAGCAAGGACGTCGAGGCGATGCAGCCGCACGTCCGCGCCTTCGTGGAGCGCGTGATCACGTTCCAGACCTGCCCCGGGTGCGACGGGACGCGGCTCACCCCGGAGGCCCGGTCGTCGAAGGTCGCGGGCAAGGACATCGCCGAGCTCTGCGCGATGCAGATCAGCGACCTCGCCGGCTGGGTCCGCGCGCTCGACGAGCCTGGGGGCACCTCCCGCGCGTACGGTGGCGTCAGCCACGCGTGGGGGACCGTCGCCCCGCTGCTGACCGGCCTGCGGCACCTGCTCGACTCGTTCACCGACATCGGGCTGGGCTACCTCTCCCTCGACCGGCCGGCCGGGACGCTGTCCGGGGGCGAGGCCCAGCGGACCAAGATGATCCGCCACCTGGGGTCCTCGCTCACCGACGTCACCTACGTCTTCGACGAGCCGACCATCGGCCTGCACCCGCATGACATCGAGCGGATGAACGACCTGCTCCTGCAGCTGCGGGACAAGGGCAACACGGTGCTCGTGGTCGAGCACAAGCCCGAGATGATCGCGATCGCCGACCACGTCGTCGACCTGGGCCCCGGCGCCGGCACCGGCGGTGGCGAGGCCGTGTACGAGGGCACCGTCGCGGGACTGCGGACCAGCGGCACGCTGACCGGCCGGCACCTGGACCACCGGGTGTCCCTGAAGTCCGCGGTGCGCACCCCCACGGGGGCCCTCGAGGTGCGCGGCGCGAGCACCCACAACCTCCGAGACGTCGACGTCGACATCCCGCTCGGCGTGCTGGTGGTGCTCACCGGGGTGGCCGGGTCGGGGAAGAGCTCCCTGGTCCACGGCTCGGTCGCACCCCGGGACGGCGTGGTGGTGGTCGACCAGGGGGCGATCCGCGGCTCGCGGCGGAGCAACCCCGCGACGTACACCGGCCTGCTCGATCCGATCCGCAAGGCGTTCGCCAAGGCCAACGGCGTCAAGCCGGCGCTCTTCAGCGCCAACTCCGAGGGCGCCTGCCCCACCTGCAACGGGGCCGGCGTCATCTACACCGAGCTCGGCGTCATGGCCACCGTGGCGTCCCCCTGCGAGGAGTGCGAGGGGAAGCGGTTCCAGGCCGCGGTGCTGGAGCACGAGCTGGGGGGCCGGGACATCGCCGAGGTGCTGGCGATGTCGGTCGCCGAGGCCGAGGAGTTCTTCGGCGCCGGACAGGCACGCACGCCGGCCGCGCACAAGGTCCTCGACCGGCTCGCCGACGTCGGACTCGGCTACCTCACCCTCGGCCAGCCGCTCACCACGCTGTCCGGCGGGGAGCGGCAGCGGCTCAAGCTGGCCACCCAGATGGCGGAGAAGGGCAGCATCTACGTCCTCGACGAGCCGACCACCGGCCTGCACCTCGCCGACGTCGAGAACCTGCTCGCCCTGCTCGACCGGCTGGTCGACGGCGGCACGTCGGTGGTGGTCATCGAGCACCACCAGGCGGTGATGGCGCACGCCGACTGGATCATCGACCTCGGCCCCGGCGCCGGTCACGACGGCGGCCGGATCGTCTTCGAGGGCACCCCGGCCGACCTCGTCGCCGGCCGCACCACCCTGACCGCCGAGCACCTCGCCGCCTACGTCGGCAGCTGAGGCCCGGCCCGGGGAACCGGCCGGGCCTCAGCGCAGGACGGCGGCGACCTTTCCGGCGGCGGCGACCACGGCCCGGCCGATCTGCTCGACGTCGCTGTCCCCGTCCACGAACACCACGGCGAGCGCGGCGCGGGCCCCGCCGTCCGGGCCGAGGACCGGCGCGGCGATCGACCGGATGCCGGGGATCACCTCGCCGTGCGAGCTGGCCCAGCCGGTCCGCCGCGCCTGCTGGAGCACCACCCGGTCGTCGGCTGCCGGTGGCTCCGGCATCAGCAGGGCCAGCCCGGGGGCGCCGCGGCCGACCGGGTGCCGGGTGCCCGGCCGGTAGGTGACGTGCGCCCGGGTGTCCTGGGGCTCGACGCTGGTCACCGTCACGGCCTCGTCGCCGGCCCGCACCACGAGGAAGGCCGTCATGCCCAGCTCGGTGGACAGCTGGTTGAGCCGGGGGAGCGCCGCGGCGTTGAGGTCCGTGCGCACCCCGCGGGCCAGCGCGGCGATCCCGAGCCCCAGGCCGTAGTGGCCCAGCGGGTCGCGTTCGACGAGCTGGTGGTCCTCCAGCGTGCGCAGCAGCCGGTAGGTGATCGACCGGTGCAGGTCCAGGGCACGGCCGATCTCGGTCACCGGCTGCGGGGTGCCCGCACTGGCCAGGTGCTCGAGGACCCGGATGCCGCGGTCCAGCGTCTGCGACTGCGGAGCACCCCCGCTGTCGTTCGCTGGCATCGCCGTCCCCCTGTGGTCGTGGTGGTCCACCCTAGGCCGCGGGCACCGGCCCGGCTCAGCCGTTGATCACCTGGGGGACCGCCACGGCCTTCAGGCCCTCCGCGCCGAACTCGAGCCCGTACCCGGACCTCTTGTGCCCGCCGAAGGGGATCATCGGGTGCACCCCGCCGTGGGCGTTGATCCAGACGGTGCCGGCCTCGAGCCGGGCGGCGACGGCGCGGGCGGCGTCCCGGTCGCTGCTCCACACCGAGGCGCCCAGGCCGACGTCGAGCCGGTTGGCCATGGCGACGGCCTCCTCGAGGTCGTCGTAGCGCACGATCGGCAGCGCCGGCCCGAACTGCTCCTCGGCCACCAGCGGGTTCTGGTCGTCGATGTCGGCGACCAGGGTGGTGGGGTAGAAGTGGCCGGGGGCGTCGGTGTCGGGGTCGCCACCGGTCAGGATCGTGGCGCCGGAGTCGCGGGCGGCCTCGACCAGCCGCGCGACGATCTCGTACTGGGCGCGGTTCTGCAGCGGGCCGAGCACGTTCTGCTCGTCCAGGCCCCGGCCCATCGGCATCGCCTTCGCCACCTCGACCAGGGCCGCGCAGACCTCGTCGTAGACGTCGGTGTGCACGTACAGCCGCTTGAGCGCGGCGCAGGTCTGGCCGGTGTTGATGAAGGCGCCCCAGAACAGGCCCTCCGCGATCGCCTTCGGGTCGACGTCGGGCAGCACGATGCCGGCGTCGTTGCCGCCCAGCTCCAGCGTCAGCCGCTTCACCGTCTCCGCGGAGCTCTTGATGATCGCCTGCCCGGTGGCGGTGGAGCCGGTGAACATCACCTTGTCCACTCCCGCGTGGCTGGACAGCCGGGCGCCGACGTCACCCTCGCCGGCCACGCCGGTGAGGACGTCGGCGGGGAGGACGCCGTTGAGGACGTGCAGCAGCGCCAGCACGCTCAGCGGGGTGTGCTCGGAGGGCTTGACGACCACGGTGTTGCCCATCCGCAGGGCGGGGGCGACCTGCCAGATGGTGATCATCATCGGCCAGTTCCACGGCCCGATGGCGCCGACGACGCCGACCGGGCGGTAGTGCAGCTCGGCGTGGGTGTCCCCGTCGTCCACGACGGTCTCCACGGGCAGCTCGGTGGCGGCGGTGGCCCGCAGCCACGCCGAGCAGGCGCCGACCTCGAACCGGGCGTTCGGGCCGTTGAGCGGCTTGCCCTGCTCGCGGGAGAGCAGCTCGGCCAGCGGCTCGGCCGCGGCGTCGATCGCGTCGGCCGCCTTCAGCAGCAGGTCGATGCGCTCGGAGTCGGCGCGGGCCGCCCAGGCCGGCTGGGCGGCGCGGGCGGTGGCCACGGCGCGGTCCACGTCCGCCGCGGAGCCGAAGGCGACCCGGCCGACGACCTCGCCGGTGGCCGGGTCGAGGACCTCGCGGCCGTCGGGGTCGGTGACGGCGGTCAGCAGGCGCTCGTACGTCGGGGTGTCCGACGCGGTGTCGACGGGCGTGGCAACGGTGGGAGTGGTCATCGTCGGCCTCTCAGGTGGGTGGTGCCGGGTGGACGGGGAACGGGGGTGGTGCCGGGACGGGTGGTCAGCGGGCCGGTTCGACCCGGCCGGTGACCTCGCCGAAGGAGATGCGGGAGCCGTCGGGGCCGGGGGCGCTGGCGGTGATGACCACCTCGTCGCCGTCCTCGAGGAAGGTGCGGGTGGAGCCGTCGGCCAGGGTCAGCGGCTCCTTGCCACCCCAGGACAGCTCGATGAAGGAGCCGCGCTGGTCGGCGCCGGGACCGGAGACGGTGCCGGAGGCGAAGAGGTCGCCGGTGCGCAGCGACGCACCGTTGACCGTGAGGTGGGCCAGCTGCTGCGCCGGGGTCCAGTACATGAGCTCGAACGGCGGCCGGCTGAGCACCTCGCCGTTGAGCCGCACCTCCAGGCTGATGTCCAGCCCCCAGCGCTCGCCGTCGTCCCGCAGGTAGGGCAGTGGCTGCGGGTCGCGGGCCGGCGGGTCGACGCGGGCTGCCTCGAGCGCGGCCAGCGGCACGACCCAGGGGGAGACCGAGGTGAGGAAGGACTTGCCGAGGAACGGGCCCAGCGGCACGTACTCCCAGGCCTGCAGGTCGCGGGAGGACCAGTCGTTGACCAGGCAGACCCCGAACACGTGGTCGGCGAACCGGCCGACGGGCACCGCGGTGCCGAGCTCCGAGCCCGCGCCCACCACGAACCCGACCTCGGCCTCGATGTCCAGCCGCTGGGAGGGCCCGAAGGTCGGGGCGTCGTCGGCCGGGGCCTTGCGCTGACCGCACGGGCGGACGACGGGGGTGCCGGAGACCTGCACCGTGCCGGCCCGGCCGTGGTAGCCGATGGGCAGGTGCTTCCAGTTCGGGGTGAGCGCCGCGGAGTCCGGGCGGAACATCTTCCCGAGGTTCTCCGCGTGGTGCTGCGAGCTGTAGAAGTCGACGTAGTCGGCGACCTCGATCGGCAGGTGCATCCTCACGTCGGCCCGCGGCAGGAGGTGCGGCTCCACGGCACCGCGGTGCGCGGAGTCGGTGAACCAGTCGACGAGCTGGGCGCGCAGCGCCGCCCAGGCCGCCGGCCCCTGCGCCAGGAAGGCGTTGAGCGTGCCGGTGGCGTGCACGTCGTCGCCGGTGGCCGCGGCGAGGTCCAGCACCTGGTCGCCGATCGCGATCCCCGTCCGGGGCGCCGTGCCCGCGGTGGAGAAGACGCCGTGCGGCAGGTTGGCGAGCCCGTAGCCGGTGTCGGCGGGCAGGTCGAGCCAGGAGGCGGTCACGGCTGTCGTGCCGGTCATGCGGACGGCCCGCGGCCGGACCAGGACCAGGCGTACTTGCCGTCGTCGGAGGCGACGCCGGCCTCGCCGAGGTCCAGCGGCCGGAAGGTGTCGACCATGACGGCGGTCTCGTCGAAGTACTCGGCGCCCAGCGAGCGCTCGACCGCGCCCGGCTGCGGGCCGTGGCTGTGCCCGCCGGGGTGCACGGAGATCGAGCCCTTGCCGATCCCGGAGCCCTTACGGGCCTCGTAGTCGCCGTCGACGTAGAACATGATCTCGTCGGAGTCGACGTTGGAGTGGTAGTAGGGCACCGGCACCGCGAGCGGGTGGTAGTCGACCTTGCGGGGCACGAAGTTGCAGATCACGAAGTTGTTGCCCTCGAAGACCTGGTGCACCGGCGGCGGCTGGTGCACCCGGCCGGTGATCGGCTCGTAGTCGGCGATGTTGAAGGCGTACGGGTACAGGCAGCCGTCCCAGCCCACCACGTCGAAGGGGTGCTCCGGTGTCACGTGCACCGTGCCGGCCAGCCCGCCGGGGCCGTTGCCGCGGTGCTTGACGTAGACCTCGACGTCGGTGCCCTCGGCCACCAGCGGTTCGGTGGGGCCGCGGAGGTCGCGCTCGCAGAACGGGGCGTGCTCCAGGAACTGCCCGTACCGGGACAGGTACCGCTTGGGCGGGGCGATGTGCGAGTTCGCCTCGATGGCGTAGGTGCGCAGCGGGTCGGTGCCGGATGCCGAGGCGCCGGTGGGGACCCAGCGGTGCGTCGTCGTCCGCGGGATGATCACGTAGTCGCCCTGGCCGACCTCCAGCGCGCCGAACGAGGTCTCCACGACCGCCGACCCGCGTTCCACGTAGACGCACTCGTCGCCGGTGGCGTTGCGGTAGTACGGGCTGGTCAGCGAGCTGACGGCGTAGGAGATCCGCACGTCGGCGTTGCCCAGCACCAGCCGGCGGCCGGTCACCGCGTCGGTGGCCTTGTGCTCCTCGCCGGGGAACAGGTCGTGCAGCTTCAGGTGCCGGGGGACCAGCGGGGCGTTGGGGGTCAGCGTCTGGTCGGGCAGCTCCCACGGCCGGGCGTCGACCAGCGCCGACGGGATGCCGGAGTGGTAGAGCAGCGAGGAGTCCGAGGAGAACCCCTCCTCGCCGATCAGCTCCTCGGAGTACAGGCCGCCGTCGGGCCGACGGTGCTGGGTGTGCCGCTTGGGTGGGACGCTGCCCACCTGCCGGTAGAACGCCATCGCGGGACCTCCTGGGGTCAAGCAGGGACGGGGGAGAGTGCGGGGCTGGACAGCAGCCGGGCCACCGCGGGGGCGACGTCGGCGGGTCGGGTCAGCACGGCGGCGACGTGGGCGTCGGGGCGGAGCACCCAGGTCTCGTCGGGGCGGGCACCCAGCGCCTCGCGCAGGGTGCCGTCGGCGTCGAGGTCGCGGACCCGGTGGACGGCGACCGGCAGGCCGCCGTGCGGCTGCTCGGGCAGCGGGGGCGCCGCAGCGTCGTCCCCGAGCAGCACGGTCACCCCGGCCCGGGCCAGCTGCCGGAGCCGGACGAGGTCCGGCCGGCCGGGCACGGTGACCGGGGCGTCGGGCGCCAGCACCCCCGGCGCCGGCACCGGGACGTCGCCGCGCACCGGCCGGCCGGGGAACGGGCGCCGGCCGTCGGGGGTGGTGAGCGGGGAGTCGACGTACCAGAACGGCTCCGCCAGGCGGCCGGAGTCGACCTCGGCCCGGGCCGCGGGATCGGTGGTGGCCCGCTCGAGCACCGTGAGCCGGTGCTCGGCCTCCGCCGGGGTGCCCGGCACCAGGAACCGCATGGTGGCCCCGGTCACGTCGAGGTTCTCCACGGCCGCGGCGTGGCGCTCGTCGTGGTAGCTGTCCAGCAGCGTCTCCGGCGCCCAGCCGCGCAGGACGAAGGCGAGCTTCCAGGCCGCGTTCTCGGCGTCCAGGACCCCGGAGTTCAGGCCGCGGGCGCCGAAGGGGGAGACCAGGTGGGCGGCGTCCCCGGCCACGAGCACGCGCCCGACCCGCATCCGGTCCACGACCCGGGAGTGGAACCGGTAGACCGACTTCCAGACGATCTCGTAGGGCCGGTCGCCGATGACCTGGCGGATCCGCCGGTCCAGCCCGCCGGAGGCCTCCTCGGCGGCCAGGTCGAACTCCGGCGGCACCTGCCAGTCGATCCGGAAGGTGGAGTCCGGGCAGGGGTGGATGAGCACCTGGCGGCCGGGGTTCCACTCCGGGTCGAAGTAGAAGCGCCGCTCGGTCTCCCAGCCGGGCAGGTCGGTGCGGATGTCGCAGATGAGGAACTGGTCGCCGAAGGTCTGCCCCTCGAAGGTCAGGCCCAGGGCCGTGCGGACGACGTCGGCGCGCGGGCCGGCGCAGGCGACCGCGTAGCTGCCGGCGACGGTCGTCCCGTCGGCGCGAGAGACGGACACCCCGGCGTCGTCCTGCGCGATGCCGGTGACCTCGTGGCCCCAGCGCACCTCGATCAGCGGCTGGGCGGCGATGGCGGAGTCGAGCAGCTCCTCGGTGAGGCACTGCGAGACGTTGACGAACGGCGGGAACGGGGACCGCCCGCGGTCGACGAACTCGAAGCTGAACAGCTCGTGGTCACGGTGGAAGGTCCGCGCGGTGGTCCAGGTGACGCCGCGGCGGGCGAGCTCCGCCCCGACGCCGACGGAGTCCCAGACGTCGAGGACGTCGCGCTGCTGGCAGATCGCCTTGCTGCCGACCAGGTCGCGCTCGGGCCGGCCGTCGAGCACGACGACCGGGAGGCCCCAGCGGGCGAGCAGCAGGGCGGTGGTCTGGCCGACCGGGCCGCACCCGATGACGACGACCGGCGCCGTCCCGGGGTCCTCGGGGGTGGTCATCGCGGGTGAGGTCATCGCCCGATCAGCCCTGCAGCTCGTCCCACACCTGGCGGTCGCGCTCGGCGGTCCAGATGACCGGGCGCTCGATGCCGCTGAACTCGTCCCACAGGCGCTGCACGTCGAAGGGCAGGCAGTGCTCGAAGATCGGCCAGTGCCCGAACTTGGGCGCCAGGGCCGCGTGGGTGGCCTCGAAGGCCTCCTTGAGCGTCCCGCCGGCGCGGTGTGCGGTGCCGACCGTCTCGTGCATGGTGGTGAGGAAGGCCCGGGTCTGCTCGATCGCGGCGTCCACCTCGTCCCGGCCGCGGGCGATGGCCCCCCGGCCGCCGATGAGCTGCTCGGCGCCCAGGGCCTTGATCCGGTCGAGGGTGCCGGTGGCCCAGTCGAAGTGGAAGGCGTCGCCGGTGTAGAGCGCGGCCTGGGACTCGACGAGGTCGCCGGCGAAGAGGATCCCGTGCTTGGGGATCCAGGCGGTGATGTCGCCCTCGGTGTGGCCGCGGCCGTGGAACTCCAGCACCAGCTCGCCGCGGTCGCCGCCGAGCTCGATCGTCAGCTTGTCGCGGAACGTCATCGTCGGCCAGGTGAGCCCGGGGATCGACTCGGGCTCCTCGAACAGCCGCGGCATCCGGCCGTACTCGCTCTCCCAGTCCTGCTGGCCGCGCTCGGCGATCAGGCCCTTGGTCTGCTCGGAGCTGATGATGGCCTCGGCGTCGAACGCGCTGGCGCCGAGCACCCGCACGGCGTGGTAGTGGCTGAGCACCAGGTAGCGGACCGGCTTGTCGGTGTGCTCGCGCAGCTTGGCCAGCCAGCGGCGGGCGGCGACCGGGGTGGCCAGCGCCTCGAAGCAGACGAGGAAGTCCTCGCCCTCGATGGCGCCGAGGTTCGGGTCGCCCTCGGCGGTGAGCGCGTACACGCCGTCGGCGAGCACCTCGAGGGTCTGCTCCTTGACGCCGAGGTCTGCGGATGAGGCGAAGGGCTTCGCTGCCATGAGGGCTCCCGTGCACAGTGGATGCTCGCTCGCATATCGAGCGATGCGTTCTCTTACCGGCTCAGCGTAGTGACCCTGTGGTCTGGGACACAACCCCTCGGGCGACGTGGGACGCCGGTGCAGCGGAATGCGATGGCCGGCGTGCGAGCATCGCCGGGAGCGGGCGCCGGGACCTGCCGTGGACGAGGGAGTCGAACGCGTGCCGGACGAGGCGCCCACGGTCCGCCGCTTCCCGATGCGGGTCTACGGAGCCGGGCGGGAACCGGACCCGCGGTTCAGCCTGGCGAACGAGCGCACGTTCCTCGCCTGGATCCGGACGTCGCTGGCGCTGGTCGCCGCCGGGGTCGCCCTGGAGGCGCTGGAGCTGCCCATCGCGGAGGGGCTGCGGCTGGCCAGTGCGCTGGTCTTCATCGTGCTCGGCCTGCTCGCCCCCGCCCAGGCGTGGCTCGGCTGGGCGGCCACCGAGCGGGCGATGCGGCAGGGCCGTCCGCTGCCCGCGCCCCGGCTGGGCGTGGTGCTGGCCGGCGGCACCACGGTGGCCGGGCTGCTGGTCCTCGCCGGCCTGCTCCTGCGGTGACGCGCGGCTCCGACCCGGTCCTCGACCTCGGGCTGCAGGCCGAACGGACGGCGCTGGCCTGGCAGCGGACCGCGCTGGCCATGGCGGTCGGGGCCCTCGTCGCCGGGCGGCTGGCCGGCCCCGCGTTCGGCGCCGTCTCCCTGGTGGTGATCCTGCTGGGCGTGGTCCCGGCGGTGGTCGTGCTGGAGGTGTCCCGCCGCAGGTACCGCGCCGTCCACGACGCGCTCCGCGCCCGGGGAGACCTCGCGGCCATCCGTTCGGCCGGAGGCCCCATCGCCGCGCTCAGCTGCGCGGGCCTGCTGGTGGCGTTGCTGGCGCTGGCCTTCGTCCTGCTCCGCTGACCCGGGGGCGAACTACTCGGCGGTGGACTCCTCGATGATCGTGGCCACCAGGAAGGCCTCGTCCTCCCACTCCTCGTACTGCTCGTCCTCCAGGTCGATCCCGAGCTGCGACTCGACCTCCGCGACGTCGAACTCCTTGGCGGCGGTGGCGGCCACGGTGACCAGCAGGCCCGGCTCGAGCCCCACGATCTCGTCGGGGGCCACGACCAGGACTGGTTCGACCGACTCGTCGCCGGGGCCGACGAGGGTGAAGGAGGTCGGGCTCAGCACCTCCTCGACCCGGCCGAGCACGGTCACCTCGGTGCCCGCGTAGACGTCGACGTCGTTGGCGAACTCCTCGTCGTACTCGCCGGTGTAGGGGTCGGTGAAGTCGTCCTCGCCCCGGATGTCGGAGACGTCGGTCTCACCGACGGCGAGGCTCCCGTCGCGCTCGTCTTCGCCACCACAGCCGGACAGTGCGAGGAGGAGGGCGGTGGCGGCACCCAGCAGGGGTGCGCCGGTGATCGGCTTGCCGCGGGACGACAGCATGACGGGGCTCTCCTCGAGGGTGGGTCTGGCGATGTGCGGACGGCTCCGTCCACCCCTTCCCACCGCGACCACGGGGCCAAACCGGTGTGCGGCGACCGTCGTGTCGCCCGGAGACCTGGTGGGCGCAGGGACCGCGGACCCCGTCGGGTGGTGACCCGAGCACAGCGGCGGAGCGCCTTCCTCCCTCGGGCGAGGGTTGCTCCCCTCGTACCGACGCCTACCATGGCGTTGATCCGTTTGCGGCCCGAGCGACCGACTGCTGCGCCAGGCAGTCGCACGGGCCGCCGACAGGTGTCGGTGCTCCCCTGCACCTCACCCCCCGGCCTCTCCGCCACCCGTCCCCGGTGTGCGATGCCGACTGGCATCGTCAGGAAAGGCGAACATGAGCATCACCGAGATGAAGGACCCGGCCATCAAGGACCAGGCCCCCGCCGCCACCGCCGACCAGGCCCCCGCCGCCGACGCCCCACCGCCCATGACGGCAGCCGACGTGATCACCACGGCCGCGCCGGCAGAGGAGGACGCGCCCGAGGACACCGACGGCGGTGCTGCCGCGGCCGCGTCCGAGTGGGACGACGAGGAGGACACCCTCGCGCTCCGCCAGGCGCGCAAGGACGCCGAGCTCACCGCGTCCACCGACTCCGTCCGCGCCTACCTCAAGCTCATCGGCCGCGTGAAGCTGCTCACCGCCGAGGAGGAGGTCGACCTCGCCCGGCGGATCGAGGCGGGTCTCTACGCCGGCCACAAGCTGCACGAGGCGGTCGAGGGTGGCGGGAAGCTCGCCACCCAGCTGCGGCGTGACCTGACCTGGATCGTCCGGGACGGCGAGCGCGCCA
Organism: Modestobacter sp. VKM Ac-2984; assembly: GCF_026967985.1. Taxonomy (GTDB): domain Bacteria; phylum Actinomycetota; class Actinomycetes; order Mycobacteriales; family Geodermatophilaceae; genus Modestobacter. The sequence goes on along the minus strand of NZ_JAPVBJ010000010.1, from coordinate 3 downwards.
AGG
>NZ_JAPVBJ010000001.1:427492-795276 GCF_026967985.1 Modestobacter sp. VKM Ac-2984 | reverse complement strand
AGCGCTACATCGCCCGCGAGCTCTACCGCCGCCTCGAAGCCGCCCCCTCACCCGCTTGACGATCCATAGGAGCGTCGACACGGTGCCCGGCGGGGACCCCTCCGCCGGGCACCGTTCACCCTGATGTAGTCTTCTCCACGGCTCGGACACACCAGACCGGGTCGGCAAGGGGCTGTGGCGCAGCTGGTAGCGCACCACACTGGCAGTGTGGGGGTCAGGGGTTCGAGTCCCCTCAGCTCCACCGCAAATGCGCAAAGGGCCCGACGGCGACAGCTGTTGGGCCCTTTGTCGTCTGGGCTACGGATGCTGGAGCAGGCCCTCACGCGGGTCATGCTGACCGACGTACGGCAGGGAGATCGAGCTGCGGGTGACCCAGACTGGGGTCACCTGCCGAAACCCGGTCATCGATCTCGGAGCCGACGCAGGCGCTCCCGGCCGGCCTGAGTAATCCAGCGGCCGCCATCCTCCCCGGAGACCAGCAAGGGTGGCTCCATGGAGTAGTAGCCTGCGGTGCCACGCGGGTCCATGCCCGCTCTTCTGGCGATGTCGCGCGCTTCATCCCGCGTAGCGCCCCGGTTCTCACGGTCGTTCACGTGGGCGAACCCGGAGAGCACCACCCCCATGCTTTCGGCGCTGCCGGCAATCGGCCTGTCAGTGACGCGCGGTATATCAAGTCGGGGTGAGCCGTCCTGTCCCCACTCAACCTTCGTGCCCTCGACGCCGAGTCCGGCCCGGCCGCGGGCGGCGCCCCACTCGGCGGCTCGCTGAACGACGTCCTCGAAGGCTTCACGCTGCGATGCGACCAGTCCTGATCGTCCCGTGGCGCTCCCCTCGTACTGCCGGGCACGTTGTCCGTTTCCCTTGCTCGGCGACGGGTGGTCGGGCCGAGGGTCACCGTGCTGCCCATCGATATGCGTGCGGTCGGAGAGAAGTGGCGGAAGTTGATCGTTGCTACCACGGACGATGAGGACGGGTGCGGACTCCTCGACCTCCGCTAGGAGTTCCCTTTCCTTGTCGGCGATCTCGGCTTGATGCCACTCCAGGCCGCCAGGGAGAGTGAGGCGACCTGTTCGTCCCAGCAGTTCCCTGATCTTTGAACGGAACCCCCACGCGATCCCGCCTACTACTGCTGGCCAGGCGAGTCCTGTCACTAGGTTGACCGTCAGCTCGTACCACTCCACGCGCGCGAGGGTGTCACGCCCTCTGGCGCGTCCGCGAGGCAGTCGCCGTCGAGGACTCAGCGACCGGAGACGCAACGGCAAACCTGTGTAGCAGTCCCCACCAACGCCCAGCGTCGTCGTCGAGGCCAAGAGTTGTTGCCCTGGAAGCCCACGCCAGTGCGTTCGGACAAGACCAGCACCGTCATCACGGCAGCCGAGCGTCAGCGACTAACTGATCAGGCCGACCAGGTCGCGTCGGCTGTTCACGCCGTCAATGGCGCGCTTACCAGGCATGGGAAACCCAGTGGGCGGCAGTTGCCGGACCTGGTCATCACAGCCGAGGATCTCGCCAAGGCAGTCGAGCGGGCGCTGCACTCGGCTAGCCGACGACGGCGGTAGGGCAACACTGCGTCTCGCGGTTGTCCCGGCCAAGGTCACCTTGCGTACTGACTGCCCGTGTCGCGAGTGTGGGAGGCGCGCACTAGCGTCGGTGTGCGACTGAGACCACGCTCTTTGGCATCCAACTCTCAGACCAACATAGCGGGGGGTGCGTTCTAATGACTAGCGCCGAGGTCATACACCAGACGCCGGGGCACGCATTGCATGAAATCTTGCTTCGACTGCGCCAATCGACGGCGGGCACGGTTCGCGATGGCTGGATTGACGTGCTCGACATGGAGGCAGGTTCCGTAGGATGGGCGCGACGCCACGCGGAGATTGTCAGCCTTTTCGGGGACATGATGGAGCAAGTGCTCAGTCTGCCACCTGAAGAACCGGCGCGGTCCCGAGCGTTAAGATATAGTGCGACATGGTATAGGGCAATTGTGTGGCAGGGTCATTGGCAAAACCCAGGCGAACCCGCCCGCTCCCTTATTGACGACATGACGCTTGATCAATTAGAGGCGACGGCTGACTTTCTCGCGTATCGGCTTCCGAGCCAGGCGCCAAAGTCCGATCCAGCCTCTCTGGCGCATCTGCAAGGCCAGGTGGAAGCGTGGCTAACGCTTCTAGATGAGACTCCCGAACTGCCCGAAGAACTTCGCATACAGATCGCGCGGCAGATGCAACACATTCTCTGGCTGCTGAAGAATGTGGACGTGTTCGGGGTGGCGCCGGTTATTCGGGAAACGCAGGTCGCCGTTGGCAAGGTGACTCAAGCGATGTTCTCACTACGATCGAATGCTGGCTGGAAGCGTCGATGGATCATGCGATGCGGAGAACTTGTGGTCGCCCTCGGTCTAGTCACGCAGGGGATCGAGGCAACAAATAACGTTCTTGAAGCCGCAAGAGAGACCGTGGCCACAGTAGGAGAAATTGTTCAGAGTGCGGAAACCCTCTTCCACGGGCCTCAGGCGCTGACGACTGGCGAGACTCCGCCGACTGAACCGAGCACGGGGGAAGTCGACTGATCGCTACCCGGTTACGTCCGGGACCGGGTTGCTGTCGCGACCTGGCTGACACGGGGCTTGTTCAAGGGTGATGTGGACTCGCACTCGTTCGTGCTCCCCAGCGATGACCACGAACTCCTACCCATCGCGCGGGATGAGTAGCGGGCGCGTCAGGGCGTCGTTCATCAGTTACAAGGCGCGGGCTGAGTCCACCGGTGCATGAGTTTCGACCGACTCAACAGCGTCGGCGTCGCACCAAGCGATCCGACCATCGTCCTGCTCGACGGCGAACACGTCGTGTGTTCGGCCGTCCTGCTCGACTTGGGCGACGAAGCCGGTGCCCTCCGCGTGCCAGTCCCCCGTCCGTGCGGACGGTGATCCGACTCTGGAGGCTGATCCACGCGGCTGACCGCTCGCCCTCTCCCGCGACGGGTAGTTGCCAGCACGAGCAACGTCGCCTCGACCCCACCATCCAGTCCCCCTCGGTCATGCGGCTCCCGTCGGAGCCAAGTCATCAGCGGCCGGGACAGTAGCGACATGTCGAGCCGGGCCACTCTCAGTCCCCAAGGACTCGGGGCGGTCTAAGGTCCGTTAGGTCCGCCCTAGGAGTGCCTGGACCTGTCGCAGTCGGCCTGAACGAACACGGCCTACCGGGCCTGCGTCGATGGATTCCCCTGGTCGGCCGCGCGCGGTCGACCAGGGAAATCCGGCGTCGGACCAGGCGAGGCGTTGCCCGCAGGCATCTTCGAGGACTACTGGTTGGTGACCCCGCTGCTAGGGGAGTCGCTACAGTTGGTCACATCGAACCGGAATCGATGATCTCCGTTCGCCCGGCAGACTAGGCGGAAATCTCTAATGGCCCGCTCCTTCTGGACCTGCCGCCCCTGGGCATCGTTTGTCGTGTACGTCTTGTGGTCGACTACGACGCGCTTGACCCTAGTTGGCGCGCCGCAGTGCGGAATGGGGCACTTCCCCACGATCCGCGCGCTGGTGAGGCGGCCATTCCTTCGCTCGTAGATGCGCCCGCGACCACTGGACACCCAGCCGCGCTGCCGTAAGCGCAAGTAGAAGCTGACTGGGAGGCCTATCAGCAGGAGGCAGAATAGTAGACGGATGAGTATGAAGGTGTCGTGTCGTGCAAGGGCGGAAAATATGCCGTCTTCTCCGATTGCACGGAAGATCGGCAGCAGTCCGTCGAGCTGAAGTCTTCCAATGTTCAACCCGGTAATGGTTGCGACACTGGACGCCGCGCCGAGAGTCGCGATAAGGCCGAGACCCCACGTGGTTCCTCGTGCGCCCTTCTCGCGTTCGCGCATCGTCGGAGGCAACTGATCGAGATAGTCCCCGATGTGGACGGTTGGGTTCGTGCCCCACTGGTGCACATTGCGAGAATGTGCACCGGCGGCAACCACGGGGGAGTGGTTGCCGCTGGTCTGGGCTAGCTGGGTTACTCCAGAGGTAGGGCCCGACTGCACACGCTCAACGCTGAACGAATCCCGTGGCTGGTTCAAGGTCCTGCGTTGCCTTCGCGGTGCGGAGCTGGACATCGTCGTCTCCTCGCTTCGGTGTCACCTCAGGTGGGTGAGCAGTGTTGCGTGGACTACTGACAGAACTGAGACGCTGCGAGACGGCGCGCGCCCCCGCGAGGAGATGCCTGGTCAGAGGGCCACAGGCTCCGGCAGCTGGTCGGGCTGCGCGATCTCTGCATCGATCCTCATCACGTCCTGGCGCTCGTCTCGCTGTGCAACGGCGCGCATGTGCCGTGCCACAAGGGTCCGCACGGCTGTCGTCTGGGGGTCGTGCCCGAGGTCACGCAGGATGCCTCAGCGGGTACCGCGAGAAGCTGGAAGGACGGGACGACGACGTCCCCCCGCCGGACCTGCTCGACGCCATTGACCAAGGGTGGCATGTCGGCGTCATGGTCGTGACGATCGTCTCGGACGACCTCAGCGAGACACCCGCCGGCGGCTACCTCAGCGACGCGCTGGCGTTCCTCGGGCAGGCGCGGAAGGAGGCTTAGTCCTTACGGTTGGCCATCCTCCGCCAGGCCCGCTGGTTCGTGTCGTGCCGGAGTAGGTCGGCGGCTCCGGACTCCTCCGCGTGGACGGCGGCCCCTCCCCACGGCTCCGCCCCAGGGAGGCCGTCGGGGTGACGGCCAAAGGATGGCCGATGGCGTCGACTGCGGTGCGGACCTTGATTCGTCGCCGGGCGGCCCGGCGAATCTCCACCCGGACCAGCTCGGCGTCCCCGTCGGCTGATCCGTGCCACTGGCCGAGCTGAGCGAGGGCTTCAGGGGCGGCTTCGACCTCGGTCACGTCGGCCTCCTACGGTGTGCCGGACCCGTCGATGAGCTTGAGGTCCAGTCCCTCAAAATGCTTGATGTTTCCGGTGAGGATCGGGGCGTCGTAGTACACGCCGCAAGCCGCGATCCAGCAGTCGTTGGCTTGGGTTTTGGCGGCCAGAGCGAGGCCTAGACGTTGGGCGCGTGCGCGCAACTCGGCCCAGACGGTGCTGAGTTGGTCATCGAACGGCAGCAGAACGCATCGCCGGATGCTCGCCTCCAGGTCGGCCCGCCTCTTTTCTCCCCAGCTGTTGACCAGTGCTCCGAAGCGAAGTTCGGCGACGGACACGAAGGTGAGCGCAGGCACCCGGCCGGTCAAGACAGTGCCGTAGTTGGCGGCCTGCGGACGCTTGGAGAAGAGGAAGGAGAAGGCGTCGGTGTCGAGGATGACGCGAGATGCTGCAACCACTCGCGCCCTCACTCTCCCCGTGCCGACATGGCCGCGTTAAGGAACCGTTCGAAGTCATCGTCCTCGACCGACTCGTTGGGAAAGAAGTCGGATAGGTCGGTGACGGGGGCGATGCCCTGCTCCGATGCCAACTCCGCAAAGCTCTTCCGGCTGCTCTCCGCCACGACGGTCAACTCGACCAGTACCAACACCCGAATAGTCTCACGGTCAATGCCGTACTCGGCGCGGCCAGTGGCGATGACCATGCTGTCCATCGCCGCTAGGACCTCGTCGCGAAGCGACTCGTCGAAGTCGCAAACGATGCTCGCGTCGAGGGTGTCGATGCGGCATCGAAGGGTGGACGGAGCAAAGTCGCCCATCTGGAGTCGGCCGACGATGGTTGCCTCGTCGTAGTGACGGGAGGTGCGCATCGACCTGACGGCGTCGCGGAAGGCCTGGTCGATGTGAAGAAGCGACTGGCCCTTGACGCGGAAGTCCACCGTTGCCACCGAGCTGTCGGCAATCCCGCCGCACATGCGCAAGAGGCCGTCCAGTACTGGCATGGAGAAGGAAGCCGGCAAGGCGTCTGGGTTTCCGTTGATGATTGCGTCGGTGCCTACATGGAGGTCATCGAGGGATTGGGCGAGCAGTTCGTGCCCAAAAAGGGCGTCGTGTGCCGCCCGCTCCACCGTCAAGATGGCCGAGCCGGGTCGGAAGCCGCGAATCTCTAGGCGCACGGCCTCAACGACGGCCTTTCGGCGACGTCCGCTCTGTGGGCTCTCACCGGTGCGGCCGAGCGCGATGCGCTCCAACGTCGACTGGAACTCACCAGCGATTCGCGCCAGCTCCGACAAGGGCAGGCGGCCACCCGTCGTAGCAGGCCCGGCAGCGGTGATCTCCAAGCCGAGGGTGGTGTCTTCGCTCATGAGAATCACCTCCTGGGTGCTCGTGGGTTTGATCTTTCGGCATCGGGGCCTGGCGTGTGAAGCCCAGAGGCCGCCTCATCTTTGCGGCCACTCAAGCTAGCTCGTAGGTCGGATAGTTCCAGAGTCGATCTTCAGGGTGACGCGCGACTGCCGCCGCCGGGGTCCGTGTAAACGCCGCCAGGCCGCGCCTCCAATGAGGAGACGGGGCTGGTGCAGCGAGCTGAGTCCCTCCCGGGTCAGCGGCCTCCGCTCCGGCGAATGCGTCGGAGCTGGAGGATCACCTTGGAGACCTGCTCGTGGACGTCGGCCCCCGGGGCGACCTAGAGGATCAGGTCGTCGGATCGGCAGACCTTGCGCTTAATCACAGCGTGGTCAGCTCGCGTACGGCGTCGAGCGGCCAGGGAAGACCGTCGGCCTCGTCGCTGCCCTCTTGAGCCCGCCGCCACTCGGCCTTGGTGCAGACCCAGAAAGGTGAGTCGGCTACTGAGAACGCCGTAGTCAGAGCCTGGATCTGCACGACGACAGCCCCCCTCCCCGGACGGGACGCTCCCAGGACGACCACGACATCTGGGGTGTTATGACATGGCAGGTCTGCTCGATCGTCTCGGCCGCTTCTCCTTCCGCCGGCGGTGGTCGGTCGCTGTGCTCTGGCTGATTGTCCTCGCCGGGGCGGTGACGGCCGCCGTCACGTCCGAGGGCCCGGTGAACACCCGGGCGACCATCCCGGGCATCGAGTCGCAGGACGCGTTCGACCTCCTCGCCGAGCGCTTCCCGGACACCCCCACGGACAGCGCATCGGCGACCCTCGTCTTCGTCGCCCCTGACGGCGGCTCGCTGGAGGCGCCGGCGAACCAGGCGGCGGTCGAGGCGGCGCTGGCCACCGCCGCCGGCAGCCCGCAGGTGTCCCGGGTGGTGCCCCCGTCGGCGGGCGCGAGCATCAGCGCCGACGGCACGACCGGCTTCGCGTCGGTGAGCTACGACGTGCCGTCGGCGGAGGTGACCGACGAGTCGCGCGCCCTGCTGGAGGAGGCAGTGGAGCAGGCCCGGGACGACGGGCTGACCGCGGAGATGCGCGGCTCGGCGCTCAACAGCCCCACCAGCATGAGCGCCACCGAGCTGGTCGGGGTCGCGATCGCGGCCGTCGTCCTGCTGCTGACCTTCGGGTCGCTGATCGCCGCGGGCCTGCCGCTGCTCACCGCGATCATCGGGGTGGCCATCTCGTTTCTCGGCGTCTGGGCACTCGCCGGCCCGCTGGGCATGGCGATCACCAGCGGGATGCTCGCGCTGATGCTGGGGCTCGCGGTCGGCATCGACTACGCCATGTTCGTCGTCTCGCGCTACCAGGAGGAACGGCTCAGCCAGGACGACGCCGAGACGGCGGCCGGCCGCGCCGTCGGCACCGCCGGTTCCGCGGTCGTCTTCGCCGGGACGACGGTGGTCATCGCGCTCGCCGGGCTGTTCGTGGTCGGCATCCCGTCGCTGACCAAGATGGGGCTGGCCGCCGCCGGCGCCGTCGTCGTGGCGGTCCTGGTCGCGCTGACCCTGGTCCCGGCGCTGCTGGGCATGTTCCCGAACCGGGTCCGGTCGCGGTCGCAGCGGCGTGGGGCCGGCACGAACCCCCGTGTCCCGGTGGCCCGGACGTGGATGCGGCTGGTGCGGCGGCGTCCGCTGCTGGTGACGGTGGCCGGGGTCGCGGTGCTCGCCGCGGTCGCCGTCCCGGCGCTGTCGTTGCAGCTGGGCACCCCCGGCGACGCCTCGCTGCCGACCACGGCCACCGAGCGCCGGGCCTACGACCTGCGTGCCGAGGCGTTCGGGCCCGGCTCCAACGGTCCGCTGACCGTGGTGGTCGACGCCCGCGGGGCCGGCGACCCCGAGACCGCCGCGGCGGCCGTCGCGCGCAGCGTCGCGGCGACCGACGGCGTGGCCTCGGTGTCGACCCCGACCTTCAACGAGCAGGGGGACACCGCCGTCCTCACCGCCGTCCCCACCACCGGGCCGACCGACGAGCGCACCGAGGCGCTGGTCGAGTCGCTGCGCGACGCCCGCCCGGCCGTGGAGCGCGACCAGGGCGTCAGCTACGAGATCACCGGGACGACGGCGCTCGACATCGACATGGCGCAGAAGACCCAGTCGGCCCTGGTGCCCTACGTCGCGCTCGTCGTGGGTCTCGCGGTGCTGCTCCTGCTGGTGGTCTTCCGCTCGATCTGGGTGCCGGTCAAGGCCGCGGTCGGCTTCCTGCTCTCGCTCTTCGCCTCGATCGGGGTGATCGTCGCGGTCTTCCAGTGGGGCTGGGCAGGTGATCTGCTCGGTGTCGAGCAGACTGGCCCGGTCATGAGCCTGATGCCGATCCTGCTGGTGGGGATCGTGTTCGGGCTGGCCATGGACTACGAGGTGTTCCTGGTGTCGCGGATGCGGGAGGCGCACGTGCACGGTGTGCCGGCCCGCGAGGCGGTCGGCACGGGCTTCGCGCAGAGCTCGAAGGTCGTGGTCGCCGCCGCGGTGATCATGATCGCGGTCTTCGGTGGGTTCGCGGCGGCGTCGGAACCGCTGATCAAGATGGTCGGTCTCGGGCTCGCCGCGGCGGTCTTCTTCGACGCCTTCGTCGTCCGCCTGACGCTGGTGCCCGCCGTCCTGCAGCTCCTCGGGGAGCGGGCGTGGTGGCTGCCGCGCTGGCTCGACCGGCTGCTGCCGCGGGTCGACGTGGAGGGTGCGTCGCTGGCGCCCGCACCGGCGGAGGAGCGACCAGAGCTGGCGCTGAGCAACCGCCGATGAGCACCGGCCGGATCGGGGGGCGGGATGCGGCGGCCGCGCTCGTGGCGTTCCTCTTCGCCGCCCTCGGTGCCAGCATCGGCACCCAGGGCATCGTCGGTCCGGCCGTGCTCGTCCCCGGCGTGCTGCTCAGCCTGGTCGCCAGCATCGCCCTGTTCACCGCGGCCCGGTGGCCGCGCGCCGCGACGGCCGTCGCGATCTGCTGCGAGACCGCCGCGTGCGCGCTCGGCTACCTGCCGACGCCGTTGCTGCTGGCCCCGCTGATCGGCTGCTTGTACTGGCTCGCGGTCGTCGGGTCCGTGCGGGCGGTCGCCTGGTGGACCGGGGCTGCGGTGGCCGCGGTGATCCTGGGCAGCTTGATCGACACCCCCACCGGCGGTTCGCTGGTGCTGCGCACCGTCGGCGTCGCGCTGTGGCTGCTGCCGGCGGTGTTCGCCGGCCGGACGACGCAGGCCCACCGGTCCTACCTCGACGTCGTCCGGGCCCGCGCCGAGGACGCCGAGCGCAGCCGGGACGACGAGGTCCGGCACCGGGTGGGCGAGGAACGGCTGCGCATCGCGCGGGAGCTGCACGACGTCGTCGCCCACCACCTCACGGTGGCCCATGCGCAGGCCGGGACCGCGGAGCACCTCCTGGACAGGCGTCCCGAGCAGGCGCGGGAGCTGCTGGCCGGGCTCAGCACCTCCACGTCGGCGGCGCTCCAGGAGCTCAAGGCCACCGTCGCAGTGCTGCGCACCTTCGACGACGGACCGCCGGTGGACACCGTGCCGGCACCGGGGCTCGACCAGCTCGACGAGCTGGTCGAGCCCTGCCGGGCGGCCGGCATCGAGGTCACGGTGCTCCGCGAGGGGGCGCTGGAGTGCCTGCCCCGGCTGGTCGACGTCACCGCGTACCGCGTCGTGCAGGAGGCGCTGACCAACGTCACCAAGCACGCGGTCCGGCCGTCGGTGACCATCACCGTGCGCCGCACCGAGGACAGCTTCTGCGTCAACGTCGAGAACACCGGCGTCCGGCCCGGGCCGGTCGGATCGGGCTACGGGCTGATCGGGATGCGGGAGCGCGCGCTCGCGGTGGGCGGGACGGTGCACGCCGGCCCGGCGGGGGAGGACCGGTACGCCGTCACCCTCGCCGTGCCGCTGACGCACTGGGAGGGACCCCGATGATCCGGGTGCTGCTGGCCGACGACCAGGCGCTGCTGCGCTCGACGTTCCGCATGCTGATCGACTCCGAGGACGACCTGACGGTCGTCGCCGAGGCTGCGAACGGCGCGGAGGCGGTCGAGCTCGCCCGCCAGCACCGTCCGGACCTGGTGCTGATGGACATCCGGATGCCGGTCCTGGACGGGCTCGCCGCCACCCGGCAGATCTGCTCGGACGCCGACCTGGCGGGCACGCGGGTGCTGATCCTGACCACCTTCGAGTCCGACGAGCACGTGGCGCACGCGCTCCGGGCCGGGGCGAGCGGCTTCCTGGGCAAGGACGTCACGCCTGCCGAGCTGCTCGCCGGGATCCGGACGGTCGTGGACGGAGAGGCCCTGCTCTCGCCGGTCGCCACTCGGGTGCTGGTGAACCGCTTCCTCGCCAGTCCGGACGGCATCGGCGACCTGCCGCGCGGACTGCTCCCGAGGCTGACCGACCGGGAGCGCGAGATCACCGGGCTGGCCGCGCACGGCCTGTCCAACCAGGAGATCGCCGAACGGCTGGTCGTGAGCCCGCTGACCGTGCGCACCCACGTGCACCGGGCCATGGCGAAGCTGGGCGCCCGCGACCGGGCCCAGCTGGTCGTCATCGCCTACCAGGAGGGGCTGGTCCGGGCGCCCTGACCGGCTACCGCATCCGGTACCTCCCGCGGTGCCGGCCAGCTGCGGCGGAGGAGGTCCAGGGGTGCGGCGGACGGCGTCCCGGGCGCAGCGGTGTAGAGCAGCACGCGGTGCCCGGCATCGTCGGGTGGGGTGAGCACCTCGAACGCCACCTCCAGCTCGCCGACCTCCGGGTGCCGCAGCTGCTTGGTGCCGGAGACGCAGTTCGCCACCGGGTGCCGGGCCCACAGCCGGGCGAACTCCGCGCTCTGCACGGTCAGCTCGCCCACCAGCCGGGTCAGCTCGTCGTCGTCCGGCGACCGGCCGGCCAGCACCCGCAGCGACGACACCGCCCGCTGCGCCTCGTCGTCCCACCGGCTGTACAGCTCGCGGGTGTGCGCGTCGAGGAACAGCAGGCGGGTCATGTTCGGGCGCGCGGCCGGGCGGTGCGGTGAGTCGAACGGCAGGTGCCCGGCAACCAGGCGGTGGCCGAGCGCGTTCCAGCCGAGGACCTCACTGCGCCGTCCGAGCACCACCGCCGGGGTGTCCGGCATCGACTCGATCAGCCGCAGCATCCCGGGGCGGATCATGTCCGGGCGCGAACGGGGACGGCGGCGGGTGGGGGTGTGGGCCAGGGTGCGCAGGTGCGTCTGCTCGTCGGCGTCCAGCTCCAACGCCCGGGCCAGCGCGTCGAGGACCGCCTCCGACGCGTTCGCGCTGAGCCCCTGCTCCAGCCGCGCGTAGTACGTGGCGCTCACCCCGGCCAGCATCGCCAGCTCCTCACGCCGCAGCCCGGGCACCCGCCGCGCGCCGTAGCCGCGCAGGCCGACGTCCGCCGGCTGCAACGCCGCCCGGCGCACGCGCAGGAACTCCCCGAGCTCGGTCATGGGCTCATCCTGCCGCCGGCGCCAAAACCCAGCCTGTCCCTGCCAGTGACAGGCAGACGGGGGTGTGGTTGCCCGGCGGCAGTCAGCGCAGCGTCGCCGGGGTGACCACTCTCGCCCCACCGACCCGGCAGCGCGCCGCCCTGGCCGTGCTGCTCACCGCGAGCTTCACCCTCGCCGTCGACTTCTCCATCCTCAACGTCGCCCTGCCCACCATCGGTACGGACGTCGGCTTCGGCATCGCCGACCTGCAGTGGATCGCCACCGCCTTCGCGCTCTGCGCCGCCGGGCTCACCCTCCTCATGGGCCGGGTGGCCGACCTCGCCGGACGGCGCCGGATGTTCCTGCTCGGCATGGCCCTGCTCGGCGCCGGTTCGCTGCTCGGCGGGCTGGCGACGACGCCGGCGGTGCTGCTCACCGCCCGGGTCGCCCAGGGCGTCGCGACCGCGATCGTCGTCCCGGCCGCGCTGGCGCTGCTGCTCGCGACGTTCCCCGAGGGCCCGGCCCGCGACCGGGCGCTCGGGCTCAACGGTGCGCTGATGGCCGCCGGGTTCACCACCGGCGCCGTCCTCGGCGGGCTGCTGACCGACCTGCTCAGCTGGCGGTGGGCGTTCTTCCTCAACGTCCCGGTCGCCGTGCTCGTGCTGATCGTCGCGCCGCGGGTGCTCGCCGAGCGCCCGGCCGAGCAGCGCACCCGGCTCGACGTGCCCGGTGCGGCGACCGTGACGCTCGGGTTGCTCGCGCTCGTCTTCGGGCTCACCCGTGCCGCATCGCGGGGCTGGACCGACGGCCTGACGCTGCTGGCCTTCGCCGTCGCGGTGGCGCTGCTGGTCGCCTTCGTCGCCGTCGAGCGGGGGACGGCGTTCCCGCTCGTGCCGCTGTCGGTCCTCCGCCGGCGCAGCGTCGCCGTCGGCAACGTCGCCGGCGCGCTCGCCTTCGTCACCGAGACGTCGCTGGTCTTCCTGCTCACCCTGTACCTGCAGGAGGTGCTCGGCTACAGCCCGCTCGGCGCCGGGCTGTCCTTCGCCGTCCTCGGGCTCGGCACCGTGGCCGGCGGGCTGCTCGGGCCTCGAGTGATCGGCCGGTTCGGCACCCGGACGGCGATCGTCGGCGGCTTCGTCGTCCAGGCCGTCGCGACGCTGTCGCTGGTGTTCGTCTCCGAGGCCGCGGCATCGATCTGGCTGGTGCTGGCGGCCACCTTCGTCGGGGGAGTCGCGAACCTCGTCGTCATCGTCGGGTTCATGGTCACCGCGACGTCCGGGCTGCCCGAGACCGAGCAGGGCCTGGCCACCGGGCTGACCACGATGAGCCAGCAGATCGGCATCACCCTCGGGACGCCGGTGATGAGCGCCGTCGTCACGGCGGTGGTGCTCGGTGGCTCGGGGGTGCTCGACGGGGTGACGACGGCGATCGCGGTCAACGGCGCGCTGTGCCTGCTCGGCGCGGCGGTCGTGGCGATGTGCCTCGGTGGGCGGTCGGAGCCTCTACCCGGGCGGCGGACGGCTCACTAGCGTGCCGGCATGGACAGCCAGGTCGACGGGGTCTCGGTCCACCACGTCGAGCACGGGACCGGCCCGCCGCTCGTCGCGCTGCACGGCGCCGGCGTCGACCACCGGGAGATCGAGGCAGCGGTCGAGGCCGTCGTCCCGGACGTCGGACTGCGCCGCGTCTACCCGGACCTGCCCGGGATGGGCCGCTCGATGGCCGAGGGCCTGGCCAGCAACGACGACGTCGTCACGCTGCTCGCCGGCTTCGTCGAGCAGCTGGCCGACGAACCGGTGCTGCTGCTCGGGCACTCCTACGGCGCCTACCTGGCCCGGGGCCTGGCTGCCCGACGTCCGGACCTCGTGCGCGGCCTCGCGCTGGTGTGCCCGCTCGGCGAGCGGACCGGCAAGGTGCCCGAGCACCAGGTGGTCCGCCAGGACGTCGACGCCCATGACGAGCTGGCACCGGAGCTGCGGGCGGGGTTCGACGAGTACTTCGTGGTCCGGACCCGAGCGACCGCTCGCCGCTACCGCGACCACGTCGTCCCCGGCACGACGCTGGTCGACGAAGCCGCGCTGGAGCGGGTCTTCGCGGGGTGGTCGATCGACCTGCGCGGCTACGACGGGCCCACCCTGATCGTCGCCGGCCGCCGCGACTCCACCGTCGGGTACGCCGATGCGGTCGGGCTCCTCGGCGACCACCCGTACGCCACCCTGGCGGTCGTGGACGACGCCGGCCATGCGCTCGTGCACGAGCGGCCGGAGGTGTTCGGCGCGCTGCTCCGCGAGTGGATCGACCGCGCCTGCCTCAGTCCCTGATGGGGCACTGGAGGTTGATCGGGTTGCCGTCCGGGTCGCTCACGTGGGCCACGCGCATGCCCCACGCCATGTCCGTCGGCCCTCCGGTGACCGAGCCGCCGTGTGAGCGCACGGAGTCCAGGAGCGCGTCGACGTCGTCGACGCTGATCCCCAGCAGGGTCCGGTTGCTGGCGGGCGGCTCCGCCTCCCGGACGAGCCCCAGCACCGAGTCACCGATGCGCAGGCTGAGGAAGAACGGCGGGTCGCCGTCGTCCTCGGGCGGGGTCCGCTCGACCACCTGAGCGCCCAGGGCGCCGACGTAGAAGTCCCTCAGGCTCTCCGGGTCAGCGGTGAGGATCATGGGCAGGATCGTGGGCACGGGATCTCCTTCGGGTCGTCTCGCAGCACCGACTCCGGGACGACGGGGAAGTCATCGGGCCGGCCGTCAGCGGGAGTTGAGTCGGGCCGCCTGGCGCGTCAGGTGGTTGCGCTCTGCTGCGTTGCCCGCCAGGGCGGCCGCCTCGGCGTAGAGCCGCGCCGCCGTCGTCCGGTCGCCGTCCTTCTCGTGCAAATACGCGGCCACGGCACGGTGGCGGGGGAGTGCGTCGTCCACCTCAGCGAGCGCCGCCAGGCCGGCGCGGGGACCGTCGGCCTCACCGACGGCGACCGCGCGGTTGAGCCGCACCACCGGGCTGCCGGTCAGGCGGACCAGCTCGTCGTACCACTCCACGATCTGCACCCAGTCGGTGTCGGCGGCCGACCGTGCGTCGGCGTGCAGCGCCGCGATCGCAGCCTGGACTTGGTACTCACCCAGCCGGTCCCGGGCCAGGGCGGTCTGCAGGACGTCGACACCCTCGCTGACCAGCGCGGTGTCCCACCGGCTGCGGTCCTGCTCGGCGAGGGGCACCAGGCTGCCGTCGGTCGCGGTCCGGGCGGCCCGCCGCGCGTGGTGGAGCAGCATCAGGGCGAGCAGCCCCGCCACCTCCGGGTGGTCGACGGCGGCGGCTAGCTGCCGGGTGAGCCGGATCGCCTCGGCGGCCAGGTCGACGTCCCCGGAATAGCCCTCGTTGAACACCAGGTACAGCACGCGCAGCACGGTGGCGACGTCGCCGGGGGAGTCGAGCCGGACGCCGGAGACGGTCCGCTTCGCCCGGCTGATCCGCTGCGCCATCGTCGCCTCGGGCACCAGGTAGGCCGCGGCGATCTGGCGGGTGGTCAGCCCGCCGACGGCGCGCAGCGTGAGCGCCACCGCCGACGCGGGCGTCAACGACGGGTGGGCGCACAGGAAGTACAGCTGCAGCGTGTCGTCCGCCGAGGGCACCGGCCCGGACGGCGGCTCGTCGGCGACGGTCTCCTCCCGGCGGCGGCGGGTGGCCTCGGCCCGGGTCGCGTCGAGGAACCGGCGCCAGGCCACGGTGACCAGCCAGCCCCTCGGGTCCCGCGGCGGAGCGGCCGGCCAGCTGTGCACCGCCTCGACCAGCGCCTCCTGGACGGCGTCCTCGGCCGCCGCGAAGTCGGCTCCGCGGCGGACGAGGACGCCGAGCACGCCCGGCACCAGGCTCCGCACCAGGACGTCGTCCACCGGCGGGGTCACTCCGTGATGGTGGGGGGCGCACCCAGGAACGGGCGCAGCTCCAGCCACTCGCGGATCGGCTGACCACCCGGGCCGGGGGCCGCCGAGAGCTCCCCGGCCAGCTGGACGGCGCGCTCGTAGCTGTCGGCGTCGATCACCATCCACCCGGCGATCAGGTCCTTGCTCTCGGCGAACGGCCCGTCGGTGACCGGCGGACGGCCTTCGCCGTCGTAGCGGACCCAGGTGCCCTCGGGGGCGAGCGCCTGGCCGTCGACGAACTCGCCGGACTCGGTCAGCTTCGCGGCGAAGTCGTTCATGTACTGGATGTGGGCCGAGACCTCGTCCGGCGTCCACTGGTCCATCGGCGCGCAGTCGAGCGACTTCGACGTGCTCCGGTAGTGCTTGAGCATCAGGTACTTGGCCATCGTGGCTCTCCTCGGTGCTGGTGCGGCCCATCGTGGCCGCGGACACCCCAGGGACGGAACCGGCTGCGAGTTCTCGACATCGGGCGGTCACTCGACGGTCGTGCGGGTCGTTCTCGGGCTCTCCGCAGCGGTCCGATCAGCGCGCCCTGGCGGTCTGTCAAGGTCCTGGAAAGATCTGTGGACAAGCGTCTGACCTGCGGATACGGGTTGTACCAGTGACCTGGTGTCGATATCATTCGTACACACGTTCGAAACGGTCGGGAGGTGTCATGAGCGAGTTGCAGTCGGCTCTGGACGCCCTTGCGGCCGAGGACCTGCATGAGTTGACGGATGGCGCTGTGTTGGACCGGACGACGTTGCTGGTGCAGCTCGGCAATCGGGTCGCGGCGGAGTTGACCCGCACGGTGCGGCACGCGGAGACCACTCAGGCTGCGGAGTACGACGGGTTGAAGTCGATGCGGTCGTGGTTGATCGGTCATCCCCGGTTGTCGCAGACGGAGGCGTCGCGGGTCGTGCGGTCGGGGCGGGTGTTGGAGCACTTCCCGGCCTTGGCGGCCGGCTTCGCCGACGGGCAGATCACCGCGGCGCAGGTGAACGTGGTGGCGGAGAAGATCGGGGCGGGTGAGGTGGCCCGGGCCGAGGAGCAGGGCATCGACCTCGCGGCGTTCGACCAGGTGTGGGCGCGCGTGGCCACAGAGTCCACGCACGAGTCGCTGGCCGCCGCGGTGCAGGCCTTCGACGACGCACTCGATCCCGATGGCCCGGAGCCGGACCCGACGGAAGGTCGCCGGCTGACGATGGTCAAGCACGCCGACGGGACCGTCACCGGCCACTTCGAGCTGGATGCCGCCGGCGGGGAGAAGGCGCAGGCGGCGATCGAGTCGATCGTGCAGGCCGACCGCCCCAAGGGTGATGAGCGCACCCGCGCCCAGCAGAACGGCGATGCCTTCGTGCAGTTGTGTGACAACCAGTTGGCGTCGGGGAACCTGCCGATCCTGCGCACGGTGAAGCCGCACGTGGTCGTGGGCATCGACCTCGATGACCTGGTCGACCCGGCCACCGGCGCCGGTGCTGCGGAGATGGGCTTCGGAGCCACGATCTCCGCCGCCCGGGCCCGTTACCTGGCCTGCGACGGCAGCATCTCCCGGATCGTGATGGGTCCCGACGGCACCCCGCTCGATCTCGGCAGAGATCACCGGGTGGTCACCCCGGGCCTGCGGAAGGCGGTGGAACGGCGGGACAAGAGCTGCGTGTTCGCCGGCTGCGGCGCGCCATCGTGGTGGTGCGACGTGCACCACCTGGTCCACTGGCTGCACGGCGGGGAGACGTCGCTACAGAACTCAGCACTCCTGTGCGAACGGCACCACACCAAGGTCCACCACGGGTTCCGGGTCGAGCGAGATCCCGGCGGGCGATGGCGCACCTACCGGCCCGACGACACCCAGATCCTCATCGGAGCACTGGCGCATTGATCGGCCCGGTCCCGGCAGCCGGCCACGGTCCCACCGTGGCTGGCTACTGGTGCGTGCGTGAAGCCGTCACGTTGCCCGGCTACCGGAGTTGTCCGGCTACCGGAGTTGCCTGGCTACCGGAGTTGGCCGGCAGCCAGAGTTGCCGGCCAACAGAGGTTCCTGGCAGCCAGGGTTGCCGGCCGCCAGGGTTGCCGGCCGCCAGGGTGGCCCGGCCACCGCAGTCGCCTGGTCCGGCGCGCTCCGGGTCTGGGGCCGGTCGCGACGCCGGCCACGGCGAGGAGACCGGGGTGGTTTCCCGACGCCGCCCCGGGGCAGCGGACCGGGGGACCGAGCACGCGCAGTCGCGAGAGACGGGAGGCCGGCGTGGTGGGGCTCTCCGGCGTCGCGGACGAGCTGTACGGGTTGCCGCCGGACGAGTTCATCGCCGCACGCGACGCGCGGCGCAAGGAGGCGCGGGCCCAGGGCGACCGGGAGCTGGCGGAGGCGATCGGCGGGCTGCGGAAACCGACGACCGCGGCCTGGGTGGTCAACACGCTCGTGCGGCGGCAGCCCGACGAACTCCGCCAGCTCGTCGACCTCGGGGCCGACCTCCGCGAGGCGCAGCGCGACCTCGAGGGCGACCAGCTGAAGGAGCTCACCCGGCAGCGCCGTGCCGTGGTGCTGGCGCTGACCCGGCAGGCCCGCTCGCTGGCGAAGGAGCTGGGCCGGCCGGTGAGCGATTCGGTCGCCGGTCAGGTCCAGGACACCCTGCGCGCAGCGGTCGCCGACGAGGACGCCGGACGCGCGACGCTGTCCGGCCGGCTCACGTCGCCGCTGTCCTACTCCGGCGTCGGGACGGCCGACGTGCAGGGCTCGGTTGCCACCCTCCCGCAGGGGGAGGATGACGCCCCGGCCCCGACCACCCGCGGCGACCGCGCGTCGGGGGAGGACCGGCGGCAACGTGCCGCGGGGCGTCAGCTGGCCAGTGCGCGGGAGGAGTTGGCCGACGCCGAGACCGCCGCCGCCGACGCCGAGGCGGACGCGGAGCGGGAGCGGGAACACCTGGCGGGGCTCAGCACGCGGCAGGAGCAGCTGCGCGCGCGGATCGGCGAGCTCGAGGGGGAGCTGCGCGAGGCCGAGCAGGAGGCCGGTGAGGTGACCGCGGACCTGCGGGGCGGCCAGCGGCGGCGGGATGCCGCCGAGCGCCGGGTGCAGCGTGCGAACACGGTGCGGGACCGTGCCCGGGCGCGTGTGCAGCGACTCGAGCAGACCGCGCCCCCCGACGGTGCAGCGCCCTGAGCTCCCCGCCCGCCACGGTCCGGCGCGGCATGAGCCCGCCCCGCTCGGGTAGGGCGCCTGCAGGCGACGCGAGGAGGCGGTGGCAGTGGCTCGAGCCATCTGGACCGGGGCCCTGGGCTTCGGACTGGTCAACGTGCCGGTCGGGTTGTACTCCGCGACCGAGGACAAGTCGGTGCACTTCAACCAGTTCGAGCGGGGGACCTCCTCCCGGATCCGCTACCGGCGGGTCAACGAGGACACCGGCGATGAGGTCGACTACGACGACATCGTCAAGGGTGAGGAGGTCGGTGACGGTCGCTACGTCATCGTGGCGCCCGAGGAGCTGGAGGAGATCGCGCCGGGGCGCTCCCGGGTCATCGACATCTCCGACTTCGTCGACGTGGCCGAGATCGACCCGATCTACTACCAGAAGACCTACTATCTGGCCCCGCAGGACGACCAGGCGCAGCGGGCGTACGCCCTCCTCCTGCAGGCGATGGAACGCGCCGGCCGGGTGGGGATCGCCACGTTCGTCATGCGGTCCAAGCAGTACCTGGCCGCCATCCGGCCGCAGGGGGAGGTCCTGACCCTGGAGACCATGTTCTTCGCCGACGAGGTGCGGGACCCCGTGGACGAGATCGAGCAGCTGCCGGTACGCCAGTCCTTCAAGTCCCGCGACCTCGACATGGCCGTGTCCCTCATCGACTCGATGACCACCGAGTGGGATCCCGGCAACTACCGGGACACCTATCGCGATCGGGTCAACGAGCTGATCGAGGCCAAGCGCCGCGGCGACGAGGTGGTCACCGAAGGCGAGCCGGAGACCGCCGCGAACGTCGTTGACCTGATGGAGGCGCTGAGCGCCAGCGTCGCGAACGCCAAGGGGCACCGACCGGGCAACGCCCAGGACACCGGTGGGCTGACCACGCGCCGGGCAGGGTCGGACGCCGACGGCGGAGACTCCGACCGGCCGGGTGAGGACCTGGGCGACCTGTCGAAGAAGGAGCTGTACGACCACGCCCAGGAGCTCGACGTCGCCGGCCGGTCGAAGATGACCCGGGACGAGCTGGAGGACGCCGTGCGGGCTGCCCGCCAGGGGGACGGGCGCGCGAGCAAGGCGTCCTGACCAGGCAGGCTCAGGCGTCCTCGCGGTCCGGGCTCTCCAGCCGGAAGAAGTTGCTCTGGTTCCCGTCCTTGCGCTCCTCCTGGTAGAGGAAGTTCAGCTTCCGCGCGTCGAAGGTGTCGAACCACTCGTCCCAGCTGACCTGGCGCAGGTTCTCCGAGTCACCGGTGAAGTCGAACCGCAGGACGCCGAGGTGGTCGCCGTGTTCGGTCCCGTCGACGGTGGCCGGCACCCCACCGCGGTCCTCCGCCCACTTCCGGATCACCTCGTGGCTGGAGGTGGCGAGGCTGCGGCCGGCGCGCTCAGGGTCCTCGTCCAGCGAGGTGACCTCCTGGGAGTACTGCAGGGAGCGCGACGTCTCCTCCCCGATGCGCAGGTGGCCGTCGTCCGGACCGCGGTCCCCTGGCTGGCCGGCCTCGCCGTCGTCGGACCCTCCGCCGCCGGCCGCCTTCCCCCTGCGGTGGGCATCGGAGATCGCGCTGACCAGTTCCTCCTTCTTCATCGAGGAGGTCCCCCCGATGCCGGCGGCCCGGGCCTGCTCGCGCAGGTCGTCCAGCTTGGTCGCGCGCAGTTCGGTCTCGCTGAGGTCAGGCGTGTTCGGGGTCTCGTTGGTCACGGTGTCCTCCTCATCCGGATCGCCTGTCACCCGGCGACCCGTCTCGTCGTCCAGTCCGGCCGTGCGACTGCGCCCTACCCGTGGTGGACGAGCCCACGCACGGTCGGCGCCGGGCCGGCGGCCGCCGTCACCAGGCGACCGGACCGTGCCGGTCGGTGAAGGTGCCGGTCGGGCCGTCGGGCCCGATCGACGCCATCGCGACGATCGCGTCCGTGCCCTCGGTGACGGTCTGCGGGCCGGCGTGGCCGTTGAGGTCGGTGGCCGTGTAGCCGGGGTCCACCATGTTGATCCGCAGCTCCGGGAGGAACTGGGCGTAGACCGAGGTGAGCATGTTGACCGCTGCCTTGCTTGCCGAGTACCCGAGCGAGGGGACCGAGTGCTCGATCCGGGACTCGTCGGCGCGCACGGCGAACGAGCCGAGCCCGCTGGTCACGTTCACGATGACCGGCGCCGCCGACTCGCGCAGCAGCGGCAGGAAGGCGTGCGTCGTCCGGACGATCCCCACGGTGTTGGTGTCGAGCACGGCCGCCAGGTCCGCGCCGGTGTAGTCGTCCACCGCGCCGACCGGACCGGAGATGCCGGCGTTGTTGACCAGCACGTCCAGCCCGCCGAAGCGCTCGCGCACCTCGGCCGCCGCGGCCGCCACCGACTCGTCGGAGCTCACGTCGATGCGCACCCACTCCACACCCAGCTCCTCGGCCGCGCGCTGCCCGCGGTCGGCGTCGCGGGCGCCGATGACCACCCGGTGCCCGTGCTCCGTCAGCCGCCGGGCCGCCTCGAAGCCGAGGCTCTTGTTGCCGCCAGTGATCAATGTCGTCGTCATGCCACCGACGGTGCCCCCGGTCGGGCGACGTCCAGTGGTCGCGTTCGTCCGTATGACCGGCAGTACCACCCAGCGCGTCCGCGGTGGACGACGATGGGCGCATGACCGATCGAGGGGACGTCGCGGTCCTGCTCCGCGCCTGGCGGGAACGCCTGCAGCCGGCCGCCGTCGGGTTCCCCACCGGCCAGCGCCGCACCAAGGGCCTGCGCCGGGAGGAGGTCGCCCTGCTGGCCGGGGTCTCGGTCGACTACCTGGTCCGGCTGGAGCAGGGGCGGGCGGAGCGTCCCTCGGCGCAGGTCGTCGCCTCGCTGGCCCGCGTGCTGCAGCTGTCGAACCCCGAACGCGACCAGCTGCACCTCGCCGCCGGCCTGCCGGCGCCGCTGCCCAGCGCCGTCCCCACGCACATCCCGGCCAGCGTGCAGCGGCTGCTCGCCCGGCTCCCGGACGTCGCCATCGGGGTGTGGACGGCGCACTGGACGCTGCTGACCGCCAACGCCGCCTGGCGGTCGCTCCTCGGCGACATGGACCCCGGGCTCAACCTGCTCGTCGCCGAGTTCACCGGCACCGCACCGCAGGTCGTGTGGAGCGAGGGCGACCACGAACGCCACGAGCGCGCGCTCGTCTCCGACCTGCGCAGCGCCCTGATCCGCTACCCGGACGACCCGTCCGCGCGGGCCGTGCTCGCCGAGCTGCGGGCCAACGAGCGCTTCGCCCGGCTGTGGGCCGAGGGCACCATCGCCGAGCACCGCTTCCAGTCGAAGACCTTCCTGCACCCGCTCGTCGGTGAGGTGACGCTGGACTGCGACGTGTTGACCGTGATCGGCACCGACCTGCGCATCGTCACCTACACCGCCGAGCCCGGTACCGAGGACGCCTCCCGGTTCGACCTGGCCCGCACGCTGGGCGTGGCCGAGGTCAGCCCGGGTCGGCCAGGCTGACGAAGCCCCACACGTGCTTGCGGCCCTCCTCGGGTGCCCACCCGTGGGAGGCGCAGAGCCGGGCGATGAGGTGCAGACCCAGCCCGCCGTGGGCGGGGTCGCGGTCCACCGCCGGCACCGGCTGGTCCTGCGGGTCGGCGTCGGTGACGTCGATCAGCCAGCCGGTCCGCGCGCCGGTGACGGTGGTCCACACCGGCGGGAGGCCGTGCCGGACGCCGTTGGAGGTCAGCTCCTCGAAGGCGAGCAGCAACCGCTCGAGCGCCGACTCGTCCGCATCGTCGTCCCCCCGGCCGGCCGGGAGCGCCTCGTCCCGCAGCCGCCGGCGGTAGCGGGTGAGGTCCGCCGGGCTGCGGAGCTCCCAGTTCCACGACGCCCATACCTGCGTCGGGCGCGGTGGTGCGAGCAACGGCCAGCCGGGGCGGCTCACTGGGCCTCCTTAAGAGATGCGGGCACGACGTTGGGACCCGCCTCGGCCGGGCGGGGACGGTCCTGGCGGTGCAGCCGGACGGCGACCAGGGCGACGTCGTCGTCGGGGCGACCGTGCACCATCTGCTCCAGCACCCCGTCGCAGAGCTCGTCGAGCGTGCCACCGGACAGGCCGGCGACGGCGTCGACGAGGCGTTCCAACCCGTCGTCGAGCGTCGCGTCCCGGCGCTCGATCAGCCCGTCGGTGTAGAGCAGCACGCTGGAGCCCCGCTCCAGGGTGAGCACCCGTTCCCGCCGCCGCGCTGCGGGGTCGACGCCCAGCAGCAGGTCGGCGCGGCCGTCGTCCAGGACCGTGATCGAGCCGTCCGGGGCGAGGACCAGCGGCGGCGGGTGCCCGGCGTTCGCCCACACCAGCCGGGTCACGCCCTGCGCCACCTCCTCCGGGGTCTGCTCGAACCGGGCGACCGCCGCGGTGGCGATGGTGCGCACCATCAGGGTCTCCATCGACTCGTCGAGGCCGCGCAGCACCTCGACCGGCCCGGCGGCGCTGTACGCGGCGATCCCGCGCAGCAGTCCGCGCAGCTGGCCCATGGCGGCCGCGGCAGCCGTGTCGTGCCCGGCGACGTCCCCGATGACCAGCATGGTCGTGCCCCCGGGCTGCAGGAACGCGTCGTACCAGTCGCCGCCCACCTGCGCTGCCTCGGCGGCGGGCAGGTACCGCACCACGATCTGCGCGTGGTCGGGCTCGGGTGGGTCGGTGAGCAGGCTGCGCTGCAGGCTCTCGGCGATCGTGGCCTGCGCGTTGGCCAGCCGGGCGTTGTCCAGCGCCAGGCCGATCCGGTCGGCGACGTCCTGGGCGGTCGAGCGCCAGTCCCGGGCGAGCGGACGGGACGCCGAGCAGAGCAAGGTCAGCGCACCGAACACCTTGCCGCGACCGCGCAGCGGCAGCTTCACCACCCGGGCATCGCCCAGGAGGTCCAGCTGGCGGCGCGCCTCCCCGGCGGGCAGCAGGTCCGCCAGCTCGGCGGTCGACAGCGTCTCCCGCCGGCCGGTCTCCAGCACCCGGGTCAGCGGTGAGTGCGGCAGCATCTCGGCCCGGGCCGAGACGTAGCGGTCGAGCACCGGGCGCAGCGCCGGGTCGGCGTGCGCCCAGCCGACGTCCCGGGGGCGGCCGTTGGCCTCGACCACGGTGACGATGCAGGCGTCCGCCAGCCCCGGCACCAGCGCGCTCGGCAGCCCGGCGACGGCGGCGGGCACGTCGACGGCCTCGGCCAGGTCGGCGTTGACCCGGGCCAGCAGGGCGAGCCGGGCCGCGGAGCTCTCCGCCTCGGCCTCCGAGCGCTTCCGGTCGGTGACGTCGGAGAAGTAGAGCGACACCCCGTCGGCGGTGGGCCAGCAGAGCACGTCGTACCAGCCGGCCAGCGGAGCCGGGTACCAGGCGGTGAGCGACTGCGGTTCTCGCGTCTCGACGGCCGTGCGGTAGGCGGCCTCGTAGTCGGTGCCCACCGTGGCGGGGAAGACCTCCCAGATCGTGCGGCCCAGCAGTTCGTCCCGGGAGTGGCCGATCAGGGCCTCGGCGGCCGGGTTGAGCAGGGTGAACCGCCACTCGGTGTCCAGGGAGACGAAGCCCGACGGCATCGCCTCGACCGTGCGCGAGGTGCGCCGCTCGACCTCCCGTGCGGCCTCGACCTCCCTGGTGCGTGCGGTCAGCTCCGCCTGCAGCCGCTGGACCTGGGCCAGCAGGTTCTCCTGCTGGTCGGCGTCGGACTGCGCGGACTCCTGCTCGCGCACGTAGTCGGTCAGGTCGTCGACCCGCTGCAGGAACATCGCCAGCTCGCCGTCCTCGTCGAGGACGGGGATCGCGATGAGCGCCCACCAGCGGTCCTCGACCAGCCCGGTGTCCGGGTTGACCACCGGGTAGCGCTCGATCGGCAGGGCGTCCGCCCGGCCGGTGGCGCGGGCGCGCTCGAACGACCGGGCGATGTAGGGGACCCCCTCGGGGTCCAGTGCGTCGGGTCCCGGTGGGAACGCGTCGAACAACCTGCGGCCGATGATCTGCTCCGGCACGACGCCGACCGCCCGCAGGTAGGCCGGGTTCGCGTAGCGCATCACCAGGTCGGGGGAGAGCACCAGATGAGCTGAGGGCAGCGCGGCGAACAGCTGCGCGAAGTCAGGAACCAAGACCTTCTCTCTCGTCCGCCCCGGTGCCCGTGGAGCCCGAGACCGTCGAGTCTCCCAGAGTCCGCCGTCACGGCTCGGTGAACCGGGTGGAGGAGGAGTGGCAACCTGGCGGCATGACGCAGCCCGGTCGGCAGGTCGCCGTCGTCGGCGGGGGCGTGCTCGGCATCTCGACCGCCGCGCAGCTGGCCGCCCGGGGCGCTGGGGTCACGCTCCTGGCCGACGGCGAGCTGGCCGGCGGGGCGTCGGGACGGTCACTGTCCTGGCTGAACTCAGCCGGCGACTTCCCCGCCGAGTACCACGCGCTCCGCGTGCTCGGCCTCCAGCGGTACCGGGCCTTCGCCGCACGCCCCGACTCGACCGCGCGCATCGTCTTCGACGGCGGCCTCCGCTGGGGCGACGGCGTCCGCGCCTCGTTCGAGCACCAGCGCGACATCGGCTACCCGGCCGAGTGGCTGGGGCCCGCCGACGTGGCCGCCCGCCTGCCCGGGGTGGCCGTCGACGCGGTCCCGGACGACGGGGCGCTGTTCAACCCCGACGAGGGCTGGGTCGACCTGCCGTCGCTGATCGGTCAGCTGGTGCGGGACCTGGAGACCGCTGGGGGAGCGGTGCGCACCGCGGTCGGCCGGTGCGAGGTCGTCGTGGCGGGCGGCCGGGTGACCGGCGTCCGGACCGGGACCGGCGACGTCCTCGCCGCCGACGCCGTGGTGCTGGCCACGGGAGCCGACGTCCCGCGCGCCCTCGCCGGTCTCGGCGTGCACGTCCCCGACGCCACCTCCAACGCGCTGCTCCTCCGCACCCCGCCGTTCGCGCACCGGCTGCGCGCCGTGCTGAACACCCCGCGGGTGGCCCTGCGCCCCGCGCCCGGCGGCGGGATCGTCCTGGACGCCGGCTGGTCGGAGGAGCAGGTCGTCCGCCGGGACGACGGGACCTTCGACGTCCGGGACGCCACGGTGCAGGGCCTGCTGCACGAGGCCTCGCAGGTGCTGGCCGGTCACCCGGTGCTGACCTGTGAGTCCCGCGGCGTCGGGCGCAAGCCGATCCCCGGCGACGGGCACCCGGTGCTCGGCGCCGTCCCGGGCGTCGCCGGCCTCACCGTCGCCTTCACCCACAGCGGCGCGACGCTCGGCCTCATCGCCGGGGAACTGCTGGCCGGGGAGGTCCTGGACGGAGCGCCGAGCCCCCTGCTGGCTGCCTTCCGACCCGCCCGGTTCGGCTGATCGCCCCGGGCGTCAGTGGACGACGACGGGATCCGGGACCCCGAACTCCGCCAGCGCGCCGGTGTACCGCTTCGGCAGGGGAGCGGCGTACTCACCGCGCTTGCCGGTGCGCAGCCCCAGTCGCGCCAGCCCCTCCACCGTCGCGACGGCCGCCGCCACCCCGTCGATCACCGGCACCCCCACCCGCCGGGTCAGCTCCGCGGCGAGGTCGGCCATCCCCGCGCAGCCCAGCACGATCGCGTCGACGCCCTCGGTCGCCACGACGTCCGCGCACTCGGCGGCGATCCGCGAGCGCGCCGCCGGGTCGGTCTCCAGCGCCAGGACGGCGATCTCCACCGCCCGGATCGTGCGGCACTGCTCGCGCACCCCGTACCGGCCGGCGAGCTCCCAGGCCCGGCCGGTCGTCCGCTGCAGGGTCGTCACGACGCCGAAGGTCCGCCCCAGGTACGTCGCCGTCCGCATGCCGGCCTCGGCGATGCCCACCACCGGCCCGGTCGCGACCTCCCGCGCGGCGTCCAGCCCCGGGTCACCGAAGCAGGCGATCACGTGCCCGGCGGCGCCGGCCTCCTCGCCGACCGCGACCTGGGCGAGCAGCCCCGGCACGGCGAGCGCCTCGTCGTAGTGGCTCTCGATCGAGGCCGGCCCCATCTCCGGGTGCACGGCGACCACCACGGTGCCCGGGCCGGCGGCGGCCCGGGCGCTGAGCCCGATGAGATCGGTCATCGAGGCGGTGGTGTTCGGGTTGACGACCTGGATCAGCACGATCTTCTCCCGTTCAGCTGGTCGGTCGGCCCCCTCTCAGGGGCCCGCCCCGAGCTTGCGAGGGGTGGGGGGAGAGGGGGTCCTTGGTCAGACCCGGGTGCCGTCGGAGACGCCGGGCTCGGCCGGGTCGATCAGCACGATCATCGGCCGCACCCGCTCCAGCCCGGCGAAGAGCGCGAAGCCGAGGCCGCAGCCGATGAACCAGCCGTAGTCGCCCACCGAGGTGAACAGCGTCAGCAGGATCGTCGGCACGCCGGCCCCCAGCACGGCCAGGACGGCGTTGGGGTTGTAACCGCCGCGGAACCAGTACCGGCCGGTCGGGGACATCGAGTACATGTCGTCGACGGCGACCCGCTGCTTGCTGGCCAGGTAGTAGCCGGCGATCAGGATGCCGAACAGCGGGCCGATCAGGCTGCCCAGGATGCCGAGGCTGAACCGGATGCCCTCGGCGCTGTCGTACCAGTTCCAGGGGGTGAGGAGCACCGAGCCGACGGCGGCGATCATCCCGCCGGCCCGCCAGCTGATCTTCTGCGGAGCCACGTTGGAGAAGTCGAACGCCGGGGCGATGAAGTTGGCGACGATGTTGATGCCGACCGTCGCGATGACGAAGGTCAGCCCGCCCAGCAGGATCGCGAACGTGGAGTCGATCGCCTCCACGGTGGCGATCGGGTCGGTGATCAGCTCACCGAACACCGGCACGGTCGCCGAGGCGCAGACCACGGTCAGCAGGGAGAAGAAGAGGAAGTTCAGCGGCAGGCCGAGCAGGTTGCCGCGCTTCACCGCATCGAAGCTCTTGCCGTACCGGGCGAAGTCGCCGAAGTTGAGCATCGGGCCGGAGAAGTAGGAGACCACCAGCGCGATCGCGCCGAGCATCGTGGAGACCGTCGCCCAGCCGCTCAGCGTCGGGCCGGTGTTCAGGGTCAGGTCGATGTTGGACCAGCCGGCCTCCGAGACCAGGTAGACCGCCAGCGCGATCATGACGACGTAGACGGCCGGGCCGGCGAAGTCGATGAACTTCCGGATCGTCTCCATGCCCCGCCAGAAGAGCGCCGCCTGCGCCACCCAGAGCACCGCGAAGGAGATCCAGCCCAGCGCCTCCAGGCCCAGGAAGGACGGCGTCAGCAGCGCCTCGGCGCCCGGGACGAACTTCAGCCAGATGATGTTCAGGCTGCTCGCGGCCAGGAAGGTCTGCACGCCGTACCAGGCGACCGCGATCAGGCCGCGGATGATCGCCGGGATGTTCGCGCCCTTGACGCCGAACACGGCGCGGTTGATCACCGGGTAGGGCACGCCGGTCTTCTGGCTGGGCTTGGCCACCAGGTTCACGAACACCTGCACGATCACGATCCCGACGACCAGCGCGATGAGCACCTGCCAGGCGGCGATGCCCAGGGCGAAGAGGCTGCCCGCGGTCACGTACCCGCCGACGCTGTGCACGTCGGACATCCAGAACGCGAAGATGTTGTAGGAGCCCCAGCGCTGCTGGCGCAGCGGTGCGAGGTCCTCGTTGGTGAGCCGGGGGTCGTAGTCGGCGCCGATCAGCGCGCCGCCGGGCGCGGCGGCCGAGGGCGCCGTCCCGAGGGTCGTGGGGACGTCGGTCGCGAGCGCCACCGGCTCGGGGGACGTGGTGGTCATGGCGGGCTCCTGCGGATCGTCGGCTGGTGCGGGCAGCGGCGGGTCACGAGCTCGTCGGTGTCCCGGGAGCGGCGGGGGAGCGGCCGTCCGGGAGCGACGCCGCGAACGCTAGGGAGCCGGTGTTGCCCCCGGATGTCCGCGCGGGTATATCCGTCCGGCTCAGTCGTCGGCGGGGATGCCGGCGACGATCTCCTGCAGTCGCGCGTAGTGGGCGCCGGTCACCTGGGTCAGGGCCGCGGCGTCACCGGCGGCGAACGCGTCGAGCATCGCGACGTGGTCGGCGGCCAGCGCCGCGGTCGCGGCAGCGGAGGCGTGCGACATGGGCCGCCCGGGCTCGGTGACGTTCCAGGCCCGCTCGAACATCTGCAGCAGGCGGTGCATCTGGCACGGGGCGATCAGCGCCAGGTGGAAGCGCCGGCTCCAGCGATGGTGGTCGGCGGCGCCACCGGCGGCGGTCGCCGCCTCCAGTTCCCGCAGCGCCGCCGCGGCGACGGCGACGTCCTGCGGCGTCGCGCGCGGCACCGCGGCGGTCTGGGCGGCCGCCTCCAGCGAGGCCCGGACGACGTACAGCTCGGCGAGCTCGGCCCGGCTCAGCCGCGCGACGACGTAGGCGCCCCGCACCTCGTGCTCGACCAGCCCCTCGGCCACCAGGGTCTTGAGCGCCTCGCGCACCGGGATCCGGCTGAGGGAGAACCGGGCGGCGACGTCGTCCACCGGGATCGGCACCCCGGGGCGGACCAGGCCGGCCAGGATGGCCGTGCGCAGCTCCTCCAGCACGAGCGCCTGCGAGGGGGTGTCGCGGGCGCTGGCCAGCGCAGCGACCCACGGGGCGGGCGGGCGCTGTCGCGACATCCCACCGCCTCCCTCCCGCCGACCGGCGGCCGGGACGCTAGCGGAGGCGTGTTTCCGGCACGTTGACCCGCCGTCACCTCGCGGCCGCGTGCCGACCACTGTCGGGTCCCAGGAGTTCACCCAACGGGCATGGCGCCAGCCAGGGGCCCGGTTTACGGTCGTCCTCGTCCGGAGCCGGGCGTCGCTCGATGCCCGACCCGGCGGAGCACGTGGACGGCCACAGGGGGAACTGGTGCCTGACCTCATGCCATGCGAGCACGTCCAGGGCCTCGGCTGATGAGCCGCGCGCGTCCCGGACGGCACACGAGGACCCGGTCGAGCCGGGTGCGCGCCCCGGGCGTCGTCGCCAGCGCGGGCATCACCACGGCCCTGGTCGCCTTCCTCCCGGCGGCCAGTGCCGCACCCGGCGGCGCGCCGGCGCTACCGCAGTTCGCGCGGCTGGTCGCGGTCGAGGCCGATGCGCTCGTGCCCCGGCCCCCGTCCGCGCCGGGGGGCGACGTCGCGCCACCGACCGCACCGCCGGCCGAGCCGCTGCTCGAGACCGTCGCGGTCGGGACGGACGTCGCGACCAGCAGCGCCCCTGCCACCGCCACCCCGACCGGCGGGGCCTCGCCGCTGGCGGCGGGGGGCATCCCGTCCACCGCCCTGACCGCCTACCAGCGCGCCGCCGGGCTCGCTCCCGCCGACTGCGGCATCAGCTGGACCCTGATCGCCGCCATCGGCCGGGTTGAGTCCAACCACGGCCGCTTCGCCGGCGCCGTCCTGCACACCGACGGGCTGTCGAGCCCGCCGATCATCGGCATCCCGCTCGACGGCAGCAACAACACCGCCCGGATCCTCGACTCCGACGGCGGGCGGCTCGACGGCGACACCGTCTACGACCGTGCCGTCGGCCCGATGCAGTTCATCCCGACCACCTGGGCGATGTACGTCAGCGACGGCAACGGCGACGGGCGCAGCGACCCCTTCAACATCAACGACGCAGCCGTCGCCACCGGGGCGTACCTCTGCGCCGCGGGCGGTGACCTGTCGACGCCGGCCGGGCAGTCGCGGGCCGTCTTCGCCTACAACCACTCCGACAGCTACGTCGCCTCGGTGCTCGGGTTGGCCGCCACCTACGCCGGGACGACGCCGGACCCGGTGCCCACCCCGGCCGGACCGGCGCCGACCGTGCCACCGGCCGCCCCGGCCCCGCCGCCGGCCATCGAGCCGCCGCCCGCCGCGCCCCCCGTGGTGGTGCCGGCTCCCGCGCCGGTCGAGCCGCCGCTGCTGGCCGCGCAACCCCCGGTGCTGCCCGAGCCCCCGGCGGAGCCTGAGCCGATCCCCGCCCCGATCCCGGCGCCGGAGCCCGCGCCGACTCCGGAGCCGACCCCGACGCCCGAGCCGACCCCGGAGCCGGAGCCGGAGCCGACGCCCGCACCGGCGCCCGAGCCGGAGCCGACGCCCGAGCCGACGGCCCCTCCGGTCGCCGCCCCGGCACCGGAGCCAGAGCCGAGCGCGGAGCCGGTCCCGTGTGGCTTCGAGTTCGAGCCGGTCGCGCCGGTCGTCGTCGACGTGGTGGACGGCACCGGTGACCCGGCCCTGGTGGAGGCGGTGACCCGGTTCCTGACCGACGTCGGCCTCACCCTCGGCACGGTCAGCACCGCCGTCGTCGCCACCTCGGCGATCGAGCACCTCGACGGTCAGGAGGAGCAGGTGCGGCAGTTGGCCGAGCCACTCGGTGCCGACCGGCTGCTCCGGCCGGCGACGGGGGAGCACCTCACCGTCGTGCTCGGCTCGGCCGACGCGGCCTCGCTCGTCGATGCGATGACCACGCTCGTCGGCACGGCCTGCGACACCGCACCCGCCGAGGAGACCGACTGAGCGGCGGCGACACCCAGACGTTCTTCGGCTCCCGGGCCGCCACCTGGGAGGAGAGGTTCCCCGACGACGGGCCCCGGTTCGAGCGGGCCGTCGCCGAGCTGGGGGTGCAGCCCGACGACGCCGTCCTGGACGCTGCCTGCGGCACCGGCCGGGCCCTTCCGGTGCTGCGGGCCGCCACCGGCCCGGCGGGCCTGCTCGTCGGCCTGGACCTGACCGCGGAGATGCTCGCCGAGGCCCGGCGGCGCGGCCGTGGGGAGCTGGCGTGGCTGGTCGGCGGCGACGTCACCCGGCTGCCGTTCGCGGATCGGTCGTTCGACGTCGTCTTCGCCTCCGGGCTGGTCTCCCACCTGCCCGACCCCGACGCCGGTCTGCGTGAACTGGCCCGGGTCGCCGCGGACGGCGCCCGGCTCGGGCTCTTCCACCCGGTCGGCCGCGCCGCGCTGGCCCGGCGGCACGGCCGGGAGCTGACCCCGGACGACGTGCGCAGCGAGCCCCGGGTCCGGGAGCTGCTCACCCGCACCGGATGGCAGGTGACCCACCTCGACGACGCCGAGGACCGCTGGCTGGTGGTGGCCGCGAGGCGCGAGCGCCCGTAGCCGGCCGCCTCGTGCCTGCCCGGGGGAGCGGCCTGCGCGTGTCACCCTGTGCGGCGTGCTGCACCCGACCCGGCTCCGCCTGACGTGACCGGCGCGCTGCTCGCCGCCGTGGTCGCCGGGGTCGGTGGGCTCCTCGCCGGCCGGGTCGCCGACTCGCTGGCGCTGGTCGCCCCCCGTCGCGCGGGCGCCGGCGAGGGCACGGTCGCGGTCCGCGTCGACTGGCGGGCGCGCGCGGTGGGCGCGCCGTGGCCCGAGCTGGCCGGGGCGCTGTGCGCGGCGGCGGTGACCCTGCGGTTCGGCTGGACGGCGCAGCTCCCCGCGTGGCTGTGGTTCGTCGCGGTCGGGCTGCTGCTGACCGTGGTCGACCTGCGCGAGCAGCTGCTGCCCAACCGGGTGCTGCTGCCCGGGCTGCTCGGCGGCCTCGCGCTGCTGACCGCCGCCGCCGGGGCCACCGGGGACTGGCCGGACCTGGGGCGGGCCCTGCTGGCCGGGGGAGCGGCCTTCGCGGTGCTGCTGGTGATGGCGCTGATCTCCCCGAGCGGCCTGGGGATGGGCGACGTCAAGCTGGCCGCCCTGCTCGGCCTGTACCTGGGCTGGCTCGGCTGGCCCGTCGTCCTGGCCGGCTTCTTCCTCGGGTTCCTGCTCCAGGCCGTGGTGGGGCTCGCGCTGCTCACCACCCGGCGGGTGGGGCGCCGGACCGGGCTGCCGTTCGGGCCCGCGCTGCTCGGCGGCGCCCTGGTGGCGGTGCTGCTGGCCGAGGACTGGGTCCACATCTTCACCTGACCGGGTGTCAGCCACCGCCTGCCGGACGCGGTCGCGTGCGGCCCTGGGCAGGAGGAGCAGGAGTCACCCCTGATCGTCCTCCTCGGCCCAGCGGTCCACGGCCTCCTCGACTCCATGGCTGACCTGCCGGCACGCCGCCCGCTGGATCAGGCGGGTGCGTCGATCGGCAGGCCGACGTAGAGCATGCCGACGAGCGCGCCGGCGGGGGAGTGCACGCCGGCGTAGGCGGTGAAGTACGGCTTGCCCGCGACGGTGGCCGGGCCGGTGTAGACCTGCCCGCCGAGCACCGCCGCCAGCACCGGGTTCCGGCTGCCGTCGGCGCCGGTGGGGGAGAGGGCGGTGCCGATGTTCCGCCGGCCCTGCGGGTTCACCACCGTGGTCGCCACCCGCACCATGCCACCGGCGTCGTCGAGCCGCTGGAACAGCGTGCAGGTGCCGCCGACCTGGGCCACCACGTCGTCGACCAGCGGTGACCGGTGCCGCGGGTCGTCGTCCCACGCCAGCACCTCCCCGCCGAGCAGCAGCTCCGGCAGCCGGACGGTGCGCGTCGCGGAGGTCGCCTGGTCGGTGACGGTCCGCCCCTGGAGCTCCTGGCTCACCTCGAGCCCGCCGGCCTCGTCGAGCAGGTCCTGGGCGAGGGTCAGCGCCCGGCGGACGTAGACCAGCCGCTGGCTGTCGGCCAGCTCGGCGACCGCCTGGGTGATCCGGGCCGACCCGCTGGCCGCCCGGTCGACGTTGTCCACCACCCGGTCGGTGGCGGCCCGCTGCTGCGCGACGGCGGCGGCGATCGCGTCCTGCGCGTCGGCGATCGAGCCGAGCGTGCCGGTGATCCGGGCGATCGCGGTGACCGCCTGCCGGGTCTCGGACTGCACCGCATCGATCTGCGCGCCGATGTCCTCGGCGGCCTGGGCGGTGCGGCTGGCCAGCTGCTTGACCTCGTCGGCCACCACGGCGAAGCCCCGGCCCACGTCGCCGGCGCGCGCCGCCTCCACGTAGGCGTTCAGCGCGAGGAACCGGCTCTGCTGGCTGATCGCCGAGATCAGCCGCACCATCTCGGTGATCGACTCGCTGGCCTCCTGCAGCGCGGCGATCCGTTCGTCGACCGCGCGGGCGTCCCGCACGGCCTCCTCGGCGACCGCCGACGCCCGGGTGGTGCTGGAGGAGATGTCCGTGATCGCCGACCGCAGCTCGGTCAGCGACTCGGCGGCCTGCCGGGAGGTGTCGGACACCTCGCGGCTGGCCGAGGAGAGGACACCGGCCTGCTGTGCGGCGGCCGCCATGCTGGCGTCCCGCTCGGGCGGGCGCCGGGTGCGCGGGGACGCCGCCGGACGGGGGGCAGCGGTCGCGGGCTCGTCGGCCAGGTGCGCCATGCCACCGGACACGAGGCCACCGGACACGAGGCCACCGGACACGAGGCCACCGGACACGAGGCCACCGGACACGACGTCGCCGGGCACCGGTGCGGAGCCCCGCGAGGACGGGAAGCGCACGACTCGACTCCTCTCGGACGCGGGCCCGTGCCCGCCTCGCCTCCCGTGTCGGAACGGGACGGTGCGAGGGCGACGGGGCCGGACGCGGGTCGCCGGCGGGCTCGCGCGGTCAGCCTAGGGCGAGCGGTGACCGAGAACGTGCTGGTGAGAGCGGCGCGCCGGGCCGGTCGCAGCGGGAACGATCCCACGACCCGGGCGACGGCCGCGCCCTCGCGCGGTCAGCGCAGCAGCGTCGTCAACCGCACGGACAGCCCGTTCGGACCGTCGACGACGTCCACGTGGTCGCACAGCTGGCGGGCCAGCCACAGGCCCATCCCGCCGTGGGAGAGGTCGTCCCCGTGCGCGGGGCCGTAGCCGGCGAACGGGTCGTCCATCCCCGCGCCGCCGTCGCTGATCCGGCAGACCACCCGGTCGGCCGACGCCCACAACCGCAGCTGGACCGGCGGCCCGCCGTGCCGCACCGCGTTCGCGCTCATCTCGTCGATCGCCAGGTGGAGGTCCTCCAGCGCGTCCCGGGAGCCGTGCAGCTGCGTCAGCCGGGCGCCGACCGCGTGTCGCAGCCCGGCGAAGTCCTTCGCGTTGTCCACCTGCAGCAGCGGCTCGGTGGCCTCCAGCGGCTCGTCCGGGACCGGGAGGGCGCGCAGGTAGTCGGCCGGCTCGGTGAAGTGCGGGTTGGGTCGGCGGCCGCCGGCGTCGACCAGGTGCGGGTGCGTGCGCAGCCCGGAGTCGATCAGCTCGTCGGGGAGCTGGCGGAGGTCGTAGGCGCACAGTCCCCAGGTCGGCCAGGAGCGCATCGCCTCGTTCAGCACGGCCTCGTAGCGCTGCCACTCCAGCCACTCCCGCGGCGTCCGCCCGAAATATGTCTCGCCGACCACTCGCAGCTGTGTGTGGCCGTGCCCGGTCACCCGCTCGGCGAGCCGGCGGAAGGCCGTGATCGCGGCCGGGGTGCGGTCCCGGTACACCTCGCCGCGCGGCAGCACGTGCACCCGCTCGTCGTCGCCCAGGGCGTCCCGCAGGATCGCGGCCGAGGGGTCGCTGGTCGTGATGACGGCCACGGCGCCGGCCTCCAGGCCCGCCCGCAGGAACGGGACGGCGACGGCGGCCAGCTCCTCGGCGGAGCTGTACAGGACGAGGTCGTGCCGGAACGTGGCCGGACCCAGCTGGTCCGGTGGTGCGTGCACGGGGTGGGTCCTTCCGTCTCGTCGGGGTCGCTCTGGGCCGGGGGGGCTGGGCCCACGGTAGGCCGATGTCAGCCCGGCGGCTCTGCGCAGGCCCCGCGGGAGCACCTGGACGGCACCCTCATCGGCTCGCCGGGTCCTCCGGGACGACGTCGGGCACGCGGCTGGGGCCCGCCTCCACCGGACGCGGACCATCCTGCGGGTGCAGCCGGACGGCGACCAGCGCGACGTCGTCCTCGGGCTCCCCGTCGACCAGCCGCTCGATCAGCTGGTCCAGCAGGTCGGCCAGCGGGAGGTCGGCCAGCTCGGCCAGGTGCGTCCGGAGCCGGGCCAGTCCGGCGTCCAGGTCGGCGTCCCGGCGCTCGATCAGCCCGTCGGTGTAGAGCAGCACCGTCGACCCGCGGTCCAGGGTGACCACCGACTCGGTGCGCTGGAACGTGGCGTCGACGCCGAGCAGCAGGTCGGCCTTCCAGTCGGCGAGCACGGCGACGCTGCCGTCGGGGTGCAGCGCCAGCGGCGGCAGGTGCCCGGCGTTGGCCCAGACCATCCGGGTCACCCCGCGCACCCGCTCGTCGTCGGTCTGCTCGAACCGGGCCACCGCGGCGGTGGCCAGGGTGTCCAGCTGCAGCAGCGTCATCGCCGAGTCCAGCCCGCGGAGCACCTCCACCGGGCCGGCGTCGCTGTAGGCGGCGATGCCGCGCAGCAGGCTGCGCACCTGGCCCATGGCCGCCGCCGCAGCGGTGTCGTGCCCGACGACGTCCCCGATGACGAGCATCGTCGAGCCGTTGGGCTGCAGGAAGGCGTCGTACCAGTCCCCGCCCACCCGCGCCGCTTCGGCTGCGGGCAGGTAGCGCACCGCGATCTCGGCGTGGTCGGGCTCCGGCGGGTCGGTGAGCAGGCTGCGCTGCAGCACCTCGGCCATCTGCTGCTGCTGGGCGAAGAGCCGGGCGTTGTCCAGCGCCAGCCCCGCCCGGTCGGCGACGTCCTGGGCCACCGCGACGTCGGCGTCGGTGGCGGTGTGCCCGTCGGCGTAGGCCAGGGTCAGCAGCCCGAGCGTGCGGCCGCGCGCCCGGAGCGGGATGGCCACCTCGGCCCGGGGCGCCAGCACGGTCAGCAGGTCCCGCGCCTGCCCGGGCGGCAGCAGCTCGAGCACCTCGGCACCGGCGAAGGACACGGCTTCGGCGGCGTGCAGCGCGCGGCCCACCGGCGCGGCGATCGGCATGGCGTCCAGCCGGACCTCGGCGTACCGCTCCAGCACCGACCGGCTCGCGGGGTCGACGTGCCAGCTGCCGACGTCCCGGGGCTGGCCCTGGGCGTCGATGACCGTGACGATGCACCAGTCGGCCAGCGCCGGGACGACCAGCCGGGGCAGCCGGGCGGTCGCCGACTGCACGTCCAGGGTGCCGGCGAGCTCGGCGCTGACCTGGGCCAGCAGTGCCAGCCGGCGGGCGGACCGTTCGGCCTGCTCCTGCGCCTGCCGGCGGGCGGTGACCTCGATGGCGTAGACCGACAGCCCTTCCGGCGTCGGCCAGGCACGCACCTCGTACCAGCCGTTCAGCGGGGCGGGGTAGTACGCGTCGAACGCGATCGGTTCACCGGTGGCGACGGCCCGGCGGTAGCTCTCCTCGAAGAGGCTGCCGACCGCGGCCGGGAAGGCCTCCCAGATGACCCGGCCCAGCAGGTCGTCACGGCTCTGCCCGAGCAACCGCTCGGCCTCGGCGTTGACGTGGACGAAGCGCCAGTCGGCGTCCAGGGAGTAGAAGCCGGCCGGCATCGCCTCCAGGAGGCGCACCACCCGCGCCTCCGCGGCGACCTCGGTCGTCGCGTCGTGGGCCACTCCGATCAACCGGGCCGACGCCCCGTCGGGGCCCCCGAGCGCCCGGCCACGGGCCGAGACCCACCGGGTGTGCCCGCCGGGCAGGACGATCCGGTACTCGGCCTCGAACTCCCCGCACGTGTCGATGGCGCCCTGCAGCGCATCGCCCACCCGGGGCAGGTCATCGGGGTGCACGCGGGCGTTGAACGCCTCGATGCTCTGCTGGAAGGTCGTCCGGTCGTAGCCGAACATCTCGACCAGCCGGTCGTCCCAGACCAGCCGGCCGCTGCGCAGGTCCCAGTCGAACGTCCCGATCCGCGCGGCGTCGATCGCCAGTCGCGCCCGCAGCCGATCGCCTGCGGCGTCGTCGTGGAGGTCGCCGACGTGCGTGGGCTCTGCCACTGCCACCCACTTCACCTGGTCGCCCGACCCCGGGTCGGGGGCTTCGTCGCTCGCTGTTGAGCTGCGGGAGTTATGTCACGCGCGACCTAGTCGAGGCAAGCACGCCGGCGCAGATCACGTCACCGGCCGCCGGCCGAGCGGGCACCGGTGTCCGGGTCGGCGGGTGGCTGTGCGATAACACCTGACATGGACACCCGCACGGCTCCGGCATGAGCAGTTCGTCCCCGGCGCCGTCCGCGCCACCCCGCGTCGAGGGCGCGGCCGTCGACAAGGGCCTCAAGACCGGCGCTCTCGGACTGGTCTCCTCGATCGTCCTGGCCGTCTCCTCGACCGCCCCGGCCTACGCGCTGGCCGCGACGCTGGGCTTCGTCGTCATCGCGGTGGGGGTGCAGGCCCCGGCGATCATGCTGCTGGCCTTCGTGCCGATGTGGTTGGTCGCGGTCGCCTACTCCGAGCTGAACAAGCGCGAGCCCGACTGCGGGACGACGTTCACCTGGGCCGCCCGCGCCTTCGGTCCGCGGACCGGGTGGATGGGCGGCTGGGGCATCATCGCCGCCGACGTCATCGTGATGGCCAACCTCGCGCAGATCGCCGGCTCCTACGGCTACCGGCTGGTCGGGCTCGACGGGCTGGCGGAGAGCGCCTTCTGGACGACGCTCGCCGGCGTCGGGTGGATCGCGGTCATGACCTGGGTCTGCTACCGCGGCATCGAGCCGACCGCGCGGCTGCAGCAGGTGCTGCTGTCCGTCGAGGGCGTCGTGCTGCTCGCCTTCGCGGTGTACGCCCTGGTCAAGGTGTACGCGGGGACGGCGCCGGAGGGCTCGCTGACCCCGTCGCTGTCCTGGCTGTGGCCCGCCGGGATCGGCTGGCCGGCGCTCACCGAGGCGGTGCTGCTGGCGATCTTCATCTACTGGGGCTGGGACTCCGCCGTCGCGGTGAACGAGGAGACCGCCGACCCGACCCGGTCGCCCGGGCGTGCCGCGCTCATCTCCACGGTGCTGCTGGTCGGCATCTACACCGTGGTCTCCGTGGCGACCGTGGCCTTCGCCGGCGTCGGGACCGAGGGGATCGGGCTGGGCAACGAGGCCAACGCCGAGGACGTGTTCGCCGCCCTCGGGGCGACGGTCTTCGGGGACGACGTCCTCGGGCGGGCCTTCGAGGCGCTGCTGATCATCTCGGTGCTCACCTCGGCGGCGGCCTGCACCCAGACCACGATCCTGCCCACCGCCCGCGGCACCCTGGCGATGGCCGCCTACGGCGCGCTGCCCCGGTCCTTCGCCCGGATCCACCCGCGGTACCTCACACCCACGGTGTCCACGCTGTGGATGGGGGTCGTCTCGATCGCCTTCTACGTCGGCCTGACGCTGGTGAGCGAGAACGTGCTGATCGACTCGATCACGGCCACCGGCATGCTGATCGCCTTCTACTACGGGCTCACCGGCTTCGCCTGCGCCTGGCAGTTCCGCCGGGCGCTGCACGGGCCGCGGGACGTCCTCATGCGGGCGGTCCTGCCGCTGCTGGGCGGGGTGTTCATGCTCGCCGTCTTCGTGCTGGCCTGCATCGCGTACGCCGACCCGGGCTACGGCGAGACGGTGATCGGCGGGGTCGGTGGGGTCTTCGTGGTGGGCATCGGGGCGCTGGTGCTGGGGCTGCTGCTGATGGTGGTCTACAGCCGGGTGGCGCCGGCGTTCTTCCGCGGCGAGACGATGCTCGACGACACCGAGGACCTGCTGCACCGACCACCCCCCTGAGGGTGAGCCGACGCGCCGTTCGCCACGACGACGCTCCAGCGCCCCGCCGTTCCTGCCGACACCAGCAGAGACGAAAGGGGCCGGTCATGATGACTCTGGCGTGCAGTGCAGTGGCTCAGGCGGGGATGGCAGCGGCGACGGCGTCGCTGGACGACACCCCGGCGGACTCGCTGATGTTCGTGGCGGGCTGGCTCACCACGGCCACCGACCTGACCGCGCAGGCGATGCTGCTCCGCGACCTCGGCGCGAGCTTCGACGTCCTGATCTAGGGAGACCCCGCCGCACTCGGCAGGGACCGGCGGTCCGACCCGAGGTCCGCCTGGTCGGCGGCACGTCGCCCGGCGTGCCAGCCGGCCGGGTCGACCGTGCTCCCGCCGCGGCGGCGCAGCGACGGGAAGAGCTCCTCGACCGCGCGGTCGACCTCGGCCGACCGCGCGGCCAGCACCGGCGCCAGCTCGGCGCCGTAGTCGGCCCGGGCCTCGGCGGTCGCCTGTTCGCGCGCCTGGGTGAGCCGCTCCTCGAGCCGCTGGGCGAAGGAGTAGAGGAAGCCGCGGCGGAACGGTGTCGACCGCGCGCGGGCCCCGCCGCTGTGCGCCGCGTCGGCCAGCGCCCGGGCCGCTTGCAGCAGCAGTGAGGTGACCAGCAGCTCCACCAGGTCGACGTCGTCCCGGAAGCCCACCAGGGTGGCGATGCCGAAGGTGGGCAGCAGCACCACGCGGACCCCGTTCGCGGTGCCGACAGCCTGCACCACGGCCGCCTTCGCCTCGGTGTGCGGGTCGTCCAGGTGCAGCCGCCGGGCGACCACGCCGGCTGGGGAGCCGTTCCCCCGCTGCGCGAGCACCGCCGTGTCGATGGCGTGCCGGGCCATCAGCGACTGCGCCTTGGCGGTGAGCGCCTCGGCCTCCTCGGCGAACTCGGTGGACTCGGCCTTGGCCAGCAACGACCGGATCCGGTGCAGCACCTTGCCGTCCGTCTCGCTGCCCGACGCCTCGACCGGCCACAGCGCAGCCGACCAGCCGCTGGGCGGGGGGAGCAACTGCTCCAGCCGCGGCAGTGCACGGAACAGCCCGATCACCCGCAGCACGTCGCGCCAGGCGGCGGCCGGCTCGATCCGCTCGCCCTGCCACCACTCGGTGACCGACCGGTGCCCGCTGGGCAGCGCCGCCAACTGGGCGGCCCACGCTTCCGGCGGCGCCCCAGCCGCTGCCCCGGCCGCTGCGCCGGCCTCAGCGGCGACCACCGCGGCCACCAGCCGGGCGCCGCGCTGGCTGACCCGCCGGCGCGCGACGTGGACGACGTCGGCCGGCTGCCAGCCGCCCTCCCACAGCCGGGGCAGCGCCTCGGTGAGCACCTGCTGCGCCCGGCCGTCGCTGTCGACGCCGGTGTCCCGGCGGACCAGCCGCGCCACGACCGGGTCGAGCTCGGCGGCCTGCACCCCGGGCTCGGCGGCCAGCCGGCCGCCGGCCTGCAGCAGCATCAGCACCTCGTCGGCGGTCATCGGCGGTCCTCTCCTCGTGCGTGCGGGGGCCTGCGTGCCGTGGACCAGGGTGCGGCCCACCCCAGCCGCGCCGGCCGGTGCCCGGACAGCTGTGGACCCGGCGTCCCGTTGTGGACGCCGGCGGGCGGCTCAGGCGCGGGGGTGCACCCGCGAGGCGGCCTCCCGGGCGGTGGCCCGGGCGGTGTCGACGTCCTCGGCGCGGGCCAGCGCCACGCCCATCCGCCGCCGGGTGAAGCTCTCCGGCTTGCCGAACAGCCGCAGCTCCACCCCGGGGAGGGCCAGTGCCTCGTCGACCCCGTCGAAGGTGATCCCGGTGGCCTCCACCCCGCCGTAGACGACCGCCGAGGCGCCCGGGTTGCGCAGCGCGGTGTCCACCGGCAGGCCGAGCAGGGCGCGGGCGTGCAGCTCGAACTCGTTCTGCCACTGCGTCGTCATCGTCACCATGCCGGTGTCGTGCGGCCGCGGGCTCACCTCGGAGAACCACACGTCGTCCCCACGGACGAACAGCTCGACGCCGAACACGCCCAGCCCGCCCAGCTCGGCGGTCACCGCCGCCGAGATCGCCTGCGCGCGGTCCAGCGCCACGGCCGACATCGGCTGCGGCTGCCAGCTCTCCACGTAGTCGCCGGCCTCCTGGCGGTGGCCGATCGGCGCACAGAAGGCGGTGACCGTCTCCCCGTCCCGAAGCGAGCGCACCGTCAGCAGGGTGATCTCGTAGTCGAAGTCGACGAAGCCCTCGACGATCACCCGGGTGCCGGCGACCCGGCCACCGGCCATCGCGTGGTCCCACGCGGGCTCGACGTCGTCCGGCCCGTCGAGCTTGCTCTGCCCCTTGCCGGAGCTGGACATCACCGGCTTCACCACACACGGGAAGCCGACCTCCGCGGTGGCGGCCCGCAGTTCCTCCAGCGAGTCGCAGAACCGGTAGGCACTGGTGGGCAGGGCGAGGTCCTCGGCGGCCAGCCGACGGATGCCCTCGCGGTCCATGGTCAGCCGGGCGGCCCGCGCGGTCGGGACGACGCGCACCCCCTCGGCCTCCAGCTCGACCAGCGTCTGGGTGGCGATCGCCTCGATCTCCGGGACGACGACGTCGGGCCGCTCTGCCTCGATCAGCGCCCGCAGCTGCGCCGGGTCGCTCATCGTCAGCGTCCGGGCGTGGTGGGCGACCTGGTGGCCGGGGGCGTCGTCGTACCGGTCGGCGGCGATGGTCTCCACCCCGAGGCGCTGCAGGGCGATCAGCACCTCCTTGGCCAGTTCGCCGCTGCCCAGCAGCAGCACGCGGGTGGCCGATGGAGACAGCGGAGTGCCCAGGGAGACCATGCCGACAGGCTAGAGAGGCGCGCGGGCGCGGTCCCGCAGGACTGCCCCGCACCAGGTGACCGTGACGGCCGGAACCCGCCGGTCGACGGGCTGTCGGCTGGCTACGTTCCACCCGTGACCGATCCCGCCTCCCGCGCCCGCGCCCTCCTCGACCTGCACCGGGCACCCGAGCTCCTGGTGCTCGCCAACGTCTGGGACGTCGCCTCCGCGCGGGTCGTGGCGAGCACCCCGGGCGTGCGCGCCCTGGCCACCGCGAGCCATGCGATCGCGGCCACGTTCGGCCACGCGGACGGCGAGCAGATCCCGCTGGACCTGCACCTGGACATGGTCGGCCGGATCGTCGCCGCCGTGGACCTGCCGGTGTCGATGGACCTGGAGGCCGGCTACGGCGACCCGGGGGAGACCGCCCGCCGGGCGATCGAGGTGGGCGTCGTCGGCGGCAACCTGGAGGACCAGGTCCGCCCGCTGGACGACGCGGTCGCCGCGGTCGAGGCGGTGCTGCACGCCGGCCGGGACGCCGGGGTCGACTTCGTGCTCAACGCCCGCACCGACGTCCTCCTGCTGGCCGAGCCCGGCGCCGACCGCGACCTGCTGCTCGCCGACGCCGTGCGCCGCGGGCGCGCCTACCTGACGGCCGGCGCGCAGGTGGTCTTCGTGCCCGGCGTGGTGGCCCGGGCGGAGATCGAGGCGCTGGTCGCCGGCCTCGGCCGCGGGCGGGTCTCGCTGATGAGCGTGCCGGGGGTCTCCCCGTCGGGACGGGAGCTGGCCGAGCTCGGCGTCGCCCGGGTGTCCACCGGACCGTTCACCCAGCGGGTGGCGTTGACCGCGCTGCAGGACGCCGTCGTCGAGCTCGTCGCCGGCGGCACCCTCCCGCCCACCACCCGCCCCCTCACTTGACCCGCCGCGCGCTGCGGCAGCGCCCTCGGC
Source organism: Modestobacter sp. VKM Ac-2984 (assembly GCF_026967985.1). Classification (GTDB taxonomy): domain Bacteria; phylum Actinomycetota; class Actinomycetes; order Mycobacteriales; family Geodermatophilaceae; genus Modestobacter. The sequence goes on along the minus strand of NZ_JAPVBJ010000001.1, from coordinate 752,416 downwards.
GGGCACGACCAGGGGTGAGCTGGGACACCCTCGGTGGCTGGGTGGGGAGTTCGGGCGGAGCATCGGGGGCAGGACGTCGAGGACGACGACGAGAGAGAAGGCACTGCCGCCATGACCGATCTGCTCCTGCCCGCCGACTTCTTCGGTTTCCAGACCCTGCTGTCCGATGACGAGCAGAAGGAACTGCTGGCGCTCCGCGAGTTCCTCGAGTCGGAGATCAAGCCGCGGGTCAACGCCGCCTGGGCCTCCGCGGAGTTCCCGCACGACCTGATCCCGAAGTTCGCCGAGGCCGACATCGTCGGCCGCTCCTACGACTGGGAGGGCCGGCCCCGCGCCTCTCGGCTCTACACCGGCTTCCAGGCGATGGAGCTGTCCCGGGTCGACCCGTCGATGGCCACCTTCCTGGGCGTGCACAACGGCCTGGCGATGGGCTCGATCATGATCCTCGGTTCGGAGGAGCAGCGGCAGCGCTGGATCCCGTCGATGATGCAGATGCAGACGATCGGCGCCTTCGGGCTGACCGAGCCGGAAGGCGGTTCCGACGTCGCCCGTGGCATGCGCACGACCGCCCGGCGGGACGGCGAGGAGTGGGTGCTCAACGGCGCCAAGCGCTGGATCGGCAACGGCACCTTCGCCGACGTCGTGGTGGTCTTCGCCCGCGACGAGGCCGACGACCAGGTGAAGACCTTCGTCGTGGAGAAGGGCACCCCCGGCTTCACGGCGACGAAGATCGAGGACAAGTTCGCGCTGCGCACGGTGCAGAACGCCGACCTCACCTTCACCGACTGCCGCATCCCGGCGGACAACAAGCTCGAGGACGGCAACTCCTTCAAGGACGTCAACAAGGTGCTCAAGGTGACCCGGGGCGGGGTGGCCTGGAGCGGCGTCGGCTGCCAGCTGGGCGCCTACGAGGTGGCCGTCGCCTACGCCAAGGAGCGTCACCAGTTCGGCAAGGCGATCGGCTCGTTCCAGCTGATCCAGGACCTCCTCGCCCGGATGCTGGGCAACGTCACCGCCAGCCTGGGGATGACCGTCCGGCTGTCCCAGCTACAGGAGACCGACGACCTGCGCGACGACCAGGCCGCGCTGGCCAAGAGCTACGTCACCAGCCGTGGCCGGGAGACCGTCGCCTGGGCCCGTGAGCTGTTCGGCGGGAACGGGATCGTCCTGGAGAACGACGTCATCCGGTACTTCGCCGACGCCGAGGCCCTCTACTCCTACGAGGGCACGCGGGAGATGAACACCCTCATCGTCGGCCGCTCGATCACCGGGATGAGCGCCTTCGTGTGAGCCCCGCGGCTCACCCCTCCGGGGCGGTGGGCCCGATCAAGGGTCCAGGACCGACCACCTGACGACGATCATCGGCAGGGGCGCCCCCGTGGCGTTCCTGCTGGAAGGGCCAGGGCCGAGCAGGTCCTGGGGAAGACAGCTGCATCCGACGACGAGGCCCGGCCCCCCATGGGGGACCGGGCCTCGTTGTGTCGTGCTGTGCCGTGGGTCAGGAGGAGGAAGCCTGCCCCTGGACCTTCTGCTTGGAGCCCTGGGCCTCGCCCTTGACGTCCTGCGCAGCGTTCTTGCTCTCGTCCTTGACGTTCTTCGCGCCTTCCATGGCCGTCGACATGACCGACCCCGCAGCACTCGTGGCGGCCGGCTTCAGGTTCTCGCCGATCTCCTGGGCCACGTTCTTCGCCTGCTCCTTGGCCTGCTCCTTGAGCGGCTCGGAGTGCTCCTTGATGGCGGACTCGGCCTGCGAGGCGAGCTGCTTCTCCTTCTCGCTGGTGGGCAGCAGGGAGGAGACGAGCCAGCCCACGCCGAAGGCGATCAGGCCGGCGGCCAGGGGGTTGCCCTGGGCCTGACGCTGGAGCTGCTCCGGGGCGTGCTGGAGGGAGTCCTTCGCGCCCGAGGCGGCGTGCTGAGCACTGCCGGCCGCGTCAGAGGCCTTCGAGCTCATCTGCCCGCCCTTGTCGTGGGCGGTGCCGAAGACCTTCTCCTTCATCCCGCCCACGCTGCTCTTCGCCTTGCTGACGCGACGGTCGACCACCCGAGAGGGGTTCACCCTGTCGTTCAGGGCGTCGACGTCGTAGCTGAGGTTGGCGCGGGTGTCCTCGATCTCGCGTCGGATCACGTCCGGGTCACTGCTGGTCATGTCTGTCTCCTGTCCGGTCAGTGGGGCTTGACGGCGTCGGGGACCTGCTTGAGGGTCTCCACCGTCTGCTCGGGCTTGGGGTTGATCGACTTGAACCGGCTGAGGTCCACCTGCGTGACCCGCTTCGGGTCGACCTGCTTGAGCCGCTTGGGGTCGACCTGCTTGAGCTTCTTGCGGCCCATCGCGGCCAGTACGGCGGCGATGAGGCCCCAGATGACGGCCACGACCAGCGCTGCCCACGCGATGTTGTCGAACAGGTAGGCGAGGCCCCACATGGCGGCCAGGCTCAGGAACACCACGAGCAGGGCGCCGGCGAAGGCCGCGCCACCGAGCATCCCGGCGCCCTTGCCGGCCTTGGTCGCCTCCTCCTTCGCGATGGTGGTGGCCTTGTTGGCCTCTTCCTTCGCGATGGCGGTGGCCTTGCCGACCTCTTCCTTCGCGATGGTGGTGGCCTCGTTCGCCTCCTGCTTGAGCTCGGCCTTGGCCAGCTCGAGTTCCTGGCGCATCAGCGTGGACATGTCCCGGCTGACCTGACCGATCAGGTCACCGACCGAAGTCTTCTGCTCATGGCCGGCGGAGTCCCCGCCGACCGGGGAAGCACCACTGAGCGGCTGGGTCGTGTTGCCGTAGGCGTCCGGGGTGTAGCCGACGCCGGCGTCCGGGGCATAGCCGGTACCGGGCTGGCCGGCGGTGGGAGAGGTCACAGCCGTCCCTCCCGGGTGGTCGTGTCGTCCCAGCCGGTGGTGGTCGGCTCGGCGGTGCCCGCGGTGCCGTACGGCGGGGGCGGCACGGTGCCGGTGGTCGCAGGAGCCGCGTAGCCCTCGGTGGCGTACCCGGTGGCCGGCGGGGTGGCGACGTAGTTCGTGTCGGTGGACTCGCGCCGAGCGGTGGCCTCGACGCCGGGGGAGGTGCGGCCGGACCGGTCGTTGCTGCCGGAGCTGCCGTTGTCCTTGTGGGCAGCCGCCACGCCGGTGGTCAGCCGGCCGGCGACGACGCCCGCGAGAGCCGCACCGAGCATGAAGACGCCGGGACGACGGCGGGCGAAGCTGCGCACGTCGTCGACCAGCTCGGCCGGCTCGCGGTTCTGCAGCCAGCTGGCCACCTCGTCGACCTTCTCACCGGCCTGGCGGACCAGGTCGGCGGCCGGGCCGGACGGAGCCTCGCCGCTGCCCTCGGCCATGCCCCGCAGCTGCTGGGCGACCTGGCCGAGCCCCTCGCCGGCCTTGGTCGTGCTGGTGCGGGCCTGCTCCTGCAGCTGCTGGCGGCCCTGGCCCAGGAGGTCCTGCGCCTGGCGCATGGTCTCCTGGGTGACCTCCTTGGCCTGGTCGGTCGCCGTGGCTGCGACCTGGCCACCGGACTGCTTCGCGCTCTGGCCGACGTTCTTGGCCTGGTCCTTGGCGACGTCCTTGGTGGAGGCGTCCTGCCCGCTGTCGGGGGGTGACTGCGTCGGGGTGTCGATGGAGTGGGTCATCGTTCCTCCTCGTCGTGCGTCGGGTCTGTGGTGGTGCTGTGGGTCTGGGTTCTGCTGGGCCTCCGTGCCCGGTCGACCCCGTCCGCACGAGAGCACTGCCGAGGCCATCGCGAGATGGCCGACACGGCAGCACCAGGCTGCGGGACGGCGTGCAGGCACCTCAGGTGCCCATGAGCGTGGCGTTTCGGAGGTCCCACCGACGTCTCGGTGGGGCGCCGTTCCGTCGGAGCACCTGGTACCCGTGTGATCGGTCAGGTCAAACGATGGTCGGTGAATTGCTCATGTCGAAGACGACTCTCTGCGATGAGCTGCAGGAACGGCCCTTCTCGCCGGCAGGGTCCGATCGGCACGCCGCGTAGGCTCGCGCCCGATGAGGGAAGGCTGCCCTTCCTTCGGCAGCGATGAGGTCAGGAGGCGTGATGAGCAGCGCGACAGAGAGCCGGCCGCGGCGGCCGCGGGTGGCACGGGTGGGGGAGGTGCTGCGCACCCACCGGGTGACGCCGCACATGATCCGCGTCGTGCTGGGTGGTGAAGGGCTGGCCGGGATGCCGGTCGGGGAGTTCAGCGACCACTACGTGAAGCTCCTCTTCCCGCCCCCGGGCGCGCCCTACGCCGCGCCGTTCGACGCCGAGCAGGTGCGTGCCGAGCTGCCGTCCGAGCTCTGGCCGGTCACCCGCACCTACACCGTGCGCAGCTGGGACCCCGAGACCGGCGAGCTGACCATCGACTTCGTGCACCACGGGGACGTGGGCCTCGCCGGGCCGTGGGCGGCGCAGGCCGCCCCTGGCGACCGGATCCAGATGTTCGGCCCCGGGGGCGCCTACCTGCCCAGCCCGGACGCCGACTGGCACCTGCTGGTGGGCGACGAGAGCGCACTGCCGGCGATCGGGGCGTCGCTGACCCGGCTGCCCGCCGGCGCGCGGGCGCTGGTCTTCGTGGAGGTCGCCGGACCCGAGGAGGAGCAGTCCGACCTGGTGCTCGGCGAGGGCGTGCAGCTCACCTGGGTCCATCGTGGCGCGCAGCTGCCGGGGGAGGCACTGGTCGCCGTCGTCCGGGCGCAGCCCCTCCCGGAGGGCGCCGGGCACCTCTTCGTCCACGGCGAGGCCGGGCTGGTCCGGGAGCTGCGGCTGCACCTGCGTGCGCAGTGCGGGCTGGCGCCGGAGCTCACCTCCATCTCCGGCTACTGGCGGCGGGGGCGGACCGAGGACCGCTGGCAGTCCGAGAAGCCGGCCTGGAACGCCGAGGTCGAGGCCGCGGAGCAGGCCCTCGTCGGGTGACCGCCGCCGCCGCACCCGGCCCGCGGGCGCGGCGCCGGCCGCGGTCCTAGGGTCGGTCCATGCCGCTGGAAGGTGAGTACGAGCCGAGTCCGGAGAAGTGGGTCCGCGACCAGGTGGAGGTGTACGAGCGCACCGGTGGCCGGGAGGGCAACACCCTGCCCGGGCGCACCGAGCCGGTCGTCGTCTTCACCACCCGCGGCGCCACGAGCGGCAAGGTCCGCAAGAACCCGCTGATGAAGGTCGAGCACGACGGCGTCTACGCGATGGTCGCCTCCCAGGGCGGCGCACCGAAGCACCCGACCTGGTACTTCAACCTCACGGCCCACCCCGACCAGGTCACCGTCCAGGACGGTGACCGCGTGTGGGACGGCGTGGCCCGTGAGGTCACCGGCGAGGAGAAGGCCGTGTGGTGGGAGCGGGCGGTCGCGGCGTTCCCCGACTACGCGGAGTACCAGCGCAGGACCGACCGGGAGATCCCGGTCGTGCTCGTCGAGCCGAGGTCCTGACCGCGGGTCCGGCCCCGGTGGTCGTCGTCACCGGGGCCAGCGACGGCATCGGTGCGGCGGCGGCCCGCCGGCTGCACCGCAGCGGCGCCGAGGTGGTGGTGGTCGGTCGGTCGCCGGAGAAGACCGCCGCGGTCGCCGCCGAGCTGGACGGCGCCCGGTCGGCGACCGTCGACCTCGCCCGGCTGGACGACGTCCGGCGGCTGGCCGCCGAGCTGGCCGAACTGCCCCGGATCGACGTCCTCGCGCACAACGCCGGCGCCTCCTTCGCCCGGCGGGAGCTGACCGAGGACGGCCACGAGCGGACCTCCCAGGTCGACCACCTCGGGCCCTACCTGCTCACCCGGCTGCTGGAGGAGCAGCTGCGCGCGTCGAGGGCGCGGGTGGTGACCACCTCGTCGTTCATGCACTGGGCCGGCGGCGCCCGGCGCGGGCACCTGCTCGACCGGGTCGGCCCCCACCTCGCCAGCCGCGCCTACGCCCGGGCGAAGTGGTGCAACGTGCTGTTCACCCGGGAGCTGGCCCGCCGGTGGGCCCCGGAGGTCAGCGCGACGTGCTTCGACCCGGGCGCGGTGGCCTCGTCCTTCGGGACGGCCTCCGGCGGCGTCACCGGCCTGGTGTTCCGGACGCCGCTGACCGCCTTCATGCGGACGCCGGCCCAGGGCGCGGACACCCTGGTGTGGCTGGCCACCGCGGACGGCGGCTGGCGCAACGGCCGCCACCACGCGGACCGCTCGCCGGCCTGGACGGCCCCGTCGGCCCGGGACGACGTCCGGGCCCGCGAGCTGTGGGAGCTGTCGGCGCGGCTGGTGGGCCTGCCGGCCTGAGCCGGCCCGCCGCCGGGCTGGCCCACCCACGGCTCAGGAGAAGCCGACCACCGCGTGCGGGGTGTAGGGCTCCTCGAGCCGGGCGATCTCCTCCTCCGACAGCCGCAGCTCCACCGCCGCGACCGCGTCGTCCAGGTGGCGGTCCTTGGTGACGCCGACGATCGGCGCGGTCACCACCGGCTTGCTGAGCACCCAGGCCAGGGCGACCTGCGCCCGGGGCACCCCGCGGGCCTCGGCGACCTCGGCCACCCGCTCGACGATCACCCGGTCCTCGTCGTTGTAGAGCCTGCTGCCGAACTCGTCGGTCTCCGACCGGTTGGTCTGGGAGTCCCAGTCGCGGGTCAGCCGGCCGCGGGCCAGCGGGCTCCACGGGATCACCCCGATGCCCTCGTCGGCGCAGAGCGGCAGCATCTCCCGCTCCTCCTCGCGGTTGAGCAGGTTGTAGTGGTCCTGCATGGACACGAACCGGTGCCAGCCGTGCTCGCCGGCCCGGTGCAGCGCCTTGCTGAACTGCCAGGCCCACATGCTGGAGGCGCCGAGGTAGCGCACCTTCCCCGAGCGCACCGCCGAGTCCAGGGCCTCCAGCGTCTCCTCGATCGGCGTGGCCGGGTCCCAGCGGTGGATCTGGTACAGGTCGACGTAGTCGGTGCCCAGCCGGGTGAGGCTGGCGTCGAGCTCGGCCAGGACGGCCTTGCGGGAGAGCCCCGCGCCGTTCGGCCCCGGCCGCATCCGGCCGTGCACCTTCGTCGCCAGGACGACGTCCTCCCGGTCGGCGAAGTCGCGGATCGCGCGGCCGGTGATCTCCTCGCTGGAGCCGGCCGAGTAGACGTTCGCGGTGTCGAAGAAGGTGATCCCGGCGGCGAGCGCCTTCTCGATGACGGCCCGGCTCTCCTCCTCGGGCAGGCTCCACGGGTGACCGCCGCGGGCGGGGTCGCCGAAGCTCATCATCCCGAGACAGAGGCGGGACACCTGCAGGCCGGTGCTGCCCAGACGCGTGTACTCCATGGCCTGTCCTTCCCCCGGCGTGGCCGCGCGCAACCCCGGCCGGACCAGCTCAGGGCAGCTCGGCGTACCGCTCCTGCACCGCGGCCAGCACCGCCGCGGGCAGCTCGGTGAACGGCTCCAGGTCGATCGCCCGCGCCTTGCCCCGGCCCACCCGCCAGACGCCCACGACGCGACCCCGGTGCACCGCGGTGGGCCGGAACACCCCGTTGTTGCCGGGCACGATCCGGTCGGCGAACTCGGCCGGCACGGTGCAGCTGCGGTCGGCGTAGCCGAGCACCAGCTCGTCGAAGCCGGGCAGCAGGTGCACCCCGTCGGCCTCGGCGCGGGCGGCGGCCAGCCGGTCGGGCGTGGCCGGGTCCAGCCAGTGCTCCGTGCCGTCGACGACGAGGCGCTCCAGCTGGGGCGCCGCGACCGCCAGCCCGGTCCGGGCGTCGCGGACCAGCACCCCGGCCCAGCGCACCAGGTCCTGGACGGTCGCCGGGCCGTGCGAGGCGAAGAACCGCCGCGCCAGCTCGCCGAGGGCCTCCTCGCGCTCGAGGCGACGGGGGGACGGCACCCACTCCGCCAGCAGCACGAACTGCTGGTCACCCGCCGCCATGGGGCCCAGCACGAGCGTCCCGGTCTGGGCGAGGTACCAGAGCACGTGGTAGCCGCGCTGGCCTGCGGTGGGCACCCCGCCGGCGGCGATCGCCGCCAGCAGGTCCGGCCGGCTCAGCCGGCCGCCCCCGGTCAGTGCGGTGACCACCAGCTCCCGGGCCCGCTCCAGCTCCGGCTCGGTGATCCCGACGACGGCGCGTCGCTTCTCCACCCCGGCGAGCGCGCGGGGGCCGAGCAGCTCCAGCATCCAGGGCAGGTCCTCGGCGGCGGTGAGGTGGAGTGTGCCGCGCATCGGCCAGGAACGGACCACCTCGCCGGCGTCCAGCGCGGTGTCGACCGCGGCCCGCGTGCCACCGACGGTGCGCAGCGCGACCGAGGTCAGCGCACCGGGCAGGTCCTGCCCCTGGACGGCGGTCGACCAGCGCACCGCCTCGGCCGGGGTCGCGCACCGTGCGCCGATCAGCCGCTGCGCCGCCATCCGCAGCTGGGCCAGCTCCACCGTCATGCCGACACCCTGGCAGCCGGTGCCGACAGTGCGGGCCTGCGCACGGTCCGGTCGGCGCACGGTCCGGTCAGCGCACGAGGTGCAGGTAGACCATGTCCTCGGCGTCGGGCTCGGTGGTCAGCGGGTCGAACCCGACCGCGGTCGCGGTCCGCAGGCTGGCGGTGTTGTCCGGCTCGATCCCGAGCACGAACTGCTCGACGTCGGCCAGCGCGTCGGTCGCGCCCAGGGCCCGCAGCGTCGCCGCCCCGTACCCGCGGCGCCAGCGGGCCGGGTCGACCACGTACGCGGCGCCCATCGTGCGGCGCTCGTCGGTGGCGGTGACCTGACCGGTGGCCGGGTCCCACTGCGTCCAGCGGTCGTAGACGTCGCCGCCGATCAGCGCCACCGGGTCGCCGTCGGCGTCCAGCGCGACGGAGGAGTGCGCGCGCAGCACGGTCCGGCCGCGGAACTCCTCGCCCCGGGCGGCGGTGCGCAACGCCAGCTCGCGCTCGGGCCAGCTGCGGCCGCCCAGGCGCCGTTGCACCACCGGGTGGTCGAACCAGGGCAGCACCCGCGGCAGCAGCTCGGGCTCGAACGGCACCAGCCGGGGCGTCGGACACTCGGACACCTCCTCACCCTGCAGCACTGTCACGGCGACGTCATCCGGAGGCAACGACGAGCCCCTAACGTCGCAGGCTCCCCGGGGAGAGGAAGCCGATGACCGCCGTCCCGCTGGTCGACCTGACCCCGTGGACCGCCGGTGACCCGGACGCCCGGCGGCGGGTGGCCACCGACGTCGACCGGGCCCTGTGCGAGGTCGGCGTGCTGATGCTCACCGGCCACCCGATCAGCTCCGCCCTCACCTGCTGCGTGCGGGAGGAGGCGCGGTCCTTCTTCGCTCAGCCGCCGGCCGTCAAGGCGGCGCTGGCCTGCTTCCCGGGTGGGCGCGGTTGGGTGCCCCCCGGTCCGGCCCGCAGGTCCGCGCCGCCGCCGGACCTCAAGGAGCAGTTCGGCTTCGGCCCGGAGCCCCAGCCGCGGGGCTATCCCGGTGCCTGGCCGGCGGGCACCCCGAGCCTGCGGCCGGCCGCAACTGCCTTCGCACTCCGCTGCGCAGCGCTCGCCGCGGAGCTGCTGCGGGTGCTCGCCCTGGCGCTGGACCTGGACGACGACTTCTTCGTGTCGCGCTGCCCCGCGGACGCCTGGTGCGCCGACCTCACCTGGCACCCGGGACGCGCGGCCGTCGGATCGGTGGCGCCGGGGCAGCTGCGGGTCGGGCCGCACACCGATGACGGCGTCCTGACGCTGACCGACCGCGAGGCCGGGCTGGGCGGACTGCAGATCCGCACGCCGGACGGCGCATGGGTCGACGCACCCCACGTGCCCAGTGCGCTCACCGTCAACGCCGGGGACCTGCTGGCCCGCTGGACCGGCGACCGCTGGCGCTCCGCGGAGCACCGGGTGCTGCCGCCGCCGGTCGAGGCCCCCGCCGAGGAGCTGCTCTCCCTCGCACTGCGCCAGGACGCCGATCCGCTCGCCGTCGTCGAGCGGCTGCCCACCGCGGCGGCCGGGCCCACCCGCTACCCGCCGGTGACCGCCGGGGAGTTCCTCCGGGAACGGCGGGAGTCCGTCCCCGTCGGCTGACGTCGTACCGTGCTCGCATGATGGGGATGGGCAACCTGGGCCCGGAGGGACGACGTCGGCAGCGGCTGGTCGCCGGGATCATCGTGGCGGCGATGCTGCTGGCCGCCGGGGCGGTGCTGTTCAGCGGCGTGCTGTGAGGGACGGCGACCCGGACGTCGACGCCGTGGCCAGCACCGCGCGCGGGGAGAACGACTTCTCCGGCTGACCTGCCCCTCGCGGCAGGGCGAGCGCCTCGGTGGTCCTCCGTGGCCGGGCCCTAGGTCCCTGGTGGGTGTGCCGGGGGCGGGGCAGCCTGGTGCCGGAACAGCACCCCGGGGGGACGGGCCGGTCGGCGGCGCGCGGGGCACGAGCACCGGAGGGCCCACGATGACGTCGGCCGTGCTGCACACCGTCACACCGGACCCGTCGGTCGACCGCTCCGTCGACCGCTCCGTCGAGCTGGCCGTCGGCCGGCTGGCCGAGGAGCTCGGGCAGCGACCGCAGGTGGTCCGGCCCGTGGTGCAGGAGTGCCGGCGGCAGCTCAGCGGCGCGCCCGCCGGAGCGCTGCCCGAGCTGGTCGAGCGGCTCGCCCGGCACCGCCTCGCGGGGTCGGTGGGCTGACCGGCCGGAACCGGGTGGCGCCGTCGGCGATGATGTCGGCATGGGCTACGTCGACGTCACCGGCATCCGGTTCACCCTGCCGGACGGGCGGGTGCTCCTCGACGACGTCGCCTTCCGCATCGGGGAGGGCGCCTGCGCCGCGCTGGTCGGGGAGAACGGCGCCGGCAAGACCACGATGCTCCGGATCATCAGCGGTGACCTGACGCCGGACGCCGGTTCGGTCGCCCTGATCGGCGGGCTGGGCGTCATGCGTCAGTTCATCGGCTCGGTGCGCGACGACACCACCGTCCAGCGCTTCCTCGTCGACCTCGCGCCGCCCGCCGTCCGGCAGGCCTGGCACGCCGTCGAGGACGCCGAGCTGCGGATGATGGAGGCCGACGACGAGCCGACCCAGATGGCCTACGCCACCGCGCTGGCGCACTGGGGCGACGTCGGCGGCTACGACGTCGAGGTCACCTGGGACACCGTCACGGTCGCCGCGCTCGGCGTGCCCTACGACGGCTGCAAGTACCGCGAGCTGAACACCCTCTCCGGCGGTGAGCAGAAGCGGCTGGCCCTGGAGTGCCTGCTTCGCGGGCCCGACCAGGTGCTGCTGCTCGACGAGCCGGACAACTACCTCGACGTCCCCGGCAAGCGGTGGCTGGAGGAGCGGCTGATCGAGACCCGCAAGACGGTGCTGTTCGTCAGCCACGACCGGGAGCTGCTGGCCCGGGTCGCCGACCGGGTGGTCACCGTCGAGGGCGGGACGGCGTGGGTGCACGGCGGCGACTGGGCCGGCTACCCGGCGGCGCGCACCGCCCGGCACGAGCGGATGGCCGAGCTGCGCAAGCGCTGGGACGAGGAGCACGAGCGGCTCATCGACCTGGTCCGCACCCTGCAGCAGCAGGCCAAGAACTCCCCGGCCATGACCTCGACCTACCACGCGATGCAGACCCGGCTGGCCAAGTTCGAGGCGGCCGGCGCACCGCCGGAGCCGCCGAAGGAGCAGCACGTGGCGATGCGGCTGCGGGGTGGTCGCACCGGGGTGCGGGTGGTGGTCGCCGAGCAGCTGGAGCTGTCCGGGCTGATGGGCGCCTTCGACCTGGAGGTCGAGTACGGCGACCGGGTCGCCGTCCTGGGGTCCAACGGGGCCGGCAAGTCGCACTTCCTGCGCCTGCTGGCCGGCCAGGAGGTCGCGCACACCGGGAACTGGCGGCTCGGGGCGCGCGTCGTCCCCGGGTTCTTCGCCCAGACCCACGCCCACCCCGAGTGGCTGGACCGCACGCTGGTCGACCTGCTCTGGCACGGCGAGGACGGGCGACCGGGCGTCGACCGCGGCCGGGCGATGGCCGCGCTGCGCCGGTACGGGCTCGCCCCCTCTGGCGACCAGGTGTTCCGCTCGCTGTCCGGTGGCCAGCAGGCCCGGTTCCAGGTGCTGCTGCTCGAGCTCTCCGGCGCCACCCTGCTGCTCTTGGACGAGCCGACCGACAACCTCGACGTGCTGTCGGCGGAGTCGCTGGAGGAGGCGCTGGACGCCTTCGACGGCACGGTGGTCGCGGTGACCCACGACCGCTGGTTCGCCCGCAGGTTCGACCGGTTCCTGCTGTTCGGCGCGGACGGGCACGTGCGCGAGGTGCCCGAGCCGGTGTTCGACGAGGGCCGGGTCCAGCGCGCCCGCTGAACGCCCTTGCCGACAGGCGGGCCCACGCGGGACCGTGACGGCATGGACGGCGAGGGACGCGACGGCACGGAGCGCGCCGCTGAGCTGGTGCTCGTGCCGTCGATCGTGGGGCTGGAGGTCCAGGTGGCCCGCCGGGTGGCGAACACCGCCGGCGTGGAGCTGGCCCAGCCGGATCCGGACGGTCCACCGCTGGGCGCGCTGACCTGGCCGGGGCGGTACCGGGTGGTGGGGCAGGAACCCGCCGCCGGCTCGGTGCTGCACCGGTGGGACAGCCTGGTGGTGCGCACGGAACCCGTGGACGACGGCGCCGCCGGGGTCCGCGAGCCGCGCCGTCCGCACCCCGACCCTCACGCCGGGCGGGCCACGCCGACCGAGTGAGCAGTTCCGGTCGTCGACACGGGCGGACGCGCCGAGCCGGACGACCAGAACCGCTCACTCACGCAGCGGGCGGCCGAGGCCGACCTCGCGAGCTGCCCGCGAGGACCGGTGGGTCAGAGGTCGGGGTCGAGGGTGCCGTCACCGCCGATCCGGTCCAGCTCGGTCAGCTCCTCGGGGCCGAGCACCCGGGCCGCCGCCTCCAGGTTCTGCTCCAGGTGGGCGACCGAGGAGGTGCCCGGGATGAGCAGCAGGTTGGGGGAGCGGGCCAGCAGCCAGGTCAACGCCACCTGCATGGGGGTGGTCTCCAGCCGGCGGGCCACCGTCTCCAGCGCCGCCGACTGGATCGGGCTGAAGCCGCCCAGGGGGAAGAACGGGACGTAGGCGACGCCGTCCCGGGCCAGGGCGTCGACCAGCGGGTCGTCGGCCCGGTGCACCAGGTTGTAGTGGTTCTGCACGCAGACCACCGGGGCGATGCCGCGGGCCTCGGCCAGCATCTGCGGCGTCACGTTGCTGACCCCGATGTGCCGGACCAACCCGTCCTGCTGGAGCTGGGCGAGGACCTCCATCGGCTCGGCCAGCGAGCGCTGCACCGGCTCGGCGAACCCGGGCATCCGCAGGTTCACCACGTCCAGGACGTCGAGCCCCAGGTGGTCGAGGTTGTCGCGCACCGCCTGGCGCAGCTCGTCGGCGCCCAGCGCCTCGGGCCAGTCGCCCTCCGGCGTCCGCCGGGCACCGACCTTGGTGACGATCGTGAGCTGCTCCGGATAGGGGTGCAGCGCCTCGCGGATGATCTCGTTGGTCACGTGTGGGCCGTAGTAGTCACTGGTGTCGATGTGGTCGACGCCCAGCTCCACCGCGCGGCGCAGCACCGCCACGGCGGCGTCCCGGTCGGCGGGTGGGCCCATGACGTGCGGGCCGGCGAGCTGCATGGCGCCGTAGCCGATGCGGTGCACCGTGCGGTCACCGAGGGCGAACTGACCGGACTTCTCGGCTGTCGTCGTCATGGGCGGTGCCTACCCGCGGGCGGCGGGCGTGCACACCGTCAGGCGGCGCGGACCGGGAGAGGGGTCTCCATCGTGGGTGTGGCCGTCGTCCCGGCTGCGGCGTCGCGGGCCGTCTCGGCCCGCTGGCTGCGCAGTGCGATCACCGACAGACCCGCGCCCAGCAGCGCCAGCACCGCCCCCACCCACATCGGCGCGCGGTAGCCCCAGCCGGCGGTGAGGGTGGCCGCGCCCAGGGCTGCGCCCAGGGCGTTGGCCGCGTTGAACGCGCCCTGGTTGGCTGCCGACACCATGCTGCCGCCCTGGACCCGGGCCGCCTCGATCGCCCGGTTCTGCACCACCGGCCCGCCGGAGAAGGTGATCGCGCCGAACAGCACGAGCAGGACGACGGCGGCGACCTGGTTCACCACCACGACGGTGAACACGACGAGGAGCGCGGCGGTGGCCAGCAGCCCGACGGTGACGAAGGCGAAGCCGTACCGGTCGCCCAGCCGGCCACCGAGCAGGGTGCCCACGGTGGTGCCCAGCCCGAAGAGCGCGAGCACGATGGTGACCCGGCTCTCGGGCATCCCGGCGAGGTCGGTGAGGATCGGGCTCACGTAGCTGTAGACCGAGAACAGCGCGGCGAAGCCGATGGTGGTCACACCGAGGGTCAGCCAGACCTGGCGCCGGCGGAAGGCGCCCAGCTCCTGCCGGAGGTCGGTGGGTGCGGCGGCCACCCGTGGCATCCAGGCGAGCAGCCCGGCGATGGTGAGCAGCCCGATCGCCGCAGTACCGCCGAACACCAGCCGCCAGCTGAGCTGCTGGGCGACGAACGTCCCGATGGGGACGCCGATGACGTTGGCCAGGGTCAGCCCGACGAACATCAGCGAGATCGCCTGGGTGCCCTTCTCCTTGGCCACCAGCCCCCGGGCCGCGACGGCCCCGACCCCGAAGAACGAGCCGTGCGCCAGCGCGGTGACCACCCGGGCGGCCATCAGCGTCTCGTAGGTCGGGGCGACCGCGGAGAGGGTGTTGCCGACGGTGAAGACCACCATCAGCCCGATGAGCGTCTGCCGCGGGGTGAACCGCACGCCCAGCGCGGTCAGCGTCGGTGCCCCGATGACGACCCCGAGGGCGTAGGCGCTGATCAGGATCCCGACCGCGGCGACCGAGACGGAGAAGTCGTCGGCCACCTGGGGGAGCATGCCCATGATCACGAACTCGGAGGTGCCGATGCCGAAGGCACCGATGGACAGGGCGAGCAGCGCGCGGGGCACGGCGGGGCTCCTCAGGGGCGGTGCGGGGACGGCGGGGACGGCGCCCCGGTCCAGCCAAGAGCAGTGGCACCGGTTGCGCTGCCCCGGACGCGCATGAGGCTGGTCACGTCGCCACGCGCGCCACGGGCCGCGCCAGGACACCAGTCCCGTGCGCGGCCCGTGGACGTGCAGGTCAGGGCTGCAGCAGCACCTTGACCGCGCCGTCCTGCTTCTGCCGGAAGGTCTCGTACGCCTGGGGCGCCTGCTCCAGCGGCACGCGGTGCGTGGCGAAGGAGTCGACGCCGAGCGGGTCGGCGTCGGTGAGCAGCGGCAGGATGTCGGGCACCCAGCGCCACACGTTGGCCTGGCCCATCCGCATCTCGATCTGCTTGTCGAACATCCGCATGAGCGGCATCGGGTCGGTGGCCCCGCCGTAGACCCCGGACAGGGAGATGGTGCCGCCGCGGCGCACGGCCTCGATCGCGGTGTTGAGCGCGGCCATCCGGTCGGCGCCGGCCACCGTCATGACCTTCTCCATGATGGCGTCGGGCACCAGGGCGCTGGCCTTCTGGGCGAACTTCGCGCCGGGGGAGCCGTGCGCCTCCATGCCGACCGCGTCGATCACGGCGTCCGGACCGCGGCCGTCGGTCTTGTCGCGCACCCAGGCGACGACGTCGGCCTGCTCGGTGGAGTCCAGGACGTCGATCCCGTTGGCGCGGGCCCGGGCCAGCCGCTCGGGCACGGTGTCCGCGGCGAGCACCTGGGAGGCGCCGAGGTGCTTGGCGATCCGGGTGGCCATGTCACCGATCGGGCCGAGGCCGAGCACCAGCACCGACCCGCCGGGGACGACGCCGGCGTACTGCACGGCCTGCCAGGCGGTGGGCAGCACGTCGGAGAGGTAGACGAAGCGGTCGTCGGCCGGGCCCTCGGGCACCTTGATCGGCAGCGTGTTGCCGAAGGGCACCCGCAGGTACTCGGCCTGCCCACCGGGCACCTGCCCGTAGAGCTTGGTGTAGCCGAACAGCGAGGCGCCGAAGCCCTGCTCCCGGTTCTGCGTCGTCTCGCACTGGCTCTGCAGCCCCTGGTCGCACATCCAGCAGGTGCCGCAGGAGATGTTGAAGGGGACGACGACCCGGTCGCCGACCTTGAGCTCGGTGACCCCCGGCCCGACCTCGCGGACGACGCCCATCGGCTCGTGGCCCAGGACGTCACCGATGGTCATGAACGGGGCCATGACCTCGATCAGGTGGAGGTCCGAGCCGCAGACCCCGCTGGAGGTGATCTGCACGATCACGTCGGTGGGGTCCTTGATCTCGGGGTCCGGGACGGTGTCGACCCGGACGTCGTCGCGGCCGTGCCAGGTGACTGCGCGCATGGGAGGAACTCCTCGGATCGGGGTGCTCCGGGCGGCCGCGACGTCGGTCAGCAGGCCGTTCTCCGGGGCGTGACGTTCCTCGCTCCTACCCATCACGGCGCGTTCGATTCCTCGGCGGCATGCAGTGATGACGTGACAGAGGGTGTGCATTTGGCACTAAGTGTTGTGACCTCGATCACTTGACCGGTCGTGCTTACCCCCGGGCTCACATCTCGAACCCATCACGGCGTGTTTACATGGGCCCCGCTTTTGCACTGCCCCCACTCGAATCGCCCCCGACGGAAAGACAGGTGCATGGACCCGCAACACCTCGACCGGCTGGACGACGAGGGGACGGTGCGCCCGACCGGCACCGGCACCGAGGGTGGCCCCGTCGCCACCCCGTCGTCCGACCGCACCGGGGTGCCGGCTCCCGTGCTGTCCCTCTGTCGGGCCGTCCGTCGCCGCCATGCCGGCCGTCCGGTGCTCGTCGTCGCCGCCGCGATCATCGGGGTGGCCGGCCTGGGGCTCACCGCCGCCGGCGCACCGTCCCCGGTCGCCCGGGCGGCGGGCGAGGAGTCGGTCAGCGTCGCCGAGGAGCTGGGCATGATCGCCGAGGAGCAGCCCGCGCTCACCGGTGAGGAGGCTGCCGCCCGACTGCAGGAGCTGGCCGCCACCCGGGCTCAGCGCGAGGACGCCGAGGCCGCCGCAGCCCAGGTGCAGGCCGAGGCGGACCGGGTCGCGTCCGAGGCGGCTGCGGCAGCCGCTGCGGCCGCGGCGGAGGCGGCTCGCCCCAAGGCCGTGCTCCCCGTGCAGGGCCGCCTGACGAGCCAGTTCGGCTCCCGCTGGGGCACGCTGCACGCCGGCATCGACTTCGCCGCACCGCTGGGCACCCCGGAGTACGCGGTGATGGACGGCGTCGTGCTCCGTGCCGGCGCGGCCAGCGGCTTCGGGCTAGCGGTCTACATCCAGCACGCCGACGGCGACGTCTCCGTCTACGGCCACATGCGGGAGATCCTGGTCGAGGAGGGGCAGACCGTGCGGGCGGGCGACACCATCGCCCTGCTGGGCAACGAGGGGCAGTCGACCGGGCCGCACCTGCACTTCGAGGTGCACGACGGCGCCCTGGACGGCCCTCGGATCGACCCGCTCCCGTGGCTGCGCGAGCGCGGCGTCGCGATCTGAGGCGCTGACCTCGCGCACCCGCTCGCGGCCGACACCGGAGAGGGGTGGCGTGCGGTGCCTGGCGTTCTGCTCTCACATGCGGCACCCTGCATGTGAGGACGCGGATCGGCTGAGGGGACGGCGATGGGGCACGACCACGGTGCGGGGCACGGTGCCGGCACCACGGCCGCTGGGCACCGCGGGCGGCTGGCGATCGTCCTGGCCCTCACCGGCTCGGTGTTCGTGCTCGAGCTGGTCGGGGCGCTGATCTCCGGTTCGCTGGCCCTGCTCGCCGACGCCGCGCACATGGCCACCGACGCGCTGGGCATCGGGATGGCGCTGGGGGCGGTCACCCTGGCCCAGCGCCCAGCTCGCGGCCGGCGGACCTTCGGCTGGCAGCGGATGGAGGTCCTCGCCGCCGTCGGCAACGGCCTGCTGCTGCTGGCGGTCGGCGGGTACGTCGTCGTGGAGGCGATCCGCCGGATCGGCGACCCGCCGGACATCGACTCGGGCTGGATGCTGGGCGTCGCCCTCGTCGGCCTGGCGGTCAACCTCGGTTCGCTGGCCCTGCTCCGGTCCGGCCAGCGCGAGTCGCTGAACACCCGCGGCGCCTACCTGGAGGTGGTCGGCGACGCGCTGGGGTCGGTCGCCGTGATCGTCGCCGCCGTCGTCATCGCCACGACCGGCTGGACCGGCGCGGACGTCGTCGCCTCGCTGGCGGTCGGCGCACTGGTGCTGCCCCGCGCCTGGTCGCTGCTGCGCGAGGCGCTGGACGTGCTGTTGGAGGCGGCGCCCAAGGGCGTCGACCTGGAGCAGGTCCGCGACCACGTGCTCGGCGTCCCCGGCGTCCTGGACGTGCACGACCTGCACGCCTGGACGATCACCTCCGGCCTGCCGGTGCTCTCCGCCCACGTGGTCGTCAGCGACGAGGCGCTGGCCGACGGGCACGGCGGCCGGGTGCTCGACGCGCTCTGCCACTGCCTGGGTGACCACTTCGACCTGGAGCACTGCACCTTCCAGCTCGAGTCACCCGGCCACAGCAGCCACGAGTCGCCCGTCCACGACTGACGGCGCTCCCCTCCGAGGTGGTGGGCGGCTGCGACGATGGCGTCGTGCCCGTCTCCGTGGTGTTCATCTCCGACACCCACGTCCCCAAGCGCGCCCGTGACCTGCCCGATCCGCTGTGGGACCGGATCGAGGCGGCCGACGTCGTGGTGCACGCCGGCGACTGGGTGGACGTGACGCTGCTGGACGAGCTGACGCAGCGGTCGCGGAAGCTGGTCGGGGTGCACGGCAACAACGACCACGGGGTCCTGCGGGACCGGCTCCCGGAGGTCGCCCGGGTGGAGCTCGACGGCGTCCGGCTCGCGGTGGTGCACGAGACCGGGGACGCCAAGGGCCGCGAGCAGCGGTGCGCGGCGCGGTTCCCGGACGTCGACGTCCTGGTGTTCGGGCACAGCCACATCCCCTGGGACACCACCGCGTCCACCGGGCTCCGGCTGCTCAACCCCGGGTCGCCCACGGACCGGCGTCGCCAGCCGTTCGCCACCTACCTCACCGCCACCGCCGAGGCCGGGCAGCTGCGGGACGTCGCCCTGCACCGGCTGCCCGTGCGCCCGCCGCGCCGGTGAGCCCGCCTCCGCTCCCACCGGCCGCGGTGGCCCTGCTCGCCTGCCCGGTCTGCGGCGGGCAGCTCGCCGTCGACCCGGCCGGCCTCCGCTGCGCCGTCGGGCACGCCTTCGACCGGGCGCGGCAGGGCCACGTCACGCTGCTGCCGCCGGGCGGCAGCCCGCACGAGGGCGACTCCGCGAGCATGGTGGCCGACCGGGCGGACTTCCTGGCCGCCGGCCACTACGCCGGCATCACCGCGGCCCTGGCCGACGCCGCCCTCGCCGGGTCGGCCCCGCACACCCTGCTCGACCTCGGCGGTGGCACCGGCACCCACCTCGCCGGGGTGCTGGACCGTGCGCCCGAGGCCGTCGGGGTGGTGGTGGACGCCTCCCGCTACGCCGCCCGCCGTGCCGCCCGCGCGCATCCCCGGGCGATGGCGGTGGTGGCCGACTCCTGGGGGCGCTGGCCGGTGCAGGACGCCTCCGTCGACCGGGTGCTCGTCGTGTTCGCCCCGCGCAACGGCGCGGAGACCGCCCGGGTGCTGGCCCCGGCCGGCCGGCTCGTGGTGGTCACCCCCGCCGCGGACCACCTGGCCGAGCTCGTCGGTCCGCTGGGTCTGCTGCACGTCGACCCGGCCAAGGCCGACCGGTTGGCCGCCACGCTCGAGCCGCACCTGCACCCTGCCGGGACGGCGGGCCACCGGTCGGTGCTGGAGCTGGACCACGCCGCGGTGCGGACGCTGGTCGGGATGGGGCCGCACGCCCGGCACCTCGCCGCAGGGGAGCTGGCCGCCCGGGTGGCCACGCTGCCCGAGCCGGTCCGGGTCACCGTGGCGGTCGACGTCGGCAGCTGGACCCGCGGCTGAGCCCACCGCAGGACGCACGGAGGGCCCGGCCTCGTGGCCGGGCCCTCGGGGGAGCTGCGGGTGCCCGCCTGCGGGCGGCGGGGTCAGCGGGTGACGCGGCGCTGCTTGCCGGTGGCTGCGACGTAGACCGCCAGCACCAGGACGGCGCCCACGATCGACGCCCACCAGCCGCCGAGGTCGAACTGCAGCCCGTCGCCCTGGACGAGGCTGAAGACGAGGTTGCCCACCACCGAGCCGATGAGGCCGAGCAGGAGGGTGGCGACGAGGCCGAGGTCCTGCTTGCCGGGGACGACGGCGCGGGCGACCAGACCGGCGACGAAGCCGATCAGGACAGCGAGGAGAACTCCACCGATGCTCATGGGTGACCTCCGGTGCACGACGGTCAGGCCGTCTTGCGCTGGTCCGTCCAGCGCAAGATCATCAGTAGCCGCGCACGGGCGTGACCAAACTCCCCGAGGCGTGGCGTGGCGCTCCCTGCCGCGCCCGTCCGGCCGGCCCCACTGGCCCCGTAGCGCGCCGACCTGCACTTCTCCCCGACGCCGGACCGGGGCCGGTCGGACCTCCCGGGGGCGCGCCGCACCGACTCCTGCTCCCGCCGCGTCGGCCGTGACGTGACGGTCTAAGCTCCGACCGTGACGATCGCACCTGCCCCGATCGTGAGCCGGCCGAGCCCGGCCCACGAGGCCGAGAAGGGATCGCGGCTCCTCGGTCTGCTGCGCACCACCGACCACAAGACCATCGGCCTGATGTACACCACGGTGGCGTTCATCTGGTTCTTCCTCGGTGGCTTCATGGCGCTCCTGATGCGTGGTGAGCTGGCCCGCCCGGAGCTGCAGTACCTCTCGCCCGAGCAGTACAACCAGCTGGTCACGATGCACGGCACGATCATGCTGCTGTTCTTCGCGACGCCGATGTTCTTCGCGTTCGCGAACCTGATCATGCCGCTGCAGCTGGGTGCGCCCGACGTCGCCTTCCCGCGGTTGAACGCCTTCTCCTTCTGGCTGTTCTTCTTCGGCGCCTCGATCGCCGTCTCCGGCTTCCTGACCCCGGGTGGCGCAGCCGACTTCGGCTGGTACGCCTACACCCCGCTGTCGACCGGGGTGCACAGCCCGGGCGCCGGTGGTGACCTGTGGATCGCCGGTCTGGCGGTCAGTGGTCTGGGCACGATCCTCGGTGGCGTCAACTTCATCGCCACGATCGTCTGCCTGCGGGCGCCGGGTCTGACGATGTTCCGGATGTCCATCTTCACCTGGGCGTCCCTGGTCACCAGCATCCTGATCCTGCTGGCCTTCCCGATCCTGACCGCCGCGCTGATGGCGCTGCTGGCCGACCGGCACCTCGATGCGCAGATCTACACGCCGGAGAACGGCGGGCCGCTGCTGTGGCAGCACCTGTTCTGGTTCTTCGGGCACCCCGAGGTCTACATCATCGCGTTGCCGTTCTTCGGCATCATCAGCGAGGTCATCCCGGTCTTCAGCCGCAAGCCGCTCTTCGGCTACAAGGGCATGGTCTTCGCGCTCATCGCCATCACCGCGCTCTCGCTGGCGGTGTGGGCGCACCACATGTTCGCCACCGGTGCGGTGCTGCTGCCGTTCTTCGCCTTCCTGACGTACCTGATCGCGGTGCCGACCGGGATCAAGTTCTTCAACTGGATCGGCACCATGTGGCGGGGCCAGATCACCTTCGAGACGCCGATGCTGTTCTCGATCGGCTTCCTGATCACCTTCCTGCTCGGTGGTCTGACCGGTGTCCTGCTGGCCAGCCCGCCGCTGGACTGGCACGTCAACGACAGCTACTTCGTCGTGGCCCACTTCCACTACGTCGTCTTCGGCACCGTGGTGTTCGCGGCCTACGCCGGGCTCTACTTCTGGTTCCCGAAGATGTGCGGCCGGATGATGGACGAGAAGATCGGGAAGCTGCACTTCTGGCTGACCTTCATCGGCTTCCACGCCACGTTCCTCATCCAGCACTGGCTGGGCAACGAGGGCATGCCGCGCCGGTACGTCGACTACCTGGCGACCGATGGCGACGGCTCCTTCACCACGATGCACACGATCTCCACGATCGGGTCGTTCATCCTGGGCGCCTCGGTGATCCCCTTCGTCTACAACGTCGTGAAGTCGTGGAAGCACGGCCGGCTGGCGCTGCGCGACGACCCCTGGGGGCACGGCAACTCGCTGGAGTGGGCGACCTCGTCCCCGCCGCCGCGGCACAACTTCGTCGAGATCCCCCGGATCCGGTCGGAGCGGCCCGCGTTCGAGCTGCACTACCCGCACCTGCGGGACCGCCTGGAGATGGAGGCCCACGCCGGCAAGGGCCACCAGCCCTACGCCAGCGAGGCCGGTCTCACCGGCGGTGCCCGCCAGGGCGCCGACGACAAGGACCCGACCTGACCTGAGGTCGGCACCCCGCACCGGATCGACCCGGACGCCCCGTCAGCCGTTGGCTGACGGGGCGTCCGTGCGTCCGGGCCCGGGGGAGCGGCGGACGGGGTGCGGTCGGGACGCGATCCCCGGTCCGGCACGATGACCGGGTGACCGACCGCGCCGCCGCCCCAGCGCCGATCGACCCGACCGCTGTGCCACCGGCGTCCGACGGTGCACTGCTGACCGTGACCGGCAGTGACCGGCCGGGGGTGACCGCGGCGCTGTTCGCCGCGCTGGACGAGCTCGGCCCGCACCCGGTCGAGGTCCTCGACGTCGAACAGGTCGTGGTGCACGGCCAGTTGGTGCTCGGCGTGGTCGTCGGCAGCCCGGCGAGCGCCGCCGAGGGGCCGCTGGCCGATCGGCTGCGTGCCACCGCGGCCGAGGTGGCGGCCCAGACCGGGGTCCGGGTGAGCGTGCAGCCCACCGCGGCCGACAGCGCCCGGCAGGAGCGCACCGCCCGCCACCACGTCATCGTGCTCGGCCGCCCGGTCCCGCCGGCTGCGGTCGCCGGCGCCGCGCGCGCCATCGCCGGGGTGGGTGGCAACATCGAGGCGATCCGCCGGTTGTCCGACTACCCGGTCACCAGCTTCGAGCTGACCGTCTCCGGCGCCGCCTCCACCGAGCTGCGCACGGCGCTGGCCACGGTCGCCGCCGAGACGGGCACCGACATCGCCGTGGAGCAGGTCGGGCTGGCCCGGCGCGGCAAGCGGCTGATCGTGCTGGACGTCGACTCGACCCTGGTGCGGGGAGAGGTGATCGACGAGCTCGCCGCCCGCGCCGGCCGGGCCGCCGAGGTCGCCCGGATCACCGCGGCGGCGATGAACGGCGAGCTGGACTTCGAGGAGTCCCTCCGCGCACGGGTGGCGGTGCTGGCCGGGCTGCCGGTGGAGGTGCTGGAGGAGGTCCGGGCTCACCTGGTGCTGACCCCGGGCGCCCGGACCCTGATCCGCACGCTGCAGCGGCTGGGCTTCCGCTGCGGGATCGTCAGCGGCGGGTTCACCCAGATCACCGATCCGCTCGCCGCCGAGCTCGGCCTGGACTTCGCCGCCGCGAACACCCTCGAGGTGGCCGACGGACGGCTCACCGGCGGGCTCGTCGGGGAGGTCGTCGACCGGGCGGGCAAGGCCCGGGCGCTGGCCCGCTTCGCCGCCGAGCACGGCGTCCCGATGGACCAGACCGTCGCGGTCGGCGATGGCGCCAACGACCTCGACATGCTCAACGCGGCGGGGCTGGGCATCGCCTTCAACGCCAAGCCGTTCGTCCGCGACCAGGCACATGCGGCGCTGAACCAGCCCTACCTGGACGCCGTCCTCCAGGTGCTCGGCTTCACCCGGGACGAGGTGCTGGACGCGGTGTGACCCGCGGGGTCACACCGCCGTCAGCTCCGGTCACGCAGTCCCGTGGACTCACGCAGTCCCGTGGACTCACGCAGTCCCGTGGACTCACGCAGTCCCGTGGACGTTGCCCTCCAGCTCCACCCCGGCGGTGCGGAGCTGCTCCAGGGCGGCGTCGGTCGTGGCGGGGGAGACCCCGGCGGTGAGGTGCAGCAGCACCCGGGTGGCGAACCCGGCGCCGACCGCGTCCAGCGCGGTCGCCCGGACGCAGTGGTCGGTGGCGATGCCGACCACGTCGACGGCGTCGACCTCGTGGGCCCGCAGCCAGTCGGCCAGGGCCTGCCCGTCGAAGGAGCCCTCGAAGCCGGAGTAGGCGGCCTCGTACTCGCCCTTGTCGAAGACCGCCTCGATCGGCCGCCGGTCCAGGTCCGAGTGCAGCTCGACCCCGGACGTCCCGACGACGCAGTGCGCCGGCCAGGTCTCCAGGTAGTCGGGCTGCGCGGCGAAGTGGCCACCCGGGTCGACGTGGTGGTCCCGGGTCGCGACGACGTGCGCGTAGTCGGTCGCGGCGGCGTGGGCGCTGATCGCCCGGGCGACGGCGGTGCCGCCGTCGACGGCGAGGCTCCCGCCCTCACAGAAGTCGTTCTGCACGTCCACGATCACCAGTGCCCGGGTCATGGCCTCATCCTGCCCCGGCGACGTCCCTCCTGGCGGGTGGGGCCTGCGGCCGCTACTCGGTGACGGTGTCGATCGCCGGTTCGCCCCGGGACAGCGACCACGCCTCCGTGGGCAGGGCGTCGCGCGCCCGGGCGTGCAGTTCCTGCGCTGCGGCCAGCGAGTCGGCGGGGGACCGGGGCTCCACCAGCTCCCCGCCCCGGACCAGTGGCCGGATCAGCTCGCGGTCGTGTTCCCGGGTGGTGACCGGTGCCGCGCTGACCACCTCTGCGGTCGCCGTCCCGTCGGCGTCGTGCCGGCGCACGGCGTGCTTGCGGCCACCCACCGAGCGTTTGCCCACGGAGTTCTTGGCCACCGGTACGCCGTCCCGCGCCACCAGCTTGTAGACCATCCCGACCGTGGGCGAGCCGGAGCCGGTCACCAGGGAGGTGCCCACCCCGTAGCCGTCGACCGGGGCGGCCGCCAGGGCGGCGATCGCGTACTCGTCCAGGTCGCTGGTGACGATCACCCGGGTGCCCGTCGCGCCGAGGGAGTCGAGCAGCTCGCGGGCGCGGGTCGCCTCGATGGCGAGGTCGCCGGAGTCCAGCCGGACGGCGCCCAGTTCCGGGCCGGCCACCTCGATCGCCGTCCGGATGCCCTGCTCGGTGTCGTAGGTGTCGACCAGCAGCGTCGTCCCCACGCCCAGGGTGTCCAGCTGCGCGCGGAACGCCGCCGCCTCGTCGTCGTGCAGCAGGGTGAACGCGTGCGCGCTGGTGCCGGTCGTGGGGATGCCGTAGCGGGCGCCGGCGGCGAGGTTCGACGTCGCCGAGAACCCGACCAGGGCGGCGGCCCGGGCGGCGGCGACGGCGGCCTCCTCGTGGGTGCGCCGGGAGCCCATCTCGATGCACGGCCGGCCACAGGCGGCGCCGACCATCCGTGCTCCGGCCGCGGCGATGGCGCTGTCGTGGTTGAGGATCGACAGCACCAGGGTCTCCAGCAGCACCGCCTGGCCGAACGGGGCGCGCACGGTCAGCACCGGGGAGCCGGGGAAGTAGAGGTCGCCCTCGGCGTAGCCGTCGACGTCCCCGGTGAAGCGGAAGCCGGCCAGGTGCTCCAGCAGCCGCGGGTCCTCGACGCCCTGCTGCCTCAGCGCGTCGAGCTCGGCCTCGCCGAACCGGAAGCCGGCCAGCGCCTCCAGGAACCGGCCGGTGCCGGCGAGCACCCCGTACCGCCGGCCGTGCGGCAGCCGGCGGGCAAACACCTCGAAGACGCAGTCCCGGTCGGCGGTGCCGTCGCGGAGGGCGGCGGCCAGCATCGTCAGCTCGTAGCGGTCGGTGAACATCGCGGGGCTGAGCGGTGGGCTCTGCGGCATGGAGCAGCACGATAGGTGCCCACCGACTGCGTTCCGGGAGGCGGCCGTCCTAGAGTGCTCACGTGGCCGGACCGCTTGCGCCCGAGAGGGTGTCGGAGACGACGACGGAGGAGTTCGCCCTCGACCGTCCCTGGGTCACCGTCGTCTGGGACGACCCGGTCAACCTGATGACCTACGTGACCTTCGTGCTCCAGGAGCTGTTCGGGTACGACGAGGCGACCGCGACGGAGCTCATGCTGCAGGTGCACAACGAGGGCAAGGCGATCGTGAGCTCCGGTCCGCGGGAGCGGATGGAGCACGACACCAGCCGGCTGCACGCCTACGGGCTGTGGGCCACCTACCAGCGGGACGCATGAAGCCGTTCCGCCGCAAGGGCGACCAGTTCGTGGCCCGGCTGGTCGACGCCGAGGCCGACATCGTGAACCTGCTGCTCGACCAGCTCGAGCAGCTGCTCGTCGCCGATGCGGCCGACTCCGGCGGCGACCCGGTCCTGGCCCGGCTGCTGCCCAGCGGGCACGCCAGCGACCCGCAGCTGGCCGCCGAGTACCGCGACCTCACCGAGGCCGGGCTGCGCAGCGGCAAGGCCGACGACCTGGCGATGGTCCGGGCCACCGTGCCCCGCGAGGGCGGCGAGG
The DNA here is from genome assembly GCF_026967985.1 of Modestobacter sp. VKM Ac-2984. Taxonomy (GTDB): domain Bacteria; phylum Actinomycetota; class Actinomycetes; order Mycobacteriales; family Geodermatophilaceae; genus Modestobacter. The sequence goes on along the minus strand of NZ_JAPVBJ010000001.1, from coordinate 726,173 downwards.
TGCGGCTGGACGCCGAGCAGGCGCGGGCCTGGCTGCGCACCACCAACGACCTCCGGCTCGCGATGGGCACCCGGCTGGGCATCACCGCGGAGACCGAGCCCCCGGACATCGACCCCTCCGGGGAGGGGGCGGACGACGAGAACTCGCAGCTGGCCGTCTACTACTGGCTCACCGCGGTGCAGGGCTCGCTGATCGACGCCTTGGCCGCCGGTCGAGGCGACCGGCGGTGAGCAGCACCAGGATGGCGACGAGCAGGTCGGCGACGAAGAACACGTAGACCAGGCTGTGCACCGTCACGTCCTGCACGATCGCCCCGATGCAGGACACCAGGGTGATGCCGGACAGGGCGGCCAGCAGCACCAGCCCGATGAGCCGGCCGACCACCACCAGCACCAGCTCGACCCGGTCGGTGCGCTGGTCCGTGGCGCGGCCACTGCGGTGGCGCAGCCGGGCCGACCCGAGGGCCAGGGCCGGCAGCGCGACCAGGACGACGCCGAGCACCATGAGAACCTCGATCACCACGGTCGGCGACGTTATCGTCCGGACACCCCTGGGACGCAATCCGTTCCCCTGGCGGTCACCCGTTCCGGCGCTCGTCCCGGGCCGGGGAGGACGTCGGGCGGTGACGCTGCCTAGACTGGGCCCGTGCTGCGCATCGACCGCGCGACCTACGACGCCATCGTGGCCCACGCCCGGGAAGACCACCCGGACGAGGCCTGTGGTGTCGTCGCCGGCCCCGAGGGCAGCGACCGGCCCGAGCGCTTCATCCCGATGCTCAACGCGGCCCGCTCACCGACGTTCTACGAGTTCGACAGCGGCGACCTGCTGAAGCTGTACCGCGAGATGGACGACCGGGACGAGGTCCCCGTGGTCATCTACCACTCGCACACCGCCACCGAGGCCCGTCCCTCGCGCACCGACATCAGCTACGCCTCCGAGCCCGAGGCGCACTACGTGCTGGTCTCCACCCGCGAGCACGGCGCCCAGACCGGCCTGGCCGGGGACACCGTGGAGTTCCGCAGCTTCCGGATCGTCGACGGCGAGGTGCGCGAGGAGGACGTCGAGGTCGTGGAGTCCTATCTGTTCGGCCACTCGCCGACCACCGTCGTCTACGACTGAGCGCCAGCTCACCCTGCGGCCGGCGGAATCGCCGGCCGCCCACCGGCGTTCCTCCGAGCAGCCGGTCCTGCGCGCTCTGCGCGCGACCCCTGTCCCAGCCCGATCCGCACACCCCCACCCGAGGAGTTCTCACGCCATGGCCATCGAGGTCCGCATCCCGACCATCCTGCGCACCCACACCGGCGGCAACAAGACCGTCCAGGGGAACGGCGACACGCTCGGCGCGCTGGTCGACGACATCGACAGCCAGCACCCCGGGATCAAGGGCCGCCTGGTCACCGACGAGGGCAAGCTGCACCGCTTCGTGAACGTCTACGTCAACGACGAGGACGTGCGCTTCACCGGTGCCCTGGACACCTCCGTCAAGGACGGCGACTCCGTCACGATCCTGCCCGCCGTCGCCGGCGGCTGCTGACCCGGAGCCTCCCCGCCCGGCACCGCGACCCCAGGAGACCCGTCATGGCCCGCTTCGCCTCCCTCGTCGACTCGCTCGGCAACACCCCGCTGGTGGGGCTGCCGGCGCTGTCGCCCACGCCCGACGTCCGGCTGTGGGCCAAGCTCGAGGACCACAACCCCACCGGTTCGATCAAGGACCGGGCCGCCATCGCGATGATCGAGGCGGCTGAGAAGGAGGGGCGGCTCCAGCCGGGCAGCACCATCCTGGAGCCCACCAGCGGGAACACCGGCATCTCGCTGGCGATGGTCGCCCGGCAGCGCGGCTACGAGCTGATCTGCGTGATGCCGGAGAACACCTCGATCGAGCGGCGTCAGCTGCTGGAGATGTACGGCGCGCGGATCATCAGCTCCCCGGCCGCCGGCGGCAGCAACCAGGCCGTCGCCGTCGCCAAGGGCCTGGCCGCCGAGCACGAGGACTGGGTGATGCTGTACCAGTACGGCAACCCGGCCAACGCCGAGGCGCACTACACCGGCACCGGTCCGGAGATCCTGGCCGACATGCCCTCGATCACCCACTTCGTGGCCGGGCTGGGCACCACCGGCACGCTGATGGGCGTCTCCCGGTACCTGCGGGAGAAGAAGCCCGACGTCCAGGTGATCGCGGCCGAGCCGCGCTACGGCGAGCTGGTCTACGGCCTGCGCAACATCGACGAGGGGTTCATCCCCGAGCTGTACGACGCCGACCTGCTGGACTCGCGGTTCTCCGTCGGCCCCGACGACGCGATCCACCGCACCCGCCAGCTGGTCGAGCGCGAGGGCATCTTCGCCGGCATCTCGACCGGGGCGATCCTGCACGCCGCCCTCGGGATCGCCGACAAGGAGGTCGCGGCCGGCCGCAAGGCCGACATCGTCTTCATCGTCTGCGACGGCGGGTGGAAGTACCTCTCCACCGGGGCCTACGCCGGCACGCTGGAGCAGGCCAGCGCCGCGCTAGAAGGGCAGTTGTGGGCCTGAGGGAGCTCCTGCTCCCGGCGCGAGGGCTGCTGTTCGACAACGACGGGGTGCTGGTCGACTCCGAGCCCAGCGTGGTGCGCTCCTGGTCCCGCTGGGCGATCGACTCGGGGTTCGACCCGGACGAGGTCATGGCGGCGGTGCCGGGCCGGCGGGCCGCCGACACGGTGGCGTTGTTCGTCAAGCCCGAGGACGTCGAGCCGTCGACCGCCCTGATCACCCGCTACGAGCTGGAGGACGTCGCCGGCACGCTCGCCGTGCCCGGCGTCCTGGACCTCCTCGCCCAGCTGTCCGACGTGCCCTGGGCGGTCGTCACCTCCGGGGTCCGTGAACTGGCGACCGCACGGCTGCTGGCCGCCGGGGTGGCGGCGCCGGACGTCGTGGTGACCGCCGAGGACGTGGTCCTGGGCAAGCCCCACCCCGAGCCGTACCTGACCGGGGCGAGCCGGCTGGGTCTCCCACCGGGCGAGGTGATCGTCCTGGAGGACAGCCCGAGCGGAGTCCGCGCGGGGCTCGCCGCGGGGGCGACCGTGCTGGGCATCGGTGAGACCGCACTGTCCAGCGAGGCGCCCGCCGTCGTCCGCGACCTGACCGGGGCCCGCTGGACCTCCGGCGGGCTGCTGCTCCCGGCCGCGGCGCTGCTGCGTCGCCCCTGACCTGAGCTGAGACGGCCATCTCAGCCCGGACGCGCGGCGATGTCCGACCGGGCCGTTAGCCTGGCTGCCGACATGAGCACTGCGACAGCGGGGGCGGACGCGCCCATCGGGATCTTCGACTCCGGGGTCGGTGGGCTCACCGTGGCCCGCGCCGTCCTCGACCAGCTCCCGCACGAGGCCATCCGCTACCTCGGCGACACCGCGCACAGCCCGTACGGGCCGCGGCCGATCGCGGACGTGCGCCGGCACTCGCTGGCGGCGATGGACCAGCTGGTCGCCGACGGGGTCAAGATGCTCGTCATCGCCTGCAACTCCGCCAGCGCCGCCTGCCTGGGCGACGCGCGGGAGCGCTACGACGTCCCGGTGGTCGAGGTCGTGCTCCCCGCCGTCCGCCGGGCAACCGCGGCGACGCGCAACGGCCGGGTGGGCGTCATCGCCACCCAGGCCACCGTCACCAGCGGGGCCTACGAGGACGCGTTCGCCGCGGCGCCGCAGCTCAGCGTCACCAGCGCCGCCTGCCCCAGCTTCGTCGACTTCGTCGAGCGCGGGATCACCAGCGGCCGGCAGCTCGTCGGGCTCGCGCAGTCCTACCTGGACCCGCTGCTGGGAGCCGGTGTCGACACCGTCGTGCTCGGCTGCACGCACTATCCGCTGCTCACCGGCGTGCTGTCGCTGGTGCTGGGTGAGGAGGTTACGCTGGTGTCCAGCGCGGAGGAGACGGCCAAGGACGTGTACCGGGTGCTGACCCGGACCGACCTGTTGCGCGACCCGGATGGCCCACCGCCGGTGCACCGGTTCCTCGCCACCGGCGACCCCGAGCCCTTCGCCCGGCTCGGCCGGCGGTTCCTCGGCCCGGAGGTCGACGCGGTGCTGCGCGCGGGTGCGGAGGCCGGGGCGTGAGGCTCACCGTCGTCGGCTGCTCCGGCAGCGCACCCGGCCCGTCCTCCCCGGCGTCCTGCTACCTGGTGGAGCACGGGGAGTTCGCGCTGCTGCTGGACCTGGGCAACGGGTCCTTCGGCGCCCTGCAGGGGCTCACCGACCCCGGCCGGGTCGACGCCGTCTACCTCAGCCACCTGCACGCCGACCACTGCCTGGACGCGGCGCCGTTCATCGTGTGGCACCGCTACTCGGGTCGCTCCGACGGTCGCGCGGTGCCGCTGTACGCACCGGTCGGTGCCGACCGCCGGTTGGCGGCCGCCTACGACGCCGACGGCGGGCCGATCGACGACGTCTTCGACGTCACCCCGATCGGCCCGGGCGCCTGGTCCATCGGGCCGTTCGAGGTCAGGACGGTCCGCACCGCCCACCCGGTCGAGTGCTACGCCGTGCGGTTGACCGCCGGTGGCCGGTCGCTGGTCTACACCGGCGACACCGGCCCGTCGGACGCCGTGGTGGAGCTGGCCCGGGGCGCCGACGTGCTCCTGGCCGAGGCCGCCCACCCCGACGTCCCCGACCTGCCCCCGGGGCTGCACCTGACCGGCCGACAGGCCGGTGAGCTCGCGGCCGCCGCCGGGGTCGGCCGGATGCTCGTCACGCACGTGCCCGCCTGGGTGGACGCCGAGGCGCAGCTGGCCGCGGCCCGGTCGGTCTTCCCGGCCGCCGAGCTGGCCCGGCACGCCGCGGTCCACGACATCTGAGCCCCCCGCCGCCCCTGCAGCAGTGATCAGGTGACCTGATCACTGGCTGTCCTCCCGCACCAGCGTTGGTGCAGGGGGCCAGTCGTTGGTGCGGGAGGACGGCGTCGGGCCCGGTTGCCCTGGGCGGCCCAGCGCGGCACGGTGACCGGGTGGCCACCAGTGAGGAACGGGACGGCGTCCGGCTGAGCAGCCTGGACTCCCCGCTGGGCGACGGGCTCGAGGTGACCAAGCGGGAGCTCGTCGACCACCTGGACGCCTTCGCCGACCGGCTCGTGCCGCTGCTCGCCGGGCGGCCGCTGACGATCAAGCGGGTCCGGCCCGGCGCGGCGCCGTTCGTCCAGCGCGACGTGCCGAAGGGCGCGCCCGAGTGGGTCCGGACGGTGGCCACCTGGTCCGAGCGGGCCCACCGCGAGGTGCACCAGGTGCTGGTGGAGGACCGCCGCACCCTGCTGTGGCTGGCCAACCAGCGGGCCGTGGAGTACCACGTGCCGTTCAGCCGGGTGGGGGAGGAGCAGCCCACCGGCCTGGTGCTCGACCTCGACCCGCCCGACGGTGCGCCGTTCGACATGGTCGTGCGCACGGCGCTGCTGTGCCGCCGCGCGCTCGCCGAGGCCGGGCTGACGGCGGCGGTGAAGACCAGCGGGTCGACGGGGCTGCACGTCGTCGTCCCGGTGCACGGCTCACCGGCCGAGGACGTCGCCGCCGCCACCCGGGCCCTGGCCGCCCGGACCGAGCGGCTCGATCCGGACCTGGCGACCACCGCCTACGTGGTGGCCGAGCGGGGTGCCCGGGTGTTCGTCGACTCGACCCGTTCCGGCCGGGGCACGGTCGCGGCGGCCTACAGCCCTCGGGTGCGGCCCGGGCTGCCCGTGTCCGCGCCGGTGGGCTGGGACGCGCTGGACGACGTCCGGCCCGGCGACGTCACCGTGGGCACCGTGCGGGAGCGGATCGGGGACGGCGACCCCTGGGCTGCGGCGCTGCCGGAGCCCCAGCAGCTGCCCGCCGACCTGGTCGCCGAGGGCCACACCATCCCGGTCGCCCGGGTGGCCGCGATGCACGAGGGCAAGCGCCGCGCCCGCGCGAAGGCAGCCGAGAGCGGGTCGTGACCCACGGCAGGACGGGGCCCCCCGGTGGGGACGGGCCCCGCCACCGCACGGTCATGCGGGGTCGATCAGCCGGTCTTGACCTCGCGGCCGTCCTCGCCCCACATGGTGTGGAAGGAGCCCTCGCGGTCGGTCCGCCGGTAGGTGTGCGCGCCGAACAGGTCGCGCAGGCCCTGGATCAGCGCGGCCGGCAGCCGCTCGGCCCGCAGCCCGTCGTAGTAGGCCAGCGCACTGGCGAAGCCGGGAACCGGGACCCCGTGCCGGGCCGCGCCGGCCACGACCTGCCGCCAGCTCTCCTGGCCCTCGCTGACCGCGTTCCGGAAGTACTCGTTGGTCAGCAGGGTGGTGACGTCGGGCTCGTCGGTGAACACCTGGCTGATCCGGTCCAGGAAGCGCGCCCGGATGATGCAGCCGCCGCGCCAGATCTTGGCCAGCGCCGCCCGGTCGATGTCCCAGCCGTGCTGGTCGGCGCCCTGGGTGATCTGGTCGAACCCCTGCGCGTAGGCGACCACCTTCGAGGCGTACAGCGCCTGGCGCACCGACTCGATGAAGGCGTCCTTGTCGGTCACCTGCTCGTCCCACTCGCGGTCGGGCCCCGGCAGCACCTGCTGCGCCGCCTGCCGCTGCTCGCGGTGCCCGGACAGCGCTCGGGCGAACACGGCCTCCGCGATGCCGCTGACCGGCACGCCCAGGTCGAGAGCGGACTGCACGGTCCAGCGGCCGGTGCCCTTCTGCTCGGCCTCGTCCAGCACGATGTCGACGAACGGCCCGCCGGTCTCGGCGTCGGTGTGCCGCAGCACCTGCGCGGTGATCTCGATCAGGTAGCTCTCGAGGTCGCCCTCGTTCCAGCTGGCGAAGACGTCACCGATCTCGGCCGGCGTCAGCTCCAGCCCCTGGCGCAGCAGGTCGTAGGCCTCGGCGATGAGCTGCATGTCGGCGTACTCGATGCCGTTGTGCACCATCTTCACGAAGTGGCCGGCGCCGCTGGCCCCGATGTGGGTGCAGCACGGCTCGCCGTCGACGACGGCGGCGATCGACTCCAGCAGCGGGCCGACCAGCGCGTAGGCCTCCTTCGAGCCGCCGGGCATGATGCTCGGCCCGTTGAGCGCGCCCTCCTCGCCGCCGCTGATGCCGGTGCCCATGAAGTGCAGGCCCCGGGCGGTGAGCGCCTCGGTGCGGCGGATCGTGTCGGTGAACAGGGCGTTGCCGCCGTCCATCAGCACGTCGCCCTCGTCCAGCAGCGGGGCGATCTCCTCGATCACGCCGTCGGTGGCCGCACCCGCCTGCACCATGACGATGATCTTGCGTGGGCGCTGCAGGGCGCCGACGAACTCCTCCATCGACCCGGTCGGCACGAAGTCGCCCTCGCTGCCGTGCTGCTCGACGAGGGCGTCGGTGCGCCCCCGGCTGCGGTTGTGCAGCACCACCTGGTGGCCGTGCCGGGCGAGGTTGCGGGCGAGGTTGGCGCCCATGACCGCGAGCCCGGTGACGCCGATCTGATCACTCATGGCACGACCCTGCCCGAGCCGGGCCCGGCTGACCAGCGCCGTCCCAGCCCCTGGACAGGAACCGCTGGGGGACGGGGTCCGTCAGTCGATGCCGAGGTCGCGCATCAGCTTCGCCACGTGCCCGGTGGCCTTGACGTTGTAGGCCGCCTTCTCGATCTTGCCGTCGGCCCCGACGACGAAGGTCGACCGGATGACCCCGACGACCTCCTTGCCGTACAGCTTCTTCGGGCCGTAGGCGCCGTAGGCCGTCAGCACCTGCTTCTCCGGGTCGGAGACCAGGGTGATCGACAGCTCCTCCTGCTCCCGGAACCGGCTCAGCTTCTCGGGGACGTCGGGAGAGACGCCGATGATGTCGAGGCCGGCCTCGGCCAGGTCCCCGGCCGCCGCGGTGAAGTCGACGGCCTGGGTGGTGCAGCCCGGGGTGAGCGCGGCCGGGTAGCAGTACACGATGACCCGCCGACCCCGGTAGGACGACAGCGAGACGGGCGTGCCGTCGGCGTCCGGGAGGGTGAACTCGGGCGCCGGGTCACCGGGGGCGAGGCGGACGGGGGCCGTGTCGATGCCGGGGTCGGTCTCGGTCATGGGGGGATCGTGCCGCACCCGACCGGCAGCGCCCAACCCGGCTGGCCCTCAGCCGGCCAGGAAGCTGAATCGCACGTGCCGCGACGGGTTGTCGACGTTGGTGTCGACGAAGCAGATGCGCTGCCACGTGCCCAGGGTCAGCCGCCCCTCGAGCACCGGCACCGTGGCGTGCGGCGGGACGAACGCCGGCAGCACGTGGTCGCGCCCGTGCCCGGGGGCGCCGTGCCGGTGCCGCCAGCGGTCGTCGCGGGGGAGCAGCTCGTCGAGCTGGGCGAGCAGGTCGTCGTCGCTGCCGGCACCGGTCTCCAGGATCGCGATCCCGGCGGTCGCGTGTGGGACGAACACCTGGAGCAGGCCGTCGCCCTCGCCGCGGACGAACTCCGCGCACTCGTCGGTCAGGTCGACGACGGAGGGCACGCCCCCGGTCCGGACGGATCGCAGCTCGGAGCGCATGGGGGAGAGGGTGACACGGCCGGCCGTCGGTCGCTGGACGCTGCCTCCCCGTCTCCGAGGCAGCGGTCGGTGACCAGCGGCGGCGGCACTACCCTCGGACCACGTGACCCGCCCCGACGGCCGCGCGGCCGACCAGCTCCGCCCGGTGACCATCACCCGCAACTGGCTCGACCACGCCGAGGGCTCGGTGCTCGTCGAGTTCGGCCGCACCCGCGTGCTCTGCGCGGCCAGCGTCACCGAGGGCGTGCCCCGCTGGCGCCGCGGCTCGGGCCTGGGCTGGGTCACCGCCGAGTACTCGATGCTCCCGCGGGCCACCCACACGCGAAGCGACCGCGAGTCGGTCAAGGGCAAGATCGGCGGCCGCACCCACGAGATCAGCCGGCTCATCGGCCGGTCGTTGCGGGCCAGCATCGACCTGGCCGCGCTGGGGGAGAACAGCATCGCGCTGGACTGCGACGTCCTGCAGGCCGACGGCGGGACCCGCACCGCCGCGATCACCGGCGCCTACGTGGCCCTCGCCGATGCGGTGAGCTGGCTCGGCGAGCGGGGCAAGCTGGCCAGCGCGACCCCGCTGCCGAACTCGGTCGCCGCGGTCAGCGTGGGCGTCATCGACGGCGAGCCGCGACTGGACCTGGCCTACGAGGAGGACGTCACCGCCGGCACCGACATGAACGTCGTGTGCACCGGCACCGGCGGCTTCGTCGAGGTCCAGGGGACGGCGGAGGGCGCCGTCTTCGACCGGGCCACCCTCGACCAGCTGCTCGACCTGGCCGTCGCCGGCTGCGCGCAGCTGACCCTGGCCCAGCAGGTGGCGTTGTCGGCGTGACCCGGTTGCTGCTCGCCACCCGCAACGCCGGCAAGCTCGCCGAGCTGCAGCGGCTGCTGGCCACCGCCGTCCCCGGGGTCGAGGTGCTCGGCCTGCGCGACGTCCCGGAGTACCCCGAGGCGCCCGAGACCGGGGCGACGTTCGAGGAGAACGCGCTGCTCAAGGCGCGCGAGGCGGTCCGGTACACCGGCCTGCCGGCGGTCGCCGACGACTCCGGGATCACCGTCGACGCGCTGAACGGGATGCCGGGGATCCTGTCTGCCCGCTGGTCCGGGCGGCACGGGGACGACCCGGCCAACACCGCACTGCTGCTCGGCCAGCTTGCCGACGTGCCCGACGAACGGCGCGGTGCGGCGTTCGTCTGCGCGGCCGCGCTGGTCACGCCGGACGGCGGCGAGCACGTGCTCGAGCGGCGCTGGCCGGGCACGGTCGTCCGGGAGCCCCGGGGCAGCAACGGCTTCGGCTACGACCCGGTGTTCGTGCCCACCGGCCTGACCGTGACGTCGGCGGAACTCGACCCGGCGGAGAAGGACGCGATCAGCCATCGGGGGCGGGCGTTCGCCGCACTGCTGCCGGTCATCGGCGAGGTGCTCGGCGGCCGTTAGCGGCGCTGCGTCCAGTCGGTGAACCAGAGCGCGAACGCCGCCAGCAGCGGGTGGAACGCGAGCACGAGGAAGGCTGCGAGCACCCGGTCGGACCGCCACTGGTCCCGTAGCCGTCGGCCGCAGCTGCGGTCGGCGGGCGGGGTGGCCGCGGCCTCCTCCTCCGTGCTGAGCGGGCCGGATTGCGCCGCCTGCCAGGCCTCCACCCGGGTCCAGCCGGGGGCGAGCCCGCACCCCAGGGCCAGCAGCGCGGCGCCGCCGAGCAGCGGCAGCAGGGTGTCCGGCTGCAGCACGACCAGGCCGGCGGCGGCCGCGCCCGCGGCGAAGCCGGCCACGGTGACGGCGCCGAGGCAGAAGACCAGCCCGAAGGCGGCGATCAGGAGCAGGAAGCCGGGCAGCAGCACGTCGTGCACCGACCGGTCGGTGGCGAGCAGGACGACGCCCTGGACCCCGAGCACGAGGGCGCCGGCCAGCAGCGCCCAGCGGATCGGCATCCGAGGAGGGGCGGCCACGGTGGCCGGCCGCACCGGGGACACGGCGGTCATGCCCGGTGCTCCGCAGCGCGCCGGAGGACCGGCGCAGGGGGTGGCGCAGGGATGGTGCGCGGGTCGATCAGTTGGACGACGTCGTGCGTGCCCTGCGTCGTCGCGAGTGCCGGGGCCGCCGCGGGACGCACCGGGGCCGGGCCGGCGTCCATGCTCGGCACGTCCTCTGCCTGGACGTGGCTGGACAGCCCGTGGTTCGTCTTCTCCCAGTAGAACGGGTTGACCAGCAGCTGCCACAGCGCCTTGTACGAGGCCACCGAGTGCAGCAGCCAGTAGAGCGGCGAGAGCAGGGCGAACGGCACCAGGCCGTAGGTGCGCCGCTTGAAGCCGGCCAGCAGCGAGAGGTAGATGATCACGCCGTTGCCCAGCAGCAGGTTGGCCAGGCTGACGTGGACCAGCCACTCGGGCAGTGCAGCGGTGAGAGCCCCGGGCAGGAGCAGTTCCACCGCGAGCATCGCGTAGAGCCACGGGGCGGCCAGGAACATCAGCGGGGTGCCGCCGATGAGCAGCGCGAAGCCGGCCGTCTGCCGCGGGCCGACGCTGCGCAGCAGTCGCCACGGGTGCCGGGTGTGGACCAGGACCGTCTGCATGTAGCCCTTGATCCAGCGGCTGCGCTGCCGGATCCAGTTGCCGACGGCCATGTTGGCCTCCTCGTACGTCGTGGAGTTGACGACGGCGACGCGGTGGCCGCGGGCGGAGGCGCGGATGCCGAGGTCGGCGTCCTCGGTGACGTTGTAGGGGTCCCAGCCACCGAGGTCACGCAGCATGTCGGTGCGGAAGTGGTTGCTCGTGCCGCCCAGCGGGATGGGCAGGCGCAGCTTGTCCAGCCCGGCCAGGGTGTAGTCGAACCAGGAGGAGTACTCCAGGGTGAACATCCGGGTCAGCAGGTTCTCCCGGGCGTTGAAGTAGTTCAGCGCCGCCTGCACGCAGACCAGGTCCTCCCCGCCCTTGCGGAAGGCGATCAGCGACTTCTTCAGCTGGTCGGCGTCGGGGCGGTCCTCGGCGTCGTAGATGACCACGTACTCGCCGCGGGCGAAGGCCAGCCCGACGTTGCAGGCGCGCGGCTTGGTCTTGGGCAGCGAGTGCGGGACGACGACGATGCGGACGATGTCCGGCGGTGCGGCGGCCAGTGCGGCGGCCAGCGTCTCCGGGTCGTCCTCCTCCAGCAGGAGCAGGATCTCCAGCTTCTCCCGGGGCCAGTCCAGGTCGGCCAGGTTGCGCATCAGCAACCCGACGATGCCGGCCTCCTTGTAGACCGGGACGAGGATCGTGTAGACGGGCAGCTCGACGTCGTCCAAGGCGGCGACCTCGGCCGCGGTGACCTGCTCGACCGTCTCCCAGGCGGTGCCGACGGTGCTGATCACCGCCTTGGCGCCGACGGCGAGGGCGACCGCCACGTTCACCGTGCCGACCAGGACCAGCATGGTCAGCGAGGGGTCGAGCACCAGCCCGGTCACGGTGGCGACCAGCAGGGCGATCAGGCCGGCGATCTGCGCACGGACGAACACCGTCGACGCCGACTCGTCCGGCCGCCGCTCGGCCAGCGCGCTCACCGCGTCGTGCACCAGCTCGTCGCGCCACACGGTGCGCAGCGCCCGCTGCACGTCCCAGTCGGTGGTGACCACCTGGCGCACCCGCGGGATGCCGGTGCGCTGCACGACGACCTCGGCGATGTGCGCCGACGGGCGGCCGGCGGTGGCGACGACGACCTGGGGGAGGCCGTCGCCGTCCTCCTCGACGCGCAGTGGCACCCAGGTCTCCCGGGCCAGCATCGCGGCGGGGAAGCGCCGGGCCAGTTCCTCGTCGACGTCCACCGGGTCGACGAACGCGAGGTCTGCGCCCCACACCGCGGCCAGGCCGACGTAGAGCTCCCGCCGGGTCACCCAGCCCTTCGCCAGGACGACGGAGCCCAGCGGTGCGCCCACCCGTTCGTGCTGGTCCAGGGCCTCGGCCAGCTGTTGCTCGGTGAGCACCCCCTGCTCGACCAGGACGGCGCCGAGCCGCTGGGGCGCGGCGTGTTTCCCGTGGTCAGGGCGCAGCGCCGGGCCGGGGATGGCGCCGCGGGGCGCGAAGACCGTCACCCCGGTGTGGTCGGCAGCTGCGCCGTCCGACTGTGGCCGGACGGTGGGTGGGTCACCCGGTCGGGTGAGCCGGCGCTCCTGGCGGGTGGCGCCGCTACCGTCGGGCTCCAGCGGCCGCAGCGGGCGACCGGGGACGGGGGAGTGGCCGATGGCTGACCTGGAGCAGCTGCGTCGGTTCGGGCTGGTGCTGGAGATGGCCGAGGCGGCCGGAGACGGCGACTGGCGGGCCTGGACCAAGGTGCTGGGCGGCCTGGACGAGGACACCCGCGCTGACGTCGTCCGGCAGTCGTCGCTGGTGATCGCGATGCTCTGCGAGCGGGAGGCCGAGCGGCGGGGGATCACCCGCGACCAGTTCCTGGCCCAGTTCCGGGCCGAGGCGATGGACTCCCTCGGCTGATCGGAGGGTGCCGGACCGTCCCGGCGGGCACGATGGCGGGATGCGGATCACGGTGGAGGACGTCCGGACGCTGACCTTCGACGACGGCACGCTGGTGACGGCCGCGTCCGCGATCGCGCCGCTGGGCGACGGCTGGCTGGTGGCCCCGGACGACTCGACGATCGCCGCGTGGGTGCGGCCGGGCGGCGTCACGCCGGTGCGCGTGCTGCCGTCGGTCGAGGGGCTGGACCGCTTCAGCGAGCCGGCGGGGACCAAGCACCTCAAGCCGGACCTGGAGGTGGCCTGCCCGGCCGAGGTGGACGGCGAGCCGGCCGTCCTGCTGCTCGGGTCGGGGTCGACGCCGCGGCGGATGCGCGGGGTGCTCGTCCGGCTGGAGGGCGGCGAGCCGGTCGTGCAGGCCGGCGAGCTGGGCCCGCTCTACGCCCGGGTGGCGCAGCTGCTGGAGGTCCCGGCCGACCAGCTGAACCTGGAAGGGGGCAGCCGGCACGGGGACACCGTCCGCTGGTTCCACCGGGGCAACCTCACCGCCGGGGCGGGGCCGGCCAGCGTCGACCTCCCGCTGGCCGACCTGGTCGCCGCCGTGCTGGGCCGGACCGGCGCCGACGCGGTGCCGCTCTCCTGGCCCCGGTCCTACGACCTCGGCCGGGTGGCCGGGGTGGGGCTGGCGGTCACCGATGCGGTCTCGCTGCCCGACGGGCGGGTGCTGCTGTCCGCAGCCGCCGAGGACACCCCGAACGCGGTCGACGACGGGCCGGTGGTCGCCGCCGCCCTCGCGCTGGTCGACGGCGGGACCGTGCTCGACATCGCGGCGGTGCCCGAGGTCGACGGCCGCGTGCACAAGGTGGAGGGGCTGGCGCTGCGGGGGGTCGAGGACGCCCGGGTGTACCTGCTGGGCGTCGTGGACGACGACGACCCGACGGCGCCGTCGGTGCAGCTGGAGCTGCTGGTCGAGTTCACCTGATCGCGCTGCCCGGTGGCGGTCAGGGCGGCGTGACGGCCTGCTCGGCTCCCGCCTCGCGGCGTCCCTCGAGGAAGTAGGCGCCCAGCGCGCCGGCCAGCGTGGCGAACACCGCGACCGAGTAGACGGCCAGGGCCACCTCGAGGAAGCGGGCGAGACCGTGGTCGGTGTCGAGCACCTGCCCGGTGATCGTCGCCAGCGCGGCGTCGTGCAGGGCCGGTCCGTAGGTGTCGTAGGCCCCCACCACGTAGAGCAGCTGGCTGCTGGCCAGGACGACGACGCCGGTCACCGCGGTGAGCCAGCCGATCCGGTTGGTGAGCAGCCGGCCGGCCGACCGGGAGCCGCGGACGGCGGCGGACAGCACGCCGCCGATGCGGGCGGTCCGCAGCAGGGTGAGGGCGCGGGCGAACCGGAGGAACGGCAGCGCCAGGAAGATCAGCTGCCACCAGTTGCGCAGCCAGAAGCGCCGCTGGCTGGGCGCCCGGACCGCACGGAAGACGAACTCGGCCACGAAGACCGCCCAGCAGATCCAGCCCAGGACGGTCAGCGTCGTGACCAGCCAGGGCTCCCGGGCCAGTGCCTGGCCCAGGACGATGAGCACGAACACCAGGCCCAGCGCGCCCATCGGCCGGTCGAGCCGGGTGGCCAGCCCCTCGGTCTCGACCGCCGGGTCGGGAGGGGGTCTGCGGGTCGTGCCCTCGTCGCGCATGGGACAAGCCCTACCCGCCGGCATCCGGCGGCCGCACGTCGGTGTCCGCCCGTGCGGGAGGCGGGAGTCGAACCCGCACGCCCGAAGGCACCAGATCCTAAGTCTGGCGTGGCTGCCGTTACACCACTCCCGCGTTGGAGGGAGTGTAGGAGGCTCCCGTTCGGCCGCGGCCGGACCGATCTGGCAGGCTGTCGCCCGTGCCGAGGACCCCTGAGCAGATCCAGCAGGAGATCGACGCCGCCCGCGAGTCGCTGGGGGCCACCCTGGACGACCTGGCGTTCCGCACGAACCCGCAGCGCCTGGCCGACCAGGGCAAGGCGAAGGTGCAGGAGTTCCTGCAGAGCCCGCCCGGGATCGCGCTCGTCAGCGTGGTCGGCCTGACGGTCACCTTCGTGGTGACCCGGAAGGTCGTCCGCCGCGTCCGGGGCACCGACCGCCGCCGGGTCGAGCCCGTGGTCACCTACCGCCGGGAGCCCGTGGTCACCTACCGCAGGGTGCGCTGACCCGACCGGCCTCCGCCGGTGAGGCGCACACTCGACGGCGTGTACCCGCCGCCGCGTGACCCCGTCGGACCCGGCCAGGAGTCGGTCTGGAGCTACCCGCGCCCGCCGTCGGCCGAGGTGACCGGACGACGCATCGAGCTGACCCTGGGCGGGCGGGTCGTCGCCCGTACCGACCGCGCCGTCCGGGTCTGCGAGACCAGCCACCCGCCGGTCTTCTACGTGCCGCGCGAGGACGTCGAGGCCGAGGTGCTGGAGCGGGGCGCCGGCTCGTCGTGGTGCGAGTTCAAGGGCATGGCCACCTACTGGGACGCCGTGGTCGACGGGGTGCGGCACCCGTCGATCGCCTGGTCCTACGAGCAGCCCACCGCCGGCTACGAGCAGCTGTGCGGCGCGCTGGCCTTCTACCCGAGCCGGCTGGACGGCGCGACGGTCGACGGTGAGCCGGTGCGGGCGCAGTCCGGCGACTTCTACGGCGGCTGGATCACCGACGAGGTGGTCGGCCCGTTCAAGGGGGAACCCGGCACGCGCGGCTGGTGAGCTGGAGCCGTCTCGCCACGCTGGCCGCGACCATCCGCGTCAGCGGGGAGCGGGCGGCGGAGGTCGGCGTCGTCCTGGAGTCGAGTCGGGACGTGCGGTACTGCGCGGACGGCGACGCCCGGCCGGCCGCCGACCACGTCGCCCTGGAGAACACCGCGTACTCCCACCCGGAGCTGGTCACCGTGGGCAGGTGGACCCGGAGCGGGGTGACCGGCAGCTGTCCGGACGAGCGCGACCGGGTCTGCCTGCCCCTCGGCTGACCCGGGCTTGTCACCCCTACCCCCTAGGGGTATCTTTGCGGTCGTGACGGGCTACGACGGCAACAAGGACCAGCTGCTCGCGCGACTCAAGCGCGTGGAGGGCCAGGTCCGCGGCATCGCGCGGATGGTCGAGGACGACACGTACTGCATCGACGTCCTCACCCAGGTCTCCGCCGCGACCAAGGCGCTGCAGGCGGTCGCCATCGGCCTGCTCGACGACCACCTGGCGCACTGCGTGCGGGAGGCCGTCGCCAGCAGCGCCGAGGACGACGGCGCCGCCGCCGACGCCAAGATCGCCGAGGCTTCCGCGGCCATCGCCCGGCTCGTCCGTTCCTGACCCAGCCACCCTGACCCAGCCACCGAGGAGAGAATCACCGTGCAGACCCTGGACTTCACCGTCACCGGCATGACCTGCCAGCACTGCGTCGCCTCCGTGACCGAGGAGGTCACCGAGCTCTCCGGCGTGCAGGAGGTCGACGTCGACCTGGCCACCGGCCGGCTGCACGTCGTCGGTGACGTGACCGCCGACCAGGTGCAGGCCGCCGTGGCCGAAGCGGGCGACTACACCGCCCAGCCGGCATGAGCGCCGGGCCCCAGGCGGAGCGGTCGGCAGCCGGGGGCCCGGCCGCCGAGGACGAGGTCCGCCTCGACATCACCGGCATGACCTGCGCGAGCTGCGCGAACCGGATCGAGCGCAAGCTCAACAAGCTCGACGGCGTCGAGGCCAGCGTCAACTACGCCACCGAGGCCGCCACCGTCCGGTTCGACCCGACGCGGGTCGACCCCGACCAGCTGGTGGCCACGGTGGCAGCCGCCGGCTACTCCGCCGCGCTGCCGGCCCCGCCGGTCACCGAGGACGACGCCGGGGCACCGGACGAGGCGGCCCGGACGCCGGAGGCCGCGCTGCGGCAGCGGCTGCTGGTCAGCGCCGCGCTCACCCTGCCGGTCCTGGTGCTGTCGATGGTCCCGGCGCTGCAGTTCGACAACTGGCAGTGGCTGGCGCTCACCCTGGCCAGCCCGGTCGCGGTCTGGGGTGCCTGGCCGTTCCACCGTGCCGCGGTGGTCAACGCCCGGCACGGCGCCAGCACGATGGACACCCTGGTCTCGATCGGGATCAGTGCCGCTTATCTCTGGTCGCTGTGGGCGCTCTTCCTCGGCGACGCGGGGATGCCGGGCATGCGGATGGAGTTCACGCTCCTCCCCGAACGCGGCGCCGGCACGCACGAGATCTACCTGGAGGTGGCCGCGGCGGTCACCGTCTTCCTGCTCGCCGGCCGCTGGGCCGAGGCGCGCGCCAAGCGCCGGTCCGGTGCCGCGCTGACCGCGCTGCTCGAGCTGGGGGCCAAGGACGCCGCGGTGCTGCGGGACGGGCGCGAGGTGCGGGTGCCGATCGGCCAGCTCGCCGTCGGCGACCGGTTCGTCGTCCGGCCGGGGGAGAAGGTCGCCACCGACGGCGTCGTCGTCAGCGGCAGCTCCGCGGTCGACCTGTCCATGCTGACCGGGGAGAGCGTGCCGGTCGAGGTCGCCGCCGGCGACCGGGTCACCGGTGCGACGGTCAACGTCGGCGGCCGGCTGGTCGTCGAGGCGACCCGGGTGGGCACCGACACGACGCTGGCCCAGCTCGGCCGGCTGGTCACCCAGGCGCAGAGCGGCAAGGCGCCGGTGCAGCGGCTGGCCGACCGGGTCTCGGCGGTCTTCGTCCCCGTCGTCCTGCTCATCGCGGTGGCCACGCTGGTCACCTGGCTGGTCGTGACCGGCGACGTGACGGCGGCCTTCACCGCCGCGGTCGCCGTGCTCGTGATCGCCTGCCCGTGCGCCCTGGGCCTGGCCACGCCCACCGCGCTGCTGGTCGGCACCGGTCGCGGCGCCCAGCTCGGCGTGCTGATCAAGGGCCCGGAGGTGCTGGAGAGCACCCGCCGGGTGGACACCGTGCTGCTGGACAAGACCGGCACCGTCACCACCGGCCAGATGAGCCTGGTGGACGTGGCCGGGCACCCGGAGACGCTGCGGCTGGCGGCCGCGGTGGAGGCCGGGTCCGAGCACCCGATCGCCCGGGCGATCGTCGCCGGCGCCGGGGAGCTCCCCGAGGTCGAGGGCTTCGCCAGCGAGCAGGGGATCGGCGTGCGGGGCCGGGTCGAGGGCCGGGACGTCGTCGTCGGGCGGACCTCGGCGATGCCGGCCCCGGTGCCGGCCGAGCTGGCGCGGGTCGTCGAGCGCGCCGAGCAAGCCGGGCAGACCGCCGTCCTGGTCGCCGTGGACGGCGCGGTCGCCGGGGTCTGCGTGGTCGCCGACACCGTCAAGCCCACCAGTGCGGCGGCGATCGTGCGGTTGCGGGAGCTGGGCCTGGCGCCGGTGCTGCTGACCGGTGACAACGCCGGCGCCGCCGCAGCGGTGGCCCGCTCGGTCGGGCTGGACCCCGACCGCGGCGAGGTCATCGCCGGGGTGCTGCCCGCGGGCAAGGTCGACGTCGTCCGGCAGCTGCAGGCGCAGGGCCGGGTGGTGGCGATGGTCGGGGACGGCGTGAACGACGCCCCCGCGCTGGCCCAGGCCGACCTCGGGCTGGCGATGGGCTCGGGCACCGACGTCGCGATCGAGGCCAGCGACCTGACCCTGGTGCGCGCCGACCTGGACGCCGCGGTCGACGCCGTCCGGCTCTCCCGGCGGACCCTTGCGGTGATCAAGGGCAACCTGTTCTGGGCGTTCGCCTACAACGTGGCGCTGGTGCCGCTGGCCGCCCTGGGGTTCCTCAACCCGCTGCTGGCCGGGCTCGCGATGGCGGCGTCCTCGGTGCTGGTGGTCACCAACAGCCTGCGGCTGCGCGCCTTCCGGTCCAGCGCGCCGGCGGCCTGAGGCCGCCGGCGCAGGCCGGCTCAGGCCGCGCGGCGGGCCTGGACCAGCGGCAGGACGACGTCGGTGAGCACCTCGTCGGCGAACTCGACCGGGACCGGCCCCCCGCCGAAGAGCCAGCGCTGCAGGATCGGCGAGCTCGCCGTCGAGGCCACCGCGGTGCCCAGCGCGGCCGGGTGCACCTCGCCGCGGGCCTCGGCCCGCTCCCACACCTGACGGAAGGACGAGCTCCAGACCTCCATCGGGCCCTGGTGGAAGGCCTCGCGGAGCTCAGGCTCGTGCGGCAGGGCCGACAGCAGCGACAGCGTGGCCGCGCCGAGCGGGCCGTTGACCGCATCGACCAGCCAGCGCAGCAGCAGCCGGAGGTCACCCTCCAGCGAGCCGGTGTCGGGCGGTTCGATCGACTTCTCGCTCAGGTCGGCCACCGCGTCGGCCACCAGCTCGGACTTGGTGCGCCACCGCCGGTAGATCGTGGCCTTGCCGACGCCGGCGGCCGAGGCGACGGCGTCCATGGTCAGCGCCCCGTAGCCGGACTCCGCCAGCACCTGGAGGATCGCTGCCCGGATGGCCCCGTCACGGGAGGGATCGCGGGGCCGGCCGCCGCGACCGGAGGGTGCACCATCGGCGGGAGTAAGGGGAGGCACACCTGGGACAGTAACCGAGTTGATCTTCGATGGCCTGTGACGTCGGGCAACCCGGACCCGGTGGCGCCCCGGTCCGCGCGCCTGCGTGTTCACGGGGTCACCGTCGGTCATCCTGCAGCGGTGAACGGGCCTGCCGACGTCGTCCGTCCCTCCTGGGAGACCCCCCAACGCGCTCGCCGGCTGTTGCTGGCCAGCACGCTCAGCCACGTGCTGCCCAGCATCTCCCGGATCGCCGGGGCGATGGGGCTGCGGATCGGCACTGCCCCCGGTCTCCTGGACATCGTCGACGACGAGGGCGGCCGACGGGTCGACCGGCTGTTCCAGCGGCTGGCCCGGGAGCTCACCGCCGCGGAGACCGAGGCCGTCCGGGTGACCACCGACCCGCCGAGCGACGGGGTCGCCCTGGCCACCCGGCTGCTCATCGCACCCACGCTCGCCGTCGAGCTGGCCCGCCGCGGGGTGACCGTGGAGATGGCGCTGCTCACCGACGCCGAGCTGTGGCCGGTCTACCAGCCGATCATGTCCCTCACGACCGGCGGGATGGTCGGCCACGAGGCGCTGCTGCGCGGCCGGGTCGACGGGCGCGAGGTGGGCGGCGGCGACCTGTTCTTCCTCGCCGAGCGGGCCGGCTGGCTGCGCCGGCTGGACCGGGTGGCCCGCGAGGCCGCGATCCGCGGCGCGGCCGGCTGGCTGGGCAGCGCCGACCTCTACGTGAACTCCGACCCGGCGGCTGTCCACCGGCCCTCGGTCTGCCTGGCCAGCACCGAGCGGGCGGTGCACGACAGCGGCATCGACCCGCGGCAGCTGGTCTTCGAGGTGGTCGCCTCGCACGCGGTGATCGACCACGAGCACCTGCTCTCGGTGCTGGAACACCACCGTTCGCTGGGCTGGCGGGTCGCGCTGGACGACGTCGGCGTCGGCTGGTCGAGCCTCGCCCTGGTCAGCGTGGTCCGCCCCGACGTCGTCAAGCTCAGCAAGACCCTGGTGTCCCGGCTGCACGAACCCGGCGCGCACGCCATCGCCCGGGCCCTCACCGAGCTGACCCACCTGCAGGGCGGCGTGGTGGTGGCCGAGGGGATCGAGTCCGAGCGGATCGCCGACCAGGCGCGCGCGGTGGGGGCCGACCTCGGCCAGGGCTGGCTGTTCGGCCGGCCCGTGCGCCCGGAGCCCGAGGCCGAGCCGGAGCTCGCCTTCGCCTGACGGAGGACCTCGCCCCCGGCCGCGAGCTCGCGGCCGGGGGTCTCCGTCAGGGGCAGCCGGCGTTCCAGCTGGTCAGTGCGGGCCACTCGTGGTCGAACCCGAGCGTGCCGTACCGGCCGGTGGCGAGCGGCAGCAGCGCGCCCCGCTCCGGGCCGAAGCCGATCCAGCGGGCGGCGAGGACCCGCAGCACGTGGCCGTGCGCCACCAGTGCGACGTCGCCGTCGGCCAGCAGCGGGCGGGCCTTCTCCAGCACCCGGTCGACCCGCTCGGCCACCTGCGCCAGCGTCTCGCCCGGGGAGTCGCCGGGGACCGTGCCGTCGTGCCACAGCGACCAGGACCGGCCGACCCGCTCGCTGATCTCCGGCGTCGTCAGCCCCTCCCAGCCGCCGTAGTCCACCTCGACGAGGTCGGGCTCCAGCCGGGCGTCGATGCCGTCCTCGAACAGCCCGGCGAGCTCGGCGGTGTGCCGGGCCCGGATCAGGGGGCTGACGAAGGCGTGCGTGATCTCCCGCTGCTCGAGCACCGAGCGCAGCCGCCGGCCGTCGTCCTCGCCGTTCGGCAACAGCGGCAGGTCGGTCAGGCCGGTGTGCTGCCCGCTCGCGCTCCACTCGGTCTGTCCGTGCCGGACGACCACCAGCTCACCCACGGTGTTCCTTTCCCGCGGGGACCGGTGCCGGCCCCGCCTCGGTTGCGTTCTCGGTCCGGCCCCCGGCGGATGCCGTGCCGGCCACTGCCATGACGATCACGGAGCCCAGGATGACCAGCAGCGGTGCGCTCCAGCCACCGCTCGCCTCGTGCACGCTGCCGATCACCAGGGGACCGGTCGCGGCCACGACGTAACCGCCACCCTGCACCATCGCCGAGAGGCGGCGGTTCTCGGTCAGGTCCCGGGACCGGCGCACGATCGCGATGAAGACGATCGTGATGCCACCACCCTGGGCGATCCCGGCCAGCGAGCACCACAGGGCCCACAGCGACGGGGCGGTCAGCAGCCCCAGCGGCAGCGCCGCCCAGACGACGGTGACCGCCAGCAGCACCAGCGACGGGCGCTTCCACCAGGCCACCAGCGCCGGCACGGAGAAGGCGCCGACGACGGCGAACACCTGGAACAGCGCGGAGCTGGCGCCGGCCGCCGCCCGGGACATCCCGTTCACGTCGGCCAGCAGGGTGGGCAACCAGGCGGTCGCCCCGTAGTAGCTGAACGCCTGGCCGGCGAACGCCAGCGTCAGGCCCCAGGCCGCCGGCTGCCGCCAGACCGAGCGGCCGGGCGCGACCGGTGCCGGCGGGGGCGGTGCGGTGCCCGCCGCCTCGGCCGCGGCGGTGCGGGCGACCTGCTGCCGCAGTGCGGCGGTCCAGACGGTGGCGGCGACGACGACCAGGAGCCCCCAGGCGGCCAGGGCCAGCTGCCAGCCGACCAGGTCGGCGAGGGGGGCGGTGAGCGCGGAGGTGAGCGTGGAACCGACGTTCAGGGCGGCGGTGTAGGCGGCGGTCACCACGTTGGTGGCACCGGGGAAGTCGCGGCCGATGACGACCGGGACGACGACGTTGCCGACGGTGATCGCCAGGCCGATGACGACGGTGCCCGCGATCGCGGCCGTGGGGCTGCCCAGCGAGCGCAGCAGCGTGCCCGCGAGCACCCCGGCCATCGAGACGACGACCGCGCGGTGGACCCCGGTGCGGGCGATGAGCAGCGAGGCCAGCGGGGCGGCCAGCCCGAAGCAGAGCACCGGGATGCTGGTCAGCAGCCCGATCGTGCCGGTGGAGACCTGCAGGTCGGCCCGCATGGCGTCGACCACGGGGGCGATCGCCACCAGCGGCCCGCGCAGGTTCAGCGCGACCAGCACGACCGCGGCCAGCAGGAGGAACGGCAGAGCCGTCGTCCCGGCCCGCCCTCTCGGCTGCGCCAGGCCACCTCGTTGCACCGGTCCACCTTCCTCCAGTCGAGGGCGCGGGTCGACGGCGGGGGACGAGGGGTGGTGCCGGTCACAGTCGGCCCAGGTGGGAAGGGTCGGCGAACGGAACACCTTGTGCACAACAGGACCCGCCGGCACGGCCGCGGGCACCAGGACCCGATGCGCAGGAGGACCCATGACCACCGCCACCACCCCGCTGACCTTCGACCTCGGTGGGGACCTGACCGTCCACCGCCTGGGCTACGGCGCCATGCAGCTCACCGGCCCCGGCGTCTGGGACGAGCCGGCCGACCGCCCGGGCGCGATCAAGGTCGTGCAGGCCGCGATCGAGGCGGGGGTCGACTTCATCGACACCGCCGACTCCTACGGTCCCCAGGTCAGCGAGCAGATCATCGCCGAGGCGGCGTTCCCCTACCCCGACGGCCTGGTCATCGGCACGAAGGCCGGCCTGACCCGGACCGGCCCCGGCGTGTGGCCGATCTGCGGGCGCCCGGAGTACCTCACCCAGCAGGTCGAGCTGTCGCTGCGCAACCTGAAGGTGGACCGGATCGACCTGATCCAGCTGCACCGGATCGACCCGCAGGTGCCGCTCGCCGACCAGCTCGGCGCCTTCGCCGACCTCAAGGAGCAGGGCAAGGTGCGCCACATCGGCGTCTCCGAGGTCTCCGTCGAGGAGCTGAAGGCCGCCCGCGCGATCACCGAGATCGTCAGCGTGCAGAACCTCTACAACCTGACCAACCGGCAGTCCCAGGACGTGCTGGACTACGCCGAGGCCGAGGGCATCGCCTTCATCCCGTGGTTCCCCATCGCCACCGGTGACCTGGCCAAGCCCGACAGCCCGGTCGCGGCCGTGGCGAAGGAGCTCGACGCCACCCCGTCGCAGGTCGCGCTGGCCTGGCTGCTGCAGAAGTCCCCGGTGCTCCTGCCCATCCCGGGCACCAAGTCGATCGACCACCTGACCGAGAACCTCGGCGCCGCGCAGCTCACGCTCTCCGCCGACGAGATGGCCCGGCTCGACGAGCTCGCGTAGTCGTCCGCCCGACGACGGTGTGCTGGACCCCCGGTCGCGATCCCTGCGGCCGGGGGTTCAGCATGTCGGCATGGACACCGATGTCTTCCGCCAGGTCAAGGACGCCGTCCGGCAGCTGGTCCGGGAGGTGGTCGTCCCCCGCGAG
This sequence comes from Modestobacter sp. VKM Ac-2984, assembly GCF_026967985.1. Lineage (GTDB taxonomy): Bacteria > Actinomycetota > Actinomycetes > Mycobacteriales > Geodermatophilaceae > Modestobacter. Next base: position 702,511 of record NZ_JAPVBJ010000001.1, on the reverse strand, counting down.
GAGGAGATCGACCTCGACGACCGGATTCCCGACGAGCTGCGCAGCGCGGCCGCGGAGATGGGGCTCTTCGGCTATGCACTGCCCGAGGAGCACGGCGGCCTCGGCGTCACCATGACCGAGGACGTCCAGCTGGCCTTCGAGTTCGGCTACACCACACCGGCGTTCCGGTCGCTGTTCGGCACGAACAACGGCATCGCCGGGCAGGTGATCGCCAAGTTCGGCAACGAGGAGCAGCAGAAGACGTACCTGCCGCGGCTGGCGGCGGGAGAGCTGATCGGCTCCTTCGCGCTCACCGAGGCCGAGGCCGGCTCCGACCCGGCCGGCCTGCGCACCACCGCCCGCCGGGACGGCGACGGGTGGGTGATCAGCGGCGGGAAGCGCTACATCACCAATGCGCCGATCGCCGACCTCTTCGTCGTCTTCGCCCGGACCGACCCGGCCGAGCGCGGTGGCCGGGGCATCTCCACCTTCGTGGTGGACGCCACCGCCCCTGGGGTCACGGTCGGGCCCAAGGACAAGAAGATGGGCCAGTCCGGCGCCTGGACCGCCGAGGTGTTCTTCGACGACGCGCGGGTCGACGCCGGGGCGCTGATCGGCGAGGAGGGCCGCGGCTACGCCAAGGCGCTGACCGTGCTGGCCCGCGGGCGGCTGCACATCGCCGCGCTGTGCGTCGGGATGGCGCAGCGGGTGCTGGACGAGTCGGTCGCCTACGCCGCCACCGCGAAGCAGGGCGGGGCGCCGATCGGCCGGTTCCAGCTGGTGCAGGCGATGCTCGCCGACATGCACACCGAGCTGCTGGCCGCCCGCAGCATGGTGGTCGACGTGGCCGCCCGGTACGACTCGGGGGAGGACACCTCGGTCGGCCCCTCGGCCGCGAAGCTGTTCTGCAGCGAGATGGTCGGCCGGGCCACCGACCGCGCGGTGCAGGTGCACGGCGGCCTGGGCTACCTGCGGTCGACGCCGGTCGAGCGCTTCTACCGGGACGCCCGGCTGTACCGGCTGTACGAGGGCACCAGCGAGGTGCAGAAGGTGATCATCGGCGGCGCGCTGCTCCGCGCCGCCGGCATGCCGAGGGGCTGAGCACCGCCGCTCTCGCGCATCTCCCGCTGCTCCACCCGTGGTGCAACGGCCCGGGAGTGCCTGGAACTGCGCGAGAGCTGCCGGAGGTGGTTCAGGCGGGGGTGTGCTCGGGGCCGGTGCCGGCGTGCAACAGCGGGCCGGTGTGGCCCTCGCCCTTGCTCAGCGCGGCCACGAACTCGCGCAGCAGGTCGCCGCCGCGGTGCCGGGCGACCCACTCCAGGTGGGTGCGGGCGCGGGTGGTGTCCAGCGGCGGCACCCCCAGCCCGAGGTCGAGCCAGCCGGGCTCGATCTGCAGCAGGTGCGCGAGGAACGCCGCCTGCATGCCGGTGCGCAGCACCGGGGCGGGCACCGGCACCCGCCGCACGCCCAGGGCCCCGGCCAGCCCGTCGGCGTCGAAGTTGGGCGGGGCGGAGAGGTTGAACGCCCCGGGCGCCGAGCGGTCGAGGATCCGGGCGATCGCGTCGGCGACGTCGTCGGCGTGCACGAACCCGAGGTGCAGAGAGCTCGGCAACGGCAGGGGCAGCAGCTTGGCCACCGCCCCGGGCAGGGCCCGCGCGGCCGGGAAGAAGACAGGGCCGAGGAAGTACCGGCCGATCTCACTCGCCGCATCGGGCTGCAGCACCAGCGTCGGGCGGGTCACCGAGACGGTGGTGTCGGGGTGCGCGGCGTCGAACTCCCGCACGAACTGCTCGCACTGCACCTTCTGCCGGCTGTACTGCGAGCTGGGGACGCCCGTGGTGGGCCAGTCCTCGCGCACCGGGTGGGTCTGCGGGCCGGCGGCGTAGGTGCCGATCGAGGACATGTGCACCACGTGCCGGACGCCCGCGGCGCCGGCGGCGGCGAGCACCCGGCGGGTGCCCTCGATGTTCACCGCGTGCAGCACGTCGGGCTCCCGGTCGGGGATCAGCGCCCAGGCCAGGTGGACGACGGCGTCGACGCCGTCGAGGAACTCGGCCAGCACCGGCTCGCTGTCCGCGGAGCCCAGGTCGGCGCGGTACCACCGCACCCCGGCGTAGGGCTCCTCCTCGGGTGGACGGCGGCGGGCCAGCCCGCGCACCTCGGCCACCCCGGTGTCGGCGAGGGCGCGCAGCACCGCCGTCCCCACGTTGCCGCTCGCGCCGGTGATCGCCACGGTCATGCCCGGGAGGAGTCCGCTGTTCAGCTCAGCCATGTCCCGGCGCTACCCGCACCACCCCGTCGTCACCCGTCGATCCCGGTCCCCGGCAGGTCGGGGCCCTCGGGACGGACCCGGACCGCGACCAGGGCGACGTCGTCGGCGGCGCTCGCGGGCACCAGCCGGGCGAGCAGCGTGTCGCACAGCTCTGCCACCGGCGCCCGCCCGAGGTCGGTGAGGGCCGCCTGCAGGTCGGCCAGCCCCGCGTCCAGGTCTGCTCCGCGCCGCTCGATGAGGCCGTCGGTGTACAGCAGCAGCGTGGCGTGGTCGGGCAACGGCGCCTCGTGGCCGGTGCGCACGGTGTCGGGGGAGACCCCCAGCATCAGGTCGGGCCGGCGGTCCAGCAGGGTGCTCGTGCCGTCGGGGGCCAGCAGCAGTGGCGGCGGGTGGCCGGCGCTGGTCCAGCGCAGGAGGCGCGTCGCGGAGCCCGGCAGGCCGGGGCGCCGCTCGATCCGGGCCAGCAGTGCGGTGGCGAGCGTGCTCACGCCCAGGCCGAGGGCGGTCCGCTCGGCCCGGCGCAGGACGGCCGGGAGGTCGTCGGCGTCGTCGTAGGCCAGGGCGCGCATCAGTCCGCGCCACTGGCCCATCGCCGCGGCCGCCCGGCTGTCGTGCCCGACGACGTCACCGATCACCAGGACCGTCGCTCCGTCGGGCTGCCGGAACGCGTCGTACCAGTCGCCGCCGACCTGGGCGCCGCGGGCGGCCGGCTGGTAGCGGACGACGACGTGCAGGTGATCGGGCTCGGGTGGCGGGGTCAGCAGCGCCTGCTGGAGCCGATCGGACAGCGCCCGTTCCTGGGCGGCCTGCTCCTCGAGCCGGTGCAGCTCCGCGGCCTGCTCGGCGGCGGCCAGTCGGTCGGTCAGGTCGCGGAAGGAGACCACGACACCGGTGACGGCGCCGTCCTCGATCGTGGGGACGGCGACCAGCTCGACCGGGACCGGGGTGCCGTCGCGGCGCCAGAAGACCTCGTCGTCGGCGACGACCCGGGCGCCGGTCCGCAGCGCCCGCCAGGTGGGGCACTCCTCGAGCGGGTAGGGGGAGCCGTCGCGGCGGTGGCCGTGGATCAGGGCGTGCTGGTCACCGCCCAGCTGCTCCTCGCGGCTGTGGCCGGTGATCCGGACGGCTGCGGGGTTGACGAACTCGACCCGGCCGTCGGTGTCGAGCCCGTAGATGCCGTCCGCGGTGTTGGCCAGCACCTTCTCCGAGAGCTCCAGCGCCCGGGACAGCTGTGCCTCGACCGCGCGGAGGGCGGCGAGGTCGGCGGCGCGGGTCACGTCCGCCCGGCGCAGGGCGTCGACCTCGGCCTGCGCGACGGTGGCCTGGGCAGTGGCGTGGTCGGCCGCCAGCCGGTCGGTGACGTCCGTGCCGTTGGGCAGGAGGTAGGCCACCCCGGTGGCCTGGTCCTGGACCAGCTGCAGGGTCAGGTCCAGGGTGCCCTCGCTGCCGTCGGCCCGGAACCAGGAGGTCTGGGCGCGCACCGGTGCGCCACCGGCGGCCACCTCGGCGCACCAGGCGCGGACCCGGTCCTGCACCGCAGCGCTGCCGCGCCACCAGCCGGTGGCCCAGAACGGCCGGCCGACCTCCTGGGCCGGCAGCAGGCCACTGCCCTCGAAGGCCTGCCGGTTGGCGGCGAGCAGGGTGCCGTCGGTACGGCAGATCGCGAGCAGTGTCAGGGTCGTGTCGTCGAGGGCGTGGAACCAGGCCGGCGCCCCGCCGACGGCGACCGCACCGTCGGCCGGTGGGCTGGGCTGGGGGATGTCGATGACGGCTCCTGGGGGTCGGGTGCGTCGGTCGGAGGCTGGGGAGGAGCATGCCCAACGCCACCGACGAGGGTGCAGATCGTCCGGGTCAGCCGCGCGGTGGCCCGGCCGTGCGCACGTGCGCGGTGATCAGCTCCGCGGTCCGCTCGGTGGCCAGCTCGGGGATCCAGTGGCCGGTCTCCTCGAGCACCTCCAGGGCGTACGCGGCGGTGACGAACGCAGCGGTCGCCTCGGTCGCGGCCCGGCCCAGGTAGGGGTCCTGGGCGCCCCAGACGTGCAGGGTGGGCACGCTCACCGGGCCCACCGGTGCACCGCCGGAGAGCGGCAGCGCGCGGTACCAGTTCAACGCCGCGGTGAGCGCCCCCGGCCGGCGCATCCGGTCCACGTAGCGGTCGACCAGGTCGGCCGGCAGCCCGCCCTGGCCCAGCGTCCGGCGCAGCAGCGCGCCCTGGCCGGCCAGCAGCGCGGCCTCCGGGACGGCGGGCAGCTGGAAGAACCCGACGTAGGCCGATCGGACCGCCTGGTCGCTGTGCCCCAGCGCCTGGGTCATCGCCGCGGGGTGCGGCACCGACAGGGCGGTCAGCGTGCGCACCCGCCACGGGTGCCAGGCCGCCAGCGCCCACGCCGCGATCCCGCCCCAGTCGTGGCCGACGACGTGCGCGCTGGGGAGGCCGGCGGCGTCCAGCAGCGCCAGCACGTCGTCGACGACCGCCCGCAGCCGGTAGGCCGACCGCCCCGTGGGCCGGGCGCCGGGGGAGTAGCCGCGCTGGTCGGGGGCGAGCGTGCGCAGCCCGGCCTGGTGCAGGGCCGGGCTCAGCCGGTCGAACGCGCCGGCGTCCTGCGGGAAGCCGTGCAGCAGGACGACGGGCTCGCCGTCCGCCGGCCCGGAGTCGCGGACGTCGAAGACGAGGTCGCCGTGGCGGAAGGTGTCCATGCCCGGCTCACTGCCCGCTCTGCCCGGGCTCACGCGCCGAACAGCTCCTCAGGAGGCGTCCAGGTCGATCAGCGCCAGGCCGGAGGCGGGGTCGTGTCGGCGCCGCAGGTGGCTCGCGCCGGTGGTGACCACCAGCTCGAGGGTCGGGCGGGTCACCGCACGGAGCAGGTGCCCGCCCACGGTGGACCCGTCCCGCCGGCCGCACACCACGTGCGCGTGCACCTGCCAGCCGCCCTCGCCGTCCCGGGTGATGTCGCCGGCCAGGGTCAGCACCTCCACCTGGTCGGGCACCGGGATCTCGGCGTACTCCTGCTCGTCCAGGTCGTAGTACCCGACCGTCGCCGAGGAGAAGGCGCCGATGCCGGTGAAGGAGCTGCCCGGCAGGTCGTTCTGCTCGGCCCAGCCGGTGAGCCCGCCCACGACCTCGTCGTCGGTGTCGAAGACGACGGCGTGCTGTCGGGGCGGGCCGTCGGTGAGCAGCTTCGTCCGCATCCGGGTCAGCTGCCCAGGCGGGCCTTGAGCATGGCCTTGCCCTGCTCGCCGCCCTTGCGGCTCTCGTTCTGCGCCTTGCGGAAGAACTCCGCCAGCTCGGAGTCGCCGGCGCGTTCGGCGTCCTGGACGTAGGTCTCCAGGCGCAGCGCGTTGTCCAGACTGGCCTGGGTGAACCAGAGCAGGTTGTAGTCCTTGTCAGCGGTGCCGGTGACGTTGCCGGTCTCGTGGGTGCTCATGGCGTGGTCCTCCGTTCCGTCGGTGATGTGGACCACTTCTCCGTACCCCTTCGAACCCGCTCAAACATCCGGACGGGGGCCCTGCACAGCCGGCCCGATTCCGGGCGGGTCGTCGTTTTCGGTCCCGGGTCACGGGTAGGCGGGCGGAGGACGTGCTTCCGATCAGAGGGGATTCCCCGATGAGCCAGACAGTCGCGGACGTGTTGCTGGAACGACTGCACGAGTGGGACGTCGACAAGGTCTTCGCCTACCCGGGGGACGGGATCAACGGGATCCTGGCGTCGTTCGGGAAGCAGGACCACCTGCAGTTCGTGCAGTCCCGGCACGAGGAGATGTCCGCCTTCGAGGCGGTCGGGTACGCCAAGTTCACCGGTCGCGTCGGGGTCTGCATGGCCACCTCCGGCCCGGGAGCCATCCACCTGCTCAACGGCCTCTACGACGCCAAGCTCGACCACGTGCCGGTCGTCGCGATCGTCGGGCAGACCGACCGCAGCGCGATGGGCGGCTCCTACCAGCAGGAGGTCGACCTCCTGTCGCTGTTCAAGGACGTCGCCCACCACTACGTGCACGTGGTCAACGTCCCCGAGCAGCTGCCCAACGTCCTGGACCGGGCCATGCGGACAGCCGCGGCCGAGCACGCGCCGACGGCGATCATCATCCCGGCGGACGTGCAGGAGCTGGAGTACAGCCCGCCGACGCACGAGCACAAGATGGTGCCCTCGAGCGGCGGGCACACCTCCACGCCGAGGGTGACCCCCGACGACCCCTCCATCCGCGCCGCCGCCGACCTGCTCAACGCCGGGGGCAAGGTGGCGATGCTGGTCGGGCAGGGCGCCCGGGGTGCTCGCGACGAGGTGGTCGAGGTCGCCGACCTGCTCGGCGCCGGTGTGGCCAAGGCGCTGCTGGGCAAGGACGTGCTCCCCGACGACCTGCCGTTCGTCACCGGGTCGATCGGGCTGCTGGGCACGCGCCCGACCTGGGACATGATGAAGGACTGCGACACCCTGCTGACCGTGGGCTCGAACCTGCCGTACAGCGAGTTCTTCCCCGAGTACGACCAGGCCCGCGGCGTGCAGATCGACCACGACGCGAAGTTCATCGGGATGCGCTACCCCTACGAGCTCAACCTCGTCGGCGACGCGGCGGCCACGCTGCGCGCGCTGATCCCGCTGCTGCAGCGCAAGCAGGACCGGTCCTGGCGGGAGGGCATCGAGGACGGCGTCCGGCGGTGGTGGGAGACCATCCACATGCGGGCGATGACCGACGCCGACCCGGTCAACCCGATGCGGCTGTTCTGGGAGCTGAACGACCGGTTGCCCGGCAACGCGATCCTCACCGCGGACTCCGGGTCGGCGGCGAACTGGTACGCCCGGCACGTGCGGTTCGGCCCGGACAACCGCGGTTCGCTCTCGGGCACCCTGGCCACCATGGGGCCGGCCGTGCCCTACGGCATCGGCGCCAAGTTCGGTCACCCCGACCGGCCGGTCATCGCCTTCGCCGGTGACGGCGCGATGCAGATGAACGGCCTGGCCGAGCTGATCACGATCTCCCGCTACTGGCAGGAGTGGACCGACCCGCGGCTGGTCGTGGCCGTGCTGCACAACAACGACCTGAACCAGGTGACCTGGGAGATGCGGGCCATGGGCGGGGAGCCGAAGCTGGCCGAGTCCCAGACGCTCCCGGACGTCTCCTACGCGGCCTTCGCCGCCGGGCTGGGGTTCGAGGCCATCACGGTCGACGACCCCGACCAGATCGGGCCCGCCTGGGACCGCGCGCTGGCCGCCGGGAAGCCGGCCGTCATCGACGTGCTGTGTGACGGGGACGTCCCGCCGATCCCGCCGCACGCGACGCTCGAGCAGATGACCGAGACCGCCAAGTCGTTGTTCAAGGGCGACGAGAACGCCTGGGGAGTGGTCAAGCAGGGCGCCAAGACCAAGATCCAGGAGTTCCTGCCGCACCGGAGCTGAGCCGTGGCCACCACCGACCTCCCCGATCCGCGCACCGTGTGGCCGAGCCCGGCCGGCCGGCAGGACGTCGACGTGGCGGCGCTCGAGGCCGAGCTGTCCCGCCGGGTCGACGGCGAGGTGCGGTTCGACGCCGGTACCCGGGGCGCGTACTCCACCGACGCGTCCAACTACCGCATCCCGCCGCTGGGTGTGGTCGAACCCCGCACGGTGGAGGACGCCGTCGAGGCGGCGGCGGTCTGCCGCGAGCACCGGGTCCCGCTGCTGTCCCGCGGCGGCGGGACCAGCCTGGCCGGGCAGACCACGAACGCCGCCGTCGTCCTGGACTGGACCCGGCACTGCAACCGGCTGGAGTCGGTGGACGTCGACAGCCGGACGTGCGTCGTGGAGCCGGGCATGGTGCTGGACCACCTCGACGACCGGCTGGCGGAGCACGGGCTGACCTGGGGGCCGCAGCCGGCCACCCACTGGACGTGCACGGTCGGCGGGATGCTCGGGAACAACGCGTGCGGCTCGTCGGCGCAGGTCTACGGCAAGGCCGTGGACAAGGTGTCCCGGCTGGAGGTGCTCCTCGCCGACGGCACCCGGATGTGGGTGGGCCCCACGTCGGACGAGGAGTACGCCCGCGTCATCGAGGCCGGCGGGCGCCCGGCCGAGGTGTACCGCGGCCTCCGCGAGCTGCGGGACGCACACCTGGCCCAGATCCGGACCGGGTACCCGCAGATCCCGCGGCGGGTGTCGGGCTACAACCTGGACTCACTGCTGCCGGAGAACGGCTTCGACCTGGCCCGGGCGCTGGTCGGCAGCGAGGGAACGCTGGTGACCGTCCTGCGCGCCGAGCTCCAGCTCTCCGAGCTGCCCCGGCACCGGCGGCTGGCCGTGCTGGGCTACCCGGACGTGGTGACCGCCGGCCGGGAGGTGACCCGGGTGCTGCCCTGGCGACCGCACCGGCTGGAGGGCGTCGACGACGTCCTGCGCCGCAACCAGGACGAGGAGGGGATGAACCCGCGGGCGCTGGAGAAGCTGCCGGAGGGGGACGGCTGGCTGCTCGTCGAGCTCGCCGACGACGACCCCGACGAGCTCGCCCGTCGGATGGACGGGCTGGTCGCCGACGTCTGCGCGGCGTCGGAGCCGCCGTCGGTCCTGGTGCTGGACGACCCCGCGGCGCAGGCCGACCTCTGGGCCTTCCGGGAGGCCGGGCTCGGTGCCACGGCGCACCCGCCGAGCGGGCGCGACACCTGGCCCGGCTGGGAGGACTCCGCGGTGGCGCCGGAGGACCTGGGGCCCTACCTGGAGGAGCTGCGGGACCTGCTGGACCGGCACGGGCTGACCCCCGCGTCCACGTACGGGCACTTCGGGCACGGCTGCGTGCACCTGCGCATCCCGTTCGAGCTCGGTTCCCCCGGCGGCGCCGCGGACTACCGGGCCTTCCTGGAGGAGGCCGCGGACCTGGTCACCCGGTACGGCGGCTCGCTGTCCGGCGAGCACGGCGACGGGCAGGTCCGGGGTGAGCTGCTCGGCCGGATGTTCCCCCCGGAGCTGATCGGCGCCTTCGAGCAGATGAAGCAGCTCTTCGACCCGGAGAACCGGATGAACCCGGGCAAGGTGGTGGTCCCGCGACCGCTGGACGCGGACCTGCGGCTCACCCCCGCCTTCCCCGCCTGGGAGCCGGAGGTGACCTTCGGCTACCCCGAGGACGGCGGCTCCTTCGCGCAGGCGGCGGCCCGCTGCGTCGGTGTCGGCAAGTGCCGGGCCTCGCTGGGCGAGGGCGCCGAGGGTGCGGTGATGTGCCCGAGCTACCAGGTGACCGGCGACGAGGTGCACTCCACCCGGGGACGGGCCCGGCTGCTGTTCGAGATGCTCCGCGGCGACGTCATCCGGGACCGGTGGCGCTCCACCGCCGTCCGGGACGCCCTGGACCTCTGCCTGGCCTGCAAGGGCTGCAAGAGCGACTGCCCGGTCGACGTCGACATGGCGACCTACAAGGCGGAGTTCCTGTCCCACCACTACGCCGGCCGGGTCCGCCCACGTACCCACTACTCGCTGGGCTGGCTGCCGCTCGTCGCCCGCGTCGCGGCGCTGGCCCCCGGGGTCGTCAACATCGCGACCCAGACGCCGGGGCTGCGCCGGCTCGCGCAGGCCGCCGGCGGGCTCACCCACGAGCGGGAGCTGCCGCTGTTCGCGCACGAGCGGTTCACCCACTGGTACCGGGAGCGCGGACCGCGCGGGGACGGCCGGCGCGGTGAGGTGCTGCTGTGGCCGGACACCTTCACCGAGTTCTTCCACCCGGCCATCGGCCGGGCGGCGGTCACGGTGCTGGAGGACGCCGGCTTCCGGGTGCGGTTGCCCGAGCAGGAGCTCTGCTGCGGCCTCACCTGGATCTCCACCGGCCAGCTGGGCGTGGCCGCCCGGGTGCTGCGGCGCACGGCGCAGGCGCTCGGCCCCGCAGTGCGGGACGGGGTGCCGGTGGTCGGGCTGGAGCCCAGCTGCACCGCGGTGTTCCGGGCCGACGCCCCCGAGCTCCTCCCGGACGACGACGACGTGCGCCGGCTCGCCGAGAGCACCCGGACCCTCGCCGAGCTGCTCGCCGAGCGGGCCCCGGACTGGTCCCCGCCGGCGGCCGAGCGGGCGGCGATGGTGCAGACCCACTGCCACCAGCACTCGATCATGGGGTTCGACGCCGACCGCGAGCTGCTGGCCAAGGCCGGGTTCGACGCCGACGTGCTGGACTCCGGCTGCTGCGGGCTCGCCGGGAACTTCGGGTTCGAGCAGGGTCACCACGAGGTCTCGATGGCGTGCGGGGAGCAGGTGCTGCTGCCGGCCGTGCGGGAGGGCGACCCCCGGGCGGTGGTGCTGGCGGACGGCTTCAGCTGCCGCACCCAGATCGAGCAGGGCGACACCGGGCGGCGCGCGGTGCACTCCGCGGAGGCGCTGGCCGGCCTGGTCGAGGGGGCGCGACTGGGCGAGCACCCCGAGCAGGTGCTGGCCGACCGGCCGCAGCCGCCCGGCCGGGTCGCCCAGGGCGCGGTGCTGGCCGCCGCGGCCGGCCTGGGGCTGGCCGCGGCAGCCGGCGGACTGCGCCGGGGGCGTGGCTGATGCTGGCGCGACCGGGGGAGCGCGGGACGCCGTCGGACCCGCGGGTCGATGGCCTGGAGGTCGCCGTCTACCGGCTGCCCACGGACCGCCCGGAGGCGGACGGGACGCTGAGCTGGGACGCCACCACCGCCGTCGTGGTGCGCGCCTCCGGCGGCGGCAGCACCGGGGTCGGCTGGACTTACGCCGACGCCTCGGCCGCTGCGGTGGTCCGCGGCCTGCTGGCCGAGGTGGTGTTGGGCTGCCCGGTGCTCGACCCGCCGGGCGCGGCCCTCGACATGGCGCGGACGGTCCGCAACGCAGGCGCGCCGGGCCTGGTGGCGATGGCGATCTCGGCGGTCGACGTCGCCCTGTGGGACCTGAAGGCCCGGTTGCTCGACGTCCCGCTCGCCGGTCTGCTGGGTGCGGTGCGCCCGGACGCCGCGGTCTACGCCAGCGGCGGCTTCACCAGCTACGACGACGCCGCCACCCGCGACCAGCTCGGCGGCTGGATGGCCCGCGGCCACGACCAGGTGAAGATCAAGATCGGGGAGTCGTGGGGGACAGCGGTGCCCCGGGACCTCGCCCGCACCCGGCTGGCCCGCGAGGTGCTGGGGGAGGACGTCGCCCTGCTCGTCGACGCCAACGGTGGCTACACCGCGAAGCAGGCGGTCCGCGTCGGTCGGGAGCTCGACGACCTCAGCGTCGTCTGGTTCGAGGAGCCGGTCTCCTCCGACGACCTGGCCGGGCTGCGGCTGGTCCGCGAGAGCCTCGACTGCGACGTGGCAGCCGGGGAGTACGGCGCCCGGCTGCCCGACTTCGCGGCGATGTGCGGTGCCGGCGCGGTCGACTGCCTGCAGGTGGACGCCAGCCGGTGCGGCGGCGTGACCGAGTGGCTCCGGGCCTGCGCGGTGGCCGCCGGGCACCAACTGGAGGTGTCGTCGCACTGCGTGCCCACCCTGCACGCGCACCTGGGACAGGCGACGCCGAACCTGCGGCACCTGGAGTGGTTCCACGACCACGAGCGGTTCGAGCGACGGCTCTTCGACGGCGTCGTCGAGCCGGTGCGCGGCCGCGCCCGGCCGCCGGGTGACGCGCCCGGGCTGGGGCTCTCGCTGCGCACCGAGGACATCGAGGACCTCCGCATCGGCTGACCGGTGCGGTCCGGCGCCCGCGGACCTCGCGGGCGCATCATCCGAGGAACGAGGAGGAACGACCATGCAGGAACACGAGTTCGTCTCCGCCGTGCAGCAGTCCGCCGGCATCCCCGACCACGAGCACGCCCAGCAGGCGGTCCGGGCCACCCTCATGGTGCTGGGCCAGCGGCTCTCCACCGAGGCGGCTGACCTGGCGGCGCAGCTGCCGGGGGAGCTGGCCGGCGCCGTCCCGACCGACGGGTCGGTCGAACGCTTCGACCTGGCGGAGTTCTACCGCCGGGTGGCCGAGGCCGAAGGGCGGGGCTGCACGCCCGAGCAGGCGCGTCAGCACGCGCGCGCGGTCACGGCGGCCCTCCGGGAGGCGGTGGGAGCCGAGTACCTGCACGTGCTGGACCAGCTGCCCGCCGACTACGGCGACCTGATGCACACCGAGAACGCCCAGCACTGACCGGTGAGCCCGCCGGCCGCCGAGCTCACCGCCCCCGGCTCAGACCGCGGGGACGGGGCCCGGCGCCGGCTCGGGCAGGACGTGGGAGAAGACCGACGTCGGCTCCCCGGCCTGGTCCCGGACCACCGAGACGCGCACCAGCACCGGCACCTCGCTGCCGTCGGCGTGCCGGAAGCGGGTGCAGAGCTCGGTGACGCCGATGAACTCGGTGAACAGCGCGTCGACCGCTGCCCGGCCGTCCGCGGGGGTCAGGTCCTGGACGCGGCAGGCGGCGAGAGCCTCGGTCGTCGTGCCCAGCAGCGCCGCGAAGGACTTGTTCACCCGCACCAGCGAGCCGTCCATCCGGGTCAGCGTCATCCCGATCGGGGCGTCGTCGAAGGCGTGCCGGAACATCAGCTCGCTGTCGGCCAGGTCCCGCCGTGCCTCGACGGTCGCGGTGACGTCCCGGGAGACCGACAGCACCTCCCGCACCGTGCCGTCGTCGGCGGTCAGCCGCCGGGTGTCGCTCTCCAGCCAGCGGACGCTGCCGTCCCGGTGCAGGACTCGGTGCACGCCCATGCCGGTGGCGAACCGGGCAGCGAGTTCGGGGTCCGCGCTGACCCGGGCGGCGTCCTCGGGGTGCATGAAGTCGCCCACGGACATGCCCACCATCTCCTGGGGCAGCCAGCCGAGGATCGGCCCGCTGCTGGCCGAGGCGTAGGTGATGACCCGCGCGGGAGTGGTCACCAGGACGAGTTCGTCGTTGCCGCCCAGCGGCAGCACGGCGTCGGTGGCCAGCGGCTCGGCCAGTGCCCGGGAGGTGAGCAGTGCAGCGAGCCGGGGCGAGGCCGGCTCCGGGCGGCCGAACAGCCAGCCCTGCGCCGAGTCGCAGCCCATCGAGACCAGCTGCTGTGCCTGCTCGGCGGTCTCCACGCCCTCGGCGCAGACCCGACGGCCCAGGCTGTGCGCCGCCTCGATGACCAGCCGGACCAGCACGGCGTCCGCGGTGTCGCTGGCGACCCGCTCGATGAAGGACCGGTCGATCTTGACCAGGTGCACCGGCAGGGCGCGCAGCAGCGTCAGCGCGGAGTGCCCGGCGCCGAAGTCGTCCAGCGCCAACCGCACGCCGAGGTCGCGCACCTGGGTGAGCCGCGCCGCGGTGGCGGTGAGGTCGGTGATCGCCGCGGTCTCGGTGATCTCCAGGCACAGTCGGTCCGGTGCCAGCCCGCTGTCGTTCAGTGCCTGCGTGACGTCGTCGATGAAGCCCCGCTGGGCCAGCTGGACCGGGGAGACGTTGACGGCCACGGTCGGGGGCAGCCCGGAGGGGCCGGCCGGCCACCCGGCGGCCTCGCGGCAGGCCGTCTGCAGGACCCACCGCCCGAGGTCGACGACCAGGCCGGTCTGCTCGGCGAGCGGGATGAACTGGTCCGGTGGCACCCGGCCGAGCTCGTCGTCCTCCCAGCGGGCCAGCGCCTCCACCCCGGTCACCCGGCCGGACGGCAGCGTGACGACGGGCTGGTAGTGCAGGGAGAGCGAGCGCGACTCGATCGCCAGCCGCAGCCGCCGCTCCATCCGGTGCCGAGCACGCACTGCGTCGGTTGTCTCGGCGTCCTCCAGCAGCTCCGTACCGAAGTGCGCCACCCGGCCGCGGCCCAGCGACTTCGCCCGGAGCAACGCCAGGTCAGCGCGGTGCAGCAGCTCGTCCGGCGAGTACACCTCCGCCGTGCAGCCGGCCACCCCGACGCTCGCACCGAGGCTGACCAGCTGCTCGGCGTCCCGGTCGGCGTTCCGCGGGGAGACGACGAAGGGCGCCGCCGCGGTCAGCACGATCCGCTCCGCGAGCGCGGTGCTCTGCGCGGTGGTCAGCGGCGGCGTCAGCAGCGCGAACTCATCGCCGTTGAGCCGGACCACCAGGTCCTCGCTGCGGGCGACGGTGCGCAGCCGCTGCGCGAACTCGGTCAGCACGTCGTCCCCGGCCGCGTGGCCGAGGTGGTCGTTGATGTCCTTGAACCGGTCCAGGTCGATGACGAACAGCACGGCCGAGGACCCGGGGCAGACCGCCTGCCGCAGCCGCTCCAGCAGGAACAGCCGGTTCGGCAGCCCGGTGAGCGGGTCGTGCAGGGCCTGGTAGGCGTACTCCTGGGCGAGCTGCTCGAACACGGCGGTCACCGGTGCGACGCCCAGCCGACCGTCGGGCCAGCAGACGAGCACGCCGTCGAGCAGGTCCTCGCCCGCGGCGCGCCGGTGGATGACGGCGGCGGCCGCGCGGGCGACCGGGCAGTCGGCGGGGTACCGCAGCGTGTCCGGCGGGGCGGCGTCCCGTACCCGGCGCCGTTGCTGCAGCAGCCGGCCGTAGCCCAGCCGGCCGGTCATGGACAGCTCGAACCAGGAACGGCTGACCAGCACCGGTTCGCCGGGCCCGTCGACGACGATCCAGCGGAGGGCGGCATCGCGGCGGAAGAGCGCGTCGACCGAGGACATCGTGGCGCCCTCCGACACCCGGTGGACGGGCTGTGCGAGCTCGCGGAGGGTCCCGCCGGCGTCGACGCGGCCCAGGTCGGCGGAGAGCGCGACCTGGAGGGCCACGTCAGGGACGGCGACGATCGATGCCGTGGTGCTGCTCATCCGTGCTGGTCCTCTCGGGTCGCCTGCCGTGGTGACGCGGCCAGTGTGCAAACGATTGCGCAGCGTGACGATGCCGCCTCACCCGTCCGAGGCGGTCCCGATCGGAACCCGTACGCGCGCAATGCGCGCCCGTCGGGGACGATGGAGACGTGGTGGCATCCCCGGCGGCAGAGCTGATCGTGCTGGTCGACGAGGACGGGG
Source organism: Modestobacter sp. VKM Ac-2984 (assembly GCF_026967985.1). GTDB lineage: Bacteria > Actinomycetota > Actinomycetes > Mycobacteriales > Geodermatophilaceae > Modestobacter. The sequence goes on along the minus strand of NZ_JAPVBJ010000001.1, from coordinate 687,389 downwards.
CGGAGATCGGCACCATGCCCAAGCCCCTCGTGCACACCGGCGAGACGCCGTTGCACCGCGCGTTCTCCGCCTACCTCTTCGCCGACGACGGTCGGCTGCTGGTCACCCGGCGTGCGCAGGACAAGGCCACCTTCCCGGGGATGTGGACCAACACCGTCTGCGGGCACCCAGGGCCGGGGGAGGGCGACCTGGAGGCGATCGCCCGGCGTGCCCGCTTCGAGCTCGGGGTCGACGTGACCGACCTGCGTCCGGCGCTGCCCTCCTACCGGTACCGGGCCGAGTTCCGGGGAGTCGTGGAGAACGAGATCTGCCCGGTCTACCTCGGCCGGTTCGCCGGCACACCGGCGCCCGAGCCCACCGAGGTGGGGGAGTGGGAGGTGGTCGACTGGGCCACCTTCCGCGCCCGGCAGGAGACCCAGCAGCACGACGCGTGGTCACCCTGGTGCCGCGAGCAGGCCCGGCTCATCGAGGCCGCCGGCCTCCTGGAGGACCTCGCTGCCCCTCGCCACCCGCGCGCTCGCAGCGGTCCCCTGCAGCGAGGCCGTTAGGCACTGACAGCCAGGCCGTCAGGCACTGACAGCCAGGCCGTCAGGCACTGACAGCCAGACCGCTAGGCGTTGACGACCAGGCGCACGGTGCATCCGTCGCCGGACTCGTCGGCCGGCGTCGCGGTCAGGCTGTCGACCGAACGGCGGGCCAGCCACAGGCCCATCCCGCCGACCGCCATGTCCCCGTGTGCCGGGCCGTAGCCCACCAGTGGGTCGTCGAACGCCGTGCCCCGGTCGGTGACCGCGCACAGCAGTCGTTCCGGGGTGCACCACAGCCGCACGTCGACCGGGGGCACGCCGTGTTCGGCGGCGTTGGCGGTGATCTCGTCGATGGCCAGCACGAAGTCCTGGGCCGCGTCCGGGGACAGGGTGCTGTCGGCCAGCACCCGGTGCAGCGCCTGGCGCAGGACCCGCATGTCGTCGAGGTCGACCATGGCGAGCGTCGGCTCGGTCTCCTCCAGCGGGTCGGGGACCGTGCCCCGCTGCACCTCGCGGAGCAGCTCGTCGGGTGCCCGGAAGTCCGGGCTGCGGACGATGCCGTCCTCGGTCAGCAGCCAGGGGTGGGTGGCCGCGGCGACGGCGTCGACGTCCGGACCGCCCTCGACCGTCGGGCCCAGCAGGCACACGTGGTCGACCGGCCGCTCGGCGAGCACGTGGTTCAGCAGCGCCTCCGTCTGCACCCACACCGCCGGATCGGCCTCCGGGCCCCCGGGCCCGGTCACCAGGTGGAGCCGGCGACCGGCGCCCGGCGCGCGCTGGTCGACCAGCCCCGCGATCGCTGCGAGCACGGCCGGCGGCCGGTCGTCGATCCGCTGGGTCGGGGCGACGTGCACGTCCCCGGCCCCGCGCAGGGCGTCCACCAGGGCGTCCGCCACCTCCTCGGGGCAGGCGACCACCACCGGCTCCCCGGCGGCCAGCGCCTGCCGGAGCACCGGGCCGACCACCCTGGTCAGGTCCTGGCCCGGCCGGAGCACGTGCCCGATGTGCCGGTACCCCTGGTGCTGGATCCCCTGCTGCTCGACCCGCTGCTGCTCGACCCGCTGGTGCTCGACCCGCTGGTGCTGGGACGTCTGGTGCTCCTCGTCGCGCTGCGTCACGGGACCACCTCCTCGTCGTCTTCTCCGACTCACCGCCAGTGCCCGAGGAGCGTGATCGGGACACATCCGTACCTGGCGCGACACCAGCGGCCGTTCGAGGTTTCGGTCGGGGTGCGCCGGGTCAGCGACCAGGAGTGGGTGCAGCGGAGCAGACGAGCACTGCTCAGGAACGGCCGGGCTGCCCCAAGCGGATGGTCTTCGGGCCGTGCGGTGGGGTGCGGGACGAGGGGGCCTGCGAGCTGGCGGCGTACCCGTGCGTCTTCCTCGCGCCGCCGCTGCCGCGCTGGACCGGTCCGACACCGCCAGCACCGCTGCTTCCTCCGGGCGGGTTGCTGGACCGGGCCCGGACCGGGCCCGTGGTCCTCATCGACCTCACGGTGCGCCCGTTCGACCCGGCCTCGGTGCGGGCGGTCGTGGCTGCGCTGGCACCGGTCAGCGACGGCCTGCTGATCGGTGAGCACCAGAACCGGCCCGACCTGCCGCCCACGCTGATGGCGCAGGAGGTGCTGGCCGGCGGCGGCCGGCCCTGGACGACGCTGGCCTGCCGGGACCGCAACCGGGTCGTGCTGGAGCAGGAGCTGGCCGGCCTCGCCGCGGTGGGGGTCGACGGGGTGCTGTGCGTGACCGGCGACGGCCGCGGCCCGGGCGTGCGGCCCGGCGTCAGCTCGGTGTTCGACCTCGACGGGACCCGGCTCGCCGCGCTGGCCGCCGCGGCCGGGCTGACCGCGGCGGTGCCCGAGTCGCCGGACGCGCCGCCGGTGCCGCTGCGCCCGCAGCGGGTGGCCGAGAAGGAACGCGCCGGAGCCCGGCTGTGCGTGCTCAACCACGTGGCCGGCCCGGCCCGGCTCGCCGCCTTCACCGCGGCCGCCCGGGCGGCCGGGGCCACCCTGCCGTTCCTCGCCTCGGTCGCCGTCTACACCGATGAGCGCTCGGCGCGCGTGCTGCAGGCCTTCCCCGGCCTGCACCTCGACGACGCGGCCGTGGAGCGGGTGCTCGCCGCAGCCGACCCGGTGGCCGCCGGCATCGAGGCCGCGGTCCGGGAGGCCCGCACGCTGCTCGCCGTGCCCGGGGTCGTGGGGGTCAACCTGTCCGGGCTGGCATCGGCCGGTGGGCCGGCCGCTGCGGCCGCAGTCAAGGCCGAGGTGGCCACCAGGATCCGGGAGGACGCGTGAGCGAGATCGCCAGCGAGGCGATGGAGTCGGAGTTCGGCACGGTGGCCGGCTGGACCGAGGAGGCCGTGCGGACCCTCGGCCCGGAGCACGCCGTGCCGGCCGGTTGCCGGGGCAGCGGCAGCGAGGGTGCGCTGCGCTGGCTGGCCGATTCGCTGGCCCTCCGTGCCGAGGACCGAGTGCTCGACGCCGGCGCCGGGGTCGGCGGCCCGGCCGGCTGGCTGGCCGCCGACCGCGGCGTGCGGGCGGTCTGCGCCGAGCCGATGGCCGAGGCGGTGCACGCCAGCCGCACGCTGTTCGGGCTGCCCTCGGTGGTGGCGCTGTCGCAGGCGCTGCCGTTCGCCGACGCCTCCTTCGACGCGGCCTGGAGCCTGGGTGTGCTCTGCACCACCGAGGAGAAGCCCCCGATGCTCGCCGAGCTGGCGCGGGTGCTCGCGCCCGGCGGCCGGCTCGGGCTGCTGGTGTTCGTCGCCGAGGCGCCGCTGCCGCCGCCCCTGCCGGAGGGCAACAGCTTCCCGAGCCCGGCGGAGGTCGACGCCCTCCTGGACCGGGCCGGCTTCTCGGTCACCGGCCGCGCCGACGCCGACCTCGCCGACAGTCCCCCCGAGTGGCAACAGCGGGCCGACGCGGTCGACGCCGAGGTGCAGCGCGGGCACGGGGACGACCCGGCGTGGGCGCAGGCGCAGGAGCAGTCCCGCCGGGTGGGCCGGCTGCTGGGCTCGGGCGCACTGCGCCCCCGGCTGCTCACCGCCGTCCGCGCCTGATCACCGCTGGGCACAGGTTCGGGGGTCGTGCTGTTGCAGGGGGCGTGCACAGCGACGTCGTGGTGATCGGAGCCGGTCAGGCCGGGTTGTCGGCGGCGTACGCGCTACAGCGGGCGGGCGCGGACTCCGCCGTCCTCGACGGGGACGCCGGGCCGGGCGGCGCCTGGCAGCACCGCTGGCCCTCGCTGCGGCTGGACGCCGCCCACCGGATCCACCCGCTGCCCGGCCTGGCCCTGCCCGACGCCGACCCGGCGGCACCGGCCAGCCAGGTGGTCGCCGACTACTTCGCCGACTACGCGCGGCGCTTCGACCTGCCCGTGCACCGGCCGGTCGGCGTCCGTTCCGTCCGGCGCACCCCCGAGGGCTTCGCCCTGGACACCAGCGTGGGGGAGTGGACGGCGCGGGGGCTGGTCAACGCCACCGGCACCTGGACCCGGCCGTTCTGGCCGGCCTACCCCGGCCGGGAGCTCTTCGGCGGCCGGCAGCTGCACGCCGCCGAGTACCGCGACGCCGAGGAGTTCCGCGGCCGGCACGTGGTCGTCGTCGGCGGCGGGACGTCCGCGGTGCAGCAGCTGGTCGAGATCAGTGCGGTCACCAGCACCACCTGGGTGACCCGGCACGAGCCGGTCTGGCGCACCGGTGGGTTCGACGAGGACGCCGGCCGGGCCGCGGTGGCGCTGGTCGAGGAACGGGTGCGCGCGGGTCTGCCCCCGGGCAGCGTGGTCGGCGTGACCGGACTGGTCGAGACCCCAGCGGTGCTCGCCGCCCGGGGCCGCGGCGTGCTGGACCGGCTGCCGGTGTTCGACCGGCTCACCGCCGACGGGGTGGTCTGGGACGGCGACCCGGGCCGGTTCGTGCCGGCGGACGTCGTGCTGTGGGCGACCGGGTTCCGGCCGGCGCTGGAGCACCTGGCGCCGCTGCACCTGCGGGCGCCGGGCGGGGGCATCGCGATGGACGGCACCCGCGTGGTCGCCGAACCGCGGCTGCACCTGGTGGGCTACGGGCCCTCGGCGAGCACGATCGGGGCCAACCGAGCCGGCCCGCGCGCCGTGCGAGAACTGCTCCGGACGTTGCGGGACGACGTCGCGGCCTGAACACATCCTGCTGAAGAAGGGCGGCAGGTCCGTCACCCATTGGGACTACAGCGAGTAGTTCAACGATTACGGTTGCGTACTGTCCGGGGCGAGGGCACCTCGAGCATCGGCATCCACGTCGATGACGTCTTCAGCGCACTGCGAGTCCGACGCCCGCGTCGGAGACAGGAGCGCCGACGTGGTGTCGGTTCCCAGCACACTCCCCAGCCCCAGCCGCCGGACACGTCGTGGCCGGCTCCGGTCGCCCGGCGCCCACCGCACCACGCTCTGCGGCGTCGCGGTGGTGGCCGCCTCGGCCCTCGTCCTCAGCACCGCCGGCAGTGCCCAGGCGGCGCCCGCGGCGACCGCCGTGCCGCTGGGCACCGCCGAGCCGTTCGCCGTGCTGTCCGGATCGGCGTTCTCCAACACCGGCCCCACCGTGATCGCCGGGGACATCGGCGCGTCCGACCCCTCGATGGTCGGCACCACCTCGATCACCCTCACCGGCACCAACCACGGCAACGACAGCGTCACCGCCAGCGCGAACGCCGCACTGACCAACGCCCTGGTGTCGGCCGCCGGCCAGGGGCCCGGGGACCCCATCACGGCCGACCTGGCCGGACAGACGCTCACCCCGGGCATCTACACCTCGCCGTCGGCGCTCAGCATCGCCGGCCCCACCCCGCTGGTCCTGGACGGTCAGAACGACCCCAACGCGGTCTTCCTCTTCCAGGCGGGTTCCACGCTCATCACCCAGCCGGGCACATCGGTCAGCCTGATCAACGGGGCGACCGCGTGCAACGTGTTCTGGCAGGTCGGCAGCTCGACCACGCTGGGCGTGAACTCGTTCTTCAGCGGCGTCGTGCTGACGCTGACGGACACCACGCTGAACACCGGCGCGACGCTGGAGGGATCGGTGCTCTCCAGCGGCTCGGTGACCCTGGACAGCAACACGATCATCCGGCCGGCCTGCGCGACACCGCCCACGACGCCCCCGGTGACGGCACCGCCCACGACGGCACCGCCGACCACGACGGCACCGCCGACCACGGCAGCCCCGACGACGACGGCGTCCCCGACCGCGGCCGCAGGCACGACCGGCTCCGGGGACGAGGCGGACACCGGCGACGAGGACGAGTCGACCTACGGCCAGGTCGGTCGCGTCCCGGTCGGCTCGGTCGACACCGGTGACGGCAGCACCGCAGACGTCCCCCCGGCGCGGCCGACCCGGTGACGGCTCCCGGACGGCGCCGACCGCGCCGCTCCTGGCCGACCCGGGCACTGCTCGCCGTCGTCCTGACCGTCCTGGCGGTCACCACCAGCGGCTGTGCCGACCCCGCGCCGGCTGCCGCGCCGGCACCGACGAGCACCGCCGCGCCGGACACCGCCGCGCCGGCCGCCGTCCTGCCCGCCGTGCTGGCCGCGTCCCGGCCGGTGCGGGTGCAGATCCCGGCCATCGGCGTCGACTCCGACCTGATGGACCTCGGCCTGCAGCCCGACGGCACGCTCGAGGTGCCGCCGTCCGGCTTCCCGGCCGGCTGGTTCACCGACGCGCCCACCCCGGGTGAGCGCGGGCCGGCCGTCATCGCCGGGCACGTCGACTGGGCGGGCTCCCCGGGGGTCTTCGCCGAGCTGGGCGACATGGTGGTCGGTGACGAGATCGCCGTGCAGCGGGAGGACGGCAGCACCGCGCTGTTCCGGGTCACCGAGGTCGGGCAGTACCCGAAGGACGCGTTCCCGACCGCTGCCGTCTACGCGGACCTGGACCACGCAGGGCTGCGCCTCATCACCTGCAGCGGCGAGTTCGACCCCGCCGCGCACAGCTACCTGGACAACACCGTCGTCTTCGCCGACCTGGTGCTGCCGGCCTGACCCCGGAGTCCACCGACGCCTGGCGCCGGTCCGGGGTCAGGCGGGGCGGTCCTGCGCCTTCAGCCGCACGGTGACCAGCGCGACGTCGTCCTCCGCGCGATCGGGCAGCATCCGGGCCAGCAGCTGGTCGGCCAGCTCGTCGACCGGCTCCTGCCAGACCCGGCCGAACTCCTCCCGCAGCCGTTCCACCCCGGTGTCGAAGAGCTGGTCGCGGCGCTCGACCAGCCCGTCGGTGTAGAGCAGCACGGTCGAGCCGCGGGGGATGGTCAGCACGTGGTCGCGGCGCGCAGCCGTGGGGTCGACGCCCAGCAGCATGTCGGCACGTGCGCCGTCGAGGACCTCGACCTGCCCGTCCGGGCCGGCGACCACCGGCGGCAGGTGACCGGCGTTGGCCCAGCGCAGCCGGGTGACCCCGCGCCCGAGCTCCTCCTCCGTCTGCTCCAGGCGGGCGACGAGCACCGACGCCATCGTCTTCAGCTCGAGACCGGACATGGCCCGGTCCAGCCGCTGGAGCACCCCGGCGGGGCTGTCGTCGCTGTCGTAGGTGATGCCGCGCAGGAGCCCCCGCAGCTGGCCCATGCAGGCGGCGGCCTCCGTGTCGTGCCCGACGACGTCCCCGATCACCAGCATCGTGGCGCCGTCGGGCTGCTGGAAGACGTCGTACCAGTCACCGCCGACCTGGGCCTCCCGCGCGGCCGGCACGTAGCGCACCGCGAAGTCCAGGTCGTCGCGCTCCGGTGGTGCCGACAGCAGGCTGCGCTGCAGGGTCAGGGCGGTGCGGGCCACCCGCCGGGAGCGGGCGTACAGCGCCTCCAGCAGGTTGTTGCGCAGCTCGCCGGCCTCGGCCAGCTCCGCCGGGCTCCACGGCTCGGAGCGGTTGCGCACCGTCTCCCGCCACCGGTCGAAGGACTTGCGCGGGGAGAGCCGGATGGAGTCGCCCTCCCGCTCGGCGATCGCCTTGTTGTGCGGATCGCCGCCCCAGTCGACCGAGTGCACCTGCTCGCTGCGGGTCCAGATCACGTACTGCCCCTCGGGCAGCGGCAGCGCCAGCACGCCGCAGGCCAGCTCCGCGGGGACGTCCAACTGGGGTGCGACGAGCGGCAGTCGATCGGTGCTCACGACGTCGTCGGACTGCTGCGCGGCCCAGCGGGCCACCGCGCCGGCCACCTCCGGGGGAAGGGGGACACCGGCGCCGCCGGCATGCCCCTGCAGGTTCACCACCACCGAGGAGGCCGGGACGACGTCGAGCAGGCCCGGGCGGCCGAGCACCGTCTCCGACAGCGGCCGGTCCTCGTCCAGCGCCGCGGCGGTCAGCCACGCCATCGTCGACCGGACCCGCAGCGCCCGGCGGTGCTCCTCGTCCTCGGCGCGGTCGACCAGCCGCAGCGACAGCGTGGAGCCGAGGAACTCCGCTGCCGCGCGGGTGGCGTACGGCGGGGCGTGCGGACCGGTGTAGTGGTGACAGGCGATGAGGCCCCAGAGCTTCTCCCCGCGGAGCAGCGAGATCGACATCGAGGACCGGACGCCCATGTTCTGCAGGTACTCGCAGTGGATGGGCGAGACGCTGCGCAGCGTGGAGTAGGTGAGGTCCAGTGGTCGGCCGGTCGCAGGGAGGTCGACCGGCTCCAGCGGCGACGGCGTGTAGTCGACGTCGGAGATCAGCCGGATCCAGTTCTTCTCGTACAGCGCCCGGGCCTGGGCGGGGACGTCCGAGGCCGGGTAGTGCAACCCGAGGAAGGAGTTCAGCTCGGGCAGCTTCGCCTCCGCGACGACCTCGCCGTTGTAGTCGGCGTCGTAGCGGTAGACCATCACCCGGTCGAACCCGGTGAGCGCCCGGACCGCCTCGGCGGTGATGTCGTAGAGCGCCTGCAGCGAGCCGGCCCGGTTGAGGTCGGCGATCGTCCCGCGCACCGCCTGGTAGGTGTTCGGGAAGGAGAACGGCCGCGGCCCGTAGGCGGGCTCGAGCTCGACGATCAGCGTGCTGGCCGAGGGGGTCACGACCTGGCCGCTGACCGACGAGGCGGCCGTGGCGGTCGGCAGCGTGCTGCCGTCGGGGGCGTGGTTGGCCCGGTGCAGGATCGCGTCGACCGGGCAGGGCGTGCCGTCGCAGTCCAGGACCAGCTCGACCGGGTTGCGTTCGCGCAGGTCGCCGAAGGCGCTGGCCGACCGGGCGATCGCCCCGGCCGGGCCCACTCCGACCACGTCGGCGAGCGGACGGCCCAGGGCGTCGGACCAGGTCATGCCGACGACGTCGGCCAGGTTGCGGGACACCTGGCGGACCACCAGGTCCGGTTCGCTGACCGCCAGCAGCACGCCCCGCGGCTGGATGCTGCCGGGGACGTGGATCGGCTCGCGCTCGCAGTTGCTCAGGTCGACCGGTTCGCCGGGCGCCAGCCAGGGGCCCGCCTGCAGTTGGTCCGTCACGCAGTGGCCCCGTTCATCGCCGGAGTGGAGGCCCGCCGCTGTTCGACGGGGTGGTGACCGGCCGTCCCGGAGGACGGGAGACGGAACCCGTCGGCGTTCTCGGCCACCCGGTCCTCGTCGGTCATGGCGTCGCTCCCGGCCCGGGCGGACGCTCGTCGTGCAGAGTTCATGAGTCAGCCGAGCTTAGGTCACCGGTGCGGCCGGGGGGTTCCGGAACCGGGTTCGACGACGTGAGCCGTGCCGCACGGACGCCCAGGTGCAGCAGCAGCCGGTCGGCGCCGTCGGCGAGGTCCAGTCCGGTGAGCTCGGAGATCCGGCCGAGCCGGTAGTAGAGCGTCTGGCGGTGGATGCACAGCTGTGCCGCCGCCCGCTGCGGGCTGCCGGCGCAGTCCAGCCACGCCTCGGCGGTGCCGGTGAGCACCGGGTCGGCGAGCAGCCGCGCCAGCGAGGGGTCCGGCCCGGGTAGCGCGGCCACCTGCCGCCACGGGCCGAGCTCGGACCAGGACGCCGCCGGGGCCAGCCGGGGGTCGACGGCGGCGACCCGGGCCGCGGTCCGCGCCTCGTGCCACTGGTCGGGGAGCTCCAAGCAGCCGCGCCGGGGAGCAGCGACGCCGGCGGTGCTGCCCGCCGGGAGACGGGCGAGGGCCGCGGCGCTCAGCGCCCCGGCCGGACGGGTGTCGCCGTCCCCGGACAGGGGCAGCAGCACCGCGACCGTGACGGCGTCGGTGCGCGCGGGGAGCACGGCGGTGACCGCGCCGGCCCCGGGCGGCGTCCAGCCGGTGGGCAGGCTGCCGGCGGCCGGGCGCAGGGCCACCAGCGTCACCGTCGTCCGGTCGCCCCCCAGGGCGTCGGTCAGCTCCCGCACCGCCCGGCCGGGTGCCGCACCGGTGAGCACGGCACGCAGCGCGGCGGACAGGTCGGCGGTGCCGGGCCGGCCCTCCGCGAGCAGCCGGCCCGCCTCGGCGGCCAGCGTGACCGCCTCGGCCAGGCCGGGGGCAGCCGGGTCGCCGACGTCGGTGCGGCCCCCGTCGAGCAGCCAGAGGTAGCCCTGCAGCCGCCCGCTGGCTCGCACCGGCAGGCACAGCCGGGTGAGGATGCCGGCCGCCGGGTCGGCCGGCACCCGCAGCGGGTCGGTGGCGTCGGCGATGCCGAACTCCTCGAACCGGCGGCGCACCTCCGGCGTCGAGCCCCGGCCCAGGATGGAGCGCGCCCGGACGGCGTCCATCGTGCTGCCGGCGTCCCCGCCCTCCAGCTCGCCGTGGGCGCAGGCCGCGAGCATCGTGAAGTCGCGGTCCTCCAGCGTCGCCGGGGCGGCGAGCAGCCGGGAGACCTCGTCCACCAGGTCCTGCAGGTCGTCACGCACCGGGAGTTCCTCTCGCCGTCTCAGACGATCGTACGAGGGTGTCCCGGCGAGTCCGGACATCTGTCGATGGTGCGCGGCCGGTCGTCGTCCCTAGCGTTCGGAGCACCGCACCACCCACGCTGAACACCGCCCCGTCGGAGGCGCCCCGTGCTCACCCAGAAGGCGCTCCTCGCCGCCGCCCGCCGCCCGGGTCTGCGCAAGGTGGTCACCGGCACGCCCGTCACCCGCCGGGTGGTCGAGCGCTTCGTCGCCGGGGAGACCCTGCCCGAGGCGATCGAGGTCGTGCAGGCGCTGGCCGCGGACGGCCTCGCGGTCACCCTCGACCACCTCGGCGAGGACGTGACCGACCGCAGCGAGGCCCGGCGCAGCCGGGACGCCTACCTGGCCGCGCTCGAGGCGCTGGCGCCGCTGGACCTGGGCCGGGCCGCCGAGGTCTCGGTGAAGCTGTCCGCGTTCGGCCAGGCGCTCCCCGTCGGCGGTGACGACCTCGCGCTGGAGCTGGTGCGCCCGGTGGTGGAGCTGGCGACCTCGCTGGGCACCACCGTCACCCTGGACATGGAGGAGTCGCACACCGTCGACTCCACCCTCGGCGTGCTGGCCGAGCTGCGCCGCGACCACCCGGGCACCGGTGCGGTGCTCCAGGCGATGCTGCGCCGCACCGAGGACGACGCCCGCGCCCTCGCCCTCCCCGGGTCGCGGGTGCGGCTGGTCAAGGGCGCCTACCACGAGCCCCCGTCGGCCGCCCACCAGGACAAGGCCGCCGTCGACGCCGCCTACGGCCGCTGCCTGGAGACGCTGGTCCGCGGGCCCGGGTACCCGATGGCCGGCACGCACGACCCGCGGTTCGTCCAGCAGCTGCTGGACCTGGTCGCCGAGACCGGCCGCAGCACCGACAGCTACGAGTTCCAGCTGCTCTACGGGATCCGCCCCGACGAGCAGACCCGGTTGGCCGCCGACGGGCACACCGTCCGGGCCTACGTGCCCTACGGCGCCGACTGGTACGGCTACTTCATGCGCCGGTTGGCCGAGCGCCCGGCCAACCTCCAGTTCTTCCTCCGCTCCCTCGCCACCAAGTCCTGAACCGCTTCCACCAAAATGGCCATTTTGGTGCCACCCGTCTCCTGAGGAGCACCCCATGGACGCCGTCACCCAGGTCCCTGCGCCGCACAACGAGCCGGTGCGGGACTACGCCCCCGGCTCACCCGAGCGGGCCGAGCTGCAGCAGCGGCTCACCGAACTCGCTGCCGGACCCGTCGAGCTGACCGCCACCGTCGGCGGGACCCAGCGGATGGCCGGGGGAGCTGCGTTCGACGTCGTCGCCCCGCACCGGCACGCCCAGGTGCTCGGCACCTCGGCCGCCGCCACCGCCGCCGACGCCCAGGAGGCGGTGCGCTGTGCCAAGGACGCCGCACCCGGCTGGTCGGAGCTGTCCTTCGACGACCGGGCCGCGGTCTTCCTCCGGGCCGCCGACCTGCTGGCCGGGCCGTGGCGGCAGACGCTCAACGCCGCGACGATGCTCGGGCAGAGCAAGACCGCCTACCAGGCCGAGATCGACTCCGCCTGCGAGCTGATCGACTTCTGGCGCTACAACGTGCACTTCGCCCGGGAGATCCTCGCCGAGCAGCCGGTGTCCGGTCCCGGGGTGTGGAACCGCGTCGACCACCGTCCGCTGGAGGGCTTCGTCTACGCGGTCACCCCGTTCAACTTCACCGCCATCGCCGGCAACCTGCCCACTGCGCCGGCCCTGATGGGCAACACGGTCATCTGGAAGCCCGCCCCCACCCAGCAGTTCGCCGCGCACTTCCTCATGCGGCTGCTCGAGGCCGCCGGCCTGCCGCCGGGCGTGATCAACATGCTGCCGGGCGACGGGGTCGCCGTCTCCGACGTCGTGCTCGCCGACCGCGACCTGGCCGGCATCCACTTCACCGGCTCGACCCCGGTGTTCCAGCACCTGTGGCGCACCGTGGGGGAGAACATCGCCGGCTACCGCGGCTACCCGCGGCTGGTGGGGGAGACCGGCGGCAAGGACTTCATCGTCGCGCACCCCTCCGCCGACCCCGACGTGCTGCGCACCGCGATGATCCGCGGCTCCTTCGAGTACCAGGGGCAGAAGTGCTCGGCGGCCTCGCGGGCCTACGTGCCGCGCAGCCTCTGGGGCCAGATCCGCGACGACCTGATCGGCACCGTCGAGGAGCTCCCGATGGGCGACGTCACCGACTTCTCGAACTTCATGGGCGCGGTCATCGACCGCAAGTCCTTCACCAAGCTGTCGAGGGTGCTCGAGTCGGCGAAGGACGACGACGCGCTCACCGTGGTCGCCGGCGGCACCGCCGACGACAGCGAGGGCTTCTTCGTCCGGCCCACGGTCATCGAGGGCACCGACCCCGGGCACGAGGTGTTCACCACCGAGTACTTCGGCCCGGTGCTGGCGGTGCACGTGTACGACGACGCCGACTACGACCGGGTGCTGACCCAGATGGAGTCCGCAGCGCCCTACGCGCTCACCGGCGCCGTCATCGCCCAGGACCGGACGGCGATCGACCACGCGCGCCGGTTCCTCCGGCACGCTGCCGGCAACTTCTACGTCAACGACAAGCCCACCGGCGCCGTCGTCGGCCAGCAGCCCTTCGGCGGCGGCCGCGGCTCGGGCACCAACGACAAGGCGGGGGCGAAGCAGAACCTGCAGCGCTGGACGAGCACCCGCGCGCTCAAGGAGACGTTCGTCCCCGCGACCGACCACCGCTACCCGCACATGTCGTAGTCGACCGTGGGTCATCGGCGAGGGGCGGCCGGCCACTCGCCGATGACCGCGGTGCTCAGTCGGGGAGCTGGATCCCCCGCTCGTCGCACAGCTCGGCGAGCAGGTCACCGACCGTCTCCTCCACCGAGCCCTCGCCGGGGACGACCGCACCCGGCTCGTCCTCGGCCAGCGGCTCCAGGGTGTCCAGCTGGCTGCGCAACAGGGACGGCGGCATGTAGTGGCCCTGGCGCTTGGCCAGCCGCTCGGTGAGGGTCTCCTCCGAGGTGTTCGCGTGCGCGAACCACACCGAGGGGTGCCCGTCGCAGAGCAGGTCCCGGTAGCTGCGCTTGAGCGCCGAGCAGGTGAGGATCAACGACGTCCCCGCAGCCTCGTGCTCGCCGATCAGCTCGGCCATCCGGCGCAGCCAGGGCCAGCGGTCCTCGTCGTCCAGCGGGGTGCCGCCGCGCATCTTCTCCACGTTCTCCGGCGGGTGCAGGTCATCGCCCTCGATGAACTCCCACTGCAGTCGGCGGGCGAGCTCGGTGGCGACCGTCGACTTGCCGGAGCCGGAGACCCCCATGACGACGATCGAGGTGGTCGCCGGGATGCTGGACGTGGTTTCCATGCCCTGACCGTAGGGAGTCCAGGGACGAGTTGGTGAACCGGGGACGGGGGCAGACCGCGTGACGACGACGGAGCGACGGAGTTCGCTGTGGCGACTCCCGGCCGTGCGCTCCCTGTTCGCGCTCAACGCGCTCGGGTTCCTCAGCTACTCGCTGCTGCTGTCGGCGCTGCCGGCACACGCTGCCGCACTGGGTGCAGGGCTCACCGCTGCGGGGGCCGTGACCACGGTGTTCCTGGTGGCCACCGTGCTCGCCCAGATGGTGGTGCCAACGCTGGTCGCCCGGCTGGGCATCGCCCCGGTGCTCGCCGGCGGACTGGTCGCCCTGGGGGCGCCGTCCCCGCTCTACCTGCTGGCCGACGACGTGCGCTGGTTCGCCGTCGTCTCGGTGGTGCGCGGTCTGGGGTTCGCGGTGCTCACCGTGCTCGGCTCCACGATCGCGGCCCAGGCGGTGCCGCCCGAGCGGCGCGGTGAGTCGATCGGCATCTACGGGTTGGCGATCTCGGTGCCGACGCTCGCGGCGGTGCCGGGCGGGACGGCGCTCACCCTGGCCGGGCACTTCCCGTGGGTCGCCGCGATGGCGGCGGCGCCGGTGCTCGCACTGGTGTTCGTGCCGGGGCTGGTGCGCGCCCTCGGCCCGCCGGAGGTGCCCACCCCGGGTGGTTCGCGGGCGGCGGTGTGGGCGGCGGCCGCGCCGTCGCTGATGCTGCTGGTGGTGACCCTGGCCGGCGGCGGGCTGGTGACCTTCCTGCCGATCGAGCTGCCCGACGGCGCCCTGGCGGTGGTGGCGCTGCTGGTGTTCGGGGTGAGCACTGCCCTGTGCCGGTGGGGTGCCGGGCTGCTCGTCGACCGGCTGGGTGCGCGGGTCCTGCTCCCGGCGACGCTGGCCAGCGGGGTCGTCGGGATGCTGCTGGTCGCGCTGGGGCTCCGGGCGGCCGGTGCCGGCGGGGCCGCGGCCGTGCTGACCGGGGCCTTCGCGCTGGGCGTCGCCTACGGCGCGGTGCAGAACCTGACCCTGGTGATCGCTCTTGCCCGGGCCGGCGCCGGGCAGACCACGACGGTCAGCGCCGTGTGGAACGCCTGCTACGACACCGGCACCGCGATCGGTGCGCTGGCGGTCGGGGCGGTGGCCGCCCAGGTCGGCCTGTCGTTGAGCTACGTCTTCGTGGCGGCGCTGCTGGCCCTGGCGCTGCCGCTGGCGGTCACGCTGCCCCGGGCGCTGCGCGCCGCACGCTGAGGTTCAGCCGGCGGAGGCCTGGTCGCCCAGTCGCTGCCGGGCCGCCTCGGCCAGCCGCTCCACGGTCTGCACCTCTGCGGCGGCCTCCCGCAGCCAGGTGCGCAGCCCGTCGACGTCGAACCGGTTGCGGTCGCGCAGCTGGCCCAACAGCACCTGGCGGGCGCTGGCCTGGGCGCGCATCGCCGTGGGCAGCGTGCGCCCGGTACGGCGGGCCCGGGTGGTGAGGCTCGCGCCCAGGAAGACCAGTTCGCGGACGTCGGTCAGGCCGGCCAGGAGCGCCTCGGCGTCCTCGGGCCGGTCGTCGGCCAGCAGCTGCAGGTACTCGTCGGCGCGGCGGGCGCCGGTGTCGGCGGGGGTCTCAGACGGTGCGGTCACCCCTCCACTGTCCCTGGGAGTCACCGCCCTGACCACTGCGGCGGGCGCTTCTCCAGGTACGCGGCGATCCCCTCGCGCCGGTCCTCGCTCAGGTAGGGGTTCGGGCCGACGTCCAGCCGCAGCGCCGCGGCCAGCGGCAGCTCGAGCCCCTTGACCGCGGTCTCCTTCATCCGGCGCACCGACAGCGGGGCGTTGGCCGCGATCCGCGCGGCGAGGGCCAGGGCGGCGGGCAGCACCTCCTCCACCGGGACGACGCGGTTGACCAGCCCCCACCGGGCGGCGTCCTCGCTGGTCACGTACTCCCCGGTGAACAGCATCTCCAGCGCGATGCCGGTCGGGATCCGCTTGGGCAGCACCACCGAGCCGTAGTTGGCGCCCATCCCGATCGTCGCCTCCGGCAGGCCGAGCTTGATCCCGGGCGCGGCGATCCGGATGTCGCACGCCAGCGCGAGCTCGAACCCGCCGGCGACCGCGTGCCCGCCGAGCGCGGCGATCACCGGTACGTAGGTCTCGCCCAGCACCTCGAACAGGGTGCGGCCGGGGCGGTTCATCGGCGGCCGGAAGGGCTCACCGCGCTGGTCGCGTTCGCGGATCTCCTTGAGGTCGAAGCCGGCGCAGAACGCCGGGCCGTTGCCGGTGACCACGACGGCGCGGACGTCGGCGTCCTCGGCGCAGGCGAGCAGCTCGTCGACCAGGTCGGCCTGCAGCGCCGTGGACAGCGCGTTGCGCCGCTCGGGGCGGTCGAGGGTCAGCACGCGGACGTGCCCCCGGGTCTCGGTGACCAGTCCGGACTCGCGGCGCTGCGGTTCGCTCATGGCCGCGATCCTCCCGCGCCGGGCCCGGCCGGTCAGGCGGAGGGGAGCTCCCCGGTCTGCACCAGGTGGTCGGCGATGTCGCGGACCTTGGTGTTGCTCTCCATCGACAGCTTGGCCAGGGCGGAGAACGCCCGGTCGGCCGGCCACTTGTGCCGCTCCATCAGGATGCCCTTGGCCTGGTCGATGACCGCCCGGGAGTCCAGGGCGGCGCGGAGGTGCTCGGCGCGTTCGACGGCGGTCTCGTAGAGGTACATGTTCGACACCGGGACGACGGCGTAGGCGGCGAAGCGCGCGGCCAGCTCCCGGGACCGCTGGTCCAGGGGCGCATCAGTGCGGGCGTAGACGTTGAGGCCGCCGCGGATCAGCTCCTGCGGGGGCAGCGGGAAGGACAGCATGCTCCGGCAGCCGCGCTGGGCGGCCAGCTTCGGGAACGGGCCCCAGCGCTCGTCGGTGCCGGTGTCGACGACCTCGACCAGCCGGCCGGTGGTGGCGGCCTCCAGGCAGGGACCCGCGTGCTGCGCGTACTGGGCCTGGTCCAGCTGGCGGGCGAGGGGGTGGCTCGCGGCGGGGGTGGCGGGCCTGCCGTCCCCGATGATGGTCACCGAGGTGACCGGTTCGCCAGGGAGGACCTGCGCAGCCAGGTCGGTGACCTTCTGCAGCACCGACTCCAGTGAGTGCGCGGCGAAGGACATGCGACCCAGCTCGTCGAAGGCGAGTTGGACGACGTCGGCGTCGGGATCGGGGATGGGGCGAGTCACGGTGGTACTCCGGCGTCAGATGTGCACCGGACGTCGCTCGTGCCGGCGATGAAGAGCCCCAGGTTCCTCAGGGCTCAGCTGTCGTGGGGTGCGAGACCCCGTGCCGCACGCCGGCTGTGTGACGGTGTGGCGGGACGAGCATAGCCAGCTGCGACAACCGCCCAGGTGGAGCGCCCTGACCGGGTTCCACGGCAGGTACGGTGGACACCGGCGTCCGGGTGAGCCCGGGCGTCAGTGCGTCAGACAGCGGCGTGCACGCGCGCGGGGCCTCAGCGCGGGGTCCTTGCCGAGGGGCATCCCCGGTGCTCTACAGACCGGAGTCTGACGTGCCCACCTCTGATGGACCTCTGACCCGTGACGCCACCGAGGCGCTCGAGCGCCTGGGCAGCCTGGCTCTGCGCGACCACTCGATGGAGTCGGTGCTGCAGACCGTCGCCGACCTGGTCAAGCAGGTCCTGCCCGGTGAGATCGAGGCCTCGATCTCTCTCCTGGTCAACGACCGGGCCACGACCACGGTCTACACCGGCAAGCTCGCCCTGGACCTCGACGAGAGCCAGTACGGCCGCGGCTACGGCCCCTGCCTGCACGCTGCCGCGACCGGCGAGCTGGTCGAGATCCACGATGCCCGCACGGACGACCGCTGGCCCGACTACGCCCGGGTCGCCTGGGAGCGGGGCAGCGGGAGCTCGCTGTCGGTGCCGCTGCCGATCCAGGACCAGATGTCGGGCGCGCTGAACATCTACTCCCGGCAGGTGCACGGCTTCGGCGAGGAAGCGCGGTCGGCCGCCGTGCGGTTCGCGCCGTACGCAGCCGTCGCCGTGTCGAACATGCACGCCTACCAGAGCGCCCGGCACATGGCGGAGAACCTGCAGGTCGCACTGGAGTCCCGTGCGGTGATCGACCAGGCGAAGGGCATCCTGATGGAGCGGCACAAGCTGACCGCCGACCAGGCCTTCCAGGCGATGGCGGCGGTCTCCATGCGGCGCAACCGCAAGGTGCGCGACATCGCCGAGATGCTGGTCCGGACCGGGGAGTTCCAACCCGACGGGCCGATGGCCCGCTGAGCGATTGTCGGTTGCCGTTCGGGTTGGGCCGGGGCGGGGACGGGCACACGGGAGCAGGGGCGTCTGCGTGCCGGCACACAGAGGACCCCAGGTTCGGTGGTCGAGACCATGGCCACCGAACCGCCCCATCCGCGGACGGCGCCCGGCCCGAACACCGGGCGGTTGCGTCGTCCCCCTGCCCCCGGCCGGCGCGGCCGCCCGGCAGGGACCACACCCGTACGTTCGGTGGATCGGGCCGGTTCGGACGTGCCAGGCTCCGCCCGTGTCGACGCCGACCCTCCTGCGCCCGGCCACCCCTGGTGAGGCCGGGCTGCTCAGCGAGCTGGCCATCCGCAGCAAGGCGTACTGGGGGTGCTCGGCCGACTTCCTGGACGCCTGTCGCGCCGACCTCACCGTCGACCCGGCCGACTGTGACGGGGCCTCCGTGGGGATCGCGGAGCGCAGCGGTGAGCCCCTCGGGTCCTGGCGGCTGGCGCCCACCGACGGCCCCCCGCGGGGCGAGCTGGCCGACCCGTTCGTCGATGCGGAGGCGATCGGTACCGGCGTCGGCCGGCGGTTGCTCGATGACGCACTGGCACAGGCCCGAGCCAGCGGCTGGCACGCGCTTCAGTTCGGCGCCGATCCACAAGCCGAAGACCTCTACCGGCACCTCGGCGCGGAGCGAGTCGGCTGCTCCGACAGCACGCGGTCCTCGGCGGGGAAGCGGAGCTGGGCCGCAGTCGCCCACACGAGCCTGAGGACGACGCAGCGGCTCCGTCCCGGAGGACGGGACCGCTGGTCGATCGCATGTGCTGTCGGGGCGACAGAGAACAGTGCAGGACAGGCCACCGAGCCGTCACCGATCGGGGGCAGGGCCCTCCTCCAGATCACCCGGATTCGTGGACGACGGCTCCGGACTCGGGTGTCCACGTGATGTACCCGTTCTGGAAGTCCGAGCGCTGGACGCCGTTCGCCGAGTACTCGCCGCTGACGGGCAAGCCCAGACTGCTCTGTTCGTAGCCCAGCTCAGCCCACCGGTCGTGGATTGCGCCGCGGACCTCGTGGGCGCCGGTGCCCGGGGACCAGTAGATGGAGCCGTCCTGGAAGCGGTTGTAGGCCCCATAGACGGCACTCGTGGGGATCTCGTTGGTCGTGGGAAAGCCCAGACTGCTCTGTTCATAGCCCAGTTCAGCCCACCGGTCGTGGATTGCGCCGCGGACCTCGTGGGCGCCGGTGCCCGGGGACCAGTAGATGGAGCCGTTCTGGAAGTGGTTGAACGCGCCGTAGGCATTCGGGGTCGGGCGCTCGTCGGTGGTGGGGTAGGCCAGCGCCGACTTCTCCCAGCCCAGTGCCGCCCAGGTGTCCCGGATGCCACCGCGGACGAAGTGCGGCCCGGTGGCGGGCGACCAGTAGATCGACCCGTTCTGGTAGTGGGTGAACGCACCGTATCCGTCCGGGGTGGGAAGTTCGTCCGTCACCGGCGCGCCCAGGAAGCTGGCCGGCCCGCCCAGTTGGTTGTAGCGCTTCTGGATGGCGCTCGAGGCGAAGGTCTGCCCAGCCGGGTCGGTGAAGACGTAGCCGCGGTCGGCGTAGTAGCTGATGATCCGGTCCAGCGCAGCTGCGGTGTTGTACCGGTAGTTCCCGGGGGGCCCGTCGTGCATGAGGACGATCGGGTGCGACGACCGTGGTGCTGTGGCCCGCTGCACGATCCTGTCCTGGAAGGCAGTGCTCGGGCTCGCCGGCGCCTCCCAGTCCCGGGTGTCCAGCGACCACCCGGCGACGTTCATGTCGCGCTCCCAGGCCAGTGACTGCACCGACGCACCGTTGTGGGTGCCGTAGGGGCCCCGGAAGAAGCAGGGGCGGACGCCGGTGGCGTCGCCGATCGCCTGGGTGGTGCGGTCCATCTGGCTTTCTTCGACCGATGGGGGCACCTGGGTCAGGTCCGGATGGGTGTAAGTGTGGTTGCCGATCAGGTGTCCCTCGGCCACGATCCGCCGCGCCATCTCGGGATGGTCCGCGACGTTGCGGCCGATGAGGAAGAAGGTCGCCTTGACCCCGCGGGCGCGCAGCACGTCCAGCACCTCGGGCGTCCACTGCGGCGAGGGACCGTCGTCGAAGGTCAGTGCGACCGTGTTGGCGTAGGTCGCGGGCGTCGTATCCAGCACCGCTCGGATCGGTTCGGGGCAGGAGTTGGTCGCCCCGGCCGAGGGTGCCTGGAGGACGCCCAGGGCCAATGCGGCCGCCGACAGCGACCCCGTGACGGCCAGCCGGAGGCGGTGGCTGAGCTGGCTCGTTCCGTTCGCGGTCGTGCCGTCGCTGCGCTGCGTCATGTTGCTCCTCCGCGGTCGGGTCCGTGGATCCAGGCCCCACATGCTAGGGAGGGCCCGAGCAGCTCGCGGGACTCAGACGGTGACGCCGGTTCCCGATCTCAGGCCGAGACGGTGCGGTGCAGACCGAGTCAGGGCCAGCCGGGCAGGGCGACCGGTACGACGGCACGTCGCCGGGTTCGAGGGGACGTGATCTGTCCGGCGGCAGCCGAACCACCGACACCCGAACGGGGAGGGGCTCCCACGGAGCG
Organism: Modestobacter sp. VKM Ac-2984; assembly: GCF_026967985.1. Lineage (GTDB taxonomy): Bacteria > Actinomycetota > Actinomycetes > Mycobacteriales > Geodermatophilaceae > Modestobacter. Next base: position 666,911 of record NZ_JAPVBJ010000001.1, on the reverse strand, counting down.
CCGTCCGGCTGAGGACGGGGTCAGGCGCTGTCTCGGCCTGGGTGGACAGTGCAGTCCGGGCTGCGATGCCCGGGCCGATCTGTAAAGGTGCGCCATCAGGGACTCGAACCCCGAACCCGCTGATTAAGAGTCAGCTGCTCTGCCAATTGAGCTAATGGCGCGTGTCGCTCGACGTGGTCGGGCAACAGGAGAGGACTCTACACGCCGATCCCGCTGCACCGCCCGATGGGTCGAGTCATCCGCGTCACGTGTTGCGGCAGACAACGAACTGTCAGCTCGGGCGTGGACACTGGGCGACGGTGCGCGACGCCCGCCGGGAGGGTCCCGGTCGGCGTGCACCGGAACTGGGGGCAGGTCTTCGTGGGTTCTCTGCAGGCGAGACGGATCGCTGCACTGCTCGTCGCGGCGTTGCTCGCCGTCCTGGCGGGTTGCTCGGGTTCGTCCTCCGGCAGCTCCCCGGACGACGCGGCCGGGACGCCGACCGGCACGCCGACCCCGGCGCCCGCCGAGGTGACGCTGAGCCTGGCCGACGGCGCCGTCGACGTCTCACCGATCACCCCGCTGGAGGTCACGGTCGCCAGCGGTGAGCTGGACGACGTCACCGTCGCCGACGACGCGGGCACCGAGGTGGCGGGCAGCGTCGAGCCCGAGCCGGGCGACCCGTCGACCGTCGTCTGGACGCCGGAGACCGAACTCGGCTACGGCACGAGCTACACGGTGACCGCCACGGCCGCCAACGCCTCCGCCGACGAGACCACCGCGACCTCGACCTTCACCACGGTGACCCCGGAGACGCTGTCCACCCCGGGCATCGGCCCGCTGGACGGCACGACCGTGGGGGTCGGCATGCCGATCCGGGTGTTCTTCGACGAGCCGGTCGCCGACCAGGCCGAGGTGGAGCGCCACCTGCTGGTGACCAGCAGCACGCCCACCGACGGGGTGTGGAACTGGGTCCGCGACGACGAGGTGCACTTCCGGCCCTCCACCTACTGGCCGGCCGACAGCGAGGTGACCTTGGAGGCCGACCTCTACGGGGTCGACTTCGGCGAGGGCGTCTGGGGTGAGAAGGACCGCACCATCTCCTTCAGCGTGGGCGAGCGGCACGTCTCCGTCGCCGACGCCGCGGCCCACACCCTGACCGTCCACGACGGCGACCAGCTCGTCCAGACCTTCCCGATGAGCGCCGGCGACGCGGAGAACCCGACGCACAACGGTGCGCACGTCGTCCTGGAGAAGTTCGCCGACATCACCATGGACTCCTCGACGTTCGGTCTGGCCGTCGACGCACCCGGTGGGTACCGCACCGACGTCCAGTACGCGACGCGCATCTCCAACAACGGCGAGTTCGTGCACGCCGCCCCGTGGTCGTTGGCCGACCAGGGCGTGCGGAACGTGAGCCACGGCTGCATCAACCTGGCCACCGAGAACGCGAAGTGGTTCTACGACTTCTCCCAGCCCGGTGACGTCGTCGAGGTCGTCAACTCGATCGGCGGGACGCTGACCGCCGCCGACGGCGACATCTACGACTGGGCCATCCCGTGGAAGGAGTGGACGGCCGGCAGCGCGCTGTCCTGACCTGAGCCGTCCCGCAGCGGCCGCGTCCCCATCCCGGGGCGCGGCCGCCGCGGCGTCCTCCGACGCCCCTCGCCGGGCCGGTCAGTGCCACACGTCGTGCTCCGGCTCCTCCGCCCGACCCTCCGTCAGGGCGATGACCGCCGACTCCGCGGCCCGGTAGACCGTCAGCGCGACCGCGATCACCGCCGCCGGCGGGACGACGAACGGTGCAGCCACCACCGACAGGGCCAGCACCCGCGGGGCGTCGAGCCACCAGCCCGCCCGGCGCACCGGGTTGGCCAGGGCGCCCCAGCGGACGCCGCACCACATCAGCCAGCGGCGCAGCGGCGGGACCCCGAGCTCACGCATCACCCGCCGGAACACCCCGTCGGCGTCCCGGGCCGAGAGCACCCCGGTGGGCACCCCGACGTCGGTCAGCCAGTCGTGCAGGACGGCGGCGGGGGTGTAGCGACCGGAGCGTGGGAAGAGCCAGACCACGACGCGGGGCACCGAGGCGAAGTCGGTCCGGAAGCCGGACGGGACGACGAAGGTGTCCCGGTCGCCGCGGTAGACCAGCGGCGCCAGGACCTCCCACGAGGTGTCGGTGGCCCGGCGCACGGTCAGGGCGAGGGAGTCGAAGGGCACCGCCGCAGGATCCCCCCGGTCGCCGTCCCCGACACCCGCCCACGCCGATCGGCGGTCCGGGCGGGAAGGTGGGGTGGGCGGACGGCGCCAGGGTGGGGCCGGCGGACCGTTCCGGCGATCGAGACAGGGGGCCTGGTGAACCGGTGGCTGTGGCTGGCCGGGGCGATCGTCGTCGAGGTCGCCGCCACGCTCGCCCTGCGGGCGGCCGTCGAGCAGGCGGCCTGGTACCTGCCCGTGGTCGTGGGCTACGTCGCCTCGTTCCTCCTCCTGGCCGGCACGCTGCGCCGGGGGATGGCCATCGGGGTCGCCTACGGCATCTGGGGTGCCAGCGGGGTGATGCTCACGGCCGTCGCCGCCGCCTTCCTGTTCGGTGAGGCGCTGACCCCGCTGATGGGCCTCGGCTTCGCGGTGATCGTCGCCGGGGTCCTGCTGGTGGAGTTCGGCGCGCACCGCGCCGAGCGCCTCGTCGCGGGGCCGGGGGAGGGGCGGTGACCTGGGTGTTCCTCGCCGCCGCGATCGCGTGCGAGGTCGGCGCCACCATGTCGTTGCGCGCCTCGGAGGGCTTGCGCGACAAGCGCTGGGCCCCGCTGATCGTCCTGGGTTACCTGGCCTGCTTCTCCTTCCTCACCCTCGCGCTGCGGGCGGGCCTGGCCATCGGTGTCGCCTACGGCATCTGGGCCGCGAGCGGCGTCGCCCTGACCGCGGTGATCGCGCACCTGGCGTTCCGCGACCCGCTCACCCGGACGATGGGTGCCGGGATCGCGCTCATCGCGGTCGGCGTGCTGCTCGTCGAGCTCGGCGCCCACTGACCAGCAACCAGCCAGCAACGATAGAGGGCGCTATCATCGCCCGATGACGATGACCGAGGTGGACGGGGAAGCCGTGCCGCGGCGCAGGGGTGACACCCCTGCTGTCGACGAGTCCGCGGCGCTGAGCGCGGCGGCGTGCATGTTCCGCAGCCTGGGCGACCCGGCCCGGCTGGCGATCGTGCGGCACCTGACCCTCGGGGAGCACAAGGTCGTGGAGCTGACCGAGCACCTGGGGCTGGCCCAGTCGACCGTGTCGGCGCACCTGTCCTGCCTGCGCGACTGCGGGCTGGTCACCTCCCGGCCGCAGGGGCGGGCCTCGATGTGGTCGCTGACGACCGCCCCGCAGTTGCTGGCGCTGCTGGCCGCCGCCGAGCAGCTGCTCGCCGTCACCGGCGATGCGGTCGCGCTGTGCCCCACCTACGGCGAAGGTGCTCGGGCGTGACCGGCCGGCCGAGCGCCCTGACCGACGTCGAGACCGAACGGCTGACCCGCCGCGGGCTGCGTCTGGCGCAGTTCACCGTGGTCTACAACGTCGCCGAGGGCGCCGTCGCGATCACCGCCGGTCTGCTCGCCGGGCTGGTGTCGCTGGTCGGGTTCGGTGTCGACTCCGGCATCGAGTCCTTCGCCGCGGTCCTGGTCGGGCTCCGGCTGTCGGCCCGGCTGCGGCACGGCAGCACCGACGAGCGCAAGGAACGTCGTGCGCTGAAGGCCGTGGCGATCACCTTCTTCGTCCTGGCCGCGTACGTGGTGATCGAGGGCGTCCGCAGCCTGCTCGGCGACGAGGAGCCCGACACCTCCACGGTCGGGCTGGTGCTGCTGGCTGCTTCCATCGTGGTCATGCCGCTCCTGGCCCGCGCGAAGCGCCGGGTCGGACTGGCGCTCGGCGGTGACCCGCTGGTCCTCGCCGACGCGGCCGAGACCCGGATCTGCGTGCTGCTGAGCATCTCCACCCTCGTCGGGCTGGGGCTCTACGCCCTCACCGGTGCCGCCTGGCTCGACCCGGTCGCCGGCTTCGTCATTGCGGCCTTCGCCGTCCACGAGGGGCGGGAGGCGTGGGAGGGCGAGCTCGTCGACGAGGACGACGACTGATGCGGCGTCAGGTGGCGACGCGGCGGAGCTCGTCCTCGCCGCCGGGGCCGGTCCACTCGACCAGGAGCAGGGTGGTGTCGTCGGAGGTCTTGCCGTCCCGCCCGCTCATCAGCGCCCGGGACAGCCGGCGGATCGTCTCCGGGGTGTTGATGCCCTCCGCCCCGGCCCGCTCGAGCAGGTCGACGAGGCGGTCCTCGCCGAACTGCTCGCCGCCGCTGAGCCGCTCCTCGACCACCCCGTCGGTGTAGAACAGCACCCGGTCACCGGGCTCCAGCTGACGGGTCTGCACCGACGGGGTGGCACCACCGAAGCCCACCGGCCGGGTGGTGGCGCCGGTGAGCTCGGCGACCACGCGGCGGCCGCGCAGCAGCAGCGGCGCGGGGTGTCCGGCGTTGACCCAGGTGAGCTCGCCGGTGGAGACGTCCAGTTCGCCCATCTGGGCGGTGGCGAACCGGCCGGGGAACTGCGCGGCGATCGCGCTGTCCATCTCGGCGTACAGGTCCACGAGGGAGACCCCGGCGCGGCGGGCGTGCCGGTACGCGGCGATCGCGACGGTGGCCATGGTCGCGGCATCCAGCCCGTGGCCCATCGCGTCGATGATGGCCAGCCCGAGCACGTGGTCGTTGAGCGCGTAGTCGAAGCTGTCCCCGCCCACGTCGTAGGCGGGCTCCAGGATGCCGGCGACCGCGACCCGTGGGGTGGTCATGGTCAGCGGTGGCAGCAGCTGCCACTGCAGCTGGGCCGGCAGGCTCATCGGCCGGCTGGCGCGGGCGAGGAAGAAGCTGTCGGTGTAGGCACCCTTGGTGACGATCATGTCCGCGGCCAGGCCGGCCAGCCGCCGGGCGAGTCGCCGGTCGTCGTCGTCCACCCGGGGAAGGGTGAAGGCGAGGACCCCGACCCGGTCGGAGCCGTCCAGCATGGGCAGGAACAGGCGCATGCCGCCGTCGTCCTGCGACTGTTCGATCGCGGTGTCGGAGGAGAAGGCGCGGCCCGCCCAGCTGCCCTCGACCGGGACCGGGTCGGTGTCGGTCAGCCCCTCGCCGGGCAGCGGGCGGAGCCAGGCCTGGTCGTAGTCCTGGAGGTAGACGGTCACGTCCCGGCCGCCGACCGCGACGATCTCCTGGGCCAGCAGCGGTGCCAGCAACCGGGGTGGCATGACGTGCGCGCGGTCGATCAGGGAGCCCAGCAGCCGCTCTCCCAGGCTCTCGGGCTTGCCCTGCTGCCCGGTGTCGTCGGTGAAGCCGAGATCGGTTCCGCCGGTACCGGCCGACCGGTCCGGCCCGTCACTCGCCTCGGGCGTCGTGGAACTGTGCGGCATCGTCCCCGTCTTCCGTCTCCCGGCGAGCAGGCGCCCACCGCACGGCTGACCAGGGTAATCGTCGGCAGCGGCAGCGCGCCGGTGTGCAGGACCGTCGGAGGCGTGCCCACCGTGGCGGCACCTGGGTCCGCACGGCAGGCCGGTCCGGGGGAGGCGGGGCTCAGATCAGCGTCGTCGGCAGCGGGCCCCAGCGGGCGACCGCAGACCCGACGACGACGGCTACGCCGATCGCCAGGACGGCGACGTCGGCGACCCGCAGCCGGCCGAGTTGGGCGTCCTGGGAGTAGCCGCGGATCTGCATGGTCGACATCAGCATGGGGCCGCGCCGGACCACGTTGAACAGCACGGGCAGCGAGACCTGGACCGACTCCGCGATGAACCGGATCGGCCGCCGCCACTCCAGCCGGAGCCCACGCAAGCGCATCGTCTCCGCGATCGAGGCGGTCTCGGTCAGCGTCGTGTAGAGCAGCCGGTAGGCCAGCCCGAGCCCGAAGGCGGCCGCGGCCGGCAGCCCCACCCCGCGGAGGCCCCGGGACAGGTCGTCGGGGTCGATGGTGGAGAAGAGGCTGACGCTGACCAGGATCGCCCCCGTCCAGGCCAGGACGAGCCGGAGGTGGGCGCCACCGGCATCGATCACCCCGGCCCAGTCGCCGGAGGTCACCGACCCCCATCCGCCGATCAGGATGAGCGCCACGAACGTGGGGATGTGGATCGCCCACAGCACCACCAACCAGCGCCACGGTGTGCGGGCGAGGACGGCCAGCAGCAGCCCGCCCAGGACCGCGAGGGACATCCACTGGGCGCTGGGCGCCACGAAGATGAAGACGAACAGCAGGCCGAGGAGCAAGACCTTGACCCGAGGGTCGCGCCGGTGGACGACCGTGTCGTGATCGCGGTAGAGGACGGGGACGCGGGACGGCATCAGGCACCTCCGCCGGTCGGTGCAGGCGCCGTCACGGGGGCGACGGCCGGTGGAGGCTCGGTCGAGGACGGCCCGTCGGTGTCCGGTGGTGGCGCCGCGGACAGCGCCTCCACCAGGTCGTCGAGCGTGCAGGCGTCCACGCCGACGGCATCGGCGAGGACCCCGGCGGTGGGGAGGCCGATGCGACGGGCGGCGAGTTCGGCGCGGCGGGTGGACCGCAGCAGTTCGTGCACCGGGCCCTGTGCGGCGACCGTGCCGCGGTCCAGGACGGTCACCGTGTCGGCGACCTCCACGACGACGTCGGTGTCGTGCTCGGTGATCAGCACGGCGACCCCGCGCGAGCGCAGGTCGGCCAGGGCGGCTGCGAGGCGCAGCCTGCCCCCGTGGCTCAGCCCGGTCGTCGGGGAGTCCAGCACGACCACGGCCGGCTCGACCACCAGCGCTGCGGCGAGGGCGACGAGCATCCGGTGCGCCCGGGGCAGCAGGAGGGGATCGGCCGGGAGCACGTCCTCGGGCAGGCCCACGAGCCGGCGTACCCGGTCGACCCGGTCGTCGAGGCCGTCGGTGCGCTTGCGACGGCGCAGGCTCAGCGCGATCTCGTCGCGCACGGTGCGCTGGGAGAGGGTCTGGTCGGCGTCCTGCAGCACGGTCGCGACCCGCAGGGCCAGGTCGGTGGGGTGCACCGTCGCGGTGTCCTGGTCGTCGACGACGACGGAGCCGCGCACCGGCCGGAGCAGGCCGCAGAGCAACCGGACGAGGGTGCTCTTGCCCGCGCCGGTGTGGCCGAGCACCGCGTGCACCTCGCCGGGTCGGACCTCCAGGTCCAGGCCGCGCAGGGCAGGGGACCGGTCGGGATGGCCGAAGTCGACGTTCCGCACCTGGATGCGCGGCCGGTCCTCGCGCCAGGGGGGCGCGGCCCGGTCGCCGTGGTGTCCGTTCGGTCGGGCGGTCCCTCCGGTGGGCAGGCGGCCGACGCCGCACACGGCGGCGCGGAAGGCCTCGGTGGTCAGGGGGCGGGAGGGCAGACGCAGCCGCCGGGCGGCGGCCAGGGTCCCGGGTGTGCCGAGGTCTGCGGCGGCCCGGACGGCGTCGTCGTCGAGCAGTTCCGCGGGTGTGCCGACGGCCCGCACCCTGCCCTCCTCCAGCACGACCAGCCGATCGGCGACCTCGCCGAGCAGCGTGGCGTCCTGCTCCACCAGCAGGACGGTGCGGGCGCCCGCCTCGTCGCGGAGCAGCCCGAGGACCCCGGCGCGGTGGGTGGCGTCCAGCGACCCCATGACCGTGTCGAGGATCAGGACGTCGGGCTGCGTCGCCAGGGTGGCGGCCAGGGCGAGGAGGACCTGCTGGCCCTCCGACAGCTCCCAGACCCACCGGCCGGCGAGGTCCTCCCCGCCCAGGCCGACGCGCTCCAGGAGACGGTGGGCCTCCCGGACGGCGTCGTCCCGGCTCGCGCCGCGGGTGCGGAGCGGATCGGTCACCTCGGAGAGGGCGCGCAGTTGGGTGAGCTGTCCGTCGGGGTCCTCGAAGACGATGCCCACCGCTCCCTCGACGCGGACCGAGCCGGAGAGCTCACCCCCGGTGATGCCCGGGACCAGCCCGGCCACCGCCATGCACAAGGTCGTCTTGCCCGCCCCCGGCGGACCGACGAGGCCGAGCAGTTCGCCCTCGTGGACCTGGAAGGACACGCCGTCGAGGACCAGGTGCTCGGTGGCGGGATAGCGGAAGGACACGTCGTCGACCTCGATGCAGTTCACGGTCGTCCTCCTCCGGGTGCACTGGATGTCGCACCGGCACCGGCCGGGCGGGCGTCGGGTCCACCGGGTGCGCCGGGTGGCTCTCCTCTGGCGCCCCGGCCGTCGGACGGGGACTCCGGTGCGGGTTCGGGCAGCGGCTCGAGGCGGGGGCGCGGGACCGCCGGCGTCCGGGAGCCGTAGTGCCGGTACCCGCGCGGCTCGTAGCCGAGGTAGCGGTCGATGCGGCCGTACAGCAGCGGCACCACCGGCAGCAGCGGCAGCGCGCCGAGCAGGACGCCGTCACCGACCACGTTGCCGGCGGCGCTGTAGACGGCGATGGACAGCAGCTCGCCGTCGAAGAGCACGAGGGCGCAGGCCTCGATGACCGCGTGCAGCACCGCGGCGACGAGGGCGGCGGCGACCAGCCGCACCTTGCTCAGCGGCCGCTGCCCCACCAGGTAGCCGGCCGCGGCGAAGCCGACGACGTAGCCGACGGCGCCGAGCGCGTCGTCGGGCTCGTACCCCTCGAGCATGTCCCGGAGGAACTCCCCGGCCATGCCGCCGATCGCCACGGCCAGCACCGGTTTCCCCCACGGCACCAGCACGGCGAGGGCCACCGGGATGAAGAAGGGCTTGACGTCGATGTCGACTGGGATCTCCGGGATGACCTCCACCAGGGTCAGCCCCAGGAAGAAGGCCGTGGTCGTCAGCACCGCGACGATCGTGAGCCGGGAGGACTCTGCCGATTGCATGTGACCACCCACCGTGGGGTCCGAGGGTCTCGTGCCGGGCAGGGACCACGGTTCCCCCGGTGGGTGACGCGAGGGTGAACGGCGGCGGGTGCCCCGGTGACGATGCGACGGGGGCCAGTCGGCGTGGCCGCGCAGCGGGCTCCTCGCCTCCGAGGAGCGTCCGGTCGTGTCTGATGGTCCACGTGTCCGCCGGTCAGCGCCCCCTGCGAGCCGGGCATCGCCGGGTGATCCGGGCACGGGTGTGCGCCCGGCGGTCGACGTGGCTGCGGCTGACCGTGCTGGTGCTGCTGATCGCGATCGCCGTGGTCGTCGCGGTCGCGGTGGGGGTGCCGGACGCACAGCAGCTGCGGGCGGACGTCGCCGCGGTGGGGCCGGCCGCTCCTGTCCTCTTCGTCCTGGTCTATGCGGTGGCCAGCCTCGCTCCGGTGCCCAAGAACGTGTTCAGCGTGGCGGCCGGCCTGCTGTTCGGCCTCGGCGAGGGCACCGGCATCGTCCTGTTGGCCGCACTGCTGGGAGCGCTCGCCGCCTTCGCGCTGGGGCGTGCGCTCGGTCGGGAGGCGGTCGAACGGATGACCGGCGGCCGGGTGGCCCGCGTCGACGCGCTCCTCGGCCGGCACGGGTTCCTGGCCGTCCTGGGCGTGCGGCTGGTGCCGGTGCTGCCCTTCACCGCGATCAACTACGCGGCCGGGCTGACCGCCGTCCGCCTCGGCGACTACGTCCTCGGGACCGCGGTCGGCATCCTCCCGGGCACCGTCGCCCACGTCGCTCTCGGCGCGTACGGGACGTCCCCGGGATCGTGGCCCTTCGTGGCCGCCGTGCTGGGACTCGTCGCGCTGACGGCCGGAGGTGCAGCAGCCGTCCACCGCCACCGCCGCAAGGGGGCGACGCCGGGGGCCCAGCGGGCGACCGCGGGGTCGGCGCAGTCAGGAGAGGGCTGACCGCGGTGGGCCGAGAGCGGGCCGAGCCCCTGATCTCGTCCCACCTCGCGGTGACCCGTGCCGAGCGGGATGGTGGAGGCGGCATGGCCGCCGAGCAGCAGGGAGGAACCCATGGGTGACATCGCGTACGTGTCCGAGGTGAGGGTCGAGCGCATGGGTGGATCGCTGCGGGCGGCCCACCTGCCGGGCGAGGAGCAGCCGACGATCTACGGCATGCACGGTGCGATCGCCGAGCACTACGGCGCCGAGCCCGGGCAGTTCGAGAGCCATGCGTCGACGATCGACCACCTGGTCGGCGCCGCGCTCGGTTAGCTCACCGGGACGTTCGCCGGAGCCCTGGCGGCTCGGCGGATCGACCCCACCGGTCTGGTGGGGCACGCCCGGGGCGAGGTCGAGCTGGACGGCAAGGTGCTGGTGGTCAAGCGGATCGCGGTCACCTACCGCGGCCTGACCTTCGCGGACGAGGATGCCGAGAAGGTCGAACGAGTGCTGGCGGTCCACGCGAAGGGCTGCCCGGTCGCGCGGAGCCTCGAGGGGGCGATCGAGATCACCACGCAGCTGGGCTGAACTTGGTCAACCCAGCTGGTCGGCGAGGTCGGTCAGGCCGGTGGCGCGCAGCGACGGCGGGGTGAAGACGTGCGGGTACGGCGTCCCGGCGCGGTCGAGCCACGCGGTGCGCAGCCCGGCGCGGGCGGCGCCGTCGATGTCCCAGGGGTGGACGGCCACCAGGAGCATGTCGGCCGGATCGGTCCCGCAGGCCTGCGCCGCGTACTCGTAGGCGCCGCGGGCCGGCTTCCAGATGCCGGCGTCCTCCACCGACAGCAGGGCCTCGAACTGGTCCCGGATGCCGGCGGAGGAGAACAGCTGCTCGGAGACCTGGGCGGATCCGTTGGTCAGGGTGACCAGCCGCCGCCCCGATGCGCGCAGGGCTCGCACGCCGTCGGGGACGTCGGGGTGCACCGACAGCTGCATGAAGCCGCTGAGGACGTGCTCGACGGCCGCGTCGACGTCCCGGTCGAGGTCGATGCCGTGCAGCACCGAGCGCAGTGCGTCGGCACCGAGTTCGGCGAAGGGGCGGGAGGCGCCGACGGCGGTCAGGGCGAACCCGTCGCGCAGCAGCGAGGCGAACCACAGCTTCGCCAGGTGCGCCGGTGCACCGACGTCGCTGAACCGCTGGGCCATCGGGCTCATGTCGGACAGGGTCTCGTTGACGTCGAAGACGATCAGGGACGGCGAAGCGCTCAACGCGGGGCTCCTGGGGATCGGTGCGGCGGGGGGCGGACGGCGGATCGGGGGCCGGGCCCGGCGCTCATCCGGCGTCCGCACTGGAGGCCACCAGGACGAGGACCCGCGGGAGGGTCGCGCGGTAGGCGTCCAGGACGGCGGCCATGCCGGGGCGGGCATCGGTCACCCCGGCATGCTCGAGGGCGGCCGGTGAGGCGGCGACCCGCCAGGGGAGGCTGCGCGCGGCCTCGGAGGCCCTCTCCTGCAGGTGGTCGGCGGCCGGTCGGCTGACCCCGACCTGGGGGCGCAGGGCTGCCCACGCCGGTTCCAGGAGGTCCCGTGCGGCCAACGAGCGCCAGACGGTGTTGACGATCGGTGTCTCCAGCGCGGCGCAGATCTCGCCGTAGACCTGCGGCGCCGGGGCGTCCGCGGGAGAGGGGGCAGGCTGCCGTGGCTGCACCGGCCGGGGCGCGGGGGCGTTCCCCGACGCGGACGGCAGGTCGAGCTCGCCGTCCAGTGCCAGCCGCAGACCGGCGGCGAGCAGCAGCATCCGGCTGAGCGGGCCGGCGAAGCCCGCGAGCCCGGCTCGGACGTCGGCGTCGGCAGGCGGCTCCGCGACGTCCCGCACCGAGGTGACGAGCTGCTGGGCGGCCGACCCGAACTCGTCGGTGGGCAGGACGGGGACGGCCTGGGCGTGGGCCAACACCAGGTAGCCCGGGCACAGCGCCAGGGACGTGAACAGGCTGGGCACGAACGGCATGGTCTCGAGGAGGTCGGCGTAGACGGCGGCGACGACGCCGGTGGCGTCGGCCTCCTCCACCATGGGATAGCTCGCGACCCCCGCCGCATCAGTTCCCATGGTCGTCCCCCGGTGACCGGGCGAGGAGCTCGTCGATGGCTGCCGCGACGACCTCCGGGTGGTCCTCGGGGGTGAAGTGCTTGCCGCCGGGGATGGTCTGCAGGGTCGTGCCGAGGTCGGCGGCCAGGCGGCGGCCGTACTCGACCTTCTGGAACTGGTCGGCGTCCCCCCAGACAACGCGGGCCGGCAGGCCCAGGGTGGGCAGCCGGTCGGCGACGGCGATCGTGTCGGCCACGTCTAGTGCGCTGGCCTGGCGCATCAGGCTGCGGGCGGCGCCGTGGGTGACGTAGTGCTGCCAGTGCACACCGATCGACTCCAGCGCCCGGGCCCGGTCGTCGTGCCCGCGGTGGACCAGCTGGACGAACGAGGGGTAGAGCGCGAGCTCGGGCAGGTGCCGCAGCACCGGTGCGGCCCGCTGCATCGCCTTCACGCTGGGGATGGGCCAGGAGTCGTAGCAGACGGCGTTGGTGAGCACGATGCCGGAGAACCGCCCCGGGGCCCGGACCGCCGCGATCTGGGCGACCCCGCCGCCGAGGTCGTGGCCGACGAGCACCGGTGACTCCACACCGACCATGTCCAGCCAGCGCAGCAGCCGATCGGCCTGGGCGGCCAGCCCGAGGTCGCGGCCCTCGCCGTCGGGGATGGAGCTGCCGTAGCCGACCATCTCCAGTGCCAGCGACCGGCCGCTGACCAGGGGCATGACGTGCCGCCACAGTCGGGGCGAGGTCGGGATGCCGTGGACGAGGACGACGGGCGGCCCCTCGCCGTGCTCCAGCCAGCGGATCGGCTCGCCGTCCAGGAGCTCCTCGTGCAGGTGCACGCCGGCTCGGCTCACGACCGGCCCCGCAGGCGGCGGAGAGCCGCGCGCGCCTCGGGCAGTGCCAGCGGGAGGGTGGCGACCTGGGCCACCGCGGCCACCGTGCACCAGGAACAGACCTTCCGGTGCTTGGTGAGCTGCTCGGCGAACAGGAAGACGCCACCGCCGGCGTCCGCGGCGGTCTTGGCGGCCAGTGCCAACGGCACCCACGGCATGGTCCTGGCTCGGTCGCGGTCGCCCATCCCGGCCAGGACCAGCGTGACCCCGGCGCTGAGCAGCCCCAGGGCGGCATCCGGCGTCCGCAGCTCCTGGTAGGCCTCACCGGAGGCGTCGACGGCGTCGGCGTCGAGGAACGGCAGCGACAGTTCGGGCACCCGGCGCAGCAGCCCGAACTGGTAGAGCCCGACCACGCCCAGCGCGGCCGACGCCAGGGAGGTCAGCCCCGCCACCCGGCGACGCTGCTCCAGGAAGCTGCCGGTGCCGCGGCGCAGGTCGTCGCTCACCCGCTCCGCCGCCGGGGAACTCGACCGGCCGATCCCCCCGGACCGTGGCCGCACCGAGGCGGCCTCCGGTCCGGCGGCGCGCTCTCGTCTCGTCGTCCTCAGCATGGGGTCCTCCTCCGGTCGGGTGGACAGGGCCATGCCCCCGGACGTGCCCGTGAACCGCGGTGGGTCCACGCGCATGGGTCAGGCCGGCACCGCGGGCCCGACATCCGGCCGACGCAACGCAAGAGGCCCTGGTCAGCGAGCTGACCAGGGCCTCCGGGTGGGGTGAGTGACGGGACTTGAACCCGCGACATCCAGGATCACAACCTGGCGCTCTACCAGCTGAGCTACACCCACCATGTACACCGGGCGGCTGGCGAGAGCCGGCCCGGTGGACGAGCACACGATACCGGAGGCGGTCAGCTCTCCGACGAGGCCGGGGTCGCGGCCGGCTCGGTGTCGTCGGCGTCGGCCGCCAGCAGGGGCGCGAAGGCCGCCACGACGTCGGTGGCCGCCGCCTGGGCCTGGTCGCTGCTGGGGCCCGGCTCGGGCACGAAGAGGGTCTGCCGGTAGTAGGCCAGCTCCCGGATCGACTCCAGGATGTCGGCCAGCGCCCGGTGGGCCAGGCCCTTGGGCGGCTGGGCGAAGTAGACCCGGGGGAACCAGCGGCGGGCCAGCTCCTTGATCGAGGAGACGTCGATCATCCGGTAGTGCAGGTGGTCGTCGAGCTCGGGCATGTCCCGGGCCAGGAAGCCGCGGTCGGTGCCGATCGAGTTGCCGCACAGCGGCGCGGTGCGGCGTTCGGGCACGAACCGCTTCACGTAGGCGAGCACCAGGGCCTGGGCCTCCTCGAGGGTGACCGTCGAGGCGCGCACCTCCTCGGTGAGCCCGGACTTGGCGTGCATCTCGGTGACCACGTCGGCCATCCCCGCCAGGTCGGCGTCCTCGGCGTGGATGATCACGTCCAGGCCGGGGTCGAGCACGTTGAGCTGGGAGTCGGTCACCACCACCGCGACCTCGATGAGCTTGTCGCCGACCAGGTCGAGCCCGGTCATCTCACAGTCGATCCAGACGAGGTTGTTCGCTGCGCTGTCCGCCACGGCCGCGACCCTACGCACCGCGGTGGCAGCCCACCGGCCACACCCGCCCCAGGGCTCGCGGCCCGCCGTGGGAACGGGCCTCCGGGGTCTCCCGCGTGGCTACAGTCCGGGCTCCTGCACCGACCTCGCGGAGCCGCTCGTGTCCTCCAGCACCTCTGTCACGTCGCCGTCCGGGCCGTCGGTGCCCGCACCGGCCTCCCCGGGCGCCGCGTTCCGGCACCCGGTCGCGCTCCTCCGCTGGCTCTGGCAGGACCACATGACCCCCGGCCTCCCCGGCCGCCCCACCGGCCCGGACGCGCTGCGCTGGATCTACCTGGCCTGGCTGGGGGCCTTCGCGCTGAAGATGCTCGGCTCCTCCTGGGACGTCTCCTGGCACTTCACGTGGCTGCGCGACGACCTGGCCCCGCCGCACCTGCTCAACTCGGCCGGCACCGCCCTCGTCGTCGCCCTCGTCGTCTTCCACAGCTACAGCGGCCACGGCGTCGACCGGCGCGCGCTGCGGCTCATGCAGGCCGGCATCGGCACCTTCCTGGTCGCCGTCCCGATCGACGTCGTCAACCACCGCGTCAACGGGCTGGACATCACCAGCTGGAGCCCCAGCCACGCGCTGCTCTACCTCGGGACGGCGATCATGCTCGCCGGCGCCATCCGGGGCTGGTGGCTGTACGCGGCACCCGGCCGGCTGCGCGACCTGGTGTCGCTGGGGCTGTGGCTGTTCTTCCTGGAGAACGTGATGTTCCCCAACCAGCACCAGGAGTACGGCGTGCTGTCCCTGGCCGCCTACCGGGCCGGGCGGACCACCGCCGAACCGCAGCTGCTGGACTTCGCCGCCGCACAGGGGCAGACGCCCGTCCAGTTCATGCTGCCCGTGCCTCCCTGGGTGCACCCGGCCTGGCTGGTCTGCGCCGGGCTGCTCGCCCTCGTGGTGGCCCGCCGGGCCGTCGGCCTGCGCTGGACGGCGACCGTCCTGGCCGGTGGCTACCTCGCCTACCGGGCGGTGACCGGGCTGCTGCTGGACGCCACCGGTTTCCCGCCCTCCGTCCTGCCGCTGATGCTGCTGGCCGGCGCGGTCCTCGTCGACCTGGCCGTGCTCGCCCGGGTGCCGGGCTTGCTGGCCGGCCTGGCCGTCACCGGGGGAGCGGCCGCCGGGGCGTTCGTCCAGTCGGCGCTCGACGTCATCCCGCCGTGGGACTGGTCGGCGCTGCCGGTGGTGGCGGTCGGCCTGGCCGTGCTCTGGGGCGGGCTGGACCTGGTCACCAGGAGCCGGCGGTTCGCCCGGTGGCAGGCGCCGGTGGAGCCGGGCGGTCCCGCGTCCGGGGACACGCCGGTCGGCGCACCGGCGGGCGGCGCGTCCCCGCGCTGAGCCCGGAACGGGCCCGGCGATGACGTAACGTCGAACCGGTCCGCCGCCCAGCCGCCGCGGCGCCCGCCGCGGTCGCTCCCGTCCTGCTGCGCCCACGCTGCCTGCCCCTGGAGAGTCCGTGCTGATCCTCACGCCGACGCCGCTGCAGACAGCGGCCGAGCGTGCGTTCTTCGCCGAACTCGCGGGCTGGGACACCGGCAGCGGCGTCCGGGGTGCCGTCATGGCCTCGCTGCCGGTCACCGAGGGTCCGAGGCAGCGCCGGCAGTCCGACGCGGTCCTGTTCGTGCCCGAGGGCGTCGCCGTCGTCCGGGTCGTCGAGGTGGAGCGCCAGTCCGGCGTCGTCACCGCCGCACCCGAGGGTGCCTGGACGATCGGGCCCGGCGACGGGCCCGGTGAGGTGCTCCAGCTGGCCGGTGGCGGGTCCAACCCGCTCGACGGTCTGATGCGGTCGGGGATGCACGCCGCGGTGACCCTGCGGAAGGCCGGGCTGGAGCCCGGGCGGATCGCCCGGCTGACCGTCCTCACCGGCTCGGTGACCGGGCTGCTGCCGGCCGACGGCGACCTGGGCGAGGGCGACCAGGTCGCCCTCCTGGAGCCGGGCTCGCTGCAGTTCGGCATCGCCCGCGCGGCCCGACACGCGGGCACGGACAACCCACGACTGTGGACGACGGCCGACGTCCGTGCTGGGATCGAGGCCCTCGGCATGGCCGGCCGGATCCCCACGGTCGAGGAGCTCAACGGCGAGGGCTTCCCCTACTCGCCCTACGTGCTGCGCCGTCCGGACCTGCTGACCCCCGCCGCGCTCAACGCCGCACCGCGCCGCACCACCGCCCTCGCCGCCGGCACACCCGCCCCGCAGGCCAGGCGCGCCGGCGGCGAGGGCGGGCCGCTGGTCGACCCGGCAGCCGCTGCCCGGATCGCCGCCGCCGCGGTCCAGGCGCAGGAGGCGGCCGAGCGGAGGGACGACGTGCCCCAGTCCGCCGCCGTCCCCACTGCGGAGGCAGCGCCTGTTCCCGGCGCCCCCCGGGCGCCGGCCCGCCCCGGCGACACCATGGCGCTGGTCCACCAGCCGGGCGACGCCCCGGCGGAGGACACCGGTGGCCTGGGTGGGCTCTTCGGTGGCCCCGGCACCCCCGAGGCCGGCGCGGGACCTGCGGAGCAGCGGCTCCGTGAGCTGCCGCCGGGACTCCGTCCCCGTCCGCAGGGCCGCCCCGTCCAGCCGGCGTCGGGCAGTACCGCGTCGACCCCCGGAGGCGGTTCCTCCCGCCGCCGCCAGCTCCTGCTCGTGGCGGCGGCGCTGGCGGTGGTGGCGCTGCTCACCGTCGTCGGTGTCCTCGCCCTCACCGAGGACGACGGCGATGCGGGGACGACGACGGCGGGTGTGACCGCCGGCGCCGCGCCCACCACGTCGGCGCCCCCGGGCCCCGTCATCGGCTCCACCGCGGTCGTCAACGGCACCACCTTCACGCTGCAGGTGGCCGAGGAGGACGCGACCTGCAACGGGCACGCCTACGACGCCGTCGCCGGGTTCTTCGCCAACAGCGACTGCACCGACCTGGACCGGGCGCTGTGGTCGGCGGAGGTCGACGGCCTGCCCGTGGTCGTCTCCGTGGCCCGGGTCACCATGCCCGACCCGGCCAGTGCCCAGGCGCTCCGGTCGCTGACCGACACCGACGGCAGCGGCAACGTCAGCGACCTGCTGCGCGAGGGGGTGCGCTACGACGGCGCGCCCGAGCGGCTCTCCAGCGCCCAGTACGCCAGCAGTCAGCAGGGCTCCACGGTCACCATCGTGGAGACCTCGTGGGCCGGGGCCCAGGCGGGCGCCACCTCGGGCCTGGACGCCGTGGCCAGCGCCGGGCTCTCGCTGCCTGGCGAGAGCGTCACCAACTGAGGCAGCGCCGTCAACTGGTGGCGGCGGCCATGGCCATGCCGGCCAGCAGCCCGGCCATCGCCGGGCGGGTGACCCGGCCCGCGCTGTGTGGCGTGGAGTTGATCAGCCCGAACAGGGCGTGCGCCCGGGCCCGGCAGGCCGCGGTCGACGCCTCGGGGTGGACCCGGGCGAGCACGGCCACCCACTCCTCGACGTAGCGCCGCTGCAGCTGCCGCACCTGGCGGGCGTCCCGGTCGGTCAGCGCGCCCAGGTCCCGGTCCTGCACCGTGATCAGCGCGGGGTTGTCCAGGGCGAAGTCGACCTGGAACTCCACCAGGGCGCGCAGCTGGTCGACCGGTGAGTCGCCGGCCGCCGCGATCCGCTCGGTGCCGCCGGCCAGCAGCCGCTCGCTGATCCGCAGCAGCATCTCGGCCAGCATGGCGTCCTTGCTGGCGAAGTGCCGGTAGATCGCCGGGCCGGTCACGCCCACGGCTGCACCGACGTCGTCGACGCCGACCGAGCGCGAGCCCCGCTCGGCGAACAGCTGGGCGGCTGCGCGCAGGATCTGCTCCCGGCGGGAGGGGTTCGCCGCGTCGCTGTGCAGGGCGCTGTCCTGCTGGGACGTCACGGCGTGAGGTTAATGGCCGTTCACCCTGGACCGGAACTGTGAACCGTGGTTAACCTCACTCCCGTGGACGCACCGGTGCTGCCCAGTGCCCCGTCGGCCGACCCGGCGGTGGCCGGCAACGCCGCGCACCACGCCGGCCTGGCTGCCGCGCTGGCCGCCCAGCTGGCCCGGGTGGCGCTCGGTGGGGGTGAGCGGGCCCGGCAGCGGCACACCGACCGGGGCAAGCTGCTGCCCCGCGAGCGCGTCGACGCGCTGCTGGACCCGGGGAGCCCGTTCCTGGAGCTGTCGCCGCTGGCCGCGCACGGGCTGTACGACGACGAGGCGCCGGCCGCCGGGATCATCACCGGGGTCGGCCGGGTGGCCGGGCGTGAGGTGGTCGTCGTCGCCAACGACGCCACCGTCAAGGGCGGCACCTACTACCCGATGACGGTGAAGAAGCACCTGCGGGCGCAGGAGGTGGCCAAGGAGAACCGGCTGCCCTGCATCTACCTGGTCGACTCCGGCGGGGCCTTCCTGCCCTTGCAGGACGAGGTCTTCCCCGACCGCGAGCACTTCGGCCGGATCTTCTTCAACCAGGCGAACCTGTCCAAGGCGGGGATCCCGCAGATCGCCGCCGTCCTCGGCTCGTGCACCGCCGGCGGTGCCTACGTGCCGGCGATGAGCGACGAGGCGGTCATCGTCCGCGGCCAGGGCACGATCTTCCTGGGCGGCCCGCCGCTGGTGAAGGCGGCGACGGGGGAGGAGGTCAGCGCCGAGGACCTCGGCGGCGGCGACCTGCACTCCCGGGTCAGCGGGGTCACCGACCACCTCGCCGAGGACGATGCGCACGCGCTGCAGATCGTCCGGCAGATCGTCGGCACCCTCGGCCCGCGTGAGCTCCGGCCCTGGGACGTCGAGCCGGTCGAGGAGCCCGCGTACCCGGCGGAGAGCCTCTACGACGTCGTCCCGGTCGACACCCGCACGCCCTACGACGTCCGCGAGGTGATCGCCCGGCTGGTCGACGGCAGCCGGTTCGCCGAGTTCAAGCCGCTGTACGGGTCGACCCTGGTCACCGGCTTCGCCCGGCTGCACGGGCACCCGGTGGGGATCATCGCCAACAACGGCGTGCTGTTCGCCGAGTCGGCCCTCAAGGGCGCGCACTTCATCGAGCTGTGCGACCGGCGGAAGACCCCGCTGCTGTTCCTGCAGAACATCTCCGGCTTCATGGTCGGCCGGGACTACGAGGCCGGCGGCATTGCCAAGCACGGCGCGAAGATGGTCACCGCCGTCGCCTGCGCGCGGGTGCCCAAGCTGACCGTCGTCATCGGCGGCTCGTTCGGCGCCGGCAACTACTCGATGTGCGGCCGGGCGTACTCGCCCCGCTTCCTGTTCACCTGGCCCAACGCGCGCATCTCGGTGATGGGCGGGGAGCAGGCGGCCAGCGTGCTGGCGCAGGTCCGCCGGGACCGGCTCGGGGACGACTGGAGCGCCGAGGACGAGGAGGCGTTCAAGGCGCCGATCCGCGCCCGCTACGAGGAGCAGGGCCACCCGTACCACGCCACGGCCCGGCTCTGGGACGACGGCGTCATCGACCCCGCCCAGACCCGCACCGTGCTCGGGCTCGCGCTCTCCGCGTGCGCCAACGCCCCCCTCGAGGAGGTCGGCTATGGCGTCTTCCGCATGTGAGCGGTCGCCCTGGTCCCACCAAAATGGCCATTTCGGTGGGACCGGAGCGGGGTCAGCCGGTGGCGC
Organism: Modestobacter sp. VKM Ac-2984; assembly: GCF_026967985.1. Classification (GTDB taxonomy): domain Bacteria; phylum Actinomycetota; class Actinomycetes; order Mycobacteriales; family Geodermatophilaceae; genus Modestobacter. Next base: position 647,074 of record NZ_JAPVBJ010000001.1, on the reverse strand, counting down.
CGGCGATCGCGGGGGCCATCGGGTCGGTGCCCTCGGGCTTGACTTCGCGCAGCACGTAGTCCTCGATCTGCTCCACGTCGTGGGCCGAGCGGCGGACGACGGTGAGCAGGTCGCTCATCTTGCTGACCTCCTCGACCTGCTCCTTGATGAACCACTGCATGAACTGGTCGGAGGCGAAGTCGTTGTGCTGCCGGGCGACCGCGGTGAGCTGGTTGATCTGCTCGGTGACCCGCTTCTCCTGCGCCAGGGCCAGGGCGACCGGCGCGACGACGTCGGCGAACTCGGTGATCGGGGCGGCGATGCCGGGGATCTTCACCGGGGCGTCGGCGTCGAGCAGGTAGCGGACCATCATCATCGCGTGGTCGCGCTCCTCGCCGGCCTGGTCGAAGAAGAGCTGCGCGGTCTGCGGCATGGTCTGCTCGTCGAAGTAGATGGCGCAGGCCACGTACTGCTGGTGGGCGGCGAACTCGTGGCCGATCTGGGCGTTGAGCAGGTCGATGAAGGCATCGGCGGCCATCGGGACTCCTGTAGGTCGCAAGGTGACGTCCCCGGAACGGTAGCGGGCGACACGCCGCACCCGTGGACGGGTCGGCAAGGCATGGCTAACCTCACCGCGTGGGGAAGCCGGCGAAGATGCCCAAGAAGAAGTGCTGCGTCAACAAGCCGCGGTGCGGTCGTTGCCCGCTGCGTGCGCTCGCCGAGGGCACCCTCCCGCCCGGCTACACCGTCAAGAAGCGCCGGCTGGTCAAGGCCACCAAGGCCGACGTCGTCCTCGCGAAGAGCACCCGCAAGGCGGCCTGACCCCACCAGGGGCCAAAGTCGCGATTTTGGCCCCTTCCGCGGGGGGTGCTGAGGCGTGTTCGAGACCGTCCTGGTCGCCAACCGCGGGGAGATCGCCGTCCGGGTCATCCGGACGCTGCGGGCGATGGGCATCCGCTCGGTCGCGGTGCACAGCGAGGCCGACACCGGCGCGCTGCACACTCGGCTGGCCGACGTCGCCGTGCCGATCGGTCCCGCGCCGGCGGCGCTGAGCTACCTGTCGATCGACCGGGTGCTGGACGCCGCCCGCCGCACCGGCGCGCAGGCCGTCCACCCCGGCTACGGCTTCCTGTCCGAGAACGTCGAGTTCGCCCGCGCCTGCGCGGCCGCCGGGACCGTCTTCATCGGCCCGCCGGTCGACGCGATCGAGGCGATGGGCGACAAGATCCGGGCCAAGCAGACCGTCGCCGCGGCCGGCGTCCCGGTCGTGCCCGGCCGCACCGAGCCGGGCATGGACGACGCCGCGGTCGCCCGGGCCGCGGTCGAGGTGGGCTTCCCGGTGCTGCTCAAGCCCAGCGCCGGGGGCGGCGGCAAGGGCATGCGGGTGGTCCGCGATCCGGCCGAGCTGGCCGAGCAGATCGCCGGTGCCCGCCGCGAGGCCCGCAGCTCCTTCGGCGACGACACGCTGCTGGTCGAGCGGTACCTCGGCCACTCCCGGCACATCGAGGTGCAGGTCTTCGGCGACACGCACGGCACCGTGGTCCACCTGGGCGAGCGGGAGTGCAGCCTGCAGCGCCGGCACCAGAAGGTGGTCGAGGAGGCGCCGTCCCCGCTGCTGTCGGAGGCCCAGCGTGAGGCGATGGGAGCGGCGGCGGTCGAGGCGGCCCGGGCGGTCGGCTACACCGGCGCCGGCACGGTCGAGTTCATCGTCGACGCCGACTCCCCGCGGGACTTCTTCTTCCTGGAGATGAACACCCGGCTCCAGGTCGAGCACCCGGTCACCGAGTGCGTGACCGGGCTGGACCTGGTGGAGCTCCAGTTGCGGGTGGCGGCCGGCGAGCGGCTGCCGATCGGGCAGGACGACGTCCGGCTGACCGGCCACGCGATCGAGGCGCGGGTCTACGCCGAGGACCCGGCGCGGGGGTTCCTGCCGCAGGCCGGGGAGGTCGTCGGGCTGGTCGAGCCGACCGGCGCGGGCATCCGGGTGGACAGCTCGCTGCGGGTCGGCGGCGTCATCGGCACCGACTACGACCCGATGCTGGCCAAGGTGATCGCCTGGGGCCCGGACCGGGAGACCGCCCGCGCCCGGCTGGTCACCGCGCTCGGTGACACCGCCGTCCTGGGCGTGGCCACCAACACCGGCTTCCTGCGCGACCTGCTGACCGACCCCGACGTCGTCGCCGGCCGGCTGGACACCGGCCTGATCGAACGGCGCGGCGAGGCGCTGACCGGTGCCCGCCCGACCCCGCCGCACGTCCACGCGGCGGCGGCGCTTGCGCTGCTGGCCGAGGGCGAGCCGTGCGGAGCGGTCGTCGACCCGTGGGCGGACACCTCCGGGTGGCGGCTCGGCGAGCCGGCCTGGACGGTCCGCCGGCTGCAGGCGCCCGGTGCGGACCCGGTGACGGTCCGGGTGCGCGGCCGCACCACGGCCGCACAGGTGCGGGTGGGGGACGGCGAGCCGATGGCCGCCCGGGTCGCCCGGGACGGCGACCAGCTCAGCGTGACCCTGGACGACGTCACCACCCGCTACACGGTGGTGCACGCCGGCGGCACCGTCTGGCTCGCCGGGGACGGGCAGGCGGTCGGGCTGCGCGAGCACGAGCGGCTGGCGACGGCCGGGGCGACGGCCGGGTCCGACGGTGCGGTGTCCGCACCGATGCCCGGCACGGTCACGGTCGTGCAGGTGTCCCTCGGGGACCAGGTCGAGGCGGGCGCCCCGCTGCTGGTCGTCGAGGCGATGAAGATGGAGCACGTGCTGACCGCCCCCCTCGCGGGGACGGTCACCGAGCTCCCGGTGACGGCCGGCCAGTCGGTCCGGCTCGACGAGCGGGTGGCCGTGGTGACCCCACCGGCGCCCGGCGAGGGGGAGTGACCGTGCTGGACTACCGGCTCGACGAGGAGACCGAGGCGCTGCGGAAGGTGGTCCGCGAGTTCGCCGTGGAGGTCATCGCACCGCAGATCGGCGGGTTCTACGAACGCGACGAGTTCCCCACCGACATCGTGCGGCAGATGGGCGAGCTGGGGCTGTTCGGCCTGCCGTTCCCCGAGGAGTACGGCGGATCCGGCGGCGACTACTTCACCCTGTGCGTGGCGCTGGAGGAGCTGGCCCGCGTCGACAGCTCGGTGGCGATCACCCTGGAGGCCGGGGTGTCGCTGGGGGCGATGCCGATCTTCCGGTTCGGCACCGAGGAGCAGAAGCAGCAGTGGCTGCCCCGGCTGTGCGCCGGTGAGGCCCTGGGCGCCTTCGGGCTCACCGAGCCCGGTGGCGGCTCGGACGCCGGGGCCACGAAGACCACCGCCCGGCTCGAGGACGGCGAGTGGGTGATCAACGGCTCGAAGGCGTTCATCACCAACTCCGGCACCGACATCACCGACCTGGTCACCGTCACCGCGGTCACCGGCACGAAGGCCGACGGCAGCAAGGAGATATCCGCGATCATCGTGCCCTCGGGCACCCCCGGTTTCATCGTCGGGCAGCGGTACGCGAAGGTCGGCTGGAACGCCTCGGACACCCGGGAGCTCTCCTTCAGCGACTGCCGGGTGCCGGCGGAGAACCTGGTGGGGGAGCAGGGGCGGGGGTACGCCCAGTTCCTGTCGATCCTGGACGAGGGCCGGATCGCGATCTCCGCGCTGGCCGTGGGGCTGGCCCAGGGCTGCGTCGACGAGTCGGTCAAGTACGCCGGGGAGCGGGAGGCGTTCGGGCAGCCGATCGGCCGCAACCAGGCGGTGCAGTTCATGATCGCCGACATGGAGGTGCGGGCCTCGACCGCGCGGCTGGCCTACTACCGGGCGGCGGAGAAGATGCTGCGCGGGGAGCCGTTCAAGCGGGAGGCCTCGATCGCCAAGCTGTACAGCTCGGAGATGGCGATGGAGAACGCCCGCTACGCCACCCAGGTGCACGGCGGGTACGGGTTCATGACCGAGTTCCCGGTCGGCCGGTTCTACCGGGACGCCAAGATCCTGGAGATCGGCGAGGGGACGTCCGAGGTGCAGCGGATGCTCATCGCCCGCTCCCTCGGCCTCGGCTGAGGGCGCCGCGGTTCCGGTACGTCCGGGGTCGGAAAGTTGATCTAGATGCTTCACGTCCGGCTGGTGCGGCGTACACAGCGCGGACACCAGTCGGCCACAGCTGCTCGACAGCGTGCCTGGGGCGGTGGGACCACCCACCGCCCCAGGCACCGTCGAAGGGCACCTCCCATGCACCTGCTCAGATCACGGCCCGCACCCCGCGGCGCCACCCCCACCCGGACGGCGTGCCTGCGGGCTGTCGCCGGCGTCGGGGTGGCGGCCACGGTCGCCGGTCTCGCCACCGCCGGTGGCCTGGTCACCGCCGGCCCGGCGGCAGCCGCACCCGCCGAGGCTGCACCCGGGATGGCTGCGGCCACCGAGCCGGCCTCCCGGTTCACCCTCGCCGTCCTGCCGGACACGCAGTTCTACTCCCGCTACGCCGAGTCGGAGTTCGAGCGGCCCGACCGGTACGGCGACGGCAACAACCCCTTCGCCGCGCAGACCGAGTGGCTGGCCGAGCACGCCGACGAGCTGCGCATCCCGTTCGTCACCCACCTCGGCGACGTCGTGGACCAGGTCAACACCGAGGGCGAGTGGCGCACCGCCGACGCCGCCATGCAGACCCTGGAGGACGCCGAGCTGCCCTACTCGGTCCTCGCCGGCAACCACGACGTCCGGAACTCGGCGAGCAACTGGTTCGACGACCAGTACGACCTGGCCGCCGAGCCCTTCCTGCGCTGGTTCGGCCCGGACCGCGCCGCCGAGCAGTCGACCTACGGCGGCAGCGACCCGACGGGGATGAACCAGTACCACGTGTTCGAGGCCGAGGGTCAGCAGTTCATGGTGCTGGCGCTGTCCTGGCGGGCCTCGGACGCCACGCTCCGCTGGGCCGACGAGGTGATGGCCCAGCACCCGACCCTGCCGGTCATCCTGACCTCGCACGACATCATCGGCATCCAGGACGACGGCGTCTCCCCGCAGGAGACCGGCTACGGCCTGCGGCTGTGGGACCAGCTCATCAAGGGCAACGACCAGATCTTCCTGACCCTCAACGGCCACTTCCACGGTGCGACGCAGCTGGTCAAGACCAACGACGCCGGGCACGCGGTGACCCAGGTCCTGATGGACTACCAGATGGCCTACGAGGGCGGGAACGGCTACCTCGGGCTGTTCGAGTTCGACCTCACCAACGACACGATCTCGGTGCAGACCGGCTCGCCGTGGGTGGTCGCCAAGCCGCAGGAGAAGCTCACCTCCTACGACCAGGCGTTCCTGGAGGGCCCGAACCAGCAGTTCGCCCTGGACATCGACTTCGAGCAGCGGTTCGGTGGGTTCAACCCGGAGTTCACCGCGGGCTCCGCGGACGAACCCTCGCTGACCCAGGCGGCGCGCGACATCCTGCTCGACGGCTTCGTCGCCCCGGACCCGATCACCACCTCGCTGCCCGGCTCGACGAGTGACTACCCGGTCGTCGAGGGCACCCTGGCGCACTGGCGGATGAACGGGCGCAACGGCGTGGTCGCCCAGGGCGGGGTCATCCGCGACGTCGCCGGCAACAACCGGAACAACCTGATGCGCGTGCCGATCGCGCAGTCCGGGTCGCCCACGGCCCAGCTCGGCGACGTCCGGTTCACCGACGACGCGAACCCGTTCTCCTCCGACGGTGCCGCCGTCTGCTTCGCCAACTCGAGCAAGCAGACCGACCGGTACAGCTACCTGACGACCCGGTCCGACGCCCCGGTCAACACCGCTGCCCTCGCCGACGGGTACACGATCGAGACGTTCCTGAAGATCGACGAGAGCTGGACCCAGAGCGACAACGCCTGGATGAAGGCGATCGTGCGGTCGGGCAACCGCTCGGAGATCGGCGTGCCGCGCACCCGCTGGGACTGGACGGCGTCCCCGGTCGCCCTCGGCCTGTCGAACCTGAAGGAGTTCCAGTGGACCGAGGTGCCGATCGACACCGCCAAGGGTGACCGCACCGCGTGGTCGGGCGAGATCATGGTCGACACGTGGGTCCACGTCGCGGTCGTCAACGACCCCGCGACGGCCACCACGACCATGTACGTCGACGGTGCGCCGGTGCTGCGCAACGCCTCGAACACCGTGGGCCACGGCCTGGACGGCGCGATGCCGTGGCTGTTCGGTGCCGACTGGGTCGACGACCAGGCCACCAACGGCTGGAACGGCTGCATCGGGGAGACCCGGGTCGTCGACCACCCGATCGGCCAGGACCAGTGGCTGACCGCGCGGGTGGACCTCGACGGGCTGACCGTCACCACCCCGGCGCCGGACGCGACCCTGCCGCGGACGCTCACGGCCAGTGGCACCGGCACGCCCGGGGCGACCGTCACGGTGGAGGCGAACATCGACCGCAGGGTCACCGTCGGCGCGGACGGCGTCTGGCGGGCGAACCTCGGGACCCTGCGCCCCGGCACGCAGGAGCTGGTCGCCCGGCAGTCCATGGGCGACCGATCGGCCGATCCGGTGACCGTCTCCTTCACCGTCGCCGGCCGGTGACCCCCCGGCGGCCGGCTCGCCCCCGGGCCGGCCGCTGAACACAGCGGGGGGTGCGGACCACGGTCCGCACCCCCCGCTGTCGCGCTCCCGGCTCAGCCGACCGGGACCGGGCGCCGGCCGCGCTGCACGGCCAGCACCCCCAGCACTGCCACGACGACACCGATCACCGGCGGGATGCCCCAGCCGGCCTCGTTGCTCGCCCAGGCGGCGAGCGAGGCCACCACGTAGACGGCCAGGTTGCGCCACTCGACGCTGGGCAGCAGCGCCGTCGCCCCGGTCATCCCACCCCGCCACCGGGCCAGGAAGTCACCGATCACCACGCCGCCGAGCGGGGGGACGAGGATGCCCAGCCAGACCAGGTAGTCGATGAGGTTGTCGTAGATGCCGGTGACGGCCAGCAGCGTGCCCAGCACGACGCCGCCCACCACGAAGGGCTTCTTCGACCGGGAGTCGGCGATCTCGGCGCCGGCGACGCCGAAGTTGTAGGCGGTGTTGTCGTTGGTCGTCCAGAGGTTCGCCACCAGGAAGACCAGCCCCCAGCCGACCAGGCCGAGCTGGTAGAGCACCAGCACGAAGTCACCCTCGCCGAACGCCACGGCGCCGATCGCCCCGAAGCCGAGCATCAGCAGCTGGCCGACGAGGAAGGCGATCAGGCAGGCCCAGAACCCCGCCGACGGGGTGCGCGCGAAGCGGGTCCAGTTCGGCGCCTGGGTGCCCCCGGAGGCGAAGGTGCCGACGACGATCGTCACCGCGACGGCGACGGTCATCGTCTCGGTCGGCACGATCGCGGTCAGCCCGCTCCAGCCGCCCACCTCCTCCAGCGACCGCCAGGTCACCCACCCGGCCAGCACGAGCAGCAGCGGCACCGAGACCAGCGACAGGGCGTACATGCCCTTGTAGCCGAAGTAGGCCGTCGCACCCATCACCGCGCCGCCCACCAGCATCAACGCCACCTCCGGCCCGCGTCCCTCCCAGCCCAGTGCGCTGGCGGTGAGCTGGGCGAGGGTGGCGACGGTGACGCCGTACCAGCCGACCTGGGTGCCGCCGAGCAGCAGCGAGGCGAGCTTCGCCCCCCGCGTGCCGAGCGTGTAGCGGCACATCATCACCGTGGTCAGCCCGGTGCGGGCGCCGATCCCGCCGATGACGGCGACGTAGCCGCCCAGGACGGCGCTGCCCAGCAGCAGCACCCAGATCAGGCTGGTGGCCGGGAAGGCCGCCCCGATCTGCGCGCCGGCCAGCATCGTCGGGGTGAAGAAGGTGAACCCGAGCAGCACGACGGACAGCGAGAACAGCGACCGGCGGGCGGACGCCGGCACCGGGTCGATCGGGTAGTCCGGGTCGACGGCGCCGGCCGGGGACTCCTCGCGGCGGCTGGTGCTGGCGCTCATCGGGTTGCCTCCGCCCCGGCGTGGGGTGCGGCGGTCTCCTCGCCGATGTCCTCGTTCCACAGCGCGGGCTGGGCGGCGATGAAGTCGGTCATCAGGTCGACGCACCCCGGGTCGTCGAGGACGACGACCTCCACGCCGTGCTCGGCGAGCCAGTCGTGCCCACCGGAGAAGGTGCGGGCCTCGCCGACCACGAGCCGGGTGATGCCGAACTGGCGCACCAGCCCGCTGCAGTACCAGCAGGGGGACAGCGTGGTCACCATCGTGGTGCCGCGGTAGGAGGGCCGGCGGCCGGCCGCCCGGAACGCCGCCGTCTCGGCGTGGACGGAGGGGTCGCCGTCCTGCACCCGTCGGTTGTGGCCGCGGCCCCACACCTCGCCGTCCGGGCCGATCAGTGCTGCGCCGATCGGCACCCCGCCGGTGGCCAGCCCGGCTCGGGCCTCCTCCAGTGCCACCGCCAGCCAGGCGCGGTCCTGGTCCTGCTCGTGCTGCCTGGTGGTCATCTGCGTGGTCCTCCTCGTGGTGCCGGCACCGCGTGGTGGCGGGCTCGGCATGAGGGTCGCCGAGCCCGTACCGCTGGGCAATGAGCAGAACGTCATGGATCATCGCGGGGGTCCTTGACGATCTGTCCGGCCGGAGGCCGCCCGTGGCGATGACGCTGGCCGAGTTCCTGCTGCTGCCGTCGGTGCGGCAGGCCCGGCCGGAGGTCGCCGTCCCGCCCGCCCAGCTGGGGGCGACCGTCCGCTGGGTGCACTCCAGCGAGATCTACGAGATCGGCCCGCTGCTCTCGGCCGGGGACCTGCTGCTCACCACCGGCCTGGGCCTGGCCGGGGCGGACGCCGGTGCCCGGCGGCACTGGGTCCGCGAACTGGCCGCGCGCGGGGTGGCGGCGGTGGCGATGGAGCTGGGCCGGTCGCTGCCCGACCTGCCGGGCGAGATCCTGGACGAGGCTGCCCGGCAGGGCCTGCCGCTGTATCTCCTGCGCCAGGTCGTCCCCTTCATCCGCATCTCCGAGGAGGCCAACGGCGCGATCCTGCATGCCGACGCCCCCCGGCTGCGGATGGCCGACCAGGTGGTGCACCAGGTGCACGCCGAGCTGGCCGCCGGCGGCGGGACGCCGGCGGTGGTCGGCTGCGCGGCCGCCGTGACCGGGGGCCCGGCCGCCCTCGTCACCCGGTCGGGCCAGGTGGTCGCCGCAGCGGGTGTGCGGGACCAGCGGGCCACCGAACGGCTGCTCCGCCGGCCCGCGGCAAGCTCGCCGGTGCGCATCTGGGACGTCGACTGGGGGTCGGTGCTCCTGGGGCCGGGGCCCGGCACCGACCTGCCCGGGCTGCGGGTGCTGGCCGCCCGGCTGGCGAGCGTGGCGGCGGTGGCCGTCGGGCAGTCGGGCACCGGGTCGCCGGGGGACCTGGCGGCGCCGCTGCTGGCCGACCTGCTCGCCGACGCCGTCCCCGGGGTGCGTGAGCTGCTGGTCCGCGCGGGGCTGGCGCGCTTCCACCCCTCGCCGGACGCGCGGGTGCTCGGCATCGCCGCGTCCGCGCCCGATCCCCGGCAGGTGCTGGCCACCTGGACTCGCGTGGCGGTGACCCACGACCTGGAACTGCTCGCCGACCGGGTCCGGGGTGAGGCCGTGGGGCTGGTCGCGGTCCCGCCCGCCCCGGACCGGCCCGACCCGGCCGGGTGGCTGGCGGGCGCCCTGCCGTCGGCCGGTGCGGTCACCACCGTCGGGCCGGAGGTGCCGGTCGCCGACGCCGGCCGGTCGCTGCGGGAAGCGCACGACGCGCTGCCGGTGGCCACGCTGCTCGGCCGGGGCACCGCGGTGACCCGCGACCTGGCCCTGTTCCGGCTGCTGGGGCGGCTGGACGACCGGGCGCTGACCCTGCTGGTGGACGACGCGCTGGCGCCGTTGCTCAGCTGGGACGCCGCGCACGGCAGTGACCTGGTGGAGACCTTGGCCGTCCACCTGCGGCACGGCGGCAGCAAGACCCGGACCGCCGAAGAGCTGCACGTGCAGCGGCAGTCGCTCTACCAGCGGCTGGCCCGGATCGAGGTGCTCCTGGGGCGCCCCGTCGACGACCCGACGTCCCACGAGCACCTCGTCCTCGCCACCAGCGCCCGTGCGCTGCTGGACGCACGGATCGCCCAGCAGCACCCGCGACGTCGCCGGCCGGGGTCTGGCTAGGCGGTGACGTCGATGAGCACCTTGCCGACGGCGCCGTCCTGCACCGCCTGGTGGGCGGCCGCCGTCTCGGCCAGCGGGTGGATGTGCAGCGGCAGCCCGGCGTCCTCACCGACCCGGACCGCGCCGTCGAGCACCGCGGCGTTGACGTCCCCGACGGCGATGTCCTTGGCGCGGGTGGGCTCGGTGTAGACGAGCACGAACTGCCAGCGGGCGTTGGGCACCATCTGCGAGCGGACCGGGACGGTCACCTCGGCGCCACCGTCGTCGGCGTACATGGCGACCGCGCCGTGCGTCGCGACCACCTGGGCGTCGATGGCCGCGTTCTGGGCGGCGGAGACCTCGACGATCGAGTCGACGCCGTCCGGCGCGATCTTGCGCACCTCGGCGACGACGTCCTGGGACGTGTAGTCGATGACGTGGTCGGCGCCGGCCTTCGCGGCCAGCTGGGCCTTCATCGGGGAGCTCACCGTGGCGATGACGGTGGCCTCGGCCCAGCGGGCCAGCTGGATCGCCGCGTTGCCGACTGCGCCGGCACCGCCCTGCACCAGCACGGTGCGGCCGTTCAGCGACCCGGGGGAGAGCCGGTCGGGCAGTGACTCGGCGACGGTGAGACAGCGGTGTGCGGTCAGGAAGGGGATGCCGAGGGCGGCGCCCAGTTCGAAGGAGGGGTCGGCGCCCAGGAGCACGGTCTGCCGGGCCGGGACGACGGTGTACTCGGCCGCCGTGCCGTGCGGCCGCTGCCACGCGGCCTCCCAGATCCACACCCGTTCGCCGACGAGCACGGGGTCGACGCCCTCGCCGACTGCGTCGATCGTGCCGGCGCCGTCCTGGTTGGGCACCTGGCCGTCGGGACCGGGCTGGGCGGTGCTGCGGGTCTTCCAGTCGGTGGGGTTCACGCCGGAGAAGGCCAGGCGCACCCGCACCTCACCGGGGCCGGGGTCGGGGGTGGGGCGGTCGACGAGCTGAAGGACGTCGGGGCCGCCGGGCTGGGTGTAGGTGATGGCTCGCACGAGCCGCTCCTACCCGTGGGACGGGCTCCGATACGCCGTCAGCTGGCGCGGCGGCGCAGCCGGCGACGCTCGCGCTCGGAGAGCCCGCCCCAGATGCCGAAGCGCTCGTCCATGGTCAGGGCGTACTCCAGGCACTCGGCGCGGACGTCGCAGCCGGTGCAGATCTTCTTGGCCTCGCGGGTGGAGCCGCCCTTCTCCGGGAAGAACGCCTCCGGGTCGGTCTCGGCGCACAGGGCGCGCTCCTGCCAGCTCTGGTCCTCGGTGTCCATGCCCGGGAAGCCGGCGTCGTAGACGTCGGCCATGCCCAGCACGTCCTGGCCGTAGGTGACCGGCGCCGCCTCGGCAGCAGCAGTCCGGTAGTCGCTCATCCACGTCACGTCAGCCATCACGATGCGTCCCCCTGCGTCTCGTTCCGGCGTCCGCGGTTGCGGTTGCCGTTTCGTCACCGTCGGTGACGTCGAGGGGAATTACACGGGGGTGGTTCCCCAGGCGTCAAATGTCCGGCAGATGACGCCGGACCCCGCCAGTCACAGCCGCCCCACTGGCCTCGGGAGGATGTGGAGATCGGCGCGACACGCCGTGTCCGGGGTCAGGTTCTGCCCACCGGGGGGATCCGGTTCGTCCAGATCCAGATCGGTCGGGATCGCTCGATCTGGACGAACCTGGCCCCGTTCGTCCACTCTCCCGGCGAGGTCAGAGCCGGGCGAGCTCGGCCGCGAGCGGGCCCAGCCCCAGTGGACCGAGGTCCAGGACGGCGCGGTGCCAGGCCTTGAGGTCGAAGTCCGCACTGGCGCGCTGCTCGGCCTGCGCGCGACAGGTCAGGAACACCCGCTCGCCGACCTTGTAGGACGGCGCCTGGCCGGGCCAGCCCAGGTAGCGGTGCAGCTCGTCGACCCGCATCGCGTCGTCCATGTCGACGTGCTCGCGGAGGAACGCCAGTGCCACGTCGTAGGTCCAGCGGTCACCGGCGGCCCGGCCCGGCGGGATGGGCAGGTCCAGGTGCACGCCGATGTCCAGGACGACGCGGGCGGCCCGCAGCTCCTGGGCGTCGAGCATGCCGAGCCGGTCACCCGGGTCGTCCAGGAAGCCCAGCTCGCCCATCAGCCGCTCGGAGTACAGCGCCCAGCCCTCGCCGTGTCCGGAGCACCAGCAGAGCAGCCGCTGCCAGCGGTTGAGCAGGGCGGCGTTGTGGACGGTCTGCCCGATCTGCAGGTGGTGGCCGGGCACGCCCTCGTGGAAGACGGTGGTGGTCTCCCGCCAGGTGGTCGTGTCGGTGACGCCGTCGGGCAGCGACCACCACATCCGGCCCGGCCGGCTGAAGTCCTCGGTCGGGCCGGTGTAGTAGACGCCCTCCCCGGAGGTGGGGGTGAGCCGGCCCTCGATCCGCTTCACCGGGCCGGGGACGTCGAAGTGCACGCCGTCCAGCGCGGCGATCGCCCGGTCGGCCGTGTCCTGCAGCCAGGCCTGCAGCGCGTCCCGCCCGCGCACCTGCCGGGCCGGGTCGGCGTCCAGGGCGGCGATCGCGCCTGCGATGCCCTGCCCGGGGGCGATCTGCTCGGCGACCGCCTGCTTCTCGGCGACGATCCGGGCCAGCTCCGCCCACCCCCAGGCGTAGGTCTCCTCCAGGTCCAGGTCCACGCCGGTGAACAGCCGGGACTCCAGCGCGTACCGCTCGCGGCCGACGCCGTCGGCCTCCGGTGCGCGGGGGAGGAGCTCGCGTTCGACGGTGTCGGCGAAGTCGAGGAGCGACGCGTCCACCCCGGCCACGGCCCGGTCGAGGTCGGCCCGCAGCGCGTCGCCGACCTGGGCCCGGCCGGTGAGCTCCGCGTAGAAGCTGGGCTGCCCGGCGGCCCCGGCCCAGCGGCGGGCGATGCCGGCGGCCAGCCGGACCTGGCGGGCCGCGGAGACCCGGCCGCGGTCGGCGGCGTCGGTCAGCCCGGCCACGTAGCCGGCCAGCGCCCCGGGGAGGGCGGTCAGCCGGCGGGCGACGGTGGCCCAGTCGTCCTCGGTCTCGGTCGGCATCAGGTCGAACGGCGTGCGGAAGTCCTGCAGCGGGCTCTCCATGCTGTTGAGCGCAGCCTGCGTCCAGCCGGCGTCGCGCAGCGCCAACTCGGCGCCGAGCCGCTCGAGCATCGCGCTGCGGGCGACGTCGTCCCGCCGGTCGACCGGCTCGATCGCCTGCACCTCGGCGATCGTGCGGCGCAGCAGCTCGGCGCTGCCCGCCTGCCCGCCGGGGGTGAGGTCCGGCCAGCGGTCGTCGTGCCCGGGCACGCCGATGTAGGTCGCGACGGTGGGCTGGTCGGCGGCGTAGGCGTCGACGAAGCGGTCGGCCAGCTGGTCGAGGGGGGACGGCGGTCGCACGGGCTCGCTCACGCCGGGGACGCTAGCCGCGCCCCCGCGCGCGTGCAGCCGAGATCAGTCGTCGGCGCCGCCGCCCTGCGGCAGCAGCGAGGGCAGGTTCACCACGATCGCCTCCTGGCTGCTGCGGGCGATCAGCACCACGGCCTCCTCGTCGTTGAGGTTCTCCTCGCGGTGCGGCGTGTACGGGGGCACGAAGACGTAGTCGCCCGGCCCGGTCTGCAGTCGCACCTCCTCACCGTGCGCGGCGAAGACGAACACCGGGTGGCCGCGCAGCACGTGGATCGCGGTCTCCGAGTCGCCGTGGTGGTGGTCGCCGGACCCGGTGTGCGGAGGCACGTGGGTCTCGCCCATCCAGAGCCGCTGCGCTCCGACCGACACGGCCGAGATCGCCTCCCGCCGCGCCATGCCGGAGGTCTGGGCGGTCTCCTCGGACAGCTCCCCGGCGCGGATGTGCCGCAGCGGCTGGTGCCACTCATCGGGGAAGTCCTGCTGCGATCGGGTCACGGTGCTCCTCCAGCGGATCGGGACGTCGCCCCCATCCTCGCCGACGCGGCGTCCCGGTGGGCGGGGCGTGCATCCCCGGCGCGACCGGGTAGGGGGTGAGCCAGAGCACGTCCCGCTACGAGGAGGAACGACGATGAGCACGAAGGTCGAAGAGTCGATCCAGGTCGACGTCCCGGTGCGCACGGCGTACGACCAGTGGACGCAGTTCGAGGACTTCCCGCACTTCATGGGCGGGGTCAAGGAGGTCCAGCAGCACGGGGACCAGCGGCTGCACTGGGTGGCCGAGATCGCCGGGGTGCGGCGCGAGTGGGATGCCGCCGTCCTGGAGCAGGTGCCCGACCAGAAGATCGCCTGGGCCGCCACGGGGGGCGCGACCAACGCCGGCGCCGTCCGGTTCTCCCCGGCCGGTCCGGCGTCGACGATCGTCCACCTGACCCTGGAGTACGAGCCCGAGGGCCTGGTGGAGCAGGCCGGGGACAAGCTCGGCGTCGTGAGCCGGCAGGTGAAGTCCGACCTGCAGAAGTTCAAGTCCCTGATCGAGGACGAGGGCTACGCGAGTGGTGCGTGGCGCGGGGCGATCCGGCCCGGCATGGGGGCCGGCACGCCCGGCGTCGAGGACGCGGCGTCCTCGCGGGGGGACAGTGGCAAGGCCGGGGTCTCGGCGAAGACCGTCGCCGCCGGCGCGGCTGCCGTCGCCGCCGCCGGGGCGGCCATGGCCGCATCGAAGAGCGGTTCGAAGAGCGGCTCGGAGACCGAGCAGCCGCGTGAGGTGCCGGCCTCTCCGCCGGTGACCGCCACGCAGCCGGCGGCCGTCCCGCCGCCGGTGACCGCCACACCGCCGGTCGAGGAGGCGCAGGCCGAGGTGCTGGTCGAGCAGCCCGAGGGCGGGGCCCGGATCACCCCGACCGAGGAGGACGGCACGACGACCGGGCGTGACGACGGCGAGGAGCCGATGATCGCCGGCGGCCACCCCCGCTGAGCAGCGCCGTGGGAGGAGGGGCCGTCGCGGCCCCTCCTCGCACGGCTGCGTCGTGGCGCGGACCGGCGCGCCGACGACCTCTTGACAGCGCTGTGGGGCTCCTCGAACCTTCGAGTCGGTGACACGTGTCACCCACTCAACGACGAGGACCCCGCATGGCATCTCGCAGCGTCCCTGCCCGCCCGCCGTCCCCACCCCGCCGGCGATCGCCCGCCGCCGGACGGAACCGCCTCGGCCGCCTGCTGGCCCTGGCCCTGCCGCTGGGGCTGGCGTTCACAGCCGTCCCGGCGACCGCGAGCGCCGCGCCGCCCGGCGACCGGCCGGACGGGGGCGCGGTCGACCTCGGCCCGAACGTCACCGTCTTCGACCCGTCCATGCCGGTGGACCAGATCCAGGCCACCCTCGACGCCACCTACGCCCAGCAGGTGGACAACGAGATGGGCACCGAGCGGTACGCCTACCTCTTCGAGCCGGGCACCTACGGCACCGACAGTGATCCGCTGCAGATCAAGGTCGGCTACTACACGGAGATCTCCGGGCTCGGGGCCTCGCCGTCCGACGTGGTGATCAACGGCAAGGTCGAGACCTACAACCGCTGCCTCGCCCCGGACAACTGCATCGCACTGAACAACTTCTGGCGCACCGTGTCCAACCTGACCATCCAGGTGAACGGCATCGGGCAGGACGACTGCCGGGCGCCGACGAACTTCTGGGCCGTCTCCCAGGCGGTGTCCATGCGCCGGGTCCAGGTGCAGGGGGGCGACCTCTCGCTGATGGACTACTGCACCGCCGGCCCGCAGTACGCCAGCGGCGGGTTCATCGCCGACTCGACCGCCGACACCGTCATCAACGGCTCGCAGCAGCAGTGGTACACCCGCAACAGCGTGATCGGTGAGTGGACCAACGGCGTGTGGAACCAGGTCTTCTCCGGCGTCGAGGGCGCCCCGACCGACGCCACGTTCCCCGACCCGCCGTACACGACGCTGGAGACCACTCCGGTGAGCCGGGAGAAGCCGTTCCTGTTCGTGGACGAGCGCGGCCGCTACGCCGTCCGGGTGCCGGACGCCCAGCGCGACACCCGCGGGGTGAGCTGGGACGACGGGATGACCGCCGGGCGCACGATCCCGTTGTCCGAGTTCCTCGTCGTCACCCCGGACACCGGGTTCGGGCGGATCAACGCGCAGCTCGCCCGGGGTGGGCACCTGCTGTTCACCCCGGGGGTCTACGGCGTCGCGCACAGCCTGAAGGTCAAGCGGGCGGACACCGTCGTGCTGGGCATCGGGCACGCGACGCTCACAGCCGACCGCGGTGTCACGCCGCTGGAGATCGAGGACGTGCCGGGCGTGGTCGTCGCCGGGATGACCATCGACGCCGGAAGCCAGCTGTCCCCGGTCCTGCTGCAGGTGGGCGACGGCAAGGGCCGGTCGCGGTCCGACGCGGCGAACCCGACGACGCTGTCCGACGTCTACTTCCGGGTCGGCGGCCCGCACGTCGGGAAGACCGACGTCGCCCTGCAGGTGAACAGCGACGACGTGCTGATCGACCACACCTGGGTCTGGCGCGCCGACCACGGGGTGGAGCCGTTCACCGCCGGCGTCAACGGGGACACCGACCGGTGGCGGACCAACACCGGGCGCAACGGCGTGGTGGTCAACGGTGACGACGTCACCGCGACCGGCCTGTTCGTCGAGCACTTCCAGCAGCACAACACCATCTGGAACGGCGAGCGCGGCCGCGTCGTGCTCTACCAGAACGAGATCCCGTACGACCCGCCGTCGCAGGCCGACTGGCAGGAGCCGGACGGCACGCTCGGCTGGGCGGGCTACAAGGTCGGTGACCAGGTCCGGGAGCACCGGCTCGACGGCGGTGGGGTCTACGGCTACCAGCGCAACGCCGAGCCGGGCATCACCACCGAGACGGGGTTCGAGGTGCCGGTCACCCCGGGCGTGCAGCTGCACCACGTCATGACCGTCCACCTCGACGGCATCGGTGTGATCGAGAACGTGGTCAACGACGTGGGCGGCCGGTCGGACGCCAGCACCCAGGGGACGCCGCAGTACGTCGTGGACTACCCGGGCTGACCCGCTGACGGCGGGCCGGGGCGTGGTGCCCCGGCCCGCCGGTCACGCCGAGCCCCGCACCACCAGCCGCAGCACCTCGGTCGGGTCGGGGGAGGGCGGCGGCGTGCCGCCGTCCAGGGCCGCGGCGACGGCGGCGGCGATCGCCCGGGCCTGCACCCCCGCGTCCTGGGCCACGGTGGTCAGTGCCGGGTCGCTCAGTCGCGCGGCGGGGACGTCGTCGACGCCGACCACCGCGAGCTGGCCCGGCACGACCAGCCCGCAGGCCCGGGCGCCCGCCAGGACCGCCAGTGCGACCTCGTCGTTGTAGGCGGCCACCGCGGTGACCCCGGCGCCGCGCCAGGCGCGGACGGCGTGGGTGGCGGAGCCGACGTCCAGGTCGACCTCCCGCACCACCGGCGCGGCCAGGCCGCGCCGCGCGCACTCGGCGCGGACCCCGCTCAGCCGCCGCTCGGCGAAGTCGGCCAGCCGGGGCTCGGCGGGTGCGGCCCAGCCGAGCCGGACGTGCCCGGTGTCGGCCAGGTGCCGCACCTGCAGCTGCCCGACCCGGGTCTGCGGCACGGCGAACACGGCGTGCGGGTCGTCGTCGAGGGAGGCGTTGAGCACCTGGATGCCGGCCCCGCGCATCGCGTCGGCGTCCTCGGCGCCGAAGGCGGTGAAGCCGACGACGGCGCGCGGGGTGACCGCCCGCCACAGCTCCGTCAGCGGGCGTGGGCCCCGGCCGTGGTGCACCAGCACCGACAGCTGCCGATCGGCCAGCTCCCGGGTGAGCTCGTCGAGGACGGTGTCCAGGACCGGGCCCACCGTCCAGTTCGGCAGCACGCAGAGCACCAGGTCGCTGCGGCCGCTGCGCAGCGTCCGGGCGGCGGCCGAGGGGGAGTAGCCGAGCCGGGTCGCCGCCGCCAGCACCCGTTCCCGGGTGTCCGCGGAGATCATCGCGCCGTGCTTGTCGTTGAGCACGTAGCTCACCGTCGTCCGGGAGACGCCGCTCTCCCGGGCGACGTCGGCGCTGGTCACCCGTGGCACGTCTGTCCTCCTGCCCGCTGTGGTCCGGTGATCGTGCCGCACCGGTCGCGGACGGAGGACGCGCTCGTGCGCCGGCCGGTCAGTCGGGGGCGACGGTCGAGACCGGGGGGCCTGCGACCGCAGCGGCCTGTCCGTCGCGGAGCCGGAACACGGGGAGCATGCTGTGCATCAGCGGCCCGATCGCGGCGGCGTACAGCACCGTCCCGACGCCGAGGGTGCCGCCGAGCAGCCAGCCGACGCCCAGCACCAGCAGCTCGATCGTCGTCCGCACCACCCGCACGGAGTGACCGCGGGCGGCGATGCCGGTGGTCAGCCCGTCGCGGGGCCCGGCACCGAGGCCGGCGCCGATGTAGGCGCAGGTGGCCACCGCGTTGAGCAGCACCCCGGCCAGCAGCAGCGGGACGCGGGCGGTGAGCGCCTCCGGTGCCGGCAGCAGCGCCAGCGTGGCGTTGATGGACAGCCCGATGAGGACGACGTTGCACAGGGTCCCGAGGCCCGGGCGGCGGTGCAGCGGCACCCACAGCAGCAGCACCACCGCGCCGACCAGGATCGAGCCGGTGCCGACCTCGATGCCCAGCACGCCGGCCACCCCCTGGTCCAGCACGCCCCAGGGCATCTGCCCCAGCCCGGCCTGCAGCATCATCGCGACGCTGACGCCGTAGAGGGCCAGGCCGCCGAGCAGCAGCGCCAGCCGGGCGGGACGGCGGTCGGCGGGCACCGGGTCGATCAGTCGCATGAGGCCACCCTGGACGACTTGGCCCTGTCCGGACAGGGCCAAGTCCCGGACAATGGCCCGGTGCACACCGAGCGACTGGCCGACCTCCTGGGACCGTGGCTGGGCGACGGCCGGGCCTACGCCGGCGTCGCGGCCGGGATCCGCGGCCTCGCCCTGGACGGTCGGCTGTCGGTGGGTGCCCGGGTGCCCTCGGAACGGCAGCTCGCCCAGGCGCTGGGGCTCAGCCGCACCACCGTGAGCGCCGCCTACGACCTGCTCCGGGGCGAGGGGTACCTGCACAGCGCGGCCGGTGCCGGGAGTCGGGTGACCCTCCCGTCGCCCGCGCCGGTCCGCCCGGACGCCGACCCGGGGGAGCCGGCCGTCGTCCGGGACCTCACCATCGCGGCCGCACCGGCCCCCGCCCAGCTGCTCGACGCCGTCGCCGGGGCCACCGCCGACCTGCGCCCGCTGCTGGCCGGCCACGGCCTGCACCCCTACGGCCTGCCCGCGCTGCGCGCCGCGGTCGCCCGGCACCTGACCCGCCGGGGGCTGGCCACCGAGCCGGAGCAGGTGCTGGTCACCAACGGCGCGCTGGCGGGCTGGGACCTGCTGCTGCGCACCGTCACCCGGCCGGGGCAGCGGGCACTGGTCGAGCAGCCCACCTACCCCGCGGCGTTGGACTGTCTCGCGGCCCACCACCTGCGGCCGGTCGCGCTGCCGGTGAGCAGCGAGGGCTGGGAGCTGCCGGCCGCCGCGGCCGACGTCGCGCTGGTCACCCCGGACGGCCAGAACCCCACCGGCCTGCTCGCCGACGACGGCCGGCGCCGGGCGCTGCTGTCCGCCCTCGACGCCCCGGTGGTCGCCACGGACGAGACCTTCGCCGAGCTCGTGCTCGACGGCGCCCGGCCCACCGCGCTCGCCGCGCTCGACCGCCGGGTGGTCACCCTCGGCTCGATGAGCAAGGCCTACTGGTCGGGGCTGCGGGTGGGCTGGGTGCGCGCCGACCCGCCGCTGCTGGCCCGGCTGGCCCAGGCGCGCGGCACGATCGACCTCAGCAGCCCGGTGCTGGAGCAGCTGGTCGCCGCCCGGCTGCTCGCCGTCGCCGACGACGTGCTCGCCGACCGGGTCGCCTGGCTGACCGCCGCCCGGGACGCGCTGCTCGCCGCGCTCGCCGCCCGGCTGCCGGACTGGCGCGTCGAGCGGCCGCGGGCCGGCTCGGTGCTCTGGGTGCAGCTGCCGGGGGAGAGCTCCACCCGGCTCGCCGCGCACGCCCTCGACCTGGGCCTGCGGGTGACCCCGGGGCCGCGGTTCACCGTCGACGGCACCGCCGACCGGTGGCTGCGGCTGCCGCTGAGCGTGCCGCCGGAGCAGGCCGACGAGGTGGCCGACGTGCTGCAGGCCGCCTGGGCGCGCACGGCGAGCGGCGCCGACAGCCGCCGCACCCCGTCCCGCTGGACCGCCTGACCGGCGGCTCAGAGCAGCCTGAGGGTGAGCGCCTGACGGCCCTCCTCCGAGCGGGCGGTGGCCATCCGCTCGGCCGAGGGCGTGCCGTAGTCCGTCGTCCGCTGACGGGCCGGCCGGCCGATCGCGGCGGCCATCGCCTCCAGCTCGGCGATCGTCTTCAGCGACCCGTTGCCCGAGCCGGCCATCCGGCTGATCGTCTCCTCCATCAGCGTGCCGCCCAGGTCGTTGGCCCCGCCGTCGAGCATCGCCTGCGTGCCGGTGTCGCCGAGCTTCACCCACGAGGTCTGGATGTTGTCGATCCGGCCGTGCAGCAGCAGCCGGGCGACGGCGTGCACCGCCCGGTTCTCCCGGTTCGTCGGCCCCGGCCGGGCCACGCCGGCCAGGTAGATCGGCGAGTTGTGGTGCACGAAGGGCAGCAGCACGAACTCGCGGAACCCGCCGGTCCGGTCCTGCAGGGCGGCGAGGGTGCGCAGGTGCGCGACCCAGTGCGCGGGGGTGTCGACGTGGCCGTACATCATCGTCGAGGTCGTCGGCAGGCCCACCTCGTGCGCCGTCTTCACGATCTCCAGCCAGGTCGCCGTCGGCAGCTTGCCCTTGGTGAGCACCCAGCGGACGTCGTCGTCCAGGATCTCCGCCGCGGTGCCGGGGAGGGAGTCGACGCCGGCCTCCTTGACCGCGGTGAGGAAGTCGCGGAACGACAGCCCGGTGCGGGCCGCGCCGTTGACCACCTCCATCGGGGAGAACGCGTGCAGGTGGATGTCGGGACGGCGGGACTTCACCTCGCGGGCCAGGTCGAAGTAGGCGGTGCCGGGCAGGTCGGGGTGGATGCCGCCCTGCATGCAGATCTCGGTCGCCCCGCCGGCCCAGGCCTCGTCGACCCGGTCGCCGACCTGCTGCATCGACAGCGTGAACGCGTCCGCGTCGGTGCGCCGCTGGGCGAACGCGCAGAACCGGCAGCCGGTGTAGCAGACGTTGGTGAAGTTGACGTTCCGGTTCACCACGTAGGTGACGTCGTCGCCGTTGACGTCCCGGCGGACGGCGTCGGCCAGCGCGCACAGGTGCTCCAGGTCGGTGCCGTCGGCGCCGAGCAGGGTCAGGTACTCGGCGTCGCTCAGCCCGGCCGGGTCCTGCTCGGCGTGCCGCAGCGCGGCCAGCACCTCCCGGTCGCCGACGGTCAGCGCGGTGGAGGAGCCGTCGCGGGCGGCGACGGTCGCCTCGCGGAGCTCCGACCAGTCGCCGTAGACGGCGTCGAAGTCGCTGCGCCGGTCACCGGTGCGGCCCACGGTGTCGATCTCGGTGTGCAGGTCGACCCGGCCGGAGGAGGTCCAGGCCTCGTCCGGCTCCTGCCACGGCAGGCCCACCGGGAGCCGGCCCTCGACCGCCAGGCCATCGGGGCCGGCGAGGGCGGAGACGTGCGGGCGCACCCGCGGGTCCAGCCACGGCTCGGGCTGGGTCACGTAGCCGGGCTGGGCGGCCAGCCGCTCGCGCAGCGTGAACTCGGCCTCGGCGCTCAGCGCGGCGAGCTTGTCGATGTTCGGCCACGGCCGCTCGGGATTGACGTGGTCGGGGGTGAGCGGGGAGACCCCGCCCCAGTCGTCGACCCCGGCGCGCAACAGCAGCGCCAGCTCGGTGGAGTCGCTCAGGTTCGGCGGTGCCTGCACCCGCGCCGCCGGCCCCAGCATCAGCCGGCTGACCGCCACCGCGGCCACGTACTCCTGCAGCTCCAGGTCGTCGTGCGCGGCCATCGCGGTGCGCGGCTTGGCGCGGAAGTTCTGCACGATGACCTCTTGCACGTGCTGGTGCCGCCGGGCCGAGGCGCGGATCTCGGCGATCGCGTCGACCCGCTCGGCGTAGGTCTCCCCGATGCCCAGCAGCACGCCGGTGGTGAACGGGACGGCGGAGCGGCCGGCGTCCTCGAGCACGCGGAGCCGGACGGCGGGCTCCTTGTCCGGGCTGCCGAAGTGCGGGCCGCCCTTCTCCGACCAGAGCCGGGTCGCCGTCGTCTCCAGCATCATCCCCATCGAGGCGGCGACCGGCTTGAGCCGCTGGATCTCCTCCCACGACAGCACCCCGGGGTTGAGGTGGGGGAGCAGCCCGGTCTCCTCCAGCACCCGGATCGCCATCGCCCGCAGGTAGCCCAGCGTCGAGTCGAACCCGTGCGCCTCCAGCCACTCGGCGGCGACCGGCCAGCGCTCCTCCGGGCGGTCGCCCAGGGTGAACAGCGCCTCCTTGCAGCCCAGCGCGGCCCCGGCCCGGGCGATGTCGAGCACCTCGTCCGGCGACAGGTACGGGGCCTTGCCCTCGGTGCGCAGCTGTCCGGGCGTGGTCACGAACGTGCAGTAGTGGCACCGGTCGCGGCACAGGTGGGTCAGCGGGATGAACACCTTGCGGCTGTAGGTGACCACCCCGGGGCGCCCGGCCGAGGCGAGCCCGGCGTCCCGTACCCGGGAGGCGGCGGTCAGCAGCCGGTCCAGCGGTTCGCCCTCGCTCAGCCCGCGGGCGTGCAGCAGGGTCTCGGCCTCGGTGGCGTCCAGCGTGACCCCGCGCTCGGCGCGCACCAGGGCGCGGCGGAGGGTGGAGTCGGACGGGGCGGGCAGGGCGTTGCTCATCGGCGACGACGCTAACCCCGCGGCGTGACCACCGCGTTCCGTGGCCTCCGCTCCGGGCCGGTCCGGGCCGGTCCGAGCAGTCGATGAGATGGGTCAAGCCGCGTGAGCTGGGGTTGAGCCGCGTCGTGGCGCGGCTCAACCCCAGCTGGCCCGGGTCAACCCGGACGGCGGTCAACCCGGGACGGCGGGTGGCCCGGACAGGGAAGCGGGTCGGGGCGGGAAGACGGGCGCTAGGGCCGGCGGAGGGGCGCGCCGACGCCGTCGGCCCAGCGGCCGCGGAGGCGCACCAGCGGGTCGCCGTCCCCGAGCACCGGCACGCCCTCCACCGACAGCAGCACCACCACGTGGCTGCCGGCCTCGACGACCGAGGCGACCGTGCAGTCCAGCGCCGTGAGGGCCTCGTCCAGCACGATCGCGTCGCTGACCGGGGCGCGGTGCCAGGGCACCGACTCCAGCAGGTGCCGGGCGCTGGGCCGCCCGGCGGAGGCGAACCGGCTGGCCAGGATCGCCTGCCCGGTGCTCAGCACGTTCACCGCGCCGCTGCCGATGCCCTGCAGCACCTCGGCCGGGTACCCGTCGGCGGCCAGCCCCACGGCGATCAGCGGGGGGTCGGCGGAGACGCTCATCACCGAGGTCACCGTCGTCCCCACGTCGTCGATGTCGTCGCGCACGGTCAGCAGCACGACCCCGGCGGCGTACTGGCGCAGGGCGGCGGCGTGGTCGGCGGGATCGACAGGCACGGGGGTCAGTCGACCACAATGCCCAGGTGACCACTGCGGAGCGGACGTACGACGTCATCGTCCTGGGCGCCGGATCGACGGGGGAGAACGTCGCGGACATCGCCACCTGCGGCGGGTTGAGCACGGTGCTGGTGGAGAGCGAGCTGGTCGGCGGCGAGTGCTCCTACTGGGCGTGCATGCCCAGCAAGGCGCTGCTGCGGGGCAGTGAGGCGCTCGCCCAGGCCCGTGCCGTGTCCGGCGCTGCGGCGGCGGTGACCGGCGAGCAGGACGTCGCCGCCACCCTCGCCCGCCGGGACGGCTTCACCAGTCACTGGGACGACGCCGGCCAGGCGCGGTGGGTCGAGGGCGCCGGCATCGCCCTGGTGCGCGGGCACGGCCGGCTGGCGGGGGAGAAGCAGGTCGTCGTGGCCCAGGACGACGGCACGGAGCTGGTGCTCACCGCCCGGCACGCCGTCGCCGTGTGCACCGGGTCCCGGGGCGCCGTCCCGCCGGTCGAGGGCCTCGCCGACGTGCAGCCGTGGACCCCGCGGGAGGCGACCAGCGCCAAGGAGGCACCCGGCCGGCTGCTGGTGCTCGGCGGCGGCTACGTGGGCAGCGAGATGGCGACGGCCTGGCAGCAGCTGGGCTCCGCGGTGACCCTGCTGCAGCGCGGGCCCCGGCTGCTGCCGAACCTGGAACCGGCCGCCGCGGCGGCGGTCGAGGCGTCCCTGCGGGAGATGGGCGTCGACGTCCGGCTGGGCAGCGAGGTGCGCTCGGCCCGCCGGGAGGACGGCGGCGACGTGGTCCTCAGCACCGCCGACGGCGAGTTCCGCGGCGACGAGGTGCTGGTGGCCACCGGCCGCGCCGCCAACACCGACGAGATCGGCCTGGACGCCGTCGGCCTGGAGCCGGGCGGGTACCTCGACGTCGACGAGTCGCTGCAGGTGCCCGGCGTCCCGTGGCTCTACGGCGTCGGAGACGTGAACGGCCGCCAGCAGCTGACCCACATGGGCAAGTACCAGGCCCGCCAGGCCGGCGCCGCGATCGTGGCCCGGGCCCGCGGGCAGCACGTCGACCTGGCCGACTGGTCGCCGTTCGTGGCCACCGCCGACCGCCGGGCGACGCCGAGCGTGGTCTTCACCGAGCCCCAGGTGGGGTCGGTCGGGATGACCGCGGCCCAGGCGGCCGACGCCGGCGTCGCGCACCGGGTCGTGGAGTACGCGATCGGCGGCGTCGCCGGCGCCGCGCTCTTCGCCGACGGCTACTCCGGGACGGCGATCGCCGTGGTGGACACCGAGCGCGAGGTGCTGCTCGGCGTCACGTTCGTCGGCCCGGGGGTGGCCGAACTGCTGCACTCGGCGACGGTCGCGGTGGTCGGTGAGGTGCCGATCAGCCGGCTCTGGCACGCCGTCCCGTCCTACCCGACGATCAGCGAGGTCTGGTTGCGGCTGCTCGAGACCTACCGGGGCTGACGGGTGCACGACGGCAGCCGGATCGGCCTGGTGCTGCACCCGCACCGCGACTGCGCCGGCGCGGTGGCCCAGGTGGTCGCCTGGACCACGACGCACGGGGTGGAGCTGGTCGCCGCGGCGGCGGACGTCGAGCGGCTGCACCTGCACGGCGTGACACCGGTGGACGTCGCCGAGCTGGCCACCAGCTGCGACGGGCTCATCGCCCTCGGCGGCGACGGGACGCTGCTCGGCGCGATGCGGATGGTGGTCGCCGACCCGGTCCCGGTGCTGGGCGTCAACTTCGGCCGGCTGGGCTTCCTGACCGAGGTCGAGGGTCAGGAGCTGGACGGGGCGCTCACCGCGCTGGCCGAGGGCCGCTCGACGCTGGAGTCGCGCAGCTGCCTGGTGGTGCGCGGGCCGGGCTGGGAGACCGTCGCGTTCAACGACGTCGTCCTGGCCCGGGTGCCGGGGGAGGGCATGGTCGACGCGACCCTGTCGGTGGCCGGTCGCCGTTACGGCCACTACCGCAGTGACGCGCTGATCATCGCCACCCCGATGGGGTCGACGGCCTACAACTTCGCCGCCGGCGGTCCGGTGATGTCCCCCGGGGCCGCGGGCGTGCTGGTCACCCCGTCGGCGCCGCTGAACGGCATCGACCGCACCGTCGTGCTGGGGCCGCACGAGCCGCTGCACCTGGCGCTGCCGGAGACCGCCGGCCGCCCGGCCGTGGAGGTGGACGGCCTGGTGGTCGGTCGCCTGGGGCCGGGGGACGAGCTGCACGTCGAGGCCCGCGCGGACGCCGGGCTGCTGGTGCGGCTGGACGACTGGCTGGCCGCCGACCGCAGCCGGGTCAAGCTCTCGCTGCTGGACCTGCCGCTGCTGCCGGAGGAGCTGGTGGAGCTGGTGCCCGAGGAGCTGCGCCGTCGGACACCGGGCGGGGTGCCGGCCCCGGGCACCGGCCCGGTCCGGGCCCCGCAGGGCGCCCGCGGTCCCGGCGACGTCAGCTGAGCCGGGCCGGCCTCAGGGCAACGGGAACGGCTCGTCGGCAGGTGCGGGGAGGTCGCCGTCCACGGTGGCGGTGACCGTCATGCCCCGGAAGGCGGCCCGCCCGCCGAACAGCGAGAGGAAGGCGGTGTCCGCGGCGTCGCGGCCGGTGCAGATCCGGACGAGGGCCGAGGTCGGGGCGAGCCGGGTGGCGTCGACGGTCTGCCACACCCCGTCGACGTCGGCCTCGACGACCGCGTGGAAGTCCATCGGCGACAGGCCCGGGGCGTAGACGGCGACCAGCCGGGCGGGGACCTCCAGCGCACGGAGCAGCGTGATCGTCAGGTGCGCGTAGTCGCGGCACACGCCCTGGCCGAGCAGCAGGGTGTCGACCGCGGTGTCCACCGGGCGGCTGGACCCGGTGGTGTAGACCAGCCGGCGGCTCACCCAGGCGGCGACGGCGGCGACCAGCTCGGCGCGGGGCAGCGACCGGTCGAACTCAGCCCCGGCGTAGCCCTCCAGCTGGTCGGAGGGGCAGTAGCGGCTGGGCCGGACGAACTCCGCCCAGTCGGCCGGGCTCACCGGCCGCGGGCCGCCGCCGGAGGAGACGTGCGCGCAGTAGCTGATCGTCGTCTCACCGGCGGGCAGCTGCAGGCGGTGCACCCGCGCGCCGGGGACGGCGACCTCCTCGGCGGGCACCGGGCGGCCGTCGGTGAGCACGATCAGCTGTTCGTCGGCGGGCGCGGCGACGGCGACCTGCAGCAGCGCGGTCGCCGGTGCGGGAGAGGAGACGGTGAGCGAGCAGGCGACGTCGGTGCGCATGACCGCAGATCCTGGCCTCCCCGTGTCACCGACAGGAGTCCAGCGGATGTGGTCTCCGGCACGGGACCCCTCGCCCGGGCGCCGGGAGGGGCGTGGTGCAGTAGGGGACGTGCAACCGGGCAGTGATCGTCGGACGTGGCAGCGGTACATCGCGCTGGGGGACTCCTTCACCGAGGGCCTCAGCGACCCCGAGCCGGGGTCGCCGGACTCCTTCCGGGGCTGGGCCGACCGGCTCGCCGAGCACCTGGCCGCCGCCGCGCCCTCGGGCAGCGTCGAGTACGCCAACCTCGCCGTCCGCGGCCGGCTGCTGCCGCAGGTGCTGGCCGAGCAGGTGCCGGTCGCGCTCGCCTCCCGGCCCGACCTGGTCAGCCTGGTCGCCGGCGGCAACGACCTGCTCCGCCCCGGCGCCGACCCCGACCGGCTGGCCGCGGACCTGGAGGCCGCCGTCGTGTCCCTCCGCGAGGCCGGGGCGGACGTGCTGCTGGCCACCGGTGTGGACCCGCGGCAGACGCCGATCATCCGCCGCACCCGGGGCCGGGTCGCGGTCTTCAACACCCACCTGTGGTCGATCGCCGCGCGGCAGGGCGCCGTCGTGCTCGACCAGTGGGGTGCCGCCTGGCTGCAGGACGCCCGGATGTGGGACCCGGGCGACCGCATCCACCTGACCGCCGAGGGGCACCGGCGGACGGCGCTGGCCGCCGCGGCCGCGCTCGGCGTCCCGGTGGCCGGCGACGGCACGGACTGGCGCACCCCGCTGGACCCGGCGCCGCCGCTGCCGGTGCGGCAGGTGGTCGGGCAGGAGCTCGCCTGGGTCCGCGGGTTCGTCCTGCCCTGGATCGGCCGCCGGTTGCGCGGTGAGTCCTCGGGCGACGGGCGCGCGGCGAAGCGGCCCGAGGCGATCCCGTTGCGGGCCGCCCTCACCGCCGTGCACGACTCCTGACCCCGGGGCGGGCCGGCGGGCTCCTCGTCGGGAGCTCGGCCGGCACCGCCCCGGGATCAGCTGCGGCCGACCTCCGGGAGGTCGCCGGTGTCCAGCGGGCCCAGCCGCTGCTGGAAGGACTCCAGCCAGGGGCGGAGCCCGGAGAGGTCGGTCGGGTCGGCGGTCAGGGCGCGCAGGTCACCCAGCTCCGCCGGTTGCCGCGGCCCGGGGACACCCGGGGTGTCGGGGGCGCCGTTGGCGGCCAGCAGGGCGCGCAGCTCCAGGAGCTCGTCGGAGGGTCGGAAGACCCCCGGGTCGAAGGAGTCGCCGGGCTCCGCGCCCGCCTCGGTGTCCGCAGGCGGCTCAGCCGCCTGCGGCGCTGCGGGCTCCGGTGTGGTCCCCGGCAGCTGGAACGAGTCGAGCTGGGGGACGGCGGCACTGGCCACGACCGGGCCGGGCCCCTCGAGGTCCTGCTCGGCGAGTGCGGCACCCAGGTCGAACCCGTGCCCCTCCTCCGGCTCCTCGTCGTCCCGCCCGGACCACTCGTGCTCGGACGTGGCGGCGTCCGCACCGGCGGCGGGTTCGTGGTGCGGTTCGGCCGGGGGGTCGGTGGCCGGGTCGTCGAGGTCGTGCAGCCCCGCGGGCGCCGGGTACTGGCCGAGCTCGCGGGCCGGCAGCGGGGCGGGCCGGCCGAAGGCGTAGCCCTGGGCCATCGAGCAGCCGTGCTCGAGCAGCCACCGGGCCTGCTCGACGTCCTCGATGCCCTCGGCGATCACCTGCAGGCCCATGCCCTGACCGAGCTGGAGCAGGCCCTGCACCAGTGCCGCGGTGGCCGGCTGGGCCACGATGTCGGCGACGAAGGAGCGGTCGATCTTCAGGGTGTGGATGGGCAGCCGGTGCAGCGCGGTGATCGCCGAGTAGCCGGTGCCGAAGTCGTCCAGCGCGAGGGTCACACCGGTCTCGGTGACCGTGTCGACGGCGTGCAGCGTCGCGTCCGCGGCGAACAGGGCGGTCGACTCGGTGATCTCCAGCTCCAGCCGCTCCGGGGCCAGCCCCGACTCGGCGAGGGCGTCGGCGACCAGCTCGCTGAAGCCCGGCTCGGCCAGGTGCCGGGCGGAGATGTTCACGTGCACCCGGAGCGCGGGGTCCCAGCCGGCGGCGTCCCAGCAGGCCTGGTGCAGCACCCAGGCGCCGAGGCGCGAGGTGAGCCGGTTGTCCTCGGCGGCGGACAGGAACGCCCCCGGCGGCAGCAGCCCACGGGTCGGGTGCTGCCAGCGGATGAGCGCCTCGTAGCCGAGCAGGTGCTCGTCGGAGAGCGCGACGATCGGTTGGTAGAACAGCCGCAGCTCGCCGGCCTCCAGTGCGTGCCGCAGGTCGGTCTCCAGCTGGAGCTGGTCGACGTAGCCCTCGCTGAGCGCCCCGTCGTGCACCTCGACCCGGCCCCGGCCGCCGCTGGCCTTGGCCCGGGCGAGCGCCGTGTGCGCCTGGCGCAGCAGCGCCTCGGGCGTGAGGTCGGTCCCCAGGGTCATGCCGATGCTGGCCGAGAGGGTGACCTCCCGGTCGAGCACGTGGAAGGGCTCGTCGAGCACGCCGAGCAGGCGGTCGGCCAGGGTCCGCAGCCCCTCGACGTCCTCGACGTCCTCGGCCAGGACGAGGAACTCGTCGGCCCCGAAGCGCACGGCGGTGTCCTCGACCCGGGTGCTCCAGCGCAGCCGGTCGGCGACCTGGCAGAGCAGCTGGTCCCCGCCCTCGTGGCCGAGGGAGTCGTTCACGGCGGTGAAGCGGTCCAGGTCCAGGTGCAGCAGCCCGACCAGCGTCCCGCGCCGGCCGGACCCGGCCAGCGCCCGCTGCAGCCGCTCGGTGAGGGCCCGCCGGTTGGGCAGCCCGGTCAGCGGGTCGGTGAAGGTGCGGCGGACCAGGTCGTCCTCCACCCGGCGACGGTCGGTGACGTCGACCAGGGTGAGGAGCACGAACTGCGGCTCGCCGTTGGTGCGGTGGATGAGCTCCTGGGTCTGCATCGCCCAGATGCTGCTGCCGTCCGCGCGGCGCAGCCGGCGCTCGCCGACGACCTGCAGCTGGGGGTCCAGCAGTGGGGTGCCGGGCAGGTGCTCGGCCGCGCGGTCCTCCACGGGGACGTCGTCGGGGTGGGTGAGCAGGTCCAGGTGCCGGCCGACGAGCTCGCCGGACGTCCGCCCGGTCAGCTCGCACATCGCCGGGTTGACGACGAGCAGCCGCCCGCTGGGGTCGACGACGGCCTTGGCGACGGGTGCGGACAGGAAGAGGGCGCGGAAGAGCTGGCCGCGATCGGCCAGCAGCACGTCGGCCGCAGCCAGTCGTCGCCCGGCAGTGCCGGCGGGCACGGGAGCGGCCGGCGACTCGGGGGCGGAGGAGGTCACCGCGACAGCGTCGCGCATCGAGCCCCGTCAGCCGTGGAACCCGGCCGATCGAGATGTGTTCGTGCCGTCACGTTGGGTGATGGACCGCCCCTCTCGTCACACCGCCCGCGGTGTGTCACACCCGACGCGCCGGAGCGGCGTGTGCGCCCGTCGTGCGGTGTCGGCGATCAGCTGGTCGAGGCCGCTCAACCGGAGGAGCCGGTCGACGCAGCGGGGGGTCCCGGTCAGCCGGAGTTCCCGGCCCGAGTCCACGGCCAGCGCGTGGGCCGCGGCCAGGCCCCGGAGCCCGCCGGCGTCACACCAGGTCACCCCGGCCGTGTCGAGCACCCAGCGGGGGTTGCTGGTCGTGGACAGGGCCAGGAACGCACCGGTCAGGTGGTGGACCGAGTCCCGGTCCAGTTCACCGCGCAGCACGACGGTCGCGTGCACCCAGTCGACGGAGACGGTGAGCTCCTCGGACGGAGCCCGGCCGGTGATCGGGGGTGAGGCGGTGGTCAGCAGCAGCGACATGGCGAGTCCCAACCGGGGCCCGGGAGTCGAGGTTCCGACGCGCACGGCCCCACGAGCGGGCGGTACGGCCGGTGGTTCGACCAGGCACCCGACCGTACGCCCGTGCCGTCGATCATGCAGCGACGGTGATCCCCGGCGAGAAGGCGACGTAGCCGGCGAAGTCCCGGCCGACCCGGTCGACCGCCGACGGCTTGAGGTCGGGGTAGCTCCAGGCGCCGTCCCTGCGGGTGCCCTCGGGGGTGACCACGTCGAAGTACTGGGCCGGGCCCTTCCACGGGCAGGTGTAGGCCGTCGGGCTCTCGGTGAGTGCGCCGGGCGCGACGGCCGACGGCGGGAAGTACCAGTTGCCCTCGATGCGGACGAGGTCGGACTCGGGTGCCTCGGCGATGACGGTGCCGTCGACGGTGGCGCGCATGGCTGTGGCTCCTCAGCTGCTGTGGTCCTGGACACGCTGGGCAACGCACGCACCGGCCCGGCCCATCCCACCGGGGCACGCGGGAACACCGCCGGGCCCGCCGGCGCTGGCCGCAGGGCAGACGACGAGAGGTGAGTGCAGTGGACAAGCGGATCGGTTTCCTGTCCTTCGGGCACTGGCAGCCCATCCCGGGCTCGCAGGTGCGGACCGGGCGGGACGCCCTGGTGCAGAGCGTCGAGCTGGCGGTGGCCGCCGAGGAGCTGGGCCTGGACGGCGCGTACGTGCGGGTGCACCACTTCGCCCGGCAGCTGGCCTCGCCCTTCCCGCTGCTGACCGCGATGGCGATGCGCACCAGCCGGATCGAGCTGGGCACCGGCGTGATCGACATGCGGTACGAGAACCCGCTGTACATGGCCGAGGAGGCCGCGGCCACCGACCTGCTCAGCGCGGGCCGTCTGCAGCTCGGCGTGAGCCGGGGATCGCCGGAGACGGCGCTGCGCGGCTCGGAGGCCTTCGGCTACGTGCCCGCCGACGGCGGCAGTGACGCCGAGCTGGCCCGGGAGAAGACCACGCTGTTCCTCGCCGCGATCAGCGGGGCCACCGTCGTGGACACGGACCCGCGGATGACCGGCGGGGCGTCCGGGCGGCTCGCCGTCCAGCCGCAGTCCCCGGGGCTCCGGCAGCGCATCTGGTGGGGATCGGGCACCCGGCAGACCGCGGTCTGGACCGCGGAGCAGGGGATGAACCTGATGAGCTCGACGCTGCTGTCCGAGGACACCGGGGTGCCCTTCGACGAGCTGCAGGCCGAGCAGATCGCGCTGTACCGCGCGGCCTGGGCCGACGCCGGCTGGGCGCACGAGCCGCGGGTCTCGGTCAGCCGCAGCGTCCTGCCGATCACCACCGACACCGACCGGCAGTACTTCGGCTCGGGTCAGGGGGGCGACGACCAGGTCGGTCTCCTGGAGGGCGTGCGGGCCCGGTTCGGCAAGAGCTACGTCGGTGAGCCCGACCAGCTGGCCGAGGAGCTGGCCAAGGACGCCGCCGTCCGGGACGCCGACACGCTGCTGCTGACCGTGCCGAACATGCTCGGTGTCGAGTACAACGCCCACCTGCTGGAGACGGTGGTGCGGCACGTCGCACCGGCGATCGGCTGGGTGCCGCCGGGGGAGCGCCCGGCGACCTGAGGGCGGCGGTCAGTCGGTCGTCATGGCCCCGGTGCTGGTCAGCTCGTCGGCGACGTCGAGCAGCTTGCGGTTGGTGTGCGACGACGCCCGCACCAGGAGCTCGAAGGCCTGGGACGCGGTCAGCCGGTGGCGCTCCATCAGGATCCCCTTGGCCTGGCCGATCAGGTCTCGGCTGTCCATGGCAGAACGCAGGTTCGACTCCTGTCGCGCGGCGGACAGCGCGATGGCGGCGTGCGAGGCGAAGATCTGCCCCACGGTCTCCGACTCGGCGTCGAAGGAGTGCGGCTCCTGGGCGAAGAGGTTCAGGGCGCCCAGGTTGTCGCCCTCGGTGAACAGCTGGAAGCTCAGCATGCTGCCGGCACCGCGCCGGGAGGCCTCGGCGGCGAAACGGGGCCAGCGCCTGTCGTCGGCGAGGTCGTCGACCCGGACGGTCTGCTGCTCACGGAGGGCGTCCAGGCAGGGCCCCTCGTCGAACTCGGACTGCAGGGCGTCGATCTCCTGGGCCTGCTCGCTGGTGGCGGCCTGCGGCTCGACACGGCGGCGGATGACCAGGCTGATGCTGGCCATGTCCGTTCCCGGCACGGTGTCCACCGCGGCGGCGGTGATCGACGCCAGGGTCCGGTCGACGTCGCCGTGTTCCTCCTGCAACGTGCGGGCGATCCGGCCCATCACGTCCCCGAGGTCGTCCGGCATCCGGCTGGAGTGATCCGATCCGGCTTCGGCTGGGACCTGTGGTGCGGACATGCGGGCAGCGTAGGCCCCTGGCGCGCGGTCCGCGGCCCGTCGTCCGCACCACCTGGTCGCCGGCAGCGCGCGGACGACGTCACTCCTCGACGGGCGACGCGTGGCAGCTCAGCTCCCCTGGCACCGGGCGCCGCGAGCAGCCGGCAGCTGAACGGTGAGAAGACTCTCTCGGCATCCCCGGGCGTGCCTCGCTCCGACCCCGCAGGCTGTGACCGGCCTGTGACATCAGCTGCGAACAGACGGGTCGTCCACGCACCCCCGTCGGCGAGATGTCCGAACCCCTCAACGCGCTTGGAGCTCTCGTGCGCCCGTCCCGCATCGTGCTGGCAGCGCTGGTCGCGCTGCTCGCCACCGCCACCGCCACGCCCGCTGTCGCCGCCCCGACCGGCGGATCGGGCGGCCCGCTCACCGACCGCACGTTCCAGACCTCCACCGGCGCCGGGTACACCGCTCAGCACCACCTGTACGCGGCCGGGATCGACCGTTCCCAGCCGGTCGGGCTGCTCGTCTACGCCGACGGCACCGGCGAGTACGGGTTCGAGAACCCGTCGGCCAGCTACTCGCTCGGCGGGGTCAACGGCGTCGTCGCCGTGGCGAAGCGGAACAACATGGTCCTGCTGGTGCCCTCCAGCCCCAACCGCGCCTGTCAGTGCTGGGAGCGGGGCGACCCGACCGGGTACGCCGACCACCTCGCCGCGCTGATCGACTCGGTCTACGGCCAGTACGACATCGACCGGGACCGCGTGTGGCTGGGCGGGTACAGCAGCGGCGCGCAGTTGGTGACCCGGTTCCTGTTCCCCCGGCACTCGGAGCTCTTGACCGGCGGCGGGACCATCGTGATCGGCGGGGGTGGCACACCCGCGGTCGCCGCGGACGCGTTCCCCGCGTCGCTCCAGGCCAACGTGCACATGCACTGGGACACCGGCGAGCTGGACACCGACACCAACGGGTCCGCGCCTGGCGGCCTGAACTCGCTGAACGGTCCCTATGGGGCCCAGGCCGGCGAGGCCTGGTACGCCGACCGCGGATTCCAGACGTCGCACGAGCACCCGGCCGGGGTCGGCCACGCCCGGAACGGTCAGTTCGGCACCATCATCGAGGGCGTCCTCAACCGGTACTCCACCCCGATCGCCGGATCCGCACCCGCGGCCGGCCCGCAGCCGTGGGAACACACCGTCACCCCGAGCCGCATCGGCGTGACCGTGTCCGCGTACGTCCCCCCGAACACGGCGCGGACCACCCTCCGGGTCTCCGCCTCACCGTTCGGCTCGCAGACCGGCTTCTACACCTACCGCACGACCGACAACGACGTCGTCCCGCTGTCCCTCACCCGCAGCCTCGCCCCGAACCGGTCCTACCACTACCAACTGGAGACCGGGACGGACCGGACGGTGGTCGCCTCGGGCACCTTCCAGACGCTTCCCTGAGGCGGCCTGCCGTGTCGGACCACGAGGCGGTCGACGGTGCACCCGCGGCGCGCACCCGCCGGGTCGCCGGTCACCCGGGGAGGCGATATCCCATGCCTCGCACCGTCGTCACCACGGTCGGCCGGGACGGCGTGGGCTCGATCTTCTTGCGGAGGCGCCACACGTGGACGTCGACGAGCCGGGAGTCGCCGACGTGGTCCGCGCCCCAGACCCGTTCGATCAGCTCTTCCCGGCTGACCGCCCGCCCGCGTTCGATGGCGAGCTCGCTGAGCAGCTTGAACTCCGTCCTGGTGAGCGCGACGGGCTCACCGGACCGGGTCACCATCCCGTCTCGGGGGGCGATGTCCAGCTCGCCGACCTGGATCCTCGGTCCTGGCAGCCCGCGCGTCCGGCGGCCCAGGCCCCGGATGCGTGCGGACAGCTCTTCGGTGGTGAAGGGTGCGACGACGTAGTCGTCCGCCCCCGCGTCCAGCCCGACGACGACGTCGCGGCTGGTGGTCCGGAGGGCGATCACGATGATCGGGGTGTCCGTGCGCCTGCGGATGGCGCGGCACATCTGGAAGCCGTCGCGGTCGGGCACCTTCAGGTCGAGGAGCACGACGTCGTGCGGCCGCTCGTCCAGGAGGCGGAGCCCCCGCCCCTCGGTCGCCGCCTCGGTCACGTCGAGTCCCTCCCGCCGGAGCGTCGTCGCGAGGACGCGACGGATGTGTTCGACCCCCTCGACGACGAGCACGGAGTACGACACCCCGAGGGTCTTCCCGCTCGGGCGTCGCTGAACCGCCGTCGCACGGCCTCGGGCTCCGGAGGCCCGGTGGTCGTCCCCGGTCCCGGTGCCGGGTGGACGCGGCGAGGACCGCTGAGTCAGGGACGACGAGTGGCCTGCGCTGCCCGCCGCAGGGCAGGATCGAGGAGTCGGCCACCGCACGACCCGCGGCGCCAGTGCGCTCGGGGACTCGCGGGGTGGCCGGCCCGCGCGCGGGGCCCGTCCAGCGGAGCTCCGCGCGACCTCGAGGACCGGGGTCTGTCTGCGGGCGATCGCGAAGGGCCTGACCGTGGTGCACTCGGTGCTCGTCATCCAGGAGGACGCGGCGCGGCGTCGAGACCTCAGCAGGGGGTTGGCCGCTGAGGGGATCGAGGTGCGCGAGGCCGGGACGGCTGCGGACGCACGGCGGCGGCTGTCGGAGCGCCGTGCCGATGTCGTGCTGATCGAGATCACGCGGTCCGACCGGGCCGGCCTCGCGATGTGCCGGGAGCTGCGCGACAGCTGGCAGACCCCGGTGATCGTGCTCAGCGCCCGGCGGGGGAGCCGTGACGTCGTGGCTGCGATCGACGCAGGTGCCGACCACCACGTCTCCACGCCGTGGACGGCGGAGGAGGTCTCGGCACGGGTCCGGGCGTTGTGCCGCCGCCACCAGGGGGGCGCGAGCCCGCGGCGGATCCCTGCGGGGGACCTGGAGATC
This sequence comes from Modestobacter sp. VKM Ac-2984, assembly GCF_026967985.1. Lineage (GTDB taxonomy): Bacteria > Actinomycetota > Actinomycetes > Mycobacteriales > Geodermatophilaceae > Modestobacter. The sequence continues at coordinate 611,223 of NZ_JAPVBJ010000001.1, read as the reverse complement.
CTGCCGGACGGCGGGGTGGTCCTGTGCGCCGGACGTGCTGTCGACCTCACCCGGACGGAGTTCTGCATCCTGCGGGAGCTGGCGCTGGCGCAGGGGTCCGTCGTCTCGCAGGAGGACCTCCTCGACCGGGTCTGGGGGCCGGGGTACCGCGGCGACCGTGCGCTGCTCCACACCCACGTGCGCAGGCTCCGGACGAAGGTGGAGCCCGACCCGGCCCAGCCGCAACTGGTCACGACGGTGCGCGGGCGTGGCTACTCGTGTGGCTTCATCGGGAGCTCTTGACCTGTGCCGTGTGCGTCAAGGTGATCAACAGCAGGCCACCGGCGAGGTTGCCGGCCGTGGCCAGCCCGACGTTGCGGAACAGGTCGACGTAGGTCACCGCATCGGACAACCAGACGCCGAAGAGGATCTGCAGGCCCGAGACGGCGGCGTGGTCGAAGGGGCCGAGGGCGAGGAAGAAGCCCACCATCGCGCTGACCAGGATGCGCGCGCTGACCGAGTTCACCGCCTTCAGCATGTACGACAGGAGGGTGACCAGTGCCCCGGCGAGAACGGCCCGGGCGAGGGTCGGGGCCCAGCCGAGCGATGCGGTGGCCTCGGCGAGGTGCACCAGCACCTGGTCGGCGTCACCGGGCAGGGCGCCCTCGACCGTCATGACCCCGACCAGCGCGGCGCCGCCGACGAGGTTGAGCAGCAGGATGGTGCCCCACAGCCGCACCATGCGGACCCAGACCCGCACTCCGCCTTCCTCGATGGCGGCCGCCACCGGGTCGAAGAAGTTCTCGCTGAACAGCTCGGTCCGCCCGACGATGAGGAAGACCACCCCGAACGAGAAGCCGACGGCGCCCACCACCTCGGCGGGCCGCTCGCCCATCGCCGAGTCCAGCAACGCCACGATCACGCCCAGGGCCACGATCCCGAAGACGATCGTGACCCCCGCGATGAAGCCGGTGCTCACCTGCTCCAGCGGGGGCATGTACAGCCGCCGGTGCCCCTCCTTGCGGGCGCGCTCGTAGATCTCGTCGGGGTCCGGTGCCACAGCCATGGGCCTGAGCTACCACCGGCCCGGTGCCGGGACACCTGTTCGCCGGCGGTATCGCCGCCCTGGTCGACGAGCAGGCCGAGGGAATGCACGGCCCGACGGGGGGGCGGCGGCCTGGTCTGGCGGGAGGCGCCGGCGGTGGCCGACGCCCACATCGAGCCGCCGGCGTGGACGCGGCACGAGCTCCGCAACGGCGAGCGGTACACCGGCCCGGTCGACGTCGTCCTCGCCGACGTGGGCTTCGAGCCGGGTCGCGAGCCGGGCCCCGCGGCGCCGAGACGTGCCGCGCAGGCTGAGCGCCCGACCTGCCCCGTGCCGGGTCCGCTCGTCCTTACGGCTTCCTGACGACGGCGATGATCGGGGATTGGGATCGCAGGTGGCTGGGCATGTCGGCCGTGCGTACATCCGACGTCGGCCATGGCCGACCGACCCGAGGAGAACGATGACCAGCATCTCACTGCCCGCACGCCGCAACCGGTGGCGCTCCGCCGCGGCTGGTGTCGCCATCGCCGCCGCGTCCTTCACCATGACCGCTTGCGGAAGTGAAGAAGAGGGCGTCGACGACACGGGCGTGGTCGAGGAGGGCGACGTCCTCGAAGAGGAGGAGGACGAGTAAGACTCGTCTGGTCGCGACAGCTGAGTCGGTCGGCGGGGTGCGAGGTCTGCGCCCCGCCGACCGATTGCGTTCCGGCGGCTGACCGGCTCGGGACCTGGCGCAGCCGGCCGCCCTGACCCGGATGCCGACCGCAGCCACAGGGCCCACCTGCCGTCGGCGAGGGAGCGCGATGCCACCGCAGACCGAGATCCACCACCTGACCCGGGGGTTCGGCCGTGCGGTCGGCGGGGCCCTGTTGTTCGCCCTGCCCGTCCTGATGACGATGGAGGTGTGGCGGCTCAGCCTGAGCGTCGACCGCCACCGGCTCCTCGTCCTCACCGTCGGGACGATCCTCCTGGTGGTCGGCCTCGCCCGGCACCTCGGCGTTGCCGGAGGTGGTTGGCGCGCCGCCCTGGTGGACGCGGGCGTGGCGTTCCTCGCTGCGGCCGTGGCCGCCGCGGTCGTCCTCACTGCACTGGGCGTCCTGGACTGGCTCAGGGACTGGCGGGACGCGACGTCGGTCCTCGGACTCGCCCTGCTGCCGGCCGCGGTCGGTGCCTCGTACGCCCGGGCCCAGCTCGGCGACGGAGGCTCTCCCTCGGCCAGGTCCGGGTACGGCCACGAGGTCTTCCTCATGGCGGCCGGTGCGGTCGTGTTCGCAGCCAGCCTGGCGCCGACGGAGGAGATCGTGCTGCTGGCGGCCACGATGACCCCCTGGCACACGCTGGCACTCCTCGGCGTCACGCTCGCGCTGATGCACGCGTTCGTCTACCAGGTCGGCTTCGGTGGGCAGGAGCACGATGACGGCCCGGTCCGGGCGTTCGTGGGCTTCACCCTCGTCGGCTATGCGGTGGCGCTGTGCCTCTCGGCCTACCTCCTGTGGGCGCTCGGCCGCTTCGACGACACCGGGCTGGTCATGGTGGTCACCGAGACGGTCGTACTCGCTCTCCCCGCGGGCCTGGGTGCCGCGGTGGCCCGGCTCATCCTGTGACGAGAGGGAACTGTGTCTGATCCGGACGAGGACACCGAGAGCACGGAGCACGGTGGCACGTCGGTTGCCGAGTACGCCGTGGGCGGACTGGGCGCACTGCTCGTGCTGCTGCTGGTCGCCTTCCTCGGCTACCAGGCCCTCGCCGTCCGGGAGAGCGGACCGGAGCTCGCTGTGGAGATCACCGCGGTCCGGTCGGTGGGCACCGGGTACGAGGTGCGCCTGGACGTGACCAACGACGGTGGCACCACCGCCGAGGCGGTCCACCTCGGCGGCGAGCTGAGGCGAGACGGTCGGCAGGTGGAACAGGCGTCGGCCAGCATCGCCTACGTCCCTCCGGAGAGCCTGCGGGAGGCGGTCCTGGTCTTCACCGCCGACCCACGCGACGGCGACCTCGCCGTCGGCGTGGAGGGTTACCACCCCGCGTGAGGTGACGGAGCCAGGGGCGCGCCCGGCAGGGATCGAACCTGCGACCAAGTGCTTAGAAGGCACCTGCTCTATCCACTGAGCTACGGGCGCTCGCGGCCAGATCATCGCATCGGACCGGGCCACCGTGCCGGAACCGGGGGCGTAGCGGTCGGCCCCGACTGCTCGGCGCTGCTCGTCCACAGCCGGCGGGCGCGTCCACAGTCCGCGCTGACGCCTGTCCTGGCCCGCCGCTGCGCTCCACGGTGGTCCCAGCCCGGCAGGTCGCCGGGGGACCGCACCCTGAGGAGCACCGTGAACGACACCCCTCTGCACGTCGTCGGCAACGTGGTCGACGTCCCGCGCCAGAACCGGACCAGCAACGGGTCGGTGACCAACTTCCGGATGGCCTCCACCTCCCGCCGCTGGGACGAGGAGACCAAGGGCTTCGTCGACGGCGCCACGCTCTGGATCGACGTGGCCTGCTGGAACGAGCTGGGCGGCAACGTGGCCCGCAGCGTGACCAAGGGCGACCCGGTGGTCGTCGTCGGCAACCTGCTGACCGAGTCCTGGGAGAGCGAGGCCGGGCGCCGCAGCGCGAACCGGATCAAGGCGATCGCGGTGGGGTTGAACCTCGCCCGGGGCTGGTCGGACTTCACCCGGCCGCCGCGCGTCGACCGGTCCGCCGGGCTCGCCGCCCCGCAGGAGCCGGGCGAGGACGAGCCGCCGACCGCGGACCCCTACGCCCACCGCCCCACGGACTACACCGAGGGGGCGGAGACGTTGCACAACTCGGACTCCGAGGTCACGTCCGAGGAGCCGGCGGTCCCGGCGCTGACGTGACCCTCCCCGGCTGGGAGGATCGGAGCTGAGAACGCAGGGGGCGGGGCCGGTGCTCGCCGGGCACGGCCGCCCGCCCCGCCCCCCACTCGCGACCCGACGGAAGGCTCCCACTCAGTGGCCCAGTACATCTACTCGATGGTCCGTGCGCGCAAGGCGCACGGCGACAAGGTGATCCTCGACGACGTGACCCTGGCGTTCCTGCCCGGCGCCAAGATCGGTGTCGTCGGCCCCAACGGCGCCGGCAAGTCGACCGTCCTGAAGATCATGGCCGGCATGGAGACCGCCTCCAACGGCGACACCGTGCTCGCCCCCGGCGCCTCGGTCGGCATCCTGGAGCAGGAGCCGCCGCTCAACGAGGACCTCGACGTCCGCGGCAACGTGGAAGAAGCGGTGAAGGACCTGCGCGCGGCGCTCACCCGCTTCGAGGAGGTCAGCGCCGCCATGGGGGAGCCCGACGCCGACTTCGACTCGCTGATGGCCGAGCAGGGCGAGCTCATGGAGGTCATCGAGAACGCCGACGGCTGGGAGCTCGACAACCGCATCGAGCAGGCGATGGACGCACTGCGCTGCCCGCCCGGCGACGCCGACGTCCGCGTGCTCTCCGGTGGTGAGCGTCGCCGCGTGGCGCTGTGCAAGCTGCTGCTGGAGGCCCCGGACCTGTTGCTGCTGGACGAGCCCACCAACCACCTGGACGCGGAGAGCGTCGCGTGGCTGGAGCAGCACCTGGAGAAGTACGCCGGCACCGTCGTCGCCGTGACCCACGACCGGTACTTCCTGGACAACGTGGCCCAGTGGATCCTCGAGCTCGACCGCGGCCGGGCCTACCCCTACGAGGGCAACTACTCCACCTACCTGGAGACCAAGCAGACCCGGCTCAAGGTCGAGGGTGCCAAGGACGCCAAGCGCGCCAAGCGGCTGAAGGACGAGCTGGAGTGGGTCCGCTCCGGCGCCAAGGCCCGCCAGGCCAAGAGCAAGGCGCGGCTGGCCCGCTACGAGGAGATGGCCACCGAGGCCGACAAGTTCCGCAAGCTGGACTTCGAGGAGATCCAGATCCCGCCGGGCCCGCGGCTGGGCAGCGTGGTCATCGAGACCAAGGACCTCACCAAGGGCTTCGGCGACCGGGTGCTGATCGACGACCTGTCCTTCACGCTGCCGCGCAACGGCATCGTCGGCGTGGTGGGGCCCAACGGCGTCGGCAAGACCACGCTGTTCAAGATGCTGGTGGGCGAGGACAAGCCCGACGACGGCGACATCAAGATCGGTGAGACGGTCAAGGTCGCCTACGTCGCGCAGGACCGCAGCGGCATCGACCCGGCCAAGAGCCTGTGGGAGGTCGTCTCCGACGGCCTGGACCACATCAAGGTCGGCAACGTCGAGATGCCCTCCCGCGCCTACGTCTCGGCGTTCGGGTTCAAGGGCCCGGACCAGCAGAAGAAGGCCGGCGTGCTCTCCGGCGGTGAGCGCAACCGGCTGAACCTGGCGTTGACGCTCAAGCAGGGCGGCAACCTGCTGCTGCTCGACGAGCCCACCAACGACCTGGACACCGAGACGCTGACCAGCCTGGAGGGGGCGCTGCTGGAGTTCCCCGGCTGCGCCGTGGTCGTGAGCCACGACCGCTGGTTCCTCGACCGGGTGGCGACGCACATCCTGGCCTACGAGGGCGACTCGAAGTGGTTCTGGTTCGAGGGCAACTTCGACGACTACGAGAAGAACAAGGTCGAGCGGCTCGGCCCGGACGCCGCCCGCCCGCACCGCGCCACCTACCGGAAGCTCACCCGGGACTGACGAAGGACCCCCGCTGCCCCCACGCCTCGTTCCTCGGCACGGGCCCCGGCAGCGGGGCCGGGGGAGGCATCGACGGCCGGCCGGAGCTCTGCGCTCCGGCCGGCCGTCGCCGCGTGGCGGGTCTCCGCTGCGCGGGGCACGGGACGGGTCAGCCGCCGAACCGGGCGACGAAGCGCATCTGGCTGCGGGTCTCCACGGCGTGCCGGCGGTAGTGCCCCCGCACGAAGGCGACCGCCCGGGCCGGCGGGAGCCCGTCCAGGACCGCGAGACAGGCCAGCGCCGTCCCGGTGCGGCCGGTGCCGCCCGCGCAGGCGACCTCGACCCGCTCGGTCTCCGCCCGCTGCCACAGCTCACGGAGTGCGTCGTGCAGGTCGCCGGGGGCGGTGGGCAACCGGAAGTCCGGCCAGCGCACCCAGCGGGTCGTCCAGGGGACAGGACACGGGGGTCGGCCCAGCAGGTACAGGCCGTACGTGGGCATCGGATCGCCCTCAGGCAGTGGCCGGCGCAGGCCACGACCGCGGACCCGGCGTCCCGACGGCAGCACCAGCACGCCTGGCTCGGTCTCTGCCCACGGGTCCACGAGCGCACGGTAGGCCTGCACGGGGCGCGGGGGAACAGGGCCGGTGCGGACGGCGGCGGGCCATGAGGCAGGGTGACCGGTGTGAGGCACACCGTCGCCGTCCCGATGCGCTGGTCGGACATGGACGCCTACCAGCACATCAACAACGTGGCCTTCCTCGGCTACTTCGAGATGGCGCGGGTCGACCTGTTCTTCGACCAGCCGACCCACGACGAGAAGACCGGCCTGCGCCGGGGCATCGTGGTCGCGACCCACGAGATCGCCTACAAGCGGCCGGTGCTCTACGACGCCGACCCGCTGCAGGTGCAGATCTGGGTGTCCGGCGTCCGGGCTGCCGCGTTCACCTGCCACTACGAGCTCTTCGACCACGGTCAGCTGGCCGTCACCGGGAGCACCCTGCTGGTGACGTTCGACTTCGCGCTGAACCGGCCGCGCCGGCTCACCCCGGAGGAGAAGACCTTCCTGGCCCGCTACCTCGACGAGCCCGGCGACTGATCAACCGGAGCGACGAGAACCGCCCCGCTGCGGCATCCGCGGAGGCGGACACCGCAGCGGGGCGGTCCTGGTCAGGTGCCGGGCGTGGTCAGCGGCTGCGGCGGACCAGCGCCCAGGCGCCGCTCAGCACACCGGCGGCCACGACCGCCTTGACGAGGCCTCCGACGATGAACGGGTAGAAGCCCGCCTCCAGCGCCGCAGAGGCCGAGAGCCCGGCGCTGACGGCCAGCCAGGGCACCCCGACGGCGAAGATGACCGCCTGGCCGGCGACGAACAGCGGCGCGGCCTTCAGCGGCTGCCGGTCCATCCCGTGACGGGCGGCCAGGCCGATCAGGAAGGCGGCGGGGATGAAGCCGACGACGTACCCGCCGGTGGCACCGAAGACGACCTCGACGCCGCCGCTGGCCTCCGAGTAGAACGGGAGCCCGACCAGTGCCGCGATGATGTAGACGGCCTGCACCGCCACCCCGCGGACCGGCCCGAGGCTGGCCGCGGTCAGCACGACCGCCAGCGTCTGGCCGGTGATCGGCACCGGGGAGCCGGGGACCGGGATGGACACCTGGGCCAGCAGTGCGGTGAACAGCACGCCGAGCCCGACCAGTGCGACGTTGCGCGCCCGGACGGCCGGCACGAGGTCGGCGAGAACGAGTGGGCGCGCCGGGAGCGCGGGCAGCGAGGCAGTGGCCACGGGTCCTCCTGAGGTGCAGGTCGGCGCGGTGCGCCGTGGGTCGGCTGAGAGTCTGCCCTACCCGGGCGCGTACCCGAAGGGCTGGTCCGCCCAGGTCACGCCCGCAGCCACACCGCGCCGTCGACCGGCACCGCGCCGTCGGTGACCGGCGCGCTCGCCAGGAGGACGTGCCCCTCCGGCAGCGGGACCGGGGCGGCCGAGAGGTTGAGCAGGCAGACCAGCCCACCGGGTCGCCGGAACACCAGGCAGCCCTCCGGTGCGGGCAGCCACTCCACGCCGTCTCCGGCGAAGGCGGGGGAGTTGCGGCGCAGCGCCAGCGCTGCCCGGTACAGCGACAGCATCGAGTCGGCATCGGCCGCCTGGGCCTCGGCGGTCAGCGGCGCCCAGCCGGCGGGCATCGGCAGCCAGGTGTCGGCGGTCGTGGAGAACCCGTACGGCGGCTGGTCGCCGGACCAGGGCAACGGCACCCGGCAGCCGTCCCGGCCCCGCTCGGTGCGCCCGGAGCGCTCCCAGATCGGGTCCTGCAGCACCTCGTCGGGCAGGTGGACGTCGGGCATGCCGAGCTCGTCGCCGTTGTAGACGTAGGCGACCCCGGGCAGCGCCAACTGCAGCAGCGCCGCGGCCCGCGCCCGCCGGGTGCCCACTTCGCCACCGCCGTAGCGCGTGACGTGCCGCGGTCGGTCGTGGTTGGACAGCACCCAGCAGGCCGGCGCCGGCGTCGGCGCAACCGTGTTCAGCGAGTGCTCCACCGCTGCCTGCAGCTCGGCGGCGTCCCACTCGGCGGTCAGCAGTCGGAAGTTGAAGGCCAGGTGCAGCTCGTCGGGGCGCAGGTAGTGGGAGAGCCGCTCGTCGTCGAACACCCACACCTCCCCGACGGCCATCCGGTCGGGGTAGGTGTCGAGCACCGCACGCACCCGCCGGTGCAGGGCGTGCACGTGGTCCTGGTCGAACCTCAGGTCCCCCGGTCCGTCGTCGGCGAACAGGCCGGTGTCCTCCGCGGGCACCATGTCCGGCAGCCCCGGTGGTTTGGCCATGCCGTGCGCCACGTCGATCCGGAAGCCGTCGACCCCGCGGTCCAGCCAGAAGCGCAGCGTCTCGTCGAGGTCGGCGACGACCTCGGGGTTCGAGTAGTCCAGGTCGGGCTGCTCGGGGGCGAACAGGTGGAGGTACCACTGGCCGTCGGGCACCCGGGTCCAGGCCGGTCCGCCGAACACCGAGGGCCAGTTGTTCGGCGGCTGCGCGCCGTCCGGGCCGGACCCGTCGCGGAAGAAGTACCGGTCCCGGGCCGGTGAGCCGGCCGGGGCGGTCAGCGCCTCGGCGAACCACTCGTGGTCGTGGGAGCTGTGGTTGGGCACCAGGTCGATGGTCACCCGCAGGCCCAGCTCGTGGGCGTCGTGCAGCAGCGCGTCGAAGCCGGCCAGGTCGCCGAAGACCGGCTCCACGCCGCGGGGGTCGGCGACGTCGTAGCCGTGGTCGTGCATCGGCGAGGGGTAGAACGGCGTGATCCAGAGCGCGTCGACGCCGAGCTCGGCGAGGTACGGCAGGTGCGCGCGGATGCCGGCCAGGTCACCGACGCCGTCGCCGGTGGCGTCGGCGAAGCTGCGCACGTAGACCTGGTAGAAGACCGCGTCCCGCCACCAGTCAGCGGTGGTGGGGGAGACGGGCGTCGGGTGCTGGCTCAGCGGAGGCTCCTCGGGAGGTCGGTGCAGGTGCGGCCGCGGCGCAGGGGTCGGTCAGCGGTTCTGCATGCTGTGCGCCGCCAACTCCAGGTAACCCCACAACGTCGCGTCCTGCTCGGCGGTCAGCCCGAGGGAGTCGACGGCGGCCCGCATGTGGGTCAGCCACGCGTCGCGCGCCTTCTCGTCGACGGCGAAGGGTGCGTGGCGCATCCGCAGCCGGGGGTGCCCGCGCTCCTCCGAGTAGGTGCGCGGCCCGCCCCAGTACTGCTCCAGGAACATCCGCAGCCGGGTCTCGGCGCCCTCCCAGTCGTCCGCCGGGTACATCGGGCGCAGGATCGGGTCCTCCCGGACCGCGCCGTAGAAGTGCGCGACCAGGGTGCGGAAGGTCTGCTCGCCGCCGATCTCGTCGTAGAAGCTGCCCGCCGAGGGCAGCGACCGGCTCGTCTCGCTCATGACTGCGATGGTCCTCCAGGGACGGGCGCCGGGTGCACGGGGGCGGTGGCCGCCGCGGGTCGGCTGCGCCGCAGGGCGATCAGTGGGACGACGACGACGACCAGGCCGACGCCGCCCGACAGTGCCACCACCGTGCTCGGCGTCAGGGCCTCGGCCCCGAGCCCGGCCAGCACCACACCGAGCCCCTGGACGCCGGCGAGCCCCGCGGCCGCCACCCCGAACGCCCGCCCGCGGTAGGCGCTGGGCACCGCCTGCACGAAGGCGACGTTCAGCGGGATCGAGCAGGCGCCGCCGATCCCGGCGACGAAGAAGAGCGCCACCACGGCGGTGAACGCCGCGGTGCCGGTGCCCAGCCACACCGGCACCAGCCCGGCCAGCAGCACGCCGGTCAGCGACAGGGCCACCAGCGGGGCCAGCAGTCGTTCGCGGACGTGCGGCGGGCAGAACCGGCCGACGACCAGACCGCCGAGGGCGGTGCCCGCCGGTGCGGCGGCCAGCAGGACGCCGGCGGCCGCGGTCGTGCCCTGCAGCTGCAGACCCAGTGGGGTGGCGATGCCTTCGGGGGCGTTGACGAACAGGGCGGCCACCCAGAGCACCCCGACGATGGACAGCAGCCGGGGCGTGGCGGCGACGAACCGCATGCCGCTGGCGGTCTCCCGCCACAGCGACCGGACCTCGGCCTCGGGATCGGCCAGCCCGGGCGCCGGGCGGGGCTGCAGGCCGAGGGCGAGCCAGCCGGCGGAGACGGCGAAGGTGGCGGCGTTGAGCAGCAACGCCGCCGAGGGGGAGAAGTGCAGCAGCAGGGCGCCGCCGAGCAGGAAGCCGATCAGCTGGGACACCTGGGCCGTGACGCCGGTCAGCGAGGTGGCCACGGCGTAGCGGTCGCCCTCCAGCACGTCGGCCATCAGCGCCGACCGGGCCGCCTCGAAGGGGGGCGAGCACAGCGACACCAGCAGCAGCAGGCCCAGCAGCAGCGCCAGCGGCATGCCCGGGACCGCCATGCCGGCCACCAGGACCGCGCGGATCACGTCGCTGGTGATCAGCACCCGGTGCCGGGGGAGTCGGTCGGCCAGCGCGGCCAGCACCGGGCCACCGAGGACCCACGGCAGGTAGCTGATCCCGAACGTGACAGCTGACAGCAGCGCCGACTGGGTGCGCTGGTAGACGAGCACGGTCAGCGCGACCCGGGCGAGCTCGTCGCCGATCGTGGAGAGCAGGTAGGAGCCGAACAGCGGACGGAACTCACCGACGGCGAAGACCTGCCCGTAGGTGGCCGGCCGGCTGGTCGCGCGCGGTGGACGCGAGCGGGGGCGGCTCAGCAGCGTCCCCTGCCCTCAGCGGCGGCGATCACCGTTCGTGCCCGTTCCATGACGCGGGAGTGTGGCAGGTCGGTGGCGCACCGTCGTCCACCGGCAGTGGAGCCGCCCGGCGTGCCGCCCACGTTCCGGTACCGGGACGCCCGGCTGCGGCCCGGCCTGCTGCGGGGCGGGCGGCTGCCGCACGACGGAAGCCCCCGTTGACGTGACCGGCATCACGACCTAGCGTCCGCCGGCACCCACCCGAACGTCGTCCCGCTGTCTCGTGAGCGGCGGCCGCCGAGATCTACTGGAGGAACGCGTGCTCAGGACGTCCAGGAGCTCGATGGTGGTGGGCTCGATGGTGATCGGCGCCCTGGTGCTCGCCGGATGTGGCGGCGGGGACGACGAGGTGGCCGAGCCCGCGGCCGGTGCGGCGACCGATGAGCTGACCACCGTGCGGGTGGGCGCGATCCCGATCGTGGACGTGGCGCCGCTGTACCTCGCCCAGGAGGTCGGGATCTTCGCCGACCACGGCCTGGAGGTGGAGCCGTTCCTCGCCCAGGGCGGCGCCGCCATCGTGCCGGCGGTGCTCTCCGGGGAGGCGGAGTTCGGCTTCTCCAACATCACCAGCCTGTTGCAGGCCGAGTCGCGCGGGGTGCCGCTCGCACTGGTCGCACCGGGTCCGGGGGCCACCGGCGACCCGGAGGAGGACTTCGCTGCGGTGATCGTCCCCGAGGACTCCGACGTGCAGCAGCCGGCCGACCTGGCCGGGAAGAGGATCGCGATCAACTCGATCAACAACATCAGCGACACCGTCGTCCGGGAGACCGTCCGGCAGGACGGCGGCGACCCCTCGTCGATCCAGTTCGTGGAGCTGGCCTTCCCCAACATGGTCGCCGCGGTCGCCGACGGCTCGGTGGACGCGGCCTTCGCCGTGGAGCCGTTCGCCACCGTCGGGGTGAGCCAGGGCATGCGCGTGGTCGCCGCCCCGTACACCGAGACCGACGAGGCGCTCACCGTCGCCGGCTACTTCACCTCCGACCCGTACGCCGCGGAGAACCCCGAGATCGTGCAGGCCTTCGCCGACGCGATGGAGGAGGCGCAGCAGTACGCCACGGAGCACCCCGACGAGGTGCGCGAGGTGCTGAGCAGCTACACGAACATCGACCCGGCGATCGCCCAGGAGCTGACGCTGCCCACCTACCAGACCGAGATCAACCGCGACTCGGTCGCACGGCTGCTCGAGCTCGGCGTCGAGGACGGGATCATCCCCGAGGGCGTGGACCTGGAGAACGTCTTCGCCGACCTGGAGTGAGCGGGCCGGTGCCCGCCCTCAGCTGCGGGCGGGCGCCAGCCCGGTGTGTGCGGCCAGGAAGGCCAGCTGGTCGGCGGCCAGGCCGACCGTGCGGCTGACCGCCCGGGCCCCGTGCCCCACCGACAGCTCCCGGCGCAGCACGATCGGGGCCGCCGCCGTCGTCGCGTGCTGCAGGGCGGCGGCGAGCTTGCGGGCGTGCAGCGGGTCCACCCGGGTGTCGGATTCGAACGTCGTGAACAGCACCGCCGGGTAGGCGGTGCCCTCGACCACCCGGTGGTAGGGCGAGTAACCCAGCAGCCAGCCCAGCTCCACCGGGTCGGCGGCGGTGCCGTACTCGTCGTTCCAGGTGCGGCCCAGCCCGAACAGCTCGTACCGCACCATGTCCAGCAGCGGTGCGCTGCAGACGACGGCGGCCACCAGTTCGGGGTGCTGGGTGGTCATGGCGCCCACCAGCAGCCCGCCGTTCGAACCGCCCATCACCGCCAGCTGGGCCGACGTCGTCCAGCCCTCGGCGATCAGGTGCCCGGCAGCTGCGGCGAAGTCGTCGAACACGTTCTGCTTGCGCTCCCGCATCCCGGCCCGGTGCCACTCCTCGCCGTGCTCGGAGCCGCCGCGCAGGTTCGCCACCACCCACACCCCGCCGGCGGCCACCCAGGCCAGCGCCTGCGCGCTGTAGGCCGGGGTGAGCGAGACGTTGAAGCCGCCGTAGCCGTAGAGCACAGTCGGCCGCGGGGTGTCGGGGGTGCCGGTGGCGGAGAGCACGAACAGGTGCACCGGCGTCCCGTCCGCCGACGTCGCATGGGCCTCGACCACCTGCACGTCGGGCACGCCGCCGGCCACCGGCGCCTGCTCGTGGGCGGTGAGCGCGGTGGGCTCGGCGGCGTCCCAGCGCAGCACCGACGGGGGCGTCGCGTAGTCGGTGAAGCCGACCCAGGCGGTCGTGCCGCCCTCCGGCGGGGCGCTGACTCCGGCGACGCTGCCCGGCGGGAGGGCGGTGACCTCGGTGAGCCGGCCGGAGCCGTCGGCGGCCCACACCGACAGCCGGTCGGTGGCGTCGACCGCGTGGACGGCGAGCACCCGCAGGTCACCGTCGGGGCCGTCGACCAGGGCGACGTCGCCGAGCACCCCGTCGTCGGACTGCGGGACCACCTCGTGCCAGGCCGACGGCGCCCAGCTGGCCGGGTCGGCCGGGTCGGCCACCACCAGCCGGCTGCGGGGGGCGTCCCGGTCGGTGTGCAGCCACAGCCGGCCGTCCCGGGCCACCCACGCCGAGGTCTGCGCGTCCACGCCGACCTGCAGCTCGCGGAGGACGCCGTCCCCGGCCAGGTCGGCCAGCCACACGTCGTCCCGCGGCGCGGTGCCGACGGAGGCGGAGACGACCAGCCAGCGGCCGTCGGCGCTGGTGCGGGCGCCGAAGTAGGTCGCGGGGTCGCTGCCCTCACCGTGCACCAGGACGTCGTCGGCGGGGTCGGTGCCCACCCGGTGGCGCCACACCCGGCGGTGGAACTGCTCCTCGCCGGCCGGGACGAGCCCGGGGGCCAGTCGCCGCACGTAGAACAGCTCCGCACCCCCGGGCAGCCAGCCGACGGGGGAGTAGCGGCAGCGGTCGATCGGGCCCTCGATCAGCTCGCCGGTGTCGACGTCCAGCACGAACAGCTGGGACTCCTCGTCGCCGCCGACCGAGACCTGGTAGGCCAGCCGGTCGCCCTCCCACGAGGGGGACCAGGCGTCCAGCGTGGTGGTGCCGGCCGGGTCCAGCGCGGTCGGGTCGACCAGCACCCGCACGCTGCCGTCGGGCTCGGCGACCCGGAGCACGGCGTGCTCCTGGCCAGGATCCCGGCGGGTGGAGAACGCCCGGCCGTTGCGCCACACCGGGATGCCCACCGCACCGGCGTGCACCAGCTCGGCCATCCGCTCGGCGAACGCCGGGCGGCCGGGGAGGCCGGCGAGGAGGTCGGCGGCCAGCTCGTCCTGCGCGGCGGCCCAGGCCACGGTGCGCGGGTCCGCGGCGTCCTCCAGCCAGCGGTAGGGGTCGGCGACCGGGTGACCGTGCAGGTCGTCGACCAGGTCCAGGCGGGGGGCGTCGGGGTAGCGCACGCGCCGACCGTAATCCGAGCGCCGTTCGGCCGTCGGCGGGGGCCGCTCCCGTTATCACACCGCGGCAGTGCAGGATGAAGGTGCCCGTGGGCTGTCGAAGCCGTCGGTGGCCGGGGGCACTCGGAGGTGTCCCGTGTCGATCACCGCACTCGGGTCGTCGTCCGGGCCGGGTTCCACCGGCTCCCGACGCGACGCCCTGGCCAGCCCGCACGCGCCTGCCCCGGCGGCGTCCACCACCGGCGCGACGCTCCTGCTCAACGCCACCTACGAGCCGTTGTGCGTGGTCTCCAGCCGTCGCGCGATCGTGCTCGTCCTCGCCGCCAAGGCCGAGGCCGTCGACGTCACCGACGACGAGGTGCACGCCGAGCGGGTGACCGTCGCCGTTCCCGTCGTCGTGCGGCTGACCCGGTACGTGCGGGTGCCCTACCCGGTGTCGGTGCCGCTGTCCCGCCGCGCGGTGTTCACCCGGGACGGGCAGACCTGCGTCTACTGCGGAGGGTCGGCGACCAGCATCGACCACGTGGTGCCGCGCAGCCGGGGCGGCACCCACACCTGGGACAACGTCGTGGCCGCCTGTCGGCGCTGCAACCACACCAAGGCCGACCGGTCGCTGGCCGAGATGGGGTGGTCGTTGCCGCACCCGCCCGGTGCACCCAGCGGTGCCGCCTGGCGGCTGCTCGGGCACCGGACGGTCGACCCGCGCTGGCGGGAGTGGCTGGGCATGCCGGACTCGGTGAGCGCCTGAGGGAGTTGGCAGGATCCCCCGGGTGAGTGACGGGGCGCGACGGTTGTGGGTCCTCGGTGAGCCGTTCCACGCGCTCACCTACTTCGCCGACGAGGCGCGCACCGCCTACGCCGCGGCCGGGCTGCGCGGCTTCTGGGCCGGGTACTTCGCCGGCCGTGCCGCGCCCCTGGGGCCGGTCGGGCCGGCGCTGGTGACGGCGACCTTCGGGTCCTTCGCCCCCGCGTTCGTCGCCCGCCGGGTGCCGGACGTGTGGACGGCGACGTCCCCGGCCGATGCCCTCGCCGCCCGGCTGGCCGGGGTGGACGCCGCGGTCCACCGGTCGCTGCCGGAGTGGGTCGGCTCACCCGACGCGCACGAGGCCGCGGGCCTGGCCCGTCGGGCCGCGGAGGGCGTCGACGTCCTCGGCCGGCCGCTCGCGGCGGCGAACGCGGACGTGCCCTGGCCGGCCGAGCCGCACCTGGTGCTGTGGCAGGCGTTGACCACGCTCCGCGAGCACCGGGGCGACGGCCACCTGGCCGTCCTGCTGCAGCAGCAGCTGTTGGGGCTGCCGGCGCTGGTGCTGACCGCGGCGGCCGGGACGACGTCGGCCGACTGGCTGCAGAAGGCCCGCGGCTGGTCGCCGGAGCAGTGGGCGGCGTGCGCCGAGGAACTCACCGCGCGCGGCCTGCTGTCCGACGGGGAGCTCACCTCCGCGGGTGTCACGTTGCGGGCGGAGGTCGAGGCCGACACCGACCGGCTGGCGGAGGGCCCGTGGACGGCGCTCGGTCACGCCGGTTGCGAGCGGCTGGCCGAGCTGCTGGCGCCGGTGCGTCGGGCGGTCGTCGCGGCCGGGGAGTGGCCGGCGCAGAACCCGATCGGCGTCCCGGACCCCGCCTGAGCGGCGCGCTGGCTGAAGGTGCCACATGTGCACCGTCAGGTGTGTCGAAGTGTGTAGGGAGAACTGCCACACGCGCAGGGGTCACGTGGCAGTTCTCCACTGACTGATCACCCACTCAGGGGAATCGCGCGAAATGCCCTTGTGTCGAATCGCCGGACGGATAGGTTCCGCCCCAGCGACGCCAGGTGGGTGTTGCAACCACGCTCGAGAGGCCCCAGCTCATGCCGTCCCGTACCGCGTCCCGCGGTGTCGTCCGCCGTTCCCTCGTCGTCTCCGCCGCCGTCCTGACCTGCGGGGCCCTGGCCCTCACGCCCGCCAGCGCAGCCGCCGCCGGCGTCGAGCTGGCGCCGACGGAGTTCTCCGTGGGCCTGCGGACGATCCCCCACCCGTTGGCGAGCACCCCCTACGGTATCGGCTACGCCCCCGTGCCGGTCGCCTTCGGTGGTGTGGTGACCTTCCAGCTCCCGAGCCAGCTGGCCAGCCCGTCCGCGACGCTCCCGCTGAGTCTCGGCCTCGCGACCGGTGCGCTCGAGACCCCCACCACGACCTACACCAGCGACAGCGCGGACCCGGCGCGGCTGCTCGCGGTCACTGATCTGGGTGCCGGCCGTTACCAGGTCGCCCTTCCTGCCGACGACGGCGTCAGCGGCTCGTTCGGCACCCTGGACCTCGGCCCCCTGGCGGTCACGGTCGCCGGTGCCGACTCGGCGGTGTCCGACCCGCCGTGGCCCTGGAACCTGGAGCTGTCGTCCTCGGCCCCGGCTGCGGTGGAGCTGCCCACGACGCTGATCGCCACCTCGTACCTCGGCTGCGGCCAGGTCGAGGCGCCGGGCGACAAGTCGAGCTGCGCGGTCCAGGCCACGGCGACTCCCGGCCGCACCCTCGACGTGAGCCTCCCGGCCAGCTCGACGCTGGTCGGGCTCGGCCTCCCCGACCTGAGCCGCAGCGCCTTCTCGGTCACGGCGTTCGTCCCGCAGCCCGAGGACGGCATGCGCATCTCTCTCACCGCGACCCTGTCCGCGGATGCCCGGACCGCGACGGTGAGCCTGCCGGCGGACCTGCGTCCGGGCCGCTACACGCTCAACTCCGGCGTCGGCGACAGCACCGGTCGGCTCCTCTCGGTCACCTATGCCGTCATCGAGGTCGCGGCTCCTGCGGTCAACCCCGGTCTCCGGTCGGAGACGGGTGCCGACGTGGGGGCGTCCGTCCCGGTCGCCCTGATCGGTCTGACCGGCGCGGGAGCTGTGGCGACCGCGGGTGGTCTCGTCGTCCGCACGCGGCGACGCACGGGCTCCCCGGCCTGACGTGCCCACCCGGTCCCACCTGACCCGACGCACGGCGGCCCTCGCGGGGGCCGCCGTGCTCGGCGTCGTCGCGCTGGTGCTGGTGCTGGTGTTGGTGCTCACCGGCGGCCGAGGCGAGGGTGCGGCACGCGTCGCCGCCGCAGCGTCGACGGTCACCTCCGCGCCGGCGCCGGCCACGGCGACGACCGCCGCTCCCACGACGGAGGCCCCTGCGCCCACACCGACCGAGACACCGGCGGCGAGCCCGCGGGCCTCCTCGGTGCGCCTGGGGGTCCCGTCGGTCGGCCTCGACGTCCCGGTGTTCGCCTACACGCCCCGGGGCGGTGTCATCGACCCGCCGTCGATGGTCGACGGCTACTGGGTGCAGCCCTACGGCGAGCCGGGCACCGAGCCGGACAACACGGTCTACATCGCCGGCCACTCGTGGACGAAGGGTGCGGCTGCGTTCAACGCGCTCATGCCCGGCGACCACGGGGCGGGGGTCTCGACCGGGGACGTCGTCACGGTGCGGACCCCCGGCGGCGACGTCGACTACACGGTCAGCCGCACCGAGCGCTACGACAAGGACGAACTGCCCGGCGCGACCGACGTGTGGACGGTGATGCCGGGCCGGCTGGTCCTGATCACCTGCTTCGTCGACGACGACGGCCGCACCACCGACGACAACTTCGTCGTCTTCGCCGAGTCCTGACCGGGGCGCGCCGCCGGCCCCTGCCCTGCTCCACCTCCTGCTCTGCTCCAGCCCCCGTCGCATCTCACACTGAGAAGGCCCCGCCATGGATCCCGGAACCGCGCCCCGCGGTCTCGTCCGCCGTCCCGTCCTCGCCCGTGCTGGCGTGCTCGGTCTCGCCACCCTCGCCGCGGTGGGCCTCTCGCTCAGCCCGGCCGTGGCGGCCCCCGGGACCAGCACGGTCTCGCTCGACCCCACCACCGTCGAGGTCGGGGCGAGCCCGGTGGAGAACGGCCACGTCCGTCCCGTGGCCGTGCCGGTCCCCGCCACGACCCTGCAGCCCGTGGCGGCCGGCTATGGCGGCACCGTCACGGTGACCGTGCCACCTCAGCTGGTCGACGGAGGCGGCGTCTCAGCAGCGCTGGCCCTGCCCGACGGCGCCGGCGGTGGAGAGCTGTACGAGTCGACGAGCACCGACCCGGCGACCCAGCTGTCGTTCGCCGCCCTCGGCGGCAACCGCTACCGGATCACCCTGCCGGCCAACGACGGCGTCAACGGCCCCGAGGCGCACCTGCGCCTCTTCGGGTTCGACCTCCGGAACGACCCGGGGGTGCAGCGGTTGGACCCGTGGTACTTCTCGCTCACCCTCTCCGACGGTGGCCCCGCGGCCGTCGACCTCACCCAGCAGTTCTTCGCGCAGGCCTGGCCGGACGAGAGCGCCAGTGCGGCGACCGTGGCCGCGGGGAGCTCGCTGGCCGTCACCCTGCCGGCCGGCTCGGAGTTCCGCGCCCTGGGCATCCCGGACCTCGGCCACAGCGCACTGGGCCTGCAGCTGCCGGGGTCGGACGGACTGCCGGCGACGACGCCGGTCGTCGCCGACGCGGTGACCCGCGGAGCTGACCCGTCCACCGTGGAGCTCGCCGTGCCGGCCGGGACGACGCCCGGGCGCCACCTGCTGACCGTGGTCATGAGCGACGGGACCGACCAGTTCGTGGCCACCCACTACGCCTACGTCGATGTCGTGGCGCCGGCCGTCAACCCGGGGCTGCGGTCGGAGACCGGTGGTGACCCTGCCTCCTGGGACCTGCTGCCGGTCGCCCTCGGTTCGGTCACCGCGCTGGCCGTCGCCGGTGGCGTCGTCCGCTCCCGTCGGGCCGGCGGCGCATCGCTGTCCCGCTGACCCTGGCACGGCGGCTCCGTCCGGAGCCGCCGTGCCAGGAAGCTCAGGTGACCCGGCTGCGCTCGGTCGGGTAGCCCTCGTGCACCCGGTCGGCGAGCACGGTGCGCAGCCGGTGCATCGAGTCCCAGACGTCGACGAACCGGGTGTAGAGCGGCGCGGGGCCCAGCCGCAGCCGGTCCGGGGTGCGGAAGTCCGGCACGACGCCGCGGTCGATCAGCGCCTGGGTCAGCTGCCAGGCCTGCGGGTGCGCCAGGCTGACGTGCGACCCACGCCGGGTCGCCTCCCGCGGTGAGGCGACGGTGACCCCGTCCCCGGCCAGCCACTCGTCGGCCAGCGCGATCACCAGCTCGGTCAGGGCTTGGCCCTTGGCCGCCAGCCGGTCGATGCCGGCTTCCGCCGACAGCCGGGCGCCGACCTCCACCGCGGCCATGGCCAGCACCGGGGGAGTGCCGACGGCGAACCGGTCCACGCCGTCGGCCGGGTCGTACGCCGTCCCCATCGCGAACTGGTCGCGCTGCCCGAACCACCCCCAGATCGGCTGGCGCAGCTGCTCCTGGAGCTCGCCGCGCACGTACAGGAAGGCCGGGGCGCCCGGGCCGCCGTTGAGGTACTTGTAGGTGCAGCCGACCGCCAGGTCGGCCCCGGCCGCGGTGAGGTCGGCGGGCACGGCGCCGGCGGCGTGGCTGAGGTCCCACACGACCAGCGCCCCCGCCTCGCGGGCCAGCCGGGTGACCTCGGCGATGTCGACCAGCGCACCCGACCGGTAGGCCACCTGGGAGAGGACGACGACGGCGACCCGCTCGTCCAGCGCACCGGCCAGCACGTCCAGGTCCAGGCCGGTGTCGATGTGCGCCGCCACCTCGCGCACCGTCATCCCGCGCGCCTGGGCCACGCCGGCCATGATGTACCGGTCGGTGGGGAAGTCGTCGGCGCAGCAGACCAGCACGTCCCGGCCGGGGCGGGCGTCGGCCGCAGCGACGAGCAGCTTGTACAGGTCGACGCTGGTCGTGTCGCCGACCAGGACCTCGCCGGGCCGCGCCCCCAGCACCCCCTCGGCGAGGACGTCACCGATCCGCCCGGACTGCTGCACCCAGTCCCGCCAGGAGCCGACGAGCCCCTGCCCCCACTCCTGCTCGACGACCCGCGCGACGGCGGCGGGGGTCTCCTTCGGCAGCCGGCCCAACGAGTTGCCGTCCAGGTAGAGCAGCCGGTCGGGGCCGTCGTCGTCGGTGCCGGTGAAGCGGGCGCGGAACCCGGCCAGCGGGTCGGTGGCGTCGGCGGCTTCGGCGGCGGCGCGGGAGAGGTCCACGCCGGAGATCCTGCCGGTGGCGGCTAGCGTCCGGGAGGTGACCTCCTCGACCGGCACCCAGCTGCACGACCTGACCGCGCTGGAGCAGGCGGCGGCGGTCCGCGCGAAGGAGGTGAGCCCGACCGAGCTCGTCGAGCACTCCCTGGCCCGCATCGAGGCGCTGGACACCGCCCTCGGGGCGTTCCTGACCGTCACCCCTGAACGGGCGCGTGCGGCGGCGGCAGCAGCCGACCAGGCAGTGCTGGCGGGCGGGGACCTGCCGCCGCTGCACGGCGTCCCGACCGCGATCAAGGACCTGGCCAACACCGCCGGCGTGCGCACCACCTTCGGCTCGGCGGTGCTGGCCGACTTCGTGCCCACCGTCGACGACGCCGTGGTCACCGCGCTGGCCGCCGCCGGCACGATCAGCCTGGGCAAGACGAACACCCCCGAGTTCGGCTTCCCCTGCTACACCGACAACGACCTCGCCGGCCCCGCCCGGTGCCCGTGGGAGCCCTCGCTCCTGGCCGGCGGCTCCAGCGGTGGTGCGGCTGCTGCGGTGGCCGCCGGGCTGCTGCCGTTCGCCCACGGGTCCGACGGCGGCGGCTCCATCCGCATCCCCGCCGGGATCAACGGGCTGTTCGGGATCAAGCCCAGCCGCGGCCGGGTGAGCAACGGCCCGCTGAGCAGCGAGACCACCGGCCTGGGCGTCCAGGGGCCGCTGGCCCGCACCGTGCGGGATGCCGCGGCGATGCTCGACGCGATGGCCGGGCCGGTGCTGGGTGACCCGTTCTGGGCGCCGCCGCCGCCGGCCGGGGAGACCTTCCTCGGCTACGCCGACCGCCCGCCGGGCCGACTGAGGATCGGTCGCTACCTGGACTCCGGCATGCCCGGCGCCGACCTGGACCCGGAGGTGCGCGCGGCGTTCGAGGACGCCTCCGTGCTGCTGTCGGAGCTGGGCCACGAGGTCGAGGACCTGCCGGCCGCACCGCTCACGCCCGAGGTCTTCCCCGCGTTCGAGGTGGTCTGGGCGCTGTCGGCCACGACGCTGCCGGTGCCGTCGTCCCAGCTGGACCGGCTGCGGCCGCTGACCCGGTTCCTCCGCGACCGGGGGCTGGCGCTCAGCGCGCGGGACGCGATGCAGGCGATGTTCACGTTGCGGGTCTTCGCCCGCCGGTTCGTCCAGGCCACCACCCGGTACGACGTGCTGCTCGCCCCCATCTGCACGCTGCCGCCCCAGCCGGTCGGCTGGTTCGACGGGGACGGCGACGGGGCCGCGGACTTCGAGCGGCAGAAGCGGTACGCGGCCTTCCCGGCGGTCTACAACGTCACCGGTCAGCCCGCGGTCAGCGTGCCGCTGTGGTGGACGGCGGGTGGGCTGCCCATCGGCACCATGCTCGTGGGCCGCCCGGCCGACGAGGCCACCCTCATCTCGCTGTCGGCACAGCTGGAGGAGGCGCGGCCGTGGGCGCACCGACACCCGGCGCTCTGGTGACCCGTCCTGCCGGGCCGGTGCTCGGTGGTCCCGGTAGATTGCCCCCATGTCCGTGCTCGAGACCGTGCTCATCTACGGCGTCGTCCCGCTGGTGATCGTGTTGCTGTTCGCTGCGGTGACGTTGTTCCCCGGCCGCAGCAAGGACCGCACCAAGTACCGCCCCGGGCAGTCCTGGGACTACGCACCGCTCTGGTACGAGCCGCACCCCGACGTCCCCGGCGTGGTCGGCGGCCACGCGGAGGACGCCCCTGGGGCGGGGCACGCAGCCCCGCGGCTGGGCGCCACCGCCTCGACGCGGGCCATCGGCCAGCGTCCGTACGTGCCCGAGGCCGACACCGTCCGGCGGACCGCCGCCGGCGGCGCCCGCGGGACCTGGTGACCGGGCCATGAGCACCTCTGCAGCCCAGCGCCCTCCTTCCTCCGGAGACACCCCCCCGATGACCCAGCAGCTCAACCGACAGCCCGCCGCCGACCAGTACGGGCCCAGCGCGACGGACGAGACCGGGAACAGCTCCGTCATGGAGCCCGGCTCCGGACCGTTCAGCTACCGCGACCTCGCCCGGCTCGACGAGGCACTGACCATGTCCGCCCGGGAGACCGGGCTGCGGTTCACCCTCTACGTCGGCGAGCTGAGCAGCGACACCCGGGCGACCGCCGAGGACCTGCACTCGCGGTCCGGCGGTGACACCACGAACAGCGTCCTGGTCGCCATCTCACCCGGCCAGCGGGTGCTGGAGATCGTCACCGGCACGGCCGCCGCCCGCCGGCTGCCCGACCGGGCCTGCGCCCTGGCCGTGCTGTCGATGACCAGCCGGCTGGGCGCCGGCGACCTGGTCGGGGCGATCATCAACGGGCTGCGGCAGCTGTCCGACGCCGCAGGTCACCCCGCGCGCCGCAACGCCCACTGAGCACGCGCCCCCGGCAGGGGGCTGAACGCCAGCGGCCCAGGACTCGACGAGTCCTGGGCCGCTGGCGTTCGACGCTCCGCCCTCAGCCGGCGGCGGCGTCCCGCTTGCGCGCCCACAGTGCCCGGGCGACGCCGTCCCGGCCCTCGCTCACCAGCCGGCGCAGTGGTGCCGGCGAGGACTGGTCGGCCAGCCAGGCGTCGGCGGCCGCGAGCGTCCGCTCGTCGATGACCTTGGGGAACAGGTACTCGACGGCGTTCTTCGCGATCTCGCCCGGACGCCGCTCCCACAGCCCGCGGATGTCGGCGAAGTACCGGTCCACGTAGGGGGCGGTGAGCTCCTGCTGGGCCGGGTGCCAGAAGCCGGCGACCATCGCCTCGTGCACGGCGTTGGCGATCGACTCGTCGGTGAACGCCCGCTCCCAGGTCTCCGCCTTCGACTCCGGCGTCGGCCGCAGCGCCCGGGCCGTCGCGGCCCGCCGGGCCCCGGTGGCGGTGGCGTCCCGCTCGGCCTCCGCGTCGATCTCCGCGTCACCGGCGGCCCCCACGGCGACGAGGCCGTGCAGGAACGCCCAGCGGGCGTCGGTGTCGACCGTGAGGCCCTCGACGGCCAGGGACCCGTCGAGCAGCCCCCGCAGTGCCGCCACGTGCTCGTCGCCGCGGGCCGCGGCCGCCAGGGTGCGCGACCACTGCAGCTGCGCGTCGCTGCCGGGCGCTGCACCGTGCAGTGCGGCCAGCGCCTTGTCGGCCAGCATCTCCCAGCCGGTCGGCGCCCAGGCCGGGTCGGCGTAGGAGGCCAGCGCCGACTGCACCCGGGCGAGCAGCGACTGGACGACGCTGATCTCGGTCTCCGCGTCGACGCCGGCGAGCACGAGCTGGACCCAGTCGCGGGCCGCCAGCTCACCGTCGCGGGTCATGTCCCAGGCCGCCGACCAGCACAGCGCCCGCGGCAGCGAGTCCGGGATCGTGCCGATCTGGCTGCGCAGCGTGGCCAGCGACCGCTCGTCCAGGCGCAGCTTCGCGTAGGTCAGGTCGTCGTCGTTGACCAGCACCAGGTCCGCGGCCGGGTGGCCGACCAGGTCGGCCACCTCGGTGCGGGCGCCGTCGACGTCCAGCTCCACCCGGTGTGACCGGGTCAGCCCGTCGGGGCCGGAGCTGTAGAGGCCGACCGCCAGCCGGTGCCGCCGCAGCACGGGGTGCGCGGCGACGGCGGTCTGCTCGATCGCGAAGGAGGCGTACCGGCCGGAGTCGTCGAGCTCGTACACCGGGCGCAGGGTGTTCACCTGGCTGGTCTGCAGCCACTGCGCCGACCAGTCCGACAGGTCCCGGCCCGATGCCTCGGAGAGCTCGCTGAGCAGGTCGTCGAGGGTGGTGTTGCCGTACTCGTGCTTGCGGAAGTACCGGCGCACCCCGGCCAGGAAGTCCTCCTGCCCGACGTAGGCCACCAGCTGCTTGAGCACCGAGGCGCCCTTGGCGTAGGTGATCCCGTCGAAGTTCACCTCCACCGCGGCGACGTCGACCATGTCGGCCGCGATCGGGTGGGTCGAGGGCAGCTGGTCCTGCGCGTAGGCCCAGGACTTCTCCGTGTTGGCGAACGTCGTCCACGCGGTCGTGTACTCGGTGGCCTCGGCCTGGCAGAGCGTGGAGATGTAGGTCGCGAAGGACTCGTTGAGCCACAGGTCGTCCCACCACCGCATGGTCACCAGGTCGCCGAACCACATGTGCGCCAGCTCGTGCAGGATCGTCTCGGCGCGTCGCTCGTAGCGTGCCCGGCTGGTCTTGGACCGGAAGACGTAGTCCTCCAGGAAGGTCACGCAGCCGGCGTTCTCCATCGCCCCGGCGTTGAACTCGGGGACGAAGAGCTGGTCGTACTTGTCGAACGGGTACGGGTAGTCGAAGACCCGGTGGTAGAAGTCGAACCCGGCCTTGGTGACCGCGAAGATCTCGTCCGGGTCGAGGTGCTGGGCCAGCGACGCCCGGCAGTAGATGCCCAGCGGGATGCCGTCGTGCAGGTCGGTGACCCGCGCGTAGGGCCCGGCGACGAGGGCCACCAGGTAGGTGGAGATCCGCTTGGTCGGGGTGAAGTGCACCAGCTGCGAACCGGCCTCGCCGGCCTCGATCGTGCGGTCACCGGTGTTGCTGATGACCTGCCAGTCGAACGGTGCGGTGACGTGCACGGTGAACGTCGCCTTGAGGTCGGGCTGGTCGAAGCAGGCGAACATCCGCTTGGCCTCGGCCGGCTCGAAGTGCGTGTAGAGGTAGACCTGCTCGTCCTCCGGGTCCTCGAACCGGTGCAGGCCCTCGCCGGTGCGGGAGTACCGGCAGTCGGCGTCGACGACCAGCTCGTTGGTGTCGGCCAGCCCGGGGAGGGCGAGACCGCCCTCGGCGGTGTACCCGCTGACGTCGAGCTCGACGCCGTTCAGGGTCGCCCAGCGCACCCGGTCGGCCACCAGGTCGACGAACGTGTCGGCGCCGGGCGTGCGGGCGTCGAACCGGATGGTGGTGACCGAGCGGAACGTCTCCTCGCCGGGATGGCCCTGGCCGTCGGTCACGTCCAGGAAGAGGTCGTAGCTGGAGACGGTCAGCAGCGCGGCGCGGGCCGCGGCGTCGTCACGAGTCAGGTTGGGAACTGCCACGCCCCGGAGCTTCCCATGCGGGGACGACGGTCTCCTCTCGTGTGCCCCCGGGGAGGGTGGGGAACAAGCCGGGGACGGCCCGACTTGGTTGGGCGCAGACGACCGGGTGCCGCGCGAGCGACCGCCCGGAGCACCGACGACAGACTGAGGAGCACCCATGACCGAGGCAGTGCAGAGCTCTCCCGTGAAGGCCCGCGTCGACTTCTGGTTCGACCCGCTGTGCCCGTGGGCGTGGCTCACCAGCCGCTGGGTGCTGGAGGCGGCGAAGGTCCGTGACATCGACCTGCACTGGCACGTGATGTCGCTGTCGGTGCTCAACCGCGGCCGCGACCTGCCCGAGGAGTACCAGGAGATGATGGCCAAGGCGATCGGCCCGGTGCGGGTCGCGGTGGCCGCCGCCCAGCAGCACGGCGACGCCGTGCTCGGCGACCTCTACACCGCGATGGGCACGCTGCGGCACCACGAGGAGCTGGAGATCGAGGAGATCATCGCCCCGGCCCTCGAGCGGGTGGGCCTGCCCGCCGAGCTGGCCCAGGCCGCCGGCTCCACCGAGTACGACGCGGCCCTGGAGAAGAGCCACCACGAGGGCATGGACCCGGTGGGCGACGACGTCGGCACCCCGGTCATGCACATCGACGGCGTGGCGTTCTTCGGCCCGGTGATCAGCAAGGTGCCGACCGGTGAGGACGCCGGCAAGGCCTTCGACGGCGCCGTCCTGCTGGCCAACCTGCCCGACTTCTGGGAGCTCAAGCGCACCCGCAGCTCCGGGCCGGACATGTCCTCGATCCCGGCCGACGCCCTGGAGCTGACCGGCACCCGCTGACCACGGTCCCCCCGTACGGTCCCCTGCGCACAGCCGCGCGGACCCGGTGGCGGTCCCGCGCGGCGTGGGTCCGTCGCGGGTCGGCCGCCTCCCCGGACGGGTGGGCGGCCGTCCCGTCGACGGGGACCACGGACTGCCCGCTCGTGGGGCGTGGACGGCCTGCCTCGTCGACCAGGGCGGGTGAGAACTGGACGTGCCGCAGCTGAGCCACTAGACATGCCGCAGCCGGGCCGGGCCGACCGGGCCGCCGAACAGCGACGGAGACCCCATGTCCGCCCTGTCCACGCGCCGCGTCGCCGCCGTCACCATGGCCGGCCTGGTCACCGGTGCAGCCACCCTGGTCGCTGCCCCGGCGGCCCTGGCCGCACCGGCACCGCTGCCGACCCCCGTCCTCTCGGACACGACCGTCGTCCCGGGGCAGCCGTTCACCGTGACCTTCACCGGGTGCACCCCCGACCCGGTCGGATCGCTCCCCGACGCGGACGGATCAACACCCTTCATCTGGTACGAGGTGAGCGACGGGCAGGTCGGCGTCGCCGACGCCACCCTCCCTGACGGCAGCGTCACCTTCGAGGAGTCGTTCGCGCCTGGGACGGCCCCGGGGGAGTACACGATCGACGGCGTCTGCGATCACCTCTACCGGGTCCAGCTCTACCCGACGGTCACCGTGACGGTGGCCGAGCCCGCAGCCACCCCGCCGTCCCAGCCGACCGGCCCGGACAAGGCCGACGAGGCCAAGGCCAAGGCCAAGGCGTTCGTCCTGGCCAAGGGGAAGGCGTTGGCCGAGGCCAAGGGGTTGACCAAGGAGGACGCCCAGGCCAAGGCCAAGGCGGTGGCCAACGTCTTGGCGAAGGCGAAGGCGAAGGCCAAGGCGAAGGCCAAGGGCTGAGATCGAGGCACGAGGTGCGGGTGGGTGCGGCAGGATGACCCGATGCCGCACCCCGTTCGTCAGCGCGTCTTCATCACCGGCGCCAGTGCCGGGCTGGGGCAGGGCATGGCCCGCCAGTTCGCCGCCCGGGGCCGCGACCTGGCGCTCGTCGCCCGCCGCACCGAGCTCCTCGACGAGCTCCGGGAGGAGCTGCTGGCCGCCCACCCCGGCATCCGGGTGGTCACCGGCCGGCTCGACGTCGACGACCCCGACGAGGTGGCCGACGTCGTCCCGCGGCTGGCCGGTGAACTGGGCGGCATCGACCGGTTCATCGCCAATGCGGGCCTCGGCAAGGGCGCGCCGGTGGGCACGGGCAAGGCGCGGCCGAACCGGCAGGTGCTGGTCACCAACGTGCTGGGCACGCACGCCTGCTGCGAGGCCGCCGTCGCCCTGTTCCGCGCCCAGGGCAGCGGCCACCTGGTGGTGATCTCCTCGGTCGCCGGGGTGCGCGGCATGGGCGGCACCCGGACGGCGTACGCCACCTCCAAGGCCGCCGACGCCGTGCTCGCCGAGGGCATCCGCGCCGACCTGCTCGGGGACCGGCGCACCCGTGGCATCCGGGTCAGCACCATCCACCCGGGCTTCATCGAGACCGACATCAACACCGGCCGCCGCGGCCCCTTCACCGTCGACCTGCAGACCGGTGTCACCGCACTGACCGCGGCGATCGAGCGGGAGCCGGTGCGCGCCTACGTCCCGGAGTGGCCGTGGCGCCCGGTCGCCGGGCTGCTGCGGGTCCTGCCGCTGCCGTTGGTGCGTCGGCTGGCCTGAGGGCCGTCAGGCTCCCGGTGGTGCGGGGACGGCGTCCGGCACGTGGCCCGGGCCCGCCTCCGCCGGGCGGGGCCGGTCCTGCCGGTGCAGGCGCACCGCCACCAGCGCGACGTCGTCGTCGGGGCGGCCGTCCACCAGCCGCTCGATGACGGCGTCGCACAGCGCCCCCAGCGGCAGGTGGGCCAGGTCGGCCAGCGCCGCCCGCAACAGGTCCAGGCCGGCGTCCAGCCCGAGCGGACCGTCGGGCCCGCGCTGCTCGATCAGCCCGTCGGTGTGGAGGAACACCGTCGTGTCGCGGTCGAGCTCCGCCACGTGCTCGGTGCGCGTGGTGGCCGGGTCGACGCCCAGCAACAGGTCCGCGCGCCGGCCGCCCAGCGTGGTCACCCGGCCGTCGGTGTCCAGCACCAGCGGCGGCGGGTGCCCCGCGCTGGACCAGCGCATGCTGGTGACGCCGCGCCGGCGTTGCTCGTCGGTCTGCTCGAACCGGGCGATCGCAGCGGTGGCGATGGTGCCGACGGCCAGCACGTCCATCGCCCGGTCCAGCCCGGAGAGCACCTCCGCCGGTCCCGCGTCGCTGTAGACGGCGATGCCCCGCAGCAGGCTCCTCAGCTGGCCCATCGCGGCCGCCGCCTCGATGTCGTGCCCGGCCACGTCGCCGATGACGACCATCGTGGTGCGCCCGGGTTGGACGAAGGCGTCGTACCAGTCGCCGCCCACGCGCGCGGCCTGCACGGCGGGCAGGTACCGGACCACGATCTCGGCGTGGTCGGGCTCCGGTGGGTCGGTGAGCAGACTGCGCTGCAGGGCCTCGGCGACCTGGCGCTGCTGGGTGAACAGGCGCGCGTTGTCCAGGGCCGTGCCGGCCCGGGCCGCGACGTCGGTGGCGGCGCGCAGCTCGCGGTCGGTCCACGGCGGAGAGCCGGCGTCCCGGAACAGGCTGAGCAGACCCACGGTGCGGCCACCGGCCAGCAGCGGGACGCCGGCGACGCAGCCCGGCTGCAGGGCGGTCAGCAGCTGCTGCACCCGCGGGGTGACCACCAGTCCAGCCACGAAGGAGTCGAGGTCGTCGGCCCGGCCGTCGCCGACGACCTCCGGCCGTCCGCTGCGGATCGCCCGCCGCGCCGGTGAGTCCGCGGCCAGGGCGCCGGTCCGGGCCTCGGCGTAGACCTCGGCGGCGTGCTGCAGCTCGGGATCGCGGTGCACCACGGCGACGTCGTCCAGGGCCCCGCTGGTCGCGTCGTACGTGCTGACGATGACCCAGTCGGCGAGCCGGGGGACGACCAGCCGGGCCAGCCGGCGGACGCCCTCGTCGACCTCGAGGGTGGTGCTCAGCGCAGTCGACGTCTCGGTGATCAGGTCCAGCAGGTCCAGCGCCGCGGGGTCCTCGACCGTCGCCGGCGGCGCCGCGGGTGCGACGGCCCGGCGCCGCTCCGCGGTGATGTCGTGGAACTCGACGTCCATGCCGTCGGCGGCCGGACGCACCGACATCCGGTACCACCGGTCGTGCGGCGGGTAGTACTGCTCGAAGTCCACCGGCTCCCGGGTGTCCATCGTGTGCCGGTAGGCCCGCTCGACGTCGGTGCCCAGGGTCAGCGGGTGGATCTCCCACTGGGTGCGGCCGAGCAGGTCCTCCCGCCGCTCCTGCAGCAGCGCCTCGGCGGCCCGGTTGACGTACACCCAGCGGAAGTCGCGGTCCATGCAGACCAGCGGGATCGCGGCCGACTCCACCCATGCACCGGCCCGGTGGGGGTCGGGGAACGGGTGGGCAGGGGCCCGGTCCTGCACGGGTCTCCTCCGGATCGGGGCGGCCCGCCGCTGCTCGGATCAGGCGCCACGCATCTCACCACACGCAACCGGGTCGCCGGGAGGGACTTCGGTCCCCGGGGCGCTGTTCACGCTCGGCCGCGGGCGGTCTCCCGGGTGGCCTCGTCGAAGGGCGGGGGCGCGGCGGGGTCGGCCAGCCAGGTCGCCAGCTGGACCAGTTCGTCGCGCTGGGCGGCGACGAAGGCGGCGTCCACCACCCCGCCGTGCCCGGGGACGACCGGCCCGCGCACCAGCTCGAGCAGCGCGGTGACCGTCGCCGCCCACTCCAGCGGGTAGGCGTCCTCCATGGCCGGCGGCGACCCGTCCTCGACCAGGTCCCCGGCGAAGAGGACGTCGTCCACGGCAACCACCAGGTCGGCGCTGGTGTGGCCTCGCCCGAGGTGGCGCAGCGTGACGGTGCGGCCGCCCACGTCGAGCCGGGCGAGGTCGTCGACCAGGCGGTCCGGCGGGTCGATCGGCGCGGTGGCGACCAGCTCGGCCGCGGGGTCACCCTCCTCCCGGAGGGCGGTGACCACCGAGGCCCGCTGGTGCTCGCCCGTCGCCTCGAGCTCCTCGGCGCACCGGCGGTGCCCCCAGATCTCGGCCGGGCGGAACGCGGCGTTGCCGAAGCAGTGGTCGAAGTGCGCGTGGGTGTTCACCACCGTCCACGGGTGCGGGGTGACCGTCCGGACCGCCTCGGCCAGCGCGCGGCCCTCGCCCAGGTGGCAGCGGGTGTCGATCACCAGGCAGCCGCCGTCGCCGACGACCAGGCCGCAGTTCAGGTCGAGCTCCCGGTGCCGGCGGACGAACACCCGGTCGCCGATCTCCCGCCAGCCGGCGGTCACCAGCAGATCCGCATCGGCCGGCCGCGGGAGTCCGTCGTCCCGTCCCCCACCCGCTCGGCGGTGCCGGCGGCCAGGCGCAGCGCCGACCAGGCGGCGGCGCAGGCGTCGAGCGCGTCGACGAGCGGGACGCCGACCGGTGCCCCGGCGAGCGCCTCCTCGACGTCCATCACCGCGCGGAGGGCCTGCAGCCGCTGCACCGAGCCGCGGGCGGTGCCCTTGCGGTCGGTGACCCCGCCGAGCCCGAGCCGGAACGCCAGCTCGGGGTGCACCTCCACGACACGGTCGGTCGGCGGGTCCCCGAGGACGTCGTCCAGGGCTCGGATGGAGCGGACCAGCATGAAGGCCTGTGCCGACGGTGCGCGCGGCGGCACGGTCACCGCGCGGGAGATCACCCGGGCCTCGGCGTAGTCGTCGGTGGACAGCACCGCCCGCACCGGCGTGGGGAACACCGAGCTGGCGGCGCCGGTCGGCCGCAGGAGGCCGGCAGCCGCGACGTCGCAGGCGCGGACGCCGTCCTCGGACAGCCCGATCGGCATGTCGATGGCGACCACCTCGACGTCCGGCACCGCCAGCACCGCGGCCGCGTCTGCCAGCACCTCCAGCCGCACGGACCGCCCGTCGAGCCGCGCACCGACCCATGCGCCGCGCCAACCGTCCACCCCGAGCACCGCCACCGGGCCAGCCTGCCAGGAGTGCTGAGAAGATCGGCGCATGCGCGTCTTCCTGGGCACCGACCACGCCGGCCTCGAACTGAAGTCCCACCTGATGCAGGTGCTCGCCGACGAGGGCTTCGAGCCGGTCGACTGCGGGGCCTTCGACTACGACCCGCAGGACGACTACCCGCCGTTCTGCTTCGAGGTGGGGGAGCGGGTCGTCACCGAGCCGGGCAGCCTCGGCATCGTCATCGGGGGCTCGGGCAACGGTGAGCAGATCGCCGCGAACAAGGTGCCCGGCGTCCGGGCCGCGCTGATCTGGAACGAGAGCACCGCCCAGCTGGCCCGCCAGCACAACGACGCCAACGTCGCCGCCGTGGGCAACCGGCAGCACAGCGTGGAGGAGGCCACCGCGCTGGTGCTGACCTACCTGCGCGAGCCGTTCAGCGGCGAGGAACGGCACTCCCGTCGGATCGGGCTGCTCAGCGAGTACGAGCAGAACCGGCAGCGTCCGGCCGGCGGCCTGCCCACCCGCAACCCGTGAGCAGGCTCCGGTGACCGGGGACGACCTGCGTGCCGCGGTCGCCGCGGTCCAGCAGGTCTTCGCCCGGGTGCCCGACGGCGCGGCGGCGGTCCCGACGCTGGGCACCGACGTCGTCGCGCACATCATGGCCCCGTCCAGAGGCTCGGCCCGAGCTTGCGAGGGCTGAGGAGGACGGGGTCCTTCTACTGGTACGCGCAGGACCTGGTCGCCGGGCCGGTGGAGGTGAGCGGCCTTCGACGTGGTCCGCCGGCCCGACGCCGACCTCGCCGAGACCTGCCTGCAGCTGACTGCCGCGGCCGAGGTGCTGGCCCGGGTGGTCGACGCCGCCGGCCCGGCCGAGCGCGGCGCCCACGACTGGGGGCTGGCCGACGCCTCGGGCTTCGCCGGGATGGGCTGCGCGGAGCTGCTGCTGCACACCGGCGACGTCGCCATGGACCGCCGGCTGGACTGGACCCCGCCGTCCCGGCTGGCCGAGGTAACCCGGGCACGGCTCTTCCCGTGGGCGCCGGCCGACGCCGACCCCTGGGCGGCCCTGCTGTGGGCCCACCGGCCGCGGCGAGCTGCCCGGCCGGGAGCCGGTCACCTCCTGGCGCTGGCACTGCGCCCCGCTGTCGGAGTGGGACGGCACCCAGCCCCGGTGAGGTGAAGGACCCCGCTGCCCCCACCACTCGCGAGCTCGCGGCGGGACCCTGCAGCGGGGCCGTCAGAAGTCGTCGGGGCACCAGGGCTCGACCGGCCAGCCGAAGGCCGTCGACGCCTGGGTCACCGCGCCCGGGCTGATCTCGGTCACCCGGCCGGCGGCCTGCAGGGCGGCCAGGGAGACACCGCCGAGGTAGGCCGCTGCCAGCGCGTCGACGTCCAGGACCAGGTCCGGGTCGCGGTCGGTACGGTCACTGTAAGCACCGGCCGGGTGGCCCCAGACGTGCCAGCGTCCGTCGTTCCAGTCACAGAACCGATCGCGCACCTCGAACACCATGTCCAACCGGGCCGGGTACCGGCGGGCGGAGAGCGCAGCGCCCACGTCGACCAGCCGCACCCACAGCGCATCGACCGGGCGGGCGTGCCACGCCCGCCCGTCCACCAGCAGGTGCGGCAGCGGATCGTCGGCGGAGCCGCGCGGGTACTCGATCATGCGCATGAGGTCGTGCCCGAGCAGGAAGCGCCACAGCGCGGCGTAGCTGGTCGGGCTGGTCGCCCGGACCTCCTCGACGGTCAGCGTGCCGTCGGGCTCGCTGGTGTCGGTCCAGGAGGCCCGCACCCGGTAGCTCGCGAAGCCGGTGACCGTCCCGTCGGCCTCGGTGTGCAGCGCCAGCTGGCGGGGCGGACCTCCGGCGGCGGACTCGGCGGAGTCGTGCAGCCGCCGCTCCCACCACCGCTCGTCCCGGGCCATGTTGCCCGGCACCGACCGACGCACCTGCTCGTGCAGCGCCGCGGCCGCCGGGCGGAACTCCTCGACCCCGACCAGCTGCACGGTGCCGGTGCCGCAGTCGACGTCCGGTCGCAGGCGCAGCCGTTCGGTCAGCCCGGTCCAGCCGCCCCGCCGGGCGGCCGGCGCGTACCCGAACCGGCCGTAGATCGGCCACTCGGCGGCCCACAGCGCCGCGACCGGTTCGCGGCCGGCCGCGTGCACCTCGTCCAGCTGGCGCCGCATGATCGCCGTCAGCACCCCGCGCCGCCGGTGGGTGGGGGAGACGGTCACCCAGGTGACGCCCGCCGTCGGCACCACCGCGCCCGGCACGGACATCTCCAGGCTGTAGACCCCGGCGGTGGCCGCCACCCGCTCGCCGTCGAACAGGGCGAGCGAGCGGTCCAGCTCGGCCGTCGGGGACGGGGAGTCCAGGTACGGGCCGGAGTGGTCGTGGCCGAAGGTGGTGCGCATGCCGCGGACGAAGCGCGGCCACTCCTCGGTGGTGATGGGGCGGAGCTGGTCGGCGATGTCGGTCACGGGAGGTGTCTACCCGGCGGGGACGACGGTCGGCCAACCAGTTCCGGGCCATGCGGTCTGCGTGCCAGTGCCTCAGTGGCTGGCGGCCGGCAGCCAGCCCAGCCACCGCGGCAGCCACCAGGTCCGCTCGCCCAGCACCGCCATCGCCGCCGGCAGCAGCACCCCGCGGACCAGCGTCGCGTCGATCAGCACCGCGACCGCCAGGCCCACCCCCAGCTGCTTGAACTCCAGCATCGACAGCGTCGCGAAGATGCTGAACACCGCCACCATGACCACCGCGGCGCTGGTGACCACCCCGGCCGAGCGGGAGACCCCGGTGGTCACCGCCAGCTGGATCGGGATGCCGGCCCGGGCCGCCTCGCGGACCCGGGAGACCACGAACACGTGGTAGTCCATCGACAGCCCGAAG
The DNA here is from genome assembly GCF_026967985.1 of Modestobacter sp. VKM Ac-2984. Classification (GTDB taxonomy): domain Bacteria; phylum Actinomycetota; class Actinomycetes; order Mycobacteriales; family Geodermatophilaceae; genus Modestobacter. The sequence goes on along the minus strand of NZ_JAPVBJ010000001.1, from coordinate 577,140 downwards.
AGCACCACGAACAGGAAGAGCGGGATCCAGGAGACGATCGCGCCGGTGGAGGTGAAGCCGAGCAGGCCCTCGGCCCAGGTCGACTGGAAGACCAGCACCAGCACGCCGTACGCGGCGCCCACCGACAGCAGGGTGAGGACGGCGGCGATCAGCGCGACCGCCAGTGACCGGAACGCCACGGTCAGCACGACGACGGTCAGCGCGAGCACGAACCCGATCACGATCGGCAGTCGCTGCGCCATCGTGTCGCTGAAGTCGGCGTCCCCGGCGGTGGCCCCGGTGACGGCCGTGGCCGTGCCGGACACGGAACCGAGCGTGGCCGGCACGAGGTCCTCCCGCAGCTGGGTGAGCCCGGCCCGGGCCTCCTCGCTGCCGGCCGCACCGGCACCCGCCACCGACAGCCGGGCGACCGTGCCGCCGGGGCTGACCTCGAGCTCACCGGCGGCCGTGCCGTCCGGCAGCCGGGCGACCAGCTCGTCGGCGGCGTCCTGGACGGCGGGGACGTCGAGCCGCTGCCCGTCGGTGCGCCAGACGACGACCTGGTCGGTGCTGCCCTCCTGCGGGAAGGCCGTGGCGATGGCGTCGTAGGCCCGGACCACCTCGCTGTCCCGGGAGAGCGCGTCGATGCCGGGGTTGGAGGTGGCCATGCCGATCGCCGGCGCGGCCACCGCCAGCAGCGTGGCCACCCCCACCGCCAGCGAGGTCCGCGGCCGGGACACCACCCGCCGGACGACGGCGGACCAGACCCGGCTGTCGTCCGAGCGGCCCACCAGCCGGCCCAGCAGCGGGACCCGCGGCCGCTCGATGCCCCGCCCCAGCAGCGCAAGCGTCGCCGGCAGCACGGTCAGGGAGCCGATCACCGACACGAGCACCACGAGGATCGTGCCGGTCGCGAACGAGGTGAACACCGGGCTCCCGGCCAGGTACATGCCCGCCATCGCCACCGCGACGGCGAGGCCGGAGGTGAGCACGGCCCGCCCGGAGGTGGCGGCGGCCAGCTCGACGGCCAGCGCGGTGGGTGCGCCGTGCCGCCGTTCCTCCCGGGCCCGCCGGACGTAGAACAACGCGTAGTCCACCCCGACGGCCATGCCGATCAGCAGCACGACGCTGGCGGTGCTCGCATCGACGGGGGTCAGCTGGGAGACCAGGGACACCAGCCCGAGGGCGCCCCCGACGGCGGTGAGCCCCAGCAGCAGCGGCACGCCGGCGGCGAACAGGGCACCGAAGGCCACCAGCAGCACGACCAGCGTCACCGGCAGGCTCAGCAGCTCCGCGCGCAGGAAGTCCTCCTCCAGCTGCTCGCCGACGACGGCGTCCAGCGAGCTCCCGCCGGACTCGACGACCCGCAGCTCCGGGTGGTCGGCCTGCACGCCGGCGACCGCGTCGAGCACCGGCTGCACCGCGTCGGCGGCCGCGTCGTCGGCGGCCGAGCCGGTGCGGTCCCCGACGTCGAGGGTGACCGGCACCAGCAGCGCCGTCCCGTCGGCGGAGGCGACCGGGTCGCCGACGGCGGCCACCTCGTCCAGCCCGCGGACGGCGGCGGTGACGTCCGCGGCGGCCGCGGTGCCCTCGGCGCCGATCGCCGAGCCGTCGCGGGTCTGCACGAGCACCTGCTCGGTCGGCGGGTCGGGGAACCCGGCGCCGTCCAGGACGACGTCGGCGCGGCCGGACTCGCCGCTGCCGCTCTGCGCAGCGGTGAGCGTCTTGGTGCCGGTGACGCCGCCGATGACGACGGCCAGCGCGACCGCCAGCACCCAGAGACCGACGACGGTCCAGCGGTGGGTGGCGCTCCACCGGGCGACCCGGACGGCGAACCCGTCCCGTGGGGGAGGAGGGGGCGCGGTGTCGGGCAGGGTGGTCAGCACGGGGACGCTCACGGTGAGGCCTTCCAGCTCGGGCGCCGCCGGGTGCGGCGTCGCTGGACCGAGCCTCGCGGCCGGAGATGATCATGTCGTTGCCGCTGACCCCCCGAACGAGGTCGGGCTGGCACCACCTCGGGGTGCCGGTCAGCCCGACGAGGGCCGTGTTCTTGCTGGTGGTCGATGACCGGTGGTCGGTGGCACCCTGCCGCCATGCCAGCCACCCCCGACGACGTCCGCGCGATCGCCCTGGCCCTGCCGGAGGCCACCGAGCGACCGGCCTGGGACATGGCCTGCCTGCGGGTGCGCGACAAGGTCTTCGCGTCGATGCCCCCGGCGGAGGAGTGGGTGGCGATCCGGCTGGCGCCCGGGGAGAACGCCGAGCTGGCCGCGGGACGCCCGGCGGTGTTCTCGGTGCCGCACCACTACCGGAACAGCAGCATGGTCGTGGTCCAGCTCGCGGCCGTCGACCGGGCGGAGCTGGCCGAGCTGCTCACCGAGGCGTGGCGACAGCGGGCCCCGGCCCGGCTGCGGGCGGCCTTCGACGCCGCAGCCGGCGGATGAGCCCGCGCCGGCGGCCCGTGGTCAGCTGCGCAGGTAGGCCAGGGTGGCCATCACCCGGCGGTGCTGGTCCTCGTCCTGGGCCAGGCCCAGCTTGGCGAAGATGTGCTGGGTGTGCTTCTCCACCGCGCCCAGGGTGACGACGAGCTCCCGGGCGATCGCGGCGTTGGAGTGCCCCTCGGCGATCAGCCCCAGCACCTCCCGCTCCCGCGGGGACAGGGCGCGCACCGGGTCGTCGCGCCGGCGCCGGGCGAACAGCTGGGCGACCACCTGCGGGTCGAGCACGGTGCCGCCGGCCACGACGTCGTCCAGAGCGGTCAGGAACTGGTCCACCTGCGCGACCCGGTCCTTGAGCAGGTACCCGACGCCGCCGGCGCCGTCGGCGAGCAGCTCGTCGGCGTAGGCGACCTCCACGTACTGGGAGAGCACCAGCACCGCGGTGCTCGGGACGGCGCGGCGCGCCTCCACCGCGGCCCGCAGCCCCTCGTCGGTGTGCGTCGGGGGCATCCGGACGTCGACGACGGCGACGTCCGGCCGGTGTTCCACCACCGCACGGACCAGTGACGGCCCGTCGGCGACGGCGGCCACCACCTCGGTCCCCGCCTCACCGAGCAGCCGCACCAGGCCCTCCCGGAGCAGCACGGAGTCCTCGGCCAGCACGACCCGCATCCGGGGCCCTCCCTCGGTCACCGGCACGGCAGCTCGCCGATCAGCCGGGTCGGCCCGCCGCGCGGGCTGTCCACGGTCAGCACCCCGTCGACCGCCCGCAGCCGGTCGGTGAGCCCGGCCAGTCCGTGACCGGGGGCGAGCACCGCGCCGCCGCGGCCGTCGTCCTCGACCACCACCCGCAGCCGGTCGTGCTCGCAGACCACCGTCACCCGGCTCACGGTCGCCTCGCTGTGCTTGGCGACGTTCGCCAGCGCCTCGCTGACCAGGAAGTACGCGGAGTTCTCAACGGGGGGCGTCAGCCGCTGCCCCGGCGGCAGGGCGCAGGCGAGCTCCACGGGGACGGGGGAGCGGGCCGCGAGCGCGGCGAGCGCGGCGGCCAGGCCGCGGTCGGCCAGCACCGGGGGCGCGATGCCGCGGGACAGCGCCCGCAGTTCCTCCAGCGTCTCCCGGGTCTGCACCGCCGCCTCGTCCAGCGTCGCCCGGGCGCCGTCGGGGTCGCTGTCGACCATCCGGCGGGCCCGGTGCAGGTCCATGCTCAGCCGGACCAGCCGCTGCTGGGGGCCGTCGTGGATGTCCCGCTCCAGCCGGCGCAGGGCCACCGCCTCGGCCGCGACCGCGGCGTCCCGGCCCTCCGACAGCCGGCCGATCTCGGCCTGGGTGGCGGCCCGGGAGGTCAGCAGCACCCGGCCGAGCTGTGCCTCGGCGAGGGCGCACCCCCGGACCACCGCGGGCAGCGTCAGCGCGAACAGGATCCCGATCGCGGTGTAGAGCAGCACCCGGTTGGTGGAGCTGTCGGCCAGCCCGATGAGCTCGGGGAACGTGTAGTTCGCCGCCTGCCCCGACTCGTCGTAGGGGATCGACCAGTCCCACGTCATGGAGGTCAGACCGGCCAGTGCCATCGCCCACCAGACGACCGTCACGACGAAGACGGGGATCGACACGGTCATGTGCAGCACGGCGTGCAGGACGTCGAGCCAGGACTGGGGGTCGCGCAGCGGGGTGATCAGTCGGCGCAGCAGCGGGGCATCCGGCTGCGTGCGCCGGTAGACCGGTCGGGGCAGTTCCCTCCGCAGGACGTCGGGCAGTTGCCTCCGCTCCAACGTCGCGAAGGCGCGGGCGACCAGCAGGGCCAGCACCAGGACCAGGAGCCCGATCCAGATGCCCAGGGTGACCACCCCGACGGTCAGCAGCGTGACCACCAGGACGAACGCGAGGATCGACAACCAGAAGTTGACCAGCACGTACCCGGTGTCCATGCCGAGCTGGCGCCACCAGCCGCGCCGGGGCTCGTGCACCACGGGGTGCTCGGCCTGGGCGGGCGGCTCGGCGGTGGTCGTCGTCATGCGGACCAGCCTGACCTGCGACGACGTGCCGCCCCAGCCCGCTGGCTGGCCGGTGCGGACTCGGGTTGTCCCGACCTGTGGGCGCTCATCTCGGGCGCTGATGCTCCCGGCGCGGACCGGCCGTGTCCAGGACCCTCCACCCGGCGGGTATCGCACCGGCGCCGGTCGCATCTACGCTCGGTGAGCCCCGACCGTGTTCGTGTCCGCCCGCCCCGGGACCCCGGCTCCCTGGTGGCCGCGGGCACAGGAAGTAGCCCATGCGCCGCACCGCAGTCCTGCCCCGTCCCGCCCGCGGCCCCGCCGTCCCGGCGCTCGCCCTGGTCACCGCGCTGGTGCTCGCCGGGTGCACCGGCTCCGACGACGACGCCGGGGCCAGCGGCTCCGGCGACGCCGACGAGCCGGTCGTGGCCGAGGTCGTCGCCACGGCTCCGGAGGCGGCACGCACGCTCGTCCCCGACACCGACCCGGTGGCCGCCGCGGTCTCGACCAGCCGTGCGTTGTTCAGCAGCTCGGACGTCGCCGTCATCGCCGGCAGCGGCGATGCCGACGCGGAACTGCTGGGGGCGGTGGCGGCGGTCGGTCTCGGGGTGCCCCTGCTGCTGGGCTCCGACGACCCGGCCGACGTCCTCGGGGCGGAGCTGGACCGCCTCGGCGTGCAGACCGTCCTCACCGTCGGCGGCGATGCCGCCGACCTGCTCCCCGGTGGCTCGGACGACGTCGACGTCGTGACCGTCCCCGCCGATGCGGAGGCGCTGGAGGAGGCGACCGGCCTGGACCTGGCCGAGGCGACGACCGTGCCCGACGCGGAGCGGGCCGCAGCGGTGGCCGCGCTGGCACCGGATGCGCTCCCGGCCCTCACGGCCGAGGTCCCGCCGGCCCCGGCGAGCCCGTCCGGGACCGAGGCCCCTGAGTCCGAGGCCCCTGAGTCCGAGGCCCCTGAGGCCGAGGCCCCTGAGTCCGAGGCGTCCGAGACGGAGGCGTCGGAGTCCGAGGTGTCGGAGTCCGAGGCGGTGGAGGCGACGGGGGAGCTGCCCGAGGTGCAGCGCGCCGAGCCGCTGGAGGACGTGGTCGTCCTGGCGAGCGGGGGCGCGCAGTCGCTGGCCGGGATCGCGACGGCCCGGGCCGCCGGCGCCGAGGTGCTGCTCACCGGCGGGATGACCGACCCGCGCGGCTCAGCGGCGGTCGTCGAGCGCCTCGCGGCCGAGCCGACGGTCGTCGTCCTCGGTGCCGACCTGGCCGGTGCGCCGGGGATCGACTGGAAGCTGGACACCGCGGCGACCGGCACCCAGCTGCCCGGCGGCGGGCAGCTGCTCTTCCCCGGCCGGCTGCTGGTCGCCCTGTACGGCACCCCCGGCACCGGTGCGCTCGGACTGCTCGGGGAGCAGGACCTCCCGGGGGCCATCCAGCGCGCCCAGGAGTACGCCGCCCAGTACGCGCCCCTCGTCGAGGCGCCCGTCGTCCCGGCGTTCGAGATCATCGCGACGGTGGCCTCGGCCGAAGCCGGTCCGGACGGGAACTACTCGACCGAGATCGACCCGGAGACCTTCCGTCCCTGGATCGAGGCGGCGGCGGAGGCCGGCGTCTACGTCGTCCTGGACCTGCAGCCCGGCCGGACGGACTTCCTGACCCAGGCCAAGCAGTACCAGTCCCTGCTGGAGTACCCCCACGTGGGACTGGCGCTGGACCCTGAGTGGCGGCTGGACCCGGGCGAGGTGCACCTGCGGCAGATCGGCCAGGTGGGCGTCGACGAGGTGAACCAGGTGGTCACCTGGCTGGCCGACCTGACCCGGGAGAACGACCTGCCGCAGAAGCTGCTGGTGCTGCACCAGTTCCAGGTGCGGATGATCATCGACCGCGAGCGCCTGGACACCACTCGGGACGAGCTGGCGATCATGGTGCACGTCGACGGGCAGGGCTCCCAGCCGGCCAAGCAGGACACCTGGGAGGTGCTGCACCGGGACGCCCCGGCGCCGCTGTACTGGGGCTGGAAGAACTTCATCGACGAGGACGTCCCGATGATCTCTCCCGAGGAGACCATCGAGACGGTGCAGCCGACCCCGGAACTGGTCACCTACCAGTAGCCCGAGTCCTTCACTCTGTCGTAGCCCTCGGGCAGGATCGGCCGGGACGTCGCAGCGCGCCTCGTCCGGGGCCCACCAGGCGACGACGGAGAGCAGGAGTGCTGCGATGACCGGTGTCGTCACCGAGCGGCCGGGTGCGGGCCCGGCCGCCGAGCTGGAGCCGCGGCTGGCCGAGCACCGGCGCGAACTCACCGGGTACTGCTACCGGATGCTCGGGTCCTCGTTCGACGCAGAGGACGCGGTCCAGGAGACGATGGTCCGGGCCTGGCGGTCGCTGGACCGCCTGCAGGGCAGCGGGGCGCTGCGCTCCTGGCTGTACCGGATCGCCACGAACGTCTGCCTCGACGCCCTCGACGGTCGCAAGCGCCGGGCGCTCCCGGTCGATCTCTCCGACGAGTCCTCGGCCCCCGTGCCGGCCTCGCTGGCCGGCGTGCTCGCCGACGGCGCGTGGGTCGAGCCGGCGCTGGACCGCACCCTCCTGCCCGTGGGGGGCGACCCGGCCGACCTGGCGGTGCAGAAGGAGTCGGTGCGGCTGGCCTTCGTCGCCGCGCTGCAGCTGCTGCCGCCGCGCCAGCGGGCCGTGCTGATCCTGCGGGACGTGCTCCGCTGGAAGGCCGACGAGGTGGCCGGGCTGCTCGAGACGTCCGTCGCCGCCGCGAACAGCGCGCTGCAGCGCGCCCGGGCCACGCTCGCTGCACACCAGGCCCGCGACAAGGCCCCCGACCAGGACGTCGCCGCCCCGGACGCCGAGCTGCTGGCCCGTTACCTGGACGCCTTCCTCCGCTACGACATCGAGGCGCTGGTCGAGCTGCTGCACGAGGACGCCGTGATGGACATGCCGCCCTATGCGATGTGGCTGCGCAGCGCCGCGGACATCGGCACCTGGTTCGCCGGCCCCGGCGCAGAGTGCCGGGGCTCGCACGTGGTGCCGCTGGAGCTCAACGGCAACCCGGCCTTCGCCCAGTGGCGGCCGAACGGTCCGGACGGCGCCCACCGGCCGTGGGCCGTTCACGCGCTGACCACGGCCAACGGGCGGATCACCCGGATGACGGCGTTCCTGGACACCCGGCTGTTCGACCTCTTCGGCCTGCCGCGCGACCCGGCCGTCGCCGACCGGTGAGCGCGGCGGGCCGGCGCTCTGCCGTCCTGGCCGGCGGGGGAGCCGGGGCGCTGCTGCCTGACCTGCGGTGATGCGTGGAGCGGGTGACCGGGATCGAACCGGCATGGCCAGCTTGGAAGGCTGGGGCTCTACCATTGAGCTACACCCGCATGCTTACCGCGCAAGCCTATCCCGTGCCCGCGCGGCGCTGTCCGCAGGCCGTCGGCCTAGACTCGCCGGTGGCCACGGGGTGTAGCGCAGCTTGGTAGCGCACCTGCTTTGGGAGCAGGGGGCCGCAGGTTCAAATCCTGTCACCCCGACACTGCCGCGAGGTCTGGAAGACTCGCGGGCACGATCGGCCGCCGTCCCCACGGAGGCCGCGACCACCCCCGTCGTACCTGAGGAGCACGCCGCTGTGAAGAGCACCATCGAGAACCTGGGCCCGACCCGGGTCCGGCTCGCGATCGAGGTGCCGTGGAGCGACCTGGACCACGCCTTCGGTGAGGTCTACAAGGAGCTGGGCAAGCAGGTGCGCGTTCCCGGCTTCCGCCCCGGCAAGGTCCCGAACCGCGTCCTCGACCAGCGGATCGGCCGCCCGGTCGTGCTCGAGCAGGTCGTCCAGCACGCCGTCCCGGAGGTCTACTCCGAGGCGATCCGGGAGAACCAGGTCCGCGTCATCAGCCAGCCGGACGTGGAGGTCACCCGCATCGACGACGGCGAGGCCCTCGCCTTCACCGCCGAGGTCGACGTCGCCCCCACGCTCGAGCTGCCCCCGCTGGACTCCCTGGCGGTGACCGTCGACGACGTCGAGGTCACCGACGAGGAGATCGACCAGCAGATCACCGTCATGCGCGAGCGCTTCTCCACCCTCTCCGGTGTCGAGCGCGCGGCCGAGGACGGCGACTTCGTCTCCATCGACCTGGAGGCCACGCTCAACGGCGAGGTGCTCGAGGACGGCAGCACCACCGGGATGTCCTACGAGGTCGGCTCCGGCAACCTGATGAACGGCCTGGACGAGGCCGTGCGGGGGCTGTCCGCCGACGAGAGCGCCACCTTCTCCACGGAGCTGCTCGCCGGTGACCAGGCCGGTGAGATGGCTGACGTGACCGTCACCGTCCGGTCGGTCAAGGCCAAGGAGCTGCCGGAGCTGGACGACGAGTTCGCCTCGATCGCCAGCGAGTTCGACACCCTGGCCGAGCTGCGCGAGGACGTCCGCACGCGGCTGGCCCGCACCAAGGTGCTGCAGCAGGGCGCGCAGGCCCGCGACAAGCTGGTCGAGCACCTGCTGGAGACCATCGAGGTCCCGGTGCCGGAGAAGCTGGTCGAGCAGGAGCTCAGCTGGCGCAGCCAGGCCATGGAGCGCGAGCTGCAGCAGGCCGGCATGGACTGGGACGCCTACTTCTCGATGACCGAGGTCGAGAACCGCGAGGCCTACGACGCCGAGATGCGCACGAACGTCGAGAAGGCGGTCAAGACGCAGTTCGTGCTCGACTCGATCGCCGACGCCCGCGAGGTCACCGTCGACAACGAGGACCTCTCCGCGCAGATCATGGCCCAGGCCCAGCGCAACCGGGTCAGCCCGGAGCAGTACGCCCAGCAGCTCCAGCAGGGCAACAACATCGCCGAGTTCGTCGCCGACGTGCGGCGCACCAAGGCGCTGGCCCAGCTGCTCGAGGAGACGACGATCACCGACGAGTCGGGCAACGTCGTCGACCTGGAGGCGCTGCGTCCGCGCACCGTCGCCGCCGACTCGGCCGACGCCGAGGACGACGACGCGGCTGAGGTCGCCGAGGCCGACGCCGTCGAGGCCGACGCCTCCCAGGAGACCGCCGCCGAGGAGACCGACACCGAGGCGACGGCCGACAAGGCCTGATCCACCCCGGCACACCGCGCCGCCCGTACCCCGCTGGGTACGGGCGGCGCTGCCGTTCCCAGGGCTCTGGCCACGGCGTCGCTGCGCCCACGGCGAACACCGGCCCGCGCCGGGAGGAACCGGTCGGGGGTGCGCGTTAGGGTCGACGTGACACTCAGGCACCCCTGAAGGACGACCACACGAGGCCGCACTGACGACCGGCACCGAGGGTCGTCCGCAGCGTCGTCGGTCGCCCCCGACCACCGGCCAACCCGTTCCACGAGACCGACTGCACCGCAGTCCTACGGAGGTCACCGCACCCGTGAGCAACTCAGACCTGATCACCGCCAGTGCGCCGCTGATGCGCGCCGGCGGCTCGATGATGAACCTCAACGACTCGGTCTACGAGCGCCTGCTGCGTGAGCGGATCATCTTCCTCGGCAGCCAGGTCGACGACGTCATCGCCAACCAGCTCGCCGCGCAGATGCTGCTGCTGTCCGCAGAGGACCCCAAGCGCGACATCCACCTCTACATCAACTCGCCGGGCGGCTCCGTCACCGCCGGCATGGCGATCTTCGACACGATGCAGTTCATCGACTGCGACGTCGCCACCTACGCGATGGGCCTGGCCGCCTCGATGGGCCAGTTCCTGCTCACCGCCGGGACGAAGGGCAAGCGCTACTCGCTGCCCCACACGCGGATCCTGATGCACCAGCCCTCGGCCGGCGTCGGCGGCACCGCCTCCGACATCGCCATCCAGGCCGAGCTCTTCCGGAGCACCAAGGTCCAGCTCAACGAGCTGCAGGCGCAGTTCACCGGGCAGACGGTCGAGCAGATCGAGAAGGACTCCGACCGCGACCGCTGGTTCACCGCGCAGGAGGCCCTCGAGTACGGCTTCGTCGACCACGTGGTGACCCGCGCAGAGTCCATGACCTCGACCGACAACCCGGTCACCGACGGACCGGAGAAGTGACCATGAGCAGCAGCTTCGAGATGCCCTCCAGCCGGTACATCCTGCCCTCCTTCGTGGAGCGCACGAGCTACGGCATGAAGGAGTCGAACCCGTACAACAAGCTCTTCGAGGAGCGCATCATCTTCCTCGGGGTGCAGGTCGACGACGCCTCGGCCAACGACGTCATGGCCCAGCTGATCACGCTGGAGTCCAACGACCCCGACCGTGACATCACGATGTACATCAACAGCCCCGGTGGCTCGTTCACCGCGCTGACGGCCATCTACGACACGATGATGTTCGTCCGCCCCGACATCCAGACCGTCTGCATGGGCCAGGCCGCCTCCGCGGCCGCCGTCCTGCTGGCTGCCGGGACGAAGGGCAAGCGGCTGGCGCTGCCGTACTCCCGGGTGCTGATCCACCAGCCCTCCGGCGAGGCCGGCGGTCAGGTCACCGACCTGGAGATCCACGCCCGGGAGATCGAGCGGGTGCGGGTGCAGATGGAGAGCATCCTGGCCCGGCACACCGGGCAGTCCCAGGAGCAGGTGCGCAAGGACATCGACCGGGACAAGATCCTCACGGCCCAGGAGGCCATGGAGTACGGGATCGTCGACCAGGTCATCCAGAGCCGCAAGCTCAACGCACTGCCGCCGGTCTGATCCGGTGACGGGACGGGCCGAGGGCGCGCGTGTCGTGCTCTCGGCCCGTACCGTTCTCCCATCCGTCGTTCCGGTGGTCTCCCGAGGACTCCGCCGGGTCACGGGGGAGGGTCGGGGCGGGTGGTGCGGGCCGGGCGACCCGGGTGAGTTCCTGCCCGGGAACGTCGGATCAGCCGGGTAGGTTCGGTGAACGCCCGATTCCCCGGTCACGACCGCAGGGACACCGAACGCCAGCAGGATGGGCGTCGACGAGGGCATGACACAGCACGAACCAACGGGACCGCGGCAGCGCTGTCCCATTCGAGGTGGAGGTCAGCCAGGTGGCACGTATCGGTGAGAGCGGCGACCTGCTCAAGTGCTCGTTCTGCGGGAAGAGCCAGAAGCAGGTCAAGAAGCTCATCGCTGGCCCTGGGGTGTACATCTGCGACGAGTGCATCGACCTCTGCAACGAGATCATCGAGGAAGAGCTCTCGGAGTCGTCGGACCTCAAGTTCGACGAGCTGCCCAAGCCCAAGGAGATCCACGACTTCCTCGAGCAGTACGTCATCGGCCAGGACCAGGCCAAGCGCACGCTCGCCGTCGCCGTCTACAACCACTACAAGCGGGTGCAGGCCGGCGGCACCGACCGGGGCCGGGACGAGGGCGTCGAGCTCGCCAAGTCCAACATCCTGCTGATGGGCCCGACCGGCTGCGGCAAGACGCACCTGGCGCAGACGCTGGCCCGGATGCTCAACGTGCCCTTCGCGATCGCCGACGCCACGGCGCTCACCGAGGCCGGCTACGTCGGCGAGGACGTCGAGAACATCCTGCTCAAGCTGATCCAGGCGGCCGACTACGACGTCAAGCGCGCCGAGACGGGGATCATCTACATCGACGAGGTCGACAAGATCGCCCGCAAGAGCGAGAACCCGTCGATCACCCGGGACGTCTCCGGCGAGGGCGTGCAGCAGGCGCTGCTGAAGATCCTCGAGGGCACGACCGCGTCGGTGCCGCCGCAGGGCGGGCGCAAGCACCCGCACCAGGAGTTCATCCAGATCGACACCACCAACGTGCTGTTCATCGTCGGTGGCGCGTTCGCCGGGCTGGACCAGGTGATCGAGGCACGCACCGGCAAGCAGGGCATCGGCTTCGGCGCCGAGGTCCGCGGCAAGGCCGAGATCGAGGAGGCCAACGCCTTCGCGCAGGTCATGCCCGAGGACCTGCTGAAGTTCGGCATGATCCCCGAGTTCATCGGCCGGCTGCCGGTGATCACCAGCGTGCAGAAGCTCGACCGCACGGCGCTGATGAACATCCTCACCGAGCCGAAGAACGCCCTGGTGCGCCAGTACCGGCGGCTGTTCGAGCTCGACGGGGTGGAGCTGGAGTTCACCGACGACGCGCTCGAGTCGATCGCCGACCAGGCCATCCTGCGGGGCACCGGTGCCCGCGGTCTGCGGGCGATCATGGAGGAGGTGCTCCAGTCGGTGATGTACGACATCCCCAGCCGCGAGGACGTCGCCACGGTCGTCATCACCCGCGAGGTCGTGCTGGAGCACGTGAACCCGACGATCGTGCCCCGCAAGCCCGCCCGCGCCCCCCGCGAGAAGTCCGCGTAACCCAGCCACAGCCCGACGGCCCGCTCCCCTGTAGGGGAGCGGGCCGTCGCTCATTCCAGGAGTGGGCGTGCGCGAACTGACAGTTGGGAGCCGCCCGACTGACAGTCCGCGCCCGCCGTCCACAAATCTGCGGCGCAGCCCCGGCGCTCGAGCCGCGAGCGACAGGCTGTGGGGGTGCGGCACGACGTTGAGGCTCTGGTCGGGCCCCGAGACTGGACCACGTGGGCGCAGTTGACGGCGCAGGTGAGCCCAACGACCGTCCGCTCCTGGGTCGCGAGTGGCCGGCTGCTGCGTCTTGGTGGTGGCTGCTACGCGGTACCGGGGTCGACGACCGACTGGCGGGTCCGGGTGGCTGCCGCCGTCCGGTCGCGGGAGGCCGTGGTCAGCCACGCCACTGCCCTGGCGCTCTGGGGCCTCGTCGCGCCGCCCGCCGGTCCCGTCCACGTCACCGTGGCGTCGGGCCGCAGTGGTCGGGGCGCCCCGGGAGTCGTGCTGCACCGGGTGGCCGACGTCGACTGGCACGTGCGGCCGGTCGGCGGGTTGCCGGTGACGTCGGTCGAGCGTTCGGTCGTGGACGCGTGGGCTGATCCCTCCGGTGCCGGGCGCCCCGCTGTCCGCGCAGCAGCGATCACCGCGGTCCGCCGGCGGCTGTGCACGGCGCGACAGCTGGCCGATGAACTGGCTCGGCGTCCACGGTTGCCCGGGCGAGCTGCGTTGACCGAACTCGTCCGATTGCTCGCCGACGGGTGCCAGAGCGAACTCGAGATCTGGGGTTGCCTGCAGGTCCTGCGTGCTCCCGGCATGCCGGCGTTCGTCCAGCAGCGTCCGATCACGGTGGCGGGGGAGCGGTTCCTCCTCGACGCCGCCTGCGAGGAGGTGCTGCTCGCCGTCGAGATGGACGGGGCCGCCTGGCACGGCTCCCGCGAGCAGCGGGAGCGGGACATCCGCCGAGACGCCCTGGCGGCCACGGTGGGGTGGCAGACGCTCCGGTTCGGCTACCAAAGGCTCACGGTCGAAGCCGCCGCCTGCCGCACCGAGATCCTGACCGTCCACGCGGCCCGGCGCCGCCTCTTCGGGCTCGACGCCGGGCGCTGAGTGCCAGGTCCGGGCTCGCCACCTGGCACTCAGCGCACATCGGTCAGTCGGTGGGCGTCTCGGCGAGGACGACGTCGACGTGGAGGGGGCCCTCGCCGGCCACCACGGTCAGCGACTGGATCCGGCCGGCGTCGATCAGGTCACCGCGGGCGGCCTCGACCGCGGCCATCCGCGCCTCGGAGACGGTCACCGTCGTCGTCGCGACGTCGGTGCGCATCGACGTCTTCGCGTCGGACTTCGCCTTGCGGACGAGCGACAGCACCTCGGCGGCCGCCGACACCACCGCGGGGTCGCCACCGGCCGGCAGCTCGGTCGCGGTCGGCCACAGCGCCCGGTGCACCGAGCCGGACTGCCACCACGACCAGACCTCCTCGGTCACGAACGGCAGCACCGGGGCGAGCAGCCGCAGCTGCACCGACAGCGCCAGCGCCAGCGTGGCCTGGGCGGAAGCAGCCTCGGGGCCCGAGCCGTAGGCGCGGGTCTTCACCAGCTCCACGTAGTCGTCGCAGAACGACCAGAAGAACGACTCGGTGACCTCGAGCGCCCGGGTGTAGTTGTAGGCCTCCATCGCCGCGGTCGCCTCGTCGACCACCTGTGACAACGAGGCGAGCAACCCGCGGTCGATCGGCTCGGTGACCGCCTCGGCCGTCAGGTCCGGAGAGGCGCCCAGCCCCAGCACGAACTTCCCGATGTTGAGCACCTTCATGGCCAGCCGGCGGCCGACCTTCATCTGCGCCTCGTCGAACGGGCTGTCCGCCCCCGGCCGGGCGCCGGCAGCGCGCCAGCGCACCGCGTCGGTGCCGTAGCGCTCCAGCACGTCGATCGGGGTGGTCGCGTTGCCCTTGGACTTCGACATCTTCTTGCGGTCGGGGTCGACCACGAAGCCGGAGATGGTCGCGTGCGTCCACGGCACCGTGCCGTGCTCGAAGTGCGCCCGGACGACGGTGGAGAACAGCCAGGTGCGGATGATGTCGTGCGCCTGGGGCCGCTGGTCCATCGGGAAGACGTGCGCGAACAGCTCCGGGTCGGTCTCCCAACCCGAGGCGACCTGCGGCGACAGCGACGAGGTGGCCCAGGTGTCCATGACGTCGGGGTCGGCCATGAAGCCGCCGGGGACGCCCCGCTGGTCGGCGGTGAAGCCCTCGGGGACGTCGGAGGACGGGTCGACCGGCAGCGCCGACTCCGGCGCCAGGATCGGCGCGGAGTAGTCGGGTTCGCCCTCGGAGTCCAACCGGTACCAGACCGGGAACGGGACGCCGAAGAACCGCTGCCGGCTGATCAGCCAGTCGCCGTTGAGCCCCTCGACCCAGTTGTCGTAGCGGTGCCGCATGTGCTCGGGCACCCACTGGATCTCCCGGCCGCGGGCCAGCAGGGCGTCGCGCAGGTCGCCGTCCCGGCCGCCGTTGCGGATGTACCACTGGCGGGTGGTGACGATCTCCAGCGGGCGCTCGCCCTTCTCGAAGAACTTCACCGGGTGGGTGATCGGCTTCGGGTCACCGACCAGGTCACCGGACTCCCGCAGCAGCTCGACGATCCGCTGCTGCGCGCTGAAGGACGTCTTGCCGGCCAGCTCGCCGTACAGGTCGGCGGGCACGTCGGCCGGCGGCTCGGCGAGGAAGCGACCGTCCCAGCCGATGACGGCGCGGGTCGGCAGCTGCAGCTCCCGCCACCAGGTGACGTCGTTGAGGTCACCGAACGTGCAGATCATCGCGATGCCCGAGCCCTTGTCCGGCTCGGCCAGCCGGTGCGCGACGACCGGGACCTCGACGCCGAACAGCGGCGTGGTGACCGTCTTCCCGAACAGCGGCTGGTAGCGCTCGTCGTCGGGGTGGGCGACCAGGGCGACGCACGCCGGCAGCAATTCGGGCCGGGTGGTCTCGATGAAGACCGGACCGGCGGCCCCGTGGAAGGAGAGACGGTGGTAGGCGCCGGGACGCTCCCGGTCCTCCAGCTCGGCCTGGGCGACCGCGGTGCGGAAGGTGACGTCCCAGAGGGTCGGCGCCTCCTGGGCGTAGGCCTCCCCGCGGGCCAGGTTGTGCAGGAACATCTTCTGCGCGGTGGCGCGGGAGGACTCCGAGATCGTCCGGTACACGTTCGACCAGTCGACCGACAGCCCGACCCGGCGCCACAGCTCCTCGAACGCGGCCTCGTCGACCGCGGTCAGCCGCTCGCACAGCTCGACGAAGTTGCGCCGGGAGATCGGCTGCTGGTCCTTGCCCGGCTTCTCCGGCGGCTCGAACGACTCGTCGTAGGGGAGCGAGGGGTCGCAGCGCACGCCGTAGTAGTTCTGCACCCGGCGCTCGGTGGGCAGGCCGTTGTCGTCCCAGCCCATCGGGTAGAAGACGTGCTTGCCGCGCATCCGGTGGTACCGGGCGACGATGTCGGTGTGGGTGTAGCTGAACACGTGACCCACGTGCAGCGACCCGCTCGCCGTCGGCGGCGGGGTGTCGATCGCGTAGGTCTGCGCGCGGGGTGCGGACAGCGCGGCGTCACGGTCGAAGGCGTAGGTGTCGCCCTCGGCCCAGCGGGCCACCCACTTCTCCTCCAGCCCGTCGATCGAGGGCTTCTCGGGTACGCCGCCGGTGCTCCCCGGGGGAGTGCTGTCCAGGGATCGGGTGTCGGCAACCATGACTGGCATCCTAAGAGCGATGAGCACCTCCCTTTCCCGTGACCTGGCCCGGGTCGAGCAGGCGCTCCTGGCGCGGTGGCCGGAGAACCGGCTCGAGCCGTCGCTGACCCGCATCTCCGCCCTGGTCGACCTGCTCGGCTCCCCCCACCGGGCGATGCCCGTCGTCCAGGTGACCGGCACCAACGGCAAGACGACGACGGCGCGGATGATCGACGAGCTGCTGCGCGGCTTCGGCCTGCGCGTCGGCCGGTTCACCAGCCCGCACCTGGAGTCGATGCGCGAGCGGATCGTGCTCGACGGCGAGCCGCTGCCGGCCGAGCGCTTCGTCGAGGTCTACGACGACGTCGCCCCCTACGTGCAGATGGTCGACGCGGGCAGCGACGTCCCGATGTCCTTCTTCGAGGTGATGGTCGCGATGGCCTACGCCGCCTTCGCCGAGGCGCCGGTGGACGTCGCGGTCGTCGAGGTCGGCATGGGCGGCACCTGGGACGCGACCAACGTCGCCGATGCCCGGGTCGCCGTCGTCACCCCCGTCTCGATGGACCACGCCGAGTACCTGGGGCCCGACGTCGCCACGATCGCCACCGAGAAGGCCGGGATCATCAAGCCGACCACCGGGGACGGCGTGCTGCCCGACGGCCGCCCGGACGGCGGTGTGGTCGCGGTGCTCGCCCACCAGCCGGCCGGCGCGCTCGAGGCGCTGGTGCGGCGGGCGATCGAGGTCGACGCGACCGTCGCCCGCGAGGGCACCGAGTTCGGTGTGCTCGAGCGCCGGGTCGCCGTCGGCGGCCAGCAGGTGCGGCTGCAGGGGCTGGGTGGGGAGTACGACGAGGTCTTCCTGCCGCTGTTCGGCGCGCACCAGGCGCAGAACGCCGCCGTCGCGCTGGCTGCGGTGGAGGCCTTCCTGGGAGCGGGGTCGGCCACCGGCCCGGTCGCCCAGGACGTCGTCCGGGAGTCTCTCGCCGCGGTGCGCTCGCCCGGGCGGCTCGAGCGGGTCCGCACGTCCCCGGCGGTGCTCGTCGACGCGGCGCACAACCCGGCCGGCATGGCGGCGACGGTCGAGGCGGTCCGCGAGTCCTTCGACTTCACCCGGCTGGTCGGCGTCGTGGGCTGCGTCCAGGGCAAGGACGTCAGCGGCATGCTGGCCGAGCTGGAGCCGCTGTGCGCCGAGCTGGTGGTCACCCAGAACAGCTCTCCGCGGGCGATCCCGGCCGATGAGCTGGGGGCGCTGGCGGTCGACGTCTTCGGGGCCGACCGGGTCAGCGTGCACCCGCTGCTCACCGACGCGCTGGAGTCGGCGATGGAGCTGGCCGAGGCCGGTCCCGACGATGCGCTGGGCGGGTCCGGCGTGCTGGTCACCGGCAGCGTGGTCACCGCGGGGGAGGCCCGCAGCCTGCTCGGCGGCAAGCGGTCATGACGGCGCCCGACCCGGTGCGCGCCGGCAAGGCGCTGGGCGGAGCTGCGGCCGCGATCCTGCTGCTGGAGGGGATCGCCGTCCTCTTCGTGCCGCGCGGCATCGCCCAGACCGGGGAGGGGCTGACCAGCACCCGGCTGACGGTCGTGCTCGTCCTGGCGGTGCTGCTGATCCTGGCCAGTGGGGTGCAGCGCCGTCCGCAGGGTCTGGTCATCGGCACGGCACTGCAGGTGCCGCTGTTGCTCACCGGGCTGATCAGCGGGGCGATGTGGCTGGTCGGCGGCGTGTTCGTGCTCATCTGGCTGTACCTGCTCCAGGTCCGCAAGGAGCTGCTGGGCGCGCCCTTCGGGCCGCCGCCGGCCGCACCCCCGGCGCCGCCCGCCGGCTGACGGGGGCTCACGCCGCCGAGGCGTCCCCCAGCTGACCGCGCAGCCGGTCGGCGTCGGTGCCCAGCTGCCGGAGCACCCGGGTCACCACCGGATCGTCGACCGCGAGCAGCCCGGCGAGCAGGGCGCCGCTGTCGATGGCCCGGGCCCGGCGGCGCACCTTGGACCGCAGCACGTGGCGCAGCGACTCCTCCAGTGCGCGCTTGCTGCCGTCGGTGAAGGGCAGGTGGCCGGACCGCTCGCGGGCGCCTCGGTTCAGCGCACCCTGGCCGAAGGCGGACTCGGCAGCGGCTCGCACCTGGTCCAGGTCGATGCCGATGGCGGCCAGCGCATCGCCGTCCAGTGCGCCGTCCGAGCGTGCCAGGGCCGACTCGATGGATCCCGGGTCGACGCCGGCTGCCCGCAGCACCTGGCCGCCCCGGCCGGGGTCGGTGGTCAGGGCGAGCAGGAGGTGTACCGGCTCGACCTGCTCGGCGTGCAGCCAGCGCGCCTGCGCCTGCGCGATGACGACCACCTGTCGGGCCTCTCGGGTGAAGCGCTCGAACACGTCAGCGGTCCCTTCTCGAGGTGGCGTGCTTCTTGTGGACGGCCTGCTTGCTGACGCCCAGGGCGTCGGCGATCTGCTGCCAGGACCAGCCGCGCGCCCGGGCGTTGCCGACCTGGAGGACCTCGAGGCGGTCGGCGAGGTCGCGGAGCGCGCGGATGGCACGGAGCCCGGTGTCCGGGTCGTCGGCCGCGGCGGCGGTGGTGACGTCGGTGGGGGAGGCCATGTCGTCAACTTAGATTGACGGACAGGAGCTGTCAACCTGGATTGACAGTCGAGGTCCCGTACGCTCCCGGGCGTGTCTGCACCCACTGCTGAGCGTTCGCTGGTCCTGATCAAGCCCGACGGCGTGGCCCGGGGCCTGGTCGGCCAGGTCATCGCCCGCCTGGAGGCCAAGGGCCTGCGCCTGGTCGCCGCCGAGCTGCGCACCCTGACGGCCGACGTCGCCGAGGAGCACTACGGCGAACACCGCGAGCGGCCGTTCTTCGGCTCGCTGGTCGAGTTCATCACCGGGGGCCCGCTGCTGGCCCTCGTGGTCGAGGGGCCGCGCGCCATCGAGGCGTTCCGCGCGCTGGCCGGCGCCACCGACCCGGTGAAGGCCGCGCCCGGCACGATCCGCGGCGACTTCGCCCTCGAGGTGCAGGCCAACATCGTGCACGGTTCCGACTCGCCCGAGTCGGCCGCGCGGGAGATCGCGCTCTTCTTCCCCCACCTCGGTTGACGGGGAGGCGGCGGAGGTCGTGCAGGCGGGGTCGACGGCGACCCGCAAGCACAGCCTCCTCCGCCCGGGAGGTCAGAGGTCGGTGTCGGCGGGCTCCTCGGGGGCGGTCCAGGCCAGGTGCCAGTAGGTCAGCAGGCCGCTGGTGAACCACAGCAGGAACCCGAGGCAGAGCGCCAGCATGACGTGCCCGGTGAGCGCGACGACGGTGACTGCCCCCGTGAACGCCGCGAACGTCAGTGCCACGCTCGGCCAGCCCGCAGCGCTGTGTGATCGTTCGCCCAGCCGTCGCTGGTGCTCGTCCAGTGAGCGCGCGTCACGGTCGAGGACGCCGCGGATGCCCAGGTTGAGCAACGAGTGCAGCGGGATGAACGCCAGCATCCCGACGGTCCACGTGGCGAAGAACCACGTCGACCACCCCGTCTCGGTCACGCTGGCCGCGAGGGTGGCCGCGATCAGTGCCGTCAGGAGCGCCGCCTCGGCGACGACGGCGCGCCGGCGCACCCGCGGGTGTCGGGTCCATCCGTAGCGCTCGTCCTCGAACGTGCGGGCGAGGTGGGTCGGCTCGGGGGAGATGCTCACGACGTCCTCCTGAGGAGTTCCTGGCTGAGTGAGGGCAGGGGGTCGAGCGAGAAGACCGCCTCGACCGGCAGGTCGAAGTAGCGGGCGATGCGCAGCGCCAGCGCCAGGGACGGGCTGTACTCGCCGCGCTCCACGTAGCCGATGGTCTGCGGGTGGACGCCCACGGCCTCGGCCAGTTCCTTCCGGCTGATGCCGCGGTCGGCGCGGAGCACGCCGATGCGGTCGTGCACCTTGTCCGCTTCGCTCTTGGGCTGTCGTCCCATACGAGAGAACGTAGCATTTTTAGTACGGCGAGAGCCATAGGTGCTCGGGCGTTGCGGTAGGAGTGACTGAGCGTCGTGCACCGGAGCTCCGGTACGGACGGCGACGCCACGTCGGGCGGCGGCCACCCTCGACCCGCGAGGGGCAGTGGGGCGACGCGTCGGCCGTCTACCCTGAGGCGGTCATGACTGCAGACCTCCGCGCCTCCGCAGGCGACTCGCTCTATCCCCGCCTCGAGCCACTCCTCGCCCAGGTGCAGAAGCCGATCCAGTACGTCGGTGGCGAGCTCAACGCCCAGGTGAAGCCGTGGGACGACGTCGCCGTCCACTGGGCGCTGATGTACCCCGACGCCTACGAGGTCGGGCTGCCCAACCAGGGCCTCATGATCCTCTACGAGGTGCTCAACGAGCGCCCCGACGCCCTCGCCGAGCGCACCTACGCCGTCTGGCCCGATCTCGCCGGGCTGATGCGCGAGCACGGCGTCACCCAGTTCACCGTCGACGCCCACCGCCCGGTGCGGGAGTTCGACCTGCTGGGCGTCAGCTTCGCCACCGAGCTGGGGTACACGAACCTCCTCGAGGCGCTGGACCTCGCCGGCGTCCCGCTGCACGCCGTCGACCGCGACGAGAGCCACCCGGTGGTCGTCGCCGGCGGGCACGCCGCCTTCAACCCCGAGCCGGTCAGCGACTTCGTCGACTGCGCGGTGCTCGGCGACGGTGAGCAGGTCGTCGGGGACATCACCGACGTCGTCGCTGCGTGGAAGGACCAGGGCCGTCCCGGTGGGCGGGTCGAGCTGCTGGCCCGGCTCTCCCGGGTCGACGGGGTCTACGTGCCCCGCTTCTACGCGGTCAGCTACGCCGCCGACGGCACGATCGCCGAGGTGCGCCGCACCCGGGACGACGTCCCGGCCCGCGTCGGCAAGCGCACGGTGATGGACCTCGACGAGTGGCCCTACCCCAAGCAGCCGCTGGTCCCGCTGGCCGAGAGCGTGCACGAGCGGATGAGCGTGGAGATCTTCCGCGGCTGCACCCGGGGCTGCCGCTTCTGCCAGGCCGGGATGATCACCCGCCCGGTCCGCGAGCGCACCATCACCGGCATCGGCTCGATGGTCGACGCCGGCCTCAAGGCCACCGGCTACGAGGAGGTGGGCCTGCTCTCGCTGAGCAGCGCCGACCACTCCGAGATCGGCCAGCTGGCCAAGGAGCTCGCCGACCGGTACGAGGGCACCAACACCGGCCTGAGCCTGCCCTCCACCCGGGTCGACGCCTTCAACGTCACCCTGGCCAACGAGCTCTCCCGCAACGGCCGCCGCTCCGGGCTGACCTTCGCCCCCGAGGGCGGCAGCGAGCGGATCCGCCGGGTGATCAACAAGACCGTGTCCAAGGAGGACCTGGTCCGCACGGTCACCACGGCCTACGCCAACGGCTGGCGTCAGGTGAAGCTCTACTTCATGTGCGGTCTGCCCACCGAGACCGACGAGGACGTGCTGGAGATCGCCGAGCTGGCGGTCGAGGTGATCCGCGCCGGCCGGGAGGCCAGCGGTAGCAAGGACATCCGCTGCACCGTCTCCATCGGTGGCTTCGTGCCCAAGCCGCACACCCCCTTCCAGTGGGCGGCCCAGGCGAGTGCCGAGACGATCGACCACCGGCTGCGGATCCTGCGTGAGGCGATCAACGCCGACCGCCGGATCGGGCGCTCGATCGGCCTGCGCTACCACGACGGCAAGCCCGGGGTGATCGAGGGACTGCTGTCCCGCGGCGACCGCCGGGTCGGCCGGGTCATCGAGCGGGTCTGGCGCGACGGCGGGCACTTCGACGGCTGGAGCGAGCACTTCAGCTTCCAGCGGTGGACCACGGCCGCGGCCGAGGAGCTCGCCACGTTCGGGCTGGACCTGGACTGGTACACCACCCGGGAGCGCACCGAGCACGAGGTGCTGCCCTGGGACCACCTGGACTCCGGGCTGGACAAGGAGTGGCTCTGGGACGACTGGCAGGACGCGATCAGTGAGGACGAGGTCGGCGACTGCCGCTGGACCGGCTGCTACGACTGCGGTGTCTGCCCGACCATGGGCACCGACATCCAGATCGGGCCCACCGGGCGCAGCCTGCTGCCCCTGACCCCCGTCAGCCGGTAGTGGCCCGCACCCCGGACGGCCCGCCGCCGCCGCCGACCGTCCAGAAGCTGCGGCTGCGCTACACCAAGCGCGGACCGCTGCGGTTCGCCTCGCACCGCGACCTGGCCCGCGCCCTGGAGCGCGCGCTGCGTCGTGCGCAGGTGCCGATGGCGTTCTCCGCCGGCTTCAGCCCGCACCCGAAGATCTCCTACATGGGGGCGGCGCCGACCGGTGCGGCCTCGGAGGCGGAGTACTTCGAGATCGGGCTGTCCGCGCGGTGCGACCCGGAGCAGGTGCGGGCCGCGCTGGACGCCTCGTTGCCGCCGGGGATCGACGTCCTGGAGTGCGTCGAGGCCGTCGAGGGCAGCGGCTCCCTGGCCGACCGGCTCAACGCCACCCGGTGGCGGATCGACCTGCCCGGGGTGGACGCCGACGAGCTGTCCGCCGCCGTGCAGACGTTCCTCGCCCAGGAGGTGGTGCTGGTCGCGAAACGGACCAAGAACGGCACCAAGGACGTCGACGCGCGGGAGGCCGTCGTCTCCGCTGCAGTCGCTGTTGAGGCAGGTTGTGCCATACTGCTCGTGGTCGTACGGCAGCTCACGCCGACCGTGCGACCGGATGACGTGATGGCCGCTCTGGCTGCCGTCGCCGACCTGCACCCGCCGTTGCCCGCCCGGGCCGTGCGTGAGGCGCAGGGCCGGCTCGACGACAGCGGTGACGTCGCCGATCCGCTCGGGCCCGACCGCGTGGCCAGTTCCCGCTGCCAGGGGGAGCCGGCTCAGGTCTGACCCGGTGGACCCGGATGCGCCCGGCGTCGCCTGCGACACGTCTGCCAGCCGTGGCGCTGCACCACCTGAACTCGGCACCACCTGATCTTTCGCAACCACCGCACCACCCGTGTTCAGCACGCTGCACCACCGGGCCCCAGCCGCACCGGCCGGGGCGCGGACCAGACTTCGCGGGCCGGGCAGAACCGCCGCTCCCAGCGGCCGCCCGACCCGCCCAACCCACGTTCCTGCGCGGCCGCCAGTCGGAGACGATCGGCGCCCGGGGACGCACAGGAGGCGAGCCCTTCGTGGCCGACCACTACGACAACGAGAACAGCACCGACCTCAGCACCGAGGAGGGATCGGCGCCTCCCGCCGACCTGCTCGGCGGTCCCGAGGTGGACCCGGCCGAGGGCGAGGGCCTGCTCGGTGAGCCGGACGCCGAGCCGACCGCCGACGACCTCTCCGAGGAGCCGGCCGAGATCCCGGTGGCCGAGGCGGTGACGCCCCAGCCGGAGCACGAGCTCCCCAGGTTCGGTGCGCAGTTCAGCTCACCCGAGCCCACGACCGTCACCGCCCGGCCGCGCCGCCGCGCGACCCGGCCGGCCGTGACCGCCGACCCCGATTCCGTCGAGCCCCCCGCGCCGCAGCTCTCGCACGTGGCCCCCGCCTTCATCAGCTTCGTGGCCCCCGAGCCCGAGGTCGCCGCGCCGCGCCGTCGCAGCCGTCGTCCCCAGGCCGAGTCGCCGAGCGAGTCGACCGACACCGACACCGGCCGGACGGACGACCGTCCGGCCGCCGACGAGCGCGACGCCGAGCAGGCACCGCCGCGGCGTTCCCGCAGCCGTCGCCGCGCCGCGGCCGAGAGCGAGCCGGTCGAGGTCGAGGACACCGAGACCAGCGAGACCACCGAGGCCGACGAGCGGGACACCGAGGACCGTGACGGCGAGGACGGCGGCTCCTCGGGCAGCCGTCGCCGGCGCCGGGGCCGCCGGGGCCGCGGCCGCGGACGCACCGGTGAGGACGCCACCGACGGCGACCGGGACGACGAGGACACCGACACCGACGTCGAGACCCCGGCCGGCGCCGACGAGTCCGACGAAAGCAGCGAGCGCGATGGCAGCGAGCGCGACGGCAGCGAGCGCGACTCCCAGGACGACGACAACGAGGACGACGACGCTGCCGAGGGCGGCTCGGGGTCCAGCACCCGCCGTCGTCGCCGTCGCCGTCGCCGGGGCACCAGCGGCGAGACCGGCGGCGACGACACCGCCGAGGACGCCGACGACCGGCCGGAGCGTGCGGGCCGCAACGGCCGCACCTCCAGCGACGACGACGTCCGGGGCGTGGCCGGCTCCACCCGGCTCGAGGCCAAGCGCCAGCGCCGCCGCGAGGGTCGCGACGGTGGCCGCAAGCGCGCGCCGATCCTCTCCGAGTCCGAGTTCCTGGCGCGGCGTGAGGCCGTGGACCGGGCGATGGTCATCCGGCAGCAGGGGGAGCGCACCCAGATCGCCGTCCTGGAGGACGACGTCCTGGTCGAGCACTACGTCACCCAGGCGCAGGCGACCTCGTTCGCGGGCAACGTCTACCTGGGCCGCGTGCAGAACGTGCTGCCCAGCATGGAGGCCGCGTTCATCGACGTCGGCAAGGGCCGCAACGCCGTCCTGTACGCCGGTGAGGTCAACTGGGACGCCGCCGGCCTGTCCGGCAAGTCCCGCTCGATCGAGACCGCGCTCAAGTCCGGCGACAAGGTCCTGGTCCAGGTGACCAAGGACCCGATCGGCCACAAGGGCGCCCGGCTGACCCAGCAGGTCAACCTGCCCGGCCGCTTCCTGGTCTACGTGCCCGGTGGCTCGATGACCGGCATCAGCCGCAAGCTGCCGGACAAGGAACGCCAGCGGCTCAAGGACATCCTGAAGAAGATCGTCCCCGAGGACGCCGGCGTCATCATCCGCACGGCCGCGGAGGGCGCCTCGGAGGAAGAGCTCACCCGCGACGTGGCCCGGCTGCAGGCGCAGTGGGAGGTCATCCAGACCAAGGCGTCCTCGACCAGCAACGCGCCGACGCTGCTCTACGGCGAGCCGGACCTGGCGATCCGGGTCATCCGCGACGTCTTCAACGAGGACTTCAAGCGGCTGGTCGTCCAGGGCGCCGACGCCTGGGACACCGTCGAGGCCTACGTCGCGCACGTCTCCCCGGAGCTGTCCGAGCGGCTGCAGCGCTACACCGGCACCGGTGACGTCTTCCGCGACCTGCGGATCGACGAGCAGCTGATGAAGGCGCTGGACCGCAAGGTGTGGCTGCCCTCTGGTGGTTCGCTGGTCATCGACCGCACCGAGGCGATGACCGTCGTCGACGTGAACACCGGCAAGTTCGTCGGCTCCGGTGGCAACCTCGAGCAGACCGTCACCCGGAACAACATCGAGGCCGCCGAGGAGATCGTCCGCCAGCTCCGGCTGCGCGACATCGGCGGGATCATCGTCATCGACTTCATCGACATGGTCCTGGAGAGCAACCGCGACCTCGTGCTGCGTCGGCTCACCGAGTGTCTCGGCCGCGACCGCACGAAGCACCAGGTCGCCGAGGTGACCTCGCTGGGCCTGGTGCAGATGACCCGCAAGCGGGTGGGCCAGGGGCTCCTGGAGGTCTTCTCCGAGCCGTGCGAGCACTGCCGCGGCCGTGGTGTCCTGGTGCACGTCGACCCGGTGGACGAGAAGAAGCGGTCCAGCGGGAACGGTGGCGGCGCAGCCAACGGCGGCCTGGGCAACGGCGGCGCGGCCAACGGCGGCGCAGGCAACGGTGGTGGCGGCCGCAACCGGGGTGACTCGGGCAACGGCTCGGGCAGTGGCTCCGGCACCGCGTCGGGCTCCGGCCGGGACAAGGGGCGGAACGAGCGGGCCAAGGACGCCGACGTCGTGACCCCCGGGGTCGAGGAGGCGGCACCCGCGACGGAGCAGGAGGCCACCCCGACGCCGGCGGTCGAGGCGCCGGAGACCGACGGGACCGAGACCGGCGGTCGCGGTCGCCGCAGCCGCGGCGGCCGGGACCGTGGCGCCCGCGACGGCGGCACCAAGGACCGTGGTCCCGCGGACGCCGGTGCGCCGGACGCCGCTCCCCAGGGGGAGCCGGGCGCAACGGTGACCGAGACGCCGGAGACGGTGGAGGGGGGCACCGCGACGTCGCGTCGCGCCGATCCGGCCGCCGGCTGGGACGTCGCGGACGCCATGGCGCTGCAGGGCGGGGCGTCCTTCGACGAGCCGGCCGCCGGTGAGCCGGATGCGGCGGAGCAGGCCGTGGGGGAGCAGGCTGCCGAGCCGGCGACCGAGCCGGCGACCGAGCCGGACACCGAGCCGGTCGACGAGGGCCGTGGTCGCCGCAGCCGTGGTCGCCGCGGACGTGGGCAGTCGGCCGAGGCCCGGGCGGCCGAGGACGCTCCTGTCACCGGGACGCCGGTCACCGAGGCGCCCGCCGCCGAGGAGCCGACGCCGGACAGCGTCCTGGCGGCGGCGGTGGCCCCGCCGGCCGAGCCGGACGTCGCCGCAGTCGCCGAGGACCGGTCGGAGCCGACCGTCGTGGTGGCACCCCAGCCGGTCGCCGAGCCCGTCGCGGCCCAGGACGTCCCGGCGGCCCGGCCGCGGCGCCGCAGGGCCGCCTCGCGGCCCGCAGGACCGCCGGCCTGATCGAGGGGCCCGGTGCCCCCACCGCGGGCGAGCTCGCGGTGAGGGCACGGGGCCGACCGGGTCGGCCGCACGCGGTTCGACCCGGGCACGATGCCTCGGGTACGCTGGACGGGTTGCTCCACCACGGGCCGTGCACCTCGGTGCCGCCTGGGAGGCGCGAGCAGCACGTCCAGCACTCGGCCCTCGTGGCGGTCGTGCGCGCAGGACAACAGTGCTGGACACATGGAATCGATCGAGGAGTCAGTGGTGTACGCAGTCGTCAAGGCCGGTGGAGCGCAGCACAAGGTGGGTGTCGGTGACACGTTCACCATCAACCGCCTGAGCGGGGAGGCCGGTGACACCGTCACCCTGCCGGCCATCCTGCTGGTCGACGGCGACACCGTCACCTCCGACGCTCAGACGCTCGCCGGTGTCACCGTGACCGGCGAGATCGTCGAGCACGGCAAGGGCCCGAAGATCCACATCCACAAGTTCAAGAACAAGACGGGCTACCACAAGCGCCAGGGGCACCGTCAGCCCCTGACCAGCGTCGTGGTCCGCGACATCACGAAGGGCTGACGACATGGCACACAAGAAGGGCGCATCGTCGTCCCGTAACGGTCGCGACTCCAACGCCCAGCGCCTGGGCGTCAAGCGCTTCGGTGGTCAGGTCGTCAAGGCCGGCGAGATCATCGTCCGCCAGCGCGGCACCCACTTCCACCCGGGTCTCGGCGTCGGCCGCGGCAAGGACGACACCCTGTTCGCCCTCGTCCCCGGTTCGGTGACCTTCGGCTTCCGCCGTGGCCGCCGCGAGGTCGCCATCACGGCCGTCGGTGCCTCCGTGCCCGCCCGCGAGACCGTCTCGGCCTAGCAGTTCTCGGTCCCGCTCCCCGGAGCGAGGGCTGAGCGAACGACGCACGACACGGGTGGCGGCGCCGGACTCCGGCGCCGCCACCCGTTCCCCATTCCGGACAGTTCGGCCGTAGCGCAGAGAGGCGGCGATCATGGCCGCTTTCGTCGACCGCGTGACGGTCCACGTCTCGGCAGGCAAGGGTGCCAACGGGGTCAGCTCCGTGCACCGGGAGAAGTTCAAGCCGCTGGGCGGTCCCGACGGGGGCAACGGCGGGGACGGCGGGGACGTCGTCCTCGAGGTCGACTCCAGCGTGCACACCCTGCTGGACTTCCACCACCGCCCGCACCAGAAGGCCGGCAACGGCAAGCAGGCGGCGGGCGACTACCGCAACGGCGGGCGCGGGGCCGATCTGGTCCTCGGCGTGCCGTCCGGCACGGTCGTGAGCGTCGGCGGTCAGGTCGTCGCCGACCTGGTCGGAGCCGGTGCCCGGCTCGTGCTCGCCCACGGCGGCAAGGGCGGGCTGGGCAACGCCGCGCTCGCCAACGCGCGCCGCAAGGCCCCCGGCTTCGCGCTGCTCGGCGAGCCCGGCGACGCCGTCGACGCCGTCCTCGAGCTGAAGAGCATCGCCGACGTCGGCCTGGTCGGGTACCCGTCGGCCGGCAAGTCCTCGCTCGTCGCCTCGATGTCCGCGGCCCGGCCGAAGATCGCCGACTACCCCTTCACCACGCTGGTGCCGCAGCTCGGCGTGATCCGCTCCGGCGACACGACCTACACGATGGCCGACGTCCCCGGCCTGATCCCCGGCGCGTCCGTGGGCAAGGGGCTGGGCCTGGAGTTCCTGCGGCACGTCGAGCGCTGCGCCGTGCTGGTGCACGTGGTCGACATGGCGACGATGGAGCCCGGTCGCGACCCGGAGACCGACATCGAGGCCCTCGAGCACGAGCTGCGCGAGTACGGCGGCGAGGAGCTCGACCTGGTCGGCCGGCTGCGGATCGCCGTGCTCAACAAGATCGACGTCCCGGACGGCCGCGAGCTGGTCGACCTGGTGCGCACCTCGCTGGAGGCGCGCGGCCTGCAGGTGTTCCCGATCAGCGCGGCCACCGGGGAAGGCGTGACCGAGCTGGGCTACGCGCTGGCGGCCGCTGTCGAGGAGCACCGGGCCTCGCTGCCCGACCTCCCGCCGGCACCGATCACGATCTCCCCGCGCGCGGTCGACGACGGTGGCTTCACCGTCGAGCCCGACCCCCGCACCGACGGCTGGGTCGTGCTCGGGGTGCGCCCGGAGCGCTGGGTCCGGCAGACCGACTTCAACAACGACGAGGCCGTGGGCTACCTCGCCGACCGGCTCAACCGGCTGGGCGTGGAGGACGAACTGGCCAAGGCCGGCGCCGTCCCCGGTGACGCGATCACGGTCGGCGACGTCACCTTCGACTGGGAGCCCACCCTCCCGGCCGGCACGCTCACCGTCGAGGAGACCGCGGGCCTGGGTGGTCGGGGCACCGACACCCGGCTCGAGGACAACTCGCGGCCCTCGGCCGACGAGCGACTGCTGGCCAAGAAGGCCCGCCGGCTGCCGTACGAGGTGGCCGAGGGGGACGGCTGGGTCGACGCCGACCTCCTCGACGACGCCGACCGGTGACCGCCCGCGCGGAGATCGCCGCCGCGCAGCGGGTGGTGGTCAAGGTCGGGTCCTCGTCGCTGACCACCCTGCCCGGCGGGCTGGACGAGACCCGGCTGCGGGCGCTGGTCGACGTCCTCGGCGCGCTCCGCGCCGCCGGCCGGCAGGTCGTGCTCGTCTCCTCGGGTGCGATCGCCGCCGGGCTCGCACCGCTGGGGCTGGCCGGCCGCCCGCGTGACCTGGCCACCGCGCAGGCGGCCGCCAGCGTCGGGCAGCTGCGGCTGGTGCAGACCTACGCCGACGCCTTCACCGCCCACGACGTGACCGTCGGCCAGGTGCTGCTCACCGCCGACGACCTGACCCGGCGCAGCCACTACCGCAACGCGCAGCAGACCATCGAGCGGCTGCTGGCCCTCGGTGTGCTGCCGATCGTCAACGAGAACGACACGGTCGCCACCGAGGAGATCCGGTTCGGCGACAACGACCGGCTCGCCGCGCTGGTCGCCCACGTGGCCATGGCCGACGCCCTGCTGCTGCTCTCCGACGTGGACGGCGTCTACGACGGCGACCCGCGCACCGGGCCGGCCGCGCTGGTCGACACGGTGCGCGGGCCGGCCGACCTGGCGGCGGTCACGCTCGGCTCGGCCAGCCGCAACGGCGTCGGCACCGGCGGGATGGCCACCAAGGTGGAGGCCGCCCTCATCGCCTCGGCGGCGGGGGTGCCCGTCGTGGTCACCTCCACCGCACAGGCGGCGGACGCGTTGGCCGGCGAGCGGGTGGGCACCCTGTTCGCCCCGACCGGGCGTCGTCCCTCTGCCCGGCAGTTCTGGCTCCGCTACGCCAGCCGCCCCCGCGGCAGGGTCCTGCTGGACGAGGGGGCCGTGCGCGCCGTCCGTGAGCGGCACGCGTCGCTGCTGGCCGCGGGCGTCACCGGGGTGACCGGGGAGTTCCTCGCCGACGACCCGGTGGAGCTGGTCGGCCCGGACGGCGAGGTGGTCGCCCGCGGCCTGGTCGCCTACGACGCCCGCGAGCTGCCGGCGCTGCTGGGCCGCAAGACCGGTGACCTGGACCCGGAGCACCGCCGCGAGGTCGTCCACCGCGACGAGATGGTCCTCGTCGGGCGCGTCACCCGGGGCTGAGAGACTCATCCGGTGACCGTTCGACCCATTCGCGAGATCGGCGACCCGGTGCTGCGCACCCCGGCCGACTCGGTCCGCGCCTTCGACAAGGACCTCGCCGCGCTCGTCCGCGACCTGGAGGAGACCGTCGACCACCCCGGCCGGGCCGGGGTGGCGGCGACCCAGATCGGGGTCGGTCTGCGGGTCTTCTCCTACAACGTCGACGGCGTCATCGGGCACATGGTGAACCCGGTGATCGCCGAGCGCAGCGAGGAGACCCAGGACGACGACGAGGGCTGCCTGTCCATCCCGGGGCTCTACGCCCCCACCGTGCGGGCGATGCACTGCGTGGCCGAGGGGTTCGACGTGCACGGTGAGCCACTCCGGATCGAGGGCAGCGGACTGCTGGCCCGCTGTCTGCAGCACGAGGTCGACCACCTCGACGGGAAGCTCTTCGTCGACCGGCTGACCGGCGACGCCCGCAAGCAGGTGCTGCGCGCCCTGCGCAGCTGAGACGGGCCCCGCCGCCCGCGGGCTCTCGGCGGGACCCGGGACGGGGGCCGCGCGTAACCTCGACACGTGTCCGACGTCGACTTCCCGCTGATCGGGGCCGCCGCGGCCCGCGCCCGCGCGGCCGCCCGCGTGCTCCGCACCCTGCCGCCCGAGACCAAGGACGCCGCGCTGGCCGCGATGGCGCAGGCGCTGCTGGAGCGGGCCGACGAGGTGCTCGCCGCCAACGCCGCCGACGTCGAGGCCGCTGCGGCGGACGGCACGCCGGCCTCGGTCCTGGACCGGCTGCGGCTGGACCCGGGCCGGATCGCCGCGGTCGCCGACGCTCTGCGGCACCTGGTCTCCCTGCCCGACCCGGTCGGGGACATCGTCCGCGGGTCGACGCTGGCCAACGGGCTCCAGCTGCGGCAGGTGCGGGTGCCGCTCGGCGTGGTCGGGATCGTCTACGAGGCCCGGCCGAACGTGACCGTCGACGCCGCCGGGCTCTGCCTGAAGAGCGGCAACGCGGCGCTGCTGCGCGGGTCCGGCTCCGCGCACCGCACCAACACCGCGCTGGTCGCCGTCCTCACCGAGGCCGCCGAGAAGGCCGGGCTGCCGGCCGGGTCGATCGCGCTGCTGCCCGCGGACCGCGCCTCGGTCGGTGAGCTGCTCAACGCCCGCGGGCTGGTCGACGTCGTCATCCCGCGGGGTGGGGCCTCCCTGATCGACCGGGTGGTCCGCGAGTCGACGGTGCCGGTGATCGAGACCGGCGTCGGCAACTGCCACGTCTACGTCGACGCCTCCGCCGACCCCGCGATGGCCGAGGCGATCGTGCTCAACGCCAAGACCTCCCGGGTCAGCGTCTGCAACTCCGCGGAGACCCTGCTGGTCCACCGGGATGTCGCGTTCCTGCCCCGGCTGCTGGCCGCGCTGGCCGACGCCGGGGTCACCCTGCACGGCGACGAGGCCGCCAGCCGGGCGCACGAGGGCGTCGTCCCCGCCACCGACGAGGACTGGGCCACCGAGTACCTGTCGCTGGACATGGCCGTGCGGGTCGTGGACGACCTCCCCGCCGCGCTGGACCACATCAGCCGGTGGGGGAGCGGGCACAGCGAGGCGATCGTCGCCGACTCCGCCCGGGCGATCGCCGAGTTCACCGCCGGCGTCGACGCCGCGGCGGTGCTGGTCAACGCCTCCACCCGGTTCACCGACGGCGGCGAGTTCGGGTTCGGCGCCGAGATCGGCATCTCCACCCAGAAGCTGCACGCCCGCGGCCCGCTCGGGTTGCCGGAGCTGACCTCCACCACCTACGTCGTCACCGGCAACGGCCACACCCGCTGACCGGCCTCTTCGCCCGTCCCCAGCTCAACGAGGAGCCGCATGTCCCGCACGCCCACGCACGCCGCCCAGTTCGCCGACGTGGCGGACGTGACGACGCGGCTGTCGGCCGCGGGGTACCTGCCCGACGCCCAGATCGCCACGACGGTCTTCCTGGCCGACCGGCTGGGCAAGCCGCTGCTGGTCGAGGGCCCGGCGGGGGTGGGCAAGACCGAGCTGGCCAAGGCGATGGCCGCCGCGACGGGGTCCGAGCTCATCCGGCTGCAGTGCTACGAGGG
The DNA here is from genome assembly GCF_026967985.1 of Modestobacter sp. VKM Ac-2984. Classification (GTDB taxonomy): domain Bacteria; phylum Actinomycetota; class Actinomycetes; order Mycobacteriales; family Geodermatophilaceae; genus Modestobacter. Next base: position 544,611 of record NZ_JAPVBJ010000001.1, on the reverse strand, counting down.
CCTGGACGAGGCGCGGGCGCTGTACGAGTGGAACTACAAGAAGCAGTTGCTGCGGATCTCCGCGGCGGGCACCGGCGGCGCCGACTGGGACACCGTGCACGACGACGTCTTCGGTGAGGAGTTCCTGCTCGCCCGGCCGCTGCTGACCGCGATCCGGCGCACCGAGCCGACCGTGCTGCTCATCGACGAGACCGACAAGGCCGACGTCGAGGTGGAGGGCCTGCTGCTGGAGGTGCTCAGCGACTTCCAGGTCACCATCCCCGAGCTGGGCACGATCACCGCCACCCGCCGGCCGCTCGTGGTGCTCACCTCCAACGCCACCCGCGAGCTGTCCGAGGCGCTCAAGCGCCGCTGCCTGTACCTCGCCCTGGACTACCCGAGCGCGGAGCGGGAGCGGGAGATCGTGCTGTCCCGGGTCCCCGACCTCGCGCCGGGCCTGGCCGACCAGCTGGTGCGCACGGTGCGGGCACTGCGCGCCCTGGAGCTGAAGAAGTCGCCGTCGATCTCCGAGACCCTGGACTGGGCACAGACGCTGCTGGCCCTGGGCCTGGACACCCTGGACGAGTCGGCGATGCGCTCGACGCTGGGCGTGGTGCTCAAGCACGCCAGTGACCAGGTGCGCGCCGCCGCCGAGCTCCGGCTGAACTGATGCCGCCGGGAGCCGCCGTCGAGCCGGGTGGGCTGGTCGGGCACCTGGACGGCTTCGTCCGGGCGGTGCGGGAGGCCGGCGTGCCGGTCGGGATCAGCCAGGCCGTGGACGCCGCCCAGGTGCTCACCGTCGTCGACCTGCTCGACCGGGAACAGCTGCGGTACGGGCTGGCCGCGGTCCTGCTCCGCCGGGCCGCCCAGCGTGAGGTCTTCGACGTGCTGTTCGACCTCTGGTGGCCGCTCACCGACCGCCCGGTGCCGGCCGCCGACGACGACGCCCCCGGGGACGGCGACGAGGACGGCGAGCCGGGGGCCGACGGGCCGCTGCCGGTGGGGGACCCAGGCGCCCTGGCCGAGGCGCTGCGCGCCGAGCTGCTGCGGCTGCTGCTGGACGGGGACGAGGAGGCCCTGCGCCGGTTCGCCCGGCTGGCCGTCGACCAGCTCGGTGCGGGAGCACCCAGCCCCTCGGGGCAGTCGTTCTTCAGCTACCGGGTGCTGCGCGCGCTCTCGCCGGACACGCTCGTGGCGCAACTGCTGGCCGGGATGCTCGCCGGCGGTGAGACCGGTGGGCTGGCCGAGCAGGTGGCCCGGTCGACGGCGAAGGAGCGGATCGCGGCGTTCCGGACGGCGGTGGAGGCCGAGGTCCGGCGGCGCACCGCGGCGGAGAAGGGGCGGGACAAGGTCGCCCGCAACGCCGTCCGCCCGATGGCCGACCAGGTCGACTTCCTCCGCGCCCAGCAGGCCGACCTGGCGGAGCTGCGCCGCACCGTGGCCCCGCTGGCCCGGCGGCTGGCCGTCCGGCTGTCGGCCCGCCGGCGCCTCGGCCGGGCCGGGCGGCTGGACTTCCGGCGCACGGTCCGCGCCTCCCTGGCCACTGGCGGGATGCCGCTGGTCACCCATCACCGGCCGCGGGCGGTGCACAAGCCCGAGCTGGTGGTGCTCTGCGACGTCAGCGGCTCGGTGGCCGGCTTCAGCCACTTCACCCTGATGCTCACCCAGGCGCTGCGCGAGCACTTCAGCGGCGTGCGGGCGTTCGCCTTCGTCGACTCGACCGACGAGGTGACCCGGTTCTTCACCCCCGGCGCCGACGTCGTCGACGCGATCGCCCGGATCGGCCGGGAGGCCGACGTGGTGAGCTTCGACGGGCACAGCGACTACGGCAACGCCTTCGAGGTCTTCGCCGAGCGGTGGCCCGCCGCCGTCGGCCCGAAGACGTCGTTGCTCGTCCTCGGCGACGGCCGCACCAACTACCGGCACCCGGGCCTGCCGACGTTGGCCGACCTGGTGCGGCGGTCGCGGTCGGCGCACTGGCTCAACCCGGAGCCGCGCCGGTTGTGGGGCAGCGGCGACTCGGCCGCCGACCGGTACGCCGACGTCGTCCCCATGGTGGAGGTGCGCAACGCGGCGCAGCTGGCCGACTTCGTCACCACCCTCTGAGGGACCCGAGGGCGGCGCGTACATGACGACACGCCGACGGAATCGTTCCCACGCCCCCGCCTCCTCGCGTAGCGCGCAACGGGACGGCATCGTCCGGTTCAGGCACGACGGCGGGGTGGACGACGAGCTGCAGGAGTGGGTGCCACGACCACTCGGCGGACTCCCGCCCGCGACCGGCGGCACGGGGGAGCCGGTCGCAGCCCGAGGGCGCAGGGACCACCCGGCCGTCGTGCCCCTCCTCCGGCCACGGGAACCGGTGGTCGGACGACCGGCCCCGGCCCGGCCGGGCTAGGCTCGGTCGGTGGCAGGACGTCGACTCGGGGTGATGGGCGGGACGTTCGACCCCATCCACCACGGGCACCTGGTGGCCGCCAGCGAGGTCGCCGGACTGTTCGGGCTCGACGAGGTCGTGTTCGTGCCGACCGGCCAGCCGTGGCAGAAGTCCGACCGGGGCGTGAGCCCAGCGGAGGACCGCTACCTGATGACCGTGATCGCGACCGCCTCCAACCCGCGGTTCTCGGTCAGCCGGGTCGACGTCGACCGAGGCGGGCCGACGTACACCATCGACACCCTCACCGACCTCCACCGCCTGCACCCCGACGCCGAGCTCTTCTTCATCACCGGGGCTGACGCGCTCGCCCAGATCGTCGGCTGGCGGGAGACGGACAAGCTCTTCCAGCTGGCCCACTTCGTGGGCGTCACCCGGCCCGGGTACCAGCTGGCCGACGCCGACCTGCCGCACGGTGCGGTCAGCCTGGTCGAGGTGCCGGCGCTGGCGATCAGCTCCACCGACTGCCGCGACCGGGTGCGCCGCGGGCGGCCCGTCTGGTACCTCGTGCCCGACGGTGTGGTGCAGTACATCGAGAAGCGCGGGCTCTACCACCCCGGCACCGGGGCTGACGAGCTGCTCGACGGCCCGCGGACCGGGGCGTTCCCCGCCGAGCGGCGGGTGGCCACGGACCACCGGAAGACCGCGGCAGCGACCCCACCGGACCTCCTGCGCGAGGACCCCCTGCGCGACCCAGACCTGAGCGACACCCCCATCACCGGGGACGACCCGTCCCCCGACTTGCAGGAGATGCCCCGATGACCGCCTCGGACGAGGCACGCGAGACCGCGCTCATCGCAGCGCAGGCCGCCGCCGACAAGCTCGCCACCGACGTCTCGATCGTCGACGTCAGTGATCGCCTGGCGATCACCGACGCGTTCGTGCTGACGTCGGCGCCCAACGAACGCCAGGTCCAGTCGATCGTCGACGGGGTGGAGGAGCGCCTGCGCGAGCACGGTGTGAAGCCGGTCCGCCGAGAGGGCGTGGCCGAGGGGCGGTGGGTGCTGCTCGACTTCGTCGACGTCGTCGTGCACGTCCAGCACGCCGAGGAGCGCGCCTACTACGCCCTCGAGCGGCTCTGGAAGGACTGCCCGGTGATCCCGTTCACCGACGGTGCGGTCCCGGCCGCCCCGACGCCGGCCGAGGAGGACTCCGCCGGTGACGAGGGTGGCAGCACCGAGGACGCCGCAGGAGAGTCCGGCCGGTGACCGGGGGCGCCGACGCCCCGGCGGTGTCCCGCCTCCTCGTGTGGCGGCACGGCCGTACCGAGTGGAACGCCGCCGGGCGCTTCCAGGGTCAGCTCGACCCGCCGTTGGACGCCGAGGGGCGGTCCCAGGCTGCTCGCACCGCACCCCACCTCGCCGCCCTGCTGGACGGGCAGGAGGCGCTGCTGGTCTCCAGTGACCTGCAGCGCGCGGTCGACACGGCCGGGGCGCTCGCCCCGCTGCTGGGCGTGCCGCTGCGCATCGACGAACGGCTGCGCGAGCACGGACTGGGCAGCTGGGAGGGCCTGACCCGTCACGAGGTGGCCGACCGGCACCCGGACCAGTACGCCGACTGGATGGCCGGCCGGCCGGTGCCCGGACGTGGTGGAGAGGCGCAGGCCGACGTCGCCGCCCGGGCCCTCGCCGCGGTGGCCGACCTGCCGCCGGCGGCCACCGCCGTGCTGGTGACCCACGGGGGCACGGCGGGCCGGTTGATCGAAGGGCTGCTGGGGCTGGGCGCGGAGCACAAGCGCGTCTTCGGCCCGCTGGGCAACTGCCACTGGAGCGAGCTGTCCTTCCAGGCCTCGGGGTGGCGGCTGATGCGGCACAACCTGTCGGCCCTGACACCCGAGCGCACGGAGGGCGGCGTGCGATCGCCCGGTGACCGCGGGCCCTTCCCCGAGCTGTCGGCCACCGACGCCCCCGACGCACCGCGGGCGGGGGCCAGCCCCGAGGAGGGTGCCCCCGTGACCGATGCCGACGCGGGCTGACCGGCCACCCCCGCAGCGCTGCGCCGCACGCGGCTAGCCTCGCGCCATGTCCGTCGCCGTGGTCACCGACTCGACGGCCTACCTGCCGGCCGACGTCGTCGAGCACTACGGCATCGAGGTCGTGCCGCTGTACGTCGTGCTCGCCGGGCGTTCGGGCCGGGAGGGCAGCGACGTCACCTCCGCCGAGGTCGCCCGTTCGCTCTCCGTGCGGGGCGGGCACGTCAGCACGTCGCGCCCGACGCCGGGGGACTTCGTGGCCGTGTACCGGCGGCTGCTGGACGGCGGCGCCGACCGGCTGGTGTCGGTGCACCTGTCCGGCGAGCTGTCGGGCACGTGGGACGCCGCCCGAGTGGCGGCGGCACAGGTCGGTGAGCACCTGGTGACCGTGCTGGACTCCCGGTCGGCCGCGATGGGCACCGGGTTCGCCGTGCTCGCCGCCGCCCGGGCCGCCGCCGCCGGTGCCTCCGCCGCCGAGGTGGCCGACGCGGCCCGGGAGACCGCGGCAGCGACCCGCACGTTCTTCGTCGTCGACACCCTGGAACACCTGCGGCGGGGTGGACGGATCGGCGCCGCCGCCGCGCTGCTCGGCAGTGCCCTGGCGGTGAAGCCCGTGCTGCACGTGACCGACGGCCAGGTGGTCGCCCTGGAGAAGGTGCGCACCTCGGCCCGGGCGCTGAACCGGCTGGTCCAGCGCGCGGCCGACGTAGCCGGTGACGCCCCGGTGGCCGCCGCGGTGCACCACCTCGCCGCCCCGGAGCGCGCCCAGCGGCTCGCCGACCAGCTCGCCGACCGGCTGCCGGCGCTCACCGAGCTGTACGTGAGCGAACTGGGGGCCGCCGTCGGGGCGCACGTCGGGCCGGGGGCGGTCGGTGTGGTCGTCGACCCGACCCCGCGTCCGGGCGCCGAGCCAGGTCAGCGGCGCGAGGACGGGCCACCACCGTCGCCGGACCCGTCGGAGCAGGTCCAGGACTGAGAACGGGAGGCCGGGCACCCGGTCACGGTCGGGTGGCGCCGGCCGTGGACGCGCGCCGCCGTCCACAACGGTGCGCCCCGTCCACAACCCGGCCGCGGCCCTCGTCGGTGGTGGAGTCGGCTCCCTAGCGTCCGTGCCGTGCGCCCTCCTGCCCGTCGCAGCGACGACTCCGACGTGATCCGGGCGCGGCTGCGGGCGTTGCTCGCCGAGGGGCAGCACGGCAGCGGCTGGGTCCCCGACACCGACGAGCCGGACGAGCTCCCCGGCGACGACGGCGACTGGTCGGCCGACGAGGACGACCGCACGACCCAGCCCGTCGAGCCGGCGCACCTCCCCGCTGGGCTGGGCCGGCACCGCGCACCCGGGCGGGCTGCCCGCCTCGACCCCGGCCGTCCCGGCGCCTGGGCGTTGTGGACGGTCGCGGTGGTGGCGGCCGTCGTGGTCGTCGGCTGGACGTGGGTCGGCCGCCCGGTCGTCGACCAGGTGCCGGCTGCCGCGGCGAGCGGCGCCCCGGCCGCGTCGGTGGCCGCACCGCCGCCCACCCCGACCGACCCCTCACCCGTGGGGGAGGACCCCGAGGGCGCGGCCACCGGCACGGTCGTGGTGTCGGTCGTCGGGCTGGTCGGCGCCCCGGGGCTGGTCACCCTGCCGGCCGGCGCTCGGGTGGCCGACGCGCTGGCGGCGGCCGGTGGGCTGCTGCCCGAGGCCGACCCGGCGTCGGTGAACGCCGCGGCGGTGGTGAGCGACGGCCAGCAGATCGCCGTCGGGGTGCCCGGGGCGGTGCTCGGCACGGGTGGCCCGGATGGGCCCGGAGCAGTCGGCGCGGTGCTCGACCTGAACACGGCCACCGTCGCGGAGCTGGACGCCCTGCCGGGGATCGGTCCCGTGCTCGCCCAGCGGATCGTCGACCACCGCTCCACCCACGGGCCGTTCACCAGCGTCAACCGGCTGGACGACGTCAGCGGCATCGGCCCGGCGATCTTCGCCGAACTCGCCGAACGGGTGCGGGTCTGACGATGCCACCGTCCGGTGCGGGACGGCCGGTCCACCGCGTGCAGACGACGGACCGGTGGTCTTGGCTCGACCTGCGCCTCGTCCCTCCTGCGCTCACCGTGTGGGTGCTGACCCTGCTGGCACCCCACCTGCCCGCCGGCCTGCTCCTCGCCCTCGCGGCGGCCTCGGCCCTGGGCGCCGCCGGCCTGCTGCTGGCCGGCCGGTCCCACGGCGCACGCCGGCAGCTCGCGGCGCGCGGGGTCGTCATCGGTTGCCTGGCCGCGGTCACCGTCACCGGAGCCACCTCGGCGGTCCGGGCCCAGGCGCGGGCGGCCGCCCCGCTGCTGGCGATCGCCGACCGCGGGTCGGTCGTCGAGGTGCTCCTGGAGCTGACCGACGACCCCCGGCCGGTGGCCGGCGCCGGAGCAGCCCGGGTGCTGGTCCACGGCATCGCCTCACTGCCCGGGGACGAGACGGGCGGCGGCGACCCGGTGCTGCTGTTCGGCGCCGCGGAGGAGTGGGCCGGGCTGCTCCCCGGTCAGTCGGTGCGACTCCACGCCCTGGTGCGGCCGGCGGAGCCGGGGGACGACGTCGTGGCGGTCCTGTCCGCGCGCTCGCCACCGGACCCGGTGGGTGGGCCCGGCGCGGTGCAGGACGTGGCCGGGTCCCTGCGCACCGGCTTGGCCGAATCGGCTGCCCGGACCCTGCCCGACCGCGCCGCCGGGCTGCTCCCCGGCCTGGTGGTGGGGGACACCAGCGCCATGGACCCCGCGCTGGTCGAGGAGTTCCGGCGGGCTGGTCTGGCCCACCTCACCGCCGTCTCCGGGGCCAACGTGGCGATCGTGGTGGGCCTGGTGCTCTGGCCGCTGCGGGCCCGGGCCGTCGACCGGCGGTGGCAGGCGCTGGCCGCGGCGCTGGCGATCGCCGGGTTCGTCGTCCTCGCCCGCCCGGGGGCCAGCGTGCTGCGGGCTGCGGCCATGGGCGCGGTGGCGGTGCTGGCGCTCGCCTCCGGCCGGGTCCGTGCCGCGGTGCCGGCGCTGGCGGTCACCGTGCTGGTGCTGCTGCTCCTCTCACCCGGGCTGGCCGGCGACGTCGGGTTCGCCCTGTCGGTCGCTGCCACGGCGGCGATCGTGCTGCTGGCCCCGGGGTGGTCCCGGGCGCTCCGCCGGCACCGTGCTCCCCGGCCCGTGGCCGACGCCGTGGCGGTCAGCGCGGCCGCCGGCCTGGCCACCGCACCGCTGGTGGCCGGTCTCGCCGGGCTGGTCAGCCTGGTGTCCCTGCCGGCCAACCTGCTGGCGGCGCCCGCGGTGCCACCGGCGACCGTGCTGGGCGTGCTGGCCGCCCTGGTGTCGCCCGCAGCGCCCTGGCTGGCCGACGTGCTCACCTGGCTGGCCGGCTGGCCGGTGCGCTGGCTGGTCGTCGTCGCCGAGCGCGCCGCGGCGGTGCCCGACGGCACCACCGGCTGGCCGGCCGGCACCCGGGGTGCGGTCCTGCTGGCCGTTCTCCTCGCCGTCGTGGTCTGGGCGCTGTGGCGGTGGCCCCGGCTGCGTCCGCTGGCGGTGGCCGCCCTGGTGGGGGTCGTGCTGGTCGGCTGGCCGTTGCGCCAGGCCGGCCGGGGGTGGCCGCTGCCGGACACGGTCGTGGTGGCCTGCGACGTCGGGCAGGGGGATGCGCTCGTGCTGCCGACCGGTCCGGACGAGGCGGTGCTGGTCGACGCCGGGCCGGATCCCGTCCTCGTCGACGGCTGCCTGCGCCGGCTGGGCGTCGACCGCCTGCCGCTGGTCCTCCTCTCGCACCTGGACGCCGACCACGTGGGCGGGCTGGCCGGTGCGCTGGCCGGGCGGGACGTCGGGGAGGTGGCGACCGGGGCGTTGACGCCGGACGACGAACGGGTGCCGCGGCTGGACCGGGCGGTGGCCGAGGCCGGTGCGCGGCACGTCGTCCTGCGGCCGGGGGACCGGCGCACGGTGGGGAGCGCCGGCTTCGAGGTGCTCGCACCCGATCCGGCCGAGGCGGTCGCCGGGGCCGAGCCCAACGACCTCAGCCTCGTCGTGCGGGCCACCCAGCGGGGCCTGCGGGTGCTGCTCACCGGCGACCTCGGCGCGGGAGCAGAGGCACGCCTGGTCGCGGCCGGCCTCGACCTGGGCGCCGATGTGTTCAAGGTGCCGCACCACGGCAGCGCCGACGCCGATCCCGGCTTCCTCGCTGCCAGCGGGGCGGCCGTCGCGCTGATCTCGGTGGGCGCCGACAACAGCTACGGCCACCCGACCCGACGGCTGCTGGACTGGCTGGCCGACGCGGGGATGCGCACCTACCGCACCGACCGGGACGGCGACGTCGCCGTGGTCGGCCGGGCGGGAGAGTGGGGAGTGGCGGTGCGGGGACCGGACGCCGTGCTGCGCGCCGGTGCCGATGCCCAGCCACCGGAGGCGGGCACGCCGAAGGGGAGCACGTCGGGAGCGCGGCGGGCGGGTGCGGTCGCGACCCGGTCGGCGACCCGGTCCTGTCGGCGCCCCGTGGCAGCATGGGCACGTGGCAACCGCAGCACCTCCGGCACCGACCTCCCGGCTCCGGGTCGTGGTGGGCGAGGAGGAGCTGCTGCGCGCCCGAGCCGTCTCCGCGGTGCGCGCGGCGGTCCGCGAGCGCCACCCCGACAGCGAGGAGCACGAGCTCCCCGCAGCCGGCCTGGCGGTCGGCCAGCTGGCCGACGTGCTGGCCCCCTCCCTGTTCGGTGGGCACCGGCTGGTCGTCGTCACCGGGGTGCAGGAGTCCGCGGCGGCGCTGGCCGACTCCCTGGTGAGCTACACCAAGGAGCCCGACCCGGAGCTCACGCTGGTCGTCGTCCACTCCGGCGGGAAGCGGAACGAGGCGCTGCTGAAGGCGTTCAAGGCAGCCGGGGCGGCGGTCGACGAGTGCCCGAAGATCAGCTCTGCGGGGGAGCGGGTCGCCTTCGTGCGCAACGAGGTGCGGTTCGCCGGCGGCAAGATCACCCCCGATGCGGTGACCGCGTTGCTGGACGCGGTGGGCAACGACCTCCGCGGGCTGTCTGCGGCCGCCAGCCAGCTCGTGTCGGACTTCGGCGGGGTCATCGACGCCGACGCCGTCGCCCGGTTCCACCGAGGCCAGGCCGAGGTCACCGGGTTCACCGTCGCCGAGCGGGTGCTGGTCGGGGACATGGCCGGCTCGGTGGAGATGTTGCGGTGGGCGCTGGATCGCGGGGTGGCCCACGTGCTGATCGCCGATGCGCTCGCCGACGGGGTGCGCACCGCCGCTCGGGTCGCCTCGCTGAACACGACGAACATCGGTGAGCTGGCCCGCCAGCTCAAGCTGCCGCCGTGGAAGGTGAAGAAGGCGCAGGCGCAGGCGCGGGGCTGGAGCATCGACGCGCTGCAGCAGGCGATCGGGGTGGCGGCCGACCTCAACGCCGACGTGAAGGGTGCCGCCGCCAGCGCGGACTACGCGCTGGAGCGCGCGATCCGCCGGATGGTGGAGATCCGCGCGGCCGCGGCCGGCGGTCGGGCTCGCGCCCTCCGCTGACGGCCCGAGCGGGTCACCGGCCCGCCAGCTCGGTGGCCCCGATGGACGGCCACAGACGCGACGAGCCCCCTCCCGCGCAGGGAGGGGGCTCGTCGCGGAGCGGTGCGCAGCTCAGAGGCTGGCGACCTTCTTGGCCAGCGCCGACTTGCGGTTCGCAGCCTGGTTCTTGTGGATGACGCCCTTGCTGGCGGCCTTGTCCAGGGCCTTCGAGGCGGTCGCGAGGGCGGCCTCGGCCGCTGCCTTGTCCCCGGCGTCGGCGGCCGTGCGGAAACGCCGCACCTGCGTCTTCAGGGCGGACCGCACAGCGACGTTGCGCTGACGAGCGATCTCGTTGGTCTTGATCCGCTTGATCTGGGACTTGATGTTCGCCACGCGTGAGCCTCGGATGTGTCGCAGGGAGGTGTACTTCTGACAGTGCGTCCACGGCACAACGAAGCGCAGCGCGGACCGGCTTGCAAAGATACCAGCACGCCGCCCCGCACCCCAACCGGTGCAGCTCCGACCGGGCTCGGCAGAGCCGCGCTCGACGTCGTCGCCGGGCAATCGTCCTGTCCGGGCGGAGTCCGTGGGACGATGGGCGCACTGTGACGACTCCTGCATCCACCGATCCCGCCCGGATCCGGAACTTCTGCATCATCGCCCACATCGACCACGGCAAGTCGACGCTGGCAGACCGCATGCTCGAGGTGACCGGGCTCGTCGAGGGCCGCAACATGCGCGCCCAGTATCTCGACCGGATGGACATCGAGCGCGAACGCGGCATCACCATCAAGGCGCAGAACGTCCGCCTGCCCTGGACGCCCCGCAGCGGCGACGACACGAGCACCGAGTTCGTGCTCGACATGATCGACACCCCGGGCCACGTCGACTTCACCTACGAGGTGTCCCGGTCGCTGGCCGCCTGCGAGGGCGCCGTCCTGCTGGTCGACGCCGCCCAGGGCATCGAGGCGCAGACGCTGGCCAACCTGTACCTGGCGCTGGAGAACGACCTCGCGATCATCCCGGTGCTCAACAAGATCGACCTGCCCGCGGCGCAGCCGGAGAAGTACGCCGCCGAGATCGCCCACATCATCGGCTGCGACCCCGACGACGTCCTGCGGGTCAGCGGCAAGACCGGCCAGGGTGTGCCGGAGCTGCTCGACCGGATCGTGCAGGAGGTCCCGGCGCCGACCGGTGCCGACTCGGGCCCTGCCCGGGCGATGATCTTCGACTCGGTCTACGACATCTACCGCGGCGTCATCACCTACGTCCGGGTCGTCGACGGTCGGATCTCCGCCCGCGACAAGATCAAGATGATGTCGACCGGCGCCACGCACGAGCTGCTGGAGATCGGCGTCATCTCCCCGGAGCCCAAGCAGGTGGACAGCCTGGGCGTCGGCGAGGTCGGCTACTTCATCACCGGGGTGAAGGACGTCCGCCAGTCCCGCGTCGGTGACACCGTCACCCTCCAGCACAAGCCGGCCGCCGAGTCGATCGGCGGCTACCGCGACCCCAAGCCGATGGTCTACTCCGGCCTCTACCCGATCGACGGCAGCGACTACCCGCTGCTGCGCGAGGCGCTGGACAAGCTGCTGCTCAACGACGCCGCGCTGACCTACGAGCCGGAGACGTCGGCGGCCCTGGGCTTCGGGTTCCGGGTCGGCTTCCTCGGCCTGCTGCACCTGGAGATCGTCCGCGAGCGGCTGGAGCGCGAGGCCGGCATCAGCCTGATCTCCACCGCGCCCAACGTGGTCTACCGGGTGATCATGGAGGACGGCTCCGAGGTCACCGTGACCAACCCGAGCGACTGGCCCAGCGGCAAGATCGGCACGATCTACGAGCCGATCGTCAAGGCCACCGTCATCGCGCCCAGCGACTACACCGGCGTGATCATGGAGCTCTGCCAGGGGCGCCGCGGTCAGCTGGGCGGGATGGACTACCTGTCCGAGTCGCGGGTCGAGCTGCGGTACACCCTGCCGCTCGGCGAGATCATCTTCGACTTCTTCGACGCGCTGAAGTCCCGCACCCGCGGCTACGCGAGCCTGGACTACGCCGAGGCCGGCGAGCAGGAGTCGAAGCTGGTGAAGGTCGACATCCTGCTGCAGGGCGAGGCCGTCGACGCGTTCTCCGCGATCGTGCACACCGACAAGGCGTACAGCTACGGGGTGCTGATGGCCGGGAAGCTGCGCGAACTCATCCCGCGCCAGCAGTTCGAGGTGCCGATCCAGGCCGCCGTCGGCTCCCGGGTGATCGCCCGCGAGACGGTCCGCGCCATCCGCAAGGACGTGCTGGCCAAGTGCTACGGCGGTGACATCACCCGCAAGCGCAAGCTGCTGGAGAAGCAGAAGGAGGGCAAGAAGCGGATGAAGATGGTCGGCCGCGTCGAGGTCCCCCAGGAGGCCTTCGTGGCCGCGCTCTCCACCAACGAGTCCACCGCCAGCAAGCCCAAGTGAGCGGGCGGGTCAGCGCGGTCTGCGTCTCGGGTGCCGACCTGCTGCCGCTGCCGGACAAGCGCCCCAACCGCTCCGGCATCCGGAAGTCGCCGGTCGAGGGCCGGGTCGCCGTCCACCGCCTCGGGCTGGAGGGCGACGTCCAGGTCAACAGGAAGCACCACGGCGGTGAGGGCCAGGCGGTCTACGCCTACGCCCAGGAGGACGCCGACTGGTGGGTGGCCGAGCTGGACCGGGACCTGCCGCCCGGCCGCTTCGGCGAGAACCTGCGGACCGTCGGCCTCGACCTGGTCAACGCCGTCATCGGTGAGCAGTGGCGGGCCGGGACGGCGCTGTTCCAGGTGACCGCCTGGCGAACCCCGTGCGCCAACTTCGCCCGCTACTGGGGGGTTCCGGACCTGGTGAAGCGTTTCTCCGCCCGCGGTGCCACCGGCGCCTACCTGCGGGTGCTGGAGACCGGCGAGGTGGGTGCCGGCGACGCCGTCACGATCGTCTCCCGCCCCGACCACGGCGTCACTGTGGCGAGCGCGTTCCGGATCGTGATGACCGAGAAGTCCCGGCTGCCCGAGCTGACGCCGGTGCTGCCGTTCCTCGCGGAGAAGGACCGGCCGGTGCTCGCCGCCAGGATCGAGCGGGTCGCCGGCCGGGCCTGACCGCTCAGACCGTGAAGACGATCTTCCCGGCGGTGCGGCCCTCGAGCATCCGCGCGAAGCCGTCCCGGGCCTGGGACAGCGGCAGCTCGACGTCGATCTGCGGCCGGACCCCGGTGATCCGGCACATCTGGATCAGGTCGTCGAGCTCGTCCCGGGTGCCCATCGTCGAGCCGATCACCGACAGCTGGGTGAAGAAGACCCGGTTCAGCTCGGCGCCGGGGTTGAAGCCTGTGGTCGCCCCGCAGGTCACCACCACGCCACCGGGCTTGAGCGACTTGATGCTGTGCGACCAGGTGGCCTCGCCGACGGTCTCCATCACGCCGTCCACCCGCTCGGGGAGCCGGGCGCCGGTCTCGAACGCCTGGTCCGCGCCGAGCGCGAGCGCCGCCGTCCGCTTCTCCTCGCTGCGGCCGGTGACCCAGACCCGGTAGCCGGCCGCGCTGCCGAGCTTGATCAGCGCTGTGGCCACCCCGCCGCTGGCCCCCTGCACCAGGACCGTCGACCCGGGGCGCAGCCCGGAGCGGACGAAGAGCATCCGGTAGGCCGTCAGCCAGGCGGTGGGCAGGCAGGCGGCCTCGGCGAAGGAGAGCTCGGCCGGCTTGGGGACGACGTTGCGCCGCGGCACGACGACCTGCTCGGCGAGCGTCCCCTGGTGCACCTCCGACAGCAGCGAGCGCTTCGGGTCCATCGTCTCGTCACCGGTCCAGCCGGGGGAGGTGAGGACCGCGTGCACGACCACCTCGTTGCCGTCGGCGTCGATCCCCGCCGCGTCGCAACCCAGGATCATCGGCATCCGCTCGGCGGGCAGGCCGACCCCGCGCAGGCTGAACAGGTCGTGGTGGTTCAGCGAGGCGGCCTTCACCTGGACCGTCGTCCAGCCCTCGGGGGCCTCCGGTTCTGGCCGGTCACCGACCTCGAGCACGGAGAGCGGGTCCTCAGGGGCGGGGGTGGACACGAAGGCAGCGAGCATGAGCGGACGCTAACCGAGTACCACCACCGCTGCGACGCGGGTCACTGGCTGGGCCTCAGCGGACGACGACGGCGTGCTCCTGCTGCGCCACGAACTCGCCGATCACCGGGGCGCCGGGCACCTCGCCGCCGAGCAGCAGCCCGCCGGAGGTCTGGGCGTCGGCCAGCAGCAGCGCCTCGTCCTCGCTGATCGCGGACAGGTCGGCGTGCGGGCGCACCCAGTCCAGGTTCCGCCGGGTGCCGCCGGAGACCCAGCCGTCGGCCAACGCCTGCCGGGCCCCGGCCAGGTAGGGGACGGCGGCGGCGTCGACCACCGCGGTGACCCCGCTGGCCCGGGCCATCTTGTAGAGGTGGCCGAGCAGGCCGAAGCCGGTGACGTCGGTGCCCGCCCGGATCCCGGCGGCGAGTGCGGCGACCGAGGCCTCGGCGTTGAGCGCGGTCATCGAGGCGACCGCCTCCGCGGACACCTCGCCGGTGTTCTTGTGCCGGCTGTTGAGCACGCCCACGCCCAGCGGCTTGGTCAGCGACAGCGCCGTCCCGGGGACGGCGGCGTCGTTGCGGATCAACCGGTCGAGGTCCACCAGGCCGGTGACCGCCATCCCGTACTTGGGCTCGGGGTCGTCGATGGAGTGCCCGCCGCCGACGTGGCAGCCGGCCTCGTGCGCGACCTCGAGCCCGCCGCGCAGCACCTCGGCGGCCAGCTCGGCCGGCAGCACGTCCCGCGGCCAGCCCAGCAGGTTCACCGCCATGACGGGGGTGCCGCCCATCGCGTAGACGTCGGAGAGCGCGTTGGCCGCGGCGATCCGGCCGAAGGTGTACGCGTCGTCGACCACGGGCGTGAAGAAGTCGGTGGTGAGGACCAGCCCCTGGCCGCCGGGGATCCGCACCACGGCGGCGTCGTCACCGTCGTCGAGGCCGACGACGAGCTCGGCCGCCGGGTCACGCGGGCCGGTGTGGGTGAGGCCGGCGACCACTGCCTCGAGCTCACCGGGCGGGATCTTGCAGGCGCACCCGCCGCCGTGCGCGTACTGGGTCAGCCGGACGGGCGGTGCGGTGGTGGTCACGTCGAACCAATCTAGATGGACCGCCGGACGGCCGGCCGAACTCGATGCGGCGTCGGCGCCGACAGCGGGGGAGTGCCTCGTCCGGTTGTCCCCGGGGGGTGGCGGGCTGTGGCAGTCTCCCGGAGACCAGGGCGGCGAGGCCGGGGAGACCCCCGACCTGCCGGGGCAGGCGCCGGAGAGCCTGGTAGCAACGGGAGGAGCGCCGGACGTGGCCGCCACACTGCACGACGTGGCCCGCCTTGCAGGGGTCTCCTTCAAGACGGTGTCGAACGTGGTGAACGACTACCCGCACGTCCGCCCCAGCACCCGGCAGCGTGTGCAGGAGGCCATCGCGCAGCTGGGGTACCAGCCGAACCTCTCCGCACGCAGCCTCCGATCCGGCCGCAGCGACGCCATCAGCCTCGCCGTCCCGGAGCTGCGGCTGCCGTACTTCGCCGAGCTGGCCGACGAGGTGATCCGGGCAGCCGAGCGCCGGGGCCTGGTCGTGCTCATCGAGCAGACCAACCGGGACCGCAAGCGGGAGCTCGACCTGCTCGGCAGCGCCCGGCTGCGGATGGTCGACGGGCTCCTGTTCAGCCCGCTGGGGCTCACCGCCGAGGACGCCTCGATGGTCGAGATCGACACCCCGCTGGTGCTGCTCGGTGAACGCCTCTTCCACCCCGCGGTCGACCACGTGACCATGCAGAACGTCGCCGCAGCGCGCGCGGCCACCGAGCACCTCCTCGCCCGCGGTCGCCGGCGCATCGCGGTCGTCGGCTCGCACCCCGGTGAGGTGATCGGCTCGGCCGGGCTGCGCCTGCAGGGGTACCGCGCGGCGCTGGACGCGGCGGGCATCCCGTTCGACGAGCGTCTGCTGGGCCCGGCGGAGCTGTGGCACCGTCGGGAGGGGGCCGAGGCGGCGCAGGCGCTGATCGCCTCCGGGGTGGACTTCGACGCGGTGTTCGCGTTTAACGACACGCTCGCCCTGGGTGCCATGCACGCGCTGATCGCAGCCGGCCGGCGGGTCCCCGACGACGTCGCGGTGATCGGCTTCGACAACACCGACGACGGCATGTTCTCCCAGCCGACGCTCAGCACCGTCGACCCGGGGCGCCGGGAGATCGCCGAGCGGGCGGTCGAGACGGTCGTGCAGCGGATCGCCGACCGGGGCATCGCCCCGCAGCACGTGGAAGTGGGCTACTCGATCGTCCAGCGCGAGTCCAGCTGAGGCTTCGATCGCCGGTCGTCCGTTGCGGGGCGGGCCCTCGAGCCGGTCGTTCGGGCGGCCCCTCGGCGCCCCCGTCCACCACGTCGGCGTGTTCTGCAGAGCCCTCTTGACACCGGTCGTGGGATGGGCCACATTGCTCTTCACAACGTTGTAGAAGGTGCCCTACGGCACAGTCGCCAACGTGTGCGGCGCTCCGGCGCCTCTCCCGGTCACCACCCAGCGACCGGGTGAACCCGCGCGCGGCGCTGGGCGACATCCTCGCCCACTGCAGCTCGTCGCACCTCGCTCCACCGGGAGCCGGACGTGCAGCCGGCTCCAGCCACCGACGACGGCGTCCGTGGCCGTCACTCCGAGAGGGACCTCCCGTGAACAAGAAGCTCATGACCGCACTGTTCGGTGCGGGGACCGTCATGACCAGCGTCACCGCCTGTGGCGGAGGTGGGGACGGCGAGGCCGCCGCCAGCGGCGGCGGGTCCTGCAGCGTGCCGATCGTCAACGAGGAGGCGCCGGTCGTCTCCGTGTGGGCGTGGTACCCGAACATGAAGACGGTGGTGGAGAACTTCAACGACACCCACACCGACGTGCAGGTCTGCCTCACCAACGCCGGCCAGGGGGCCGACGAGTACGCCAAGTTCCAGACCGCCGTCTCGGCCGGCCGCGGCGCCCCGGACGTGATCATGCTCGAGACCGACACCATCCCGGTCTTCGCCCTGCAGGAGGCGCTGGTCGACCTGAGCGAGTACGGCGCCAGCGAGGTCGAGGGCAACTTCGGCGAGGGTGCCTGGCGCGACGTCTCCAGCGGCGACGCGGTGTACGGCATCCCGATCGACGGTGGCCCGATGGCGATGATGTACCGCCAGGACATCTTCGACCAGTACGGCATCACCCCGCCCACCACCTGGGACGAGTACCGGGCCGCGGCGGAGAAGCTGAAGGCCGCCGGTGGGCCGCTGATGGGCGACCTCCCGGCGAACGTCCCGGCCCCCACCGTGGCCCTGATGCAGCAGAACGGCGCGGAGCCGTGGACCTACGACTCGGCGAACCCGACCGAGCTGGAGATCGACCTCAACAGCCCGGAGAGCAAGGAGGTGTTGGACTACTGGGCCGGCCTGGTCGAGGACGGGCTCATCGGCACCCAGGACCAGTTCACCACCGAGTACATCTCCGGTGCGATCAACGGCGACTACGCCACCTACATCTCCGCCGCCTGGGCCCCCGGCTACCTGACCGGCGCCGGTGCGGGTGAGGGTGCGGACGCGGGCACCTGGCGCGTCGCCCCGCTGCCGCAGTGGGACCCGGCCAACCCCGTCTCGGTCAACTGGGGTGGTTCGGTCCTCGCGGTGACCAGCCAGGCGGAGAACCCGGAGCTGGCCGCCCAGGTCGCGAAGGAGCTGTACGCCGACGAGCCGTCGCTGACCGACGGGTGGACGTCGCAGACGATCTTCCCGCTGAACCAGTCGGTGCTGAACTCGCAGGAGTTCATCGACCACGAGTCGGAGTTCTTCGACGGCCAGACCGCCAACAAGGACGTCTACATCCCGGCGGCCAACGCCTACGAGGGGTCGACCTACAGCCCCTTCGGCACGACGTTCTACGCCCAGTTCACCGAGGAGATCGCCGCCATCAACGCCGGTGAGAAGACGGGCTCGGAGGCGCTGGACGACCTGCAGGCGGAGATGGAGGCCTACGCCGAGCAGCAGGGCTTCACGCTCAACTGAGCCTGCCGGCCCAGCCGGACGACTCCGTCCGGTCGCGGGGAGGGCGCACCGCCCTCCCCGCGACCGGACACCCCCACCTCCCCAGAACGAGAGCGAGACGGTGATGGCAACGCTGGACACGGCACCGCGGCCGGTGTCCCCTGCGGCAGGGGCCACGTCGGCCACCGGACGGCGGGGCACCCGCCGACGCAAGCGGCGCGGCAACGGGCTGGTCGGCTGGCTGTTCCTGGCCCCGTTCGCGGTGGTCTTCCTGCTGTTCCTGGTCGGTCCGCTGCTGTACGCCTTCTACCTCAGCCTCTTCACCAACGGGCTGGCCACCGGTGAGGAGTTCGCCGGTCTGGCGAACTACAGCCGGGCCTTCACCGACCCGGCGTTCCTGTCCGGTGTCTGGTTCGTGGTGCGCTTCGCCGTCCTGGTGATCCCGGCCCAGATGCTCGTCGCCCTGCTCGCCGCGCTGGTGCTCGACTCGCTCACCACCCGCTTCGCCAAGTTCTCGCGGCTGATGATCTTCGTCCCCTACGCGATCCCCGCCGTCATCGGCGCGGTGCTGTGGGGCTTCCTCTACAGCCCGAACTTCGGGCCGCTGGAGCAGCTGTTCGGGGAGAGCGCACCGTTCCTGCTCAGCCCGGACAACCTGTTCTACGGGCTGACGAACGTGGTGACCTGGCAGTGGGCCGGCTACTACATGATCATCATCTACGCGGCGCTGCAGGGGATCGACCCGGCCATCTACGAGGCGGCCCGGATGGACGGCGCGAAGGCCTGGCAGATCGCCACGCGGATCAAGATCCCGATGATCAGCTCGGCGCTCGTGCTCATCCTGGTGTTCGCCGTCATCGGCACCCTGCAGTTCTTCACCGAACCGCAGGTGCTGTTGCCGATCTCCAACGGGTCGATCACCACCGACATCACCCCGAACGTCTACGCCTTCAACCTGGCGTTCCGGTTCGCCCAGTTCAACTACGCCTCGGCCATCTCCTTCGCCCTGGGCATCGTGGTGTTCATCGGCGTCTACATCTTCCTCTTCCTGACCCGCAAGCGTGGGGGGTTCCTCAAGTGAGCGTCCTGTCCAGCCCCGTCCGCGCCGACGATGCGGTCCACGCCCTCCGGGAGGGCCGCCGTGCCCGACGCCCGCGTCGGCGTCGTACCGGCTCGCACCTGTTCCTCGCCTTCCTCGTCCTCTACTTCGTGCTGCCGCTGTGGTTCCTCATCGTGGCCAGCACCAAGAGCCCCGGCGGGCTGTTCAACTCGCCGAACGGCGCCCTGTGGTTCGGGGAGGAGTTCGCCCTCTTCGACAACCTCTCGACGCTGTTCACCTACAACGACGGCATCTACCTCAGGTGGCTGGGCAACTCGCTGCTCTACGCCTTCGGTGGCGGCATCGGGGCCACCGTCCTGGCCGTGCTCGCCGGGTACGCCTTCGCCAAGTTCGACTTCCCGGGCCGCCGGATCTCCTTCGCGCTGCTGCTCGGCGCGGTCATGGTCCCGATGACCGCCCTGGTCATCCCCACCTTCGTGATGCTGTCGGAGGTCGAGCTCACCAACACCGCGTGGGCGGTGATCCTGCCGTCGATGCTCAGCCCGTTCGGCGTGTACCTGATGCGGGTCTACACCGCCGACGGCGTGCCCGACGAGCTGCTGGACGCGGCTCGGATGGACGGCGCGGGGGAGTTCCGCACGTTCTTCCAGGTCGCACTGCCCCTGATGCGCCCGGCGATCGTCACGGTGCTGCTGCTGTCGGTCGTGGGCACCTGGAACAACTACTTCCTGCCCCTCGCCGTCCTGTCGGACTCCGAGCTCTTCCCGATCACCGTGGGGATCAACCTCTGGCAGGGCCTCGCCGGGGCCAACAACGGCGGCGGCGTCTCCCTCTACACGCTGATCGTCGTCGGCTCGCTGGTGTCGATCATCCCGCTGATCGCCGCCTTCCTCGGTCTGCAGCGGTACTGGCAGGGCGGCCTGTCCATCGGCAGCCTCAAGTAGCTCCCCGGCGGCCCGCCACCGGCGTCGGGCCCCGGCCGGCGCGGCGCACGTCCTCGTGCTGCCCGCCGGACCTCCCTCTGACGGACCTGTTCCAGGCCCGTCGCCCCATCGCGCGGCCCGGCCGCCCCCACGTCGAGGAACCCTCATGTCCACTGCACACCTGACGCTCGACCCCCGCTTCACCATCGGCGCCGTCCACCGGCGGGTCTTCGGCTCCTTCGTCGAGCACCTGGGCCGCTGCGTCTACGACGGCCTCTACGAGCCCGGTCACCCGACGGCCGACGAGGAGGGCTTCCGGACCGACGTGCTCGAGCTGGTCCGTGAGCTGGGGGTGTCGACCATCCGCTACCCCGGCGGCAACTTCGTCTCCGGCTACCGGTGGGAGGACGGCGTGGGGCCGCGAGAGTCCCGGCCCAAGCGCCTGGACCTGGCCTGGCACTCGCTGGAGACCAACCAGGTCGGCCTGCACGAGTTCGCCCGCTGGAACGACAAGGCGGGCAGCGAGCTGATGTTGGCGGTCAACCTCGGCACCCGCGGTGTGCTGGAGGCCCTGGACCTCCTGGAGTACAGCAACGTCCGGTCCGGATCGGCCCTGTCGGACCAGCGGATCGCCGACGGCACCACGGAGCCCTTCGGCGTGAAGATGTGGTGCCTGGGCAACGAGATGGACGGCCCCTGGCAGCTGGGGCACCGCAGTGCGGAGGACTACGGCAAGATCGCCGCCCAGACCGCCAAGGCCATGCGCCAGCTGGACCCGTCGGTCGAGCTCGTGGTGTGCGGCAGCTCCAACTCGGCCATGCCGACGTTCGGCGCGTGGGAGCGCACCGTGCTGGAGCACACCTACGAGGACGTCGACTACATCTCCTGCCACGCCTACTACGCCGAGCGGAACGGCGACCTGGCCGGCTTCCTCGCCTCGGCCGTCGACATGGACCACTTCATCGAGTCCGTCGTCGCCACCGCGGACCACGTCAAGGCCGAGCTGCGCAGCGCCAAGACGATCAACATCGCCTTCGACGAGTGGAACGTCTGGTACCAGGAGCGCTTCCACGCCGAGGACCAGATCACCGACATCGAGCAGTGGCCCTACGCGCCCCGCCTCCTCGAGGACGCGTACCACGTCGCCGACGCCGTCGTGGTCGGCAGCCTGCTCATCTCGCTGCTCAAGCACGCCGACCGGGTCACCTCCGCCAGCCTGGCGCAGTTGGTCAACGTCATCGCCCCGATCATGACCGAGCCCGGTGGCCCGGCCTGGCGGCAGACGACGTTCTTCCCGTTCGCGCTGACCTCCCGGCTGGCCCGGGGCACCGCGCTGCGGGTCGAGCTGTCCAGCGAGACCTACCGCACCACCGAGCACGGGGACGTCCCGCTGGTCGATGCGGTGGCCACCCACGACCCGGAGACCGGCGCCACGGCCGTCTTCCTGGTCAACCGGGCGATCGAGGGGCCGACGACGGTGACCGTCGACGCCCGCAGCCTGGGCGACGTGCGGGTCCTGGAGACGCACACCCTCGCCGACGACGACCCCTACGCGGTCAACACCCTGGCCGAGCCGACCCGGGTCGCCCCGGGGGCCAACAAGAGCGCCCACCTGCAGGACGGCGTCCTCACCATCGAGCTGCCCCCGGTGTCCTGGACGGCGGTCTCCCTTGGCTGACCCCCGACCCACGCAGCACCCGATGACCTCTCCCTCGTCCCCCGGATCCCCGGCATCTCAGATCACCAGGAGTGCGCCCGATGGCGACCGTCACCTATGACCGAGCGACCCGGCTCTACCCCGGCAGCGACAGGCCGGCGGTCGACCAGCTCGAGCTGCAGATCGAGGACGGCGAGTTCCTGGTGCTCGTCGGCCCCTCCGGGTGCGGCAAGTCCACCTCGCTGCGGATGCTCGCCGGCCTGGAGGACGTCGACGGCGGCGCGATCCGGATCGGGGAGACCGACGTCACCGACGTCGCGCCCAAGGACCGGGACATCGCGATGGTGTTCCAGAACTACGCGCTCTACCCGCACATGAGCGTCGCGGACAACATGGGCTTCGCGCTGAAGATCGCCGGGATGGGCAAGGAGGAGCGCCGCACCCGGGTGGAGGAGGCGGCCAGGCTCCTGGACCTGGAGCCCTACCTGGACCGCAAGCCCAAGGCGCTCTCCGGTGGTCAGCGGCAGCGGGTGGCGATGGGGCGGGCGATCGTGCGCAAGCCGCAGGTGTTCCTGATGGACGAGCCGCTGTCGAACCTGGACGCCAAGCTGCGGGTGCAGACGCGTACGCAGATCGCCTCGCTGCAGCGCCGGCTGGGCATCACCACCGTCTACGTCACCCACGACCAGGTCGAGGCGATGACCATGGGGGACCGGGTCGCGGTGCTCAAGGACGGCCTGCTCATGCAGGTCGGTGCCCCCCGTGAGCTCTACGACCGCCCGGCCAACGTCTTCGTGGCCGGTTTCATCGGCTCCCCGGCGATGAACCTCTTCGAGGTGCCGGTGACCGACGGGGGCGTCCGCTTCGGGGACCGCGTCCACCCGGTGGCGCGGCAGTCCCTCGCCGCCAGCGCGGGCGAGACGATGACCCTCGGCGTCCGTCCCGAGGACTTCGAGGTCTCCGACGCCGGCGCGGTGGTCGAGGTCGACGTGGTCGAGGAGCTGGGCGCCGACGCCTATCTCTACGGACGGCTCCTCCAGGAGGGCACTGAGTCCATCGTCACGGTCCGCGTCGACGGCCGGCGGCCGCCACAGCGGGGTGAGCGGGTCCACGTCGTGCCGCGGGCCGACCACGTCCACCTCTTCGGCAGCGACGGGACCCGGCTCGCCGGCTGACCCGTCGGGTCCGCCGGGTGGGTGGGAGCTGCCGGTCCGGGTGTCGGGACGTAGGGTCGGCGGCGGAGACGTCAGGGTGTCTGGTGGCCCCCGCGGCCTCTAAAGCCGACGTGGCCGAGCAACTCGGTCAGGCGGGTTCGATTCCCGTCCGTCTCCGCCAGCCGCTCCGCGGAGCCGGCCCTCGGGTCGGCTCCGCGACGGGCACCTACGCTCGGCCGCGATGACCACGGAAGCCACGACCACCGCCGCGGCCACCGACCCGCGCCGGCAGGTGCCCCGGACCGACACCGTGCTCGCCGACCCCGCCGTCGCGGCTGCGGCGCAGCGGCTGGGCCGGGAGCTGGTGAAGCGCGCCGTGCAGGTCGCGCAGCAGCGTGTCCGGGACGGCGACGTCGCGCCGGAGGACGTCGCCGCGGCGGTCCTGGACGGGCTGCCGGGCACCGCCAGCAGCCTGTCGCCGGTGCTGAACGCGACCGGCGTGCTCGTGCACACCAACCTCGGCCGGGCACCGCTGTCCGGCGCGGCCGTGGCGGCGGTGGTGGCCGCCAGCGGCACCACCGACGTCGAGCTCGACCTCGGTACCGGCCGGCGCGGCCCGCGGGGGGAGGGGGCGCTGTCGGCGTTGCTGGCCGCCGTGCCCGCCGCCGAGGCCGCGCTGGTGGTGAACAACTGCGCCGCCGCGCTGGCGCTGGTGGCCACCGCGTTCGGCGGTGAGCTGGTCATCGCCCGCGGGGAGCTGGTCGAGATCGGCGACGGCTTCCGCATCCCCGACCTGCTGGTCAGCACCGGCGCCCGGCTGCGCGAGGTCGGGACGACGAACCGGGTCTCGCTGGCCGACTACACCGACGCGCTCGGCCCGGACACCGGCGCGGTGCTCAAGGTGCACCCCTCCAACTTCGTCGTCCGCGGCTTCACCCGGTCCGCCGACGTCGCCGAGCTGGCTCCGGCGCTGGCCGGCACCGGGGTGCCGCTGGTCGCCGACGTGGGCAGTGGACTGCTCCGCCCGCACCCGCTGCTGCCCGACGAGCCGGACCTGCAGACGACGCTGGCCGCCGGTGCGGACCTGGTGCTGTGCAGCGGCGACAAGCTGCTCGGCGGGCCGCAGGCCGGGATCGTGCTGGGCTCCGCGGCGCTGGTCCAGCGGCTGCGGCGACACCCCCTCTACCGGGCGCTGCGGGTCGACAAGACGACCCTCGCGGCGCTCGAGGCGACGCTGCGCGGCCCGGTGCCACCGGTCCGGGAGATGCTCGACGCCGACCTGGCCGGCCTGCAGGCCCGCGCCGCAGCGGTCGCCGCCGCGCTGCAGGCCTGCGGGGTCGAGGCCGTCGCCGTCCCGGCGACCGCGCGGGTCGGCGGTGGGGGAGCCCCGGAGTTCGAGCTGCCCAGCGCCGCCGTCGCCCTGGACCCCCGCTTCGCCGCGCCGCTGCGCGCCGGCAGCCCGCCGGTGGTGGGCTACCTGGAGGGCGACCGCACCCTGCTGGACCTGCGCAGCCTGCTCCCCGCCGACGACGAGCGGCTCACCGCGGCCGTGTCGGAGGTGGCCCGCCGGTGGAGGTGACCGCTGCCCGCACGTCCCGGATGGACGTCCTGGCGACCGCCGGCCACGTCGACCACGGCAAGTCGACCCTGGTGACGGCGCTGACCGGGATGGAGCCCGACCGGTGGGAGGAGGAGCGCCGGCGCGGGCTCACCATCGACCTCGGGTTCGCCTGGACGACGCTGCCCTCCGGCCGCCGGCTGGCGGTCGTCGACGTGCCCGGGCACGAGCGGTTCGTGGGCAACATGCTCGCCGGGGTCGGGTCGGTCCCCGCCGCGCTGGTCGTGGTCGCCGCCGACGACGGCTGGTCGGCGCAGACGGCCGAGCACGTCGCCGTCCTGGACGCCCTCGGGGTGCGGCACGGGCTGCTCGCCGTCACCAAGTCCGACCTGGCCGATCCCGCACCGGTGCTCGCCGACGCCGCCGAGCGGCTGGCCGGGACGTCGCTGGGCCGGGTCCCGGCCGTGGCGGTCAGCGCCCGTGCCGGCACCGGGCTGCCGGAGCTGGCGGGCGCGCTGGAGCAGGTGCTGGCCGGACTGCCTGCACCCGAGCCGGCCGCGCCGGTGCGGCTGTGGATCGACCGGGCCTTCACCATCCGGGGCGCCGGCACCATCGTGACCGGCACCCTGGCCGCCGGGACGGTGACCACCGGCGACCGCCTGGACCTGGCCGGACGTGCGGTGACCGTGCGGGGGCTGCAGTCGCTGGGCGCGCCGGTCGACTCGGCCTCGGCCACCGCCCGGGTGGCGCTCAACCTGCGCGGCGTGGCGGTCGAGGAGCTCTCCCGCGGCGACGCGCTGCTCACCCCCGACGCGTTCCGGCGCACCGCCGACCTGGACGTGACCCTGGTGCGACCGGTCGAGGAGAAGCTGCCCGCGGAGCTGATCGTGCACATCGGGTCGGCCACGGTCGCCGCACGCGTGCGGCCGCTGGACGGGTCGGCACTCCGGCTGCGGCTGGCCACCGAGCTGCCGCTCCGGGTGGGTGACCGGCTGCTGCTGCGCGACCCCGGTGCCCGCCGGGTGCACGGCGCCGACGTGCGCGACGTGGACCCGCCGGAGCTGCGCCGCCGCGGCGCCGCCCGGAGCCGCGCGACCGAGCTGGCCGAGCAGCCGCTGGGTGAGGCCGGGGCGCGGGCGGACCTGATGCGGCGACGGTTCGTGCGCCGCGCCGACTTCGTCGCCATGGGCTGGCCGGTGCCCGCCGACGCCACGGTGGTCGGCCCCTGGCTGCTGGCGCCGGGGCTGGCCGACGAGCTGGCCGCCCGGGTGCCGCAGGTGGTGGCCCGCTACCGGCAGCTGCGCCCGCTGGAGGCCGGCCCGCCGACCGCGGTGCTGCGGTCGGCCCTGGAGCTGCCCGACGTGGAGCTGGTGCCCGCTCTCGTCCGGGAGCCCCTGGCGCTGCGGGACGGCCGGGTCGTCGCCGGTGCCGCGGCGCTGCCACCGGCGGTGCAACGGGCGGTGGACGGCATCCGGGCCCGGCTGGTCCAGGAGCCGTTCGCCGCACCCGAGGCCGGTGACCTGGTGGCCGCCGGGCTGGGGCCGCGGGAGCTGGCAGCGGCGGTGCGCGACGAGCAGCTGGTGCGGATCGCCGAGGGCATCTACCTGGCCCCCGGCGTCGCCGAGCAGGCGCGGACCCGGCTGGCGACGCTGCCGCAGCCGTTCACGCTCAGCGAGGCGCGCAAGGCCTGGGGGACCACCCGCCGGGTCGCCGTCCCGCTGGCCGAGTGGCTCGACGCCCGCGGGGTCACCGTCCGCCAGCCGGACAACACCCGCCGCCTGCGCTGACCCGGCGTGGGATCCGTGCGCCGCCCGGACGGCTCCCTACGGTGACGCGGTGATCGACTTCTCGAACGGTTCCGTCTTCAAACTCAGTCCCTGCGACATGAAGGACATCGCGCCGGCCGTTGCGCCGCTGCTCGTCGCGGGCGAGCAGTTCGTCGCGTCCTTCAAGGGCGTGCGCGACTTCGTCGTCTTCACCGACAAGCGACTGATCGCGGTCAACGTGCAGGGCATCACCGGCAAGAAGCGCGACTTCACCTCGCTGCCGTACAGCAAGGTGCAGGCCTTCTCCATCGAGACCGCGGGGACCTTCGACCTGGACGCCGAACTCGACCTCTGGTTCAGCGGGCTGGGCAAGGTCCGCCTGGAGTTCCGGGGGAACGCCGACATCCGCCAGCTCGGTCAGATGATCGCCACCTACGTGCTCTGAGCGCGGACGCGCCGAGCCGCTGACTCAGACCGGGCCGCCGCCGGCGGCCAGCTGCCGCAGGTCGGCGTGGGCCGGCGTCTCCACCGGCAGCGGGGGATCGGCGTCGTGGACCTCGACGAGCTGGTCCGGGTGCACCGGATCCGGGAGCTGGCGGAACTGCGCCCGGGGGTCCACCTGCTCGGTCATGGACCCAGGGTGCGGCCGCGGGCACGAGCCCGGCAAGGGGGTCGGGCACGCTCGTGCTCTGGCTGCACTGGTGCACCAGAGCACGAGCGTGCGCGGAGCTACTCGCCGGCCGGCACCCAGCGGGCGGGGCGCTTCTCCCGGAAGGCGGCGATGCCCTCCTGGCCCTCCTCGCCGGCGAAGAACCGCGCCGACAGCTCCAGCAGCCCGGGGAACTGCCCGGCCAGGTCGGTGCCCGACCGCAGCAGCCGCTTGGTCTCCGCCAGCGCGGTCGGCGCTCCGGCGGCCAGCGCGGTGACCTGGGCGGCGACGGTGGCGTCGACCTCGTCGTCGGGCACCGCCAGGTCGACCAGCCCGCCGGCGGCGGCGGTCGCGGCGTCGAAGACCTCGCCGGTGAGCATCAGCCGGTGGACGACGTTCGGCAGCATCCGCGGCCGGCACACCGCGGAGATCACCGCCGGGACGAGGCCGATCCGCACCTCGGTGAACGCGAACGTGGCGCCGGCACCGGCCACCACCACGTCACAGGCGGCGGCCAGCCCCACGCCGCCCGCGCGCGCCGGGCCGCGGACGGCGGCGAGCACCGGCTTGGGTGCGTGCCAGATCAGCTGCAGCAGCTCGGGGAACTCGTTGACGCCCTGGTCGGCGGCGGCGCCGCCGGTGGCCTCGGCGAGGTCCATGCCGGAGCAGAACACCCGGCCGGTGTGGTCCAGGACCACCACCCGCACGGCGTCGTCGGCGAAGGCCTCGGTGAGGGCGGCGCGGAGCTGGGCGCGCATCGCGCGGGAGAGGGCGTTGCGGTTGGCGGGGGAGTCGAGGGTCAGTCGGGCCACGCCGGCGGACACCTCGACGGAGAGCACGCGGTCGTCATTGGTCGCGGAGGTCACGCCGCCATCTTGCCGGGGGCGGTCACACTGGGTGCAGCGATGACTGCCACCCTCCCTCTCCTCGGCCAGACCCCGGCGCTGCCCGCGGACCCCTCGATGCTCCCGGCGTCGGCCCGCGAAGGGCTGCCGACGACGCCGTTCGGGCTCTACGTGCACGTGCCGTTCTGCGCGACCCGCTGCGGCTACTGCGACTTCAACACCTACACCTCCGACGAGCTGGGCCCCGGCGCCAACCGCAGCGAGTACGCCGGCACCGCGATCGCCGAGCTGCGGCTGGCCGCCGAGGTGCTGGGACCGGACCGTCCCACCGTGCAGACCGTCTTCGTCGGCGGGGGCACGCCGACGCTGCTGCCGGCGCAGGACCTGGTGGCCGTCATGGACGCCGTCCGGGAGCTCTTCCCGGTGGCCCCCGACGTCGAGGTGACCACCGAGGCCAACCCCGAGTCGGTGACGCCGGAGTCGCTGGCCACCCTGCGGGCCGGCGGCTTCACCCGGATCAGCCTGGGCATGCAGTCCGCCGCCGAGCACGTGCTCGCCGTGCTGGACCGCCGGCACACCCCCGGCCGGGCGGTGCAGGCCGCGCACGAGGCCCGCGCCGCCGGGTTCGAGCACGTCAACCTGGACCTGATCTACGGCGCGCCGGGAGAGACCGACGCCGACTGGCAGGCCTCGCTCGACGCCGTCCTGGCCGCTCCGGTCGACCACGTCAGCGCCTATGCGCTGATCGTCGAGCAGGGCACCCGGCTGGCCCGGCGGGTCGCTCGCGGCGAGCTCCCGATGCCCGACGACGACGTGCTCGCCGACCGCTACGAGCAGGCCGACCGGGCGTTCGGCGGCGCCGGGCTGGGCTGGTACGAGGTGTCGAACTGGGCCCGCGACCGGGCGGCCCGCTGCCGGCACAACGAGCTGTACTGGGCCAACGCGAACTGGTGGGGCATCGGGCCGGGCGCGCACTCGCACGTCGGCGGGCTGCGCTGGTGGAACGTCAAGCACCCGGCCGCCTACGCCGACCGGCTCGCCGCCGGCCTGCACCCGGCCGCCGACACCGAGCTGCTGACGGCGGAGGACCAGGCGCTGGAGCGGGTGATGCTGGGGCTGCGGCTGCGCGACGGGCTGCCGCTGGCCGCCCTGTCGCCGGCCGGGCAGGCGCGGGCCGCGGAGGCATGCGTCCGAGGGCTGCTGGCGGCCGGGCCGCACGAGGCCGGGCTCGCCGTCCTCACCGACCGGGGCCGGCTGCTCGCCGACGCCGTCGTCCGCGACCTCACCGACTGAAGAAGGGCCCCGCTGCCCCCACCGCTCGCAAGCTCGCGGTGGGCCCCTGCAGCGGGGCCGGAGGACGGGGTGTCAGCCGTGCAGCGCGGCCAGGACCTGGTCGCCGAACTTCTCCAGCTTCGTGGCGCCGACGCCGCCGATCGTGCCCAGGGCGGCCAGGGTCGCCGGCTCCTCGGTGGCGATCTGCCGCAGCGTCGCGTCGTGGAAGACCACGTAGGCGGGCACGCCCTGCTCCTTCGCGGTGACGGCCCGCCAGGCCCGCAGCCGCTCGAAGGCGCCGGCGGCCGACGCGGGCAGCTCCGGCGCGGCGGCCTTGCCCCCACGGGCCCGGGCGGCCCGCACCGGACGGTCGGGCTCGCGGCGCATCAGCACCTCGCGCTCCCGGCGCAGCACCGGCCCGCTCGCCTCGTTGAGCGCCAACGTGCCGTACTCGCCCTGCACGGCGAGCAGCCCCTGGGCCAGCAGCTGGCGGACGACGCCGCGCCACTGGCCCTCGGTGAGGTCGGTGCCGATGCCGAAGACGGTCAGCTCGTCGTGGCTGTGCTGAGCGACCTTGTCGGTGCGCCTGCCCAGCAGGATGTCGATCGACTGGCCCGCGCCGAAGGACTGCCCGCGCTCGCGCTGCAGCCGCAGGACCGTGGACAGCAGCATCTGCGCCGGGACGGTGGCGTCCCAGGACTCCGGCGGGTTCAGGCAGGTGTCGCAGTTCCCGCACGGTGAGCTCTCCTGGCCGAAGTGGGCCAGCAGCCGCACCCGCCGGCACTCGACGGTCTCGCAGAGCGCCAGCATCGCGTCGAGCTGCGCCGACAGCACCCGGCGGTGCGCGGCATCGCCCTCGGAGGAGTCGATCATCTTGCGCTGCTGCACGACGTCGGCGAGCCCGTAGGCCAGCCACGCGGTCGACGGGAGTCCGTCACGGCCGGCGCGGCCGGTCTCCTGGTAATAGCCCTCCACCGACTTGGGCAGGTCGAGGTGGGCGACGAACCGGACGTCGGGCTTGTCGATGCCCATGCCGAACGCGATGGTCGCCACCATCACCAGGCCGTCCTCGCGGAGGAAGCGGGACTGGTGCGTCGCGCGGGTCCGCTGGTCCAGCCCCGCGTGGTACGGCAGGGCCGCGATGCCCTGGCCGACCAGGAACTCCGCGGTCTTCTCCACCGAGGCCCGGGACAGGCAGTAGACGATCCCGGCGTCCCCGGGGTGCTCGGTGCGCAGCAGGTCCAGCAGCTGCTTGCGTGGCTCGTTCTTCGGCGCGATCCGGTACTGGATGTTCGGCCGGTCGAACCCGGCGACCACGTGGAGCGCGTCGTCCAGCTGCAGCCGGGTGCTGATCTCGGTGTGCGTGGCGCGGGTGGCCGTCGCCGTCAGGGCGATCCGGGGGACGTCGGGCCAGCGCTCGTGCAGCATCGACAGCGCGAGGTAGTCGGGCCGGAAGTCGTGCCCCCACTGCGCAACGCAGTGCGCCTCGTCGATGGCGAACAGGGCGATCCGGCCGCGCTCGAGCAGGCGGGCGGTGGGGGAGGCGCCCCCGCCGAGGGACTCCGGGGCCACGTAGAGCAGGTCGAGCTCCTCGGCGAGGAAGGCCTCCTCGACGGCCCGGCGTTCGGCGCGGTCCTGGCTGGAGTTGAGGAACCCGGCGCGGACGCCGAGGGTGCGCAGCGTGTCGACCTGGTCCTGCATGAGCGCGATCAGCGGCGAGATCACGACCCCGACGCCGTCCCGCAGCAGGGCCGGCACCTGGTAGCACAACGACTTGCCGCCACCGGTGGGCATGAGCACCAGCGCGTCACCACCGGCGACGACGTGGTCGACGACCTCGCGCTGCGGTCCGCGGAAGGCGTCGTAGCCGAACACCCGGCCGAGCACCTCGAGGGCCGGGTCCTGGATCGCGGGGTCCTGGAGCGCGGGGTCCTCGATCACGTCCACCAGGCGAGGGTAGGCGGGTCGGGGCCGGTGGTCTGACATCCGTCACGAGGTGTGGACGACGTCTCACACTGCCGCCGGACCCCCGGTGACCGCCAGGCTCGTGTCATGCCCGAGACCCCCGCCCTCGACGTCCGCGGACTGACCGTCCGGTACGGCGACGTCACCGCTGTGCACGACCTGACCCTGGCCGTCCCCCGCGGGGAGACCGTCGCCCTGCTCGGCGCGAACGGGGCCGGGAAGTCCTCCGTCGTCAACGCCGCGCTCGGCCTGTTCCGCCCGGCCGCCGGCACGGTCCGGCTGCTCGGGCGCGAGCCGGTGGCGGCGCTGGAGGCCGGCGGCGTCGGCGCGATGCTGCAGCACGGCGGCCTGCCCAGCGAGGCCCGCGTCGGCGAGGTGCTGGCGCTGGTGCGCGGTCGCTACGAGGACCCGTGGCCGCTGGCGGACCTGGCCGCCACGGCCGGCATCGGCGGCCTGCTCGACCGCTCGGTCGACGCGCTGTCCGGCGGTCAGCGCCAGCGGGTGCTGCTCGCCCTGGCCCTGGCCGGGGCGCCCCCGCTGCTGCTGCTGGACGAGCCGACCTCGGCGATGGACGTCGAGGGGCGGCAGGCCTTCTGGGCCACGATGCGCGACCTGGCCGGGCGCGGGCACACCGTCGTCTTCGCCACCCACCACCTCGACGAGGCCGACGCCGTCGCCGACCGGGTCGTGGTCGTCGCCGGTGGGCGGGTCGTCGCCGACGGGACGGCGGCGGCGATCAAGGCACGCATCGGCGGGCGCACCGTCCGGTTCCGCTGCCCCGGGCCGCGCGACGGCCTGTCGGGGCTGCCCGGCGTCACCGGCACGAGCGGGGGCGGCGACTGGGTCGAGCTGGCCACCTCCGACGCCGAAGCCACCCTGCGCGCGCTGCTCGCCGGCCGCACCGCACTGCCCGACCTCGAGGTGCGCGGCGCCAGCCTCGAACAGGCCTTCCTGCACCTCACGAGCACCGCGGACGGAGTCTTGCGATGACCGACCTCTTCCTCTTCCAGCTCCGCCGGGTGGGGCGCAACAAGCAGTACCTGTTCTTCACGGTGCTGCTGCCGGCGCTGTTCACGATCTTCTTCACCCAGGTCATCGGCGGGCAGGCGCCGGCCGGTGAGTTCCAGGACCTGGCCGGCGCCGTCCTGGTCTCGATGATGGCCTACGGGGCGATCGGGGCGGCGCTCGGCGCGACGATCCGGATCGCCTTCGACCGCTCCTCCGGCTGGCTGCGGCAGCTGCGCGTGACGCCCGTGCCCGCCGGGTCGGTGTTCGCCGTCGACGTGGCCGTCGGGGCGCTGCTGGTGCTGCCCAGCCTGGTCGTCGTCGCGCTGGTCGGGCGGTTCGTCAACGGCGTCGAGTTCGGCCTGGGCACCTGGGTGGCGCTGGTCGGGTCGCTGTGGGTCGGGTCGCTGGTCTTCGTCGCCCTCGGCGTGGCCGTGGGGCTGGCGCTGGACGCCCAGGCCGCGGGTGCGGCGATCGGGATCCTCGGCACGGTGCTGGCCGCGCTCGGTGGCCTGTGGTTCCCGGTGGAGATGTTCCCCGGCGGGATGGTGGCCCTGGCCCGCGCGCTGCCGTCCTACTGGTTCGCCGAGCTGGGCCGGGACGTGGCGGCCGGCACGTTCACCGGCACGCCGGTGCTCGTGCTGGCCGGCTACGGCGTCGTCTTCGCCGCCGCCGCGCTGGTGGTGGCCCGGCGGCGCCCGCTGCACGCGGTGGCGGGCTGACCCGTGACCGGGCAGCCGAGCGCTAGCGTCCGTCTCGTGGACCGGACGAACTGGTGGGGGCAGGCGATCTGGGCGGTGCCCTGGCTGCTGTTCCAGGTCTTCCCGATCGCCGACCTCGTCACCACCGACCGCCCGACGGCGGCGCGCTGGGTCGGCGCGATCGGGCTGCTCGTCTTCACCGTGGTCTACCTGCGGGTGATGGGTCAGCTCGGCCGGCCGCGGGCGCTGCGGCCGGAGTTCGCGGTGACCGCGGTGCTGGCCGTCGCGCTGGCGGTCGGGTTCGGGCCGGCCTTCGCCGGGCTGATGATCTACGTGTCGGCAGCCGCCGCAGCCACGCTGCCCGGGCGCTGGGTGTGGCCGGCCGTGATCGGCGCGGCGCTGGTGTGCCTGGCGGTGCCCCTTGTCTCGCGGGACCCCGGCCTGCTGTTCCTGTCGCCCATCTGCCTGCTCACCGCCTTCGGGATCCGGGGCACCGGCTACCTGATCACCGTGAACCGCGAGCTGCAGGAGGCCCGCGAGGAGCTGGCCCGCACCGCCGTCACCGAGGAGCGGCTGCGCTTCGCCCGCGACCTGCACGACCTGCTCGGCCACTCGCTGTCGCTGATCGCGCTCAAGAGCGAGCTCGCCCGCCGGCTGGCCGAGGCCGACCCGGCCCGCGCGGAGGCGGAGATGGCCGACGTCGAGGCGGCGGCCCGCGGGGCGCTGGCCGAGGTGCGGGACGCCGTCAGCGGCTACCGGCAGGTCACCTGCGCCCAGGCGCTCGCGGAGGCCCGATCCGCGCTGAGCGGGGCCGGGATCGACGTCCGGCTGCCCGACCGGGTGCCGGCGCTGCCGGGCACGGTCGACGCTGCGCTCGGCTGGGTGGTGCGCGAGGCGACGACCAACGTGCTGCGGCACAGCCGGGCCGGCGCGGTGACGATCGGCCTGATCGAGGACGGGGTGCGGGCGGTGCTGACGGTGACCGACGACGGTCGTGGCGCGGAGGACCCGGTCACCGTGCTGGGGACCTCGCCGGGGTCGGGGCTGGCCGGGCTGCGCGAGCGGGTCGGTGCGCTGGGCGGTGAGCTGACGGCCGGCCCGGTGGACGGCGGTGGGTACCGACTGAGGGCCACCGTGCCGCTGCTCCCGGTCTCGGTGAGCACGGCGACGGTGCCCGCGTGACGATCCGGGTGCTGCTGGCCGAGGACCAGGCGCTGGTGCGGGGCGCGCTGCGGGCGCTGCTCGACCTCGAGGAGGACATCGAGGTGGTGGCCGAGGTCGGGCGCGGTGACGAGGTGCTCGACGCCGCCCGCGCCTGCCGCCCGGACGTCGCGCTGCTGGACATCGAGATGCCGGGGCAGGACGGGATCGAGGCCGCCCGGGAGCTGGCTGCCGCGCTGCCGGAGGTGCGCGCCGTCGTCCTCACCACGTTCGGCCGGCCCGGGTTCCTGCGCCGGGCGATGGAGGTCGGCGCCGCCGGCTTCCTCGTCAAGGACTCACCGGTGGCCGAGCTGGCCCGGGGCATCCGGGCGGTGATGGCGGGGGAGCGGGTGATCGACCGGGACCTGGCCGCCGCGGCGCTGGCGATCGGCGCGACACCGTTGTCCGGCCGCGAGGCCGACGTGCTCCGGGCGGCGGCCGACGGGGCGACGGTCGCCGACATCGCCGGGCGGCTGTTCCTGTCCGAGGGGACGGTGCGGAACTACCTGTCCTCGGCGATCGGCAAGACCGGGGCCCGCACCCGGGTGGAGGCGGCGCGGGTCGCGGAGGAGAAGGGCTGGCTGTGAACCGTCAGCGCGCCTGGCCGGCGTCGGCCGGGGTGGTGTCCGCTGCGGGCCGTTCGGCCGGGGTCTGGGCCGGCATCAACGAGTCGAGGTCGAGCACCCGGACGTGGATGACGTTGCGCTGCTGCAGGGCCGCGCGCAGGGCGCGGTGCAGGCCGTCCTCCAGGTACGTCTCGCCCTGCCACTGCACCGCGTGCGGGAACAGGTCGCCGTAGAAGGTCGAGTCGTCGGCGAGCAGGGTGTCCAGGGCCAGCTCGCGCTTGGTCGTGACGAGGGTGTCCATCCGGATCTGCCGGGGCGGGATCATCGCCCAGTCGCGGGTGGAGAAGCCGTGGTCGGGGTAGGGGCGTCCATCACGCACCGCCTTGAAGATCAGGGCTGAGCCTCCCGCTCCCCGGCCCCCCGGTGGGGTCCGTCGACCCCGCCCACACTAGTGGCGTCGCGAGGCCGTCGCCGACGCTCCGCGGCCGGGATCGATCCCATCCGGCGGTGCGGCACTGCGAGCCGGAGGACGCCCTGGCCGGCCGGTCGTATGCTGGCACTCGGTCCACGCGAGTGCCAGGCACCTGCCCGGGCAGCCACCGCGGACCACGTCGATCCGGTACGGGAGGTGTCAGCCGTGGCGCACGACGACCGGCGCCTGCGGGTGCTGCGGGCGATCGTCCAGGACTACGTCTCCACCAACGACCCGGTGGGGAGCAAGGCCCTGGCCGCCCGCTACGACCTCGGGGTGAGCCCAGCCACGATCCGCAACGACATGGCGGTGCTGGAGGAGGAGGGGTACATCACCCAGCCGCACACCAGTGCCGGCCGGGTGCCCACCGACAAGGGCTACCGCTTCTTCGTCGACCGGCTGAGTGCGATCAAGCCGCTGTCGGCCGCCGAGCGCAAGGCGATCGAGAAGTTCCTCGACGGCGCCGTCGACCTGCACGACGTGCTGGGCCGCAGCGTCCGGCTGCTGGCCCAGCTGACCCGCCAGGTCGCCGTCGTCCAGTACCCGACGCTGTCGCGCAGCGCCGTCCGGCACCTGGAGCTGGTGCCGCTGTCGACGTCCCGGCTGCTGATGGTGCTGATCACCGACACCGGCCGGGTCGAGCAGCGCGTGGTGGAGGTGCCGGTCGACACCGAGGCCGAGACGGTCGCCGAGCTGCGCACGCTGCTCAACACCGCCTTCACCGGGGCGAAGCTGGGGGAGGCCAGCGACAAGGTCGGTGACCTGGTCGACAACTCCGCCCCGCACCTCCGCCCGCTCGTCGCCGCGGTCAGCGCCACCATGCTGGAGACCCTGGTCGAGCCCTCGGAGGACCGGCTGGTCATCGGCGGGACGGCCAACCTCGCGCAGGGCAGCGCCCTGGACTTCCCCGGCACCTTCCGGCCGTTGCTGGAGGCGCTGGAAGAACAGGTGGTCGTCCTGCGGTTGATGGCCGAGGTGGGGCCCAGCACGGTGACCGTGAGCATCGGTGAGGAGAACGAGCACGAGGCACTGACCGCCGCGTCGTTCGTCTCCGTGGGCTACGGGTCCGGCGACCAGGCGCTCGGTGGCCTGGGTGTCGTCGGCCCCACTCGCATGGACTACGCAGGGAACATCGCCGCGGTACGAGCCGTGGCCCGCTACGTCGGCCATCTGCTGGCCGAGAGCTGAGGACTGAGAACGCTTCATGGCAACCGACTACTACGGCGTGCTGGGCCTTGCCCGCGGGGCCAGTGACACCGAGATCAAGCGCGCCTACCGCAAGATGGCGCGCGACCTGCACCCCGACGTCAACCCCGACCCGGGCGCGAAGGAGAGGTTCGGCGAGGTCAGCCGGGCCTACGAGGCGCTGACCGACCCGGAGAAGCGTCGGATCATCGACCTCGGCGGTGACCCCTACGAGACCGGCGGTGGCCGCGGCGGCAGCCCGTTCGGCAACGCCGCCGGCTTCGGCGGCCTCGGCGACATCATGGACGCCTTCTTCGGCGGTGCGGGCGGCGGACGCGGCCCACGCGGCCGCACCCGGGAGGGCGAGGACGCGCTGATCCGGGTCGAGCTGGACCTGGACGAGACCGTGTTCGGCACGACGACGGAGGTCACCGTCGACACCGCCGTGCTCTGCGACGTCTGCACCGGTGCCGGCACCGCTCCCGGCACCCACCCGGAGACCTGCTCCACCTGCAACGGCCGCGGCGAGGTGCAGAGCGTGCAGCGCTCCTTCCTCGGTCAGGTCATCGCCAGCCGCCCGTGCCCCACCTGCCAGGCCACCGGCCAGGTCATCCCCAACCCGTGCCCGAAGTGCGCCGGTGACGGCCGGGTGCGCTCCCGCCGCACCATCCCGGTGAAGGTCCCGGCCGGCGTCGAGGACGGCATGCGGATCCGGCTGGCCGGCTACGGCGAGGTCGGTCCCGGTGGCGGCCCGGCCGGCGACCTCTACGTCGAGGTCCGCGAGCGCCCGCACGACGTCTTCACCCGCGACGGCGAGGACCTGCACTGCCGGGTCACGCTGCCGATGACCGCAGCGGCGCTGGGCACCACGCTGAAGCTGGAGACCCTCGACGGCGTCGAGGACCTCACGATCAAGGCCGGCACCCAGTCCGGCAGCGTGCTCACCCTGCGCGCCCACGGCGCACCGCGGCTGCGCGGCACCGGCCGGGGCAACCTGCTCGTGCACCTGGACGTGCAGACGCCCACCCGGATCGACGGCCGCCAGTCCGAGCTGCTGCGCGAGCTGGCCGGGCTGCGCGGGGAGGACCTCACCGACGGCAACAGCGCCAACCACGGCGGTCTCTTCACCCGGGTGCGCGACGCGTTCAACGGCCGATGAGCCAGGCCCCGGACGCGCTCTCCGCCGACGGTGCCCCGCTCTTCCTGCTCGACCAGGTGCCGGACGGCGACGTCCTCACCGTGGACGGCGCCGAGGGCCGGCACGCCGTCGACGTGCTGCGGCTCGGGGTCGGTGAGCGGGTCCGGGTGAGCGACGGGCAGGGGCTGCTGGTCGAGGGCTCCGTGCTCGCGGCCGAGGGGTCGGCGCTGCGCGTCCAGGTGCTCGCCCGGCACGACGTCCCCGCGCCGCAGCCGGAGTTCGTGCTGGTGCAGGCGCTGCCCAAGGGCGACCGCGGCCCGCTCGCCGTCGACCTGGCCACCGAGCTGGGCGTCGACCGGATCGTGCCGTGGACGGCGGCCCACTGCGTCACCCGGTGGCGGGAGGACCGGGTCGACAAGGGCCTGGCCAAGTGGCGCTCGGCCGCCCGGGCCGCGACCAAGCAGGCCCGCCGTCCGAGGGTGCCCGAGGTGACCGAGCCGATGAGCACCCGGCAGGTCTGCGGGATGCTCGCCGACGTCGACCTGGCGCTGGTGCTGCACGAGCAGGCCCGCCAGCCGTTCGCGCAGGTCGAGGTGCCGACGACCGGGACGATCGCCGTCATCGTCGGCCCCGAGGGCGGGCTCACCGACGGCGAGGTGGTCGCCTTCCGGGCTGCCGGCGCGCACTCGGTGCGGCTGGGCCCTGAGGTGCTCCGGACGTCGACCGCCGGCGCCGCCGCGCTCGCCGCACTCAGCGTTCGCACCCGCTGGCGGTAGCCGCGCGTTGATCATCGGCGAACGGCTGCGCGCCACGCCGATTCGGGCAGCCGAACGCCGGTGATCAACTCCTGAGGGCGGCCCGCGCGCGGGCGCTGACCAGGTCGACCGCGGCGGTCAGCAGCACCAGCGCCACCAGCACGGTGGTCACCGCGCCCCAGTCGAAGGCGGCCACCCGGGAGGCGAGCAGCGCACCGAGCCCGCCGGCGCCGAGCAGCCCGACCAGCACGGTGTCCCGGATCGCGACCTCCCACCGGTACAACGCGAACGCCAGCACCGGCCCGGTCGCCGCCGGCAGCACCGCGTACAGCCAGCCGCCCACGGGCCCGGCGCCCAGCGCGGTCAGCGCCGCCCGTGGCCGCGGGTCCAGCTCCTCGGTCGCCTCCGCGGCCAGCCGCCCCAGCACCCCGAGGGTGTAGACGCCCAGCGCCAGCGCGCCGGGCAGGATCCCGGGCAGCAGCACGAACAGCAGCACCAGCGCCCACACCGGCGGCGGCACGGCCCGCAGCAGCAGCAGGGCGAGTCGGACGACGGTCCCGGCCAGTCGACGTCCGGCGGACGCCCGGGCCGGGCGAGCGGCCACCCCGGCCAGCAGCACCGCCCCGGCGGTGGCGACGGCGATCGCGATCACCGACATCTGCACCGTGTCGACCGCCGCGACGGCGACCGCGGAGAGCAGGGGCGCGTCGACGTCCGGAGGCCAGGCGGCCGTCAGCACGTAGCGGAGCTGTTCGCCGGTGCGGTCGGCGACCAAGGTGGCCGGGGAGATCGCCAGGTACCACCACGACCAGGCGACCGCGGCCAGCGTGCCCAGCACCGCGGTGGTCAGCGCCGGGTCGCGGCGCAGCCGGTCCCCGGAGGAGCGCGGTGCGGCCACCCGCCGGCGCACCGCGCGCCCGCCGACGTCGGCGAGCAGGCACAGCAGCGCCAGGGCGTACACGCAGGACCACACCTGCTCCCAGCGCAGCGAGCTGAACGACAGCAGCAGCTGGTAGCCCAGCCCACCGGCGCCGATCAGCCCGAGCACCACGGCCGAGCGCACCGCGCACTCCAGCCGGTAGAAGGAGTACGACAGCAGCCCGCCGGACGCCGGCGGCAGCAGCCCGTACAGCGCGGCCGGCACCCGCCCCACCCCGCCGGCCAGCAGCGCCTCGTAGCCGCCGCGGGGCACCTCGTCGAGCAGGTCGGCGAAGACCTTCGCGGTCACCGCGCCGTAGGGGACGCCGATCGCCAGCACCCCGACCCAGGGGTCCAGGCCGAGCAGGTTGACCAGCAGCAGCCCCCACACCGCCTCGTGCAGCCCGCGGGGGACGGCGAGCGCCCCGCGGGACAGCGTCCAGCCCAGCCGGCGTCGTCCCCAGGTGGTCCGGGCGACCGCCACCGCGCCGACCGCGCCCAGCAGCACGGCCAGCGCCGCCCCGAGGGTGGCGTAGGCGACGGTGACCAGCACCGAGTCGGTGAGCACCCGCAGGAACTCGCCGTCCAGGGCGGGGGAGAGGGCGGCGGAGGCGAACCGGCCGAACTGCCCGGCGCCGGCCGGGTTGACGACGTCGCCGGCGAACGCCCCGGCCCCGGCCAGCGACCAGCCGAGGACGGCGAGCGCCCCCAGCCCCCACGCCCAGCGGGTCCGCACCCGCTGCAGCCGTGGCGGCGCCTGCGGCCGGTCCAGGACGGCGGTCACCGCGGGGCGCCGTAGAAGTCGGCGAGGTCCCCGACCGTGAGCGCGGCCGCCGGGGCGTCGAGCACCACACGGCCCTCGACCAGGCCGACCACCCGGGTGCAGTGCCGCAGCGCCAGCGCCGGGTCGTGCAGCGAGGCGACGAGCGCGCCACCCCGGTCGGCGGCCAGCCCGGCGAGCAGGGCGAGGGCACGCTCGGCCAGCACCGGGTCCAGCGCCGAGGCCGGTTCGTCGGCGAGCACCAACTCGGGCTGCTGCACCAGCAGCCGGGCGAGCGCGACCCGTTGCCGCTGGCCGCCGGAGAGCCGCTCGGTGCGCTCGAACACCCGGTCGGCCAGCCCGACCCCCTCCAGTGCGGCGAGCACCTCGGGCACGCCCTGCGGGCGCACCAGCGACCACGCCGCCCGCCAGGCCGGCCAGCTGGACAGCCGCCCGGCGTTGACGTTGTGCACCACCCGCAGCTGCCCGACGAGCTCCAGGTGCTGGTGGACGGTGCCGACCCGGGCACGCAGCTCCCGCTGGGCCCGGCCGCGCAGCGCCGTCGGGTCGGTCCCGAGCACCTCGACGGTGCCGGCGGTGGGCGGCACCGAGCCGTTGACCAGCCCGAGCAGCGTCGACTTGCCCGCTCCCGAGGGGCCGACCAGGGCCACCCGCTGGCCGGCGTCGACGGTGAGGTCGACGCCGGCCAGGGCGCGGGTGGTGCCGTAGCGGACCTCGACGCCGTCCAGCCGGAGGACGGCGGTCAGCTGATCAGCCCCAGGTCGCGGCCGATCGCCTCGATCTGGGTGTAGTTCGCCGCCTCGGTCGGGATGAACGACCCGGCGCCGAAGAGCTCCAGCACCTCGTCCCCGGCGGGCAGGCCGGTGAAGTACTCCAGCAGCCGGTCGGGCAGATCCGCACCCAGCCGCTCGACCGCCTCTGGGCTGAGCAGCCAGTGGTAGTCGTGGTACTCCGGGGTGCGGGCGTACTGGACCACCGCGGCGGGGTCGACGGTGCCGTCCTCGACGCGGGACCGCCACACCTGCTCGTTGAGCACCCCGGCCTGGTAGCTGCCGGAGGAGACCAGCGAGATCGTCGCGTCGTGCGAGCCGGAGAACCCGGGGCCGCCGGGGAAGCCCTGCGGGTCCACGCCCTGCTCGGTGAGGAAGTAGGCGGGCATCAGCCGGCCGGACGTCGACGTCTCGCTGCCGTAGGTGAACCGCAGGTCGGCCAGCGGGGTGAGGTCGTCGGCCGGGGTGAGCCCGGTGGCGGGGTTGACGATGAAGACCGAGTGGAACGACTCGTCGATGTCGCGCTGGGCGATCGGCTCGGCGCCGGGGGTCTGCAGCCGTGCCTGCACGCCGGTGAGCCCGCCGAACCAGACCAGGTCGAGGTCGCCGGTGCGGAAGAGGGAGACGGCGGCGCCGTAGTCGGTGACCGGCTGGTAGCGGACGTCGAGGTCCAGCGCCTCCGACATCGAGTCGGCGAGCGTGCCGTACAGCCGTTGCAGGACCTCGGGGTCCTGGTCGGGGATCGCGCCGATGGTCAGCGAGCCCGGCGAGCCGGACGACGAGCCGGCCGGGCCCCCGGACGACGACACGGGGGAGGTGCGGCCGCAGGCGGCGAGCCCGGCGGCGAGGACCGCGGCGCTCCCGGCGAGGAGGCTGCGCCTGCTCAGTGCGTGTTCTCCGAAGCCACCCGACCGGACGGCACGACGGCTGCTCACTACGTCCTCGGGTGGGGCTGGGGTGCGGACACGGGAGACCTCCAGGGAAGAGGGACGAGGCGGACTCGCCCATCGTCGCCCACCCCGTCCTGCACGGCGGCACCGACCACCACAATGGCCATCTTGGTGGTCGGCGGGACGGTCAGGACAGTTCGACGATGCTGCGGGTGACCGCCGCCTGCTCGGTGAGCACACCCCCGATGAGGTGCTGGGTCTCGTTGATCCGCTCCACGATGTCCCGGATCGAGGCGAGCGCGCCCACCACGTTCTGCACGTCGCCCTGGATGGCCGCGACCCGGCTGCTGACGTCCTCGGTCGCCTGGGCGGTCTCCCGGGCCAGCTCCTTCACCTCACCGGCGACCACGGCGAACCCCTTGCCGGCCTCCCCGGCCCGGGCGGCCTCGATCGTGGCGTTCAGCGCCAGCAGGTTGGTCTGCTCGGCGATCCCGGTGATCACCTTCACCACCTTGTCGATCTCCGCGCTGGAACGTCCCAGCCCCGCCACGAACTCGGTGGCCTCGCCGGCGACGCGCTGGCCGTCACCGGCCACCTTGGTGGCCTCGGCGACGTTGCGCTCCACCTCGTCGATCGAGGCGACCATCTCCCGGCCGGCGTCGGCGATGCGCTGGGTGGCCGCCAACCGCTCCAGCGTCTGGGAGATCAGGAAGGCGGTGTTGCGCAGCGCGTCCCGCCGGCTGTCGGCCAGGATCAGCGTCCGCTTGGCGAAGAAGTCCATCGTGCCGACGATCCGGCCGCCGACGGTGATCGGCAGGCAGACCCCGGAGCGGACGCCGGCGTTGCGCGCGGCCGGGGCGCGCACGCAGTCGTGCACCTGGCCGAGGTCCTCGACGAACACCAGTTCGCCGGCGGCCCAGGTCCTGCCGGCGACGCCGACGCCCTTGGCGAACCCCGACTCCAGCGTGATCCGCCGGAACTCCGGCCCCAGGTCGCCGGACTCCTGGGCGAACCGCAGGTCGTTCGTCGAGGCGTCCAGCGCCCAGTACGAGCCGTAGTGCCAGTCGAACTCCCGCCGGATGGTGTCCAGCGCGATGGACAGCGTCTCCTCCTGGGTGCGTGCCCGGGCGAGCCCGCGGAGCAGGCCGTTGATCGCCGCGACGTCACCGGCGGCACGCTTCTGGTCGGCGACCTCGGCCACCCGGCCGAAGGCCTGGGAGACCAGCAGCCCCACCGCCCGCAGCGCGTCGAGCCGCTCGGCCGACGGAGCCAGGGTCTCCATGGTGAAGAAGTCCATCGTCCCGACGACCCGGCCCTGCTGGATGATCGGGAAGCACACCCCGCTCTTCACCCCGACCCGTTGGGCCACCGGGGCGCGCACGCAGTCGGTCATCTCGCCGAGGTCGGCGACGAAGAAGAGGTCCCGGGCCTTCCAGGCCCGCCCGGAGAGCCCGACACCCTCGGCGAAGGAGGCGCTCCTGGTCACCGCGCGGAACTCCGGCCCGGCGTCACCGGACTCCACGGTGAAGTGCAGCTGCCCGTCCTCCGGCGCGACCATCCAGTAGGAGCCGTACGCCCAGCCGAAGCTGTCCCGGACGGTGTCGAGCGCGACCCGGGCCACCTCCTCGCAGGTGGTGGCCCGGTCCAGCGCGCCGAGGACCCGGGTGACCGCGGCGATGTCGGAGCGTGCCTCGTCGAGTTCGGCGGCGTGCTGCAGAGCGGTGCGTCGTGCCGCGGTGATGCGCATGGCGGGTCCCTCGGAGGTGTCGGGCCGCCTGCTGCTCGACGGTTCAGTCCCGTGGTCGGCAGCACGCCCCGAGCGATTGAGTCGAATCGATCAGATCGTGCGCGATCCAACGGACTCGTTCGTCCCGTTGCCGGCCCGTCCTAGAGTCCGGACATGACCCAGGGCCCGAGTGACTGCCTGTTCTGCCGGATGGTGGCCGGGGAGATCCCGCCGGACGTCGTCCGGGAGACCGACCGCACGCTCGCCTTCCGGGACATCAACCCGCAGGCGCCCACCCACGTGCTGGTCGTCCCGAAGGAGCACCACGCCACCCTCGGCGCGCTGGCCGGGGCGGACCCCGGGCTCACCGCCGAGCTGATCGCCGCCGCCCACGCCGTGGCGGTCCAGGAGGGGCTGGTGACGGCGGAGGCGCCCGAGCCCGGCTACCGCCTCGTGGCCAACACCGGCCCGCAGGCCGGGCAGAGCGTCCACCACGTGCACCTGCACGTCCTCGGCGGCCGCGGTCTGGGCTGGCCCCCCGGCTGAGCCGCGCGGCCCGAGCGGGGTGTCGACGTGGCCCGCGCGGGTACGCTGGGCCGGGTCACAACCCCCGTCGCAGGAAGGCAGGGTCGAGCGTTCTTGCCCGA
The DNA here is from genome assembly GCF_026967985.1 of Modestobacter sp. VKM Ac-2984. Classification (GTDB taxonomy): domain Bacteria; phylum Actinomycetota; class Actinomycetes; order Mycobacteriales; family Geodermatophilaceae; genus Modestobacter. The sequence goes on along the minus strand of NZ_JAPVBJ010000001.1, from coordinate 501,098 downwards.
CACCTCACCAGACGCCGTACCGGAGACCATCGCGTCCTCCCGTGAGCTCTCCGCGCGTGCCGCGGCAGCCGGCGTCCCGGACCAGGCCGTACCGGCCGAGGTCCGCACCTCCATCACCGTCCCCGACAGCGTCTCCATGGTGGCCCTCCTCGGGTCCGGGGACGAGCTCCTCCGCCTGATCGAGACCGAGCTCGCCGCCGACGTGCACGTGCGCGGCAACGAGATCGCCATCACCGGGCAGCCGGCCGACAACGCCTTCGCCGTCCGGGTCTTCGACGAGCTGATCGCCCTGCTGGCGACCGGCCAGGCGCTGCGCCCGGACTCGGTCCGCCGTGTGGTCGGCATGCTGCGGGCCGGCGGCTCCGAGCGCCCCGCGGACGTGCTGAGCCTCGACATCATCAGCCGCCGCGGCCGCACCATCCGGCCGAAGACGCTGAACCAGAAGCGGTACGTCGACGCCATCGACCAGCACAGCGTCATCTTCGGCATCGGCCCGGCCGGCACCGGCAAGACCTACCTGGCGATGGCCAAGGCCGTGCAGGCGCTGACCACCAAGCAGGTCAACCGGATCATCCTGACCCGCCCCGCGGTGGAGGCCGGTGAGCGGCTGGGCTACCTGCCCGGCTCGCTGTCGGAGAAGATCGACCCCTACCTGCGGCCGCTGTACGACGCGCTGCACGACATGGTCGACCCGGAGTCGATCCCGCGGCTGATGCAGGCCGGCACCATCGAGGTCGCCCCCCTGGCCTACATGCGCGGCCGCACGCTCAACGACGCGTTCGTCATCCTCGACGAGGCGCAGAACACGACCGCCGAGCAGATGAAGATGTTCCTCACCCGGCTCGGGTTCGGCTCGAAGATGGTCGTCACCGGCGACGTCACCCAGGTCGACCTGCCCGGGGGTGCACAGAGCGGCCTGCGCATCGTGCGCGAGATCCTCGACGGCATCGACGACGTCCACTTCTCCACGCTGACCAGCTCCGACGTCGTCCGGCACCGGCTGGTCGGCGACATCGTGGACGCCTACGAGCGCTGGGACGCCACCCGGCAGACCCCGGCGCAGGCGACCGGCACGCGCCCGGCCCGGCGCGCGCAGCCCCGGCAGCAAGGGAGCTGAGCGTGCCCGTCGAGGTCGCGAACGAGTCCGAGATCTCCGTCGACGAAGGCGCGCTCGCCGGCGTCTGCCGGTACGTGCTGGACGCCATGGAGGTCAGCCCGCTGGCCGAGCTGTCGGTGCTCTGCGTCGACGTCGACTACATGGCCAGCCTGCACGAGCGGTGGATGGGCGAGAAGGGCCCGACCGACGTGCTGGCCTTCCCGATGGACGAGCTGGACACCGCCCGTCCCGACGACCCGGACCCCGGCCCGGCGCTCCTCGGTGACGTGGTGCTCTGCCCGGCCGTCGCCGTCCGGCAGGCCCGCGCCGCCGGCCACTCGACGGCGGACGAGCTGCTCCTGCTGGCCACCCACGGCGTGCTCCACCTGCTGGGCTACGACCACATGGAGCCCGACGAGGAGAAGGAGATGTTCGGCCTGCAGTCCAAGCTCCTCGAGGGGTGGCGCGCCACCCCGCGAGAGCCGGTGACCGGCGAGCCGATGGAGCCGGAGACCCGATGAGCTCGACCGCGATCGTCCTGCTGGGCATCGCCGTCGTCCTGGTCCTCGTCGCAGGCGTCTTCGCCGCACTGGACGCCGCCCTGCAGCGGCTGTCCAAGGCCGCGGTGGAGGAGCTGCGGCGGGACGGCGCCAAGCGGGCCGGCCCGCTGAACCAGGTCATGGAGGACCGGGCCCGGCACGTGGCGTTGTTGCTGCTGCTGCGGATCGTCTGCGAGACGGCGGCGACCGTCATCGTCGCGGTGATCCTGGACGGGCTGTTCGCCAGCATCGCCCTGGGCGTCCTCGTCGCCATCGCGGTGATGACGGTGGTCAGCTACGTGCTGATCGGCGTCGGCCCGCGGACTCTCGGCCGCCAGCACGCCTACCCGATCGCGCTGGCCGCGGCCTCGCTGATCCGGCTGCTGGGCCGGCTGCTCGGCCCGATCGCCACGCTGCTGATCCTCATCGGCAACGCGATCACCCCGGGCCGGGGCTACCGCGACGGCCCGTTCAGCAGCGAGGTCGAGCTGCGCGAGCTGGTCGACATGGCCGAGGAGCGCGGCGTCGTCGAGGCCGGCGAGCGGAACATGATCCACGGCGTCTTCGAGCTCGGCGACACCATCGCCCGCGAGGTGATGGTGCCCCGGCCCGACGTGGTGTGGATCGAGCGCGGCAAGACGCTGCGACAGGCCCTGGCGCTGTGCCTGCGCAGCGGCTTCAGCCGGCTGCCGGTCATCGGGGAGAACGTCGACGACATCATCGGCGTCGTCTTCCTCAAGGACCTGGTGCGGCGCACGCAGGGCGCCACCGACCCCCGGGCCAGCGAGCCGAAGGTCGAGGACGTGCTGCGCCCGGCCAGCTTCGTGCCGGAGTCCAAGCCGGTGGACGAGCTGCTCCGGGAGATGCAGGCCTCCCGCACCCACATGGCCGTCGTCGTCGACGAGTACGGCGGCTTCGCCGGGCTGGTCACCATCGAGGACATCCTCGAGGAGATCGTCGGCGAGATCGACGACGAGCACGACACCGTCCAGCGCCCGCCGATCGAGGAGTTGGAGGACGGCTCGGTCCGGATCACCGCCCGGCTGCCGGTCGAGGACCTCGCCGACCTGTTCCGCGTCGAGCTCCCCGACGACGACGGGGTGGAGACCGTCGGTGGTCTGCTGGCCCGGGAGATCGGCGTGGTGCCGATCGAGGGGTCGGAGGCCGAGGTCGGCGGGCTGCGGCTGGTCGCCGAGAGCACCGGCGGGCGGCGCAACCAGATCGACACGATCCTGGTCTGCCGGGTCTCCGAGCCCGGCACCGAGGACGAGGCCGACGAGCCCGCCCGCGAGCCCGAACCGGCGGCCGTGGAAAGCTGAGAAAGGACCCTCCCGCCCCCCACCACTCGCAGGCTCGCGGCGGGACCCTGCGGAAGGGCCGGGACCGACGGATGGGAGACTGATCCGGTGGCTGAGCTGGACCCCGAGGACGCCAAGCTGATCACGCTGGCCCGTTCTGCCCGGAGCCGGACCGGCGCCGCGGAAGGTGCCGCGGTCCGGGACACCGACGGCCGCACGTACCTCGCGGCCACGGTGGCCCTGCCCTCGCTGCAGCTGTCCGCGCTGCAGGCCGCCGTCGCCGCCGCCGTCTCCAGCGGGGTCGACGGGCTCGAGGCAGCCGCCGTCGTCAGCGCGGCGGAGGCCGTCGAGGAGGCCGGGCTGGCCGCCGTCCACGACCTGACGGCGGCAGCGCCGGTCCTGCTCGCCGGCCCCGACGGGGTGCTCCGCACCACCCGCTAGTCCCCGCCGCGCCGGGCAGCGGGCCGACATGTGTCGAAGGGTGTAGTCGAGCTACATCCTTCGGGGCGCGGAGATCGGTGCCGCGTGGCCCAAGGTGGAGCTGTGTCCGTGACACAGCGACCAGCCGGGCTCGGTGTGCTGCACCTGCTCTGGGCGGAGGCCCGGCCGGTGGTGCAGGCGCTCTTCGCGCTGCGGTACGCGGTCGGAGCCGTCGTCGGGGTGGCCGGCGCGGGAGTGCTGAGGCCGGCGGTCGTGGTCGGTGCGCTGGCCTGGGTGCTGCTGATGACGAGCATCTACCTGGTCAACGGGGTCTCCGACCTGCTCGGCGACCGGGCCAACGGGAGCACCCGCCCCCTGGCCTCCGGCCGGCTCGCGGTGCGGGTCGCGGTGCGGACGGCGGGGGCGCTCGCCGGAGCAGGCCTGCTGCTGGCGGCCTGTTCCGGGGTGCCGGCTCTGCTGGCCTGCGCGCTGGCGACGGCCGTGCTCGGCTGGGCCTACAGCGTCGGACCGAGGCCGCTGAAGCACACCGTGGCCGGCACCACGGTCGCCGCGATCGGGGGCGGGCTGCTCAGCTACGGCGCCGGTGTGGCGGCCGCCGGTGGCGGCCTGACGGCCCCGTACGCAGCGGTGTTCCTCCTCCTGTGCGCCTGGATGGCCGTTGTCGGCACGTCCAAGGACCTCGGTGACCGGGAGGGGGACCGGCTGACCGGACGACGTAGCTTGCCGGTCGTGGCCGGACACCGCACCGCCGTCCGGGTGATCGCCGGGGGCTCGCTGCTGCTCGGGCTCACCGCCCTCGCGCTCGCCGGGGTCTGGCCGCAGCTCCTCGCGCCCGCCGCCGCGCTGTGCCTGGGCGGTGAGGTCGTCGCCGTGCTCGCGCTGCCGACGCCGGAGGGCGGTCCACGGCAGCGCCGGCGTCGGCCCTACCGTGCCTTCATGGTCACCCAGTACCTGGCGAACCCGCTCGTCGTCGTCAGCGTGCTGCTGTGACCGCACCGGAGGACGCCGGCCGGATCACCGATCTCGATGCCGAGCTCGACGCCGCGATCGCCGACACGGTCCTGGCCGATGCCGCCGTCGTCGCACCTCGGCTGTCGGCGGACCCCGCCCGGGCCGCCCAGCTGCACGGTCGCCTCCTCGCCGTGCTGCGAGTGACCCACGCCCGGGTCCGCGGGCTGCCGCCGGCCGCGGCCCCGGCCGCCCAGGCCGACGTCGGTGCCGACCGGGCCCGCACCGGCCTGCACCCGGCGGAGTCGCTGCGGGTGGCCAGCCTGCTGTTCCAGCGTGGGCTGCCCGCGCTCGTCGCGCACCACGGGGACGACGCGGTGCCCGGCGCCCGGTCCGCCACCGAGCAGGTCGCGCTGGTGCTGCACCAGGTGATCGACGAGCTGGTGATCCCGGCGTCGATCTCCTACGTCGACGTGCTGCTCGCGCGGATCAGCGACGCCAACCGGGACGAACGCCGCCGGGTCGCCCGCGACCTGCACGACCACACCAGCCACGGGATCGGTGCGGCCATGCAGGGGATCGACCTGGCCCTGCACCTGCACGCCACCGGCCAGCCGCTGGACGTGGAACGGCTGCGCACCACCCGGCAGCTGCTGCTGGACACGCTCAACGACGTGCGTGGCATGGCCACCCGGCTGCGCGACGTGGTCGGGGACCGCACGCTCGGCCAGGCGCTGCAGGAGTACCTGGACTTCACCGCCCCGGTCGGGCTGGAGGTCACGCTCGCCGAGTTCGGCGAGGACGTGACGCCGCTGCCCGGCCACGTCAAGGAGGAGAGCTACCTCATCGTGCGCGAGGCGATCCGCAACTCGTTCCTGCACGGCCGACGGGCGACCCGGCTCGACGTCGCCGTCCGGGTCGCCGAGGGTCAGCTGACGGCCACCGTGGCCGACGACGGCTCCGGCTTCGACCCCGCGGCGGTCGACGCCACCCGCAGCGTGGGGCTCTCCTCGATACGCGAGCGCGCCGCGGGCCTCGGCGGCAGCGTGGCCCTCGCCACCGGGCCGGGCGGCGTCCGGCTCGTGCTCACCGTGCCGGTGCCCGGGGCGTCGACGTGACCGGCGCCGAGCGCGCTCTCCGGGTGGTCCTGGTCGACGACCACCGCCTGTTCCGCGAGAGCCTGGGGGCGCTGCTCGCCGTCCACCAGGGCATCGAGGTGGTCGCGGAGGGTGCGAACGGGGAGGAGGCGGTCCGGCTGGCCCGCCTCCACCAGCCCGACGTGGTGCTGCTGGACGTGGAGATGCCGGGCCAGTCGGTGCTGACCTCGCTGGTCGAGATCCGCAGCGCCTCCCCGTCGACCCGCATCGTCGTCCTGACCATGCACGAGAACACCCCGCTGGCCCGCCAGCTGCTGCTGCGCGGCGCCTCCGCCTACCTGATCAAGACGATCGGGCACCACGAACTGGTCTCGGCGATCCGGGCCGCCACCGACCGTGAGCAGGACCTGATCACCCTCTCGGTGTCCCGGGGTGGACTGGCCGGTCTCACCTCGGGGGGCGGGCCGATCCTCTCCGAACGCGAGGTGGAGGTGCTCGCCCTCGTCGGCAAGGCCCGCTCCAACGCCGCGATCGCGGCCGAGCTGCGGATCAGCGAGGGCACGGTGAAGCGGCACCTGAGCAACATCAACGCCAAGTTGGGGTCGACGTCCCGGCTGGACGCCGTGCGGCGCGCGACCCGGGCGCGGCTGCTCGCCCCCGGCCTCGGCGACGACTGATCAGTCGCGGAGCGGGCGGCCCAGGGCGTCGGCGACCGCGGCGGGGTCGCGCACCCACGCGGTGAACGCCTTCGGGGTCTCGCCGTCGGGGTCCAGGTGCCGGACGCTGATCCGGTGCCGGCCCGGCCACCAGCCGCCGCGCCCCTTCGCCTTCGGCCAGCCGGCCGGCGGCGCTCCCGGCACCACCTCGCCGATCAGCACGAGCGGGACGACGCCGAAGGACGACGTCTGCCGCAGCCCGGCGATGTCGGTGGAGACCGCGAAGTCGGAGACGGTGAACCGGCCGGTCGACACCACCAGCACCAGCAGCCCGAGCCCCAGGGCGACCGGTGCCTCGGCGGCGGCCGCGGCGGCGCCGTCCCGCCAGCCCAGGAACCCGAGCCAGGCGGCGACGGCGAGCACGGTCAGCGCGGTCACCCGCGGCGAGGCCGGGTCGTACTGCCAGTACCGCAGCGGCCGCGGGGTCACCGTGACGTGCCGCTTGGGGCCGCGGCGGGCGAAGTAGCCGTAGCTGGTGACCTGGTCGATGTGCCGCTCCCGGTCCCGGGCGGCCTGCACGATCAGGGGCTCGCTGTTGTCGCGTCGGGACCGGGGTGGCATGCCCGCCATGATCCCAGGGCAGCTCCCGCCCCGGCCGCGGCAGTGCTGTCGGTGCGCAGTGGGAGACTGGACGGCGTGACCTCCTCCGATCAGCCGCCGTACCGCAGCGGCTTCGCCTGCCTGGTCGGCCGGCCCAACGCGGGCAAGACCACGCTGACGAACGCCCTGGTCGGCGAGAAGGTCGGCATCGTCAGCAACCGGCCGCAGACCACCCGGCATGCCATCCGCGGGGTCGTGCACCGCCCGGCGGGTCAGCTGGTGCTCGTCGACACGCCTGGGCTGCACAAGCCCAAGAGCCTGCTCGGCCAGCGGCTGAACGACGTCGTCCGCGACACGCTCTCCGAGGTCGACGTCATCGTCTTCTGCATCCCCGCCGACCAGCCGGTGGGCGCCGGTGACGCGTTCATCGCCCGGCAGCTCAAGGCGGTGACCACCCCGATCGTCGTGGTGGTCACCAAGACCGACGCGGCCGGCAAGAAGGCGATCACCGAGCAGCTGGTCGCCGCCAGCCAGCTGGTCGAGGCGCGCGAGATCGTGCCGGTCAGCGCCGTGGCCGGTGACCAGGTCGGCCTGCTGGAGGACCTGCTGATCGGGATGCTGCCCGAGGGTCCGCCGATGTACCCCGACGAGCAGACCACCGACGAGGACGTCGAGCGGCAGATCGCCGAGCTGGTGCGGGAGGCGGCGCTGGAGAAGGTCCGCCAGGAGGTGCCGCACTCCCTGGCCGTCACCGTCGAGGAGATCAACCGCAAGCCCGACCCGCGCGACCCCGACGCCGTCTTCACCGAGGTGCACGCCCTGCTGCACGTCGAGCGGGCCAGCCAGAAGCCGATGCTGCTGGGCAAGGGCGGCGCGACGATCAAGGCGATCGGCAGCGAGGCCCGGGTCGGGCTGGAGACGCTGCTCGGCGGCCGGGTGCACCTGGCCCTGCACGTCACCGTGCTGGGGGAGTGGCAGGACGACCCGAAGAAGCTGCACCGGCTTGGCTACTGAGGCAGCAGGCGAGTGAGCATCGCAGGGAGCGCCAGCGACCGAGGAGCGGAGCGATCTGCTGCCGGGGAACAGGGCTGCTAGGCCGTGAGCACCACACCGCAGTCCCTCTACCGGGACGAGGGCGTCGTGCTGCGCACCCAGAAGCTGGGTGAGGCCGACCGGATCGTCACCGTGCTGACCCGCCGCACCGGCAAGGTGCGCGCGGTCGCCAAGGGGGTGCGGCGCACCAAGAGCAAGTTCGGCGCCCGGCTGGAGCCGTTCAGCCACGTCGACCTGCAGCTCTACACCGGCCGCAACCTCGACATCGTCAGCCAGGCCGAGTCGATCCGGTCCTACGGCACCGAGATCGTCGGCGACTACCGCGCCTACACCGCCGGCACCGCCGTGCTGGAGACGGCCGACCGGCTGACGGTGGAGGAGAAGGAGCCGTCGCTGCGGATGTTCCTGCTCGTCGTCGGGGCGCTGCGCACGCTGGCCGAGGGGGTCAAGCCGGCCCCGCTCGTGCTGGACGCGTTCCTGCTCCGGGCGATGTCGGTCGCCGGCTGGGAGCCGGCGCTGGGCGACTGCGCCCGGTGCGGCGAGGCCGGCCCGCACCGGCACTTCTCCGTCCCGGCCGGGGGCACCGTCTGCCCGTCCTGCCGGCCCACGGGCTCGGCGATGCCCAGCCCGGTCACCATCGAACTGCTGGAGGCGCTGTTGTCCGGCGACTGGGGGCGGGCCGAGGCCAGCCTCGGCACCAACCGGCGGGAGGGCAGCGGCCTGGTCGCGGCGCTGCTGCAGTGGCACCTGGAGCGCGGCCTGCGCTCGCTGCCGCTGGTGGACCGCACATGAGGCGCGAGGTGAAGGCCCCGAACCCGCACCCCTCGGGCGCCACCCCGCCGGCCATCCCGGCCGACAAGGTGCCGCAGCACGTGGCGATCGTGATGGACGGCAACGGCCGCTGGGCGAAGCAGCGCGGGCTGCCGCGCACCGCCGGGCACGAGGCGGGGGAGTCCTCGCTCTTCGACTGCGTCGAGGGGGCCATCGAGCTGGGCATCGGGGCGATCAGCGCCTACGCGTTCTCCACCGAGAACTGGCGGCGCAGCCCCGACGAGGTCCGCTTCCTGATGGGCTTCAACCGCGACGTCATCCGCCGCCGCCGCGACGAGATGCACGAGCTCGGGGTTCGGGTGCGCTGGGCCGGGCGGCGTCCCAAGCTCTGGCGCAGCGTGATCAAGGAGCTGGAGGTCGCCGAGGAGCTCACCCAGGACAACGACGTCCTGACCCTCACCATGTGCGTCAACTACGGCGGCCGGGCCGAGATCGCCGACGCCGCGGCGGCGATCGCCCGCGAGGTGGCCGCCGGCCGGATCAAGCCGGACAAGGTCACCGAGGAGACGGTCGCCCGGTTCCTCGACGAGCCGGACATGCCCGACGTCGACCTGTTCGTGCGCAGCTCCGGGGAGAACCGCACCAGCAACTTCCTGCTGTGGCAGTCGGCCTACGCCGAGCTGGTCTTCCTGGACACGCTCTGGCCGGACTTCGACCGCCGGCACCTGTGGCAGGCGGTCGAGGAGTACGCCAGCCGGCAGCGTCGTTTCGGCAGCGCCTGAGGAGGTCGTTTCGGCAGCGCCTGAGGGGGCCGTTTCGGCAGCGCCTGAAGGAGCCGCTTCAGGCGGTGTCGGAGGAATCAGTGTCGGTGTCGGTGGACTCGGTGGCGTGGCCGGCGTGGGCGAGGGCGTCCCGGACGATGTGCGCCACGTGCCCGTCGACCAGGCGGTAGTCGACCTCGCGGTGCCGGCGGACGCCGGTCACCAGCCCGGCGCCGCGCAGCACCCGCAGGTGCTGGGAGACCAGCGGCTGCGGCACCCCGAGCGCGTTGACCAGCTGGTGCACGCAGCGGGAGCCGTGCTCGTCGAGCAGGGTCACGATCGACATCCGCAGCGGTGAGGCGAGGGCGGCCAGCAGCTCGCTGGCGGCCTGGACGTCGGCGGGGACGTTCCGGGACCCAGGCCTCGGGGACGGGGTCACGGACGTGGTCATGGCACCATGGTCGGAGCGCCTGAGAACGGTTGTCAACTCTTGCCGCAGCGAAGGGGGAGGTGCCCGGTGTTCGCCGTGACCCGCCTGCGCGTCGCAGACGACGACGTCGCCGCATTCCTCGCCACCACCGATGAGCTGCTCGCGGCGCTGCGGACGCGCCCCGGCTTCCTCGGCGGCGAGCTGGGCCGCGCCGCAGACGAACCGGAGCTGTTCGCCCTCTGCACCCGCTGGGAGGGTGTCGGCGCCTACCGTCGGGGCCTGTCCGCGGCCGAGGTGAAGATCGCCGGTGCGCCGGTGTGGGTGCACGCCCTGGACGAGCCCGGCGTCTACCTCACCGACTGAGCACATCGGTGCGGGCCTGGTTGCCGGGCACGTCCGGGAGTAGCCGGGCAGCGGACGGGGCAGGACTGCCCGGTGGACGTGCTGGCGGCAGAAGAGACGACCGGGTTCCCCCACAGCTTCCTCTCCGAGGAGCTGCTCGAGGACTACGTGAACCTCTTCATCCGGGTGGTCGAGGCCGTCGGGGCGATCGTGATCTTCATCGGCGCGGTGATCGCCACCGTCCAGTTCGTCCGCGCGGCCGTCCGCGGCCGGCACCGCGACGAGTTCGTCCGGGTCCGGCTGGGGCTGGCCCGCTACCTGCTGCTCGGCCTGGAGTTCCAGCTGGCCAGCGACGTCCTGCGCACCGCCATCGCGCCGTCGTTCGAGGAGATCGGCAAGCTCGCCGCGATCGCGGCCATCCGGACCGCGCTGAACTACTTCCTGGGCAAGGAGATCGCCGAGGAACGCGAAGAGGTCGAGAAGAACGACGAGAGGCGCCGCGAACGCGAGGGTGGGCGCGCCGGCGGTGACCGGACGTGAACCGCGGAGAGCCGGCATGAGCCCGTTGGTGGAGGACGCCGCACTGCTGGTGGCTGTGCTGGGCCTGGTCTGTGGCCTGATCACGCTGGTGCGGCTGCGCGACGTCCTGCTGGCGATCGGCGTCCTGCTGGACTTCCTGATCGCCGCCGGCCTGATCCGGCTCGCCGGCGAGCTGACCTTCCGCGGCCTCGTCGGCGTGGCCGTGGTGATCGCCGTCCGGAAGCTGGTCATGCACGCGCTGGGGGCGGACCGGCGGGTGCCGACCACCGCCGGGAGGTGACGCCCGTGGCCGGGCGGCGGCACACCGGCGGCTAACGTCTGGGGGTCACTCGCCGACACCCCAGCCGGATGGAGCCCCCGTGCCCAGCGACACCGCCCCCGCCCGTACCGCCGACCCCGCTCGCCTGGACAAGGTGGTCAACCTCTGCAAGCGCCGGGGGTTCGTCTTCCCCTCCGGTGAGATCTACGGCGGCACCCGCTCGGCCTGGGACTACGGGCCGCTGGGCGTGGAGCTGAAGGAGAACATCAAGAAGCAGTGGTGGCGCACCGTCGTCCAGGGCCGGGACGACATCGTCGGCCTGGACTCCTCGGTGATCCTGCCCCGCCAGACCTGGGTCGCCTCTGGTCACGTCGGCGTCTTCACCGACCCGCTGACCGAGTGCCAGAACTGCCACAAGCGGTTCCGCGCCGACCACCTCGAAGAGGAGTTCGAGGAGAAGAAGGGCCGGCTGCCGGAGAACGGGCTGGCCGACATCTCCTGCCCGAACTGTGGCGTGAAGGGCTCCTGGACCGAGCCGCGCGACTTCAACATGATGCTGAAGACCCACCTCGGCCCGGTCGAGGACGAGTCGGGGCTGCACTACCTGCGCCCGGAGACCGCCCAGGGCATCTTCGTGAACTTCGCCAACGTCATGGGCGCCGCGCGCAAGAAGCCGCCGTTCGGCATCGGGCAGATCGGCAAGTCCTTCCGCAACGAGATCACCCCGGGCAACTTCATCTTCCGGACGCGTGAGTTCGAGCAGATGGAGATGGAGTTCTTCGTCGAGCCCGGCACCGACGAGGAGTGGCACCAGTACTGGATCGACGCCCGCACCGCCTGGTACACCGACCTGGGCATCTCGGCGGACAACCTGCGCCACTACGAGCACCCGAAGGAGAAGCTGAGCCACTACTCGACGCGCACCGTCGACATCGAGTACCGGTTCGGCTTCACCGGTTCGGAGTGGGGCGAGCTCGAGGGCATCGCCAACCGCACCGACTTCGACCTGAAGACCCACTCGGAGCACTCCGGCACCGACCTGTCCTACTTCGACCAGGCCTCCGGGGAGCGCTGGACGCCGTACGTCATCGAGCCGGCGGCCGGGCTCACCCGCTCGCTGATGGCCTTCCTCGTCGAGGCCTACACCGAGGACGAGGCCCCCAACGCCAAGGGCGGCGTCGACACCCGCACGGTGCTCAAGCTCGACCCGCGGCTGGCGCCGGTGAAGGCCGCCGTCCTGCCGCTGTCGCGCAACTCCGACCTCTCGCCCAAGGCCCGTGACCTGGCGGCGACGCTGCGGCGGAACTGGAACGTCGACTTCGACGACGCCGGCGCGATCGGCCGCCGCTACCGCCGGCAGGACGAGATCGGCACGCCCTTCTGCCTGACCGTCGACTTCGACACCCTCGAGGACGACGCGGTGACCATCCGGGAGCGCGACTCGATGACCCAGGAGCGGGTCGCCCTGTCCCAGGTCGTCAGCTACCTCGGAGCCCGCCTCCCCGGCTGCTGAGCCCGACCCCGGCCTGCTGTCGGGCGGGTCAACCCGGCTGACCTGACGTTGAGCCGTGTCACGGCGCGGCTCAACGTCAGGTCGACCGGCTCAACCCGCCCCGACCAGGTCGTCGGCCCGGGCCAGCCACCCGTCGTCCCCGTCGCATCGGTCCCGGGGGCGGCCGGTGGCCCGGGGGACCTCGGTCCAGTCCCGGGTCGCGGGTCCGGGGGTGGACAGCATCCGTCGGACGAGGCAGTCGAACTCGGCACGCCGGGCGCCCAGGTCGACCGCTGCGGCGCGGACGAACCGGACACCCCGGGACCGGAGCTGGTCCTCGGCCCGCTTCTCCTGCCAGAGCGAGTCCTCCGGGGTCCGGCCGAACGCCGGACGGCGGTACTTCACCCGGCCGTCGAACTCGAGGGCCACGGCCTGCTCGGCGTACCAGCCGTCGACGACCTTCACCAGCCTCCCGTCCACCCGGAGCTCCACCTGCGGGACGAACGGCGGCAGGCCGAGCGCGGCAACCGTCAGCCGGCCGTGGGTCTCCAGCCACGACTCGGCCCGGCCGTCTGCGAGTGCGACCGCCCGCACGCTCCGCGGGACGCCGGGCACGCACGCCTGCCTCTCCAGCACCCGGCCCAGCTCGTCGCGGGTGGTCAGCCCGCGCAGCAGGGCGGCATCGACGGCGGCCACGGCGTCCACCTCCGGCCAGTCCCGGGCCAGGTCGACGACGGTGCGTGCCGCCGTCGTGACCCGGTAGGCGCCGCGCACGGTCACCTCGTCGGCCGGCAGCTCGGCCCGGTCATCAGCCATCCACGCCCACGGCGCCACCGGTGCGGATCGGTCAGCTCGACCGTCGGCGGGGCGGACCTCGGACGGGGCAGCCCCCAGATCCACGCGGCCGTCGCACCACTCAGGACGGCGGACGACCGGGCCAGGCCGGCGGTGACCGCCACCGCGTCGAGCCCAGGGCGTCGTCCGGTCCGCTCGACCTCGGCGAGGTCGGCCGCGGTGATGAAGACGCCGGTGCGCAGCCGCACCCACACGCCGGCCCGTACCGCCGTCCGGACCTCGCTCTCCCCGATACCCGCGGCGGCGAGCTCAGCGGTGGTGAAGACCCCCAACCGACGACGTCCGGGCTCGTCGACGGCCATCGGGACGGGCACCGGGACGGTCATCCGAGCAGCCTGACCACCCGCCGGACGAAGGGCGCGCCCTCGGAGCCACCGGTGGACGGGGCGCTCGCCGGGGGACATCGGCGGGCGCTCCAGCCGGGGACCCGGTAGGCGTCGACCGGCTTGACCTACGTGACCTGAGGTTGAGCCGGGTCACGGCACGGTTCAACGCCAGGTCAGCCGGGTTGACCCACCTCGCGGCCGTGAGCCCGGGCACACCCCGCGCCCACCTACCCTGGGGTCGTGACCAGCACCCTCTCGCGCGCGACGGCGCTGCCGTCGTTGCAGCTCGGTGGGCTGACGGTCGACCCCGCCGTGGTGCTCGCCCCGATGGCCGGGATCACCAACCCGGCCTTCCGGACGCTGTGCCGGGAGTTCGGGGCCGGGCTCTACGTGTGCGAGATGATCACCACCCGGGCGTTGGTCGAGCGGAACGCCAAGACGCTGAAGATGGTGCAGGCCGCCCCGGGGGAGGCCGACGCGTTCAGCGTGCAGCTCTACGGGGTCGACCCGGCCACCGTCGGGCGGGCGGTGCAGATGCTCGTCGACGAGCAGGTCGCCGGCACCCGCCCCGCGCACATCGACCTCAACTTCGGCTGCCCGGTGCCCAAGGTGACCCGCAAGGGCGGCGGCTCGGCTCTGCCCTGGCGCCGCCGGCTGTTCGGCAACATCGTGCGGGCCGCGGTGCAGGCCGCCGGCGACGTCCCGGTGACGGTGAAGACCCGGGTCGGCATCGACGCCGAGCACGTCACCTACCTCGACGCCGGCCGGATCGCGCAGGACGAGGGCGCCGCGGCGATCACCCTGCACGGGCGCACCGCCGACCAGCTCTACAGCGGCACCGCCGACTGGTCGCACATCGCCCGGCTGGTCGAGGAGGTCGCCATCCCGGTGCTCGGCAACGGTGACCTGTGGGAGGCCGACGACGCGGTGCGGATGGTCGCCGAGACCGGCTGCGCCGGCGTCGTCGTGGGCCGGGGCTGCCTGGGCCGGCCGTGGCTGTTCGGCGACCTGGCTGCCGCCTTCGCCGGCTCGCCGCACCGCACGCTGCCCACCTTCCGGCAGGTCGCCGAGATCATGCACCGGCACGCCACCCTGCTGGCGGCCGACCAGGGCGAGGTGCACGGCTGCAGCGACTTCCGCAAGCACGTCGCCTGGTACCTCAAGGGCTTCTCGGTCCCCTCCGACGTCCGTCGGGCACTGGCCATGGTCTCCGGGCTCGACGAGTTGGCCGGCCTGCTCGACTCGATCCCCGACCAGCCCTACCCCCAGGGCGTGCTCGGGGCGCCTCGCGGGCGCACCACCCCGCCGCGGCCGGTCGCCCTCCCCGAGGGCTGGCTGGCCGACCGCGACGACCCCCGGCCGCCGGCCGGGGCCGAGCTGCTGGTGAGCGGCGGATGAGCACCACGACATGAGCACCACGACAGGAGTCCAGCGGTGACCCAGGGTCCCTTCCTCTACGACGACGACCCGGCGCCGCTGCACACCGGCACCCCGCAGAACCACAACAAGCTGCTGATCGGCATCTTCGGGGCGACGGTGCTGGTCGCGGTGGTCATGGTGGTGCTGATGCCGTTCTTCAAGGGATCCGGTGAGGACCAGGCGCGCGAGGTGGCCGGGGTGTTCACCGCCGCGCTGAGCCAGGGCGACCTGGAGACCGCCTACGGCCTCGTCTGCGACGACGTGCGCGCCCGGGTGGCCCCCGCCGACCTGGCCGACCAGTACCTGCAGCCAGGTATCCCGACGGTGACCGGGGCGACCGACAGCGAGGACGACGGGGAGCCGGTGCAGCTGGTCGACGTCCGCTGGGACGACGACGGCGCGGTGACGACCACCCAGTTGACGATCGTGCCCGAGGGTGGCACGAAGGTCTGCGGCACGAGCGCTGCTGGGTGAGCCCGGACGCAGGCGGCACGCCGTCCCCAGGGGTTCCGCCGGTGCCAGCCAGCCGTGGTACCCATGACGGGTGGCAGCGGTGGCGGGGAGGCTGGTCGTCCGGGTGCTCGGGGCAGCGGTGACCGCAGCTCTGCTGCTGGCCGCGTCCACGGCCTCGGCCATCTGGTGGATCGCCCGGCAGGATGCACGCCCGACCTCGGACGCGATCGTGGTGCTGGGCTCGGCGCAGTACAACGGCGTCCCGTCCTCCATCTTCGAGGCCCGGCTGGAGCACGCCCGGGAGCTCTACGAGGAGGGGGTGGCCCCGGTGATCGTGACGGTGGGCGGCAAGGCGACCGGCGACGCGTTCTCCGAGGCCGAGGCGGGCCGCGACTACCTGGCCCAGACCGGCGTGCCGACGGATGCGCTGCTGGCCGTGCCCGAGGGCGTCGACACGCTGGAGAGCGTGCGAGCGGTGGCCGCCGAGTTCGATGCGCGGAACTGGAGCAGCGCCGTCCTGGTCAGCGACCCGTGGCACGCGATGCGCGCCGAGCGGATGACCGAGGACGCCGGGCTGGACGCGTGGAGCTCACCGACCCGGCAGGGGCCGGCCGTGCAGACCCGGGCCACCCAGTTCCGCTACATCATGCGGGAGACCGCCGCCTACCTGCTCTACCGCGCGACCGGCGAGAGCGTCGCCGGAGCGCCGGGGATCGGCTGAGGAGCACCATGCTGGAGCTGGGCAAGAGCGGGTCGCACGGCACCGACCGGGGCATCGTCCCGGTGCTCTCCGACGGCGCCTTGGTGGCGACGCTGCGCGCCGCCACCTGGAAGGAGGCCGCCAACTGGAAGGAGGCCGCCACGGCCGAGGTGGGGGACCGGAATTGGGCCTTCCAGCGGGGGGGCACCCGTGAGCTGGTCGGTCGCTGGGCCCAGGAGCCGGCGGAGAGCGTGCGGCTGCGCGCCCACCAGGTCTCGGTCTGGAAGGACAGCTGGACGATGGAGCTCGACGGCCTGGCCGTCGACGTGGCGAGGACGTCGATCTGGAAGGGCACCCATCGCTACGAGAGCGGTGGCCGCCGGCTCGCCGAGAGCGGCACCACCGGCGGCTGGAAGCCGCGGCCCACGCTGACCACCGAGCCCGGCCTGCCGCTGGACTCGGCCGTCTTCCTGCTGTGGTTCGAGTTCGTGCTGGGCCGGCGGCGCATCGCCGCGGCGGCGGCCTGATGGCCGGGCGAGGGCGCATCCGCGCCGCGGACATCGCGACGGTCCGCGAGCGGACCAAGATCGACGAGATCATCGGCGAGCACCTGCAGCTCAAGCGCGCCGGTGGCGGGAGCCTCAAAGGGCTCTGCCCGTTCCACGACGAGAAGTCGCCGTCCTTCCAGGTCACTCCGTCGCGCGGGCTGTACCACTGTTTTGGTTGTGGGGTCGGTGGCGACGTCATTCGGTTCGTGCAGGAGATCGACCACCTGTCCTTCGCCGAGTCCGTCGAGCTGCTCGCCGGCCGCGCCGGGGTGCAACTGCAGTACGAGGACGACGGCGGCCGGGCCACCGCCGGGCCGAGCCGGGCGCAGGCCGGGCAGCGCGCCCGGCTGGTGGCGGCAAACACCGCGGCCGCCGAGTTCTACGCCGCCCAGCTGATGACGCCGGAGGCTGGACCGGCACGCTCGTTCCTCGCCGACCGTGGCTTCGACCGGCAGGTGGCCCTGGACTTCGGCTGCGGCTACGCCCCCGGCGGCTGGGACACCCTGACCCGGCACCTGCGCGGCCTGGGGTACACCCAAGACGAGCTGGTCACCGGCGGGCTGGCCAAGGAGTCCTCCCGCGGCACGCTGATCGACCGGTTCCACCGCCGGCTGCTCTGGCCGATCCGCGACCTGACCGGCGACGTCATCGGCTTCGGCGCCCGCAAGCTGATGGACGACGACCCCGGCCCCAAGTACCTGAACACCCCGGACACCCCGCTCTACAAGAAGAGCTCGGTGCTCTACGGGGTGGAGCGGGCCAAGCGCGACATCGCCCGCAACCACCAGGCCGTCGTCGTCGAGGGCTACACCGACGTGATGGCCTGCCACGTCGCCGGCGTGACCACGGCGGTGGCCTCCTGCGGCACCGCCTTCGGGCCGGAGCACATCAACGTGCTGCGCCGGCTGCTGATGGACCAGGACGAGTTCCGCGGGGAGGTCGTCTACACCTTCGACGGTGACGCGGCCGGCCAGGCGGCGGCGATGAAGTCCTTCAAGGAGGACCAGCGCTTCGTCGCGCAGACCTTCGTCGCCGTCGAGCAGGAGGGCCGCGACCCGTGCGAGCTGCGCCAGGCCCACGGGGACGCCGCCGTCCGTGACCTGATCGGCCGGCGCACGCCGCTGATCGAGTTCGTGCTGCGGACGCACCTGGCCGACTACGACCTAGACACCGTGGAGGGCCGGCTCGCCGCGCTGGACAAGACCGCACCGTTGCTCGCCCAGATCAAGGACCACGCGCTGCGACCGGCCTACGCCCGGCGGCTGGCCGGCCTGCTCGGCCTGCCCGACGAGAGCGAGGTCGTGGCGCGGGTGCGTCAGCTGGCCGGGGAGAACGGCGGCGAGCGCCCGAGGTCGCGCCCGCGCACGCCGCAGCGGACGCCGGACGACGCGGCGATCGAGGTCGAGCGGGAGGCGGTGAAGGCGGCGCTGCAGTGCCCGGAGATCGCCGGCCCGCAGTTCGACGCGGTCGAGCCGAGCTCGTACACGCACCCGGACTACGCCGCGGTCGCCGCCGCCGTGTCGGCGGCCGGGGGAGCGGCGGGGGCGACGACGAGCGGGGCGGCGTGGTTGGAGGAGGTGACGGCGCACTGCGACCGGGACACAGCCAAGGCGATGCTGACCGCGCTGGCCGTCGAGCCGCTGCATGCGGTGGGGGAGAACGATCCGACCTACGTCAACGCGCTGATGGCCCGGCTGCACGAGATGGCCACCGTCCGGGAGATCGCCGCGCTCAAGGGCAAACTGCAGCGGACCAACCCGATCGAGGCTCAGGACGAGTACATGCGGGCGTTCAAGAAGCTGATGGACCTCGAGCAGCTGGCGATCTCGCTGCGCAAGCGCGCCGCCGGCGGGCTGACCCCGTGAGCCTGTTGGCACGGGTGCGCGCGAAGTTCGCCCGCCCGCCGGAGCCGGTGCGCGCCGCCCTCGCCGGGGACGCCGACGAGCAGGTCCTGGCGTGGGGGGAGCGGGTCGACGGCGGGTGGACCGTGGCCACCTCGCGCGGGCTGCGCGTCGTCCCCGCCGGGTCTGGCGAGGCCACGCCCCCGCTGGCCTGGCACCAGATCGGCACCGCGCGGTGGGGCGCGGCCGGCGCGGGCGGCACGTTCGTGATCACGCCGCTGGTCGAGGTCGAGCCGGGAGTCCAGGCGCGCGAGGCGCCCCAGCGGCACGTGCTGCGCGAGGCCGGGGGGCTGCCGGGCGTGCTGCGGGCCCGGGTCGACCGGACGGTGGTCACCAGCAAGCGGCACCCGCTGCCCACCGGGGGCGGGGTGCTGCTGGTGGCCCGCCGGGTGCCCGGGCAGCCGGCGCGGGAGTGGACCGTCGTGTTCGACGACGACGCCGACCGGGACGACCCGGTGGCGCGTCAGGTCGCCCGCGAACGCCTGGCCGCAGCGGTGGACGCCGAGGACCCCAGCCGCTGACCCGGGGTCAGTTGCTGCCGGTCTCGTTCCCGAGCCGGTTCTTCACCGAGTCGACGGCGGCGTCGGCGCGGGCCTGGGCCATGCCGGCCGCGGTCTGCAGGCGCGGGTCGTCCTTGGCGTGGTTGTAGAAGCGGCGGATCTGCTCGTAGCGCTCGCGACCGGCCTTGGCGCCGAGGATGTAGCCGGCGCCGAAGCCGGCGATGAAGGACAGCTTGGCCACGGGGGACCTCCTGGGTTGGGCGGAAGTGATCACGCTACCGGCACCGACCGGTTCCGACCCGTCGAGCTCAGGACGCCGGGCTCAGCGCGCGCGGGTGGCCCGGCGCGTAGGCGATCCGGTCGCGGCCGGCCCGCTTGGCCTCGTACAGCGCGCGGTCGGCGGTGCTGAGCAGGGAGAGCACGGCTGCCACCGGGTCCTGGTCGGGCGCCGGTTCCGCGGTCACGACCCCGATGCTGACGGTCACCGGAGGCAGGTCGGGAACCGACCGGTCACGCACGGCCGCGTGCAGCCGCTCGGCAGCCCGGGTGACCTCCTCCGGTCCGGGGAAGTGGGCCACCCAGCCCAGCTCCTCCCCGCCGAGGCGCACGAGCAGGTCGTCGGCGCGGGCGATCCGGGTCATCGCGTCGGCCACCCCAGTCAGCACCCGGTCGCCGACGGCGTGCCCGTGGGTGTCGTTCACCGTCTTGAAGTGGTCGAGGTCCAGCACCATCACGGTCACCTGCTCGCCCGCCGCAGCGGCGGACGCCACGATCGACCCGGCCCGGGCTTCGATGCCGCGGCGGTTGGACAGCCCGGTCAGGGGGTCGGTGACCGCCAGGGTGCGGGCAAGGTCGCGGGCGGCCTGCATGCGGCGGACCAGCAGCGTGACCACCGTGATCGGGGCCAGGACCGCGACGACCATCGTGAGCGCGGCGTACACCCGGAGCAGCGGCGGGGTGGGCAGCGTGAGGCTGATCGCGACCACACCCGCCAGCGCGACCGCCGTGGTGGCGGCGACGCCCCGGCTCCGGAGCAGCATCGCGGCGGCCACCGGCACGACGACCAGCGCTGCAGCGCACAGCCAGCGGATGGTGATCTCCTGCTGGCAGAGGCCCTCGACGATCATCACCGTGCTGGCCGCGCCGATGATGACGGCGCCGTCCCGGGGCCCCAGCCGGCGGCGGACGGCGACGTAGCCGGCCATGCACCCCCAGATGGAGGCGCCGAGAGCGGCGAGCCGGGCGTCGGCGTGCGCGCCGACCGAGCGTTGGAAGCCGCTCACAACGAACAGCGGGATGCTGCCGGTCAGGCAGATGGCGAGGAGCGTGACGGCGCGCCACTCGATGTGGCGGCCCACGCGCGCCACCGCTCGCTCGCCCAGTTCCCGCATGCAGACAGCGTCGGCACCGGCTCCGCCTGCCTTGAGCGGCTTCACCCGGGTGGGTGGCCGAGGACGCGACCCGCCGGATGCCACCCCCGGCCCATCGCCGGGTCGGGGGTGGGGTAATCTCTGTGGGCGCGCGGGCACCACCCGCCGATCCCCCGTAGCTCAATTGGCAGAGCATGCGACTGTTAATCGCAGGGTTATAGGTTCAAGTCCTATCGGGGGAGCTCTGACCAGGGCTTATGGCTCTGGAGCTTCGAAGCAGGCATCATCAACTCATCGGAAACCGATGAGGGCAGGTGCCGCATGGGACGACCACCGCTGCCGGTGGGCACGTTCGGCAGGATCGGCTTCCTGCTCATGGCCAGCGGTGAGGTCCAGGCCCGCGCCCGGTTCCGGGACTTCGACGGCCGTACCCGGCTGGTGTCCAAGACCGGCATCAGCCGCGCTGCCGCCGAGCGGGCGCTGAAGACCGAGCTGGCCGCCCGCCGCGGCCCCGGGGGAGCCGGGGTGATCACCGCGAGTTCCCGGGTGTCCGCACTGGTGGAGGCGTGGCTGGACGCCGACCACGGCTGGTCGACCGGCACCGAGCGCACCTACCGCTCGGTGATCCGCACCTCTGTGCTTCCCGCCTTCGGCCAGCTGACGCTGCAGGAGGTCACCCCCGGCCGGGTCGGCCGAGCGCTCACTGCGATCGCCAAGAGCAGTGGGCCGGGTGCTGCCAAGACCGCCCGCGCCTGTCTGTCGGGCATGTTCTCTCTCGCCATCGACGACGGCGCGATTGCTGCCAACCCCGTGCGCGACGCCACCGTCCGGATCGACACCACCGCCAAGAAGGCACCCCGGGCGCTGACCGTCGAGCAGACCACCCGGCTGGTCGAGCTGTTCCGGGGGAGTGCCCGGGCGAACGAATTGGACGTCGTGGACCTGGTCGACTGGATGCTGGCCACCGGCGCCCGGATCGGCGAGGCAGTGGCCCTGCGGACGGGGGAGACCGCAGGCCGGCCGCTGCTGGACCTGGACGCCGGCACGTGGGAGGTCAACGCCACCGCGGTGCGGGTGCCCAAGCAGGGGATGGTCGTCCAGTCGCGGACCAAGACCGCCGCCGGCTGGCGGATCATTGCGGTGCCGGAGTTCGCGGTCGACATGGTGCGTCGCAGGCTTGCGTCACCCCACCGGCCGAATACCGAGCTGGTGTTCCCGGCGCCGTTCGCCGGGACGCTGCGCGACCCGAACAGCGTCTCGGGAGACCTACGCCAGCTGCTGGACTCCTTTGAGTGCGAGGCCTGCGACGGGACCGGCCTCCAGCCGGCGACGAGGACGTCGGCGACCGGCCGTCCCGTTCGCTGCACCGAGGGCCCGTGGTCGTGGGTCACCTCGCACACCTTCCGTAAGACCGTGGCCACCCGCCTGGACGAGGCCGGCTTCACCCCGCGCCAGGTGGCCGACCAGCTCGGCCACGCCAACCCCTCGATGACCTTGGACGTCTACTTCGGCCGCCAGGTGGTCAGCGCCGAGGCCGCCCGAGTGCTCGGCCGGTGACCGGTTGCCTGCCGGGCGGGGTCTTTGGTCGACACCGACCAGTACCGCGACAGCCACCCTTGGGCCCCCGCCGCTGCAGGTCGAGCAGGGCCTCAGCGTGTCCCTAAGCAGCCCACTCAGGGACACGCGAGGTCAAAGCCCGCCGGCCTCGATACTGTCCCCACGCCTCAGTGGTACGTCGCCGTCTCGATCCGCGCCCCGGGGCCGATGACCGACTCCGTCCTGGACCGCTTCATGGAATTCGGCCGCCCGATGACGAGCAGTGCGTCTGGGTAGATGACGAAGACAAGACCGTCCTCCACGCCACGATCGATCCCCGCCCGTGACTCAAACGCTGCTGTTCACGTGGGACGTGACATGGCCCAGGCCGCCATTCTGGTCCTCGGCTCTGCCGCCGATGTGGTGGACGTAGTGACTGTGGACGTCGACGACGAGAGCTGAGCCAATTTCCGCTGGACTCCCACGGCTCCCGAGATGTAGCAGGCCCTGAATCCGCCCTCCGGGCGGTGTCCCAGAGCGGCCCCTTAGGGACAGACCTTCTGAGGCGGTCAGGAGTCATCGCGCGGTGGCGAAGGTTGACGGCTCCTCGATCAACCGGTTCGTCTTCCGATCGCCCACTCGTCCGGGTCCATTCAGCGGGGGTCCCATGTCGACCGACCGCGAGACGTAGCGCTAAGCGCCGAACCGGCTGTCGCCTGCTGCACGCAGCCTGGGATGACCGGTAAGCCGGCCGGCACGTTAGAATGTCAGACAATTGCCAACTTACCAGTAGATGGCGACAATCTCTGTGTCGAGCAGTATCTCATGCGCTGGAAGACCCGTCGGCGTGGCGCTTGGCATGCCATCCGTGCGAACGAGGATCGTCTGACCTCTACTATCAAAACCGGCCACTCCTAAGGCCGTGCGACGCATCTCGACCGCCTCCTCCGGGGTGGCGGCGGGCTGACCTTCGGCCATGAGCGAATCGACTTGTCTGAAGACTCGACGGCGCGATTCAAGTGAGCCTATCCAACCGACGGAAGTGCCGGAGATCCGGTCAATCTCCTCTGCCTCGGCAACAGAGATCTCTCGATCGCGAGCCTTCGCTAGTAGCGATGCGTAAGCCCGCAGGGCCGCTGACTCATCGGTGCCGACGCCTGCCTGTGTTCCACCAGCATGGCGAGATTGGCCCAGCGCCGCCAGAGCCACCACGGAGAAATTTTGCAACTGCTCAGCGAGCTCTGGCGCGGCCTCCCTGAGGACATCGATCAACTTGACCGGCGTCCAGGACTGCACAAATCCTGACTGGGCAACCCTGCAAAGAAGACGATATTCCGCTCCCGTGAAGGCAATCCGCCGGATATCCTTCCAGAACAAACTTTCGTCCGCAACGCCTACAATATAGAGAGGGCTTAGCCCACCTTCGGCTGACGCGTCCGGCAACTGCGCCGAGATGCTGCGATGGATAATGAAGGGCTCCCCGTTGATCGTTAGCGCCTCGTAGTCAACGACTCTGCCCTTCAAAGGCACCAGTCCGGAGAGCAACTTCTGCAGGATGCGATTCACGGTCAACGCGTCGCTGAAGGCTGTCGGACTTACCTGTGGGAAGGCATCCAGTTCGCCGTCCAACAGGTCCGAGAACGCCGACACCAGCGCGCTCAAGCGAAACAGCGGATCCGCCTGGAGTTCAACGACCGCCTCAAGCAACCGCCCTCGGACCAGGTGCGTCGAGCTGGCTGGGGTAAGCCACCCTTCATCGATGAGGGAATCCCTGTGGTCCAAAATTGCCTGCCGGGTCGCGACCGCAGGAATGATGTCCCCGAGCTCCCGCGACCCAAGAAGAAAGCCATCCCTCTCCAGTCGAAAAAGATCTCGGAAGTTGGTCTGCACCGATGCTTGGCGGAGGACTTGGTTGCCAATGGAGTCGGTGGACTCCATTCGTGAACCGAGTTCCCCCTTGATTACCTTCAAATCCCCCTTGATCCCACCGGTTAGTCCGTAGGCCCTTGTAGACGACTGTGTGTCAGTGATCTCTGAAGCCAGCGGACCTAGCCTCGACGCAAGTAGGCTGTAGACACTGACTTCGTCAACGTAGACGAACTCGCGGAGAGGAGAATCCTCATGCTCCGCCGCCCTCGCGATTCTTCGGTCGCGACGACCACGCCCAAACAAGCGACTCCATAGACTCACCGCTTTTCAACCTGCCCCTCAGAGACTCGTCGACGCTGCGCCGCAGCTTCGAAACCGGCTAAATAGTCTTCGTCAACAATCGATGCGCGCCCGTCCGCGACCGCGAAAAGTGCAGCTTCGCTCCAAATAACCGACAACTCCGCAGGGGACCATCCCTCTGTCTCGCCGGCCACCACATGGTGCGAGAGAGGTCCGCGAGTTTCGAGACGGGACGACGAGACCCTCAATATTGCTTCGCGGGCCGACTTGTCCGGAAGAGGAAAGCGCATCTCCCAGTCGAACCGCCCCGGTCTCCTGAGAGCCTCGTCGAGGTCTTGGGGCCGATTTGTGGCTGCAATGACGACCACGTTGTTCGCAGCGTTAAAGCCGTCCATAAGCGTGAGAAGCTGAGCCACCACCCGCCGAGACGCCTCATGCGCCTCGCTGGTACGCCTTCCCGCCACCGAGTCGATCTCATCAAAGAAAATGATTGCTCGCTCCTGCTTCGCTGCGTCGGCGAACAGCACGCGGAGTATGCGCTCACTCTCTCCGTACCACTTGCTGAAAACCTGTGGACCACTCACCTCGTAGAATGTCGCCTCCGCGCGACTCGCTATTATGCGCGCCAGCATAGTCTTTCCTGTTCCCGGTGAGCCGACGAACAACACTCCCTTGATGGGCCGCGCTCCGATTGTCGCAAGAGCTTCCCGGTGGAGCAGAGGAAACTCGACCAACTGGCGGGCTCGTCGAACCACGTCCGACAGTCCCCCGAAATCGTCAAAGTCCAGGTCGGAGGAGACGTCCTGCTTGAACAGTTCGACGATCACTTCGTCCGAAACCGAGTCGTCGACGATGCGGAGCGGTTCTTCGGACAGTACATCAACCACACCTGCACGGTCAGATACTTCAACAGTCTGACCGACGCGCCAGTTTCCGCCCTTGTCCTTATCGTCAATCAATTGCCAACGGCCGCCAGTGTCCAGGACCGTCTTACCTTTGGCTCGCAACTTGACAACACCGACCCATGAGTCGTTTGGCCATAATTCTGGAGGCGCGGGGCGAACTTCTACGCCACCCTCTTCGCGGGGACGAATAAAAATGACGTCACCCACTTCGTAATGTATGCCGCCAGCATCGCGCCCGAAAAAGAACGCACCCCCGCGCAAGACTCCGTGGAGTTCGCGCCTGTCGGCCGATAGGAAGCGCACCAGCCCAAGCTCACCCGGAAAAGAGAGCTCCTCCAGCGTGTCGGCGTCCTCAGTCATGAGAACACTGTCGCATCCCGCAGCGACAGATCCCGGGCCCCCGGAAGGTTCGCGCAGGAGGAGCGGCGTGGGAGGCACGGCCGTACGTCGGGGGCGGTGAGCCAGTCCCGACTCCTTCGTCTCGGAGGAGTCTCTCGAGCCGATCAGGTCGAGGTCCGCAGCTAGGTGCCGAGCGGCCTCGTTAGCGCTCGGTCGCCAGCGCAGTCGGGCACGTGACTAGCCTCCGCGTGGGCCCAACGCGCGATGGCCCGCTCGAATCACCAGAGGGGGAGACATCGGTTGCCCGACGCAGACAACACCGCCCGCGGTCAGCTGACGGACGTGCTCAAGCAGCTCAACGCCGTCATCCATCGACTGCCCGCAGCCGAGGATGCCCTTGCGGCCTACGAGCAGCGCCCAGGCCGGGACTTCGCGCTCGACGAGGTGCAGCGGTCGCTCAGCGCCCTACACGAGTCATTGCAGATGGCCTACCTCCAGGTGGAGTCCGCAGCTGTCGTCGTCGATAAGGACCAGCCCGTCGACGTCGCCTATGGCAACGGGAAGCCATGGGGTGGCCCGCAGCGACCTCACTACGTTCTTGGCCTGGCCGACCGGGCAGCCAATGGCACCGCCCGGGCCACGACGTCCTACCGGCGGCGGCTGAGGGACGGCCAACTCGCCGAGTCGATGGACCCCACCTGCCCCCATACGCGCTACGGCCAACCGTGCACCAGTGAACGGGTCAATCGTGCCGACGGCACCCGCGCCGCCGCGTGCTGGCCTCATTTGACGCCAGAGCAGAAGCAGGAAATCAGCGTTGAGCGCGATAAGGCGATAACGGCCAACGCCTGCTCGGAGTGTGGAGCCGCCGCCGGGGAGAAGTGCGTCCGGAACGGCAAACCCGCATCCATCCACCAGCGACGCCTCCACGCCCCTCAAGGAGCGAGTTCCTGACGCGACGCCGTCGAGCAGGCGGGGGAGACCATGCAGCGTGACCAGCCACGCCCTCAGTTGGACCACGCCATACTGCCGCGACAAGCATCGTCGCCCTAAAGCCGCCAGACGAATGGGCGTCTGCGCGGACGGGAAACCCCAGACCTCCGTCTCCTCAGCGGGCGCCGCGCCGCGCCCCGGCGACCTTGGTCTCCCACCACCGGTCGCACTCCGCCTCGTCGTAGAGCACCCGACGACCGATCTTGATGCCGCAAGGACCGACGCCAACGTGACGCCAGTAGCGAACCGTGGCCGGGCTGGTGCGGAACCGGGCGGCGACTTCCTCGGTGGTCAGCAGACGAACGGTCATGGCATCTCCTCGGACGACGACGAGCGGAGCTGGTCGCTTGGAGGAGGCGCTGGCGTCGTGCGGTTGCTGCCAGCAGCGTTGGGGTGACATCGGACTGGCTGGCGTCACCCCCGGCTGACTGACCACGTCACCCCGGCGGCGTGGTCAGTGCGGGCGGGATGCTGTCCGGCTGCGGATGTAGAGGCGGCGGGTCATCGAAACGCTAATCGTGGTTAGGGCGGCGGACATCTCGTCCAGGTCCCGGTTGTAGACGCGGCCGGTGTCGAGCTGGGTGAGGAGCTCACTGAGCAGGCGGGGCCAGTCGTGGCGGGTCGGCGGGATGGGCAGCGGAATCTCGACGCGTCTTTCGACGACCTGGACTGCCGAGCGTCCGGAGGCGGCGGCGCGAGTTTGCTCCCAGGCTCGCTGCCGGCAGGACGCCGAACACCACTTCGGGAGACGTCCCGTCGCCTTGACGGTGATCGGGCCTCCACACCACCCGCACGTCGACGCGGCGCGCCGCCGGGCCTGGGCGGCGGACTCGACCGGTTGCGTTGAGTCCGGTGCCCTCTCACCGGATTGTGAAGAGTTCGACCGCCGCGCCTGCAGCCTCGTTGCTCGGCGTTGCGCCTCGAACCGCATCGATGCATTCCGGCGCCTACTCATGCTGGCCACTGTCCGGATGGACGTCCCAGCCGACGTCACCCCGATGCGTCACGACGCAACAGCAGGCCTGGGTGCAGGAGGTGTGTCGGCTGGCTCGGTGTGGTCGGTCAGGTGGTGACGTCGGCCGGGGTGAGGCGTCGGTTGCCGCTGGGTCTGGGATGTCCTTGGGCGTCCACGGTCGAGCCGCTTCCGGTGCTGGAAGGGTGGCCTTCTAGGAGGAGCGATGGCGGCGGCTGGGGGGCGGATTATCCGCGCGCCGGCCGGCCCGTCAACCCGAGAGGCCCGCCGGGGCGTGGCTGCCGTGCAGCCTCTGCAAGAGACGTCGGCTTGACGGTGGGCACCGCCACTGCAATGACGACTGTCGGAGGTTGATCGCGGCATCCGCGGAGGAGCGTTGAGCGAGCCCCGCGCGGTGAGGCAGCCCGGCCACAGCGGCCATCTGACCCTCTGACTCGATGGGGTGACGGAGCGCGACATGATCCCTGTCGCTTGCGATTTTCGCAACCACCAGCGTAGAGTGCAGGCATGGAACTTGACATCACCGTCGCTCGTGTGCGTGGCGTAATCGAAGGTTCCGGTCTCACGCAGGGTGAGTTTGCAGCCCGAGCAGGCCTTGACGCCTCGAAGATGTCGAAGGCCTTGGCTGGGGTAAGAAAGTTTTCATCGCTCGACCTGGCAAATATCGCCACTGTGGCAGGAGTCTCGGTCGACTACCTGCTCGGGGTCGATAGTCCGCAGCCAGCTCTTGCAGCGCGCGCCGCAGCTCGCAGTCAGGAGATTTTGAGCAGTGCCGTGCAGGAGGCACGTCGCCTCGCCGGTTTTCGGGCGGACCTGGCGTTCATCGGGGTGCAAGCTCCCGTGCGGCGCCCTTTGAAGCAGCCGGGTGGCTGGAGTTGGTTGGCGCAGGCCATGGATCTGGCGAACGAGGCTCTTGAGCGCCTCAGCGAAGATCGACCCGAGGAGCCTGAATCGTTCGAGGCTGCGCTGGAAAGAGCCTTTGGAGTCGATGTCGCGCGTGTCAAGACTGACGACGGCTGCGACGGGCTCGCGTGGCGCGACGATCATTGCATGCTGATCGTGGTGGGAACCACAGATAGTGCAAGTCGTCAGCGATTCACTATGGCGCATGAGCTCTGCCATCTTCTTGTAGGTGACGATCAGGCACTACACGTCGACGACGACGTAATGCATGCGTCCGACGTCACGGAGAAGCGGGCAAATGCTTTTGCGGCCGCACTATTGATGCCTGAGACGCAGCTGCGGGAGTGGGCCGCGGGCTTGTCCGACAGTGAGCCATCTGATGTTGAGTTCGCCGAACTCGTCATGTCGCTTCGAGTTTCCCCTAGTGCTCTGTCCTGGCGGCTGTTGAACCTCGGCCTAGTCTCCGAAAGTCGTCGTAAGCAGCTGGCCCGATACTCCACCGCTGCGTGCGCTCAGCTGGCGGGGGCTGGCGGTTTATTGGCCCGCCTTACCGAAGAGAGCCAGCGAGAGAGAGTCCCGGCAGGGCTCATTCAGGATGTTGCCAATGCCTATTTGAATGGCAAGATGACAATGCGGCCGTTCGCCAACTTGCTGCGCACTGACGTCAACGCGCTGCGTCACATCCTCGAGCAAGTGGATGGAACAGAGGTGGAGCGAACCGCCGACGAGCCGGCGTTCGCTCCGTGAGTGACTGGCTATTTCCCGATAACACGGTCCTGTGCAACTTTGCGGCGGTCGGCGAACTAGATCTTCTCGAATCTGTGCTTCGTGGACGGGGTCGTTGGACGGAGGCAGTCGAGCAAGAGGCTCGTCAGTCCGCTGCCTGGCTGCCCTCCCTCGGGCGTCCGCTTCCTTGGCTCGGGCAGCCAGTCGAGGTAACGGAGACGACAGAGATCCGATCGATCGAAGGAATCCGTCGGGCTGTTTTCGGCGGCTCAGGTGACGAGCCGACCAAACATCTGGGTGAAGCACAGACTTGCTATCTGTTGCAGACCAGGGCCGAGTTTAGGTCGTCCTGGTGGGTTAGCGACGATCGAGAGGCCGTCCGTTATGCGCGAGCCCAGGGCATAACGACTCGCGAGACGTGCGACGTGCTTGCTGAGGCAGCTTCGATGGGCGACGTAACCGAGGATGGTGGTTACGCGATCCTTAGAGCTATGGAGGCAGCGGGACGCCACCTTCGGATTCCACTGCGTAGTCAGTTCCCGTAACGCTATCAACAGTGCGCATCGACCGCGCAGCCCACCGTTGATGCACAACATCAGCTGAAGCTTCGCGCACAGTGTGCAGCCCGTCCCTACTTTGTTGTTCTCGGAGCTTGCGGCTGACTGCTATCTTCGTGCCCGCGGCGGGCATCCGCCGACTCCGCCGGCTCGACGTATGCCCGCGTCGGGCGGCTCGTTGCGCGCTTCATTCCGTGCCCGCTACGTGCCCGTAGCGATAGCGGATGGGGGGCATGAACGGTGATCAGCGGTGAAGGCTACAACGCGCTGAGCTGTGGATTTGTTGCATCCCGCTAGTCGCGGACGAGATGCCAGCATTCTTGAAAGTTGCTAGCCATTGGGCAATGGTGCAGTCTAACGCCCTGTCGGTCATTTGCTACAGCGGACCGCTGCAGGAGAGGCAGGAGAGGGAGTAGTTGGCCGGTTAGGCCAGGTCCTCGAGAGTTACACCGCGGCAGCGCTGGTTGTGCCCGTCGCTCCGCCATCGGCTCTCTCAGTGGGAGACCGCCGGTGAGCCTCCTGCCGACCCCGACCGTCGTGACTACGAGCGGAGCCGCTCCGCCTCGTCGATCATGGCTTCAACGATCCCTAGCAGCTGCTGGGCCTCGTCCTGGTCGATCGCCAACGGTCGCTCGGCGTAACGAGCGACGTTGCGTTGCTCAGCGAGTCGATCGAAGGTGGTCAGGTATTCGGCGGGCGTATCGCCATATCGGACCTGGCCTTTCAGCCACTCGTGCCGACCCCGATGGCGCTGGCCCTGGTTCTTCGGCTGCTGCCAGCCTCCAAGCAAGGCCATGACCAGGATCGCCAGCTCGGCAGCTGCATGGAGGTCCTCGACTGCGGGCGGGAGTTGGTCCTCGTGGCCCAGGTTGAGCTGTGCTGAGCGCCAGAACTGCCGGGCTCGCTCGATGACAGCACCCACGGCCTCCCGGTTGCGCCGGAAGTCGAAGACGACGACGCGGCCCTCCTGGGCCGTGACGAAGCAGCTCCAGGCAGCGTCAGGATGGACGTTGGTGGGCCAGAGGTTGGTGATCTGGCCTACGAAGACATCGGTCGGATCAACAACCTGAGCGTCTTCGCCCGCTACTGCTACAAAGTCCACCTCGTCGTTCAGTCGCACTTCGACGTCGCCTCCCTCACTGAGGGGCAGGACGATCAGAGCCTGAGCGACCGCAGCCGGAGCAGCATCGCCGCGGGCAGAAAGCTCGGCGTCTATCCAGACACGGTGGAGCTCCCCAACGACGTTGGGGACGAACTGCGGATGATGAGCGTCCGGGTCGCCCTCGCGGACGAACCCAGTCGTCACCACATGTGCCTTGATCAACTGATCGTCGGTGCCTGCGTCGGCTGGCTCAGCGACCAACGGTGTTGCCTCCTGCGTGTTCGGCTCGCGTCCAACGGGTTGTGCTCGCATTGGGCCCTGCCCGAAGGCTAGTTCCCCCGAGCGTGACGACGTGCTCATGTTGCACCGGCCGATGTTGGCTGGAGCGAGGGCCAGGATCCGTCAGGCAACGTGGTGACGAAGCCTTCGCCAGGACCGCTGACGTCCCAGCCAGTGGGGTCTCCGCCAACGGCCCGAGCTCGCGCGACGAGGTCGGGCAGTCGTTCCAGCAGCGGACCGAAGGTGCTGAAGACGGCGGTGTCGTGGCGCTGGTCGCCCTTGGTGCGCCGCACTCGGTCTGCTGCGTCCGCGTCGGTCACGACGACGTGGCAGTAGGGGATGGCCAAGCTGAGCGCGTCGATGTCGTAGAGGTCGTTGAGCTCCCATGTCCGCTGGGCGTTGCGGAACAGGGCAGCCTTCATGTCTGCCGCAAGGCGCATCGAGGGAATGCGATCTGAGAACGCCATCATCTTGGCGCGACCGGAACCGGGGCGCTGGAGGTCGATCCCTAGCGCCCGCTCAAGAGGTAGGCGGTACTCGGCCAGTACCTCGTTGAACAGGTCGAGGTGCTCATGGCACAACTCCCGGGCCATGACTTGCACTCGCATCTCGGTGGCGCTGGTGCGCTGTCGGTCGCGCAGTAAGGAGACGTACAGCTCCTCCCAGGCGAGGCGACTAGCAGCCATTGCCTCGGTGGCCTCGGGCATGTAGCCGTTCTTGCGCAAGGTGGCGACCTCATCGTCGGCGGGGCCGGCGATCAGCAAGGTCTCTCCCAGCTGCGCGCACTTGCGTTGCAGCGCTCCTACGCCCGGGAGCTGTTTTTCGGTGGTTTTGGCTCCTGTGGTGGCGTCGCGGACCGTCATTAGGCCTTGCTTGCCAGTGAAAGCGAACGCCGCGCCGAGACCCAGCGGTTCGGGTGGCGTCGGGCGGAAGGCCGGGCGCTCGAAGGTCTCGTGCATGGCGTTGAGCATCTGGTGGCGCATCAGCTGGCGTCCGCCCCGCAGGGTCCGGAAGTACGAGACCGAGGCCATCACCCTCGCCAGGTTGTGACGCTGGGCGGGGTCTTTGATCTTGAAGGTCTCGAAATAGTGCACGGGCGAGAGTGGGAAGGCGACGCCGGCCGCGGCCGCGTCGCGCAGCGCGGCGAGCACCTTGGGGTCATCGGGTCGACGGGGCTTTCCTGCAACCGCTTTCGCCATGTCAATCCACACCCACTGATCGAGGTAGACCGACGGCCGGCTGGTGTGCAGGTTGATGGACGCCACGGCTGGCGACGTTAGAGCTCCACTACGACAACCTCGGCTGGCGCTCGCGAGGTCTCCCCGGCGGTGCACGGCAGCTAGAGCCGGGCAGGCGGGTCGATGGGCAGTCGAAGCCGACGCCTTCGGGGGTGGGGAGACCACCCGAGCTGTCGCGTCCAGCGATCCTGCCAACCACTTGCCGCAGCAGCTGCGGTGACCGAAAGACGGTCCCGGCCATCTCGTCTCCGCTCAGCGACAAGTGGGCTCCCGCTGCTCGGGAACTTCGCAGCCGATCAGCCCTGGTACGTGGTGCAGCAAAAACCCAAGGCGGGCACGCCGAGGATGTCGGTGTAACTGAGGGGTGGCGCTTGGTCCCTTCGACGGAGGCAGGCGTCCGAAAGCCACGGCGCTGAAAACGGGCAATGCCAGCAGCGCAGCCGGCATGGGGAGGTCAGCGAGTGGTGCCACGGTGGTGGCCAAAGCGCGTCGTACAGGGGCGTTCACTGATGTTCCCGGACAACCGGTCGAGCCGCTGAGCTGCGGCAACGTTCCGTAGTGGACGACCGCGGACCCCCACCAGCCGTCCTGGCAGTGTGGGGGTCAGGGGTTCGAGTCCCCTCAGCTCCACCCCGATGACCAGGCCGTTCTCCTTCTGGAGGACGGCCTGAGTCGTCTCTGGTTGCAGTTGTGGTTGTAGTTTGCCCACCCTCACCTGGCAGCAGCAGGGCGCTCATCCGGTCGGCGGCCTCGCGGGCCAGTGCCGGCAGGGCGTGGCTGTAGATGTTTATCGTGGTGCGCATCTGGCTGTGGCCGAGCAGCTCCATGACGACCCGCGGGTGGACGTTCTCGCTCAGCACCAGCGTCGCGGCGGTGTGTCGGCCGTCGTGCAGACGGACGTGGCGGACGCCGGCCTTCTGGAGCAGGCGGGTCCAGTCGTCGTAGTCGGAACTTCCTGCGATCGGCCGTTGGCCTGGGCGAAGACCAGGTCCTCGTCGTGCCCCTCGGAGCCGGCCAGCATCCGCTCGCCGAGCTGGGCGGCCTTGTGCTCCTGCAGCGCGGCGAGCAGGGGCAGCGGCAGCGCTGGCTGGGGCGGGTCTTCGGCTCCTCGTAGACCAGCCCGTCGCCGCGGACGCGGTGGATGCTGCGCCGCACGGTGAGGGTGCCGGCCAGCGGGTCGATGTCCTTCCACTGCAACGCCAGTTCCTTGGGCTGGCGCAGGCCAGGGCGAGCGCGACGGTTCAGCGGGCGGAGTTGCGCGCGGTGGCGGTCGCTTCCAGGACGGCGCGGACCTCGCCGGGGCTGAGGGCGGTGGCGATGTCGCTGGCGCGCTGGGCGGGCGGGTCGACGACGGCGGCGACGTTGCGGGGGACGTGGCCGCGCTGGACCGCGACGGTGAGCGCCCGAGACAGGATCCGGTGGTGCCGGAGCACTGAGGCGGGGGAGTAGCCGGCGTCCAGCAGGGCGGTGTAGACCTGGTCGAGGTGCTCAGGCCGCAGCCGGTCCATCCGCTGGCGTCCGATGCCGGGGATCAGGTGCTTGCGGAGGGCGGACTCGTAGCTCTCCAGCTTCCGCCGGCGCACGCGGCGCGGCGCGATGTGGTCAGCCAGTGCTCGAGCCGCATCTAGGCGTGGCCGAACACCTGTCCAGCGCGACTGGGTTCCGTTATCATATTGTGATAAATCCGGACGACCCAAGTTCTGTAGCCCTCGTAGAATGTGTCATGCCTCACGTCAACAGGTGGGGCACCCGTGCAGTGGGGCGCCTCACCGGGTCAGGCCCGCTTTCTCACCTTAGGACTGCTTGGGGTGAAGCGAGGTCTGGGGCGGGGCTACCCCCATCTCCAGTGGCAGTAGGGGGAAGCACGTGGCTCTTCTTGGTCGACTGGTCATCGTAATCGCAGTTTTCATCGCCGGATCCCTTGTTCTTGGAGGAGTCCCAGCGGGCGCGGACGGCGTAAGCCGCATCTCCGCCTCCGACTCCAGTGGGGCCAACCTCCGCCCCTGCCCGACCTCCCAACCCGCACAGGGTGCTACCGACTGCCAGGGCGCCGTTGACTTCCTGCCCAACGGCTCGCCCATCGAAATGCTCTGTTGGACGGAGGGCGTGAAGCCCTATGGCGAGACGTCCTCTTCCAGGTGGTTCTGGGTCCGGGAGCTGGAGGGTGCGCCTCATCCTGATACCGAGGCCTACGTCTGGTCGGACCTGGTTGTCAACCAGACAGAGACACCGCGGTGTACGGACGAGGAGAGTCGGTACTACGTGCGGATCACCCCGCCGGTGCTCGGCTTGGGGCAGGGAGCTCTCGCCCCGGGTGGCGGGTACCGCTACCTGGTGACGTTGAACAACATGGGCGCGGATCGGGACGTCACTATCACCTGCTACGACACGGTGTCCCCGAACGGGTTCTACACGTTCACTATGCACACCGACGCTTCTGGCTACGCCTCTGCCGGCGATCAGTGTTTCAGCGGAGACTACGGCCAGCACTGGGTGACTGCCGACGAGGGATTGGTCACCTCGAACACCGTGACCTGGTAGCCGCGCCTGGCGGCATGCGCTCCACGTCGTCACTTTGTGCTGCCGGCTAGTCACGGCGATGCCGCTCCGAGGTGTTGTCTCCCGAGTGAGGGGCGGTAGGCATGGCCTGGGTAGTCGGGCTTGGCGTCGCGTTCTTGATCGCGTGCCTTCTGGTAGCGCTCGTCGGGATGGTGGACGCTGAACCTTGGCCCGCCTTTTGGGCCGCCGTTGTCGCAGTCGCTGTACGCATCGTTCTCGTGGAGAACGGATTCGTCTTCGGCACCGGCCCGATCCGCTTCCTCGACCTCACCGTCGCCTCAGTGGTACTGCTGTACGCGGCCAGCCTGCGTGCCCTCTTCGCCGCGAAAGCCAGCGCCGAACAAGGCGTTGCGCTGATGGCGGGGGCCCTCGCGCTTCCGGTGGCGGCATACACGCTGCTTCAACTCGTATTTCCTGCTGGAACAGCTCCGGCTGGAGGGCCCCCATGCGATGGGAGTCCGGTAGCTGGAGCCGAATTCTTGGCGCAGACAGGACCCAACGGCCTCAACGGACGGGCCGGGCCAGGCACTACGTTCGCTCCAGAGGGGCGGTATGGAGCGTCCTGCGTAGTCGGTGCCGACGCATACTGCATCGGGGATGGGGTCAACGATCTCAGCGTTCCGCTCCCCGACGTCCGATGGCTTCGCCTGCACAACTCCGACATCTACGTATCAGCTGGGTCCGTGTTTCCGCTGAGTGCCGACAGCGAACTAGGGACCGGGCCTGCAGAAGACTGTCCCTTGGGTCTAGCGGACCCGTCTCTGGAAGGTGAGGTGTCGGCGACAGCCGTCGACGCAGAGACCGTGGAACTCAGTGCTCGTCCCGTCAATTCGACTCTTGTCGGATTTGGTCTCTTTTATGAACGACCGGGCAAAGAACCACTTATTCAGGCCCTTGACATCACGCCATACCTCACCGACGACGAGGGCAACGTTCGGTTTCCAGTCCGGCTGCAGACTCTACGAGACAACGAACCCGAAGCCCTTTTCGTTGACGTTGCTGTGGTGCCCTGCTTGGCCCCCATTATCCCGAGCCATGAAGGCGAACAGCTGCTCCGCATCGACTTGCAGACGGGACAAGCCTCGCCGCTGGAGTCCTCCGAGCGCGCAGACCACCTCACTCGCATGCGGCATGCCGCCTGCCGCACCGACCCTTCGAGCCTCAACGACAAAATCCTTGAGGTCGCTGGCGCTTAACCGTCCGGCCGACCTCTTTGGGCGTGATGCACAGGTTCAGAGTTCATCTGGTTGATCCGTTACGACCAGCACCTCAGCCGGCGGCCGCGTTGCCGACGTGGTTGCAGTTGCGGTTGCAGTTGACGGCGTTCGCGCCCGTGCGCCGATGTCCACCGTCGTCCGAATCCCCACGTCAGACGGCTTACGGAACTGTGGCGAATCGCCATGAACGCGATCAAGATGGCCTGGCAGTGTGGGGGTCAGGGGTTCGAGTCCCCCCAGCTCCACCCCGTTGAGCAGGCCGTTCTCCATTTGGAGGACGGCCTGATTGGTCTCTGGTTGCAGTTGGAGCGACTACGCCAGGCGTCAGCAGGGCGCCCATCCGGTCGGCGGCCTCCCTCGCGGGGGCTGGCATGACGTGGCTGAAGATGTCCATCGTCGTGCGCATCTGGTTGTGGCCCAGCAGCTTCATGACCACCCGCGGGTGCACGTTCTCGCTGAGCAGCAGCGTCGCCGCGGTGTGCCGGCCGTCGTGCAGCCGCACGCGACGGGTGCCGGCCGTTGGACTGGGCGAAGACCAGGTCTTCGTCGTGCCACTCGGAGCTGGCCAGCATTCGCTCGCCGAGCTGGGCGGCCTTCTGCGCGTGCAGTGCGGCCACCAAGGGCAGCGGCAGGGCGAGCGTGCGCTGGCTCCGGCGGGTCTTCGGCTCTCGTAGATGAGCCCACCACCACGGACGCGGTGGATGCTCCGCCGCACGGTGAGGGTGTCGGTGAGCAGGTCGATGTCCTTCCACTGCAGCGCCAACGCCTCGGACTGTCGGAGCCCGAGCGACGGTCCACCGGGCCGATTTGCGCAGCGGGGCCTGCTCGAGCACGGCACCGGCGCCCGGCGGCATCGGCCCTCGAACGGGCGTTCGGCCATGGCGCACCCCACTGGGTGGCGAGTCATGACCGGCCGTGCCGACCGGCGACGGCCTGTATTCATCGTCGCGTGACCCTCGTGGCGACGAAGGCGTTGCCGTAACGGCACCTTGGAGCGGGAGAAGGCCGTGCGTCGCGGCGCGTGGCGGCCAAAGTAGTTGGCGGCTGGCGTTGTGGCCGCGCCCGAGCGGTCCACTCTCACGGTGCTCGGGCCACAGGATTCGCCGACGAGCGCGGGCAGGGTGTGTTTCGACTAATGAGCTCGCCGCAGGGTGGCTGGCAGGGCCGGCTGTACGTCTGCCAGAGTCGGCGGGTGGGCTACGACACCTCGCTGTCTGTGGGAGACAGCATCCTGCTGATGTGGCGCAAGCACGCCAGCCACCTTCCACGTCTCCTATTTCGCCATGATCAAGTAGTCATCGAGGACCTACCCATCGTCGTGGACGACGAGGGGGTGGAGACCGGTGGCATCACTGTGCAGTATCGGACCACCGCCGCCGATGCTTTGGCCACTCTCGAAGAGGCCGGAGTCGGCTGGAACGCCACCGTTGCCGCGTATGCGGACACGCGGGTTCACGGGACGAGCGTGGGTATGCTGTGGGCTCAGCAACACTTCTCGAAAGCCGATGCGGCAACGCAGGAACGGATGATTGAGGAGTTCAAGCGATTGCCCCCCGAGGTCGACTTAGACGCACTTGGCGCGACGCTTGCCAGCTTATGGGCAGATTCGGAAGCTGAAGACCTCCCCCTCTTTGAGGAGATCAGCTACGACGGTCAGATCGAGAGTCCAACGATGACGTCGATGCCAATCTACGACCGAGCGGCAAACCTCGACGGAGTCAACCCATTCGCCGCTGTGCGGGCGACGGAGTCCTGGTCAGTCCTTTACCGCGAAGCGCCTTTGCTCGCCTGGCCAATGCTGGTTTGTGTGCTTCTTCGCCACCTCGAGCCATCCGTAAATGTCGTGCTTGACCTAACCGACGACGCCGCAGAATACGACTACGGTTCATCCGTGGCGGATGCTGCGGAGTATGCCACTGACTACTGGACATGGACGACTGAGGCGCTTGCGTCTTCGGCACGTACTATGTCACGACTCTTTAGTGTGCTGGCATCCTTCGACAGTAAACTTGCTCCTGAATTCTGGTTCGCTAGAGCCGCCGGTCTTTACGGGCAATTGAAGGATCTCGCGTCCGTGAAGGAGTCCACCACAACCAAGGCGCGTGGTGACGCTCTTGAGCTACTCGTAGACGCCCTCTTGCGTACCGAAGAGCCGCAGTTGCAGGTCATCGAACGCAACTTTCGAACCCGCGAGGAGGAGATCGACGTCCTCTTGTCGAACGGGCTCGCCGACCCATTCTGGATCGCACAAAGCAGCCCCTTGATATTGATTGAATGCAAAAACAAGGACG
Source organism: Modestobacter sp. VKM Ac-2984 (assembly GCF_026967985.1). Classification (GTDB taxonomy): domain Bacteria; phylum Actinomycetota; class Actinomycetes; order Mycobacteriales; family Geodermatophilaceae; genus Modestobacter. The sequence continues at coordinate 462,916 of NZ_JAPVBJ010000001.1, read as the reverse complement.
AAAAGGCGTCCGTTGTCGACTTGCGCGTCTTCGAATCGAAGATTGATGACCGAGGTGCCGTATGTAAGATCGGCATCTTCGTCTCAATGTCCGGGTTCGCGAAGACGTTCCTCGACCGATTGAAGACCTTTCAGGGTGAAAAAGGGATAATCTTCGCGCTCTCTGGCGATGACCTCAAGCAACTGATTGATACCAAGACGCGGATAACTGATTGGCTTCGCGGGCCAGGCCTGCTTCGTGCCATGGGCAAGTCGTGAAGGGCCGTTTAGGGCTACGTCCGTGTCCGCCTCCGTTGAACCCCTCTACCTCGAGCGCGGCCGCCCCCGTAGCTGCCTTCGGCACGTGGCGAGCCGGGGAAGGGTGAGCTGGAGGCGTATCCCTGGGGGCCCGAAGGGCCCTTCTATCAACGCGAAGCAGGTTTAGCGCAGGGGCGTTCCGTCTGGGCGGTGCGATTAATCGGCCCGGTCAGGCATCGCTTACTCATCGAAAACGCGCTAAGACAGGCTCATGCTGCCAACGTAGATCAACGACAAACCTGCTGGTTAGCGCACTGCTCCATCGACTACCAGCGTTGATCAACTAGGTCAAGATCAAATCGCAGGGTTATAGGTTCAAGTCCTATCGGGGGAGCAAGCCAAGCCCTGACCAGCATTCTTCGCTGGTCGGGGCTTTCTTGTCTCCTCCGCACGGCAGTTCGGGGCACTCGTCACCGGTGACCGGAGGTGCGCTGTGGGCCGTCCACCGCTGCCGCTGGGCGGTGACTCACGGCGGGCTCTCCGTCTCGGAGGCACTTAGGCTCGCGGCATGGCGTCCAACCGCAAGCCACTGGACGACCTCCGCGAGACCGTCGGTCGCCTGAGCGATCAACTTCCGCGGCCCGGTCTGCGGGGCGTGGACGACCTGGTGAGTGACCTCTTCGGCGGCCGCCCGGGGCCAGCTCGGCCGCTGTCCGTGGTGCAGGCGGAGCTCGATGGGCTGGTCGGCCTGGTGGCGGTGAAGGAGCAGGTGCGGGCGCTCGTCGCCTTCCTCCAGGTGCAGGCGCGCCGCAAGGCGCACGGGCTGCCCGAGGCGGCGACGTCCCAGCACCTCGTGTTCCTCGGGAACCCGGGCACGGGCAAGACCACGGTGGCGCGGCTCCTGGCCGAGATGTACCGGGCGGTCGGACTGCTGCAGAAGGGCCACCTGGTGGAGGTCGATCGGGCCGCTCTGGTCGGGCAGTACGTCGGTGCGACCGCGATCAAGACCGACCGCGTGATCCGCCGGGCGCTCGACGGCGTCCTGTTCATCGACGAGGCGTACTCGCTGTCCCCGGAGGGCGACGGCCGGCTGGACTTCGGGCCGGAGGCGATCGAGGTCCTGCTCAAGCGCATGGAGGACCACCGCCACCGCCTGGTGGTGATCGTGGCCGGCTATCCCCGGCTGATGGAGCAGTTCCTGCTCTCGAACCCCGGCCTCCGCTCACGGTTCGCCCGCGAGATCGAGTTCCCCGACTACTCGACGGACGAGCTCGAAGCGATCTTCACCAACGTCCTGGCTCAGCACGAGTACGTGCTCGAGGCTGGCGCCGAGGTGACGCTCCGCCGCACCCTCGGCGGCCTCACCTCGGATCAGGAGTCCGGTAACGCGCCCTTCGCTCGCACGCTGTTCGAGCAGGCCCTCAACCGCCAGGCGCTGCGGCTGACGAGCAAGGACGGCCGCAGTGTGGATGCGCTTGACCGTGCCGACGTGTCGACGCTCACCGCGAGCGACATCGCCGAGGCTGCGCACACGCTGGGCGAGTAGCCGACGCACGGGGCCGGAGCGCATCGGTGTCGATGCCCCGCGCGGGGCCCCAGCGGCAGCCGGCGTCAGGCTGGTGACCGTGATCGACGAGCACGGCCCTGCTGCCGTCCACCAGGCAGATCACTTCGTCCGGGTCCGCGGTGCACGCGAGCACAACCTGCGCAACGTCGACGTCGAGGTGCCCCGGGACGCGATGGTCGTCTTCACCGGCGTCTCCGGCTCCGGGAAGTCGTCGCTGGCCTTCGGCACGATCTACGCGGAGGCGCAGCGCCGGTACTTCGAGTCCGTCGCCCCGTACGCCCGCCGGCTCATCCAGCAGGTCGGAGCTCCGGCCGTCGACGAGATCAGCGGGCTGCCGCCCGCCGTGGCGCTGCAGCAGAGCCGGGGCGCGCCCAGCAGCCGCTCCACCGTCGGCACCGTGACGACGCTGTCCAACTCGCTGCGCATGCTGTTCTCCCGCGCCGGCACGTACCCGCCCGGGACGACGGAGCGGCTGGACTCCGACGCCTTCTCGCCGAACACCTCCGTAGGGGCCTGCCGGGAGTGCTCCGGCCTCGGCCGGGTCCACCTGGTCACCGAGGCCTCCCTCGTGCCCGACCCGTCGCTGAGCATCCGGGACGGCGCGATCGCCTCCTGGCCCGGCGCCTGGCACGGCAAGAACCTGCGCGACATCCTGGTCGAGCTCGGCCACGACATCGACCGGCCGTGGCGGGACCTGCCGCAGGCCGAGCGCGACTGGATCCTCTTCACCGACGAGCAGCCCGAGGTCACCGTGCACCCGGTCCGCGGGGTGGGCCAGGTGCAGCGGAACTACCAGGGCAGGTACACCGGTGCGCGGGCCCTGGTGCTGCACACCCTGGCGAACTCCAAGAGCCCCACCTTGCGCCAGCGGGTGCTGCGCTACGTCCGCACCTCGCCCTGCCCCGTGTGCGGCGGCAGCCGGCTCCGTCCCGAGTCGCTGGCCGTCACCTTCGCCGGCAAGAGCATCGCCGAGCTGGCCGGGCTGCCGCTGACCGTGCTGGTCGAGACGTTCCGGGCGGCCGCGCAGGCTCCCGGCACCACCGCCGCGTGGGCCGCGGCGGATTCGGGGGAGACCACCGACGTCGCGGTGCGCATCGCCGCCGACCTCGTCGCCCGGATCGAGGTGCTCACCCGGCTGGGCCTGGGCTACCTCAGCCTGGACCGGACCACGCCGACGCTCTCCCCGGGCGAACTGCAGCGGCTGCGGATCGCCACCCAACTGCGGTCCGGGCTGTTCGGCGTGGTCTACGTGCTGGACGAGCCGTCGGCGGGGCTGCACCCGGCCGACGCCGAGCCGCTGCTGGAGGTGCTCGACCAGCTCACCGCGGCCGGCAACTCGTTGTTCGTGATCGAGCACGACATGGCGCTGGCCCGCCTGGCGGACTGGATCGTCGACGTCGGCCCGCACGCCGGGGAGCGGGGCGGCCGGGTGCTGTACAGCGGTCCGGTCGCCGACCTGGCCGAGGTCGAGGAGTCGGTGACCCGGCGCTTCCTCTTCGATCGGACACCCGTGCCGAGCCGGCCGCGGCGGCAGCCCTCCGGGCAGCTGCGGCTGCGCGGCATCGACCGGCACAACCTGCGCGACGTGGACGCCGACGTCCCGCTGGGCGTCTTCACCGCGGTCACTGGCGTCTCCGGCTCGGGCAAGTCGACCCTGGTCAGCCAGGTGCTCACCGACGTCGTCGCTCGGCAGGTCGGCTCACCTGCGGCGGCCGACGCTGACGACTCTGCCGCCGACTCCGACGACGATGTCCAGGACACCGAGGGGGCGGCGATGCAGGCCGAGGGGCTGGACGCCGTCGACCGCCTGGTGCGGGTCGATCAGAAGCCCATCGGGCGCACGCCGCGGTCGAACCTGGCCACCTACACCGGGCTCTTCGACGCGGTGCGCAAGCTGTTCGCGGGCACCGACGAGGCGCGGGCGCGCGGCTACAGCGCCGGGCGGTTCTCCTTCAACGTGGCCGAGGGGCGCTGCCCGACCTGCCAGGGCGAGGGGTTCGTCACCGTCGAGCTGCTGTTCCTGCCCAGCACCTACTCGCCCTGCCCGACGTGCGCCGGTGCGCGGTACGACCCGGAGACCCTGCAGGTGACCCACCGCGGCAAGAACATCGCCGAGGTGCTCGACCTGACCGTCGAGGCGGCGGCGGACTTCCTCGCCGATCTGCCCTCGGTGGCCACCAGCCTGCGGGTGCTGCAGGAGGTGGGCCTGGGCTACCTGCGCCTCGGCCAGCCGGCGACGGAGCTGTCAGGTGGTGAGGCGCAGCGGGTGAAGCTGGCCAGCGAACTGCAACGGGCCCGCCGCGGGCACACCCTCTACGTCCTGGACGAGCCGACCACCGGGCTGCACCCCGCCGACGTGGAGCTGCTGGTGCGCCACCTGCACCAGCTCGTCGACGCCGGCAACACCGTGGTGGTGGTCGAGCACGACATGGACGTCGTCGCGGGCGCCGACTGGGTCATCGACCTGGGCCCCGGGGCGGGCGACCAGGGCGGTCGCATCGTGGCCGTCGGCCCTCCCGAGCGGGTCGCCGCCGCCGCGGAGAGCCGGACGGCCCGCTTCCTGGCCCCCCGGCTGCCGGGGTCCTGACCCCCGCCGTCCGCTCCTCGTCGCGCGGGCCACGACCGTCATGGCGACTCGCGGGTGAAGTGCTCCTGCTCAGGTCGGAGAACCGGGCCGGGGCCATCCCTCGTGCCGCGCCAGGACGACGCGCGAGCGCCACCGACCCCTTGTGACCCGTGGCACAGTTCCCGCCAGATCGCTGCGTCGTCCCACGATGTTGCGGTCGGCTGCCGTCCGCATCCGAGAGAGGAACTCGATGACCCTGTCAGCACCGCAGGCCTCGACCCCGTCAGAGCCCACCGTCACCACCGACGTCCTGGTGGTCGGTTCCGGCCCGGCCGGGGCGTCGGCAGCGCTGCTCCTCGCCACCTACGGGACGTCGACGCTGCTGGTCACCAAGTACAACCGGCTGTCCGACACCCCCCGAGCGCACATCACCAACCAGCGCACGATGGAGGTGATGCGGGACATGGGCCTGGAGGAGCGGCTCATGCAGGAGGCGACGCCCTGGGAGTCCATGGGCAACACGACCTTCTGCACCAGTCTCGCGGGGGAGGAGCTCGGCCGGATCCCCTCCTGGGGCACCGACACGGTGCGGCACGCCGACTACGAGCTGCAGAGCCCGACCTCGATGCTGGACGCGCCGCAGACGATCACCGAGCCGATCCTGGTCCAGGCGGCGCAGGAGCGCGGGGCGCGGGTCCGATTCGACACCAGCTACGTCTCCCACGTCCAGGACGACGACGGCGTCACCACGACGCTGCAGGACCGGCTGACCGGCGCGCAGTTCACCGTCCGGTCCAAGTACCTGATCGGGGCGGACGGCGCGCGCAGCCAGGTGGCCGCGGACCTCGACCTGCCCTTCGAGGGCCCGGGCGCGGTCGGCGGCGCCCTGAGCATCGTCTTCGAGGCCGACCTCTCCCGGTTCGTGGCCCACCGGCCCTCGGTCCTCTACTGGATGCTGCAGCCGGGGGCGGAGCGCGAGGGCGTCGGGCTGGGCGTGCTCCGCATGATCAAGCCCTGGAACGAGTGGATGCTCATGTGGGGCTACGAGGTCGCCGGCGGCCCGCCCGACCTCAGCGACGAGGTCGTCCGCGAGCTCGCCGTCGCACTCGTCGGCAGCGACGACTTCGAGATGCGGGTGAAGTCCCGTTCCCCGTGGACGGTGAACCACCACTTCGCCACCACGATCGCCCGCGGGCGGGTCTTCTGCGCCGGCGACGCGATCCACCGGCACCCGCCGACCAACGGCCTGGGCTCGAACACGTCCATCCAGGACTCCTACAACCTGGCGTGGAAGCTGGCCCACGTGGTGGCCGGGACGGCGGACCCCTCGCTGCTGGACAGCTACGACGCAGAGCGGGCACCCATCGCCCGGCAGGTCGTCGAGCGGGCCAACCAGAGCATCGCGGACACCGGGCGGATCCTCAGCGCGCTCGACCTGGAGCACACCGAGGCAGCGGCCCTGGAGCGCCAGCTCGCGCTGTGGAAGGCGCCGGGCCCGGAGGGGGAGAAGATCCGGACGGCGCTCCGGGAGGCGATCGCCTACAAGGCGCACGAGTTCGACGCCCACGGGGTCGAGCACAACCAGCGCTACGCCAGTGCGGCGGTCGTCGGCGACGGGACGCCGATGCCGGAGTACCGCCGTGACCCGGTGCTCTACGCCCAGCCGACCACCTGGCCCGGCGCCAAGCTCCCGCACACCTGGGTGACGCGGGACGGGCACCGGACCTCCACCCTCGACCTGGTCGGCCGGGGACGGTTCAGCGTGGTGACCGGCATCGGCGGGGAGGTGTGGCTGGCGGCGGCCCGGAGCCTCGGCGAGGAGCTCGGCCTGTCGATCACGACCGTGTCGATCGGGCCGGGTCAGCCCGTCGAGGACCCGTACGGCACCTGGGCCGACCTGCGGGAGATCGAGGACGGCGGCGTCCTGCTCGTCCGGCCGGACGGGTACGTGGCCGCGCGGCAGTTGTCCGCACCGGCGTCGCAGCAGGAGGCCTCCGACTGGCTGGCGGGCGCCCTGCGCGCCGTCCTCGGGCGGCACGCGAGCTGATCGGCACGGTCCCGCCCGTCCGCAGGGCAGCGAGCCTGCGGACGGGCGGGTCTGTGACCTGCCCTCAGCTCACGGGGCGCGGGACGCCGGCCCACCCGACGGTCACGGCACGAGCTCCCGCCGACCACGCCCAGACCTCGACGACCGGTCGGGAGCGAGCCAGCGGGCGAGCCCCCGGTCCGTCGCCGCAGCGGCCAGTGCGGCCGCCACCAGGGCGGCGGCCCACAGCGCCGGTGCGAGCCACGACTGGCTGGTCAGCTCGGCGGGCAGCCCGGCAACAGCGTGCAGCGCCAGTGCGGGCAACCCGGCGGCACCCACGGCCAGCACCCCCAGCGCGAGCACCGCGGCCAGCCAGCGGTCCGCCGGTGCCCGACCGGCTGCCCGGCCGGCGAGCATCCGCCGGCCGGCCCAGCCGCCGGCGACCAGGCCGATCACCCCGCTCACGACCAGGATGTCGGCACCGGCAGTGACCGCGGCGCCGCCTCGGCCGCCGGCCGCCCGGACGGCGAGCGCCGGCGCAACCAACGCCCCCGTCACCAGTGCGGCGTACCCGGCGGAGAGCGCGCGGCCCCAGGTCATCGGCCCTCCCGGGCCCGCAGCTGGAACCGGTCCAGCAGCCGACCGTCGGCGCGGACGGCCCGCCCGGTCAGCCGGTCGCCGGCGACGTCGACGTGCAGGTACTGCAGGGCGGAGGCAGCGGCCGCGGTGGTGGCACTGCGCCCCACCGGTGTGGTCTTGCACCCGCCGCCGCTGACCACGTGGGTGACCCCGTGCACCGGGCGGCTGCGCTCGTAGTGGTGGTCGTGGCCGGTGAGCACCAGGTCGACCGCCCGGCGGGCGAGGATCGGCTCGACCGCCTCCTGCGCTCCCGGCGTGGACCCGTGGGAGCCGGAGGAGTAGATCGGGTGGTGCATGCAGACGACCTTCCACTGGTTGGTCGAACTGGCCAGGGCGTCGTCGAGCCACTCCAGCTGCACGGTCGAGTCCTCGCCGAACAGCCCGGGGGCACTGGAGTCCAGGTAGAAGAAGTCGACCGGGCCGTGGCTGGTCGTGTAGTTGCGGGCCGGGGTGCCCAGCAGGCGCAGTTCGGCGTCGATCTCGGCCAGGCTGGCGTCGCTGTGGTGCAGGGCGCCGTCGTGGTTGCCGATGGCCAGTTCGAACCGGACCCCCGCGTCGATGAGCGGGCGCATCGGACGGGTGAAGACGTCGTCGAAACGGTCCTCGACGGAGCCGTAGTAGCAGAGGTCCCCGAGGTGGGTGACCAGGCCGTACGGCGCGTCCTGGTAGCCGCGGGCCATGCGCTCGGCCACCGCCATCGCCTGCCGGCCGCCGCTGCCGGTGTCACCGACCGCCGCGAAGGTCAGGTGGTCCGGGCTCTGGGTCCAGGCGGACGCGGGGAGCGTGAGCCGGGCCATGTCACCCGGGACCAGGTCCTCACGCCCGAGCGTCCCCCACAGCGAGCCGCTCAACCCCCCGCCGGCGAGCGACCCGGCGACTCCCAGGCCTGCGGCGAGCAACTGTCTGCGGCTGAGCTGGGGCACGAGGCGGTCTACCTCCAGGAGTCCGGGTGCGCGTTGCTGAGGACAACGCCCGGTCCTCGCCGCGGTGTTCCAGTTGCCGCGGGCCGCGCGCTGCCGGGCGTGTCACCGGTCGGGCGCATCCACCCCGTCGGCGGATGTGACGGTCTGCAGGTGCAGGACGTCGACCAGCAGGTGCTGGACCCGCGCGTCGGACAGGCAGCCGCGCAGCTCTCGCACGTCGAACTCGTCCAGCCCCGGCCGCAGGCGGAAGGCGAAGACGCCCGGCTCCACGGCCCGGAAGGACTCGGCCACCACGTCGGCGTTCACCAGCAGGCGGCAGGTGCTCACCAGGCCACGGGTCATCTCCTCCCGGACGGCGTCCGGGTCGTCCTCCTGCTTGACCTCCGCGGCGACGACGACGTCGGTGAACGACCCCTCTGGCGTCTCGAGCTCCACGGTCATCAACTCCGCGCGCAGCAGCAGCACCCCGACGCCCACCACCGCCGCGAGAGCCAGCCAGGCCAGCGGCCGTCTCACCGCGGCCCGCCCGCAGCCGGGGGACCCAGCAGCAACCGCACCGCCGGGTCACTGGTCGTGGCGGGAGCAGCTAGCGCCTCGGCGCGGGAGGGCACCAGCGGCTCACCGGGGAAGGCGATGTCGCGCAGCGAGGCGGCGAGCTCCTCCTCCACGCCGGCCCGGGCGGAGGCGCCGGCCAGCCGCTCGACCAGCCAGGCGATCCCGGAGACGAGCACCCCGCCCCCGAGCAGGACGGGGATGAAGATGTGCGTCCGGTCCAGGTCCTCGGGCCGCAGCCACCGGAAGGGCGGCGACTCCACCGGCGCGGCCCGCAGCCGCTGCAGCGGCTCGGGGACCCGGCCCGCGGGCTGGCGCCGGGTGCCCTCCAGTTGGCCGAGTCGGCGCAGCACGAGCGCGGCGCTGAGCCCCACCAGGAGGGCGAGGAAGAGGATGCCGACCAGCTGGGCGCGGTGCCACTCCCACCGGTACACGTAGACCAGCACGTAGCCGCCCGAGGCCAGCAACGTGACGACGGCGAGGAGCCAGCTCAGCTTCTTCACGGTGCCTCCTGCTTCGTGACCTCACCGGTGGCGCCGTCGACCCGGACCACGGTGCCGGGCGGGAACTCCTCCAGCGCGTCGGGCAGCCCCACGACGGTGGGCACCCCCGACTCGCGGGCCAGGATCGCCAGGTGCGCCAGGACGCTCCCCGTCTCGGCGACCAGGCCGGCCAGCCGGGGGAGCAGGGGCGCGAGGCCGGGGTCCAGCGTCCGGACCACGAGCACCGCGCCCTCCGGTGGGTCCTCGCCCTGGTGCACCGGGCCGGTGCCGGTGCCGCCACCCGCGCCGGTCGCGCCGGCGCCGCCGGCCACCGGCACCGGGCGGCCCGTGTCGCTCATCCGGAACCGCGCCGGCAGCGGCTCGCCGGGGACGACCGGGCGGGGGGTGAGCTCCGTCCCCTCGTCGTCCGCCGCAGCGGTGAGCTCGGCCAGCCGCACGCCGCGGACGTCCTCCGGTCGGGGCAGCCGCCCGGCGGCGGCGAGCCGCTCGCCGAGCACCCAGGCGGCCCGGGCGCCTGCCTCCTGGAGCCAGCGGGCGCGCAGCCGGAGCGCCTCCCGCAGCACGCCGGGCTCGCCGTCGTCGCCCGGTGGGGCTCCCTCGGGGGCCTGCACGCCGGGGGGGAGCGTGGGCGAGGCGGCCACCTGCGGGGCCGCCAGCGCGAGCACCACCGGGTGCTCGGCGACGATGTCCGGATCGGCGAGCCCGGCCCGGCGGGCGTTCGCCAGCACCCGGAGCGCCGTGGTCGCCCCGGTGGTCCGCGGCGCCCGAGGGTCCACGAGCAGCCCCACCAGGAGCTCGTGGGCGTGCACCGAGACCAGGGCCGGGCGCAGTCGGTACAGCAGCGCCACCAGTTGCCGGTCGTCGAGGTCGGGCAGCGCCGGGACCTCGACCAGGGCGGCGTCCGCGGCGTCCACCACGTCCCGCGCCAGCGCCGGCAGGGCCGAACGCAGCCGACCCACCCGCCAGGAGGCGTGCAGCCGCCGCAGCCGGGGCCGGGGGTCCAGCCGCTCCCGCAGGCCCGGGGACCCGCTGCGCGGCTCGAGCAGGTCCAGGTCGACGGCCACCCGGCCCGCCAGCACCGGCACCAGGGGCGAGGCGTCCACCGCGGCGGCGGTGGCCGTGCCGGCCAGGACCAGCGCACGGCCCAGCGCCTCGCGCAGCGGGTCGACCCACAGGTCGACCTCGAGGGGCTGCAGCGGCTCGGGGAAGGTCTCGGCGACCGGGCCGGGCCCCAGCACCGGCCCGGTCGGTCGGCCCCGGGACTCGGCGGTGACCGGCCGACTCTGCAGCAGTCGCAGCCGGCCGTCGTCCCCCAACCCCCACTCGACGTCCTGCGGGCCGCCGAAGAGCGCGGCCGCGCGAGCCGCCAGCCGCGCCAGCTCCCGCAGCTGCCGGCGCCGCAGTCGTGCGCCGCCGGATCCGACGGTGAACGAGATGCGTCGTCCCTCGGGGTCGAGCTCGTACCGGCTGCCCGCCACCTCTCCGCTGACCAACCGGTCCGGGCCGCCCGTCACGGCGGCCACGACGATCCGGTCCTCCCGCCCCGACACCGGGTCGATGCCGAAGAGCACCCCACCGGACGCCGCCGACAACAGCGGCTGTACCAGCACGGCCAGCGGCTCCCGCCCGGTGAGCGCATCCGAGCCGGCCGCCGCTCGCTCCCGGGAGGCGATGACCAGGTCCACGGCGTCGCGGAAAGCCTCCGCGCCGCGCACCCCGACGACCGACTCGAACCGGCCGGCCATCGAGGACTCGCCGAGGTCCTCGACGGTGGAGCTGCTGCGGACCACGAGGGAGCGGGTGCCGTCTGCGGAGACGTCGCGCCAGGCGTCCTGCAGCGTGGACGGCCACGGCTGGCCGCCGGCCAGGTGCTCGACCGCCGTGGTGGTCAGCACGAAGCCCGGGAGCACGGGCAGCCCGGCCCGAGCGGCCACCGCGAGCGCCGCGGCCTTGGCGCCGGTGAGCGCCGGGTCGCCGGCCCGCGGGTCGTCCAGCCGCAGGACCAGGGGCGGTCCCGGGGTGCCGGACTCGCCGGATCGGGGGGTGGAACGGGTCGGGTGCACGACGATCGGGTGCCCGACCTGCAGCGGAGGTAAGCATGTCGGCCGCCGGACGTCGATGCGGCAGTCCTCCCTGGTGAGGCCGCGGTCCGCGACTACAGGTGGTCGATGGGCGTCGTCACGGCCCCGAGGGGCACCCGCGCCTGACCCGGACGTGCGCCGAACAGTGGTCCGCGCACCAGCTCCACTGCTCGCGGCGTGAGGTGCACCCCGGCGATCATGCAGCGCACCGATCCGCCCGCCAGCTCGACCGTCGGCACGGCCACCGGCAGCAGCTGGGTGGTCGCCTCGATCCGCCGGCGCTGCTCGGGGGTGAGGCTGGCGGCGGCCCGGGCGGACAGCGCCAGCGCCGGCCCGTCGCGGCCGGTCAGCTCGATGGCGTTGCCGGCGAACTCGCGGACCTGGTGCTCGGAGAGCTCGATGACGTCCCGCCCCGTCGCGGTCAGCCGGTCGACCACCCGAGCTCGGTCGACGGGCGTGCTGATCATCCCGAGGCCGACGAGCGCCACCGCGCTGCCGACCGACATGAGCACGTTGGTGTGGTAGACCGCCCGGCCCTCGGCGTCGGCCGTGTCGAACAGCAGCGCCTCGTAGCCGAACGTCGCGCAGAACCGCGCCAGTGCCCGGGGGTGTGCCCGGTGGGAACGGGAGACGTAGGCGACCCGCTCCCGGTGGTCGAGCACCATGGCGCCGGTCGACTCGAGGAACAGCCCGTCCCGCTCCATGTCGGAGAAGTCCACGACCTGCGTCACGCGGTACCGGTCCTCGAGCAGCTGGAGGACGTCGGCGCGTCGTTCGCTGCGCCGGTTGACGGCGAACATCGGGTAGAGGGCCACCCGCCCGTCGGGGTGGGTCGACAGCCAGTTGTTCGGGAAGACGCTGTCCGGGCGGTCGGGCGCGTGGTCGTCGAAGAGGTGCACGACCACCCCCGCCGCCTCCAGCGTCTCGGCGAGCCGGGTCACCTCGTCCCGCGCCCGGGCGGCGACACCGGCGGCGTCCGGTCCGGCGGGCAGTGACTGGAAGGCGTTGTCGACCCGGGTCAGCTCGTTGGGCCGGAAGTGGTGCGGCCGGATGAGCACGACGGCACCCGGTGCCTGTGCCGGCACCGCCATCAGGCTCCGACCGGGACGACGACGGCGATCTGGGCGGCGGAGAGCCGGCGGATCGTGGTGCGGACGTCGACGAGCGCAGTCATCCGAGCCTTCCTGTCAGCGGTACCTCAAGGCTAGGAACGGACGATGTGCACACGCAACGAACGATCAGTGCGATCCTGTGTGCTCGGATGCGCAGGATCGACGCTGAGATTGGGCTTTCTGCATGGTTGCGCTGACCGAGCTCGATCGTCGGCTGCTCGCCGTCCTGCGCGAGGACGGCCGCGCGCCCGTCGCCGAGATCGCCCGCCGGCTCGGGATCACCCGGGCCACGGTGACCAGCCGGATGGAGCGCCTGGTGGCCGAAGGCGTCATCGTCGGGTTCACCGTGCGGGTGCGGGAGGACGCGGTCGCCGGTGAGGTCCGGGCGGTGACGCTGATCGAGGTGGAGGGCCGCTCGACGGACGCGGTGATCCGTCGGCTGCGGGGCTTCACCGAGATCGACGCGCTGCACTCCACCAACGGGGGCTGGGACCTCGTCGCGGAGGTCCGCACCCGTGACCTGATGGAGTTCGACCGGCTCCTCGGCCGCATCCGGTCGATCGACGGCGTCCTCAACAGCGAGACCAGCCTGCTGCTGTCCTCCGTGCTGCGCTGACCTCGGCCAGCAGCATCACTCCTCGGTCAGCCAGACGGCGGTGTTCGGCGGCAGGGCGATGCTGCCGGCCGAGGCGTGCACCCGGGTGGTGGAGGCGAGCAGCACCTGACCGCGGGAGCGGACCAGCACCGTGGTCGAGCCCATGTTCACCACGCAGCGCACCGTTTCCTCGTCCCCGACACAGCGGACGGTGAGGACGTCGCCGCGGGTGCTCACCGTCGCCTCGCCGGAGCCCAGTGCCGGGTGGGCCGCACGGAGGGCGAGCGCCCGCCGGTAGAGGGTCAGCATCGAGCCGCCGTCCCGGGTCTGGCCGGAGACCGCGTAGCCGTTCCACTCCGCCGGGATCGGCAGCCACGGCTGGGCCGCGCCGTCGGGGGAGAAGCCGACGCCGGCGGAGTCGTTCCACGGCATCGGGACTCGGCAGCCGTCGCGGCCGGGGCGCTCGCCGCCGCTGCGGAAGAAGATCGGGTCGGTCTTCGCCTCGTCGGGTACCACGGCCTGGGGCAGCCCCAGCTCGTCGCCCGCGTACAGGTACGCCGACCCGGGCAGCGCCAGCATCAGCAGCGCGGCGGCCCGGGCCCGGGCGGTGCCCAGGGCGCCGCCGCCGAAGCGGCTGACCTGCCGGTCCTTGTCGTGGTTCCCCAGCACCCAGGAGACCGGGGCGCCCACCTGGCCGAACGCGTCGAGCGCGGTCTGCACGCCGTCGGCGAAGGCGGCGGTGTCCCACGGGGACTTGAGCAGCCGGAAGGAGAAGGACTGGTGCATCTCGTCGGGCCGGGAGTACAGCGCGACCTCCTCCAGGTCGGCCAGGCAGACCTCGCCGACCAGCATGGTGTCGGGGTACTCGTCGCAGACCGACCGCCACTGGCGCCACACGTCGTGCACCTCGGGCTGGTTCCAGGTCATCGCCTGCTCAGGTCCGTGCCCGAACAGGGTGGGGGAGTAGGCGCCCGGGTTGTCCCGCAGCTCGGCGTCCTTGAACAGGCCGTAGGCGACGTCGACCCGGAACCCGCTGACCCCGCGGTCGAGCCAGAACCGGAGCGTCTTCTCGAAGTCGGCGGCCACCGCCGGGTCCCGCCAGTTCAGGTCCGGCTGCTCGGGGGCGAACAGGTGCAGGTACCAGCGACCGTCCGGGGTCCGCGACCAGGCGGGGCCGCCGAACAGCGAGCGCCAGTTGTTCGGCGGCTCCTCCGACGGCGGGGCGAAGTGGTACCGGGAGGCCTCGGGGGAGTCGGGGTCGGCGAGCGCGGCGGAGAACCACGGGTGCTGGTCGGAGGTGTGGTTCGGGACGACGTCGAGCACGACGCGCAGCCCGAGCTGCCGGGCGTCGGCGACCAGGGCCTCCAGGTCGGCGACGTCGCCGTAGTCGGGGTCGACCGCCCGGTAGTCACAGATGTCGTAGCCGCCGTCGGCCCCGCCGGAGGGGTAGTGCGGGTTGATCCACAGCGCGTCGACGCCGAGCCAGGACAGGTAGGGCAGCCGGGAGCGCAGGCCGGCCAGGTCGCCGATCCCGTCGCCGTTGCCGTCGGCGAAGGACCGCAGGTAGACCTGGTAGACCACGGCCGACCGCCACCAGGGCGAGGGGGACCGCTGGGCCGCGACCTGCTGCTCGGTCGAGGTCCGCATCGTTGCGAGCCGACGTGACATGTCCTCAACATCGGCACCTGACCGGGCAAACTGTGTGGCGCTCGTCACGAACGAGCAGCACAGTCTCTGGCGGATCTCGCCAAGCCGGCGCGCCGGGACCGGACGTCGCGCCGGTCAGCGGCCGGGAGAGATCAGTCCGACGGGGGGAGCAGGCGCGGGGCGAAGACCTCGTCGATCGGCCGCGGGCCGATGTACTGGCGGCAGCTGCAGGCGACCCAGGTGTGCCCGGCCCACTTGCCGCGCTTGGTGTAGGCGTCCCGGGCGATCTCGGAGTGGCAGGTGCCCTGCTCGGGGTCGTGCTGGCTCAGCGGGTGGCCGCAGGCGCACACGGCCTGGGGCACCGGCGGGCCACTCGGACGGCGACGTCCCAGCCGGCCGGCCGCGAAACCGACGGCGATCAGCAGCGCACCCACGCCCAGGCTCACCGGGTCCACCGGGACACCCCCTCCAGTCGCCGTCGACGGTAGCGCGGGAGCCGCGGTGACGGGACACCCCATGATTGGCCTCGTGTGGCGTGGGGCACAGGAAGACAGTGGACAGCTACGCCGTCGGATTCGCCCGGCCGGATCGTCGATCCTGGGCCCAGCCGGTCGACCAGCCCAAGTCCTGGCACGCCGTCGAGGCGCACCGGCCCGCCGACGAGCTCGACGGGGAGGTGGAGCTCGCCGTGTGCGGGGCGATCGTGCAGATCTGGGGCTCGCAGCAGTGGGAGCGGATGAGCAGGGGTCGTGACACCTGCGCCGAGTGCCGGCGCCGCACGGCGCCGGCACTGCGACAGGTCGGCTAGATCGACTGCGGGGTGTCCGCCGGCTTCTCCTGGGCGCGCGGGGTCCGGCGGCCGGTGATCGCCGAGATGCCGGTGATGTCCCGGCCCACGATGAGCGCCTGCACGTGGTCGGTGCCCTCGAACGTGTAGATCGCCTCGATGTCGGCGTGGTGGCGGGCGATGTGGTGCTCGAGCAGGATGCCGTCGCCGCCGAACAGGTCCCGGGCGTCCGCCACGATCTGCCTCGCCTTCTTGCAGTTGTTCATCTTCGCCATCGAGGCCATGGCCGCCGTCATCCGGCCCTCGTCGGCGAGCTTGCTCAACCGCCAGCTCAGCAGCTGCATGCTGGTGATCTCGGCCAGCATCCGGGCCAGCTTCTCCTGCACCAGCTGGTAGCCGGCGATCGGCTGGCCGAACTGCTCGCGCTGCATCGTGTGCTTCAGCGCCAGCTCGTAGGCGGCCTCGGCGATGCCCAGCGCCCGCCAGGCCACCGTGTACCGGGTGCGGTCCAGGACCACCGAGACGTCCTTGAACGACCGGCAGTTGGCCAGCTTGTTCTCCGCCGGCACCCGCACGTCCTCCAGGGTGATCTCGGCCTGCCACACCGCCCGCAGCGCGGTCTTGCCGGTCATCCGGGTGGCGGTCCAGCCGATCGACCCCTTGGGGACGACGTAGCCGCCGACCGCCCCCTCCTCGTCGCGGGCCCAGATGAGCACCAGGTCGGCGATCGTGCCGTTGCCGATCCACTTCTTGGCCCCGTTGAGCACCCACTCGTCGCCGTCCCGGCGGGCGCTGGTCTCCAGGGCGACGGCGTCCGAACCGTGCTGGGGCTCGGTCAGCCCGAACGCGCCGATCAGCTCCATCTTGGCCATCGCCGGCAGCCAGCGCTCGCGCTGCTCCTCGTCGCCGAGGAGGGCGATCGACTGCATGGCCAGGAAGCTGTGCACCCCGTAGAAGGTGCCCAGGCTGCCGTCGGCGCGGGCCCACTCGGCGGCGACCAGGCCGGCGGAGACCGCGCTCATCCCGGCCGAGCCGTACCCGGCGACCGTGCCGCCGGCCACGCCCAGCTCGGCCATCTTGGGGATGAGCTCGAACGGGAACTCCGCCCGCTCCCAGTAGTCGTTGATGATCGGCGTGACCTCGCGCGTGCAGAAGTCGCGCACCCGGTCGCGCAGCTCGATCTCCTCCGGCTCCAGGAGGTCGTCGAGGGCGTAGAAGTCAGGGGAAGCGTCGTTGCTCACCGTTCCGAAGCTACTCGCGGGTGGCACTCGGTGCCGTGTGCTCAGCGCCGCTCCAGGGAGCCGCGCAGGAGGGCTGCCTGCCCAGCGTGCTGCAGGTCGTCGGTGACCACGCTGACCAGCCGGACGCCGAGGGTGACCGGCGGGTCCCAGCGCTCGTCGACCACCCGGTCGAGGTCCGCGGCGGTGAGCGTGCCCACGAACTCGGCGGTCCGGCGGTGCACGTCGGCGTGGTAGCCGATCAGCAGCTGCGGGTCGCTGACCTCGGTGCGTGCGACGTCGCTGCTGCTGAACCCGTAGCCGGTGGCGCCCGGGTCGAACGGCAGCCCGAACCGGTCGTGCCACCCGGCGCCGGTGTAGGCCTGGGCGGTGCCGGCGACCTCGGCGACGTGGTCGTCCTGCACCCGGGTCAGGTGCCAGACCAGCCAGGCGATGGTGTTGGCCTCCGGGTCGATCCGTGCGGTCAGCAGCTCCGGGGCGATCCCCTCGACCGCCCCGCGGACGGCCTCCTCGACGTTGTCGAACGCGGTCAGCAGCAGGTCCCGGCTCTCCATGATCGCCGGGCTACCCGAGCTCCCGTCGGATCACTCGCCGGGCGGCTCGCTGGCCTCCTCCAGGTCCTCGACCTGCTCGGGGGTGGCCTGCTCCAGGGCGATGTCCCGGGGCTCGGGGAGGTCGCCGTCGGTCGGTGTCGTCATGACGACACCCTGACCCCACTCCGACGCGCACGCTAGGTTGCTCGGGACCTCGACCTGGCAGGAGACCCGTGTTCGGCTTGTTCTCGCGCTTCTCGCGGGTGGTCCAGGCGCGGCTGCGCGGCTGGCGGCTGCCGTTGGCCGTGATGGTCTTCGTCTTCGTGACCAGCTGGCCGGCGATGGCCCTGGTGGAGGGCGCCGACAGTGACATCGTCGCGCCGGCCAACTACTGGTGGTACTTCGTCGTCACCGCCGCCACCGTGGGCTACGGCGACTTCTTCCCGGCCTCGGCCGCCGGCCACGTGGTCGGCGCCTACGTGATCATCGGTGGCATCGTCACGCTGACGTTGCTGTTCACGCGGCTTGCCGACTACCTGCAGTCGGTCCGCAGTAGACGCCTGAAGGGTGTGGACGAGCTGGACCTGACCGATCACGTCGTCGTGCTGGGGTACTTCCCGGGCCGCACCGAGCGGATGCTCGCCGAGCTGGCCGCCGAGGGGCGCACCCGGGTCGCGCTGTGTGCCTGGGAGGACGTGCCGGAGGACCCCGTGCCGGAGCGGACCGAGGTCTCCTTCGTCCGCGGCGACCTCAGCCACGTCGACGTCATGACCCGGGCCAATGTGGCCGCGGCCCGGGTGGTGGTGGTCGACGGGCGGGACGACAACGAGACGCTGGCCATCGCGGTGGCGGTGCACCACGCCGCCCCGGAGGTGCACAAGGTCGCCGCGCTGCGCGACCTGGACCGCCGGGACAACCTCCGCTACGTCGACCCCCGGATCGCCTGCGTGCAGTGGCACATGCCCTTCCTGATCACCGAGGAGGCGCTGGACCCCGGGCTCACCGAGGTCTACGGCGACCTGATGAGCAGCCACGGCCACGGCAACACCTACTCCGTCCGGCTGCCCGCCGGGCACCGGCTGGGCACGTTCGGCGACTGTCAGGTGCGCTTCGGTCAGGCCTTCGGGGCGACGGTGCTGGCGCTGCGCGGGCCCGACGGCCTGACGGTCAGCCCGGCCTGGGAGACCCCGGTGGCCGACGGGACGACGCTCTACTACGTCGGCCGGCGCCGGATCGACGCCGGAGAGCTGCTCGCCACCCGCTGAACCGGCCGTTTGCGTCGGCCGAGCACCTCGTCGATGCTGGCCGCCCCGGGACCCACCACAGCGAGGAGCGGGCTCGATGCAGCAGTCGGCGCAGCGCAGCGGCAGCCGGGCGGGGCGGTGGCAGGCCCGGATGACGGCCGGCGTCGTCGGCTACCTGGTGTTCGTCGAGTTCACCAGCGGCGTCCTGCAGGGGTACTACATCCCGCTGCTCACCGACATCGCCCGGCACCTGGGCATCAACGACGCCGACGTCAACTGGCTCGAGGCCGGCCAGCTGATGCTGTCGGCGATCGCCGTCCCGGTGCTGGCCAAGCTCGGTGACCTGCACGGGCACCGCCGGATGCTGCTCTGGTCGGCGGCCGTCGTCGCGGTGGCCACCATCGTGCTCGCGTTCGCCCAGACCTTCCCGGTGTTCCTGCTGGCCTGGGCCGTGCAGGGCATCTACGCGGCCTGGCTCCCGCTGCAGGTGGCGCTGATCTACAGCCGCTCCCGCGGGCTGCCGGACACCGCGGCCCGCACCCGGCGGGCCACCGGCCTCATCGTCGCCGCGCTGCAGCTGGGCGCCATCGTGGGGGCGCTCAGCGGCGGGGTGATCGGCGACCTGCTGGGCGATGCGCTCTGGCTGGTGCTGCTGGCTCCCGGCGTGCTGGTCGTCGGGGTGGTGGTCGTCGTCTGGCGGCTGGTGCCGGAGGGGACCGACCGGATGCAGGGGGTGGTCGACTCCGGCGGCGCCGCGCTGCTGACCGCCGTCCTGCTGGTGGTCACCGGCGGCCTGACGTTCGTCCGGCTCAACGGGGCGGAGCAGGCCTGGCCGTGGCTGGTGGTCGCGGCCGGCCTCCTCCTGGTGTGGCCGTTCGTGCGCTACGAGCTGCGGCAGCCGGACCCGCTGGTCGACTTCCGGGTGCTGCGCAGCTCGGCGATGTGGCCGGTCCAGCTGACCGCGGGCCTGTTCGGGGTCAGCGTGCTGGGCGCGCAGGGGCCGTTGTCGACGTTCGCCCGCACCGACCCGGACGTCTACGGCTACGGCCTCGGCCTGTCGACCAGCTCGGTGTCGCTGGTCATCGGCGCCTACGTGATCTCGATGCTGGTCGGCGCGAGCCAGTTCGCCCGGGTCTCCCGGCTCACCACGCCACGGCTGACCCTCATCGGGGCGGCGGCGCTGGTCGCCACCGGCTACCTGCTGCTGGTGCCCTTCCACGACGAGCTCGGCCAGGTGCTGGCCGGCATGACGGTCGCCGGGGTGGGGTCGGGTGCCCTCGTCGCGGCCCTGCCCGCCGCAGCAGCCGCGGCCGCCCCGGCCGGCCGCACCGCCGTCGCCACCGGGCTCACGAACACCACCAAGGTCATCGGCGGGATGTTCGCGTCGTCGGTGTTCGCCCTCGCCCTCGCCGCCGGTGCACCCGTGCTGGCCGGCGGGGTCGAGGGCACCGCCGGGTCGCTGACCGGGTACGTGACCGTCTGGGCCATCTGCGGCAGCACGGCGCTGATCGCCGCTGTCGCGCTCGTGTTCGTCCCGCGGCTGGCCTTCGCCGACCCCGCGCAGACCGAGGACCGCACCGTCGCGGCCCGGGAGGAGACAGCTGGATGAAGCGGACACTGCTGACCACCGGAGCCGCCGTGGGAGCCGGCGCCGCCCTCACCCGGGTGCGCCGCTTCCGGCCACCGGCCCGCCCGGACGTGCCACACGCGGACGTCGGGGCGGTCGACGCCTGCCGGGCCGCCGACCACCTCGCGCAGCTGATCCGGATCCCGACGGTGTCCCGGCGCGACCCCGAGCAGGTCGACCAGTCGGTCTTCAGCACCTTCCGCGAGCGGCTGGGCGAGCTCTACCCGCTCACCCACCGGGAGCTGGAGCTGGAGCTGCTGGGCTCCGGGGCGATGCTGTTCCACTGGCGAAGCGGCAGCGACGCACCGCCCCTGGTGCTGATGGCGCACTACGACGTCGTCCCGGCCGACGGGCAGGCGTGGACCCACGACCCGTTCGCGGGGGAGGTCATCGACGGCGTCGTGCACGGCCGGGGCGCCATCGACGACAAGGGCGCCCTGGTCGCCGTCCTGGAGGCGGTGGAGTCGCTGCTGGCCGAGGGGTTCCGGCCGGCCCGGGACGTGTACCTCTCCTTCGGCAACGACGAGGAGGTGGCCGGCTCCGGGGCACGGACGGCGGCCGAGACGCTCGCCGCACGGGGCATCAGCCCCTGGGCGGTCGTCGACGAGGGCGGCGCCGTGGTCACCGGGGTCTTCCCCGGCGTCCCGGGGCCGATCGCCGTCGTCGGCATCGCCGAGAAGGGGGTCGTCGACCTCGAGCTGACCACCGAGGACGCCGGTGGGCACGCGTCGTCGCCGGTCCGCGGCGGCGCACCCGCCCGGCTGGCCCGGGCCCTGGTCCGCCTCGACGAGGAGCCCTTCCCGGCCCGGGTCAGCGACGTCGTGCTGGCGCTCGTCGACACCGTCGGCCGGCACGCCTCGGCCGGGTACCGCGCGCTGTACGCGCACGCCGCGCTGCTGCGGCCGGCGCTGGCCCCCCTGCTGTCCCGCGCCGGCCGGGAGGCCAGCGCCCTGGTCCGGACGACGGTGGCGATCACCCAGCTGGAGGGGAGCCGGGCACCCAACGTGCTCGCGACCCGGGCCCGGGCGGTGGCCAACGTCCGGGTGGTGCTCGGGGAGACGGCCGAGTCGGCGATCGAGCGGATCCGCGGGATCATCGCCGACCCGAGCGTGCGGCTGGAGGCGACCCGCGCCGACGACCCGTCACCGGTGTCCCGGACCGACAACGAGGCGTGGGCGACGCTGACCGCGGCGATCCAGGCGGCGCACCTGGGGGCCACGGTGACCCCGTACCTGATGGTGCAGGCCAGCGACGCCCGGCACTTCGCGAAGATCAGCGACAGCGTCTACCGGTTCATGCCCTTCGACCTCAGCTCGGCGCAGCTCGCGTCCCTGCACGCCGCCGATGAGCACCTCACGGTGGCGGCGCTGGCGCGCGGGGTGGCGTTCTACCGCGAGCTGCTGCAGCGGTCGTGACCTGCTCCAGCTCGGCCACGGCCAGCTCGGTTTCCACGGCGGCGACCGCGGCGGCGGGGGCGGGCAGCCGGCCGGAGGCCAGCACCGCCCCGTCGCAGATCAACGACTCCACCACGATCCCGGCCCGCACCGAGCGCCACAGCGCCGCACCCCGCAGCCCGCGGCGGCGCCCGTCGGTCAGCAGGGCCGGGACCAGCCACACCCAGTTCGTCGGCGAGACGACCTCCACGGCGACGTCGCGGGGGAGCGCCGCGCGCAGCGCCCGGTAGACCGCCCCGACGTCGTCGACCGGCGGCACGTGCCGGTGCCCGCCGCCGGAGTCGAAGGGACGGGTCGCGCCGCTGCAGCAACCGCCTCCGCCCGCGGCGGCGCGCGGCCCCCGGACGAGGACGACGCGGTGCCTCACCGCGGCTCGTCGCGCGAGGTCTGGCCCAGCTCCGTGTCGTCGGTGGGGGACGTCGGGTTGGCGCGGGCGACGGCCGGGTCGGAGGTGGGCCGTGCTTCGGCACCGGGTTGCGGACGCTCCCGGAACGCCGTGCGCAGCGCGATGGCGGCCTCCACCATCAGCCAGATCGCCAGGAGGAAGATCAGCGCGTCCAGCGGGGCGAGCACCCAGTTGTCGGCCTCGATGAAGCGCTGCAGGTTGACGATCAGGGCCCAGGAGGTCATCGCCAGCAGGAACACGAGCGGGATCAGGATGGCCAGCGGGTTGCGGCCCCGGCGGGTCACCCACACCGCGAGGACCGACAACGCCAGCCCCGCGGTGAGCTGGTTCGTCGTCCCGAACAGCTGCCAGAGGACGCCGAAGGTGTAGCCGGCCTCGCCACCGCCGGGCAGCAGCGCCATCGCCAGCGGGATGAGCACCGCGACGGTGGTGGCGAGGGTGAGGTTCCGGGCCAGCACCCGGACCTTGATGATCTCGCCGATCTCCTGCACGACGTAGCGCTGCAGCCGTACGCCGGTGTCCATCGTGGTCGCGGCGAAGCTGATCACCACGACTGCGGCGAAGATGGTGGCCAGGTCCAGCGGGACGCCGATGTTGTTGGCGAACACCGCGACGCCGTCGACGAAGTTGCCGACCGCGCCGCCGGAGGCGGTGGCGAAGTCGGGGTAGAGCGCCTGCCAGTCGGCCTGCGAGGCGGCCACGCCCGCGGTGGCGGCGAGCACGGCGCCGGTGGCCAGGGAGCCCTCGCCGACCGCGCCCATGTAGCCCACGTAGCGGGCGTCGGTCTCGGTGTCGAGCTGCTTGGACGTCGTCCCCGAGGAGACCAGGGAGTGGAACCCGGAGATGGCGCCGCAGGCGATGGTGATGAACAGGAAGGGGAAGAAGCTGGGCGACCCCTCCGGGACGTCGTTGACCACCGGGGCCTGGATGGTGTTCATCCCGACGATGACGCCGGCGGCGATGACGGCCAGGGCGATGAAGAGCTGGTGGCTGTTGATGTAGTCGCGGGGCTGCAGCAGCACCCACACCGGGATGCGCGAGGCGATCCAGGTGTAGGCGAACAGCAGCACGACCCAGACGTTGCGGGTTTGCTCGACGCCGAGGGCCTCGGCCAGGCCGTCGAGCTCGATCGGGAAGGCGTTGCCGACCAGGATCAGCGCGTACAGCACGATCACGCCGACGATCGAGGGGATCAGCGCCGAGGAGCGGGTCCGGTAGATGTACTGGCCGATCAGCATGGCCAGCGGGATCTCGACCACGATCGGGATGACCGCGCCCGGGTTGGCCACGAACAGGTTGCCGATGACCACCGCGAAGACGGCGTTCACCAGGGTCAGCAGGAAGAAGATGATCGCCAGGAACAGCATCCGGGCCCGGCCGTTGACCACCTCGCCGGCCAGCGTCCCGATGCTCTTGGCCTTGTGCCGCACCGACACCACGAGCGACCCGAAGTCGTGCACGCCGGCGGCGAAGATCGTGCCGAGCACGATCCAGGCCAGCGCCGGGCCCCAGCCCCAGAACACCGCGATCGCCGGGCCGACGATCGGTGCGGCGCCGGCGACAGAGGTGAAGTGGTGGCCGAACAGCACGTGCTTGTTGGTCGGCACGTAGTCGACGCCGTCGTTGAACTCGTGCGCCGGGGTGACGAAGGCCGGGTCGAGGACGTAGACCTTGCGGGCCAGATAGCTCGAGTAGTACCGGTAGCCGAGGAAGAACAGCACCCCGACGACGGCGGCCACGGCGAATGCGGGCACGGGCAACCCCCCACGTCCTGGGCGGCCGGGCAGCCGCCGCAGGCGAAGAGTAGACAGTTGCCGTGACCGGCACCACAACACCGAGCGCCGAGGTCCGGGCCGCCGGCGTGGCCGAGCTCCTCTGGCGGCGCGGCGACCAGCCACCCGGCGCCCTCGGGGTGGTGCCGCTGCTGCTGGGAGAGCTGCCGGCGGTCGCGTTGCCCTGGGCGCAGGTCGAGGCGGCGCGCGCGGCCGCCGCGGGGGGCGAGGCCGCGCTGGTGCTGTCGGACCCGCGGCTGGCCGGGCCGGGCTGGGAACCGCTGGTGGTCACCGGCCGGCTGACCCTGGTCGAGGACGGCGACGGCAGCCTGTTCACCGAGCAGCTGCTGGACCAGGAGCTGCGCAAGCACCCGCCGTCGCGGGCGCTCGCGGACTCGCCGATGCTGCGCCGGGAGCACTGGTGGTACCTGCCGCGGCTGGTCCTGCTGCTCGACCCGGTCGACGTCGTCCCCGGTGGGCGGCGCGACGGACCGGCCGACGCGGTGCTGGCGGTCGACGACGACGGGCTGCACGTGCGCACCGTCCGGGTCGCCGACTGGGACGCCGACCCGCTGGAGGTGGCCGGCGCACCGCCCGGCGTCCGCGGGCCCGCCGTGCTGGTCGGTCAGGAGATCTCCGTGCCCGACGCCGAGCGGTGGACCGTGCACGTGACCAGCGGCTCCTGTGCCGAGGGCCGGCTGACCGGGGTACGACCGGCGGAGCGCCGGGCGCTGGAGCCGGTGCCGGGCCTGCGTGCGCGGGTGCGGCGGCAGCGGGCGCTGGAACGCGGCTGCGTCCAGGCCCTGCGGGCGGCCGGCCACCGGTGACCGTCGGTACGGGGGTCAGCCGGTGCGGGGTCGGTCCGTGCTGGATCGGTCGCTGTTGGATCGGTCGGTCGTGGGCTCCGGCACCGGGTCGGGCAGCAGGCTGCTGAGCATCCGGGCGCTCATCTCGACCAGCGGCAGGTGCCGGGTCAGGGTGCGGGGCTGCGCGCGGGAGGCCACGCCGCAGAGGGTGCCGAACACCGCGCCGTCCCGGGTCACCAGCGGGACACCGATGTAGGCGGCGACCCTCTCGGCGTGCCCGGTCATCAGGTCGCGGTAGGCCGGGGTGGCGGCGGCGACCGTGGCGACCCGGGGGCCGACGCCGCTGACCATCGAGTGGCAGAAGCTCTGCTCCCAGGGCACCACCGTGCCCTGCGGGATGACCTCCTGGGGATGCGAGAACAGCACCACCTGCTCCGGCTCCCGGAGGTGGGTGACCATCCAGACGTCCAGGCCGACGGTGCGGTGCAGGAAGGCGAGGGAGGCGCGGACGGCCGCCGTCCAGTCGTCGAAGGGGACGACGTCGTCCACGACGAACTGGACCATGCCCCGATGATCCGCCACGTCCAGCAGGCGTCCAACGTGCACAGACGGTGTCGATCCGGTACCGGGCGATCCCGCCTCTTCGTGTTCCCTCGATCACGCCGAGCGACATTCGGAGGCGCTGTGGTGTCGGTACCGTGCAGGCCATGGCCACGAGCAGGTCCGGTGGGCCTGAGACCGCCGATGAGCCGGCGCGGCCCGGTCTGCTCCGCTGGCTCTGGTACGCGATGGGCGGCGCGCTGCCCGCGCGGCACGCCAGCTGGGTGCTGTACGACACCACGACCGCGAGCTGGGGCTGGCGGCACGTCCTCCGGGCCGGGGTGCAGATGGCGGTGCCGATCGCGCTGGTCCTCCTGTTCGTCCCCGGCCCGTTCTGGATCCGTGGCATGACCGCGCTCGGCGGGCTGCTGCTCGGGCTGATCTTCTCTCTCGCCTACATGACCGAGACGACCGAGAACCGGGTGAAGAAGGCCGGGTACCCGGTCGGCACCGCCCAGACGGTCCGCGACCGGGCGCAGGTCGGCCGGGACGCCCAGCAGGCCGCGCGGCGGCGGGCGGCCGCGGAGAAGCGGGCCGCCCGGTACCGGGAGCGTCAGGGCCGTTGAGCCCCCGGGGCGTCGAACCAGGTGACCTGCTCGGGCACCGCAGTGAACGGGTTCGCCCACTCCGAGGGGGTGCCGGTGATCGGCTGCGCGTCGGTGACCACGACGAACGGCGTCCCCGGGTAGACGGCGAGCACCCGGGTGGGGGAGGAGAGCTCCTCGGTGCGTTCGATCAGCTCGCCGCGGCGCAGCTGCTGCGTCGTCCGGCGGCCGCGCAGCTCCTCACCGACGGCGGCGACCCACTGGGCGCCGTCCTGGGTGAAGACGATCCACCGCACCCGCTGCCCGGGCGGCGCCGGCTCGCAGCCGGCGAACTCGGCCAGCGCATCGTAGAGGCGTTCGGCCTGCTCGTCGTCGCCGGCTCGCGGGAGGAAGAAGGCCACCATGGCCGCCATCCTGGTCGAGGCCGCCGACACTCCTGACCGGGGTCAGCCCAGCCGGCGGCGGAGCAGCTCGTCCTCCTTGCGCAGCACCACGGCGACCAGCTCCCGCACCGCGCCCTCCGCCTGCCGGCCGATCAGCGGCGCGTCGACCGTGGCGTCGCCGGTGACGGTCGAGCGGGTGCCCGTGCCCTCGGGGAGCAGTCGTCGTTCGCCGGTGATCTGGACGGTCCGGCCGAAGACCTCGGCCCGCACGTCCAGGTCGGTGCGGTGGCCGCCGGCGCCGTCCGGGGCCCAGTCGCTCCGCTCGACGACCGAGACCGACGAGCCGACGAAGCGGGCGAACACCGGCGGGATGCCCTCGGTGGGGGCGGCGAGCCGCGTGGTGGTGCGCGTGCCGGTCACGGTCACCTCCTGGACCTGTGCGCCCAGGGCGGCGGCACGATCGCGCAGGAACTGCTCGTCGGTGAGGAGCGCGAGGACGGCGTCCGGGGTCGCGGGGTGGGTGCTGGTGGAGTCGATGGGCACGCCCCCCATCGTCGGCGGTGCCCGCCGTCCGCGCCCTGTGACCCCCCGGTGATCGACATCTGACCAAGCACACCCTAAGTTGTGTTAGCCAAGCCTCAGTTGCTCGTCCCGTCCGGATGTCGTCGGGCGAGCACTGCACCACCACCGGAGGACCCCATGCGCCGCGCCTCGAGACTGATCGCAGTCTCCACAGCAACCCTGCTCGCCGGCGGCCTCGCCGCCTGCTCGTCGTCCTCGTCGGGCGACGAGGCCGAGGCCGCAGGCGCCGACTTCACCCCGATCACCGTCGAGCACGCCTTCGGGACGACGACGATCGACTCCGAGCCCGAGCGGGTGGCCACGGTCAACTGGGCCAACCACGAGGTGCCGCTGGCCCTGGGCGTCACCCCGGTCGGCATGGCCGCCGCCAACTTCGGTGACGACGACGGCGACGGCATGCTGCCGTGGGTCTCCGAGCGGCTCGAGGAGCTGGGTGGCGAGACCCCGGTGCTGTTCGACGAGACCGACGGCATCGACTTCGAGGCGGTCGCCGACACCGACCCCGACGTCATCCTCGCCGCCTACTCGGGGCTGACCCAGGAGGACTACGACACGCTGAGCGAGATCGCTCCGGTCGTGGCCTACCCGGAGGCCCCGTGGGCGACGCCGTGGCGGGAGATGATCGAGGTCAACGCCGCGGGGATGGGCATGGCCGAGGAGGGCGAGGAGCTCATCGCCGACATCGAGCAGGACATCGCCGACACCGTCGCCGAGCACCCCGAGCTCGAGGGCAAGTCCACGATGTTCCTCACCCACGTGGACACGTCCGACCTGAGCGAGGTCAGCTACTACACCCCGTTCGACACCCGCAGCGCCTTCTTCGAGGACCTGGGGCTGTCGACCCCGTCCAGCGTGGCGGCGGCCTCCACCGACAGTGAGCAGTTCTCCGGGACGGTCAGCGCCGAGCAGGTCGACGTCTTCGACGACGTCGACATCATCGTCACCTACGGCGGCCAGGAACTGGTCGACGCGCTGAACGCCGACCCGCTGCTGTCGCAGATCCCGGCGGTCGCGAACGGGGCGATCGTGCTGCTCCCGGACACCCCGCTGGGCACGGCGGCGAACCCGACGCCGCTGGCCATCTCCTGGGTGCTCGAGGACTACGTCGCCATGCTCGCCGAGGCTGCTGACAAGGCAGCATGACCTCGGTCCGGTCCACCCCGGCCCCGGACGCCGCCCTCGTGCGGCGCCCGGGGCCGGTCCGGTTCCTCTGGCTGCTGGTCGTGGTCGGGCTGCTGGTCGCCCTGATGGGCGCCTCCGTCGCGATCGGCTCCCGGGACGTCGGCTGGTCGGAGATCCTGGCGGCCCTCGGTGGCTCCTCGGAGACCATGGGCGAGGCCGCGGTGACCAAGCGGATCCCGCGCACCGTGCTGGCGGTCGTCGTCGGCGCCGCGCTGGGGCTCTCCGGTGCGGTGATGCAGGGCGTCACCCGCAACCCGCTGGCCGACCCCGGGGTGCTCGGGATCAACATGGGCGCCTCGCTCGCGGTGGTCGCCGGGATCGCCTGGTTCGGCCTGTTCTCCGCGACGAGCATCGTCTGGGCGGCGATCACCGGCGCCGCCGTCGCCGCGGTGTTCGTCTACGCAGTCGGCTCGCTGGGCCGGGGTGGGGCGACCCCGCTCAAGCTGGCCCTGGCGGGGGCGGCCACGTCGGCCGCGCTCACCTCCTTCATCACCGCCATCGCCCTGCCCCGCGGCGACATCGTGGAGAACGTCGTGTCCTGGGAGATCGGCGGTGTCGGTGGCGCCACCTTCACCGGCATCGGCACCGTGGCGCCGTTCCTCCTCGTGGGCTTCGCCGTCAGCCTGGTGTCCGCGCGCAGCCTGAACTCCCTGGCGCTGGGCGACGAACTCGCCGCCGGCCTGGGGGAGCGGGTGGCCCTGGCCCGGGGCGTGGCCGCGCTCGGCTCCGTCCTGCTCTGCGGCGCCGCCACCGCGGCCGCCGGGCCGATCGGGTTCGTCGGGCTCGTCGTCCCCCACCTGTGCCGGCTCCTGGTGGGCGTGGACCACCGGTGGCTGCTGCCCTTCTCCGCGATCGCCGGCGCCTGCCTGCTGACCGGCGCCGACGTGCTCGGCCGCATCGTGGCCCGCCCGACCGAGCTGGACGTCGGCATCCTCACCGCCCTCATCGGGGCCCCGTTCTTCATCGCGATCGTCCGCCGGCAGAAGGTGCGCGAACTGTGACCGCCGTCGTCTCGCCGCCTCCCACGACCGTCGACACCGTCGCCCGCGGACGGGTCCGCCGGGCCTCTCGCCGGCGGCTGGTGATCGCCGTGCTGACCCTCGCCGTCGTCGTCGCCTTCGCGGTGACGCTGATGGTGGGGCGGACCTTCTACCCGCCGGGGGACGTGCTCCGCGTCGTCCTGGGCTCCGACGTGCCCGGCGCCTCCTTCACGGTCGGGCGGCTGCGGCTGCCGCGCGCCGTACTGGCGGTGGTGGCCGGGCTCAGCTTCGGCCTGGCCGGCGTCACCTTCCAGACGATGCTGCGCAACCCGCTGGCCAGTCCCGACGTCATCGGCATCACCTCCGGCGCGAGCGCCGCGGCGGCGTTCGCCATCGTGGTCCTCGGCTGGTCGGGCACGGCGGTGTCGGTCACCGCGATCGTGGCGGCGCTCGGGGTGGCGCTGCTGATCTACACGCTGGCGTTCAAGGACGGCGTCGCCGGCACCCGGCTGATCCTGATCGGCATCGGCGTCGCCGCGATGTGCAAGAGCATCACCTCCTACGTGCTGTCCCAGGCCGGTGCGTGGGACTTCGCGGAGGCGCTGCGCTGGCTGACCGGCAGCCTCAACGGCAGCACCTGGGAGGCCACCGTGCCGACCCTGCTCGCGCTGCTGGTGTTCGGGCCGGTGCTGCTGGGGCAGACCCGGAACCTCTCCGCGCTGCAGCTCGGTGACGACACCTCCTCCGCGCTGGGGGTTCGGGTGGAGCGCACCCGGGTCATCGCGATCGTCGCCGCGGTGGGCCTGATCGCCTTCGCCACCGCCGCCTGTGGTCCGATCGCGTTCGTGTCGTTCCTGGCAGGCCCGATCGCGGCCCGGCTCGTGGGGCCGAACGGCTCGCTGCTGGTGCCGGCCGCGCTGGTCGGGGCCCTGCTCGTGCTCGTCGCCGACCTGTGCGGGCAGTACGCGTTCGGCACCCGCTACCCGGTCGGCGTCATCACCGGGGTGCTCGGGGCGCCGTACCTCATCTACCTGATCGTCCGCAGCAACCGCACCGGAGGCTCCCTGTGACCGCCACCCACTCCCTGGCAGCCGAGGACCTCACGCTCGCCTACGGCGACCGCACCGTGATCGAGGGCCTGGACCTGCTCGTGCCCCCGGGGCGGATCACCGCGGTCGTCGGGGCGAACGCCTGCGGCAAGTCGACGCTGCTGCGGTCGATGTCGCGGCTGCTGTCGCCGCGGAGCGGGCGGGTGCTGCTCGACGGCAAGGCGGTGCACCGGCTGCCGGCCAAGGAGCTGGCCCGCACGCTGGGCCTGCTGCCACAGTCGCCGATCGCGCCGGAGGGGATCACGGTCGCCGACCTCGTCGGCCGGGGACGGCACCCGCACCAGCGGGTGTTCTCCCGGTGGAGCACGGAGGACGACGCCGCGGTGGCGGCTGCCCTCGACGCCACCGAGACCACGCCGCTGGCCGACCGGGCCGTGGACGAGCTGTCCGGCGGGCAACGCCAGCGGGTGTGGATCGCGATGGCGCTGGCCCAGCAGACCGACGTGCTGCTGCTGGACGAGCCGACCACGTTCCTCGACGTGGCCCACCAGATCGAGGTGCTCGACCTGCTGACCGACCTCAACCGGGCCCGCGGGACGACGATCGTGATGGTGCTGCACGACCTGAACCTCGCCGCCCGGTACGCCGACCACCTGGTCGCCCTGTCCGGCGGCCGGATCCACGCCGCCGGGGAGCCGGCGGACGTGCTGACCGAGGAGTGCGTGCGGGCGGTGTTCGGCCTGGACAGCCAGGTGATCGTCGACCCCACCTCGGGCAAGCCGCTGATGCTGCCGATGGGCCGCCACCACACCGCGCCGCGGGCCGACGTCCTCCAGGGCACACCCGGCAGCTGACCCGCCGAGTCCGTCGGTGGGGGAGTGGGCGGCGATGGTCAGCGGTTGGTGGAGAGCACCACGTCGTCGACGTAGGTGATCCCGGTGGCGGCCTGTGAGTCGCGGTACTGCCCGATCTTCAGGTAGGACCCGGAGTCCATCATCGTGCGGCCGTACTGCCAGCCGGCCCGCTGCACCCCGTCGACCCAGGCCTCGGCCCCGCCCGTGGCCGGGTCGTTGGACATCACGAAGTGCACGTCGACGTCGAACCACTCGCCGAGCCGGAACTCGCCGGCGGGCACCAGGACCTGGCTCTTGCCCTCCATGCCGACGCGGAGCAGCAGGTCGTTGTCGTCGGACAGGCCGAGGGTGATGGCGGGGGAGGAGATCCCGGTGTGCCACTGGGTCAGGATGTAGAACCGGCCGTTCTGCTCCTGCTGCATGGACGGGTCGACCATGAGGCGCTGCTGGAACCAGCCCTCGAAGCCCTCGGTGAGGGCGGTGGCCGACCTGTCGGCGGAGGAGGGGGACAGCTCGGAGCGCTCTCCTCCGGCGGACCGATCGCCCTGGCGCAGCTCGAACCGGGCCACCCGGTTCCCGTCGATGGTGGGGAACGTCGTGCGGGTCGGCGAGCCCTCGGCCACCCACCCGGGGCACAGGCTGGACGACGCCGCGGTCTCGTGGTTCTGGATGTGCACCCACACGCCGCAGTCCAGGCCGCGCTCGAAGTCGTCGGACCAGAGCACGGTGTTCCCGGCGGGCCCACGGCCTCCGGTGGCCGGCTGCGGTTCGACGGTCGGCTCCGGCGCTGGCTCGGGGGTCGGCTCTGGTGTCGGCTCGGGGGTGGGCTCCCGAGTGGGTTCGGGAGCCGGTGTCGGCTCCGGCTCCGGTGCCGCGGTGGGTGCCGGAGACGTCGTGGCGGGAGGCGGCTCCTCCACGGGTGCGCTGGTGGTGGGCGCGGGCGGCTCCGTGGCCTTGGCCTTCTTGTTGGCTTGGCCGCGGGAGGCCGCGGTGGTGACGCGGACGTCGGACTCAGCGCTGGTGACGGCGGTCGGACGGTCCTCGCGGGCGGCGTTCGCGACGGTGGAGCCGGTGAGGAGGGTGGCCAGCGCGAGCGCGCCGGCGACGGCAGCCCGGCGGCTGGGGGAGAGCGGCATCAGTGTCCTGTTCAGGCGTGGGGGCGGGCCACACCCGTACGGGCGGCGATGGAGATATCGGCTGGGTCGGGCAGTAACCGGAGCCCCCGTCTGGGGGACGGCGAGGGATGCGGGAACCCACTCGGTGCCGATCCACGCGGTGGCGATGGTCGGGTGCCTGCAGGTGCCGGCCTCACGTTCGGCCTGCCGCCAGGGCGAGGTGCTCGCCTGGCCTGGGATGCCGCCGGTCTCATCGCGGCCCTCTGACAGACGCCGCGTCCTACAGCGGCAGGCCGGGGTGGGGCGGGCCCACGCCCGGCGTGGGCGGACCTGGCCTCGAACCCCGACTCGGCCTACACCCGGTCCCGACCGCACTCCAGCGCCGTGGCACGACAGCGCAGCCACGGCCTGGTCGACGCCAGCGGGTCACTGCGCTGCGTCGTGCGGTCCAGCAGCGGCAGCCTGGGCGCCCGAGGGAACACCCTCGCTGGGCTGCACGGCGGGCTCGAACCGTCCGACCTGACATCGCCGCTGCAATGGGTCGACCAGCATTCCTGGCGCTCGCACCGCCGATGAGAATCGTCGATCGAGAGCCGGATCGCAGAGCTCTCCGTCGAACAGCAGGACGAGCAGCACAACATCACGTCCTCCACCCTTGAGGATTGCGCGCATGGAGTTCACCAACTCGATCGAGATCGCCCTGCCGCGGGAGGGCGTGGCCCAGTTGCTCGCCGACCCGGCACACTTCCCGAAGTGGCTGCGGGGCCTGGTGCTGCACGAGCCGTTGAGTGGGGTGCACGGGCAGCTCGGCACCACGTCGCGGGTCGTGATGCAGTCGGGGCAGCGGCAGACCGAACTCACCGAGACGATCACACGCCGGGAGCCGGCAGACCTGCGAGGGATCCCCACAGCGACCGTCGTCCACTTCGACCGCGAGATCGTCGGCCCGGGCATGTGGAGCGTCGTGCGTGATCGGCTGACCGAAGCCGATCCAGGGACGACGCTCTGGGAGAGCGAGAGCGAATACCGGTTCAGCGGCCTGCTGATGCGGCTGGTGGGGCTTCTCATGCCCAGGGCTTTCCGCAAGCAGTCGCAACAGCACATGCAGGACTTCAAGGAGTTCGCCGAACAGGGGAAGGACGTCCGCGAAGGACAGAACTGACCTGCCGCGATCAGCAACGAAGATCTTCGACGGCGATCGGCGACTGCTCGGCGCGCCCGGTCACGGGAACACCAGGGCGCGATCATGATCGGGCACTGGCGTTCCCAGTACCCGCGTACTGCCTGGTGGTGGGGCGGGTGGGGCTCGAACCCACGACCCAGGGATTATGAGTCCCATGCTCTGACCGGCTGAGCTACCGCCCCAGGGCGTTCACGCTAGCGGTCGCCCTCAGTCGCTCGGCACGGTGCTGCCCAGCACGCGCCCCTCGGCGTCCAGCGCCTCGACGGCCAGGTACGCCGGGTCGCCGTCCACCGGCAGCCGGGTCTCGAACCCGGACCGGGCGACCGGTTCCCCGGCCTCGGCTGCCACCTCGTCCTCCCCGGCGACCAGGCGCCAGGAGGCGACCTCGGTCGCACCGTTCCAGCTGACGTACACAGCGTCGTCCTCCAGCACCGCATCCGGCGGGTCGGCCGGCGTCGCGCTCCACTGCGCCCGATAGGCGCGGTAGTTGTCGCCGCTGCCCAGCGCGGCGTCCCAGAGCAGCGTGCCGTCGGCGTCGAACTCCGAGTAGTACGGCCGCGACCCCCACCCGATGAACACGTTGCCGTTCGGCAGCACCTCCAGGCTGCCCTGGCTGCCGGCCAGCCGGTCGGGGTCGGGCGGCAGGTACTCGGTCACCAGCGTCGCGGTCCCAGCCTGCTCGTCGAGCGCGAGTCGCAGCCCGCGCGAGGTCGGGCCGATGTCCGGTTCGGACTGGTTGTCGAACAGCGTCAACGTGCCGTCGGCCTGTCGCTCCGCATCGTGCTGCCAAGCGAACTCCACCCCGTCACCGAGCTCGAAGTCGCTCTCCTCGCCGCCCAGGGTCCACAGCACCTCGCCGGACTCCCGGTCGAGGTCGTAGACCCCCCAGGTGTTCCGCGCCGAGACCAGCAGCGACCCGTCCGCGTCCTCGGCGACCGAGTTGACGTGGAAGTAGTCGAACGGCTCGTCTTCGGTGCCGCCGTCGTCGGAGAGCTCGCTCTTGGTCGCCTCCAGCGGCACGTGGTCCAGCGACCGCCAGGAGAACAGCACCTCACCGGTGTCGACGTCGACCTCCTGGACGACGTTGTCCCACACCCAGCCGTCCGCCGGCCCGCCGAACTCGGTGAGGTCGACCTGCTCCTTCACGTAGGCGGTGAGCAGCGCGGTGCCGTCGGGGGTCAGCCGGCCCTCGTGGATGTCGGCCTGGCCGGGGTCGACGTCGCCGCCGGTGGTGACCGTGGCGATCTGCCGGTACGAGTCGTCGACGATCACGAACTCCCCGATGCCCATGCCGACCACCGGGCTGGTGCCCTGCCACCAGGTCAGCACCGGCTCGCCGTCGAGCTCCTGCACCCGGACGTCGTAGCTGCGGCTCTCGGTCGGGTGGATCCAGATCGGCTCGCCCGCCTCGTCGACGATCAGCACCCCGGTGAGCGGCGCGCCCTCGCTCTTCGGTCCGAGCAGGACGACCGACCCGTCCGCCTCCGGTGCGGCGGCCGCCGTGGTGATCTCGATGTCGGGGGCGGTGAGGTCGGGGCGGCTGACGTACGCCGGCACCGCGGGACCGGCGGTGGCCTCTGCCCCCTCCGCCGCGCCGCCGTCCGAACCGCACCCGGCGACGAGGGCCAGTGATGAGATGCTTGCCCACAGGGTCAGTGGCAGGGACCGGGTCCGCGGCATGCGGGGATCCTCGCAGGCACCGGCGACACCATGGACATTTCTTGCCCAGATCGTCCACGTGTCGCGAGGAGTGGCGCTCTGACCTGGTGGATCATGCGTCTCGCTGGACCACTCGAGTCCCAGACGTCTCATCTGCACCGCTCCGCACTGGCGCAGCAAGGTCACGATCAGGCAAACTGTCGAGCGGTTGCTCCGGGAACCGCCGAGGTACGAACGCAGTCATCACGCGACAGGTCCGTTGGGGAAGACGAACCAGTCGAGTCGATGGAGGTGTGCCGTGCAGCGACGGTCAACCCAGGGTGTCGTCTTCGTGCACGCGTGCCCGAAGGCGCTCTGCCAGCACGTCGGTTGGGCGCTCGAACGCGTCCTCGGCGCGCCGGTGTCCTTGTCATGGGCGGACCAGCCCGTGGCGCACGGGTCCTACCGTGCCGAGATCGCCTGGACGGGCGCACCCGGCACCGGGGCCAAGCTGGTCGCTGCCCTCAAGCAGTGGCCGATGCTGCGCTTCGAGGTCACCGAAGAGGCCAGCCACGGCAACGACGGCGAGCGCATGTCCTACGTGCCCGGGCACGGCGTGCACCGGTCGCCGGTCAGTGCCAACGGCGACCTGATCATCAGCGAGCAGCAGCTGCGGCACCTCGCGGCCACCGCGACCTCGGTCGAGGCCTTCCGGCACGGCGTCGACGCCCTGCTGGGCGCTGCGTGGGACGCCGACCTCGAGGCCTACCGCTACGCCGGTGACGCCACCCCGGCCACCTGGCTGCACCAGGTCGTCTGACGCGACGGACCTGCCCCCACCCGTCGGGGGGCATGATCGCCGACCTCGCGGAACTGACGCCGTCCTCACGCTGCAGAGGGCGGTCGGCACCCACGCGGTGAGGGCGGCACGTCAGCCGGCACACGTACAGCGGCCCGGCACCCCGAGCAGGCCCAGGGGCACGTGGTGACCGCCGCCTC
>NZ_JAPVBJ010000001.1:0-427482 GCF_026967985.1 Modestobacter sp. VKM Ac-2984 | reverse complement strand
GTACCGCGGCCCGGCACCCTCCGCGGCGGGTGCCGGGCCGCTGTACGTGTTGGGCCTCAGAGCGGGATGTTGCCGTGGGCTCCCCGTCCTGGCGGGGCCTCCGCCAGGGCGGCAACGAGCCGGCGCTTGGTCTGCGACGGCTCCACCACCTCGTCGACGACGCCGATCTCCCGCGCCCGGTTGACCCCGCCGGCGATCCGCTCGTGCTCGGCGGCCAGCTCGGCGTGCAGTGCTTCCCGCTCCCCGGGCGGGGCGGCGGCGAGCTTCTTGCGGTGCAGGATGCCGACGGCGGCCTTCGCGCCCATCACGGCGACCTCGGCTCCCGGCCACGCGAACACGGCGGTGGCACCCAGCGAGCGGGCGTTCATCGCGATGTAGGCGCCGCCGTAGGACTTCCGCGTCACCAGCGTCACCCGCGGCACGACGGCCTCGGCGAAGGCGTGCAGCAGCTTGGCGCCGCGGCGGACCACGCCGTCCCACTCCTGGCCGACGCCGGGCAGGTAGCCGGGGACGTCGACCAGCACGACCAGCGGCACCCCGAACGCATCGCACATCCGCACGAAGCGGGCTGCCTTCTCCGCCGACGCGGAGTCCAGGCAGCCGCCCAGCCGCAGCGGGTTGTTCGCGATGACGCCCACCGTCCGGCCGGCCAGTCGACCCAGCGTGGTGACCACGTTGGGCGCGAAGCGCGGGTGCAGCTCCAGCCCGGGCCCGTCCAGCAGCGAGGCGACCAGCGGCTTGACGTCGTAGGCCCGGTTGCGCTGCTCGGGGAGCAGCGCCATCAGGTCGACGGCGGGCTCCTCGGCGGCCGGGGCGAAGGCACCCTGGGCGGCGAGGAGGTCGACGGCCTGGCGGGCGGTCTCCAGGGCCTCGGCCTCGGTCTCGGTGACCACGTGCACCACACCCGAGCGCCGGCCGTGGGTGTCCGGGCCGCCGAGCTGCTCCTGGTCGACCACCTCACCGGTGACCGAGCGGACGACGTCCGGACCGGTCACGAAGACCCGCCCGGCCGGTCCCATGATCACCAGGTCGGTCAGCGCCGGGCCGTAGGCCGCCCCACCGGCGGCCGCACCCAGGACGACGGACACCTGCGGCACCCGCCCGGAGGCGCGGACCATCGCGGCGAACACCTCGCCGACCGCGTGCAGGGCGGTGACGCCCTCGGCCAGCCGGGCCCCGCCGGAGTGCCAGATGCCGACGACCGGCACCCGCTCCCGCAGCGCGGTGTCGATCGCGTCCACGATGTGCCGACAGCCGTCGAGGCCCATGGCACCGCCCATGATCGTGGCGTCGGTGCAGTAGGCGACGGCGGGGGAGCCGGCCACGGTGCCCCGGGCGGCGAGCACCCCGGAGGTGTCCCGGGCGGCCAGCAACTGCATCGAGCTGGGGTCGAAGAACCGGGTGAGCCGGTCCTCGGGGTCCCGCGGGTCGATGGTCGGGGTGGTCGGCGGGGCGGCGGAGATGGTGGTCATGAGCAACTCCTCGAAGCGCAGGTCCGGAGGTTGTGGCCGCGCAGCAGGGCCCCGCCGCGAGCCCGGGGGTGGACGGGGCCCCTCATCACACCGTTGTGAACACCAGGGCCATGTTGTGCCCGCCGAAGCCGAACGAGTCGTTCAGTGCGGCGGAGAAGGTCGCCTTCCGCGCGTCGCGGCGGACGATGTCGAGGGCCTGGACGGCGGCGTCGTCGTCGGGGTCGTCCAGGTTGGCGGTGGCCGGCACCAGCTGCTCGCGCAGCGCGAGGATGGTGAAGACCGACTCCAGCGCACCCGCCGCACCGAGCAGGTGGCCGGTCTGGCTCTTGGTGGCGGTGACGAGCGGGTGGTCGCCGATCGCGTCGCGGATCGCCGCAGCCTCCGCGGTGTCGCCGATGGGGGTGGAGGTGGCGTGGGCGTTGACGTGGCCGATGTCGGCCGCGGTCAGCCCGGCGTCCCGGATGGCGGCGGTGATCGCCCGCCCGGCCCCTTCCCCCTCGGGGTGCGGGGCGACCAGGTCGTAGCCGTCGGCGGTGCCACCGGCGCCGGCCAGCCGGGCGTGGATCTTGGCTCCACGCGCCTTCGCGGCGTCGGCCCGCTCCAGCACCAGGGCGGCGGCGCCCTCACCGAGCACGAACCCGTCACGGCCCTTGTCGAACGGGCGGGAGGCGCGCTCGGGCTCGTCGTTGCGGGTGCTCATCGCCCGCATCGCGGAGAAGCCGGCCATCGGCAGCGGGTGCACGCAGGCCTCGGTCCCACCGACGACGACCATGTCGGCCCGGTCCAGCCGCAGCAGGTCCAGGCCCCAGCGGATGGCCTCGGCCCCGGACGCACAGGCGCTCACCGGGGCGTGCACCCCGGCCCGGGCACCGACGGCGAGGCCGACGGCTGCGGCCGGGCCGTTGGGCATGAGCATCGGGATGGTGAAGGGGGAGACCCGCTTGGGGCCCTTGGCCTCGAGGATGTCGTCCTGGTCGAGCAGGGTGACGGCACCGCCGATGCCGGTGCCGAACACGACGGCGACCCGCAGGGGGTCGACCCCGGAGTCGGCGCCGGCGGCGTCGCGCCAGGCCTCCTCGGCGGCGATCACGGCGACCTGCTGGCTGCGGTCCAGCCGCCGGATGCGCACCCGGTCGAGCACCTCGGCCGGCTCGATGGTCAGCCGGGCGACGAGCTGGGCCGGGAAGTCCTTGGCCCAGTCGTCGGTGATGCGGCTCACCCCGGACCGGCCGGCCAGCAGCGCCTCCCAGGTGGAGGCCACGTCGCCACCGAGAGGTGTGGTGGCGCCGAGCCCGGTGACGACGACGTCAGCGGTGGGCGTGCTCATGGACGTTCCTCCTGGGACTGGCTGGGCCTGGCCGGACGGCCGGGGGGAGTGCGGGGAGAGCTGGGTCAGCCCTGGTTCTTCTCGATGAAGGACATCGCGTCGCCGACGGTCTTGATGTTGGCGAGCTCGTCGTCCGGGATCGCCACGCCGAACTTGTCCTCGACGGCGGTGGCGATCTCGACCATCGACAGCGAGTCGACGTCGAGGTCGTCGGTGAAGGACTTCTCGGGGGTGGCGTCGGCGGGGGCGACCCCGGCCACCTCCTCCAGGATCTCGGCGAGACCGGCCTGGATGTCTGCGGTGCTGGGCACGCGGGGTCCTCTCTCTGGCGTGGGTGGCGGGGGCCCGGGAGGGTCTCCGCCTCGTCCGGGACGGGTGTCCCGGGGGTCTGTGGCCGGTCGGTGCAGCGCCTCAGGGGAGGCGCAGCACCTGACCGGCGAAGGTGAGCCCGGCTCCGTAGCCGAGCACCAGGGCCAGGTCACCGGACTTGGCCTCACCGGACTCCATCAGCGCGGTGAGCGCCAGCGGGACGGAGGCCGCCGAGGTGTTGCCCGACTGGACGATGTCCCGGGCGATCACGGTGTTCTCGCTGAAGCCGAGCTTCTTGGCCATCGACTCGATGATCCGCAGGTTGGCCTGGTGCGGGGCGAAGACGTCGATGTCGGCGGCGGTGACGCCGGCCTTCTCCATCGCCTCGAGGAGCGTCTGGGTCAGCTTCGTGGTGGCCCAGCGGTAGACGGTCTGGCCGGCCATCGTCATGGTCGAGCGGCCGGCGGCGATCTCGATGGCGGTGTACTGGTCGCCGTCGCTGCCCCAGGCGACCGGGCCGATGCCCGGCTCGTCGGTCGGGCCCAGGACGGCTGCGCCGGCGCCGTCGGCGAAGATCACCGCGGTGCTGCGGTCGGTCTGGTCTGTGACGTCGGAGAGCCGCTCGACCCCGACCACCAGCACGTTGGTGGCCTCACCGGTGCGGATGGCGTCGTTGGCCACGCTGAGCGCGTAGCAGAACCCGGCGCAGCCGGCGTTGAGGTCGAAGGCGCCGGGGCGCGGGATGCCCAGCCGGTGTGCGACCTGCGGGCCGATGCCCGGGATCGGGGCGGTCAGGCTCGCGCTGGCCACGATCACCAGGTCGATCTGGTCGGGGGCCAGCCCGCTCGCCGCCAGCGCCTTGCCGCCGGCGGCGATGGACATGTCGACCAACGTCTCGTCCTCCGACGCCCAGCGGCGCTCGGCGATGCCGACCCGGGACTGGATCCACTCGTCGTTGGTGTCCATCACCTGGGCGAGCTCGTCGTTGGTCACCCGGCGGCGGGGGCGGTAGGAGCCCAGGCCCAGGATCGTCGCGCCGGCAGCCCCCTCCCGCAGCTTGATCGTGGTCACTCGGAAACCTCCGGGTAGAGACGGGCGATCGGGTCACCGGCGTCGACGAGGTCGCCGTCCTGCACGAGCCACTCGGCGAGGACGCCGTCGTAGCCGGTGGAGACGTTGACCACCTCGCGCCGGCTGTGCACGGCGCCCAGCGGGCTGCCGGCGGGGAGGTGGGTGCCCTCGGGGACCTCGGCCGGGCGGACGGTGCCCCGGACCGGGGAGACGACGACGCGCCAGTCGGGGGAGTGCTCGGCCTCCGCGCGGCCGCGCTCGGCGGCGATCAGCTCGCGGGCGCGGTCGAGGTCGGCCGGGCTGGTCAGTGCCAGCACCTCGATGTCGCTGCCCTTCCACTCGCGCTTGGCCAGGCCGGCCAGCGCGCCGGCGGGCGGGAGCTCCAGCACGGCGGTGACACCGAGGTCGCGCAGGGTGGCCAGGCAGGCGTCGAAGCGCACCGGGCTGGTGACCTGGCTGACCAGCCGGGACAGCACCTCGGCGCCGTCGTCGACCGCGGCGCCGTCGGCGTTGGAGAGCAGCAGCCGGCTGGGGGCGGCCGGTCGCAGCCCGCCGATCAGGCCCTCCAGCTCGGCGCGGGCGGAGGCCATGTGGTGGGTGTGGAACGCCCCCGCCACCGACAGCGGCATGATCCGCGCCTTGGCCGGCGGGTCGGCCTTGAGGGCGGCCAGCCCGTCGAGGGTGCCGGCGGCGACGACCTGCCCGCCGCCGTTGCGGTTGGCCGGGACCAGGCCGTGCTGCTCGATCGCGGCGAGCACCTCGTCGGGGTCACCACCCAGGACGGCGGACATCCCGGTCGGGGTCTGCGCGCAGGACCTGGCCATGGCCCGGCCGCGGACGGCGGTCAGCGCGATCGCCGCCTCGACGGACAGCACGCCGGCCAGGGCGGCGGCGGTCAGCTCGCCGACGCTGTGCCCGGTGATGACGACGTCCCGCCCGGCGTGCGGGGAGTGCACCACCGGCCCGGGCATCCCGCCGAGCTCACGAGCGATGAAGAGGCTCATCGCGACGACCAGCGGCTGGGTGACCGCGGTGTCCTTGATGGCCTCGGCGTCACCGGTGGTGCCGAGCTCCAGGAGGTCGGCGTCGGCGATGGCACCGGCCCAACGGAAGAACGACTCGGCCCCGGGGAGCTCGAGCCAGTCGGTGAGCATCCCGGGCTTCTGTGCACCCTGTCCGGGGGCGAGAACGGCCAACACGTGTTCACCGTGCCAGCCCGGACGTCCGCGCGGGGCGGCATCGCCCACGAAGATCTACGACCTCCTCTTGGAGGATCCCTCCAAATGGAGGGCCAGCAACCCGACATCGGGGCCGCGTGTCGGGCGCAGAGACCACAACCGGTGGCACCTCAGTGCCAGAGGGAGCGGCCACCTTCGAGCTGCGCGAGGGCCAGCGCCAGCTGCAGCGTCCAGGCGCCGCGAGGGTCGGTGGCCGAGCACCCGGTGAGCTCGGCGGCTCGCTTGAGCCGGTACCGCACGGTGTTGGTGTGCACGAACAGCGCCCGGGCGGTGGCCTCCAGGTTGCCCCCGTTGCCCAGCACGGTGCGCACCGTCTCGAGCACCTCGGGGCCGGCCGCCTGCAGCGGCGCCGCCACCTGCTCGGCCAGTGCGGAGCGGGCCAGCGGGTCGCCGTCGAGGGCCCGCTCGGGCAGCAGGTCCTCCGCCTCGACCGGCCGGGGCGCGGCGGGCCAGGCCGGTGCGGCACGGAGCCCGGCGAGGGCCACGGTGGCCGACTCCCCGGCATGGGCGAGCGAGCCGACCCGCGGGCCGAGCACCACCGGGCCGGGGCCGAACTCCCGGCAGACCCGGGAGGTCACCTGGGCGAGGTCGGAGGCGCCACCGAGGACGACGACCAGCTCGTCGGCGTGCACCCCGACGAGCACCTCGCAGCCCAGCGACCGGGCCGCCCGGCGGACGGCGGCGCGGGCGTCGTCCTCACCCGGCGGAGCCGAGCCGACCAGGACGACGACCGGCTCGGTCTCCGTCCAGCCCAGGGCCGCGGCCCGGCCGGGGAGCTCGTCGGAGCGGTCACCGCGGACCAGGGCGTCGACGACCAGCGCCTCCAACCGGGCGTCCCAGGCGCCGCGGTTCTCCGCGAAGCTGGCGTAGACGTGGGCCGCGGCGAAGGCGATCTCCCGGCTGAACTGCAGCACGGTCAGCCGCAGCCGGTCGGCGTCCCCGGGCTCGGCGACCTGATCGACCCGGTCCTCGACGACCTCGACGGTGACCTTGATCAGGTCCACCGACCGCTTGAGCGGCACGGCCTGCATCAGCTCGCGGGGCGCAGCGCCGAACACCTCACCGGTCAGCCGCGGCGGCCGGCCGGGGTTGCGGCACCACTCGACCAGGGAGGCGATGCCGGCCTGGGCCACCAGCGTCACCCAGGACCGCTGGCTGGCGGGCATCGCCCGGAACCAGGACAGCTCCTCGTCCATCCGGGCCACCGCCTGGGTGGCCAGGGCGCCGGAGGAGCGCTCGAGCCGGCGCAACGTCGCCTCCGAGGGCTGCGTGCGCACCGGACCTGCTCCCATCCCACCAGCCTGTCACGGTGCGCCCCGCGTGCGGGATCGTGGAGTGGTGCACACCGCTCCTCCGGGTCAACCCGCCCCCGCCGTCCGCCGCGAGACCGCCCGATGAGCGGGCTGGACTCCCGGGTGCTGCTGGCCCCGCAGGACGGGTCGCTGGGCCCCCTGCTGCGGCTGGCCGACGACCGGCTCGGCGCAGCCGCCGGCTACGGACGGCACGCCCACGCCGACGTCGACGTGGTGGCGGTCGTGCTCGCCGGTTCCCTGCGGCACGCCTGGGGGCGCAAGGCCGTGCTGGGCGTCGGGGACGTCGCCGTGCTGCGCGCCGGCCGGGGGCTGGAGCACGACGAGGTGGCCGGCACCGGGGGAGCGCACGTCGTCCAGACCTACCTGCGGGCCGCCGACCCCGGGGCGCCGCCGGCGCACGACGTCCTGCCGCGGCCGACCGGGTGGGTCGACCTCGGCCGGACCGACGCCCGGCTCTGGGTGGGCGACGCCGGTGCCGACGTGCCGCCCGGGCTGCGAGTGCTCGTCCGGGACGGTGAGGTGACCGTCGCGCCGGGGGACGGCCCGGTCGAGGGCCCGGCGGCCGTGCTGGTCTGGCAGCTGGACGCCGCCCGGCCGGCCTGGGCAGAGTGACGAGCATGGACATGAACTCGGCTCCCTCGCAGGGGCCCGCCGCGAGCTCGCGAGTGGTGGGGGGCGAGGGGGTCCTTCCGCTGCTCGCCGCCGCCCGGGCCGACGCCGACCGCACCGTGGACCTGCGCCGCCGGCTGCACCGCCAGCCCGAGGTCGGGCTGCAGCTGCCGGCCACCCAGGCGATGGTGCTGGCCGCCCTCGGCGACCTGCCGATCGAGCTGACCACCGGCACCAGCACCAGCTCGGTGGTCGGGGTGCTGCGCGGCGCCCGCCCCGGCCCCACCTACCTGCTGCGCGGGGACATGGACGCCCTGCCGCTGACCGAGACCACCGGGCTGCCGTTCGCCTCCGAGGTGCCCGGGGCGATGCACGCCTGCGGGCACGACACCCACGTCGCCATGCTGGCCGGCGCAGCCCGGCTGCTGGCCGCGCGCCGGGACACCCTGGCCGGGCAGGTGGTGTTCATGTTCCAGCCGGGGGAGGAGGGCCACCACGGTGCCCGCTTCATGCTGGAG
Organism: Modestobacter sp. VKM Ac-2984; assembly: GCF_026967985.1. Taxonomy (GTDB): domain Bacteria; phylum Actinomycetota; class Actinomycetes; order Mycobacteriales; family Geodermatophilaceae; genus Modestobacter. The sequence goes on along the minus strand of NZ_JAPVBJ010000001.1, from coordinate 419,625 downwards.
GAGGGGCTGCTCGACGTCGTCCCGGACGCCCCGGTGAGCGGCGCGTTCGCGCTGCACATCTCCACGGTCTTCCCGACCGGCACGATCAACGTCCGGGCCGGCGCCATGATGGCCTCGGCCGACCAGTTCCGGATCATCGTGCACGGCCGCGGCGGGCACGCCTCGACCCCGCACCTGGCCGCCGACCCGGTGCCGGTCGCGGCGGAGATCGTGCTGGCGCTGCAGGCGATGGTCACCCGCCGGGTCGACGTCTTCGACCCGGCGGTGGTCACGATCGGGCACCTGGAGGCGGGCACGAAGGACAACATCATCCCGCCGTCCGCGGTCATGGACGGCACGATCCGCACCCTCTCGCCGGAGCGGCGGGCCGACGTCCTCGCCTCGGTGCAGCGGGTCGCCGAGCACGTCGCCGCCGCCCACGACCTGCGGGCGGAGTTCGTCCGGGTCGAGGGCTACCCGGTGACCGTCAACGACGCCGGGGTCGCCGCCCAGGTGACCGAGGCGGCCGCGCAGCTGCTGGGGGAGCAGGCCAGCGCAGTGATGGCGGCGCCGCTGATGGGCGCGGAGGACTTCTCCTACGTGCTGGAGCAGGTGCCCGGCGCGATGGCGTTCCTGGGCGCCTGCCCGCCGGAACTCGACCCGGCGACGGCCCCGGGCAACCACTCCGACCTGGTCGTCTTCGACGAGGACGCCCTGCCGGCCGGGGTGGCGATGTACGCCGTCATGGCGGCCCAGGCCCTCGCGGGCTGACCGGTCACCTCGGGTCCCTGAGGTCCGCCGCGGCCCGGAGTGCCCGGACCGCGGCGGCCGGGTCGTCGGCGGCGAACCGCACGGCCGTCACCGTGGCCGAGCGACGCCCGAGACCGATCGTGGTGGGGCCGGTCAGCCGGACCTCCACGCCGGTCGAGCCGGAGACGCCGAGCACCAGTTCGTCGTCGGCCACCGAGATCGTCCGGTCCGGTGCCGGCCGCCGGCGGACGGCGACCGAGGCCACCCGGTCCAGCGGCACCCGGACGTCGGCGAACGTGGCCGCGCGCAGCCGCAGCACCTCCCAGGTCACCACGTGCGGGCGGACGACGTTGGCGGCGGCCATCCCGGCGACGAACAGCAGCGTCCAGACCCCGGCGACCAGCAGCACCCACCGCACGGTGGTCCAGGGCACCGCCAGCTCCACGACGGCCACCTCGACCACCGTGAGCGCCAGGAAGGTGACGGCCATCGGGCGCAGGTCGCGGTGGTAGGGGATCGCGACCGCGCCCGGCGGGACCCCGTGCCGGCGGCGGCGCGCCAGCAGCACCAGCGACGCCCAGAGCCGCAGCTCGTGGTGCACCGCGGCCGCGACCGGGCCGGGCAGCACCGTCCGGAGGGCTTCGCCCAGGGCGGCCTCGGCCTCGGCCCCCGCCGTCCTGGCCTGCCGGTACCGCCGCCGGGCGGCGACCAGCTGCCCGGCCACGGTCAGCGCGAGCAGGCCCTCGACCAGGACGAACAACAGGGCGGCACTGCCCAGCGAGAGCACGCCGCCGGCGACCAGCACCACCTCGACGAGCAGCACCGCCGGCCCGGCCCACCTCAGGACGCGCACGTCGCCCACCCGGGACCCGCCAGCTCGATGCACCGGCGCTGGGCCGGGCTGAGTGCGGCGAGGAAGGCCGCCCAGGCGGTCTCCCCGTGCCCCCCGTCCTCGGCCGGTGAGCCGGTGGGGCCCGGGAAGAGCTCGGGGCCCAGCGTCCGGAGCTCCATCGCCACCTCGGCGACCACGGGATCGGCTGCCGCCACCCCGGCCAGCGCCTCGAACCGCGCTGCCCAGGCACCGATCCGGTCGACGGCGGCGGGGTCGGCGAGGACGGCGCGGTAGCGGTCGGCGATGCCGGTGAACTCCTCGGCCCCACCGGCGGTCTCCAGCAGCTCGAGCAGGTCGCGTTCCCGGCTGAGCTGGTCGGGGCCGGTCCCCGGCGCGGCCGTGGTCAGGTCGCGCAGCAGGTCGGCGACCTGCTCGGAGGTGGTGAGGTCCGCCCGGGCGAGGAGGCCGGCGAGTTGCCGGCGTCGGGCGCCGATGGTCTCGGCCTGCCGAGCCAGGTCGGCATCGAGGGCGAGCAGCGCATCGCGCACCCCGGTCCCCTCGGTCGGGTCGGTGCCCAGTGCGGCGGTGACCTCCGGCAGCGACAGGCCGAGCTCGACCAGCCGGCGCACGCGGAGCAGCCGTGCCGCGTCGTGTGCGTCGTAGTCGCGGTAGCCGTTGGCCAGCCGGCTGGGCTCGGGGAGCAGCCCCACGGCGTGAGAGTGCCGGATCGTCCGGGTCGTCGTCCCCGCCAGCCTGGCCAGCGCACCGATGCTCACCACGCCGTCAGCATGGACCTTGCCGCAGCGTCAAGGTCAACACGACGAACGGCCCGCCTCCCCGGGATCGGGGAGGCGGGCCGTTCGGTCAGATCGCGAACTCGTCGGCGACTACGCCTCCGGCTGCTGCTCCGGGGAGGTGCTCGTGTCGGCCGGAGCGGCCTGCACCTCACCGATCTGGTACTTCTCGACCGCCTGCCGGACGACGTCGCGCTCGATCTCACCGCGCTGGGCCAGCGAGGCCAGCGTGCGCACGACGATCGACTCGGCGTCGACCCGGAAGTGCCGGCGCAGCGCCGGGCGGGTGTCGGACAGGCCGAACCCGTCGGTGCCCAGCGACGTCATGCCGCCCGGGACGAACGGGGCCAGTAGGTCCGGCACCGCCTTCATCCAGTCCGAGACCGCGATGACCGGGCCGGGGACGTCGGTCAGCTGCTGGGTGACGTAGGGGACCTTGGGCTCCTCCGCCGGGTTCAGCAGGTTCCACTCCTCGGCCTGGACCGCCTCGCGGCGCAGCTCGTTCCACGAGGTCACCGACCAGACGTCGGCCGACACGTTCCAGTCCTGGGCGAGCAGCTCCTGCGCCCGCAGCGCCCACGGCACGGCCACCCCGGAGGCGAGAACCTGTGCCTTGGCGCCCTTGTCGAGCTGCGGGCCCTCGGCGTAGCGGTACATCCCGGCCAGCAGCCCGGTGACGTCCAGGTCCTCCGGCTCGGCCGGCTGGACGTAGGGCTCGTTGTAGACCGTCAGGTAGTACATGACGTCGGGGCTGCGGTGCCCGCCCAGCGGGGCGCCCGGGTCCTCGCCGTACATCCGCCGGAGGGCGTCCTTGAAGATGTGCCCGAGCTCGTAGGAGAACGCCGGGTCGTAGGAGACGACCGCCGGGTTGGTCTCCGCGAGCAGCAGCGAGTGCCCGTCCTCGTGCTGCAGGCCCTCGCCGTTCAGCGTGGTGCGCCCAGCGGTGGCGCCCAGCAGGAACCCGCGGGTCATCTGGTCACCGGCCGCCCAGAACGAGTCGCCGGTCCGCTGAAAGCCGAACATCGAGTAGAAGATGTAGATCGGGATCATCGGCTCGTCGTGCGTCGCGTACGACGTCCCGGCGGCGATGAACGACGCCGTGGAGCCGGCCTCGTTGATCCCCTCGTGCAGGATCTGCCCGGTCGTGGACTCCTTGTAGGCCAGCATCAGCTCGCGGTCGACCGAGGTGTAGTTCTGGCCGTGCGGGTTGTAGATCTTCTTCGTCGGGAAGAGCGAGTCCAGCCCGAAGGTGCGGGCCTCGTCGGGGATCACCGGGACGAAGCGGGGGCCGAGCTCCGGGTCCTTGATGAGCTCCTTGAGCAGCCGGACGAACGCCATGGTGGTGGCGACCTCCTGCTTGCCCGAGCCCCGCTGCACGACCTCGAAGGCCTTGTCGTCAGGAGCCTTGAGCGGCTTGGCCGCGTAGCTGCGCCGGGGGATGGACCCGCCCAGCTGACGCTTCCGCTCCATCATGTACTGCATCTCGTCGGAGTCGGCCGCCGGCTTGTAGTAGGGCGGCAGGGTCTTGTCCAGCTCCTCGTCGGGGATCGGCAGGTACAGCCGGTCCCGGAAGTTCGCCAGGTCCTCCGCGGTCAGCTTCTTCATCTGGTGCGTGGAGTTGCGGCCCTCGAAGTGGTTGCCGAGCGTCCAGCCCTTGATGGTCTTGGCGAGGATGACGGTGGGCTGGCCCTTGTGGTCCATCGCGGCCTTGTAGGCGGCGTAGACCTTGCGGTAGTCGTGGCCACCGCGCTGGAGCTCCCAGACCTCCTTGTCGCTCATGCCCTCGACCAGCTTGCGGGTGCGCGGGTCGCGGCCGAAGAAGTGCTCGCGGACGTAGGCGCCGTCCTCGGCCTTGTAGGTCTGGTAGTCGCCGTCCGGCGTCTGGTTCATCAGGTTGACCAGCGCGCCGTCGCGGTCGGCGGCCAGCAGCTTGTCCCAGCCGCGGCCCCAGATCACCTTGATGACGTTCCACCCGGCGCCGCGGAAGAAGGACTCCAGCTCCTGGATGACCTTGCCGTTGCCACGGACCGGACCGTCGAGCCGCTGCAGGTTGCAGTTGACGACGAAGGTGAGGTTGTCCAGCTCCTCACGGGCGGCCAGGCCGATCGGCCCCAGCGACTCGGGCTCGTCCATCTCGCCGTCGCCGAGGAACGCCCACACGTGCTGGTCGGCGGTGTCGGCGATGCCGCGGTCGTGCAGGTAGCGGTTGAACCGCGCCTGGTAGATCGCGTTCATCGGGCCGAGGCCCATCGAGACGGTGGGGAACTCCCAGAAGTCGGGCATCAACCGCGGGTGCGGGTAGGACGACAGCCCGCCGCCGGGGTGGCTGACCTCCTGCCGGAAGCCGTCGAGCTGGTGCTCGTCGAGCCGGCCCTCGAGGTAGGCCCGGGCGTAGATGCCGGGGGAGGCGTGCCCCTGGAAGTAGATCTGGTCGCCGCCGCCGGGGTGGTCCTTGCCGCGGAAGAAGTGGTTGAAGCCGACCTCGTACAGCGATGCCGAGGACGCGTAGGAGGAGATGTGACCGCCGACGGCGATGCCCGGGCGCTGCGCGCGGTGGACCATGATCGCGGCGTTCCACCGGATGTACGCCCGGATCCGGCGCTCGACGTCCTCGTCGCCGGGGAACCACGGCTCCTGCTCCGGCGCGATCGTGTTGATGTAGTCGGTGCTGCGCAACGCGGGTACGCCGACCTGCTGTTCGCGGCTGCGCTCGAGCATCCGGAGCATCAGGTAGCGGGCTCGGCCGCGACCGGCGTGGTCGACCACCGCGTCCAGGGACTCGAGCCACTCCTGGGTCTCGTCCGGGTCGGTGTCGGGGAGTTGGCTGGCCCGCCCGTCGGTGATGACCGCACGGGGGCTGCCGATGGTGCGGGCGGGGTCTCCGTCCGACTGCTGCGTTGCGCTCATGGCCACATCGTCTCCTGTCGGGGCGGCGCACGTCACGTCCGCCCCGTCTCGTGTCCTGCCAGACGGGACGGCCGGCGCGGCCGCCCCGCCCGGTCGGGACCTTGCGCCTGCCCGTCGATGCCCTACGCTCCGCTGCAACGGTGGCCCGGACAGCGCAGCCCCGCACCCCGCGAGACGCGGGGGACGGGTGCGCCAGGGGCCGCCCTCCACCCGGGCAGAGGGGGTCGGGTCGAGTCCGCGAGAGGTCCCGACCAGGCAGGCCGGGCCAGGACAGGGCACCATCCCCCCAGGACGAACGCACCGGCGCACCACGCGACGGGGCGCGACAGACCGCACAGCAGCACACGACACCGCCCGGAACAGACGGGCAGCGAGCACACGGAGGAACAGCGGGGATGAGCGTCGACTCGGGCAGCACCAGCATGGCTGCCCGGCTGGGGATAAAGCCGGGCATGGTCGTGCAGGAGCTCGGCTGGGACGAGGACGCCGACGAGGACCTGCGCGACTCGGTCGTCGAGCTGTCGGGCGGCGAGATGGTCGACGAGGACTCCGACGAGGTGGCCGACGTCGTCCTGCTGTGGTGGCGCGACGAGGACGGCGACCTGATCGACGCGCTCGTCGACTCGATCGCCTCCCTCGCCGAGGACGGCGTCGTCTGGCTGCTCGTGCCGAAGTCCGGGCGCCCCGGCCACGTCGAGCCCGGTGACGTCACCGAGGCCGCCCCCACCGCCGGGCTCGCACAGACCTCCAGCATCTCCGCGGCCAAGGACTGGTCGGGCATCCGGCTGGTCACCCCGAAGGCGGCCCGCTCGCGCCGCTGAGGCACGATCGGGTGATGACCCTCACCGTCGGCGACGCCGCCCCCGAGTTCAGCCTCCCCGACCAGGACAAGCAGGTCGTCTCCCTCTCGGGGTTGCGGGGTGCGCCGGTCCTCGTCGTGTTCTACCCGTTCGCCTTCTCCGGGATCTGCACCGGCGAGCTGTGCCAGCTGCGCGACGAGCTGGCCACGTACACCGACGCCGGGGTCCAGGTGGTGGCCATCTCCACCGATCCGACCTTCAGCCTCAAGGCGTTCCGGGCCGAGCAGGGCTTCGGCTTCCCGCTGCTGTCGGACTTCTGGCCGCACGGCGAGACCGCCCAGGCCTACGGGGTCTTCAACGAGCGGGCCGGGATGCCGCTGCGCGGTACGTTCCTGGTCGACGCCGAGGGGACGCTCGTCTTCGCCGAGGTCAACCAGCCCGGTGACGCGCGTGCGCAGTCGGGCTGGAAGGACGCCGTCGCCGGGCTGCCCGCCACGGCGTAGCGGGAGGGCCCCGACCGCCGCACCGGGGGACGGGGCCCGAGGGCGCGTAGCTCAGTGGTAGAGCGCTCGCCTTACAAGCGAGTGGTCGGGGGTTCGAGCCCCTCCGCGCCCACCTGTCGTCCCACTCCTCCGAACCGGTCGTCCGACGCCACGCGGCCGGGCGCCGGTGGGAGCGCTTGCGGCCCGTGCGGGGCGCCTGCCGGGCTGCGGTCGCTGGTGATTCGGATCACCCCGACGAGGTAGGGCCCCTCGTCGGCGCCGCCTCCAGGGCCGATGCGAGGACATGCGACGCAACGGCAGGCCGCTCCGGTGGGGGCTTGGGCGGGGCACCCCGCTGTGGGCCCACCTCACCGCCCTGGTGCTCATCCCGCTGCTCGGTGTCGGTGCCCTGACCTGGTGGTTCGTCCGTCTCCGCACGGACGAGGCGGCCAGCGCCGCCCGCGCCGCAACAGCGGTTCACGCCGTGGCGCTGCTGGACGCGGTCCGCAGCAGCGTCGAGGAGGAGGTGGTCCCGGCGCTGTCCCTGGCGCTGCTGGACGACCCCACCATCGCTGCCTCCGCGCAGCTCGCCGATGACGCGGTGATCGCCGAGCGGGCGCAGGCCAGGGGCGCCTTCGACCGGGCGCAGGAGACGACCGACCGCGCCCTCGCGCTCCTGCCGGCAGGTTCGGTCGGTGCGGCTGCGGCGGCCCGGGCAGCCGGCCACCTGGCCGACGTCCGCACGCAGCTCGACACCGCGGCCCTGGGCCCGCTCGACGTCTACGCCATCTACTTCGACGTGGTCAAGGGGCTGATGCACGCCGAGCGTGCGGCCGCTGCAGCAGCGACCGCCGAGGAGGCGCCGCTGGTCACGGCGCAGGCAACCCGGGACGTCGAGCTGGTCGCGGCGCTGACCCAGCGCGCCGGTGAGGTCATGCCGCTGTTCTTGAGCGAACAGCTCTCCGGTGGCGCCCCCGAGGGGTACGCGGGGCTGTCCTGGGAGAACGCCTGGGTGGACTACACCGGCTCGTACCGGCACATGGAGGAGCTGTCACGGAGCGCACTGCGGGTGACCTGGGCCGAGGGCCGTGAGTCCGCGACCTTCACCGCCGTCGACGACGTCCTGCGCGGCTACGCCGACGGCTCGGTCACCGCGGCCATGCCGATCGACCAGGTGGTGGCCCTGGCCCGGGCCCACGTCGCCCGCAGCACCCTGCTCGCCGGCATCCTGGACGTCGCCGTCGACGACGCGCAGTCCCTCGCCGCAGCGGACCAGCAGGCGGCCGCCGAGAGCCGGGTCGTGGCCCTGACCGTGGGGGCGGGGCTGCTGCTGCTGTCCGGCGCGGGGGCCTTCCTGCTCGGCCGCACGGTCTCCCGGGCGCTGCGGTTGCTGGCCGGACAGGCCGAGCAGGTGAGCCAGGGTGCCCTGGTCGACGTCGAGGTCGGCGGCCCCTGGGAGGTGCGGACGGTGTCCACCGCTCTCGGCGCCGCGGTGGCCAGCTTCCGCCGGATCGAGGAGCAGGCCGACGCGGTGGCCCGGGGCGACCTCTCCGACGCCGTGCTGGAGGAGCCGCTGCCCGGTCCGCTCGGAGAGGTCGTACACGCCTCCATCCGGCAGATCGTGCAGTCCGTGCGCCAACGCGACGAGCTCCAGTCCGCGCTCGCCCACCAGGCCGCGCACGACCCGCTGACCGAGCTGCCCAACCGGGCGCAGGCCCTGCGGCTGACCGCGGCGGCGCTGTCCCGCGGCCGGCGCGCGGGCACCATGACCGGCCTGCTGTTCGTCGACCTGGACGGCTTCAAGTCGGTCAACGACACCCACGGTCACGCTGCCGGGGACGACGTGCTGCGGGAGGTCGCCGTCCGGCTGTCCGGGATGGTCCGGGCGGGGGACGTGGTGTGCCGGCTCGGCGGCGACGAGTTCGTCGTGCTGGTCGAGGCGGTGGAGGACGAGCGCGCGCTGGTCGAGCTCGCCGAGCGGCTGATCACGGCGACCAGCGAGCCGATCCGGCTGGCCCACCACACGGTGCGGGTCGGCGCCAGCGTCGGCGTGGCTGTCAGCCGGGACGCCGACACCGACGCCGACGTCCTGTTCGTGGAGGCGGACACCGCGGCCTACCGGGCCAAGCGGCACGGTCGGGGTCGGGCGGAGGTCTTCGACGAGGTGCTGCGTGCGCAGCTCGCCGAGCGGGCTGCGCTGGAGGCTGCGATCAGGGTGGGTCTGGCCGAGGGCGAGATGCAGCTGTACTACCAACCCGTGGTCGACGTGGTCTCGGACCGGGTGATCGGGTACGAGGCCCTGGTGCGCTGGCAGCGACCCGGGCACGGGCTGGTCCCGCCGGACGTCTTCATCCCGGCGGCCGAGGAGTCCCAGCTGATCTGCGAGCTGGACCGCTGGGTGCTGCACGAGGCCACCCGGCAGCTCGCCGAGTGGCGCAGCGCCGCCGGGGTGGCCCAGGACGAGCCGGAGCCGACCGTCGCGGTGAACATCTCCGGCCGGCACCTCACCGACCGTCGGGTCGTGCAGGACGTCGGTGACGCGCTGGCCGCCTCGGGGCTGCCCGCGCACCTCCTCGTGCTCGAGGTGACCGAGACCGTCCTGGTGGCCGACCCGTCGGCGATGGACCACCTGGTCACCCTGCGGGCGCTGGGGGCGGCCGTCGCCATCGACGACTTCGGCACCGGCTACACCTCCATCGGTCAGCTGGGGCACATGCCGGTCGACACGCTCAAGATCGACCGCAGCTTCATCGGCTCCGACGACCCCGGCCACGGCGACCTGGTGGCGCTGATGATCCGGGCGGCGCACACCTTCGGGCTGACCGTGGTCGCCGAGGGCGTCGAGGAGCCCGAGCAGCTGGCGCGGCTCCGGGCCGACGCGTGCGACCAGGCGCAGGGGTGGCTGTTCCACCGGGCGCTGCCCGCCGCCGAGGCCGGTGCGCTCCTGCAGCAGGGTGTCCACGCGCCGTCCTGAGGGAGCGGGCCGCTCAGTCCTCGGTGCCGCGGACGCCGGACCGCCGGCCCGGGGTGGTCTCCCGGATCAGCCGCCGGGCGGCGTCCACCTCCCGGGCGACCGGGGCCAGCACGCCGTCGGCGTGGATCTCGGCGTCGTCGGGGGCGCGGTGCTCGCGCAGGTCCTGCTCCAGCTCCCGGATCGCCTTGCGGAGCACGCCGACCTGCGCTGCATCGGGCGCCGGTTCGCCGGCGCGCAGCGCGATGACCGCCTCGGTGACGGCGTCCGACGTCCGCTCCAGCTGCACGATGACCGGCCACCAGGCCGCCGCCCGGCTGCTGATCGGCGGCGGCTCGGCCAGCCGGCGCTGCAGCTGGGTCTGCAGCTCGGTCAGCGCCCGGTAGCTGCCCCGGCGGGCCCGCCGCGTGGCCTCGGGGCCCTCGGTGAACGCGGCGTCGACGAACCGGTCCAGCGCCAGGGTCGCGCCGCGCAGGGCGTCGTCCAGCGGGGCCCGCCAGGTCTGCGGCCACAGCAGGTAGCCGAACACCAGCACGATCCCGCAGCCGATCAGCGTGTCGACCAGCCGGGCGCCGACCAGCCCGGCGCCGCTGGGCGTGGCCAGGTCCAGCAGCAGGATGATCAGCGGAGTCTGGAAGACCGAGAACAACCCGAAGTTGCCGCTGCGGGCCCACGGCAGCGCACCGGCGGACAGTGCCAGGGGGAGCAGCACCCAGGCGTCCCGCTCCAGGAAGGTCAGCAGCAGCGACCCGATCAGGACGCCGAGCAGGGTGCCGGCGCCGCGCTGCACCGCCCGGGTGAACACCGAGCCGTAGTCGGGCTTGAGCACGATGGCCACCGTCAGCAGCACCCAGTAGGGCCGTTCGATGGGCAGCAGCTGGCGGGCGATCTCGGCGACCGTCATGCACAGGGTGAGCCGGACGACGAAGGCGCGGGAGTCGGCGTTGCCCAGGGTCCGGTCGAACAGGTCGTGCAGCCGGACCCGCCACTCGCGCTCGGCGCGCACGACCGCCGCCGAGGCCCGCTGCTCCGGGTCGCCGACGACGTGCCACACCAGCCGGAGGCCGTGCCGGACCGCCCGGCGCGGCGCGGGTGCGTCCTCGACCGGCGGCGGCCGTTCGCCCAGCACCGGCCGGCGGCTGGTGACGGCGGTGGCCAGGGCGTGCGCGGCCCCGATGTCGCGGGAGTCGGCCGGCACCCCGCTGCGGGCACTGGCCACCGCGCCCTCCACCAGCGGGGCCGCGGCGTTGAGCACCCCGGCCAGCTCGGCGAGCTCCCGGCTGCGGCCGGCCGAGCGGCTGCGCGCGTACAGCACCCGGTCGTAGCCGGCGTTCAGCGCGAGGGTGAGCTCCCGGCGGGCCGCCTCGGTGCGGTCGGTGCCGATGGCCTCGAGCAGCTCGGCGACCCGGGTGAACACCGCCCCCACCGCGGACCGGTCGGGGTCCAGCGGCTCGGTGCGCGCCTGCACCAGGACGGCGAGGGCGCCCCACGCTGCCCCGGCCAGGAAGAACCCGAGCTCCACGCCGGCCGACAGCGGGGTCTCCAGCCCGGAGGAGATCGCGGTGTAGATGAGCAGCTGCAGGGCGCCCAGGGAGAAGGCCCCGCTGATCGAGCTCAGCAGGGCGGCGATCGCCGAGACGACGACCATCAGCAGCACCGGCTGCCAGCCGCCGCCGCTCAGGCCGTGCCCGACGAGCAGGCCGACGCCGCCCAGCAGCGACGCCGCGGCGACGCGGCGCAACCGGACCCGGAGCGGGCCCGACTGCGGCGCCAGCGTCGCGGCCAGCGCCCCCATGGTGGCGAAGACACCGGCCCCCACCGCCGGTCCCTGCACGCCGCCGATCGCGAGGGCGAGGGCCAGCGGGCCGGGGATGACCAGGGCGAAGCGGGTGACGTCGCGCCACGGCACGCTCGCGGGACTGGTGTGCACCAGCTCCTCGAGCCAGGCCGGTGCCCGCAACCCCCGCTCCGCCACGGGGGCAGCCTCCCACCCGGACGCGGCGCACCGGTCCAGGACGACGCACACTGGAGGACGTGCCGTGCCCGGGAGACCACCGCCGCACCGGCCTGGCCCGGCGGTGACGGCCACCGTCCAGCAGACCGCCGCCGCCCGGCCCGCCGATCCCACCGCACCGGTGCCCGCAGGTGGCTGGTTCCGCCGGCTGGTCGGCTACTGCCTGCGGCACCGGCGTGACCTGATCGGCGCGTTCGGGGCGGCGCTGATCGGCTCGGTGATCGCCGCCGGGGTGCCGCTGCTGACCCGCGAGGTGGTCGACCGGGTGGTGGCCGGCGCCGAGTCGGGGGCCCCCGTCGACGTCACCCCGTTCATCGTCGCGCTCGTGCTGGCCGGGGTGCTCCGCTTCGCGGCCGGCTTCGTCCGCCGCTACCTGGCCGGCCGGCTGTCGCTGGACGTCCAGCAGGACCTGCGCAACGACGTCGCTGCGGCCCTGTCCCGGCTGGACGGGCCGGGGCAGGACCGGCTCCAGACCGGCCAGGCGGTGAGCCGCTCGATCAGCGACATCACCCTCGTGCAGGGGCTGCTTGCCTTCCTGCCCAACCTGACCGGCAACGCGCTGCTGTTCGTCGTCTCCCTCGGCGTGATGGCCTGGCTCTCCCCGCTGCTCACCCTGGTCGCGGTCGCCGTCGGGCCGGCGCTGTGGTGGCTGGCGCTGCGCTCCCGGCGGGACCTCTTCCCGGCGAACTGGGCCGCCCAGCAGCAGGCCGGGGCGGTGGCCGGGGACGTCGAGGCCGCCGTCACCGGGGTGCGGGTGGTCAAGGGGTTCGGGCAGGAGGACCGCGAGCTCGACCGGCTGGACGGCGGCGCCCGCCGGCTCTTCGGCGCCCGAATGCGGGTGGTCCGGTTCACCGCCCACTACAACCCGCTGCTGCAGGCGGTCCCCGCGCTGGGCCAGGTCGGCGTGCTCGCGCTGGGCGGGTGGCTGGCGCTGCGCGGGTCGATCACGCTGGGCACCTTCCTGGCCTTCGCCACCTACCTGGCCGTGCTCGTCTCGCCGGTGCGCCAGCTCGCCGCTCTCCTCACCATCGCGCAGCAGGCCCGCGCCGGGGTGGAGCGGGTGCTGGAGATCGTCGACGCCCGCCCGACGGTGGTGTCCGGCGCCGACCCGCTGCCCGCGGGCCCGCTGCCGCTGGAGCTGGACGAGGTGACCTTCGGGTACGGGCCGGACCGGCCGGTGCTGTCGGAGGTGTCGCTGCGGGTCGAGCCGGGGGAGACCCTCGCGCTGGTCGGCACGTCGGGATCGGGCAAGTCCAGCGTGGTGAGCCTGCTGCCGCGCTTCTACGACGTCTCCGCCGGTGCCGTGCGGGTCGGCGGCCGCGACGTCCGGGACCTCGACCTCGGTGAGCTGCGCGGCGCGTTGGGCGTCGTCTTCGAGGACAGCTTCCTGTTCTCCGACTCGGTGCGCGCCAACATCGCCTTCGGCCGCCCGGACGCCGGCGACGCCGAGGTCCGGGCCGCCGCCCGCGCCGCCCAGGCGGACGGCTTCATCAGCGAGCTGCCCGACGGCTACGACACCGTCGTCGGCGAGCAGGGGCTGACCCTCTCCGGTGGGCAGCGGCAGCGGGTCGCCCTGGCCCGCGCACTGCTCACCGACCCGCGGGTGCTGGTGCTCGACGACGCGACCTCCGCGGTCGACGCCGCGGTCGAGGCGAGGATCCACGCGGCGCTGCGCAGCGCCGTCCGGGGCCGGACGACGTTGCTGGTCGCGCACCGCCGCTCCACCCTCGCGCTGGCCGACCGGGTGGCCGTGCTGGACGCCGGCCGGGTGGTCGACGTCGGCACCGCGGCGGAGCTGGAGGGGCGCTCACCGCTGTACCGGCTGCTGCTGTCGGGCACCGGCGGGGAGCCGGTGCCCGACGACGCGCCCCCGGCCGGCACGGTCACCCCCGCTGCCTGGCCGGAGCCCGAGCCGCTCGCCGAGGACGACGGACCGGCGCAGCCCGCGGCCCCCTCCATCGGCGGGCGGGGCTCGGCGATGGCGGCCGCGGCGCCCACCCCGGCGCTGCGGCAGCTGGTCGACCAGCTGCCCCCGACGGTCGACGACCCGGACGTGCCGACCGACCGCGCCCGCGCCGGGGACCGCGAGTTCTCGCTGTGGCGGCTGATCCGGCCGTTCCGGTGGCCGCTGGCGGGCGCCCTGGTGCTGGTCGCGCTGGACACCGCGGCCCAGCTGGCGATCCCGGCGCTGGTGCGCACCGGCGTCGACCGCGGCATCACCGAGGGGTCGACGTCCCTGCTGCTGGGGGTCGCCGGCATCGCGCTGGCCGTGGTCGGCGCCGGCCTGCTGGTCGCCCGGGGCGCCGCGTGGCTCACCGGGCGCACCGGCGAGCGGCTGCTCTACACGCTGCGGGTGAAGACCTTCGCCCAGCTCCAGCGGCTGGGGCTGGACTACTACGAGCGCGAGCTCGGCGGCCGCATCATGACCCGGATGACGACCGACGTCGACGCGCTGTCGGCGTTCCTGCAGACCGGGCTGACCACGGCGGTGATCAGCGTGCTCACCCTGGCCGGGGTGCTGGTCATCGTCTTCCTCTACGACGTCGTGCTGGCTCTGGTGCTCGTCGCGTCGCTGCCGGTGCTCGCTGCCACCACCGTGTGGTTCCGGTCCCGGTCGGTGCCGGCGTACACCGAGGCCCGGGAGCGGGTCAGCGCGGTCAACGCCCGGCTGCAGGAGGACGTCGCCGGCATCCGGGTGACCCAGGCCTTCGACCGGGCCGACCACTCGACCGCCGTCTTCCACGGGTACGCGCAGGCCTACCGCGACGTCCGGCTGCGGGCGCAGCGGTACATCGCCACCTACTTCCCGTTCGTGGAGTTCCTCGCCGAGGTGGCCGCCGCCGCGGTGCTGGCGGTGGGGGCCGCGCGGCTGGCGGCCGGCGACATCACCGTCGGTGTGCTGCTGGCCTTCGTGCTGTACGTGAACACGTTCTTCTCCCCGGTGCAGCAGCTCTCCCAGGTGTTCGACAGCTACCAGCAGGCGTCGGTGGGGCTGCGGCGGCTGCGCGGCCTGCTGCGGACGCCGACCTCCACCCCGCCCGCGGCCGACCCGGCGCCGGTGGGCCGACTGCGCGGGGAGGTGCGGCTGGCCGACGTCACGTTCAGCTACCGCGGCGCCCCGGCCCCGGCGCTGCGCGACGTCTCGCTGACCGTGGCACCGGGGGAGACCCTGGCGCTGGTGGGCGAGACCGGGGCGGGCAAGTCGACGGTGGTGAAGCTGGTCGCCCGCTTCTACGACCCGACGTCCGGGGCGGTCTGCGTCGACGGCGCCGACCTGCGCTCGCTGGACCTGCTGCAGTACCGGGCGCGGCTGGGCGTCGTCCCGCAGGAGGCGTTCCTGTTCGCCGGCACGGTGCGCGACGCGATCGCCTACGGCCGCCCCGACGCCTCGGACGCCGACGTGGAGGCCGCTGCCCGCGCGGTGGGGGCGCACGCGATGGTCGCCGGGCTGCCGCAGGGCTACCGGACGCGGGTGGGGGAGCGCGGGCGGTCGCTGTCGGCCGGGCAACGGCAGCTGCTGGCGCTGGCCCGCGCGCAGTTGGTGGACCCCGACGTCCTGCTGCTGGACGAGGCGACCGCCTCGCTGGACCTGGCCACCGAGGCGGCGGTCACCCGGGCGGCCGACGTCGTCGCCCGGCGGCGGACGACGCTGGTCGTCGCGCACCGGCTCACCACCGCGGCCCGGGCCGACCGGGTGGCGGTGCTGGACGGCGGCCGGGTCGTCGAGGTCGGGCCGCACGCCGAGCTGCTGGCCGCGGGCGGTGCCTACGCGGCGCTGTGGGCGGCCTACACCGCCGACGAGGACGCCGACCCGCTGATGGACTGAGCCCTGTCCTCAGTCCAGTCGCCAGCTGATCAGCGCACTGCCCAGCGGCGAGAGGAAGAACGCCAGCCCGGCGAGGCAGCCGAGCGCCACCAGGCCCAGGCCGACGGCCAGCACCGGTGTGGGCCGCCGCCGGAAGAGGCCGTGCAGGGCGGCGACCAGCACGGTCACCAGGCCGATCGGGGTCAGGCTGAGAGAGAGGAGGCCGGCCAGCTGGGCGAGGCCACCGACGGTGCCCTCCGGCCAGAGGTCCTTCGGGTCGTGCGCTCCACCGGCCACCTCGGCCAGCGGCACGGCATCGAGGTCGTTGACGTAGTAGGGCACGAGGACGCCGGCCAGGTACGGGGCCACCACCAGCACGGCGATCGCGGCGAGCAGCGCGACCCGGCGGCCACGCACCGGCGGGGGCGGTTGCGGGGTCCTGACGTCTTCCCCGGTGGGAACGCTCACGCGGTCGACGGTGACAGGTGCAGCTGGACCTGACCAGGAGAAGCGCCCCGTCGCGAGTGAACAGTTCGTGCCGCCCGCCCCGGCGCGTCGGCGCATGTCAGCGACCAGTTCTGCGCACTCGGCGAGGCGACGAGCGGCGCAGCCACGGTCGAGAAGTCGATTGCGCGACGTGTCAGGGTGCCGACATGTCGACCGGTGCGCAGGTACGCGATGCCGACGACGCGGACCTGGCCCAGCTGGCGGCGGTCGAGTCCGCCGCTGACGAGCTGTTCGCGCCGCTGGGCCTCACCGACCTCCCACCGCCGGCGACCGCCGAGGCGCGCGCCCGCGCCTGGCGGGTGCTGGTCGCCGGCCGACCGGTGGCCGGGTTCGCCGTCCTGGAGCTGATGGACGGCGCCGTCCACCTCGAGCAGCTGTCGGTGCACCCGGCGCACGGCCGGCGTGGGATCGGCACCGCGCTGCTCGCCGCCACCCTGGACACGGCCCGGCGCCACGAAGCCGACCGGGTCACGCTGCTCACCTACGCCGACGTCCCGTGGAACGCACCGTTCTACGCCCGGCAGGGCTGGGTGGTGACCTCCGAGCTGACCCCCGGGCTGGGGGCGTTGCGCCGCCGAGAGGTCGAGCTGGGACTGGACCGGCACGGGCCGCGGGTCGCCATGGTGCGGCCGGTCACCCGTTAGCCCCGTGCCCGCGGTGGGCATCGGTCGGGCATGACCGAGATGCGCACCGTGCCGTCGAACGCCGCCGCCGAGCTGCAGGCCGATCGTCCCCTGGGAGAGCTGGAGGTGGTGCACGCCTTCACCGAGGGACCGATGCCGACCGGGGTCTCGGTGTCGCACACCGGCCGGGTCTTCGTGAACTTCCCGAAGTGGGGCGACGACGTGCGCGCCACCGTCGCCGAGATCCGGGACGGCGAGGTCGTCGCCTTCCCCGACGAGGCGTGGAACTCACCCGCCGGCGACGACGACCGCACCGCCTTCGTCAGCGTGCAGAGCATCGTCGTCGACCCGGCCGACCGGCTCTGGGTGCTCGACACCGGCTCCCCGCTCTTCCAGCCCACCCAGGTCGGTGGCCCGAAGCTGGTCTGCGTCGACCTGGACACCGACACCGTCGTGCAGACGATCGTCCTCCCGCGGGAGACCGCCCTGGAGACGACCTACCTCAACGACGTCCGCTTCGACCTGCGCCGTGGCGAGGCGGGGGTCGCCTACATCACCGACTCCGCCGACTCCGGTGAGAACGCGATCATCGTGGTCGACCTGGCCACCGGTGACTCCTGGCGACGACTGCGCGACCACCCCTCCACCAAGGCGCAGGTGCCGCCGGAGCTGCTGCTCATGGTGGAGGGCCGGCCGTTCCTGGAGCAGCCGGAGCCCGACGCCGAGCCCCAGCCGGTGGCGATGGGCTCGGACGGGATCGCGATCTCCGCCGACGGCGCGCGGCTCTGGTACTGCCCGCTGGCCGCCCGGCACTGGTACAGCGTGGCCACCGACGCGCTGGTCGACCGCAGCCTGGACGACGACGCGGTGGCGGCGACCGTCGTCGACGAGGGCGACAAGGGCAGCGCCGGGGACGGCCTGGAGACCGACGACGCCGGCAACCTCTACGCGACCGCAGGGGAGCAGAACGCGATCCTCCGCCGCCGCCCCGACGGCACGATCGAGACCGTCGTGCACGACCCCCGGCTGCTGTGGCCGGACACCATGTCGGTGGCCGCCGACGGCCACCTCTACGTCACCGCCAACCAGCTGCACCGGCAGGCCCGGTACGCCGGCGGCGTCGACCAGCGCCGGTACCCCTACCTGCTGCTGCGCACCCCGATCGGGGCCGGGCCGGTCCGCCTCCGGTGACGGCGGTGGCCGGGTAGGGCGCTGCCCTACAGTCCCCTCCCGTGGCAGCCGTGGTGCGAGGTCGGCGATGAGCGGTCCGGCGGTGGGGGAGCGGAGCGGCTCCGGCCGCCCTCTGGGTGCGGTGACCGCCGCGCTGGAGGCCCGTTACGACCCGGCGCTCGCCGAGCCGTGGGACGCCGTCGGGCTGGTGTGCGGCGACCCCGCCGAGGTGGTCCGCTCGGTGCTGTTCGCCGTCGACCCGACGGCCGCCGTGGTGGACGAGGCAATCGCCCTGGGCGCCGACCTGGTGGTCACCCACCACCCGCTGCTGCTCACCCCGGTGCACGGCGTGCCCGCCGACGACCCCAAGGGCCGCCTGGTGCACCGGCTGGTCCGCGCCGGCATCGGGCTGTTCGTCGCGCACACCAACGCCGACCGCGCCGCCGGGCACGGCGTCAACGACGCGCTGGCCGCAGCCGTGGGGCTGGTCGACACGGTGCCGCTGGAGCCGGCGGCCAGCCCCGGGGCCGGGCTCGGCCGCATCGGGGTGCTCCGGGAGACGACCAGCCTGCAGCAGTTCGCCGAGCAGGTGGCCGCCGCGCTGCCGGCCACATCCGGGGGCGTGCGGGTCGTCGGTGACCCCGGGCGGCCCGTGCGCACCGTCGCCGTCTGCGGCGGCAGCGGCGGCTCCCTGCTGGCCGCGGCCACCGACGCCGGCGCCGACGTGTTCCTGACCAGCGACGTCAAGCACCACCCGGCGGTCGACGCGGCCGAGGTCCCCGGACCGGCCCTCTGCGACGTGGCGCACTACGCGTCGGAGTGGCCCTGGCTGCCGGTCGCCGCCGACCTGCTGCACCGGGACCTGGGCGGGGAGGTCCAGGTCACCGTGTCCGGCCGGCGCACCGACCCGTGGACGTTCCGCGTCGACAGGGAGCCCCACCGCTGATCGCACCGGCCCGGGCCGGGTGGTCCGGCGGGCCCCGCCGCGCGGGTAGGTTGAGCCCGTGCAGGCTGACCACTTCGACCAGCAGAAGCTGCTGGCTCTCGCTGCGGAGGACGTCGCCCTCGCGCAACTCGCCCACCGCAAGCGCACCCTTCCCGAGCTCGCCGCCGTCGAGGCCGCCCAGGAGGCGCAGCGGGCCCTCATGGACGACGTCGTCCGGGCCGAGACCGAGGTGCGTGACCTCGACCGCGAGCAGAAGCGGTTGGAGGCCGACGTCGACACCGTCCGGCAGCGGGCCGCCCGCGACCAGTCGCGGATCGACTCCGGCGGGGCGACCCCCAAGGAGATCACCGGCCTGCAGCACGAGCTGGAGTCGCTGAACCGCCGGCAGGGCGACCTGGAGGACCAGGTGCTCGAGCTGATGGAGCGCCGCGAGACCGCCGACTCCGCTCTCGCCACGGCGCAGGGCGGGCTGGCCGGGGCGCAGGCCGACCAGGAGCAGGCCGAGCAGCGGCGGGACGAGGCGCTGGCGCAGATCGCCGAGGCCACCGCGCAGCACCGGGCCAAGCGTGACGAGATCGCCGGCACCGTCCCCGCCGACCTGCTGAAGGTCTACGACCGGGTCGCCGCGCAGACCGGCAGCACCGGCGCCGCCGAGCTGAAGGCCCGTCGCTGCCAGGGCTGCCGGATCGAGTTCTACGGCACCGAGCTGGCCTCCTACCGCAACGCCGACCCGCACACCGTGCTGCGTTGCGAGAACTGCAACCGGGTCCTGGTCCGCACCGCCGAGTCCGGGCTGTGAGGGCAGAAATGGCCATGTCTGTCCCCGGCGGATCGGCGTGAGCCGCCGGCTCATCATCGAGGCGGACGGCGGGTCGCGGGGCAACCCCGGGCCGGCCGGGTACGGCGCGCTGGTGAAGGACGCCGAGACCGGCCGGCTGCTCGCCGAGCGGGCCGAGTCCGTCGGGCGGGCCACCAACAACGTCGCCGAGTACGGCGGTCTGGTCGCCGGGCTGCAGGCCGTCCTCGACCTCGACCCGAGCGCGAGCGTCGAGGTCCGGATGGACTCCAAGCTCGTCGTGGAGCAGATGTCGGGTCGCTGGCAGATCAAGCACCCGGACATGAAGAAGCTCGCGGTGCAGGCCCGGGACATCGCCCGCCAGCTCGGCTCGGTGCGTTACACCTGGATCCCCCGGGCGCAGAACAGCGCCGCGGACGCGCTGGCCAACAGCGCGATGGACGGCAAGCCGGTGCGTCGCGACCTG
This sequence comes from Modestobacter sp. VKM Ac-2984, assembly GCF_026967985.1. Taxonomy (GTDB): domain Bacteria; phylum Actinomycetota; class Actinomycetes; order Mycobacteriales; family Geodermatophilaceae; genus Modestobacter. Next base: position 399,783 of record NZ_JAPVBJ010000001.1, on the reverse strand, counting down.
TCCACCGAGCCGGTGGTGGTCGAGGACGACACCCAGCCGACCGCCGAGCCGGCACCGGTCGTCGCCACCGTGACCCACCTGCTGCGGCACGGGCGCACCGAGCACACCCCGGAGCGTCGGTTCAGTGGCAGCAGCGATCTGTCGCTGTCCGAGCTCGGGCGCGCGGACGCCGCAGCCGCCGCCCGGCACCTGGCCGGGCGGGGCATCGACGTGATCGTCAGCTCCCCGCTGCAGCGCACCCGGCAGACCGCCGAGGCGGCCGCAGAGGTGCTCGGTGTCCCGGTCGAGGTCGACACCGACCTGCGCGAGCTCGACTTCGGCGCCTGGGAGGGGCTGACCGCGGCCGAGGCCCAGGCGAAGAGCCCGCTGGCGTTCCGGCGCTGGTCGGGTGCCACCGACGTCCGCCCGCCCGGTGGGGAGTCGATCGCCGACGTCTCCGCCCGGGTCGCCCGGGCGCGGGCGCGGGTCCTGGAGCGGCACGCCGGGAAGACGGTGCTGCTGGTCAGCCACGTGACCCCGATCAAGCTCCTGCTGGCCGCGGGGCTCGGCGTCGGGGACGAGATCGTGCACCGGGTGTTCCTGGAGGCCGCGTCGCTGTCGACGGTCACCTGGTCCTCCGACGGCCGCACCACGGTGCGGCTGGTGAACGACACCTCTCATCTCGGCTGACCGCTGCACCTCGGCTGATCGCCCGGGAAGCCGGGCGCGGCCTCGACTGTTGGACCTTCCGGTACCCGACCCGGCCTCCTGAGGAGTTCTGTGACCGCGACCGTCGCCGCTGATGACCGCACCATGTCCGCCGCCGAGTACGAGACGTGGGCGGCGGAGATCCGCCGGCTGGCCGACGAGCGCGGGGCCGTCGTCCTGGCGCACAACTACCAGGTCCCCGAGATCCAGGACGTCGCCCACTTCACCGGCGACTCGCTGTACCTCTCCCGGGTCGCCGCCGAGACCGACGCACGCGAGATCGTCTTCTGCGGCGTCCACTTCATGGCCGAGACGGCGAAGATCCTGTCGCCGGACAAGACCGTGCTGCTGCCCGACCACGCCGCCGGCTGCTCGCTGGCCGACAGCATCACCGCCGAGCAGCTGCGGGAGTGGAAGGCCGAGCACCCGGGTGCCGTCGTGGTCAGCTACGTCAACACCACCGCAGCGGTGAAGGCCGAGACCGACATCTGCTGCACGTCGTCCAACGCCGCCGACGTCGTGCGGTCGATCCCGGCCGACCAGGAGATCCTCTTCCTGCCCGACCAGTTCCTGGGCGCGCACGTGAAGCGGGTGACCGGCCGGTCGAACATCTCGATCTGGGCGGGGGAGTGCCACGTGCACGCCGGGATCAGCCCGGCCGACGTCCGGTCGCAGATCGCCGCCCACCCGGACGCGGAGATCCTGGTCCACCCCGAGTGCGGGTGCACCACCTCGGTGCTGGACCTGGTCAGCCACGGTGACCTGCCGGCCGACCGCACCCGGGTGCTCTCGACGGGGGGCATGGCCACCGCCGCCGCGGCCAGCACCGCGAGCCAGGTGCTGGTGGCCACCGAGATCGGCATCCTGCACCAGCTGCGGTCGCTGAACTCGACGACCGAGTTCATCCCGATGAACGCCCGGGCCGCCTGCCGCTACATGAAGATGATCACCCCGGCGAAGCTGCTGCACACCCTGCGCACCGGTGAGGGTGCGATCGACGTCGACCCGGACACCGCGGCCCGCGCCCGCCGGGCGGTCGAGGCGATGATCGCGATCGGCGAGCCCGGCCGCGGCGGGGAGTGAGCCTCACCCGCAGTTGATCATCGGCGATCGGCTGTCCCGGCCGGCGTGCCGTGCAGCCACTCGCCGATGATCAGCGGGCGCTGAGGTCAGGTGCGCAGGAACAGGTAGATCGACACCCCGACGCCGAACGCGACGATGAGCACGCGCAGCGGCGTGGTCGGGATCCGGGTCGCCACCTTCGCGCCGAGGAACCCGCCGAGCAGGGCGGCCGGCGCACAGACGGCGACGTAGGCCCACTCCACCGGGCCCCAGATGCCGAAGACGACGACGGTCACCGAGGCGGTGACCAGCGAGATCGCGCTCTTCATCGCGTTGGCCAGCTTCAGCCGGCCCAGCCCCAACCCCAGGACGCCGACCAGGATGACGCCCAGCGCGCCGCCGAAGTAGCCGCCGTAGACGGTGGCCAGGAACAGCGCCACGTACAGCCACACCGGGTCGACGTGGGCGACGCCCTCCGGCTGCTTCTTGAGCCGCTTGGTGATCATCGTCTGGAAGGCGAGCAGGATGCTGGCGAGGAAGACCAGCACCGGGACGACGGTGTCGAAGGCCTCGGTCGGCGTGGTCAGCAGCAGCACCGATCCCACCGTGCCGCCCAGCACCGCGACCACCGAGAACCGGATCATCCGGCCCCGCTGACCGCCGTACTCCTTGCGGAAGCCGAGCACCCCGCCGATGTAGCCCGGCCACTGGGCGACCGAGTTGGTCACGTTGGCCGCCACCGTCCCCAGCCCCAGGGCGACCAGCACGGGGAAGAGGATCAGCGACCCGCCGCCGGCGATCGAGTTGATGCCGCCGGCCAGGAGAGCGACCCCCGCGGCGATGAGCAGGTCGACAGGGGACACGGGCGCGGAGCCTACTGTCCGGTTCATGAGGGACGACGTGCGCGCACTGGTGATGGCCGCCGGGATGGCCGGGTCGGGCGCGGTGCACCTGGTGCGGCCGCAGACCTACGACTGGATGATCCCCCCGGAGCTGGGGCCCGCGCGGCCGTGGGTGACCGGCAGCGGGGTGGCCGAGCTGGCCACGGCTGCCCTGCTCGCCGTCCCGCGGACCCGCCGGCTCGGGGGCTGGGCCGCGGCGGCCGTGCTGGTCGGCGTGCTGCCCGCACACGCCCAGACGCTCCGCAGGTTCCGGCGCGACCCGGCCAGGCTCACGGTCGCGGTGGCGCGGATCCCCTTCCAGGTGCCGATGCTCAGCGCCGCGCTGCGGGTCGCCCGAGGCCGCTGATCAGCGGCCGCGGACCGGGGGCGGCTCGGGGTCGGTGAGCCGCGGGCCGTCCATCAGGCTGCCGGCCTGCTTGACCCGGCGCAGCACCGTCGAGGTCTCCAGCGTGCGCACCGGCAGGGCGCCGACCCGGTCGGTGAGGAAGCGGTACAGGTGGGCGGTGTCCCGGCAGGTCACCGCCACCATCAGGTTGGCCGGGCCGGTGACGACTGCGGTGAAGCCGGTCTCCGGCGCGCGGGCCAGGGACTCACCGACGTGGGCGATGTCCTTCGGGGCGACGCCCAGCCAGAGCAGCGCGCTCACCGGGTGCCCGAGCAGCTCGGTGGCGATCTCCAGGTCGAAGTAGAGGGCGCCGGCCGAGCGCAGCGCATCCACCCGCCGGGCCACCCGGCTCTCCGACCAGCCGGTGACCCCGGCGAGCTCGGCCCAGCTGAGCCGGCCGTCGGTGGCGAGCGCGGCGAGCAGCAGCTCGTCCTCCGGGTCCAGCACCACGGGGGTGGGGGTCGTCCGGGCCGATTCGGAGCCCAGGGCGGCGATCTGCTCTGCGCTGAGCGGGTCGTCGAAGTCGGTCCACTCGTAGGCGCCGCCGACGTAGGAGTGCAGCACCGAGAACGCGGCCAGGTCGATGACCTGGACGGTGCGCGGCAGCCGGTCCAGCAGCAGGGCGTCGCGCTGGCGGGTCGTGCGGGGGCGCGTGGAGCAGGTGATCTCCGCGCCGCCGGCGGTCAGGCTCACCCACGAGACGTCGGGACGGCGGGCCAGGGCGTCCGCCACGGCCCCCGCGGCGGCCGGCTGCACCCGCATCCGGATGTGCCAGCTGGGCTCGGCGGCCTCCGGGGTGGTGAGCCCGAGCACCCGGACCACACCGTCGGCCCGCAGCCGCCGCCACCGGCGGGCCACGGTCTGCTCCGAGACGCCCAGGACGGCGCCGATGCGACTGAACGGGGTCCGGCCGTCGACCTGCATGGCGTGCACGATCTGGCGGTCCACTGCGTCGAGCACGGTCGCCATCCTGCACCACGGGACCCGAGATGGAGGATCCCGTCACCGCGGGCCGGGCGAGCCGGGTTCCGTCCCAGGACCGTTGCACAGTGGCACCATGCGCACGTGGCTGCCGCTGGTCGCGATCTGCACCGGCACGTTCATGCTCCTCATCGACGTCACGATCGTGAACGTCGCCCTGCCCGACATGGCCACCGACCTGGACACCAGCTTCGGTCAGCTCCAGTGGGTCGTCGACGTGTACGCCCTCGCGCTGGCGGCCCTGGTGCTGGGCGCCGGGTCGCTCGCCGACCTGTACGGGCGGCGCCGGGTCTCCCTGATCGGCCTGGTGCTCTTCGCCGTGGCGTCGCTGGCCTGCGGGCTCGCCCCCAGCGCTGAGCTGCTGATCGGGGCGCGGGCGGTGCAGGGCATCGGGGCGGCGGCCATGCTGGCCACCACCATCGCGCTAATCAACACCAGCTACGAGGGGCGCGACCGCGGGACCGCCTTCGGCGTCTGGGGGGCCGTGGTCGGGGCGGCCGCGGCCCTGGGCCCGATCCTCGGTGGCGCGCTCACCGAGCTGGACTGGCGGTGGATCTTCTTCGTCAACCTGCCGATCAGCGTGTTCGGTGTCGTGCTGACCCTCATCGCGGTGCAGGAGACGCGCCAGCCGAACGCCCCGCGGCCCGACGTCCCCGGCATCGTGCTGTTCACCCTCGGCGCCTCGGGGCTCGTCTTCGGCCTCGTGCGCGCCGCCGCCGACGGGTGGAGCGCCCCGGTCGCCTGGGGCCCGCTGGCCGCCGGCGTCCTCGTGCTGGCCGCCTGGGTGCGCGTCGAGCGCGGTCGCCCGGCGCCGATGCTCGACGTCCGGCTGTTCGGCAACCGCTCCTTCACCGGGATCATGCTCGGCGCGCTGCTGCTGAACGCCGCGGCGTTCAGCGGCAGCCTCTACATCTCGCTGTGGCTGCAGTCGGTGCTCGGGCTCTCGCCGCTGCAGGCCGGGCTGGTGTTCATCCCGCTCTCGGCGTTCAGCTTCGTCGTGGCCGCCTTCGCCGGGCGCTGGCTCCAGACGATGCCCCCGCGGTTCGTGCTCGGCGGCGGGCTGGTCGTCATCGGCGTCGCCGAGCTGCTGATGGCGTTCGTGCAGGCCGACTCCTCGTGGCGGGTCCTGGTCCCGGGGCTGGCCGTGCTGGGCATCGGGGTCGGGGTGGCCAACCCGACGCTGGCGTCCTCGGCGCTGGCCGCGGTGCCGCGCGAGCGCAGCGGGATGGCGTCGGGGGCGGTGAACACCGCCCGGCAGCTCGGTTTCGCCCTCGGCGTGGCGGTGCTCGGCAGCGTCTTCACCGCGCAGGCGGCCGGCGTGCTCCGGGACGCCGGCGCAGCCGACCCCGCGGACACCGCCTCCGCGCTGACCGCCGGCCAGGCCGGTCAGCTCGTCGGCTCGGCGCCCCCCGCGGACCGGGCCGGGCTCGCCGACCTGCTCGGCAGTGCCTACGCCAGCGGGCTGCGGGAGGTGTTCCTGGTCAGTGGCGGCGCCGGCATCGTGGGCGGGCTGCTGGTGCTGTGGCTGGTGCGCGCCCCGGCCCCGAGCCAGGGCGGGCCGCGGGCGGCGGAGCCGGAGACCGCCCCGGCGCGCTGAGCGGGCAGACTCCGGGCATGGCCACCGCCCGCGCCCCGTTCCCGGACGACTGGCAGCGCGCGCTCGTCGTCGCCGCCCACCCCGACGACATCGAGTACGGCCCCGCGGCTGCGGTCGCGGTGTGGACGGCGGCAGGCAAGGAGGTGCACTACCTGCTGGCCACCCGCGGCGAGGCGGGCATCGCCGGGCTGTCCCCGGCCGAGGCCGGTCCGCTGCGCGAGGAGGAGGAGCGCCGCTCGGCCGCCGTCGTCGGCGTCTCGGAGGTGGAGTTCCTCGACCACTCCGACGGCGTGCTCGTCGCCGACCTGCAGCTGCGCCGGGACCTCGCCGGGGCGCTGCGCCGGCACCGGCCCGACCTGGTCGTGGTCATGCACGGCGGGGACACCTGGACCCCGCCGGAGGTCACCCCCGGCGCGCTGAACTCCGCCGACCACCGGGCGCTGACCCGGTCGCTGCTGGACGCCGTCGCCGACGCGGGCAACGAGTGGATCTTCCCCGACCTGACCGAGACGCCCTGGTCGGGCGTGCAGTACGTGGCCGTGCACGCGGTCGGGTACCCGCCGCCGCACGTGGTCGACGTCAGCGCCGGCGTCGAGACCGCCGTCGCCTCCCTCGTCGAGCACCGCCGCTACCTCGAGGCGCTGTCCGACGACCCGGTCGAGGAGCAGGCCCGCCGGCAGGTCGACATGGCCACGCTGACCGAGGACGGCGGGCGCCAGGTCGGCTTCCGGCTCTACTGGGGCTGAGCCGCAGCCGGCCTGAGCGGCGGGGGTAGGCTGCCGACACGACGGACGAGTCGGCTGGGCGGTCGCGTCGGTGGGGGAGACCTTGCCGCCGAGGAACGTCCGGGCTCCACAGGGCAGGGTGGTCGCCAACAGCGACCCGGGGTGACCCGCGGGAAAGTGCCACAGAGAACAGACCGCCAGTGCTCGCACTGGTAAGGGTGAAACGGCGGTGTAAGAGACCACCGCACACCGGGTGACCGGTGTGGCTCGGTAAACCCCACCCGGAGCAAGGTCGAAAAGGGACGGCGGTCCGCCGCCGTCCTGCGCAGGCGTTCGAGGGCTGCCCGCCCGAGCCTGCGGGTGGACCGCTCGAGCCTGTCGGCAACGGCAGGCCTAGATGGATGGCCGCTCATCGGGACGCCGCGAGGCGCCCGGGGACAGAACCCGGCGTACAGGCCGACTCGTCCGTCGCCCCCTCAGCCGCTGCCTCCCTCCGGGGAGGCGTCGGCGCTCGCCCGGTGCGCCGTGCCCGGCGGTCAGCGCAGGGCGTCACCGCCGACCTCGGCGACGATCGCCCGGAACGTGGTGGTGTCCACCTCGTCGTCCACCGTGACCCGCACGATGTCGGTGATCTGCTGGCTGGACGCCGTCCGGCAGGCGCTCACCCGGGCTGCGGCGATCAGCGTCAGCTGCTGCAGGCGGGCGGTGGGCTGGGGGACCGGGGGGAGTCGCTTCGGGCGCATGGCCGGACGGTAGGCAGACCGTCCAGCAGTTCCCCGCAGGTTGCTGCACCGTGTCGTCTCACGGCCACCCCACAGGGCACACGAGCCGTCTCCGTCCCCCTGGGCACCCCTGCGGTCGGTTCTTCCGGTCGGGCGGTGGGCTGGGAGACTGCGCGGGTGACGCGCTGGCTGACCTGGGTGGGCGTCGCCGTGGCCGTCGTCCTGCTCAGCTGGGCGGTGCTCGTGCTGCTGGCCCGCACGCTGCCGCCGGGCACGGCTCGGGAGCTGGCCCGGTTCCTCCCCGCCTGCGCCACCGCTCTCCGCCGGCTGCGCCGGCATCCTGCGGTGCCGCGCCGGGCGAAGGTGGCGCTGTTGCTGGCCGGGCTGTGGGTGCTCTCGCCGATCGACCTGATCCCGGAGTTCCTGCCGGTCATCGGGCCGCTGGACGACGTCGTGGTGGTCGCCCTGGCGCTGCGCTACGCGGCCCGCCGGGTGCCCCGGGACGTGCTGCTGGACGCCTGGCCGGGTGACCGCCGCATCATCGAGCGGCTGCTCGGTCCAGGTGTCCCGGGGACGCCCCGCCCGACCGGGCACTGAGCCCGGTTTCGGTGAGCCGGCCGGACGCGCGGGCTCCCGGCCTGCCGGGTGCAGGAGTGGCGGCGTGTCAGGGCGGCCAGGAGCCTGTCCGGTGACCCCGCGCTGACCGCGGTCACCGTCGGCGCCTCGCTGTTCGGTCTGCTCGCCGGAGCACTGGGAACCGGGGCGCCGGGCGGTTCCCGTGGTCGGCCGGCGCGCGACCGGCCGACCTCATGGCCCGGGGAGCGCCGCGGTCCGCCCGCCGGTCCTCGCGGTGGCCACCGGCCTGCTCGCCGGCCTGATCGCGCTGCGCATCGGTCCGACGGCGGAGCTGCCCGCCTTCCTGCTGCTCGGCGCTGCTGGTCGGTGCGGCGGCCGGGTTCGTCGTCCGGGCCGGCCTCGCCCTCATCCTGCTCGCCGCCGGCCGGGTCCGGCGCAGCAGTTCCCTGCCGTTCGGGCCGGCGATGCTGCTCGGTGCGGCTGTCGGAGTTGCACTCCCGTTCCCCTGATGCAACAGGCCCGTGGCCCGGGTCACAACTCTCTGTGACGGTCGCCGGTGACCGACCCCCGGACGGCTGGCGTCGTTACCCCGGACGGGGGGCGTTGCTCAAGTTCGCCCTAGTGGAACTCGATGGTCTCGGTGCAGCCGCAAGGACTGGTCAGCCGACCGGTGCCAGCCGGCCAGACACCCTCGGGAGATCACCGTGGTCCAGCTCTACACCACCCTGTACACCCTCGCCTCCTTCGCCACCGACCGGCTGAAGAAGGAGGAGAAGGGCGCGACCGCCGTCGAGTACGGCCTGATGGTCGGCCTCATCGCCGTCGTGATCATCGTCGCCGTCACCGCGCTCGGTGGCCAGCTGAACACCCTCTTCACGACCATCACCACGAAGCTCGGCGGGACCGTCACGGGCTGACGCCGCGCGCCTGAGTCCAGTAGTGGCTGCCGGGCGCGGCGGTCCCTCCGGGGGCCGCCGCGCCGCTGCGCCAGGGAGCCCCGACGTAGGAACGAGGAGGTGGGACGTGGTCGGACGACGGCTGCGCGGCGAGCGTGGAGCGAGCGCGGTGGAGTTCGCGATGATCGTCCCGCTGCTCATCGTGCTGGTGCTCGGCATCGCCGAGTTCGGGCACGCCTTCTCGGTGCAGGGAACGCTGTCCGCGGCCGCCCGTGAGGGAGCCCGGGCGATGGCCCTGCAGAACGACCAGGCCGCGGCGCGGTCCGCCGTCCGCGGCGCTGCCTCCACGGTGATCCCCGGGATCACCGACGCACAGATCGCCATCACCCCCGCCTCGTGCCCGCTCATCGGCGGAACCAGCAGCAGCACCTACGTGAGCGTGACCATCAGCTACCCCAAGCCCTACCTGACCGGGTTCTTCGGCTCCGGCCTCGACCTGACGGCGAAGGGAGTCATGCGATGCAACGGCTGATCTCCCGGTTCACCCGACGGACGGCGGGCCGGCTCGGCGACGAGCACGGGGCGGCCGCCGTCGTACTCGCGCTGCTGATGGTCCCGATGCTCGGCTTCGCGGCCATCGCCGTAGACGTCGGCGCGTTGTACGCCGAGCGGGCCCGGCTCCAGACCGCCGCCGATGCGGCGGCCTTCGCGGTCGCCCAGGACTGTGCCCGCGGGGCCTGCGGTGACATGGTCGCGACCGCGTCGGCCGTCGTGGCGGCCAACGACGGGGACGCGAGCACCGCTCCGCCGGTGCTCAGCTCCGCCCCGCTCAGCGTCCAGGTCACCGGGACCACCCCGGTGGAGCACTGGTTCGCGCCGGTCATCGGGCATGACGCCACCGCGGTCGAGGCCACGGCCACCGTCGGCTGGGGCAGCCCGGATGCCGGCACGGCGGTGCTGCCGCTGACCTTCTCGTGGTGCGAGTTCGAGCGGCAGACCCACGGCGGGCTCCCGTCGGCGACCACCGTGCACACCATCAACCTGACGAAGTCGACGCCGGACGGCATGTCGTGCACCGGTCCGTCGGGGAACTTCGTGCCCGGCGGATTCGGCTACCTGGACTCCGATCCGGGCACCTGCCGGGCCTCCAGCGCCATCGGGAACCGCTCGTACTCCTCCACGGGCAACACCCCGCCCTCATCGTGCTCCGCTGCCGACGTGACCAGCTGGATCGGCCGGACCATCCTGCTCCCGATCTTCGACGACCACGACGGCACAGGGGACAACGCCTGGTACCACGTCTACGGCTATGCGGCCTTCCGGCTCACCGGCTTCCACTTCGGCGGCCAGTTCTCCACCAGCCCGAAGCCGTGCTCCGGGAACGACCGGTGCGTGAGCGGCTACTTCACCCGCTTCGTCGACCTCTCCGAGGCCTTCAGCTACAGCTCCGACGCGCCCGCGCTCGGCACCAACATCCTCCGACTGATCCGATAGGGGCTCCTGTGAGACGCCGACTGCTGGCCGCCTTCGCGGCCCTGGTCCTCGCCCTCGTCGGCACGGTGGTCCTGGTGGCCTACGTGCGCGGCGCCGACACCCGCGCCCTGGCCGGTGTGCAGACCGTGGAGGTGCTGGTCGTGGACCAGCTCGTCCCCGCAGGGACGGCGGCTCCCGAGCTGGCCGCCCTGGTCCGGCAGGAGCAGGTGCCGGCCAAGGCCGCGGTGGAGGGCCGGGTCACCGACCTCGCCGACCTGGTCGGCCAGGTGGCCACCGTGGACCTGCAGCCGGGGGAGCAGGTGCTCGCCACCCGCTTCGCCCGCCCGGACCAGCTGCAGGTCCCGGGGACGGTCGCCGTCCCGGCCGGCGCGCAGGAGGTCAGCGTGCTGCTCGAGCCCCAGCGGGCCGTGGGCGGCCGGCTCGCCGCCGGTGACACGGTGGGGGTCTTCGTGTCCGTGGGTGACCCGCCCAGCACGCACGTGATCCTGCACGGCGTGCTGGTCAGCCAGGTGCAGGGCGCTCCTGCGCCGGTCGGGGAGGCAGCCGACGTCGAGACCGCGTCCGCCGGGTCCGCGGCGCCGGCGGCCAGCCTGATGGTGACCCTGGCGGTCACCGCCGAGCAGGCCGAGGGCGTCGTCTTCGGCGCCGAGCACGGCACCCTCTGGCTCTCCCTGGAACCCGACGGCGCCGACATCGACGGCACCGAGGTCATCACGCCGGGCAACGTGTACGGAAAGGACTGGTCATGAGCCGCGTCGTGCTCGCCGCGTCCGACGACGAGCTGGCCCGGCGGGTCGCCGCCGCCGCCGACGGCGACGTGCACGTGCTCCCGGCCGGCCGGCTGCCCGGCGACCCGGCGCGACTGTTCGAGCAGCTCACCGACGGCGAGCTGCCGGAGGTGCTGATGATCGGCCCGGGGGCGCCGGCTGTCGAGGTGCTCGGGCTGGCCGCCCGGATGGACGCGCAGTGCCCCGGGATCAGCGTGGTGCTCGTCGCCCGGCAGGAGCCCGAGCTGTGGCAGGCGGCCATGCGGGCCGGCATCCGCGACCTGCTGGACCCCGGCGCCGACGTCGGGGAGATCCGGGCGGCGATCGAGCGGGCCGCGCAGGCCGCGGCCGGCCGGCGGCGTGCGCTGCGCCCGGCCGACGACACCAGCCGTTACACGGGCCGGGTGATCACCGTCGCCTCCCCGAAGGGCGGGGTGGGCAAGACGACGGTTGCGACCAACCTGGCCATCGGGCTGACCGCATCCGCGCCGCAGTCCACGGTGCTGGTCGACCTGGACGTGCAGTTCGGCGACGTCGCCTCGGCGCTCGGTCTGGTGCCCGAGCACACGTTGCCCGACGCCGTCCACGGCCCGGCGAGCCAGGACACCATGGTCCTCAAGACCTTCCTGACCGGCCACCCCAGCGGGCTGTACGCCGTGTGCGGCTCGGACTCCCCGGCGGCCGGTGACACCGTCTCCGCCGCGGACGTCACCGCGCTGCTCACCTCGCTGGCCCGCGAGTTCCGCTATGTCGTGGTCGACACCGCCCCGGGTCTGTCCGAGCAGACGCTCGCCGCCCTGGACCGGGCCACCGACGTCGTGATGCTCAGCAGCATGGACGTGCCGGGGGTGCGCGGCCTGCGCAAGGAGCTCGACGTCCTCCGCGAGCTGTGCATGATCCCGGCCGGCCGGCACGTGGTGATGAACTTCGCCGACCCGAAGGGTGGGCTGTCGGTGCGTGACGTGGAGACGACGATCGGCACCGGTGTGGACGTCGTCCTCCCGCGGTCGTCGGCCGTGCCGGCGTCGACCAACCAGGGCGTCCCCCTGCTGCAGAGCGGCGGCCGGGACCCGATGACCAAGGAGCTGCGCCGACTGGTGGCCCGGTTCGCCGCCACGCCCCTGGTCAGCTCCGGCCGTGTCCGCGCCCGGCACCGGGCGGCGTCCTGATGAACCTTGCCTCCCGCCTGGACGCCGCCCGTGGCTTCGCCGTCGCGCCGGTACCGGCCGCGCCGGTCGCGCCGGTGACGACCGCGCCCGCCGCCGGCTTCACGGGCCCGCCCGTCCCCGACGCCCTGAGCCGGCTCAAGGACCGGGTCGGCAAGGCGCTGTTCGAGCGCATGGGCAGCCGGATGAACGACCCGAGCCTGAGCGAGGACCAGCTCCGCACCATCGTGCTCGGCGAACTCGACGAGGTGGTGGAGGAGGAGAGCGTCCCGCTCAGCAGCGACGAGCGGCAGCGGCTCACCGCCGAGCTGGCCGACGACGTCCTGGGTTACGGCCCGCTGCAGCGGCTCCTCGACGACCCCGCGGTCACCGAGATCATGGTGAACGGCCCGGACTCCATCTACGTCGAGCAGCACGGCCGGCTCAGCCGGACCGCGTCGCGCTTCACCTCCGAGGAGCACCTGCGCCGGGTCATCGACCGGATCGTCTCCCGGGTGGGACGGCGGATCGACGAGTCATCGCCGCTGGTCGACGCGCGGCTGGCCGACGGCTCCCGGGTCAACGCGATCATCCCGCCGCTGGCCTTCAGCGGCTCCACGCTGACCATCCGCAAGTTCTCGAAGGACCCGTTCGGGGTCGAGGACCTCATCGCCTTCGGCACGCTCTCACCGGAGATGGCCGAGCTGCTGAACGCGTGCGTGGAGGCGCGGCTGAACATCATCGTGTCCGGGGGCACGGGCACCGGGAAGACGACGCTGCTCAACGTGCTGTCCTCCTTCATCCCCGAGGGCGAGCGCATCGTCACCATCGAGGACGCCGTCGAGCTGCAGCTGCAACAGGAGCACGTGGTCCGCCTGGAGTCCCGACCGCCCAACATCGAGGGCAAGGGTGCGATCACCATCCGCGACCTGGTGCGCAACTCGCTCCGCATGCGACCCGACCGCATCGTGGTGGGGGAGTGCCGCGGCGGTGAGTCGCTGGACATGCTCCAGGCGATGAACACCGGTCACGACGGCTCACTGTCCACCGTGCACGCCAACACGCCGCGCGACGCGATCGCCCGGCTGGAGACCCTCGTCCTGATGGCCGGGATGGACCTGCCGCTGCGGGCCATCCGCGAGCAGATCGCCTCCGCCGTCGATGTCGTCGTGCAGATCACCCGACTGCGGGACGGCAGCCGGCGGGTCACCCACGTCACCGAGGTCCAGGGCATGGAGGGGGAGACGGTCACCCTGCAGGACGCCTTCCTCTTCGACTACTCCGCGGGCGTCGACGCACAGGGGAAGTTCCTGGGCAAGCCGGTGCCCACCGGGGTCCGCCCGCGGTTCACCGACAAGTTCGACGACCTCGGGATCACGCTCTCCCCGCGGGTCTTCGGCGCTCCGGACGTCCCCCGCCAGCGGAGCTGGTCCTGATGACCTCGGCGTTCCTCGTCCTGGGGGTGTCGGCTGTGCTGGCCGCGCTCCTCCTGACGGCTCTCGTTGTCCTGCCTGCGGGCCCCGCCCAGGTGCCGCTCAGCCGGCTGGACCCGGCCACCGCGCCGCCGTCCTCCACACTCGCCGGTGCCGGGGCGGCCGCCGGTGCGGCGGTGGGCAGGGTGCTGGAGAAGCGGGGCCGGGCCGCCGCGGGCACCGCCGCGCTGGAGCGGGCAGGGATTGCGACGGCGCTGCCGGACTTCGTCCTGCTGGTCGGCGTGGCCACGCTCGGCCTGGGTGCCACCGGCGCGCTGCTGGGCGGGCCGGTGCTCGGCGCCCTCGCCACCCTTGCCGGGCCGCTGGGCGCCAGGCTGCTGCTGAAGGTCAGGGCCGCACGACGGCGGGCTGCGTTCGCCGACCAGCTCGACGACTCCCTGCAGTTGATGGCCAGCAGCCTGCGGGCCGGGCACAGCCTGCTCCGGTCGGTCGACTCGGTGTCCCACGAGGCCGAGGCGCCGACGTCGGAGGAGTTCGCCCGGATCCTCAACGAGACCCGGGTGGGACGCGACCTCAGCGACGCCCTCGACGAGGTCGCCGCGCGGATGGGCAGCGACGACTTCGTCTGGGTCGCGCAGGCCATCGCCATCCACCGGGAAGTGGGCGGGAACCTCGCGGAGGTGCTGGACGCGGTGGGCCACACCATCCGGGAGCGCAACGCGATCCGCCGTCAGGTCAAGGCGCTGTCCGCGGAGGGGAAGCTGTCGGCGACCGTGCTGATGGCGCTGCCGTTCGGCATCGTCGCGTTCCTCTCGGTGACCAACCCGTCGTACCTGGCCAAGTTCACCCAGAGCCTCGCCGGCTACGCCATGCTCGCGGTGGCCGCGGTGATGATGGCCGTCGGCGGGTTCTGGCTCAAGAAGACCGTGGCGATCAGGTTCTGATCATGGACCTTCCCCTCGTCGTGCTGATGGCCGCCGTCGCACTGGCCCTCGCGCTGCCGGTGCTCGGCTGGGCCACCCTCAGCGGTCCCGCGCCGGCCGCCGTCCAGGCACGGGAGAACCTCACCCGCGGTCTGGACCTGAGCTCTGCCTCCGCGGCCCGGTCCGGGTCCCGGGCGGGGGCCGGCCTGGTCCGGGCGCTGACGCCGCGCGGCACCGTCGCCCGGCTCAACCGGCTGGCCGGCACCGCCGGCCGCCCGGCGGCCTGGCCGCTGCCCAGGCTCATCGCGGCGAAGCTGGTGCTTGCCGCCGTTGCCGCAGGGCTGGGGCTCGTGGTCGTCTCCGGTCGCCCTGGACTCCTGCCCGGTCTCCTCGCCGTGGCGGTGACCGGCGTGGCCTACTTCGTACCGGAGTTGCTGCTGTACAGCCGCGGGCAGGAGCGGCAGCAGGCCATCAGCCTGGAGCTGGCCGACACGCTGGACCAGATGACCATCGCCGTGGAGGCGGGGCTGGGCTTCGAGTCGGCGATGGCCCGGGCCGGGAAGAACGGCACCGGCCCGCTCGCCGAGGAGTTGGTGCGCACCCTCCAGGACATCGCGGTCGGCCAGCCGCGCCGGGAGGCCTACCTCGCTCTCGCCGAGCGCACCGCCGTTCCGGACCTGCGTCGGTTCATCCGCGCGGTGGTCCAGGCCGACCAGTACGGGGTCTCGATCGCCGACGTGCTGCGCACCCAGGCCCAGGAGATGCGCCTCAAGCGCCGCCAGCGGGCCGAGGAGAAGGCGATGCAGATCCCGGTGAAGGTCATCTTCCCGCTGATCCTCTGCATCCTGCCGACGCTGTTCATCGTGCTGCTCGGGCCTGCGGTGATGGACATCGTCGCCGCTTTCAGCGGCTGAGCCGGCCGCCGCCTCGGCGTGCGGTGGCCGGCTCGTCCCCGATCGCCGGATCAGCCGGTGGAGCGGGGCTGGGCCGGGTTGGTCGGGTCGCCCTGCGAGGGCGGGTTGACCGGCGGCCCGGTGGTCGCCTCGGACACCGGCGATCCAGCGGACGGCGCCGGGGCCTGCTCGGGCTGGACGGCGCCCGGGTCACCCCCGGAGGGCTGGTCGCCGGACTGCAGCTCGCTGAGCCGGTGGTTCATCGCGGAGACGACCTGCACGCGGTTGGCGTGCGACTTCTCGTAGGCCAGCACGGCCTGCAGGCCGTCGACGTCCAGGGTGCGGATGCGTGAGGTGAGGCTCCCCACGGGCAGGTGGTCGTAGTCGGGCAACGGGAGGCTGTCGCGCTCGGACATCCCGGCTCCTTCCTGTTGTGCTTCTCGGCCCTCCTGCAGGGGCCCGCCGCGAGCTGGCGAGTGGTGGGGGGCAGGAGGGTCCTTCTGCTACCCGGGCGGCGCGGACTGACACACCGGGTGTGAGACGGCCGGACCGGTGGGTAGGCCGCGACGACGCACTGATCGGGGCCCAGAGCCGGCCCCGTCCGCACACGTCGACCACATCGAAGGAGCCCCCGTCCCATGGACGTGACCTTCCTGGAGCAGGTGTTCAGCGCACCCGGCCCGTACGCCACGGTCTGCGCTGACGTCACCCACACCACCGAGAACGCCGACGCCGAGGTCGAGCTGCGGGTCCGCGCGATCTGCGAGGAGCTGGCCGCAACGGGCGCGCCCGAGGGGGTGGTCGAGTCGGTGCGCAGCCAGCTGCTGCAGGCCAACGAGGGGGGTGAGATCGCCACCCTGCGCGGCCGCGCCCTGGTCGTCGCCGCCGACGGCTCGGTCGTCCTCGACGAGGCACTGGCCGACGTGCCGCGCGACCCGATCGCCCGCTGGTCGCCCTACCCGGACCTGCTGCCGGTGCTGCGCCAGCTCGCCGGGCGGGTGCCGCACGTGGTGGTCGTCGCCGACCGCGTCGGCGCCGACGTCTCGGTGGCCACCGTCCCCGGCCGCCCCACCGACGAGCAGACCGTCGAGGGCGACACCTTCCACATGCGCAAGGTGAAGGTCGGCGGCTGGGCCCACAACACCTACATGCACACCGCGGAGAACCAGTGGGAGGAGAACGCCGGCCAGGTGGCCGACCACCTCCACCAGCTGGTCGTCCAGAGCGGAGCCAAGTTCGTGCTGGTCGCCGGTGACGTCCGGGCCCGCCAGCTGCTCGCCGACAAGGCCAGCAAGGAGGTCGGCGACGTCCTGGTCTCGATGGAGGAGGGCGGCCGGGCAGCCGGGGCCGACCGGGCGCCGGTCGAGCTGCGGGCGCTGGAGCTCGTCGCCGAGCACGAGGCGCACGGGCAGGCGCAGGCCGTCGAGCAGGTCCAGGCGGCCTCTGCGCACGGCTTGGCCGTCACCGGCACCGCGCTGGTCGTCGAGGCCCTGCGTAAGGCCCAGGTCGAGACGCTGGTCCTCGCCGACCAGGTCGACGACGAGCAGCTGCTCATCGGCCCCGACCCGTTGCAGATCGGCGTGGACGAGTCGGACATGACCGCCCTCGGGGTCACCGACGCCGAGCGCGTCCCGGTCGACCAGGCGCTGCTGCGCGCCGCTGTCGGCAGTGACGCAGCAGTGGTCGTGGTGCCGCGGACGGCGATGCCCGGTGACATCCCGGTGGCCGCCGTCCTGCGGTACACCGACGCGTCCACCTCCAGCTGACCTCCGGCCTCGCGCCCCGCTCGGCCGATCGACACGAGGAGCACCCCATGACCGATCCGCACCAGCCCGGCACCGCACCCGGCACCGACCCGGCCGACGTGGAGCACCGGGCCGCCATCGCCGAGGCCCTCGGCAAGGAGGTCTGGCCGGCCGACAGGGACGCCCTGCTGGCCAGGGCCCGGGAGTCCAACGCCCCCGACCGGGTGCTCAGCTCCCTGGAGCGGCTGCCGGCCGGCACCGAGTTCGCCAACGTCCAGGAGGTCTCCCAGGCGCTGGGCATCGGCACGGAACAGCACCGCTTCTGAGCGCTCCGGTGTAGCGCCTCGGGGGAGCGGGGTAGGGGCGTCCCATGCCCTCCATGAAGGACCCGTCCCCCGAGGCGATCGCCAACGTCACCGAGCACAACGTCGAGACCCGGGCGCAGTTGCTGCCCGAGGAGCAGGCCGTCGAGGGCGACACCGACCCCACCAACGAGGGCCTGGACCCCAAGGTGCAGGCCGCGGTCATCCTCGCCGAGTCGGAGGAGCGCACCGTGCACGCCGACCCCGACGACGCCCAGGGCGGGCACCGGCAGTCCGCAGAGACCGCCGACCAGCCCTGAACCCTGCGCCGCTCAGCCCCCGGGGCGGGGCGGCGCGGTGCTCTCCCGGACGACGAGCCGGGTCGACAGCTCCAGCCGCGGGGTCTCCAGGCGCTCACCCCGTACCAGCCGCAGCACGGTGCGGGCCGCCAGCGACCCCATCTCCGACAGCGGCTGGTGCACGGTCGTCAGCGGCGGTGAGGACCACTGGGCGCCCGGCAGGTCGTCGAAGCCGATCACGCTGACGTCCTCGGGCACCCGCAGGGCGGCACGGCGGACGGCTTCGAAGACCCCGAAGGCCATCTGGTCGTTGGCGGCCACGATGGCGGTCGGCGGCTCGGGCAGTCGCAGCAGCTCCGTGGCCGCGCGGAAGCCGGCCTCGTGACTGAAGTCGCCGCCGACCTGCAGGTCGGGGTCGACGGTGAGCCCGGCGGCCTCCATCGCGGCCCGGTGCCCGTCCTGGCGAGCCCGGCTGCACAGCAGGGTCGGTGTTCCGGTCACGACGCCGATCCGGCGGTGGCCCAGCCCGATCAGGTGCTCGGTGGCGGTCAGCCCGCCGGCCCAGTTGGTGGCACCGATCGTCGGCACGTCCAGTTCGGGGACACCGGCCGGGTCGATCACCACGGCCGGGACGTGCAGCCGGCGCAGCTCCGCGTGCAGCGCCGGGTCGACGTCGCTGGTCACCAGGATCGCGCCGTCGCTGTTGCGCCCGGCGAGGTTGTCCAGCCACGAGCGGGTGTCGCTGGCCCGCCGGTGGATCGCGGTGACGACGGTGCCCACGCCCTCGGCGTGGGCGGCGTCCTCGACGCCGCGGATGATCTCCACGGCCCACGGGCTGTCGAGGTCGTTGAAGACCAGGTCGATCAGCCGGGCAGCGGTGGTGGGCCGGCCCCCGCGACGCCGGTAGCCGTGGTCGCGCAGCAGCCGCTCGACCCGTTCCCGGGTGTGCGGTGCGACGTCGGACCGGCCGTTGAGGACGCGTGACACCGTCGGCACCGACACCCCCGCCTCGGCCGCGATGGCCGCGATGGTGACCGTGCGGGTCTCGGACACGTGCCCCTCCTCGTCGTCGGAGGGCTCACCCTACGGCGCTCCGGCGCGCCCATCGGAGGTCGCCGGGACACGCCGGGGACCTGTTGTCAGCGCACGCGTTCGTTCGTAACGTGCCGCACAGCACTTCCGGAAACTCCCGATATGGCGATGACGCCGACGAGAGGTTGCACCATGGGCTCCCAGCTGTCCCTGTCCCGAAGGTTCGTCCGGTGCGCAGTGGGGGTGGGCGTGCTGCCCGTCCTCCTCGGCGCCACCCTCGCCCCGGCAGCAGCCGGGGAACGCGGCCGGGTCCCTGACCAGGCCGCGGAGCAGCGCGTCCACAAGGCCGTGGAGCAGCGCGTCCACAAGGCCCTCGACCGGTACGGCCTGCGCGACGTGGCGCCGGCCGACCTGGAGATCGGCACCGCCGTCGCCGGGGGCGGGCACCACCTCGAGCAGGACTACCCCGATCCCTTCACCTACGACGAGCAGTACCGCGAGGCGCTGGCGCGTGAGTTCAGCTCGCTGTCGCCGGAGAACCAGATGAAGTGGGAGTTCATCCACCCGGAGCAGGGTCGGTACAACTTCGAGCCCATGGACGCGATCGTCGAGTTCGCCCAGGAGCACGGGCAGGAGGTGCGCGGCCACACCCTGCTGTGGCACAGCCAGAACCCGGCGTGGCTGGCCGAGGGGGACTTCACCCCCGAGGAGCTGCGCGCGATCCTCAAGGACCACATCCAGACCGTGGTCGGCCGGTACGCCGGCAAGATCTCGCAGTGGGACGTCGCCAACGAGGTCTTCACCGACGGGGAGAACCCCACCTTCCGCCCGGAGAACATCTGGATCAGCGAGCTCGGCCCGGGCATCATCGCCGACGCCTTCCGCTGGGCGCACGAGGCCGACCCGACGGCGGACCTGTTCCTCAACGACTACGCGGTCGACGACATCGGGCCCAAGAGCGACGCCTACTACGCCCTCGCCCAGGAGCTCCTCGCCCAGGGCGTGCCGCTGCACGGCTTCGCCACCCAGGCGCACCTGAGCTTCGAGTACCCGTTCCCGGCGACGCTCGAGGAGAACCTGCAGCGCTTCGACGACCTCGGCCTGGAGACGGCGATCACCGAGCTCGACGTCCGCATGCCGCTCGGGGAGGACGGCCGGCCCACGGCGGAGCAGCTGGAGCAGCAGGCCGACTGGTACCGCTGGGCGCTGGAGGCCTGCCTCGGCGTCGAGGACTGCAACTCCTTCACCATCTGGGGCTTCAACGACAAGTACTCCTGGGTGCCGGTCTTCTTCGAGGGCACCGGCGCAGCCAACGTGATGTTCGAGGACTACACGCGCAAGCCCGCCTACTGGGCGCTCGCCGTGACCCTCGCCAAGGCCCGCTGGCTGGGCATCCGCTGACCGGCGGGATCGCCTGACCCCGTGGGGAGCCCGGTGACTGGCCGGGCTCCCCACCGGGTAGCCGTTCGGCGTCAACGTCCCGACGACCGAGGAGAACGGCCGTGCCGAAGACCACGAAGAGCGGCGACGCGAAGCAGAGCGAGATCCCCAGCACCCTGCAGCGCTCGGACGAGAAGGCGCAGCGGACCTTCGCCAAGGCGCACGACTCCGCCGCCGAGGAGTACGACGACGCGCAGCGGGCCAACCAGGTGGCCTGGAGCGCGGTGAAGCACACGCACGAGAAGGTGGGCGACCACTGGGAGCCCAAGGACCACAAGGGGCCGAGTGACCCCCAGGCCGAGGGTGGCCGGGACACCGATCGGGAGACCAAGGGCGGCGTGGACGCGAACGCCTCCAAGTCCCACCTCTACGACGTCGCCAAGGAGCTGGACGTCGAGGGCCGGTCGAAGATGGACAAGGACGAACTGGTCGACGCCATCCAGAAGGCCAATGACCAGAAGACCGCCGAGGCGCGCAAGGAGTGACCCGGCGACACTGACCGGGTGCAGAGGGAGGAGATCAGGGCCCGCTACGAGCGGGCCAGCCAGTGGCCGCTGATCGTCATCGCGGTGCTGTTCGTCGTCGCCTACGCCTGGCGCGTGCTGCAACCGGACGTCCCCGGGTGGGTGCGGACGGCGCTGCTGGTGGTGACCGTGGCGGTCTGGCCGGTGTTCCTGGTCGACTACGTGGTCCGGCTGGTGCTGGCCGAACGCCGGTGGCACTTCGTCCGGCGGAACTGGGTCGACGGCCTGGCCGTGCTGCTGCCGCTGCTGCGCCCGCTGCGGATCATCAGCCTCGTCCGGGTCGCCCGGGTGCTCGACCGCCGGCTCACCGTCTCGCTGCACGGCCGGGTCGCCTACTACGTCACCTCGATCTCGGCCCTCGTCGTCTTCATGGCCTCGCTGGCCGTCTACGACGCCGAACGGGACGCCCCCGACGCGGTCATCACCGACTACGGGGACGCCGTCTGGTGGGGGCTCACCACGATCACCACCGTCGGCTACGGCGACGAGTACCCGGTCACCGGTGAGGGGCGGCTGGTCGCGGCCCTGCTGATGGTCGGCGGCATCGCACTGCTCGGGGTGGTGACCGCGGCGGTGGCCTCCTGGTTCGTCGGCCGGGTCGCCGACGCGGCCCAGGTCCAGGACGAGGCGGACGGCGCCGTCCTGCGCGCGCAGCTGGCCGACCTGACCGAGGAGGTCCGCCGGCTGCGCGCGGACCTGGCCGGGCAGCCGGCCGGCGACCTCAGGCCGACGGGATCAGGATCAGCTCCGTCTGCCGCTCGTCCAGGTACTCCACCCCGGCAGCGGTGAGCGCGATGCCCTGCTCCAGCGCCATCCGCACCAGCTGGCCGCCCCACTCCGCGACCGGCACCCGCACGCACAGCTCGAGGGCGTAGACGGTGTCCGGGTGCACCGGTGCGGAGCCGGCACCGGGGACGCCGTCCTGCTGGTCCCACATCCCGATCGCCGGGCCGGCCCCGTGGCCGTGCACCCCGACCGGGTGGGAGTAGACGTCGCCGTCGATGCCCGCCGCGGCCGCTGCGGAGCGGGCGGCGGCGAGCACCTCGTCGCCGGTCCGGCCCGGTCGCAGCGCCGCGGTCGTCAGGTCCTGCATCCGGTTGCCGACGGCCAGTGCGGAGACCAGCCCGGCCGGGGCGGTGTCCTCCCCGGGGCGGAGCACGTAGGCGTTGCGCTGGGTGTCGGTCATCAGGCCCAGGCTGGAGAGCCCGACGTCGCAGTGCAGCAGGTCGCCGGGCTCGATGACCGCGTCGTAGGGGACGCCGGGCAGCACGGTGCCGCGCTCGTCGGTGAGCGGGCTGCCGGCCCGCTGCAGGCCCACCGTCGGCTGGAACCAGGCGTCCACCCCCAGGTCGGCGAAGCGCTGCCGGATCCACCAGGCCACGTCGAGCGCCGTCGTCTCGCCCACGGAGACCACGGCCGGTGAGAACGCCTCGGCGATGACCTCGTGGGCCAACCGGTTCAGCCCGTGCAGCGCGGCGATCTCCTCGGGCAGCCGGGTCTCCAGCCAGCCGACCGCCAGCTGCTCGGCCGACACCAGCTCCTCCGCGTGTGGGCCCAGTGCCCGCACCAGCAGGTCGTGCTCGGTGTGCGCCAGGCCGTCGGCGTGGGCGAAGGTGGCCGAGACGTCGACCCCGATCCTGCGCGGCGCGGCCTGGTCGACGAAGCGGCGGACGGCGGCCCACTGCGACTCCTCCGCCGACAGCCCGGGCTGTTCGTCGGCGTCCCAGGAGCCGAGGAACTGGCCGACCGGGTACCGGGAGACCGCCGCAGCCGTGACGCCGTCGTCGCTGCGGTGGAACAGCAGGATGGTCCGCCGCCGGGCCGACAGCCAGGTCGCCGGCAGCAGCGTCGGCAGCACCGGGTCCTCGTTGTACTCACGGCCGATGACCACCCACACGTCGATCTCCGCGCGGTCCATCAGCCCGGGCAGCACGTCGAGCAGGCGCTGGGTCAGCCAGCGGTCCCGGACGTCGGCCTGCTCGCGCAGGGGCAGCGGCACGGTGCGGGCGGGGTCGGGGGCCACCCGGTCGGCGGTCGCGGTCATGCAGGCAGGAAAGCAGACCGCCGTCCGGGCCGCCCGGGGACGTCGGCGGTGCCCGTCCGGGTCAGGCCGTCGCGCCGCCGGCCGGACTCCGCCGCGAGCCCCCGGTCACCTCGGGGTGCAGGTCGAGGGTGCTGCCGGCCACGACCACCCGGTCCCGTCCGCCCTGCTTGGCCTCGTACATCGCCGCGTCGGCCCGGTCGACCAGTCGCCACAGGGCATCGGTGGGGTCCTCGCCGTCGACCGGCCCGGCCAGCGCGACCCCGATCGAGACGGTCACCGCCCGCTGCTGGGCGCGTCCGCTGTCCACGACGGCCAGCCGGAGCCGCTGGGCCAGCCGCCAGGCCTCGTCGGGGTCGGACACCAGCCCCAGGACGACGAGCTCCTCGCCGCCGGTGCGCGCCAGCACGTCCGCGGGGCGCACGCTGGCGGCCAGTGCCCGGGACACCGCACGGAGCACGGCGTCCCCGACCGCGTGGCCGTAGGTGTCGTTGAGCCGCTTGAAGTGGTCCAGGTCCAGCACCAGGGCCGCCACCCGCTGGCCGTCGCGCCGGGCCTGCCGCCAGATCCGCGGTGCCTGCTCGACCAGCGACCGCCGGTTCGCCAGGCCGGTCAGCGGGTCGGTCGAGGAGAGCGCCTGGGTCGCCGCCAGCAGCCGCTCCACCCGGCGGCGCAGCACGAAGACCCCGACCGTGGCGGCGTTGAGCAACCCGGCGCTGGCGGCCACGGCCACGACGAGCGCAGCGGTGCCCGGATAGCTGTCGGCCAGGGCGGTCCAGCAGGCCACGACCACGGCGACCATGTGCACCGCCAGCGCCCGGACACCCAGGAACCAGGCGGCGACGAGGCAGGTGAACAACAGCATCAGGGGAGGGGCGTAGCGCAGCGGGTCGCCGGTCGCCCAGGCGAGCACCACGTAGACCAGGTCCCCGAACAGCACCAGGGCGACGGTCACCGCCTCGCCGGCCCGTCGACGCACGCTCAGCGAGGCGGCGATCAGGAGGCAGGCGCCCAGCGTGACGGCGTAGACGGGACGGCTGACGCCGTCCCGTACCGCGCCGTCGACGAACAGGTTGATCGAGCCCAGGACCGTGAGCACGCCGAGCAGCGCCGCCAGGGCCCAGGCCACCAGGGCGTTCTCCGGACCCCATCCCGTGCGCAGTGGATCGCGCACCGGGCGGGTGGGCTCCCCGCCGCCGCGCGTACCGGGCGTGTGGGCCCCCGTCATGGCCAGCAGCATGCCGCAGGAGCGCGCCCAGCAGAACCGGGTGGGGCGCGGCATTTCCGGAACCCGTTCTGTTGCCAGGAGCAACCGTCGGTCGGGGGCGGGGACGACCGTCGGGTGCGAGGCTGGGCACCCGAGCTGGACACCACCGGCTGGACGACCACGAGAGGAGCTGGCGATGGCGCAGGGACCGTGGTTCTACTGCCTGAAGCACCACGCCGTCGAGACGCGGGACGGCTGTGCCGAGCGGCACCGCCTGGGTCCGTACGACACCCGCGCGGAGGCCCAGGACGCGCTGGAGAAGGTCGCCGAACGCAATGAGGCGGCCGATGCCGCCGACCGCGCCTGGGAGGAGGGGCGGGAGTAGCCCACCCGTCGGGCCGTCAGCGGCCGCTCGGGGCATGATCATCGGCAGGCGCGTCCGTGAGGACGCCCGGAGGACAGGAGGAGCCGTGACGGACGGACGCGCGATGGAGGACCTCGTCGTCGGCGTGGTCGGGGGCACCGGGCCGCAGGGGCGGGGTCTGGCGGTGCGGTTGGCCGCGGCCGGGCAGCGCGTGCTGCTGGGGTCCCGGGACGCCGGACGCGCCGAGGAGGTCGCCGGCGAGGTGGCCACCCGGGCCGACGCGGCCGCCGGCGGCGTCGGGGTGTCGGTCCGGGGTGGCTCCAACGCCGACGTCGCGGGGGCGGCGGACCTGGTGATCGTCGCGGTCCCGTACGCCGGGCACGCCGACACCCTCGCCGAGCTGGCGACCCCGTTGGCCGGCAAGGTCGTCGTCGACTGCGTCGTCCCGATGGGCTGGGACGAGCTCGGCGCCTATGTGCTGGACGTCGCCGAGGGCAGCGTGTGCCAGCAGGCCGCCGCCCTGCTGCCGGACAGCTCGATCGTGGGCGCCTTCCACCACCTCTCGGCCGTCACGCTGGAGGACCTCTCCCAGCCGACGCTCGAGGGCGACGTGATGGTGGTCGGCGACGTCCGGGAGGCCACCGACCTGGTGCAGGCCCTCGCCGGGCGGCTGCCGGGCATGCGCGGGGTCTACGCCGGCCGGCTGCGGAACGCCCGCCAGGTCGAGGCGCTGACGATCAACCTGGTGTCGGTCAACCGCCGCTACAAGGCCCACGCCGGCGTCCGCATCACCGACGTCTGACGAACAACCCGCCCGCCCCCGCCCAGCCCCCGGCCGGCCCCCGGCCGCTCGACGACGTGCGCTGAGTGTCAGTCCGGCACGCCCTGACTGGCACTCAGCGCACATCGTCGTGATCCGGAGGTGGGCCGCAGGCCACGTCCGGAGGACGTCAGTCGAACGAGTGCTCTGTGGTCGGGAACGTGCCTTCGCGGACCTCTGCTGCGTACTCCTGGGCGGCACGGAGCAGCTCGGCGCGCAGGTCGGCGTACTTCTTCACGAACTTCGGCACCCGACCGGACGTCATCCCGGCCATGTCCGGCCAGACGAGCACCTGGGCGTCGCAGTCGGGCCCGGCGCCGATCCCGATCGTCGGGATGGTCAGCTCCTTGGTGACCTGCCCGGCGATCTCGGCGGGCACCATCTCCATCACCACGGCGAACGCGCCGGCGTCCTGCACGGCGTGCGCGTCGGCCAGCAGCTGCTCGGACCCGGCGCCGCGGCCCTGCACCCGGTAGCCGCCCAGGGCGTGCTCGCTCTGCGGGGTGAAGCCGATGTGTGCCATCACCGGGATGCCGGCCTCGGTCAGCAGCCGGATCTGCGGCGCCACCCGGACGCCGCCCTCCAGCTTGACCGCCTGGGCCCCGCCCTCCTTCATCATCCGCACCGCGGTGTCGAAGGCCTGCTGCGGACCGGACTCGTAGCTGCCGAACGGCAGGTCGGCGACGATCAGCGAGCGCTGCGTGGAGCGGGTGACCGCCCGGGTCATCAGCAGCAGGTCCTCCACCGTCACCGGCACGGTCGAGGTGTGCCCGAGGACGACGTTGCCCGCGGAGTCGCCGACCAGCAGCACCGGGATGCCGGCCTCCTCGAACACCGCCGCCGCATAGGTGTCGTAGGCGGTGAGCATCGCCCACTTCTCGCCGCGGTCCTTGGCCTGCTGCAGGTGGTGCACGCGCACCCGGGCGGTGGAGGTGCCGCCGTAGAGAACCGACTCGGTCATGCGTCTGCTCCTTCGCGGACGCTGGGCAGGCTCTCCCGCCAGCGGTTGGTGATCGGCAGCCGGCGGTCGCGACCGAAGGCCTTCAACGAGATCTTGGTGCCCGGTGCGGACTGGCGGCGCTTGAACTCCGCCAGGTCGACCAGCCGGAGCACCCGGGCCACCACCTCCGGGTCGTGGCCACGCTCGAGCAGCTGGGCCAGCCCCAGGTCGCGGTCGACGTAGTCGGCGATGACGGCGTCCAGCTCCTCGTAGGAGGGGAGCGAGTCGCTGTCCTGCTGCCCGGGGGCGAGCTCGGCCGACGGCGGCTTGTCGATGGAGTTCTGCGGGATCGGCTCCACCTCGCCGCGGTCCCGGGCGTGCGCGTTGCGCCACCGGGCCAGGTCCCAGACGAGGGTCTTGGGCACGTCCTTGATCGGGGCGAACCCGCCGGCGGCGTCGCCGTAGAGCGTCGAGTAGCCGACGGCGACCTCGCTCTTGTTGCTGGTGGCCAGCAGCAGGTGGCCGTGCTGGTTGGACAGCCCCATCAGCAGCGTGCCGCGCACCCGCGCCTGCAGGTTCTCCGCGGCCACGCCGGACAGCTCCACCGCCGCCTCGAACGCCGTCACCACCGGGGCGATCGGGACGACGGAGTAGTGCATCCCCAGCCGCTGCGCCGCGTCCGCGGCGTCGGCCAGGGAGTGCTCGCTGGACCACCGCGACGGCAGCCCGACGCCGACCACCCGGTCGGCACCGAGCGCGTCGACGGCCAGCGCGGCCACCAGCGCCGAGTCGATGCCGCCGGACATGCCGAGGACCACCGACGGCATGCCGTTCTTGTCGATGAAGTCGCGCAGGCCCAGCACCAGTGCCCGCCAGACCTCCTCGCAGTCGCTCAGCGGCTCGGCGACCGACCCCGGCTGCGCCGGGTAGCCGGGCACCGGCTCCTCGGACACCAGGTGCCGGGTGACGGTCATCGGCCCGATCCGGCCCGCCCGCCGCTCCGGGACGGCCGCCGGGTCCACCGTCAGGTCGACGGTGAGGAGGTGCTCGACGAACTGCGGGGCGCGGGCCAGCAGCTCGCCGGCGGCGGAGACGGCGAGCGAGTCGCCGTCGAAGACCAGCTCGTCCTGCCCGCCCACCTGGTTGCAGTAGACGATCGGGGCCCGCGCCTCCGCGGCGCGCCGCTGCACCAGCGGCAGCCGCAGGTCGTCCTTGGCGCGCTCGTAGGGCGACGCGTTGGGGGAGACGACGAGGTCGACCCCGGCCTGCCCGGCCACCCCGCACGGGCCGCCCTCGACCCAGAGGTCCTCGCAGATCGTGAGCGCGACGTCGACGCCGTGCAGCCGCACGACCGGCAGCTCGGTGCCGGGCACGAAGTAGCGGGCCTCGTCGAAGACGCCGTAGTTGGGCAGGTGGCGCTTGTGGTACCGGGCCACCACGGCACCGCCGTGCAGCAGGGCCGCGGCGTTGCGCGGGGCCCCGCGGCGGGGGTTGGCGTCGCCGGGGGCGTCGTCGGCGTCGGTGGGGAGCTGGTCGACCGGCGCCGGGCCGGCCCCCTCGGTGTGCGCCAGGTAGCCCACGACGACGGCGGTGCCCCCCAGGCCCTGCTCGGCCAGCGTCCCCGCCAGCTCGACCAGCGTCTGCTCGCTGGCCCGGGCGAAGGACTCGCGGAGCACCAGGTCCTCGGCCGGGTAGCCGGTCAGCGTCATCTCCGGGAAGACGACCAGGTGGGCGTCCCGGCCGGCGGCCCGCCGGGTCCAGTCGACGACCAGCTCGGCGTTGCCCGCGAGGTCGCCGACCCGGGTGTCGACCTGGGCGAGCGCCACCCGCAGCTGCCGCACCGACTCCGCCGTCCGCTGCTGATCACTCACACCCGTGAGTGTGGTCGCCGCCCCGCCCGGTCGCCCAGGTGGGGACTCCCCGGAGGAGTGTGGTTCACGCCACACGCCGGTCGGGGCGGTGCCGTCCGCGACCGCGCCGGGGCGCCTGTTCCGCCCGGCCCCCCTGAGGGGGCAGGCTGGGGACCACGTAACACCGCCGTCACGACTGGAGTGGAGCATGGCGAGCATGGACCGCCAGCAGGAGTTCGTCCTGCGCACCCTGGAGGAGCGCGACATCCGCTTCGTGCGGCTGTGGTTCACCGACGTCTCCGGCTATCTCAAGGCCGTCGCGGTGGCGCCGGCCGAGATCGAGGCCGCGTTCGCGGAGGGCATCGGCTTCGACGGCTCGGCGATCGAGGGCTTCGCCCGGGTCTACGAGTCCGACATGCTGGCCAAGCCCGACCCGGCCACGTTCCAGGTCATGCCGGGCTCGCGTGGGCAGGCCAGCGAGACCGCGCGGATGTTCTGCGACATCACGCTGCCCGACGGCTCGCCGGCCTGGGCCGACCCGCGGCACGTGCTGCGGCGGGCGCTGAGCAAGGCCGCCGACATGGGCTTCACCTTCTACACGCACCCCGAGATCGAGTTCTTCCTGCTCAAGGACCTGCCCAGCGACGGCAGCGCACCGGAGCCGGCCGACGTCGGCGGCTACTTCGACCTCTCCACGCACAACGTGGCGCACGACTTCCGCCGGGAGGCGGTCTTCGCGCTGGAGGCGATGGGCATCTCCGTGGAGTTCAGCCACCACGAGGTCGCCCCCGGCCAGCAGGAGATCGACCTGCGGTACGCCGACGCGCTGTCGATGGCCGACAACATCATGACGCTGCGGCACGTCGTCCGGGAGGTGGCGCTGGCCCAGGGTGTGCACGCGACGTTCATGCCCAAGCCCTTCACCGAGCTGGCCGGCTCGGCGATGCACACCCACCTGTCGTTGTTCGAGGGCGACCGCAACGCCTTCCACGACCCGGCCGACCCGATGCGGCTGTCGACCACCGGCAAGCAGTTCATCGCCGGGCTGCTGACCCACGCCCGGGAGATGACCGCGGTCACCAACCAGACGGTCAACTCCTACCGGCGGCTGCTGGCCGGCACCGAGGCGCCCACGGCGGCGACCTGGGGCCGGGCCAACCGGTCGGCGCTGGTGCGGCTGCCCTCCTACAAGCCGAACAAGGGCAACTCCGCCCGGGTCGAGGTGCGCTCACCGGACTCGGCGTGCAACCCCTACCTCACCTTCGCGGTGCTGCTGGCCGCCGGGCTGCGGGGCATCGAGAAGGGCTACGAGCTGCCGCCCGAGGCCGAGGACGACGTCTGGTCGCTGACCGACACCGAGCGGCGGGCGGCCGGCTACGAGGACCTGCCGGTCTCCCTGGGCGAGGCGCTCACCGCCATGCAGGGCAGCGAGCTGGTCGCCGAGACCCTCGGGGAGCACGTCTTCGACTTCTTCCTGCGCAACAAGTGGGAGGAGTTCAACTCCTACCGGCAGAACGTCACGCCCTTCGAGCTGAAGCGCTACCTCCCCGGCCTGTAGCCGCCCCCTCCCGCGACAGAAATGGCCATTTCTGTCGCGGGAGGACGGGGAACTAGCCTCTCGTCATGGCCCACCTGCTCGTCGTCGTCCCCTCCGACACCGACCCGCCGACCCGGCTGGGGGAGTGGCTGCGCGACGCGGGGTTGGAGCTGGACGAGCGGCGGCTGTCCACCGGTCAGCCGCTGCCGGCGGACCTGACCGGGTTCGACGGGCTGCTGGTGATGGGCGGCCCGCAGTCGTCGCTGGACGACGAGCAGACCTCCCCGGAGCTCGTCGGGGTCCGGCACCTGCTCGGCCAGGCGGTCGCGGCCGACGTCCCGACCCTGGCGATCTGCCTGGGCGCCCAGCTGCTGGCCCAGGTCGGCGGCGGCAGCACCCGGGTGGGGGCCGACGGACCCGAGGTGGGGGCGACGCTGGTGGCCAAGCGGGACCTCGCCGACGCCGACCCGCTGTTCGGTCCGCTGCCGCTGTCGCCGGACGTGCTCCAGTGGCACCACGACGAGATCGACCGGCTGCCGGCCGGCGCGACCCTGCTGGCGAGCAACCCGCGGTACGCGAACCAGGCCTACCGGGTCGGCGACCACGTGTACGGCCTGCAGTTCCACATCGAGACCGACCCGGACCTGGTGCGGCAGTGGGCCGAGGGCGACGCGGTGGGCGTGTCCGCCAGCGGCCTGGACGTCGAGACCATCTGCGCCCGCGCGAGCGCCGTGCACCCCGACCTCGCCGAGGTCTGGGCGCCCTTCGCAGCCCGGTTCGCCGACCTGGTGCGGGCCCGCGCCACCACCCGGGGCTGACGGTGGCGGCCGCTCCGCAGCTCGACGACGAGGTGCCCCGCCGGGCCGTCGTCCGGCTGGTGCGCTTCGGGTTCGACGACGGCGCCCGGGTGGCCCGGCTGCTGGCGTCCCCGGCGCTGGGGTTGTGGGACCTGGAGCGCAACGAACCGGCCGACCCCGAGGCAGCCCCGGTGGTCTCCGCGCTGGCCCGCGCCGGCGACCCGGACCTCGCCGTCCGCTCGCTGGCCCGGCTGGTCGAGGCGCTGGACGCCGCCGACCCCGACGGCGAGCTCGCGGCCGCCCTGCTGGCCCGGCTGCGCGGCTCGGCGACGGTGCGTGCCCGGCTGCTGGCCGTGCTCGGGGCCTCCGCCGGCCTCGCCGACCACCTGGCCGCGCACCCGACCGACTGGGTGGTGCTGGACACCGCGGACCGCAGTGCCCGCCCCAGCCCGCACGAGCTCGAGCAGCAGCTGCTGTTCGCCGTGGGGGCCGACCCGCACGACCCGCCGTGGGGCGTGCGGCTGGGCTCCTCGGCACCCGACGCCGACCCCGCCCGGGTCCGCGACCTCCGGCACGCCTACCTGCGCGCCGTCCTCTCGCTGGCCGGCCGTGACCTGGGCGACGGGCTGCCCGCCGACGAGGTGGCCGCCGAGCTGTCCGACATCGCCGGTGCCGTGCTCACCGCCGGCCTCGCCCTGGCCCTCGCCGAGCAGCCGGCCGACGCGACCCCGTGCCGGTTGGCCGTCATCGGGCTGGGCAAGTGCGGTGGCCGGGAGCTGAACTACGTCAGCGACGTCGACGTGGTCTTCGTCGCCGAACCCGTCGAGGGGGAGGACGACGCCGCGGCCGTCGCCAGCGCTGCGCGGGTCGCCGGTGCCCTCATGCGCGTCTGCGGGCAGGCCGCCTGGGAGGTGGACGCGGCGCTGCGCCCGGAGGGCAAGGCCGGTCCGCTGGTCCGCACCGTGGCCGGGCACCGCGCGTACTACGACCAGTGGGCCAGCACCTGGGAGTTCCAGGCCCTGCTCAAGATGCGGCCAGTGGCCGGTGACCCGTCGCTGGGCCGGGAGTACGTGGACCAGATCTGGCCGCTGGTCTGGAAGGCCGGTGACCGGCCCGGTTTCGTCGCGGACATCCAGGCGATGCGCCGCCGGGTGGAGCAGAACATCCCCGCCGCGCAGGCCGAGCGGCAGCTCAAGCTCGGCCGCGGCGGCCTCCGGGACGTCGAGTTCAGCGTCCAGCTGCTGCAGCTGGTGCACGGCCGCGCCGACGTGTCGCTGCGCGCCGGCGGCACGATCCCGGCGCTGACCGTCCTGGGCGCCGGCGGGTACATCGGGCGCGAGGACGCCGCCACGCTCATCGCCTCCTACCGCTTCCTGCGCACCGTCGAGCACCGGCTGCAGCTGCTGCGGCTGCGGCGCACCCACCTGCTGCCGGTGGCCGGCGACCAGCTGCGCTGGCTGGCCCGTTCGCTGGGCTACAAGCCCGACCAGCGCGGCGACTCGGTCGCCGTCCTGCAGGCGGAGCTGGCCCTGCACAACCGGGTGGTCCGCCGGCTGCACGAGAAGCTCTTCTACCGGCCGCTGCTGTCCTCGGTCGCCCGGGTGCCGGGCGAGCAGCTGCAGCTGGGCCCGAAGGCGGCGGGGGAGTGGCTGCGGGCGCTGGGCTTCGCCGACCCCGACGGTGCGCTCCGGCACCTGACCGTGCTCACCGGTGGGCTGAGCCGGTCGGCGTCCATGCAGCGATACCTGCTCCCGGTGCTGCTGCAGACCTTCGCCTCCTGCGCCGACCCCGACGCCGGGCTGCTGGCCTACCGCAAGGTCAGCGAGGCGCTGGGCAACGACCAGTGGTTTCTGCGGCTGCTGCGGGACGAGGGGCAGGCCGCCGAGCGGCTGGCCGTGCTCCTGGGCTCCAGCCAGTACGTCGCCGGCCTGCTGACCCGCACGCCGGAGGCGATGCGCATCCTGGCCGACGACGCCCAGCTGGAGCCCCGCAGCGCCGAGACGCTCACCTCGGCGTGGCGGCAGGCGGTGGCCCGGGCCGACAGCCCGAGCGCCGGCGTGCAGGTGCTCCGGTCGCTGCGCCGCCAGGAGCTGCTGCGGATCGCCTGCGCCGACCTGCTCGGCCGGTTGGAGGTGCTCCGGGTGGGCCAGGCGCTGTACGACGTCGCGGTGGCCACGCTGCGCGCCGGGCTGGACGCCGCGGTGCGCAGCTGGGCCGTCGAGACCGGGCTGACGGTCCAGGACGTCCCGGTCGACGTCGCGGTGATCGGGATGGGCCGGCTGGGCGGCGCCGAGCTGGGCTACGGCTCGGACGCCGACGTCCTGTTCGTGCACCGCCTGCGCCCGGGGGCGGACGAGGGCCGGGCCACGTCGGCGGCCACCGCCATCGCGCACGCCCTGCGCCGGCTGCTGAGCGAACCCGCGCCCGACCCGGCCTTCGAGGTCGACGCCAACCTCCGTCCCGAGGGCCGCCAGGGCGCCATGTCGCGGAGCCTGAGCGCGTTCGCCGAGTACTACGAGCGCTGGGTCTCCACCTGGGAGGTGCAGGCGCTGCTGCGCGCCGAGCCGGTGGCCGGCGACGAGGCGCTGGGCCGGGAGTTCGTCGCCCTGATCGATCCGCTGCGGTACCCGGCCGAGGGGCTGTCGGCCGAGCAGGTGGCCGAGATCCGCCGGATCAAGGCCCGGGTGGACAGCGAGCGGCTGCCCCGTGGCGCCGACCCGGCCACGCACACCAAGCTCGGCCGGGGCGGGCTGGCCGACGTGGAGTGGACCGCGCAGCTGCTCCAGCTGCAGCACGCCGCGACGCACCCGGAGCTGCGGGTCACCGGCACGGTGGCGGCCCTGGAGGCGCTGGGGGAGGCCGGGCTGCTGGACGCCGAGCAGCGGGACGCGCTGCGGTCGGCGTGGGAGCTGGCCAGCCGGGCGCGCAACGCCGTCTTCCTGGTCCGCGGGCGGCCCGGGGACCAGCTGCCCCGGCAGGGCCTGGAGCTGAGCGGGGTGGCCCGGGCATGCGGCTACGGGCCGGAGACCGACGCCGGGCAGTTCCTCGACGAGTACCGGCGGGTCACCCGGCACGCGCGCACGGTCGTGGAGCGGGTCTTCTACGGCCACACCGACGAGGGCTGAGCGGGCGGGCACCGACGGGGCGGTCGGTTGAGCACGGCCGGTCCCGGGCACCATCGAGCGGTGCCCACCCAGCAGAGCCCGGTCCCCGCGCCCGACGACCCCGCCGACGTGACCGACGCCCGGGTGCGTGACGAGCCCCCGGCCGACGAGCCGACGGCGACGATCACGCCGTACCGGGACGGGCCGCTGATCGTGCGCGGGAACTTCCAGCTCGTGGACACCGACGGCCAGGAGATCGACCCCGGCCGCAAGACGGTGGCGCTGTGCCGCTGCGGGAAGTCCGGGATCAAGCCCTTCTGCGACGGCACCCACAAGCGGGCCGGGTTCCACTCCGGCAGCGCCCCGTCCCGCCCCCGGCCGGCGGCCCGGCTGTTCCAGGAGGCCGGTCGCGAGTCCGACGACGGGCACCGGCCGCCGACCTGAGCGGACGTCGGCCCCGGTCCACCGCGTGTTCGCCGGTGGGCCACCTGCCGGCCGTGCGGGCGTACCAGGGTCGGCGGAGACCCTGACCCGAACTCCTGAGGTGGCCCGTGCTCCGTCGTCCGCTCCGTCCCGTCACCGCCGTGCTCTCGCTCAGCGCGCTCGCCCTGCTGGCCGCCGCCGGCCCGGCCGCAGCCGCACCGGCACGCACGTTCACGCCCCTGGCCACGTTCCCCGTGGAGGGAGAGGTCGCCGAGATCATCTCGGCCACCCCGGACGGGCGGACGGTCGTCTACACCGACTCCGAGCTCGGCCGGATCGGGCTGGTCGACCTGAGCGACCCCAGCGCGCCGCGGGACCGGGGGACCATCGACGTGGGCGGCTCGCCGACCTCGGTCACCGTCACCTCCAGCGCCCGGTACGCCCTGGTCGCGGTCGACACCACCACCGACCTGACCCGGCCCTCGGGCCACCTGGCGGTCGTCGACCTGCCGCGGCGGGCGATCGTGCGCACCATCGAC
Source organism: Modestobacter sp. VKM Ac-2984 (assembly GCF_026967985.1). GTDB lineage: Bacteria > Actinomycetota > Actinomycetes > Mycobacteriales > Geodermatophilaceae > Modestobacter. The sequence continues at coordinate 365,631 of NZ_JAPVBJ010000001.1, read as the reverse complement.
CTGGGCGGTCAGCCCGACTCGATCGACGTCGGCCCCAGCGGCGTCTTCGCGGCGATCGCGATCGAGAACCAGCGCGACGAGGACATCGAGGTCGGGGACGTGGAGGGCGGCCTGCCGCAGCTGCCGGCCGGCTTCCTCTCCGTGGTCGACCTGCGCGGCCCGGTGAGCGCGTGGACGGTGGGCCGGGTGGAGCTGACCGGGCTGCCGGGTGCGGTCTTCGCCGACGACCCCGAGCCGGAGTTCGTCGACGTCGACGGCCGGGACGTCGCCGCCGTGACCCTCCAGGAGAACAACGCCGTCGCGCTGGTCGACCTGGCCCGCCGCACGGTGATCAACTCGTTCTCGGCCGGCACGGTCACCCGCACCGACGCCGACACCGTCGACGACGACGTCGTCGCCTTCGACGACCCGCTGGTCGCCCCGCGGGAGCCGGACACCGTGCAGTGGACGCTGCGCGGCAACCTGGTCACCGCCGACGAGGGCGACCTGGCCGAGGAGCCCGCCGGCGGCCGTGGCTGGACGGTGTTCGCCCAGGACGGCACGGTGCTGCACAGCAGCGGTGGCTCCGCCGAGCAGGCGCTCGCAGCCGTCGGCGCGTACCCGGACGGGCGCAGCGACGACAAGGGCGCGGAGTTCGAGGGCGCGGAGGTCGCCCGGATGCGCGGGGTCGACTACACGTTCATCGGTGCCGAGCGCGGTGACGCCGTCCTCGTCTACGACACCGACCGCGATGCCGCGCCGGAGCTGCTCCAGGTGCTGCCCGTCGGCGACGCCCCCGAGGGGCTCCTCGCCATCCCGTCCCGTGGGCTGTTCGTCACGAGCAACGAGGACGACGGCTCGCTGTCGGTCTTCGGCCTCCGCTGACCGGCGGGCAGCCGGTCGCCGTCAGACCTGGGCGGCGACCGGCTGCTCCCGGCGCAGGCCGGAGCGCCCGGCCTCCCAGGCGCCCAGCAGGTGCTCGGCGGTGAGGCCGTCCAGCGCCAGTGAGCACTGCGCACCGAACAGGACGTCGGCGGCGAGCGACGGGTCCTCGGCCACCAGCGACCCGCACATGTCGACCGAGGCGATCTGCTCGTGGACGGCGTCGGCCTCCACGTGCTCGTCGTAGAAGACGCTGGTCGACTCGCCGAACCCGAGGCGGCGCAGCCCGGAGGAGTAACGGCGGCTGGGCTCCGAGGAGGTCATCTCCACCGCCGTCAGGTGGCCCAGGCACGCGCCCCGGAACCGGCGGTGCAGCCCGAACAGCGACATGGTGTTGACCGAGGTGAAGGCCACCGCGGGGGCAGCGTCCCAGAGGGCGCCGTAGCCGGTGTCCAGGCCCAGGTCGGCCATCATCCCGGCGAACAGTTGGCTGTGCATGCGCTCGGCCGACCCGCCGCCGTACTCGTCGGCCTGGATCTCCACCATCGCCGCCTTGGCCCGCCCGCTGATCCGCGGGATCGCCCAGGTGTGCGGGTCACCTTCCTTCAGGTGGTACACCGACCGCAGCGTGAGGTACTCCTGCCATTGCTCACGGGTGCCTTGCTTGGCCAGGTACCTCGACAGCGAGGGCCCGTCGTCGGCCGCGATCACGGCGCTGAGCTGCTGGTCCACCGGTGCGTCGGTGACCTCGACCGGCGTGACCAGAGCCCGCAGCGCCGCCAGGTGCCGCTGCTCGAGCAGGGCGCGCAGCCGCAGCAGCTCGGGGTCCCACTCCCAGGCGTCGTCCACCTCGGCGAAACCGCGGTAGTGCAGCTCGTAGCAGATGGCCAGGGTCAGCTGGAGGTCGTCGTCGGTCAGCGGGTCGGCTGCCGAGGTCGCCAGCCCCTCGGCGGCGGCGAGCGTGCGGGTGCTGAGGGTCGACCCGGCGGCGAGGTCCGCGCACAGCGCGGCGCTGACGGGGCCCCGTGGCTTGGGAAGGCGCATGGGTCCGATCATGCCCAGCCGGTCGCCGTCCGGAACCTCCCGGGACGGATCGGTGGTGCGCCATCTGCTGCCTGGCTCCGGACCTCCGGGCGAGGGCCGGAGCGCGGCGTGCTGCGAGGTCAGACCTGCTGGTCGAAGGCGGAGGCCATCCGGGCCTGCTCCTCCAGCACCTCGCCGATCCGGGCCTGGACGGCGTCCAGTTGGCCGATGATCTCCCCGGTGGTGTGGATGCCGTCGGCCACCGCCTTGCTGCTCGCCTGGATCCCGGCGATCTGGTCGGACACCTTCTGCGTCGCGTTGGCGGTCTCCCGGGCGAGGTCCTTGACCTCGCTGGCCACGACCGCGAAGCCCTTGCCCAGCTCGCCGGCGCGCGCTGCCTCGATGGTGGCGTTCAACGCCAGCAGGTTGGTCTGGTCGGCGATGCCGGAGATGATCCGGATGACCTCGCCGACGGCGGCCGAGGCCTCGTCCAGCGCCTCGACCTCGGTGGTCATCGTGGACGCCTGGCTGACCGCGCTCTCCGCCACCTGGCCCGCATCATCGGCGGCCTCACGGAGCCGGGACACGGTGTCCAGCAGCTCGCGGGCGTTCTCCGCCGACTCCTCCGTGCGGCGCAGCACGTCCAGGCGCTGGGACACCAGCTGCTGCACGTTCCGCAGCGCCGACCGGCGGGACTCCGACAGCTCGATCGTCGTGGTGACGAAGAAGTCCATCGTGCCGACGACCCGGCCACCGACCATCAGCGGGAAGCACACCCCGGACTTGACCCCGGCGCGCTGCGCCGCCGGCGCACGGACGCAGTCGGTCATCTCGCCGATGTCGCGGACGAAGAAGAGGTCCCGGGACCGCCAGGTGCGCCCCGAGAGGCCGATCCCCTCAGCGAAGCTGGCGGTGAGGGTGACCTTGCGGAACTCCTCACCGGCCGAACCGGACTCCTGCTGGAAGCGCAGCACGTTCGCGCCCTCGTCCAGTGCCCAGTAGGAGCCGTAGGCCCAGCCGAACGCCTCGCGCACGGTGTCCAGCGCGATCCGCAGGGCGGACTGCTGGTCGCGGGCGGCGCTCAGCTCGGTCACGACGGTGGTGACCGCGACCCGGTCGTCGAGCGTCTCCTGCAGCTCCGCCCTGCCCAGCGCGGACCTGCGGGCGTGGCTGAGCAGCCGGCCCAACGAGTCCCACTTGCCCTGGCGGGCGCCGAAGAAGGGCAGCTCCCCGGCGTTGTAGTACTCGTAGAGCGCGACGACCCGGCCGTTCTCGACCAGCGGCAGGATGCACCCGGCCGTGGCGCCGGCGGCGAGCGCCGCAGCCCAGCGCAGGCACCTCCGGGGGTCGCTGCTCCCGTCCGTCACCAGCGCCCGCTCGGTGCGGATCGCCTCCCCGCCGTAGCCGTCGGAGGCGGTCATCTGCAGCGCCTTGCCGCCGAAGCCCGCGGCGATGGTCGGTGCCAGGGGGCCGGACTCGTGCGTCAGGTGGAAGACGCCGCCGTCCGCGACCAGCCAGACCGCACCGTAGGCGATGTCCAGCTCGTGGACGAGCGTCTCGAGGATCACCCGGTGGGCCTGGGGTTCGTCGGTGACGCCCTGGTCGAGGCGGGCGATCACGGCCTCCACGGCCTCGACGTCGCGGGGCATGTGCCCCACCTCGATGCCGTTCGTGACCGGGGTGCTGGTGCGCCGCCTCATCCATGTCCTCCATCGCCGGCTCGGCGCCGGCCCGCGGGGTCCGCGGCGGCGTGCTGGGCTGCCCCGGACCCCAGCAGTGGTCGGCCAGCTCGTCATGGACATCGGCAGGTCACGGCGGCAGTTGAGCCGGGGGACAACCCGGTCGTGTGCCGCCCAGTCCGCGGTCGCCCGGTCGCGTCCGAACACGTGCCGGATCGATGTTTGCGGCCGTGTCGGGTGGCAAGGGCCACAAGACATGGACGACACAACCACGATCGGATCGGGGTCTGTCTCATGAACACCTTCCTCGCGCTCTCCTCCGCTGTGCTGCTGACGGCCAGCGGGCTGGTGGGCGGTGCCACCACCGCACCGCAGCCCGCGCCACCCACCCCGGCGCCATCCGCCGGGGAGCAGGCGCCGCCGACCGGGCTCCAACCCGTGGGCACGCCGGGCACGGACCCGGTGCAGGCGGGCGGCTTCCCTGACGTGACCGGGCCGACGGCGTACCTGACCGACGTGCGGACCGCTGGGCACGACGGTTTCGACCGCGTGGTGCTGGAGTTCGCCGGCGACGCGGTGCCCGGGTACCGGGTGTCCTACGTCGAGCCCCCGATCACCGAGGACGGCTCCGGCGCCGAGGTCGCGGTGCCCGGTCAGGCGTTCCTCGAGGTGCGGGTCGCGCCCGCCAGCGGCGTGGACCTGACCGGCTCCGAGCCGCGGGAGACCTACACCGGTCCTGACCGGGTCGCCCCGTCCGACGGTGCCGTCGTCACCGAGGTGGTCGAGACCGGCGACTTCGAGGGCCAGCTGGCCTGGACGATCGGGTTGGAGCAGCGCGTCCCCTTCGGCGTCGCCGTGCTGGAGGACCCGACCCGGCTGGTCGTGGACCTGTACCAGGAGCCGGCGGAGTCGATCGAGCCGATCGGGGCCGGGGACGTCGCGGACTCCGTGGTCTCCGGATCCGGGGAACCGGTGGCGGTCACCGACGTCCGACTGGGGGCCCACCCCGGTTTCGACCGGATCGTCTTCGAGGTCGCCGGTGAGGGCGAGGCCGGCTGGCAGGTCGGGTACACCGACGACCCGCGGGCCCAGGGCTCCGGGGCGCCCATCGACGTGCCGGGGGACGCCGTCCTGGGCATCACCCTGACCAACATCGCACTCCCCGCCGACGCCCCGGAGGGCGTGCAGCCCTGGGACGGTCCGGATCGTCAGCAGGTGCCCGGGGCATCGGTGCTGCAGACCCTGGTGGAGGACACCCTCTTCGAGGGCCAGTACACGTTCTTCGCCGGGCTCGACGCGGAGCGGCCGTTCGCGGTCTCCCGGCTCTCCTCGCCGCAGCGCATCGTCGTCGACGTGCTGGCCCAGGACGGGCTGCCGCCGGTCGACCTGGGCGACCGGTGCGAGCACCCGGACGGTTTCGCGATCAGCTACCCCGGGTCGTGGTCGACCAACGCCGGTGACGTGCTGCCGCCCTGCTCGCGGTTCGCTCCTGAGCCGTTCACCCTGACCGAGGGCACCGACGTCCGGACGGCGCCGATCTCCGCCTCGGTGGAGCCGGTCCCGTACGCCCGGGCCAGCGCGCCGCAGGAGGGTGCCGAGGAGAGCCGCAGCGGCACCATCGTCGACGGGCGGCAGGGCGTCCGGGTCCAGCGCACCTCGACCGGTGAGGGCCTGTGGCCCGAGGGCACCCCGATCACGACCTACCTGATCGACCTGGGTGCCGGTGGTCCGGACGGCCCGGCCACGCTGGTGGTGAACACCGTGGGGCTGCCCGAGTTCGACTACGAGCGCAACGTCCGGGTCCTCGACCACATGGTGCACACCCTGGACATCACGGCCGGCGGCCAGGGCTGATCGCGGAACCGGCTGACCGGCCTGACCACCAGACGGGTGACGGCCCGCCTCCACGAGGAGGCGGGCCGTTCTCCGTGCGAGGTCAGACGCGGTCGACCAGCCGCAGCACCGCCTCCGCCACCACGTCCGGGCGGTCGGCCGGGACGAAGTGACTGGCGTCCTCGACCCAGGTGAGCCGGGCACCGGGCAGGTCGTCGGCCAGCCGCTGGCCGTGCTCGGGCTTCAGCTGGTGGTCCTGCCGGCCCCACACGACCTCGGCCGGGACGGTGAGGCGCGACAGGAACGGGGCCACCGTCTGGGTGTACACGGAGTCCAGGGAGCGCAGGTGTCGGCTCAGCAGACGGGGCCCGTCCGGCCGCTCCCAGGGCTCGACGAACCGGTCCAGGAAGGGCGTCGCACGCTCCTGGTGGGCGAACAGCGTGCGCAGCGCGGGCCGCAACGCCGTCCCCAGGGCTGCGGGGGGCAGCTGCCGGATCAGCGGCCAGCCGGCCTTCATCGCCCGGACCAGCGGCACCGGCCACGCGTCGTAGCAGACGCCGTCGACGACGCCCAGGCCGGCGACCCGTGTGCTCGCCGTCGTGGCGAGGATCTGCGCCACGCCGCCGCCCAGGTCGTGTCCCACCACGATCACCCGGTCCAGGTCCAGGGCGTCGAGCAGCCCGAGCAACCGGGCGGCCTGGGCCGCGAGGTCCACCGGCTGGCCGTCGGGTGCGGGGGAGTCGCCGTAGCCGGCCATGTCCACGGCCAGCACCCGGGCCCGCTGCGCCACGGCCGGGACGACGTCCCACCAGAGCCGGTGGTTGGTCGGTATCCCGTGGACGAGCAGGACGGTGGGTCCGTCCTCCCCGGCCGTCCAGACGTTCATCGCGTCGTCGTCCACGGGGACGAGCTGGGTCTCTCCGATCGGCAGGTCCATGCCCACCTCAGTGCCCGTCAGGACCCGGTCGATGCGCGGTCGGACCAGTTCCGGCGCGCGGCTACAGCTGTGGCCTGGACCAGCCGATGAGACCGGTACAGGCCACGAGGAGTGAACGTGAAGAAGAGACGGTCGGAAGCCGACCAGAAGGTCGCCGAGCTGCTCCGGACCGCGAAGGAGTCGCTGCAGCTCTCCGTGGCCTTCCTCAGCCGGCTGGACGGCACGACCCAGCACCTGGAGGTCGTCGAGTCCTCGGTGCCCTTCCTGTTCCAGGAGGGCAACCAGCAGCGCCAGGAGGAGACCTTCTGCCAGGCCATCCTGGACGGCGAGCTGCCGGCGGTGATCCCCGATGTCCGGCAGCACCCGGTGGCGATGGCGTTGCCGGCCGCCCGGATGCCGAGGATCCGCAGCTTCGTCTCCGTGCCCGTCGTGCTGAGCGACGGCGAGCTCTACGGCACGTTCTGCGCGGCCGGCCTCACCACGGACAAGGGGCTCACCAAGCGGGACCAGTCGCTGATGACCGTGCTCGCCTCGGCGGCGGCGGTGCTCATCGAGCCCTCGGTGCGCGAGCGGGAGCGGCGGAGCGAGCTGCTGGGCCGACTGGAGCCGGTGGTCTCCGGCGGGGGACCGGTCGTCCTCCTGCAGCCGATCGTCGACCTGGCCACCGGGCTGCGGGTCGGGTCCGAGGCGCTCAGCCGGTTCCCGGCAGCGTGGGGGAAGGCGCCGGACGTGTGCTTCGAGGAGGCGCACAGCGTGGGGCTGGGTCACGAGCTGGAGCTGCTGGCGCTGCGCCGGGCGGCGGACCACCTGGGCGTCGTCGAGGGGTACGTCGCGATGAACGTCTCCCCGGCGACGCTGGTGCAGCCGGAGTTCGCGGCGCTGATGGAGACCCTGCCGCTGGACCGGGTGCTGCTCGAGCTGTCCGAGCACGACCAGGTGGCGGACTACGCCGCCCTGGCCGCCGTGCTCGGCCCGTTCCGTGCCCGTGGGATGCGGCTGGCCATCGACGACGTCGGCGCCGGGTTCTCCTCGTTGCGGCACATCGTCATCACCGCACCGGACGTGATCAAGCTGGACCGCAGCATCGTCTCCGGCGTCGACACCGACCCGGTGCTCACCCGGCTGGTCGCCTCCCTCGTCGAGTTCGGGCACGGCTGCGGGGCGGGCGTCGTGGCCGAGGGCATCGAGACCGCCCCCGAGGCGGCGGTGCTCCGTGGCCTCGGGGTGGACCTCGGTCAGGGCTGGCACTTCGGCCGCCCCGAGGACCCCGGTGCCGCGGTCGCCGCACCGACGGTGCAGGTGCCACGCGCCCGGACCTCTGCGGAGGACCCGACGGTGCCCGCGACGGCCGGGTGAGCGGAGCGAGGTGACCCCACGAACAGCGCAGCCCCCGCCGGGGAACCGGTCGGGGGCTGCGCTGTCCTACAGGTCAGGGCCGGTGACGGCCCCGTCGATCAGATGTCGTAGTACATCGCGAACTCGTGCGGGTGCGGGCGGAGCCGGATCGGGTCGATCTCGTTCTCCCGCTTGTACTCGATCCAGGTCTCGATCAGGTCGGAGGTGAACACGCCACCGTCGAGCAGGTAGTCGTGGTCGACCTCGAGCCGGTCGAGCACCGCGTCCAGCGACGCCGGCACCTTCTCGATGCCGAGGGCCTCCTCGGGCGGCAGCTCGTAGAGGTCCTTGTCGATCGGTGCCGGGGGCTCGATCTTGTTCTTGACGCCGTCGAGGCCGGCCATCAGCATCGCCGAGAAGGCGAGGTAGGGGTTGGCCGACGGGTCGGGCACCCGGAACTCGATGCGCTTGGCCTTCGGGCTGTCGCCGGAGATCGGGATGCGCGTGCACGCCGACCGGTTGCGCGCGGAGTAGACCAGGTTGATCGGCGCCTCGTAGCCGGGCACCAGCCGGTGGTAGCTGTTGACCGTCGGGTTGGTGAAGGCCAGCAGCGACGGGGCGTGGGCCAGCAGGCCACCGATGTAGTGCCGCGCCATGTCGGACAGCCCGGCGTAGCCGGTCTCGGCGTGGAAGAGCGGCTCGCCGTCCTTCCAGAGGCTCTGGTGGCAGTGCATGCCCGAGCCGTTGTCGCCGAACAGCGGCTTCGGCATGAAGGTGGCCGACTTGCCGGCTGCCCAGGCGGTGTTCTTCACGATGTACTTGAAGAGCATCAGGCTGTCGGCCGAGCGCAGCAGGGTGTCGAACTTGTAGTTGATCTCCGCCTGGCCGCCGGTGCCGACCTCGTGGTGACCACGCTCGAGCTCGAGCCCGGCGTTGGCCAGGTTCACCATCATCGTCGAGCGCAGGTCGCTCTGGTGGTCGTAGGGCTCGACGGGGAAGTAGCCGCCCTTGGGCCGGGTCTTGTACCCCAGGTTGGGGCCGCCGTTCTCGCCGGTGAGCGAGCCGGTGTTCCAGGAGCCCTCGACCGCGTCGATGTGGTAGTAGCCCTCGTTGATCGAGGTGTTGTGCCGCACCGAGTCGAAGACGTAGAACTCGGCCTCGGGGCCGAAGTACGCGGTGTCGGCGATGCCGCTGGCCGCCAGGTAGGCCTCGGCCTTCTTCGCCACGTTGCGCGGGTCGCGGCTGTAGGCCTCGCGCGTGATCGGGTCGTGGATGAAGAAGTTGATGTTCAGCGTCTTGTGGATGCGGAACGGGTCGAGGTAGGCGCTGCTCGCGTCGGGCAGCAGCAGCATGTCGGACTCGTTGATCGCCTGGAACCCGCGGATGGACGAGCCGTCGAAGCCCAGGCCGTCGGCGAAGGTGTCAGGCCCGAAGGTCTCCGCGGGGATGGTGAAGTGCTGCATGACGCCAGGCAGGTCGCAGAACCGGACGTCGACGAACTTCACGTCGTTGTCGCGGATGTAAGCGGTGACCTCTTCGGGACTGTTGAACATCGATCCTCCGGGAGTGGACGGAAAGCCACCCGCAAGTTACGAGTGCGGGGTTGCTCCGGGGTGTCTCTTGTGTTTCGTCGCGGTAACACCGCCCCTGGCGTGTCGCGTCGGTCTCCTGCCGTCACCCGCTGCGAGCGTGCGAGTGGCGAGAGGCAGGAGGTCCTTTCACTACGCTGGGGGAGTGGCCGGCGACGACGCTCAACCCTCTCAGGAGCGCCCCCGGGGCGCCGCACTGGGGCTGCCCGGCACCGGCCCCGGCTCGCTGGCGTCCTTCGGGCAGCGGGTCGTCGCCTTCGCCGTCGACGCGCTGGCCGCGGCGCTGATCGCCGGACTGTTCACCGCACCGCAGCTGCCCCGCAACTGGAGCCTGCTGGCCTTCGCGTTGATCACCGTGGTCTTCCTCGTGCTGGCCGGCCAGACGCCGGGCATGCGTCTGCTCGGTCTGCGGCTGGCCCACCCGGAGGCGGAGCGGCGACTCCCGCTCTGGCGGGCGGTGGTGCGCACCGGGCTGCTCATCCTGCTGGTCCCGGCGCTGGTCGTCGACGTCGACGGCCGCGGCCTGCACGACCGGTGGACCGGGACCGCGGTCATCCGCGACTGACCCCGCTCGCCCCCCCGGACACGCAGAACGCCCCCGAGCCGACCGGCTCGGGGGCGTTCTGCGGTGCGTGGGGAGCGGCTCAGCGGCGGCGGACCTGCCGCTGGCTGACCGACATCTGCCGGCCGCCGGGGAGCGGCCCACCCGGCACCGGCGGGCGCGGGCCACCCAGTGCCGACATCCGCTTGCCCAGGGCGTTGACCTCGCCGCCGTCCAGGTTGCGCGGCAGCTTCATCACGTGGGCGCTGAGCTTCTTCAGCGGCACCTGGCCCTCGCCGTCGCCGACCGTCACGTCGTAGATCGGGGTGTCGCCGACGACCTTGGCGATCCGGCGCTTCTCGGCGGCGATCAGGCTGCGGACCCGCTGCGGGTCGCCCTCACCCACGAGCACGATGCCCGGCCGGCCGAGCACGCGGTGGACGGAGTCCAGCTCCCGGTTGCCGGCGACGCCAGAGCTGACCCGCCAGTCCCCGCGCATGCCCTCCAGCACCCAGGACGCGGCACCCGGCCGGCCCTCGACCTGCCGGTAGGCCGACCCCTGCGCCCGGCGGCCGAAGACGATCATCGCCCCGAGCAGGCCGAGCAGGATCGCGAACGGGAGGAACAGGAACGGCGAGCTGAGCAGGATGCCGGCCAGTTCGACCACGCCGGCCACCGCCACGAAGACGATGAGCATGATCCAGGGCAGCTTCGGGTCGTTCTTGTACGTCATCGAGTAGGCCTGCCGGATCATCCCGGCCTGGCTCTTCAACTTGGCCAGCCGCGAGGCCTTCGGCTGCCCGTCCTTGCCCAGCTTGGGCTTCTTGCCCCGCCGGCCCTTGCCCGTCGCGGCAGGTGCGCCGACCGCGGTCGAGCCCTTGGTGCCGCGCCCGGGCGGCGCGCCGGCCGGGCCGCGGCCTGCGGCGCCGGCGGGGGCGGAGGTGTCGGTGGACCTGCTGCGTGCCATGCGGCCCAGGATAGTCCGAGGACCGGTCACCTCCCGCCACGCGCGGGCTCGCGGCGGGGCCCCTGTCGCGGGTCGAGCGACGAACTCAGCGGGTGACGGTGAGCCCGCGGGCCTCGGCGGCCTGCTGGTACAGCCGGCCGGCGCGGTAGGAGCTGCGCACCAGCGGGCCGGCCAGGACGCCGGGGAAGCCGATCCGCTCGGCCTCGGCGGCGAAGCCGACGAACTCGTCGGGCTTGACCCACCGGACCACCGGGTGGTGCCGGACGCTGGGCCGCAGGTACTGCGTGATGGTGAGCAGGTCGCAGCCGGCGTCGTGCAGCGCCTGCATGGTCTCCACGACCTCGTGCGGCTCCTCGCCCATGCCCAGGATCAGGTTGGACTTGGTGACCAGCCCGGCCTCGCGGGCCGCGGTGATCACCGACAGCGAACGCTCGAAACGGAAGCCCGGGCGGATCCGCTTGAAGATGCGCGGCACCGTCTCCACGTTGTGCGCCAGCACCTCCGGCCGGGAGGAGAACACCTCGGCCAGCTGGTCGGGCTCGGCGTTGAAGTCGGGGATGAGCAGCTCGACACCGCAGCCGGGGATCTGCTGGTGGATCTGGCGCACCGTCTCGGCGTACAGCCACGCGCCGCCGTCGGGCAGGTCGTCACGGGCGACGCCGGTGATGGTGGCGTAGCGCAGGCCCATCGTGGCCACGCTCTCGGCGACCCGGCGGGGCTCGTCGGCGTCGAAGTCGGCGGGCTTGCCGGTGTCGATCTGGCAGAAGTCGCAGCGCCGGGTGCACTGGTCGCCGCCGATGAGGAAGGTGGCCTCGCGGTCCTCCCAGCACTCGTAGATGTTGGGACAGCCGGCCTCCTCGCACACCGTGTGCAGGCCCTCGCGCTTCACCAGCGACTTCAGCTCGGTGTACTCCGGGCCGGTCTTGAGCTTGGTCTTGATCCACTCGGGCTTGCGCTCGATCGGCGTCTGGCTGTTGCGGACCTCCAGGCGCAGCAGCTTGCGGCCGGCCGGTTCGATCGGCGAGGACGTCGCCGGGGCCTCCGGCCCTGCAGTCGTGGCTGCCTCCTCCATGCCCAGGCTCATGTCCAGCACGGTACTCCCGTGCCGGCCGCGGCTCCGGGGCCCGGAGACGGCTCGAGGGCCCAGCCGGATCGGCTGGGCCCTCGAGACGGGGTGCTGCGGGAGATCAGTCCTCGCTGGGCATCTTGCCCAGGCTGGACGGGGTGTCGGCCGGGCCCGCCGTCTTCGACGGGGTGTCACCGGCGTCCTTCGTGCCGGTGGCGGAGTCCGGCCGGCTCTGGTTGCTGGGCTCGTCGGAGCCGGACGCCGGCTGGGCGGTCTGCGCGCCCACGTCGCTGTCGGGCGGGGTCGCGTCCCCGACGGCGTTCTCGGCCGTGGAGACGGTCTTGCCCTGGGCCTCGGGGCTCTCGGTTCCGCCTGCGGGAGTGCTGGGAGACGTGGGCACGGGGTCCTCTCGGTAGCTGGGCACGGGACCATCGCCGGTCGGCGCCGGGGTCCAGGAGTCGGTCGACTTCGTCGTCTTGCGCAGCACCACGGCGACCGCAGCCAGGACGGCGAGGACGCCGACCACCCACGGCCAGCGCCGGGGGGTGGGCTCGACCCCGACCCGCCGCTTGACCGACGTGACGGTCTTCGCGGTCCGCTTGCTGGCCTCCTTGCTGGCCCGGCCGGCGGCCTTCTCCAGCTCGGCGCGCCGCTTGGCCGCCTTCTTGGACAGCTTGTCGGCCTTCTTGCCGAGCTTGTCGGCCTTCTTGCCGGCGGCCTTGCGGTTGGTCTCGGCGGCGGCGCGCACCGCCGCGACCCGCAGGGCGGCCTGGGCACGGGCCGCCTCGGCGGCAGCCGTGGCGTCCTGGCGCACCTTGTCGCCCTGCTTCGCGGTGGCCGCACCGAGGGTCGCGGCGCCGGCGGTGAACTCGGCGCTGCGGGCGTCCAGCTGGGCACGTGCCGCCTCGACGCCGCTGGCCAGCCCGGCCCGGGCGTTGTCCAGTGCGGGGCCGGCCGCCCCGCGAGCGGCCTCGATCCGCGGTGCCGCGGCGGCGATCGCCGTCTCCAGGTTGGCCCGGGTCGCCTTGGCAGCGGCCTCGAACGCCGGGCCGCTGGCCTCGCGGGCGGCCTCGAGCCGCGGGACCGCAGAGGCCACCGCCACCTCGAGGTTGGCCCGGGCGGCTCGGGTCGCCGCGTCCAGGCGGGGGACCAGGTCCTTCTCGTAGGCCTTCTGGGCCGCGTCGATGCGCGGCGCGAGCGTCTTCTGTGCCGCCTCCAGCCGCGGGACGAGCACCTCCCTGGCCGCGTCCAGCTGGGGCGCGAGGACAGCCACGGCTGCCCCGACCCGAGGGGCCACGTCCGCGGCGTAGGCGCTCTGGGCGGCCTTGGTCGCGGCTGCCACCTGGGGGGCGAGCTGCTCCGCCGTCGCCCGACGGGCCTCGGTGACCGCCGCTCCGATGTGGGCGAACCCCTCTTGCAACTCGGTCCCGATGACCTCTGTCGAGCTCTTCTTGCGGAACACTCCAGCACCTCCGAGTTGATCGCTTCGGCGATCATCCTGCCCGTTGGCGCCGCCGGGCACACCCCGAACCCCGACGCGGTCCGGTGGGAGACCCGAATCGGGTGGCAGACGGGTGCCGGCCGGCCAGCCGTGGACAGCTCCGCTGACCAGCAGCGGACAGCTCCGCTGACCAGCAGTGGACAGCTCCGCTGACTAGCGTCTTGGGGGTGCAGCTACGGATCTTCACCGAACCCCAGATGGGCGCCACCTACGACGACCTGCTCGCGGTGGCCCGGCGCACCGAGGAGACCGGCTTCGACGCCTTCTTCCGGTCCGACCACTACCTGACCATGGGCGGGGACGGGTTGCCCGGCCCGACCGACGCCTGGGTGACCCTGGCCGGTCTCGCCCGGGAGACCTCCCGGATCCGGCTCGGCACCCTGATGACGGCGGCGACCTTCCGGCTGCCCGGCCCGCTGGCCATCTCGGTGGCCCAGGTCGACCAGATGAGCGGTGGGCGGGTGGAGCTGGGCATCGGCTCGGGCTGGTTCGCCGCCGAGCACCGCGCCTACGGCATCCCGTTCCCCGAGGTGGGGGAGCGGTTCGACCGATACGAGGAGCAGCTCGCCGTCATCAGCGGCCTGTGGGGCACTCCGGTCGGGGAGACCTTCGACTTCTCCGGCGAGCACTACCAGCTGTCCGGCTCCCCGGCGCTGCCCAAGCCGGTGCAGCCCGGCGGCGTCCCGATCCTGGTGGGCGGCAGCGGCAAGAAGCGCACCCCGCGGTTGGCGGCGAGGTACGCGGCCGAGTTCAACGTCCCCTTCGCCTCCGTCGAGGACAACGCCCGGCTGTTCGCCGGCGTCCGGGACGCCTGCGCGGAGGTCGGCCGCGATCCCGGCGAGCTGGTCCGCAGCTCCGCCCTGGTGCTGTGCGTCGGCCGGGACGAGTCCGAGCTGGCCCGCCGCGCCGCCGCCATCGGCCGGGACGTCGAGGACCTCCGGGCCCACGGGGTCGCCGGTACGCCGGCCGAGGCCGTGGACACCCTCGGCCGGTACGCCGAGGCCGGGGCGAGCCGGGTGTACCTGCAGGTGCTGGACCTGTCCGACCTCGACCACCTGGACCTGGTGGCGGCCGAGGTCGCCCCTCAGCTGGGGTGAGCACAGCGCAGCTGAGGTGAGCACAGCGGCGCCCCGCCCGGCCATGCGGGCGGGCGGGGCGCCGGGGCCTCAGCCCAGCTCGGAGGCGAACGGCTCCAGCGCCGCCCGCGAGCCCAGCCAGGTGTTCGCCCGCTGCAGGTCGTCGTCGAAGTCGATCTCCACGGCGGAGAACCGGGAGATGTCCAGCGGCTGGAAGCGCACGCCCGACCGCCGGATCGCCAGCTCCATGCCGCGCTCGAAGTAGTCGGAGGCCTCGCAGGCCGCCAGCTGCTCGATCAGTGCCGGCTTGTCCGCTCCGGAGACGTAGTTGATCCCGACCGCCTCGCCGAGGCCACCGGCCACGGTCTTGGACAGCTCGCGGATGAACCCGTCGCCGTCGAGGGTGTACTTGACCTCCTCGTCGGCGACCGTGGAGGTGTCCACGCAGACGAAGCTCTGGTCCGCCTGCACCAGGGGGGCGGCGTGGTCGAGCACCGCGGGGTCGAACACCACGTCCCCGTTCATCCAGAGCACGCCGCCGGACTGCGAGCTGCGCAGGGCACGCAGCAGGCTCTGCGACGTGTTGGTGACGGCGAAGTCGGGGTTGAACGCGAACAGCAGGTCCGGCTGGGCGCGCATGACCGCCTTGGCCCGGTAGCCCACCACCGCGGTGATCGGGACGGCGTGGCCGAAGACGGCGCGGATGCCGTCCAGCTGCTGCTGCATGATGCTGCGGCCGTCCATCAGCGGCGTCAGCGGCTTGGGCAGCTTGCGGCCCAGCCGGGTGCCCATGCCGGCGGCCAGCACGACCACCTGGGGGGCGAGGGTGACCGGCTCGGCGGCGGGGACGGAGACCAGGGAACGCGACCGCTGATCGCGGCCCCCGGTCAGGATCGGGTCAGCAGTGCGCATGCTCATCTCCTCGGTTCGTCGTTCGTGGGCACGGGGGTGGTGCCCGGCCGGCCGGGGTGGCCGTCCGGGGGGAAGAACAGCTGGAGCACCCGTTCGGTGGCCGAACCGTCCTCCAGGGAGCAGAAGCGCTCCCGGAACCGGTTGTACCGCGCCGAGGGCTCCCATGGGCGCTCGCCGAGCCCGGCGACGGCCGCCAGCACCTGGTCGCTGGTGGTCAGCAGCGGGCCCGGGGCGATCTCGGCGAGGTCGAAGTAGAAGCCCCGCAGGTCGTCGCGGTAGTGCTCCAGGTCGTAGGTGAAGTGGACGATCGGCTTCCCGGTGACGGCGAAGTCGAACATCGTCGAGGAGTAGTCGGTGACCAGGACGTCGGCGGCCAGGTACAGCGCGCTGATGTCGGGGTGCCGGGACACGTCCACGAGCGGCGCCGGGCCGCGGACCACCAGCTGGTCGGACACCATCGCGTGCAGCCGGACCAGCAGTACGTGGTCCGGTCCGAGGCCACGCGCCAGGTCGCCCAGGTCGACGGGGAAGGAGTGCGCCGGTCCGTCGTCGCTGAGCACCAGGTCGTCCCGCCAGGTCGGCGCGTAGAGCACCGCCGTCACGTGCTCGGCGATCCCGAGGGCCTCCCGGACCCGGGTGCGGCGGCGGTCCCGGTCCGGCGCACTGAGCACGTCGTTGCGCGGGTAGCCGGTCTCGTGCACCGGCCCGTCGAAACCGAAGGCGCTGCGCAGGTGCGGTGTGCTCGCCGCGTTGGGGGAGAGCAGGTGGTCCCAGCGGGCGATGTCCCGCATCACCATCTCCAGGCGGCCTTCCGGCGCCCAGACCGCGTCCCGGTGCAGCCGCTTGAGCGGCGTGCCGTGCCAGGTCTGCAGGTAGGTCGTCGTCGGCTGCTTGTCCCACTCCCGGGACAGGCCGTCGTTGGAGACGATGACGTCGGCGGACTCCAGGGCCGCCCGGGCGCCGGGGCCCCAGTGCTCCTCGGTGTGCACCCCGGCCGGGAAGTCGCCCCGCAGCTCGGGGCGGGCCAGCCAGACGGCGTCCATCTCGGTGCCGCGCGCGACGAGGGCCTCGTAGACGGCCCGCGGGTTGTCGTTGTAGCGGCCACCGAAGCTGTTGAAGACGACCTTCACCGTCGTCGGCCCCGGATGGAGGAGGGGGCGATCACCCGGCATCGGGTGCGCCTCGTGGCCCGCTGCGGGCCTGGGCGTTCTGTCATGCACTCACTCCTCTTCCGTCGGTCCGGCTCGACCAGTGCGTGTGCGCGGCGACCGGCCGGCGACGGATGTGACCTCGGCTGGCCGCCAGCGGGGCAGTGCGGTGCGTCCTGCTGCGGTGCGTCCAGGTGCGTCCAGGTGCGGCACTGCACCGGTTCGGGGCGGCGGTGCACCCGGCCTGCACCGGGGCTGGTCCTCCGGTCGCGCTGCCGCGTGCCGAGCGGCGCTGCTGAGTCCCGGTGGACCTCGACGTCCCGGTGCGTGCGGGCAGCGGTCGTCCCGCCGGGGCCGTCCCCGCTGGATCTCCTCGCCCGTCCGCAGTCGAGCCACTGCAGGCTACGGCCTGGAGGACCCCGCCGTCGAGCTGGGGGGCCGTGGCGGCGCGCTAGGATCGGTTCCGTGACCGGCGGACTCCTGCTTCCCCAGCCGTGCTGATCTGACCTGATCCAGACCAGCACGGCGACCCCTCCTGTGTGAGGGGTCTTTTTCTGTCCGCCGCCAGATCCTTCCCGTGGGAGCACCGACGATGAGCCAGACGGCCAGCCAGAACACCGAGCCATCCACCGAGGGGCCCACCGCTGACGGGGTGCCGCCGCACCGGTACACCCCGGCGCTGGCGCAGCAGATCGAGCTCGCCTGGCAGGACCGGTGGGAGGCCGAGGGCACGTACCACACGCCCAACCCGGTCGGCCGACTGAGCGAGGGCTTCGACCGGGTGGCCGACCGGCCCAAGGCCTTCCTGATGGACATGTTCCCGTACCCCTCGGGTGCCGGGCTGCACGTCGGGCACCCGCTGGGCTACCTGGGCACCGACGTCACCAGCCGCTTCCTGCGGATGGACGGCCACAACGTGCTGCACCCGATGGGCTACGACGCCTTCGGCCTGCCGGCCGAGCAGTTCGCCGTGCAGACCGGGCAGCACCCGCGGGTCACCACCGAGGCGAACATCGCCGCGATCAGCGCGCAGCTGCGCCGGCTGGGCGTCGACCACGACACCCGCCGCACCTTCGCCACGATCGACCCGGGCTACTACAAGTGGACCCAGTGGATCTTCCGGCAGATCTTCGAGGCCTGGTTCGACGAGTCCGCCGACGGCGGCCGCGGCAAGGCCCGGCCGATCCCCGAGCTGGTCGCCGAGCTGGACGCCGGCACCCGGCAGCCGGCCGAGGGCACGCTGCCCGAGGGCCGTAGCTGGGCGGAGCTGTCCGACGTGGAACGCCGCCGGGTCGTCGACGCGCACCGGCTGGCCTACCGGCGCGAGGCGCCGGTGAACTGGTGCCCCGGGCTGGGCACGGTGCTGTCCAACGAGGAGGTCACCCCGGACGGCCGGTCCGAGCGGGGCAACTTCCCGGTGTTCCGCCGTCCGCTGACCCAGTGGATGATGCGGATCACCTCCTACGCCGAGCGGCTGCTGACCGACCTGGACCGGCTGGACTGGTCGGACTCGCTGAAGCAGATGCAGCGCAACTGGATCGGCCGCTCGACCGGCGCCCGGGTGCGGTTCCCCGTGTCGGGCGAGACCGTCGAGGTCTTCACCACCCGGCCGGACACCCTGTTCGGCGCCACGTACCTGGTGCTGGCCCCCGAGCACCCGCTGGTCGGCACGCTGACCGCCGACCGGTGGCCCGAGGGCACCGACCCGCGCTGGACCGCCGGCGCGGACACGCCGGCCGAGGCGGTCGCCGCCTACCAGCGGCAGGCTTCCCGACGCTCGGAGCTGGACCGGCAGGCCGAGGGCCGGGAGAAGACCGGTGTCTGGCTGGGCGTCACCGCGCGCAACCCGCTGACGCAGGGCCACCTGCCGGTCTTCATCGCCGACTACGTGCTGACCGGCTACGGCACCGGCGCGATCATGGCGGTGCCGGGTGAGGACGCCCGCGACTGGGACTTCGCGAGTGAGTTCGGGCTGCCCGTCGTCCGCACCGTGCAGCCGCCGGCCGACTTCGACGGCGGCGCGTACACCGGCACCGGGCCGATGATCAACAGCTCGAACGAACAGCTGTCCCTGGACGGGCTGGACAAGGCCGCCGCGATCGCCAAGGTCACCGAGTGGCTGGTCGCCACCGGCGCCGGCGAGGCCACGACCACCTACAAGCTGCGGGACTGGCTGTTCAGCCGGCAGCGCTACTGGGGCGAGCCGTTCCCCGTCGTCTACGCCGTCGACGGCGAGGACGCCGACCTGCCGGTCGCCGTCCCGGAGTCGATGCTGCCGGTGCTGCTGCCCGACGTCGACGACTACTCACCGAAGACCTTCGCCGACGACGACGCCGACTCCCAGCCCGAGCCGCCGCTGTCCCGGGCCACCGAGTGGACGACGGTGGAGCTGGACCTGGGCGACGGTCCGCGGCGCTACCGCCGCGAGACGAACACGATGCCGAACTGGGCCGGTTCCTGCTGGTACTACCTGCGCTACCTGGACCCGGGCAACGACGAGCGCTTCGTCGACCCGGAGCTGGAGGCCTACTGGATGGGCCCGCGGGAGCCCGGCGACGTCGGCGGCGTCGACCTGTACGTCGGCGGCGTCGAGCACGCGGTGCTGCACCTGCTGTACGCCCGGTTCTGGCACAAGGTGCTGTTCGACCTGGGCCACGTGTCCAGCGAGGAGCCGTTCCGCCGGCTGGTCAACCAGGGCTACATCTCCGCCTTCGCCTACACCGACGCCCGCGGCTTCTACGTGCCGGCCGCCGAGGTGGTCGAGGAGGACGGCCAGTTCCTCTACCAGGGCGAGCCGGTCAACCGTGAGTACGGGAAGATCGGTAAGAGCCTGAAGAACATGGTCACCCCCGACGAGATGATCGGGCAGTACGGGGCCGACACGTTCCGGGTCTACGAGATGTCGACCGGGCCGCTGGACCAGTCCCGGCCGTGGGAGACCAAGGCCGTGGTCGGTTCGCAGCGGCTGCTGCAGCGGGTCTGGCGGGTCGTCGTCGACGAGGAGTCCGGCGCGGTGCGCGCCGCCGACGTCGAGCCGGACGACGACACCTCGCGCGCCCTGCACCGCGCGATCGAGGCCGTGCGCGACGGCATGACGACCCTGCGGTTCAACATCGCCATCGCCCGGATCACCGAGCTGACCAACCACCTTACCTCGGCCTGCCCGCCGGGGACGCCGGTGCCCCGCTCGGTCGCCGAGTCGCTGGTGCTGCTGGTCGCGCCGCTGGCCCCGCACCTGGCCGAGGAGCTGTGGGCCCGGCTGGGGCACTCCGGGTCCGTCGCCTGGGCGTCCTTCCCGGTGGCCGACCCGACGTGGCTGGTGGACGAGACGGTGCAGGTCGCCGTCCAGGTCAACGGCAAGGTCCGGGCGCAGGTGGCCGTGCCGGCCGACGCGGACGCCGCGGCGTTGGAGGCGGCGGCCCGGGCGGACGAGCGGATCGCCGGCTACCTCGACGGCGCGACCGTGCGCCGGGTGGTCGCGGTGCCGGGCCGGCTGGTCAACTTCGTCCTGGGCTGATCACCGACCCGCCGTTCCGCGGCCGTGGCCAGCAGTGATCAGGTGACCTGATCGAACGCTGTCCTCCCGCACCAGCGTTGGTGCGGGAGGACAGACAGTGGTGTGGGGAGACCGGCGCGGGGCCGAGGGGCCTCAGGCGGCGGGGGTGATGCGGATCATCGTCTGGCGTTCCCGTCCGCGGTGCGTGACCCGCGCCGCGATGCGGGAGGTGCCGTAGGTGATCCGCCACTGCCAGCCGTAGCGCCGGGCGAGGGCACCCCGCGCACGGGACCACTCGGCTCGGTCGAGGAACTCGGCGACAGCGTCGACGGCCGGGCCCTCGAGCCGACCGCGCATGTCACAAGGGGCGACGGTGACCCGGCTGGTGTGCCGCAGCCGCTTCACCTTGCCGGAGTCCGCCCGCGTCCAGACAACGAGCGCATCGCCGTCGGGGGCTGCCCAGACCGGGGTCGCCACCGGCTCGCCCGTGCGCCGGAACGTGGTGAGGCTGACGTACCGGCTGGTGGGGAGCCGGTTCACGCGACGGGGGTGCGGGTGAGCGCGCGGCGCATCGCGGTCTCGACCGTGTCGATGACCTGGGCGACGGTGACGTCGCGGCCGAGCTCGACGCTCAGCGAGGTCGCCCCGGCGTCGGGGATGCCGCACGGCACCATGTTGGTGAAGGCGGCCATGTCCGGGTCGCAGTTCAGCGCGAACCCGTGCATGGTGACGCCCCGGGCGACCCGGACGCCGATGGCGGCGATCTTCCGGTCGGGCCCGCGTTCGTCGGCCCGGACCCACACTCCGCTGCGCCCCTCGACCTGCTCGGTGGCCAGACCGAAGGAGCCGCAGACCTCCATCAGGGCCCGCTCCAGCCGGCGTACGTGTGCCACCACGTCGACCGGGTCGGGCAGCGCGACGATCGGGTAGCCGACCAGCTGGCCGGGACCGTGCCAGGTGATCTTGCCGCCGCGGTCGACGTCGATCACCGGGGTGCCGTCGAAGGGCCGCTCGTGCGGTTCGGTCCGCTTGCCCGCGGTGTAGACCGGCGGGTGCTCCAGCAGCAGCATCGTGTCCGGGCCTGTGCCGGCGACGCGCTGCTCGTGCAGTTCACGCTGCTGCGCCCAGGCCTGCTCGTAGGGGACCAGACCTGCTCGAACGACCACCAGCTCACTCATGCCGCCGAGCGTATGCCGTGCACCGCGGCGCGTGTGCCCGACCGCCCACCCGTGCTCAGCCGGCCCCCGGGTCGGCGGTGGTCGGGGCAGTGGTCGTCGGGAGCGGGGCGCCGAGGTGCCGGAGCACGGCCCGCGCGGTGCGGGCCCCGCTGGCCATCGCACCCTGGATGGACGGGGTGTCGCGGTGGTCTCCGCAGACGAACAGCCCACCGCCCAGGTCGACCGGGCGCCGGTGCTGCAGCGGGGGAGTCGCCGCCGGCTGCGCCCCGGTCACCGTGACGGTGGTGAGGTGCTCCAGGTCGGTGGCGGCGACACCGTGCAGGCGTGCCACCTCCTCGCGGACGTCGGGCTCCCGGGTCGGCGCCAGGGTCGAGCTGGCGACCAGCGCCCGACCGTCGGGGCTGTACGCCGGCTGCGCGTCCGAGACCACTGCGCTGTTCACCAGCTGACCACGGGGCTGCCCGAGCACGATCAGCGGCGCCGACCAGGGCGACTCCGGCAGCACGTGCAGGTGCGTGGTCACCTGCCGGGGCGCCGACGCCTCGACCCCGGGGAGCAGGACCGCAGCGGTGTCGGGGTCGGTCGCCACCACGACGACGTCGGCGGTCGTGGTGCCGCCGTCGGTGCGCACCGAGGCACCCTCGACGCCGGTCACGCGGACGCCGAGGTGCACCCGGTCGGCGGGGAGCCGGCCGGCGAGCTGCTCGCCGATCGCCTGCATCCCACCGGCGGGGAGGCCGACCCGGCCCCGGACGAAGCTGCGCCAGACCAGGTCCAGGTAGCGGCTCGAGGTCTCCAGGCGGTCCTCCAACAGGACGCCGGCCAGGAAGGGACGCAGGAACACCTCGAGGGCGCGCTCACCGACACCGGCGGCACGGAGGGCCTCGTCGGCGCTGCGTTCCCGGGCCGCCAGCAACCGGGACACCGGTGCGTATCCGGCCCGGGCGGAGAAGGCGGCGAGCGCGGCCGCCCGGACCGGCCCGCCCAGGGGTGCCCGCAGGGTGTCCACGACGGTGGCCGGGTGCTGGCGGGGGTCGACCACCCGGTGGGCGCGTCCGTCGACCCGGACCACCGCGCCCGTCCAGAACCAGCCCAGGTCTAGCGCCGGCAGGTCGAGGTCGGCGGCCCGTGGGTAGCCGGTGTTGAACACCTGGAAGCCGCGGTCGACCAGGAAGCCGTCGACCCGGGAGGTCGACAGCCGACCGCCCGGGTGCTGGGCGGCGTCGACCAGGTGGACGTCGCGGCCAGCCGCGGCCAGCCGGGTGGCCGCACTCAGCCCGGCCAGCCCCGCACCGACCACGACGACCTCGGCACGGTATGGCAGCGACATGGCCCGAACCTAAGCGGTCCCGGGGCGGCCCGCCCTGCCCCGCGGCGGATCTGTGGACTGCATCGGGGCCTGTGGACGGGCTCAGCGGGAGACCGCCCGTCGGCCCTACGGTCCCGGCATGCCTGCGCAGCCCTCCCTGTCGGCGGCTCCCGTCGTGCCCGGCTACGTGCTCGAAGAGCTCCTGGGCCGGGGTGGCTCGGGGCAGGTGTGGCGGGCCCGACCGCGGTCGGGCGGCCCGCCGGTGGCGGTCAAGGTGCTGGTGCGGGGCGACCCGGAACGGCAGGAGCGCGAGGCGGGACTGCTCGGCGAGCTCGACCACCCGCACCTGGTGCGGCTGCACCACGTCGTCCGTCGGGAGGTGCGCGGCGAACCTGCTCAGGTGGCGCTGGTGCTCGACCTGCTCGCCGGCGGCAGCCTGGCCGCCCTGCTGTCCCGGCGGGGGCGGTTGCGCCCGGGAGAGGTGGTCACCACGGTGGCCCCGGTGGCGGCCGCGCTGGCCCACGCCCACGAGCGGGGGGTCGTGCACGGTGACCTGTCGCCCGGCAACGTCGTGTTCACGGCCGAGGGCCGCCCGGTGCTCACCGACCTGGGCACCGCCCGGCTGGTCGGGGACACCGCACGGGCCGAGGTCACCCCGGCGTACGTCGACCCGGTGGTGGCCCGCGGCGGTGCACCCGGCCCGGCGTCGGACGTCTTCGGCGTCGCCGCGGCGGCCTTCCACGCGCTCACCGGGGTCGCCCCCTGGAACGCCGCGGACCCGGCGGGCACGCTCGCCGTCGCGGCCGGCGGCGAGATCCCCGACCTGACGCTCCTGGCCCCCGAGGCACCCGAGGAGCTGGTGCGCGTGGTCCTCCGCGGGCTGTCGGCCGAGCCGCATCTGCGGGGTTCCGCCGCTGCGTTCGCCCTCGACCTCCGCCACTCCTGCCGGCCGGAGCCCGTCCGCCTCCCGGTGGCCGGCGTCCCCGATGGCGAACTCGGGGCCACCGGCCGGGGCCCACGGACGGAGCTGACCCACCAGGTCCCGGGCCGCCGACCCCGTGCCGCACATGCGGTGCCGGTCCCGGACGGCCGGTGGGCGCAGCTGCGGGGGCGGCTCGGTGACCGGGTCGTCGCCGCCCGAGGGGGCGGTGACGTGGAGTTGGGACCGCTGGTCATGGGCGCGGTGCGACGCGCGGCGACGGCCGGCCTGGTGCTCGTCGCCGTCGCGGCCGCGCTGGCCGGCGTGACCTGGCTCGGAGCGGGCTGGGGTGGGTCGAGCGCCGACCCGGTACCGGCCGCAGGCCGAGCCACGGCGAGCACCGTCCTCTCCGCGTCCCCGACACCGACCGCCCCGGACGAGCTCGCGGGTGACGGCTCGGCGTCACCGGCCGACCGGTCAGCAGCTCCGGTCGAGGACGGCGAGTGGGCCGCGGTGCTCACCGACCTCTACGTCCGGCGCAGCACGGCCTTCGTCGAGGCCGACCCGACGGTGCTGGCGGAGGTGCACGCGTCCGGCAGCGCGCTGCTGGCCCGCGACACCGACCAGGTCCAGCAGCTGGTCGGGGCCGGTCAGCGGCTGGACGGCTTCGCGCCCCGGCTGGTCCGCCTGATCGAGGTGACGGCCCAGGGGCCCGCCCGGGTCGAGGTGCAGCTGGTGGACGCGTTGCCGGCCTACCGGGTCGTGCGAGCCGGTGGGGCCGAGCCCACGGTGGTCGCCGAGGTCCCTGCTCGGGGTGAGGCGCCGGTCCGGCTGGTCCTGGAGCGCACGGCGGACGGCTGGCGGATCGCCGACGCCCGGCTGGGCGGGTGAGGGGTCAGCGCGCGGCGACGGCAGCGCGGAGCGCCGCCTGGAGGTCCTCGTGGGTGAACCGGAACCCGGCGGACCGCAGGACCTCCGGCACGGCCCGCTGGCCGGCCAGGACGCCCACGTCGGCGAACTCCCCGAGGGTCAACCGCAGGGCGAAGCCCGGGACGGTCAAGACCGCCGGCCGGTGCACGACCTCGGCGAGCGCCGCGGTGAACTCCGCGTTGGTGGCCGGGCTGGGGGCGGTGAGGTTGACCGGACCGGACACCGGCGCGGTGAGCAGGAACCGGATCGCGTCGACCTCGTCCTGCAGGCTGATCCAGGGCATGTACTGCCGGCCCGAGGCCAGCTTGCCGCCCAGGCCGAGGCGGAACAGCGGGAGCAGCCGCCCGAGCAACCCGCCGGGGCCGAGGACGAGCCCGGTGCGCAGCGTCGCCACGCGGACCCCGGCGGCGGCCGCAGGGGCAGTCGTCCCTTCCCAGGTGACGCAGACCTGGGCCAGGAAGTCGTCGCCGGCCGGTGCGGTCTCGTCGACCACCCGCTCGCCGGTGTCGCCGTACCAGCCGACCGCAGACGCCGACAACAGCACCCGCTCGCGGTCGGGGTCGGCGGCGACCGCATCGACGAGTGCCTGGGTCACCGTGGCCGTGCTGTGGACCCGGCTGGCCAGCACCTGCTTCTTGTGCTTGTCCGTCCAGCGCCGGTCACCGACCCCGACCCCGGCGAGGTTGACCACCGCGTCCACATCGGTCAGCAGCCCCTCGGGGATGCCGTGGTGCGCCGGTTCCCAGCGGTGCTCGTCGGCGGTGCGCGGGGTGCGCCGCACCAGGCGCAGCACCTCGTGCCCGTCGGCCACCAGCGCGGGGACGAGCGCGGATCCGATCAGCCCGGAGGACCCGGTGACCGCCACCTTCATCGAGTGCTCCTTCGGATCAGTGCACGGGCCTGCGTCAGGCGGACGACGAAGGGCCCCGGCCGAAGCCGGGGCCCTTCATCGGTGGATCAGGAGATGCCCAAGTCGCCCTGGAACTGCCCGCCCTCGAGCCGCTCCTTCACGGTGGTGAGGAAGCGGGCGGCGTCGGCACCGTCGACGATCCGGTGGTCGTAGCTCAACGCCAGGTACACCATCGAGCGGACCGCGATCACCTCGCCGAGCTCCGGGTCCTGGACGACCACGGGGCGCTTCACCACCGAACCGACGCCCAGGATGGCGACCTGGGGCTGGTTGATGATCGGGGTGTCGAACAGCGCGCCCCGGCTGCCGGTGTTGGTCAGCGTGAACGTGCCGCCACCGAGCTCGTCCGGAGTGATCTTGTTGGTGCGGGTCCGCTCGGCCAGGTCGGCGATCTTCCGGGCGATGCCGGGCACGTTGAGGTCGCCCGCACCGCGGATGACCGGCACCAGCAGGCCACGCTCGGTGTCCACGGCGACGCCCAGGTTCTCGGCGTCGTGGTAGGTGACCGTCCCGGCCTCGAGGTCGACCGAGGAGTTGACCACGGGGTGGGCCTTGAGGGCCTCGATCGCTGCCTTGGCGAAGAACGGCAGGAACGACAGCTTCACACCCTCGCGGGCGGCGAAGTCGTTCTTCACCTGGTTGCGCAGGTTGGCGATCCGGGTGACGTCCGCCTCGACGACGGTGGTGAGCTGCGCGCTGATCTGCAGCGACTCGACCATCCGCTTGGCGATGACGGTGCGCAGCCGGGAGAGCTTCTCCGTGTTGCCCCGCAGGGAGGAGTCCGGGGTCGCGGCCGGCGAGGGGGTGCGCGCACCACCGGAGGAGGCGGCAGCCGGCGCGGCGGCCGGCTCCTTCTTGGACTCCTCGGCGGCGGCGAGCACGTCCTGCTTGCGGATCCGGCCACCGACACCGGTGCCGGTCACCGACCCGAGGTCGACGCCGTGCTCCGCGGCCAGTCGACGCACCAGCGGGGTGACGTAGGCGCCGCCACCGTCGGGCGCCGGTGCTGCAGCGGGCCGGGAGGCCGGGGCGACGGCCTCGGCGGGCGACGGCTGGTCGGTGGGCGACTCGGTCGGCATGCTGCCGCTGGAGCCGTAGTCCGCGCCGGGCTGGCCGGTGTCGGTGTTGGCCTCGACCGGGGTCGGCTGGGTCGCCTCGGGGGCCGCCTTCTGCTTCGGCTCCTCCTTCGGGGCCGGCTCTCGCTCCGCGGCGGGCTCGGCCTTCGGTGCGGACTCGGCCTTCGCGGAGCCGCCACCGGAGCCACCGATGACGGCCAGCTCGGCGCCGACCTCCACCGTCTCGTCCTCGGCCACGACGATCTTGGTGAGCACGCCCGCCACAGGGGAGGGGATCTCGGTGTCGACCTTGTCGGTGGAGACCTCGAGGAGGGGCTCGTCGACCTCGACCTGGTCACCCTCCTGCTTCAGCCAGCGGGTGACGGTGCCCTCGGTGACGCTCTCGCCCAGCGCCGGCATGGTCACCGAGGTGCCCTCACCGCCGCCGGAACCGCCCGAGTCGCCGTCCTGCTCAGCGGCCGCGGGGGCGGCCTGCTCGGCCGGGGCCTGCTCGTCCTGGGCCGGCTCCTCGGCGGCGGCCGTGTCCTCGGCCGGTGCCTCCTGGGCGGGGGCGTCCTCTGCCGGTGCGCCGGCGTCGCCGCCGTCCTCGCCACCGATCACGGCCAGCTCGGCGCCCACCTCCACCGTCTCGTCCTCGGCCACGACGATCTTGGTGAGCACACCGGCGGCAGGGGAGGGGATCTCGGTGTCGACCTTGTCGGTGGAGACCTCGAGGAGGGGCTCGTCGACCTCGACCTGGTCACCCTCCTGCTTCAGCCAGCGGGTGACCGTGCCCTCGGTGACGCTCTCGCCCAGGGCGGGCATGGTGACGGACGTCGGCATCGAAGGCAGGTCTCCTCAGGTCGTGGGGTCGTGCTCAGCGGGTGGTGCTGTACGGGCGGTGGCGCTGTTCAGGCGGTGGCGCTGTTCAGGCGGTGGTGCTGAGCAGGTGGTGTGTCAGTCGTGCGCGTGCAGCGGCTTGCCGGCCAGGACCAGCGCCGCCTCGCCGAGGGCCTCGCTCAGCGTCGGGTGCGGGTGGATCAGCTGGGCGACTTCCTCCGGCAGGGCCTCCCAGTTGTAGACCAACTGGGCCTCGGCGATCATGTCGCCGACCCGGCTGCCGACCATGTGGACGCCGACCACCGGACCGTTGCCGGCGACGCGGATCAGCTTGACCGCACCGGCCGTCTTCAGGATCGCGGCCCGGCCGTTGCCGGCCAGGTCGTAGGTGGCGACCTCGATCTCGCCGTGCTTCTCCTTGGCCTGGGCCTCGGTCAGGCCGACGGAGGCGACCTCGGGCTCGGAGTAGGTGACCCGCGGGACGCCCGCGTAGTCGATCGGCACGACCGGCAGCCCGGCGAGGCGCTCGGCCACGAGGATGCCCTCGCCGAAGCCGACGTGCGCCAGCTGCAGGGTCGGGATCAGGTCACCGACGGCGGAGATGGTCGGCACGTTCGTCTGGCAGTACTCGTCGACGAGGACGTAGCCGCGGTCCATGGCGACGCCGGCCTCCTCGTAGCCCAGGCCCTGGCTGACCGGGCCGCGGCCGACGGCGACGAGCACCAGCTCGGCCTCGTACTCCTTGCCGTTCTCCAGGGCGACCTTCACGCCGTCGGCGGTGGTCTGCACGCTGGCCACCCGGCTGCCCAGGGAGAAGTCGATCTTGCGGCGGCGGAACGCGCGCTCCAGCAGCTTGGAGGACGACTCGTCCTCCAGCGGCACCAGGTGGGGCAGGCCCTCGACGATGGTCACGTCGACGCCGAAGGACTTCCAGGCGCTGGCGAACTCGCAGCCGATGACCCCGCCGCCGAGGACGATCGCCGACGCCGGCACCCGGTCGAGCTTCAGCGCGTGGTCGCTGGTGATGACCTTGGTGCCGTCGATCTCGATGCCCGGCAGCGAGCGGGCGTAGGAGCCGGTGGCGAGCAGGACGTGGCGGCCCTCATAGGTCGCGTCGCCGACCTGGACCGCGGTGGGGGAGACGAGCTTGCCCTCGCCCTCCACGTAGGTGATGCCGCGGCTCTTGATCAGACCCTGCAGGCCCTTGTGGTTCTTGCTGATGACGCCGTCCTTGTAGGCGTTCACCCCGTCCATGTCGATGCCCGAGAGGGTCGACTTGACGCCGAACTGCTCGCCCTCGCGGGCGTTGTCGGCGACCTCGGCGGTGTGCAGCAGGGCCTTGGTGGGGATGCAGCCGCGGTGCAGGCAGGTGCCGCCGACCTTGTCGCGCTCGATCAGGACGACGGACATGCCCAGCTCGGCGGCGCGCAGTGCGGCGGCGTAGCCACCCGAGCCACCACCGAGGATGACCAGGTCAGCGGGGGTGGTCGGTGCGCTCACGGCTGCTCCTCAGTGCTGGGTGGCCCGGAGGTGCTCCGGGCACGGCGATCCTGCGCGTGCCCATCCTGCCACTCCCGGGAACGACGCGTTGAGGTGCTCCGTTGCACTCCGCGAGTGCGTCGCGGAGCAACCCGCGACCGGCGAGGACTGGAGCAGTGCGATGGGGCTGATCGACCGGCTGCGTGGCCGCCGCGGGAGCAGCGGGGCCGCCGGGAAGGGCCGTGGCCGGCGGGGCACGCTCGACCGCGCCTCGGGGTCGGCGGACCTCAGCCACCTGGAGCAGTTCGTCGCCACCCGGCGGGGTGTCGAGGGGTACGTCGAACCCCGCACGGCGGTGACCGAGACGACGATCCTGTTGGTCGCCGCCGACGGGGAGTGGACACGTCGGCGGATCGACGGTCCGGAGACCGCCCGCAAGCTCTCCCGGGACCTCACCGTCCCGGTCTACGACGCGCAGATCACCGGCTACCCGCAGCGGATGCGCGACTGGAGCGCCCGCCAGAAGGCGGACGACAAGCTGTAGCGGATGGCCCCCCACCCCGTCCGGGGCAGGGGGCCGTCAGTTCACCGGCCCGCGATCAGGCCCTCGATCGTGGCGAGCAGGGTGCGGACCGGGACACCGGTGCCGCCCTTCGGCGTGTAGCCCCAGGGCGCCCCGGTGTTGTAGGCCGGGCCGGCCACGTCGATGTGCGCCCAGGGCAGGCCGGCGGGGACGAACTCGGACAGGAAGTGCCCGCCCACGAGCATCCCCCCCATCCGGTCGGCGTTCGCGTTGACCATGTCCGCGATCGGGGAGTCCAGACCGCGACGCAGCTCCGGCGGCAGCGGCATCGCCCACATCGGCTCCCCGCTGCGCCGGCTGGCCGCGACGACGGCGTCCCGCAGGTCGTCGCTGCCCATCACGCCGGCGGTGCGGGTGCCCAGGGCGACCAGCTGTGCGCCGGTCAGCGTCGAGGTCTCCAGCAGGTGGGCGGGGGAGTCCTCGACGGCCCGGCAGATGGCGTCGGCGAGCACGACCCGGCCCTCGGCGTCGGTGTTCGTGATCTCCGCCTTCTTGCCGTTGCGGAACGTCACCACGTCGGCCGGGCGGTAGGCGGTGCCGCTGGGCATGTTCTCGGCGATCGGCACGGTGGCGGTCACGTCGACCGGGAGGCCGAGCTCGGCGACCAGGCAGATGGTGGCGATCACGGCCGCGGCACCGGCCATGTCGCTCTTCATGTCCTCCATCTTCGCGGCGGGCTTGATCGAGATGCCGCCGGAGTCGAACGTGATGCCCTTGCCGACCAGCGCGACGCTCGTCTTGGCCTTCTTGCCCTTGTACTCCAGACGCAGCAGCCGCGGCCCGCGGCTCGAGCCGCCGCCGACGGCGAGGATGCCGCCGTACCCGCCAGCGGCCAGGGCCTTCTCGTCGAGCACCTCGACCGACAGCCCCGCCTTCTTGCCGGCCGCGGCACCGCGGGCGGCCAGCTCGGCCGGGTACAGGTCGTTCGGCGGGGCGTTGACCAGGTCGCGGACGAGGGCAACGGCGTCGGCGACCGCCCGCACCCGGGCCAGCGGCGCCTTGGCGGCGCCGGCGTCGGGGACGACGAGCTCCACCGAGGACGGCGGGGCGGGGCGGTCCGCCGGGAGGTCGGACTTGTAGGCGGTGAACTCGTAGGCCCCGAGCAGCGACCCCTCGCCGACGGCGTGCAGCCGCTCGGCGTCCGGTGCGCCGCCCACGGCGGCGAGCAGGCTGACCAGTGAACTGCGGCCGGTCAGCGCGCGGCTGGCGGCGCCTGCGGCCCGGCGGACCGCCTCGGCCGAGTACGAGCCGTCGGCCTGCGGGGCGCCCAGCCCGGCCACGGCCACGACCGGGAAGGGACCCTGGCCGAAGGTGGGCAGCTTGGTGACCTCGTCCTCGGCTCCCCGGGCACCGAGATCGGCCAGCGCGGCGAGGAGCCGGCCACCGAGCAGCCGGTCGACCGCGTCGGCCCCCGGCGTGGACACCAGGCCGGCGGGTCCCTTGCCGACCCCGACGACGACGGCGTCGGCGGTCAGCTTCTCGAGCGGGCGGTCGGTGGCGGAGATGGTAGGCGGCACCCGACGATCGTAAGGAGGTGGTGAGGACGGCGTACGACCGGCAGGTCGCCGACCACTAGCGTGCTGGCGGTGAGCCCCCTGACCTCCCCGCTGCACGATCGCCACGTCGCCGCCGGTGCGAAGTTCGCCGACTTCGGTGGCTGGTCCATGCCGATCGAGTACGCCGGTGGCGGCGTGCTGGCCGAGCACACCGCCGTCCGGGAGGGCGTCGGGCTCTTCGACGTCTCGCACCTGGGCACCGGCACGGTCCGTGGCCCGGGGGCCGCCGAGTTCGTGAACGCCTGCCTGACCAACGACCTGGGCAAGATCGGGCCCGGTCAGGCCCAGTACACGCTGTGCTGTCTCCCCGACGGTGCGCCGCAGGCCGGGGGAGTGGTCGACGACCTGATCGCCTACCTGCACGGCCCGGACGACGTCCTGCTCGTGCCCAACGCCGCCAACGCCGCCGACGTGCTGGCCCGGCTCTCGGCCGAGGCGCCGGCGGGGGTCACCGTCACCGACCGGCACACCGAGGTCGCCGTCCTGGCGCTGCAGGGTCCGCGTTCACCCGAGGTGCTGGCGGCGGTCGGCCTGCCCGGCGGGCTGTCCTACATGGCCTTCGCCGGGACGTCCGGCTCCGGCGGGGACGAGGTCACCGTCTGCCGCACCGGCTACACCGGCGAGCACGGCTACGAGCTCCTCGTCGCCGCCGACCGGGCCGCCGAGCTCTGGGACGCGCTGCTGGCCGCCGGTGCGCCCGAGCAGATCCGGCCGTGCGGTCTCGGCGCCCGGGACACCCTGCGCACCGAGATGGGCTACCCGCTGCACGGTCACGAGCTGTCGCTGGACATCACGCCCAACCAGGCGCGGTCGGGCTGGGCCGTGGGCTGGGGCAAGAGCTCGTTCTGGGGGCGCGAGGCGCTGCTGGCGGAGAAGGCGACCGGCCCGGCCCGTCAGCTGTGGGGTCTGCAGGCGCCCGGTCGGGGCATCCCGCGGCCCGGGATGCTCGTGCTCGGCGCCGACGGCTCGCGGATCGGCGAGGTCACCAGCGGCACGTTCTCCCCGACCCTGCGGACCGGGATCGCGTTGGCGCTGCTGGACCGGGCCGCCGGCGTCGCCGAGGGGGCAGAGGTCGCCGTCGACGTGCGGGGGCGGCCTCAGGCGGTCGTCGTCCGCCGTCCGCCCTTCGTCCCCTCGCACGTCCGCTGAGGCGCTGCCCGGCCGGTCACTTGGCCGGCACGGGCGGGTCGGGCACCTCGTCGGCGACCACGGCGTCCCGCTTGCCCATCGGCTCGGGGTCGCCCTGGGTGGTGTCCCGTGCGGTCTGGTGCTCGGTCTCGGCGTTGATCTCCGCGCCCAGCAGCACCAGGTAGCAGGTCAGGTACAGCCACAGCATCAGCACGATGACGCCGGCGATGGCGCCGTAGGTCTCGTTGTAGGAGCTGAAGTTGTTGACGTAGAAGCTGAACGCGACGCTGACGACCGCCCAGATGACGGTGACGACCAGCGAGCCGAGGCTCACCCAGCGGATCTTCGGTGCATCCCGGTCGGGGGCGGCCCGGTACAGGACGGCGAGCGAGCCGACCACCACCGCCAGCAGGAGCACCCAGCGCAGGACCTGGGCGAGCACCGTGCCGACGCCGCCCAGCGGGAGGACGTCCAGCACGATCGGGACCACGGCGATGAGCGCGAAGGTGAAGAGCACGAACACGATCGCGCCCAGGGTGAGGACCAGGGACAGCGCGCGCAGCTTGAGGAAGTTGCGGGTCTCGACCTCGTCGTAGGCGATGTTCACCGCCTTCACCATGTTGTTGACGCCGCCGGACGCCGTCCACAGTGCGCCGAGCACCGAGGCGATCAACCCGAAGGTGAGCGCCCCGCCGGCGTTGCTGGTGATGTCGGTCAGCTGCTGGGTGAGGATGTCCTGGGCGGTGTCCGGGAGCTGGTCGGACAGCGACTCGATCTGCTCGGCGACCTGCTCGGGGGAGGCGACGAGGCCGTAGATGGAGATGGTCGCGATCAGCGCCGGGAAGATCGAGAGGAAGGCGAAGAAGGCCACCCCACCGGCGATGATCGGCATGTTGTCGGCGTTGTTCTCCGCCCAGGACCGCTTGACGATCTGCACCCAACCGCGTCGCGGGATGTCCGTCGGGCGATCAGCGTTGATGCCGGGCATCTCTCGGGAGTCGGGCACGTCCGGGGCCGGCCGGGCGGCCTCGCGCCGCTCGCCGCGGAGGACAGCCGACGAGGAGGCGCCGCTGCCCTCGCCGTTGCCGGCGGCACGCGCCTCCGCGGCCCGCTGCGCAGCCCGCCGCTCGGCCTTCTCCTGCACCCGCGCGCGGATGTTCTCCACGGCGCTGCCCTGCCGCCCGTCGTCGACCATCGGTCCCATCCCCTCGTCTCGGGTCTGCAGGTGGAACGGTGGGGCCCGGTGGTCCGGGCCCCACCAGCGGCTCAGCGGGTCAGCTCGGCCAACGTCCGCCGCCACCCGGAGCGCCGGCGCGGCAGTCGCCGGCCGGCACTCCGCTGGGTCGCCGAGACCCGCTTCACCGCGACGCGCTCGCCGGCCCGCAGCCGGGCAGCGGCGGCCTGCTGCGTGGCGGACAGCTGCTTCGAGGCCGCCCGTTCTGCCGCGGAGAGCTGCGTGGTGGCGCTGCGCGTACGTGCGCTGAGGGTCGCCACCGCGGCCTTCCGTCGCGCCTCGGCCCGCTTCGCCGCCTTCTTCCGGGCGGCTGCGCGCTCCTTGCCAGCGCGCTTCGCGGCCTTCTGGGCTGCTGCGCGACGCCGGGCTGCCTCCTTCGCCGCCGCACGCTCTGCAGCGGTCTGCCGACGCTTCCGTCGCCAGGCGAGCAGTCCGACGAGCGCGGTCAGGGCCGCTACGCCGCCACCGATGACGGCGGGCGGGTTCTCCCGGTAGGTCTCGACCGCGGTGTCCTTGGTCCGGTTGGCGCTCTCCAGCGCCGAGCTCTTGGCCTGGTCGACGCGCTCCTGGGCGCGGGCCGGGACGTCGAGCCGGTGGCTCAGCTCGTCGACCGTGCGACCGAGCTGCTCCCGGGTCTGCTCGATGTCGGCGCGGATCGCATCGGGGTCGGGCTTGCCCGCCGGACGGCTCTCGTCGGCTCCGGTCATCGGGACGCACTCTCCTTCACGGTTGCGACGTCGGTCTTGATGCTCGAGATCGCCTCGGTCGGCGCCGGCGGCGCTGCCTGCTGGACGTCCTTCGTGCCGACGAGGGCCAGCACGCCGGCGACCACGAACAGCACGACGGCGACGACGACGGCGGCCAGCCAGCCCGGGAGGGCGAGGGCGAGGGCCAGGACGGCGGCGGCGACGAGCACCTGGAGGCCGAGGAAGCCGAACAGGCCGGCACCACCGAAGAGGCCGGCCCCCAGGCCGAACTTCTTCGCCTTGGCGCTGACCTCGACCTGGGCGAGGCGCATCTCGTCCCGGACGAGGGTGGTCAGCTGGTCGGACAGCTGACCGATCAGCTGACCGGTGGATGCGCTCTCGGGCGCGGGCGGAGGCGTCTCCACCCGGCTGGCGCCGGCGCCCATGGTGAGCTGGCTCATTCGTCCTCCGCGGTGTCGGGCGTGGGTGGTGTCCTGCACCATGCCCGGCTGCTTACCGTGTAAACCAAGATCGCCAATGCGCGCGCCAGAGCAGTCGGCCGGGAGCCGCTCCCTTCGGGGCTGCTCCGGGGCCGCGGGGTCGCTAGCCTGCCGCCATGAGCTGGACCTGGCAGCTGGAAGACCCCTCGGGTGCACCGATCGACCCTGCCGCGCTCGGGGTGGAGGTGCCCGAGTGCGACAACCAGGGCGACGCCGAGTCCTGGCTGGGGGAGGCCTGGCGCGACCTGCTGGAACGCGGGGTCGCCACGGTGACGCTGCAGGAGGACGGTGAGCGGGTGTACGGCCCGATGGGCCTGGCGGCCAGCTGAACCGGGGCGGACGCCGCACCGACGTCCGCCCCGTGGCCCCGTCCCGATGCCCGTGCTGAGCTCGGGAGAAGGGACTCCGTCAGCCCCGGGAGGTCTTGGCGGGGTCGCGCACCACCACGTCGCCCAGCGCCTCGTCGATGCGGGTCATGACCTCCGGCGGCAGCTGGACGCCGGCGGCCTTGACGTTGTCGTGCACCTGCTCGGGCCGGCTGGCGCCGATGATCGCCGCGGCCACGTTCGTGTTCTGCAGCACCCAGGCCACCGCCAGCTGTGCCATCGACAGGCCCAGCTCGTCGGCGATGGGCCGCAGCTGCTGGACGCGGGTGAGCACGTCGTCGGTCAGGTAGTCCTTCATCGACCCGCCCACGGTGGCGTGCCCGCCGCGGCTGTCCGCCGGCGGCTGCTGGCCGGGCAGGTACTTGCCGGTGAGCACCCCCTGCGCCAGCGGTGACCAGACGATCTGGGAGAGGCCCTCCTGCTCGCTGGTGGGCACCACCTCGGCCTCGATGACCCGCCACAGCATCGAGTACTGGGGCTGGTTGCTGATCAGCTGCACCTTGAGCTCGCGAGCGAGCTCGGCCGCGGCGGCGATCTCCTCGGCGCGCCACTCCGAGACGCCCAGGTAGAGGACCTTGCCCTGGCGCACCAGGTCGGCGAAGGCGGTCATCGTCTCCTCCAGCGGCACCGTGGAGTCGTACCGGTGAGCCTGGTAGAGGTCTACGTAGTCCGTCTGCAGCCGCTTCAGCGACGCGTTGCAGCTCTCGATGACGTGCTTGCGGGACAACCCGCGGTCGTTGGCCCCCGGGCCGGTCGGCCAGTAGACCTTCGTGAAGATCTCCAGGCCCTCCCGGCGCTGGCCGGCCAGAGCCCGGCCGAGGACCGACTCGGCCTTCGTGCCGGCGTAGACGTCGGCGGTGTCGAAGGTGGTGATCCCCGCGTCGAGGGCGGCCCGCACGCAGGCGTGGGCCGCCTCCTCCTCGACCTGGCTGCCGTGGGTGAGCCAGTTGCCGTAGGCGATCTCGGAGATGGTCAGGCCGGAACGGCCGAGGCGTCGTGTGTGCACGGCCGGGACACTACTTAGCGCGGCTCAACAACCGTGAGCAGCGGCCCTCGTTCAGACGTCGGCGCCCAGCGGGACCTGCGGCTTGGGGAAGCGCCAGCGGCGGATCATCGTCGCCCGGCTGACGCCGTACCAGATCAGGCTGCGCATCTTCTGGTCGGTGTTCGGGAAGCGCTCCTGGACCTTCGCCTTGATCTTGCGGCCGAGGAGGAAGGAGTCCCCGATGATCACCAGGAAGAAGGCGAACCAGACGAACACGGTGTAGCTCTGCACGGCCGGGACGGGGATGAAGTAGCCGATCAGCACCAGAGCGGCCACCGCCAGGAAGAAGCTGCCGGCGTTGCGGCGGGCGTCGACGACGTCACGGACCAACCGGCGCACCGGACCGCGGTCCCGGGCGGGCAGCGCGCTGTCGTCGCCACGGGCGGCAGCGGCACGGGTGGTGCCCCGCCCGGCGGCCTGCTGCTCGCGCATCCGCTTGTACGCCTCCTTGCGCGTGGTCGGCGGCGGCGGCACCGGGCCGGTGCGACGGCCCTGGGCCTGGTTGCGCCGGGGGGTCGGCCGGCCCTTGCCCGTCGCGCCGACCGCCGTCGACCCGTGCGGGGTGACGGTGACGGTGTCGGCGGCGTCCGGTGTCGTGTCGGAGGCGGGACGGCGGCCGGGCAGGCGGAGCTTCACGGCTGCGGAGTCTACGTGCCCGGCGCTCGTCGACGGGGTCCCGGCGGGCGGTGTCCCTCCGGTGGGCAGTGTGTAGCCCGCCCGTGCTCCGATCGCGCCGTACAGTGGGAAGCAGCTCCGCCACGGCGGTGTTGGCCGTTCTGAGAGTCCGCCCCCGTGGCGGGCCGAGCAGGACACCCTCGAGTGTGGGAGGACCACGACATGACCGTGCAGGACACGCAGGCCCCCGGCGCCACCGGCGTCATCCTCAGCGACCCCGCCGCCCTGAAGGTGAAGACGCTGCTGGAGCAGGAGGGTCGCGACGACCTGCGGCTGCGGATCGCGGTGCAGCCGGGAGGTTGCTCGGGCCTCCGGTACCAGCTGTTCTTCGACGAGCGATTCCTCGACGGCGACGAGACCTTCGAGTTCGGTGGCGTCGAGGTCATCGTCGACCGGATGAGCATCCCGTACCTCAGCGGCGCGACGATCGACTTCGTCGACACCATCGAGAAGCAGGGCTTCACCATCGACAACCCGAACGCGGGCGGCTCCTGCGCCTGCGGCGACTCGTTCCACTGATCGCCGGCTAGCAGCGAACGCACGAGGCCCGGCACCCCGCGAGGGGTGCCGGGCCTCGTCGTGTCCGGGGGAGTGCTCCCTCGGCTCACCGGTCCGTGGCCGGGCAGCCGTGGCGGGCGGCCAGCAGGCCGCCCGCCACCGGGACCGCCCGGCCGCGGATCAGAGCCGGACCGGGTAGACCGGCTCCGGGATCTCCGGGGTGATCCGCTCCTCGACGAAGATGCCGTGCCAGATCATGAAGACCAGCACCCCCCAGACCTGCCGCGCGATCCGCTTGCTGGGCACCTCGGCGTCGCGCAGCCGGTCCAGCAGGCCAAGCACGTGGTCGCGGTCGAGCCACTCGTCGGTCTGACTGTCCGTCACGATGTCCCGGGCCCAGTCGTGCAACGGGCCGGCCAGGAACTCCGCCGTCGGCACCGGGAAGCCCAGCTTGCGCCGGTTCATGATCTTCGGCGGGACGATCTGCCGCATCGCCTGCCGCAGTGCGTACTTGGTCGCGTCACCCCGGTTCGGCACCCGCATCCCCAGCGGCAGGCTGCTGGCCAGCGCGAAGACCTCCGGGTCCAGGAACGGCACCCGCAGCTCGAGGGAGTTGGCCATCGTCATCTTGTCCGCCTTGACCAGGATGTCGCCGCGGAGCCAGGTGAAGAGGTCGACGTACTGCATCGCCGTCACGTCGTCGTAGCCGGCCTCGCGGGTCTGCCGGTAGAGGGCCTCGGTGACGGTGACGTGTGAGAGGTCGGGGTCGCGGCCGGGCAGCAGCTGCGCGAGCTCGTCGGCGTTGAGGTTGCGGGCGTTGCCGTAGTAGCGCTCCTCGAGCGGGATCGACGCCCTGCGCAGCAGGTCCTGCCCCCGGACGCCCTCGGGCACCAACCGGGACAACCCGCCCAGTGCTCGGCGGCCGGCGGCCGGGAGCTTCGACGCCCAGGCCAGGCTCAGGGGCTCGCGGTAGATCGTGTAACCGCCGAACAGCTCGTCGGCGCCCTCACCGGACAGGACCACCTTCACGTGCTTGCGTGCCTCGCGGGCGACGAAGTACAGCGGCACGAGCGCCGGGTCGGCGACCGGGTCGTCCAGGTACCAGACGACCGTGGGGATCGCGTCGGCGAACTCCTGCGCCGTGACCTCCACCGGGATGTGCTCCACGCCCAGGATCGCCGCCGACTCCGCGGCGATGTCGACCTCCGAGGTCGCCTCCCGCTGGAAGCCGACGGTGAAGGTGACCAGGTCGGGGTTGTACTTGTGTGCCAGGGCGGCGACCGCGGTCGAGTCGATACCGCTGGAGAGGAACGAACCCACGGTGACGTCGGCACGCATGTGCTTGGCCACCGAGTCCTCCAGCACCTCGGCGATCCGGTCGAACAGGGCCTGTTCCGACCCGGGGGTGACCGGCTTCGGTGCGAACGTCGGGTGGAACCAGCGCTTCGTCTGCAGCTCGCCGTCCGTGACGGTGAAGCTGGTGCCGCTCTCGATCCGCCGGATACCCCGGTGGAGGGTGGCGGGCTCGGGCACGTACTGAAGGGTCAGGTAGTGCTGCAGGGACGCCGGGTCGACACCGCCGGCGCCGGGGGTGCCGCCGAGCAGCTCCAGCAGGGCCTTCTTCTCCGAGCTGAACACCAGGCCGCCGTCGGCCAGCCGGGCGGTGAACAGCGGCTTGATGCCGAAGGCGTCCCGGGCGCCGAACGCCGTCCGGGTCCGGGTGTCCCAGATGACGAAGGCGAACATGCCGCGCAGTCGCGGCAGGATGGCCTCGCCCCAGAGGTGGTACCCGGCGACGATCGCCTCGGTGTCGCCCTCGGTGGCGAAGGTGGCGCCGGCGGCCTTCAGCTCCTCGCGCAGCTCCAGGTAGTTGTAGATCTCGCCGTTGAAGACGATCCGGTACCGGCCGTCGGCGTAGGGCATCGGCTGGGGGCTGCCCTCGATGTCGATGAACGCCAGCCGGTTGAAGCCGAGCACCGCGTGCCGGTCCGACCAGACCTCCCGGTCGTCGGGGCCGCGGTGCCGCAGGCACCGCAGGGCGTGCTGCACCCCGGAGACCGTCTGCTCGTCGACCCGTTCGGCGTCGGTGGACAGGTAGGCCAGCAGGCCGCACATGCGGGAGGTCTCCAGGTGGTGGGGAGGGATCGGGGCCGACGGCCCCGGGATCAGACGCGCTCGCCGGCGCGGGTCTTGCGGGTCGCGATCCGCTCGGCGAAGAAGGACAGGATGGGGACCGTGCCGGCCAGCAGCACCAGCACCGAGCCCTTGAGCGTCCACCGGGCGCGGAGCGCCAGGTCGCAGGCGGTCACGAAGAAGATCGCGTAGAGCCAGCCGTGGGCGGTGCCGATGACGGCCACGGGGCCGTCGATGCCGGCGAGGCGCTTCAGCGGGACGGCGACCAGGACGAGGGCGATCAGCAGGACGCCGACGACCCAGGCCATCACCCGGTAGCGGAGCAGCGCAGCGGGGACGTTGTGCCCGACCCGGCGGGCGAGGGCGCGCGGCAGCCGGGAGGCGGTCGCCGCTCGGTCAGCGGTCACTGCTGCTCCCGGGCCGGAGCGCCTTCTCGTTGAGCTCGGCGAGGTAGGCGTTGTAGGCAGCCAGCTCCGGATCGCCCGTGGTGTCGATCCGCGGCCGCTGGTAGAGCACCAGGGAGGAACCGGGCTCGTCGTCCGCGGGGTCCCGGGCCAGCTCGTCCTTGCACATCTTGAGGTAGAAGCCCAGGCCCATGAACCCGTACAGCGGCCACTGGAGCGCGTAGCTCCAGTTGACGGCACCGCCACCGGCCTCGGCCTTCGTCAACTGCCAGTAGCCGAGGAAGAACGTCATCACGAAGAGCGCCACGACCACCAGGTGCATGAAGAGCCACCCGGGGCTGAGCAGGCGTCGGTACACGCCCGCGACTGTAACCGCCGGGACCGACGGCAGGCCGTCGCCCATGGCGTGGTCCGGAGCACGCCGACCCCACGCCGGCGGTCGGCACCGGGTCGGCCGGCCGCCCGGGTGGACGCCGCCGACCGCGTCCGACCAGCGGCCCCGGGCGACCCGCCGGGACGGTCCTCCCGCCCCCGGGACGACAGGCAGGGTCGGCTAGTCTCGGCGAGACTGTGGTCGGGGTGGGCAGAGCCCGTCGGGCAACCGAGGAGCACCCGCCGGTGAGACCGCGTGGCGTCGCCACGCGGGGGATGAGGAGGCAGCGGGCAGTGGCTCGACGCAGCAAGCTGGCGAAGGTCGCCGGGCTCGGTCTCCTGGGAGCGCTGACGCTCAGCGGGTGCGAACTGACGGGCAGTTGGGTCAGTTGGGGATGGCCTGAGGGCATCACCGACCAGGCCGAGGCGATGCA
The DNA here is from genome assembly GCF_026967985.1 of Modestobacter sp. VKM Ac-2984. GTDB lineage: Bacteria > Actinomycetota > Actinomycetes > Mycobacteriales > Geodermatophilaceae > Modestobacter. The sequence continues at coordinate 325,413 of NZ_JAPVBJ010000001.1, read as the reverse complement.
CGACCTGTGGATCGGTTCGACGATCGCAGCCCTGGTGGTCGGCATCGGGGTGTGGCTGCTCATCGCCTACGCGACGATCCGGTACCGGAAGCGCGGGGACGAACTGCCCCGGCAGACCGCCTACAACCTCCCGCTCGAGGTCGTCTACACGATCATCCCGTTCCTGATCATCGCGGTGCTCTTCTTCTTCACCGTGAACACCCAGAACGAGGTCCGTGACGTCAGCGAGGACCCCGACGTCACGGTCGCGGTCAACGCCTTCAAGTGGAACTGGCAGTTCGTCTACCCGGAGACGGAGACCGAGTCGGGCGAAGCGGTGTCGACCGTCGGCACCAGCACGGAGATCCCGATCCTCGTGGTCCCCACCGACCGGACCATCCGTTTCGAGCTGGCCTCGGCGGACGTCATCCACTCGTTCTGGGTGCCCGAGTTCCTCTTCAAGCTGGACATCATCCCGGGCCAGGACAACGGCCGGGACAACGTCTTCGAGGTCACCGTCCGTGAGGAGGGCGCGTACGTCGGCCGCTGCGCCGAGCTGTGCGGCACCTACCACGCGTTCATGAACTTCGAGCTGCGGTCGGTCACCCCGGACGAGTACGAGACCTACCTCGAGGCGCGTGAGGAGGGGCTGTCGTCCTACGACGCCCTGGTGCTCATCGGCGAGCCGGGTGAGGCGGTCTCCACGGAGCCGTTCCTCCTGCAGCGCGAGCAGCAGGCGGTGGCCTCGGATGACTGACTCGATCACCCCGCACTACCTGGAGGAGCGGCCGTGAAGGTCGAAGCGCTCATCTTCAACTTGATCACGGTGTTCTGCCTGGTCACCGCCGTGGTCTACGGCGTCTGGTCGCGTGAGCCCATCGGGACGACGGCGCTCGCCCTGTCCGGGGGCCTCACCGCCCTGATCGGTGGCTTCTTCTGGTTCGTGAGCCGCCGGATCGACGAGCGCCCCGAGGACCGCAAGGACGCCGAGATCGCCGATGGGGCGGGCGAGCTGGGCTTCTTCAGCCCGGCGAGCTACTGGCCCTTCGGGCTGGCCTTCTCCGCCGGCATCATGGGCCTCGCGCTGGCCTTCTGGTACCCGTGGCTGGTGATCATCGGTGCCGTCGCGCTCCTGGTGACCATCGGTGGGCTGCTGTTCGAGTACTACGTCGGGCAGAACGCACACAGCTGATCGCCAGCAGGACCGTACGACTCAGCGGGGCCCCTTCCCAGTCGGGAAGGGGCCCCGCTCGGCGTCTGCACCCGGACACCGACATGGCAGGGCCGAGGTGACCGGCACGCGTCGCCGACCTGCCTCCGCTGCGCGGGCGCGGAACTCAGAACGTCAGCCGAGCGTCCTGGGCGAGCGGAACAGCGCCCGCCACGGACGTCCACCACGGAGCGAGGCGCCCCGGCTGAGGTACCGGTCCGAGGTGCGTGCAGACGTGCGCTCGGGAGGGACCGCCGCGGCGCAGGGAGGCACTCCGGCCGAGAACAGTCCATGACATGGCAAGCCACGCGGCTGAGGACGTTCCCAAAGGCGTGGAGCAGCACCCCAGCCCCGACGGGGCTTGGTTCGGGGTCGTGGGGAGACGCTACCGGCGCAGGAGAGGCCCGGGGCAGGGAGCGGACCCAGCTGCGGAGGAGACCCAGCGCATGAGACCGCCGCAGCCGCGCAGGCGGCTGCGGCGAGGTCTCCGCGGCACGCGAGCCGAGTTCTCCATGGCGGCCTCGGCACCTGGGCGGCGGGAGGAGAACTGCCGCGCGCCGCGTGCCGTGTGTCGCGTGCCGCGGGGCTGAGCTTGAGCCTGGCCCTGGTTGCCGACGAGCCGGCGGCAGGGGAGTCAGAGGCACTGAGACCGACGAGCGAGCGCCCCACACCGCGGGCAGGTGCGATGAGGGCCGGCGGCGCCGGGACCCTCCTGCCGGTGACCCGCGAGGTGAGGCCTCCCGACGATCACGGAGTCAGCGGGAGGACGCGCCGCCCCCGACCGGCATGGGGGGGCCGGAAAGGCAGCAGGCCCCGACGGACGAGTCCGTCGGGGCCTGCTGTTCGTTGCGGTGGGTCAGTCGCGCGGAGCCTGCGGCCGCCCGCCCTCGGAGGGACGCCCGCCCTCGGACGGTCGACCAGAGCTGATGGTCTGGCGGTCGGACTGCTCCGCCTCCAGCCCGCGGGCTTCGAGCTCGGCCTGACGCTGGACCTCGGCCGGCTCCTCGATCGGCTTGAAGAAGCCCTTGATCGCCCGGCGTGCGCCGCCGACCTGGTTCATCTTCTTGGGCACCGAGGCGCCGCCGTAGGCCAGCTGACCGTGACCGTGCTCGTCCACCGGGCCGAGGGGCTGGTGCACCTCGATGAACTCACCACTGGGCAGCCGCCGGATGACCCCGGTCTCGATGCCGTGCTCGAGGACCTCGCGGTCGTGCCGCTGGAGCCCCAGGCACAGGCGGTAGGTCATCCAGTAGGCGAAGGGCGGGAGCACCAGGCAACCGATCCGGCCGAACCACGTCATCGCGTTGAGGCTGATGTCGAACTTGTCCGCGATGAGGTCGTTGCCACCGGAGATCCACAGCACGACGTAGAACGTGAGGGCCATGGCCCCCACCGACGTCCGGACAGGGACGTCGCGCGGTCGCTGCAGCAGGTGGTGGGACGCGGTGTCCCCGGTCAGCTTGCGCTCGATCATCGGGTAGAGCGCGAGCACGGTGAACATCAGACCGGCACCGACCACGGTCGGCCAGAACAGCGCCGGGATCGTGTAGTCGCCGGGCAGGTTGATGTCCCAGGCCGGGAAGAGCCGGGTCGAACCGTCGAGGAAGCCGATGTACCAGTCCGGCTGCGAACCGGCCGACACCTGCGCCGGGTTGTAGGGACCCCACAGCCAGATCGGGTTGATCTGGACGAGACCACCCAGGGCGGCGCACAACCCGAACACGATGAACAAGAGGGCCGTCGCCTTGCCGGCGAAGGTGGGGAAGAGCCGGTTCCCGACGACGTTGTGCTCCGTGCGACCGGCACCCGGGAACTGGGTGTGCTTCTGCTTGACCAGGATCAGCAGGTGCGCGGCGATCAGTGCGAGCAAGATCGCCGGGATGATCAGCACGTGGGCGATGTAGAAGCGCCCGATGATCTCCGTGCCGACGTAGTCGCCGTTGAAGACGGCCCAGTGCGCCCAGGTGCCGATGACCGGCAGCGACAGGATGATCGCGCTGATGATCCGCAGGCCCGTTCCCGACAGCAGGTCGTCGGGGAGGGAGTAGCCGGTGACGCCCATGAGCAGCGCCAGGACGAGCAGGACGACGCCGATCAGCCAGTTGGTCTCACGCGGCCGCCGGAACGCACCGGTGAAGAAGATGCGGATGAGGTGGATGACGATCGCGGCCACGAACAGCAGGGCTGCCCAGTGGTGGATCTGCCGGATCAGCAGCCCGCCGCGGACGTCGAAGGAGAGCCCGAGGGTCGACTCGTAGGCCGCCGACATCTCCACGCCCCGCAGCGGTGCGTAGACGCCCTCGTAGACGACCTCTTCCATGCTGGCGTCGTAGAAGAACGTCAGGTAGGTGCCCGACACCAGCAGGATCATGAACGCGTAGAGCGCGATCTCCCCGAGCAGGAAGGACCAGTGGTCGGGGAAGACCTTGTTCAGCGTCCGGCGGAGCGGACCGGCGACGATCAGGCGATCGTCGACCTCGAGGGCTGCTTGCCCGATCTTGGTCGTCGGCGCACCAGGCGCCGCCGTGGTGGTGGCCATCAGATCCGTTCCCGGTTCCAGTAGGTGGGGCCGACTGCCTCAATGTAGTCGCTCCGTGCCACGAAGTAGCCCTCGTCGTCGACTGTGATGGGCAGCTGGGGGAGTGGGCGGGTCGCCGGACCGAAGACCGGCTTCGCGCCCTGGGTCACCAGGAACTGCGACTGATGACACGGGCAGAGGATGCGGCCCGTCTCCTGCTCGTAGAGCCCGACCGGGCACCCGGCGTGGGTGCAGATCTTCGAGTAGGCGACGTAGTCGCCGTAGGAGAAGTCGGACTGACCCTCCCGCGGCTCCTCGCTGAGCTGCTGCTCCGGGCGGAGCCGGATCAGCATGGTGGCCGCGTCTGCCTGGAAGTTGCCGCCGGCGACGGCCGGGAAGACCGTCTCCAGGGAGCCGGGCTGCTGGTCGCCGGGGCGGATCGGGGTGCCGTCGTCGCGCAGCAGGCGGACGCCCTCGGCCCACGACGTGGTGCCGAGCGGGTTGCCGGTGTTCGGGTTCTTGATCAGGCCACCGAGCGGGGCGATGAGCATGGCGCCGAACGCGACACCCATCCCACCGATCGTGCCCAGGAGCAGCTTGCGACGGGGGAGACCGGACTTGTCCAGGCCGCTCATGAGGGTGGCGCCGGTCGTGACCCGGTCGAAGTGCGAGCCGTCGTGCTTGTCCTGGACCGCGGTCTCGTGCGGCAGCAGCTTCTTGACGTACTGCACCAGGCCGATGCCGATGCACAGCAGCGACAGGCCCATCGCCAGACCGAGGAGCGGGGTGAACAGCGCGCTCCACGGAGCGGCCCCCACCTCCCACTCCCAGTCGGGGAGGAACCACCCGGAACCGGCGTAGACGACCAGGAAGGCCACGGCGAACACCCCGGCGAGGGCGAACCACATGGTCACCTGGCGGGTGGCCTGCTTCTCCAGTGCCGAACCCGGGACAGGGCCGGGCTCGACGTGGAGCACCTCCACGCCGTCGTAGCGGGCACCCAGCCGGTCCAGCTCGGTGCGGTCCATCGCCGCCAGCTGGGCCGGCGTGTACTCGTCGTCCGGACCGCCGTGGCTGGGACCGCTCGCGCGGTCCCCGCCGGCCGACCCGGGGTTCCTGTCGGTCGTGGTCACGCCTTCGTCCCCATCCAGAAGATCCCGAACAGCAGGGCGCCGACGCCGGCGACCCAGATCACCAGGCCCTCGGCCACGGGACCGGCGCGGCCGATCGCGGCGCCACCGGGGTCGGCCTGGTCCTGGATCGTCTGCACGTAGTCGATGACCGAGCGCTTCTCCTCCGGGGTCAGCTGGTTGTCACCGAAGACCGGCATGTTCTCCGGCCCGGTCAGCATGGCCGCGTAGATCTGCTCGTCGGTCAGGCCGTCCAGCGAGGGCGCCCGCTTGCCGGAGGAGAGGGCACCGCCCTCTCCGACGAAGTTGTGGCAGGAGGCGCAGTTCAGGCGGAAGAGCTCGCCGCCCTCGGCCAGCTCGCCGTCGCGCAGGTCACCCGAGGGGATGCTGGGGCCGCCACCGTTGGCCTGGACGTAGGCCATCAGCTGGGCGATCTCCGCCTCGGTGAAGATCACCGGGTGCTCGGGCGCCTGGGCCTCCTGGCGGACCAGCGGCATGCGGCCGGTGGAGACCTGGAAGTAGACCGAGGCCGAGCCGACGCCGATGAGCGACGGGCCGCGGTCCTCGACGCCCTGCAGGTTGGAACCGTGGCAGGTGATGCAGCTGAGGACGTAGAGCTCACGGCCGGCTTCGACGGCGATGGACTCCGTGCTCGACTGCTCGTCGGCGGCGATGGCCCCCGGGGCGAAGGCGGAGTAGCCGACCCCGGTCAGGACCAGGGCGGCCATCAACCCGGCCACGTTGGCCAGGCGGCGGCGCTGCTTGGAGCGGCGCCGGTCGCGGGCGGCGGCGGCCGGCGTGCCAGCGGCCGGCCGGCGACGCAGCAACCCGCGGCGGCCGCCCTCGAGAGGGGCTTCGGACGAGGCGTTCGTGGTGGACACCCGGTTCCCTACTTGATCAGGTAGATCGTGATGAAGAGGCCCACCCACACGACGTCGACGAAGTGCCAGTAGTAGGACACAACGATCGCCGAGGTCGCCTGGGCGGGTGTGAAACGGCCCATCGTGGACCGGATGAGCACGAAGACGAAGGCGATGAGGCCGCCGATCACGTGCAGGGCGTGGAAGCCCGTCGTCAGGTAGAACACCGAGCCGTAGGACGAGGACGAGATCGTCGTCCCGTGGTCGACGACCAGGGTGCGGTACTCCCACATCTGGCCGAGCACGAACGTCAGCCCCATCACGAACGTGATGGTGAACCAGCGCCGCAGGCCGTAGACGTTGCCGATCTCAGCGGCGAAGACGCCGTACTGGCAGGTCACCGACGAGGCGACCAGGATCAGCGTGAAGGCCAGCGCGTACGGCACGTTCAGCTCGGTCGGCTCCGGCGGCCAGCCGTCCTCGGCTCGGGCGCGGGCGGTGAAGTACATGGCGAACAGGCCGGCGAAGAACATCAGCTCACTGGCGAGCCAGACGATCGTGCCGACGCTGACCATGTTCGGTCGGGTCAGGGAGTGCACCCGCGAGGTGTCGAAGGTGCTGCTCGCCACGGGGGCCGTTGTCACGGGCTCATCATGGCATCGGGACAGCCATCCCACGACGCGGGGTGGGTGGGCGTGGCGCGCTCCGTCCGGCCACCCGGGAGACGCCCGGCACGCCACCCTCCCGCCCCTCTCCCTCCGGGCACTAGGCTCGCGAAGGTGAGCCTCGATGCCGCACCGGCCACCGTGCTGGTCTTCAGCCAGCGGGCCGAGGTCCGCACCGCCGTCCGGACGGCCCTGGGCAATGCACCGGCCGCCGACGTGGGACCGCTCACGTACCTGGAGTGTGCGACCGCCGACGAGGTGGTGGCGGCCGTCGACCGCGGTGGGGTCGACCTCTGCGTGCTGGACGGTGAGGCCCAGCCCACCGGTGGCATGGGGATCAGTCGCCAGCTGAAGCACGAGATCGCCGACTGCCCGCAGCTGGTGGTGCTCATCGCCCGGCAGGCGGACCGCTGGCTGGCCCACTGGTCGCTGGCCGACGCCACGTTGGCGTACCCGATCGACCCGCTGACCGCGCCCCAGGTCGTCGCCGGACTGCTGCGGGACCGGGCAGCGCAGCGCCCGGCCGTCCGTCGCTGACCCGATGACGTCAGCCAGCCCGACCTGGCCCGGCCTGCTCACCCGGCTCACCCGCGGTGAGGACCTCGTCGCCGAGGACACCCGCTGGGCGATGCGCCAGGTCATGACAGGGGAGGCGACGCCGGCCCAGGTGGCCGGGTTCGTCGTCGCCCTGCGGGCCAAGGGGGAATCGCCGGAGGAGGTCTCCGGGCTCGCCGCCACGATGCTGGAACAGGCCACCCCGGTGCAGCTGCCGATGGAGTGCGTCGACATCGTCGGGACCGGAGGCGACGGCGCGCAGACGGTGAACATCTCCACGATGGCCGCGATCGTCACCGCGGCGGCCGGCGTCCCCGTGGCCAAGCACGGCAACCGGGCTGCGTCCTCGGCCTCGGGCACCGCCGACGTCCTCGAGGCGCTCGGGGTCGTCATCGACCTGCCCGCTCCGTCCGTGGCCCAGTGCGTGCTCGAGGCGGGGATCGGCTTCTTCTTCGCGCCGGTGTTCCACCCCGGGATGCGGCATGCCGCCGCGCCGCGACGAGAGCTGGGGATCGGCACGGTCTTCAACTTCCTGGGCCCGCTGACGAACCCGGCCCGTCCGGTCGCGGCCGCGATCGGCTGTGCGGACACCCGGATGGCCCCGGTGCTGGCCCAGGTGCTCGCCGACCGGGGGACCCGGGCACTGGTGTTCCGCGGGGACGACGGGCTGGACGAGCTCACCACCAGCACGACCTCGGCGGTGTGGGTGGTGCGCGACGGGGAGGTGGTCCCCGAGCGGCTGGACCCGGCGGCCCTGGGCATCCCGGTGTCCGGGCCGGGGGCGCTGCGCGGAGGCGGTCCGGAGGTCAACGCCGAGGTGGTCCGTCGGCTGGTGGCCGGTGAGCCGGGACCGGTCCGCGACGCGGTGCTGCTCAACGCGGCGGGGGCGCTCGCCGCGTTCGACACCCGCGGGGCCCGGCTGCACGACGCGCTGGGGGCGGGGCTGGAACGGGCCGCGGCCGCCATCGACGACGGCAGGGCGGCGGCCAAGCTGGCGGACTGGGTGCGGGTCAGCCGCGCCGCACGCGGGTGAGCACCAGGGCGCTCTCGGGCCCTGAGCACGCCGGGTCGGCCCGGGACGAGGGCACCCGACGCGCGCGGTGAACTACTGGTCCGTCGACTCGAATCCGATCGAGAACGCGGCCTCGAGGTCGTGGCGCGAGTAGGCGCGGAAGGCGATGTGGGTGGCGGTGTCGACGACGCCGGGCACCTTGTTGATCCGCCCGGCGATGACCTGGGCGATCTCCTCGAACTCGTGCACGCGGACGAGCGCGACCAGGTCGACGTCGCCGGCGACGGAGTAGACCTCACTGACCCCGGGCAGCGCAGCGACCGCCTCGGCCACCTCGCCGATCGAGTCGGTGGCGGCATCGATCATCACGATGGCGGTGATCACGTCCGGGATGCTAGCCCGGTCGCGCCCCGGCCGCGCCGTCCGGCGGTGCGCCGGCCTGCCGCCGGGGCGCCCGCGGTGACCCGGTCCGGCTGGCTGCGGGTGCTGAGCGACCGGGTGTCGGCGAAAGGGTCACGCTCGGCGAGGCCGGCGTCCACCTGGGCGAGGAAGCCGCTGTAGTCGCCCGTGCCCGGGGTGCGGCTGGCCAGGGTGCCGGTCAGGTCGACCAGGCGGGTGCCGGGCTTCTCCAGCCAGCGCAGCACCAGCTCGGTCTCGTCGACGGAGGCGGCCAGCTCGTCGTCCGGCCCGGTCGGGGTCTCGGCGGTGGTGCGCAGGTCGGCCAGGTGACCGCGGACGGAGCGACCGCGTTCGGCGACGCCGGACGCGACCAGCCGGCCCCGACGGACCACCGCCAGCTGCCAGCCCCCAGCGCCGTCGGGCCGGGCGAGGACGAGCTCGGTCACGGTGGCCAGCGACTCCAGGCGCTGTCGCCGCCGGACCGCCCGGACCAGGACGGCCACCCGGTCGCGCAGCACGGCCGCCTCCTCGTACCGGCCCTCTCCGGCCAACCGCTCCACCCGGTGGAGCAACGGGGCGACCAGGGCGCGCGGATCGGACTCGACGGCCGCACGGAACACCGCCGCGACCGCGGAGTACTCCTCGCGGGACTGGTCGCCGGTGCAGGGCGCCCCGCACCGGCCCATCCCGGCCAGGGCGCAGGCGCTGCCCAGCACCGTGAGCGACAGGCGGGAGGTGCACTGGCGCAGCGGCAGGGACTCGTGCACGGCGGCGACGGCGGCGTCGGCTGCCCGCCGGTCGGGGAAGGGGCCGAGGAACGCGCCGGCGCCCGGCCGCACCCGGCGCACCACCGACAGCCGGGGGAACGGCTCGTCGGTCAACCGGACCCACAGGGCGCGCTCGGGGAAGCGGGACCGCCGGTTGTACCGGGGCTTGTGCTCGGCGATCAGCCGCAGCTCCCGGACGGCGGCCTCGAGGTCGTGCGCGCACGGCAGCGCCTCGATCCGCTCGGCGAGGGTGATCATCTCGGTCATCCGGCTGCGCTGCTCGCCGGCGGAGAAGTAGCTGCGCACCCGGCTGCGGAGGTCGCCGGAGGTGCCGACGTACAGCGGTTCGTCGCGCGGGCCGCGGAAGACGTACACCCCGGGACCCGAGGGCACGTGCTCGGCGAGGTGGCGTTTGCGGCGACGGCGCGGGTCGACCTGGCGGGTCAGCCCGGTCAGCTCCTCGAGCGAGGTGATCCCCAGCGGCCCGAGGCGCTCGAACAGCCCGTGCAGCACGTCGACGGTCGCCCGGGCGTCGTCCAGCGCCCGGTGGCAGGGCTGCGTGGAGGTGGAGAAGTAGGGCGCCAGCGTGGCCAGCTTGCAGTTGGGCACCTCGTCGCGGCTGAGCAGCCGGCGGGCCAGGACGGCGGTGTCGACCGAGGCGAACACCGGCCAGGGCACCCCGCTCTCCTCGCAGGCCGCTCGCAGGAACCCGAGGTCGAACGGGGCGTTGTGGGCCACGAGGACGGCGCCGCGGGCGAACTCCAGGAAGGCCGGCAGCACCGCGTCGATCCGGGGCGCCGCGGCCACCATCATCGAGGTGATGCCGGTCAGCACGCTGATGTAGGGCGGGATCTCGTGACCGGGGTCGACGAGGGTCTGGAACTCGCCGAGCACCTGGCCGCCGCGGACCTTGACCGCCCCGATCTCGGTGATCGCGCTGTTCTTCGGCGAGCCCCCGGTGGTCTCCAGGTCGACGACCACGAAGGTGACCCCGGCCAGCGGGGTGCCCAGGTCATCGATCGACGCCTGCTGGAAGCGCGGCTCGTCCGGGACCCCGTGCCGTCCGGGCAGTGCCACCTGTCGCCACGCTGCAGGGGCGGGCGGTGCGGTGGTCGGCGGGACCGGTGGTGCTGCTGGGGGCGGGACAGGTACGGACGGCACGGCGCGGACGCTAGGTCGGGGGTCCGACAGTCCCCGGAAGGCCACGCCGTGCGGGCCGCTGGCCGGAGCCGTGCGGGCCGCTGGCCGGAGCCGGTGGGGCCGCCGCTGGACGGGAGCTGAGCAGAACTGTCGGTGGTCGCTCCTACGGTCCGCGGTGTCTGGACCACAGGAGACAAGGAGAGCCGCTGTGCTCATCGACTGCGACACCTGCACCGTCCGCGGTCAGGGCTGCGACGACTGCGTCGTGACCGTCCTGCTGGGCGCCCCACCGGACTGGCAGGGGAGCGCGCCCACCGTCGTGCCGCTCACGCGACGCCGGCCGGGCGTCGCTGCCGGGGTCCCGGCTGGCGAGGGCGTGCTGGCGGCCGGTGCCGCTCCGGGGGAGGCGACCGCCGACGGCGACAGCCGGTCCGGCGAGGAGGTTGCCGAGGCTGCGCGCCCGGTCGTCGAGTGGGACGACGTGGAGCGGCAGGCCGTCCGCGCGTTGGCAGAGTTCGGGCTGGTTCCGCCGTTGCGTCATCAGGATGCGTCGTCCCACGCCGATCGCCACGTGAGCTGACAAATCGCACTGCTGTGATTTGGCAGGTCCTGGGGTCGATTCCGGGTTTGACAGGGCTAGGTCTCGGTCCGGTCACGGATCTACGTTCGTCGTGTCCGAGCGAGACGAAGTCGCCACAGAGGGTGACCTCGGTCGGGCACCGCCGAACCACCGTCCCGTTCTCGGGTGGTGCGCCGGGGTCCACCGCAGCACCGAGGTGAGCTCCGGACAGCGGGACATCGTGCCAGCGACCGGGCTCCTGCGGAGCCGGATGCGGCAGGTGACCCGGTAGGCGGTCCGAGTTGCAGAAACGGAGTCCCGCCGCCCGTGGCGAGCCCTCAGTCCCGCGTCCTGCCCGCCTCGGCGACCCTGGCCGCCGCCGACACCGCGATGCGCTCGCGCAACGGTCGCCTGGCCGGCCGGCTGGGCATCGGGATCGTGGCCGTCGTCGCCGCGAGCCTGACCCTGGCGGTCCTGCCGGGTGACGCCGCCGCCGCGCCGGGTGGCCAGGTCACCGAGGCGACGAGCCCGGAGCAGGCCACCCAGCTGGTCGCCGACGCGACCCACGAGCTCGAGGTCGTCACCGAGCAGTTCAACGAGGCGCAGGAGACCCTCGCCCAGCAGCAGGCAGCCGCAGCTGCCGCGGGCCGGGCGGTCGCCGAGGCCCAGGCGCAGCTGGCCGCCCTGGACGAGCAGGTGCGCCGAGTCGCCCGCAGCGCCTTCACCGGGGAGCACCTGTCCCGCTTCAACGCCCTCATGAGCAGTGGCTCTGCAGACGAGTTCCTCTCCCAGGTCACCACCCTGGACGCCATCGCCGGGCACACGAACGACGTCCTCTCCGAGGTCACTGCGGCGGCGACCGCTGCCGCACAGGCCCAGTCGCAGGCGGAGGCCGCCGCCGCCGCCGCGGAGCAGACGATGCGGGACGTCACCGCCCGCCAGCAGGACCTCACCTCCAGGGTTGACGAGTACCAGGCGCAGTACGACGCGCTGAGCGTCGTCCAGCAGGAGGAGGTGGTCGTGGAGCACGCCGGTCCCGTGCTCGAGGCGCCGGCCGAGGTGGTGGCCACCAGCTCCTCGGCCCAGGTCGCTGTGGACACCGCCATGGCGCAGCTCGGTGACCCCTACGTGTGGGCCGCCGGCGGGCCCGACGCCTTCGACTGCTCAGGCCTGACCCAGTACGCCTACGCGGCGGCCGGCGTGACCCTGCCGCACTCCAGTCGCCTCCAGTCCACGATGGGGACCGCAGTCTCCCGGAGCGAACTGCAGCCCGGTGACCTGGTCTTCTTCCGCAGCCCGGTGAGCCACGTGGGCATGTACATCGGCAACGGCCAGATGGTGCACGCGGCCACCTTCGGCGTCCCGGTGCAGGTCACCAGCGTCGACATGGCCGGGTACGCCGGCGCACGCCGCATCCTCGGCTGAGCCGGCGGCCCTGGCCGTCCAGCCCGGTCACAGGGAGCCTGCCTAAGCTCGGCGTCGTGCACCGCCCGCCTCGTTCGACAGCCCGCGAGTGAACCGGGGAGGAGCCGCCGGGTCGCGGCGCACGGCCCTGCTCGTGGCCGCCGTGCTCGGCGCCGCCCTGGTCGCCGTGATCGTGGTGGCCACGCCGTGGGACGTGTTGCCGGTGCCGCCGGGAGGTCGCACCCCGGTCGACCCGGGGGCCGCGTTCGACCGGGAGCAGGTGGCCCGCGCGGAGGCCTTCGCCGCGGCGCTGCGTCCGGCCTCGCTGACGGCCCTGGTGCTGAGCCTGCTCGTCTCGGCGGTCTTCGGCCTCACCCGGGCCGGTGCGGCGACCGCGCGGGCCGTCGCCCGGCCGCTGGGCGGTGGCTGGGCGTGGCAGGTGCTGCTCGGCTCGGTCGCGATCCTGCTCGTCGGCCGCCTGGTGACCCTGCCGCTGACCGCCTACGGCGAGGTGGTGCGGCACCGCTACGGCCTGTCCACGCGGGGCTGGGACCTGTGGGCGCGCGACGTCGCGACGTCCTTCGGCATCTCCGCCGGGCTGACCGCACTGGGTCTGCTGGCCCTCGTCGCGCTCGCCCGGCGAGCTCCCCGCACCTGGTGGGCGTGGGCCGGTGGGGCAGCCGCAGCGCTGGTCGTCGTCGGGTCCTTCCTGTACCCCCTGGTGTTCGAGCCGGCCTTCAACCGCTTCGAGTCCATGCCGGCCGGCCCGCTGCGCACGGAGCTGATCGCGCTGGCCGAGCGCAGCGGCACGCCGGTCGAGGACGTGCTGGTCGCCGACGCCAGCCGCCGCACCACCGCCCTGAACGCCTACGTCTCCGGCTTCGGCTCGACCCGGCGGATCGTCGTCTACGACACGCTGCTGGACCAGCGGCCCGACGAGGAGATCGTCTCGATCACCGCCCACGAGCTCGGGCACGTGGCCAACGACGACGTCCTCACCGGCACGCTGATCGGGGCGCTGGGCGCCGGGGCGGGCGTCGCGCTGCTGGGCTGGCTGCTCGGCTCGCCCCCGCTGCTCCGGCGGGCCGACGCGGCGGGCCCAGGGGACGGGGCGGTGGTCGGCCTGCTGCTGCTGTTGCTCTCCCTCGGCACCCTGGCCTCGACGCCGGTGCAGAACCTGGTCTCCCGGCACATCGAGGCACGGGCGGACCTGCACGCGCTCGACCTGACCGAGGACCCGGACTCCTTCGTGGCGGTGCAGCAGGCCCTGGGGGGCGCCAACCTCAACGACCCCGATCCCCCCGCGATCTGGCAGTGGGCCTTCGGGTCGCACCCCACGGTGCCGCAGCGGATCGCCTTCGCCGCCGACTGGGTGGCGGTGCGCGACCGGTGAGCGGGGGCCGGACGCTGGTCGTCACCAACGACTTCCCGCCCCGGCAGGGCGGCATCCAGACCTTCGTCGCCGCCCTGCTGGCCACCCGGCCACCGGAGTCGCTGGTCGTGCTGGCCTCGGACCATCCCGGCTCGGCTGCGCACGACGCATCGCTGCCCTACCCGGTGGTGCGGGCGCCCACCGGCATGCTGCTGCCGACGCCGAGGACCGCCCGGACGGCCGCCCGGCTGGTCCGCGAGCACGGGTGCCGGACGGCGTTCTTCGGTGCCGCAGCACCCCTGGGCCTGCTGGCGCCGGCGCTGCGCCGGGCCGGGGTCCAGCGGCTGGTGGGGGCCACACACGGCCACGAGACCGGCTGGGTGGCGCTGCCCGCGGCCCGGCAGCTCCTGCAGCGCATCGCCGCCGGCCTGGACGTGCTCACCTACATCAGCGAGTACACCCACGGCCGGCTGGCCCCGGCGCTGGGGGACCGCACGCAGCTGGTCCAGCTCTCACCCGGGGTCGACGTCGACCGGTTCACCCCGGACGCCGACGGGACGGCGGTCCGCGCCCGGTACGGCCTCGGGTCCGACCCGGTCGTGGTCTGCGTGTCCCGGCTGGTGCCGCGCAAGGGGCAGGACGTGCTGGTCGAGGGCTGGTCGCAGGTGCTGGCCCGGCACCCCCGGGCGAAGCTCCTGCTGGTGGGCGGCGGCCCGCTGGAGCCGGCGCTGCGGCGCACGGTCGCAGCCCGGGGGTTCGCCGGTTCGGTCGTCCTGACCGGGGGAGTGGCACCGGCGGACCTGCCGGCGCACTACGCGGCCGGGGACGTGTTCGCCATGCCGTGCCGCACGCGGCGCGGTGGGCTGGACGTCGAGGGGCTGGGCATGGTCTTCCTGGAGGCGGCCGCCTGTGGCCGTCCGGTCGTCGCCGGCACCTCGGGCGGGGCGCCGGAGACCGTCCAGGACGGGGTGACCGGGCACGTCGTGGACCCGCGGTCACCCACCGCGGTCGCGGACGTGCTGACCGACGTGCTGGCCGACCCCGGACGCGCACGGGCGATGGGAGCGGCCGGCCGGGCGTGGGTGGAGCAGCGGTGGTCCTGGACGACGATCGCGTCGACCTTCGCCGACGTGCTCGACCCCGCGCCCTGAGCGCGGGGCCGAACAGGCCGCTTGTCCGGTGCTACCGGGCGTAGAGGGCCTCGACCTCGGCGCCGAACTCCTTCATCACCACGGCCCGCTTGAGCTTCAGGCTCGGGGTGAGCGTCCCGTTGTCCTCGGTGAAGTCGTCGCCGAGCACCCGGAACTTCTTGATCGCCTCGGCCTGTGAGACGGCCTTGTTCGCGTCGGCGACCGCTGCGTCCAGCTCGGCCAGCAGGTCGGGGTCGTCGCGCAGCTGCGCGGGGGTGAGCGAGGCGTCCTTGCCCTGGGCCTTCAGCCACGCGGGCAGGGCCTCGGCGTCCAGCGTGACCAGGGCGGCGATGAAGGGCCGCTGGTCGCCCACGACGAGGCACTGGCTGACCAGCTTGTGCGCCCGCAGCCTGTCCTCGAGCACGGCGGGGGCGACGTTCTTGCCACCCGCGGTCACCAGGATCTCCTTCTTCCGCCCGGTGATCTTGAGGAAGCCCTGGGCATCGAGCTCACCGAGGTCGCCGGTGTGGAACCAGCCGTCGGCGTCGATGGCCTCCGCGGTGGCCTTCTCGTTCTTCCAGTACCCCCGCATGACGATCCCGCCGCGCAGCAGCACCTCGCCATCGTCGGCGATCGCCGCGTCGACCCCGGGCAGCGGGCGCCCGACGGTGCCGATGCGCAGGGCCGCGTCGTGGTTGACCGCGGCGGCCGCGGTGGTCTCGGTCAGGCCGTAGCCCTCGAAGATCGTCACCCCGATGCCCCGGAAGAAGTGGCCGAGCCGCTCGCCGAGCGGGGCGCCGCCGGAGATGGCGCCGGCGCAACGACCACCGAGGGCGGCGCGCAGCTTGCCGTAGACCAGCCGGTCGAACAGCGCGTGCTGCAGCCGCAGCGCCAGCCCCGGGCCGCCGGTGTCCTGCGCCCGCGACCAGTCGACGGCCACCTGGGCGGCCCGGTCGAAGACCTTGCCCTTGCCGTCGGCGTCGGCCTTGCCCTTGGCGCCGTTGAACACCTTCTCGAAGACCCGGGGCACGGCCAGCACGAACGTGGGCTGGAACCGCCCGAGGTCCCCGACCAGGTCCTTGATGTCGGGGGTGTGCCCGATGACCGTGCGGGTGTTGAGCGCACCCACCTGCAGGACGCGGGCCAGCACGTGCGCCAGCGGGATGAACAGCAGCAGCGACCCGTCGGCGTTCATGAACCGGCTGAGCAGGGTCATGCCGTTGCGGATCTCGAACAGGAAGTTGGCGTGGGTGAGCTCGCAGCCCTTGGGCCGGCCGGTGGTGCCGCTGGTGTAGATCAGCGTGGCCAGACTGTCAGCGGAGAGGGTGGCCCGGCGGGCGGTCAGCTCGCTGTCGGGCACGTCGGCGCCGGCGGCGGTCAGGGTGGCCAGGCCGCCGTCGTCGATCACCCAGACCGAGCCCAGCTCGGGGGCCTCGGAGCGCACGGACTCGACGGTCGCGGCGTGCTCGGCGCTCTCCACGACGACGGCCCGCGCGCCGGAGTCGGAGAGGATCCAGGCCACCTGGTCGGCGCTGGAGGTCTCGTACATCGGGACGACGACGGCGCCGGCGGTCCAGATCGCGTAGTCCAGGACGGTCCACTCGTAGCGGGTCCGGGCCATCAGGCCGACCCGGTCGCCGGCCTGCACGCCACCGGCGATCAGCCCCTTGGCGACACCGGAGACCTCGGCGGCGAACTCCGCGTAGGTGACGTCGACCCACTGACCGGCCTGTTGGCGGCGCAGCCCGACCTCGTCGGGGTGCTCGGCCGCGTTGGTGGCGACCATGTCCGTCAGGGCGTCATCGGGCCCCACGCTGGCGGTGGGGGGAACGCTCAGTTCGCGCACGCCGTCCTCTCTGTCCTGCCCGGCCGGGGGCTCCGTCGCCCCGCCGCTCCGGACCAGGGTCCGGCGTCCAATCTAGTCCGCGCAGCCACCGCGCAGTAGCCGAGCGGCCCCGGACGGGGCAGGCGGCCCGGGAGGAGACCGGGTCAGGGGTGGGCAGCGACTACCCTGCGCCCCATGGCTGACCAGTCCACCCAGTCGATCGTCATCGACGCGCGAGCGGCCGAGGTCATGGCCGTGATCGCCGACTTCCCGGCCTACCCGTCGTGGGTGTCGGCAGCCAAGCAGGTGGAGGTGCTGGAGACCGGGGAGGACGGGCGGGCCCGCCGGGTGCACTTCGTGCTCGACGCCGGTGCGGTCCAGGACGACTACGTCCTGGACTACACCTGGGACGACGACCGCCGCGTGGACTGGACCCTGGTGCAGGGCCAGATGCAGAAGCAGCAGGACGGCTCCTACTCCCTGGCCGAGTCGGGTGGTCGCACCACCGTCACGTACTCGATCACCATCGACCTGTCGATCCCGATGCTCGGGATGATCAAGCGCAAGGCCGAGAAGGTCATCCTCGACACCGCGCTCAAGGAGCTCAAGAAGCGCGTCGAGGGCTGATGCGCGCCGTGCAGGTCCTCCTCGTCACCGGCCCCGGTGGCGCCGGCAGCTCCACCGTCGCCGCGGCCACCGCCGCCCGGCTGGCCGCGGCCGGCTCCCGGTGCGTGCTGCTCACCGGTCAGCCGGCCGGGATCGCCGACCTCCCCGACCGGGTGACCGTCGACGTCGCCGCACCGCAGCCCGCGCTGGAGGAGCTGTGGGCCCGGCACGCCGGGCAGCTGTCCGGCGCGCTGCCCCTGCTCACCGTGCCACCGGCGACCTCGGTCGTCGCGCTGCCCGGCGTCGCCGAGTTCGCGCTGCTCACCGCCCTCGCCGGGCACCTCCGCTCCGGGGACGCCGACGTCGTCGTGCTGGACCCCGGCCCGACGGCGGCGGCGACGGCGCTGGTCGGCCTCCCGGGGGCGCTGCGGTGGTGGCTGGCGCAGGCCGCGCCGACCCGGCTGCGGGTGCTCGCCACGCTGCGGGCGGCCGCCACCGCAGACCGCACCGGTGTCACCGCCGGGTTGCTCGCCGGTGCCGCCGCGACGGAGGAGCTGCTGGACGCCGTGCCGCTGGCCGACCCGGCGCGCACCGCCGTCCACCTGGTGCTGCGCCCCGACGCAGCGGCCGCCGACCACCTGCAGCACACGGCGACCGCACTGGGCGTCCTCGGGCAGCGGGTCGCCTCGGCCACGGTCGCCCGGCTGCTCCCGGCCGGCCCGGGGGAGTGGTGGCAGCAGCGGGCCGCGGAGCAGGAGCAGGCGGTGCGCGCGGTGCGCGCGCTCGTGGACCCGGTGCAGGAGGTGGCCGAGGCCGCCGTCGCACCGGTCACGATCGCCGACCTGTTCGCGCTGGACGCGGCGCTGCCCGGGACCGCGCGGCCGTCGCTGGCGCCGGCCGCGCCCCGCCGGGTGGACGGCGAGTGGCTGCTGGACGTGCCGCTGCCCTTCGCCCGCCGCGGCGAGGTCGAGCTCACCCGCTGGGCCGACGACCTGGTGGTCACCGCGGCCGGGGCACGCCGGTCGCTCGGGCTGGACGCCCTGCTGCGCCGGTGCACGGTCTCCGGCGGGTCGCTGACCGAGCCGGGCACGGCCCGGGCGGTGCTGGAGGTCCGCTTCGTCCCCGACCCGGAGCAGTGGCCGGCCGGGCTGCTGGCGGCCGGCGTCGCGGCCGGTGCGCCGGCCGAGGGGAGCGGGGCGTGACCGCGCCCGGCCCCGACTGGGTCGAGCAGGCCCGCCGGCTGGCTGCCGGGCTGGCCGCCGAGCACGCGGCCGGCGCGCGGCTGACCGACGTGCTGGGCGGGCTGCTCGGCACGCCCGCCGCGCGGCCCGACCCGGCCCGACCCGAGGACGACGGTGCGACCACGGCGCCCCCGGCGGCGGAGGACTGCCGCTGGTGCCCGGTCTGCGCCGGGCTGGCAGCGCTGCGTGGACGCCGTCCCGACCTGGTCGAGGCGCTCGCCGACGTGCTCGCCAGCGCAGCGACCGCGCTGCGTGCCCAGACGACCCACCCTGAACCGGACGGCAGCGCTGCCGCGCCCGAGGCCCCCGCCCCCGACGTCCGCGCCGCGGACGCACCAGCCCCTCCCGAGGAGACCGTGACCCACCCGGCCCCCGCCCCCGTCCAGCGGATCGACGTCGCGTGACCGCCCCCGATCGCCAGGGCCCTGGCCCCGGCGCCGTGCCGACCGGCCGGGCCGCCCAGCTGCCTGCGCTGGGCATCGACATCGGCGGCACCAAGGTCGCCGGCGGTGTCGTGGCCCCCGACGGCACGATCCTGGACACCGCCCGCCGGGCCACCCCGGGCACGTCGGTGACCGCCACCGAGGACGCGATCTCGGCGGTGGTCGACGAGCTCGCGCAGCGGCACGGTGACCCGCTGGTCGGCGTGGGCGTCGGCGCCGCCGGCTGGTTCGACCGCACCGGGGACACCGTGCTGTTCAGCCCGCACCTGGCCTGGCGCAACCAGGCGCTGCGCAAGGACCTCGCCGACCGGCTGCAGCGCCCGCTCTGGGTGGGCAACGACGCCGATGCGGCGGCCTGGGCCGAGTACCGCTACGGCGCGGCCCGCGGCAGCAGCCTGATGCTGATGATCACCCTGGGCACCGGGATCGGCGGCGGCATCGTCGTCGACGGCCGGCTGCAGCGTGGCTCGCACGGCGTGGCCGGCGAGTGGGGTCACATGCGAGTGGTGCCCGACGGCCGGCTGTGCGCCTGCGGCAACCGCGGGTGCTGGGAGCAGTACGCCAGCGGGAACGCGCTGGGCCACACCGCGCGGGAGGTGGCCGACAACTCCCCGGCGGCCGCGGCCGACCTGCTCGACCGGGTGGACGGCAACGCCGCGCGGATCACCGGCGAGGTGGTGGCGCAGGCCGCCGCCGACGGCGACCCGCTGGCGATCGAGCTGCTGTGCGAGGTCGGCACCTGGCTGGGGCAGGGGATCGCCGACCTCTCGGCGATCCTCGACCCGGACGTGGTGGTGATCGGCGGCGGGGTGAGCGTGCTGGGCGAGACGGTGCTCGCGCCGGCCCGGGAACGCCTGGAGCGGGCCCTGCCCGGTCGCGGGTTCCGGCCCGGGCCGCGGGTGGTGGCCGCCGAGCTGGGTGCGCAGGCCGGGATGGTCGGCGCCGCCGACCTGGTCCGCCGCGCCGTGGCCGACGGCGAGCAGTAGCAGCAGGTCCGACGGCGAGGACGGCAGCGGGGCCGGCGGCCCCGCTGCCGGGTGCTCACTCGGGGGCGAGCTCGCGGGCCAGCTGCTCCAGGAACAGGCCGATGTCGGTGACGATCCCCATCGCCTGGGCGCTGCCCCGGTCGGCCAGCTTGGTCACCGTCGCGGGGTTGATGTCCACGCAGACCAGCGGCACCGACGCCGGGAGGATGTTCCCGGTGGCGATCGAGTGCAGCATCGTGGCCACCATGATCGCGAAGCCGACGTCGGGCAGCTCGGCGCGCATCGCGCGCTGACCGTCGATGACGTCGGTGATGACGTCGGGCAGCGGGCCGTCGTCGCGCACCGACCCGACCAGCACGAACGGCTTGCCGGCCTGCACCATCGCGTGCATGACCCCGCCGGTGAGGACGCCGGTCTCCACCGCCGCGGCGATCGACCCGGCTGCCCGGATGGTGTTGATCGCCCGGATGTGGTGCTCGTGGCCGTGCGGCACGCCGGAGCCCTTGGCCAGGTCGACCCCGAGCGAGGTGCCGAAGAGCGAGGACTCGATGTCGTGGGTCGCGAGTGCGTTCCCGGCGAAGAGCACGTCGACGTAGCCGGCCTGCACCAGCCGGACCATCGCGGGCGCGGCACCGGTGTGGACCACGGCCGGGCCGCCGACCCACAGCACCCGCTTCCCGGTGGCCTTGACCTCCCGCATCCGCTCGGCGATCTGGCGGACCAGGAGCGCCTGGGGCTTCTCGCTGGAGACCGAGGAGGACATGAACCCGAAGTCGTCCTCGTCGCCGCGGGGCGCCTGCGGCGGCAGCTCCACCCGTACGCCGTGGGCGCCACAGACCACGGCGTCCCCGGCGCGCACGTCGCTGACCGGCACGGTGCGCACGACCCGTCCATCGGTCACGACCAGACCGCAGTCCATCTCCGGCTGCTGCACCCGCAGCCAGTCCCGGTCCAGCCGGACCAGGGTCTCCAGGTTGGTGGTCGAGTAGAAGTCCTCCGGGAAGACGCCGTCGGAGGGGGCGGGCCGGGTCGTCGCCGTCCCGGGGTCGACGGCGTTGGCCCCGTGCACCTGCACCCGCATCAGGATCCGGTCCAGCAGCTCGGGCTCGCTCGCGCTGACCTCGACCAGCGCCCGGGACTCGTCCTGGTGCTGACGACCCAGGTCCAGGCGGTCGATCCGGTAGTCACCGCCGTACTCGAGGACGTCGTCGAGCACCCGGGCGAGGATGCCGGTGTCCATCAGGTGACCGGTCAGGGTGACGACGGCGGAGTGCGTCGAGGAGGGGGAGCTCATCCCCGTGACGCTATCGGCTCGAGCGGTGTCCGCCGGGAGCTCGCGAGGAACGGGGGCGCGGGGTGCCCCCTCAGACGACCGCGCCGTCGTCCCCGTCGCGGTCGTCGCGGTCGCGCATCCGGGACACCAGCACCCCGACGCCGCCGACCACTGCGGCCACCCCGAGCACCAGGCCCAGGTCCAGTGACAGGCCGACCCGGGTCGGGGCGACGAGGAGCACGGCACCGACGGCGATGAGCAGCAGCGCGTACAGCGAGGCCGGCGCGAGGACCGGCAGCGGCGGGGGCGGGGGCGGCTCGTAGTGGTCGTCGAAGGCCTCCAGCACCGATCGCTCGGCCGGCGGCGGGGGCGGGTCGTCGCGCGGTTCGGCGGCCACGACGTTGCGGCCGTGCTCGGCCTCGAACGCGGCGACGATCCGGGCGAACTCGGCGTCCTCGTCGGTGACCCGGTCCGACCGGGGCGGCATCGGGCGGGGAGCGACCGGTTCGTCGGTGTGCGGGTCGACGACGGCGGCGGCCTCGGTGCGCCGGGCCCGGTCGACGAACAACCGGTCCGACGGCGGGCTGGGGAAGGACACGCTGCGGGTGTAGGGCTGCACGTCGGTGGCCGGTTCGAGGTAGGCGGCGATCCCCGCGGCGGCCAGCAGGTCGAGCAGGTGCTCGCCCACCCGGGGGTCGACGTCGCGCAGCGGGTGCCACAGCGTGGCGTCCAGCCCGTTGTCCCGGCGGCCCCGGCCGCGGCCGCGGGGGAGCGTCACGAGCTGCGCTCCTGGGCGGCCGGCACGCGTTCCCGGATCCACTCGACGGACCGGGTGAAGAGCATCGTCGCGTCGTTGTCCAGCGTCGCCACGTGCCAGCTGTCGTGCAGCAGCACCTCGGTGCTGTCCGTGCTGCCGACGCCGGCGAGCAGCACCCGGGTCGAGGCCGGCTCCACGACGTGGTCGGTGACGCTGCGGAACACCAGCAGCGGGGCCCGCACGGCGCCCAGGTCGGCGCGGACGGCGGTCCAGAGCCGGCGGAGTGCCAGCGCGGCCCGGGTGGGCAGCCGCGGGTAGGCCAGCTCGACCGAGCCCGGCTTCTTGATGTCGCCGGCGACCGGGACCCAGGCCGGGGTGAGCCGGGCCAGCAGCGGCAGCAGCCGTGCATCGCGCCGTTCGGTGAGCAGCGAGGGGTTGACCAGCACCAGGGCGGCGACGTCGTCCGGACGCCGCTGGGCCAGCCGCAGCGCCAGGGCGCCGCCCATCGACAGGCCGGCCACCACCACCGAGCCGCACCGGGCGCGCAGGTCGTCCAGCGCCCCGGACAGCTCCTGGTACCAGTCCTCCTCGGTGCTGGCGTTGGCGTCCTGCCAGCGGGTGCCGTGGCCGGGCAGCAGCGGGCAGCGCACGGTGAAGCCGGCGGCCGCCAGGTGCTCGCCCCAGAGGCGCAGGCTCTGCGGGGTGCTGGTGAACCCGTGGCACAGCAGCACCCCGACCGGTCCGCCCGGCAGGTCGAACGGGTCGGCGCCGGGCATCAGCGGCCCGGCCTGCGGTGCGACCTGCGGCATCGGTCCTCCGGAGCGGTGAGTGGCCGTGCGGCGGCGGCTGGGATTGTGGCGGTGTTGTGCGCCTCCTTAGTCTGACAGTCGCTGAGGGAGGCGCGTTGTTCTACTGGTTCCTCAAGTTCGTGGCCGTCGGGCCGATCGTCAAGCTCGTGTTCCGGCCCCGCGTCGAAGGTGTCGAGCACGTGCCGGCGACCGGTGCGGCGATCATGGCCAGCAACCACCTGTCCGCGGCGGACTGGATCTTCATGCCGCTGTCCCTCCGCCGGCGGGTCACCTTCCTGGCCAAGGCGGAGTACTTCACCGGCACCGGGCCCAAGGGGGCCGCGCAGCGGCTGTTCTTCGGCGGCAGCGGCCAGGTGCCGATCGACCGGACCAACGCCTCCGCGGCCGAGGACGCGATCCGCACCGGCATCCGCATCCTCAGCCGGGGCAGGCTGCTCGGGATCTACCCCGAGGGCACCCGGTCGCCCGACGGCCGGCTCTTCCGGGGCAAGACCGGCATCGCCCGGATGACCCTGGAGACCGGCGCGCCCGTCGTCCCGGTCGCGATGGTCTACGAGCCGCGCTCGGTGCCCCTGCCCGGCAAGCTGGGCCGCCGGCTCAGCAAGCACCTGCTGCGGGTCGTCGTGCGGTTCGGGGAACCGCTGGACTTCTCCCGCTACGACGGGCTCTCCGGTGACCGCTTCGTCGAGCGGTCGATCACCGACGAGATCATGTACGAGATCATGGAGCTCTCCGGCCAGGAGTACGTCGACCTCTACGGCGCCAAGGTGAAGAAGTCGATGGACACCACCGGCATCACCGCCACCGAGGCCGTGTCCCGGCTGCAGCCCCCGCCGCACGAGGCCGCCGACCGGCTGCCCAGCTCACTGGCCGGCTGAGCCCCCGACCCGACCCGCGGCCGGGCGATCAGCACGGGCTGAGGGTCGTCATCGCCGCCCGGTGACCGCCAGGAGCCCGGGGTGGTCGTGATCGGCCACCGCCTACGGTGTGCCGGTGAGCGTGCGGCGGTACTTCTACGACACCGAGTTCATCGAGGACGGCACCACCATCGACCTGGTGTCGATCGGCGTGGTCGACGAGACCGGCCGGGAGTTCTACGCCGTCAGCACCGAGTTCGACCCGGGGAAGGCGATCCCGTGGGTGCGCCGCAACGTCCTCGACCAGCTGCCCTCCCCGGCGGACAAGGCGTGGCGCAGCCGGGAGCGGATCCGGGAGGACCTGCTGTCCTTCCTCACCGCCCCCGGTGAGGAGATCGAGCTGTGGGCCTGGTTCGCCGCCTACGACCACGTCGCGCTGGCCCAGCTCTGGGGCGCCATGCCGGCGTTGCCGCGACCGATCCCGCGGTTCACCCGCGAGCTGCGCCAGCGCTGGGACGACGCCGGCCGGCCTGCTCTCCCGCCCAAGCCGGCAGGGACGCACGACGCGCTGGTGGACGCCCGGTACAACCTGACCCGCTGGCAGGTGATCGAGGCGGCCGGAGGTCTCGGAGCGGCCCGCTGACCTGCTCGGGGCGCGACACTGGTCCGGGTGGAGGCAGCAGCGACGCCGGACGAGGCGCTGGCCCGGCTCGCCCGCGCGGCCGCCGGCGAGCACGGTGCGCCGGCGGGGCTGCTGGACGGCTACCTGCCGGCGGTCCTGGCCGTGGCGCGGACCGGTCGCCGGCTCAGCGCCGCCGAGGAGGAGTCCTGCTGCCGGCTGGGCGGGGAGGCAGCGCGGGCCGGGGTGTCGTTGCCGGCGCTGGTCGACCTCTACATGACGGCGTCCCGGCGGCTGTGGCCCGAGTTGCCCGCGCTGCTGGGGCAGGTGCGGTCGCGGCCGGTCCGGCCGACGGAGCTGGTCGGCATCGGCGAGTCCGTCTGGCGCGCTGCGGACACCGCGTTGGCCGCCCTGGCCAGTGGCTACCTCGACGCCCAGCACGAGGTGGTGCGCCGGGAGGAGGCCTACCGGCGTGAGTTCGTCGACGATCTCTTCAGCGGGGGGTCCGACGTCGGGTCGCTGGTCGAGCGGGCCGAGCCGTTCGGCCTGTCGCTCACCGCGACCCACGTGGTCCTCGTGGCCGGGATCGACCGACCGATCGACTCGGGCATGCACGTGGCCGGTGCGGTCGAGGCGGCGGTCCGGGCCCGCGCCGCCGGGCGGGGTCTGCTCGTCGCCGCCAAGGACGGGCGGGTGGTGTGCATGCTCTCCTCGCCGGCCGACGACGGCAGGGGCGCCGACGCCTTGGACCCACCGGAGCTGGCCGAGGTGGTCGGCCGGGCCGTCGCGCGGCTGACCCACCGGTCCTCGTGGCGGGTGGGGGTCGGGCGTCCGCACGCCGGTCCGCGCGGGGTGCTGCACTCCTACCGGGAGGCACTCGACGCGCTGGACCTCGCGGCCCGGCTGGACCTGCCGCAGCCCGTCGTCCACGCGCGCGACCTGCTGGTCTACCGGGTGCTGCTGCGCGACGAGGCGGCCATGGCAGACCTGGTGCAGACCGTGCTCGGCCCCCTGGTCGGCGCCCGCGGTGGGGCAGAGCCGCTGGTGCGCACGCTGGCTGCCTACTTCGCCACCGGCGGGAACACCGCGGCCACCGCCCGGGACCTGCACCTGAGCGTGCGGGCGGTGAGCTACCGGATCGAACGGGTGCACACGCTCACCGGACACGACGCCACCGACCCGGCCGACCACCTGCCGCTGCTGGTCGCCGTGACCGGGGCCCGGCTGCTCGGCTGGCCCCGACGCCGGCTGGTCGCCGACTGAGGGTGCCGGCGGGTCCCTGGTTGCCGGGAACCGGCAACCGGGGGTGGCGGTACGGTGCCCGGTCCAGCCGGTGCGACCCCCCGGAGGACGGGCCATCGTCAGCAGGTGGCGAGGGCCGAGGCCGACCTCGCCCGTGGCCCGAGGAGGCTGCCGTGTCCGCGCACCCCGGAGACAGCGACGCCACCTGGACCCGGGTCGCCCGGGCGCTGCGACTGCTGCTGGCCGTCCTGTACGTGGGGATCGCCCTGCCCGGAGCCGTGGTGACGCCCGTCCCGCGGATGCTGCTGCTGGCGCCGCTGGTCGGTGCCTTCGCCGCCGTCGTCGCCGGCCTGGTCAACCCGGGGTTCCCGGCGCACCCACGCGCGCGGCGGGCCGTGCTGGGGGCCTTCGCCGCGGCAGCCCTGACCGTGCCCTTCTCCAGCGGTGTGGCACTGCTGGGGCCCTCGGGTGCCTGGCTGGTGATCGGCATGATCCTGCTGGCCGCGACCGTGGCCGGGATGTGGATCGCCGACTGGGACGCCGCGCCGCTCACGGTGTCGGACCCGCGGCGGGTGGCGGCGCTGCGCGACTTCGTCGGCGTGCTGCCCACGGAGGCGCTCATCCGGGAGTGGCGGGCCACGGACCCACCCCTGCAGGCGACGACGGACCCGCAGGAGCGGGCCGCCCTCGTGCGGGTCCGCGGTCTCATCCTGGACGAGCTCGTCCGCCGGGACCCGGCCGCCATGGCGCAGTGGCTGGAGGACGGCGGACCGGCCGACCCCGGTCCGCACCTGCGCCGGGAGCGGGGCCCGGCGGGCTGAGGGCCGCCGGCGGCAGGTCACCGCCGGCGGCCCGGGGTCCGTCAGACCGTGAAGACGTCGATCAGCCGGTTCAGCTCCCGGGAGAGCTGGTCCAGCTCCCGGGCAGCGGTGCGGGCGAAGTCGACGTCGGCGGCGGTGCGGTCGGCGTCGGTGGTGACGTCGTTCATCGTGTCGGTCACCGAGCTGGCCCCGTCGGCCACCGAGCTGACGCTGCGGGACAGCTCGTTGGTGACCGCCGTCTGCTCCTCCACCGCGCTGGCGATGGTGGTCTGGTGGTCGTTCATCTCCCGGATGACCGCGACGATCTGACTGATCGAACCGACCGCGGCGCTGGTGTCGGCCTGGATCGACTGCACCCGCTGGTGGATCTCCTCGCTGGCCCGCGAGGACTCCTGGGCCAGCTCCTTGACCTCGGTGGCGACCACGGCGAAGCCCTTGCCCGCCTCACCGGCCCGCGCCGCCTCGATGGTGGCGTTGAGCGCCAGCAGGTTGGTCTGCTCGGCGACGGCGGAGATGACCTTGACCACGTCGCTGATCTCCCGCGAGCTGGTGCCCAGGGCGGCGATCGCGATCTCGGTGCTGGCGGCCAGCTCGACGGCACCCTGACCGACGTGGCTGGCGTCGCTCGCGCTGCGGGCGATCTCCCGGATCGCCGAGCCCATCTGCTCTGCCCCGGCCGCCGCGGACGTCACGCCGGCGCTGATGTCCGTGGCCGCCTGGTGGGCGTGCCGGGCCTGGTCCCGGCTGCGGGTGGCGCGTTCGCTCAGCCCGTCGGCCACCCGGGCCACGCCGGAGGCGGAGACCGCGAGCGACCCGGCAGCGGAGCCGATGTCCCGGATCGTGCCGGCCACCTTGTCGACGAACCGGTTGAAGGCGCCGGCGAGCTCGCCGACCTCGTCCTGTGCCGAGTCGTCGACCCGCTGGGTCAGGTCGCCCTCGCCGTCGGCGATCTCGGCCATCCGCTGCCGCAGTGCGTCCAGCGGCGCGGTCAGCCGGCGGCCCAGCCACCAGGCGAGCGCCAGCCCGGCGAGCCCGACCAGCACGGCACAGACCACCAGTGCGCTGAACATCGCGGAACGACCCTCGTCGAGCCGGTCGACGGCGGCGGCGAAGTCGCTGTCCTGTGCGTCGACCACCAGCACCCAGTCCCAGGGTGCGTAGTAGCTGACCTGCACCGTGTGCGAGCCGGTCACGGCGTCGCGGTACCGGACGGTCGCCTGCTCACCCGGCTGCAGCCCGACGGCGGCTGCCACCACCTCCTGGATCCAGGGCTCGCCGTCGGCGTCCTGCGCCTCCAGCAGGGAGGTGCCCTCCGACTGGCCGTCCTGGCTGATCAGCACCGTGCCGGCGCGGTCGCCGGTGCCGCCGAGGGCCCAGACGGTGCCGTTCTCCCCGGCGGTGGTGGTCTGCAGGCTCTCCCGCAGGGCGGGCAGGTTCTCCTGCTTCACGCCGACGTACAGCATGCCGATGACCTGGCCGGCCTCGTCGAGCAGCGGCTCGTAGGCGGTGACGTACCAGGAGTCGACGACGAACGCCGTCCCGCGGTAGGTCTGTCCGCTGAGCACGGCCGAGAGGACGGGGTTGGGTGTCCCGTCCGCGCCCACCAAGGGGATGTAGGTGCCGATCGCCCGGGTGCCGGTGGCGCTGACCACGTTGGTCGCCACCCGGAGCATGTCCCCGGCGGGGTTCATCCGCTGGAAGACCGTCGCGGTGCCACCGACCAGGTCCTGCACCTGGTCCACGACCGGGGTGGGCACCGCGACGTCGGCGTTCTTGCCCAGCCACGTCCCGCCGACCTCGACGCGGGGGAGCGCGACGGGGACGACCTCGCTGGTCACCTGGTTCTTCGCGTCCCAGGCGACGGTGTTGCGGGTGGCCGAGCCGAGCCCGAAACCGCCGGCCTGCTCCAGCACGTAGCCGGCCACCTGCAGGTCGCTGTCGACGGCCGCGGCCGTGGAGTCGCCCTGGCTCGAGACGACGTCGTACACGCCGTCGGCGGTCTGCTCGATGCTCTGCTGGACCATCTCGCGGACATCGGCCTTGGCGTCGTCGGCGAACTCCTCGCTCTGCCAGGCGCTCACCCCGAGCATGGCCGCCGCCGTCACGGTGACGCTGGCCACAGCCAGCGCCACCACCTTCGTCCTGATGTCCTTGCGCACGTGTGCTCCCCTGGCCCGCTTCCCCAGACGGGAGAGATCCCCGCCTCGCGCAGCTCATCGGCAGTCGAGTCGATCTTCGGTACCGGTGGGACAGCAGGGGCGTCCCACCAGCCGGACGGGATCCCCGGAGGGGGAGCGGTGCGCCGTACCCTCAGGGGGTGAGCCTCCCTGAACCCGCCGAGCTCCTGCCGGACCTGGACCGGTGGCGGGGACTGCCCGCCGCCCAGCAGCCGGAGTGGCCCGACCGGGCCGCCGTCGACGCCGTGCTGTCGACCCTGTCGAGCGTGCCGCCCATCGTGGCGCCGGCCGAGGTCGACACCCTGCGCCAACAGCTGGCCGACGTCGCCCAGGGCAAGGCCTTCCTGCTGCAGGGCGGCGACTGTGCCGAGACGTTCGACCTGAACACCGAGCCGCACCTGCAGGCGACCACGCGCACGCTGCTGCAGATGGCCGTCGTCCTCACCTACGGGGCGAGCGTGCCGGTGGTCAAGGTGGGCCGGGTGGCCGGGCAGTACGCCAAGCCCCGCTCGTCCAACACCGACGCGCTCGGGCTGCCGTCCTACCGCGGCGACATGGTCAACTCGCTGAACCCGGTGCTGGCGGAGCGGATCCCCGACCCGAACCGGCTGGTGCGTGCCTACGCCAACTCGGCGGCGGCGATGAACATGATCCGCGCCTACGCCCGGGGCGGGCTGGCCGACCTGCACGCGGTGCACGACTGGAACAAGGAC
Organism: Modestobacter sp. VKM Ac-2984; assembly: GCF_026967985.1. Taxonomy (GTDB): domain Bacteria; phylum Actinomycetota; class Actinomycetes; order Mycobacteriales; family Geodermatophilaceae; genus Modestobacter. Next base: position 296,344 of record NZ_JAPVBJ010000001.1, on the reverse strand, counting down.
TTCGTCGCCAGCTCCCCGGCCGGCGTGCGGTACGAGGTCATCGCCCAGGAGATCGACCGTGCGCTGGCCTTCATGAAGGCCTGCGGCATCGACGACGCGGCGCTGCGCGGCGTGGAGCTCTACAGCAGCCACGAGGCGCTGATCCTGGACTACGAGCGCGCCCTGACCCGGATGTACGAGGGCCGCCCGTACGCGCTGAGCGCGCACTTCGTCTGGGTCGGCGAGCGCACCCGGCAGATGGACGGCGCGCACATCGAGTTCGTCTCCAAGCTGGCCAACCCGATCGGGGTGAAGATCGGTCCGGGCACCACCCCGGAGCAGGCGACCGAGCTGGTCGAGCGGCTGGACCCCGACGGCGTCCCCGGCCGGCTCACGCTGATCAGCCGGATGGGCAACGGCAAGATCCGCGACGTCCTGCCCGGGATCGTGGAGAAGGTCACCGCCAGCGGCCACCAGGTGGTGTGGCAGTGCGACCCGATGCACGGCAACACCCACGAGTCGCCCAGCGGGTACAAGACCCGGCACTTCGACCGGGTGGTCGACGAGGTGCTGGGCTTCTTCGACGTGCACCGCGGGCTGGGCACCTGGCCCGGCGGCATCCACGTCGAGCTCACCGGTGAGGACGTCACCGAGTGCCTGGGCGGGGCCATGGAGATCAGCGACGCCGACCTGAACAGCCGGTACGAGACGGCCTGCGACCCGCGGCTGAACACCGGTCAGTCGCTGGAACTGGCGTTCCTGGTCACCGAGATGCTGCGCAGCTGATGTACGGCATCGACACCGACGGCCCGGCCACCCGCGGGGACGTCGTGGACCTGCGCTCGGACACGCTGACCCGGCCGACCCCGGCGATGCGCCGGGCGATGGCCGAGGCGGAGGTGGGCGACGACGTCTACCGCGAGGACCCGACGGTCAACGCGTTGGAGGCCCGGGTCGCCGAGCTGTTCGGCCACGAGGCCGCGTTGTTCGTGCCGTCCGGGACGATGGGCAACCAGATCGGCTTGCGGCTGGTCTGCGAGCCCGGCCAGGAAGTGCTCGGGGACGCCGACGCGCACGTCCTCACCTACGAGATGGGTGCCGCGGCGGCGCTGTTCGGGCTCTCCTCCCGCACCGTCGTCTCCGAGGGGGGCCGGCTGTCGGCCGACCAGCTGATCGCCCAGGTGCGCCCGCACGGGGACTGGCACCTCACCGCGACGGCCGCGATCGCCGTGGAGAACACCCACAACCGCGGCGGCGGGTTGGTGCAGCCGCTCGCCGAGCTGGAGCGGCTGTTCGCCTGGTCCCGCACCGCCAGGGTCAACGTGCACCTCGACGGCGCCCGGGTCTTCAACGCCTCCGTGGCCTCCGGCGTCCCGCTGGCCACCTACGGGCGGCTGGCCGACACCGCGTCGGTGTGCCTGTCCAAGGGGCTCGGCGCACCGGTCGGGTCGGTGCTGGTCGCCAGCGCCGAGCGGATCGCCGCGGCCCGGCTGTGGCGCAAGCGGCTCGGCGGCGGGATGCGCCAGGTCGGGGTCCTCGCCGCGGCTGCCTCCTACGCGCTGGACCACCACCTCGACCGGCTGGCCACCGACCACGAGCACGCCCGCCTGCTCGCCGAGCGCCTCGGCGTCGACCCGGCGACGGTGGAGACCAACATGGTGGTCGTCGACGACGTCCCCGCCCCGGCCGTGGCCGAGGCGGCCAAGGCCCAGGGGGTGCTGGTCGGCCAGGTCAGCGCCCGGCGGGTCCGGCTGGTCACCCACCTGGACGTCGACCGGGACGGCGTGGAGCGGGCCGCCAAGGTGCTCACCCAGGTGATCGGCGACCTCGCAGGCTGAGCCGGCGACGGGGTCAGCGGCGCCCCTGGCGGCGCTCCTGGCGGCGGAGCACCGCACGGCGCAGCGCGCTGTGACACCACCACGTCGAGAAGCCGGTCGAGACGGGGTTCACCGCCCGGCGCAGCCGTCGCCCGGCTCGGGACATCCCCCACCTACCCGGATCGCGGCGCCACCGGCCGCCCGGCCGATGATGCCGCAGCCGGACCCGTCCGACACCCGGCGAGCACTCGCGCGCAGGTGATCACCACTGCCAGAGTGGTGTCCTCGTCCGCGCCCGCGGTCGAGTCCGCGTCGCCTTCGACTCGAAGAGGTCCCCCGTGCCAGAAGTCGAACCCGCCCTGGGCACCACGCCGCTGTTGCTGATCGCCGTGGGTGCCGTCGCCGTGCTGCTCGTCCTGATCATGAAGTTCAAGGTGCACGCCTTCGTGGCGCTGGTGCTGGTCAGCCTGCTGACCGCGCTGGCCACCGGCATCCCCATCGGGGACGTCATCGACACGCTGCTGGCCGGGTTCGGCTCGACGCTGGCCGCCGTCGCGCTGCTCGTCGGGCTGGGCGCGATGATCGGCAAGCTGCTCGAGGTCACCGGCGGCGCCACCGTGCTGGCGGACTCGTTGATCAACCGGTTCGGCGAGAAGCGGGCCCCCCTCGCGCTGGGGGTCGCGTCCCTGCTGTTCGGTTTCCCGATCTTCTTCGACGCCGGCTTCGTCGTCTTCCTGCCGATCATCTTCAGCGTCGCCCGCAAGTTCGGTGGGTCGGTGCTGCTCTACGCACTGCCCTCGGCGGGGGCCTTCGCGGTCATGCACGCCTTCGTGCCGCCGCACCCCGGGCCGGTCGGCGCCGGTGACATCCTGGGCGCCGACATCGGGCTCCTGGTCGTCGTCGGCCTGGTCATCGGCCTGCCCACCTGGTTCATCTCCTGCTATCTGTTCAGCAAGTGGATCGGCCGGCAGGTCATGGTGCCGATCCCCTCCACCATGGCCGGCCGCAAGTCCGAGGCCGACGACCCCCGGGTCGACACCGACGTCGACGACGCGGCCGGCCCGGACGGTGGCGTCACGGGCGGCACGGGCGGCACGGGCGGCACGGGTGGCGGCGCCACCGTGACCGCCGGGACGGCGACGTCGACGGCCACCCGGACCGGACCGCCGAAGTTCAGCACCGTGCTGGCCCTGCTGCTCCTGCCGCTGGTGCTCATCCTGCTCAACACCGGCTTCAACACCCTGGCCACGGCCGGCGCGGTCGACGGCGAGGCCGGCTGGCTGGACTGGGTGACCCTGCTCGGCCAGACGCCGGTGGCGCTGCTGATCACGCTCCTGGTTGCCGCCACGGTGCTCAGCCGCGAGCGGTTCTCGCGCTCGGAGACCGAGGACCTGCTCAACTCCTCGATCGGTCCGGTCGCGGCGATCATCCTGATCACCGGTGCCGGCGGCATGTTCGGCGGGGTGCTGCGCGCCAGCGGCATCGGCACCGCGCTGGCCGAGAGCCTGGAGTCGATCGGCCTGCCGGTGATCGTCGCGGCCTTCGTGATCGCGACCTGCCTGCGGGTCGCCCAGGGGTCGGCGACGGTGGCGCTGCTGACCACCGCCGCACTGATCGCCCCGGCCGTCGCGGAGAACGACCTGTCCCGGCTGGACACCGCGCTGGTGGTCATCGCGATCGCCTGTGGGGCCACCGTGCTCTCGCACGTCAACGACTCCGGGTTCTGGCTGGTCGGCCGGTTCCTGGAGATGGACGTGAAGACGACCCTGAAGACCTGGACGGTGATGGAGACGCTGATCGGGGTGGTCGGTTTCGCCATCGCCTGGGCGCTGAGCCTGGTCGTCTAGCGCCCGATCGTGGCCGGCCGGGTCGCCCGCGCGAGCGGACGACCCGGCCGACCGCGGCTCACCAGGTGCTGAACAACAGGTCGTTGTCCTCGGTGCGCGTCGTGGCCACCCGGTCCTTGGTGGCCGCCGCGGTGATCGCCTCGGCCACCGCGGCCGGGGAGGCGGCGGGGTCGCCCTCCAGGTAGAGCGCTGCGACGCCGGCCACGTGCGGGGTGGCCATCGACGTCCCGCTGATCGTGTTGGTGGCCGTGTTCGCGGTGTGCCATGCGCTGGTGATGCCCACGCCCGGTGCGAACAGGTCGACGCAGGCGCCGTAGTTGCTGAACGAGGCCGGTGCGTCGGAACGGTCGGTGGCGCCGACGGTGAGGGCGGCGTCCACCCGGGACGGGGACCCGGCGCAGGCGTCCTGCGGGACCCCGGCGGCGTCGCCGTTCCCGGCGGCGATGGCGTAGCCGACCCCGTCGGCGATGGACCGCTCCACGGCCCGGTCCAGCGCGCTGCTGGCGCCGCCGCCCAGGCTCATGTTGGCCACCGCCGGGGCGCCCGCCCGGTGGTGGGCGGTGACCCAGTCGATCCCGGCTATGACGCCGGCGGTGGTGCCGCTGCCGGCGCAGTCCAGCACCCGGACGGCGACCAGCCGCACCCCCTTGGCCACCCCGTACCGCGAGCCGCCGACGGTGCCTGCGACGTGCGTGCCGTGCCCGTTGCAGTCGTCGGCCCGCCCGCCGTCCACCGCGTCGTAGCCGGAGACCGCACGGCCACCGAGGTCGCGGTGCGCGAGCCGGATGCCGGTGTCGATGACGTAGGCGGTGACGCCTGCGCCGGTGGCGCCCCAGCTGTAGGAGCCGCTGAGCGGCAGGTCCCGCTGATCGGTGCGGTCCAGGCCCCAGGTGGCGTTGGACTGGGTGGCCTCCAGCTGCACCGGGGCGTCCCGTTCGACGGCGGCGACCCCGGGGAGCGTGGCGAGCCGGGCGGCGACCTCGGGGCGCAGCGTGACCGCGAAGCCGTCCAGCGCCGCGGTGTAGACGTGCTCGACGTGGCCACCCAGCCGGGAGGTGGCCAGGGCGGCGACGGAGGCGGGCACCGAACCGGGGGTGAGGCTGACGATGTAGGTGGCCGCATCGCCCGGGGCGGCGGCGGCGGTCCCGGTGGTGAGGCCCACGCCGGTGAGGGTGAGGGCGGCCACGGCGGCGGTGGCCAGGGTCCTGCGGATGTGCACGGCGGTTCTCCTCGGTCCAGGTCGTCGCAATCAGCTGCGAGTTCGACACGGAGAGTGAAACCGTTGGGTTGTACCAGTGGAAGGTGCCAGGCCGTGGAATCGGTTGCGTCCGGCGTTTCCTGCCACTCGGCGAGTCGCGGCAGAGGCGGGTCAGCCGGGGACGAGAACGCCGTCGCGCAGGGCACAGAGCAGCGCGATGTCCTTGGCGTGGCCGTCGTCGGCGCTGGGGGTCTCCACGACCACCGGGACCCCGGCCATCGCCGGGTGGGTGAGCAGCTCGGCGAACGGCGCGGCACCGATCGAGCCGGCCCCGATGGTGGTGTGCCGGTCGCGGGTGGAGCCGCAGCCGTCGAGGGAGTCGTTGGCGTGCACGAGCCCCAGCCGGCCCGGGCCGACGGTGGCCTCCAGTGCCGCCAGGGTGGCGGCCATCCCGCCCGGGGTGGCGAGGTCGTGCCCGGCGGCCCAGGCGTGGCAGGTGTCGAAGCAGACGCCCACGGCCGGGTGGTGGTCCAGGGCGGCCAGGTAGGGGCCCAGGTCCTCGACGGTCGCCGCCAGGGACCTGCCCCCGCCGGCGGTCGGCTCGATCAGCAGCCGGGGTGCGCCCTCGGGGAGCTCGTCGAGCACCGGCAGCAGCCGCTCGTGCAGCTGGGCCAGCGCGTCCTCGTACCGGTCGGCGTCGACCGCTGAACCGGCGTGCACCACGACCCCCGCGCACCCGAGCTGGGTGGCCCGGGCGAGGTTGTGCCGGATCGTCGCGATCGACTGCTCGACCGTCGCCTCGTTCGGGGACCCGACGTTCACCAGGAACGGCGTGTGCACAAAGGAGGGCACCCCGCGCTCGGCGCACCCGGCGGTGAACGCGGCGTCCTGCACCGGGTCACCGGCGCTGGGCCGCCAGCCGCGCGGGTTCCCGACGAACACCTGGACGGCGCGGGCGCCGACGGCGTCGGTGTAGGCGAGCCCACCCTTGGCCAGGCCGCCCTTGATCTGGATGTGCGCCCCGATCGCGGGCAGCACGGCAGGAGAGGGGGTCACGGGGTGCAGGTCACCCGAACGTCACCAGGATGGTGACCGACGAGCCCAGGTCGACGACCTCGCCGGCCCCGGGGGTCTGCCGCAGCACCTGGTTGCCGAAGAACTGGGTGACCTCGGCCTCCAGGCCGGCCTCCTCGAGGGTGGCGATCGCCTCCTCGCGGCTCTTGCCGGTGACGTCGGGGACCGCCACCTGGGGCAGGCCCTCGGACACCGTGATCGTCACCGGGCTGCCGTAGGGCTGCGCGCCCGCACCGGGCCCGGGGCTGACCGCCATGACCGCGCCGGTGGCGACGTCGGCGCTGCGACCGGTGGCCCGCTCGACGGTGAAGCCCAGCTGCTCGAGGTTGCTCTCGGCGGCGTCCGGCCTCTGACCGACGACGTTGGGCACCGCGACGGGCGCCCGGCCGGAGGAGACCACGACGGTGACGGTGTCACCGCGCTTGAGCTCCGTGCCCGGCGCGGGGTCGAAGCGGATCACGTTGCCCGAGTCGACGTCGTCGCTGTAGTCCTCCTCGGTGGCGAAGGCCAGGTCGGGGAACTGGGTCTGCAGCTGGGCGAGGACGGCCTCGGCGGGCTGGCCGGCCAGCGCCGGGTCGACCGCGAAGCGCTCCGGCCCCTTGGAGACGACGATCTCCACGTCCGAGCCGCGGATCGCCTCGCCCGCGGCGGGCTCGGCGGCGATCACCGCACCGGGCGGGACGGTCTCGCTGAACCGCTCCTCGGTCAGCACCGGGTCCAGGCCGGCCTCCTGCAGCAGGCCGACCGCGGTGTCCTGGTCCTTGTTGAGCAGGTCGGGGACCTCGGTCCAGCGCCCGACGCCCAGCCACCAGCCGATCGCGCCGATGGTCACCGCGAGCAGCAGCACCACCGCGATGCCCAGCTGGGCACGGCGACGGCGGATGTGCGGGGGCACCCCGGGGCGGACGGCGGGCGGACGCGGGCCGATGCCCGGGCGGGCGCCCCCCACGGCGGTGGTCGCGCCCGAGCCCATGCCCGGCAGCACCGTGGTGCCCCGGCCGCGGTCCACCGGGCCGCCGATCACCTCGGTGCGCGGGTCGCCGGCGCGCCCGCCCGGCGCGCTGGGCTGCCGGGGGCGGGGCGCGGTCGGGCGGTTGGTCGGGCGGAGCGTGGCCGGGTTGTCGGCGGGCAGGCCCGTGGGCACCGGGACGCGGGCCAGGCCCAGGTCGGCGCGCAGGTCGGTCAGCTCGGCCAGGAAGGCGCCGGCGTCCAGCGGCCGGGCCGCCGGGTCGCGCCGGGTGGTCCGGGTGACCAGCTCGTCGACCTGCCACGGCACCGTCGGCACCTCGCCCGAGGGCACCGGCACGTCGTGGTGCACGTGCTGGTACGCGACCGCCAGCGGGGTGTCGCCGGCGTAGGGGGGGTGGCCGGTGAGCAGCTCGTACAGCATCACGCCGGCGGCGTAGACGTCGCTGCGGGCGTCGCTGCGGCCGCGTTCGAGCTGCTCGGGGGAGAGGTAGGCGACCGTGCCGATGAGCACGCCGCCGGTGTGGCTGGTCTGCCCGGTGCCGGCCACCGCGCGGGCGAGCCCGAAGTCGGCGACCTTGACCTGGCCGTCGGTGGAGATGAGCACGTTCTCCGGCTTGACGTCGCGGTGCGCGATCCCGGCCCGGTGGGCCGCGGTCAGCCCGGACAGCACCGGCTCCAGGACGGCGAACGCCTCGCCCACGGTCAGCCGGCCGCGGGCCTGCAGCAGGTCGCGCAGCGTGCGGCCGCGGACCAGCTCCATGACCAGGTAGACCAGCCCCTGGTCGCTGCCCTGGTCGCTGACCGACACCACGTTGACGTGGCTGAGCATCGCGGTGGCCCGGGCCTCCCGGGTGAACCGATCGACGAAGGCGGGGTCGTGCGCCAGGTGCTCGGCCATCACCTTGACGGCCACGGTGCGGTGCAGGCGCAGGTCGGTGGCGGCGTAGACGGTGGACATGCCGCCACGTGCCAGACGCTCCTCGAGGCGGTAGCGCCCCTCGAGGACGAGGCCGACCACGGGGTCGGTCACGACGGTCTCCACACCGGCGAGTCTAGGAGCGGATCGGGGTGCGTGGCCCGAACGACGCGAGCTGGCAGGTCACGGTCTGGACTCCAGGGACCTGGAGTGACCAGGTGGACGCGTGGGGCCGCCCGAGGTGGTCGGTCCGGGGCGCCGGTGGCCAGTGGGGCGGCTGTGCCCGGACGGCGCGCCGACCCGTCGTTCACCGGCCGGGCCACGGCCGGGTGACGGTGTCGCGCGGCACCGCCCGCACGTCGTCGACTCCGCACAGGGCCATGGTGTGGGCCAGCTCCTCGGTCAGCCCGCTGATCACCCGGGCCACGCCGTCGGCGCCCCCGGTGGCCAGCCCCCACACCGTGGGCCGGCCGAGGAAGACCGCCCGGGCGCCCAGCGCCAGGGCGGTGAGGGCGTCGGACCCGGTGCGGATGCCCCCGTCGACGTAGACCTCGGCCTCGTCCCCGACCGCCTCGACCACCTCCGGCAGCGCCTCGGCGCTGGCGACCGCCGGGTCGGCCTGCCGCCCACCGTGCGTGGAGACCCACACCGCCGCGGCCCCGGCGGCCACGCAGCAGGCCGCGTCGTCGCCGCGCAGCACCCCCTTGACCACCACCGGCAGCCCGGAGACGTCGGCGAACCGGCCGATGTCGGCGAAGGTCCAGGTCGGCGTCTCGGCGGCCGCCAGCGGCGGCTGGGGCCCCGTCACGGGCGGGTGGTTGGCCAGCCGGAGCCCCGCGGGCAGCGCGAAGTCGTGCCGCAGGTCGCGGTGCCGGCGACCGAGCACCGGCAGGTCGACGGTGAGCACGAGCGCGCCGTAGCCCGCCTGCCCGGCGCGGCGGGCCAGGTCGTCGGTGTGGGCGGGGGAGTGCAGCCGGTAGAGCTGGAACCAGCGGGGCCCGGCCGGGCGGGCGGCGGCGACCTCCTCCAGCGAGGTCGTCGCGCTGGTCGACACGGTCATCAGCGCGCCGGTCGTGGCCGCGCCGCGGGCCGTGGCCAGCTCGCCGTCCGGGTGCGCCATCGCCTGGTAGGCCCACGGGGCGACCCCGATCGGGGTGGCCACCTCCGCGCCCAGCAGCGTGGTGCCCAGCTGCGGGCTCGCGATCCCCCGCAGCACCCGGGGGCGCAGCCGCCACGCCCGCCAGGCGGCCGGCGCCTCGGCCAGGGTCGTCTCGGTGCCGGCGCCGCCGGCGTAGTAGTCGGCGACGTCGGCCGGCAACAGCTGCCTGGCCCGCTCGGCGAGCGCGTCGAGGTCCAGGTACGGCGGCTCGCGGCCGGGTTCGTCCGGGACGGCCGGGGCATCGCTGCTCCGCTGCGGCTGGCTGAGTCGGGGACCGTTCGCCGGGGCTGCACTGTGCGCCATAGGCTGGCAGCCTATGGACACGTACACCCCCGCGGAGGTCGCCGAGCAGCTCGGCGTCTCGACGAACAAGGTCCGTCAGCTGATCGCCGAGCGGAAGCTCATGGCCGTGCCCGGCAGCGGCAACAGCAAGATCCCGGTGGACTTCGTGCAGGACGGGGTCATCCTCAAGCACCTGCCCGGCCTGCTCACGGTGCTCTACGACGGCCGGTTCACCGACGAGGAGGCCTTCGAGTGGCTGTTCCGCGAGGACGACTCGCTGCCGGGCACGCCGGTGCAGGCCCTGCGGGACGACCGGCACACCGAGGTCACCCGCCGGGCCCAGGCCCTGGCGCTGTAGCCGCCCGCCGATGGGGCACCTGACCTACCTTGCGCTGCTGGTCGGCTGCCTGGTCGTGACTGCACCGCTGGAGCTGCTGCTCGGCGTCCGGGTCTACGCGCGCTGGCGCCGGCTGCTGCTGGCGGTCGTGCCCGAGCTGGTGGTCTTCCTGACCTGGGTGCTCTACGCCATCTCCGCCGGGCACTGGGACTACAGCAGCACCCGGACCATCGACGTCCGGCTGCCCGGGGGGATCCCGGTGGAGGAGGTGCTCTTCTTCCTCGTCGTCCCGCTGTGCGCGGTGCTGGCGCTGGAGGCGGTCCGGAAGGTGACCGGCTGGGACGCCGGCTACCCGGCCGAGGAGGCCCTCCCGAGCGAGGAGGTGGGGCGGCGATGACGTACTCGACGATCGCGGTGGTCGTGCTGGTCGCCGTCCTGGTGATCGACCTGGCGGTGCTGCGCACCCGGATGGTGACCCGGCCGGTGTTCTGGGTGGCCTACGCGATCATCATCACCTTCCAGCTGCTGATGAACGGCGTGCTCACCGGGCTCGACGTGGTCACCTACGACCCGGCGGCCATCTGGGGGCCGCGGATCGCCTACGCCCCGGTCGAGGACCTGCTGTTCGGCTTCGCCCTGGTGCTGCTGACCCTGGCCAGCTGGGCGGCGGTCAACCGGCGGGCGAACACGGCCAGACGCCGCGGCCTGGACACCCGCACCCGGCGGTCCAGCACCCGGTAGTCGGCGCGCTCGATCTCGGTGAGGATCCCGCCGTAGAGGGCGGTGGCCGCGCGCACGCAGTCCCGGGACTCGCGGGCCAGCATCGGGGTGCCCGGTGCCGCGTCGTCGTAGCGGCGCCGGGTGACCGCGATCATCTCCCGCATCAGCTCGGCGAAGCCGGGGGAGTGCCGCTTGGCGGCCAGCTGCTCCCGGGTGACCCCGTGCGCGGCCATCAGGTCCGCCGGCAGGTACACCCGGCCGCGGTCGACGTCCTCGGCGACGTCGCGTAGGAAGTTGGTCAGCTGGAACGCCTCGCCCAGCGCGATCGCGTGCGGTGCGGCCTCCTCCCGGGCGACCCCGGGGGCGGTGCCCAGCACTGGTAGCACCTGCAGGCCGATCACCGAGGCCGAGCCCCACATGTACCGGTCCAGCGCGGCCAGGTCGGCGTAGCCGCTGACGTCGAGATCGCTGGTCATCGCGGCCAGGAAGTCGACCAGGTGCTCCATCGGGATGTCGTAGCGGCGGTAGGTGTGCACCAGCGCCAGCCGCACCGGGTCGTCGGACCAGCCGGCCTCGACCTCCTCCAGCGCCGCCTTCGACCAGGCCAGCAGCTCGCCCTCGGGGTCCCGGCCGGGCAGGTCGGCGCCGACGTCGACGATGTCGTCGGCCACCCGGGCGGCCGCGTACAGCGCGTGGATCGCGGCCCGGCGGTCCGGGGTGAGCAGTCGGGTGGCCAGGAAGTAGGACTTGCCGTGCTCGGCGGCGATCCCGCGGCACACGGCGTAGGCGGCGTCCAGCCGGGCCTGTTGCTGTACCCGGGTGGGCGGCGGTGCGGTGGTCATCCCTGCGCCCCCGTGATCCGCTCGGCGGCCAGCCGGCCGCTGATCACCACCATCGGCACCCCGACGCCGGGCTGGACCGACGAACCGGCCAGGACGACGTTCTGCGGCCCGCTGCGGGGGAGGGTGGACGGCCGGAACGGCCCGGTCTGCCCGAAGGTGTGCGCCAGCGCGAACGGGGTGCCCGCGGCCATGCCCTGGGCGGCCCAGTCGACCGGGGTGAGCAGCTCCTCGACCTCGATCGACCCGCCGATCCCGGTCCAGCCGCGCGTCTCCAGGGTGGCCAGCAGCTCCTCGCGGTAGCGGGGGGCCAGCGCCGGCCAGTCCAGGTCGGGGTTGCCGCCGCTGCGCGGGTCCAGGTTCGGGGTCGGGGCGACGACGCTGAGCACCTGGCCGCCCTCGGGCGCGAGCGAGCGGTCGGTCACCGAGGGCATGCTGATCAGCAGGCTCGGGTCGCTCATCGGGCGGCCGTCGCGGGTGAGCTCGGCGAAGACCTGCTCCCAGGCCGCGCCGAAGCTGATCGTGTGGTGCGCCTGGCCGGGCAGCTCGGCCCGCACCCCCACGTGCAGTGCCACGCAGGACGGTGAGTAGACCGGGCGCCGTGGCCCGCGCAGCCCGGGCACCAGCCGGTGCGGGGCGTCGGCGGTGACCACCACGGCGTCGGCGGGCAGCAGGTCCCCGCCCTCGAGCGCCACCCCGGTGACCCGGCCGCCGGCCAGCTCCAGCTCGGCCACCTCGGTGCCGTACCGGAACTCCACCCCGGCGTCGGCGGCGGCCGCGGCCATCGCCCGGGGGACGGCGCCGATCCCGCCCTGCGGGTGCCAGACGCCGGCCCCGATGTCGAGCTGGGCGATGACCGCGTAGGCGGCGATCGCCCGGAACGGGGAGACCCCGGCGTAGAGCGCCTGGAAGCTGAACAGCCGGCGCAGCCGGTCGTCGGTGAACGCCGCTTCGACGTGCTTGGACAGCCGGCGGAACCCGCCGCGGCGGACCAGGGACAGCAGCTCGGGGCCCAGCAGGTCCAGCGGGGAGTCCAGGTTGCGGTCGATAAAGGTCCGCAGCTGCAGCTCGTAGAGCTCGGCGAGGTCGTCGAGGTAGCGGAGCAGGGCCGCGGCCTCGCCGGCGCCGCACAGCCGCTCGACCTCGGCGGCGAAGGCGGTCCGGTCGGCGTGCACGTCCAGGTGCGACCCGTCGGCGAACTGGGCGCGGTAGGTGGTGTCCAGGGCGGTGAGGGTCAGCCGGTCGGACATCGTCTCGCCGACCGCGGCGAAGGCGTCGGCGACCAGCTCGGGGGCGGTGAACACCGAGGGGCCGGTGTCCAGGGCGTACCCGGAGCGCTCGACCCGGCCGGCCCGCCCGCCGGGGCCGGGGCAGCGGTCGACGACGGTGACCTCGCGTCCGGCGCCGCGCAGCCGCAACGCCGCGGACAGGCCGGCCAGGCCGGCCCCGATCACCACGATCCGGTCGGTGCGCCCGGGGACGGTGCGCAGGGTCGTCCTCACGCGGTTCGGATGGTGGCGGCCACGGCGAGGGCGTCCAGCGCGGCGCGCGCCTCGTCGCTGATGGGTGCCGCCGCGATGGCCGCGCGGGCCACGGCCGTCCGGTCGGCGATCCGCTCCTCCACCCGGCTGCGGGCGCCGGTCTCCTCCAGCAGGGTGCGCAGCGCGGCCAGCTGCTCCGGACCGGCGTCCGGGTCGCCGAGCGCCCTGGTCAACAGCCGCAGGCCGGCCTCGCCGGCCCGCTCCTCGGCCAGCGCGATCAGCAGGGTCTGCTTGCCCTCGCGCAGGTCGTCGTCGACGGACTTGCCGGTGACGGCGGGGTCGCCGAAGACGCCGAGCACGTCGTCGCGGAGCTGGAAGGCCTCGCCGAGCGGCAGGCCGATGGCGGTGTAGGCCTCGCTGACGTCGGGGCCGGCACCGGCGATCGCGGCGCCGAGCTGCAGCGGCCGCTGCACCGTGTAGCCGGCGCTCTTGTACCGGGCCACGGTCAGGGCGCCCCCGGGCCCGGGCAGCCCACCGGCGGCGCGCAGCAGGTCCAGGTACTGCCCGGCGGTGACCTCGGTGCGCATGGTGTCCCAGACCCCCCGGGCCCGGGCCAGCGCCGGCGCGGAGATGCCCGACCGGCGCAGCAGCTCGTCGGACCAGACCAGGGCCAGGTCGCCGACGAGGATCGCGGCCCCCACGCCGAAACCGGTGGCGTCGCCGTTCAGGCCGTCGTCGACGTGCCGGGTCGCGAAGCCGATGTGGGTCGCCGGGCGGCCGCGGCGGGTCAGTGCGCCGTCCATCACGTCGTCGTGGACCAGCGCGCTGGCGTGCACGAACTCCACCGCGGCGACGGCGCGCAGCACGTCGGCGTCGGCCTCGGCGACGCCGGCCGCACCGGCCGTGGCCCCGCGCCAGCCCCAGTAGGCGAACAGCGGCCGCAGCCGCTTCCCGCCCTCGGCCAGGGCGCGGACCTCGTCGACGACCGGGACGAGCGAGTCGTCCATCGCAGCCAGCGTCTGCCGCTGCTCGGCCAGGAACCCGGCCAGCGCGGCGGCGACCGCCGCGCGGACCCGCTCCTCGTCGGCGGCCCCCGGCTGGACCGGGCCCCGGACGGGCGGCTGGCGGCGTTGGGTCCCGGCGGTCACCGGGCCAGTATCGCCCGCCGTGATCCGACGTTGCCCGTTCACCCTGGCTGGTGCGGCCGTCGTCTCCACTGGGCCTCCTCCTCTGCCGGCCTCGCCGGCCCGCCGTGTCGCGGGCCGTCCGTGCGCCGTCCGGGGTTGCTTCTGTCTCGACCCCGCCGGTGGATGCACCCGGCCGGGACGCCCCCTGCGGCGGTCGGTGCACGGCCGGTGACCCGCGCGCACGTAGGCTCGCCTGCCATGACCGGCACCGTGCGCGAGCTGCTCCAGACCGAGCGGCCCACCTGGTCGTTCGAGTTCTTCCCCCCGCGTGACGCGGCGGCGGAGACCCAGCTGTGGACGGCGCTGCGCCAGCTGGAGCAGCTGCGGCCCTCCTTCGTGTCGGTTACCTACGGCGCCGGCGGGTCGACCCGCGAGGGCACCGTGTCGGTGACCGAGCGCATCGCCACCGACACCACCATGCTCCCGATGGCCCACCTGACCGCGGTCGACCACAGCGTCGCCGAGCTCCGGCACGTGGTGAGCCGGCTCGCGGCCGCGGGCGTGCGGAACCTGCTCGCGTTGCGCGGCGACCCGCCGGGTGCCGACCCGCAGGGGGAGTGGGTGGCCCACCCGCAGGGCCTCCGGTACGCCGCCGAGCTGGTCGAGCTGATCAAGGGCATCGGCGACTTCTCCGTGGGCGTGGCCGCCTTCCCCGAGCGGCACCCCCGCTCGGCGGACTTCGACACCGACACCGACATGTTCGTCGCGAAGTGCCGGGCCGGTGCCGACTTCGCCATCACCCAGATGTTCTTCCGGGTCGAGGACTACCTGCGGCTGCGGGACCGGGTCGCGGCCCGCGGCTGCGACGTGCCGGTCCTCGCCGGGGTGATGCCGGTGACCAACGCCCGGCAGATCACCCGGATCGTGCAGCTGTCCGGGCAGGCGTTCCCGGCGGACCTGGCCGAGCGGTTCGCCGCGCTGGACGGCGACCGCCCCGAGGACAAGCGCGCGGTGCGAGCGCTCGGTGTCGAGGTGGCCACCCAGATGTGCCGCCAGCTGCTGGACGAGGGCGTCCCCGGCATCCACTTCATCACCATGAACCGCTCGACGGCCACGCGTGAGGTGTACGCCAACCTGGCCGGCGTGCCGGCGGCCTGAGGTTCAGCGGGACAGCAGCTCCTCGGCCTCCAGCGCCGCCCGCCGCAGCCCCTGCCGTTCGGCCGCGTAGCCACCGGCGACCCCGACGACCGGGAACTGGGCCAGCGCCCGGTGCCGGAGCTTCCCCTTCGGCCGGGCGTCCAGGGCGTCGTCGATCCGGCTGAGCAGCCGGGCGGCCCGCCACAGGCTGCGCGCGACGCCCCGCGCCCCGGAGCGGTCCTCGCCCAGCGCCTCGTCGACGTAGACCCCGCGGGTGCGGTCCAGCAGCGGCTGGACCCGGTCGGCCGGCAGATCGCGGTCCAGCAGCACCCGGGCGAGCAGCGACACCCGGTCCGCGGGACGGTCGAGGTCGTGCTCCCCGGCCACGCCGAGGACGACGAGGGCCTGCACCGCCGAGCCGACGGTGTTCTGCAGCGGCAGCAGGTCGGCCAGCTTGCCGGCGAAGCGCGGCGCGGCCGAGACGCCGGCGGCCACCCGGCTGACCTGGTCGGCCCACCAGGCGGCCCGCTCGGCCGGGGACAGCCGCGGCGGGCGCCCCAGCCGCTGGGCGAGCGGGTTCAGCCCACGGTCGACACGGCGGAGGACGTCGACGACGACGGCGTCGCTGATCGGGGCGGCCATGCCCGCGACCCTAGGTGGCCACCGACCGGGGAGCCGGTCGGCAGGGTCCGGTCGGCAGGGTCGGTCGGCCCCCGGGTACGACGTCAGCCCTGGCGGAGCTGGCTGCAGTCGGCCGGGTCCAGCTGCACCGGGGGACCGGCGGCCAGCTGGGCCAGCACGATCGACTGCACCAGCGCGTCCGCGGGCAGCTGGCCGTGCGACACCTCGGCGTCGGCACAGACCGACTGCACGGGCAGGTTGAGCGCGCCGTCCAGCGCGGCCGACGCCACCGGCGTGACGGTCTCGTCCTGCGTCGTCCACACCGACACCCAGCTGGGGCCGGCCGGCGTCTCGTCGCCGGCGTTCAGCTCGGCGAGCAGCGGGCTGTCGGTGGTCAGCTGCTGGCAGGCGTCCGGGCACTCCGCGGCCAGGAACCGGGCGGCCAGGTCGGCGATGGCCGTGCCGTGGTGCGGGGAGCCCAGGGTGAGCACCCGCCGGGCCTGCTCCGCTCCGCCGTCGGCCGCCCACAGTCGGGCGATCACCCCTCCGGCGGAGTAGCCGACGACGTCCACGCTGCCGGCGCCGGTGCGCGCCAGCGCCGCATCGACCGCGGTGCCCAGCACCGCCGCGGAGGCGGCCAGGTCCCCGGTGCCGTCGCCCGGCACCGGGACGACGGTGGCGTCCCGCCCGCTGGCGGTGAGCCGGTCGGCGAGCGGCTGCAGCGAGCCGACCGAGCCGCCGTACCCGGGCACCAGCAGCACCGGGCCCGGGGTGAGCTCCTCGACGGCGGCCGGCCCGGATCCGCCGTCCGGGCCGGTCAGCCGGGCGACGGCGAGGGCCGCGACGGCCACCACCGCGACCAGCGCCAGCAGCGCGAGCGCGAGACGACGACGGGCGGGGGAGAGGCCGGCGAGCACCAGCCCACTGTCCCTGCTCCGGACACCGGGCTGCCCGCTTCGTGGTGGACTGCACACCGTGCTGAGCCGCGACGAGTACCTGGTGGCCTGGTCACGCTGGCACGGGGGCACCGACCCGGCCGAGAGCCGGCTGGTGCGCGGCTGGTTGTCCCTGGCCTACACCCTGGCGGTGCCGCTGGCCCGGCTCTCCCCGCTGGCCGCCACCGCGCTGGGGCTGCTGGTCGCGGTGGCCGCGATCGCGCCGGCCGCCGCGGGCGGGGCCTGGCTGATCGCGGCCGGCGTGCTCATCGGGCTGTCCGGCCTGCTGGACTCCCTGGACGGCGCCCTGGCCATCGCCGGCGGGCGCGCCTCCCGGCGTGGGTTCGTGCTGGACTCCGCCGTCGACCGGCTGACCGAGGCCGGCTACGCCGTGGCCTTCTGGGTCGCCGGCGCCCCGGGTTGGCTGGCCGCCGCCTTCGGTGCGCTGTGCTGGCTGCCGGACTACCTGCGCGCCCGCGCCGGGCAGGCCGGCGTGCACGAGACCGGGGCCGTCTCGGTCTGGGAGCGGCCCAGCCGGGTGGCGATGGCGGCGCTCGGGCTGGGCGGCGCCGGGGTCGTCTCCCTCCTGGACGTGGAGCTGGAGCTGGCGGGCGCCGACGCGGTCGTGCTCGCCGTCGGCTGCGCTGCGGCGGTCGGCTGCCTGCTGGGCGTCATCGGGACGGCGCAGCTCGGGGTCCAGCTGCGCCGGGCGCTGGCCGACTGACCGCAGCACCTCCACGGGCGGGCACGTGCCGCGGCTCCTACGCTGTTCCCGCCCCGGCGTCCGTTCCCGGCCGGGGTCCGCAGGCCGATGGTGGCCGCCGTCCCCGGAGAGAGTCGCCCTCATGCCCGTCGTCGTGACCGGTTCCATCGCCACCGACCACCTGATGACCTTCCCCGGGAGGTTCACCGACCAGTTCGTCGAGGGCAAGATGGAGAACGTCTCGCTCTCCTTCCTGGTCGACGACCTGGTGCAGCACCGCGGCGGTGCCGGGGCGAACATGGCCTACGGGCTCGGGCTGCTGGGGCAGGGCCCGGTGCTGGTCGGCGCGGTGGGCAACGACTTCGCCGACTACGACGCCTGGCTGAGCCGGCACGGCGTGGACACCGGCAGCGTGCGCTGGTCGGAGCTGAAGCACACCGCCCGCTTCGTCTGCACCACCGACGCGGCGAACAACCAGATCGCGTCGTTCTACTCCGGGGCGATGTCCGAGGCGGCGCTGATCGAGCTGGCCCCGGTGGCGGCGCGCGTCGGTGACCTGGACCTGGTGATCATCGGGCCGAACGACCCGACGGCGATGGTGCAGCACACGCAGGAGTGCCGGCAGCGGGGCTACCCGTTCCTGGCCGACCCCTCGCAGCAGCTGGCCTGGGCCGACGGGGAGATGATCCGCGAGCTCGTCGACGGCGCCGACCTGCTGTTCACCAACGAGTACGAGCACGCCCTGCTGCTGCAGAAGACCGGCTGGGACGACGCCGAGGTGCTCGCCCGGGTGGGCACCTGGGTCACCACCCAGGCCGCCAAGGGCGTGCGGGTCGAGCAGGCCGGGGAGGCGACGATCGAGGTGATCGCCGTCCCGGAGACCAAGCCGGTGGAGCCGACCGGCGGTGGTGACGCACTGCGTGCCGGGTTCGTGGCCGCTCTCCAGTGGGGGCTCGGCGTCGAGCGCGCCACCCAGGTCGGGTCCGCGGTCGCCACCGCCGCGGTCGAGGTGATCGGCACGCAGGAGTACACGCTGCCGCGCGCGCCGTTCCTGGAGCGGTTCGCCGAGGCGTTCGGTGCCGACGCCGCCGACGAGGTGGCCCCGCACCTGCCGGGCTGACGACGGGTCCCGCTGCGCCCGGCACCCGCGAGCTCGCGCCGGGACCCTGCAGCGGGGCCACCGTCCCGGTCGGACGTCACCCCCCGCGGAGGCGGTCGCCGATGGCCGGGTCCTCGGTCCAGCTGCGGTAGGGGATCCGGCGGATCTCCTTGACCTCGCCGATCGTCGACCACTCGTTGCCGCCGAGCCGGGCCAGCGGTTGCAGCTGCTCGATCCGCGGCCGGCCGTCCCGGACGACGCTGTCCCACGCCGAGACGTGCACCACCCGGCCGAACACCACCGTGCTGTCGCCCAGCCGCAGCGTCGCGTGCAGCACGCACTCCAGGGCCACCGGCGACTGGGCGACCCGCATCGTGGTGACCCGGTCGCTGGGCTCCAGGGTGACCCCGGTGTGCTCGGCCTCGCTCTGGTCCGGCGGGAAGTCGGTCGCGGTGGCGTTGACCTGCTCGAACAGCGCCTCCGGGGTGAGGCTGATGGTGAACTCGCCGCTGTCCTCGACGTTGCGCAGCGAGTCCTTGCGGCCCACCGAGGTGAACTGGACGACCGGCGGGTCGACGCAGGCCACCGTGTAGAAGGAGTGCGGTGCCAGGTTGTGCACCCCCTCCGCCGAGCGGCTGCAGACCCAGGCGATCGGCCGGGGCACCACCACCGAGTTCAGCACCCGGTAGAAGGCACCGGTCTCCATCTCCGCCGGGTCGAAGGAGACGCGCGGCGGACTGCTCTGCTCGGTCACCGGGCCATCGTCGCCGACCGGGTCGCCGGGCTCAGCTCCGGCCCTGCCCGTCCGGCGGGTGCTCGGCGCGCCAGGTGTCGAAGGCGCCGAGGAAGGACTCGGCCATCCGCTGCTCGGTGACCAGCAGGTCGCGGTCCCGGTCGTCGACCATCCGGTCGCTCAGCGCCATGGTGTTGAACCGGATGGCGCGGAAGTAGGGGATGAAGGAGCTGGGCTTGAACGCGCGCTTGGACGGCTGCGGGGCCACACCCTCCGGGGCCCACGGCGCCGGTTCGGGGAGCGCGGGGAGCCCGAGGGCCTCGATGGCGGTGAGCACCGGCTCGTCGTCGGTGCGGTCGGTGAAGTCCCGGGACAGCTCCCGGAACACCTCGCGGCCGTCCGGGGCCACGACGACGACGACCGGCCGGAAGATCGACGCGTCGGTGTCCCAGGCGTCCAGCGGCTTCGCGAGCCGGGTGCCGTCGGGGTCGCTGGCCCACCGGAACGGCAGGTGCCAGGTGTGGTCCATCGCGAGCTGGACCTCGGGCGGGTCGACCGAGGCGAGCACCACCTCGGCGCCGGCGGCGGTGACGCGGGGCAGGGACTGGGCCAGACGGACCGCCTGGGCGCAGCAGTAGGGCTACCAGTCGCCGCGCAGGCCGATGAAGAGGAGGGCGGCGCGCTCGTCGGTGCGCAGGGCGAGGAGGTCGCTGCTCGTCATCGGCCCAGCATGGTGGCTCGGGGCGCAGGCCGCTGGTCGACGGCGGCAGCCGTCAGGGTGCGCCCGCGCCACCGGAGCGAGCCCTGCCGGTGGCCGGCCACCGAGCGGGCGACCAGCACGTCGAGCAGGACGATCGACACCGGGTGCGCCAGCGAGTCCGGCCAGGCCCGGCCACCCGTGCGGGACGCGACCACGGCCCGGTTCACCACCCCGGCGGCGTAGCCGACCAGCCCGGCGCGGGAGCCGGTCAGCGCAGCCAGCGGCGGCAGCAGCCAGACGGCGCTGAGCCCGGCCGCCACCCCGACGGCGGCCGCCGGGCGCCCGCCGACCGCCGACCACAGCGACTTGGTGTAACCGTCCCGGACCCCCGGCCAGCCGTCGTACATCCGGCAGGCGGCCAGCGTCGAACCGTCGACGACGACGCCCCGGCCCCCGGCGGCCTTGACCGCACGCAGCAGTGCGACGTCCTCGATCACCTCACCGCGGACGGCGGCGTGCCCGCCGGCCCGGCCGTAGGCCGCGCGGCGGACCACCAGGAACTGGCCGTTGGCCGCTGCCAGCGACGGTCGCGGTGACCGCTCGGCCAGGTGCAGCGGCAACAGGGTGGCCCACAGCCACTGCTGCAGCGGCTGGACGAGCCGCTCGGCGGCGCTGCCGGTGAGCTGGCGCGGCCAGGGGGAGACCAGGTCGAGCCCGGCGTCGTCGAGCAGGGCGACCGCCGAGGCGATCGCGTCGGGCATCAGCCGGACGTCGGCGTCCAGGAAGACCAGCACGTCGTCGGCCTGCTGGTGGTCCGTGGCGGCGCCCTGGGCGCAGGCGTTCGGCTTGCCCAGCCAGCCCGGCGCGGGTGGCGTCGCAAGGAGCAGGGTGACCCGGTCGTCGCCGACCGCCGTGACCCGGTCGGCGGTGCCGTCGGTGGAGCCGTCGTCGACGACCACGACCTGCAGGTGCGGCACCCCGCGCTGGTCGAGCACGGCGGCCAGGCAGTCGGCGATCTGGTCGGCCTCGTCGCGGGCCGGGACCACCACGGTCACCCGGCGGGGGGCCGGTCGGGGCACGGCCGGCGGCCGGCGGAGGAGCCGGCTGTTCAGTGCGGCGTGCACCGCGGCCGCCACCGAGAGCCCGGCGCACACCCGCAGCAGCCTGCGCCAGGAAGCGGTCATCGCCGTCGCCGCCGCTCCTGGACGGCGAGGGCGGCGAGCACCGGCAGCGCCAGGACGACGCCCCAGACCGCGGACCCCGGCAGCCCGAGCCAGCCGGCGTGTGCCAGCGCCCCGCCCAGCACCATCCACCCCAGGGTCAGCAGCGGTGCGACGTCCCCGATCCGCGGTGGCCGGCTGGTGCGCTCGACGAGCAGGTCGAGCAGGGTCATCAGCACCAGGCCGGCCAGCAGCCACCCGGCGAGGTTGGTGAGCGGGACGGTGGAGATGCCCGGCAGGCCCGGCTCGGGGTGCGCCCAGCGCCAGTAGCCGGCCTGCACCAGCTGCGGGTCGAGCACCACGTCCCAGGCGGCGAACACGTAGGCCGCCACCGCCACCCGGGCGGCCCGGCGCCGCGGGGCGCGTACCCGCGAGGTCAGCCGGGCGGCGAGCACCCAGCTCGGCCACGCCATCATCAGCCAGGCCAGCGGCACCAGGAAGGGCACCCCGAGCAGGGTCGGGCCCAGCGTGTCGCTGTAGACGTACTCGCCGTACGGGAACCCGGTGCGGAGCCCCAGGGCCTCGAACAGCACCGCGACGACGCCGACCACGACGAAGACCGCGGCACCGGTGCGGGCGCCGCGGCTGACCGTGGCGTGGCTGACCGACACCGCCGAGCCCAGCAGCACGATCGCCCAGCTGACCGCGTCGCGGGCGGCACCGCTGCTGAGCGGGTAGGCGATCGCGGTGCCCAGCAGCGCGACGGTGAGCGTGAGGGGCAGCCAGGGCAGCGGCGCCGGGCCGGTGCCCGGCCGGCGGGCGAGGAGCGTGCCGGTCACCCCGCCGTCCCCCGGTGCAGCCGGCGTCCGGCCCAGCTCGTCACCCCGGCTCGCAGCCGGGCTGCCGGCCGGCGGTCGGCGAGCACGACGCGGGCGGCGGTGCGCCCGGAGTTGCCGGAGACCCCGCCCCCGGGGTGCGTGGAGGCGCCGGTCAGGTACAGCCCACCGAGGCCCGGCACCCGGTGACCGGACAGCGCCGGGGTGGGCCGGAAGCCGAACATGCTGGCCAGGCTCATCTCCACGTGCATGACGTTGCCACGCAGCAGGGACAGTTCCTGCTCCAGCCTCAGCGGGGTCTGGACGTACAGCCGCTGTACCGAGTCGGCGAAACCGGGCGCGTACCGGTCGACCGCGGCGATCAGCTGCTGGGCGGCCCGGTCGGCGATCTCCTCCCAGTCCGACCCGTCGGCGAGCTCGTACGGGTACCACTGGCCCCAGACGGTGACCACGTGCTGGCCGGCCGGGGCGAGGGTCGGGTCGCTCGCGGAGAACGACATGGCCAACGGCACCGGCTCCCGGGGGAGCTCGCCGGCCAGCCAGTCGCCGTGCGCCCGGGCCAGCTGGGCCCGGTCGGTGCAGAGCAGCTGCAGCCCCTGCAGCGCCTCCTCACCCGCGCCGGGGTAGTTCGGCAGGGCATCGGTCTGTGCGCGCAGCACCAGGCCGAAGCCGTTGCCCAGCGGCGGGTCGGCCTCGGCCAGCGCGGGCGGGGCGTCGTCGCCGGCCAGCGCCTTGGTGGCCAGCACGTGGCAGGCGGCGACGACCACCGGTGCGGAGATCCGCCGTCCGGAGACCGTCTGCACCCCGGTGACCCGCCGGTCGTCGGGCGGCCCGTCGACGAGGAGACGGGCCGCGCCGTCCCCGAGGGTGACCCGGCCGCCGTCACTGGCCAGCCGCGCCGCCAGCGCCTGGGTGAGCCCGCCCGACCCGCCGACCGGGTGACCGGGCGGGACGTCGTGCAGCAGCGCGACCCAGCCGACCATCGCGGCCGTGCCGGGCTCGGACATGGGCGGGCCGGACTGGGCGCCGAACCAGGCCAGGGCCGCCTTGAGCCGCTCGCTGGTGAACCACCGGTCGAGCAGGGCGTCGCCGGAGCCGAGGAAGTCGGTGGCGATCTCCCCGCCCGGGGTGCGGGGCTGGCCCCGGCGGGGGGCACCGACCGGCCACAGGTGCCGGACCAGCCGGGTCATCGCCGGGCGGTCGCCGAAGGCCTTGACGACGGCGGCGCTGCGCGGGCCCCAGACCTCGACGAACCGGCGGTAGGCCGCGGCGTCGGCGTCCCCGCAGGCGGCGGCGATGGAGGCGCAGGTGGCGTCGAGGTCGACGGAGAAGACCAGCGGCCGGCCGTCGGGGCCGGGGTCGCCGGGCGCGGGTGCCGGCGCGAAGCCCCAGGGGTCGCAGTCGACGTAGCGCAGGCCGAAGCGGTCGAGCTCCAGCTCCTCGACCACCCCGCTATGCCGGATGATCACGTGCGCGCTGGACCCGCGGTCGACCCGGACGCCGGGCCAGCGCTCCACGGTGGAGACGGCGCCGCCGAGGACCTCGTCGGACTCCACCACCTCCACGCGCAGCCCTTCCCGGGCGAGGTGGCAGGCGGCGACCAGGCCGTTGTGCCCGGAGCCGATGACGACGACGTCGGCGGTGCTGGTGTCGGCGGTGCTGTCGACGGTGATCAGCCCTTCCCGGTGGGGCGGGCCAGAGGCAGCCGCGCGCCCAGGATCGCGAAGGGGCGGGTGTCGCCGGGGAAGTGGTAGCCACGGGCCAGGTCGACGAACCCGTCGGCGTGGTACAGCCGGAAGGCCTTGGTGTCGGTGTCCGGGGTGCTCAGCAGGGCGGCCGGCTGGGGGAGGTCGGCCAGCAGCGCGTGCAGCAGCTGCCGGCCCAGGCCCTGGCTCTGCCGGTCGGGGTGCACGTGCAGCTCGCACACCTCGAACGCGCCGGGCAGCCACTGCTTCGCCGTCCGCCGGTCCAGGGCGTTGCGGACCTGGTCGTGCCACCACTGGCCGGGGGCGACTTGGTAGCCGTAGCCGAAGCCGACCAGCCGCTCGCCGACCGTGCCGTCGTCCTGCACGACCTCGGCGAAGGCGCCGACCGCGCGGAAGCCCTCCCGCTCGGTGTGCTGGACGGCGTAGCCGTAGCGCCCGGCGACGACGGAGTCGCCGTAGCCCATCGCCGCGCCGTAGATCGCCAGTGCCTCGTGCAGGTGCTCGCGCATCCAGCCGGCGGGCAGCTCGGTGACCCGGGCCGCGGGTGTGGTGCCGGTCATCGGTCGGTCTCCTCGTCGGCGGCGGCCGGGGACGGCCCCGGGCCGACCTCCGCGGGGGTGCCGCCGGTGAGCCGCAGCAGCTCGTCGTAGCTGGTGGGGAAGACGGTGTGCGGGTGCCCGGCGGCCGCCCACACCCGCGGGTGCCGGGCGAGCTCCACGTCGACCAGCGTGCCGATCGGCTCCGGGTGCCCGACCGGTGCCACCCCGCCGATCGCCTGGCCGGTGTGCCGGCGGACGAACTCCGGGGTGGCCCGGGTGATCCGCAGGACGCCGAGCAGGTCGGCGACGAGCGCCTCGTCGACCCGGTGCGCGCCGCTGGTGAGCACCAGCAGCGGGACGCCGCCGGCGTCGAACACCAGGCTGTTGGCGATCGCACCGACCCCGACGCCGAGCTGGGCGGCCGCGGCGGCGGCGGTGCGGGCGCTGTCGGGCAGTACGCGCACCTCACCGGCGACGCCGGAGGCGCGCAGCAACTGCTCGACCTCGGCGACCCGTGGGTGCGGGGTCTCCGCAGCGGTCATGCCCGCGATCCTCCCACCGGTCCCGGGACCGCGCGCCACCCGGCACCTGGGCCGACGCCGACGGTCGGTGGGTCGTCGTCCCGGGGGTGCACCGCCGACCTCCAGCTGGGGTCGAGGGTTGCTCGAGGTGATGAGTGCAGTCGCTGTAACGACACGGATGACGACACGCGCGTCCGGCTTGACCGCTCCGGCCCACTCCGGTCTACTCATCGGTGTTCGAACACCTGTTCGAACACCGGCGATCCGCTCGCCGGCCCGGGCCGTCACGTCCTCCGACGTGCGCTTCCCCGCCGGGCCGGGGGGCGGGCGGCCGGTGGGGGGCGAAGAGTTGCGGAGTCTGACATGAGCCGAGTGCTCGCCGGGGCCGGTGGCCGGGCCGGTGAAGAGGTGCAGGTCGAACAGGGGCCGTCGGGGCCGGCCGAGTTCTGGCGAGGACAGACCCGGTACGTGGTGGGGGAGCTGCTCGACTCGTGGGTGGAGTCCGCGCCGTGGTGGCAGACCGATGCCACCGGACGGGGCGGGGCGTCGGCCGAGCTGGTCGCCACCCGGCAGGTCTGGCGGGTCGAGGCGGTCCGCGCAGGCCGGTCCCGGATGAGCTTCGCCGGGGTCTTCGACCTGTCCTGGGAGCCGACGGGCAACCAGTGGCTGCTCGTCCGGGTGCACGACTGATGGGCGCCGCCCGGGCCCTCCCGGCCGCCGCCGACGGGCAGCTCCCGTTGCTCCCGCCGCTGCCCGCGGCCGCCGCCCAGCTGCTCGGCCAGGCCCATCGCGGGCTGGCCGAGGCCGCCAGCAGCCCCGACGCGGCCTGGCGGTACGCGACCGCACACCTGGCTGCCCTGCGCGCCGCGGCAGCCGTGCTGGCCGCCCGCACCCAGCCCGAGTCCGGGCGGCGCCGTCCGCGCAGCGCCTGGGTGCTGATCGGTCAGGTCGCCCCCGAGCTGGCGGAGTGGGCGGCGTTCTTCGCCGCCGGGGCGGCCAAGCGCGCCGCCGCCGAGGCGGGGCTCTCGCACGCGGTCACCGCACGGGAGGCCGACGACCTGGTCCGGGACGTCGGCACGTTCCTCGGCGTCGTGGAGGCCGCGATCAGCCGCCCGGTGCCACCGGCGCCCGTACGTCTGCGCGCGGTCGACCCCGGTTCCCGTCGGCGCGGCCCGGGTCGTCCCGGCTCCACCTCGTGAGCGACCCCTTCGTCCACCTGCACGTCGCGTCGGGGTACTCGATGCGGCACGGCGCCAACCACCCGGCCGACCTGGTCGCCCGGGCGGCCGAGCACGGCATGGGCGCCCTGGCCCTGACCGACCGCGACGGGCTGTACGGCGCGGTCAAGTTCGCGCTGGCCTGCCGGTCAGCGGGCATCCGGCCGCTGTTCGGCGTCGACCTCGCGGTCGACCCGGTCGCCGGCGGCGAGCCGGCGGACCAGACCCCGGGGCGGATCACCGCTGCGGCCCGGCACCGGGCCGCCCACCCCGTCGGCCGCCGCGCCCCGGCGCGCGGCGGGGCCAGCGTCGACTCCCGGCTGCCCCGGGCCACCTTCCTCGCCCGTGACGGCGCCGGCTGGCGGTCGCTGTGCCGGCTGACCAGCGCCACCCACCTCGGCGGCACCCGCGGTGAACCGGTCAGCTCGCTGACGCTGGCCGGTGCGCACGCGACCGGGCTGCTGGCGGTGCTGGGGCCGGGGTCCTCGGTCGGCCGTGCGCTGGCCGCCGGCCGGGCCGACCTGGCACGGGCCCGGCTGGACACCTGGCGTGCGGTGTTCGGGCCCGGCCAGCTGGTGCTCGAGGTCGTGCACCACCGCGGCCAGGGCGACCGGTCCCGCGCCCAGGCGATGCTGCGGCTGGCCGCCGAGGCCGGGGTGCCGGCGGTGCTGACCAACGCGGTCCGCTACGTCGACGCCCTGGACGCCCCGACCGCCGACGTGCTGGACGCCGCCCGCCGGCTGGTGCCGCTGGGCCAGCGACACGTCGACCGGCGCACCGCCGAGGGGCACCTGAAGTCGGGCAAGGAGATGGCGCTGCTCGCCGAGGAGCTGGCCGGGCCGGACCGGGACGCGGCGTTGCAGCTGCTGGAGACCACCGCCCGGGTCGCCGAGCAGTGCGCGGTCGACGTCCGGGCCGACCTCGGCATCGGCACCGTGCGCTACCCGGAGCTCGACGTGGTCACCACCGCCGCCGAGCGCGGGATGGGCCCCTCGGCGGTGCTGCGGGCCCGGTGCGAGGCCGGGTTCGGCCGGCGCGGGATGACCCCGTCGGCCGTGGTGCGCGAGCGGCTGGAGGAGGAGCTGGCGGTCATCGACTCCCTCGGCTACCCCTCCTACTTCCTCACCGTCGCCGACGTGGTCACCCTGATCAAGGAGCTCCGGGTCCGCGCGGCGGCCCGGGGCTCGGGCGCCGGCAGCCTGGTCACCTACCTGCTGGGCATCTCCGACGTCGACCCGATCCGGTACGGCCTGCTGATGGAGCGCTTCCTCTCCCCGTTGCGCCACCAGCTGCCCGACATCGACATCGACGTGGAGTCCGCCCGCCGGATGGAGGTCTACGACGCGGTGCTCGAGCGCTTCGGCGCCTCCCGGGTCAGCTGCATCTCGATGATGGACACCTACCGGGTGCGGCACGCGGTCCGCGACGTCGGGGCCGCCCTCGGGCTGCCCCCGGCGGAGGTCGACGCGGTGGCCAAGGCGTTCCCGCACATCCGGGCCAACCAGGTGCACGCGGCGCTGCGCGACCTCCCGGAGCTGCGGGCCAGCCGGCTGGGCTCCAGGCGGAGCGGTGGCTCGGGTGACCTGGACCTGCTCTTCGACCTGGTCTCCCGGCTCGACGGCCTGCCCCGGCACATCGCGCTGCACCCGTGCGGGGTGCTGCTCTCCGACGCCACCCTGCTCGACCGCACGCCGGTGGAGAGCAGCTACCTGGGCTACCCGATGAGCCAGTTCGACAAGGACGACGTCGAGGAGCTGGGGCTGCTCAAGCTGGACCTGCTCGGCATCCGGATGCAGTCGGCGATCGCGCACGCGATGGACGAGGTGGCCCGGGTCGACGGGCAGCAGGTCGAGATCGACGCCGTCCCGCGCGACGACCCGACCACCTTCGAGCTGATCCGCAGCACCCGCACCCTGGGCATGTTCCAGATCGAGTCGCCGGGTCAGCGAGAACTGGTCGGCAAGTTCGGTCCGCAGACCTTCGAGGACCTCATCGTCGACATCTCGCTGTTCCGCCCGGGGCCGGTGAAGAGCGACATGGTCACCCCGTTCCTGATGGCCCGGAACGGCTGGCGCGACCCGGTGTACCTGCACCCCGCGCTGCAGCCGGCGCTGGAGCAGACCGCCGGGGTGGTGGTCTTCCACGAGCAGGTGCTGCAGATCGTGTCGGTGATGACCGGCTGCGACCTGGCCGAGGCCGACGAGGTGCGCCGCGCGCTGGGGGAGAAGGACGCCCATCCGGAGGTGAAGGCCTGGTTCGCGCCGCGTGCGCTGGCGGAGGGCTTCGACGTCGCGGTGGTCGAGCAGGTGTGGGAGGTGCTGGTCGCCTTCGGCTCCTTCGGCTTCTGCAAGGCCCACGCCGCGGCGTTCGCGCTGCCGACCTACCAGTCGGCCTGGCTGAAGACCCACCACACCGCGGCCTTCCTGGCCGGGGTGCTCACCCACGACCCGGGGATGTACCCCAAGCGGCTGATCCTCGACGACGCCCGGAACTTCGGCGTGCAGGTGCTCGGCCTGGACGTCAACGCCTCGGCCGGCACCTACCGGGTCGAACGGGTCGACGGCGGCACGGACGACGGGCCGGCCGACCAGCCGCGCCCCCGTCCGGCGTGGATGCCGGCGTCGATGCCCGACCCGGGGCGGTACGGCATCCGGCTGTCGCTGGCCGACGTCAAGGGGATCAACGACGAGGAGGTCGCCCGGATCCAGGCCGGGCAGCCCTACCGGTCGCTGACCGACTTCTGGAACCGGGCGAAGGTGTCCCGGCCGGTGGTGGAGCGGTTGGTGCTGGCCGGTGGGTTCGACTCCGTCTACGGGTTCGGGATGCGCGACAGCGAGGGCGGCCGGCCGGCCCGGCGGCGGGAGCAGCTGACCCGCCGTGACCTGTTGCTGCAGATCGGCGAGCTGGACCGCTGGAGCCGCAGCGGGGCCCGGGCGAGCAGCACCGGCCAGCTGGGCCTGGACCTGTTCGGTGCCGAGTCCGGGGCCGGGGAGGCCGAGCCCGGGCTGTTCGACCCGGAGGACGAGGAAGAGGCATCCGGACGACCGGAGTTCGTCGCCTCCGGGCTGCCGGAGTTCACCGACGCCGAGCGGGTGCGGGCCGAGCTGGAGGTGCTGGGGCTGGACGCCAGCCGGCACGTCGTGGAGTTCTACCGGCCGTTCCTGGCTGCCCTCGGTGCGGTGCCGGCCGAGGAGCTGCTGCAGTGCCGCAGCGGGGCGGAGGTGCTGGTGGCCGGGGTGAAGGTGGCCACCCAGACCCCGCCGATCCGGTCCGGCCGCCGGGTGGTGTTCGTGACCCTGGACGACGGCACCGGCTGTGCGGACGCGACCTTCTTCGAGGACGTGCAGGGGCCCTACGCCGCCACGGTCTTCCACTCCTGGCTGCTGGTGGTCCGCGGGGTGATGCGGCGCACCGGGCCGCGCGGAGTCTCGATGCGGGCCACCGGGGCGTGGGAGCTCCCCGCGCTGCACGAGGCCTGGGAGACCGGCGGGCTCGCGGCGGTCGCCGAGCTGATGGCCGCGCCGGGGGAGTACAGCGAGCAGGCGATCGCCGGGGCAGCGGCGTCCCGGGCGTCCCGGCCGGTGGTGGTGCGCCCGGTGCTGGTGCACCCGACCGGGTTCCGGATGTCGCCCTACGCCGACATCAAGCCGGCCGGGGAGGACGCGGCCACCGCCGCACGCCGCGCGGCAGCAGCGCCACCCCGCAAGCTCTGGCACTCCAGCCCCGGCAGCTCCGGCCACTGAGGCGGCCCCCACTTATGGACTCGTACGGCCCAAAAACCCAGCGGTTCTGGGCCGTACGAGTCCAACGGTCCCGATCTGACTCATCGCGCTCATCTCCGAGCTACCGGAACTGACCTAGCGGCGGTAGCTGAGTGGCCGGTCGCGAAGCCAGGGGAACATGGGCGGTTCACCGAGGTGCGCTGGCCTCGTCTTTTCGGCATCCTTGCGGCATGTCGCTGGCCATCTCGGGCCAACACCTTAGCTCGCGAGCCATCAAGGTCTTCATATGTCATGCATCCGAGGATGCGGATCAAGCGTGGGCCGTAGCCGGTCACTTACTCGACGCTGGGTTTGCCATATGGCTTGATCGTTTCTGCATCCAGCCAGGGCAGGATTGGCAGCACGTCGTCCGGGAGGGTGTGCGCTCCTCGGATGTTGTGTTGGTGCTGGTTAGTGCCGCCTCCGTGTCCAAGACCGGATTCTTGCAGCGCGAAGTCAAATTAGTCCTTGAGCAAGCGGACATGCGACCAGAAGGGGCGGTGTTCATCCTCCCCTTAGTGCTCGATGGGACAAAGCCGCCCAGCAGCATGGAGCGATTGCAGTGGGTGAGCGCACAGCAGGCGGACTGGATGAACGTCCTGCGAGGTGCGCTTCGGGCGAATGCTCGACCACCGGCGTCGCGTATTGGCAGCGCGGCCTTCGGTCCACCCGAAATCTCGCTGGTACGGGTGCATTTGGAGAAAAAACCTGCCACCGTCGACTACATAATCGATCTGTTGGACGCCAACGCAGCGCAGGTGACACTCGGCGCTAGTCTTCTTTCCCGTTCGGGCGACGAGTTCTTCGACGTTCGGCTAGACAGGGAAGTTGTCCTGACGCGGGGCGTCGCAATGTACCGACGAGGCTGTCCACGCCCAGCGATTCTCCGTCGTAAAGGCGTGAAGCTGGTCGCGGCCGCATGGTGGCAGGGCATTGGTGCTGGTGGTGTCCCACTCGCAGTTCAGACCTATCTCGCAGATGAGGGTCACTGACTGATTGGCCTGGTTGTCCTAAGCTCTGACCTGCCCGGGATGTGCACACTCGACGGACGGACGGACGGCTGTCCGGGACGGCGCCGTGCTGCGGGCTCTGCGGAGCGCCGGTCCGGGCCGGGGTGCTCGGCGGTCCGCGATTAGGCTCCGCTGGGTGACGACCCCTCCGGCCACCGCCGCGCAGGCCCCCGCCCGCACCGCGGCGATCTGGGCCGCGCTCGACCCGCTGGTCGCGGCCGGCTCCCCGCTCCAGGTGCTCGACCTCGGCGGCGGCAGCGGGATGTTCGCCGTCCCGCTCGCCGCCCTCGGCCACCAGGTCACCGTCGTCGACCCCAGCGCCGATGCGCTGGCCACCCTGCACCGCCGGGCCGCCACCGTCGGCGCGGGCGACCGGGTCCGCGGCATCCAGGGGGACGGCGACCGGATGCTCACCGCCCTCCCGTCCGGTGACCTCTTCGACCTGGTGCTGTGCCACTTCGTCCTGGAGGTGGTCGACGAGCCGGCCAGCACCCTCCAGCAGCTCGCCAGTGCCCTCCGCCCCGGCGGGCAGCTCTCCCTCGCCGTGGCGAACCGGGCCGGCGCCGTCCTCGGGCGGGCGATCAGCGGGCACCCGGTCGAGGCGGTCGCCCTCCTGGCCGACCGCGACCCGGCCCCCGGTCGCGGCGGCCACGTCCACCGGCGGTTCGACCCGGCCGAGCTGCTCGCGCTGCTCGCCGGCGCCGGGTTGGAGCCGGGGGAGTGGCACGGCGTCGCCGTCGTCGCCGACCTGCTGAGCGCCTCCTCCGGCGCCGACCCTGACGCGCTGCGCGCGCTGGAGCTGGCGCTGGCCGGCACCTCGCCCTACCGGGACGTCGCCACCGGCCTGCACGTCCTCGCCACCCGCCCGGCCGCCGGCTGACCCGGTCGCCGGCCGAGTCGATGAGCCTGCCCGACGGGTTCGGCGTCCCGCCCTACGGGAGCGCCACCCTCGCCGACGTGCTGCCCAGCGCCGCCACCGCGCTCGGCGTCCCGATCCGCCGCGGCGGCCTGCCCGTCGACCCGCTCGACCTGACCGCCGCCGTGGCCGGCGCCCGCCGGGTCGCCGTCCTGCTGGTCGACGGCCTGGGCGCCGAGCTGGTCGCCGCCCACCCGGAGCAGGCGCCGGTGCTCAACGCTCTCGGCACCCCGGTCGGCACGCTCTCCGCGCCGTGCCCCAGCACCACCCCGGTCAGCCTCGTCACCCTGGGCACCGGCCTGCCGCCGGGCAGCCACGGCGTGCTCGGCTTCGTCACCGCGGTGCCCGGCGAGGAGCGCACCCTCAACCACGTCCACTGGGACGACGACCCGGATCCGCTGCGGTGGCAGGCCCAGCCGACCGTCTTCGAGCAGGCAACCGCCGACGGCGTCTCGTGCACCGTCGTCGCCCCGCACGCCTTCGCCGGCTCAGGCCTCACCCGCGCCGCCTACCGCGGAGCCGACTACGCCAGCGCATTCAGCCCCGGCGACCTGGTCGCCGGGATGCACGCCGCACTGCGCACCGGGGAGCGCAGCCTGGTCTACGGCTACACCGCCGACCTCGACCTGACCGGGCACGTCCGCGGTGTCGACTCGGCCGCCTGGCGCGCCCAGCTGGGCATCGTCGACCGCCTGGTGGAGCAGCTGGCCGAGGGGCTGCCCGACGATGCGGTGCTGCTGGTGACCGCCGACCACGGCATGGTCGACGTCCCCGACACCACCCGGCTCGACGTCGGCGCCGAACCCGGGCTCACCGAGGGCGTGCGGCTGCTCGCCGGTGAACCCCGCGCCCGGTACGTGCACGCCGAGCCTGGCGCCGCCGACGACGTGCTCGCCGCCTGGCGC
Source organism: Modestobacter sp. VKM Ac-2984 (assembly GCF_026967985.1). Lineage (GTDB taxonomy): Bacteria > Actinomycetota > Actinomycetes > Mycobacteriales > Geodermatophilaceae > Modestobacter. The sequence goes on along the minus strand of NZ_JAPVBJ010000001.1, from coordinate 264,100 downwards.
ACGGTGCTCGGCCCCCGCGCCTGGGTGGTCAGCCGGGCGGAAGCGGTCGACAGCGGGGTCTTCGGCGACGTCCAGGAGCAGCTGGCCGACCGGATCGGCGACGTCGTCGCGCTGGCCCGGGGCAGCTGGGCGTTCACCGACGTCCAGCGGGACCCGTTCGGGTCGATGCTGGCCGCCTACCACGGCTCCCTCACCTCGGCAGAGCTGGCGATCCCGCTGCTGGCCGCCCGCGGTCGCGCACTCCGCTGAGCATCGCGCCGGGCCTCAGCCCGAGCTGGCCAGACGCAGGGACAGCGGGTGCCAGGTGCGCCAGTGGCCCGGCTGCGGGGCGGCGCAGGTCAGCCGGTGCGACTCCTCCGACAACCTGCTCTCCACGGTGACCAGGACGTCGCCGTCCGGGCCGGCCAGGGTCACCTCGAACCGCTCGATGCCGGGCGCGGGCGACGGCAGCCCGGTCACCCGGCGCGGCGGCAGGTCGTGCACCCCGAGCAGGCCGAGCTCCCCGCGGGCGTGGTGCTGCGCGGCCTGGGCGGCCGGTGTCAGCCCGGCCCGCCCGCGTAGGAACGGCAGCGAGACCTGGCCGGCGGCGTGCGCGGCGAGCAGCACCTGACCGCCCTCGGGCACCTGCCCGTAGACCAGCCCCCAGGGCAGGACGACGACGTTCGCGGCGAAGCGGTCGCCGCCCAGGTGACTGGTCTCCCAGACGTCGGCCGAGGCGGAGGTGTCTGCGGTGAGCAACGCCCGGGCCAGCGGCCGGCCGCGGACGGCGCAGCAGACGTCGTGCGCACCGTGCGTGCAGACCAGGTACGTCGGCACCTGCGTCGGCTCGCCGATCGAGCCGTCCCAGGGCAGCTGGAGCAGCTCGGCGTCATCGGTCCGGGTCGACCACCGGACGGTCTCCCGTCCCGGGGTGGTGTCGGCGACGGCCCAGCGGCGACCGGAGTCCGACAGCCGCTCGCCGGGCCGGCGCACCAGCTGGATCCGCATGCCCAGCTCGCGGGCCCGGGCTGCCAGCCGGGAGGCGACGCGGCGGTCGAACCGGGACTCCAGCAGGGCGTCCCGCCCCCACGGGCCGGGCTGCTCGACCAGCAGCCAGCGGCGGGCCGGTGGCGCGGTGGCGACGGCAGAGTCGCCGCGGAGGAGCGCCTGCACCGAGCAGCGGGCCGGGTCCAGTCGCCCGGCCGGGGTGGACCGGAGCGCCGGGGAGTCCGTTGCGGGCTGGACCGGGCCGGTCGGCTCAGGCCCCACCGGTGTCGCCACGACCCCCATCGTGCCCGGCGGTGGCGGCCGGTGCCCCGGCGGTGGCGTCCGGCACGACCGCGATCGCCTCGGTGACCAGCCGGCGGGCCAGCGTGAGCTGGTCCGCCGCGTCCAGTCCGGGCAGGTCGCCCACCTTCAGCTCGCCCGCGGCGAGCAGCGCGGCCAGGGCCGGGTGCGTGCTGGCCGGCAGGTCGTGGGTGCGGCGACCGGCGACCAGGGCGACCCGGTCGCAGTCCGGGTCGCGCAGCTGCACGCGCAGCAACGGCCGCACCCGCAGCACGGTGTCGGCCGCCAGCGCCGCGATCGCGCTGGACTGGGCCAGTGGCGACACCGGGGCCGGCCGCACCTGCGCCCAGGTGCGGGCCCGCAGCGCATCGGCCACGGCAGCCGGGTCGACCTCCCCGAGCCAGCGCTGCAGCCCGGAGAGCACCGCGGCGACGTCCTCGGCGGTGGTCGACGGGTCGGCCAGGTCGACGCCGAGGGGGAGGGAGCCGCGCAGCGCCGGGTCCTCTGCGGCCAGGGTGCGCACCTCGTCCAGGGCGGACTCCACGGCGCCCCAGCGGGTCACCGAGTGCACGCCAACGGTCAGGTGCGCGCTGATCTCCCCGAGCGCGACCGCCGAGTGCAGGTAGCCGCGGGGCAGGTAGAGGGCATCGCCGGGGCGCAGCACCGCGTCGATCACGGGCGGGCGCTGCGCGGCGGCGGCGACCTCGTCGGCGCGGTCGGTCCAGGGGTGGGTGCGCAGCGGGTCGGTGAGCACCGGCTCGTGGATCGTCCAGTGCTTCTCGCCGGCGACCTGCAGCACGAACACGTCGTGCACGTCGTAGTGCGGGGAGAACCCACGCGAGGACGGCGGGGTGATGTAGGCGTTGACCTGCGTGGGGTGCCCGAGGTCGGCGGCGAGCTGGCCGGCGAACTCGATCAGCGGCGGCCACAGCCGGTGCAGGCCCTGCAGCACGACGGTGCTGCCGTCGGCGAACAGCCGCAGCACCGCGTCGGAGGAGACCTGGTCGGCCACCTCGGCGCCCGCGCCCTGGGGGCTGGTGAAGCGCTTGGCGTCGACGACCGCGCCGTCCTTGGCGATGCGCAGGAACGGCGTGCGCAGGCCGCGGGTGCTCAGCAGCTCGTCGACGGCGGCCAGGTCGAGCAGGTCGGTGAAGGTGCCGCCGAGCTCGGCGGCGGTGGAGAGCAGGGGCCGGCGGGACCAGTGCTCGGCGGCGAACACCTCCGGCTCGACCCGGATGCACCGGCGCAACGCGGGGCGGGCGGGGCCGTCGGCCCAGGGGCGGGCGTCGCCCTCCTCAGCGGAGGACGACGCCCGGTCCTGCAGTTCTGGGTCGAGCACGGTCAGGCCGAGCCGTCCGCGCCGCCGTCGTGCTGCCCGGGCGTGCCGCCGCCGGCACCGGAGTCGGCCGGGCCCTCGGCGCCACCGTCGGCACCGCCATCGGCACCGCCGTCCGCGCCACCGTCGGCACCGCCATCGGCACCGCCATCGGCACCGCCGTCAGCGCCGCCGTCGGCACCGCCGTCGTGCTGGCCCGGCGTGCCCTCGGCGCCGCCGTCGGCCGGTCCTTCCGTGCTGGTCATGTCGTCGTCGTCGAGCGCCATGGCTCCTCCGATCGTCGAGGTCGTGGCCACCGGTCGGCGACCACCTGGCCCAGTTCTACCGCGATGATCGACTCCCCACACCTCCTGCTCGCCCACAGTCCGGTGGTGCACGACCGAGGTGGCGCAGTCGGTGCGCTGGGGCGTCATGCGCACCTCCTTGCGTCGGGTGCCGCGGGCGCGAGGTCTCGGCACCGACCTGGCGACGCGGTTCGGCGTCGGCCACCCCGTCGAGCGACTGCCCGACCGCGTGGGTCGCGGGGTCGTGCCGGATCCGGCGTCGCTTCATGACGATTCGGTCACGGTCCCGGTGGTGCCGTGGACAGCCGGGCCCGGCCGGGCACGTCAGGACCTGCCAGACACGACGACGCACGAGAGAGGACAGGTCATGACCGAGAGTCGTACGCGCACCGACGTCACTTCCGAGGGCAACGTGGTGCGGGAGGTGACGCCGGAGTCGACCGTCGGCGCGACCCGCGAGGTGCGGGCCGAGCCGGTGGTGCACGAGGTGGAGCGGCGTGAGGAGCCGACCCAGGTGTCGGTGGCCCCGCCGCGGCGTGACCGGGTCCGCTGGGGGCCGGTGTGGGCGGGCCTGCTCGTGGCCATCTCCTCGTTCATCCTGTTCAACCTGATCACCTTCGCCCTCGGCTGGTGGGACCTCGAGGGTGCCGGCGGCTCCAACGGCGACTGGATCAGCACGGCGATCCTGTGGGGCGCCTTCTTCCTCGGTGGGCTGACCGCGGCGGCCTCGGCGGTCTGGCGCGGGGTGAGTGACGGCATCCTGCACGGCATCCTGGTGTGGGCGCTGGGCATGGCGACCTTCCTCGTGCTGAGCCTGCTCGGCGGCGGTGCGGTCCTCGGTGCCGTCGGTGACGCCATCGGCCAGCTGGGTCTGCTGCAGCAGAACGCCAACGCACCGGCGGCGCAGCTGGGCCCGGTCGTGGAGAACGCCCAGTCGGTGGCCAGCTGGGCCGTCCTGGTGATGGGCGTGGCGATCATCCTGTCCGCGCTCGGCGGTGTCCTCGGGGCCAAGATGTGGCCGGCCAAGAAGGACACCGAGGACAACCGGGTGACCACCACCCGCTGACCTGACGCGACAGGCGCCGGGACCGACCGCGGTCCCGGCGCCGGACCCGCTATCGTCCCCGTTTGTCGAACACACGTTCGATCAACGGGGACGATGGGGGTGTGGTGACCAGGGACCGGGCTGCCGGCTGCACGCTGCTGCACGTCGACATGGACGCCTTCTTCGCCAGCGTCGAGGTGCGCCGGCACCCCGAGCTGGCCGGCACGCCGGTCATCGTCGGTGGGGTCGGCAACCGCGGGGTCGTCACCTCGGCCACCTACGAGGCCCGCCGGTACGGGGTGCACAGCGCCATGCCGACCTCCCGGGCACTGCGGCTGTGCCCGACGGCCACCGTGCTCCCCGGCGACCTCGACCTCTACGCCGAGGTGTCCCGCTCGGTGATGGCGCTGTTCCGCTCCCTCACGCCGCTGGTCGAGCCGCTGAGCCTGGACGAGGCGTTCCTCGACGTCTCCGGCAGCGGCCGCCGGCTGGGTGACCCGGTGGCGATCGGGGAGCACATCCGGGCCCGGGTCCACGACGAGCAGGGGATCACCTGCTCGGTCGGGGTGGCCGGCAGCAAGTTCGTGGCCAAGCTGGCCTCCACCCGGGCCAAGCCCGACGGACTGCTCGTGGTGCCGCCGGCCGAGGTGATGGAGTTCCTGCACCCGCTGCCGGTGAGCGCCCTGTGGGGCGTCGGCCCGAAGACCGAGGAGGTCCTGCTCAGGCTGGGCCTGCGCACGGTCGGGGACCTGGCCCACGTGCCGGCGCGCACCCTGCAGCGCGCAGTGGGTCAGGCGGCCGGCAGCCACCTGCACGAGCTCGCCTGGGGGCGCGACCCCCGGCGGGTGGTGCCCGACCAGCCCGACCGGTCCACCGGTGCCGAGGAGACCTTCGGCACCGACGTCGACGACCCGCAGGTGGTCCACCGTGAGCTGCTGCACCTGGCCGAGCGGACGGCGGGACGGCTGCGCTCGACCGGTCACCTGGCGCGCACGGTGACCGTGAAGGTCCGCTTCGCCGACTTCACCACGATCACCCGCTCCCGCACGCTGAAGGTCCCCACCGACGTGGGTCAGGAGCTGTACGACACGGCGCGCGCGCTGTTCGACGCCCTGGGGCTGGACCGGGCCCGCATCCGGCTGGTCGGGGTGCGGGCCGAGGGGCTGGTGGAGGCGGAGGCGACCGCGCGACAGCTCGAGCTGGGGGCTCGCGAGCACGGCCGCCGGGACGCCGAGCTGGCCGCCGACCGGGCTGCCCGGCGCTTCGGGGCCGGCGCCGTCCGGCCGGCCACCCTGCTCGGCCGCCGACAGGTCCCGGGCGCCGGTCCGGTTGCGCGCGGCCCATCATCGGGAACGCCTCGCTGACCAGGCCCTCTGCCCCGCGGGGGCGCTGCGGGGCGGCAACACGGTCCCCGCCCGGTGTGTCGACGGCAACTCGCCTTTCGCACGCCGCAAACGGCTCGTATCCTCGGTGTCACCGCGGGCGGACTGCCGCCGGTGGTTTCTTGCACTTGTACCTGGAGGTCGACGTGCCGCTCTCCGAGCACGAGCAGCGTCTGCTGGAGCAGATCGAGCGCGCCCTCGTCGATGACGATCCGAAGTTCGCCTCGACGGTCCGCACCGGTGACCGGCGGCAGAAGGCCCGCCGCAAGCTGCAGTTGGGCGCCGCCCTGGTGGTCGTCGGGCTGGCCGTGGTGGTCGGCGGGGTGGCCCTGCCGAACGTCATCGTCGGCGTGCTGGGCTTCCTGGTGGCCTTCGGAGGGGCCGTCCTCGGGGTCTTGAACTACAAGGCCGCCACCGGTGAGGTGCCGGCCGGCTCCGCCCCGGGCCCCGCTGGGCGTCCGGCGGCCGGCGGCCGTGGTGGCAGCAGCAGCGCGAAGTCGCGCCGCCAGCCGCTGAAGAGCCGGCTCGAGGAGCGCTTCCGCCGTCGCTACGACCAGTAGCGCGCGCCGGCCCACCCGCTGAGCCAGCAGCCGCCGTCCCCGTCGGGGACGGCGGCTGCTGGCCTCTCCGGCCGGCTCAGACCTCGGGCGTCGCCGTCGTGTCGAACAGCGCGCTGACCGACTCCCCGTCGTGGATCCGCTGCACGGCCTGGGCGAGCGCGGGGGCCACCGACAGCACGGTCAGCTTCTCCGAGGCCCCGGCCGGCACCGGCACGGTGTTCGTGCAGACGATCTCCACGACGTCGGCCTGGGCGCCGATCCGCTCCAGCGCACCTGCGGCGAACAGGCCGTGCGTGCAGGCCACCCGGATCGAGCGGGCGCCGTCGTCCCGCAGCCGGGCGATGAGCTCCAGCACCGTGCTGCCCTTGGCGATCTCGTCGTCCAGCACGATCACGTCACGGCCGGCGACGTCCCCGATCACGGCGCTGATGCTGACCCGATCGTCGGCGTAGCGCTGCTTGGCACCGGCGGCGACCGGCACCCCGAGCCGCCGGGCGAAGGCCGCGGCCTCCTTGGCGTTGCCCAGGTCGGGGGAGACGACGGTGGTGCGGGAGAGGTCCAGCGCGCGGAAGTGGTCGGCCAGCTCCCGCAGGGCGTGCAGGTGGTCGACCGGCACGCTGAAGAAGCCGTGCACCTGCGGGGAGTGCAGCGTCATGGCCAGCACCCGGCTGGCCCCGGCCGCCACCATCAGGTCGGCGATCAGCCGGCCACCGATGGAGATCCGGGGGGCGTCCTTCTTGTCCGACCGCGCGTAGGCGTAGTGCGGCATCACCACGGTGATCCGGGCGGCGGACGCGCCGCGGGCCGCGTCGATCATCAGCAGCAGCTCGACCAGGTTCTCCTGCACCGGGGTGACCAGCGGCTGCACCAGGAAGACGTCGCGCTCCCGGCAGTTGGCCTGCAGCTGCACCTCGAGGCAGTCGTTGGCGAAGCGGGTCATCCGGACCGGCTGCAGCGGCACGCCCAGGTGGGCGCACATCTCCGCGGCGAGCTCGGGGTGGGCACTGCCGGCGAAGACGGCGATCTCGCGCAAGGGGCACTCCGCAGCTGGAGGGGCAGTCGGTGGCGACGCCACCGACACCGGCCACCGTAACCAGCCCCGGCCCGGTGGTCAGGCCGGGCGGGGTCGGCGGGGTGCCCGGGCGGCGGCCCACCGGGTGGCCGTCGCGAGCGTGGAGGCCGGCCACAGCGCCGCCCGGACCCGCTCCCCGCGGGAGGAGGACCGGAGCAGCGCCCGCCGCACCGTCGCCAGCGCCTCGGTCAGCGCCGGGTCCGGTCCGGACCGGGCTGCCGGTGGGCCGTACACCGAACGCTCCTGGGCCCGGGCCAGCGCCTGCACCGCGGCGACCGCGGCCGGGTCGGTGGCGGCGAGCCGCTGGGCCAGCTGCTGGGCCAGCTGGCGTGCCGTCGACCTCCCGGGCAGCTCGACGGCCAGGTCCTCGGTGGTCGCCAGCAGCTCCTCCCACAGGGCGCCGGGCTGCCCGTCGGCCAGCCGGAGGGCGCGCTGCCGGCGGCGGACGGCGAACGGCAGCGCGGCCAGGGCGAGGACGACCAGGGTGCCCGCCGTCCCCAGCAACCACGGCCGGAGCTGCTCCTCCGGCGCGGCCTGGGGCGCCAGTGGCGGCACGTACTGGTCGTCGCGGTCCAGCTCGGCAGCCGGTGGCGCCGGCAGCGGTGCCGCGCCGCCCGGCGTGAACGGGTCCGGGGTGCTGGTGTCGGCCTCGTCCGTGCGCGGTGCCCAGGGGAGCGCCACGGCCCGGTCGGCGGCGATCGGGGTCGGGTCGAAGGGGATCCAGCCCAGGCCGGCGAACCAGACCTCGACCCAGGCGTGCGCGTCGTCGGTGGTGACCACCCGGTCGCCGTCCTCGCCGACCTGACCGGGTGTGTAGCCCAGCACCACCCGGGCCGGCACCCCGGCCGCCCGGACGAGTACGGCCATGGCGCCGGCGTACTGCTCGCAGTAGCCCCGCTTGAGCCGCAGGAAGTCGGCCAGGTCGTCTCCGGTGGTGCCCTGGCTGGTGGACAGGCTGTAGGTGAAGCCGTTGGCCGGGTCGGTGAAGAGGCCGAGCACGGCCCGGACCCGCTCGTAGGGCGACTGCGCCGGGTCGGTCAGCTGGTCGGACAGGGCGACGACGCTCGGGTCCAGCTCCGGCAGCGCCGTGTAGCGCTCCACCATCGGGTCACCCGGGTCCTGGGGTGCGGCAGTCAGCTCCGCCGCGCTCGGTTGCGGCTGCTGGGAGGTGGACCGGTAGGAGAGCCCGCCGGTGGTCACGTCCCGGCCGAAGACGGTCCGGGCGGCCGGGTCGAAGCGCCAGCTCTCGTCCTCGGAGCCGAGCACCTGCACCGACAGCGGGGAGTCGAACAGCGGGAGGAAGCGGTCGTCGTGGGCGAGCACGGTGACCCGCGCGGTCACCTCGCGGCGGGACTGCCCGTCGAGGAGCGGGGCCAGGGGGCCGTCGGCCGCGATCGACGCCTGCCCGTCGAGGTTGCTCATCCGCCAGCCGACGTCGCCGCTGTACTCGTCCAGCGACACCGAGCGCAGGTACCCCGGGTCGGCCACCGAGGCGTCGACGGCCAGCAGGTCGATCGGCTCGGGGAGGCTCAGCTGGCCGGCCATCTCCGCCACCGGGTCCAGCGACGTCCCCACGCCGCTGCCGGTGCCCGCCCCGCCCCACCCCGCCGCGAGCGAGCCCTCGGCCAGGGTCGGCACGAACGCCGGCAGCAGCAGCCCGGCGACCAGGGCGACCAGGGCGGTGCGCAGCGCCGGCAGGGTGCCGGTGCCCATCGGCGACCCGCTGCCACCCCGGCCGCTCCCGACCAGCCGTGCCCGCTGGTCGGCCCACAGCAGGACGGCGAACCCGGCGGCCGGCGCGGCGAAGGAGATCAGCGCCACCTCCCCGGTCACGGTGCTCACCGGGACGCAGTAGAGGACCAGCAGGCCGAGCCCGCCCAGGGCCGGCTGGCGGGCGGGGACGGCGAGCAGGTCGACGGCCAGCGCGATCAGGGCGACGAAGACGGTGGTCAGCGCCACCAGCCCGGTGAGCGGCAACGCCGGGGTGGCCTGTTCCCGGATCTCCGCGGTGCCGTCACCGAGCAGGCCGGCGAGGTCGGTCAGGCTGCTCAGGGTCGGCAGCACGCCCGCCCAGGCGCGCTCGGGCGCGAAGACGACGGTGAGCACGACGAGCACCAGGGCCACCTGACCCAGCGGCACCGCCAGCCGAGCCGGGCCGGACCACCACGGGCCGTCGTCCTCGGCGTCGTCCACCAGCCGGTCCAGCAGCGCCCGCAGCGCCACCCCGCCCAGGCCCACGGCCGCCACCACCATCGTCACCGGCAGCAGCCACGTGCGGGCGACGAAGACGGGGTCCAGCGCCAGTGCACCCAGCAGGACGGCGACCGCGACGGCGATCCCGGTGCCCGGCCCGCCGCGGGTGGCCCGGGGCAGCTCGTCGACCTGGCCGCTCATGCCGGCACCGGTCCTGCGGCGCCGGCCCGGCTGCCCACCTGGCTCCACAGCTGCGCCACGGTCTGGTCCGGGCCGACGGTGACCACCTGCCAGCCGGCCGCGCGGAGCAGGTCGCCGGCCTGCTGTTGCCGGGTGTCCAGCTCGGCCCGGGCGGCGGGGCCGAGCGTGCGTCGGCCCCGGGTGGTACCGGCGTCCAGCCAGCCGGCGGTGTCCACCAGCACCGCGACGTCGCGGCCCGGGCCGGACCGGGCGCGGACCAGCGCCGCGACGTCCTCGGGCCCGACCAGGCCCAGCATGCAGATCGCCGGTCCGTCGGCCCCCGACCGGCGCAGCGCCTCCACGCCCAACTGCAGGCCGGGCTGGGGTGCACCACCCAGGACGGCGAGCCGCTCGAGCAGCTCGTCCGGGCCCAGCTGTCCCCGGCCGAGCGCCGGGGTGAGCTCCCCGCCGTCGGTCACGACCCGCAGCGCGGCCCCCCGGCGCAGCAGGTGGGTGCCGATGCTGGCGGCGGCCTCCACCACCCACTCCAGGGTGTCCTGCGGCGGGGCCGGGTCACCGGCTGCTCCACCGACCCGGCCCTCGACCCGGCCCCCGAGCAGGTGGGCGGTCGACCGGGTGTCGACGAACACGGTCGCCGCGGCCCGCCAGGGTCGTTCCTCCAGCCGGACCATCAGCTCGCCGGTGCGCGCGGTGGCTCGCCAGTGGACCAGGCGCAGGTCGTCGCCGTGGCGGTACTCCCGGGTGCTGACGTCGTCCTCGCCGTGCACGGCGATCGCGCGGCGGGCGCCCTCGCCGCCGTCCCCTCCGGCGCCGGTCAGCGCGCCGCCTCCGGACAGCGGCACGACCCGGGGGAGGACCAGCAGTGCAGCGGTGTCGCTGCCGGTCGCCGTGCGCAGCACCAGGCCGAAGGGGTCGACGAGCCGCAGGCTCAGCGGCCCGAGGGTGTAGCGGCCGCGACGGGAACCGTGCAGCCGGTAGCGGAGCGGGGCGGTGCTGCCGCTGGCGAGCCGTTCCACGACGAAGCGCGGCTGGGGGCCGAGGTCGGCGGGCAGGTGCTCGGTGAGCAACCACAGCCCACCGGCCCGCCGGTCGGCGTTGGAGACCTCCACCAGCACCTCGGCGGACCCGCCGCGCGGCAACCGGGCCGGGGTGACGGTGCGCCGGGTCGCGACCCGGAAGCGCTGCCGGGCGATCCCGATGGCCGACACCACCGGCAGGGCGAGCACGAACAGGGCCAGCTGGACCAGGGCCCGCTCACCCAACAGGGCGCCCAGCGCGCCCAGGGTCAGCCCGGCGGCGACCAGGCAGCGGCCGCGCAGCGTGAGGGAGGACGCCGCATCGGCGATCCGGGTGCGCGCCATGGGGGACCGTCCGTCTCTCGGGTGGGCCGGGTCAGCGGCCGCCGTGGACGGGCACGGCGGCGAGCAGGTCGGTGACCACCCGCTGGGCGTCCCGTCGCGCCAGCGCCGCGTCCGGGGTCAGCAGCAGCCGGTGGGCCAGCACCGGGACCGCCATGGCCTGCACGTCGTCGGGGAGCACGTGGTCGCGGCCGGCCAGCGCCGCGGTGGCGCGGGCGGCGCGCAGCAGCTGCAGCCCCGCGCGGGGGGAGGCGCCCAGCCGCAGGTCGGGGGAGCGGCGGGTGGCCTCGACCAGCGAGACGACGTACTGGCGCAGCGGCTCGGCGACGTGCAGCTGGCCCACCGCGGCCACCAGGGTCCGCACGCGCGCGGCGTCGAGCACCGGGGTGAGGGCGGTGAGCGGGTCGACGGTGGCCCGCCCGCCGAGCATCGCCAGCTCGGCCTCGCGGTCCGGGTAGCCCATCGAGACCCGGGCGGTGAACCGGTCCCGCTGCGCCTCGGGGAGGGGGTAGGTGCCCTCCATCTCCAGCGGGTTCTGCGTCGCGACCACCATGAACGGCCGGGCCAGCTCGTAGGTGACCCCGTCGACGGTGACCTGCCGCTCCTCCATGCACTCCAGCAGGGCGGACTGCGTCTTGGGGGAGGCGCGGTTGATCTCGTCGGCCACGACCACGTTGGCGAAGACGGCGCCGGGCTTGAACTCGAAGGCGCGGGACTCCTGGTCGTAGACGGCCACCCCGGTGACGTCGCTGGGCAGCAGGTCGGGGGTGAACTGGATCCGGCGCACCGTGCCGTCGATGGTGCGGGCCAGCGCCTTGGCCAGCGTGGTCTTCCCGACCCCGGGGACGTCCTCGATCAGCAGGTGGCCCTCGGCCAACAGCACGACCAGCGCCAGCCGGACGACGTCGGGCTTGCCCTGTACCACCCGGCCGATCGCCTCGGCGAGCTGCGCCCCCTCGGCCGCCACGTCGGCGTCGGTCTCCGGCTGCGTCGCTGCGGCGTCCTGGCTGGTGTCGTGCCGGGGAGCGGAGCGCAGCTCCGTGACTCCCCGGTCCGACCGCAGCCCTGCCGTGCTCTCGGTCACCCCGCTCACGGTACGTGCTGCTCAGCGGCGCGCACGGTCGATCCCGTTCCGCGGCCGGGAGGGGGCCCGGAGGCGGCCCGGACCCCGGCCCGGAGGCGGTCGGTGGGGGCCGGTGGGGGGAAGGGGGCGACACGGCGTGGAGTGGTGTCCAGTGGGGGCCAGTGGGTTACTGTGTCGCGCAATGGGGAGGCAGGGGCCACGGATGGTGCCCGGCACGACCACAGGAGGACTGATGCAGGGGGTGATCCGGTGTTCGTCGGCAGCTATCCCCTGCGGCTCGACGAGAAAGGCCGGCTCGCCCTCCCGGTCCGCTACCGCGAGCTGGTGGCCGACGGCATGGTGATCAAGAAGGGCCAGGAACGCTGCGTCTACGGCCTGACCATGGCCCGGGTCGCCGAGCAGAGCGCCGCGCTGAAGTCCATGGCGCCGGCCGACACCAACGCCGGCCGCATGCACGCCCGGATGAGCTTCGGCTCGATGGTCGAGGTCGAGGCGGACAAGACCGGGCGGATCACCATCCCGGCGAGCCTGCGGGAGTACGCCGGCCTGGACCGCGACGTCGTCGTCGTCGGCGTGGACACCCGTTTCGAGATCTGGGACTCCGGCACCTGGGACGCCTACGTGGCAGAGCAGGAGGCGGTCTTCGCCGCCATGGAGAGCGAGGGGATGCCGACCCTGTCCTGAGTCGACCCCCACACGACCCCACCGCACGACCCCACCGCACGACCCCACCGCTGGACCGCACCACCCCCACCGCAGGACCGCACCACCCCGCACGAGCCGACTTCCCCCCGGCTCGACCGGGCCCGGACAGCGAGCCGACTTCCCCCCGGCTCGACGTCCACCGCACCGACCGCCCCACCTGCCCAGCTGCCCGAGCCCGACTCCACCTGGTACCGCTTCCCCGGCGCCAGGCGAGCCGGGCGGGGCAGCGGGCCGGGGCGGTGCCCGCTCCCCGCCCCACCCGCGCTCCACTGCGCACCACCCACCCCACTGCGCCCCACCCCCCCGCCCTGCCCGCTCGCCCCACCCCGTCCTGTCCGCCCCCTGCGCAGCGAGAGGAGCCGTCGATGAGCAGCCCCGAGGCCTCCGGGCCCGCGCTGCACGTCCCCGTCCTCCTCGACCGGGTCACCGAGCTGCTCGACCCCGCCCTCCAGGCACCGGGCGCCGTCCTGGTCGACTGCACGCTGGGGCTGGCCGGCCACTCCCTGGCCCTGCTGGCGGCCCACCCCGAGCTCCGGCTCATCGGCCTGGACCGCGACCCCGACGCCCGCGCCGAGGCCGCCGCCCGGATCGCCGCGGCCGGCCACACCGAGCGCACCACGCTGGTGCCCGCCGTCTTCGACGAGCTGCCCGACGTGCTGGCCGACCTCGGGGTCGAGGAGGTGCAGGGCGTCCTGTTCGACCTCGGCGTCTCCTCCCTGCAGCTGGACCGCCCCACCCGAGGGTTCAGCTACTCCACCGACGCACCCCTGGACATGCGGATGGACCCCACCGGGCCCCGCACCGCCGCCGACGTGGTCAACACCTACTCCCGGGGGGAGCTCACCCGGGTGCTGAAGGTCTACGGCGAGGAGCGCTTCGCCGGCCGGATCGCCTCCGCCATCGAGCGGGAGCGCGCCCGGGAGCCGTTCACCGGCACCGCCCGGCTGGCCGAGCTGGTGCGCTCGGCGATCCCCGCGGCCACCCGCCGCACCGGGGGACACCCGGCCAAGCGGACCTTCCAGGCCCTCCGGATCGAGGTCAACGACGAACTGGGGGTGCTCTCCCGGGCCCTGCCCGCCGCCATCGACGCTCTCGCGGTCGGTGGCCGACTGGTCGTGATCAGCTTCCACTCCCTCGAGGACCGCATCGTGAAGCAGACGCTCGCCGCAGACGCCGTGGACCGCACCCCGCCCGGCATGCCGGTCCCGATGCCCGAGCACGCACCGGTGCTGAAGCTGGTCACCCGGGGCGGTGAGGCACCCGGCGAGGCCGAGCTCGCCGTCAACTCGCGGTCCGCCTCGGCCCGGGTGCGGGCCGCTGAGCGCGTCCGGCGGGCGGCATGAGCCAGCCGGCGCGGTCCGTCCCCCGGACCAGCAGTGCACCGACCCCCCGCACCGGCCAGTCCCGCAGCCAGCCCCAGGGCGCCACCGCGCGCACCGGTGCGACCCGGGCGGGCACCGGCCGCACGAGCACGGCCCGGACGACCGCGCGGACGACGACGGCCCGGACCACGACCGCCCGGACGACGACCGCCCGGACCACGACGGCCCGGACCACCGGCCGGGCGACCACCGGCCCGGTGCACGTGCCCCGGGTCGCCCCACCCCGACGCAGCGGACCGGTCCCGAGCGGCCCGCAGCTGCGGCTGGTGCCGACCCCGGCCCGCGGACCCCGCGGCAGCCGGCGGGCGGCGCTGCGCGGTCGCCGGGCGCCGTTCGTCGCCGTGCTCGTCGCCCTGCTGGTCGGGACGACGCTGGGCCTCCTGCTGCTCAACACCGCCATCGCCGTGGACTCCCTGCGCGCCACCGAGCAGCGCGTCGCGATGGCCGAGCAGGCCAAGGAGGTCGCTCGACTGGAGCAGCAGGTGATCACTGCCGACACTGCTGCCGAGCTGGCCCGCGCCGCAGCCGCGGTCGGGCTGGTCCCGCCGGGGGACGCAGCCCACCTGGTGCTGCAGCCCGACGGCAGCTCCGTCCTGCTGGGCAGCGCGACCCCGGCGCCGGCGCCCGTCGAGCCGGAGGCCGCCGACCCGGCGGCCGACGGGGCCACCGCGCCACAGCCCGCCCCCGCCGACGCCCCCGCCGAGCCCGGCCTTGCCCCAGCTGAACCCACCGACCCCGCGCCCACCGACCCCGCGTCGCCGACCCCCGGGAACTGATCCGTGCCCCCTGCAGGTCCTCTCCCGCCGCATCGTCCGGCCGGGGGCCGCCGCACCCCGCCGCGGCCCACCGGTCCGGCCGGGCGCGGTGCGCAGCGCGCGCGTCGCGAGCCCGGGGCGCGGCGCCTCCAGCCGCTGGGGCTCACGCAGCGCGACCAGCGCAACCGGTGGGGGCTGGCGTTCCTGATCACCCTGCTGGTGGTGGTGGTCGGCAAGCTCGTGGTGCTCCAGGGCGTCGACGGGGCCGCCTACGCGCAGGCGGCCGAGAACGACCGGATGCGCACGTACCCGATCGAGGCCGTCCGGGGCGAGATCGTCGACCGCAACGGCAAGGTGCTCGCCTGGTCGGTGGACGCCAAGCGGGTCACGGCCGACCCGACGCTGGTCTCCGACCCCACCCGGACGGCGCTGGCGTTGACCACGCTGCTCGGCATCCCGGTCGACGAGCTGGTCGAGAAGCTCTCCCGGGAGGGGCGCTACGTCGTCCTGGCCGACGAGGTCAGCACCGACGTCACCGACCAGATCCGGGAGCTCCCGGCCTCCACCCAGGCCGGCCTGGTCTTCCAGGACGACCCCGTGCGGCTCTACCCGGCGGGCGCGGTCGGCGGCCAGCTGGTCGGCTTCGTCGGCAAGGAGGGCGACGGCCTCGCCGGGATCGAGCAGACCTTCGAGGAGCACCTGGCCGGCGTCGACGGCGAGGAGCGGATCGAGGTGGACGGCGTCGGCAACCCGATCCCGTCGGGCATCGACGACACCCAGCCGGCGACCGACGGCAGCACCGTCCAGCTGACGCTGGACCAGGACCTGCAGTTCGTCGTGCAGCAGACGCTGGACGCGGCCTGCGCCGACGAGGCGACGGCCACGGCGTCGGCCGTCGTCCAGGACGTGCAGACCGGCGAGGTGGTCGCGATGGCCTCCTGCCCCGGCTACGACCCGGGCAGCTACAACACCACCGACCGCGACCTGCTCGGCAACCCGGTCGTCTCCGAGGTGTACGAGCCGGGCTCGGTGATGAAGGCGGTGACCCTGGCCGCCGCCATCGAGGAGGGCAAGGCCACCAAGGACACGGTGCTCAACGTGGATGGGCACATCCGGGCCGGTGACGTCGTGGTCACCGACGCCCACGACCACGAGCCGATCGACTTCACCGTCACCGGGATCCTCGCCAAGTCCAGCAACGTCGGGTCGATCATGCTGGCCCGGGAGATCGGGGACGGCACGCTCGAGCAGTACCTGCAGGACTTCGGCTTCGGCTCGACCACCGGCATCGAGCTCCCCGGCGAGAGCGCCGGCATCCTGGAGGACGCGGCGGACTGGACCGCCAGCCGCGCGGCCAACGTGCCGATCGGCCAGGGCGTCTCGGTGACCACCCTGCAGATGGCGTCGGCCTACCAGACCCTCGCCAACGACGGCGTGCGGATCGCCCCGCGGGTGGTGTCCTCGCTCATCGCCCAGGACGGCACCGTCACCGAGGTGCCCCGGCCCGAGGGCGTGCGGGTGGTCAGCGAGTCCACCGCCGACCAGCTGACCTACATGCTCGAGGCGGTGGTCGGCCCCGGGGGCACCGCACCGCTGGGCGAGATCGACGGCTTCCGGGTCGCCGGCAAGACCGGCACGGCCCAGCGGGCCAACCCCGAGACGGGCGGCTACGCCGGCGGCGGCTACTTCACCACCTTCGTCGGCTACGCCCCGGCCGACGACCCGCAGTACGTGGTGGCCGTCGACCTCGAGCGGCCCACCAGCGACGCCGAGGGCGGCCAGGTGGCGGCCCCGGTCTTCGCCGACGTCATGCGGTACGCACTGATCTCCGGGGGCGTCGTCCCGTCCGGCGCGCCGCGCCCGGACTTCACCCTCACCGTCCCCTGAACCCCGCCGGCGCAGGGAGCCGGCCACCCGCCGGTGCGACACGGAGCCGCCAGGTGATCGGGTCGCGCTCCTCCACGCCGGTAGATTGGACCGTCGTGACCCCGACTGCGCCCGGGGCGGCGTCCCGGCCGGCCGGGAACCGCCCGCTCTCCCTCGGTGATCTCGCCGACCTCGTCGGCGCACCGGTGACCGGCGTGACCGCCGTGGACGTCACCGGTGTCACCCACGCCTCCGGCGACGTCCGCCCCGGTGATCTCTACGCCGCCCTGCCCGGCGCCCGGACCCACGGCGCCCGCTACACCGCCGACGCCGCCGCGCGCGGTGCCCGCGCGGTGCTGACCGACCCGGCGGGGGAGGAGCAGGCCCGGGCCACCGGGCTGCCGGTCTGCGTGGTCGAGGACCCGCGCTCCGTGCTCGGCGCGGTCGCCTCCCGGGTCTACGGGCTCCCCAGCGAGCAGCTCACCGTGCTGGGCATCACCGGCACCAACGGCAAGACGACGACGAGCTACCTGGTCGAGGCCGGTCTGGCCGCCGCCGGGTGGGCCAGCGGCCTGATCGGCACGGTGCAGACCCGCACCCGCGGCCAGGACGGCGACGGGGCGCCGGTGACCACCGAGCTGCCCAGCGTCCGCACCACGCCCGAGGCGGCCGACCTGCACGCACTGCTCGGCACGATGGTCGACTCCGGGGTCCGTGCGGTGGTCATGGAGGTCTCCAGCCACGCGCTGGTGCAGGGCCGGGTCGGTGGGGTGCGCTTCGCCGCGGCCGGGTTCACCAACCTCTCCCGCGACCACCTGGACTTCCACGGCGACCCGGAGAGCTACTTCCAGGCCAAGGCACTGCTGTTCGACGGGCGGGCCGCCGTCGAGGTGGTCGACGTCGACGACCCCGCCGGGCAGCGGCTGGCCCGCCCGGGCACGGTCACCGTCTCCGGGTCCGGTGCCCCTGGGGCGGACTGGTCGGCCACCGACGTGGCCGCCGTCCCCACCGGTGGGTCGACCTTCACGCTGCACGGCCCAGGCGGGCGCAGCTGGCCCGCGCGGCTGCGGTTGCCCGGCAGCTTCAACGTCGCGAACGCGGTGCTCGCCGTGGCGCTGCTGGACGCCGTCGGCGTGCCGCCGGAGACGGCGCTGCCCGGGATCGCGCAGACCGTCGTCCCCGGGCGGATGGAGCCGGTGGACGCCGGCCAGCCGTTCGTCGCCGTCGTCGACTACGCGCACACCCCCGACGCGGTGCAGACCGCGCTGGCCGCGCTGCGCCCGGCGACCCCGGGCCGGCTGATCACCGTGCTGGGCTGCGGCGGTGACCGCGACCCGGGGAAGCGGCCGGGGATGGGCGCCGCCGCGGCGGCCGGCAGTGACGTGCTGGTGATCACCGACGACAACCCGCGGTCGGAGGACCCGGCGGCCATCCGCGCGGCGATGTGCGCCGGTGCCGGCGACGTCCCGGCAGACCAGCGCGCCGAGGTGCTGGAGATCGGCGACCGGCGGGCCGCCCTCGCGGCCGCCGTCGGGCTCGCGCGAGCGGGTGACACGCTGCTGGTGGCCGGCAAGGGCCACGAGACGGGTCAGGAGGTGGGCGGTCAGGTGCTGCCCTTCGACGACCGCGTGGTGCTGCGCGAGCTGCTGGCCGCCGGCGAGGTGGGCGCGTGATCGCGCTGACCCTGGCCGAGGTGGCCGCGGCCGTCGACGGCGACCTCGTCGGTGACGGCTCCGCCACGGTGACCGGCGCGGTGCTGGTCGACTCCCGCGCCGTGGCCCCCGGTGACCTCTTCGTCGCCCTCCCCGGAGAACGGGTGGACGGCGTCGACTTCCTCCCCGCCGCCGCCGCGGCCGGCGCGGCCGGCGCGCTGACCGCCCGCGCCGACCCCGCCCTGCCCTGCGTCGTCGTCGCCGACCCGGTGGCGGCCCTGGGCCGGCTGGCCGCGGCCGTGCACGGCCGGCTGGTGGCGGCGGGGCTGGTCACCATCGGGGTCACCGGGTCCTCCGGCAAGACCTCGACCAAGGACCTGCTCGGCCAGGTGCTCGCCGCCGCGGGCCCGACCGTCAGCCCGCAGGGCTCGTTCAACAACGACATCGGCCTGCCGCTGACCGTGCTCTCCGCCGATGCGGACACCCGCTTCCTGGTGCTGGAGATGGGCTCGCGCGGCCCCGGCCACATCGCCCGGCTGTGCCACATCGCCCGGCCCACCATCGGCGTGGTGCTCAACGTCGGGTCGGCCCACCTCGGCGAGTTCGGCAGCGCCGAGGTGATCGCCACCAGCAAGGGCGAGCTGGTGGCGGCGCTGCCGGCCACCGGCACCGCGGTGCTCAACGCCGACGACGCCCGGGTGGCCGGCATGGCCCCCCGCACCCAGGCCGCGGTGCTGACCACCGGGCTGGCCGAGCACGCCGACGTGCGGGCCACCGGCGTGGAGCTCGACGACGCCGCCCGCGCCCGGTTCACCCTCCTCGCCCGCGGCGAGCAGCACCCGGTCGCCCTGCAGGTCGTCGGCGTGCACCAGGTCGCCAACGCGCTGTCCGCCGCCGGCGCGGCGCTGGCCGCCGGGATGACGCCCGCCACGGTCGCGCAGGCGCTGTCGGCCGCCGGGTCGCGCAGCCGCTGGCGGATGGAGGTCACCACCCGCGCCGACGGCGTGACCGTCGTCAACGACGCCTACAACGCCAACCCCGAGTCGATGCGGGCTGCGCTGGCCGCGCTCCGCCGGCTGCGCGGCCGACGCCGGATCGCCGTGCTCGGCGCGATGGGCGAGCTCGGCCCCACGGCCGGAGCCGCGCACGAGGAGCTGGGCCGGGACGCCGTGCGCGCCGGGGTCGACCTCGTCGTCTCCGTCGGGCCCGACGCGGCCGGGGTGCACGCGGGCGCCCACGCGGAACTGGACGCCCGTGGTCGCGCAGGCGACCGCGGGGGAGAGCAGGAGGAGCCCGTGCACCTGCCGGACCGGGCAGCAGCCCGGCGGTTGCTGAGCGAGCTGGTCGGGCCGGGTGACGTCGTCCTGGTCAAGGCCTCGCGCAGCTACGGCCTCGAGGAGCTCGCCGCCGACCTGATCGCCGACGGCGGCCCGGAGGTGACCGCGTGAGGTCCGTCCTCGTCGCCGCCGCCGTCGGGCTGATCGTCTCCATCCTGCTGACCCCGTTGGCGATCAAGGCCTTCCGGAAGCACGGCTTCGGGCAGGAGATCCGGGACGACGGCCCGGAGAGCCACCTGTCGAAGAAGGGCACGCCCACGATGGGCGGCACCGTGATGGTGCTGGCCACGGTGGTCGGCTACCTGGTGGCGCACCTGTTCGTGATCAACCAGGAGGGGCGTGGCGTCACCGCCACCGGCCTGCTGCTGCTCTTCCTGTTGATCGGCCTGGGCACGGTCGGGTTCCTCGACGACTACCTCAAGATCCGGTACCGGCGCAGCCTCGGCCTGAACAAGACCGCCAAACTCGTCGGCCAGCTGGTCATCGGGGTCACCTTCGCCGTGCTCGCGCTGATGGCCGACGGCGAGGACGGCACCGCGGTGGCCACCACGACGGTCTCCTTCGTCCGGGACATCGCCCCGCTCACCCTGCCGACGGTCGCGTTCATCGCGCTGGCCTACCTCTTCATCGCCGGGTTCTCCAACGCGGTCAACCTCACCGACGGCCTCGACGGGCTGGCCGCCGGCGCCTCGGCGATGGTGTTCGGCTCCTACGTGGTCATCTCGTTCTGGCAGTTCGGGAACGACTGCGCCGGGGGCTTCGTCGACGGCTGCTACACCGTCCGCGACCCGCTGGACGTCACCCTGGTGGCCGCCGCGGCGATGGGCTCCTGCCTGGGCTTCCTGTGGTGGAACACCTCACCGGCCCGGATCTTCATGGGCGACACCGGTTCGCTGGCCCTCGGCGGGTTGATGGCCGGGCTGGCCATCGTCACCCGGACCGAGCTGCTGCTCGTCGTGCTCGGCGGGCTGTTCGTGGCGGTCACCCTGTCGGTGGTGATCCAGGTCGGCTTCTTCCGGGCCACCCGTCGCCGCGTCTTCCGGATGGCCCCGCTGCACCACCACTTCGAGCTCGCCGGCTGGGCGGAGAACACCGTGATCGTCCGGTTCTGGCTGGTCACCGGGATGGCGGTCGCCTTCGGGCTGGGGCTGTTCTACGCCGACTGGCTCTCCGTCACGGGTATCTGAGGTGACCCACGCGAACGGGACGGCGGACCGACCGCTGGGCACCGTGCTGGTCGCCGGGCTCGGCGTCTCCGGCGCCGCAGCGGCCCGGGTGCTGCTCGCCCGCGGGGACGACGTCTGGCTCACCGATGCCACCGAGCCCGCCGTGCTGACCGAGCTGGTCGAGGCGGGCGCCCGCTGGCTCGGGGCGCTCAGCGAGCCGCCGGAGGGCATCGACCTGGTCGTCACCTCCCCGGGCTGGCGGCCGGACTCCCCGCTGCTGCGGACCGCCGCCGCCCGCGGCGTGGAGGTCATCGGCGAACCGGAGCTGGCCTGGCGGCTGCGGGCAGCCGCGCCGGGCGCGGAGCCCGCCCCCTGGTTCGCGGTCACCGGCACCAACGGGAAGACGACGACGGTCACGATGCTCGAGGCGGTGCTGCTGGCCGGCGGGCGGCGGGCGGTCGCCGCGGGCAACGTCGGCCGGCCGCTCGTCGAGGTGGTCACCGCCCGCGACGCCGACGGCGCCCCCGCCCACGACGCGATCGCCGTGGAGCTCTCCAGCTTCCAGCTGCACTGGTCCTCCTCGATCGCCCCTGCCGCTGCCTGCGTGCTCAACGTCGCCGACGACCACGTCGACTGGCACGGCTCCTTCGACGCCTACCGCGACGCCAAGGCCCGACTGCTGCGGCTGGCGCCGGTCGCGGTCGCCGACGCCGGTGACCCGGTCGCGTCCGCGCTCGTCGCCGCCCACCGGCACCCGGTCACCGTGACCCTCGGCGAGCCCGCCCGCGGCCAGCTCGGCGTCCGGTCCGGTGCCCTCGTCGACCGCGCGTTCAGCCCGGACCCGGCCGGTGAGGTGCTCGCCGAGCTCGAGGCCCTGCAGGTGCGGGGGCCGCACAACACGGTGAACGCGCTGGCCGCGGCGGCCCTGGCCCGGGTCGCCGGCGTCGAGGCGGCCGCGGTCGGCCGCGGCCTGGCCGGCTTCCGCGGCGGGGCCCACCGCAACGTGCTGGTCGGCAGCGTCGACGGCATCGACTTCGTCGACGACAGCAAGGCCACGAACCCGCACGCGGCCGGCGCCTCGCTGGCCGCCTACCCGCGGGTGGTGTGGATCGCCGGGGGCCTGCTCAAGGGCGCCGACGTCGAGCCGCTGGTCGCCGCGGTCGCCCCGCGGCTGGCCGGGGTGGTGCTGCTGGGCCGGGATCGGGAGGTGCTGGCCCGGTCGCTGGCGCGACACGCCCCGTCGGTCCCACGCACGGTGGTCCCCAGCGGCGACGATGGCGCTGTGACGGATGGGGACAGCGTGATGCGTGAGGTGGTCGCGGCTGCCGTCCGGCTGGCCCGCCCCGGGGACACCGTGCTGCTCGCCCCGGCGGCCGCCTCGATGGACGTGTTCACCGACTACGCGCACCGCGGCCGGGCCTTCGCCGACGCGGTCCGCGCGCTGGGGTGACCTGCCGGTGACGGCGACCACCGGGCAGCGCGGGTCCCGCCGCGCCGGCCGCGAGGAGCAGCCCGCCGCAGCCCGGGCCGGGGGGCCGCGCTTCCGCATCCCGGCCTGGGTCGACGGCCCGATGACCAGCTCCCACCTGGTGCTCGGGGCGGCCGGCATGCTGCTGGCCATCGGCCTGGTGATGGTCTTCTCCGCCTCCTCGATCGAGGCGGCCAAGGCCGGCCAGCCGGCCTGGCTGCCCGGCGTCCGGCAGATCGCCTTCGCCGTCATCGGGCTGCTCGCCATGCTGGTGGCGATGCACCTGCCGGTCGGCCGCATCCGCCAGTTCTCCGGCTGGGCACTGCTCGGCGTCGCCGGGCTGCTGCTGCTGGTCCTCGTGCCGGGCATCGGGCTGAAGCTGAACGGCTCCCGGGCCTGGTTCGACCTGGGCTTCACCAACTTCCAGCCCTCCGAGCTGGGCAAGCTGGTCTTCGCGCTCTGGGGCGCCCACGTCATCGCCCTGCGGGAGAAGTACCTGACCGTCCAGTCGCTGCTCGTCCCGGTGCTGCCGGTGTTCGGCGTGCTGTCGCTGCTGCTGCTGCTCGAGCCGGACATGGGTGCGGTGGTCAGCCTGGGGCTGGTGCTGGCCGGGCTGATGTGGGCCGGTGGGCTGTCCCGCCGCTACATCGCCGGTGCCGTGGCGCTCGCCGCCGTGGCCGTCGTCCTGATGGTGACGTTCGCGAGCTACCGGATGGCCCGGATCACCTCGTTCCTGGACCCGTTCGCCGATCCGGAGAACGGCGGCTACCAGGCGATCCGCGGGCTGTACGCGCTGGCCACCGGCGGGGTGTGGGGCGTCGGGCTGGGCAACAGCGCGATGAAGTGGAACCTGCTGCCGCACGCGGAGTCCGACTACATCTTCGCGATCATCGGCGAGGAGCTGGGCTTCCTGGGCTGCCTGGTGGTGGTCACCCTCTACGGGATCCTGGCCTGGGCCGGGTTCCGGATCGCCCACCGGTCCGCCGACCGCTTCGTCCAGCTGTCCTGCGTGGCCATCACGGTGTGGCTGGTCGGGCAGGCCGTGATCAACATGGGCTACGTGGTGGGCCTGCTGCCGGTCACCGGCGTGACGCTGCCGCTGATCTCCGCCGGCGGCACCTCGCTGGTCCTCACCCTCTTCGTCGTCGGGCTGCTGGTGCGCTTCGCCCGGGCCGAGCCGGCCGCGATCGCCGCCCAGCGGGGCCAGCGCCGCGGCCGGCTGGCCCGGCTGCTGGCGCCGGTCCCCGCGGCGGCCGTCGACCCGGTGCCCTCCCGCCGGCGCCGCGAGAGCCGGTCCACCGCCCGTCCCGGTCCGCCGCCCCCGGCCCCCCGGCGTGGCAACGGCCGGACGGTCGCCCGGGTGACCGGGCACCCGACGTCCTCCCCGGTGGGTCGGGGCCGTGGTGCCGGCGGCCCGGTGGCCACCCCGGACGCGCGCCGAGGTGGCCCGGAACGGCAGACTGTCGACCGCCGGCAGAACCCCGGTGACCGCCCGACCGTCCGCAGCCGGCCCTCGTCCGCGGCGGGGCCTGCCCTGCGTGAGGGGCTCCGCGACCGTCCCTGGTCCGGGGAGCCGCCCGCTGCCCAGGGCCGGCCCGTCCGGCAGTCCCGCCCCCCGAGAACGGAACGGCCAGGACGCTCGCAGTGACCTCTCCCCAGCACGACCCCGGCGAGAACGCCCCGGCCGTGCCCTCCTCCGGCCCCACCCCGGTGCACGTCGTGCTCGCCGGTGGCGGCACCGGCGGCCACATCGAGCCGATGCTCGCCCTCGCCGACGCCCTCACCCGCCGCACCGGCGCCGCCGGCGGCGCCCCCCGGGTCACCTGCCTGGGCACCGCCCGGGGCATGGAGACCCGGCTGGTGCCGGCCCGGGGCTACGACCTGCGGCTCATCCCGCCGGTCCCGCTGCCGCGCAAGCCCACGCCGGACCTGCTGCGCGTCCCGGGCCGGGTCCGCCGGGCCGTCGCCGAGACCCGGGCGCTGCTCACCGAGCTCGACGCCGACGTCGTCGTCGGCTTCGGCGGGTACGTGGCCCTGCCGGCCTACCTGGCCGCCCGCCGGGCCGGGCGGAGGCGGGCCGGCGTCCCGATCGTGGTGCACGAGCAGAACGCGTTGCCCGGACTGGCCAACCGGGTCGGCGCCCGGCTCGCCGCCCGCGTCGCGGTCACCGTCCCGAGCACGCCGCTGCACGGCGCCGAGCACGTCGGGATGCCGCTGCGGACGGCGATCAGCGGGCTGGACCGCGCCGCCCGGCGGGCCGAGGCGCGCGCGGAGTTCGGGCTGGACCCCGACCGCCCGACCCTGCTGGTGTTCGGCGGCTCGCAGGGCGCCGCGTCGCTGAACCGGGCCGCGGTCGGCGCGGCCGACGCGCTGACCGCCGCCGGGGTGCAGGTGCTGCACGCCCGGGGGCCGAAGAACACCGACGTCTCGGTGCCCGCCCGGCCGGCCGGGGGTGCGCCCTACGTCGTCGTCGACTACCTGGAACGGATGGACCTCGCCTACGCCGCGGCGGACCTGGCGCTGTGCCGCTCCGGTGCGGTGACCGTCGCCGAGCTCTCCGCGGTCGGGCTGCCGGCCGTCTTCGTCCCACTGCCGATCGGCAACGGGGAGCAGCGGCTCAACGCGCTGCCCGTGGTGGAGGCCGGTGGGGGGCTGCTCGTCGCCGACGCGGACCTGTCGCCGGCCTGGATCAGGAGCGAGCTCGTGCCGCTGCTCACCGACCCGGCCGCGCTGTCGGCGCTGGCCGCCTCCGCGGCCGCCGCCGGCACCCCGGACGCCGACGAGCGGCTGGCCGACATCGTGCTGCAGGTCGCCGCCGAGGGGGTGCGCAAGCGATGAGCGCCGACGACGTCGCCGCCTGGCGGGGGCCGATCCCGTCGCTGGAGGAGCTGGGGCCGGTGCACTTCATCGGCATCGGCGGGGCCGGGATGAGCGGCATCGCCCGGATCATGCTGGCCCGCGGGGTGTCGGTGTCCGGCAGCGACCGACGGGACTCCCCGGCGTTGCGCGCGCTGGACGCGCTCGGTGCCCGGATCGAGGTCGGTCACGCCGCCGGGCACCTGGGCGAGGCGGCGACCGTGGTGGTCTCCACCGCGATCCGGGACGAGAACGCCGAGCTGGTGGCCGCCCGGGAGCGCGGGCTGCGGGTGCTGCCGCGGGCGGTGGCGCTGGCAGCGGTGATGGCCGGACGGCGCAGCGTCGCGGTGGCGGGCACCCACGGGAAGACCTCGACGACCTCGATGCTGACGGTCGCCGTCCAGGCCTGTGGCGTCGACCCCTCCTTCGCCATCGGCGGCACGCTCAACGAGTCCGGTTCGAACGCCCACGCCGGCCAGGGGGACGTCTTCCTCGCCGAGGCCGACGAGAGCGACCGGTCCTTCCTGCTGCTGGCCCCCCGTGGGGGCATCGTCACCAACGTCGAGGCCGACCACCTGGACAACTACGGCGACCTGGCCGCGGTGGAGGCGGCGTTCGACACGTTCGTGCGCACCGTCCCCGCCGAGGGCTTCCTGGTGCTCTGCGCCGACGACCCGGGTGCCGCCCGGCTGGCCGGTGTCGGCGCCACCGCCCGGGTGCGCACCTACGGCCAGTCGGCCGGGGCGGACCTCCGCCTGATCGACCTCGAGGTCGGCCCGGACGGCACCCGGTACACCGCCGTCCTCGACGGTCAGGAACTCGGCGCGGTGCACATCCGGCTGCCCGGCGTGCACATGGCCCTCAACAGCGCCGCGGCGCTGCTGGCCGGCCTGGAGCTGGGCCTGCCCGTCGCCGGCCTGCTCACCGGGCTGGGCCGGTTCGGCGGCGTGCACCGTCGCTTCGAGCTCAAGGGCACCGTCGCCGGGGTCCGGGTGTACGACGACTACGCCCACCACCCCACCGAGGTGGCCGCCCAGCTGCGCGCCGCCCGCGCGGTGGTGGGGGACGGGCGCCTGCTGGTGCTCTTCCAGCCGCACCTCTACAGCCGGACGGCGCAGTTCGCCGCCGGCTTCGGTGCGGCGCTGGGGCTGGCCGACGAGGTGGTGGTGATGGAGGTCTACGGCGCCCGGGAGGACCCGGTCCCCGGGGTCACCGGCGCACTGGTGGCCGACGCGGTGCCCCTGCCCGCCGGGCGGGTCGCCTTCGAGCCCTCGTGGTCGGCGGCCGCAGGCGCGATGGCCGCCCGGGCGCGGCCGGGTGACCTGGTGGTGACCATGGGCGCCGGCGACGTGTCGATGGTCGGGCCCGAGGTGCTGGTGGCGCTGGCGCCACCGCCGGAGCCGACGGACGCGGCGGAGGACGGGCCGGAGCCACCACGGTGAGCCGCACGGGGTCGACGACCCGCGACCGGTCCCGCCGACCGCGCCGCGGCGCCGCCCCGGCGGGAGCTGCCGCACCGGTCACCTCGCTGGGCTCCCGGCGCGGTCGGTCCCGCCGCACGCGCAGTCCGCGCCGCCGGCTGGTCGTGGTGGCGGTCGGGCTGGCCCTCGTGGTGGCGCTCGGGGCGTGGGTCCTGCTGGCCAGCCCGTTGCTCGCGGTCCGCACCGTGCGGGTCGACGGTGCCGTCGCGCTGTCCGACGCCCAGGTCGTCTCCGCCGCCGGGGTCGAGGAGGGCACCCCGCTGGTGCGGGTGGACACCGGGGCGGCGGCTGGGCGGGTGGCTCAGCTGCCGCAGGTCGCCTCGGTGGAGGTGACCCGTGGGTGGCCGGGGACGGTCGTGGTCACGCTGGCGGAGCGCGTCCCGGTCGCGGTCGTGGAGCAGGCGGGCACCCGGCAGCTGCTCGACGCCGGGGGCGTGGTGTTCGACACCATCACCGGCGACGCCCCGAACGGGGTGGTCCCGCTCGACGTCCAGGACCCCGGCCCGGACGACGCGGCCACCACCGCCGCGCTCGGCGCGCTCACCGCACTGCCGGACGCCGTGCGCAGTCAGGTGACCCAGGTGTCCGCGCGCAGCGCCGACGACGTCACGCTGACGCTGACCGACGGCCGGTCCGTGCGCTGGGGGAGCGCCGATCGGACCGACCGCAAGGCCGAGGTGCTGGACGCGCTGCTGGACCAGATCGACCAGGGGACCCTCGACCCGGCCAGCACCCTCGACGTCAGCACCCCGGACGCGGTCGTCCTGCGCTGACCACGCGGGGTCCGACCGGGCTCCCGACACGCCCGGCCAGAAAAAGGTCCGCGCGTCGTCCGTCTCGGGCGTGCCGAACAGGGCCGGAGATGTCTGGAGTCGAACTGGAGACGCTGACCAGGCGGGTCGTCACGTCTCGTGAGCGGCAAGTGACGGATGTGCCGCCCGATCCTCGTGGGAATCCGCCGGATGGACACGCCGAACCGAGGAGGGTGCTTGCTGCCCCGGATGAGCACACCTAACTTCGTCCTCACAACGACTCAGTTGACATAACTATAAGGCTTAACCTAAGGATGAGGGTCCAGTTGGGGAGCGCGGCATGACACCTCCGCACAACTACCTAGCGGTCATCAAGGTCGTCGGCATCGGCGGCGGCGGGGTGAACGCGGTCAACCGCATGATCGAGGTCGGCCTCAAGGGGGTCGAGTTCATCGCGATCAACACCGATGCACAGGCGCTGCTGATGAGCGACGCCGACGTCAAGCTCGACGTCGGTCGTGAGCTCACCCGCGGCCTGGGCGCCGGTGCGCAGCCGGACGTCGGCCGGCAGGCCGCCGAGGACCACCGCGAGGAGATCGAAGAGGTGCTCAAGGGCGCCGACATGGTCTTCGTGACCGCCGGCGAGGGCGGTGGCACGGGCACCGGTGGTGCGCCCGTCGTCGCCTCCATCTCCCGCAAGCTCGGCGCGCTCACGATCGGCGTGGTCACCCGCCCGTTCTCCTTCGAGGGGAAGCGGCGGGCGGTCCAGGCCGAGACGGGCATCGAGGAGCTGCGCAACGAGTGCGACACGCTCATCGTGATCCCGAACGACCGGCTGTTGCAGCTGGGCGACCGGAACGTCAGCGTGATGGACGCCTTCCGCACCGCCGACCAGGTGCTGCTCTCCGGTGTGCAGGGCATCACCGACCTGATCACCACGCCCGGTCTGATCAACCTGGACTTCGCCGACGTCAAGTCGGTCATGTCCGGAGCCGGCTCGGCGCTGATGGGCATCGGCAGTGCGCGCGGGGACAACCGCGCCCTGTTGGCGGCTGAACAGGCGATCGCCTCGCCCCTGCTGGAGGCCTCGATGGAGGGCGCCCACGGCGTCCTGCTGTCGATCTCCGGTGGGTCGGACCTGGGGCTGTTCGAGATCAACGAGGCTGCCTCGCTCGTCTCCGACGCCGCCCACCCGGACGCCAACATCATCTTCGGCGCCGTCATCGACGACGCCCTCGGTGACGAGGTGCGGGTGACCGTCATCGCGGCCGGTTTCGACGGTGGCAAGCCCGGCACCCGCAAGGACGCCGGCAGCACCCCGCTGGCGACGTCGGCACCCACCGCGCCGGCAGCGCCGGCCGCACCGGTGAGCACCCCGCCGGCGGCCCGTCCGTCGGCGCCGGTGCAGACGGGGGAGCGGCCGGCCGGTGCGGCTCCGGCCGCGCCGCCGCAGGCGCCGGCCGCCCCGGCGGCCTCCTCCCCGTCGGCGCCGCGCCCGGGTCAGCCCGGCAGTGCGCCGCAGGGGGGTGGGATCACCGTGCCGCCGCTGCCGCCGATCGCCGGGCAGGGTGGCGGCCAGGGTGGCACCACCCGTCGGCCGCTGGCCTCGGACGACTTCGAGGAGGAGCTCGACATCCCCGAGTTCCTCCGCAGCCAGTGACGTCCGCACCGCAGTGAGTGCAGGACCGGCCGCTCCGTCGGCGGTGCGACCCCGTCGGGTCGTCACCGACCGGCGGGGCGGCCGTTCTGTCGCGCCGTACGACTCCTTCAACCTGGGGAGCCACGTCGGCGACGACCCGGACGCCGTCGCCGCCAACCGGGCACGGCTGGCCGGTGAGCTCGGCGTGCCCGCCGATCGGCTGCTCTGGATGACCCAGGTGCACGGCACCGGCGTCGCGATCGTCGAGGACGCCGACGAGAACCCGGTCGCCGACGTCGACGCACTCGTCACCGCCACCCCCGGGCTGGTGTTGTGCGTGCTGGTCGCCGACTGCGTGCCGGTGCTGCTGGCCGACCCCGTCGCCGGGGTGGTCGCCGCCGTCCACGCCGGTCGCGAGGGGGTGCGGGCCGGCGTCGTCCCGGCCACGCTGGCGGCGATGACCCGGCTGGGCTCCCGGCCGGGCGACGTGGAAGCGCTGCTCGGCCCGGCCGTCTGCGGGCTGGACTACGAGGTGCCCGCGCAGATGCAGGCCGACGTCGCCCGGGTCGCCCCGGCCAGCGCCGTCCGCACTCGACGCGGCACCCCGGGGCTGGACCTGCGGGCGGGGATCGCCGAGGTGCTGCGCGGTGCGGGGGTCGGGCAGGTCGTGCACGACCCACGCTGCACCGTCGAGGACCCTCGGCTGTTCAGCCACCGGCGCGACGGCGTGACCGGTCGCCAGGCCGGCGTGGTCTGGCTCGGCTCCTGACCCATCCCGTCCCGGGGCCCGCCGCACGCATGCTCGCGGTGGGCCCCGGGACGGGATCAGGCGGTCCACCCGCCGGGGGAGCGATGCGTTCCCTGCGGGGAGGATGAGGCCATGTCGCCCGTCGCCGAGAACAGGCCGTCCCTCGCCGAGAACCTGCGGGCCGTCCGCGCCCGGATCGACGACGCCGCCCGGGCCGCCGGACGGGACCCGGCCGAGGTGCGGCTGCTGGCGGTGAGCAAGACCTGGTCGGCCGACGACGTCCGGGCCCTCGCGGCGCTCGGGCAACGGCACTTCGCCGAGAACCGGGTGCAGGAGCTGGCCGGCAAGGCGGCGGCCCTGGCCGAGGACCCCGCCGTCCCCGAGCTGCACTGGCACCTCGTCGGGCAGCTGCAGCGGAACAAGGTGACCCCGGTGGCCCGGCTCGGTGCCACGGTGCACTCGGTGGACCGCGCCTCGCTGGTGACGGCCCTGGCCCGGGCCGCCGAGCGTGAGCAGCGGGTCCTGGACGTCTACGTCCAGGTCGACCTGGGTGGCCCGGAGGGCGAGCTCGGCAGTCGGGGCGGGGCCGCGCCGGCCGACGTCCCCGGCCTCGCGGACGCCATCGCCGGCGCGCCGGAGCTCCGGCTGCGCGGTCTGATGGCGGTGGCCCCGCGGGGTGCGGAGCCCGCCCCGGCGTTCCAGCGCCTGGCCGGGCTGGCCACCCGGCTGCGCGCCGACCATCCTGATGCCACGGATACATCGGCAGGCATGAGCGGCGACCTGGAGGCTGCTGTGACAGCTGGGGCCACCGTGGTGCGTGTCGGTACTGCGTTGTTCGGGACGCGCCCCCTAACCTCCGGTGCAGAGCAGTGACACCGGGCTGTGGTGCGGGGGAGTGGCGTGGCACTCCTGCGCCTCCCGAGTCCCACCTGGAACACCAGCACCACCTGAACCACCCAGGCACCTGATTGCAGCGCGGGGCGTCCAGCGCCGACGAGACCAGAGGGAGACGTCCGATGGCGGGAGCGATGCGGAGGATGGGGGTCTACCTCGGCCTCGTCGAGGACGACGACACCCGTGGCGGGTACGACCGCTACGCCGCACGGCAGAGCGACTACGACCGCGACGACCGGGGCTATGACCGCGGCTACGACCGCTACGCCGCCGACGACGCCGACCCCGTGGCCGAGGAGTCCCGCTACGGCTACGGCAGCGGCTACGGCGGTGGCTACGACACCGAGTACGCCGGCGTGCGCCCGGTCGACGAGCCGGTCGAGGAGCGCGCACCCGAGCCCGAGGTCTCCCTAGGCCGGCGGCCGGCCACGCCGCGGACCATCGGCCTGGCCGGCGCGCCGTCCAGCGGCAGCACCGCCGCACGCCTGGCCGGCAGCGGGCTGTCCGCCGCCGGGAGCACCGGCGCCGGCTCGTCGGGCCGCAGCCGGATCAGCTCCGGGGGCTCCGGCGCCGCGGCCGGTCTGGCCATGAGCGAGCCCGTGGCGCCGGCTCCCGAGCCCGTCCCGGCCCCCGCACCGGTGCCGTCGCCGGCTCCGCAGGGCTACCGGATCACCACCGTGCACCCGGCCTCCTACAACGAGGCCCGCACCATCGGTGAGCGGTTCCGGGACGGCATGCCGGTGATCATGAACCTGACCGACATGGAGCACGCCGACGCGAAGCGGCTCGTCGACTTCGCCATCGGTCTGACGTTCGGGCTGCACGGTAGTATCGAGCGAGTCACGGCCAAGGTCTTCCTGCTCAGTCCGCAGGACGTCGACGTGACGGCTGAGGACAAGGCCCGCATCCGTGAGGGCGGCTTCTTCAGCCAGTCCTGACCCCGTGCACCCCGCGCCCCGGCGTGAGGTGCTCCCGAACGAGCGAGGACCGTGCCTCTCCTTCTGCAGATCGTCTCGTCGATCCTGCTCGTCTTCCTGATCCTCCTCTTCGCCCGGTTCGTCGTGGACTGGGTGATGGTGCTCGCGCGCAGCTGGCGCCCCCAGGGTCTGGTCGCGGCGGGGCTCGAGGTCGTCTACGCAGCGACCGACCCGCCGCTCAAGGCGGTGCGCAAGGTCATCCCGCCGCTCAACCTCGGGTCCATCCGCCTCGATCTGGGGTTTATGGTGCTGCTGATCGGCGTGATCCTCCTGCGCAGCATCCTGAGCAGCATCGCCTACAACATCGCATGATCCGTCGTACCGTGCCCGAACGGGGTGTGGACCCGAACCGGTTCGCCGCCGATCTGGATCCGTCCCCGTTCCTCCCGCCCGACCTGAGGTGAGCCGCATGCCACTGACTCCCGCCGACGTGCACAACGTCGTCTTTAAGAAGCCGCCGATCGGCAAGCGCGGCTACGACGAGGACGAGGTGGACGCCTTCCTCGACGTGGTCGAGGCCGAGCTGGCCCGGCTCATCGAGGAGAACAACGACCTGCGCGCCTCCGGTGGCACCGGGTCCGCTGTGCGGGAGGAACGGCCCGAGTCCGCGCCGATGACCGTCGCGGCCCCGCCGCCCCCGCCGGCGCAGACGGCGGCGGCGCAGGTGCGCGAGGACGACGCGATCCGCGCCTCCCGGATGCTGGCGCTGGCCACCGAGACGGCCGAGCGGCACGTCAACGAGGCCAAGGCCCAGGCCGACCAGATGGTGGGCACCGCCAAGAGCAGCAGCGACCGGATGATGTCCGAGGCGCGGGCCAAGAGCGAGCAGATGGTCGGTGAGGCCAAGAGCCGCGCCGACGCCATGCTCGGCGACGCCCGCACCCGCGCGGACACGATGGAGCGCGAGGCCCGCGCCAAGGCCACCGCCCTCGCCCAGGACGCCGAGCGCAAGCACGTGGAGGCGATGGGCTCCCTGGAGGAGAAGCGGGCCAGCCTCGAGCGCAAGGTGGACGAGCTGCGCACCTTCGAGCGGGAGTACCGCACCCGGCTGCGCTCCTACCTGGAGTCGCACCTGCGCGACCTGGACAGCCGCGGCTCGGCCGAACCGGCGTCCGCCAGCCGGCAGAGCCAGCACGTCAGCGCCTGACACACCACGCACAGCAGCACAGAGCCCCGCCGGACCTGGTCCGGCGGGGCTCTGTGCTGCGGTGGCTCGCGGTGGGTCGCAGGGAACGGGACGGGCCCCCGGTGCTGACCGGGGGCCCGTCCGACGTCAGCGCGCCGGGGTGATCCAGACCCGGGCGCCGGCGGGGCCCTCGAGCCCGTCGCCGGCCCCGGCCTCCTGGGCGTGCACGGTGGTGGCCAGCACCTCCGCGGCCAGCGGGGCGGCGTGCTCGGTGAGCGCCTGGGCCACGGCCCCCTCGCCGGTCCACCACACCTCGATCCGGTCGCTGACCGCCAGCCCGCTGGACTTGCGGGCGTCCTGCACCAACCGCACGACCTCGCGCGCCAGCCCGGCCCGCTCCAGCTCCGGGGTGAGGGTCAGGTCCAGGGCGACGGTGAGCCCGCCGGCCGAGGCCACCGTCCAGCCCTCCCGGGGCGTCTCGGTGATCACCAGGTCGCCCTCGACGAGCGGCACCGGCGCTCCGTCGACCGGCACGGTCGCCGACCCGGCCCGGTAGGCGGCGACCAGCTCGGCCGCGTCGGCGGCGGCGACCGCGGCGGCGACCGCCTGCACCTGCTTGCCCATCCGGCGCCCCACCGCCCGGAAGTCCACCTTGACCGAGACGTCGACCAGCGAGCCGTCGACCCCGGCGAGCTCGGTCAGCTCCGCGACGTTCAGTTCCTCGGCCACCTCGGCGACCAGCTCCCGCGGCAGCTGCGCCCACCCCGGCGCGGCCACCAGCGCACGGGCCAGGGGCTGGCGGGTGCGGGCCTTGCCCGCGGTGCGGGCGGACCGGCCCAGCTCGACCAGGCGCCGGACCAGGGCGACCTGGTCGACCAGCGCGTCGTCCCGGGCGTCCTCGTCGACGGCCGGCCAGCTCGCCAGGTGCACCGAGTCGACCGCCGCCACCTGCCCGGGCACGACGACGCCGCGCCACACCCGCTCGGTCACGAACGGGGTGAACGGCGCCATCAGACGGGTCAGCGTGTCGAGCACCTCGTGCAGGGTGCCCAGCGCCGCCGGGTCGCCGTCCCAGAACCGTCGCCGGCTGCGCCGCACGTACCAGTTGGACAGGTCGTCGACGAACTCGGCGATCAGCCGCCCGGCGGTCTGGGTGTCGAACCGCTCCAGCGCGTCGGTGACGCCGGCGGTCACCGACGCCAGCTCCGCCAGCGCCCAGCGGTCCAGCAGCGGTCGCTCGGCGCGCGGGGGAGCGGGGGTGACGGCCGGGTCCCAGCCGTTCGTCTCGGCGTAGAGGGTGAAGAAGCTGGCGGTGTTCCAGTAGGTCAGCAGGACCTTGCGGACGACCTCGGACAGCGTCTCGTGGCCGACCCGGCGGGCCGACCAGGGCGAGCCGCCGGCCAGCATGAACCAGCGGACGGCGTCGGCGCCGTGCCGGTCCATCAGCGGCATCGGCTCCAGGATGTTGCCCAGGTGCTTGCTCATCTTCCGGCCGTCCTCGGCCAGGATGTGCCCCAGGCACAGCACGTTCTCGTAGGAGCTCTGCTCGAACACCAGCGTGCCGACCGCCATGAGCGTGTAGAACCACCCGCGCGTCTGGTCGATCGCCTCGGCGATGAACTGCGCCGGGTACGCCGCCTCGAACTCCGCCTTGTTGCGGTGCGGCGCGCCCCACTGGGCGAACGGCATCGAACCGGAGTCGTACCAGGCGTCGATGACCTGCCGGACCCGGCGGTAGGTGCCCTCCTCACCCGGCACGGTGAAGGTCACCTCGTCGATGAACGGCCGGTGCGGGTCCAGGTCGGACAGGTCGCGGCCGGTGCGCTCGGACAGCTCGGCCAGCGAGCCGATGACCACCATCCGACTCGGGTCGGCGTCGTTGCGCCAGATCGGCAGCGGCGTGCCCCAGTACCGGTCCCGGGACAGCGCCCAGTCGACGTTGTTGTTCAGCCAGTCGCCGTAGCGGCCCCACTGGATGCTCTCGGGGTGCCAGTTCGTGCGCTCGTTCTGCGCCAGCAGCTGGTCCTTGACCTGGCTGGTGCGGATGTACCAGGACGGCTGTGCGTAGTACATCAGCGGCGTGTGGCAGCGCCAGCAGTGCGGGTAGCTGTGCTCGTACCGCAGCTCCCGGTACAGCATGCCCCGGTCCTGCAGGTCCTGCACCAGGGCCGGGTCGGCGGCCTTGAAGAAGTGCCCGCCGACCAGCGGCACGTCGGCGACGAAGTGGCCGGAGGCGTCGATCGGGTTGACCACCGGCAGGCCGTAGGACCGGCAGACGGTGAAGTCGTCGGCGCCGAAGGCGGGGGACTGGTGCACCAGCCCGGTGCCGTCCTCGGTGGTGACGTACTCGGCCAGGACGACGAAGTGCGCGTCCCCCTCCGGGAAGTCGACCAGCTCGAACGGCCGCTGGTAGTGCACCCGCTCCCAGTCCCGGCCGGTGGTGCGGGCCAGCACCTTCACGTTCTCACCGAGCACCGCGGTCAGCAGCGGCTCGGCGACGACGAACGTCCCGTCGTCCGTGCGGGCCACCACGTAGGTGACGTCGGGGTGCACGGCGACCGCGGTGTTGGAGGGGAGCGTCCACGGCGTCGTCGTCCAGATCAGCAGGTCGGCCTTCCCCGCCCAGTCGCCGCTGGTCACCGGGAGCCGGACGTAGACCGAGGGGTCGGTGAGCGTCTCGTAGCCCTGGGCGACCTCGTGGTCGCTCAGACCGGTGCCGCAGCGCGGGCAGTACGGGGCGACCCGGTGGTCCTCCACGAGCAGGCCCTTGTCGAACACCTGCTGCAGCGACCACCAGACGCTCTCGATGTAGCTGGCGTCCATGGTCCGGTAGGCCGTCGACATGTCGACCCAGTAGCCCATCCGCTGGGTCAGCTCGGCGAACGCGCCGACGTGCCGCTCCACCGACTCCCGGCAGCGGGCGTTGAACTCCGCGATCCCGTACCGCTCGATGTCGGGCTTGCCGGCGAAGCCGAGCTCCTGCTCCACGGCGATCTCCACCGGCAGCCCGTGGCAGTCCCAGCCGGCGCGCCGGGGCACGTGGTAGCCCTGCATCGTCTTGAACCGGGGGAAGACGTCCTTGAACGCCCGCGCCTCGATGTGGTGGGTGCCGGGGCGGCCGTTGGCCGTCGGCGGGCCCTCGTAGAAGACCCACTGCGGCCGGTCGGCAGAGCCTTCCAGCGATCGGGCGAAGACCTTGTCGGCCTCCCACTGCTCGAGGACCTCGTGTTCGAGGGCCGGCAGGTCGACCTGCGGGGGAAGGGCCTGGAACGGCCCGGAGGGAGCACTCACGCAGCCCATCATCCCCGACCCCGCCAGCACCTCCGCGCAGCCGCCGGTCCGCAGCCGCCACCGGCCGCGGACACCGGTACGGGAGACTGCCCCCCATGGGGGATCGCCGATGAACACGACGGTCACCATCGCGCTGGCCGTCGGCGCCCTCGTCGTCCTCCTCGCCGCGGTCGCGCTGCGGCTGGCCGACCGGATCGGGCTCCCGTCGCTGCTGCTCTACCTGGCGTTCGGGGTGGCGCTGGGGGAGAGCGGCCTCGGCGTCGACTTCGAGGACGTCGGGCTCACCCAGACCCTCGGCGTGGCCGCCCTCGTGGTGATCCTGGCCGAGGGTGGCCTGACCACCCGCTGGTCCGACGTCCGCCGGGCGGTGGGCCCGGGCATCGCACTGGCCACCGTCGGCGTGGTGGTCAGCATCGCCGTCGTCTCCTCGATCGCCGTCTGGCTGCTGGACTTCGACTGGCTGTTCGCCCTGCTGGTGGGTGCGGTGGTCACCTCCACCGATGCGGCCGCCGTCTTCTCCACCCTGCGCCGGATCCCGCTGCCCCGGCGGATGGTCGCCGCGCTGGAGCTGGAGTCCGGGCTGAACGACGCCCCGGTCATCCTGCTCGTCCTGGTGCTCAGCGAGCAGCTCACCGGCGGGGCCCCCTCGGTCTGGTACCTCGTCCTGGCCGAGGTGCTCGGCGAGCTGGCCGGCGGGACGGCGATCGGCGTCGGGATCGGCTTCGGCGGGGCCTGGCTGCTCCGGCGCGCCGCCCTGCCGCTGGTCGGCTTCTACCCGCTGGCCACCGTGGCCCTGTGCGTGCTGGCCTTCGCCTCCGCCGACCTGGTGCACACCTCCGGCTTCGTCGCCGTCTACCTGTGCGGCCTGGTGCTCGGCAACGCCGCGCTCCCGCACCGGGCCGGCACCATCGGCTTCGCGGAGGGGCTGGCCAGCCTCGCCCAGATCGGCCTGTTCGTGCTGCTGGGGCTGCTGGTCTCCCCGGCCCGGCTGCCCGACGCCCTGCTGCCGGCGCTGCTCGTGGGCGGCGCGCTGCTGCTGGTCGCCCGCCCGCTGTCGGTGCTGCTGAGCGTCGTTTGGTTCCGCATCCCGATCGCCCAGCAGCTGTTCATCTCCTGGGCCGGGCTGCGCGGCGCCGTCCCCATCGTGCTCGCGACGTTCCCGATCGCCGCCCAGGTGCCCGGTGCGACCCGGGTGTTCGACACGGTGTTCGTGCTCGTCGTCGTCTTCACCGTGGTGCAAGGCTGGTCACTGCCGGCCGTCGCCCGGCTGCTCCGGCTGGCCACCCCGGTCACCCCGCAGGACATCGACGTCGAGTCCGCCCCGCTGGACGAGCTCGGCGCGGAGCTGATGCAGCTCCGGGTGCCGGAGACGTCCCGGCTGCACGGCGTCTACCTGCCCGAGCTCCGGCTGCCCGAGGACGCCGCGGTCGTCCTCGTCGTCCGGGACGGCAAGCCGTTCGTCCCCGACCGGTCCACCCGGCTGATGCACGGCGACCAGGCGCTGCTGGTGTCCGCGCGCGGGTCCCGTCAGGAGGCCGAGCGGCGGCTGCGCGCGGTCAGCCGGGCCGGCCGGCTCGCCACCTGGCGCGGGGAGAGCGGCCAGCCCAGCGAGAGTGACTGAGCACGTCGCGACCCTCCGGGCCGCACCGCGGCCAGGAGCCGTGCCCCGGGCACGTTGAGCCGCTTGGAGCCGTGCCGTCGGGAGCCTCCGGCCCCGCGACGGCCCAGCTCAGCGGTCCTCCGGACCGCGGCCAGCCCGCGTCGGCGTGCGTTCGAGCGCCCCGATCGGGGGGCCTCCGGCCCCCGCGATCGGGGCGCTCAGCCCTGGAGTTCGAGCGTCTTCGTCGTGTCGGCGCGGACCTCGGCCATCAGCGCCGGCTCCTCGGACAGCTTGTGGCCGTAGGAGGGGATGGCCTCCTGCAGCAGCGGACGCCAGGTGTCCATCCGCTCCGGGAAGCAGCGCTCCAGCAGCGTGAGCATCGCCGAGGTGGCGGTGGAGGCCCCCGGGGACGCGCCCAGCAGGCCGGCGATCGAGCCCTCGGCCCCCACGATCAGCTCGGTGCCGAACTGCAGCACGCCGCGGCCGGTCGTCGCGTCCTGCTTGATGACCTGCACCCGCTGGCCGGCGGTGATCAGCTCCCAGTCGTCCTGCTCGGCGGTGGGGACGAACTCCTCGAGCGCTCGGAACCGGGCGCTGGTCGACTGCAGGACCTGGCCGATCAGGTACCTCGTCAGCGGGATGTTGGCGATCCCGGCGCCGAGCATCGAGCCCAGGTTGCCGCTGCGCACCGACTTCGGCAGGTCCCACATCGACCCGGCCTTGAGGAACTTGGGGGAGAAGCCGGCGTAGGGCCCGAACAGCAGGGCCTGCTCGCCGTCGATCAGCCGGAGGTCCAGGTGCGGCACGGACATCGGCGGCGCGCCGACCTTCGCCTGGCCGTAGACCTTGGCCTGGTGCTGGCCGACCAACTCGGGGGATCGGGTGCGGAGGAACTGGCCGCTGACCGGAAACCCGCCGAAGCCGCGGATCTCCGGGATGCCGGAGCCCTGCAGCAGCGGGAGCGCGCCGCCGCCGGCCCCGACGAAGAGGAAGCGGGTGCGCACGGTGCGGCTGCGGCCGGAGCCGGAGCGGACGGTGACCGCCCAGCGCCCGTCGGACTCCCGCCGGACCTTGCGGACCCGGGTGGAGGTGTGCAGCTCGACGCCCCGGCCGACCGCGGCGTCCAGCAGCAGCCGGGTCAGCGCGCCGAAGTTGACGTCGGTGCCGGCCAGCGACCGGGTCGCGGCGGCGACCTCGTCCGCCGGGCGGCCGGCCATCATCAGCGGCACCCACGAGGCGAGGACGTCGCGGTCGTCGGTGTACTCCATCTCCGCGAACAGCGGTTCGGCGGCCAGCGCGTCGTACCGGGTGCGCATGTACCGGCGCCCGGCCTCGCCGGTCACGAAGCTCACGTGCGGCACGGAGGTGATGAACCGCTTGGGGGAGTCGGTCAGCCCGGAGCGCACCAGGTGCGACCAGAACTGCCGGGACACCTGGAACTGCTCGTTGATGCCGACGGCCTTGGACGTGTCGACGTGGCCGTCGGGTGCCGCGGGGGTGTAGTTCAGCTCGCACAGGGCCGAGTGGCCGGTGCCCGCGTTGTTCCACGCGTCGGAGCTCTCACCGGCGACCTGGTCGGCGGACTCGAAGACCGCGACGGTCCAGTCCGGCGCCACGACGCCCAGGAGCGCGGAGAGCGTCGCGCTCATGATGCCGCCGCCGACGAGGACTACGTCGGGGTTCGAGGAACCATCCGTGGTCAAGATCTGCCTCCGTGACTGAGTGCGTACCGGTCCATCGTCGTCCGCCCCGGCGGGCGACACGTCCCGAACCCGGGAGTCCCCCCGATCTGAGGGGATGAGATGCATCACAGGGTCGCCTCCTCGAGGGTCCCCCGCGGCACCTCCGCCCGCAGCGCGGGTGACGGACGACGGGTCCGGCCGCCCCGCAGCCGACGGCCCCTGATCGTGCCCCGGCGCCCGGTCGCCCGGGACGGGGCCCTCCCGGCAGTCTGCCGAACGGGGCGCGGTCGGCCGCTATCGTCGTGACCGACGTGGTCACCGGGGCCGCCAACGGGGAGGACGGCGATGTCCGAGCAGCCCGATCCCACGACGGGTTCCTCGGCCGCTGCGGCCGGCCCGCGCGGCCGTTCCCGGGCCCGCCTGCTGCTCGGCCTGGCCGCCGCGGTCCTGGCCCTGGACCTGGCCACGAAGCTGATCGTCGTCGCCACGCTGTCCGACCGGGAGCCGCTGCGGCTGCTCGGCGGGGCGCTCTACCTCACCGAGGCGCGCAACACCGGTGCGGCCTTCTCCTTCGCCGAGGGCGCCACGCTGGTGTTCAGCCTGATCGCGCTGGCCGTGGTCGTGGTGATCGTGCGCAGCGCGCGGCGGATGCACTCGGCCGCCTGGGCGGTCACCCTCGGCCTCGTGCTCGGCGGTGCGCTGGGGAACCTGGTCGACCGGGTGTTCCGCGACCCGGGGTTCCTGCGCGGCGGCGTCGTGGACTTCCTCTCCGTGTTCGACCCCTACGGCGGGGTGTTCCCGATCTTCAACGTCGCCGACTCGGCGATCGTCTGCGGTGGCGTGCTGGGCGCGATCCTGGCCTTCCGCGGCATCGAGTTCGACGGCAGCCGCAGCGACGACCGGCCGGACGCCGTCACCGACTGAGCGCAGGACGGCCCGGCGGCGGCCGGCCGGAGTGCCCCACCCGTCACAATGGTGCGGTGATCAGCAGTCCCGGCCTGGCCTCTTCCGGCGGGCGACCCGGTGAACACCGGTCGCTGCCCGTGCCCGACGGGCTCGAGGGCCAGCGGGTCGACCAGGCGCTGGTGCGGCTGTTCGGGGTCTCCCGCGCCGTGGCCGCCGAGCTGGCGGACGGCGGTGCCGTCGTCGTCGACGGCCGTGCCCGGGGCAAGGGCGACCGACTGACCGCCGGCAGCTGGCTGGAGGTCGAGCTGCCGCCGCCACCGGGTGAGCCGGCCGCCCCGGTGCCGGTCTCCGGGCTGACGGTGGTGCACGACGACGACGACGTCGTGGTCATCGACAAGCCGGTCGGGGTGGCCGCGCACGGCAGCCCCGGGTGGACCGGGCCCACGGTCACCGGCGGACTGACTGCGGCCGGCTACCGGATCTCCACCAGTGGCGCGGCCGAGCGGCAGGGCATCGTGCACCGCCTGGACGCCGCGACCACCGGGCTCATGGTCGTCGCCAAGAGCGAACGGGCTTACACCCTGCTCAAGGCGGCGTTCAAGGAGCGCACCGTCGACAAGGGGTACCAGGCCCTGGTGCAGGGGCACCCCGACCCGTCCAAGGGCACGATCGACGCCCCGATCGACCGGCACCCCAAGCACGACTGGCGGTTCGCGGTGGTGACCGGCGGCCGCCCGTCGGTCACCCACTACGAGGTGGTGGAGGCCTTCCCGGCGGCCAGCCTCGTCGACGTCCACCTGGAGACCGGGCGCACCCACCAGATCCGGGTCCACTTCTCCGCCCTGCGCCACCCCTGCGTCGGGGACATGACCTACGGGGCCGACCCGACGCTGGCCGCTCGGCTCGGGGTGCAGCGGCAGTGGCTGCACGCGGTGCGGCTCGGGTTCGCCCATCCCGCCGACGGGCGCTGGGTCGAGTTCACCAGCGACCACCCCGCCGACCTGGCCGGCGCCCTGGCTGTCCTGCGCGCCGAGAACTGAGGCGCTCGCCTCGTGTCCGGAGCCCCCGACCTCCCTGCTGCACTCGCCGACTTCGGCGCAGCGCAGCTGGCGGCGGTGATCATCGCCGTCTACCTGGTCGTGGGGGAGCCGTTCGTCGGGTACGTGCTGCACCGGCGCTTCGAGGGGCGCCTGCGCACCGACCCGGCGGCGCGGCGGTCCTTCTACCGCCGGCTGCTGGTGCTCGAGTGGGGTCTGGCGGCGGTCACCGTCGTGGTCTGGCTCGCCGCCACCGGGGTGAGCGCGGCCGAGGTGGGGCTGCGCTGGCCGACCGGCTGGCCCGGACCGGCGACCTGGCTGGCGGTCGTCGTGCTCCTGGCGCTGGTCCTGCTGACCACCCGGGCGTTGCGCAGCGGTGCGGTCGCCGGGCCGCCGCCGGAGACGCTGCGCCGCACCCGGCCCGGCGAGGCCCGGCACGCCGAGCCACCCGGGCACTCGACGCTCGCGCTGCTGCCGCGCAGCCGGTCCGAGCGCCGGCTGTTCGCCCTGGTCGGGGTGACCGCGGGGGTGTGCGAGGAGTGGCTGTACCGCGGCTTCTTCCTCGCCGTGGTGGCGGCGCTGGCCCCCGGGCTGCCCGCCGTGGTGCTGGTCCTGGTCGCCGCGCTGGCGTTCGGGCTGGCGCACGCCTACCAGGGGCCGGCCGGGGTGGTGACCACCGGCGTCCTCGGGGGTGTGCTGGCCGGGGTCTACCTCGACACCGGCTCGCTCCTGCTGCCGGTGCTGCTGCACGCCGCGATCGACCTGCGGTTCCTGTTCGTGCCGGCCTCCGCGCTCCCGGCCGCCGTCCGGTGAGGCGCCGGGGCGGGTGTGACGGAGTGGTCCGGATCGCCGAGACACGTTCTGTCGGACCCTCGGCGTAGGACTCCGGAGGTGCGAGGATCGGGGACCGACACCCC
This sequence comes from Modestobacter sp. VKM Ac-2984, assembly GCF_026967985.1. GTDB lineage: Bacteria > Actinomycetota > Actinomycetes > Mycobacteriales > Geodermatophilaceae > Modestobacter. Next base: position 222,082 of record NZ_JAPVBJ010000001.1, on the reverse strand, counting down.
GCACGGCAGCACCCCTGAACGGCCTTCCCCGCCGGTCACCCCAGAACGACCCGCCGCCCCTGTCCACCGCTGGTGGGCAGGCGGTGAGCACGACCCGTGAGGAGCACCACGCACCGTGAGCACCCCGTCCTCAGAGAACTTCGTGCACCTGCACGTGCACACCGAGTACTCGATGCTCGACGGGGCCGCCAAGCTCGGTGAGGTCACCAAGGCCGCGGCCGACGAGGGCATGCCGGCGCTGGCGATGACCGACCACGGCAACGTCTTCGGCGCCTACGACTTCTACAAGACCGCCAAGGCCGCCGGCGTGAAGCCGATCATCGGCATGGAGGGCTACTACACCCCCGGCTCCCGGTTCGACCGCGCCCCCTTCGACTTCGGCGACAAGCTGATGGACGAGGAGGGCGACGGCGGGAACAACCGAGGCAAGGCCGCCTACACGCACATGACCCTGCTGGCGAAGACGACCGAGGGGATGCACAACCTCTTCCGGATCTCCTCGCTGGCCAGCCTGGAGGGCCAGTACCGCAAGCCGCGCTTCGACCGCGACCTGCTGGAGAGGTACGGCACGGGCCTGATCGCCACCACCGGGTGCCCCTCCGGGGAGGTCAACATGTGGCTGCGGGCCGGCAAGGTGGACAAGGCCCGGCAGGCGGCGGCGGACTTCCAGGACATCTTCGGCAAGGAGAACTTCTACGCCGAGATCATGGACCACGGGCTGTCCATCGAGAAGAGGACCAAGCCGGCCCTGCTGGAGATCGCCAAGGAGCTCGGCATCCCGCTGCTGGGCACCAACGACCTGCACTACACCCACCGTGAGGACGCCCAGGCGCACGACGCCCTGCTGTGCATCCAGACCGGCTCCCGGCTCAACGAGACCAACCGCTTCAAGTTCAACGGCGACGGCTACTACCTGAAGTCCGCCGCGGAGATGCGCGCGCTGTTCCGCGAGCACCCCGAGGCCTGCGACAACACCCTGCTGATCGCCGAGCAGTGCGAGGTGCAGTTCACCGAGGGCGCCGACCTGATGCCGCGCTTCCCGCTGCCCGAGGGCGAGGACGAGACCTCCTGGTTCGTCAAGGAGGTCGAGGCCGGGCTGCACAAGCGCTACCCGGCCGGCATCCCCGACCACGTCCGCAAGCAGGCCGACTACGAGGTCGGGATCATCACCCAGATGGGCTTCCCGGGGTACTTCCTCGTGGTCGCCGACTTCATCAACTGGGCCAAGGACAACGGCATCCGGGTCGGCCCGGGCCGCGGCTCGGCCGCCGGTTCGATGGCCGCCTTCGCGATGGGCATCACCGACCTCGACCCGCTGCAGCACGGGCTGATCTTCGAGCGGTTCCTCAACCCCGAGCGCGTCTCCATGCCCGACGTCGACATCGACTTCGACGACCGCCGCCGGGGCGAGGTGATCCGCTACGTCTCGGAGAAGTACGGCGAGGAGCGGGTCAGCCAGATCGTCACCTACGGCACGATCAAGGCCAAGGCCGCGATCAAGGACGCCGCCCGGGTGCTCGACCGGCCGTACTCGGTGGGCGACGAGCTGACCAAGCTGATGCCCCCCGGCGTCATGGGCAAGGACATCCCGCTGTCGGGCATCTTCGACCCCAAGCACGAGCGCTACAAGGAGGCCGGGGAGTTCCGGGCCCGCTACGAGTCCGACCCGGGCGCGGCCGAGGTCGTCGACCAGGCCCGCAAGCTCGAGGGGCTGAAGCGGCAGTGGGGCGTGCACGCCGCCGGGGTCATCATCGGCCGGTACCCGCTGATCGACAGCATCCCGATCATGCGGCGCGAGGCCGACGGCGCGGTGATCACGCAGTTCGACTACCCGACCTGCGAGACCCTGGGCCTGCTGAAGATGGACTTCCTGGGTCTGCGCAACCTGACCGTGATCGACGACGCACTGCGCAACATCGTCATCAACGGCAAGGACCCGGTCGACCTCGACGAGATCAGCAAGGACCTCACCGACCCGGCCACGTACGCCCTGCTGTCCCGCGGGGAGACCCTGGGCGTCTTCCAGTTCGACGGCGGCCCGATGCGGTCGCTGCTGCGGCTGATGCGCCCGGACAACTTCGAGGACATCTCCGCCGTCGGTGCGCTGTACCGCCCGGGTCCGATGGGCGCGAACTCGCACACCAACTACGCGCTGCGCAAGAACGGCCAGCAGGAGATCACCCCGATCCACCCTGAGCTGGCCGAGTCGCTCGCGGAGATCCTGGGCCAGACCTACGGCCTGATCGTGTACCAGGAGCAGGTCATGGCGATCGCGCAGAAGGTCGCCGGGTACTCCCTCGGCAAGGCCGACCTGCTGCGCCGCGCGATGGGCAAGAAGAAGAAGTCGGTCCTGGACGCCGAGTACGTCGGCTTCGAGGCCGGGATGAAGGCCAACGGCTACTCCGCCGCCGCGGTCAAGACGCTCTGGGACATCCTGGTCCCGTTCGCCGACTACGCCTTCAACAAGGCGCACTCGGCCGCCTACGGCCTGGTCTCCTACTGGACCGCCTACCTCAAGGCCAACTACCCGGCCGAGTACATGGCCGGGCTGCTCACCAGCGTCGGCGACGACAAGGACCGCCGGCCGGTGTACCTGGCCGAGTGCCGCCGGATGGGCATCAAGGTGCTCCCGCCGGACGTCAACGAGTCCTCCTGGGACTTCACCGCCGTCGGTACCGACATCCGCTTCGGCATGGCGTCGGTGCGCAACGTCGGGCACAACGTCGTCGACTCGATCGTGCGGGCGCGCGAGGAGAAGGGCGCGTTCAAGGACTTCGCCGACTTCATGCGCAAGATCGACACGGTGGCGTGCAACAAGAAGGTCATCGAGTCCCTGGCCAAGGCCGGCGCGTTCGACTCGATGGGCCACTCCCGGCAGGGCATCGCCGCGATCCACGCCAACGCCGTGGACCAGGCGATGGGGGTCAAGCGCAAGGAGGCCGAGGGGCAGTTCGACCTGTTCGGCAGCTTCGGCGAGACCGCCGAGGACCCGTTCGGCTCCTCGCTGGACATCGCCATCCCCACCGCGGACTGGTCGAAGTCGGAGAAGCTGGTCTTCGAGCGGGACATGCTCGGCCTCTACGTCTCCGACCACCCACTGCACGGGGTGGAGCACGTGCTCACCTCGCACGCCGACACCGCGCTGGCCGAGATCATCGCCGGCGGGGTCGAGGACGGCGCCAACGTCACGATCGCCGGCATCCTGACCGCCGTCGGGCCACGCACCAACAAGCAGGGCGCGCCGTGGGCGATCGCCACGATCGAGGACCTCGAGGCCGGGCTGGAGGTGCTCTTCTTCCCCAAGACCTGGGCGCAGGTCTCGGACAAGGTGGTCCGCGACCAGATCGTGGTGGTCAAGGGCCGGATCAGCCGCCGCGACGACACGCCCTCGCTGTTCGCCTCCGAGGTGTACGTCCCCGAGGTCACCGACGGGCCCCGCGGTCCGGTGCTGGTCTCGATGCCGGCGGCCCGCTGCACGCCGCCGGTGGTGGAGCGGCTCCGCGAGGTGCTCGGCAGCCACCCGGGCACCACCGAGGTCCAGCTCAAGCTGCTCAACGGCGGCCGGGAGACGGTGCTGCGGCTGGACCAGGGGTTGCGGGTCCAGCCCAGCACCGCGCTGATGGGCGACATCAAGGCGCTCCTGGGCCCCACCAGCGTCGCGCTCCTGTGACGGCGGCCCCCGCTGCCTCCGGCCCGCCCGCACCCGAGCGGCGGAGCCTCGGAGGGGGCCGGGGGACGGCCTGAGTCGAGGCACACAGCCGGGGCAGCGACACTGGACCGGTGACCGATCCCCGTACCGCCGGGCCGGCGCCCGGTGCACCGGCCGGTCCCGGCGCTCTGCCGGCGTCCCGGCCCGCGACACCCCCACCGGGCTGGGTGCCCCAGCTGCCGGCGACCCGGGCCGGGTGGGCGCCCGGCCTGCGTGGCAGCCGCGAGGACGTGCGGACCGGGCTGATCACCGTGCTGGCCCTGACGGTCGCCGGCCTGGGAGCCGGCGCACTGTGGGCCTGGCTGGCCCCGCGGGCCGACTACCGGGTCACCGAGACCCAGATCGTGCCGGTGGTCGGGGTGCCGAGCGCCGAGGTGTTCTTCGCCGACGACGGCGTGTACGTCCTGGTGCTGGCCGGGCTGGGGGTGCTGGCCGGCGTCCTGGTGTGGCTGATCCGTCGCCGCCGCGGGGTGCCTGCGCTGGTCGGCCTGGCCGGCGGGATGGTCGGCGCCGGGGTCGTCGCCTGGCAGCTGGGTGAGCTGCTGGGGGCGGGGCCCACCGAGGCGGAGCTGGCCGAGGTGGGGGGGACGATCACCACCGGCGTGGACCTGGCCGCCACCGCGGCGCTGGCCATCGGGCCCTTCGCCGCCGTGCTCACCTACCTGGTCGCCACCGCGCTCACCCCCGACGACGACCTCGGCCGCCCCGACGACACCCCGCGGGCCGAGCAGCAGCTGCCGCCCCGCCCCCCGCTCCCGCCGGTGCCACCAGCAGCCCCCCGCCGCCCGTAGGCCCCTTGCAGGGTCCCGCCGCGAGCGTGCGAGCGGTGGGGGGCAAGGGGGTCCTTCAATCAGTTGGGGGTCATCGGGGTGGCGAACTGGCGCAGCGGCACCGGCACCGCGCCGAGGGTCCGCAGCAGGGTCAGCTCCCGCCGCAGCATCCGGGACTCCATGGCCAGCCGGCGGCGGGTCGCGGACTCGGCCAGCAGCGCCTGCCGGTCCTCGGTGGTCAGCAGGGCCACCGAGGCCACCAGGTAGGACAGGCCCCGGGCGTCGTCGCTGACCTCGCGCAGCAGGGCCGCGGTGTCGGCGATCCCGGCCGGGGCGGCGTCGTCCTCGGGCACCAGGTCCTCCGACGTCAGCGCCTCCAGCACCTCGTCCGGCAGCCCGTCGCCACCGCCCTGGCGGACGGCGACGTCGGCCACGTACCGGGCGAAGAGGTCGCGGACGTTGCCGGCCAGCAGCTCCAGCGAGCCGCGGGCCACCTCGGTGACGACCTCGTCGGCCTCGTGTCCGTGGCCGGCGTCCACGCCGACGAGCCCCTCGGCGTCCCCGGCGGCCTCCTCGGCCGCCTCCTCCTCGTGCAGCCACTCGACGACCGCACGCAGGTACGTCGGCGCGGCGCCGGCCTCACCGCCGGCCTCGCCGCCGTGCTCGACCACGTCGGCCGGTGCCAGGACGTCGAGCAGCCGGAACCGCTCACCACCGACGGTCACCACCTGGTACCCGCCGTCGGACTGGGGGGCGACCACCCGCAGCACCGCGGTGCAGCCGACGTCGAAGAGCGCCTCGGCGGGCGCGACGCGCTCCACCTCCCAGCCCTGCCGGATCGCCACCACGCCGAACCGGCGCGGTGCCCCCTCGGGGAGGGCGGACAGATCGGCGACGAGCTGGCGGTACCGGGGCTCGAAGATGTTCAGCGGCAGGACGACGCCGGGGAACAGCGGGGTCTCCAACGGGAACAGCGGGATGACCTCGCGGTCCCCGGTTCCCTCCTCCTCGCGCACGCCGGGAGCCTACGGGCAGCGGGGCCGGTGCACCCGCCGTCTACCGTGGGGTGTTCTCCCGTCGTACCCGGAGGTGCTCCGTGCTGTCCCGCATCGACCTGCGTGGTCCTGCTCTGCCCGGGCCGCGTGAGCTCGCCCAGCTGCTGCCGCGTGCCGGCGTCGACATCGACTCGGTGCTCGACGTCGTCCGGCCGATCTGCGAGGACGTGCGGCTGCGCGGCGCCGCGGCGGTCCGGGAGGTCACCGCGCGGCTGGACGGCGTGGACGTCCCGGACATGGCCGTGCCGCAGGCGGCGCTGGACGAGGCGCTGGCCACCGTCGACCCCGCGGTGCGCGCCGCCCTGGAGGAGTCGATCCGCCGCGTGCGGATCGTGCACTCCGACCAGCGCCGGACCGACGTCACCACCGACGTGGTGCGCGGCGGCACCGTCACCGAGCGCTGGGTGCCGGTGCGCCGGGTCGGCCTGTACGTGCCCGGCGGGCTGGCCCCGCTGCTGAGCTCGGTGGTCATGAACGTCGTCCCGGCGCAGCTGGCCGGGGTCACCTCGATCGCGGTGGCCAGCCCGCCGCAGCGGGACAACGGCGGCCTGCCCGACCCCGGGGTGCTGGCGGCGTGCGCGCTGCTGGGCGTCACCGAGGTGTACGCGGTGGGCGGGGCCCAGGCGATCGCCGTGTTCGGCTACGGCGCCGGGTCCTGCGCGCCGGTCGACCTGGTCACCGGGCCGGGCAACGTCTACACCACCGCGGCCAAGCGGCTGCTGCGCGGCCTGATCGGCATCGACTCCGAGGCCGGCCCCACCGAGGTCGCCGTCCTGGCCGACGACACCGCCGACCCGGTGCACGTCGCCGCCGACCTGATCAGCCAGGCCGAGCACGACCCGCTGGCCGGCGCGGTGCTGGTCACCACCAGCGAGGAGCTCGCCGACGCCGTCCTGGAGCTGGTGCCCGGTCAGGTGGCCGCCACCAAGCACAGCGACCGGATCACCACCGCGCTCGGGGGCACCCAGTCGGGCATCGTGCTGGTCGACGACCTGGACGCCGGGCTGGCCGTGGTCGACGCCTACGCCGCCGAGCACCTGGAGATCCAGACCCGGGACGCCCGTGCGGTGGCGATGCGGGTGCGCAACGCCGGCGCGGTCTTCGTCGGGCCGTGGGCGCCGGTCTCCCTCGGCGACTACGCAGCCGGTTCCAACCACGTGCTGCCCACCGGCGGCTGCGCCCGGCACTCCAGCGGGCTGAGCGTCCAGTCGTTCCTGCGCGGCATCCACGTGGTCGAGTACGACGAGCAGGCCCTCGCCGAGGTGGCCGGCCACATCGACGCGCTGGCGAACGCCGAGGACCTGCCTGCGCACGCCGCGGCGGTGCGGGCCCGGCAGCAGTCGCCGTCCCGGTCGTGACCGCGATGGAGGCGCTGCCGCTGCGGCCGGAGCTGCGGGGGCGGTCGCCCTACGGCGCGCCGCAGCCGCCGGCCGACCACCGGCTCAACACCAACGAGAACCCGCACCCGCTGCCCCCGGCGCTGCTGGCCGACCTGCAGGTGGCCCTGACCGAGGCGGCCATGGGGCTCAACCGCTACCCCGACCGCGATGCGACGGCGCTGCGGATCGACCTGGCCGCCTACCTGACCCGCACCAGCGGCGAGCAGGTCACCCCGGCGCAGGTGTGGGCGGCCAACGGCTCCAACGAGGTGCTGCAGCAGGTGCTGCAGACCTTCGGCGGCGCCGGGCGGACGGCGCTGGGGTTCACGCCGTCCTACTCGATGCACCCGATCCTCAGCGCGGGCACCGGCACCGCCTGGGTCGACGGGCACCGCCGCACCGACTTCACCATCGACCCGGCGGCCGCGGCCGCCCAGGTGCGCGAGGTGCGGCCCGACGTCGTCTTCGTGACCAGCCCGAACAACCCGACCGGGACCGCGGTCGAGCTGGACACCATCGCCGCGCTGTACGAGGCCACCTCCTACGACGACGGCGCCGGCGTGCTGGTCGTGGACGAGGCCTACACCGAGTTCGCCCGCTCCGGCACGGTCTCGGCGCTCTCGTTGCTGCCCGGCCGGCCGCGGCTGATCGTCAGCCGCACGATGAGCAAGGCGTTCGGGATGGCGGGGCTGCGGCTGGGCTACCTGGCCGCCGACCCGGCCGTGGTCGACGCCCTGCAGCTGGTCCGGCTGCCCTACCACCTGAGCTCGCTGACCCAGGCGGCCGCGCGGGCCGCGCTGGCGCACACCGAGCAGCTGCTGGCCACGGTCGACCTGGTCCGGACGGAGCGCGACCGGATCGTCGCCGCGCTGCCGGGCATGGGGCTGACCAGCGTGCCCAGCGACGCCAACTTCGTGCTCTTCGGGCACTTCACCGACTCCGCCGCGGCCTGGCAGGCGCTGCTGGACCGCGGGGTGCTGGTGCGCGACGTCGGCCTGCCGGGCTGGCTGCGGGTCACCGCCGGCACCACCGAGGAGACCGATGCGTTCCTCACCGCGCTGGGTGAGGTCGCACCGGCGCACCGCAGCTCTCTGGGAGGATCGACGGCATGAACCGCACTGCACGCGTCGAGCGCACGACCAAGGAGACCAAGCTCGTGGTCGAGGTCGACCTCGACGGCACGGGGACGGCCGACGTCGCCACCGGGGTCGGCTTCTACGACCACATGCTCACCGCGCTGTCCAAGCACAGCGGCATCGACCTCACCGTGCACGCCGACGGTGACCTGCACATCGACGCCCACCACACGGTCGAGGACGTCGCGATCGCGCTCGGTCAGGCGTTCGCCGAGGCGCTGGGCGACAAGCGCGGGATCACCCGCTACGGCGACGCGACGATCCCGATGGACGAGGTCCTGGTGCAGGCCGCCGTCGACCTGTCCGGCCGGCCGTACTTCGTGCACGCCGAGCCGGCGGACATGACGCCGATGATCGGGCCGGACTACCCGACGTCGCTCACCAAGCACGTGCTGGAGTCCTTCGCGTTCAACGCCCGGATCAGTCTGCACGTGCGGGTGCTCTACGCCGGCCGGGACGCCCACCACATCGTCGAGGGGCAGTTCAAGGCCCTGGCCCGCGCGCTGCGCACCGCCGTCGCCCTGGACCCGCGGGTCACCGACGTGCCCTCGACCAAGGGCGCTCTGTGACCTCGTGAACTTCGGCGTCGCGCTGATGGTCGTCGGCGGTTTCCTGCTCGGCGGCGCGTACAGCATCTTCAAGGCCGACTCCGACACCGACGGGCGCACCGGGGTGCAGGTGGCCTTCGCCGTCATCCTGCTGGTCGCCGCGCTGCTGGCGACCGCGGCCGGCGTCCTGCGCCTGGTCTAGGGGCGGTCGCCCCGCAGCCCGGGAATGCCGGCGGGCCGCAGCGGGCTGGTGGGTAGCGTGGGAGATGTGAAGAAGATCGTCGTCCTCGACTACGGGTCGGGCAACCTGCGCTCGGCCGAGCGCGCGCTGACCCGGGTGGGTGCCGACGTCACCGTGACCGCCGACCCGGAGGCCGCGCTGGAGGCCGACGGGCTCGTCGTCCCCGGGGTGGGCGCCTACGCCGCCTGCATGGACGGGCTGCGCGCCGTGGACGGGCCCAAGGTCATCGGCCGCCGGCTGGCCGGCGGGCGTCCGGTGCTCGGCATCTGCGTGGGCATGCAGATCCTGTTCGAGCGCGGCGTCGAGCACGGCCAGGACACCGAGGGCTGCGGGGAGTGGCCCGGCGTCGTCGAAGAGCTGCACGCGCCGGTGCTGCCGCACATGGGCTGGAACACCGTCTCCTCCCCGGAGGGGTCGACGCTGTTCGCCGGCCTGGAGGAGCAGCGCTTCTACTTCGTGCACTCCTACGGGGTGCGGGAGTTCCCGCTGGCCGAGCCCGGCGTCACCGGGCGGCTGACCCCGCCGGCGGTCACCTGGGCCGAGCACGGCGACCGGTTCGTCGCCGGGGTGGAGAACGGGCCGCTGTCGGCGACCCAGTTCCACCCGGAGAAGAGCGGCGACGCCGGCGCCCAGCTGCTCACCAACTGGCTCCACACGCTCGACTGACCCCGGCCCCGCTGCAGGGGCCCGCCGCGAGCTCGCGAGTGGTGGGGGGCAGCGGGGTCCTTCTTCAGCTCCGCAGGTAGCTCGCGCCGTTCACGTCGATGATCGTGCCGGTGGAGAACCGGGCTCCCGGCGAGGCCAGCCACAGCACCGCCGAGGCGACCTCGTCGGGGTCGGCGACCCGGCCGTAGGGCGACTGGGCGCGGACGGCGTCTCCGCCCGGGCCGTCGAGCACCTCGCGGGCCATCTCGGTCTGCACGAAACCCGGCGCCACGGTGCCGACCGAGATGCCGTGCGGGGCCAGCGCCAAGGCCATCGACTGGCCGAAGGCGTTCAGCCCGGCCTTGGACGCGCCGTACGCGGGGTTGGCCGGCTCGCCGCGGAAGGCGCCCCGGCTGGAGACGTTGACAACCGCGCCGCCACCGGCGGCGATCAGGTGCGGCAGTGCGCGGAACGTCGCGTTGGCCGGGCCGACCAGGTTGACCGCCAGGGTGTGCTGCCAGGCCGCCTGCCACTCGTCGTAGCCGGTCTCCAGCGGCGGGTGCGCGGTGAAGACGCCGGCGTTGTTGACCAGCACGTGCAGCCCGCCCAGCGCCGCGGCGGCCTCGTCGACCATCCGGCCCACGGCGGCGGGATCGGTGAGGTCGGCCTGCACCAGCACGTGCCCGTCGCCGGGCAGCTCGGCGAGCACCTGCTCGGCCCGCTCCCGTGAGCCGCCCCAGTGCACCGCCACCCGGTCGCCCTGGCCGGCGAACGCGAGGGCGATCGCGCGGCCGATGCCGCGGGAGGCGCCGGTCACCAGGACGGCGCGGGAACTCGGGGTCTGCGTGGCCACGCAGGGAGTCAACCAGTCACCAGCTGCCCCGGTGCACGACCTCGTCCAGGCCCCGCCGGCCGCGCTTGAGCGACGGCGACCGCTTGTCCTCGGCGCCGGGCCAGCCCACCGAGACGCAGCCGATCGGGGTGTAGGCGGCCGGCACCCCGAAGGCGGTGCGGAAGGCGTCGACACGCTCGGCCGGCACGCCGAAGAAGCAGGCGCCCAGCCCCTCGTCGACCGCGGTGAGCAGCATCAGCAGCGAGGCCATGCCGGTGTCGACGTCCCAGTAGGGCACCGGCCAGCGGGCCTCGTCGCGGTCGGTCCAGCCCTTGTCGGGCTCCGCGTAGCGCTGCAGGTAGGCGGCCTTGTGCGACAGCGGCACCACCAGCAGCGGCGCCCGGCGCATCCGGGTCAGCCAGCCGTCGGCCGGGCCGGCGTCGGTGGTCGCCGTCCAGAAGCGCTCCCGCTCCTCCGGCGTCTCCAGCACCAGGAACGCCCAGCCCTGGCTGAACCCGGCCGAGGGCGCCCGGATCGCGTGCTCGAGCAGCCGGTCCCGCACCTCGGGCGGCACCGGCCGGTCGGGGTCGTAGTCCCGCACCATGCGGCGGCGGCGGACGACGTCAGCGAACTCCACGGCACGACTCCATGCAGGGCACCCTGCCGCACCCGCCCGACAGGTTGTCGGCGCCCCGGTCGGGTAGGAGCGCACCGCGGCCGCCGGGGACCTCCCGGCCGTCGCCACCGCCGGACCGAGGGGCAGCCATGACGACGAGCGGACGGGGGACGCCGACCGGCGGCCTCGTGCAGAGCCTGCAGGGGAACGCGGCGTCGCTGGTGCGCCTGGAGCTCGACCGGCTCCGGCAGGAGCTGACCGACAGCGCGCGCCAGGCCGGCCGGGCCTCGGCGCTGCTGGGCGCGGCCGGGCTGCTCGGCATGGTCACGGTGGGGACCTCGGTGGCCCTGGTGCTGCGGTCGCTGGACACCGTGCTGCCCCGCCCGGCCTCGGCCGCGCTGCTGAGCGGGGTCTGCGGCGCCGGCGCCGGGGTGCTCGCCGCGCTGGGGGTCGCCGAGCTGCGCCGGGCGAGGCCGTTCGTGCCGGAGGAGACCGTGCAGAGCGTGAAGGACGACGCGCGGGCGGCCCGCCCCGGGGCGTCCGGGGGCACCGCGCCGCCGGCCGGCTGATCGGCCCGCCACCGGCCGCCGGGGAGGCCCGCCACCGGCCGCCGGGGAGGCCGGACCCGGCTGTCGGCGGGCTTCCCTAGGCTGTGCACGTGTCGAAGCTCCAGCTGCTCCCCGCCGTCGACGTCGCCGACGGCCTCGCCGTCCGCCTGGTCCAGGGGGAGGCCGGCAGCGAGACCTCCTACGGCGACCCCCTCGAGGCGGCGCTGGCCTGGCAGCGCGACGGTGCCGAGTGGGTGCACCTGGTCGACCTGGACGCCGCCTTCGGGCGGGGCTCCAACCGGGAGCTGCTGGCCCGGGTGGTCGGCTCGCTCGACGTCGACGTGGAGCTCTCCGGTGGCATCCGGGACGACGAGTCCCTGGCGGCCGCGCTGGCCACCGGCTGTCGCCGGGTGAACCTGGGCACCGCCGCGCTGGAGTCCCCGGAGTGGTGCGCGCGGGCGATCGCCGAGCACGGTGACCGGGTCGCCGTCGGCCTGGACGTCCGGGGCACCCGGCTGGCCGCCCGCGGCTGGACCAAGGAGGGCGGGGAGCTGTACGAGACCCTCGCCCGGCTGGACGCCGAGGGGTGCGCCCGCTACGTCGTCACCGACATCACCAAGGACGGCACGCTGCGCGGCCCGAACCTCGAGCTGCTCCGCGAGGTCTGCGCGGCCACCTCACGCCCGGTCATCGCCTCCGGGGGCGTCAGCTCGCTGGACGACATCCGCGCGCTGGCCGCGCTGACCGAGGTCGGCGTCGAGGGCTCGATCGTCGGCAAGGCGCTCTACGCCGGGCAGTTCACGTTGCCCGAGGCGCTTGCGCTGACCGAAGAACTGGCATGACCGCGCTGCGGCTGGGATCGGGGGCTCCCTGGGAGGCGGTCGTCGGCTACAGCCGGGTCGTCGTCCACGGTGACACCGCCTGGGTCAGCGGGACGACGGCGACCGTCGACGGCGTGGTCGTGCACCCCGGCGACGCCGGCGCGCAGACCCGGGCGGCGCTGGACACGATCACCCGGGCGCTGGCCGACGCCGGGTTCGCCCTCGGCGACGTGGTGCGCACCCGCCTGTACGTCACCGACATCAGCCGCTGGGAGGAGGTCGGGCGGGTGCACGGCGAGTTCTTCCGCGACGTCCGGCCGGCCACCGCGATGGTGCAGGTGGCCGCCCTGATCGACCCGGCGATGCTGGTGGAGATCGAGGCCGACGCAGTACGAGGGGCGGGATCATGAGCCTGGCCGTGCGGGTGATCCCGTGCCTGGACGTCGACGCCGGCCGGGTGGTCAAGGGCGTCAACTTCGTCGACCTGGTCGACGCCGGTGACCCGGTGGAGATGGCCCGGGTCTACGACGCCGAGGGCGCCGACGAGCTGACCTTCCTGGACATCACCGCCAGCTCCGGTGACCGGGAGACGACCTACGACGTCGTCCGGCGCACGGCGGAGAGCGTGTTCATCCCGCTCACCGTCGGCGGCGGGGTGCGCAGCGTCGCCGACGTCGACCGGCTGCTGCGCAACGGCGCGGACAAGATCGCGGTCAACACCGCGGCGGTGACCCGGCCGGAGCTGATCGCCGAGATCGCCGACCGGTTCGGCAACCAGGTCCTCGTGCTGTCCCTGGACGCACGCCGGGTGCGGGACGGCGTGCAGACCGACTCCGGGTTCGAGGTCACCACCCACGGTGGCCGGCGCGGCACCGGCCGGGACGCCGTGGAGTGGGTGGTGCAGGCTGCCCGGCTGGGCGTCGGCGAGGTGCTGCTGAACTCGATGGACGCCGACGGCACGCGCACCGGCTTCGACACCGACCTGATCGCCGCGGTGCGCCGCGAGGTCACCGTGCCGCTGATCGCCAGCGGGGGAGCGGGCGCGGTCGACCACTTCCCGCCGGCGGTGGCGGCTGGCGCCGACGCGGTCCTCGCGGCCAGCGTCTTCCACTTCGGCCAGCTGCGGGTCGGCGACGTCAAGCAGGGGCTGGCGGCCGCCGGCGTGCAGGTCCGGCAGGAGACCGACCACCCGCTGCGCTGACCGGCGGCGCCCGCGGCGCTGACCGGCGACCGCGGGTCAGTCGACGGTCAGGTCCACGCAGGCGACCTCGCGGCGGCCGCTCACCCAGAGCAGCACCTCCAGCGGGGCTCCGGTCACCGTGGTCGTCGGTTCACCGTCGTGCAGCCGGCGCTCGCTGCCCGCCGAGCCGTCGGGCACGTCGCTGCGCTGCACCAGCAGGCCGGCCGTCGGCCGCGGCGCGGCCCCGCCGCGGGCCAGCAACGGCACGCTCTTCCAGAGCTGGTCCTGCACCTGGCGCGGCAGCTCGCGCGGTGCCCAGCCGGGCTGTGCCCGCCGGACGTCCTCGTGGTGGATGACCATCTCCGCGGTGTTGACCAGCCGGTCCAGCACCGGCCAGGCGGTGGGCACCCAGGCCGGTGGACCCGACCGAACCTCGGCGACCAGCCGGGCGAAGTCCTGGTGGTCGCGGGCCCGGCCGTGCACCTTGTCCGTCCATCGCGCGAACGGCCCACCCAGCACGAACCCCGGCATGGCGTCGGGGCGGCGGTCGCGCACGACGAGGTGGGCGGCCATGTCCTGGGTGGCCCAGCCCTCGCAGCAGGTGGGCTGGTCGGGCCCCAGCTGCTCCAGCAGGTCGGCCAGCGCGGCCCGCTCCGACTGCGACACGGGCACGGCGGAGGTCGGCACCAGCCGAGGCTATATCCGTTCCGCCACCCCGGCTCCGCCGGCGAGACCGGTGCGTGACCCACGCCCAGCCCCCGGCGTCCCGGGCACCGACCGACCCGTCCTGGGCTCCTGCCGATTCCGTTAGGGGGCCTAAGGAATGCGCGTAGGCTGGCGACACCGACCGCTCGATCCCTGGAGGACCCCTGTGCCGCGCCGCAGAGACGCCGTCGTCCGGCGCGGGCTCCGTCACGTGCGCCGCGCCGTGCGCGAGCAACCGGGCATCTTCGCGCTGGCCTTCCTGGGCAGCAGCCTCTACGGCGGGATGACGGTCGCCAGCGCCTACGTCATCGGTGGGATCACCACCCGGGTGCTGATGCCGGCCTTCGAGGAGGGGGCCACCACCACGGCCGCGCTGACGCTGGCCGCCTTGGCGATCCTCGTCGTCGCCGTCCTGAAGATCGTCGGGATCATCGGCCGGCGGCTGTTCGCCGGGATGATGGCCTACCGGCTGCAGGCCGACTACCGCCGCCGGGTCACCGCCCAGTACCTCCGGCTGCCGCTGTCCTGGCACCAGCGGCACCCCACCGGGCAGCTGCTGTCCAACGCCAACTCCGACGTCGAGTCGGCCTGGTTCTTCGTCCAGCCGCTGCCCTTCGCGTGCGGCGCGCTGGTGATGGTGGCCATCACCAGCGTCGCGCTGGTGCTCACCGACCCGCTGCTCGCCGTGGTCGGGCTGGTCGTCTTCCCCCTGGTGTTCGTGATGAACGCCGTCTACAGCCAGGTCATGTCGCCCCGGATGGCGCGTGCCCAGCAGCTGCGCGCCGAGGTCAGCGAGATCGCCCACGAGAGCTTCGACGCCGCACTCGTCGTCAAGACGCTGGGCCGGGAGACCACCGAGACCAGCCGGTTCGCGGTGAAGGCCGACGAGCTGCGCGACGGGCTGATCTCGGTCGGCCGGGTCCGGGGCCTGTTCGACCCGCTGATGGAGGCGCTGCCGAACCTGGGCACCCTGGCGGTGCTGCTGATCGGGGCCCAGCGGGTCGCCGCCGGTGCCGCCGACGCCGGCGACCTGGTCTCCATCGCCTACCTGTTCACCCTCCTGGCGCTGCCGATCCGGGCCATCGGCTGGGTGCTGGCCGACCTGCCGCGGGCGATGGCCGGGTTCGACCGGGTGACCCCCGTGCTGGAGGCCACCGGGGAGATCCCGCACGGCCCCGACGCGGCGCCCGCCGGCGACCAGGGCGCCGTGCTCGACCTGCAGGACGTCTCCTTCCGCTACGGCGGTGCCGCCCGCCCGACCCTGGACGGCGTCACCTTCGACGTCGCCGCCGGGCGCACGCTCGCCGTCGTCGGCCCGACCGGCGCCGGCAAGTCCACCCTCGCCGGGCTGCTGGTGCGGCTGACCGACCCGGACTCCGGGGCGGTGCTCCTCGACGGGGTCGACCTGCGCACCCTCCGCGAGGGCCAGGTCAGCGACCAGGTGGCCTTCGTCGCCCAGACGACCTTCCTGTTCGACGACACCGTCCGCGACAACGTCACCCTGGGCGGGCCGTACACCGACGAGGAGGTCCACGAGGCGCTGCGCATCGCCGCCGCCGACGACTTCGTCGGCCGGCTCCCCGACGGCCTGGACACCCGGGTCGGCGAGCGCGGCGCCAGCCTCTCCGGCGGTCAGCGGCAGCGGCTGGCGCTGGCCCGGGCCATCGTCCGCCGTCCCCGGCTGTTGGTCCTGGACGACGCGACCAGTGCCGTCGACCCGTCGGTGGAGGCCCGGATCCTGGACGCGCTGCGCGCCGCCGACCGGCCGGCCACCGTCGTCGTGGTCGCCTACCGGCAGGCCACCATCTCGCTGGCCGACGAGGTGCTGTGGCTGGAGGCCGGCCGGCTGGTCGCCCGCGGCACGCACACCGAGCTGCTCGCCCGGGTGCCCGGCTACGCCCGCCTGGTGCACGCCTACCAGCCGCCCGAGCCCGGCCCGGCCGAACGCGAGCCCGCGGGGGTGTCGGCGTGAGCGACCAGCCGGTGCTGGCCACCGACCGCCGGTCGGAGAGCGCCACCGCGACCCTGCGCCGCGGCCTGCGGATGATGCCGGAGTTCCGCCAGGGGCTGCCCGCCACCTTCGCCCTGGCCCTGATCGCGACCGCCGGCCGGGTGGTCGTCCCGATCGCGGTGCAGCAGACCCTGGACCGGGGGCTCGGCGCACCGGGCGGCCCGGACATCGACCTGGTCCGCGACCTGGTCGCGATCTGCGCGGTCGTCGTGCTGATCACCAGCTTCGCCGTCTACCGGATGAACGTCCGGCTGTTCCGCACCACCGAGACGGCGCTGGCCGGGCTCCGGGTCCGGGCGTTCCGGCACGTGCACGACCTGTCGGTGCTGCACCAGCAGGGCCAGCGGCGGGGGTCACTGGTCTCCCGGGTGACCAGCGACGTCGACCAGCTGTCGGTGTTCATGCAGTGGGGCGGGGTGCTCGGGCTGGTCAGCCTCGGCCAGCTCGTGGTGGCCACCGCCGTCATGGCGGTCTACTCCTGGCAGCTGACCCTGCTGGTGCTGGTCTGCTTCATCCCACTGGCGGTGGCGATCAAGTTCTTCGCCCGCCGCCTCGCCGAGGTCTACGGGGTCGTGCGGGAACGGGTGGGCGACGTGCTGGCCGCCGTGGGGGAGTCGGTCATCGGTGCGCCGACGGTCCGGGCCTACGGCGTGCGCACCCGGACGGCGGCCCGCATCGACGGCGCCATCGACCGGCACTACCGCGCCTCCGTGCACGCGCAGAAGGTGACCGCCGGGGTCTACGTCAGCGGGGAGTTCATCGCCGCCGTCGCCAACGCGGCGGTCGTCGTGGTCGGCGTGCTGCTCGGCATCGCCGGGGACATCAGCGCCGGCACCCTGGTCGCCTTCCTCTTCCTGGTCACGCTGTTCGTCGCGCCGGTGCAGACCGCCAGCGAGGTGCTCAACGAGGCACAGAACGCCGTCGCCGGGTTCCGCCGGGTGCTCGACGTGCTGGACACCGAGCCCGACGTCCAGGACCCCACCGACGGCCGGCCGCTGCCGGACGGGCCGCTGGACGTGCGCTTCGACGCCGTCTCCTTCGCCTACGGCGCGGGGGCCGCCAAGGCCCTGGACGGCGTCGACCTGACCATCGCCGCCCGGACCCGCATCGCGATCGTCGGGGAGACCGGGTCCGGCAAGACGACGTTCGCCAAGCTCGTCACCCGGCTGATGGACCCCACCGGCGGCCGGGTGCTGGTCGGCGGCGTGCCGCTGGACGAGGTGGCCTTCGCGTCGTTGCGCGAACGCGTGGTGATGGTGCCCCAGGACGGGTTCCTGTTCGACGCCTCGGTGGCCGACAACGTCCGCTACGGCCGGCCGGACCTGACCGACGCGCAGATCGTCGCCGCCTTCGACGAGCTCGGCCTGCGGGACTGGCTGGACGGGCTGCCCGACGGCGTCAGCACGCCGGTGGGCCAGCGCGGGGAGTCGCTGTCGGCGGGGGAGCGGCAGCTGGTCGCGGTGGCCCGCGCCTACGTGGCCGACCCCGACCTGCTGGTGCTGGACGAGGCGACCAGCGCCGTCGACCCGGCCACCGAGATGCGGCTGACCCGGGCGCTGGACGCGCTCACCGACGGGCGCACCACGCTGACCATCGCGCACCGGCTGTCCACCGCGGAGCGGGCCGACGAGGTCCTGGTCGTCGACGCCGGCCGGGTGGTCCAGCGCGGCACCCACGCCCAGCTCGTGGAGGCCGACGGGCCCTACGCGCGGCTGCACGCCTCCTGGCGCCGCAGCTCCGGTCGGCAGTCCGAACCCGCCGCCTGACCCGCCGCCTGACCCGGCGCCGGGTGCCGGTGGGGCGGGTGGGACGCCGACCTCGCCCGTCCGGCCGGTGCGCGGACACCGACGACGCCCGAACCCCTAGCGTGCGGCCGTGCACCCCGCTCCGACCCGCCGCCGTCCGCCGCTGCCCGCCCTGGTCGCCCTGCCGCTGGCGGTGCTCACCGCCCTGGGCACGGCGTTGTTCGGTTTCGTCGCCCTGGCCTTCTCCAACGGTCACTTCGCCGACGGCAACTGGCTGGTGATCGCCGTCCCGGCGGTGCTGGCGGCCTGGCTGCTGGCCGGTGCCCTGCTGCTGCTGACCGGCCGTTCCTGGCTGGCACTGGTGCTGCCCGCTGCGGTGCTGTTCGGCCTGGTCGTCTGGGGGACCATCGCCGCCGGGCTCGGCACGGACACCGCCGGGTTCGTCGTCCTGCTGTGGCTGCTGCCCGCCGGCACCGCGGGGCTGGCCGCGCTCCCCGGCGTGCGCCGCTGGGTCACCGCGCGCCGGGGGGCCGGTCGTCCACAGCCCTCGGCTGAGTCGTCCACAGCCCTCGGCTGAGTCGTCCACAGCCCTCGGCTGACCGGCCGCACCGGCGCGCCGTTCTCCCTGGCGTCCCGGTGTGCGCACACCCGCGGAGTCCCCGCCCTGGTCGGCCCAGCTCGCCATCTCGGTCAGCCACCTCAGCGGCGTGCCACTGGTGTTCCTCGCGGTGCTGGCCGTCAGCTACGACGACGCCGTCGCCGAGGGCGGTCACTGGTGGGCGCTGCTGCTCCTGGTCCTGGCGATCGGGCAGTTCACCGGTGCGGCGCGGCTGCGCGCGCGGCGAGGGCGGCGGCTGCTGGTGGGCGCCTCGGTCGCCTCCGTCGTCGGCTGTGCCCTCGCCGCGCTGGTGGAGTCGATGCGGGCACCGGCGGACGGCGCGGCCGGGGTGCTCGTCCTGCTGGCGGTCGGGCCCGCGGCGGCCGCGCTCCTCGGCTCGTCGTCCGGGGCACGGCGCTGGACCGACCCTGCCGCCCCGCCGCCGTCCGGCTGAGCCGCGCCCACCGACCCGCCCGGGCGACTCGCACGCGCCGGACCGCCCGACCGGCGCCCCGGGCCAGCTAGCGTCCCCGGGGTGGGCAACGACGCTGACGTGATCGTGGTGGGGGCGGGGCTGGCCGGGTTGGTCGCCACCGCCGAGCTGGCCGACGCCGGGAAGCGGGTGCTGCTCCTGGACCAGGAACCGGTCGCCTCCCTCGGCGGGCAGGCGCACTGGTCCTTCGGCGGCCTGTTCCTCGTCGACAGCCCCGAGCAGCGCCGGCTGCGGGTCAAGGACTCCCTGGAGCTGGCTCGGCAGGACTGGCTGGGCACCGCCGGCTTCGACCGCGAGGAGGACCACTGGCCCCGCCAGTGGGCCGAGGCCTACCTGCAGTTCGCGGCGGGGGAGAAGCGCGCCTGGCTGCGCGAGCAGGGCGTCCGGTTCTTCCCGGTCGTGGGCTGGGCCGAGCGCGGCGGGTACACCGCCACCGGGCACGGCAACTCCGTCCCCCGGTTCCACATCACCTGGGGCACCGGGCCGGGCGTGCTCGCCCCGTTCCTGCGCCGGGTCGCCGACGCCGCTGCCCGCGGGCTGGTCGAGGTGCGCCACCGGCACCGGGTCGACGGCCTGGTGGTCACCGGCGGCGCGGTCACCGGGGTGCGCGGTGCGGTCCTGGAGCCCAGCGACGTCGCGCGCGGCGTCGCCAGCTCCCGCACCGAGGTCGGCGAGTTCGAGTACGCGGCGCAGGCGGTCGTCGTCACCTCCGGCGGCATCGGCGGCAACCACGAGCTGGTGCGCAAGAACTGGCCGGCGCGGCTGGGCCCGGTGCCGAAGCGGCTGCTCTCCGGCGTCCCGGCGCACGTCGACGGCCGGATGCTGGAGATCGCCCAGGGCGCCGGTGGCCGGGTGGTCAACCCCGACCGGATGTGGCACTACACCGAGGGCATCGCGAACCACTCACCGATCTGGGCCCACCACGGCATCCGGATCCTCCCGGGCCCCTCCTCGCTCTGGCTGGACGCGACCGGGTCCCGGCTGCCGGTGCCGCTGTTCCCCGGGTTCGACACCCTCGGCACGCTCGCGCACATCGGCACGACCGGGTACGAGCACACCTGGTTCCTGCTGACCCAGAAGATCGTGGAGAAGGAGTTCACCCTCTCCGGGTCCGAGCAGAATCCCGACCTGACGGGCAAGGACCTCAAGCTGCTGCTCACCCGGGTGCGCGCGGGTGCGGCGGCGCCGGTGCAGGCGTTCCTGGACAGGGGCGAGGACTTCGTCGTCGAGCGCACCCTGCCCGAGCTGGTGGCCGGGATGAACCGGGTCACCGGCGACTCCCCGCACGTCGACCTGGCCACCGTGGAGCGGGAGGTCGTCGCCCGCGACCGGGAGATCGCCAACACCTTCACCAAGGACCTCCAGGTGACCGCGATGCGCCAGGCCCGCACGTTCCTCGGCGACAAGCTGATCCGGGTGGCCGCCCCGCACCGGCTGCTGGACCCCGACGCGGGGCCGCTGATCGCCGTCCGGCTCAACGTGCTCACCCGCAAGTCCCTGGGCGGGCTGGAGACCGACCTGTCGGGCCGGGTGCTGCGTGCCGGGGGTGAGCCGTTCCCGGGCCTGTACGCGGCCGGGGAGGTCGCCGGCTTCGGGGGCGGGGGCATGCACGGCTACCGCTCGCTGGAGGGCACCTTCCTCGGCGGCTGCCTGTTCTCCGGCCGGGTGGCCGGGCGGGCGCTGGCGGCGGCGCTGTGACCACACCCGACTGGGACGCCGCTCCCGACTGGGACGCCGTGCCCGACTGGGACGCCGTGCCCTACGCCGGCCCGCCGTCCTACGGAGCTCCGCCGCCTCAGCAGGGGCAGGGATCCGCGTCCCAGGCGGGCCTCCCGCCGGGGTGGGGACCGCCGCAGGGGTGGGCGGCCCCGCAGGGCTGGCCACCGCCACAGGGCTGGGGTGCACCGGGCTGGGGTCCGCCGGCATGGGGTCCGCCGGGGGCCTGGGGCGGGCCGCGGCGCCCGGCCCGGCCGGGGTCGGTGGTCGCCGCCGCGGTGCTGGCGTTCGTCTCCGCGGTGCTGGTGGTCCTCGGCACGATCTACGGCCTGGCCTTCAGCGCACTGCTCAGCCTCGCGCGCGGGCCCTCGGCCGGCGTCGGCACCTGGACGGCGCTGGCCCAGCTGGCCCTGGTGGCCCTGCTCGTCGTCGGCGGGCTGCGGCAGCTGAACGGCGACCGGCGGTGGTTGCTGGGTGCCGGTGCCCTCCAGGTCGTTCTCTGCCTGCACTGGGTCGTCGTGCTCGACGACCTCTCCTCGCGGACCGTCGGCGACGTCCTCGGCTTCGTGCCGCTGCTCTACCTCGCTCTCGCGGGGACGGCGATCGGTCTCACCTTCCTGCCCGACGCCCGGGCGTGGGGCCGGCGGGCCGACCCGCCGGAACCGGCCCCGGGCCCCGAGCAGACGTCGGCAGGGGTGCGCTGGCCCACGGCCTGACCGGCCGGTTCCCCAGGGCCTGACCGGCCGGTTCGCCAGGGCCTGACCGGCCGCGACGCAGCGGGTGGGACGATCCCTGCATGTCCGCCCCTGCCCCCGACACCGCCCTGGACCCCGCCGTCGCCGCGCTGCTCAGCCGCGACCCCGCCGGCCTCGTCGCCGCCGTCGTGCAGCAGCACGACACCGGCGAGGTGCTGATGGTCGCCTGGATGGACGACGAGGCGCTGCACCGCACGCTCACCACCGGACGGGCCACCTACTGGTCCCGGAGCCGGGGCGAGTACTGGGTCAAGGGGGAGACCTCCGGCCACCGGCAGTGGGTGCGCGACGTGCGGCTGGACTGCGACGGCGACGCCCTGCTGCTGCTGGTCGACCAGGAGGGCCCGGCCTGCCACACCGGCGAGCGCAGCTGCTTCCACCGCCCGCTGCCGGCCACGCCCGGGGCGCCGGCATGAGCCTGCAGCTGGGCCGCACCAGCCCGACCCGCGCCGAGTTCGCCCACCTGGACGCCCCCGTCGTCCCGGTCACCCGCCGGCTGCTGGCCGACAGCGAGACCGCGGTGGGCATCTACCGCAAGCTGGCCGGCAACCGTCCGGGCACCGTGCTCCTGGAGTCCGCCGAGCAGGGCAAGCAGTGGTCCCGGTACAGCTTCGTCGGCGTGCGCAGCGCCGGGGTGCTGACCGAGGCCGACGGGACGACGGCCTGGCTCGGGGACCCGCTGCCCGGGCTCACCGACGACCTGCCGGGCGACCCGCTGGCCGCCGTCCGCACCCTGGCCCGCCGGCTCCGCTCACCGCGCACCCCCGGCCTGCCGCCGCTGACCGGGGGGCTGGTCGGCTACCTGGGCTACGACGTCGTCCGGCGGCTCGAGCGGCTGCCGCAGACCGCCGTCGACGACCTGGGCATGCCCGAGCTCGCACTGATGCTCGTCACCGACCTGGCGGTGCTGGACCACACCGACGGCACCGTGCTGCTCATCGCCAACGTGCTGGGCGGCGCGCCGGGCGGCTACGACGACGCCGTCGCCCGGCTCGACGCGATGGCCGCCGACCTGGCCGAGGCGTCACCCCCGGGCGTGGCGATGGTCGAGACCGCCGACGCGCCGCCGGTGACCAGCAACATGGGGCCGGGGGAGTACGAGGCCGGGGTCGAGCGGGTGCGCGAGCACGTCCGCGCCGGCGACGTCTTCCAGACCGTGCTGGCCCAGCGGTTCGAGCTGGCCACCGCCGTCGACGCCCTGGACCTCTACCGGGTGCTGCGGGCCACCAACCCCTCGCCGTACATGTACCTGCTGCGCTTCGCCGGCCGGCAGTCGCCGTTCGACGTGGTCGGCTCCTCTCCTGAGGCGCTGGTCACCGTCACCGGGAGCAGGGCCGTGGTGCACCCCCCGGCCGGCACCCGTCCCCGCGGCGCGACCCCGGAGGACGACGTCCGGCTCACCGAGGAGCTGCTGGCCGACCCCAAGGAGCGGGCCGAGCACGTCATGCTCGTCGACCTGGCCCGCAACGACCTGGGCCGGGTGTGCGAGCCGGGCACCGTCGAGGTCGCCGACTTCATGCGGGTGGAGCGGTACAGCCACGTCATGCACCTGGTCTCCACCGTCGCCGGCCAGGTGACCGCCGACCGGGACGCCCTGGACGTGTTCGACGCGACCTTCCCGGCCGGCACCGTCTCCGGTGCGCCCAAGCCGCGGGCGATGGAGGTCATCGAGTCCCTGGAGCCGACCCGCCGCGCGCTCTACGCCGGCACGGTCGGCTACGTCGACGCCAGCGGTGACATGGACATGGCGATCGCCATCCGCACCGCGGTGCTGCACGACGGGCGGGCGTACGTGCAGGCGGGCGCCGGCGTCGTGGCCGACAGCGACCCGGCCACCGAGGAGGCCGAGACCCGGCACAAGGCCCGCGCGGTGCTGTCGGCGATCGCCACCGCGGAGGGGCTGCGGGAGCTGTCGTGAGCCACCCCGCGCCCTCGGCGCCGGCCCCGGCCACCGCCCGGGGCCGGCGGGAGCTCACCGTCGCGGTCCTGCTGTGCGCGCTGTCCGGGGGGCTGGCGCTGTCGGCGTCGGGGGAGCCGTGGGCCGACGTCACGGTCGTGCGCGAACCGCCACTCCCGCCGACGGCGGAGGTGCTGACCGGCGGCCAGGCCGCCCCGCTGGTCGCCGCCTGTGGGTTGCTGCTGCTCGCCGCCGCGCTCGCGGTCATCGCCGTCCGCGGCGCCGGCCGGGTGGTGGTCGGCCTGCTCGTCGCGGCGTCCGGGGGCGTGCTCGGCTGGTCCGGCCTGCGGGCGGTCACCGGCTCGCTGGACCTCGGCGATGCCGTCGTCACGTCGGGGATCGGGCTGGGGGAGGCGCAGGTGACCGTGGACCCCGTGGCCACCTGGCCCGCGGTGGCCCTCGTCGCCGGCGTGCTCGGCGTGCTGGCCGGGGCCCTGGTGGTGCTCCGCGGCGGGGAGTGGCCGGGCATGGGGCGGCGCTACGAGCGCACCGGTCAGCCGGCGGCGCCGGAGCCGGCGCCGGCCCGCCCGACCCGTCCCGCCCGTCCGGAGACCGACGAGGACCGGCACCAGGCGGCCTGGAAGGCGCTGGACCGGGGAGACGACCCGACAGTCTGAACAGGGGCGTCCCGGGCGCGGTGCACCGGCCCCCCGGGACGGGACCGGACCCGACCCGTCTCTAGAGTGATCCGCGCGGTCCGAGTGGTGAGGGCCGGTCCGGTGCCACATCCTGAGAGGTCCGAGGAGGGGTCATGAGCGTCCTCGACGAGATCGTCGCCGGCGTCCGGGAGGACGTCGCCGCCCGTCAGGCCACCACCCCGCTGACCGAGGTGCAGGCCGCGGCCCGCGACGCCCGGCCCGCCCTGGACGCCCTGGCCGCGCTGCGCGCGCCGGGCGTCGGCGTGATCGCGGAGGTCAAGCGGCGCAGCCCGAGCAAGGGCGACCTCGCCGCGATCGCCGATCCGGCCGCGCTCGCCGCGCAGTACGCCGCCGGCGGTGCCCGGGCGATCAGCGTGCTCACCGAGGGACGGAGGTTCGGCGGGTCGCACGCCGACCTGGCCGCCGTCCGCGCCGCCGTCGAGGTCCCCGTGCTGAACAAGGACTTCGTGGTCAGCAGCTACCAGGTGCACGAGGCCCGGGCGCACGGCGCAGACCTCGTGCTGCTCATCGTGGCGGCGCTGGACCAGCCGGTGCTGATCGGCCTGCTCGAGCGGATCGAGTCCCTGGGCATGACGGCCCTGGTCGAGGTGCACAGCGAGGGCGAGGCCGACCGTGCGCTCGCCGCGGGCGCCTCGGTGATCGGCGTCAACGCCCGCGACCTGACCACCCTGTCGGTCGACCGCTCCACCTTCGAGCGGATCGCCCCGGGGCTGCCGAGCGAGGTCGTCAAGATCGCCGAGTCCGGCGTGCGCGGCCCGCACGACCTGATCAGCTACGCCGGCGCGGGCGCTGACGCGGTGCTGGTCGGCGAGGGCCTGGTCACCGCTGGCGACCCGCGGCAGGCGGTCGCCGACCTGGTCACCGCCGGTTCACACCCGGCCACCCCGCGCACCGCCCGCTAGTCAGTACGGCCTCCTTGCAGGGGCCCGACGCGAGCCTGCGAGCGGTGGGGGGCAAGGAGGTCCTTACGCTGGGGGGCATGACCCTCTCCGCGCCCGCACCGGCCCCTGACGTCCCCGACGCCACGGCGTCGGCGCAGTGGCCGGACGCCACGGGGCACTTCGGCGTCTTCGGTGGCCGGTTCGTCCCCGAGGCCCTGATCGCCGCGCTCGACGAGCTGACCGCGGCCTACGAGGCGATGCGGGTCGACCCCGCGTTCCTCGACGAGTACGCCACCCTGCAGCGCGACTACACCGGCCGGCCCAGTCCGATCACCGAGGTGCCGAAGTTCGCCCAGCACTGCGGTGGCGCCCGGGTGCTGCTCAAGCGCGAAGACCTCAACCACACCGGCTCGCACAAGATCAACAACGTGCTGGGCCAGGCGCTGCTCACCAAGCGGATCGGCAAGACCCGGGTCATCGCCGAGACCGGCGCCGGCCAGCACGGGGTCGCCACCGCCACCGCCGCGGCCTTGATGGGGCTGTCGTGCACCGTCTACATGGGCGAGGAGGACACCCGCCGCCAGGCGCTCAACGTCGCCCGGATGCGGCTGCTGGGTGCCGAGGTGATCCCGGTGACCACCGGGTCGCGCACGCTGAAGGACGCGATCAACGAGGCGTTCCGCGACTGGGTGACCAACGTCGAGACCACCAACTACGTCTTCGGCACCGTCGCCGGTCCGCACCCGTTCCCGATGATGGTCCGGGACTTCCAGCGGGTCATCGGCGACGAGGCGCGGGCCCAGTTGCTCGAGCGCGAGCAGCGGCTGCCCGACGTCGTCCTCGCCTGCGTCGGCGGCGGGTCCAACGCCATCGGCATCTTCACCGCCTTCGTGCCCGACGAGGCCGTCCGGCTGGTCGGCCTGGAGGCCGGTGGGGACGGCGTGGACACCGGCCGGCACGCGGCCACCATCACCGGGGGAGACCCCGGGGTGCTGCACGGCGCACGGTCCTACCTGCTGCAGGACGACAACGGGCAGACGGTCGAGTCGCACTCCATCTCCGCCGGCCTGGACTACCCCGGCGTCGGCCCCGAGCACGCCTTCCTGCACGACATCGGGCGGGCCGAGTACCGGCCGGTCACCGACGCCGAGGCGATGGAGGCCTTCGCGCTGCTGTGCCGCACCGAGGGGATCATCCCGGCGATCGAGTCGGCGCACGCACTGGCCGGGGCGATGGTCGTCGGCCGGGAGCTCGGCCCGGACGCGCTGCTGCTGGTGAACCTCTCCGGCCGCGGGGACAAGGACGTCGAGACCGCCAGCGCCTGGTTCGACCTGGCGGACCGGACGGCGCCGACCGACTCCGACGAGCGGGCGGTCGAGGCCGGCCGGGGCGCCGAGCCCGGGCCGGGGATGGACACCGACCAGCACACCACCGAGGGCGCGGTCAGCAACGACCGGGCCGTCGCCGGGCAGGACGCGGGGGAGCAGGCATGAGCAGCGCCCTCGCCGAGGTGATCGGCGCCGCCCGCGCCGAGGGCCGGGCAGCGCTCATCGCCTACCTCCCGGTCGGCTACCCGGACGTCGACACGTCGATCGCGGCCATGGTCGCGGCGGTGGAGGGCGGCGCCGACGTCGTCGAGATCGGGGTCCCGTACTCCGACCCGGGGATGGACGGGCCGGTCATCCAGGAGGCCGTGGACGTCGCCGTCCGGGCCGGGGTGGGCATGGCCGAGGTGCTGCGCGCCGTCACGGCGGTCGCCGACGCCGGGGCGGTGCCGGTGGTGATGAGCTACTGGAACCCGATCGAGCGCTACGGGGTCGACCGGTTCGCCGACGACCTGGCGGCGGCCGGTGGCGCCGGCGCCATCACCCCCGACCTCATCCCCGACGAGGCCGGTCCGTGGCTGGCCGCCAGCGACCGGGTCGGCCTGGACCGGGTCTTCCTGGTCGCGCCGTCGTCCACCGACGCGCGGCTGGCCGCCACCGTCGCCGCCTGCCGCGGTTTCGTCTACGCGGCCTCCACGATGGGCGTCACCGGCAGCCGGGCCACCGTCGGGGACGCCGCGGAACGGCTGGTCGCCCGCACCCGCGCCGCCGCCGGCGAGCCGCCGGTCTGCGTCGGCCTGGGGGTCTCCACCGGCGACCAGGCCGCCGAGGTCGCCGGGTTCGCCGACGGCGTGATCGTCGGCTCGGCGTACGTGCGGCGGCTGCTCGACGGTCACGGCGCTGCCGGCGTGCGTTCACTGTCCGTCGAGCTCGCCGAGGGCGTCCGGCGTGCGAAGGTGCAGGCATGACCGTGCTCGCGGACGCCGCCGTCCTCGCCGCGATCCCCAGCCCCACCCAGGGGGTCTGGGAGATCGGGCCGTTCCCGCTGCGCGCCTACGCGCTGTGCATCATCGCCGGCATCGTGCTGGCCTGCTGGCTGGGTGAGCGCCGCTGGGTGTCCCGTGGTGGCGCCCCCGGCGACGTCCTGGACATCGCCGTCTGGGCGGTGCCCTTCGGCATCGTCGGCGGCCGCATCTACCACGTCATCACCACCCCGCAGCCCTACTTCGGGGAGGGCGGCGACCCGATCCGGGCCTTCGCCATCTGGGAGGGCGGCCTCGGGATCTGGGGCGCCATCGCGCTCGGTGGCGTCGGCGCGTGGATCGGCTGCCGCCGGCGGGGCATCCCGCTGCCGGCCTGGGCCGACGCCATCGCCCCGGGCATCGCGCTCGCCCAGGCCGTGGGGCGACTGGGCAACTGGTTCAACAACGAGCTCTACGGCAGCGCCACCGACCTGCCGTGGGCGCTGACGATCTACCGCTGGAACGCCTCCGCCGGTCAGGCGGTCACCGGCCCCGACGGCGAGCCCCTGGTGCTGGGCACCTTCCACCCCACCTTCCTGTACGAGCTGCTGTGGAACCTCGGCGTCGCCGCGTTGGTGATCTGGGCAGACCGCCGCTACCGGCTCTCCCACGGGCGGGCCTTTGCGCTGTACGTGGCCGCCTACTGCGCCGGCCGGGTCTGGATCGAGATGCTCCGCATCGACACCGCCGAGCAGTTCCTCGGGCTGCGGCTGAACGTCTTCACGTCGGTCGTCGTCGGCCTGCTGGCCGTCGCCTACCTGATCGTCAACCGCGGCCGGCCGCGCGAGGTGATCACCCGCGGGGCGGACAAGGCCCGCGAGGAGGCCCCGGCCGAGGTCTCGTCGCCGACGGCGGGCACCACGGCCGCCACCACCGCGAACGGCACGGCCCCGGGCGCCACGACCTCGGGTGCGACGGCCGCCGGGCGGCCGGCGGCAGGCGGCACGGTCGCGGGGGAGACGGTCACCGACCGCGCCGGTGAGGACCGGGCCGGTGCGCGCACCGACGAGGGCGGTTCACCCGGGAAGGGCTGACCCCGGTACGGCGCGTCGGGGCGCCGTCCGCGCAGCTGGACGAGATGTTCCCGACACCTGGTCGACATGTCGCGCAGGTGTCCTCGCTGTGTACGCTCGAACCCGGCCGACCAGTGATCCTGGGCCGGTCGGCGACGTCGGACCGGGCCAGCGCTGCCCCGTGCACGACCATCCCGCGGCCACCCGTCCCTGCGGGTGTGCGGGTCCGTGATGCCGGCTCGACGTACCGTGTCCGCCGGCCTCCGCTGCCCCACTCGTCGGACCCTCCCCGGTCCTGGCGTGCACCACCCACCCGCTCTGACCACCCGGCGGGGTCTGCGACCCCCCGCACCAGCGCCACCCGCCGACCGGATCCCGGGCGGCGAGCGGCGCCGCGGCCAGCCGACGACGGGAGTGACATGTCTGACCTCGCCGCCCCCTCCGCGGGATCGCCTTCCCCGGCCGCATCTGCGCCGGCCGTGCCCTTCTCCGCGCTCCCGGCCGCCTCCGGGCTCTACGACCCGGCCAACGAGCACGACGCCTGCGGCGTCGCGTTCGTCGCCGACGCCCGGGGCCGTCGCTCCCGGAAGATCGTCGCCGCCGGTCTCACCGCCCTGCACAACCTCGACCACCGTGGCGCCGCGGGCTCCGAGCCCAACTCCGGTGACGGGGCGGGGATCCTGACCCAGGTCCCGGACGGGCTGCTGCGGGAGAGCGTCGAGTTCGACCTGCCGCCGCTGGGCGAGTACGCGGTCGGCATCGCCTTCCTGCCCGCCGACGAGACCGAGCGGGCCTCGGTCGTCGACGCCGTCGCCGGGCTCGCCGCCGAGGAGGGGCTGACCGTCCTGGGCTGGCGTGAGCTGCCGGTCGACCCGGACGGCGCCGACCTCGGGCCCACCGCCCGGCGGGTCATGCCGCACTTCGCCCAGCTGTTCGTCGCCGAGACCATCGGTGCCCGCGCCGACTCCCGCGCCTTCGGCGGCACCGCCGCCCCGCACGGGGTGACCCGGCTGGAGCGTCGCGCCTTCGTGCTGCGCAAGCGGGTCGAGCGGGCCGCCCGGGACGCCGGCACCAGCTGCTACATCGCCTCGCTGTCCTCCCGGACGATCACCTACAAGGGCATGCTGACCACCGACCAGCTGCCGGCGTTCTTCCCCGACCTGCAGGACGAGCGGTACGAGTCGGCGATCGCGCTGGTGCACAGCCGGTTCTCCACCAACACCTTCCCCAGCTGGCCGCTGGCCCACCCGTTCCGGTTCATCGCCCACAACGGCGAGATCAACACCATCAAGGGCAACCGGAACCGGATGCGGGCCCGCGAGGCCAAGCTGGAGACCGAGCTGTTCGACGGCCCGGCCGGTCCGGCCAGCGAGCTCGGGCTGGAGCGGATCTTCCCGGTCACCGCCAGCGACTTCAGCGACTCGGCGACCTTCGACGAGGTGCTCGAGCTGCTCCACCTGTCGGGCCGTTCGCTGCCGCACGCGGTGCTGATGATGATCCCGGAGGCGTGGGAGAACCACGACGAGATGGACGCGGCCCGCCGCGCCTTCTACCGGTTCCACTCCTCGATCATGGAGCCCTGGGACGGGCCGGCCTGCGTGGCGTTCACCGACGGCAGCCTGATCGGCGCCGTGCTGGACCGCAACGGCCTGCGCCCGGGCCGCTGGTGGCGCACCAAGGACGACCTGGTCGTGCTGGCCAGCGAGGCCGGCGTGCTCGACATCCCGGCCGCCGACGTGGTCGCCAAGGGCCGGCTCCAGCCGGGCCGGATGTTCCTCGTGGACACCGCCGCCGGGCGGATCGTCTCCGACGAGGAGGTCAAGGGCTCCCTGGCCGGCGCCGAGCCCTACGACGACTGGCTGCACGCCGGCCAGGTGCACCTGCCCCAGCTGCCCGAGCGGCGTCGCTCGCGGCCCAGCCACGAGTCCGTCGTCCGCCGCCAGTTGCTCTTCGGCTACACCGAGGAGGAGCTGCGCATCCTGGTGCAGCCGATGGCCGCCAGCGGCGCCGAGTCGATCGGCTCGATGGGCACCGACACGCCGATCGCGTCGCTGTCGGACCGCTCGCGGCAGCTGTACGACTACTTCACCCAGCTGTTCGCCCAGGTCACCAACCCGCCGCTGGACGCCATCCGCGAGGAGCTGGTCACCAGCCTCGGGCGCACCTTCGGCCCCGAGCAGAACCTGCTCGACGCCACCCCGGCCTCCTGCCGGCAGCTGTTCCTGCCCTACCCGGTCATCGACAACGACGAGCTGGCCAAGATCTTGCACATCGACGACGACGGCGACCTGCCCGGCTTCGCCGCCGTGCGGATCACCGGCCACTTCGACGTCGCCGGCGGTGGCGAGGCCCTGGCCCAGGCGGTCCAGGACCTGCGCACCAAGGTCAGCAAGGCGATCGCGGCCGGCGCCCGGGTCATCGTGCTGTCCGACCGGGACTGCGACGAGAAGCGCGCCCCCATCCCGTCGCTGCTGATGACCGCCGCTGTCCACCACCATCTGGTGCGCGAGCGCACCCGGATGCAGGTCGGCCTGGTCGTGGAGTCCGGCGACTGCCGCGAGGTGCACCACGTCGCCCTGCTGCTGGGGTACGGCGCGGCCGCGGTGAACCCCTACCTGGCGTTCGAGAGCGTCGAGGACCTCATCCGCACCGGCACGCTCACCGGCGTCCAGCCGGCCCAGGCCGTCCGCAACGTGGTCAAGGCCATGGGCAAGGGCGTGCTGAAGGTGATGAGCAAGATGGGCATCAGCACCGTCGGCTCCTACACGATGGCGCAGATCTTCGAGACGGTCGGGCTGTCCAAGGCCGTCGTCGACGAATACTTCACCGGGACGGCGGCCACCCTCGACGGCGTCGGGCTCGACGTGCTCGCCGAAGAGGTCGTGATGCGGCACCGCCGCGCCTACCCGAGCAACCCGACCGAGACGGCGCACCGGCGGCTGGAGACCGGCGGGGAGTACCAGTGGCGCCGCGAGGGCGAGGTGCACCTGTTCAACCCCGAGACGGTGTTCCTGCTCCAGCACGCCACCCGGTCCCGGCAGTACGACGTCTTCCAGCGCTACACCGACACCGTCGACGGTCTCTCGGCCCAGGCGGCGACGCTGCGCGGCCTGTTCACCCTCAGGACCGGGGCCCGGCCCGCCGTCCCGCTGGAGGAGGTCGAGTCGGTCAGCGAGATCGTCAAGCGGTTCCAGACCGGCGCGATGAGCTACGGCTCCATCTCCGCCGAGGCGCACGAGACGCTGGCGATCGCGATGAACCGGCTGGGCGGCAAGTCCAACACCGGCGAGGGCGGCGAGGACCCCGACCGGTTCACCGCCGACCCCAACGGCGACCTGCGGCGCAGCTCGATCAAGCAGGTCGCCAGCGGCCGGTTCGGCGTCACCAGCGAGTACCTGGTCAACGCCGACGACATCCAGATCAAGATGGCCCAGGGCGCGAAGCCCGGTGAGGGCGGTCAGCTGCCGGGGAGCAAGGTCTACCCGTGGGTGGCCCGCACCCGGCACTCCACGCCCGGGGTCGGCCTGATCAGCCCGCCGCCGCACCACGACATCTACTCGATCGAGGACCTCAAGCAGCTGATCCACGACCTCAAGAACGCGAACAACGAGGCGCGGGTGCACGTCAAGCTGGTCGCGGAGTCCGGGATCGGCACCGTGGCGGCCGGGGTCAGCAAGGCCAAGGCCGACGTCGTCCTGGTCTCCGGCTTCGACGGCGGGACCGGTGCGGCGCCGCTGACCTCGCTCAAGCACGCCGGCATCCCGTGGGAGATCGGCCTGGCCGAGACCCAGCAGACGCTGCTGGCCAACGGCCTGCGCGACCGGATCGTGGTGCAGGTCGACGGCCAGATGAAGACCGGCCGGGACGTCATCGTCGCCGCGCTGCTGGGCGCCGAGGAGTTCGGCTTCGCCACCGCGCCGCTGGTGGTCGAGGGCTGCGTGATGATGCGCGTCTGCCACCTGGACACCTGCCCGGTCGGCATCGCCACCCAGAACCCGGAGCTGCGCAAGCGGTTCACCGGCAAGCCCGAGTTCGTGGTGACCTACTTCGAGTTCCTGGCCGAGCAGGTGCGCGGGTACCTCGCCGAGCTGGGCTTCCGCTCCATCGACGAGGCCGTCGGTCACGCCGAGCTGCTGGACGTCGCACCGGCGATCGACCACTGGAAGGCCTCCGGGCTGGACCTGCGGCCGATCCTGGCCGTGCCCGAGCTGCCCGAGGGCACGCCGCGGCACAAGGTCCGCGACCAGGACCACGGGCTGGACGTCGCCCTGGACCAGACGCTGATCCAGCTGTGCGAGGGCGCCCTGCTCGACGCCCGCCCGGTGCACCTCGAGCTCCCCGTCCGCAACGTCAACCGCACCGTCGGCACGATGCTGGGCTCGATGGTCACCCGCCGCTTCGGTGGGGAGGGTCTGCCCGACGGCACCATCGACCTGACCTTCACCGGGTCGGCAGGGCAGTCCTTCGGGGCGTTCCTGCCCCGCGGGATCACCATGACCCTGGTCGGCGACGCCAACGACTACGTCGGCAAGGGCCTGTCCGGCGGCCGGATCATCGTCCGCCCGGCACCCGAGGCGAGCTTCCCCGCCGAGGACAACGTCATCGCCGGCAACGTGATCGGCTACGGCGCCACCTCCGGCGAGGTCTTCCTCCGCGGCCGGGTGGGGGAGCGGTTCTGCGTCCGCAACTCCGGGGCGCTGGCCGTCGTCGAGGGCGTCGGTGACCACGCGCTGGAGTACATGACCGGCGGCACCGCGGTGATCCTCGGGCCGACCGGGCGCAACATCGCCGCCGGCATGTCCGGGGGGATCGGGTACGTGCTCGACCTGGCCCGGCACCGGGTCAACACCGAGATGGTGGACGTCGAGGCGCTGGACGGGCAGGGCTCGGCCTGGCTGCGTGACGTCCTCGAGCGCTACTGCGCGGCGACCGACTCGGCGGTCGCGACCAGCCTGCTGGCCGACTGGGGCCGCTGGGCGGGCCGATTCAGCGTGATCATGCCGCGTGACTACCGGCGTGCCATGGAGGCCCGGCGGGCCGCCGAGGCCGCCGGCTACGACGTGGACCGTGCCGTGATGGAGGCAGCTCGTGGTTGACAGCACCGGGTTCCTGAGGTTCGACCGTGAGCTGCCGCCCCGGCGGCCGGTCGACCTGCGCCTGCTGGACTGGAAGGAGGTGTACCTGACCCGCGACACGGGTGAGGACGCCGTCTTCCCGGTGCAGGCCGTCCGCGATCAGGCGGCGCGCTGCATGGACTGCGGCATCCCGTTCTGCCACCACGGCTGCCCGCTGGGCAACCTGATCCCGGAGTGGAACGACCTCGCCCGCCGGGACGACTGGCAGGAGGCGATCGAGCGGCTGCACGCGACGAACAACTTCCCTGAGTTCACCGGGAAGCTCTGTCCGGCGCCGT
Source organism: Modestobacter sp. VKM Ac-2984 (assembly GCF_026967985.1). Classification (GTDB taxonomy): domain Bacteria; phylum Actinomycetota; class Actinomycetes; order Mycobacteriales; family Geodermatophilaceae; genus Modestobacter. Next base: position 188,309 of record NZ_JAPVBJ010000001.1, on the reverse strand, counting down.
GCGAGTCGGCCTGCGTGCTCAACCTGGAGAACGCGCCGGTCACGATCAAGCAGATCGAGTGGGAGATCATCGACCAGGCGTTCGTCAACGGCTGGGTCACCCCGCAGCCGCCGGCGGAGCTGACCGGCAAGAAGGTCGCCGTCATCGGGTCCGGGCCGGCCGGCCTGGCCGCCGCCCAGCAGCTCACCCGCGCCGGGCACCAGGTGACCGTCTACGAGCGCGACGACCGGATCGGCGGGCTAATCCGCTACGGCATCCCCGAGTTCAAGATGGAGAAGCGCCACCTGGACCGGCGGCTGGACCAGATGCGCGCCGAGGGCACCCGCTTCGTCACCGACGTCACCGTCGGCGGCAGCGCGGGCAGCCTGAGCACCGAGCAGCTGCGGGCCGAGCACGACGCCGTCGTGCTGGCGATCGGCACCCCGGTGGCCCGGGACCTGCCGCTGCCGGGCCGGCAGCTGGACGGCGTGCACTTCGCCATGGAGTACCTGCCGCACGGCAACCGCGAGGCGCTCGGCGAACTCGACGACCCGCCGTTGTCGGCCAAGGGCAAGAACGTGGTCATCATCGGCGGCGGCGACACCGGGGCGGACTGCCTGGGCACCGCGCACCGCCAGGGCGCGGCCTCGGTGGCCCAGCTGGACTACAAGCCGGCGCCGTCGGGCACCCGGCCCGAGGACAACCCCTGGCCGACCTACGAGATGGTCCTGCGGGTCTCCCCGGCGCACGAGGAGGGCGGCGAGCGGCTGTTCGCCGTCAACACCGAGGCCTTCCTCGGCGACGAGCAGGGCCGGGTCCGGGCGATCGAGGTCGTCGAGATCGAGGTCGTCGACGGCAGGCGCCGGCCCAAGCCCGGGAGCACCCGGGAGCTGCCGGCCGACCTGGTCCTCCTGGCGCTGGGCTACACCGGGCCGGAGACCACCGGTCTGGTCGAGGAGCTGGGCTGCGGCGTGGACGAGCGGGGCCGGGTGGCGCGCGACGACGAATACATGTCCAGCGTCCCCGGGGTGTTCGTGGCCGGGGACATGGGCCGGGGCCAGTCGCTGATCGTCTGGGCCATCGCCGAGGGGCGCGCCGCGGCCGCCGCCGTCGACACCTGGCTGACCGGCAACTCGATGCTGCCCCGTCCGGTCACCCCGCACGCCGTCCCGCTGCGCTGACCCGCTGGTCGGCCGCTGGTCGGCGCTGGTCATCGCGGGGATGAGACGTCCCTGACGACTGCTGCCCCTCGGGGGGACACGACGGACCCGGTCCGCCGTGCCCGCCCGAGGGGCGACTAGTTTTGCCTCATGTCTCGTCGCGCGAAGATCGTCTGCACCCTGGGCCCGGCGACCGGTTCCCTGGACCAGATCACCGCCCTCGTCGAGGCGGGGATGGACGTCGCCCGCCTCAACTTCAGCCACGGGAAGCACGCCGACCACGAGACGGCCTACCGGCACGTGCGGGAGGCCTCCGACAAGGTGGGCCGCGCCGTCGCCATCCTGGCCGACCTGCAGGGCCCGAAGATCCGGCTCGGCACCTTCGCCGACGGCCCGGTCGTCTGGGCCGCCGGCAGCCGGGTGTGCGTGACCGTGGAGGACGTCCCGGGCACCGCCGAGCGGGTCTCCACCACCTACAAGGACCTCGCCAACGACGTGCGGGTCGGTGACCGCCTGCTGATCGACGACGGCAAGCTCGCCCTCACCGTGGTCGAGGTCGACGGCCCCGACGTGTGGTGCCTGGTGCTCGAGGGCGGCCCCGTCTCCAACAACAAGGGCCTGTCCCTGCCCGGCGTCGCCGTCAGCGTCCCGGCCCTGTCGGAGAAGGACGCCGAGGACCTGCGCTTCGCGCTCTCCCTGGGCGTCGACTTCATCGCGCTGTCGTTCGTGCGGCACGCCAAGGACGTCGAGCTGGTGCGCGAGATCATGCGCCAGGAGGACGTCGAGGTGCCGGTGATCGCCAAGCTGGAGAAGCCGGAGGCGGTCGAGAACCTCGAGGCGATCGTCGAGGCGTTCGACGGCGTCATGGTGGCCCGCGGCGACCTGGGCGTCGAGCTGCCGCTGGAGCAGGTCCCGCTGGTGCAGAAGCGTGCGGTGCAGGTGGCCCGGGAGCGGAACAAGCCGGTCATCGTCGCCACCCAGATGCTCGAGTCGATGATCAGCGCCTCCCGGCCCACCCGGGCCGAGGCCTCCGACGTCGCCAACGCCGTCCTGGACGGTGCGGACGCGGTGATGCTGTCGGGGGAGACCTCGGTGGGCAAGTACCCCGTCGTCGCGGTCAAGACGATGGAGCGGATCATCGATGCGGTCGAGTCCGACGCCGTGCGGGTGCCCGAGCTGCTGGTGCCGCCGCGTCAGCGCTCCGGGGCCATCGTGCGGGCCGCCAAGGACATCGGTGAGGCCCTCGACGTCGCCGCGCTGGCCGCGTTCACGCTCACCGGCAAGACCGCCCAGCTGCTCGCCGCCCTGCACACCCGGCTGCCGATCCTCGCCTTCACCACCGACCCGGCGGTCCGCAGCCGGCTGGCGCTGTCCTGGGGCGTGGAGACCTTCCTCGTGCCCGAGGTGACCCACACCGACGACATGGTCGGCCAGGTCGACTTCTCGCTGCTGTCCATCGGTCGGCTGAAGGAGGGCGACAAGGTCGTCATCGTCGCCGGCAGCCCGCCGAACACCGCCGGCTCCACGAACCTGGTGCGGGTGCACGAGGTGGGGACCGAGGCGTGACGGCCGGGGTCGCGCAGCCGGGGGAGACCCCGGCTGCGGAGCTGATGATCGTCCTGGACCTGGAGGAACGGGGCCCGGACGTCTACGTCGGCCAGACCCCCAGCACGCCGTTGCAGCGGATCTTCGGCGGTCAGGTCGCCGCCCAGGCCCTGACCGCCGCCAACGCGACGGTCGGGCCGGGGCGGGTGGTGCACTCGCTGCACTCGTACTTCCTGCGCCCCGGGGACCCGCACGAGGAGATCCGCTACGAGGTCGACCGCATCCGGGAAGGTCGCTCGTTCAGCACCCGCCGGGTGGTGGCCCGGCAGACCCGCAAGGGGGAGGACGTCGCGATCTTCGCGCTGACCGCGGACTTCACCGCGGGGGAGCGCGCCGTGGTCGAGCACTCCCTGCCGATGCCCGAGGTGCCCGGGCCCGACGGCCTGCCCGGGCTCGCCGAGGTGACCGCGGCGCACCCCGACCAGGGCGCGGCGTCCGCGGCGATCGGGCGCGCGGTGGAGCAGCGGTACCTGGCCGACCCGTTCGACCCGCAGCCGCGGCTGCCCCCGGACACCGCCTTCCGGGTGTGGTTCCGGGTGGCCGGCCGGCTCCCCGACGACGACCACGTGCACGCAGCCGCGCTGACCTTCGTCAGCGACCTGACGCTGCTGTCGGCCGGGCTGGCGCGCAACGGTGGCGGCTGGGGCGGGTCGATCGTGGGCGCCAGCCTCGACCACGCCGTCTGGTTCCACCGGCCGGTGCGCGCTGACGAGTGGTTCCTCTACGAGACCGACAGCCCCGCGGCCGCCAGTGGGCGCGCGCTGTGCTTCGGTCAGATCTGGGCCGCCGACGGCACGCACGTGGCGACCGTGGCCCAGGAGGGCCTCATCCGCTCCCTCGGCTGACGCCCGCGGCTCCAGGCGCGCGGTCGTGCGCTCAGCGGGGTGACCGGCCTCCGGCGACCCCGCTGAGCGCACGACCGCCGCCGGGTCAGCGGGCCGGGTGCTCCGGGGCCGCCGGGGTCGGGACGTCCAGGTCGGCCTGTGCGCCCGCCTGGGTGGCCGTCTCGTCGCCTGCGGCGGGGGTCTCCACGGTGGGGGTCCCGGCGTCCGGGGTACCCGTGGTCGGCTTCTCGGCGTCCGAGGGTTCCGCAGTCGGGGTCTCGACGTCGGGCGCCTCGGTGGTCGGGGTGTCGATGTCCGGGGTGCCGGACGTGTCCTCTGCCGCGAGTTCGGTGCTCGGCTCGGTCTCCGGGGCCGCTCCGGCAGCTGCGTCCGCCTGCTCGGCCGCTGCCTGCTCGGCCGCGGCCGCGGCTGCGTCGGCGGCGGCCCGCTCGGCGGCGGCCTGGCGCTCGGCCAGCTCGCGGGCCCGCTGCTCGGCCTGCTGCTCGGCGAAGTCGTTGGCCAGCCAGTCGTGGCCCTCGCACAGCAACGTCCACAGCCGCTCCACGTGCGCCCGGGTGGTCGACGGGGCACCGATCGCGACCCGGAGCACCGCCCGGCCGGCCACGGTGGTGTGGGTCAGGAAGACCTCGCCGCCGTCGTTGAGCCGGTCCAGCAGGGTCATGGTGGCGACGTCGGCGTCCACGCCGCGCGGCCAGCGCGGCTGCAGGCAGACCAGCGACAGCGGGTGGGGGGCGACGACGTCGAACCGGTCGTCGGCCTGCGCCCAGCCGGCCAGCTCCTGGGCGAGCGCGACGTGGCCGCGGACGTGCTCCCGCAGCCCCTCGGCGCCGTACCAGCGCACCACGAACCACAGCTTGAGGGCCCGGAAGCGGCGACCCAGCTCGATCTGCCAGTCGCGGTAGTCGACGACCGCGCCGGTGTCGGTGGCCGCGTTGCGCAGGTACTCGGGGAGGATCGACAGGGCCCCGGTGAGGGCGGCCCGGTCGGCGACCCAGAAGAGCGTCGCGTCGAAGCCGGTCAGCAGCCACTTGTGCGCGTCGGTGGTGTAGCTGTCGGCCCACTCGACACCGGCCTGCAGCGGACGGAGCTCCGGCGCGACGGCGGCGACCCCGGCGTAGGCGGCGTCCACGTGCAGCCACACCCCGAAGCGCTGGCAGATCGGGCCGATCTCGGCCAGCGGGTCGATCGCGGTGGTCGACGTCGTACCGACCGTCGCGCAGACCAGGACCGGGACGAACCCGCGGGCCACGTCCCGCTCCAGCCGCTGCTGGAGGGCGTGGGGGCTCATCGCCAGTTCGGAGTCGACCTCGACCACGCGGATCGAGTCGGTGCCCAGCCCGGCGATCCGGGCCGCCTTCTCCATCGAGCTGTGCGTCTCGGCGGAGACGTAGACGGTGTGCTCCTCCGGCCGGACCCCCTGCCGCAGCGTCGCGCCCTTGCTCACCCGGTGCAGTGCAGCCAGCAGGGCCACCAGGTTGGCCCCGGAGCTGGAGTCCTGCACCACGCCGCCGCCGGTGCCGGTGGACGTGAAGGACCCGGGCAGGCCGAGCAGGTCGGCGAACCAGTCCATGACGTGCTGCTCGAGTTCGGTGGCCGCCGGGCTGGTCACCCAGGACATGCCCTGGACGCCGAGGCCCGCGGAGAGCAGGTCGCCGAGGACGGAGGGGCCGGAGGTGTTGGCCGGGAAGTAGCCGAAGAAGCCCGGGTGCTGCCAGTGCGTCACCCCGGGCAGCACGATCCGCTCCAGGTCCGCCAGGACGGCGGAGACCGGCTCGCCCTGCTCGGGGGCCGTCGCCGGCAGCATGGCCCGGACATCGCCGGGGGAGACCCGCGACCGGACCGGGTGGGCGGCGATTCCCGTCCAGTAGTCGGCGATCCAGTCGACGACCTCGTGGCCGTGCTGGCGGAACTCCTCAGGGGTCAAGTGGCCGGTCACTGGGCCACCGTATTGGCCGGTGACGCCCGTCGCGGCGGTGGGTCGTCCGGCCCGTGCTCCTGCTGGTGTTCGGGTGCCCCCGGTGCGACTCGAACGCACACTGCGCGGGTTTTGAATCCGCTCCCTCTGCCGATTGGGGTACGGGGGCCAGCTCAACCGGGTGAGCAGCAGGGTATCTGGCGGGGTCCGGCCTCGTGCGGCCGATAGGATCACCCGGTGACCAACGCACCGACCCGGGTCCTCATCGCAGAGGACGAGGCCCTCATCCGCCTGGACCTCAAGGAGATGCTGGAGGAGGAGGGCTACGTCGTCGTCGCTGAAGTCGGCGACGGGCAGGCCGCCGTGGAACAGGCGCAGCTGCTGCGCCCGGACCTCGTCGTCCTCGACGTCCAGATGCCCGTCCTCGACGGGATCGCCGCGGCCGAGCAGATCGCTGCCGCGCGCATCGCGCCGGTGATCGTGCTGACGGCCTTCAGCCAGCGGGAGCTCGTCGAGCGCGCCCGGGACGCCGGTGCGATGGCCTACCTGGTGAAGCCGTTCTCCAAGAACGACCTGGTGCCCGCGATCGAGGTGGCGGTGGGCCGGTTCCAGGAGATGCACGCCCTGGACGCCGAGGTGAGCGACCTGAAGGAGCGGCTGGAGACCCGCAAGGTCGTCGAGCAGGCCAAGGGCCGGCTCATGTCCGAGCGCGGCATGACCGAGGCGGAGGCCTTCCGCTGGATCCAGCGGACGGCGATGAACGAGCGCACGTCGATGAAGGCCCTGGCGCAGGCGATCCTGGCCACCGACGCGCAGCCGACCGGAGACCCCAGCCCGACCGCTCCCGCCGACTCCTGAGCCGCGGCGCCGGGGAACAGCTCCCGGCGCGTTGCGCCGGTGTGTCGCCCGCGCCACCGGTGTGGCGACTGCGCAACGTGCAGGTCACAACCCCATCACGGTGCGGTCGAGGGTGGTCCGACCCGCGCAACCGGCAGTTAGGTTCTCCGCACTGATCGGCTCCCCGACAGGCAATGGGGCCTGTCGGAGAGCGTGGAGCACACACCTCACTGGGAGTTCCTTGATGCGCACAGGCACATTTGCCCGCGCGACCGCCCTCTCCGGCGCTGCCCTCCTCGCGCTGACCGCCTGTGGCGGCAGCGACGAGGACGGCGGTACCGCTGCTGAGGATGCGAGCGGCGAGAAGCAGGTCAACATCTACGGCACCGACGGCAACATGGGCAACGCCCTCGGCGAGGACTTCTCGGACGAGGGTGCGCTCGTCGGGATGAGCGGCACCACGCCGCTGACCGAGCTCTCCGGCGACTTCACCGAGCGGCTGCTCGCGATCGACCCGGACCTGCAGGACTACAACTACGCCGGTGAGACCTACGACGCCGTCATCCTGACCGCGCTGGCGGCCCAGGCCGCCGGCAGCAGTGACGCCACCGTGTTCGCGCCGTACCTCAACGGGCTGACCTTCGGTGGAGAGGCCTGCGACAGCTACAGCGCCTGCCTGGAGATCATCAACGCCGGTGGCAACGTCGACTACGACGGTGTCAGCGGGCCGCTGAGCTTCGCCGAGGCCGGGGAGCCGGCCCAGGCCAGCTTCGGCATCCTCCAGTTCGGTGAGGACAACGCCCTCGACGACGCGGAGACCGACTTCGTCATCGCCGGTGACGAGGCCAACGCCGCCACCGACGAGGGCCCGGCCTACGCGCCGGCGGGCGCCACGGGTGACCCCCTGGTGATCGGCACCTTGCTGCCGCTGACCGGGAACCTGGCCTTCCTCGGCCCGCCCGAGGTCGCCGCTGCACAGCTGGCGGTCAACGAGGTCAACGAGGCCGGTGGCGTGCTCGGCCAGCCGGTGCAGCTCGTCGAGGGTGACTCCGGTGACGCCTCGACCGACACCGCCACCCAGACGGTCGACCGGCTGCTGCAGTCCAACGTCGACGCCATCGTCGGTGCCGCGTCGTCCGGGGTGAGCCTCACCGTCATCGACACCATCACCGGTGCCGGTGTCCTGCAGATCTCGCCGGCGAACACCTCCGACCAGTTCACCGAGTACGCCGACAACGGCCTGTACTTCCGCACTGCGCCCCCGGACACGCTGCAGGCCCGTGCGCTGGCCGACCTGATCGCCGAGGACGGCAACAACACCGTCGGCATCCTGGCGATCAACGACCCGTACGGCACGGGTCTGGCCGAGAACACCCGCGACAACCTGATCGCCGGTGGTCTGTCCGAGGACAGCATCAAGTACGTCACCTACGACCCGCAGGCGGCGAACTTCGACTCCGAGGTCCAGCAGATGGTGGACTTCAACCCCGACGCCGTCGTGGTCATCGGTTTCGAGGAGTCCTCGCGGATCATCCAGGGCCTCAACGCCCAGGGCATCGGGCCCCAGCGCTGAGCTGAGGCACGAGGCGCTGTGATCGTGCAGCGCTGAGGCTGTTCCACCCCGTTCCAGGCTGCGGCCCGGCACCCTCGAGGTGCCGGGCCGCAGTGCTGGGCGGGGCACGGCGGACCGGCCCTCAGCCGACCAGCAGCACGGCGAGGACGACGCCGGCGGTCGCCAGGCCCACCCGGAGGGCGTCCACGCGGAGCAGCCGACGGTGGACGGCGGCGTCCCAGCCGGCGTCCAGGCGGCGGTGCAGCGGCACGGCGCCGAGCGCGGTCACCAGCAGGACCAGGGCGGTCACCGTGGCCGCGGCGAGGGCCAGGCCCCACGGCGTCCCGGCCGGCGGGTCGACGAGCAGCCAGCCGCTGGTCACCGCCTGCGCGGCGAAGAGGGGCCCCACCACCCGGGCCACCCGGCGCTGGTGCGCACGCTCGTAGGCGGGGAAGGCAGCCGCGGGCACCTGGTCGAACTGGGGGTAGACGAGCACCCGCACGGTCCACTGGAAGCCGGCGTACGCGCTGACCGCGATCAGGTGGACGAGGAGGAGCACCGCGTGAGTCTGCCTCGCCCGATGGCACCGGGGACGACGACGGCCGGCCTCCCAGGGGAGACCGGCCGTCGCGGTGGTGTCACTGGGCCTTGGCGAGGGTCCCCAGGTAGAGCTCGATCACCTTCGGGTCGTTCATCAGCGACTTGCCGGTGTCGGTGTAGGCGTTGCGGCCCTGGTCGAGCACGTAGCCACGGTGGCAGATCTGCAGGCACCGCCGGGCGTTCTGCTCGACCATGATGATCGAGACGCCGGTGGCGTTGATCCGCCGGCAGCGGATGAACACCTCGTCCTGCAGCACCGGGGAGAGGCCCGCCGAGGGCTCGTCCAGGAGCAGCACGGAGGGGTCCATCATGAGTGCGCGGCCCATGGCCACCATCTGCCGCTCGCCACCGGAGAGGGCGCCGGCCTTGCCCTTCCGCCGGTCACCGAGGAGCGGGAACAGGTCGGCGACGTAGTCGAAGCGCTCCTTGAACGACTTCGGACGCAGGTAAACGCCCATCTGCATGTTCTCCTCGATGGTGAGCGAGGGGAACACGTTGTTGTTCTGCGGCACGTAGCCGACGCCCAGGGAGACCAGCCGGTGGGCCGGGGCCGACGTGATGTCCTCCCCGCGGAGCGTCACCGCGCCGGACCGGACCGGGATCAGCCCGAACAACGCCTTGAGCAGCGTGGACTTGCCGGCGCCGTTGGGGCCGATGATCCCGACGAGCTCGCCGTCGGCGAGGTAGAAGTCGCAGCCGTTGAGGATGTTGACCCCGGGCACGTAGCCCGCCACCAGGTCGTCGGCGCGGACCAGTGCACCCTCGGCGAGCCGCAGGTGCTCCTCCCGGGTGGCTGCCTTCTCCGCGGGCGACATGGCCGCCGCGGTGGCGGCCCCGGGCTCCTCGGCGACCGGCCGGTCCTGCTCGGACTCCGGGACCGAGAACCTGCGGTCCTCCGGCGGACCTGGTACGTCGGCGGTGCTCATCGTCCTGTCCTCCTCTTGCGGCCCCGGTCGGAGCTGATGACGTCCTCTCGCCGGGCACGTTCGGCCGCCTGGTCCTCGGCGAGGAAGCGGTCCTCCTCCTCCTCGGACAGCGGGGCGTCGTGGTGCGCGCCGAGGTAGGCGTCGACGACGGCCTTGTTCTGGCTGATGGAGTCCGGTGCGCCCTCGGCGATGACCTTCCCGGCGGCCATGACGACGACCCAGTCGCTGATGTCCCGGACGACGTCCATGTCGTGCTCGACGAAGATGACCGTCATGCCCTCCTCGCGGAGGTCCTTGACGTGGCCCAGCAGGCTCTGGGTCAGCGCCGGGTTCACCCCGGCCATCGGCTCGTCGAGCATCACCACCTGCGGCTCGCTCATGAGCGCGCGGGCCATCTCCAGCAGCTTGCGTTGGCCGCCGGACAGGCTGCCGGCGAAGTCGTCCTTCTTGGCGTCGAGCTTGAACCGCCGCAGGAGGTCCATCGCCCGCTCGGTGTTGGCCTTCTCCTGCGCCTTCCAGGTGCCGGGCACCAGGGCACGGAGGAAGCTCTCCCCGCGCTGCCCCTGGGCGCCGAGCAGCATGTTCTGCAGCACGGTGAGCCGGGACAGCGCCTTGGTCAGCTGGAAGGTGCGGACGACGCCGAGCCGGGCGACCTGGTGCGGGCTCAGCTTGCCCAGGTCGCGGCCGTTGAACGACCAGGTGCCGGTGTTGGGCTGGTCGAACCCGGTGAGCAGGTTGAACAGCGTCGTCTTCCCGGCACCGTTGGGGCCGATCAGCCCGGTGATCCCGCCGCGCTGGATCTCCAGGTGGTCGACCGACACCGCGGTGAGGCCGCCGAACGTGCGGGTGACGTGGTCGACGACGATCGCCGGGTCGGGCTTGGCGACGCCGACCTCCCAGGGGACGTCCCGGAGGGCGGCCTGGGCCACCCGCTGGGGCTGAGCGCGCGTGGCGCCGGCCGGGGCGGCACCGCCGGCCGGGACCGTGGCCTCCTCGGACCGTGCGGCGTGCGCGCCGTGGGGAGCGGGGTCAGCGGGCATCGAGCATCACCTCTCGTCGGTCACCGAAGATGCCCTGGGGCCGGAACACCAACAACAGCATGAGCCCGATCCCGACCAGCACGTAGCGCAGCTGCGCGACGTCGGTGGAGGAGAGCAGTTCCGCGGGGATGACCCCGTTGGCGATCAGGGAGCGCAGCCCGGTGTCGGCGAACTGCAGGATGAACAGCAGCAGCATGGACCCGATGACGGGGCCGAGCACCCGCGCCGCACCACCGAGGATCAGCGCCGCGTAGGCCAGGAAGGTGTTGGCGTTCTGGTACTGGTCGGGGATCGCCGAACCGGTGCCGATGGCGTACACCATGCCGCCGAAGGCGCCGAAGATCCCGCCGAGGACCAGGGCCTGCATCTTGTAGGCGTAGACGTTCTTGCCCAGCGAGCGGACGGCGTCCTCGTCCTCCCGGATGGCCTTCACCACCCGCCCCCACGGAGAGCGCATGAGCGCCCAGACGAGCAGCGAGCACAGCGCGACCAGGATCCACCCGATGGTGACGACCCAGAGCTCGCTGCCGCTCCAGGTGGTGCCGATCAGGTCGTACCGGCGACCGGTGTCCCAGGGAGCCAGCGCGACGAAGTCGCGGTTGAACGCCGACAGGCCCCGGGTGCCACCGGTGACCGGGGTGGCGGAGACGGATCGGAAGACCAGTCTCAGCCCCTCGGCCGTGGCGATGGTGACGATGGCGAGGTAGTCGGCGCGCAGGCGCAGCGTCGGCAGGCCGAGCAGCAGAGCGAGCACGACGGCGGCGAGCACCCCGACGAGGACGCCGACCCAGAACGGCAGCCCCCACTGGCTCACCGAGATGGCGATGCCGAAACCGCCGAGCATGGCGAAGGCGATCTGGCCGAAGTTGAGCAGGCCCGTGTACCCGAAGTGCACGTTGAGCCCGATGGCGAGCAGGGCGAAGAAGATCGCCTGGAACCCGAAGAACGCCTTGCCGGCGATCGCGAACGCGTTGAGGAGGTCGGCCATCGGTCAGCCGATCCTGGCGCGGCTGCCCAGGATGCCCTGGGGACGGATGACGAGGATGACGATCAAGAGGAGCAGGCCTCCGACGTACTTCATGTCATTCGGGATGACGAGGGTGGACATCTGCACGAAGACGCCGACGATGAGGCTGCCGAGCAGGGCGCCGTAGGCGGTCCCGAGCCCACCGAGGGTGACCCCGGCGAACATCAGCAGCAGCAGCCGGAAGCCCATGTCCCACTGGACCTGGTCGGAGAGGCCCAGGAGCACGCCACCGAGCGCGGCGAGCGCACCGCCGAGCACCCAGACGAAGAGGACCACCCGGTTGACGTCGATGCCGGAGGACGCCGCCAGGTCGCGGTTGTCCGACACCGCCCGCATCGCCTTGCCGATCTTGGTGCGCTGCAGCATGAGCGCCACCAGCACGAGCACGACGACCGCGATGACGATCGAGGCGATGTCCCGGTCCTGCAGGGTGAACAGGCCGTAGCTCCGCGCCCGCTGGCCCTGGTAGTCGGCGTAGGGGTTGGAGAACCCGCCGTAGAAGATCTGGTAGGTGTAGCGCAGCGCCAGGGAGAGCCCGATCGAGACGACCAGCGCCGCGATGAGCCCGGTGCCGCGGCGCCGCAGCGGCCGCCAGATGATCAGCTCGTTGAGGGCGCCGACGACCCCGCCGACCACCATCGCCAGGAGGGCGGCGGGGATGAGCGGTACCCCGCCCTGCACGTTGATGTACCAGGCCGCGATGGCGCCGATGGTGACCAGCTCGCCGTGGGCGAAGTTGGTCAGCCCGGTGGTGCCGTAGATCAACGACAGGCCGACCGCTGCCATGGCGATCAGGAGCCCGAACCGCAGGCCGTCGACGAACAGCTGGACGGCGCGGACGGTGCCGCCCCCGTCGTTGCGGCTGCCGTCGTTCAGGCCGATGTTGACCGGCTGCGCGCGCCCGGCGTCGACGGTGACGGTCCGGCTCGGCTCGCCGTTGACCTCGACGCCCTCCGGCAGGTCGTCGGGGTCGACGCTCACGACGTACTGGCCGGGACCCGGGAGGTCGACCTCCCACCGGCCGTCCTCGCCGGTCTGGACGGTGTCCACGATCTCGCCGTCGGGGGTGGCCACCTCGACGGTGACCCCTTCGATCGGGCCGCTCAGGCTGGTCTGCAGGGTGCCGCGCACCTGCTCGCCCGCCTCGGCTGCGGAGGCGACGCCGGGCGCCAGGGTGGCGAAGGCCATCCCGAAGGCGGCGAGGAGCAGGACCAGCACCAGTGGACGGTGGGCGCTGTGCCACCGGCGAGGGCTCCGCCGGTGTCCGGGTGGGTCCTCCCGGGTGGAGCTGCGTTCCCCGCACCTCGCGGCACGGTGGGGCGCGTGCGTCACTCGACCTCCCAGCCGTTGGATGTGAGCCGGGACAGTAACCCACTGCTGTTACGGGCATCGACCTGCTGGGACACACTGTGACCCTTCTGCGACACGCCGATGTGCTACTCGCCGGTAGTCCAGGGGCGACGTGTCGCCCGCGCGCGCGGCCCGGCGCCGCCCGGACCGGGGGCGGGGCAGGCCCGCGCCGGGTTCACCGGGCGGGGCGGATCAGGCAGGTGAGCCGTGCGCTGGCGGTCGGCCGGCCGGCCTCGTCGCTCACCGCGATCAGGAAGGTCGCCAGGGTCCGACCCCGCCGGACCGGTGTGCAGACCGCGGTGACCAGGCCGGACGTGGCCGCCCGCAGGTAGCTGGCGTTCAGCTCGATGCCGACCACCGTCCCGCCGGGCCCGGCGTGCAGCATCGCCGCCCACGACCCGACGCTCTCCGCCAGGGCGCAGGTGGCCCCGCCGTGCAGCAGGCCGAAGGGCTGTTCGTTGCCGGCCACCGGCATGGTCGCCACCAGCCGGTCGGGGGAGTAGTCGGTGATCTGGATCCCGAGCTTGTCGTCCAGCGGGCCCTGGGTGTCGGACGGCAGCCAGTCGGGACGCGCGGTGGTCATGCACGCACCGTAGTTGCGGCCCGGCTGCAGGGGCCTGCGCCGAGCTCGCGAGGCGTGGGGGGCAGCCGGGTCCTTCTAGGATCGCGGTCGATGTCCGCACCGGTGAGCACCTCAGCCAGCAGCCCAGCGTCCGCCTCCGACCCGGCCTCCGGGGTCCGTCCGCGGCTGCTGCTGCTCGACGGCCACTCGCTGGCGTACCGGGCCTTCTTCGCCCTGCCGGTGGAGAACTTCTCGACCACCACCGGGCAGCCGACCAACGCCGTCTACGGCTTCACGTCGATGCTGATCAACGTGCTGCGCGACGAGAAGCCCAGCCACCTCGCGGTGGCCTTCGACGTCAGCCGAAAGACCTTCCGCAGCGAGATCTACGCCGACTACAAGGCCAACCGCGCCGAGAGCCCGACCGACTTCCGCGGCCAGGTGAGCCTGGTGCAGGAGGTCCTCGGTGCGCTGCACGTCCCGGTGATCACCGCGGAGAACTACGAGGCCGACGACGTCATCGCCACCCTGACCGTGCAGGCGGTCGAGCAGGGCATGGACGTGCTGATCTGCACCGGCGACCGGGACGCGCTGCAGCTGGTCAACTCCCACGTCACGGTGCTCTACCCACGCAAGGGCGTCTCCGACCTCACCCGGTTCACCCCCGAGGAGGTGGAGGCCAAGTACGGCCTGACCCCCACCCAGTACCCCGACTTCGCCGCGCTGCGCGGCGACCCCAGCGACAACCTGCCCAACATCCCGAGCGTGGGGGAGAAGACCGCCGCCAAGTGGGTGCGCGAGTACGGGTCGCTGGACGCGCTGGTCGACCAGGTGGACACGGTGAAGGGGAAGGTGGGGGAGAAGCTGCGGGAGCACCTCTCCTCGGTGCTGCAGAACCGCCGGCTCACCGAGCTGGACCGCGCCGTCCCGCTGGAGGTCGGGCCGCAGGACCTGGCCGTCCAGCCCTGGGACCGCAACGAGGTGCACACCCTCTTCGACAACCTGCAGTTCCGGGTGCTGCGCGACCGGTTGTTCGCCACCCTGGCCACCCCGGCGCCGGAGGTCGACGGCGGCTTCGACGTGACCGCCGACCAGGTGGGCCCCGGGGGGCTGCGGGAGTGGCTGGACGCGCATGCGCGCACCGGCCACACCGGGCTGGTCTTCCGCGGGAGCTGGGGGCGGGGCACCGGCGAGCTCACCGGCATCGCGCTGGCCGCGGCCGACGACCACGCCACCTTCGTCGACCTGGGCCCCGACCTCGACGTCGCCGACGAGCAGGCGCTGGCCGGCTGGCTCGCCGACCCGGCCTCGCCCAAGGTCGTGCACGAGGTGAAGGGCCCGCTGCTGGCCGTCTGGAGCCGCGGCTGGGAGCTGGCCGGGATGGTCAGCGACACCGCGCTGGCCGCCTACCTCGCGCTGCCGGGGCAGCGGTCCTTCGACCTGGGCGACCTGGCGGTGCGCTACCTGCGCCGGGAGCTCAAGGACGCCGCCGAGCCGGAGGTCCAGCTCACCCTGGACGGGCTCGGCCCCACCGAGGACGACGTCGCCGCGGCCGCCGCACACGCCGACGTCCTCAAGGCGGTCGCGGTCAACGACCTCTCCGACGCCCTGGAGCAGGTGCTGGGCCAGAAGGGCGGCGGCCAGCTGCTCGGGGACATCGAGCTGCCGCTGACCCGGGTGCTGGCCGCGATGGAGCACCGCGGCATCGCCGCCGACCTGGACTCCCTGCACGAGCTGCAGCAGGAGTTCGCCGCCGCGGTCGCCGACGCCGCCCAGGAGGCCTACGCCGTCATTGGCAAGGAGATCAACCTGGGGTCGCCCAAGCAGCTGCAGGCGGTGCTGTTCGACGAGCTCGGCCTGCCCAAGACGAAGAAGAACAAGACGGGCTACACCACCGACGCCGAGGCGCTGACCACGCTGCTGGCCTCGACCGGGCACCCGTTCCTGGAGCACCTGCTGCGGCACCGCGACGTCACCCGGCTGCGCACCGTGATCGACGGGCTCATCCCCATGGTCGACGACGGGGGCCGCATCCACACCACGTTCCAGCAGACGATCGCGGCGACCGGCCGGCTCTCCTCGACCGACCCGAACCTGCAGAACATCCCGATCCGCAGCGCCGAGGGGCGCCGGATCCGGCAGGCCTTCGTCGTCGGCGCCGGATACGAGTCGCTGCTGACCGCCGACTACAGCCAGATCGAGATGCGGATCATGGCCCACCTGTCCGAGGACGCCGGCCTGATCGAGGCGTTCACCTCCGGGGAGGACCTGCACTCCTTCGTCGCGTCGCGGGCATTCGACATCCCGATCGAGCAGGTCGACCCGGAGATGCGCCGGCGGATCAAGGCGATGAGCTACGGCCTGGCCTACGGGTTGAGCGCCTACGGGCTGTCCCAGCAGCTGCGGATCACCCCGGAGGAGGCGCGCGGTCAGATGCACGCCTACTTCGAGCGGTTCGGCGGCATCCGCGACTACCTCGACGGGGTCGTGGACGACGCCCGGCAGACCGGCTACACCGAGACGACGCTGGGTCGCCGCCGCTACCTGCCGGACCTGACCAGCGACAACCGGCAGCGCCGGGAGATGGCCGAGCGGATGGCGCTCAACGCCCCGATCCAGGGGTCGGCCGCCGACGTCATCAAGGTGGCGATGCTGAACGTGGAGCGGGCCATCGCGGCCGAGGGGCTGAGCTCACGGATGCTGCTGCAGGTCCACGACGAGCTGGTGCTCGAGGTGGCGCCGGGGGAGCGGGAGACCCTGGAGGCGCTGGTGCGGCGGGAGATGGCCGGCGCGGCCCAGCTGTCGGTGCCGCTGGAGGTCTCGGTCGGCTTCGGCACCAGCTGGGACGACGCCGCCCACTGACGGCCTCGTCCGGAGGCTCGCCCGAGCTTGCGAGGGGGGAGGGGGACGAGGTCCTTCCTCAGCGGGTGGGGCGGCCCAGGGGAAAGGTGCAGACCTGCTGCCAGGACCCGGCTTCCCGGGTGCCGGCGTAGAGCGCGGCGGTGTCGATGCGGGTGCGCAGCGGCATCGCCGCGCACAGCACCTCCTGGGCCTGCTCGAGCCCGGCCAAGTCGCCCTGCCGGCGCTGCCCGATGCTCAGGTGCGGCACCGGATCGCCGTGCGCACCGCGGTAGGGAGGGTGGTCGGGGAACGCCTCGGCGACGATGCGGGTCAGCCGGCGGAACGGCTCGTCCGGTTCGGGGACGAGGTAGAGCATCTCGTCCCCGAACCACGCGGTCTTGGTGAACGTGCAGTCGAACGGGGACTCGGCGGCGAGCAGGTCGGCCAGGCCGGTCAGCACGGCGTCGTCCACCTGGCGTGGGGTGACGAAGGGGTAGATCAGCGACAGGTGGGCCGGGACCCCCCACGACGCGGAGACGTCGAACTGCTGGCGGTGCGGGTCGACCAGCGGTTCGGCGTCCGGGACCAACAGCACCACGGCGCTCTCGGTCGCATCGCCCAGGACGGACTGTGCACTCTGGTCCACCGCGCGGCTCCCTCGCTCCGTTCCGGCGTCACCGGGCGGGGCCGGTGTCGCTGGACAGCCTGGCAGGTCCGCGCCCCGATCGGCAGGTCGACGGCGGATCAGCCGGGCAGGTCGCAGACCAGGATGAGCGTCCCGGGCATCAGCGCACCGCGCTCCGGGGACCACTGCCCCCAGGTCTCGGTCCTCCCGGGCGTCCACTCCGGTTCGAGGAGGTCGCGCAGCACGAACCCGGCGCCGACGACGGCCCGCACCCAGTCGCCGATCGTGCGGTGGTGCTCGACGTAGACCGTCGTCCCGTCCCCGTCGGTCTCCACGTACGGCGCACGGTCGAAGTAGGAGGAGACGACGCGCAGGTCCGCCGGGTCGGGGGAGTCGGGCATCGGCCACCGCATCGGGTGGTTCACCGAGGCGACCAGCCGCCCGCCCGGGCGCAGCACGCGGGCGACCTCGGCGAGCACGGCCCGCGCGTCGGCGACGAAGGGGAGGCCGCCGAAGGCCGAGCAGGCCAGGTCCACGCTCGCGTCCGCCAGCGGCAGCGCCCCCGCGTCGGCCTGCAGCAGCGGGACGTCGATGCCGGTGGACCGGTTCAGCTCCGCCGCGCGGGCGAGCATGCCCCCGGACACGTCGAACCCCACCGGGGAGGCGCCGGCCGTCCGCAGCCAGCGGGCGCAGGGGGCCGACCCGCAGCCGATCTCCAGCACCCGCCGCCCAGCGACCTCGCCCAGCAGGTGCGCGTCGGCCTCCCGCAGCCCCTCGGGGCACCAGAGGAAGTCGGCGTCGCCGAGGTCGCTGCCGTGCTCGGCGAGGTAGGCCGGTGCGGCGGCGTCCCACCAGCCCCGGTTGGCCCGGGCGGACTCGGCCGGGCCGGCCGCACGGCGGGTCACCCCACCGGCCGCCGGGTACCCGTCCTCGGCCAGCGGCAGTGGGGTGGAGGAGGGGCGCGCGGGGGTGCTGTCCATGACGCGCCGATGGTGACACGCCGCCGGGTGGGTGACCGTCCCGGCCGGGCCGCACCCCTGGTGGACCGGCCCTCGCCGGGTCCGTACGATGGGGATCACGCCAGAGGTCTGTGGCGTCGACCTCCCTGTGCGGGGGTCGGCATCGCCGTCTCCCGTGAACCTCCCCGCGGTCGTCCTCGGCCGCGGGTGATCCTGTCCCTACGCATCCCCCGTCCGGAGCACTCGACCACATGACCTCCACTCAGGTCCGTCCCGACAGCACCCCCCAGATCGCGGTGAACGACATCGGCACCGCCGAGGACTTCCTCGCCGCGATCGACCAGACGATCAAGTACTTCAACGACGGCGACATCGTCGAAGGCATCATCGTCAAGGTCGACCGGGACGAGGTGCTGCTGGACATCGGCTACAAGACCGAGGGCGTCATCCCCTCGCGTGAGCTGTCCATCAAGCACGACGTCGACCCGACCGAGGTCGTCAAGGTCGGCGACGAGGTGGAAGCCCTCGTCCTCCAGAAGGAGGACAAGGAAGGCCGGCTCATCCTGTCCAAGAAGCGGGCTCAGTACGAGCGCGCCTGGGGCACGATCGAGGCCAAGAAGGAAGCCGACGAGGTCGTCACCGGCACCGTCATCGAGGTCGTCAAGGGCGGTCTCATCCTCGACATCGGCCTGCGCGGCTTCCTCCCCGCCTCGCTGGTCGAGATGCGTCGCGTCCGCGACCTGCAGCCCTACGTGGGCCGCGAGCTCGAGGCGAAGATCATCGAGCTCGACAAGAACCGCAACAACGTCGTCCTCTCCCGTCGTCAGTGGCTGGAGCAGACCCAGTCCGAGGTCCGCAGCGAGTTCCTCAACAAGCTCGCCAAGGGCCAGGTCCGCACGGGCGTCGTCTCCTCGATCGTCAACTTCGGTGCCTTCGTGGACCTCGGTGGCGTCGACGGCCTGGTGCACGTCTCCGAGCTGTCCTGGAAGCACATCGACCACCCGTCCGAGGTCGTCGAGGTCGGCCAGGAGGTCACCGTCGAGGTCCTCGACGTCGACCTGGACCGTGAGCGGGTCTCGCTGTCGCTGAAGGCGACGCAGGAAGACCCGTGGCGTCAGTTCGCCCGCACGCACCAGATCGGTCAGGTCGTGCCGGGCAAGGTCACCAAGCTGGTCCCCTTCGGTGCGTTCGTGCGCGTCGACGAGGGCATCGAGGGCCTGGTGCACATCTCCGAGCTGGCCGAGCGCCACGTGGAGATCCCGGAGCAGGTCGTGCAGGTCGGCGACGAGATCCTGGTCAAGGTCATCGACATCGACCTGGACCGTCGGCGCATCTCGCTGTCGCTCAAGCAGGCCAACGAGGGCGTCGTCGGCGACGAGGAGCAGTTCGACCCGGCCGCCTACGGCATGGCCGCGCAGTACGACGAGCAGGGCAACTACGTCTACCCCGAGGGCTTCGACGCCTCCACCGGCGAGTGGCTCGAGGGCTACGACGAGGCCCGCGAGACGTGGGAGCGGCAGTACGCCGAGGCGCAGGCCCGGTTCGAGGCGCACCGCAAGCAGATCGCGGCGGCCAAGGAGGCCGACGCCGAGGCTGCGGCCGGCGGCAGCTACTCCAGCGAGCCGGAGGACACGCCGGACGCCCCCTCGACCGGTGGCACCCTCGCCTCCGACGAGGCACTGGCGGCCCTGCGGGCCAAGCTCGCCGGCGGCGAGTGACCCAGCAGCTCGGCTGAGCAGCACCTGACCGTGCGCCGTCCACCTCCGGGTGGGCGGCGCACGGTCGTCTGTGCCGGAGGGTGACCCGACCTCGCCAGAGGCGTTGCCCGGACCGCGACGACCCCGTCGACCATGGAGGTCGACGGGGTCGTGGCCGTTCGAGGCTCAGCCCTGAGCTGTCGGACGGTGGGTGCGTGCCGGCTCGTCCGTGAGCCGTTGGCGGGCGGGCAGCCGGAGCGCCTCAGCCCGCGGTCCTGCGCTCCAGCCGCGCCCCACTCGTGAGCTCGCGAGGGGTGCTGGCAGGAAGCCCTGCGTCAGAGGCTGAGGATGATGGCGAATGCGGTCCGCGGACGGCCGCCGGCGTTGGCCAGGAAGTCCCAGGTGTGCCGGCCGGAGCGGACGCTGGGCATCAGGGCGCGGAGGAACGCGGTCCCCCGGCGGCTCTGCGGCAGGCGCTCGCGCACGCCCGGCAGGTCCGAGCAGCGCACCCCGGCAGGGTTGTCGAGCCGGTGCCGACCACGGCGGGGAGTGCCAGCGGCCGACAGTGCGCCATCGAGCGTGGAACGGGACATGGTCGGTTCTGCCTCTCTCCTGTGGCGGGGGAAGTCCACCGGGACGAAAGGTAGGTCCTGTGACTGGTGTGACTGGTGCGACGCGCCGAGGGTGCCGTCGCCGTGACCTCCCCGAGACCTGCGGGTGGGGTGCGCCCTCCTAAGGTCGGCCCGTGTTGAGGATCGGGTTGACCGGGGGCATCGGTTCGGGGAAGAGCACCGTGGCGGCTCTGCTGGCCGAACGCGGTGCGGTCGTCGTGGACGCCGATCGACTGGCTCGGGAGGTCGTGGCGCCCGGCACGCCGGGTCTGGCGGCGATCGCCGAGGAGTTCGGGCCCGACGTGCTGGCCGGGGACGGCGCGTTGGACCGGGCCGCGCTCGCCGCGGTCGTCTTCGCCGATCCCGCCGCTCGGGCCCGGCTGGACGCGATCGTCCACCCCCGGGTCCGCGCCCGGGCCGCTGAGCTGGCCGCCGCCGCGCCGCCGGGGTCGGTCGTGGTGCAGGACGTGCCCCTGCTGGTCGAGACCGGCCAGGCGGGCTCCTTCGACCTCGTGCTGGTCGTGGAGACCGATCCGGAGACCCGGGTGGCCCGGCTGGTGGACCGGGGCCTGTCCGCCGCCGACGCGCGGGCACGGATCGCCAGCCAGGCCACCGACGAGGAGCGCCGTGCGGTCGCCGACGTCGTGCTGCACAACGACGGTGGACCGGAGGCGCTGGCGGAGCAGGTGCAGCGGTTCTGGTCCGAGCGGGTGGAGCCGGCGACGCGCTGACCGCGGCGATGAGTTCCGGCGGCCGGTGCAGTCCTCCCTGCAGGCCCCCCGGTGCGGGGTGCCGGTCGAGGAGCGGAGTGGAGATGGCCCAGCAGAAGATCGTCCCGAACCTGTGGTTCGACACCCAGGCCGAGGAGGCGGCGCAGTACTACATCGACGTCTTCGGCACGGGGCGGGTGCTCGACGTCACCCGGTACCCGGAGGGGGCGCCCGGCCCGGCCGGGTCGGTGATGACCGTGGAGTTCGAGCTGGCCGGCCAGCGGCTCGTCGGGATCAACGGTGGTCCCCAGTTCCCCTTCACCGAGGCCGTCTCGTTCCAGATCGACTGCGCCGACCAGGCCGAGGTCGACCGGTACTGGGACCGGCTCGTCGGCGACGGGGGAGAGGAGGGCCAGTGCGGGTGGCTCAAGGACCGGTACGGACTGTCCTGGCAGGTGGTCCCGGCCGGCATGGCCGAGGTCTTCGCCGACCCCGACCCGGCGCGGGCGCAGCGTGCCGTGCAGGCGATGCTCGGCATGCGGAAGCTGGACGTGGCGGCGCTCCGCGCTGCCGCGGACGGTGTGCCGGGCGCTGCCGCGGACGGTGTGCCGGTCGGCTGAGTGGGGATCGTCACAGCAGGCCCGGACCACCCGCAGAGCTGTGGTCGAGACGACGACAGGCCCCAGGTCCGTGGACCTGGGGCCTGCTGGAGCTGGTGGGCGATACTGGGATCGAACCAGTGACCTCTTCCGTGTCAGGGAAGCGCGCTACCGCTGCGCCAATCGCCCGTACCGGTCTGCCGACCGGCCTGCCTCCACACCCGTGCTCCGTGGAGGAGACGAGGTGGAGACGGGATTTGAACCCGTGTAGACGGCTTTGCAGGCCGTTGCCTCGCCTCTCGGCCACTCCACCGCACACCGGGCGCCGATCCAGAGACCAACGCCCGGGGTTCCGAGCGGACGACGGGATTCGAACCCGCGACCCTCACCTTGGCAAGGTGATGCTCTACCACTGAGCCACGTCCGCGTTGCGGATCAAGTCCGCGTTACGGGGAGAACTCTAACCGACCCGATTCGGGCCTCCAAACCGGGGGGGTCCGAGGAGTGTCGGGACGGGGATCTTCGCTGGTCAGCGGCGCGTGGAGGTCAGTGCGACGTGGGGTTGTCGGTGCCGCCGCGCAGCAGCGCGGTGAGCTCCTCGTCGACCTGCAGGAGCTCGCTCTCCGCGCCGACCGGCACGAGGGCGTCCGTCTCGCGCAGGAACTGGCCGACCGCGGCGCCGGACACCTCGAACAGCGCCTCGCCCGACGGAGCGCGCAGCTGGAGGAAGAGCACGTCCAACCCGTTGCGGGCCGGCCACAGCCGGACGTCGCCCTCGCCGACCGGTCCGATCAGGCCGGCCCGCAGCAGGTCACGGCTGAGCAGCCACTCGACGCTGCCCTCGTCGTCCGGGTCTGCGTCGTCGAGGCCGGGCGCCTGGGCCGCCGCCTCGTCGTCGTGGACGTCGACCACCTCACCGCTGTCGTCGCCGAAGCGGACGCGCACGGCGAACGGGTCGGTGGAGTCGTAGACGAGGGCGGCCGGGACGGCCGTCCAGGACTGGGGGCCGATGAGGTGGAACGTCGTCCGAGCGGTGCAGCCGGACATCGAGTGGCGAGGCATGCCTCCTTAACGACCCAGAACGGCCCTTGGTCACGCATGGTCTCGGCGTGTCGCGCCACACCCGTCACATGCGCCCCAGGAGGCGACACCCGACACGGCCCGTCGCCGGCGCCCAGCCCGTCGCACGAGGTGGTGAACCGATCAGCGCCGACGCGCCGAACGCCGCGTGTGACCATGGGCCTCGTGAGCCGACCAGTGCGCAGTCCCGAGGACGGCGCAGCCGACCTCGAACTGGTCCGCCGGATGGCGGCTGGTGACCGCACGGCGGTCGACGACCTCTACCTGCGCTTCCGGCGCCCGGCCTTCGCCCTCGCCCGCCGGGTGCTGGCCGACGAGGTGCTGGCCGAGGACGTGCTCCAGGACGTCTTCCTGGGCATCTGGCGCAACCCCGGCGCCTTCGACGGCAGCCGGGGCAGCGTCGCCTCCTGGGTGCTGACGATGGTCCACCACAAGGCGGTGGACGCCGTCCGACGTGAGGAGTCGCATCGCCGCCGCACGGCACGGGCCGAGGAGGACATGGCCCTCGCGGCACCGACCGAGACACACGACGTCGAGGACGAGGCCTGGGAGCGGGTGGAGGCCGGTCGCGTGCGGACGGCGCTGCGCTCCCTGCCCGATCCGCAACGGGAGGCGCTGACGTTGGCCTACTACGGCGGGTACACCCAGCGGGAGGTGGCCGCCCTGACCGGCACCCCGCTGGGGACGGTCAAGACCCGGATGCTGGCCGGCATGCGCCGGCTCAAGGAGACGCTCGGCACGGGGTTGCCCGGGATCACGCCGGCCGACGGGACCTCCCGATGACCGCACCGACGAACGGCCGGGACGACGAGCACCGGCGCTGGGAGGAGCTCGCCGTCGGCTGGGCGCTGCACGCCCTCGAGCCCGAGGACGAGGACGTCTTCGCCGCCCACCTCGCCGACTGCGACCGCTGCGCGGACACGGTCGCCGAGACCGCCGAGGTCATGACGGCGATGTCCAGCGACCTGCCCCAGGCGGAGCCGTCGGACACCCTGCGCGACCGGCTGCGCGCCGCGGTCGAGGAGACCGAGCAGCTGCCGCAGAACACCCGCCCCGCGCGTCGGCGTGAGCAGTCCCCGGCTGCGGCGGCCCGTCCCGCTGCCCGGTCGGCCCCCTCCGGCGCCGGCACGGGCAGCACCTCCGCCCGGGACCTGCAGCTGCCCCTGCCCACCCGGTTCGCCGACCCGCGCCCGGCCTGGAAGCGGGTGCTGCCGACCGCGCTGGTCGCCGCCGGGGTGGCTGCGGTGCTGGCGCTGGGCGCCTGGAACGTCGCGCTCACCAGTGCCCGCGACGAGGCCGTGGCCGCAGCGGCCGAGCGGGCACAGGTGCTGGACGCGCTCCTGGAGCCGGGGCAGGCCACCATCGCCCCGCTCGCCGGGGACGAGGACGGACCGGAGCTCGCCACGGTCGTCGCCCGGGACGGTCAGCTGCAGGTGCTGGCCGACGGACTGCCGGTCAACGACCCCAGCGAGAGCACCTACGTCGTCTGGGGGTTGCCCGATGGTCCCCCGGTGGCCATCGGCACGTTCGACGTGGTCACTTCAGAGATCGACCTGCGAACCGTAGGCTCAGCGGCGACCGGACTCGACGAGTACCCCGCCTACGGCGTCAGCATCGAGCCCGGTCGACAGGCTCCGTCGGAACCGACGGACATCGTCGCGACCGGGCAGGTGACCAGCTGAACGGACAGGACACGATGGCAGCCCCGGGTGAGCACGTGCCGGGTCCGGCGGACCCGGACCTGCCCGAGACCGCCGAGCAGCGCCGTGCCCGCTACGACGCCGACGAGGTGCACAGCCTGCGGGAGCGGGTCGCCGAGGCGAGCTGGCGCCGGTGGATCGCCGCCCGCCGCAGCATGGACACCCCCTACCGGGGCGCGGTCGGGCTGGTGGGCGGCCTGGTCGTGACCTTCGGCATCGTCACCATCCCGCTCCCGGGGCCCGGGTGGCTGACCGTGATCGCCGGGCTGTTCCTGCTCGCCACCGAGTTCACCTGGGCCGAACGGGTGCTGGAGTTCACCCGGATGCACGTCGCCCGGTGGTCGGACTGGCTGAACCGCCAGCAGTTGGTCGTCCGCCTGGCCATCGCCGCCCTGACCGCGGCGTTCGTGGTGGCCGTGCTGATCGTGACCCTGCACATGACCGGCGTCCCGGACTGGGTGCCGGGGTGGGTGCCACTCTGGCGTTGAGCGTCTGGCAAGATGTTCGACGCACCCGGGCGATTGGCTCAGCGGTAGAGCGCTTCGTTCACACCGAAGAGGTCACTGGTTCGATCCCAGTATCGCCCACCGGATGCAAGGGCCAGGTGAACCCGGAGACGGGGAGCCTGGCCCTTCGTCGTCCCGGGGGTCCCTGGACCGGCGCGCCCGTCCCCAACGGGCGCACCATGGACGCGATGGCACTGGACCGGGCTGCCCGACTACGGGTCGCCGTGCAGCGCGACGGACCCACCTGCGTGTGGTGCGGCCGGACGTTCGGCGGGCAGGTGGTCCCGACCACCGAGCACGTGGTGCCACGGGTCAAGGGCGGGCCGTCCTGGCTGGAGAACGAGGTGGCCGCCTGCCGCCGCTGCAACTCCGAGCGCGGGCACACCGCGCCGGTCCCGTGGCTGGAGGAGTGCGAGCGCCGCGGCTGGCACCCCGACGAGCTCCGGCTGACCCGGGTGCTCGTCGCACTGGACGAGGCCATCGCCGAGCGTGGGGGGCAGCGTCGGGCCCGTCCGCACGTGGAGGCGCAGCTGCGGCGACTGCGGCGCCGGGGGAGCCCGTCGGCCGGGCAGGCCGCCCGGTCGCGCCCCGCGTAGCGTCGGCGAGGTGAGCGATGCGGTGGGCAAGGTCGGCCAGATCTCGGTGTACCCGGTGAAGTCCCTGGCCGGGCGGGTGGTCCCGGCCGTGGAGGTCGAGGACGCCGGCCTGCACGGGGACCGGGCGTGGTCGGTGGTCGAGGTCGACACCGGCGAGCGGGTCACCGTGAAGACCACCCCCCGGTTGAGCGAGGTCGTGCCCACCGGCGACAGCGAGGCCGACACCCTCACCCTCACCGAGGTGCTGGGGCGACCGGTCCGGCTGGCTGCTGCTGCGGGAGGCCCACAGGTCGACGCCGCCGCCGTCCACCTGGTGTCCCGCGAGGCCGTCGCGCGGGCCGCGGAGGGCGACGTGCCCGAGGGCTGCTCGGCCGACGACCCGCGCGCCAACCTGCTGCTGCACCTGCCCGACGGGCAGGACGAGCGGTCCTGGGTCGGCCGGCGGCTGCGGATCGGCACCGCGGAGCTCGACGTGGTCCGCACGCCCAAGCACTGCCTCGGCGTCTACGCCGAGGTCCGCACCCCGGGCCTGGTCGCCGAGGGGGACGAGGTCCAGCTGCTCGACTGACGTGGGCAGACCCGTCCCGGGCTCCGCGGTCGCTACCCTCCAGACCGTGACCAGGAGAGCTGCGGTGGCCCTGTGCGTGGCGCTGCTGGCCGGCTGTGGCGCTGACGTGGAGTCCCCGGTCGCGGAGGCGCCGGCCCCGTCGTCGTCGGCCCCGTCGGCCGCTCCGTCGTCGGCAGCGCCCCCGCCGGCGCCGGACTCGTTCACCCTCGTCGCGACCGGGGACGTCCTGGTGCACCAGGGTCGCGCGCTGACCTCCGGCGCCCAGCAGCCCGACGGCAGCTGGGACTTCTCCGCCGTCTTCGCCGGGGTGGCGCCGGTCCTGCAGGCCGCCGACCTGGCGATCTGCCACCTGGAGACGCCGGTCGCACCGGTCGGCGGGCCGTACTCGGGGTACCCGTCCTTCGCCGTCCAGCCCGAGATCGTCGACGCCCTCGCCGACGCCGGGTACGACCTGTGCTCGACCGCCTCCAACCACTCCCTGGACGACGGCTTCGACGGGCTGGTGCGCACCCTGGACGCCCTCGATGCGGCGGGCATCGCGCACACCGGCACCCACCGCAGCTCGGCGGAGAGCGAGCAGCCCGTGGTCGTCGACGTCGGGGGAGTCCAGGTCGGGCACGTGGCCACGACCTTCTCGCTCAACGGGGTCCCGCTGCCGGCCGACGCGCCCTGGGCGGTGGACACCTTCGCGGTGCCCGACGTCAGCGAGGTGCTGGCCGATGCGGCCGCTGCCCGGGCGGCGGGCGCGGAGGTGGTGGTGGCCAGCGTGCACTGCTGCGCCGAGTACGACCACGCGCCGACGGCGGCGCAGGAGGAGGCGGTGCGCACGCTGCTCGCCTCACCGGACGTCGACCTGGTGCTCGGGCACCACGCGCACGTCGTCCAGCCGTTCGAGCAGATCGGCGGCGAGTGGGTGGCCTACGGCCTGGGCAACCACCTCGCCGAGCACAGCACCCGTGGGTACGACACCGAGGACTCGGTGATCGCCCGGTTCACCTTCACCCGGGGCGAGGACGGCCGGTTCACCGTGTCGCAGGCCGAGGCGGTGCCGGTGCGGATCGAGGTCGGGGCTGCCGACGCCGGCGGTGCCGCCGTCCGCCTGGTGCCCGCCGACCCGGAGAGCGCCGCGCGGATCGGTGCGGTGCTCGACGCGCGGGGCGCGGTCGCCGCCGGGCTGGCGATCGTCCCCGGCTGACCGGGACCGTCGTCCCGGCGCACTAGTCTCGACTGCGCCCGGCCGACCGGTCGGGCCCGTCGCCTGACCTCCGGGAGCTCTCGTGTCCAGCCCGCCTCCGCCCACCGCCGCCACTGCCGCGATCCGGGTGCCGGCCGGGACGACGGCCCTCCAAGCGCTCAAGGACGCCGGGGTGCCGCTGAAGGGCCCGGACGGCGCGGTCGTCGTCCGGGACGTGGTCGCCGGCGACCTCAAGGACCTCGGCTGGGCCCCGGAAGCCGACGCGGAGGTCGAGCCGGTTCCCGCCGCCAGCCCCGACGGTCGCGCGGTCATCCGGCACTCCACCGCGCACGTGCTGGCCCAGGCCGTGCAGGACCTCTTCCCGGGCACCCGGCTGGGCATCGGCCCGCCGGTGGAGAACGGCTTCTACTACGACTTCGACCCCGAGCGGCCGTTCACCCCGGAGGACCTGCAGGCGCTGGAGAAGCGCATGCAGGCGATCGTGAAGCAGGGGCAGAACTTCAGCCGCCGGGAGATCGGTGACGACGAGGCGCGGGCCGAGCTGGCGCACGAGCCGTACAAGCTGGAGCTGATCGGGCTCAAGGGCGGTGCCGGCCAGGACGGGGCCGGCCAGGACGGGGCCGGCGAGGAGGTCGCCGAGGGCGCCGACGTCGAGGTGGGCGGCGCTCAGCTGACCATGTACGACAACCTCGACCCGCGCACCGGCGACCGGCTGTGGACCGACCTGTGCCGTGGTCCGCACCTGCCGCGGACCAGCACCATCCCGGCGTTCTCCCTCACCCGCAGCGCCGCCGCCTACTGGCGGGGGAGCGAGAAGAACCCGCAGCTGCAGCGGGTCTACGGCACCGCCTGGGAGAGCAAGGACGCGCACAAGGCGTACCTGGAGCAGGTCGCCGAGGCCGAGCGCCGCGACCACCGCAAGCTCGGCGTCGAGCTCGACCTGTTCAGCTTCCCCGACGAGATCGGCTCGGGCCTCGCCGTCTTCCACCCCAAGGGCGGGGTGGTGAAGCGGGAGATGGAGGACTACGTCCGCCGCCGGCACCTGGAGGAGGGGTTCGACTACGTCGGCACCCCGCACATCAGCAAGCGCGGGCTCTTCGAGACCTCCGGGCACCTGCCGTACTACGAGGAGACGATGTTCCCGGCCATGGAGCTGGAGAACAGCGAGTACTTCCTCAAGGCGATGAACTGCCCGATGCACAACCTGATCTTCCGGTCGCGCGGGCGGTCCTACCGCGAGCTGCCGCTGCGGTTCTTCGAGTTCGGCTCGGTGTACCGGTACGAGAAGTCCGGCGTCGTGCACGGCCTGACCCGCGTCCGCGGGCTGACCCAGGACGACTCGCACAGCTACGTCACCCCGCAGCAGGCGCCCGGGGAGGTCCGGCACCTGCTGGCCTTCGTCCTCGGCCTGCTGCGCGACTTCGGCCTGGACGACTACTACCTGGAGCTGTCCACCCGGGACGACGGCCCGAAGTTCATCGGCTCCGACGAGGAGTGGGCCACCGCCACCGCGGTGCTGGAGGAGGCGGCCCGGGAGACCGGCCTGGAGCTCGTCCCGGACCCCGGTGGTGCGGCCTACTACGGCCCGAAGATCTCCGTCCAGGCCCGCGACGCCATCGGCCGCACCTGGCAGATGTCCACCATCCAGTACGACTTCAACCAGCCGGCCCGCTTCGGCCTGGAGTTCAGCGCCGCCGACGGCACCCGGCAGCAGCCGGTCATGATCCACTCGGCGAAGTTCGGCTCCATCGAGCGGTTCTTCGGCGTGCTGACCGAGCACTACGCCGGCGCCTTCCCGGCCTGGCTCGCCCCGGTCCAGGTGGTCGGCATCCCGATCACCGACGAGCAGGTGCCGTACCTGACCGACGTCGCCCTGCAGCTGCGCCAGCGCGGCATCCGGGTGGAGGTCGACGACTCCGACGACCGGATGCAGAAGAAGATCCGCACCGCCAGCAAGCAGAAGGTGCCCTTCGTGCTGATCGCCGGGGCCACCGACGCCGAGGCGGGGGCGGTCTCCTTCCGCTACCGCGACGGCTCGCAGCGCAACGGCGTCCCGGTGGCCGAGGCGGTGGCCCAGGTGGCCGCCTGGGTCGAGGGTCGGCACAACAGCGACCCGACCGCGGAGACCCCGATGGTGGCCGGATGACCGGGGGCGCGGGCACTGGGACGGGCATGGGCGAGGAGCCGGTCGCCTACCGGGTGCCGCTGCGCAACGACGACGACGGGCCGACCTCGGGCTTCGAGCACCTGTGGACGCCCTACCGGATGGCCTACATCCGCGGGGAGAACAAGCCGACCGGCGACCACGACTGCCCGTTCTGCCTGATCCCGGCGATGTCGGACGAGGACGGGCTGATCGTGGCCCGGGGCGAGACGGTGTTCGCCGTGCTCAACCTCTACCCGTACAACGCCGGCCACCTGATGGTCGTGCCGTACCGGCACGTGCCCGACTACACCGACCTGACCATCACCGAGGTGGCCGAGCTCGGCGCCTTCACCCAGACGGCGATGCGCGTGGTGCGGTCGGTCAGCGGCGCGCACGGGTTCAACATCGGGATGAACCAGGGCTCGGTCGCCGGCGCCGGCATCGCCGACCACCTGCACCAGCACGCGGTGCCGCGCTGGGGCGGGGACACCAACTTCATGCCGGTGGTCGGGCTGACCCGGGTGCTGCCGCAGGTGCTGGCCGAGACCCGGGCCCTGCTGGCCGGCGCCTGGCCAGCTGCCGGCCAGGGGGCCGGCCCCGCCCCGCACCCGACGGTGGCCTGAGTGCTCGGCGTCAACCTCCGGCCGGCCGTCGGCCGCTTCTGGGCGCCCGTGGTGCGCGGCCTGGTCCGGGCCGGCGTCACCGCGGACGCGGTGACCCTCACCGGCACCCTCGGGGCGGTCGTCTCCGCGGTCTTCCTGATCGGGAACGGGCAGCTGTTCTGGGGCGCCCTGGCCGTGACCGTCTTCGTGCTGCTGGACATGCTCGACGGCGCCCTCGCCCGGGCCCGTGGGGGCGGTTCGGTCTTCGGTGCGGTGCTGGACTCCGCCGGTGACCGGGCCGCCGACGCCGCCATCTTCGGCGGGCTGGTCTGGTGGTTCTCCGGTGTCGGCGACAACCGGCTGCTGGTGCTGCTCGCGCTGCTGTGCCTGGTGCTCGGGGTGCTCACCTCCTACATCAAGGCCCGCGCCGAGGGGGTCGGGCTGTCGGCCGACGTGGGGATCGTCGAGCGCACCGAACGGCTGATCCTGGTGCTGGTCGGCACCGGGTTCACCGGCCTGGGCATCCCGTACGCGGTCCACGTCGCGCTGTGGGTGCTGCTCGTGGGCAGTGCCGTGACGGTCGCGCAGCGGTTCGCCGCAGTCCGCCGGGAAGCCCACGGACGTCGACTGCCGACGTCGCCCCCCGACCAGCCGTCCGAGCGCCCCGCCCCGTGAGCCGCCGCGTCGACCTGCTCGCCCGGCTCACCGACGCCGGGTACGCAGCCGGCTGGCGGGCCGTCCGGCTGCTGCCCGAGCCGGTGGCCCGAGCCGGCTTCGCAGCGGGCGGCGCGCTCGCCGTGCGCCGCGGCGGTCGGGGTGCCCGGCAGTTGCGGGCCAACCTGGACGTCGTCACCGGCGGCGGCCTGGACGACGCCGCGCTGGACGACCTCACCCGGCAGGCGATGCAGTCCTACGCCCGCTACTGGCAGGAGGCCTTCCGGCTGCCCACGCTGTCCAGCGAGCGCATCCTCGCCGGCTCGGAGCTGCGCGGCCGGGAGCACCTGGAGGCCGCGCGTGCCCAGGGCCGCGGCATCGTCCTCGCCCTGCCGCACAGCGGGAACTGGGACGCCGCCGGGGTGTGGCTGATCGCCTGGCTCGGCGGGCCCTTCCTGACCGTCGCCGAGCGGCTGCGGCCGGAGTCGCTGTACCGCCGGTTCGTCGCCTTCCGGGAACGGCTGGGCATGCGGGTCGTGCCGCTCACCGGCGGCGAGCGGCCCAGCTCGGCGGTGCTGCGCGAGTGGCTGGCCGACGGCGGGACCGCCTGCCTGCTGATGGACCGCGACCTGTCCGGCAGTGGTGTGCCGGTCACCTTCTTCGGCCGCCGGACGACGATGCCCGGCGGCCCGGCCCTGGTCGCGGCCCAGACCGGGGCCACCCTGCTGCCCGCCGTCTGCCAGTTCGACGGGGCGGGGTGGCAGTTCGTCGTCCACCCCCCGGTGCCGCTCGACGGGCCGGGCCGGCTGCGGGACCGGGTGACCAGCGCCACCCAGCAGGTCGCCGACGCCTTCGCCACGACGATCGCCGAGCGTCCCGAGGACTGGCACGTGCTCGGCCGGGTCTGGCCCGAGGTCGGCCCCGAGGGTCGTCTCCCGGCGCCCTCGGCCGTGTCCACGCCGGCGGCGGAGGTGGGGTGATGCGGATCGGGCTGGTCTGCCCCTACCAGTGGGACGTCCCCGGTGGCGTGCAGTACCACGTGCGCGACCTCGCCGAGACGCTGCGCGGGCTCGGACACCACGTGGAGGTCCTGACCCCGGCACTGCACGAGGAGTCGCTGCCCGCCGAGCACGTGACGTGGGCCGGTCGCGCGGTGCCGGTGCCCTACAACGGCTCGATGGCCAGCATCTCCTTCGGCCTGGTCTCCGCCGCCCGGGCGCGCCGCTGGCTGCGGGACGGGCACTTCGACGTCGTCCACGTGCACGAGCCGGCGTCGGTGTCGCTGTCGCTGCTGGTCTGCATCATCGCCGAGGGCCCGATCGTGGCCACCTTCCACGCGGCGACCACCCGGTCCAAGGTGCTCGCGGCGCTCGGGCCGTGGGCACGCCCGTGGCTGGAGAAGGTGTCCGGCCGGATCGCCGTCTCCGACTTCGCCCGCCGCGTGCAGGTCGAGCACCTGGGTGGCGATGCGGTGGTCATCCCGAACGGGGTGCACGTCGCGGCCTTCGCCGAGGGGCCGACGCTGGCCGGCTACCGGCGGGGCACCGACGCCCCGACGATCGGCTTCCTCGGCCGCTACGACGAGCCGCGCAAGGGCCTTCCGGTGCTCCTGGAGGCGATGCGGACCGTGGTCGCCGGACACCCGCGGGCCCGGCTGCTCATCGCCGGCCGCGGCGACCCCGACGAGCTGGACGAGCTGCTGACCGACGACCTGCGCCCGCACGTCACGGTCCTCGGGGAGCTGGACGAACCGGCGAAGGCGGCCTTCCTCCGGTCGATCGACGTCTACTGCGCCCCGAACCTGCTGGGGGAGTCCTTCGGGGTGATCCTGCTGGAGGCGATGGGCGCCGGCGCGCCGGTGGTCGCCAGCGACCTCGACGCCTTCGCCCGGGTCCTGGCGGACGGCGCCGCCGGGGTGCTGGTCCGGCGCGGGGACGCGGCCGCGCTGGCCGCAGCGCTCGGCGGCCTGCTGGCCGACCCCGCCCGGCGGGCGGAGCTGCAGGCGGCCGGCCGGCGGGCCGTCGCCGACTACGACTGGGCCGTGGTCGCCCAGCGGATCCTCGCCGTCTACGAGACGGTCGCCCCGCCGGGCGGCACCGGGGTGACCGCCTCCACCGCGGCCGACGCCGCCCTCCTGGGTGACCTCCCCGACGCGATCGGCGGACCCGCGGCGTCAGGGCCCTTCCGCAGGCGGGTGCACCGCTAGCCTGGTACGTCATGACCACCGCGACCTGGCTGCTGTTCGCCGCCGGGTTCCTGGTCGCCCTGGTGCTCCTCTGGACGGTCTGGACGCTCACTCGCCTGCGCCGGCTGGCCGGGCGGGTCCGCCGGGCGAGGGAGGTGCTCGACGCCGGGCTGCTGCGCCGGGCCGAGCTGGGGGCCGCGCTGGCCCGGGAACGCGCCGACGACCTCGGTGCCGACCTCGCCGGTGCCCTGGCCGCGGCCGCGGCCGGGGCCCGGGCACCGTCGGCCGGGGACCGGGAGGCCGCCGAGAACGCGCTCGGCCGGCTGCTCCGCCGGGTCCCCGCTGAGGTGCTCCCCTCGGAGCTCGAGGACGCCGGCATGCGGGTGGGCCTGGCCCGGCGGTTCTACAACGACGCCGTCCGGGACACCCGGACGCTGCGCCGGGGGCGGCTGTCCCGGGTGCTGCGGCTGCACGGCGACCGTCCGCTGCCCCGGTACTTCGACATCGACGACGGCCTGGACGCGGTGCTCACCGGTCCGGGCTCCGGCACCGCACGGCCGGTTGGCTGATCCGCCGTACGCTGGGACGTCCCCTCCCGCCGGTCCCCGGCCCGACGACCTGCGAGGCAGCAGCATGTCCCTGAACCACAGTGAGCCCACCGGCACCGGCACCGAGCGCGTCAAGCGCGGGATGGCCGAGCAGCTGAAGGGCGGCGTCATCATGGACGTCGTCACCCCCGAGCAGGCCAAGATCGCCGAGGACGCCGGCGCGGTCGCGGTGATGGCCCTGGAGCGGGTGCCCGCCGACATCCGCGTCGAGGGCGGCATCGCCCGGATGAGCGACCCCGACATGATCGAGGGCATCATCGGCGCGGTCTCCATCCCGGTGATGGCCAAGGCCCGGATCGGCCACTTCGTCGAGGCGCAGGTGCTGCAGGCGCTCGGCGTCGACTACGTCGACGAGTCCGAGGTGCTCACCCCGGCCGACGAGGCGCACCACATCGTCAAGAGCGCGTTCACCGTGCCCTTCGTCTGCGGCGCCACCGACCTCGGGGAGGCACTGCGCCGGATCTCCGAGGGCGCGGCGATGATCCGCTCCAAGGGCGAGGCCGGCACCGGCAACGTCGTCGAGGCCACCCGGCACATGCGGGCCATCCGGGCCGGCATCAAGCGGCTGGGCACCCTGGACGAGACCGAGCTGTTCGTCGCCGCCAAGGAGCTGCGGGCGCCGTACGACCTCGTGGTCGAGGTGGCCCGCACCGGTGCGCTCCCCGTCGTCCTGTTCACCGCCGGCGGCATCGCCACCCCGGCGGACGCCGCGATGATGATGCAGCTGGGCGCCCAGGGCGTCTTCGTCGGCTCGGGCATCTTCAAGTCCGGCGACCCGGCCCAGCGTGCTGCCGCGATCGTGCAGGCCACCACCTTCTTCGACGACCCCGACGTGATCGCCAAGGTCTCCCGCGGGCTCGGTGAGGCCATGGTCGGCATCAACGTCAGCACGCTGCCGGAGAGCGAGCAGTACGCCAAGCGCGGCTGGTGACCCCGCCGACGATCGGGGTGCTCGCCCTGCAGGGCGACGTCCGCGAGCACCTCGCCGCGCTGCGGGCGGCCGGCGCCGAGGCGCGGCCGGTGCGCCGGCCCGGTGAGCTGGCCGAGGTCGACGGGCTGGTCCTGCCCGGCGGGGAGTCCACCACGATGGCCAAGCTCGCCGGGCGGTTCGGCATGCTGCAGCCGCTGCGGGACGCCGTCCGCGCCGGGCTCCCCGCCTACGGGTCGTGCGCCGGGATGATCCTGCTGGCCGACACGGTGCTCGACGCCCCGGCCGACCAGGAGACGATCGGTGGCCTGGACGTGACGGTGCGCCGCAACGCCTTCGGCCGGCAGGTCGACTCCTTCGAGACCGAGGTGCAGCTGGCCGGGGTCCCCGGGCCGCCGCTGCACGCGGTGTTCATCCGGGCGCCATGGGTCGAGGAGGCCGGGCCGGACGTCGAGGTGCTCGGCCGGGTGGAGGGCGGACCGGCCGACGGTAAGATCGTCGCCGTCCGTCAGGGCCGGCTGGTGGCCACCAGCTTCCACCCCGAGCTGACCGGGGACACCCGGGTGCACGCTCTGTTCGTGGAGCTGGTGCGGGAGGTCGTGGAGCTGGTGCCGGAGGCAACGGCGATGAGGGCACGAGACCATGCGAGCAGTGCCGGCGCCGGAGCGGACGCGGGCAGTGAGGGGAGAACGTCGTGAGCGGGCATTCCAAGTGGGCGACGACCAAGCACAAGAAGGCCGGCATCGATGCCAAGCGCGGCAAGCTCTTCGCCAAGCTGATCAAGAACATCGAGGTCGCCGCGCGCACCGGCGGTGCTGACCTGTCGGGCAACCCGACGCTCTACGACGCCGTGCAGAAGGCGAAGAAGAGCTCGGTGCCCAACGACAACATCGACCGCGCGGTCAAGCGCGGCGGTGGCCTCGAGGCCGGCGGGGTCGACTACCAGGGCATCACCTACGAGGGCTATGCCGCCGGCGGCGTCGCCGTGCTGATCGAGTGCCTCACCGACAACAAGAACCGGTCGGCGATGGAGGTGCGCACCGCGATGACCCGCAACGGGGGGAACATGGCCGACCCCGGTTCGGTCTCCTACCTGTTCTCCCGCAAGGGCGTCGTCGTGGTCCCCGCGACCGGCACCACCGAGGACGACGTGCTGATGGCCGTGCTGGACGCCGGCGCGGAGGAGGTCCGCGACCTGGGCGACACCTTCGAGGTGGTCTGCGAGCCCACCGACCTGGTCGCCGTGCGCACCGCCCTGCAGGACGCCGGCATCGACTACGACTCCGCCGACATGGGCTTCCTGCCCAGCGTGCAGGTCGAGCTGGACGCCGACGGCGCGGGCAAGGTCTTCCGGCTCATCGACGCCCTCGAGGACCTCGACGACGTGCAGAACGTCTACGCGAACTACGACGTCTCCGACGAGGTCATGGAGTCCATCGACGCTTAGGCCCCCTCCGGTCGTGGCCTGAGCTCGCGAAGGGCTCGTGGGAGGGGGTCCTTCTGCCTGCTGCCCCCCACCACTCGCAGGCTCGCGGCGGGTCCCTGCAGCAGGGCCGTTCCAGCCCGTCACCAGCGTGTCGGAGGCGGGTGCGTTCGACCTCGGCGGTTAGCGTGGTTCGAACACGTGTTCGCGTCGGCTGGTGGAGGTCCTCATGCGGGTGCTCGGCATCGACCCGGGGCTCACCCGGTGTGGGTGGGGCGTGGTCGAGGGGCGCCCCGGTGCTCGACCGGTGGCCCTGGGGGTGGGCGTCGTCCGCACCTCGCCCGACCTCGACCTGGAACTGCGTCTGCTGGAGGTGCACACCGCCGTGACCGCACTGCTGCGCGAGCACCGGCCCACCGCGGTCGCCATCGAGCGGGTGTTCACCCAGAACAACAAGGGGACGGCGACCGGCACCGCGCAGGCAGCCGGCGTCGCCGCCCTGGCCGCGGCGCAGGCCGACGTGCCGGTCGCCTGGCACACGCCCAGTGAGGTCAAGGCCGCCATCTCCGGCAACGGCCGCGCGGACAAGGACCAGGTCACGATGATGGTCACCCGGGTCCTCGGGCTCGCCACCGCGCCCAAGCCCGCCGACGCCGCCGACGCCCTGGCGCTGGCCGTCTGCCACGTGTGGCGGGGGCCGGCGCAGCAGCGGCTGCGGGTCGCGGCCCTGGCCGGCGGCATCGGCGCCCCCGTCCGGCCGGCGACGCTGCCCCGCTGGACGGGGGTGACGCCCCGATGATCGCCTCGGTGAACGGCCGGGTGGCCGCGGTCTCGCCCGACGGCGCGGTCGTCGAGGTCGGTGGCGTGGGGCTGTCCGTGCAGTGCACCCCCGGCACGATCGCCCGGCTGGCGGTGGGGGAGCAGGCCCGACTGTCGACCAGCCTGGTGGTCCGCGAGGACTCCCTCACCCTCTACGGCTTCGCCGACGACGACGAGCGCCAGCTGTTCGAGCTGCTGCAGACCGCCAACGGCGTGGGCCCCCGGCTCGCCCAGGCGGTGCTGGCCATCCACCCGCCCCGCGAGGTGCGCCGGGCGGTGTCGATGGGCGACCTGAAGGCGCTGATGCAGGTGCCCGGGATCGGCAAGAAGGGCGCCGAGCGGCTGGTGCTGGAGCTGCGCGACCGGCTGGGCACGACGACGTCGGACACCTCGCTGGACGGCCCGCCCGTCGCCGGTCTCGGCGCGGTCACCCCGGTGGCCCCCTGGCGGGACCAGCTCACCGCGGCCCTGGTCGGGCTGGGCTGGTCGAGCCGGGAGGCGGACACCGCGCTCTCCGCCCTCGAGCCGGTGGCCGAGGAGCAGCAGCTGGCCGGCGGCGTCCAGGTCGCGGTCCTCCTGCGCCAGGCGCTGCAGATCCTGGGCCGGTCGTGAGCACCCCGTTCGACCGCGGGCTGTCCGCCGCCGACGCCGGGCCGGGCCGGTTCCCCGACGACGCGGTCGACCCCCGGGCCGGCGACGAGGAGCGGGTCGTCGAGTCGGCGCTGCGCCCGAACTCGCTGACCGACTTCATCGGCCAGCCCAAGGTCGCCCGCCAGCTCGACCTCGTGCTGGAGGGCGCCAAGCGCCGCGGCCGGCCGCCGGACCACGTGCTGCTCTCCGGCCCACCCGGGCTGGGCAAGACCAGCCTCGCGCTGATCATCGGCACCGAGCTCGGCACCGCCGTGAAGATCACCAGCGGACCGGCGATCGAACGCTCCGGCGACCTCGCCGCGATGCTGTCCAACCTCGGCCCCGGTGACGTGCTGTTCATCGACGAGATCCACCGCATCGCCCGGCCGGCCGAGGAACTGCTCTACATGGCGATGGAGGACTTCCGGGTCGACGTCGTCGTCGGCAAGGGGCCGGGTGCCACGGCGATCCCGCTGGAGATCCACCCGTTCACCCTGGTCGGCGCCACCACCCGCGCCGGGCTGCTGACCGGGCCGCTGCGCGACCGGTTCGGCTTCGTCGGGCAGATGGAGTTCTACGAGGTCGCCGACCTGGAGCGGGTGCTATCGCGCAGCGCCGACCTGCTGGGGGTCCACCTCACCGACGACGGCTCGGCGGAGATCGCCGGGCGCTCCCGCGGCACCCCGCGGATCGCCAACCGGCTGCTCCGCCGGGTCCGCGACTACGCCGAGGTGCGGGCCGACGGCCGGATCACCCGGGACGTCGCCCAGGCGGCGCTGGCCCTCTACGACGTGGACGACCTCGGGCTGGACCGGCTGGACCGGTCGGTCCTCGAGGCCCTCGTCGTCCGCTTCGGCGGTGGACCGGTGGGGGTGGCCACCCTCGCGGTGGCCGTGGGGGAGGAGCCGCACACGGTCGAGGAGGTCTGCGAGCCGTTCCTCGTGCGGGCCGGGCTGCTGGCCCGCACCTCGCGCGGGCGGGTGGCGACCGAGGCGGCCTTCCGTCATCTCGGGCACACCGTGCCGCGGGGCGGCCTGCCGCTCAGCGGCCTCACAACCGACCCGCCGTCGGACACACCGTCGTCACAGACCCTCTTCGACGCATAGACTCCTCGGCGCTGGCGCGCAACCCGGCTGCAGCCGGGGCGCCCCGCCCCGGAGCCACCCTGCGCAGGCGGGCGTGCGCCGGCGCCGATGTACCCGAGCGGCCCGATCCCGGGCCGCACCCACCGCGCGACTCGCTGCGGTAGAGAGGCTCACCCGTCGTGGAACAGTTCTTCCCGTTGATCCTGCTCGTCCTGGCCTTCGGCCTGCTGATCGTGCTGCCCGCCCGGCAGCGCAAGAAGCTGCAGGCGAAGGCCGAAGCGCTGCAGTCCTCACTGACCGTGGGCACCCCGGTCATGCTGACCAGCGGGATCCACGGCACGGTCGCCTCGCTCGGCGAGGGCACCGTCGGCCTGGAGGTCGCCCCGGGGGTCGTCATCACCGTCGCCCGCCCGGCGGTCATGGAGATCCGCCAGCCGGCGTCCGGCGCCGTTCCGCCCGAGGGGGCCACCGGCACCATCGACGGCGACGGCAACCCCACCGACCGCACCCGCTGAGCCGGGTCGACGCATGGCCGCCCGTCAGCTCCCCGCCCGCCGGTACTTCGCGGCGTTCCTCCTGATCGTCGCCGGGCTGTACTCCCTGGTCTTCCTCACCGGCGACCAGCGCACGCCGCAGCTCGGTCTGGACCTGCAGGGCGGGACGACGGTGACCCTCGCGGCCCGCACGCCCGACGGTCAGGCGCCCGACCCCGAGGACCTCGACCTCGCCCGCGAGATCATCGAGCAGCGCGTCAACGGCCTGGGCGTCGCCGAGGCCGAGGTCGTCACCGAGGGCAACAGCAACATCGTCATCTCGGTGCCGGGCGAGGACGGCGACCAGGCCCGTGAACTGGGGGCCACCGCGCAGCTGCGCTTCCGTCCGGTGCTCGTCGGTCCCGAGCCGGCCGCTCCGGCCACGGACCCGGCTGCCACGGACCCGGCCGCCACGGACCCGGCTGCCACGGACCCGGCAGCGACCGACCCCGCGGCGACCGACCCGGCGACCGACCCCGCGGCCACGGACCCCGCGGCCACCGAACCTGCTGCTGCCGACCCGGATGCACCCGTCGTCACCCAGGAGGAGGCGCTCGCCGAGTACGCGACGCTCACCTGCGACACGACGACCACCGAGGTCGACCAGCCCGGGTCCTACATCGCCGCGTGTTCCGACGACGGCACCGCGAAGTTCCTGCTCGGGCCGGCGGTCATCGAGGGCACCGACGTCGCCGACGCCACGTCCGGCACGGAGGTCGGCACCGGTGAGTGGGTCGTCAATCTCGACTTCACGTCCTCGGGTTCGGCCGCCTGGGCGGAGTACACGACGGCCAACGTCGGCAACAACGTGGCGATCACCCTCGACGGGCGGGTCGTCTCGGCGCCGACGATCAACTCGGCCATCGTCGGTGGCACCACCCAGATCACCGGCAGCTTCGACCAGGCCGCCGCCACCGAGCTGGCCAACCAGCTCCGGTACGGCGCCCTGCCCCTGACGTTCAGCCAGGCGACGGCCCAGACCATCACCACCGAGCTGGGCAGCGAGCAACTGCGCGCCGGGCTCATCGCCGGTGGGATCGGCGTCGCGCTCGTGTTCGTGTACGCGCTGCTCTACTACCGCCTGCTCGGCCTGGTGATGATCGCCAGCCTGGTGCTGTCAGCGGTCGTGGTCTACGCCAGCCTCGTGCTGCTGAGCCGGGAGATCGGCTTCGCGCTGAGCCTCGCCGGGATCGCCGGCTTCATCGTGTCCATCGGCATCACGGCCGACTCGTTCGTCGTCTACTTCGAGCGGCTCAAGGACGAGGTGCGCGAGGGGCGCAGCCTGCGCAGCGCCACGCCGCGGGCCTGGGTGCGGGCCCGCCGGACGATCCTGTCCGCCGATGCGGTGAGCTTCCTCGCCGCGGCCATCCTGTACTGGCTGGCCATCGGTGACGTGAAGGGCTTCGCGTTCACCCTGGGCCTGTCCACGGTGCTCGACCTGATCGTCGTCTTCCTCTTCACCCACCCCCTGATGGTGGTGCTCAGTCGGTTCAAGGGGTTCGGGACGAACCGCTTCTCCGGCCTGGGCCGGGTGGACCACAGCCGGCGACCGGTCCAGCCGTCACGGAGCGAGCGCGAGCTGGTCGGCGCCGCCACCGGCAGCAGCAGCACGAACGGGAGCAACCGATGACCCCCCGCGACCGCACCGGCGCCGACGGCGTCGGCCCCCAGGGCCACGGCCTGGGAGAGGACGCGCCGGAGGCGCAGGGCCCGGAGGTGCGCCCGGCGGCTCCTGCCCCGGACGCCACCGCCCCCGACGCCACCGCCTCCGACGCCACAGACCCGGACGCCACAGACCCGGACGCCACAGCCCCGGACGCCACAGACCCGGACGACACTGCCGGGTCGGTGGACCAGTCGGCCGGCGAGGAGCTGGACGGCGAGGAGGTCGACGACACCGACGTCCGCGACGAGGCGGCCGGTGACAGCACCGGCGACCAGGCGCTCGCCGATGCCGGGCTCCCCGCCGAGGGGACGATCCCGGGTGCCGCCCGGGCACGCCCCCGGGCGTCCCTGGCGCACCGGCTCTACAACGGCGAGGTCGGCCTCGACGTGGTCGGCCGGCGGCGCTTCTGGTTCCGGGTCACCGCCGTCGTGATGCTGCTGTGCGTCGCGGCGATGGTGTTCCGCGGCTTCAACTTCGGCATCGAGTTCGCCGGCGGGAACAGTGTGCGGGTGCCGGCCACCAGCGCCGAGCTCGGCGAGGTCCGCGAGGCCGCCGAGGACGCGGGAGCCCAGGTCTCCAGCGCCCAGGTGGTCGGTGGCGACTCCGTCCTGCTGCGCACCAGTGCGCTGGACAACGAGACCGAGACGGCCGTGGTCGCCGCGGTCGCCGACGCTGCCGGCGTCGACCCCTCCGAGGTCAGCCCGCAGTCGGTGAGCGCGGACTGGGGCGGCAACGTCACCAACCAGGCGCTGATCGCGCTGGCCGTCTTCCTGGTCGCTGTGGTGGCGTTCCTCGCCGTGCGGTTCCGGCCGACGATGGCGATCGCCGCCATCGTCGCGCTGCTGCACGACATCGTCGTCACTGCGGGGATCTACGCACTGATCGGCTTCGAGGTCTCGCCCTCGACGGTCATCGGGCTGCTGACGATCCTGGGCTTCTCGCTCTACGACACCGTCGTGGTGTTCGACAAGGTCGACGAGAACACCAAGGACCTCGACAAGAGCGCCCGATCGACCTACGGCGAGGCCGCGAACCTCGCGGTGAACCAGACGCTGATGCGCTCGATCAACACCTCGGTCATCGCGCTGCTGCCGGTGGCCGGGCTGCTGTTCGTCGGCGCCGGGCTGCTCGGGGCCGGCACGCTGAAGGACCTCGCCCTGGTCCTCTTCGTCGGTCTGGCCGCCGGCACCTACAGCTCCATCTTCCTGGCCACGCCGGTGCTCGCCGAGCTGGAGGAACGCCGGCCCGAGCAGCAGGCGCTGCGCCGGCGGGTGCTGGCCCGCCGGTCGGCCGAGGCCCGCCAGGGCGGTGCGCGGGTCGACGCCCCCGTGGCGACGGCCCGGCGGGGGAGCGGGGCCACCCGTCGCAGCGCGGTGGCGGTCGCCGAGCGGGAGGAGGCCCTGCCGAGCCAGCCGATGGCCGACGTGCAGATCGAGTCGCCGGCCTCGGTGCGCCCGAGCGCCCGGGGCGGGACCACGACCCCCCGGCCCGGTCAGCGGCCGAGCCGGCCGGGGCAGGGGCAGCGCCCGGCAGGTCGGAAGCGACGGTGAGCGCCGTCCAGGACGGTGAGCTGCCGATCGAGGAGCTGATCGCCAGCTTCTCGGTGGACGTGCCCGACTTCCCCGAGCACGGCGTGCTGTTCCGGGACCTGACGCCGGTCTTCGCCGATGCCGGGGCGTTCCGGCGGGTCGTCGACGCGCTCACCGAGCCCGCCGACGTCGACCCGCGGGCGGCTGCGCTGGGCCGGGCCGACGGCGGGCCGGGCTTCGACGTCGTGGCCGGCGTCGAGGCGCGGGGCTTCCTTCTCGCGGCCGCCGTCGCCCTGGACGCCGGGACCGGCGTCCTCCCGGTGCGCAAGGCGGGCAAGCTGCCCCGCGAGGTGGTCTCGGCCGAGTACGTGCTGGAGTACGGGACGGCGACCCTCGAGCTGCACGCCGACTCGATCACCCCCGGCCAGCGGGTGCTGCTGGTCGACGACGTCCTGGCCACCGGCGGCACGCTGGCGGCGGCCATCGCGCTGGTCGAACAGCTCGGCGGGGTGGTCACCGCGGTCGCCGTCGTGGTGGAGCTCATGGCCCTCGGCGGCCGGGAGCGGCTGTCCCCGCACCCGGTGCACGCGCTCTGGCGGGTCTGAGCCCGACCTCACCCCATCCCGGGTGAGCGCGGGGGGCGCGACCCGGTGGGGCGCGGCTAGCATGGGCAGGGTCTACCTCCTCAACAGTGCAGGAGCACCCGTGGCCTCTGACGTCGTCGCACCGCAGACGTCCGGCGCGCCCGCCGTCGAGGAGGCGCCGCCCCGCGTGCCGCTGCCCGAGCGGCCCGCCGTCCGTCGCCCCGACGACGTGGCCCCCGAGCCGGGCGGGGAGGCCGAGACCGCGCCCCGCCGCCGGGTCCGCGACCGGCTGGCCCGGCGGATCGTCGCCGGTCAGCGCTCCACCGGCATCCGTCCGGTGCTGGAGCCGCTCTCGGTGCTGCACCGGCAGAGCCACCCGAAGGCCGACCTCGCCCTGCTGCAGCGCGCCTACGACGTCGCCGAGGAGGCGCACGCCGAGCAGAAGCGCAAGAGCGGCGACCCCTACATCACCCATCCGCTCGCCGTCGCCACCGTGCTCGCCGGCCTGGGCATGGACACCACGACGCTGGTCGCCGCCCTGCTGCACGACACGGTCGAGGACACCGGCACCACGCTGGAGTCGATCACCGCCGACTTCGGCCCCGAGGTGGCGCACCTCGTCGACGGCGTCACCAAGATCGACAAGGTCAAGTTCGGGGACGGCGCGCAGGCCGAGACGATCCGCAAGATGATCGTCGCGATGTCCCGCGACCCGCGGGTGCTGGTCATCAAGCTCGCCGACCGGCTGCACAACATGCGCACGCTGCGCTTCCTCCCGCCGGAGAAGCAGGAGAAGAAGGCGCGCGAGACGCTGGAGATCCTCGCCCCGCTGGCCCACCGGCTGGGCATGAACACGATCAAGTGGGAGCTCGAGGACCTCGCCTTCGCCACCCTCTACCCCAAGCGGTACGACGAGATCGTGCGGCTGGTGGCCGAGCGGGCGCCGTCCCGGGACACCTACCTGGCCGAGGTCACCTCGGCGGTGACCGAGCAGCTCAAGGCGGCCAAGATCGAGGCCGCCGTCACCGGGCGGCCCAAGCACTACTACTCGATCTACCAGAAGATGATCGTCCGCGGCCGGGACTTCACCGACATCTGGGACCTGGTCGGCATCCGGATCCTGGTCGAGTCCGTCCGGGACGTGTACGCCGCACTCGGCATCATGCACGCGCACTGGCAGCCGGTACCCGGCCGGTTCAAGGACTTCGTGGCGATGCCGAAGTTCAACATGTACCAGTCGCTGCACACCACGGTGATCGGCCCGCAGGGCAAGCCGGTGGAGCTGCAGATCCGCACCCACGACATGCACCGCACCGCCGAGTACGGGATCGCGGCGCACTGGAAGTACAAGGAGAAGGCCCGGGCCGCGGGCGGCAAGGCCGACCTCACCCCGGCCCCGGGCGCCCCGGGCGACGACATGCTGTGGCTGCGCCAGCTGCTGGACTGGCAGCGCGAGGCGCAGGAGCCCGGCGAGTTCCTGGAGACGCTGCGCTACGACCTCGGTCCGCAGGAGGTCTTCGTCTTCACGCCCAAGGGCGACGTGATCAGCCTGCCGGGGGAGTCGACCCCGGTCGACTTCGCCTACGCGGTGCACACCGAGGTCGGGCACCGGTGCATCGGCGCCCGGGTCAACGGCAACCTGGTGTCCCTGGACAGCCGGCTGTCCAACGGCGACGTCGTGGAGGTGTTCACCTCCCGGTCGCCGAGCGCCGCCCCGTCGAAGGACTGGCTGACCTTCGTCGGCAGCTCCCGGGCGCGCACCAAGATCCGCCAGTGGTTCACCAAGGAGCGTCGCGAGGACGCCGTCGAGGCGGGCAAGGACGCGCTGACCAAGGCGATGCGCAAGGCCGGCCTGCCGCTGCAGCGCCTGCTCGGCGGGGAGTCGCTGGCCACCCTCGCCGCCGACCTGCACTACCCCGACGTCAGCGCGCTGTACGCGGCGGTGGGGGAGAACCAGGTCTCGGCGCACTCGCTGGTCGAGAAGCTGATCACCGCGCTGGGCGGGTCGGAGGGCGCGGCCGAGGACATCGCCGAGACGGCGATCCCGACCAAGCGCACCGTCGCCCGCACCGCCAGCGGCGACCCGGGCGTCGTCGTGCACGGCATGACCGACGTGTGGGCCAAGCTCGCCAAGTGCTGCACGCCGGTGCCCGGCGACGAGATCCTCGGCTTCGTGACCCGCGGTGGCGGCGTGAGCGTGCACCGCACCGACTGCACCAACGCCGCGGACCTGCAGGCCAAGCCCGAGCGGCTGGTCGAGGTCGA
The DNA here is from genome assembly GCF_026967985.1 of Modestobacter sp. VKM Ac-2984. Lineage (GTDB taxonomy): Bacteria > Actinomycetota > Actinomycetes > Mycobacteriales > Geodermatophilaceae > Modestobacter. The sequence goes on along the minus strand of NZ_JAPVBJ010000001.1, from coordinate 143,567 downwards.
CTGGGCCTCCCAGCCCGGCGCGGTGTTCCTGGTCGCGATCCAGGTGGAGGCGCTGGACCGGCACCGGCTGCTCTCCGACGTCACGCGGGCGCTGGCCGACGAACGGGTCAACATCCTCTCCGCCTCGGTGCAGACCAGCCGCGACCGGGTGGCGATCAGTCGGTTCACCTTCGAGCTGGCCGACCCGGCGCACCTGGGCGCGGTGCTGCAGACCGTTCGCAACGTCGATGGCGTGTTCGACGTGGAGCGCGTCACCGCCTGATGGACGTCCGGGGGGTCGACCCGCGGGACGTGCGCTGGGAGGTTGATCAGCCGGGGTACCGGGTGTACTTCTGGACCGACTCGGCCGACCCGGTGGGCATGCGAGTCTGCGACGAGTACGAGCTCACCGGTCCCGACGTGGCCGCGGCGTCGGTGCTCGCCTGGGCCGCCGAGCAGGCGGGAGAACGCCGCGCCGACTGGTTCGAGGTGTTCGTCGTCGTCGACCACGTGCCCGGCGACCGCGGGCTCGTGCGGCTCACGCCGTCCCGTTGACGGCCGGGCCGACGGTCGGTCAGCCGAGGCGGGTGGCGACGACGGCGTACAGCGGGTCGCCGACGCCCGGTGGGGTGCGCAGCGTGATCGTCGGCTCGGTGAACCGCCCGCTGCGCCGCACCAGCTCGGCGACGACGGCCCCGTGCTGCTGGTCGTCGGTGGCCAGCCAGCCGTGGACGGCCTTGGTGGGGAAGCAGCGGTTGGAGAAGGTGACCGCCAGCCGGCCGCCGGGGCGCAGGACCCGGCCCACGTCGGCGAGCACCTCGACGGGCCGGGTGAGGTAGTCGATCGACACGCAGCACACCGCGGCGTCGACGTCGTCGTCGGGCAGCGGGATGCGCGGGTCGGCGTTCAGGTCGTGCACCAGCCGCTGCGTGGCCGCCGGGTTGGCGGCCAGCTCCTCGTCGTTCATGCCGAGCACCACGAGCTCGGCGGGGGGCGTGCGGAAGTGCGACACCCACGAGGACATCAGGTCCAGCACCCGCGTCGGCCGGGGCGCAGCGCCGTCGATGCCCAGCTCGGAGTACAGCTCACCGACGGCGGTGATCGCGCCCTCGTCGATGTGCGTGACGAGCCGGGGCCGGTCGTAGAACCCGGCGTCCGGCCCATCGTCGCTGCGGTCGAAGAAGCCCGGCGGGAAGCCGGCGTACGGGTCGGCGTCCATCGCGCCTCAGTGTGCGGGCGGCGGCGTCGCCCCGCGAACGGTCAGGGTGCGGCGACGGTCGTCGACTCGATCGTCACCGGCTGGGCCGGCGGACCGTCGGAGGCGCCACCCTCGATGCCGGCGGCCGCGATGGCGTCCAGCGTCGCCAGCCCGGCCTCGTCGATGGTGCCGACGACGGTGTAGTCCGGCTGCAGCTGGCTGTCGGCGTAGACCAGGAAGAACTGGCTGGCGTCGGTGCCCTGCCCGGCGTTGGCCATCGCCAGCGTGCCGCGGGGGTAGGTCTCCGAGCCGGTCACCTGGGTCGGGAAGTCGTAGGTGGGGCCGCCGGTGCCGGTGCCGCTGGGGTCACCGCACTGCAGCACGCTCAGGCCGCCGCTGGTCAGCCGGTGGCAGGGCGTGTCCTCGAAGAAGCCCTGCTCCGCCAGGTAGACCATGCTCGCCGAGGCGCAGGGGGCGTTCGCCTGATCCAGGGTCAGGCCGATGTCACCGGCGGAGGTGGCCAGCGTCAGGTCGGTGGTGCCGGCCGCCGGGACCTCGGCCGGCGGGATGCCGACGTCGGTGAGGGTCTCGCTGCCGGAGGTGTCCGGGACGAAGTCGCAGGTCCCGTCGCTGCCGTCGACGACCGGGGCCGCGGTGGTGGCCTCGGGGGTGGCCGTGGCGTCCGCGGGCTCGTCGTCGCCCAGGCCGATGACGATGAAGACCGCCCCGGCCACGGCGAGGACGGCCAGGACGGCCACCCCGATCAGGGTGTTGCGCCGGCGCTTCTGGGCGATCTCCTCGCGGCGCTCGAGCTGCCGCTGCAGCCGTCGCTGCGCGGCCTGACGACGCTGCTTGTTGGTCGGCACTCTTCTCGGGCTCCTCGGGCTCTGCGCTCTGCCGCCGGCGGCGCGCGGCCCGGGCCGCGTGCCCACACCGCGGTGTGTGTCGAGTGCGGAGTGTAGGTGGGTCGTCTGTCCGGACCCTGGGAGCGCCAGGTGGGTGGATCCCGCCCGCGTAACCTGCACGGGTGCTCATCCGCTCCTTCCCCGCCGGCGCGTTCGGCACCAACTGCTACGCCGTCGCCTCCGGGCCCGGGCAGGAGTGCGTCGTCGTCGACCCGGGGATGGACGCGGTCGAGCCGCTGGCCCGGATGCTCGCCGACGACGGGCTCAAGCCGGTCGCCGTCGTGCTGACCCACGGCCACCTCGACCACACCTTCTCCGTGCTGCCGGTCTGCTCCGGCTACGACATCCCCGCCTACCTGCACCCCGAGGACACCGGCATGCTGTCGGACCCGGCGCGCTGGCACGGTCCGCAGCTCGCCCCGCTGATCACCGGCGTGCAGCTGCCGGACCCCGCCGACGTCCTGCCGCTGGCCGACGGGACGACGATCTCGCTGGCCGGCGTCGACCTGACCGTGCGGCACGCGCCGGGGCACACCCGGGGCTCGGTGGTCTTCTCCCTGGACCTGGGGGAGGCCCCCGGCCTGCTCGCCGGTGACGTGCTCTTCGCCGGCTCGGTCGGCCGGGTCGACCTCCCCGGCGGCTCGTGGGAGGACATGCTCGGCTCGCTGCGCGACGTCGTCCTGCCGCTGGACGACGAGACCGTCGTCCTCCCCGGGCACGGCCCGGCCACCACGATCGGGCGCGAACGCGCCACCAACCCGTACCTCGCGGAGGCCGCGAGTGCGCCGAAGGGACGAGGACTCTGATGACCGAGCCCATGCGGGCTCCGAAGGGCACGTTCGACACGCTGCCCCCCGACTCGGCGCAGTTCCTCGCCGTCCGCGACACCCTGACCGCGCCGCTGCGCCGGGCGGGCTACGGCTACATCGAGACGCCGACGTTCGAGGACACCGCGGTGTTCTCCCGCGGGGTGGGGGAGTCCACCGACGTCGTCTCCAAGGAGATGTACACGTTCACCGACCGCGGTGGCCGGTCGCTGACGCTGCGGCCCGAGCTCACCGCCGGGCTGATGCGGTCGTTCATCGAGCACCGGCTCTACGCCGGTGCCCTGCCGGTGAAGCTGTGGGCGGTCGGGTCGGCGTTCCGCTACGAGCGCCCGCAGGCGGGCCGCTACCGGCACTTCACCCAGGTCGACTGCGAGGCCCTCGGCGTGGACGACCCGGCGCTGGATGCGGAGATCGTGGCGCTGGGCGTGCAGGGGTTCCGCGACCTGGGCCTGCGCGACTTCGAGCTGCTGCTGACCTCGCTCGGTGACGCCACCTGCCGTCCGCAGTACCGCGAGCTGCTGGTCGACTTCCTGGCCGAGCTGGACCTGGACGAGGACACCCGGCGCCGGGCGGAGATCAACCCGCTGCGGGTGCTCGACGACAAGCGGCCCGAGGTGCAGGCCCAGCTGGACGACGCCCCGCTGATGGTCGACCACCTCTCCGACTCCACCAAGGCCCACTACGACGCCGTCCGTGAGCACCTCACCGACCTCGGTGTGAGCTGGACGGAGGCGCCCCGGCTGGTGCGTGGGCTGGACTACTACACGAAGACGACCTTCGAGTTCGTGCACTCCGGGCTCGGCTCCCAGTCGGCGATCGGTGGCGGCGGCCGCTACGACGGGCTGTCCGCGGCCCTCGGCGGGCCCGACCTCTCCGGCATCGGCTACGCCGTGGGTGTCGATCGCACGCTGCTGGCGGTGCAGGCGGAGGGGCTGGACGTCGTGACGTCCTCCGGCGTGCAGGCGTTCGTCGTCCCGCTGGGCGCGGAGGCCAAGCGGCTAGCGGTGAAGCTCGTCGGGCAGCTGCGGGAGGCCGGGGTCTCCGCCGACACCGTCTACGGCGACCGCGGGCTCAAGGGCGCGATGAAGGCCGCCGATCGGTCCGGTGCCTCGCACGCGGTGGTGCTCGGTGACCGCGACCTGGCCGAGGGGGTGGCCCAGCTGCGCGACCTGCGGTCGCACGAGCAGGTCGCCGTCCCCCTGGCCGAGCTGTTCGACCGGGTGCGTGCGACGGTGAGTGCGTGACTGTGACCGATGGGATCGCCGAATCCGCCAACACGCCCCTCGAGACCCGGCCGCTGGGCCGCACCGGCGCCGACGTCTCCGTCGTCGGCCTGGGCACCTGGCAGCTGGGCGGTGACTGGGGGAACGTCTCCGAGGACGACGCCGCCGCCGTCCTCGACGCCGCGCTCGACGCCGGCGTCACGCTGCTGGACACCGCCGACGTCTACGGCGACGGCCGTTCCGAGGAGCGCATCCGCAAGGCGTTGGCCGCCCGGGGCGAGCGCCCCTTCGTGGCCACCAAGGCCGGCCGCCGCGCCGACCCGTTCGCCGCGGAGACCTACACCCCGGAGAACCTGCGCGCCTGGATCGACCGGAGCCGCCGCAACCTCGGCGTCGACACCCTGGACCTGGTGCAGCTGCACTGCCCGCCGCCGGCCGTCTACTCCGACGAGCGGGTCTACGAGACCCTCGACGCGCTGGTCGAGGAGCAGGCGATCGCGGCCTACGGCGTCTCGGTCGAGACCGTTGCCGAGGGCCTGACCGCCCTGCAGCACCCGGGCGTGCAGTCGATCCAGGTCATCCTCAACGTCTTCCGGCGCAAGCCGCTGGAGCAGCTGCTGCCCGCCGCCCAGCGCGCCGAGGTCGGCATCCTGGCCCGGGTGCCGCTGGCCAGCGGGCTGCTGTCGGGGAAGTACTCCACCGACACGACCTTCGCCGCCGACGACCACCGGAACTTCAACCGCAACGGTGAGGCCTTCGACGTCGGCGAGACCTTCGCCGGGGTGCCCTTCGAGGTCGGTGTCGCCGCCGCCCGCGAGGTCGCCGAGATCGCCGGCCCCGACGTCACCACCGCGGCCTTCGCGCTGCGCTGGGTCATCGACCAGCCGGGCGTCACCACCGTGATCCCGGGCGCGCGGAACGTGCAGCAGGCGCTGGGCAACGTCGCCGCCGCAGCGCTGCCGCCGCTGAGCGCCGGCCAGCTCGCCGACCTCGAGCGCGTGTACGACGAGCGCATCCGCGCCCACGTGCACGACCGCTGGTGACCACCTCCTCGCTCCGCACCCCCTGAGACAGCGCACCTCCTGAGAAAGGCACTCCCTTGCTCCGCACCCACGACGCCGGCACGCTCCGCGCGACCGACGCCGGTTCCACGGTCACCCTCGCCGGCTGGGTCGCCCGCCGGCGCGACCACGGCGGGGTCGTCTTCCTCGACCTGCGTGACGCCTCGGGCTACGCCCAGGTCGTCGTCCGCGAGGAGGAGGCGCACGCGCTCCGCAACGAGTACTGCGTGCTCGTGACCGGTGACGTCCAGCGGCGTCCGGCCGGCAACGAGAACGCCGAGCTGCCCACCGGGGAGATCGAGGTCGTCGCCAGCACGCTGCAGGTGCTCTCGGCGTCCGCGCCGCTGCCGTTCCCGATCGAGACGGCGCAGGCCGCCGGCGACGACGTCCGGTACGCCCACCGCTACCTGGACCTGCGCCGCCAGGGTCCGGCGTCGGTGCTGCGGCTGCGCAGCGAGGTCAACCGGATCGCCCGCGGCGTGATGGCCGGCCACGGGTTCGTCGAGGTGGAGACGCCGTCGCTGACCCGCTCCACCCCCGAGGGCGCCCGGGACTTCGTCGTCCCGGTGCGGCTGCAGCCGGGGCACTGGTACGCCCTGCCGCAGTCACCGCAGCTGTTCAAGCAGCTGCTGATGATCGGCGGGCTGGAGCGGTACTACCAGATCGCCCGCTGCTTCCGGGACGAGGACTTCCGGGCCGACCGGCAGCCGGAGTTCACCCAGCTGGACTTCGAGATGAGCTTCGTCGACCGGGACGACGTGCTCGCGATCGCCGAGGACGTCATCCGGGCGCTGTGGCAGGAGCTGGCCTCCTACGAGGTGCCGGAGATCCCGCGGATGACCTACCGCGAGGCGATGGACCGGTTCGGCTCCGACAAGCCCGACCTGCGCTTCGGCATCGAGCTCACCGAACTGACGTCGTACTTCGCGGACACGCCGTTCCGGGTGTTCCAGGCGCCCTACGTCGGCGCGATCGTGATGCCCGGCGGCGGCTCGCAGCCGCGGCGGGCGTTCGACGCCTGGCAGGACTGGGCCCGCTCGCGGGGCCACAAGGGCCTGGCGTACGTGACCATCGCCGAGGACGGCACGCTCGGCGGTCCGGTCTCGAAGAACATCTCCGAGTCCGAGCGGGCCGGCCTGGTCGAGGCCGTCGGGGCACAGCCCGGGGACTGCGTCTTCTTCGCCGCCGGCCCCCGCCGCGGTGCCCAGGAGCTGCTCGGGGCCGCGCGCAACGAGATCGCCAAGCGGCTCGAGCTCATCGCCCCCGGGTCCTGGTCGTTCCTGTTCGTCGTCGACTTCCCGATGTTCGAGGAGACCGAGGACGGCGACTGGACCTTCATGCACCACCCGTTCACCTCGCCCACCCCGGAGTGGCGGGAGCGCTTCACCGAGGACAAGGGCGCGGCGCTGTCCGACGCCTACGACCTGGTCTGCAACGGCAACGAGCTGATGAGCGGCTCGGTCCGCATCGCCGACGCCGCACTGCAGGAGCGGGTGTTCCAGACCCTGGGCATGACCCAGGAGGAAGCCCGGGCGCAGTTCGGCTGGTTCCTGGAGGCCTTCGACTACGGCCCGCCGCCGCACGCCGGTGCGGCCATCGGCTGGGACCGGACGGTGGCGCTGCTGGCCGGCGTCGACTCGATCCGGGAGGTCATCGCCTTCCCGAAGACCGGCGCCGGCTTCGACCCGCTGACCGGTGCCCCCACGCCGATCACCGCAGCCCAGCGCACCGAGGCCGGGATCGACGTCGATCCCGACGCCGAGCCGGCCCCGGGCGAGCCCGGCGCCCCCGGCCCGACCGACCCGTCCAAGAAGTGACCGTGGGTTGATCATCGGCGAGTGGTTGCTCGCACCAGCGTGTCGGGCGACCACTCGCCGATGATCAACTCTGCTGAGGCCGCCAGCCGCGGCTGAGCAGGGCGCGGCGGGTCCGGTCGACGACGACGTGCGGACGGAGCAGGTGCGTCCGCGCGAACCGGAGCACAAGCCACCCGTCCGCGGCCATCAGCGAGTACCGGTCGACGTCTCGGGCGAACTGCTCCGGGTCGGCGTGCTGCCGTCCCTCGTACTCGAGCAGCAGCTTCCACTCGCGGTACCCCAGGTCGCCGTGCGCCACCTCGCGGCCCCGTCGGTCGGTCACCGGCACCTGGGGTTCAGGATCGGGCAGGTCGCTGACGACCAGCCAGTACCGCATCACGCTCTCCGGTCGGGACTGGGCCAGCGGGCTGAGCAGCGGGGCGCAGGCGCGGGCCCGCACCACGCCGCGCACCCGGTCGGCGCGCTCAAGGCGCGCGTCGAGGCGTGCTCTGTCCAGATGGCCGGCGCGCAGCAGGGCGTCTCCGACGGCCACCAGTTCCTGGGGTGGGAGCACGGCAGACACGTCCAGGAAGGTCTGCGCCCCTGAGGTGATCCGGAGGCCCCGGTCCAGGACCACGTCCTCGGCCTCCAGTCGTCGACCGTGCACCACCAGTCCCGCGTGCTGGGGGAGCACCCGGCGCGGGGTCAGCGCGACATGTGGGCGGGGTGGCGCGGGTATCGGCGCCCCGAGCAGCACAGCGGCCGTCTGGTGGCTGAAGGCGGCGTCCGCCGGCAGCACGGTGGACAGCAGTCCGAGTCTCTCGCGTTCGTCGATGGCGTCGTCGAGACGCACCACCACCCCATGTGCCAGTCGGACGAAGGAAGGTCCGCGTAGGACCGACCGGCTGAGGCCAGCGGAACGTGCGGTGGCTGTAGTGAAGAGCTGCGGTGCCATGCCTAGCACCGTCAGCGCTGCCCCCGCTCAACGGGAGTGCCTCCGTGCATCTGTGGACCCGCCGTGCTCCTGTGGACGGCGCCGTCCCGGCGGCTGGCCAGCGTTGATCATCGGCATCTGGCTGGTCGACACGCCGGGGTCGGCAGCCAGATGCCGATGATCAACGGAGTCTGAGCGTGAAGCTGAGGTTGAGGGTCAGGCGGTGTTGAGGCGGGCGAGCTGGGCGGTGGTGAGGGTCAGGTCTGCCGCGGCGGCCGAGTCGGTGATCGACTCCTTGCGGGAGGCGCCGGGGATGGGCAGGACAACGTCGGCCTGGGCGAGGTGCCAGGCGACCGTCACCCGGTACACCGACACGCCCAGCTCGTCGGCGACCGCCGCGAACTCCTGGGCCGTCGAACCCAGCGACTTGGCCGCCGACACCCCGCCGAACGGGCTCCACGGCAGGAAGGCCAGCCCGTGCTCCGCGCAGTGCGCCAGCTCATCGGCGGAGGAGCGCCAGTCGGGGGAGAACTGGTTCTGCACGCTGAACAGCGCATCGCCGACGATCTCCCGGGCCGTGTCGATCTGGTCGACGTCGGCGTTCGAGATCCCGGCCAGCTGCACCAGCCCGTCGTCCACCAGTCCGCGGAGCGCCCCCATCGACTCCTCCCACGGCGTCGCCGGGTCGGGCCGGTGGAACTGGTACAGCCCGATCGCCTCGACGCCCAGCCGGCGCAGCGAGGCCTCGCAGGCCCGGCGCAGGTACGCCGGTGAGCCGTCGAGGCCCCACTCGGCGCCGTGCCGGGTGTGCCCGCCCTTGGTCGCCACCAGCACGTCGTCCACGGAGCCGTAGGAGGCCAGCGCGCGGGCGACGAGCTCCTCGTTGTGGCCGAAGTCCGCCTCGGTGTGCGAGTAGGCGTCCGCGGTGTCGATCAGCGTGACGCCGGCGTCCAGCGCGGCGTGCACCACGGCCGCGGCCTCCTCCGGCGCGGGGCGGGGGTCCTTGGTGGACAGGGGCATCGCCCCGAGCCCCACTGCGCTGACGGTCCGGTTCCCGATGCGTCGCTTCTGCATGGGACCCTCGTGCCCCACGGGTAGCGTCGCAACCGTGACGGCAGGTGACGCGCGGCTGTTCGGGGGCGGGCTCTTCGACCCCGACCCGGCCGAGGGGCCGCCACCGGTCGACCCGGGAGCGCCGCTGGCGGTCCGGATGCGGCCGCGGTCGCTGGACGAGGTGGTCGGCCAGCAGCACCTGCTCGGCCCGCGGGCCCCGCTGCGCCGGCTGGTCGAGGCCGACGAGCCGATGTCCCTGGTGCTCTACGGCCCGCCCGGCACCGGGAAGACGACGCTGGCGCACGTCATCTCGCTGGCCACCCAGCGCTCTTTCGTGCAGCTGTCCGCGCTGGACTCCGGGGTCAAGGAGGTCCGCGCGGTCATCGCGAACGCCAAGCGCGAGCTGACCCACGCCGGCCGGCGCACCGTGCTGTTCATCGACGAGGTGCACCGTTTCTCCAAGACCCAGCAGGACTCGCTGCTGTCCGCGGTCGAGGACCGGATCGTCAGCCTGATCGCTGCGACCACCGAGAACCCGTTCTTCTCCGTGGTCAGCCCGCTGCTGTCCCGCAGCCTGGTGCTCGCGCTGCAGTCACTGGACGACGAGGACGTGCGCACCGTGCTGCGCCGGGCGCTGACCAGCGACCGTGGGCTGGACGGCGCGGTGACGCTGACCGCCGAGGCCGAGGAGCACCTGCTGCGGGTGGCCGGCGGCGACGCCCGCAAGGCGCTGACCGCGCTGGAGAGCGGCGCCGGGGCGGCCCGCGCGGCCGGCTCCGACGTCCTGGACCTGGCCACCCTGGAGACGGCGGTCGCCCAGGCGGCGGTGCGCTACGACCGCTCCGGCGACCAGCACTACGACATCGCCAGCGCGCTGATCAAGAGCATCCGGGGCAGCGACGTCGACGCGGCGCTGCACTACCTGGCGCGGATGGTGGAGGCGGGGGAGGACCCGCGCTTCATCGCCCGCCGGCTGGTCATCTCCGCCAGCGAGGACATCGGCATGGCCGACCCGACCGCGCTGCTCACCGCGGTCGCCGCCGCCGACGCGGTCGCCTTCATCGGCATGCCGGAGGGGCACTTCCCGCTGGCGCACGCCGTCGTCCACCTGGCCACGGCGCCGAAGTCCAACGCGATCACCACGGCGATGGGGGAGTCGGTCGCCGACGTCCGGGCCGGGCTGGCCGGGCCGGTGCCGGCCGGGCTGCGCGACGCCCACTACGCGGGCGCGAAGAAGCTCGGGCACGGCGCGACCTACGTCTACCCGCACGCCCACCCCGACGGCGTCGTCCCGCAGCAGTACCCGCCCGATGCGCTGGTCGGGCGCGACTACTACCGGCCGACCGGGCGCGGGGTGGAGGCGCAGATCGCCGCCCGGCTGGCCAAGCTGCGGGCGATCGTCCGGCGTCGCAGCTGACGCTCCCCGGCGCTGGCGGTCGGGCCGGTGCCCCGGCGGCTAGTGTTGCGCGACCGGTGGCCACTCACCGGGAACGTGCACGAGACGACGAAGGGGACCCTCGAGTGTCCGCAGGAGAGATCGCCGGGCTCATCGCCGCCGGCGCACTGGTGCTGCTCGTGATCCTGGTGGCGGTGCCGCTGCTCAAGCTCGGGCGGACGCTGGACGAGACGACGCTGACGATCCGCCAGGTCCGGGAGCAGAGCCAGCCGATCCTGAGCCAGGCGTCCACGACGGTCACCCACGTCAACGCCAACCTCGAGCGGGTCGACGACATCACCGGCAACGCCGCGAACGTCTCCAGCAACGTCGCCGCCCTCACCAGCGTGTTCGCCGCCACCCTCGGCAGCCCGCTGATCAAGGTCGCCGCCTTCAGCTACGGGGTCCGCAGCGCCTCCCGGAAGAAGCGGGAGGGCCAGGCCGTCGCCGACGCCGCCGCCCGCGACAAGGCCGAGCGGCGGGCTCGCCGCAGCGCCCGGCGGGCCGCCTGATGCGCCGGCTGTTCTGGCTGGCCATGGGCATCACCATCGGTGTGCTCGTCGTCCGCAAGCTGTCCGAGACGGCGGAGAAGCTGACCCCGCAGAGCCTGGCCGGCAACCTCGCCGACGGGCTGCGCGAACTGGCCGACGCGATCGGCGACTTCGGTGCCGACGTCCGCGCCGCGGCCGCCCTCCGGGAGGACGAGCTGCGCGCCGGCACCGGCCTCGACGCCCCGCTGCCGGACAGCAGCCAGGCCTCCCTGTCGAACGCGCTGCCCCGCCGCGGCGCCCACGCCGCGGACAGCTGAGCCATCCCCTCCGGGCGCCGCGCGCGCCCACCCCGCGCTGAAGGACCGAGACCACCCGCATGCAGACCGCCGAGATCCGCCGCCGCTTCCTGGAGCACTTCGAGAAGCGTGGGCACACCGTCGTCCCCAGCGCCTCGCTGGTGTCGCCGGACCCCTCACTGCTGTTCACCGTCGCCGGGATGGTGCCGTTCATCCCGTACCTGACCGGTCGTGAGCCGGCGCCGTACCCGCGCGCGACCAGCGTGCAGAAGTGCGTGCGCACCCTCGACATCGAGGAGGTGGGCAAGACCACCCGGCACGGCACGTTCTTCCAGATGAACGGCAACTTCTCCTTCGGCGACTACTTCAAGGCCGAGGCGATCGCCTTCGCCTGGGAGCTGGTGACCGGCGCGGTGGCCGACGGCGGCCTGGGGCTGGACGCGGAGCGGATCTGGCCGACGGTCTACCTCGACGACGACGAGGCGTTCGACGCCTGGCGGGCCTACGTCCCGGCCGAGCGCATCCAGCGCCGCGGCAAGGACGACAACTACTGGTCCACCGGTGCGGCCGGCCCGGCCGGGCCGTGCTCGGAGATCCACTACGACCGCGGGCCGGCGTACGGCCCCGACGGCGGGCCGGAGGCCGATCCCACCGGCGACCGGTTCCTGGAGATCTGGAACCTGGTCTTCATGCAGTACGAGCGGGGGCCGGGGGAGGGCAAGGAGTTCCCGATCCTCGGCGAGCTGCCGAGGAAGAACATCGACACCGGCATGGGCCTGGAGCGGGTGGCCTTCCTGCTCCAGGGCGTCGACAACATGTACGAGATCGACCAGGTCGCGCCGGTCCTGCACCGGGCCGCGGAGCTCGCCGGCGTGCGTTACGGCGCCGACCACGAGGCCGACGTCCGGCTGCGGGTGGTCGCCGACCACGTGCGCAGCGGCCTGATGCTGATCGGCGACGGGGTGACCCCGGGCAACGAGGGGCGCGGGTACATCCTGCGCCGGCTGCTGCGCCGGGCGGTCCGCTCGATGAAGCTGCTCGGGGTCGAGGAGGCGTCGCTGCCGGAGCTGCTGCCGGTCTCCCGCGACGCGATGAGCCCCAGCTACCCCGAGCTGGCCACCGACTTCGCCCGCATCTCCGGGATCGCCTACGCCGAGGAGGAGGCGTTCCGGCGCACCCTCACCGCCGGGACGGCGCTGTTCGACACCGCCGTCGGCCAGGCGAAGAAGGCGGGCACCCCGGCCCTGTCGGGTGAGCAGGCCTTCTCGCTGCACGACACCTACGGCTTCCCCATCGACGTGACCCTGGAGATGGCCGCCGAGCAGGGCGTCAGCGTCGACGAGGAGGGCTTCCGGGCCCTGATGAAGGAGCAGCGGGACCGCGCCCGGGCCGACGCGCGCGCCAAGCGCACCGGCGCGGTCGACGTGCTGGCCTACCGGCGGCTGCTGGCCGAGCACGGCCCCACCGACTGGCGGGCCTACGACACGCTGCACACCGACTCCCGCGTCCTCGGCGTGGTCGACGAGGAGGACACCGACGGCGAGCCGGTCGTCGGTCCCGGCTCGGTCACCCGGGTCGTGCTGGACCGCACGCCGTTCTACGCCGAGTCCGGTGGCCAGGTCGCCGACGCCGGCGAGCTGACCTGGGACGGCGGTCGGGCCGAGGTCATCGACGTGCAGCGCCCGGTCAAGGGCCTGGTCGCCCACCAGGTCCGGGTGCTGGAGGGGGAGCTGCGGGCCGGCACCGAGCTCACCGCCCAGGTCGACCGCGAGTGGCGGCTCTCGGCCTGCCAGGCGCACTCCGGCACGCACGTGCTGCACGCGGCGCTGCGCCAGGTGCTCGGCCCGCAGGCGCTGCAGTCCGGCTCCTACAACCGGCCCGGCCACCTGCGGCTGGACTTCGCCTGGCAGGGCGCGCTGTCCGCGCAGCAGCGGATCGACGTCGAGGACGTCGCCAACGCCGCCGTCCGGGCCGACCACGGGGTCCGCGCGCTCTACATGACGCTGCCGGAGGCGCGGGAGTTCGGTGCGCTCGCGCTGTTCGGGGAGACCTACGGCGAGCAGGTCCGCGTCGTGGAGATCGGCGGTGAGTGGTCGCGGGAGCTCTGCGGTGGCACCCACGTGCACGGCAGCGCCCAGATCGGCACCCTGGCGCTGACCGGCGAGAGCTCGGTCGGCTCCGGCTCTCGTCGGGTGGAGGCCGCCGTGGGCCTGGAGGGCTTCCGGTACCTGGCCCGCGAACGTGACCTGGTCCGCCAGCTCGCCGACCTGCTCAAGACCCCGCAGGACGGCGTCGCCGACCGGGTGAGCAGCATGCTGGAGCGGCTGCGGGAGGCCGACAAGGAGCTGGCCGACCTGCGCGCCCGGCAGACCCTGGCCGCCGCCGGCGACCTCGCGGCCGGCGCCCGAGAGCTGGGCGGCGTCGCCGTCGTGACCGGTGCACCGGCGGGGCTGTCCGGTGGGGACCTGCGCAGCCTCGCCCTGGACGTGCGCGGCCGGCTCGGCGAGCGGCCGGCGGCCGTGTTGCTGGCCTCGGCCGCAGACGGCAAGGTGGCCCTGGTGGCCACCGTGAACCCGGCGGCCCAGCAGCAGGGCCTGTCGGCGAACGACCTGCTGCGGGCGGCAGCGCCGGCCGTGGGTGGTCGCGGCGGTGGCAAGGCCGACGTGGCTCAGGGTGGCGGGACCGATCCCGCCGGCATCCCCGCAGCCCTGGCGGCTGTCGAGCAGATGATCGGAGCGGCCACGACGTGAGCGGGGCGTCCGACGGACCCGGTGGCGGGCCGGTGGCGGGGCGGACCAGCCGGTCCGGCCGCCCGCCGGCGCCCGCAGCCGCCCCGCCGGACGACCCGCCACCGCACGATGCGCCACCGCACGACGCCCCGCCGGAGAGCGGCCCACCGGCCTGGATGCCCGGCCGGCGACTGGGCGTCGACGTCGGGACCGTGCGGGTCGGCGTGGCCCTCTCCGACGCCACCGGCATGCTCGCCAGCCCCCTGGAGACGATCCGGCGGGCGAAGGACCAACGCGACTTGGACCACCTCGCTGAGCTGGTTGTGACACACGAGGTGGTCGAGGTGGTTGTGGGATTGCCAAAGCATCTGTCCGGAGCGTCGGGCGCGTCGGCAAGAGATGCCAGTGCATACGCTGAAGCCCTGGCCAGTCGCATTGGGAACGTCCCGGTGCACCTCGTCGACGAGAGGCTCTCCACGGTGACCGCAGCGGGTCATCTGCGCGCCGGTGGCATCGATGCCCGCCGCCAGCGTTCGGTGATCGACCAAGCAGCCGCCGTGGTCATCCTGCAGAGCCATCTCGACGAGCGACGACGCACTGGCCCCGACCTCAGGGGGCGCCACTCGTGACGGAGCCGACCCAGCCGCATGCCCGCGGTCGCCACTCCCAGTCCGACACCGGCGCCGGACGCCCGGCCGCCGACCTGTTGGCCGCGTGGGCGGGCGCTGCGACCCTGCAGCTCCCCGACGACGACGCGACCCTGCGCCCGCGCCGGCGCCGCCGGTACGTGGCCGACACCGACGCCCGCGCCCGCTCGGCGGGTGGGAGCGTCGACGTGGCGGACGTGGAGATCACCGGCCTGGCCGCCTCCGGCATCGCCGACGTCGGCCTCGCCGCCGCAGGCCTCGACGTGAGCGCCTTCGACCTCGGCCGGCGGACCACGGGCCCGGCGGCCCCCGGACTCGGGCAGCGCCCGGACGGGGCCGTCCAGGGCACAGCAGCCCGGCAGGTGGCCGTCCCGCAGACCGCCGAGATGCCGGCCGCGCCGCCGGCCGTCCCCAGCCTCGGGGCGACCGCACACGGGCCCGGTCCGGCGGCCGGCCGGCGGGTCCCGACCCCGCGGCCGCCCGCCGAACCCACCACCGCCGACCACGTCCGGGCGGACCGGTTCGCCGACGCCGGGACCGACCCTGGTTGGCTGTCGGCATCCAGCCGTCCCGTCCCCGGGTCGGCCGGACCGTCGCCGGTCCCGGCGCACGGGCCCTCCGGTGCACTCGCCGGGCTCGTCACCGGGCAGGGCGGCGCCGAGGTGCGCAACGCATCTCGGGACACGCCTGTCGAGGAGCCGGCCACGGTGGTGCACGCCGCACTGCCCGCCGACGAGCTCGACCCGGACGAGGAGCATTGGCGGATGGCCTCCGAGCGGCACGGGAGCGACGAGGGCGACCTCGATCCTGCCCATCTCGACCCCCACGACGACGGCACCGTCGTGCCGGCAGCCGACGCGGCCCCCGAGACCGGTGGCCTCGACGTCATCGGCGGCGGTGACCACGACGAGCACCACGACGAGTACGACGACGTCCACGCCGACGAACACGGCGGGGCGACCGGCAGCGGCCGGGGTGGGCGCCGACGCCGGGGCCCGGTGGTCGTCGGTCTGTCCCTGGTCGTCCTGGCCGCGCTGGTGGCGGGGATCTTCCTCGGTGGCAAGGCCCTCTGGGAGCAGGTGAACCCGGTGGCCGAGGACTATGCGGGCGCGGGTACCGGCGAGGTCGACGTCCGCGTCGAGTCGGGTGACTCGCTGCGGGCCATCGGCGACACGCTGGTGGAGGCCGGCGTCATCGCCTCGGTGCCGCCGTTCACCGACGCCGCGGAGGCCAACCCGGCCGCGACCGGCATCCAGCCCGGCGTCTACCGCCTGCGCGAGCAGATGTCCGGCCAGGCCGCGCTGGACCTGCTCCTGGACCCGGCGTCCCGGCAGGTCACCCGGGTCACCGTGCCCGAGGGCCTGCAGGTCACCCAGGTGCTCCAGCGGCTGGCCGACGAGGGCGGGCTGCCGCTCGCCGACCTGGAGGCCGCCGCCGCCGACCCGGCGCAGCTGGGCCTGCCGGCCTACGCCAACGGCTCGCTGGAGGGGTTCCTCTTCCCGGCCACCTACGACATCGAGCCCGGCCAGACGGCCGTCGACGTGCTCAGCAGGATGGTGGCGCGCACCGACCAGGTCCTCACGGACCTGCAGATCCCGGTCGAGCAGCGCCTGGCGGCGCTGACCGAGGCCAGCATCGTGCAGGCCGAGGCCGGCACCGTGGAGGACATGGGCAAGGTCGCCCGGGTGATCGAGAACCGGTTGATGGACGGCATGCGGCTGCAGATGGACAGCACCGTCAACTACGCCAGCGGCGAGACCGGGCTCCTCACCACCCCGGAGGACCGGGCCAACCCCTCGCCGTACAACACCTACGCGAACGCCGGCCTGCCGCCGGGCCCCATCGGCAACCCCGGTGAGGCGGCGCTGCGCGCGGTCCAGTCCCCGACCGAGGGGCCCTGGCGGTTCTTCGTGCTGACCAACCCGGAGACCGGCGAGTCGGCGTTCGCGGAGACGGTCGAGGAGCACCAGCGGAACGTGCTGGTCTTCCAGCAGTGGCTGCGGGACAACCCGGGCAATTGACGCACCGTCGCGACCCGGTCCGGCCGGCATGAGGGCAGCCGTCCTCGGCCGGCCGGTCGGGCACTCCCTGTCACCCCGGCTGCACCGGGCCGCCTACGCCGCACTCGGCCTGGACGACTGGACCTACGACGCCCTGGACGTCGGGGCCGAGGACCTGCCGGTGCTGCTGGCCGGACTCGGCCCGGAGTGGCGCGGGTTCTCGGTGACCATGCCGTGCAAGCAGGCGGCGGTGGCGGTCGCCGACGACGTCGACCAACTGCCGCGGCTGCTGGGCGCGGCGAACACCCTGCTGCGCACCGACGCCGGCTGGCGCGCGGAGAACACCGACGTCGCCGGTGTGGGGATGGCTCTCCAGCTGGGCGGCGTGGAGCAGGTCGAGCACGCCGCCGTCCTCGGGGCCGGGGGGACGGCGGCCGCAGCGGCCACCGCGCTCGCCTCCCTCGGCGCCCAGCAGGTGGACGTCGTCGTCCGGGAGCCCGCCCGTGCCGCCGACCTGCTCCGGGTGCTGGCCGCCCTCGGGGTCAGCGCCGACGTCCAGCGGCTGGACCGCACCGGCACGGTCACCGCGCCGGTGGTGGTCAGCACGGTCCCCGCCGGCGGCCAGGCCGCCGTCGCCGACCTCACCTGGCGTCGCGGACAGACGGTGCTGGACGTGCTCTACGCCGGCTGGCCCACCCCGCTGGCCCAGCGCGTGCAGGCGGCCGGCGGGCGGACCATCAGCGGCCTGGAGGTGCTCTTCTGGCAGGCCACCGCCCAGGTCGAGCTGATGACCGGCCGGCCGGCGCCGATCGAGGCCATGCGCGCCGCGCTGGACGCCTGACCGCACCCAGGTGACCGGGGTGCTCACCGGGGCTGCCGCCGTCCTGGGGCTGCTGCTCGGCCCGTGGCTGGCGACCGTCACGGTGCGGCTGGCCGAGCGTGACCCGGTGGCGCGTCCGTCGTCCGGGCGGGTGGTGGTGACGGCGGTCGGCGCCGCCGTGGCGCTCGCCGCCGCACCGGCACTGGCCGGTCTGCGGCCGGCCACCGTCGCGTTCGCCTGGTTCGGGGCGGCCGCGGTGGTGCTGGCCGGGGTCGACCTGGCCCGGCACCGGCTGCCCGACCGGGTCACCTTCCCGGCGGTCGCTGCCTGCGCCCTCGCCCTGCTCGTGGACGCCGCGGTGCTGGGCACCTGGCCCGCGCTGGCCCGGGGGGTCGTCGCCGCCGCGGTGGTGTTCGGCCTGGGCACCCTCGCGCGGGTCGTCCACCCCGGCGGTCTCGGCGGCGGCGACGTCAAGCTGCTCGGCCTGCTCGCCCTCCTCCTGGGCTGGGTGGGCTGGAGCGTGCTGGTGGCGGGGGTGCTGGCCGGGTTCGTGCTCGGCGCGCTGGGCTCGCTGCTGCTCATCGCCCTGGGCCGAGTCGGCTGGCGCACGGCCGTGGCGTTCGGCCCGCCGTTGCTGGTGGGCGCCTACGTCGCCCTGGGGCTGGCTGCCGCGATGCCCATGCCCTGACGGGAGGTGCGCCGTCGACTGGCAGAATCGCCGGCATGTTGCGCTGGTTGACCGCAGGTGAGTCGCACGGTCAACAGCTCACCGCCATCCTGGAGGGGCTGCCCGCCGGGGTGCGGGTGCAGACCACCGACCTCGACGCCCAGCTCTCCCGCCGCCGCCTCGGCCACGGCCGCAGTGCGCGGATGAGCTTCGAGGAGGACGTCGTCACCCTCACCGGCGGCGTCCGGCACGGGGTGACCCAGGGTGGGCCGATCGCCGTCCAGGTCGGCAACACCGAATGGCCGAAGTGGCAGAGCGTGATGGCCGCGGACCCGGTCGACCCGGACGTGCTGGATGGCCAGGCGCGCAACGCCCCGCTCACCCGCCCGCGCCCCGGTCACGCCGACCTCGCCGGCATGCAGAAGTACGGCTTCGACGACGTCCGCCCCGTGCTGGAGCGGGCGAGCGCGCGGGAGACCGCCGCCCGCGTCGCGCTGGGCACCGTGGCGCAGGCCTTCCTGCACCAGGTGCTCGGGGTGCGGGTGGTCAGCCACGTGGTCGCGATCGGGCCGGTCGCCGTCCCCGACGGGGTGCTGCCCGGGCCGGAGGACAACCCGCGGGTGGACGAGGACCCGGTGCGCTGTGCCGACCCGGCCACCAGTGCGCGGATGACCGCCGAGATCGACGACGCCCGCAAGTCCGGCGACACCCTGGGCGGGGTGATCGAGGTGGTCGTCCACGGCCTGCCGCCGGGCCTGGGCAGCCACGTGCACTGGGACCGCCGGCTGGACTCCCGGCTGGCCGGGGCGCTGATGGGCGTGCAGTCGGTCAAGGCCGTCGAGGTGGGTGACGGGCTGGAGACCGCCCGCCGGCGCGGCTCGGTCGCCCACGACGAGATCGACGTGGACGGCGACCGGCTGTCCCGGCGCACCGACCGGGCCGGCGGCATCGAGGGCGGCATGACCAACGGCGAGGTGCTGCGGGTGCGCGCCGCGATGAAGCCGATCAGCACGGTGCCGCGTGCGCTGGCCACCATCGACACCGCCACCGGTGAGGCCGCGGTCGCGATCAACCAGCGCAGCGACGCCTGTGCCGTGCCCCGCGGCAGCGTGGTCATGGAGGCGATGGTCGCCCTGGTGCTCGCCGACGCGGTGCTGGAGAAGTTCGGCGGGGACTCGGTGCCGGAGACCCGCCGGAACGTGCAGGGCTACCTCGACGCCCTGACCTACCGGTGAGCGGCCCCGCGCTGGTCGTGGTGGGGCCGCCCGCGTCGGGCAAGACGACGGTGGGCGCAGCGGTCGCGCGGGCCCTCGACCTGCCGTTCCGGGACACCGACGCCGACGTGGAGGCCCAGACCGGGACCACGGTGGCCGACCTCTTCGTGCAGCAGGGCGAACCGCACTTCCGGGCGCTGGAGGAGCAGGCCGTGGCCCGTGCGCTGGCCGAGCACGACGGCGTCCTGGCCCTCGGCGGCGGCGCGGTCACCAGCGCCGCCACCCGGGAGCGGCTGGTCGCCCACGGGCGGTCCGGCGGCGCGGTGGTCTGGCTGGACGTCGACGTCACCTCGGCGGCCAAGCGGGTGGGGCTGTCCCGCGACCGGCCGCTGCTGGCGGTCAACCCACGCGCCATGCTGCGGACCATGCTCGAGACCCGCGCCCCGCTCTACGCCGAGGTCGCCACCGCGACCGTCGTCACCTCGGCCCGTCCGGTCGAGGACGTGGTGGCCGACGTGCTCACCGCCGTCGGGGCGGGCACCCCGTGACCGCCCAGCGGATCACCGTCGGCGGCGACCGGCCCTACGACGTGCTCATCGGCCCGGGGGTGCAGGCCCGGCTGGGGCTGCTGCTCGACGGCACCGCCCGCGCCGCCGTCGTGCACAGCCGGTCGCTGGCCGCGGCGGCCGGTGCCGCGGTCGAGACGCTGCAGCAGGCCGGGGTCGCCGCCGAGGCGGTCGTCGTCCCCGACGGCGAGGCGGCCAAGACCGCCGAGGTCGCCGCCGGGGCCTGGGAGGAGTTCGGCCGGCTGGGGCTCACCCGGTCCGACGCCGTGGTCGGCGTCGGCGGGGGAGCGGTCACCGACCTGGCCGGGTTCCTCGCCGCCACCTGGACCCGCGGCATCCGGGTGGTGCAGGTGCCCACCAGCCTGCTGGCCATGGTCGACGCCGCGGTCGGGGGCAAGACCGGCATCAACACCGCGGCCGGCAAGAACCTGGTCGGGGCCTTCCACCCGCCGGCGGCGGTGCTGGCCGACACCGACGCGCTGGCCGGGCTGCCCGCGGCGGAGTTCCGCTCCGGGCTGGCCGAGGTCGTCAAGTGCGGGTTCATCGCCGACGGCCGCGTCCTGGAGCTGCTGGCGGCCGACCCGACGGGCCGGGCGGACACCGCCGAGCTGATCGCACGCGCCGTCCAGGTCAAGGCCGACGCCGTGACCGACGACCTCTACGACACCGGGCGCCGGGAGTTCCTCAACTACGGGCACACCCTGGGGCACGCGATCGAGCGGGTCGAGGACTTCGGCTGGCGGCACGGCGAGGCGGTGGCGGTCGGGCTGGTGTTCGCCGCCGAACTGGCCTGCCAGGCCGGGCGGCTGTCCCGCGCCGACGCCGACCGGCACCGTGAGCTGGTCGCCGCCATGGGGCTGCCCACCACCTACCGGGGCGACTGGGCCCAGCTGCAGTCGGTGATGCGGGTGGACAAGAAGGCCCGCGGTGCCTCGCTGCGCTTCGTCGTCCTCGACGGGCTCGGTGCGCCGGGCATCCTGACCGACCCCGACCAGGCCTGGCTGGACGCCGCCTGGGAAGCCGTGAACGGAGACCGTGCATGACGATCCAGGTGCTCAACGGCGCCAACCTCGGCCGGCTCGGGACCCGCGAGCCCGAGGTCTACGGCACGACGACCCACGCCGAGCTGGTGCAGCTGATCGAGGCCGCCGCCGCCGAGCTGGGGCTGGACGTCGTCGTCCGGCAGACCGACTCCGAGGGCGAGCTGCTCGGCTGGGTGCACGACGCGACCGACGCCGGCGACCCGGTGGTGATCAACCCCGGCGGGTGGTCGCACACCTCGGTCGTCCTCCGCGACGCGCTCGCGGCGGTGCCCGCCCCGGTGGTCGAGGTGCACATCAGCAACGTGCACACCCGCGAGCCGTTCCGGCACCACTCCTACGTCTCGGCCGTGGCCGACGGGGTGATCGTCGGGCTCGGGGTGCAGGGGTACGAGCTCGCGCTGCGCCACCTGGCCGCCCGGGGAGCCCGGTGACCCGCCCCGAGGCCGGCCGCCGGGACCGGCTGCGCGCCGCCGCGGCGGTCGCCGGGCTGGACGCCGTCCTGGTCACCGACCTGCTCAACGTCCGCTACCTGACCGGCTTCACCGGCTCCAACGGCGCCCTGCTGCTGGGTACGGACGGCGGCTCCGCGGGCAGCGGGGACCTCTTCGGCACCGACGGCCGGTACACCACGCAGGCCGGCACCCAGGTGCCCGACGTGGAGCTGCTGGTCGACCGGGCCACGATGCCCGCCCTGGCCCGGGCCGCCCGCACCGGCGGGGCGACCCGGCTGGGCTTCGAGTCCCACGTCGTGACCGTCGACGAGCTGCGCGGCCTGGAGCGGCTGCTCGGTGAGGACGGCGCGGCCGTGGAGCTGGTGAGCATCCGCCGGGCGGTGGAGGCGCTGCGCGCGGTCAAGGACGACGGCGAGATCGAGGCGCTGCGACGGGCCTGCGCGGTCGCCGACGCGGCGCTGGCCGAGCTGGCCGCCGAGGGTGCCCTGCGCCCCGGGCGCACCGAGCTGCAGGTGGGGCGGGAGCTGGACGCCCGGATGCTCGCGCTGGGTGCCGAGGCGCCGAGCTTCGAGACGATCGTGGCGGCCGGGGCGAACTCGGCCATCCCGCACCACCGGCCCGACTCCACCGAGCTGACCGAGGGCGACTTCCTGAAGCTGGACTTCGGGGCCACCGTCGACGGCTACCACTCGGACATGACCCGCACCCTGGTGCTGGGGCACGCGGCGGACTGGCAGCGCGAGGTGTACGAGCTGGTGGCGGCCGCGCAGGCGGCCGGCCGGGCGGCGCTGGCGGTCGGCGCCGAGGTGACCGCGGTGGACGCGGCAGCCCGCGACGTCATCGTCGCCGCCGGGCACGGCGAGCACTTCACCCACGGGCTGGGGCACGGCGTCGGCCTGGAGATCCACGAGGCTCCGGGCATCTCGGCACTGGGCGCAGGTACCCTGGCCGCTGGCATGGCCGTCACCGTGGAGCCAGGGGTGTACCTGCCCGGCCACGGCGGTGTCCGGATCGAGGACACCTTGATCGTCACGGACGACGAGCCCGAGTTGTTGACCCTCACGAGCAAGGAACTGCTGGTCCTCTAGATGGCTACCACCAACGACCTCAAGAACGGCACCGTCCTCAACCTGGACGGCCAGCTGTGGACAGTCACCGACTTCCAGCACGTGAAGCCGGGCAAGGGTGGCGCCTTCGTGCGCACCACCCTGAAGAACGTGCTCTCCGGCAAGGTCGTCGACCGGACGTTCAACGCCGGCCTCAAGATCGAGACGGCCAACGTCGACAAGCGGTCGATGACGTTCCTCTACGCCGACGGCACCGACTACGTCTTCATGGACGGTGACACCTTCGAGCAGATCTACGTCCCCGCCACCACCCTCGGGGACGGTGCGAACTACCTGCTGGAGAACACCGAGGTCACGGTGGCGGTGCACAACGAGACCCCGCTGTACGTCGAGCTGCCGGTGACCATGGAGCTGGTCGTGCAGCACACCGACCCGGGCCTGCAGGGCGACCGCTCCACCGGCGGCACGAAGCCGGCGACCCTGGAGACCGGTGCGGAGGTCCAGGTCCCGCTGTTCATCACCACCGGCGAGAAGCTGAAGATCGACACCCGCGACGGCCGCTACCTCGGCCGGGTCAGCTGACCTCGTGGCAGCCCGCACCAAGGCGCGCAAGCGCGCGGTCGACGTCCTCTACGAGGCCGACCTGCGCTCCAGCGATCCGCTCACGGTCCTGCGGGACCGCATCGCCGACGGCAACCCGCCGGTGCCCGAGCACGCCGTCCGGCTGGTCGAGGGCGCCGTCGCGCAGCAGGCCCGGATCGACGCGCTGATCGAGGAGCACGCCTCCGGCTGGTCGCTGGACCGGCTGCCCGACGTCGACCGGGCGATCCTGCGGATGGCCGTGTTCGAGCTGCTGTGGGTCGACGACGTCCCCGACGCGGTGGTCATCGACGAGGCGGTGGAGCTGGCCAAGGCGCTGTCCACCGACGACTCGCCGGCCTACGTCAACGGCGTCCTCGGCGGCATCGTCCGCGCCGAGATCCCCACCTGAGGCAGCCGCAGCCACCTGCTGCGAACGCGAACGGCCCACTCTGGAGACCAGAGTGGGCCGTACCCGTTCAGCGCCCTGCCGGGGGCCTTCGTCAGCGCGGCGCGCGGCGGCGGTCGCCCCAGTTCGCCTCGTCGTCGTCCTCGGTGGCGTAGCCGACGCCGTCGGCGCCCGGGGAGAGCACACCCCACTCGATGAGCCGGGTGGTCAGCTCGTCGGGGCTCATGTCGTAGATGATCGCCAGCGACTTCAGGTCCTCGGCGCGGATCGAGAGCACCTTGCCGTTGTAGTCGTGCCGCTGCGCCTGGATCGTCGAGGCGTAGCGGGCCAGCGGGCCGGCCTCGTCGGCCGGCAGCGAGCCCAGCGACTCCAGGTTGAGCACGATCTTCGTGCTCTTGGTGACCGCGGAGCTCGGCCGCGGGTCCGGCAGCAGCTCGGAGACGGGCACGCCGTAGAAGACGGCCAGCTCGGACAGCCGCTGCACGGTGACCGCGCGGTCGCCGCGCTCGTAGGAGCCGACGACGACGGCCTTCCACCGGCCGTGGGACTTGTCTTCCACGCCCTGCAACGACAGCCCTTGCTGGTTGCGGATGGCCCGCAGGCGGGCGCCCAGCGCCCTGGAGTAGTCGGTGCTCATGACCTCTGCTCACTGACTGTCGTCGGTAGGGAACGGTTCTGGTCACGCAGAGTACTGGCACAGCCGGTGTGGCGACAGCCCGGGAGCCCCCAACGGGTCAGAAGCCCTCGCCGGCCGAGGCAGGAACCATCGCAGCGACCGCCTGCCGGGTGCGACGCGGGCCACCTCCGGCGGTGCAGTACCGTCTTCGGCGGTCCACCTCGTCGTCGGCCGGTCCGGCCGGCGGCGCTGATCTCCTTTAACGACCCGTCCCGTGAGGCGGGGAAGGAGGCTTGATGACCACGTCATCAGAGCTGCCCGTGCCACCGCCCACCGAGCCGCCCGCCGGTGGCCCCCCGCCGTTGCTGAGCGCGGACGACGTCGCCCGGGTGGTCGACCGGATCGCCCACCAGCTGATCGAGCGCGCGGCGAGCGCCTCCTCCGCCGGCACCGCCGACGGCGGCCTCGGTGACCTGGTGCTCGTCGGGATCCCCACCCGCGGCGCCCCGCTGGCCCGCCGGCTGGCCGCCCGGATCGAGGCCTTCAGCGGCACGGCGGTCGACGTCGGCACCGTCGACATCACCCTCTACCGCGACGACCTGCGGCTGCGCGGCGTCCGGGCCCTGGAGGACACCCGGCTCCCGGGTGCCGGGGTCGACGGCCGGCTGGTGGTGCTCGTGGACGACGTGCTGTTCTCCGGCCGGTCGGTGCGCGCCGCCCTGGACGCGCTGCGGGACCTCGGCCGGCCGCGCGCCGTGCAGCTGGCGGTGCTGGTCGACCGCGGCCACCGGGAGCTGCCGATCCGGGCCGACTACGTGGGCAAGAACGTGCCGACCTCCCGCACCCAGTCGGTGAAGGTGCACCTGGCCGAGGTCGACGGGCTGGACGAGGTCCTGCTGACCGAGGGGGAGGACGCGTGAAGCGGCACCTGCTGGAGGCCGCGGACCTGGACCGGGCCGACGCGACCCTCGTCCTGGACACCGCCGGCCAGATCGAGTCCGCACTGGCGGGCCGGGAGGTCAAGAAGCTCCCCACCCTGCGTGGGCGCACCGTGGTCAACCTCTTCTACGAGGACTCCACCCGCACCCGGATCTCCTTCGAGCTGGCGGCCAAGCGGCTCTCCGCCGACGTCATCAACTTCTCCGCCAAGGGCAGCAGCGTCTCCAAGGGCGAGAGCCTGAAGGACACCGCGCTGACCCTGGAGGCGATGGGCAGCGACGCGATCGTCATCCGGCACCAGGCGTCGGGAGCGCCGCACCGGCTGGCCCGCTGGGTCAAGGGCAGCGTGGTGAACGCCGGCGACGGCACCCACGAGCACCCCACCCAGGCGCTGCTGGACGCCTACACGATCCGGCAGCGGCTGGGCCGGCTCGACGGCGTGCGGGTGGCGATCGTCGGCGACGTGCTGCACAGCCGGGTGGCCCGCTCCAACGTCTGGCTGCTGACGACCCTGGGTGCGGAGGTGACGCTGGTCGCCCCGCCGACCCTGCTGCCGGTGGGCGTGGGCAGTTGGCCGGTGGCGGTCAGCTACGACCTGGACGCCGTGCTGCCCAAGGTCGACGTGGTGATGATGCTGCGGGTGCAGGCCGAGCGGATGAACGCCTCGTTCTTCCCCAGCGCCCGCGAGTACAGCCGCCGCTACGGCCTGGACGGGCGGCGGATGGCCGTGCTGCCCGACGACGCGATCGTCATGCACCCCGGCCCGATGAACCGCGGCATGGAGATCGCCGCCGAGGTGGCCGACTCGGCCCGCTCCACCATCGTCGACCAGGTCGGCAACGGCGTGAGCGTGCGCATGGCCGTCCTGTACCTGCTGCTCGGCGGCGCTCCCGAGGGGACCACGTGACCACGTACCTGATCAAGAACGCGAAGCCGTACGGCGAGGACGCCGTCGACCTGCTGCTGGCCGACGGCGTGATCACCGCCGTCGGCACCGACCTGTCCGCCGACGGCGCCCAGGTGGTCGAGGCGGCCGGGTTGATCGCGCTGCCCGGCCTGGTCGACCTGCACACCCACCTGCGCGAGCCGGGCCGGGAGGACGCCGAGACGGTCGAGACCGGCAGCCGGGCCGCGGCGCTGGGCGGGTTCACCGCGGTGCACGCGATGGCCAACACCGACCCGGTCGCCGACACCGCCGGTGTGGTGGAGCAGGTCTGGCGGCTGGGCCAGGAGGCCGGCCTGGTCGACGTCGTCCCGGTCGGGGCGGTCACCGTCGGACTGCGCGGGGAGCGGCTGGCCGAGCTCGGCGCGATGGCCGACTCCGCCGCCCGGGTGCGGGTGTTCTCCGACGACGGGCACTGCGTCGCCGACCCGGCGCTGATGCGCCGCGCCCTGGAGTACGTCAAGGCCCTCGACGGGGTCGTCGCCCAGCACGCCGAGGAGCCGCGGCTCACCGTGGGCGCGCAGATGAACGAGGGCGACCGCTCCGCCCGGCTGGGGCTGGTCGGCTGGCCGGCCGCGGCCGAGGAGGCGGTGATCGCCCGCGACGTGCTGCTGGCCCGGCACGTCGGGGCACGGCTGCACGTCTGCCACGTCTCCACCGCCGGGTCGGTGGAGATCCTGCGCTGGGCGAAGTCCCGCGGGGTGCAGGTCACCGCCGAGGTGACCCCGCACCACCTGCTGCTCACCGACGAGTGCGCGGAGACCTACGACCCGGTGTTCAAGGTGAACCCGCCGCTGCGCACGGACGCCGACGTCCGGGCGCTGCGGGCCGGGCTGGCCGACGGCACGATCGACGCCGTCGCCACCGACCACGCCCCGCACGCGGTGGAGGACAAGGAGAGCGAGTGGGCCTCGGCCCGGCCGGGGATGCTCGGCCTGGAGCAGGCGCTCTCGATCGTCGTGCAGACCATGGTCGAGCCCGGGCTGCTCGACTGGCGCGGGGTCGCCGACCGCATGTCGGTCCGGCCGGCGGCCATCGGCCGCCTCGCCGATCGTGGTCCGGACTCCCACGGCCGACCGCTCGCCGTCGGCGAGCCGGCCAACCTGCTGCTGCTGGACCCCACGCACCGGGCCACGGTCGACCCGGCCGCGCTGGCCAGCCGCAGCCGCAACAGCCCCTATGCCGGCCGGGAGCTCCCCGGCCGGGTGGTCGCCACGTTCCTGCGGGGGACGGCGACCGTGATGGACGGGAAGGCACAGAAGTGAGCGACGCGATCCTCGTCCTCGAGGACGGCAGGACCTTTCACGGCGACGCCTACGGCGCGACCGGCACGACCGTCGGCGAGGCGGTGTTCTCCACCGGGATGACCGGCTACCAGGAGACGCTCACCGACCCCAGCTACGCGGGCCAGATCATCACGATGACGGCGCCGCACGTGGGCAACACCGGCGTCAACGGCGAGGACGACGAGAGCCGCCGGATGTGGGTGGCCGGCTTCGTGGTCCGCGACCCGGCCCGACGCCCGGCCAACTGGCGGGCCACCGGCAGCCTGGACGACGAGCTGGTCGCCCAGGGCGTGGTGGGGATCAGCGGCATCGACACCCGCGCGCTGACCCGGCACCTGCGTGACCGCGGCGCGATGCGGGCGGGGATCAGCACCGAGCTGGGGGCCGACGAGCTGCTGGCCCGGGTGACCGCCAGCCCGAGCATGACCGGAGCGGACCTCGCGCCGAGCGTCAGCGCGAGCGAGCCCTACGTCGTCCCGGCGGTGGGGGAGAAGCGGTTCACCATCGCCGCCCTCGACCTGGGCATCAAGACCGCCACCCCGCGGTACCTGGCCGAGCTCGGCGTCGAGACGCACGTGCTGCCGGCCACGGCGACCGCCGAGCAGCTGCTCGAGGCCGGGGTGGACGGCGTGTTCGTCTCCAACGGGCCCGGCGACCCGGCGGCCGCCGACTACGCGGTCGCCGCGGTGCGCGGGGTGCTGGCGGCCCGGCGTCCGCTGTTCGGCATCTGCTTCGGCAACCAGATCCTCGGCCGGGCCCTGGGCCTGGGCACCTACAAGCTGCGCTTCGGCCACCGCGGGCTCAACCAGCCGGTGCTGGACCGGGTCAGCGGCACGGTGCGGGTCACCAGCCACAACCACGGCTTCGCCGTCGACGCCCCGCTGGACCGGCCGGTCGACACCCCCTTCGGGCCGGTGGAGGTCAGCCACGTCGGGCTCAACGACGACGTCGTCGAGGGCCTGCGGCTGCTGGAGACCCCGGCGTTCAGCGTGCAGTTCCACCCGGAGGCCGCGGCCGGGCCGCACGACGCCAACCCGCTGTTCGGCCGGTTCGTCGACCTGATGGCCGCCGAGCGCGAGCGCGGGGAAGCGGTCAGCCCCCCGCTGACAGTGCAGGACACCACCGGCGAGAAGGGGGCCTGAGATGCCCAAGCGGACAGACCTCCAGCACGTGCTCGTGATCGGCTCCGGGCCGATCGTCATCGGCCAGGCCAGCGAGTTCGACTACTCGGGCACCCAGGCCTGCCGGGTGCTCAAGGCCGAGGGGCTGCGGGTCAGCCTGGTCAACAGCAACCCGGCCACGATCATGACCGACCCCGAGGTCGCCGACGCCACCTACGTGGAGCCGCTGACGCCGGAGTTCGTCGAGCGGGTGATCGCCAAGGAGCGCCCCGACGCGCTGCTGGCCACCCTGGGCGGCCAGACGGCGCTGAACCTCGCCATCGGGCTGTACGAGAACGGGGTGCTGGAGAAGTACGGCGTCCAGCTCATCGGCGCCGACGTCGACGCGATCAACCGCGGCGAGGACCGGCAGAAGTTCAAGGACATCGTGCGCTCCATCGGCGCCGACGCCCCGCGCTCGACGGTCTGCGGGACCGTCGAGGAGGCGCTGGCCACCGCCGCCGAGGTCGGCTACCCGGTGGTCATCCGACCCAGCTTCACCATGGGCGGGCTGGGCTCGGGCATCGCCACCGACGAGCCGATGCTGCGCCGGATGGCCGGCCACGGGCTGGCCGACTCCCCGGTGCACACCGTGCTGATCGAGGAGTCGGTGCTCGGCTGGAAGGAGTTCGAGCTCGAGCTGATGCGCGACCGCAGCGACAACGTGGTGGTCATCTGCTCGATCGAGAACATCGACGCGATGGGCGTGCACACCGGTGACTCGGTGACCGTCGCCCCGGCGATGACGCTCACCGACCGCGAGTACCAGCACATGCGCGACGTCGGCATCGCCGTGCTGCGCGAGGTCGGCGTCGACACCGGCGGCTGCAACATCCAGTTCGCCGTCCACCCGGAGACCGGCCGGCTGGTCGTCATCGAGATGAACCCGCGGGTGTCACGGTCCAGCGCCCTGGCGTCCAAGGCCACCGGCTTCCCGATCGCCAAGATCGCCGCCAAGCTGGCCATCGGCTACACCCTCGACGAGATCACCAACGACATCACCGGGGTCACCCCGGCGTCGTTCGAGCCGTCGCTGGACTACGTGGTGGTGAAGATCCCGCGCTTCGCCTTCGAGAAGTTCCCCGGTGCCGACCCGCGACTGACCACCACGATGAAGAGCGTCGGTGAGGTCATGGCGATGGGCCGCAACTTCACCGAGGCGCTGGGCAAGGCGATGCGGTCGACGGAGACCTCGGCGGCCGGGTTCTGGACCGACGCCGCCCAGCCCGCGGACGCCGCGGCACTGGTGGAGCAGTTGCGCACCCCCGTCGACGGCCGGCTGTACACCGCCCAGCGGGCCCTCGCCGCGGGCGCCACCGTCGAGCAGGTGTCCGAGGCCAGCGGCTTCGACACCTGGTTCGTCGACCAGATCGCCATGGTCAACGAGATCGGCGAGGAGGTCCGGGAGGCGCCGTCGCTGACCCCGGAGCTGCTGCGCCGGGCCAAGCGGCACGGCCTGTCCGACCGCCAGGTGGCCGTGCTGCGGCCGGAGCTGGCGGGGGAGGACGGGGTCCGCACGCTGCGCTGGCGGCTGGGCATCCGGCCGGTCTACAAGACCGTGGACACCTGCGCCGCCGAGTTCGCCGCCCGGACGCCGTACCACTACTCCTCCTACGACTCCGAGACCGAGGTGGAGCCGCGGGAGAAGCCGGCGGTGCTGATCCTCGGGTCGGGTCCGAACCGGATCGGGCAGGGGGTGGAGTTCGACTACTCCTGCGTGCACGCGGTGATGGCCCTGCAGGACGCCGGCTACGAGGCGGTGATGGTCAACTGCAACCCGGAGACCGTCTCCACCGACTACGACACCGCCGACCGGCTGTACTTCGAGCCGCTCACCTTCGAGGACGTCCTGGAGGTCGTGGAGGCCGAGCGCGCCGCCGGCCCGGTCGCCGGGGTCATCTGCACCCTCGGCGGGCAGACCCCGCTGGGCCTGGCGCAGCGGCTCAAGGACGCCGGCGTCCCGGTGCTGGGCACCTCCCCGGAGGCGATCGACGCCGCCGAGGACCGCGGCGAGTTCTCCCGGGTGCTGTCCGACACCGGCCTGCTCGCGCCCAAGCACGGCATGGCGACGACGTCGGCCGAGGCGGTGGCGATCGCGGCGTCCATCGGCTACCCGGTGCTGGTGCGACCCTCCTACGTGCTCGGCGGGCGCGGGATGGAGATCGTCTACGAGGACGCCATGCTGGAGGCCTACATCACCAAGGCCACCGACGTGAGCGCCGACCACCCGGTGCTGGTCGACCGGTTCCTCGAGGACGCCGTGGAGATCGACGTCGACGCGCTCTACGACGGCACCGACCTGTACCTGGGCGGGGTCATGGAGCACATCGAGGAGGCCGGGATCCACTCCGGCGACTCGGCGTGCGCGCTGCCGCCGATCACCCTGGGCGGGGAGGACCTGCAGACCATCCGGCGGGCCACCGAGGCGCTCGCCGCCCGGATCGGCGTGCGCGGGCTGATGAACGTGCAGTACGCGCTGAAGGACGACGTCCTCTACGTGCTGGAGGCCAACCCGCGCGCCAGCCGGACGGTGCCGTTCGTGTCGAAGGTGACCGCGGTGCAGCTGGCCAAGGCCGCGGCGCGGATCGCGGTCGGCCAGACGATCGCCCAGCTGCGCACCGAGGGCGTGCTGCCGGCCACCGGTGACGGCACCGACCTGCCGGTCGACGGCCCGATCGCGGTGAAGGAGGCGGTGCTGCCGTTCCACCGCTTCCGGACCATGGAGGGCCACGGGGTGGACACCGTGCTCGGGCCGGAGATGAAGTCGACCGGTGAGGTGATGGGCATCGACGCGGAGTTCGGCACCGCGTTCGCCAAGTCCCAGGCCGCCGCCTACGGCGACCTGCCGACCGGGGGCACGGTGTTCGTGTCGCTGGCCAACCGGGACAAGCGCTCGGCGGTCTTCCCGGTCAAGCGGCTGGCCGACCTGGGCTTCCGGGTGCTGGCCACGGTGGGCACCGCCCAGGTGCTCCGCCGCAACGGGGTCGCCTGCGAGGTGGTCGGGAAGTTCTCCCAGGGGCCGGGCAACGTGGTCGAGCGGATCCTGGCCGGCGAGATCGACCTGGTGGTCAACACCCCGTTCGGCACGCCGGGCAACAGCGGGCCGCGGCTGGACGGGTACGAGATCCGGGCCGCCGCGGTGAGCGCCGGCATCCCGTGCATCACCACCGTGCAGGGGATGGCGGCCACCGTGCAGGGCGTGGAGTCGCTGCGCCGCGGCGACATCGGGGTGCGCAGCCTGCAGGACCTGCACCAGGCCCTGGCCGCCGCCCAGGCGGCGGCCGGGACCACGGCATGACGGGGGGCGGGGGAGCAGACACGGTCGTGGTCGAGCTCGTCCGGGAGGTGCGGGCGGCCGGGCTGACCGGTCCGGTGCTCCGGGGCCTGCACGCGGCCGCCGTGACCCGGCTGGACGGCGCCCCCGCCCCCGAGCCGGTCTGGCTCGTCGAGCTGACCACCGAGCTGGACCGGGACGGGCTGGGCGCCGACGACCTGCCCGCCCTGGTCCGGCTGCTGGCCACCACCGGGATGCACCGGCTGCTGGCCCGGGCGGGGGTGTGCTTCCCGGCCTACGCCCTCACCGACGACGTGGCCGCTGCGCGCGTCGGACCGCCGGGGCCCCGGCTGCCGGTCCGCCCGCGGGCCGCCGGCAGCTGGTCGGTGCTGGGCCGGCGGACCGGCTTCCCGATCGGCGTCCCGGCCTGCCCGATGACCGGCACCGCCGCCTGGGTGCAGTACCTGGCCGGCAACGGCTTCAACCTGCTCACCTACAAGACGGTCCGCAGCCGCCCGCACCCGGCCAACCAGTTCCCCAACTGGGCGTTCGTGCCCTCGGTGCGCGAGCCGTTCGCGGTCGACGGCCCGCCGCCGGTGGTCACCGCCGAGCCGTCGGACTGGGTGCCGCCCGGCGACCCGGCGGTGACCAGCGCGAACTCCTTCGGGGTGCCGTCGCCGGACCCGGCGGTCTGGACCGAGGACGTCGCCGCGGCCGTCCGCTGCCTGGCCTCCGACCAGCTGCTGCTGGTCAGCGTGCTGGGCGAGGACGTCGGCGAGGGCCCGCCGCAGTTGCAGGCGATCGCCGAGGACTTCGCCCGCACGGCGCGGCTGGCGGAGTCCGCCGGCGCCCCGGTGGTGGAGCTCAACCTGTCCTGCCCCAACGCGCTGGACGCCGCCCAGGGCGGGGTGCGACCGCCGATCTGCCTGGACGCCGAGCTGACCACCGCGATCGTCGAGACCACCCGGCGCGCGCTGTCCAGCAGCACCGGGCTGGTCGCCAAGCTCTCCTGGCTGGACGCACCCGCGCTGGCCGGTCTGCTGCCGCGGATCGCCCCGCAGCTGGACGGGGTGGCCGCGATCAACACGGTGCAGTGCGCCGTGCAGCGCGCCGACGGCCGGCCCACCTTCCCGGGGCGGCCGCTGGCCGGGGTCTCCGGCGCCGCGGTGCGCGACCTCGCCCTGGACTTCACCGCCCGGCTGCTGGACCTGCGGGCGGCCGGCGGGTTCGACTTCGACGTCCTGGCGATGGGCGGGGTGACCGACCCCGCGAGCTGCGCGGCGCTGCTGGAGCTCGGCGCGGCCGGCGTGCAGACCGCCACCGGCGCCTTCGCCGACCCCTTCCTCGCCCGGGCGTGCGTCACCGAGCTCGCCGGGGCCGCGGCGTGAGCGGCACGTTCGGGGAGCGGCTGGCCGACGCCGTCGCCGCTCGCGGCCCGCTCTGCGTGGGCATCGACCCGCACGTGCCGCTGCTGGAGCGCTGGGGGCTGCCCGACAGCCCGGAGGGGCTGGCCCGGTTCACCGACGCCGTCGTGGACGCGCTGGCCGGGCACGTGGCGGTGCTCAAGCCACAGCTGGCCTTCTACGAGCGGCACGGCTCCCGCGGGCTGGCCGTGCTGGAGGAGGCCGTCGTGCGCGCCCGGGCGGCCGGGGCGCTGGTCCTGCTGGACGCCAAGCGCGGTGACATCGGCTCCACCATGGACGCCTACGCCGACTACCTGCGCCCCGAGCACCCCCTGGCCGTGGACGCCCTGACGGTCAGCCCCTTCCTGGGCCCGGGGTCCCTGCAGCCGGCCGTGGACACCGCCCGCCTGCACGGCGGTGGGCTGTTCGTCCTGGCCCGCACCTCGAACCCGGACGCCGGCACGCTGCAGCACGCACTGGTGGGGGAGCGCACCGCCGCCCAGGTCGTCATCGACACCGTGCGCGGCTGGAACACCCCGGGGTGGGTGGTGGGCGACCCGCTGCCCGACATCGCCGCGGTGCGCGACCTGGCGGGCCGGTGGGGCCCGACCACGGGCTCGTTCGGCGTCGTCGTGGGCGCCACCCTGCCCGACCTGGACGTCGACCTCGACGGGCTCGGCGGGCCGGTGCTCGCCCCGGGCCTGGGCGCCCAGGGCGGGTCGGCCGCCGACCTGCGCCGGCTGTTCGGGACCGGACGCGCCGTCGTCCCCACCGTCTCCCGGGACGTGCTGCAGGCCGGGCCGGACGCCGCCGCGCTGCGGGCCGCAGCCGACCGCTGGACGGCCGAGCTCACCGCGTGAGACGCGCGGCGCCCCGGGCGGTGCTGGCCCTCGGGGCGGCGCTGTGTGCGCTGGGCGTCGCGCTGTTCTGGCGGGCGAA
Source organism: Modestobacter sp. VKM Ac-2984 (assembly GCF_026967985.1). Classification (GTDB taxonomy): domain Bacteria; phylum Actinomycetota; class Actinomycetes; order Mycobacteriales; family Geodermatophilaceae; genus Modestobacter. The sequence goes on along the minus strand of NZ_JAPVBJ010000001.1, from coordinate 109,616 downwards.
CCAGCCGGGGTCACCGACCGACGGCGGGTGGGCCGCCTACACGCCCCTGCCGGCGGGGACCGCGTACCAGAGCAGCCTGACCCTCTCCTTCGACGACGACCGCTGGGCGGTGCTCTGGACCGCCGGCCACGTCGTCGGTGCCGGGCTGGCCGTGGTCGGGCTGCTGGTGCTGTCCGGCCTGGCCGGGTGGCTGCTGGGCCGGCGGCGGCCTGGCCGGTGACCGTCGTCGCCATGGCGGGCCGGCCCCCGGTGCGGTCGCCGTGCTGGTGGTGGTGACAGGCGTCGCGGTCCTCGGTGGCCTGCTGCTGGCCGGGGTGGTCGGTCGGTCGCTGGGCGGCGGACGACCGGTTGACCAGCAGTGACGGCAGGGTTACGGGACCGCCCGGTCCGATCGCGTGTCCGTGCAGCACACCGGCCCGGCGCAGATGACACGGGGTCCAGGATGACCAGCGGGTTCGAGGTGACTAGGTTGGCGCCCAGGCTCACACCGAGGGCCGCCGTCCAGGCACACTCCACACCGAACGACACCGCCGGTCGCAGCGCCGGCACGATCACGATTGGGTTGCTCCGTGCCCCTTCCCGAGTTGTCCCCAGAACAGCGCGCCGCAGCCCTGGAGAAGGCCGCCGCGGCCCGCAAGGCCCGCGCCGAGCTGCGTGAGCGGCTGAAGACCAAGGGCGCGACGGTCGGCGACGTCCTCAAGCAGGGCGAGACCGACGAGGTCATCGGCAAGATGCGGGTCTCCGCGGTGCTGGAGTCCCTCCCCGGTGTCGGCAAGGCGCGCGCGGCCAAGATCATGGAGCGGCTCGAGATCTCCCCGACCCGTCGCGTCCGTGGCCTCGGCGCCAACCAGCGCAAGGCGCTGGAAGCCGAGTTCGCCGGCGAGGTCGTCGAGCCCTGAGTCCGTCCCTGTCCCGACCGACCCGCACCCCCAGCCCGAGGACGCCGAGCGTGGCCCGCACCCCTGCCCGCCTGACGGTCCTCTCCGGTCCCTCGGGGGTGGGCAAGGGCACGGTCGTCGCCGAGGTCCGGCGCCGGCACCCGGAGGTCTGGGTGTCGGTGTCGGTCACCACCCGTGCCCCCCGTGCGGGTGAGGTCGACGGTGAGCACTACTGGTTCGTCGACGACGACTACTTCGACTGGCTGATCGAGCACGACGGCCTGCTGGAGTGGGCGGAGTACGCGGGCAACCGCTACGGCACCCCGGTGGCACCGGTGCAGGAGCAGCTGGCCTCCGGCGCCCCGGCGCTGCTGGAGATCGAGTTGCAGGGCGCCCGGCAGGTGCGCGAGCGCGCACCGGAGGCCCAGCTGGTGTTCCTGGCCCCGCCGTCCTGGGCGGAGCTGGTCAGCCGGCTGGCCGGCCGGGGTACCGAGCACCCCGAGGTCCAGTCCCGCCGACTGGCGCTCGCGCAGGCCGAGCTGGACGCCTCCGGGGAGTTCGACGTGGTCGTCGTCAACGACGACGTGGCCAGGGCCGCCGACGAGTTGGTAGGCTTGCTGACTGCGTCTCCCCCCGCTGGTCCCTGACCGCGGTCGAGGGCGCACCCGAGGCGACCGTGCGGAGCCATCCGCCGCCCGCCCGCACACCGAGTTGAGGAGCACGCCCGCCCGTGTCCGGAGTCGCACCTGCCCCTGAGGGCATCACCAACCCGCCGATCGACGAGCTGCTCGAGCGGACCACCAGCAAGTACGGGTTGGTCATCTACGCCGCCAAGCGTGCGCGCCAGATCAACGCCTACTACAGCCAGCTCTCCGAGGGCCTGCTGGAGTACGTCGGCCCGCTGGTCGACACCGCGCCCCAGGAGAAGCCGCTGTCGATCGCGCTCCGCGAGATCAACGAGGGCCTCCTCGCCCACACCGCCGGCGAGAACTAAGTAGTTCTTCTTCGGCCCCCTCCGGTCGTGGCCTGAGCTTGCGAAGGCCTCGTGGGAGGGGGTCCTTTCAATGACGAAGCCCCCGGCTGGTGCCGGGGGCTTCGTCGTGTGTGGAGGATGGACCGCATGAGCCAGATCGTCCTGGGCGTGGGTGGTGGCGTCGCGGCCTACAAGTCCGCCCTGTTGCTGCGCGCCCTCACCGAGTCCGGCCACGACGTCCGGGTGGTGCCCACGGCGTCGGCGCTGCGCTTCGTCGGCGCCGCGACGTTCGAGGCGCTCAGCGGGAACCCGGTGTCCACCGAGGTCTGGGACGACGTCCCGGAGGTCGCCCACGTCCGGATCGGGCAGCACGCCGACCTGGTCCTGGTCAACCCGGCCACCGCGGACCTGCTGGCCCGGGCGGCGGCCGGGCGGGCCGACGACCTGCTCACCGCCACGCTGCTCACCGCGCACTGCCCGGTCGTCTTCGTCCCGGCCATGCACACCGAGATGTGGCTGCACCCGGCCACCCAGGACAACGTCGCGACGCTGCGCCGCCGCGGCGCGGTCGTGCTGCCCCCCGCGGTGGGGCGCCTCACCGGCCCGGACTCCGGCCCCGGGCGGCTGCCCGAGCCCGCCGACGTCGCGGCGCTGGCCGAGCTGGTGCTCTCCGCCGGTGCCGGCGCGCTCGCCCCCGACCTCACCGGCCGCCGGGTCGTGATCAGCGCCGGCGGCACCCGGGAGCCGCTGGACCCGGTGCGGTTCCTGGGCAACCGCTCGTCCGGGCTGCAGGGCTGGGCGCTGGCCCGGGTCGCCGCGGCCCGGGGCGCCGAGGTCGTGCTGGTCGCCGCCAACGTCGAGCTGCCGGCCCCGTTCGGGGTGCGGGTGGTGCCGGTGGAGAGCGCCGAGGAGCTCCGGACCGCGATGCACGCCGAGTCGTCCGGGGACCCCGGGTCCTCCGGGCAGGGGGCGGCTCGGCCGGCCGACGTCGTCGTCATGGCCGCCGCGGTCGCCGACTTCCGGCCCGCCACGGTCGCCGGCAGCAAGCTGAAGAAGGGCGGGGCCGCCGAGCCCAGCTCGGTGGAGCTGGTCCGCAACCCCGACGTCCTGGTCGAGCTGGTGGGCGCCCGGCTGCCCGGGCAGCTCGTCGTCGGCTTCGCCGCGGAGACCGGTGACGCCGAGGGCGACGTGCTGACCCACGCCCGCGCCAAGCTGGCCCGCAAGGGCACCGACCTGCTGGTGGTCAACGACGTCTCCGCCGGCCGCGTCTTCGGCCGGGCCGAGAACGAGGTGACGGTGCTGGCCACCGACGGGTCGGCGACCGCCGTGCCGCCCGGTCGCAAGGACGCGGTCGCCGCCGCGATCTGGGACGTGGTGTCCGACCGGCTGCCCCGGCAGGCCTGACACCACCGCCTCACCGAACGGGCGGGAGCTCCCGCCGGTAGCCTCAGCCGTCGGGCCGTCCACCATGTGGTGCAGCCCGGCCGACCGCGAGCAACGCGCTCGGCAGCCGACCGCAGGGAGAACCGAGTGCCACGCCGTCTGTTCACGTCCGAGTCGGTGACCGAGGGCCACCCCGACAAGATCGCGGACCAGATCAGCGACTCGATCCTGGACGCGATGCTCGCCCAGGACCCGCGCAGCCGCGTCGCCGTCGAGACCCTCATCACCACCGGCCAGGTGCACATCGCCGGTGAGGTCACCACCTCCGGCTACGTCGACATCGCCGACATCGTGCGCAAGACGATCCTCCGCATCGGCTACGACTCCTCCCGCAAGGGCTTCGACGGCGCCTCCTGCGGCGTCAGCGTCTCCATCGGCGCGCAGTCCCCGGACATCGCCCAGGGCGTGGACGTCGGCTACGAGACCCGCACCGGCGAGCTGAGCGCGGCCGAGCACCGGGCCGCGGCGGCCGACGACCTGATCGCGCGGCAGGGCGCCGGCGACCAGGGCCTGATGTTCGGGTACGCGACGGACGAGACCCCCGAGCTGATGCCGCTGCCGATCGCGCTGGCCCACCGGCTGTCCCGGCGGCTGTCGGCCGTCCGCAAGGACGGGTCGGTGCCCTACCTGCGCCCCGACGGCAAGACCCAGGTCACCGTCGTCTACGAGGACGACCGGCCGGTCGCCGTGGACACCGTGGTGGTCTCCTCCCAGCACGCCGAGGACATCTCCATCGACACGCTGCTCGCCCCGGACGTCCAGGAGTTCGTGGTCGAGCCCGCGCTGCGCGAGCTGGGCCTGCCCACCACCGGCTACCGGCTGCTGGTGAACCCGACCGGCAAGTTCGTCATCGGTGGCCCGATGGGCGACGCCGGGCTGACCGGCCGCAAGATCATCGTCGACACCTACGGTGGCATGGCCCGGCACGGCGGCGGCGCGTTCTCCGGCAAGGACCCCTCGAAGGTCGACCGGTCCGGGGCCTACGCGATGCGCTGGGTGGCGAAGAACGTGGTCGCCGCCGGGCTGGCCCGCCGGTGCGAGGTCCAGGTCGCCTACGCGATCGGTGCCGCCCACCCGGTCGGCCTCTTCGTGGAGACCTTCGGCACCAACACGATCCCCGAGGACGTGCTGGAGAAGGCGATCACCGCGGTGTTCGACCTGCGGCCCGGCGCGATCGTGCGGGACCTGGACCTGCTGCGGCCGATCTACGCGCCGACGGCGGCCTACGGCCACTTCGGCCGCACCGACATCGAGTTGCCCTGGGAGCGGCTGGACCGGGTCGACGCGCTGAAGTCGGCGGTGGCATAAGGACCTCCGGGCACCCCGCTGCGCACCGACGCGCAGCGGGGCACTGCAGGAGGGCCGTGCCAGCACGTCGCCGGGGACTGTCGGAGTGAGCGGGGAGACTGGTCCGGTGCGGGTCGCCCGGGTCGTCGTCGACGTGCCGTTGGCCCACCTGGACCGGCCCTTCGACTACGCCGTCCCCGACGAGCTCGCCGAGCAGGTGGTGGCCGGCTGCCGGGTCCGGGTGCGCTTCGCCGGCAAGCTGGTGGACGGCGTCGTCCTCGAGCTGGCCGCCCACACCGACCACACCGGGAAGCTGGCCCCGCTGGCCAAGGTGGTCTCCGCGGAGCCGGTGCTCACCCCGGAGGTCGCCGAGCTGGCCCGCTCGGTCGCCGACCGGTACGCCGGCTCGCTGACCGACGTGCTGCGGTTGGCCCTGCCGCCGCGCCGCGGAGCCCCGGAGAAGCGACCCCGGCTCGACCCGCCGCCGGCACCCGAGGCCCCCGACCCGGCGGGCTTCGCCCGTTACCCGACCGGGCCGCAGCTGTTGACCGCCGTCGCCGAGGGGCGGCCGGCGCGCGCGGTCTGGACCGCGCTGCCCGGGGAGGACTGGCCGACCCGGCTGGCCGAGCTGGCGCAGGCCGCGCTGTCCGGCGGTCGCGGTGCGCTGGTCGTGGTCCCCGACGGCAAGGACCTGGACCGGCTGGCCGCCGCGGCCGACCGGCTGCTGCCGGCCGGCTCGGTCGCCGTGCTGCGCGCGGACTCCTCGCCGGACACCCGCTACGGCCGGTTCCTCGCCGCCTCCCGCGGCACCGCCCAGGTGGTGCTCGGCACCCGGGGCTCGGTCTTCGCGCCGGTGCGGGAGCTGGGCCTGGTGGTCATCTGGGACGACGGTGACGACCTGCACGCCGAGCCGCGGGCGCCCTACCCGCACGCCCGCGACGTGCTGGTCCACCGGGCACACCTGGCCTCCTGCGCAGCCGTGGTCGCCGGGACCGCACGGACGGCGGAGGCGGCGCTGCTGGTGGAGTCCGGGTGGGCGCACGAGCTGATCGCCGACCGCGCCACCCTGCGCGCCGCCGCACCGCGGGTGGAGGCGCTGGGCAGCGACTTCGAGCTGGCCCGGGACCCGGCCGCCCGCTCGGCCCGGCTGCCGACCCTCGGGTTCACCGTGGCCCGGCGGGCGCTGGCCGACGGTGCGCCCGTGCTGATCCAGGTGCCCCGCTCGGGCTACGTGCCCTCCCTGGTCTGCGACTGGTGCCGCGCGCCGGCCCGCTGCGCGCACTGCGCCGGCCCGCTGGGGATCGCCCCGGCGCCGGGGCCCGGTGGCGTGCGGATCGCGGCCTGCCGCTGGTGCGCCCGGCCCGCGGCGACCTTCGACTGCCCGCACTGCCACGGCACCAAGCTGCGTGCCGCCGTCATCGGCGCCTCGCGCACGGCCGAGGAGCTGGGCCGGGCGTTCCCCGGCGCGGCCGTGCGGGTCTCCGGCCGCACCTCCGGCGTGCTGGCCACGGTCTCCGGTGACCCGGCGATCGTGGTCGCCACCCCCGGCGCCGAGCCGGTGGCCGAGGGCGGCTACGGCGCGGCGCTGCTGCTGGACTCCTGGGCGCTGCTGGGCCGGGCGGACCTGCGGGCGGGGGAGGAGACGATGCGGCGCTGGATGAACGCCGCGGCGCTGGTGCGCGCCGGCGGCCAGGTGGTGGTCGCCGCCGACGCGGCCCACCCGGTCGTGCAGGCGCTGGTCCGCTGGGACCCGGCCGGGCTGGCCACCCGGGAGCTGGCCGACCGCCGGGAGCTCGGGTTCCCGCCGGTCACCCGGATGGCCTCCCTGGCGGCGTCCCCGGCTGCGCTGGCGGACTTCCTGGCGGCGCTGCGGCTGCCCGAGGGCGCCGACGTCCTCGGTCCGGTGCCCGAGCCCCCCCGGCCCGGGCAGGAGGGCGAGCGGGAGCGCTACCTGGTCCGGGTGCGGCGCAGCGACGGGGCGGTGCTGGCGCGGGCACTGCACGACGTCCAGGGGGTGCGGAGCGCCAAGAAGGTCGCCGAGCACGTCCGCGTGCAGCTGGACCCGCTCGACCTCGCCTAGGTGGGCGTGACCGTCACGCCGGTGGCAGCGGCTGATCGGCGCACGGCCGCCGAAATCGTCGTGCCGCCCCGTCCGGCCTGGTCGGCCCGGGCGCATCCGTGCCGGACGGGAACCGGCCATCGGGCGGGGCAGCACGCCCGGAGGCCTTGACGACTTTTCTTGTCAGGAGAACGGTGACCTCATGCAGGACGTCGAGGTCATCGAGGACGCGGGAGCCGCCGCCGCCGCGCTGGACCCGGTCCGGGCCCAGCTGCTCGGCGAGCTGGCCGTCCCGGCCTCCGCCGCCGGGCTGGCCGCCCGGGTCGGCATCGCGCGCCAGAAGGTCAACTACCACCTCAAGGCGCTCGAGGCGCACGGCCTGGTGGAGCTGTCCGAGGAGCGCCGGCACGGGGGCATCACCGAGCGGGTGCTGCAGGCGTCGGCGGCGTCCTACGTCGTGTCGCCGGCGGCCGTCAGCGCGGCCGCGGCCGACCCCGACGCCAACGCCGACCACCTGTCGGCGGGCTACCTCGTCGCCCTGGCCGGCCGGCTGGTGCGCGAGGTCGGCGCCCTGGCGCGCCGGGCCGGCGCATCCGGCACGCGCCTGCCGACGCTGACCATCGACACGAAGATCGGCTTCCGCTCGGCCGCCGACCGGGCTGCCTTCGCCGACGACCTGACCGCGGCGGTGCTCGACCTGGCCGCTCGGTACCACCACGACGACGGGCGCCCGCACCGGCTCGTCGTCGCCGCCCATCCCGTTCCCGAGGAGAGAACATGAGCACGACCACGGACGTCCCGTACCGCCTGGAGTTCAGCGTCGAGGTCCCGGGCACCCCAGAACAGGTCTGGCAGGCCATCGCGACCGCCCAGGGCATGAGCGCCTGGTTCCTGCCGACCGAGATGGAGGAGCGCGAAGGCGGCTCCCTGCACTTCTCGATGGGTCCCGAGATGGGCTCGGACGGCCGGGTCACCGGCTGGGACCCGCCGCACCGCATCGCCTACGAAGAGGACTGGGCCGCCCTCATGGGCAAGGACCCGGATGCGCTGAGCCCGCTGACCTCGGAGTTCCTCGTCGAGGCACGGTCCGGCGGCACCTGCGTCGTGCGCGTCACCAGCAGCGGCTTCGGGACCGGCGCCACCTGGGAGTCGGAGTGGTGGGACGACATGGGCTCGAGCTGGACGCCGTTCTTCGACAACCTGCGCCTGTACCTGGCGCACTTCCCCGGCCAGGAGGCCACGCAGCTGGAGGCCACCGCCTCCCACCCCGGCGAGGCGGAGGCGCTCTGGTCGACGCTGCGCGACGCGCTCGGGCTGGGTGACGAGGGCGCGCCGGTCGAGGTGCGCGGCGCCACCGGCACGGTCGAACGTGTCGGCGAGCGGCAGGCGCTGGTCCGGCTCACCGCGCCGGTCCCCGGGATGCTGCGCGTCTTCACGTACGGCCTGGGTGACGGCACGGCGACGGCAGGGGTGCGGGCGTACCTGTTCTCCGCCGACGCCGCTGACCACGTGCGGCGCGAACAGCCGGCCTGGCAGACCTGGCTGCAGGAGCTCTCCGTCCCGGCCTGATCTCCGGTGCGAACTGCCCCGGGTGCTCAGCTGGTCGGCTGGTCCAGCAGTTGCACCAGTTCGGCGTCCAGCTGGGCGGTGGCCATGTCCTCGATCGCCCGCTCGGTGGCCCGGCGCCAGCGCACCGGGAGCGTCGACGCGGCGGCGCCCACCCCGACCACCACCCCCAGCAGCAGGTGCGGACGGCGGTGGCCGCGCCGGCGCAGGGCCCGGGCGGCCGGGCGGTGGACAGCCGTAGCCGCCAGCCCCCAGGCCGTCGTCGCCAGGGCCTGGTGGCGGGTCACCGCCCGGTCGGCCGGGGGCGTCGGCTCGGTCGGCATGCCCTGGAAGGTGCGCCGCAGCGCCGGCAGGTCGTAGGCCACCGTGTCGGCGGCCGTCGCCGCCATCAGGGCCAGGTAGACGCGCCACCGGGCCGCGGACCGGGGTGGCAGGTCGAGGGCGGCTTCGGCGCCGCCGACCATCATCCCGTCGACGAGGGTGCTGATCACGGCGTGGACGCGGTGGGCGGCGAGTGAGGCCATTGCTGCACCGTAGCCAGATCACCCTGCAGGCGCCGCAGCCCCCGGCACCTACGATCGTCCGCGTGAGCGTGACCCCCATCCGGATCATGGGCGACCCGGTGCTGCGCACCCCGGCCGCCCCCGTCGTCGACTTCGACGCCGAACTGCGTCAGCTCGTCGCCGACCTGACCGACACGATGCACGCGGCCGGCGGTGCCGGCATCGCCGCTCCGCAGATCGGCGTCGGCCTGCGGGTCTTCACCTGGTACGTCGACGGCGAGGTCGGCCACCTGGTCAACCCCGACGTCACGCCGGTGGGCGAGGAGACCGAAGAGGACGCCGAGGGGTGCCTGTCGATCCCCGGCTTCCGGTTCGACTGCCGCCGGCACCTCTACGTCGCCGCGACCGGCTGGAACATGTACGGCGACCCGGTCCGGGTGGAGGGGTCGCACAAGCTGGCCCGCGCCATCCAGCACGAGACCGACCACCTCGACGGCGTGCTGTTCGTCGACCGGCTCGACACCGAGGACCGCGCGGCCGCGCTCGCCGTCCTGCAGGACGCGGAGTGGCAGGGGGCGCAGTCCTGGCTGCCCGACGGCGCACCGGTGCCGGCGCCCGTGGTGAAGGTGAGCCCCCACTGAGGCTCCTGTTCGCCGGTACCCCGGCGCCGGCCGTCGTCGCCCTCGACGCGCTGCTGGACTCCGCCCACGAGGTCGTCGCCGTCCTCACCCGGCCCGATGCCCCGTCCGGCCGCGGCCGGCGCACCAGCCGGTCACCGGTCGCCGAGCGCGCCGACGCCGCGGGCATCCCGGTGCTCCAGCCACGCTCGCCCCGCGAGCCGGAGTTCCTCACCCAGCTGGCCGACCTCGCCGTCGACTGCGCCCCGGTCGTCGCCTACGGCGCCCTGGTGCCGCCGGCGGCGCTGGAGGTCCCGCGGCACGGCTGGGTGAACCTGCACTTCTCGCTGCTGCCCGCCTGGCGCGGTGCGGCACCGGTGCAGCACGCGATCATGGCCGGCGACGAGGTCACCGGCGCGGCCACCTTCCAGCTGGAGGCCGGCCTGGACACCGGCCCGGTCTTCGGCGTCGTCACCGAGCCGATCGGGGCCACCGACACCGCCGGCGACCTGCTGGACCGGCTGGCGGTCAGCGGTGCCCGGCTGCTGGTCGCGACCCTGGACGGCATCGCCGACGGCTCGCTGCGGCCGGAGCCCCAGCCGGCCGAGGGGGTCAGCCTGGCGCCGCGGATCGAGACCGAGGACGCCCAGGTCGACTGGGCCCTGCCGGCCCATGTCGTCGACCGGCGGGTGCGTGGCGTGACGCCGGCCCCGGGCGCCTGGACGACGTGGCGCGGCAACCGGCTGCGGCTGGCACCGGTGGAGCCGCTGTCCTCGTCGCTGGCGCTCGCACCCGGTGAGCTGTCGATCGGGTCGACCGGTGTCCTGGTGGGCACCGGGCGCGGTGCGGTGCGCCTGTCGTCGGTGCAGCCGGCCGGCAAGAAGATGCTCGCGGCGGCCGACTGGGCGCGCGGCGCGCGCCTGGAACCGGGCGAGCGACTCGGTGAGCAGGTGGCGGCATGACCGGCCCGGACGAGCGCGCCGCCCACAAGCGGCGCAACGACCCCGGCACCGGCAACCAGCGCCCGCAGTCCCGCCGGCACCGGCCCGTCCTGGACGGCGCCCGGCTGACCGCCTACGACGTGCTCGACGGGGTCTCCAGCCGAGCGGCCTACGCCAACCTGCTGCTGCCCCAGCTGCTGCGCGAACGGCAGCTGGAGCCCCGGGACGCCGCCTTCGCCACCCAGCTGGCCTACGGCACGCTGCGCGCCACCGGCACCCTGGACGCCGTCCTGACCACGCTGGTGTCCCGGCCGCTGGCCGAGCTCGACCCCAAGGTGCTGGACCTGCTGCGGCTGGGCGCCTACCAGTTGATCGACCTGCGGGTGCCGGCGCACGCCGCGGTCGACACCACGGTGGCGCTCACCCGGGCGATCGTCGGCACCGGCGCCTCCGGGCTGGTCAACGCCGTGCTGCGCAAGGTCGCGGCCGGCGGTGACCGGGCGGCCTGGGTCACCGCGCTCGCCCCGGCCGACGACGACGAGCGGCTCACCCTCACCACCGACCACCCGCGCTGGATCGTCGACGCCTGGCGCGACGCGCTCGCCGACGACGCCGAGGTGGAGGCCGCGCTGCTGGCCGACGACGCCGCGCCCGAGGTGCACCTCGTCGCCCGGCACGTCGACCGTGACGAGCTGGCCGCCGACTCCGGTGGCGACCCCGGCCCGTGGTCGCCGCACGCCGTCCGGCTGCACGGCGGTGACCCCGGCAAGCTCGCCGCGGTCCGCTCCGGCGCCGCGGCGGTGCAGGACGAGGGGAGCCAGCTGGCTGCCCTCGCCCTGGTCCGGGCGCCGCTGGAGGGCCCCGACGTGCGCTGGCTGGACATGTGCGCCGGCCCGGGCGGCAAGGCGGGGCTGCTGGCCGCCGTCCGGCCGGCCGGGGTGCACCTGACCGCCGTCGACCGCAGCGAGCACCGCGCCGAACTGGTCCGCGGCGCGCTGGCCGGCGCCGAGGACGTCGAGGTCCTGGTCGCCGACGGCACGGCACCGGACTGGCCGGCCGGGTCGTTCGACCGGGTGCTGCTGGACGCACCGTGCACCGGCCTGGGCGCCCTGCGCCGCCGGCCGGAGGTGCGCTGGCGCCGGACCCCTGCCGACGTCCCGCCGCTGGCCGAGCTGCAGCGGCAGCTGCTGGACAGCGCACTGGCCTCGGTCCGGCCCGGGGGAGTGGTCGCCTACGTGACCTGCTCGCCGCACACCGCCGAGACCGTCGCCATCGTCGATGCGGTCGCCGGCCGGGACGACGTCGAGGTGCTCCCCGTGGCCCCGCTGTTCCCCGAGGTGCCCGGCATCGAGCGCGGCGAGCACGCCCAGCTGTGGCCGCACCGGCACGGCACCGACGCGATGTTCATGGCCCTGCTCCGCCGCACCCGCTGAGGAACCGGGTGACCGGGGAGCCCCGGCACGGCTGGTGTCCGCAGCCGTGCCGGGGCTCCTGAGCGGTGGGCGTCAGCCGGCTTCGTCGGCCGGGTCGGCGCTCCGGCGGGTCAGCTGCTCGTGCCGCTCCTGCGCCTCCTGTGCACCGTCCAGGCCCAGCCGGTCCGCGATCTGGGTCCAGGTCAGCCCCTCACCGCGGGCCATGGTCAGCAGGCCGACTTCGAGGTCGTCCACCTCCGCCCGCAACAGCGGGAGCAGGCTGAGTGCTGCGACCAGGTCCTCGCCCTGCACCGAGGGCTCGGCGTCGTCGGTGTAGGCGAGGCTGCCCCCGGCCAGGCCGGTCACCAGCCGGACCGCCTCGTGCGGGCTGAGCGTGTACGGGTTCAGCAGTCGCGCCCGCGCCTCCGGGGTGGCCGCGTACCGCTCGTGGATGCGGAACAGGGCGGCGTGGTGGTTCATCGGCGGGCTGGGCGAGGGGCGGCGCCGAGCCGGTCCGGGTGCGGGGACATGCGGTCAGCGTGGGGTGCCGGGCGGCCGGTGGGCAACGGGATCGGCCACCGACCGCCCGTCAGACGTTCCCGCGGGAACGGCTCAGAAGGGGAACTGCCGCTTGGTGTGCTGGACGCTCACCCAGTGGTCGGTGGTGAACTCCTCGATCGCCCAGTCGCCGCCGAAGCGACCCAGCCCCGACTCCTTCTCCCCGCCGAACGCGGTGTTGTTCTCGTCGTTGAGCGGGGAGTCGTTGACGTGGGTCATCCCGGCGTCCACCCGCAGCGCGAAGTCCACCCCGCGCAGCGTGTTCTCGGTGAACACGGCGCTGGACAGGCCGTACTCGGTGTCGTTGGCGATCGCCAGCGCATCGTCCTCGTCGCGGGCCCGGATGATCGTGGCCACCGGCCCGAACACCTCCTGGCGGGCGGTCGCGACGTCGTTGCCGCCGAGCAGCACGTGCGGGGGCAGCACCGAGCCGATCGGGCCGGTCGGGTCACCGCCGAGGACCTGCTGGGCGCCGTCGGAGATCGACTGGGCGACCTTCTCCTGGATGCCCTCCAGCTGCTTGGCGTTGATGATCGGGCCGATCACCGTGTCCGGCTCGGTCGGGTCGCCGACCTTGAGCCCGCGCACCCGCTCGACGTAGCGCTCCACGAACTCGTCGTGCACGGCGTCGTCCACGATGATCCGGTTGGTGATCATGCAGACCTGGCCCTGGTGGAAGAACTTCCCGAACACGGCGGCGTCCACCGCGTAGCCGAGGTCGGCGTCGTCCAGCACCACCAGCGGCCCGTTGCCGCCCAGCTCCAGCGACAGCTTCTTCAGCCCGGCCTTCTCGGCGATCCCCTTGCCCACCGGGGTGGAGCCGGTGAAGGAGACGACCCGGGGCGTGGGGTGGGAGACGATCGCGTCGCCGATGTCGCTGCCGGAGCCGATCACCACCGACAGCAGGCCCTCGGGCAGCCCGGCCTCCTCGTAGATCTTGGCCAGCAGCAGGCCGCCGGTGACCGGGGTGTCACCGGCGGGCTTGAGGACGACGGCGTTGCCGACGGCCAGGGCCGGGGCGACGGAGCGGTTGGACAGGTGCATCGGCACGTTCCACGGGCTGATCACCGCGACCACCCCGACCGGGCGCCGGTAGACCCGGCTCTCCTTGCCCTCGATGTCGGCCGGCAGGATCCGGCCCTCGACCCGGTAGGGGTAGGACGCCGTCTCGTGGAAGTCGCGCAGCGTGATGGCGAACTCGAAGGCCGCGGTGGGGGCGGTGGCGCCGCTCTCCTTGATGTGCCAGTCGACGATCTCCTCCTCGCGGGCCTCCATGATCTGGCCGGCCCGGCGCATCACCGCGGCGCGCTCGCTGGGCAGCCGGGCGGCCCAGTCCCGCTGGGCCTCCTTCGCCCGGGCGTAGGCCTCGTCGAGGTCGTCGGCGTTGGCGAGCGGGATCTCGGTCAACGTCTCGCCGGTGTAGGGGTTGGTGTCGGTCGCGGTCTTCCCGGCCCGGCCGGCGCGCCAGGTGCCGGCGATCGGCATCCGGTCGAAGCCGTCGTAGCGGGCAGGTGCTGAGTTCTCCGATGCCATGGGGGACCGCGTACCCGGTCGTGCGCAACGGACACGTCCTCCGCCCGGCGGCAGTCCAGGGGAGTGCCGCCGGCTCCCCGGTCGCCCGGCCGGGGCGCTGAGCGCGGCCCCTACGATCAGCGCGTGTCCCGGGAACCCATGATCGCGCCCAGTCTGCTGTCCGCGGACTTCGCCCGGCTCGCCGACGAGGTGCAGCGGATCGCCGACGCCGACTGGGTCCACGTCGACGTCATGGACGCCCACTTCGTGCCCAACCTGACCCTCGGCCTGCCGGTGGTCAAGGCGATCCAGGCGGTCAGCCCGGTCCCGCTGGACTGCCACCTGATGATCGACGACCCGGAGCGGTGGGCTCCCGGCTACGCCGAGGCCGGTGCCCGCAACGTCACCGTGCACGCCGAGGCCTGCACCGACCCGCGTGCCGTGGCCCGGGACCTGAAGGCCGCCGGCGCGCTCGCCGGGCTGGCGATCAAGCCGGGCACCCCGTTGGAGGACTACCTCGACGTGCTGCCGGAGTTCGACACCCTGCTGGTGATGACGGTGGAGCCCGGCTTCGGCGGGCAGTCGTTCATGCCCGAGGTGCTGCCGAAGGTGCGGGAGGCCCGGCGGCTGGTCGAGGCCGGCCACCTCCAGCTGTTCCTGGAGGTCGACGGCGGGATCAACGCCGACACCATCGAGCAGGCCGCCGAGGCCGGCGCCGACGTCTTCGTCGCGGGCTCGGCCGTCTACGGCGCCGACGACCCCGGCCGGGCGATCGCCGCCCTGCGGGCCCAGGCCGCGCGCGCACGGTGAACGCCGCCGAGCAGGCGGCGATGGCCCGGGCCCGGGAGCTGGGGCTGCGGGTGCTGGGCACCACCAGCCCGAACCCGCCGGTCGGTGCGGTCGTGCTGGACGCGGCCGGCGCCGTCGTGGGGGAGGGGGCGACCTCCCCGCCGGGTGGCCCGCACGCCGAGGTGCACGCGCTCGCCTCGGCGGGGGAGCGCGCCCGTGGGGGCACCGCCGTCGTCACCCTGGAGCCGTGCGCGCACACCGGCCGCACCGGGCCCTGCGCCGACGCGCTGATCGCCGCCGGGGTCGCCCGGGTCGTCGTCGCCGTTCCCGAGCCGACCCGGCTGGCCACCGGCGGCGCGGCCCGGCTCCGCGCAGCCGGAGTCGACGTCGAACTGGGCGCCGAGCAGGCCGCGGCCGCCGAGGGGGCCCTGGCCGGCTGGCTGACCGGGGTGCACCAGCACCGGCCCCAGGTGGTCTGGAAGGTCGCCACCACCCTGGACGGGCGGGTCGCGGCCGCCGACGGCACCAGCCGCTGGATCACCGGGCCCCAGGCCCGGGCCGCCGTGCACGCGCTGCGGGCGACCTGTGACGCGGTGCTCGTCGGGTCCGGGACGGCGCTCGCCGACGACCCGCAGCTCACCGCCCGCGACGCCGACGGCCGCCCCGCCGACCGCCAGCCGTTGCGCGTGGTGCTGGACCGCCGCGGCCGGGTGCCCGCCACCGCCCGGGTGCACGACGACGCCGCACCCACCCTGGTCAGCCGGGCCGCCACCCCGGCCGCGCTGCTGGCCGAGCTGTTCGACGCCGACGTCCGCCGGGTGCTGCTGGAGGGCGGGCCCACGCTGGCCGCCGCCTTCCTCGCCGCCGGCCTGGTCGACGAGGCCGTGGTGCACGTCGCGCCCACGCTGCTCGGGGCCGGCGCCGCCATGGTGGGCGGGCTGGGAATCAGCACGATCACCGGGGCGCTGCACCTGCAGGTCACGGACGTCACCCGCATGGGCGGGGACGTGCAGATCCGGTTGCGGCCCACCGGGCACACTGGGCGGGGAATCTCGACCGGCGGAGGGAGCTGAGGTGTTCACCGGCATCGTGGAAGAGCTCGGCACCCTGGTCGCGCGTGAGGACGGCGCGGACAGCGCGGTGCTGCGCATCCGCGCACGCAAGGCGCTGCAGGACGTCGCGCTGGGCGACTCGATCGCGGTCAACGGCGTCTGCCTGACCGTGACCGGGGTCGAGCCCGGCCCCGACGGCGGCGGCGTCTGGAGCACCGACGTGATGGCCGAGACCCTGCGCCGCAGCAGCCTCGGCGCCACCGGCTCCGGCGACCGGGTCAACCTCGAGCGCGCCGTCACCCCGCAGACCCGACTGGGCGGCCACATCGTGCAGGGCCACGTCGACGGCGTCGGCACCGTGGTCTCCCGCACCCCCGGCGACGACTGGGAGGTCGTGCGGATCGCCGTCCCGGCCGAGCTCGCCCGCTACGTCGTGGAGAAGGGCTCGATCACCGTGGACGGCGTCTCGCTGACCGTGAGCGCGCTCGCCGACTCCCCGGAGCCCTGGTTCGAGGTCAGCCTGATCCCCACCACGCTGCGCGAGACCACCCTGGGCGACCGCGCCCCCGGTGACCGGGTCAACCTGGAGGTGGACGTCATCGCCAAGTACGTCGAACGACTGTTGGGAGCACGCCGATGAGCGGATTCCGGTTGGACTCCGTGGAGAGCGCGATCGCGGCGGTCAAGAGCGGCCGGCCCGTCGTCGTCATCGACGACGAGGACCGGGAGAACGAGGGCGACCTGATCTTCGCCTCCGAGCTCGCCACCCCCGAGGTGGTGGCCTTCATGGTCCGCTACACCTCGGGCTACGTCTGCGTCGCGGTGACCGAGGAGGACGCCGACCGGCTCGACCTCCCCCCGATGTTCCGGGTGAACCAGGACCGCCGCGGCACCGCCTACACCGTCACCGTCGACGCCCGGGAGGGCGTGACCACCGGCATCTCCGCCGCCGACCGGGCACACACCATCCGCACCCTGGCGTCTGCGGAGACCAGCTCTGCCGACCTGGCCCGCCCCGGGCACGTGGTGCCGCTCCGCGCCAAGGACGGCGGCGTGCTGCGCCGCCCCGGCCACACCGAGGCCGCCGTCGACCTCGCCGTCCTGGCCGGTCTGCGTCCCTCGGGGACGCTGTGCGAGGTGGTCAGCGAGAAGGACCCGACCGGCATGGCGCGCGGGGAGGAGCTGCGGGTCTTCGCCGACGAGCACGACCTGGTCATGGTCTCGATCGCCGACCTCATCGCCTACCGCAAGCGCTTCGACAAGCTGGTCGAGCGGGTCGCCGAGGCCCGGGTGCCGTTGCGCGCCGGGGAGTTCACCGCGGTCGGCTACCGCAGCTCCTACGACGAGCGCGAGCACGTGGCCTTCGTCTACGGCGACATCACCGCGAACGACGGTGAGGACGTGCTGGTGCGCGTGCACTCCGAGTGCCTCACCGGCGACGTGTTCGGCTCGCTGCGCTGCGACTGCGGCCCGCAGCTCGATGCCGCGCTCGCCGCCGTCGCCCAGGAGGGCCGCGGCGTCGTCCTCTACATCCGTGGTCACGAGGGCCGGGGCATCGGCCTGCTGCACAAGCTGCAGGCCTACCAGCTGCAGGACACCGGTGTGGACACCGTCGACGCCAACCTCGACCTCGGGCTCCCCGCCGACGCCCGCGACTACGGCACCGGCGCGCAGATCCTGGTCGACCTGGGCATCCACACCATGCGGCTGCTGACCAACAACCCGGCCAAGCGCGCCGGGCTGGAGGGGTACGGCCTGAAGATCACCGGCCGGGTCGCCCTGCCCAGCAACGTCACCGTCGACAACGTCGGGTACCTGCGCACCAAGCGCGACCGGATGGGCCACCTGCTGGAGATCATCGAGCCCGACGCCCCCGACACCGGCGGCGAGCCGCCCGCGCCGGGACGGCGCGCCGACGAGCAGCCGATGTGACCGGGTCACACCCCGGCCCACGGCACACTGCACCGTCCCTTACCGACCGTCCCAGCTGAGGACGAACAGCACCGAGGAGAACTCATGAGCGGGTCCGGAGCGCCGGGGCAGGAGCCCATCGACGCCGCGGGGCTGACCCTGGGGATCGTGGCGACCACCTGGCACGGCGACATCACCGAGTCGCTGCTGCAGCGGTCGATCGCCTGCGCGAAGGCCGCCGGCATCCCGGAGCCGACCGTCGTCCGGGTGCCCGGCGCGATCGAGCTGCCCGTGGTCGCCCAGGCCCTCGCCGCCACGCACGACGCGGTCGTGGCCCTCGGGGTCGTCGTCCGCGGGGGCACGCCGCACTTCGAGTACGTCTGCGACTCCTTCACCGCCGGCCTCACCCGGGTGTCGCTGGACTCCGGGAAGCCGGTCGGCAACGGTGTCCTCACCACCGAGGGCGAGCAGCAGGCGCGCGACCGCGCCGGCATGGACGACTCCGGTGAGGACAAGGGCTGGGAGGCGACCGCCGCCGCGCTGCAGACCGCCCTGGTGCTGCGTGAGCTGCGCACCCCCAAGCAGGGCACCGGCTTCCGGGTCGGTCCGGCGTGAAGACGTTCGACCAGCTGTTCGCCGAGCTGAGCGAGAAGGTGGCGGCCGGCGACCCCGCCTCGGGCACGGTCACCGCCGTGCGTGACGGCGTGCACGCCGCGGGCAAGAAGGTCGTGGAGGAGGCGGCGGAGTCCTGGATGGCCGCCGAGCACGAGGGCGCAGAGCGGACGGCGGAGGAGATCAGCCAGCTCCTCTACCGGGTGCAGGTGCTCATGCTGGCCCGCGGGCTCGGCCTGGACGACGTCTACGCTCACCTCTGAGCAAGGACCCCCTTCTCCTCACCCCTCGCAAGCTCGGGGCGAGCCTCTGAAGGGGGCCGACGGTGCCACCCCCGGGTTCAAAGGAGCTGTTCTGTGCTGCGCGTTGCCGTGCCCAACAAGGGTGTCCTCAGCGAGCCCGCGGCCGCGATGCTGGCCGAGAGCGGGTACCGGCAGCGGCGCACCACCAGTGAGCTGGCGGTCTACGACCCCGAGAACGACACCGAGTTCTTCTACCTGCGCCCGCGGGACATCGCGATCTACGTCGCGGCCGGCACGCTGGACGTCGGCATCACCGGTCGCGACATGCTGCTGGAGACCACCCCGCCCGAGGGTGGCGACGTGGCGGCCGAGGTGATGCCGCTGGGCTTCGGCCGGTCGTCGTTCCGCTTCGCCAGCCCGGCGGAGTCCCCGGTCGACGAGGTGGCGAAGCTGGAGGGCAAGCGGATCGCCACCGCCTACCCGGGGCTGCTGCAGCGCTTCCTGGACGAGACGGGCATGAAGGCCGCCGTGGTCAAGCTCGACGGCGCCGTGGAGACCGCGTGCCGGCTCGGCGTCGCCGACGCCGTCTGCGACGTGGTGGAGACCGGCACGACGCTGCGCGCGGCCGGGCTGCGGATCATCGGCGAGCCGGTGCTGGCCAGCGAGGCCGTGCTCGTCGGCCGGGCCGGTGCCGACGAGGTGCCGGCCGTCGCCCAGCTGCGCCGGCGGCTGCAGGGTGTCCTGGTGGCCCGGCGCTACGTGATGCTCGACTACGACTGCCCCAACGACCTGCTGGCCCAGGCCACCACCCGCACCCCGGGGCTGGAGGGGCCGACGGTGAGCCCGCTGCAGACGCCGGGCTGGTCGGCGGTGCGGGCGATGGTCCGCAAGGAGGACACCAACCGGGTGATGGACGAGCTGTGGGAGCTCGGCGCGCGGGCGATCCTGGTCACCAGCATCGCTGCGTCCCGCATCTGACCCGGGCAGACTGGCGGGCATGCGCCGCGCCGTCCTGCTGTCCCTGGTCGTCCCGCTGATGCTGCTCGCCGCCTGCGGTACCGCAGACGACGCCGGTCCGGCCGTCGGCTCCTCGACGCCACCCGTGACCGGCTCCCCGGCGGAGCCGACCGCGTCGGACCCGGCCACCACTCCGGGGGACGCCGACGGCGCCGACTTCGACCTGGTGGTCGAGTACGACCCGGGCGAGGGGGCACCGGTGGAGCGCTACACCCTCACCTGCGGAGAGACCGTTGAGGGCGACCTCCCCGACGCCGAGGCGGCCTGCGAACACCTGATGGAGCTCGAGGAGCCGTTCGCCCCGGTGCCGGACGACGCGATCTGCACCCAGCAGTACGG
Source organism: Modestobacter sp. VKM Ac-2984 (assembly GCF_026967985.1). GTDB lineage: Bacteria > Actinomycetota > Actinomycetes > Mycobacteriales > Geodermatophilaceae > Modestobacter. Next base: position 89,905 of record NZ_JAPVBJ010000001.1, on the reverse strand, counting down.
CGGGCCCCAGACGGCGCACGTCACCGGCGTGTGGCGGGGTGAACCGGTCGACCTCCAGCTCTCCCGCACCGACGGCTGCCGGATCGCGCAGTGGGAGCGGCTCGGACCGCTGCTCCCGGGACCGGCCGGCTGAGCGGCCGGCCCGCGCGGGTCAGCGGGGCCGGCTGGTCCGGTCGGCGAGGTCGATCGCGGTGCACAGCCCCAACGCCATCGCCCGCCCGCTGGTCGAGCCGGTGGCCAGCAGGGTGGTGATCGCCGGTGCGAGCGCACCGTGGCCGACCAAGCCGCGCAGCACGGCGGCGAACTCCCCGCTGACCCGGCCGGCGGCGGCATGCCGCAGCAGCGCCCGGGACAGCTCGGTGGTGCGCCCGGCGGCCAGCCCCGTCACGCCGGCGCCGAAGCGCTCGGCGGCGGGGTGCCCCAGCAGCACGAGCCCCGCGGTGACACCGGCCAGCACGTCGTCGCCGGCGGGGGTGAGGCCGGGGCCCAGCCCGATCAGACGGGTCGCGGTGCGCAGCGCGGCGTCGACGTCGGCCCGACGGACGGCGCCGCGCAGTGCGGCCAGCGGACCGCTGGGCCCGCTGGGCAGGCCGGGGAGGACGAATGCGCTGTGCGGCACGCCCTCGCCGTAGAGGGCCGAACGGAGCTGGCGGACCCCTTCGGGGAGCAGCGCCGGGCGTGCGGTGGGCAGCTTGGGCCGGGGGTCCCACCACGCGGCGGCGCTGACGGTCAGGTCGCCGACGGTCAACCGGCCGCCGCCCAGCCGGGCGGGGGCGCCGCTGGGCACCGAGACCAGGGGCCGGCCGTTGGAGGGCCGGAAGAGCACGCACCCCAGCGGCAGCCGGGCGGCGTCGGAGGTCAGCACGCCCACCACGTCGGGGCCCTGCGGGGTCTGCACGGTCAGGTACACCGCTGCGGGGACCGACAGCAGGACCCGCGCCGACCGGACCGGCCCGCGCAGCAGGTCGGCGATGCCGGTGCTGGCCTGGGCGGGCACCGAGGCGCCCGGCGCCCGGGCGCCGGGGGCTGCGGACCCACGTGGCAGGGGGATGGTCGGGACGCCGGCCCGGGCAGCGCGCCCGGTGCCGGTGTCGTCGGGGCTCGTGTCCCGGTCGTGGCCGCCGGTGCTCTCGTCGATGGTGCGCATGTGCCCTCCACCCGTGCGGTCGACGGGCGTCGCCTGCAGCGGGCCCGTCCCGGTCTGGCTTTCCCAGCCGGGACGCCGGGCCACCCGTCGATCGACGGAGCCGCCTACCATCCGAGCCGGGACGCAGGACGGGGGCTCGAACCTGGTGGCGCGTCCCCCGTGCCTGTATGGCGATTGTCGCCAAGTGTGCCTTCTGCCGTCCAGAGACGTCTGACAGAATCTCGCACAGCAGGCTCGTGCACGGTGTTTTGGGGGAACGTACAGTGACTGAACGTGATACGTCTGTGACATACGCTTCGCACAGCGACCGGGTGGCTACTTTCAGCACCATCCCCGCATCCGCCGAGCCTGTCCTCTCCCAGCTCCCGCCAGCCGACCGGACCGCCCTCCAGGACAGCATGGGGCTGACGGTCGACCAGCTCCTGCAGCTGCCCGGGCTGACCGGCGCGCTCGTCGTCGGCGGGGCCACCGGCACCCGCCGGATCGTCCGGCACGTGTCCGTGGAGGACCCGGCCGACCCCGTCGGGGGTGCCGGCCCGGACCTGCTCGTCGTCCTCGGTGCCCGGCTGCCCAGCGGCGACCCGGCGCAGAGCCGTGCGCTGATCGATCGGCTGCACCGGGCCGGCAGCGGCGCACTCGCCTACCGCTCGGAGGCCGGCTCGGGCAACCCGGCCGGCGACGTCCCCGCCGAGCTGCTCGCCGAGGCCGACCGCCGCGGCTTCCCGGTGCTCGCCCTGCCCGCGCGGGCCCGGCTGGACGAGGTGGTCGCCGAGGTGCTCGGCGCCATCATCGACAAGCAGACCCAGGCGCTGAGCCTCGCCAACCGGATGCACAACCAGTTCATCGACGTGGCGCTGTCCGGCGGGGGACTGTCCGAGGTCACCGCGCAGGTGTCGACCTTCCTCGCCGGGGCTGCCGTGCTCGGCCTGGGCCCGGACCGTGAGGTCGCCACCCACGCCGGCCCGCCGGAGGAGGTCGCCGAGATCCGCGACTGGCTGTGGCTGCTCGACGCCGCGGCCGACGACGCGTTCGCCGACCTGACCCCCTCCCGTCGGCTCTCGGGCAACCGCGCCGATCAGAGCGTGGTCACCCCCGCCGACGTGCTCGCCGACGCCGACCTCTCGCCGGCCGACGGCATCCTGCTGGTGCCCGGGCACCACGAGCTGCCCGGGGGGATCGGGGAGTACGCGGTCGCGCCGATCATGGCCGGTGACCAGCGGCACGGCTGGCTGGTCGCGGTGAACCGGCACGGCCCGATGCTGCTGGGCGCCGGTGCGGTCCTCGAGCAGGCCGCGGTCATCGCCGCGCTGTCGGAGATCCGTTCGCAGGCGGTGCACTCGGTGGAGCTGCGGTTCCAGGGCGACATGGTGCGCCGCCTGGTCGGTGGCACCTTCGCGCACACCGAGCGGGCGCTGGCCTACGCGCGCTCCTTCGGCTGGCGGCTCGACGGGCCGGTCGTCGTCCTGGTGACCGCCACGGAGACGGTGGCCGACGCCGGCGCGGACCCGACCCGGGCACTGGACGTGCTGGACCGGCTGGCCGACGGCTGGCGGGCCGCGGTCGACAGCGAGGTCGCCGGCGCCGCGGTCGCCGGGCTCGCCACCGAGATCGTCACCGTGCTCCCGTTGGACGGGCGCACGCCCGAGGAGCTCTCCAACCTGGTCGCCTCGGTGACCGCCCGGGTGAACGCCCGGCTGCGCCGGGTGGGCCGGCTGCTGGGCACCGGGATCGGCCGGCCGGCCGAGTCGCTGTCGGCGCTGGGGGAGGCCTACCAGCAGTCCCAGCGCGCCCTCGTGGTCGGGCAGGAGATCCACGGCGGCCACGCGGTCACCCACTTCGACCAGCTCGGCGTGTTCCGGCTGCTGTCGCTGATCCCGGACAGCAACGAGCTGCGCTCCTACGTCGACGAGGTGCTCGGCACCCTCGCCGACTCCTCCGACGCGGATGCGGTGGACCTGCGGGAGACCCTGCGGGTGCTGCTGGAGACCAACCTCAACGTCGCGGAGTCCGCGCGCCGGCTGCACTTCCACTACAACACGATGCGGTACCGGATCGGCAAGCTGGAGCGGCTGCTCGGCCCCTTCACCAGCGACCCCACGCTGCGGCTCAACCTGCTGCTCGCGCTGCACGCCGCCCGCATCCGCGGGCTGGACCAGCCGCACCGGCCGCCGGTGGAGAGCGTGGTCGCCGCCGTCCTGGACGACGGGCTCGAGTCCCTGGTCTGAGGCGGCGGCGTGTCCGCCGTGTTGCGGCGCCGTTCATCTGCCGGTCCGTGATGGGAACGTGTCCAGGACCCCCTGGTGTGATCGACGGACTTCTGCCACTGTCCGGTACCTCAGCGCTGAGCTACCTGTTCGGCGGAGCTGCGAGGAGGACCGATGGCGTTCGGCTGGAAGCTCTACGGGGACGGGAAGACCCCGCCGCTGGGTGACGCGGTGGCGCCCGACGAGCGGCTGTCCTGGCCGTTGACCGTCGGCATCGGCGCCCAGCACGTGGTCGCCATGTTCGGCGCCACGTTCGTCTTCCCGCTGATCATGGGGCTGGACGCCAACCTGGCGATCATGATGAGCGGGATCGCCACGATCATCTTCCTGCTCATCGTGCAGGGGAAGGTGCCCTCCTACCTGGGCACCAGCGCCGCGTTCGTCGGCGGCGTCGCGGCGGTCCGCGCCCAGGGCGGGGACAGCTCCGACGTGGTCGGCGCGATCCTCGTCTCCGGCATCGTGCTCGCGCTGGTCGGCCTGCTCATCCAGGCCGCCGGGGTGACCGTGGTGAACCGGGTGCTGCCCCCGGCGGTGACCGGCGCGGTGGTCCTGCTCATCGGCTTCAACCTCGCACCCGTCGCCGCAGGCCTGTACTGGCCGCAGGACCAGTGGGTCGCGCTGGCGACCATGGCGTTCGTCATCGTGGTCTCGCTGGCGCTGCGCGGGTTCTGGGCCAGGATCTCGATCCTGCTCGGCCTGGTCTTCGGCTACCTGCTGTCCCTGCTGCTGGACACCTTCTCCCAGGCGGTCACCTACGACGCGGCAGGCGTGGGGACGGCGCACGACCGGGTCGACCTCAGCGGCGTCGGCGAGGCCTCGTGGTTCGGGCTCCCCGAGCTCACCGCGCCGTCGTTCTCGGTCAACTTCGCACTGCTGGTGCTGCCCGCGGTCATTGCGCTGGTCGCGGAGAACGCCGGCCACGTCAAGGCGGTCGGCGAGATGACCAAGCGCGACCTGGACCCGGTGCTCGGCCGAGCGGTCTTCGCCGATGGTGCCGCCACCGTGGTCGCCACCTCGGTCGGTGGCTCCCCGACCACCACCTACGCGGAGAACATCGGCGTCATGGCCGCCACCCGGGTCTACTCGACCGCGGCCTACTACGTCGCCGCGCTGGTGGCGATCATGCTCGGGCTGGTGCCCAAGTTCGGCGCCATCGTCAACGCCACCCCCGGTGCGGTGCTCGGCGGGATCACCGTCGTCCTCTACGGGATGATCGGTCTGCTCGGCGCCAAGATCTGGAAGGAGAACCGGGTCGACTTCGCCAACCCGATCAACCTGGTGCCCCTGGCGGCCGGGATCATCATCGGCATCGGTGACGTCCAGCTGCGGTTCAGCAGCGAGTACTCCATCGGTGGCATCGCGCTGGGCACGATCGTCGCCGTCGTCGGCTGGCACGTCGCCCGGATGCTGGCCCCGGCGGAGATGAAGGCGTCGCTGTACCAGGAGGGTGGCTTCGCCGCCGGCACCGGCCCGGCTCTCAGGGCCACCGGCAGTCACAACACGGACCCGGGTGGGCCCGACCCCTCCGACGTCGACCGGGTGAACCGGACCCGCTGACCCTCGTGCGCACCGGCCCGGCTCCTCCCGAGGAGCCGGGCCGGTGGCACGTCCGGACCGTCCCGCGACGGCGTGCCTGTACGGATCCCGCCCGGTCACGTGATGATGGCCGCCGACACCAGCCGGGACGCCTGATCAGCACGGACAGCCAGGAGGCCACGTGGACTTCCGACTCCAGCTCGTCACCGTCCCCGTCTCGGACGTGGACCGGGCCAAGGTGTTCTACGTCGACCAGGTCGGCTTCCAGGTCCAGCAGGACGTCGAGGTCGACGAGGGCCACCGGTTCGTCGAGCTCGTGCCACCGGGTTCGGCCTGCTCGATCGCCCTGACCGCCGGCTACGTCGACGCCGAACCCGGCTCGCTGCGCGGCGTGCAGCTCGACGTCGACGACGTCCACGAGGCACACGCCGCCCTGCGCGCCGGCGGTGTGGCGGTCACCGACGTCCAGGAGCACCCCTGGGGCAGCTTCTGCTTCTTCGCCGACCCCGACGGCAACGGCTGGTCGGTGCACCAGCCGCCCCGCCTCGGCTGAACACCCGGTCGGGGGCGGCGCGCGGGCGTGAGCCCCGCCGTCCCGGGGCACTGGGGCTCCGGGGCCGCACCGGTCGGCCCGGGAGAGAGGGACGCATGACGGAGAACAGCCGGCCGCTGCAGGGGAAGGTCGCCCTGGTCACGGGGGCCTCGTCGGGGATCGGCGAGGCGACCGCGGTCGCGCTGGCCGAGGCCGGGGCGGCGGTCGCCATCGGCGCTCGGCGCAAGGACCGGCTCGACGCGCTGGCCACGAAGCTGCGGAACGACGGTGCCCGGGTGCTGCAGCTGGACCTGGACGTCACCGACGAGCAGGCCTGCGCCACGGCGATCGCCCGCACCCGCGAGGAGCTGGGCGGGCTCGACGTCCTGGTCAACAACGCCGGGGTGATGCTGCTGGGCACCATCGTCGGCGCCGACCCGGAGGACTGGCGCCGCATGATCGACACGAACGTGCTGGGTGTGCTCTACATGACCCACGCGGCGATCGAGGGCATGGTCGAACAGGGGTGGGGCGACGTGGTGAACATGTCCAGCGTCGCCGGCCGGACCGCCCGCAAGGGCGCCGGGGTCTACAACGCCAGCAAGTGGGCGGTGAACGCCTTCAGCGAGTCGCTGCGCCAGGAGGTCACCGGCCGCGGCGTGCGGATCAGCCTGGTGGAGCCGGGTGCGGTGGCCACCGAGCTGACCGACCACATCACCCAGCCCGAGGCCAAGCGGGCCTCGCAGGAGATGGCCGCGGGGATGACGCGGCTGCAGGCGGAGGACATCGCCCGGGCGGTGCTCTACGTGGTCAGCCAGCCGAGCCACGTGGCGGTCAACGAGGTGCTGGTGCGCCCCACCGACCAGGAGCGCTGAGACAGCCAGCAGTGGGGGTCAGCCGGCCTCGAGCACCCGCTGCAGGGTCTCGAGGTCGGCGGCCACCGCTGCGGAGTCGGCCTCGAACTCCTCGGCCGTGGCGCCGGCCGCCCGGCGGAGGGTGAAGACCACCTCGCTGCCGGCGCCGTCGGCGAGCACCCGCACCGGGTTGGTGGTGGTCGTGCCGTCGGGCAGGACGACGTCGTGGTCCAGCACGCCGTACTCGTTGACCGGCACGAACCGCACCAGCACCCGGCCCATCGGTGACTCGGCGACCCACTCGCCGCGCTCCCGTCGGATCCCACTGGCCAGGCCCGCGGCCCACAGCGGCAGGTGGGCCGGGTCGCGGACCCAGGCGTACACCGCGGCGGCGGGGCGGTCGACGGAGACGGTGAGGTGCCGGGACTCGCTCATGCCGGCATCGTGCCAGTCACGGGCTGGCATCGGCGGGGTCACCTGCGACACCCTGCCCATCGTGGACCCCATCTCGGCGCGCACCCGACCTGCGGAGACGGACGACGACCCCCGCTGGGCCCAGGCGCTGGCCAGCGCTGGACGGGCGCAGGGCGCCAGAACACGCCCACGGCTGCTGACCTGGTCATGGGTGCTGGCCCTGACGGTGCTGGCGCTGGCCGGCGTGCTGCTCGTGGCGGTGCTGTCCACGGAGGCACTGGTGCCCGAGCCCGGACCGTCCGGCGGCTGGGAGGCGGCCGGTCTCGCCGTCCAGGGCGCCGGCCTGGCGGTGATGGTCGGCTACGGGTTCGTCGCGTGGCGGACCGGGCTGTTCCAGGCCGCATGGTGGCAGCCGACCGCCGTGCTCAGCCGGGCACAGCGACGCAGCCTGCACGCCCAGGTCCGCGGGCGGGCGGCGGTCGACCCGGCGCGGCTGCCGCTGGCCAGGGCCCAGGCCCGACGGCTGCTGCTGCAGCGCGACCAGCTCCTGCTGCTCGTCGGTGTCCTCGTGCAACAACTGGGGCGCGCGATCGGTGATCCGACGCCGTCGACCGTGGCCTTCACGGCGGTGGCGACGGGTGTCCTGCTCGCCGTGGCCGGGCTGATGTGGCGGCAGGGCCGACGGGCGGCGCGGTTCCTCGCCGACCACCCGGACCCCGGGTCCCCGGTCTGACCGCATCGATCCGGCCATCGTCCGGGGCGGGACGGCCAATGCGGGTGCGACGACCGGAAACCGCCGGATCCCGTCGGCGGCGCCCCCTAGCGTCCGGTGCGTGTCCAGCCCCGCCCCGCGCGACCCGCTCACCCTCCTCGCCGTCAGCGTCACCGTCCTGGCCTGGGCGTCGGCGTTCATCGGCATCCGTGCGGTGGGCGAGGACCTCTCACCCGGGGCACTCGCGCTCGGCCGGCTGGCCGTCGGCACCGCCGTCCTCGGTGCGCTGCTCACCCGGCGCGGCTGGGTGGCACCGACCGCGGGGGAGTGGCGGCTGCTCGCCGTCTGCGGGATCGGCTGGTTCGGCATCTACAACGTGGCGCTCAACGCCGCCGAGCAGCACCTGGACGCCGGCACCACGGCGATGCTGGTCAACATCGGCCCGGTGCTGATCGCGGTCTTCGCCGGCCTGCTGTTGGGCGAGGGCTTCCCGCGCTGGCTGGTCATCGGCCTGGGCGTGGCCTTCTGCGGGGTGCTGCTGATCGGCTTCGCCACCCGCAGTGCCGGTGCCGACCTGCTGGGCGTCGCGCTGTGCGTGGTCGCCGCGGTCACCTACGCCGCCGGCGTCGTGGCGCAGAAGCCGTTGCTGCGCCGGCTGCCCGCGCTGCAGGTGACCTTCACCGCCTGTGCGATGGGGGCGGTCTGCTGCCTGCCCTGGGCCGGGGTGCTCGTCGACGAGCTGGGCACCGCGCCCGCGTCCTCGATCGCCGGCACCGTCTACCTCGGGGCAGTGCCGACCGCGCTGGCGTTCAGCACCTGGGCCTACGCGCTGCGCCGGATGGACGCCGGCCGGCTGGGAGCGACCACCTACCTGGTGCCGCCGATCGTCGTGCTGCTGGGCTGGGGGCTGCTGGACGAGGTGCCGCCGGCACTGGCCGTCGTCGGGGGCGGCGTCTGCCTGCTGGGCGTGGCCCTCTCCCGCCGGCGCACCCGGGTGCGCAGGCCGGTGCCGGTGCCGCAGGAGGCGGGGACCTCGACCGTCTAGCGGGGGCCGGGCTCTCCGCCGCCGGGCAGCGCGGTCACGACCGCGTCCAGCGCACCGGGCACCAGGGAGAAGTAGGCCCAGACCCCGCGCTTGTCCCGGGTGAGGAAGCCGGCGTCCACCAGCACCTTGAGGTGGTGGGACACGGTCGGCTGGGACAGGCCCAGCGGCTCGGTGAGGTCGCAGACGCAGACCTCACGGCCCTCGTTGCCGGCCACCAGGGCGAGCACCCGGAGCCGGGCCGGGTCCGCCAGCGCCTTGAGGGTGCGGGCCAGGTCGGCGGCCTGCTCGGCGCTCATCGCGCCGGCGAGCTCGGCGGGGGAGCACCCGGGCGCACCGACGTCGACCAGCTCGAGGTCCAGCCCCGCCGTTCGGCTGCTGTTCACCCGGCCAGTATCGACGGGGCATTGACGGCTGTCGATACCCCCGGCATCCTCTGGGACAGATAGACCGACGTCGATGCACAGCCTCCCGCACCGGGGGCAGAGGAGCAGCCCACCCCATGAGCGATCTCGCCGCGGAGACCCCCCGCTCCGGCACCGACCTCGAGACCCCGGTGCTGGCCCGGTTGTCCACCCTGGACCGCTTCCTGCCGGTGTGGATCGTCGCCGCGATGGTCCTCGGCCTGCTGCTCGGCCGGTTCGTCCCCGGGCTGGACGACGCGCTGGACGCCGTCCGGGTCGGTGAGGTCAGCCTGCCGATCGCCATCGGGCTGCTGCTGATGATGTACCCGGTGCTGGCCAAGGTGCGGTACTCCGAGCTCGACCGGGTGACCGGGGACCGGAAGCTGCTGGGCGCCTCGCTGGCGCTGAACTGGCTGGTCGGGCCGGCGCTGATGTTCGCGCTGGCCTGGCTGCTGCTGCCCGACCTGCCCGAGTACCGCACCGGGCTGATCATCGTGGGCCTGGCCCGGTGCATCGCCATGGTGCTGATCTGGAACGACCTGTCCTGCGGCGACCGGGAGGCCGGGGCGCTGCTGGTGGCGATCAACTCGGTCTTCCAGATCCTCGCCTTCGCCGTCCTCGGCTGGTTCTACCTCCAGGTGCTGCCCGGCTGGCTGGGGCTGTCGACCACGTCGGCGGAGTTCAGCTTCTGGGCGATCGTGCTCTCGGTGCTGGTCTTCCTCGGCATCCCGCTGGTCGCCGGCTTCCTGACCCGCACGATCGGCGAGCGCGCCAAGGGCCGCGACTGGTACGAGGGGACGTTCCTGCCGAAGATCGGCCCGGTCGCCCTCTACGGCCTGCTGTTCACCATCGTCATGCTCTTCGCCCTCCAGGGCGACGCGATCACCTCCAACCCGTGGGACGTCGCCCGGATCGCGCTGCCGCTGCTGGCCTACTTCGCGCTGATGTTCGGCGGGTCGTTCCTGCTCGGCATGCGGCTGGGGCTGGGCTACGCCAAGACCGCGACCCTCGCCTTCACCGCGGCCGGCAACAACTTCGAGCTCGCCATCGCGGTGGCGATCGGCACCTTCGGGGTCACCTCCGGGCAGGCGCTGGCCGGCGTCGTCGGGCCGCTGATCGAGGTGCCGGTGCTGGTCGGGCTGGTCTACGTCTCCCTCTGGGCCGCCCGCCGCTGGTTCCCTGGTGACCCGACCGTCCCCGCCGTCCCCGACCCCTCCCGGAGGAACGCATGACCAAGCCCAGCGTCCTGTTCGTCTGCGTGCACAACGCCGGCCGCTCCCAGATGGCCGCCGGCTGGCTGCGCCACCTGGCCGGGGACGCGGTCGAGGTGCGCTCGGCCGGTTCGGTGCCCGGCGACCAGGTCAACCCCTCGGCCGTCGCGGCGATGGCCGAGGTCGGCATCGACATCTCCGACCAGCGGCCCAAGGTGCTGACCACCGACGCCGTCGAGGCCTCCGACGTCGTCATCACCATGGGCTGCGGGGACGCCTGCCCGGTCTTCCCCGGCAAGCGGTACCTCGACTGGGCCCTGGAGGACCCGGCCGGCAAGGGCGTGGAGTCCGTACGCCCCATCCGGGACGACATCGAGGGCCGGATCCGCAGCCTGCTCGCCGAGCTGCAGGCGCCCGCCACCCGATGACCGGCCGGCCCAGCGTGCTGTTCGTCTGCGCGCGCAACTCCGGGAAGTCGCAGCTGGCCGCAGCGCTGATGGCGGACCTGGCCGGGGACGCCGTCGAGGTGCGCTCGGCCGGGACGGCGCCCGGCGACGCGCTGAACGAGCAGTCGGTCCGAGCCCTGCAGGAGCTGGGCATCGACATCTCCGGCGAGCGCCCGAAGCCGGTCACCGAGCAGCTGGTGCGGGACGCCGACGTCGTGGTGACCCTCGGCCAGGAGGCCCGGGTCGAGCCGGTGACCGGCACCCGTCTCCTCACCTGGGACGTCGACGAGCCGTCCGCGCGCGGCGTCGAGGGCATGGACCGGATGCGGCTGGTCCGGGACGACATCGCCCGTCAGGTGCGGTCGCTGGCCGCCGAGCTCGGCGTCGACCTGCGCCGGCGGTGAGCCCGGGGCGCGACCGCGGGTGCGGCCTCCGGTCAGGCGGGGGCGCCGGCGTCCTGGTCGGCCGTGAGGTGGGTGACCGGGACGTCCGTGGCCTTGCGCAGCCGGGCCGGGAGGTCGCGGCGCAACCACTTCGAGAGCCCGTGCGGCAGGATGGAGACGACGATCTCGTCGGCTGCGACGTGCTGGAGGGCCTCGCGGACCGCCTCGAGCACATCCGGGTCGCCGACCTCGCCGTCGACCGTGGCACCCAGCGTCCGGAGGTGTTCGAGCGCCTGCTCGAGGCGCTGGGCGGCCACGGCATAGGCGCGGTCGGCAGCCGAGGGTCCCAGGCTCGCGTAGGCGCTGGGGCCGTCCAGCTGGTCGTCCAGCGGCGTGGCCGGGGCCACGACGTGGAACTCGTGCGGTTCGGCGGCGATGCGTCGTTCCACGGCGGCACTGAGGGTGTCGGTGGTGAGGGTCTGGTTGGCGACGATCAGGCAGTGGCGCATGCTCGTGCTCCGGTTCGGTCGGTGACCCGCAGACGCCGTCATCGTGGCGTGGATCACGGTGGTGCGCCAGGGGTGCTGGGGGACGATGTCGGCGTCCGGACCCGACTCGATCGGGGCGCGAGGGCAGGAGCCGAGCTGCAGACCGGGAACGAGGAGTCGGTGTGACCGTCGGACCAGGCCTGTCCCGCCGGCTCGGCACCGGCGACGCCGTCGTCATCGGGCTGGGGTCGATGATCGGGGCCGGCGTGTTCGCCGCCTTCGCCCCGGCCGCGCAGGCCGCCGGCGCGGGGCTGCTGATCGGGCTGGCGATCGCCGCCGTGGTCGCCTGGTGCAACGCCACCGCGTCGGCCCAGCTCGCCGCGCAGTACCCCGCCTCCGGGGGCACCTACGTCTACGGGCGGGAGCGGCTCGGGGACTGGTGGGGCTTCCTCGCCGGCTGGGGGTTCGTGATCGGCAAGACGGCCAGCTGCGCGGCGATGGCGCTCACCTTCGCCGCGTACGCCGCGCCGGCCGGCTGGCAGCGCCCGGTCGCCGTGGCAGCCGTGCTCGCGCTCACCGCGACGAACTACCGCGGCGTCACCCGCACCGCCGGGCTCACCCGGGTCATCGTCACCGTCGTGCTGACCGCGCTGGCCGTCGCGGTCGCCGCGATGCTCCTCGGCGGTCCGGCGGGCGGGACGGCACCGGGGGACTGGGCGGTCGAGGGCGGCGTCCTCGGGGTGCTGCAGTCGGCGGGGCTGCTGTTCTTCGCCTTCGCCGGCTACGCGCGCATCGCGACCATGGGCGAGGAGGTCCGCGACCCGGCGCGGACCATCCCGCGCGCGGTGCTGCTGGCACTGGGCCTCACCGTCGCGGTCTACCTGGTGGTCGCGGTGTCCCTGTTGACGACGCTGGGCGCCGACGGCATCGCCGCCACCGCCGAACCGCTGGCCGCCGCCGTGGCCGCCGGCAGCTGGGACTGGGCCGGGCCGGTCGTGCGGATCGGCGCGGCCGCGGCGGCGCTCGGCGCGCTGCTGGCGCTGATCGCCGGCGTCGGCCGGACCAGCCTGGCGATGGGCCGGCAGGGCGACCTGCCGCGGTACCTGGCCGCGGTCCACCCGCGCTTCTCCGTGCCGCACCGGGCCGAGGTCAGCGTCGGCGTCGTCGTCTGCCTGCTCGTGCTGACCGTCGACCTGCGCGGCGCGATCGGCTTCTCCTCCTTCGGGGTGCTGCTCTACTACGCCGTCGCCAACGCCGCGGCGTTCACCCAGGACGGCGCGCACCGCCGGTTCCCCCGGGCGCTGCAGGTCCTCGGCCTGGTGGGCTGCCTGGTCCTGGTGGCGACCCTGCCGTGGCAGGCCGTGGTCACCGGCACCGCGGTCTTCGCCGTGGGCATCGCCTGTCGGGCCACCCGGCTGCGACTGGCGGCCCGGTGATCCCCTGACGGAGGTGCGGGGGTCAGCGGTCTGAGGAGGAGGCCCCGGAACCGACCGGCTGCGGGGCCGCACCGCAGCAGCTCACCGCCGCGGGCTCCTCGGCCGACCACCCGTGGGCACGGCCGGTGGCGAAGCCGACTCCGGCGGACTCGGCGGTCTCCCGGGCGCCCAGGTCGGTGCTGCAGACGCCGGTCGAGGGCAGGTGCAGCTGCACCGAGTCCGCGGCCTCGGTGTCCCCGGCCAGCGCGGCGGCGATCGAACGCACCTGCTCGTAGCCGGTGGCCAGCAGGAACGTGGGAGCGCGCCCGTAGGACTTCATGCCGACCAGGTAGAAGCCCTCGTCGGGGTGGGCCAGGTCGCGGTGCCCGTGCGGCGGCACGGTGCCGCAGGAGTGGGAGTTCGGGTCGATCAGGGGCGCCAGCCGGGCCGGGGCCTCGAGGGCGGGGTCGAGGTCGAGCCGCACCTCGCGCAGCACGTCCAGGTCGGGGCGGAAGCCGGTGGCGGCGGCCACCGCGTCGACCACCAGCTCCAGCGGGGCGCCGTCCCGGCCGGTCCCGAGCAGCCGCAGCCGGCCGTTCCCGGTCGGTGCGAGCTCGGTCCAGGTGACCTCACGGTGCAGCTCGACGTGCCCGGCCTGGACGGCGGCCTTCAGCGTCGAGCCGAGCAGCCCGCGGGCGGGGAGTCCGTCGGAGTCGCCGCCGCCGTAGAGCCGGGCGGGGGAGCGGCCCCGGATCGTCCAGCTGATCCGCGTGCCGGGCTCGCGCTGCTGCAGCTCCACCAGGGCCAGCAGCGTGTTCGCCGCCGAGTGGCCCATGCCGACCACCACGGTGTGCTTCCCGGCGAACCGGGCGCGGTCCCGGCCGAGCACGTCGGGCAGCGGCCCGACCAGCCAGTCGCCGGCCTGCTCCTCCCCGATCGCGGGGAGGCCGGCGGCGCCGAGCGGGTTGCGCTGCCCCCAGGTGCCCGAGGCGTCGACGACCGCCCGGGCGGTCACGTCCTGCACCCGGCCGTCGACGACGGTGCGCACCACGTACGCCCGGCCCTCCCGCCCGACGGTGCGGGTCTTGTCCACCCCGGCCCGGCTGACCGCGACCACCCGGGTGCCGGTGCGGATCCGGCCGGCCAGCTGCGGCGTCGCGGCCAGGGGCGCCAGGTACCGCTCGACGAGCTCGGCGCCGGTGGGCAACGCGGTCCGGTCGGGGGACTCCCACCCGGTCTGCTCGAGCAGCCGGACGGCGGCGTCGTCGACGTCGTACTCCCACGGGGAGAACAGCCGCACGTGCCCCCAGTCCCGCACCGCGGCCGCGGGGTGGTCACCGGCCTCCAGCACAAGCGGTTCCAGGCCCCGCTCCAGCAGGTGTGCGGCGGCGGCCAGGCCCACCGGGCCGGCGCCGATCACCACGACCGGCAGGTCCTTCGTCGTGTACGCGCTCATGTCGTGCTCACGTCCTCGCTCGTCGGTGATCCGTCCAACGTCGAGGCACGTTAACAGCGAACGCTGTTGACAACAACCACCGTATGGCAGACTGGTCGGCATGCGCCAGGACCTGGACGTGCGACTGCTCGACGTCGACGAGCTGACCTCTCCCGCCGACCGTGCCCGCCTGCTCGCCCCGCAGCTCAAGGCGCTCGGCGACCCGAACCGGCTGCACCTGCTCCTGCTGCTGGCCGAGGGCCCGCGCACGGTCCGGGAGCTGACCGACGCCGCCGGCATGAGCCAGACCCTGGTCAGCCACCACCTGGCGCCGTTGCGCGAGCAGGGGCTGGTCACGATCACGCCGAAGGGCCGCAGCAACGTCTACGCGCTGTGCTGCGAGGCCCTCGCCGGGCCGGTGAAGGCGCTGGCCACGCTGGCGGCGCTGACCCCCGAGGGCGCCGACGCCTGCTGCTCCTGATCAGACCTGGGCCGTCCGTCAGCGCCGGCGGGGGGCCCAGGGGTCGTCGGGGTCGAAGTCGTCGGACTCCTCCACCGGGGTGCCCGCGGCGCTGGTGCCCACCGGTGTCGCACCCTCGGACGGGCGGTGGGCGGCGGCCTCCAGGGCGGCGTCCCGCTCCGCGGCCCGCTGGGCCCGCTCCAGCCGGGCGTCCTCCCGCAGCTGCCGGCGGCTCGGCGTCCCGTCGGGGTTGGTGAGCGCCAGCCAGTCGTCCTTCTGCCGCCAGAGCGTCGCGCCGGCCAGGGGGAGGCCCAGCGGCACGACGTAGCCGGCCACCCGCTCCATGCCACCCTCGCCGAGCCCGACGAAGACCGCCGAGGCGAAGAAGATCGTCGCGATGACGCCGACCAGCCCGAGCAGGGCCAGCGTGGTGCCCAGCGCCTCCGAGCGCGGCCGCACCCCGTAGGCCAGCGCGATCAGCCCGATCCCGCCGCCGAGGAAGTGTGCGCCGGCCGCGATCGTGTGGACCGTGGTGTTGCCGTCGGAGGGGAAGAGCCCGACCAGGAGCACCCCGAGCCCGGCCACGACCAGCACCGGGCGGGCCAGCCGGCCACCCGTGCCGGCCAGCCCCGGCCGCAGCAGCAGTGCCCCGGTGATGATCAGCACCCCCTGCAGGACGAAGGAGGCGTTCATCAGCAGCCGGGCGGGCGAGGTCGCCGTCCCCAGGTCGCTGATCACGTCCGCGGAGTACGAGTAGCCCTCGTACTGCAGCGCCGCGATCGCCTCGACGACGAAGAACTGCAGGGTCAGCACCCACGCGAGCCCGCCCCAGCGGTACCGGCTGTCCGTCACGGTGAGCCATGGTCCCAGCCCCGGCTGTGCGACCGGGAGACTGGCCGGTGTGACCATCCGCTCCATCGCCCTGTTCGTGCTCGCCGCCCTGCTGGAGATCGGCGGCGCATGGCTGGTCTGGCAGGGCCTGCGGGAACACCGCGGCTGGCTCTGGGTGGGCATCGGGATGGTGTCGCTGGCGCTCTACGGCATGGTCGCCACGCTGCAGCCCGAGGCCGCCTTCGGCCGGGTGCTCGCCGCCTACGGCGGCGTCTTCGTCGCTGGGTCGCTGCTCTGGGGGATGGCCGCCGACGGCTTCCGGCCCGACCGCTGGGACGTCGCCGGCGCGTTGGTCTGCCTCCTCGGCGTCGCGCTGATCATGTACGCGCCCCGAGGCGCCTGAGCGCACCGTTCAGGCGCCGGGCCGGGTCCGGGCGTGGCCGAGCACGGCCGCGTACTGGTCGGGCGACAGCCACGACGGGTTGCTCCCGGCGGGCATCCGCAGCACCTCGGCCGAGCGGGTCGCCGGGTCGGCCAGCAGTTCCGCCCGGTCGACCGGGTCGGCCAGTCGGGTCCACCGGACGGCGACCGCCGGCCCGCCCGGGGCCGCGGCGTCCACCGGCCCGGCCAGCTCACCGAGGGCGTGCACCCCGGGCCGGTCGCGGCCGCTCACCCACAGCAGGCACGGCCGGCCCGGGGTCATCAGCGCGAGCCGGTAGGAGGGCCGGACGCACCGGTCCAGCACGGCGACGGCGCCGGGCTGCCAGTCGGGGAGCAGTGCCTCCGGCGGCCGGCTGCTCTTCAGCACCCAGCAGGCGACGTCCTCGGCGGTCAGCTGCGGCACGCCCTGAGCCAACCAGCTCGCCTCGCGTGTCGGAGCTTGAACGGTCGTGCACCACCGGGTCTCGCGCTGCCGAGTGTCGGTCGCTCGCCTACCGTCGGCCGCGTGTCGCTCCCCGCGGTGTCCTGGGCATCCGTCGAGTCCCGTGCCCGCACCGTGGCCGCCGGCCCCGTCGTCCGCTCCGGCGGCGAGGACCACCTGCTGCTGCACGATCTCGTCACCGACTCCCGGGCGGTGACCCCCGGCTGCCTGTTCGCCTGCGTGCGCGGGGCGCACAGCGACGGCCACCGGTTCGCCGAGTCGGCCCTGGCCCGCGGCGCCGCGGCGCTTCTCGTCGACCGGCCGCTGCCGGTGGCGGCGCCCCAGCTGCTGGTGCCCTCGGTCCGGGCCCTGCTCGGCCCGCTGGGCGCACTGCTGGCCGGGGACCCCGGGGAGCAGCTGCGGCTGGTCGGCGTGACCGGCAGCAACGGCAAGACCACGACCAGCACGCTGGTGCGTGGGGTGCTCGAGGCGGCGGGGGAGTGCGCCGGGGTGGTGACCACGCTGGGTGCGCGGGTCGCCGGGCAGACCCGGGGCACCCGGCTGACCACCCCGGAGGCGCCGGAGCTGCACGGGCTGCTGCGCTGGATGCTCGAGGCGGGCGCCACCAGCGCGGTGGTCGAGGCCTCCTCCATCGCGCTGGACGTCGGCCGGGTCGACGCCGTCCACGTCGAGGTGGCGGTCTTCACCGGCTTCGAGGAGGACCACCTCGACCACCACGGCACGATCGAGCAGTACTGGGCGAGCAAGGCGCTGCTGTTCACCCCGGAGCGCGCCGACAGCGCCGTGATCGTGGTCGACGACCCATGGGGCCGCCGGCTGGCCGACCAGGCGCGGGTGCCGGTGGCCCGGGTGGCCACCCGGCCGGGGGAGCCGGCCGACGTCCGGGTGCTGGCCTGGCGCACCGGCGCGGACGGCACCAGCCTGGTCGTCGAGGACGACGGCGGGCGGCACTGGGTCTGCTCGCCGTTGGTCGGCCGGGTGCACGTGGGCAACATCGCCGCGGCATGGGCGACCGGCCGCTCGCTCGGGCTGGCGCCGGAGACGATCGTCGCCGGCCTGGCCGCCACCGCGGCACCCGCGGGGCGGAACACCCTGCTGCGCGGGCCGGGCGGCCCGCTCGTCGTCGTCGACTACGCGCACACCCCCCGGGCGCTGGCCGCCGCCGTGCAGACCGCCCGCGACCTCACCGGCCCCGCCGGTCAGGTGCACCTGGTGCTCGGGGCCCGCGGTCGCCGCGACCGGTACAAGCGCCAGGGGCTCGGCGTCTCCGCCCGCGCGGCGGACGAGGTGTGGCTGACCAACGAGGGCAGCCACGGTGAGCGCCCGGAGGCGATCGTCGAGGAGCTGCGGGTCGGGCTGATCGGCAGCACCGCGACCGTGCGCACCGTGCTGGACCGCCGGGAGGCGATCACCGCCGCCGTGGCGGCCGCCGGCAGCCGGGACGTGGTGCTCGTCGTCGGTCGCGGCCACGAGACCACGCTGACCGACGACGGTGCCCCCGTGCCGCTCGACGACGCCGAGGTGGCGCAGGACGCGCTGGACTCCCGGGCCGCCGAGCTGCTGGACGAGCAGGCCTGCTGACCCCCCGCGCTGGGTGCCGAGCTCCACACGGGCAGGCTCCCGGGCGTGACGACGGGGGAGTGGCCGGGCCACCGGGCCGGTGAGCCGGCCTTCCGCCGGGCCGCGACCGCCGTCTTCCTCGCCGGCGTCGCCGTCTTCGTCAGCCTGTACGCCCCGCAGGCGCTGCTGCCGGAGTTCAGCCGCTCCTTCGGGGTGACCCCGGCGGCCTCGACCCTGGTCATCTCGGTCAGCACCGCCGCGCTGGCCGTGGGCCTGCTGGTGCTCGGGCCGCTCTCGGACCGCCGCGGCCGCACCGGCATCCTGCACGCCAGCCTCGCCGCCGCGGCGCTGCTCGCCGTGCTGATCGCGCTGGCCCCCGGGTGGGAGGCGCTGCTGGTGCTCCGCGGTCTGCAGGGCTTCGCCCTGGCCGGGCTGCCCGCCGTGGCGGTGGCCTACCTGCGCGAGGAGCTGCACCCGGCGATGAGCTCGCGGGCGATCGGGCTCTACGTCAGCGGCACCGCGATCGGCGGCCTGTCCGGCCGGCTGCTCACCGGTGTCCTCACCGAGCTGGGCGGCTGGCGGACGGCGCTGGGCGGTGCCGCCGTGGTGGCCGTCGGCTGCGCGGTCGCCGTCCGGCTGCTGCTGCCCCCGGCCCGCCGGTTCACCCCGCTGCTCCGGCAGGGCCGGCTGCTCCGCCAGCTCGGCGCGGCCTTCACCGACCCGGCGCTGCTGGCGCTGTACGGGCTGGCCGCGCTGCTGATGGGCGGGTTCGTCGCCGTCTACAACGCCGGCACCTTCCGGCTGGAGTCCGCGCCCTACTCGCTGACGCCCGCGGTGGCCGGGCTGGTGTTCCTCGCCTACCTGCTCGGGTCGGCGAGCTCACCGACCGCCGGCTGGCTGGCCGACCGGATGGGGCGGCGGGTGGTGGTGCCCGGCGCCGTGGCGCTGATGGCGGCGGGGATCGCCCTGACCCTGCCGACGCCGCTGTGGTGCGTCGTCCTGGGGCTGTGCGTGCTGACCATCGGGTTCTTCGCCGCCCACGGCGTGGCCAGCGGCTGGGTCGCGGCACGGGCCCAGCTGGGCGGTCGGCCGGTCGGGCAGGCCGCCTCGCTGTACTCGTTCTGGTACTACGTCGGCTCCTCGGTGGGCGGCACGCTCGCCGGCCGGGCCTGGCAGGACGCCGGCTGGCCCGGGGTCGCGCTGCTCGCCGGCGGGTGCGCGCTCGCGGCCCTGGTGCTCACCGGCGTGCTCGGCCGCACCCGTTCGCTGCAGCCCTGACCCGGACGCGACGAGGGCGGCGCCCCGGGTGGTCCCCGGTGCGCCGCCCTCGTCGGAGCCGGCTCAGGCCTCGGTGTCTCAGGCCTCGGTGGCGTCGTGCTCATAGGCGCCGGCCGGGTCGGCGTCGTCGGACTGCACCGCCTGGCGCTCGAGCTCGGTGCGGTGCTCGAGGACCTCGTCGGACAGGTGCGGGTCCTTGGCGTGCTCGGTGCGGTCCCGGGGGGCCGGCTCCTCGGGGGTGATCACGTCGTCGAGCGTCGGCTCGTCGTGCGGGCTGGTCATCGCGTCCTCCGCTCTCGTGGCCCGGCGACTCCGGGCGGCGTTCCCTCCCCGGTATCCCGAGAGGGTGCCTGCGCAAACCGGCCCGGTCGCGGGCACGGTCAGTCCGGGAGGCGGTGCCCGGTGACGGTGGACTGCGGGAGACGGCCGGCGCGGGAGTGGCCGTGCAGCTCGTCGCCGGCGACGACGACGTCGAAGGCCAGGCTGAGCCGCAGCGGCCGGGTGATGGTCTGCGTCCACGTCACCCGTTCCCCGTCCTGGTGGGGCGCCGTCCGGACGTCGTGCAGTGGGACCGTCTCGCCCTTCCCGGCGGCCTGGCCGGTGAGGCCGTCGTCGTGCTCGGTGAACGTCATCTCTGCCTCGATGCTGCCGATCGGGGTCCGCATGCGCAGGGCCCAGCGGCCGGGGAGCTGGCTCACGGGGTCAGGCCGGGAGGGGCTGGGAGCCGATGGGGCGCCAGACGGTGCCGCGGCGTTCGTGCTCGAAGAGCTCCTCCACCGCATGGGCGATCTGCGGCCCGAACTGCCGGTCCAGCAGGTGCAGTGCGAGGTCCAGGCCGGAGGTGACCCCGCCGGCGCTGACCAGGTCGCCGTCGTCGACGACGCGGGCGCGGACGAGGTGCGTGCCCGTGGCCTCGAGGACGTCGTTGCCCAGGTGGTGGGTGACGGCGTGACGCCCCTCGAGCAGCCCGGCCATGGCCAGCGCGAGGGACCCGCCGCAGACCGTGGCCACCACGGTGTCCGGTGCGCCGAACGCCTGCCGCACCTTGCCGGGCAGGCCGGTCTCACCCACGCGGGCCAGCAGGACGGGGATGGTGTCCACGACGTCGGGGTCGGCGGACACCGGGCCGGCTGCGCCCGGCACGATCACGAAGCCCGGTTCGGTGGGGGCGAGCACGTGGGTGGCGGTGAGCTGCAGGCCACCGGTGCCGCTGGTGACCGGGCCCGGGGCGTCGATGCCGACCAGCCGGACCTCGAGCCGGCCGCCGACTGCGGCAGCGCCAGCGCTGAGCACCTCGAAGGGTGCGATGACGTCCAGCGGGTCGAACCCGTCGAACAAGACGATCTGGGCCAGCACAGGGCTTCCTCTCTCGGGGGTGTGCAGCGAGCGTAGGAACCGGTGCGGCCGTCGCACGAGTGGCTCATCAGCCATGCTCCGCAACCATCTCGCCATGCCCAGCGCTACCGTCCACGGCGTGCACACCGTTGCGGTCCTGGCCCTGGACGGCGTCATCGCCTTCGACCTCGCCACACCGGTGGAGGTGTTCGGGCGGACCGCCGTCGACGGCGCGCCCGCCTACGAGGTGGTCGTCGCCGGTCCCCGGCGGACCGCCGCTGCGGGGCCGACCTCCTTGTCCGTGCCCCACGGCCTGGACCGGCTGATCGCTGCGGACACCGTGGTCGTCCCGGGCCGGAGCGATCCCAGCGCCTCACCGGAGCCGAGGGCGCTGGCCGCCCTCCAGGAG
Organism: Modestobacter sp. VKM Ac-2984; assembly: GCF_026967985.1. Taxonomy (GTDB): domain Bacteria; phylum Actinomycetota; class Actinomycetes; order Mycobacteriales; family Geodermatophilaceae; genus Modestobacter. The sequence goes on along the minus strand of NZ_JAPVBJ010000001.1, from coordinate 68,866 downwards.
GCGGCCCGGCGGGGCGCGGGCATCGCCTCCATCTGCGTCGGCGCCCTCGACCTCGCTGCCGCCGGACTGCTCGACGGGCTGCGGGCAACGACCCACTGGCAGGCCGCCGGCGTCCTCGCCGCCCGGTACCCGGCGGTCGACGTCGACGCCGGTTCCCTGTTCGTGGACAACGGGCAGGTCCTCACCTCCGCCGGCGCGGCGGCCGGCCTGGACCTGTGCCTGCACATGATCTCCCGGGACCACGGAGGAGCGGTGGCCGCCGAGGCCGCCCGGACCGCGGTGGTGCCGCTCACCCGGGACGCCGGCCAGGCGCAGTACATCCGGGACGACGGACTGGGCAACGGCGGGCTGGCGGCGACGCTGCAGTGGATCGAGGACCACGCAGCCGGGCCCGTGACCATCGCCGACATCGCCCAGGTGAGCGCCGTCAGCGTGCGGACCCTGAACCGCCGCTTCGCCGACGAGGTCGGCACCACTCCCAGCGCCTGGCTCACCCGGTCCCGGGTCCGGCGGGCGCAACGGTTGCTGGAGACCACCGATTGGTCCGTCGAGCGCATCGCCACGGCCAGCGGGCTCGGCTCGGCCACCAACCTCCGGGCGCGGTTCTCCGCCGTCGTCGGCACCAGCCCCATGCGCTACCGGACCGCGCTCGGCACCGCCAGGCACTGATCCGCCTCACGCTGGGGCCCCGACGTGGTGGCGCAGAGCCGGCTGCTCGCAGCGCCCGGGTCGGGGTGCACGGGCGCGGTCGCGGCCACGGACTCGTCCCGTCGCCGGCTGCCGGGCCGCACGTGGGCGCCGGTCACGCCTCAGGCGGACCCGAGTGAGGTGACGGCGGCTGGGGCGATGGTCCCGACCGGAGCTGGACTGGCGGGGGCAGCGGGGTCCCCGCCGGGGGCAGCTCCACGACCTGCTCGCCGACGTGCACCCGGGTCGGCGTGTGCGGGTCCAGCCCGGCCGGGGGCTCGATCACCGTCGTGTGCGAGGCCAGGTCCGCGGTCATCACGTCGACGGAGCCCGGGGGGAGCGGGGCGGACTCCCTGCGGCCGATCGTCAGCGTCAGCTCGCCGTCCTGCACCCGGGCAGCCCGGGGCACGGTGGGATGGCTGCTGCTGCCCCAGGTGGTCACCGCGAGGAGGGCGCCGGCCTCGACCCACCGGACGCCGACGCCGGGGTGTCGTTCCCCGGGGCGTGGCGGGAGGCCGATGACCGGCAGCTCCCCGCCGTCCGGCCGGCCCTGAGCCCGGACGACGACCGGCTGCCCCTGCTCCTCCGTCATGCCGCGCACGGTAGGGGGTCAGCCCCGGCTGAGCTGCTCAGCGGGCAGCCAGGCCTCGACCAGCACCGGGCCGTGCGCGCCGACGACGGTGTAGGCGACCCGGCCGTGCCAGGCGTCTTCCCGCTGCCGCCACTCCACCAGCAGGCCCGGCCAGGTGCCGGGTGCGTCGGGGGGGTCCTGCACCCAGCAGTGCCGGCCGTGCCCGTTGCCCGCCGGACGCCGGGCCTCGGCGGCCGGCGGGGCAGGCGCCTCCGGCGGGGCAGGCGCCTCCGGCGGGGCGGGCGGCTCCGGCGGGGCGGGCGGCTCCGGCGGGGCGGGCGGCTCCGGCGGGGGAGCGGGCACCCCGGAACGGGCGGCGCGGTCGGCCAGCGAGCCGCCGTGCCGCCCGCGCTGCATCCCCCCGGCCACCCGGACATCGTCGCACGGATTCGAACACACGTTCGACAAAGGGCACCCGGGTGGCGAGTGTCAGCAGAACGGGCTTCCCGCGCTCGGGATGCCCGCTCAGCTGTCACTCGGTGACGGCCCCGCTGGCTTGCTGGGCCCGCCACTCCCGGGGCGTGGTGCCGAAGGCGGCCCGGAACCGGCGGCTGAAGTGCGACGGGTCGCCGAACCCCCACGACCGGGCGACGGCGGCGATCGGCCGGCCACCGGGCCGGGCCAGCTCCGCCCGGGCACCCTCCAGGCGCTGGTCGATGACCCACTGCTCCAGGCTGAACCCGGCCGCGGAGCACAGCCGGTAGAGCTGGCGGACGCTGATCGCGTGCTCGGCCGCGACGCGGGTGGCATCGAGGCCGGGGTCGGTCAGGTGCTGGCCCACCCAGGTGCGGATGCGGGGCAGCAGGCTCTCACCCGGCACCGTGTCGCCGGCGCCGTCGGCCGAGACCAGGAGCGCCCGCACCAGCTCGAGGGTGGCCACGGACAGCGCCGGCCACCCCGGGTCGGCGGCCAGCCGCTCGGCGTCCCGGGTGACCCGGTCGACGTGCGCCCGGACCAGCTCGTACAGCGGGCTGTCCGGCGCGCGCGGAGCCGCCCGGCGCACGACGTCCACCGACAGCCCGAGCCGGGCGACCGGGACCTGCAGGGCGCTGCCCGCACCCTCGGTGTCGCCCCAGCAGAAGTCGTACGGCGAGCTGATGTCGGTGACCGTGAGGGTGCCGGGCGGCAGCGCGCGGCGCCGTCCGCCCTGCTCGTGCCGGCCGGTGCCACGCTCCTGCACGTAGAGCGACAGCACCGGCGGGGTGTCCGCCGGGGTCCGGCGGCGGCTGACCACCAGCGGGCCGACGACGTCGGCGCGCAGCACCGGCAGGCCGCCGAGCTGCCAGGTGTCCAGCCGCACCTGCACGGATGCTGCCGGCTCGCGCAAGCGCACCCGGGAGCTCATGCCGGCCTGCAGCCGTGCGACCACCGCGGCCGGGTGGCGGTCGGCGCCGGTGAGCTGCCGGCTGTCCAGGAGCGTGACCATCGCGCCTCCCTGTTCGGGTGGTCGGCGACGCTGCCGCGGGCGCCGACATCCTGTCGCCCCGACGGGTTGCGGGGGAAGGGGGTCCGCCCTGGGCGGGTCGGCACCCAGGGGCCAGCACCGGGCACCGAGGGCACAGTCCCGGGGCGTCGTCGTCCCTAGCGTGCTGACCGCCACTGACCGCAGCACCGACGAAGGAGACGCCATGCCCGTCCTGAGCCACGACGGCATCGAGACCTACTACAAGGACTGGGGGACCGGGCAGCCGATCGTGTTCAGCCACGGCTGGCCGCTGTCGTCGGACGACTGGGACGCCCAGCTGATGTTCTTCGTGCAGCGCGGCTACCGCGTCATCGCGCACGACCGCCGGGGGCACGGCCGCTCGACCCAGGTCGCCGACGGGCACGACATGGACCACTACGCCGACGACCTGGCGGCGCTCACCGCCCACCTGGACCTGCACGGTGCCGTGCACGTCGGTCACTCGACCGGCGGTGGGGAGGTCGTCCGCCACCTCGCCCGGCACGGCGAGGACCGGGTCGCCAAGGCCGTCCTGATCAGCGCGGTGACGCCGATCATGGTGCAGACCGACGCCAACCCCGGCGGGCTGCCGCAGAGCGTCTTCGACGGCATCCAGGAGCAGGTGGCCACCAACCGGTCGAGCTTCTACCGCGACCTGCCGTCCGGGCCGTTCTACGGGTTCAACCGGCCCGGCGTGGAGCCGAACGAGGCGATCATCGCGAACTGGTGGCGCCAGGGCATGACGGGCGGGGCGAAGGCCCACCACGACGGCGTCGTCGCCTTCTCCCGGACCGACTTCACCGACGACCTGAAGAAGATCACGGTGCCGGTGCTGGTCATGCACGGCGACGACGACCAGGTCGTGCCCTACGCGGACTCCGCTCCGCTGGCAGTCGAGCTGCTGCCGAACGGGACGCTGAAGACCTACGCGGACTCCGCTCCGCTGGCAGTCGAGCTGCTGCCGAACGGGACGCTGAAGACCTACGCGGGCTTCCCGCACGGCATGCCGACCACCCAGGCAGAGACGATCAACGCCGACCTGCTGGAGTTCATCCAGAGCTGACGACGACCGGGGCGTGCCCGCGCGGCACGCCCCGCCGGCGCCGACCGCGGGCTGGTGGCTGTCTCGTGATGGTCGAGGCAGCCACCAGCCCGGTCTCGGCTCACCTGTGCTTGGTGCGGGTGCTCCGGCCGGTGCTCTTGCTGCGCTTGCCGCTCTTGACCTTGCCCTTGGTGGTGACCGGGTGCAGCCCCGCGTTCAGCACGCCGGCGACGGCCTGGACGCCGGGGTGCGCGGCCAGTTCCTCGGTGGGCACCGGCAGCGGCAGGCACCAGTTGGGCCGGGAGTTCGCGCCGGGCATGTTCGGCCGGCGCTCCTCGGCGAGCGCGTCGTCCAGCGTCGCCGACAGCAGGGTCGAGGGCGCGGTGGCCAGCTGCCGGTGGGCAGCCTCGACCGCCTGGGCCGGGGTGGCGTCCTCGGCGATGAAGTCCAGGTGCGCGAGCAGCGAGGCGCGGCCACGCAGCAGCTCCTCCTCGGTGCCCAGCCCGCGTTCCCGCTGCTCGGCGAGGTCCGACCCGGTCCACAGCCCGGCCACCGTCGGCAGGTCGTGGGTGGTGATGGCGGCCATCGCCTCGGCCGGCCACTGGGCGGGCTCGTCGTCCTCGAACCACAGCAGCCGGTAGGAGAGGATCCCGTGCTCGGCCATCGCCTCCCGGACGCCGTCCTCGACGGTGCCCAGGTCCTCGCCGACGACGATCGCCTGCGCGCGGTGGCTCTCCAGCGCGACGATGTCGAGCAGGTCCTCGTGCGGGTAACGGACGTAGGCACCCTCGGCCGCGCCACCGTCGGACGGCACCCACCACAGCCGGAACAGGCCCATCACGTGGTCGACCCGCAGGCCGCCGGCGCCGGCCATGGTCGCCCGGATCGACTGGATGAACGGCTCGTAGTCGGCGGCCTGCAGCCGCCAGGGGACCAGCGGGGGTGAGCCCCAGTCCTGCCCCTGGCTGTTGAAGGCGTCCGGCGGGGCACCGACGCTCACGCCCTGGGCGAGCACGTCCTGCCAGGCCCACGCGTCCGCACCGCCGCCGGCAACCCCGATCGGCAGGTCCTGGATCACGGTGGTGCCCTCGGTGGCCGCCCGCAGCTGGACGTCGAGCAGCCACTGCAGCCAGGCGTGGAAGGCGATCTCCCGGTCGTGGCCGGCCACGAAGTCGGCCACCGCGGCGCCGCGGGGGTCGCGGAGCGGCTCGGGCCAGGTGTGCCAGTCCGGGCCGTGCTCGTCGGCGATCGCGCACCAGGTGGCCCAGTCCATCAGCGGCTGGCCCTCGTGCCACCACCAGTCACGGAAGGGCGCCTCGTCGACCCCGGCGTCGAAGACCCGCTGGAGCACCCGGCGCTTGAGCGCCCAGATGGCGTCGCGGTCGATGAGCTCCCCGTCGTTGAGCGCCCGGCCGGCCTCGGCCTCCACGTCGACCGCGTCGGCGCCGGGCACCTCGGCGATCCGCAGGTAGACCGGGTTGCGGAACCGGCGGGTGGCCGGCAGGTAGGGGCTGTCCTCCTGGGCCGGCGTCGGGGCCACCGCGTGCAGCGGGTTGACCAGCACGAAGCCCGCGCCCTGCGCCTGGGCGAGCTCGCGCACGGTGCGCAGGTCGCCGAGGTCGCCGATGCCCCAGCTCTCCCGGCCGCGGGTGGCGTAGAGCTGCACCGCCCAGCCCCAGGCGCGCCAGCCCTCGGGCAGCCAGCAGCGCCCGGGGGAGACGATCAGCCGCCGCTCCCGGCCGTCGGGGGTGCGCAGCCGGTGGTAGCCGAGCGGGAAGTCCTCGGGCAGCTCGCCGTCGATCTGAAGGGTCCGCCCGTCTTCGCACTCGACGTCGGCGAGGTCGACCTCCAGGGCGTCCCCGGGCCGGGCGACGATCGGGGCGCGGTCCGGCAGGTCCGCGGGCGGGGTGCCGATCACCTCCCGCAGCCGGTCGATCGTCGACCGGGAGACGGTGTGCTCCTCGTCGAGGGCGTCGAGCCAGCTGGCGTCGATGCCCCAGGCGTCCGTGGGCGGGGCGGTCGCGGGCTTCGGCGGTGGGGCGGTGCTGGTCACCCCCCGATCCTCACCGGTCGCGGCGGGCTCTGCCCACTGGGGTGGCTGCGGAGGCCGTCACACCTGCTGCTCCGGCGGTCCGGCCGGCGGGCGGAGCGAGCCGGCGACCAGGACGGCGACGCCCAGCAGGACGGCGACGACGGTGAGCGCGCGCAGCACGGTGACCTGCTGCCCGAGCAGCCCGATCAGCGGTGGCCCGGCCAGGAACGCGCAGTAGCCGATGGAGGCGACGACGCTCACCCGCGCGGCGGCCTTCGCCGGGTCGTCGGCCGCGGCGCTCATCCCGGTGGGGAAGCCCAGCGACGCCCCGGCGCCCCAGAGCAGGGCACCGAGGAAGGCGACCGGCGGGGAACCGAACACGAACAGCAGCAGCCCGACGACGGCCAACCCGGCCAGCAGCCGGATCACCGGCACCCGGCCGTAGCGGTCCAGCAGCGAGCCGCCGAACCAGCGGGCCAGCGTCATCGCCGTGAGGAACAGGGCGAACCCGAGCGTGCCGGCGGTCGCCGAGGTGCCGTGGTCGTCGATCAACGCCACCGCCAGCCAGTCGTTGGCAGCGCCCTCGGCGAAGGAGAAGGCCAGCACGACCACGCCGATGACCAGCGTGCGTGGCTCCCGCCAGGCAGCCAGTGCGCTCACCCGCTCGGCCGGGACGCCGTCGGGGTCGGTGTCGACGTCGGGGACGAAGCCCCGGGTGGTCAGCGGCACGACCACCGCGACCAGCACCGCGACCCCGGCAAGGTGGACCGGCACCGGCACGTCGAGGGCGACCATCGCCGTCCCCAGGAGCGCCCCGGCAACCGTGCCCAGGCTGAAGCCGGCGTGGAAGCGGGACATGACGATCCGGCCCAGGTGCCGCTCGACCACGGCGCCCTGGACGTTCATCCCGACGTCCCAGGCGCCGTTGGACAGGCCCATCACGAACAGCCCGGCCGTCAGCACGGTCACCGAGGTGACCGAGCCGACCGCGATGACGACCATCGCCGCGGCGAGCACGAGCGCCATGACGATCACGGTGGCGCGCGAGCCGATCCGCCCGATCAGGGTGCCGGCCAGCGGCAGGGCGATCACCGAGCCGGCCGCGATGGCCAGCAGCACCAGGCCGAGCGCGGCCGGGTCGAGGTCGAGCCGGTCCCGGACCTGGGGGATCCGGCTGGCCCAGCTGGCGAAGGCGAACCCCGCGCCGATGAAGGCGGTGTAGACCGCCCGCATGGCGGTGGTCACCCGGGCCGGGTCGGGTGACCGGCGGACGTCGGTGCTGGTCAACGCGGGAGCTCCTGCGGGGTGGTGGGGCGCACGGCCCGGGCGATGATCTCGCGGGTCTCGGCGCGGGACACCGGCCGGATGGAGAGGACCTTGTGCATGACCAGGCCCTCGACGAGCGCGTCGACGCCGCGGGAGGTGGTCGGGTCGACGAACCGCTCGAGCACCCCGCGGCTGCGGCGCATCCAGGACTCGGTGACCGTGCGCAGTGCGGGGTCGCGGAGCGCGGCGAGGAAGAGCTCGTAGGCGACGGCCCAGTCGCGGTCGTCGGCGTCGGCGTCGGCGTGCACCAGGTCGGTCACCGCCTCGACGACGTCGTCGAGGCTGGCGGCGTCGGCGAAGTGCGCCTCGTACTTCACCGCCATCCGTTCGGCGTGCAGCGCGAACGCCTGCGCGCGCAGGTCGTCCAGCCCGGTGAAGTGGTAGGTCAGCGAGCCCAGCGGGACGTCGGCGGCCGCGGCGATCAGCCGGTGGGTGGTGCCGGCGACGCCGTGCTCGGCGATGACGTCGACGGTCGCCTCGACGATCCGCGCCGCCCGGTCGGGGTCGTGCCGCCGCACCGGCCGGTCGCCCGTCTCGGGGTCGGGGGCCTGGCTCACGGGAGCGGTCGGACGACGCGGGCCGGGCTGCCGACCGCGACGACGTCGGCGGGCAGGTCCCGGGTGACCACCGAGCCGGCGCCGACCACGGTGTTCGCGCCGATCCGGACGCCGGGGCAGACGATGACGCCGCCGCCGAGCCAGACGTTGTCCTCGATCACGATCGGCTCGGCGGACTCCCACTTGTCCCGCCGGGGGCCGGCTTCGAGGGGGTGGGTCGCGGTCAGCAGCTGGACGTTCGGGCCCAGCTGCACGTCGTCGCCGATGGTGATCGGGGCGACGTCCAGGCAGACCAGCCCGAAGTTGGCGAAGGTGCGCGACCCGACGGTGGTGTGCCGGCCGTAGTCGCAGTGGAACGGCGGGCGGATCTCGCTGCCGGGGCCGAACGCGCCCAGCAGCTCCTCCAGCACCGCGCGGCGGGCCGCGCCGTCAGTGGGGTCCATCGCGTTGTAGCGGTGCGACAGCGCCTGTGCCCGGGTGCTCGCGGCGGCGATCTGGGGGTCGTCGGCGATGTAGGGGTCACCGGCTGTCATCCGCTCGTACATCGAGCGCGTGTCGCTGGTCATGTGTACGACCGTACACATCGATGCGTACAGAAGTACACAATGGTTCCCGAGGTGGGCGGGCATGATCCGGCGGTGGATCCCGCACGGACGGCACTGCTCGCGAACTTCCGGTGGATCGGCAGCCATGCCGACGTGTGGCGGGTGTTCGCCGACGGCGACGCTCTGCGCGCCGTGGTGGCCGGCCTGGTGGACCCCTGGCGCGATCAGCGGGTCACCCGGGTCGTGGGGATCGAGTCGCGGGGCTTCCTGCTCGGCGGCGCCGCCGCCGTCGCCCTGGGCGTGGGGTTCGTGGCCGTGCGGAAGGGGGACGGACTGCTCCCCGGCGCGGGGCTCACGACGGAGGCAGGTCAGGACTACCGCGGTCTGCGCCATCGCCTGCGGATGCAAGCGGTGCTGACGGCCGGCGAACGGGTGCTCCTGGTCGACGACTGGGCGGAGCGCGGCAGTCAGGCCCTGGCTGCCCGCCACCTCGTGGAGTCCGCAGGCGCGGAGTTCCTGGGTGTCTCCCTGCTGATCGACCAGCTGGACCCGGCGGCCCGGTCGGCGCTGGGCCGGGTCACGGCGCTGGCGACCGCCGAGGACCTCGGCCCACCCGCCGGATGAGCTCGGTCGCCTGCCTCGAGGGCGTTGCGTCCTCGCCGTGGTGTGCGTCGCCCGTCGGTGGGCCGTCGGCCACGGGTCGGGTCAGGTCCCGCGGGGCTTCGCCCGGCGGGTCGGGACGGCGGTGGCCGGGTCCTCCGGCCAGGGGTGGCGGGGGTAGCGGCCGCGCAGCTCGCTGCGCACCGCCGGGTAGCCGGTGACCCAGAAGCCGGCCAGGTCCGCGGTGGTGGCGACCACCCGGGAGGCGGGGGAGAGCAGCTGCAGGCGCAGCGGCCGGCCGGCGACCACCGGGGCTGCCGCCCAGCCGAACACCTCCTGCACCCGCACCGACAGGGTCGGCACCTCGGGGTCGCCGTAGTCCACCCGCACCCGCGAACCGGTGGGCACCTCGACCCGTTCGGGCACCAGCTCGTCCAGCCGCCCGGCCAGCTGCCAGGGCAGCAGCCCGCGCAGCGCCGCGGTCAGGTCCACCCGGGCGAGGTCCCGGCGGCTGCGGGCGCCGGACAGCGCGGGACCGTCGGCCAGCGCGGCGAGCAGCGACTCGTCGTCCACCGCCGGCCACGGCTCACCCAGCCCGGCGTGCGCGGCGGCCAGCCGCTCCCGCAGTGCCCGGGCGGCCGGCGTCCAGGTCAGCAGGGCCAGCCCGTCACGGCGCAGCCCCTCGGCGAGCGCCGCGGTCACCGCCGCCGGGTCCGGGTCGGGAAGCGGTCGCTCGGCGAGCACGATCGCACCCAACCGCTCGACCCGGGCCGCCCGCACGTCGCCGTCCCGCCAGGTCACCTCCGGCCCGTCGGTGTGCGCCGCGGCCCCGGCCGCCAGCGCCGTCGCCTCGTCCACCGCGACCGCCGCGCGCACCCGGGCGTCGCGCCGCCCCGGCGCGCGGTCGGCCGCGGCCACGGCCAGCCAGCCCGCCCCGCCCAGCGCGGTCCCCGGCGCGAGCTCCGCGCCGGTGCCGGCGGCCAGCAGGTAGGTGCGCTCGGTGCCGGGACGCCGGCGGGCCAGCCACTCCGGGTGCGCCAGCCCGACCAGCAGCCCGGCGGCGGCGTCGTCCGGCAGTCCGGTGTCCGGCGCCGACGGGGCCGCCCGGGTCAGCCGGGCCACCTCGTCCCGCCAGCGCGCCGCCGGGCCGCCGGACTGACCGCGCAGCGCCCGCCACTCGGCGACCAGGTCGTCGGAGCGGGGCGTGACGTCACCCGACAGCAGGGCCACGACCTCCGCCGCCCGCCGCCGGCCCACCTGCGCGGCGCCGTCGAGCAGCGCCCGGGCCAGCCGCGGGTGCGCCCCGACGGCGGTCAGCGCCCGGCCGCGCGGGGTGACCCGGCCGGCGTCGTCCACCGCACCCAGCCGGCGCAGCGTCGCCCGGGCCACGGCGAACGCGGCCTCCGGCGGTGCGTCCGGCAGTGCGAGCCCGGCGCCGTCCGGGGCACCCCAGACCGCCAGCTCCAGGGCCAGCCCGGTCAGGTCGGCGAGGGCGACCTCCGGCTCGGCGGCCGCGGGCAGCCGGTCGTGCTCGGCGGCCGACCAGAGCCGGTACACCCGCCCGGGCGCCTCCCGCCCGGCCCGTCCGGCCCGCTGCACCGCCGAGGCGCGGGAGACCCGGACGGTGACCAGCGCACCCATCCCGCGAGCCACGTCGAACCGCGGCACCCGGGCCAGGCCGGCGTCGACCACGGTGCGCACACCGGGCACGGTCAGGCTGGTCTCGGCGACGTCGGTCGACAGCACCACCCGGCGCCGCGGCCCCGGGGTGAGGGCGGCGTCCTGCTGCTCGGGCGGCAGCCGGCCGTGCAGCGGCCGGACGTCGGCGTCCACGCCGGTCAGCAGCCCGGCGACCCGGCCGATCTCGGCGGCGCCGGGGAGGAAGACCAGCACGTCGCCGGACGTCTCGGCCAGGGCCCGGCGCACGGCCTCGGCGACCGCGGTCAGCAGCCGCGGGTCCACGACGGTGCCGTGCGGCGGGGCGACCGGCGGGCTCGGCGGGCACCAGACCGGCTCCACCTCGTGCAGCGACCCGGTCGCCTCGAGCACCGGTGCATCGCCCATCAGCTCGGCCAGCCGGCCGGCCTGCGCGGTCGCCGACATGGCCAGCAGCTCCAGCTCCGGGCGCAGCGCGGCCCGGACGTCGAGGGTGAAGGCCAGCGCGAGGTCGGTGTCCAGCTGCCGCTCGTGGCACTCGTCGAGCACCACGGCCGACACCCCGGGCAGCTCCGGGTCGGCCTGCAGCCGGCGGACCAGCAGGCCGGTGGTGACCACCTCGACGCGGGTGGCGTCGCTGCGCCGGCTGTCCCCGCGCACGCTGTAGCCCACCGATCGCCCCACCGGCTCGCCCAGCAGCGACGCCATCCGGCGGGCCGCGGCCCGGGCGGCCACCCGCCGGGGCTCGGCCACCAGCACCCGGCCGGGCAGCCGGCCGGCGAGGGCCAGCGGGACGAGCGTGGTCTTGCCGGTTCCCGGCGGGGCGACCAGCACCGCAGCGCCGGCCGCGGTCAGCGCCGTGTCGAGGGCGGGCAGCACCGCGCGGACCGGCAGGTCGGTCCCGGGAGTCCCCGACGGTGGCAGCACGCGGGCCAGTCTCGCCTGCCGTGCAGACCCGACCCTGCCCAGGACTTGTCCGGGTCGGCATCCGGGGCCAGGGTGGGCACCTGGGACGACGACGTCCGGAGGTCTGCGTGGCGACGCACAGCGGCAGCAGCAACCGAACCGGCGTGGGTGCACCGGCACCCCGCCCGCCCGAGCGGGTGCGCAACGTGGCGCTGGTGGGCCGCGCCGGCGCGGGCAAGACCACCCTGGCCGAGGCGCTGCTGGTCGCCGCCGGGGCGCTGCCCCGCGGTGGCCGGGTGGAGGACGGCACCACCTGCCTGGACACCGAGGAGGTGGAGGTCCGGCTCCAGCACTCGGTCTCGCTGCACGCCGCGACGGTCGAGCACGCCGGTCACCGGGTCACCCTCCTGGACACCCCGGGCGCCCCGGACTTCGTCGGTGAGCTGCGCGCCGCGCTGCGGGCCGCCGACGCCGCGCTGGTCGTCGTCTCCGCCGTGACCGGGGTGGACGCGGGCACCGTGCAGGTGTGGGACGAGTGCGTCGTCGCCGGGTTGCCGCGGGCGGTCGTGGTCACCCAGGTCGACCGGCCGCGGGCCGACGTCCCGGCCGTCGTGCGGAGCTGCCGGGAGCTGCTCGGCGCCGGGGTCCACCCGCTGCACGTGCTCGGGGACGACGGCGCGCTCACCTCGCTGCTGGAGCCGCTGCCCGGTGACCCGGAGCGCGACCGGCTGCGCGCCGAGCTGATCGAGGGGGTGATCGCCGAGAGCGAGGACGAGACGCTGATGGACCGCTACCTCGCCGGTGAGCCGATCGAGGTCGCCGACCTGGTCGCCGACCTGGAGACGGCGGTCGCCCGCGGGGACTTCCACCCGGTGCTGTGCGCCGCGCCGCCCACCGGGCTCGGGGTGGGCGAGCTGCTGGACCTGCTGGTGAGCGCCTTCCCCTCGCCGCTGGAGCGCCCGTGCCCACCCGTCGTCCGGCCGGACGGACGGCCGGCCGGGCACGTGGGCTGCGACCCGGCCGGGCCGCTCGTCGCCGAGGTGGTGCAGACGACGACCGACCCCTACCTCGGCCGGATCTCGCTCGTGCGGGTCTTCTCCGGCACCCTGCGACCCGACGCCCCGGTGCACGTCTGCGGCGCCGGATCGGGGCACGGCTGGGGCGAGCAGCACCCCGACCACGACGCCGACGAGCGGGTCGGGGGCATCGCCGCCGTGCTGGGCAGCACGCTGCGGCCGGTCGCCGAGTGCCCGGCCGGTGACCTCTGCGCCGTCGCCCGGCTGAGCAGCGCCGAGACCGGCGACACCCTCTCCGACCCGGAGCACCCGCTGGTGGTGCCGCCCTGGCCGCTGCCGGACCCGCAGCTGCCGGTGGCGGTCGAGGCGGCCTCGCGCAGCGACGAGGACCGGTTGGCCGCCGCGCTGAGCCGGCTGGTCGCCGAGGACCCGGCGGTGCGGGTGGAGCGGCGGCCGGACACCGGGCAGCTGTTGCTCTGGTGCGTGGGGGACGCGCACGCCGAGGTGCTGCTGGACCGGCTGCGCGGCCGGTACGGCGTCGCGGTGCAGACCCCGCCGGTCCGGGTGCCGCTGGTGGAGACGCTCGCCGGTCCGGCCACCGTGACCGGGCGGCACGTCAAGCAGTCCGGCGGGCACGGCCAGTACGCCGTGGTGGTCCTCGAGGGCCGGCCGGGGCCACCCGGGTCCGGGGTCACCTTCAGCCAGCGGGTCGTCGGCGGGGCGGTGCCCACCCAGTTCCACGGCAGCGTGGAGAAGGGCGTGCGCGCCCAGGCCGCCCGCGGGGTGAGCGGGCGGCCGCTGGTCGACGTGGAGGTGGTCCTCGTCGACGGCAAGGCGCACTCCGTCGACTCCTCCGACGCCGCGTTCTCCGCCGCCGGCGCGCTCGCTCTGCGGGAGCTCGCCGCCGCGGCCGGCACCCAGGTGCTGGAGCCGTGGTGCGCCGTGGAGGTGACGGTGCCCGCCGAGCACGTCGGCCCGGTCCTCGGCGACCTCGCCGGGCGGCGGGCCCGGGTCACCGGGAGCGTCGCGGACCCCGCGCGCGAGGAGACGACGGTGCACGCCGAGGTGCCGGAGCGGGAGCTGATCACGTACCCGCGCGCGCTGCGGTCGGTGTCGCACGGCACCGGCCGGTTCACCCGCCGTCCGCTGGATCACGAACCGGCGCCCGCCGCCGTCGTCACCGACCTGCAACCGGCCTGACCCGGGCCGGATGCACCGGTCGAGCGTCGAGGAGAGGACCCACCGTGGCACGACGGGCAGGTCAGCAGCAGGCACCCGGGCACGAGGTGACCGACCGCAGCAAGCCCGCCACCGGACGGGGCGGTGAGCAGGCGAACGTCACCGACACGTCGGTCCCGCCCGGCCGCCAGTGGGCGGGCCGGATCGGCGGACCGGTCGCCGCGCTGGTCGTCTACTTCCTGCTCCGCCAGGACGACGCGCTGAGCACGGCCGGCCGGACGACGGCGGCGATCGGCGTGCTGCTCGCCGTCTGGTGGATGACCGAGGCGCTCCCGCTGCCGGCGACCGCGCTGGTGCCGATCGTCGCCTTCCCGCTGCTCGGCGTGCTGTCGGTGGAGGAGGCGACCGCGCCCTACGCGAACCCGAACATCTTCCTGTTCATGGGCGGCTTCATGATCGCCCTGGCCATGCAGAAGTGGGAGCTGCACCGGCGGATCGCGCTGCTCACCGTGCGGGCGGTGGGCACCAAGCCACCCCGGCTGATCGCCGGGTTCATGCTCGCCACCGCCTTCCTGAGCATGTGGGTGAGCAACACCGCGACCACGGTGCTGATGCTGCCCATCGGGCTCAGCGTGCTGATGCTCGTGCTGGACCGGGTGGCCGCCGGCAGCGTCGACGCCGAAGCCGTCGAAGCGGCCACCGACACCGACGGCGGCAGCGACACCCCCGGCGACGGCGGCCCGGCGGTCACCGAGCTCATCCAGGACTCCGACACCCGGAACTTCGCCGTCGCCCTGATGCTGGGCATCGCCTACGCGGCCAGCATCGGCTCGCTCGCCACGCTGATCGGCACCCCGCCCAACCTCATCCTCGCCGCCTTCGTGGAGCAGAACTACGACATCGAGCTGGGCTTCGGCGAATGGATGCTGATGGGCCTGCCGCTGGCCGCGGTCTTCCTGGTGCTCGCCTGGCTGGTGCTCACCAAGGTGGCCTTCCGGTCCGGGCTGCGCGACATCCCGGGCGGGAAGCGGGTGATCCAGTCCGAGATCGAGAAGCTCGGCTCGATGTCCCGGGGCGAGTGGACTGTGCTGGTGGTCTTCGTGACCACCGCCCTGCTGTGGGTGTTCCGCCAGCCGCTGACCGGATGGACGGCGCTCACCGACGTGCTGCCGTTCGTGGCCAACCTCGACGACGCCACCATCGCCATCGCGGCCGCCGTCGCGCTGTTCCTCATCCCGGTCAAGGCCCGGGAGGGCGTCTCCGCACTGGACTGGCAGCAGGCGCAGAAGCTGCCCTGGGGCGTGCTGCTGCTCTTCGGCGGCGGCCTGAGCCTGGCCGCCGCGGTGCAGGCGAGCGGGCTGGACGAGTACGTGGGCAACCAGGTGGGCGCGGTGGGGACGCTGCCGGCCATCCTCCTGGTGGTCGTCACTGCCGGAGTCGTCCTGCTGCTCACCGAGGTGACCAGCAACACGGCGACGGCGGCGGCCTTCCTGCCGGTCCTGGGCGGGGTCGCCCTGGGGCTCGACCTCTTCCCGCTGGTGCTCCTGGTGCCCGCGGCGCTGGCTGCCACCTGCGCGTTCATGCTGCCGGTGGCCACCCCGCCGAACGCGATCGTGTTCGGCTCCGGCTACGTCACGATCGGGCAGATGATCCGCGCCGGCGCCGTCCTCAACGTGATCGGCATCGTGCTGATCACCGCCGCGGTCTACTTCCTCGGCGGGGTCGCCCTGGGCATCACCTTCTGAGCCCCCCTCGGCCGCGGGACCAGCGTCCGGCCGGGTGTTTCCCGCCGGGCTGCCGGTGGGCAGGGGTCGCCGGGGCACGTGACCGGCGCGTCGTCCTGCCGCACCCGAGCCGGCGGAGGAGGGCGTCATGGAAGACCTGCACCTGGGGTACGCGCTGGTCGGCAGCCTGGCCGTCGCCCTGGCCGCGCTGTCCAGCAAGATGCGCGACCTGCCCTTCAGCGAACCCCTGCTCGCGCTCCTGCTCGGAGTGGTCGTCGGCCCGCAGGTGCTCGGGCTGGTCGAGATCAGCGAGGGGATCCAGACGCCGCTGGTGCACGAGATGTCCCGGGTGCTGCTCGCCGTCTCCCTGATCGGGGTGGCGCTGCGGTTCCCGGTGCGCCGGCTGCGCCCGGTGGTCACCCCGACGACCGTGCTGGTGACGGTGGGGATGCTCGGGATGGCCGCGCTCTCGGCCGGCCTGGCCTGGCTGGTGCTCGGCGTCCCGCTGGCGCTGGCTGCCCTCATCGGCGCCTGCATCACGCCGACCGACCCGGTGCTCGCCTCCAGCGTGGTCACCGGGAAGCCGGCCGAGGAGCACCTCCCGGCCCGGACCCGGCAGCTGCTGTCGGAGGAGTCGGGCACCAACGACGGACTGGCCCTGCCCCTGGTGCTGCTGGGGATCGCCCTCGTGCTGGGGGACTCCCTCGGGCACGCCGCCCTCGACGGCCTGTACCAGGTCGCCGTCGGCGTCGTCGTCGGGATCGTGGTCGGCCTGATCGCCGGCCGTGCGATGAGCTTTGCGCAGAGCCGCTCCGACGTCGACCAGGGCGCGTCGCTGGTCTTCACGCTGGTGCTGGCGGTCGCGGTGCTCGGCATCGCCCGGATCGCCAACTCCGACGGCATCCTCGCGGTGTTCATCGCGGGACTGGCCTACAACTTCACGGTCGCCCAGGACGAGGTCGGCCCGCAGGACACCATCGACGAGGGGGTCAACCGGTACGTGGTGCTCCCGCTGTTCCTGCTGCTGGGCATCCTGCTGCCCTGGTCGGCATGGGCCGACCTCGGCTGGGCGGCACTCGTCTTCCCGGTGGCCGTGCTGCTGCTGCGGCGGCCACCCGTGCTGCTGGCGCTGGCCCGACCGCTCGGGCTCAAGCTGCGCGATGCGGTCTTCCTCGGCTGGTTCGGGCCGATCGGCGTCAGCGCGCTGTTCTACCTGACCCTCAGCGAGGAGCACGGCGTCACCGATCCGCGGCTGTGGGCGGCCGGCACCCTGGCGGTCGCGGCCAGCACCCTCGCGCACGGGGTCAGCTCCGCACCCGGCCGGCGGCTCTACCGGCGGGCCGCGGACAGCTGATCACCGCTGCGCCTGATGGTTGCCGGTTGCACTCACCCTGCGGTTGATCACCACTGCCGGTAGGCATGCGGCATGACGGTGATCGGCTTCCACAACTCCCACGAGCAGGTGCACCCCAGCGACCTGCTCCGCGCGGTGCAGCACGCCGAGCAGGTGGGTTTCACCGCGGCGATGTGCTCCGACCACCTCGAGCCGTGGAACCCGCGGCAGGGTCAGTCGGGGTTCGCCTGGTCCTGGCTGGGTGCGGCTATGGCGACCACCGGGCTGCCGTTCGGAGCGGTCAACGCCCCCGGGCAGCGGTACCACCCGGTGATCATCGCCCAGGCGATCGCGACCCTGGGCTCGATGTTCCCCGGCCGGTTCTGGGTGGCGCTGGGCTCCGGTGAGGCGATGAACGAGCACATCACCGGGCACGTCTGGCCGCGCAAGGAGCTGCGCGACGCGCGGCTGCGGGAGTGTGTCGACATCATCCGGGCGCTGCTGGCCGGCGAGGAGGTCAGCCACGACGGGCTGGTCACCGTCGACCGGGCCCGGATCTGGACGCTGCCCGAGCAGCAGCCGGCGCTCATCGCCCCCGCCGTGACGGCGAAGACCGCCGCCCGGCACGCCGAGTGGGCCGACGGCCTGGTCACGATCAACCAGCCGCACGACACCCTGCGCGAGGTGATCGCCGCCTACCGGGACGCCGGCGGGCAGGGGACGCTGACCATCCAGGTGCACGTCTCCTGGGACCCCGACCCCGACCGCGCCGTCGCGCTGGCCCACGACCAGTGGCGCAGCAACGTCTTCCCGCCGCCGCTGTGCTGGGACCTGGACAGCACCACGGCCTTCGACCAGGCCAGCGCGCACGTCAGCCCGGAGGCCGTGGGGGAGGCGGTGCGCATCTCCAGCGACCTGGCCCAGCACGCCGCCTGGATCCAGGAGTACGTCGACCTGGGGTTCGACCAGGTCTACCTGCACCACGTGCCCAAGGAGCAGGTGCCGTTCCTGGACGCCTTCGGGGAGCACGTGCTGCCCCAGCTGGACGTCACCGCACCGGCCCCCGCGGTCGCGATCGACCCACCCGGCCCGGTCGAGCCCCGCCGTCCGGCGCAGGCCCCCGAGCCCGCCGTCCTGGACTGAGGAGCAGACCGATGCGGATCACCGACACCTCGGACCTGTGGTGGAAGAACGCCGTCGTCTACTGCCTGGACGTCGAGACGTTCATGGACTGGAACAGCGACGGGATCGGCGACCTCGAGGGGCTGGCCCAGCGGCTGGACCACCTGGCCGACCTCGGCATCACCTGCCTGTGGCTGATGCCCTTCTACCCGACCGCCGGGCGGGACGACGGCTACGACATCACCGACTACTACGCCGTCGACCCCCGGCTGGGCACCCTCGGCGACCTGGTCGAGATGATCCGGACCGCGAACGACCGGGGCATGCGGGTGATCGCGGACCTGGTGGTCAACCACACCTCCGACCAGCACCCCTGGTTCCAGTCGGCGAAGGCCAGCAAGGACTCCCCGTACCGGGACTTCTACGTGTGGCGGGAGGACCAGCCGCCGGACACCTCGGGCCAGGTGGTCTTCCCCGATGCCGAGGAGGGCATCTGGACGCACAGCCCGGAGACGGACGCGTGGTACCTGCACCGCTTCTACGCCGAGCAGCCCGACCTCGACGTCACCAACCCGCGGGTCCGGGACGAGATCGCCAAGATCATGGGGTTCTGGTTGCAGCTCGGGCTGGCCGGCTTCCGGGTCGACGCCGTCCCGTTCCTGCTGGAGACCGCCGGGGTGGACGAGGACTCCGCCGCGCACTTCCCCGACCCGCACGAGTACCTGCGCGCGCTGCGCGCCTTCCTGGGACGGCGGACCGGGTCCGGGGTGCTGCTGGGTGAGGTGAACCTGCCGTTCGAGCAGCAGGCCGAGTTCTTCGGCGGCCAGGACGGCGACGAGCTGACCATGCAGTTCGACTTCAACACGATGCAGCAGATGTACCTGTCGCTGGCCCGCTGTGACGCCGGGCCGCTGGCCGCCTCGCTGGCCGCCCGCCCGGAGATCTCCCCGGACAGCCAGTGGGGCACGTTCGTCCGCAACCACGACGAGCTGACCCTGGACAAGCTCGGCGACGACGAGCGCGCCGAGGTGTTCGCCGCCTTCGGCCCGGAGGAGGAGATGCAGGTCTACGACCGGGGCCTGATCCGCCGGCTGCCGCCGATGCTGGCCGGCGACCCGCGGCGGGTGCGGATGGTCTACAGCCTGCTGTTCTCCCTGCCCGGGACCCCGGTGCTCTTCTACGGCGAGGAGATCGGGATGGGCGAGGACCTCTCGGCCGGCAGCCGGCTGTCGGTGCGCACCCCGATGCAGCGGACCAGCGGCGCCAACGGCGGGTTCTCCGACGCTGCGGCGGAGGAGCTGACCCGGCCGGTCGTCGACGGTGGCTTCGCCCCCGAGTTCGTCAACGTCGCCGACCAGCGCCGCGACCCGGACTCGCTGCTGTCGTTCATGAAGCTGCTCATCCGTCGCTACCGGGAGTCCCCAGAGCTCGGCTGGGGTGGGTTCCAGCTGCTGGAGCAGCCGCACGCCGCCGTCCTGGCGCACCTGTGCACCTGGGACGACGGGGCACTGGTCGCGGTGCACAACCTCGGCGCCGAGCCGCTGTCGGTGCCGCTCACGGTGCCCGGCTGCGGCGCCGGGCACCGGCTGGAGGACCTGCTCACCGCCGGCGGCGCCCAGCTGGCCGACGACGGGTCGGTCGAGCTGGCGCTGGAGGGCTACGGGTACCGCTGGCTGCGGGTGGTCACCGAGGACAGCCGCCGGATCCTCTAGCTGACACTGTGGCCCTGTAGCTGACGCTGTGGCCTTGCGGGATCACGGTGGGTCACTCCCCGCCGTGGTCCCGCGCGTCCCACCCGCCACACCCGGGTTCCTGCGCGGGTTCGTCGGAGGGCGCACCTACCGTCCGCACCCGAGGTGATCACACAGATGAGCGACGAGCAGGACGTGCGGGCGGCCGGAACGGTCGACCGGGGTCGACGGACGGAGACCGGGTCGACGGCGGCGGTGGTGCCCGACCAGCGGACGCAGGGCGAGCCGGAGGTGGCCCCGCCGACGGCGCCGGATGCGGCACCGCCGGAGCCGCAGGCACCGCCGGTGGCTCCGGCGGGGGAGAGGCCGGACGGTGTGCCCGCGGGTGCGTCGGTCCCGGCGTCTCCGGCGCCCGCCGCGGACGGCGCGCCCGAGCCGCGGGACGACCCGGCTGCCGAACCGCAGGGGGCGCCGCACCCGACCGCGCCGGTCGGCTTCCGGCCGCGGCCGCGGATGCCCCGGCGCGGGGGCCCGATGGTGCGGATGGGGCCCTGGGCGCCCGTGGCCGGCGCAGGCCTCGGTCTGCTGCTGGGCCTGGTCGTCGTGCTCTTCCTGGCGCCGGCGGTGGACACCTTCGACCAGCGGCTGTCCCTGGTGTTCGTCGTGCTCGGGCTGAGCCTGCTGGGCGCGGGCGGCACCCTGCTGGCCGACGAGGTCCGGTTGCTCCGCCGGGGCGCCCAGGCCGCCGAGGTGCGGGCGTCGAACGCCGGGGTGATCGCCGGCCTGCTCAACGGCCTCACCCCGGCCCGGCTGCTGATCACCGCGAGCGCCTTCGTGCTCCTGCTCAGCGCCTACGTGACCAACGGCGGCGTCTGACGCCCGGTTCTCGCAGCACACGGCCCGGTCAGCTCTGCCCCCGCTGACCGGGTCGCGCTGCTCGGGTCAGGTGCCGGTGCCCGCGGTCCGCAGCTCGGCCAGCGACAGCCGACCGGTCACGAGGTCGTCGGCGACGTCGTCCACGACCCGGTCGGTGGCGAAGGCGTGCGCCCGGAGGACGGCCAGGGCGTCGGCGGTGTCCAGACCCAGGGCGACGTTCACCATGCCGGTCGCCTGCCAGACCTTCGCCCGGCTCGACGCGTCCGGCGTGTCCCACCAGCTGCGTCGGGTCTCCGTCACCGGGGCGCCGGTCACGGTGGCCGCCATGGCGCGGGTCAGCGCCTCGGTCACCTGCGCGACGTCCTCCCGGTCGGTGGCCGACAGCGAGGCCAGGTCGCGCACCCAGAGGTCGAGGACGACCAGGGGCCCCAGCGGCGGCGGCAACGGCACCGACAGGACGCCGCGGAAGGGCGTCTCGCCGACCAGCGAACCGTGCAGTTCCGGCCAGTTCCGGGCGATGTCCGCCGCGTCGAAGGCGATGGCGTGGCCGTCGTCGTGCGCGCGCAGGCAGGGACCGGCGCCGTGGGTGAACTGCAGGCGCTCGGCCCGGGAGGTCGTCGGGTCGCTGGCGCCGATCGGCGTCCGCCGGCCGTGCACGTCGTGGATGCTCAGCCCCGCACCGTCGATGGGCAGGGCGGCCACGCAGGCCTGGGCGAGCCGGACGCCGAGCAGCTCCGGCCCGCGCAGCTCGGCCGGCGGCAGCTGACCGAGGGCGGCGCTGAACCGCTGTGACGCAGGGAGAGGGCCGTTCATGGTCGCTCCTGTCCGAGGGCGCGGGGCCGCGCCTGGCCAGCCTGGCGGCCGGGACGGCGGGGCACCACCGGAGCGCCCTCAGCCGAAGGCGTCGAGCCCGAGGCGGACGGCGAGGGCCAGCCCGGCCACGGCGATGAGCCGGCGCAGCAGCGTCTGCGGCACCCGGCGCACCACCCGCGGGCCGAGTCGACCGCCGAGCAGGAAGCCGATGGCCAGGGGGAGGGCGGCCAGCCAGGCGACGTCGGCGAAGAAGGCGTAGCCCAGCGCGGCCACCCCGTTGGCCAGGGCCAGGACGACGTTCTTCAGCGCGTTGCTGCGCGGCACGCCCTCCCCGGTGACCAGCAGGTACACCGCCAGCAGCAGCACCCCGGCGGCAGCCCCGAAGTACCCGGCGTAGACGGAGGCGGCGAAGGTGCCCACGACCAGGCTCCAGTGGTCCCGAGCCGGCCGGCCCGCCGCCGCGTCGGCGGCCAGCTCCCGGGGCGGCCGCTGGACCAGGATGGCGATCGCCGCTCCGGCGATGAGGAAGGGCACCAGCTTCTCGAACGCCCCGCTCGGGGTGGACAGCAGCAGCACCGCCCCGACGACGCCGCCGAGCAGCGCGACGGGCCCCAGCCGGACCAGCCGGGCGCGCTGGCCGGTCAGCTCCGGCCGCGAGGCGCTCACCGCGCCGACCCCGCTGAGCACCAGGGCGACGGTGTTGGTCACGTTGGCCGCAACCGGCGACAGGCCGGTGGCCAGCAGCGCGGGGTAGCTGATCAGGGAGGCCAGGCCGGCGATGCTGCCGATCAGCCCGGCGCCGATGCCGGCCAGCACGAGGAGCCCGAACTCCAGGGCGCTCATCGGCGCAGCAGCACCCAGATCGCGGTCACCCCGAGCACCACGATCGCGCTGCGCAGCAGCGCCGTGGGCAGCCGCCGGCCCAGCGTCGACCCGACGTACCCGCCGACCAGTGCGCCGCCGGCCACCAGCGCGGCCGCGGCCCAGTCGATCCGCTCCGTCGCCACGACCACGTAGGCCAGCGCGGCCACGGCGTTGACGGCGAGGGTCAGCACGTTCTTGATCGCGTTGAGCCGGTGCAGCGGCTCGCGGAGCAGCAGCCCGAAGATGCCGATCTGCAGCACCCCCTGGCTCGCGGCGAAGTAGCCGCCGTAGGTGCCGGTCGTGTACGCGCCGGCGAAGAGCGCGGCCAGCCGGCCGCGGCCGATCCCCTGCTCCTCCTCGACGGTGCCCGCCCGGGCCCGCCGGGCAGCCAGCCGGCGCTGCAGCAGGGGTTGGACGGCGACCAGCACGACGGCCAGCCCGACCAGCACCGGCACGATCGTCTCGAAGGCCGAGGCGGGCAGGTGCAGCAGCAGGAAGGCGCCGGTGAGCGCACCCAGCACCGACGCCGGGAGCAACTGGAGCAGCAGCCGGCGCTGGCCGTGCAGCTCCCGGCGGTAGCCGATCGCCCCGGTCAGGTTGCCGGGCACGAGGCCCAGGGAGTTGGTGATGGTCGCGGTCACCGGTGGCAGCCCGACGGCCAGCAGCACGGGGAAGGTGACCAGCGTGCCGGAGCCGACGACGGCGTTGATGCCGCCCGCGGCCAGCCCGGCGGCGGCCACCGCGACCATCTCCCACACCGTCATGCCCGCATCGGCGCGAGGGTGTCACAGCGGCCTCGTGTGAGCCCGCGCACGGCAGTCAGGTGCGGGTCAGTTCCCCGGTGGTGACCGGTGGCGGTGAACCGGCGACCTGCACCCGGTTCTTGCCCGCCGCCTTGGCCGCGTACATCGCCAGGTCGGCCTGCTGCAGGGTGCTGGTCCAGGAGACGCCGGGCAGCACGCAGGCGGCTCCCACGCTCGCGCCCACCTGCGCCGTGCCGACGGCCAGCTGCACCGGCGCGGAGGCCACCTCGACCAGTCGCCGGGCCAGTGCCGCGGCGTCCCCGGCGTCGGCGGCGTGCACCAGGACGGCGAACTCGTCGCCGCCCAGCCGGGCGCACAGCCCCGGCGTACGGACGGCGCCGGCCAGCCGTGCGCCCACGGCCCGCAGCAGCTCGTCGCCCGCCGCGTGGCCGAGCCGGTCGTTGACCAGCTTGAAGTCGTCCAGGTCGACGAAGAGCACCCACGGGTCGCCGTCGGTGCCGGCGGAGGCTGCCGCCAGGGCGGCGGAGAAGGTGCTGCGGTTGGCCAGGCCGGTGAGGGCGTCGGTGCGCGCCTGCAGTTCCAGCTCCCGGTGTGCGCTGGTGGCCCGCACGGCGAGCGCCGCCTGGGCCACCAGCGACTGGACGAGGGCCACGCCCTCGGGGTGCAGCACGCTGCCACCCAGCAGGAGGTGCCGGTCCGGTTCGTCCGGCATCGGGATCGCTGCCCAGCAGTGCGCCCCACCGGCCGCGGTCACGAGCTCCTGCGGCGCGGTGACGCCCCGGGGCTCCTGCGCGGTGGTGGCGTCGGCCAGGTCTGTGGCGACCGCGGTGCGGTCGAGGGTGCCGGGGGGCTGCCGGAGCAGGCCGACCGACCGCTGGACGACCAGGTGTGCTCCGTCGTCGGCGACGACGACCATGGACAGCCCGGGGGTGATCCGGCAGATCTCCGCGGCGGCCTCCCAGCCGTGCTGCCGGATCTGCCCGACGTCGGTGACGCCGAGCAGTTGGGTGGTCAGGCGGGCGAGCGTGGCGTCCCAGGCCTGCGCGTGCTGGTGCTGCTGCAGCACCGAGACGAGGTGCCGGGAGACCACGGCGAGCAGCGGCGCGATCGGCAGGGCGCCGAGCAGCGGGGCAGCCGGTGCGGCCGTGGCGTGCCAGGGAACGACCTCCCACAGCGCGAGTGCGGCGACCAGGCCGGTGCACTGGGCGGCCGTGTACGCCCAGGTCTCCCGGGTGTGGCCGTAGACGGCGCGGAACCACAGCGCGGGGAAGGTGACGCCCAGGGCCACTGCCGGCACCGGTGAGGCGAGCGCGAACGCGCAGATGGCGAGGGCGTCGAGGAGGTCCAGGGCGACCGACCCATGGCGTGCGGTGTAGCGGTGCAGCCAGGAGGCGACCAGGGCGGCCGTGGACAGCGCGATCACGGCCAGCTGCCAGCTGCCCGCACCTGCCGCGGCCCCGAAGGAGGTGAGGCCCAGGGAGATCAGGGCGCAGGCGCCGAACAGCCAGCGGGTGCGCTCGACCAGCTCGGCGGGACGACGGAAGACCGCCCAGCGCGTCGCCGGCCGCGTCGCCGGGGGTGGGGTCATGGCGGTCCTCGTCCTCGGGCCCGGCTCTGCTCGCCGGTGCGTCCACCCAGGTCTTCGGCGTCCGGGGCTCGGACCTGGATCACCCGTCTGGGTCGATCGCCTTCCCCGGGGCTGGGGCATGGACAGCTCCCGCGCGGGTGGGCAGAGTGCCAGCCGTGCCCCGACACCCGCCCGCGTACGACTTCCGCACCGTCTGGCGGGTGCCCGGCACGATCGCCGAGGTGTGCGCAGTGCTCAGTGACAGCGCCGCACTGCCCCGGTGGTGGCCGGCGGTCTACCTCGACGTCGTCCCGGTCGACGACGGCGGGCCGGACGGCGTGGGGCGCACGGTCGAGGTGTTCACCACCGGCTGGGCGCCCTACACGCTGCGCTGGACGCTGCGGATCACCGAGCCGATGACCGACACCGGGTTCGCCCTCGCTGCGGACGGTGACCTGGTGGGCGGTGGCCGCTGGACCTTCGCGCAGGAGGGCCCCGAGGTGGTGATCACCTACGACTGGCAGGTCCGCGCGGCCAAGCCGCTGCTGGCCAGACTCAGCTGGCTGTTGCGCCCGGCGTTCGAGGCCAACCACCGGTGGGCGATGGCCCGCGGGGAGGAGAGCCTGGCCCTGGAGCTCCGCCGCCGGCGCGACCCGACCGCCGTCGTCCCGCCGCCACCCCGGCCGACCTTCCGGCGGCTGGCCCGCTGACCCCGGCCCCCGTGCAGGGGCCCGCCACGAGCTCGCGAGTGGTGGGGGGACGGGGGTCCTTCTTCAGTCCTTGCGGCCGGCGTCGACCAGGCGCATCACCAGGACGCCCTCCTCGTCCGAGGCGTCCAGGTCGATCTCGGCGTCGAAGCCCCAGTCGTGGTCACCGGCCGGGTCGTCGAGGATCTGCCGCACCCGCCACAGCCGCGGCTCGGTCTTGTCGATGATCAGCAGGGCCGGGCCGCGGGCGTCGCCGCCGGTGTTGAGCTCGGCGTGCTCGGCGAAGTAGGCCTGGACCACCTCGCCCCACCGGTCGGCGTCCCAGCCGGAGCCGGCGTCCAGCTCGCCCAGGTCGTACCAGCGCCGCCGGGCGATGAGCTCGACCCGGCGGAACAGGGCGTTGCGGATCATCGCGGTGAAGGCCCGCTCGTTGCCGGTCAGCGGGCGGGGGCGGGCCGGGACGGCGACGGGCGCGTCCAGCGGCTGGTCGGCGCTGGTCAGCTGCTCCCACTCGTCCAGCAGCGAGGAGTCGACCTGGCGCACCAGCTCGCCCAGCCACTCGACGATGTCGGTGACCTCCTCGGTGCGGGCGTCGGCGGGCACGCCCGAGCGCAGCGCCTTGAAGGCGTCGGAGAGGTAGCGCAGCACCGCCCCCTCGGAGCGGGTGAGCCCGTAGTGGTTGACCAGCTCCCGGAACGTCATCGCCTGCTCCCACATGTCCCGGACGACGGACTTGGGGGAGAGCTGCGCATCGCGCGCCCACGGGTTGCCGGCGGAGTAGACCTCGAAGGCGTGCTCGAGGAGCTCCTCCAGCGGCTTGGGGTAGGTGATCTCCTCGAGCAGCTCCATCCGCTCCTCGTACTCGATCCCCTCGGCCTTCATCTGGGCCACGGCCTCGCCCTTGGCCTTGTTCAACTGCGCGGAGATGATCTGCCGGGGGTCGTCCAGCGTCGCCTCGATCACCGAGACGACGTCCAGGGCGTAGGTGTCGTTGCCCTCGGCGTCCGGGCCGGGGGAGAGCAGCCCGATCGCGGCCAGCGCGAACGTCGACAGCGGCTGGTTGAGCTGGAAGTCCGGCGGCAGGTCCAGGGTCAGCCGGTAGCGGCGGCCGTCGGGTTCGGGGACCTCGAGCCGCTCGATCACCCCGGCGGTGATCAGCGACCGGGCGATGCCGATCACCTCGCGGATGTGCTTCAGCTGCCGTGGACGTGGCTCGTGGTTGTCGGTGAGCAGCCGGCGCATCGCCGCCACCGGGTCGCCCGGCCGGGCCAGCACGTTGAGCACCATCCCGGTCGAGACCCGGAAGTGGCTGCTCAGCGGCTCGGGCTCGGCGGTGATCAGCCGCTGCTGGGTCGACTCGCTCCACGGGACCATGCCCTCGGGGACCTTGCGGCGCACCAGCTTGCGGCGCTTCTTCGGGTCGTCGGCGACCTTGGCGAACTGCTTGAGGTTCTCCACCTCGTGCTCGGGCGCCTGGACGACGACGGTGCCGGCCGTGTCGTAGCCGGCCCGCCCGGCCCGGCCGGCGATCTGGTGGAACTCCCGGGCCTGGAGCAGCCGCATCCGGGTGCCGTCGTACTTGCTCAGCGCGGAGAACACCACCGTGCGGATCGGCACGTTGATGCCCACGCCGAGGGTGTCGGTGCCGCAGATGACCTTGAGCAGCCCCGCCTGGGCCAGCTGCTCGACCAGCCGCCGGTACTTGGGCAGCATCCCGGCGTGGTGCACGCCGATGCCGTGCCGCACCAGCCGCGACAGCGTCGTCCCGAAGGCGGAGGAGAACCGGAAGCCGCCGATCAGGTCGGCGATCGCCTGCTTCTCCTCCTTGGTGGAGACGTTCACGCTCATCAGCGCCTGGGCGCGTTCCAGCGCGGAGGCCTGGGTGAAGTGCACGACGTAGACCGGGGCCTGCTTGGTGTCCAGCAGCTCCTGGATCGTCTCGTGCATCGGCGTCGTCGCGTAGTAGTGGTGCAGTGGCACCGGCCGCTCGGCGTGGGCGACCAGCGCGGTGGGCCGGCCGGTGCGCCGGGTGAGGTCCTCCTGGAGTGCGGTGACGTCGCCGAGGGTGGCGCTCATCAGCAGGAACTGCGCCTTCGGCAGCTCGATCAGCGGCACCTGCCAGGCCCAGCCGCGGTCGGGGTCGCCGTAGAAGTGGAACTCGTCCATCACCACCAGGCCGATGTCGGCGTCCGGCCCCTCGCGCAGCGCGATGTTGGCCAGCACCTCGGCGGTGCAGGCGATGATCGGGGCGTCGGCGTTGACGCTCGCGTCGCCGGTGAGCATGCCGACGTTCTCGGCGCCGAAGACCCCGCACAGGGCGAAGAACTTCTCGCTGACCAGCGCCTTGATCGGCGCGGTGTAGAAGCTCACCCGGTCGGTGGCCAGCGCCGCGTACTGGGCGCCGGTGGCCACCAGCGACTTGCCCGACCCGGTCGGGGTGGCCAGGACGACGTTGGCGCCGCTGACCAGCTCGATCAGCGCCTCCTCCTGGGCCGGGTACAGCGTGGTGCCCGACGCCTGCGCCCACTCGGCGAACCGGGTGAAGACCGCGTCCGGGTCCTCGCCCAGGGCGAACAGCGACGAGAGGTCGCTGGGGTCGGCGATCAGCGGCGGGGCGTCCGGCGAGGGCAGCGCGGCAGCGGGGGAGTCGGCCGGGGTCGAGTCGGTACCGGCAGGAGAGAGCGTCATCGTGGGGAACAGCGTGCCCGACGCCCCGGACGTTCCCGCACGGACGCCGCGGACCCCGCTCCACGTGCGGCTCAGGTCACAGTTCGGTCACGACGCCTCAAGCGGAGGAGTGGAACCGGCCGATCCCGGTCACTGGGTGAACAACAGGTGAACGGAAGGTGGATCGGACATGCGTGAGAGTCGTTGCCCCGAGTGTCGCTGGGTGCCCGTCGTGGACGGCGCCGGCCGTCGTCATCTGGAGATGCGGTGGGACCGCCCGGGCAGTGCCGTGGTCCCGTTCCCCGGCGCCGCCGGCCTGTCCAGCCGGGCTGCCTGACGGTCGACCCGGCCGGTTCACCGGTCAGCGGCGAGGGTAGGCGCGAGCACGACGCGGCATCGGGTCGGCGCACGGGCGCCGGCTGCGTGAGCAGAGCGCGGGGGTGCCGCCGCCCGACCTCGCAGGAGGAACCACCGTGTCGTCACCTCGCCCCGAGTCGCAGCCGGAACAGCAGCAGACCCCGCCGGGCACGCTCGGTGAGATGGACCCGAAGCCGGACCACGGCGAGGAGAGCTACCGCGGCTCCGGCAAGCTGACCGGGAAGCGCGCCGTGATCACCGGCGGCGACAGCGGCATCGGCCGCGCCGTCGCCATCGCCTTCGCCCGTGAGGGCGCCGACGTCCTGATCGCCTACCTCGACGAGCACGAGGACGCGCAGGAGACGGCCAGGTACGTCGAGGACGCCGGCCGGACGTGCGTGCTCATGCCCGGGGACCTCGCCGACCGGGCGCACGCCAAGACGATCATCCCGAAGGCCCTCGAGGAGCTGGGCGGGATCGACGTGCTGGTCAACAACGCGGCGTTCCAGATGAACCACGAGTCGCTGGACGAGGTCACGGACGAGGAGTGGGACCACACTCTCGCGCTGAACCTGACCGCGATGTTCACCCTGATCCGCGATGCCGTGCCGCACATGCAGCCGGGCGCCTCGATCATCAACTCCTCGTCGGTGAACTCGGACAACCCGAGCCCCACCCTGGCGCCGTACGCGATGACCAAGGCCGGCATCGCCAACTTCACCGCCAGCATGGCGCAGCTGCTGGGGGAGAAGGGCATCCGCGCCAACAGCGTCGCGCCCGGGCCGGTGTGGACGCCGCTGATCCCCTCCACCATGCCCGCGGAGAAGGTGGCCGCCTTCGGTGGCAACACCCCGCTGGGCCGGGCCGCCCAGCCGGCCGAGCTGGCGCCGGTGTACGTGCTGCTGGCCAGCGACGAGTCGAGCTACGTCTCCGGCGCCCGGATCGCCGTCACCGGCGGCCGGCCGATCCTGTAGTGCCGCCTGAGGTCACCGGCTCTCCGGCCGAGTGAGCAGTTCCGGTCGCTGACGCCAGCGTGTCCGCACGTGTCGGCGACCGGAACTGCTCACTCGCGGGGGAGTGGGACGGTGTCGGCGATGGCGCGGACGTCGTCCGGTCGCACCCGGCAGCAGCCACCGACCAGCCGGGCGCCGGCGGCCAGCCACCCCGACACGTCGCCGACCCCCGGCCGGCCGGTCCAGCGGCGGGCGGCGGCGTCCCACACCTCGCCGCTGTTCGGGTAGGCCACTCCCGGCTTCCCGCTGGCCGCGGCGGCGGCCACCGCAGCAGGCACCGCGGCCGGGTCGGTGCAGTTGACCCCGATGGCGATGACCGCATCGACGTCCCGTGCCATCGCGCAGACCTCGGCCAGCGGCTCGCCGCGCCGGGTGCGCGGGACGCCGTCCGGGCCGGTGGTCGAGGTCAGCGACAGCCAGGCGGGCACGCCCAGCTCGGTCAGCTCGGCCAGCAACGCCTCCACCTCGGCGGCCGCAGGCAGCGTCTCGCAGGCCAGGACGTCGGCCCCGGCCTCGGCCAGCACGGCCAGCCGTGGCCGGTGGAACGCGCGCAGCTCGGCGACGGAGACGCGTTCGACGTAGTCGCCGGTGTACTCCGAGCCGTCGGCCAGGAAGGCGCCGTAGGGGCCGACCGAGGCCGCGACCCAGCCGTCCCGGCCGGCCCGGGCCAGGCCGTCCCGGGCCAGCTGCACCGAGCGGGCCATCAACGTGCGGGCCTGCCCCGCGTCGATCCCGACGGCGGCGAAGCCGGGGAAGGACGCCTGGTAGCTGGCGGTCGTGGCGACCTCGGCGCCGGCGCTCGCGAAGGCGGCGTGCGCGGCGACGACGGCCTCCGGGTCGTCGCGCAGCAACCGGGCCGACCAGAGCGAGGAGGTGACGTCGTGCCCGCGGAACTCAAGCTCGGTGGAGAGGCCGCCGTCGGCCACGACGGTCCCGGTGCGGAGTGCCTCGGCCAGGGTGGTCACCCCGCCATGCTCCTCCGGGTCAGTTCGGGGTGCGGCGGCGCCGGTCGGCCGCCACGAAGGCGACGGCCAGGGCCAGCGGGGCGGCGGCCGCGATCCCGGTCACGGCCAGGACGTCGGCGAGACCGGCCGTCGACCGGGCGGAGGAGGACAGCAGTGCCCAGCCCAGGCCGCACAGCGGCACGGTGACCAGCCCGGTGCCCAGGGCCAGCCGCACCCGGGCAGCGCGCCCGTCGTGCCGGGCGACGAACCCCGCGAGGACGGCGGGCACCGCGATCACGGCACAGCGCGCCACCACGTCGCCCGGGCCCTCGACGCCGGCGAAGGAGGCGAGCGACACGGTGGCGGCCAGCGAGACGACGGCCGCGCCCCCCAGCAGCGTCCACCAGGTCTGGACGGCGGTGGCCGAGCGCAGCACCGCCGCCGGCCGCGTCAGCCGGCCGGCGGCCCACACGCACAGCGCGGTGCCCAACAGCAGGAAGGTGACCAGCGACTGCGGGACGTCGGTGACCGACCCACCGGCCCGGGTGGGCAGCTCCCACGGCTGCCGGCCCAGCAGGGCGAGCAGGACGCTCAGCGCCGCCCCGACCGCGACCAGCCAGGCCGGGTGCAGCGGACGTGCGGTGGTCTCCGCGGCGACCCGGGCGTCGAGGGCCTCCGCCCGGCGCAGGAGATCGGCCATCACCGGGTTGGTGGTAGCGACCTCCGCCGGCTGGGGACCGGCCGGTCGCGCGCCGTCCGAGAGGGAGGCGACGGAGTTGCCGGTCACCAGGTGCAGCCGGGGTGAGGCGTCCTGAGTCACTCGCCCAGCGTCACACCCGGTGACCGACTCGGCCAGGTGAGTCGATGTGCTTCAGCCGACCGGGCGACAACCGGGCCGCCCGGTGTCGGCGGTGGCGCCCCTCGGACCTGGTCGTTCACCCGACCGGTGGCTCCCCGTGACGCTCAGTCGCTGCCCGGGACCGCGAAGGCGGACAGCCGCGCGGTGCCGGGGCTCACGGCGGAGAACGGCGTGCTCAGCTCGAGGACGGCCACCCCGCCGGCCGGGAACCCGCTCGCGGAGCCGCGCCGGGCCGCGTCGTCCCCCTGCCCGTCGTCGAGGAGCGCCACGAGCACGCTGATCGAGGGGTTGTGGCCGACGACGGCCAGCTGGTCCACCTCGTCGGGGGTCTCCCGCAGCACCGCCAGCAGCGCCTCGACGGTGTTGTCGTAGAGCCGCGGGTCCAGGGCGGGAGCCACCCCGCCGGTCCGTTCCCAGGTCTGCACCGTCCGGCGGGCGGGGGAGACCAGGGCCCGCGACGGTGCCAGGCCGTTGTCGGCGAGCCAGACGCCGATCGCGGTGGCCCGGTGGGCGCCGGCGGCAGTCAGAGGGCGGTCTGCGTCGACGGCGGCGGAGCCCGCCTGGGCGTGGCGGACGAGCACGAGACGGCGGGGCACCGCCCGAGTCTGGCACCGGGACCGGGAACTCGGTCGTGACGGCGTCCGCCGTCCGGGAGACTGTTCGACGTGGCTGGAGACGATGCGTTCGGGGACCTGCCGGTGAGCGACCGCCTGGTCGTCCCGGCCGGGGCGCTGTCCTGGCGTTTCTCCCGGTCGTCCGGGCCCGGCGGACAGGGCGTGAACACCGCCGACTCCCGGGTGGAGCTGGCGGTCTCGCCACTGCAGCTGCCCGGGCTCACCGAGACCCAGCGCCGGCGGCTGGTCGAGCGGCTCGGCGACCGGCTGGTCGACGGCGTGCTGACCATCGCCGCCAGCGAGCACCGGCAGCAGCTGCGCAACCGCGAAGCCGCCCGGGCGAGGCTGGCCGCGCTGCTCCGCGGGGCGATCGCACCCCCGCCGGCGGCCCGGCGGAAGACCAAGCCGACCCGCGGCTCCAAGGAACGGCGGATCACCGCGAAGAAGCAGCGCGGGGAGACCAAGCGGCTGCGCGGCCGGTGGGACTGAACGCCGCCACCCTGCTGCAGAGGTGTAGGACCAGCGCATGCGCATCGACCGGATCGACCACCTGGTGCTCACCGTGGCCGACCTCGACCGGACCGTCGCCTTCTACACGCAGGTGCTCGGCATGGCCGTGGAGACCTTCGGCGAGGGGCGGACGGCGCTGCGGTTCGGCCGGCAGAAGATCAACTTGCACGTGCGCGGCGCCGAGTTCGAGCCCCGGGCCGCGCAGGCCGGCACCGGCACGGCCGACTTCTGCCTGGTCACCGAGGACCCGCTGGACCAGGTGCGCGACGAGCTCGCCGCGCACGGCGTGCCCGTCGAGGTCGGGCCGGTGAGCAAGCAGGGGGCGCTCGGGGAGATGCGCAGCGTCTACGTCCGTGACCCGGACGCCAACCTGGTGGAGATCTCCCGCTACTGACCGTCCGACCGGTCCCGCTGTCCGGCGGCGCCGGCCAGCCGGTCCCGCAGCCAGCCCACCTGGAACTCGGGGACGGCGAGTTCGAGGCGGCCCTCGGGGGTCCGGACGGTCAGCACCCGGGACCTCACCGCCTGCATGCGCCACACCTCGCGGGCTCTCGGCCGGCGGGTCTGGGGGTCGACGCTGAGCACCGGGACCGCATGGGCCGACCGGTCACCTCGGAACCTCCGACGCAGCACGAGTTCACCCCGCCGCGGCGTCGCGTGGTAGCTCCGCCAGTTCCGGGGCAGCGACGGGCCCCAGCCGTCCGTGGCGCGCGCGGACAGCTCGGTGCGTCCCTCGCGCATCCGGCGCCGCAGCCGTTGGTGGCGGAGCCACCGGCCGAACAGCCCGCCCACCCCGGCACCGATCGCCGGCATCAGCAGGGCCAGGGTCTCGCCCCCGTCCTCGAACACCGGCTCAGACTGGCACGGATCGCCGGGACGGACGGGGAGAGCTCAGCGCCGTCGGGCGACCCGGGTGCCGACGAGGACGCCCAGCAGCGTCCAGAACGAGCCCACGCCGACCCCGGCGAGCACCACCCAGAACGGCACCCGCATCTCATCGGTCGCCACCTGCACCAGCCGCTGCTCGGTCTGCTCGTCCACGGCGGACAGCCTGCCCCGCAGCCGAGCCGCGCACCAGCCTCCCGGCGCACCGGCCTCGGCTCGCCGGGGCGTCAGTCCGGCCCCGGCTCGCCCACCACGTGCTCGACCGGCAGGTCGAAGGACCGCGACACCCGGCTCGGCAGGTCGGCCCGCAGCCAGCGGGAGACCCCCCGACTCAGGGTCGACACCACGATCTCGTCGGCGCTGAACCGGCGCAACGCCAGGCGCACGGCCTGCAGCGGATCGGAGTCGCCCACCTCGCCGTCCGCGGCTGCCCCGAGTCCGCGGATCTGCACCAGCGCATCGGTCAGACGCTGGGCGGCCAGGGCCCGCGCGTGATCGGCCGGCGCGTCGCCCTCGGACCTCACGCGCTGCTGGTGGGCGACCGGCGTGGCGGGGACGACGACGTAGAAGACGTGTTCCCGGGCGGCCATCCGCTGCTGGATCGCCTCCAGCAGGCGAGGCCCGCCGAGGGTCTGGTTGGCGAGGACCAGGCACCGTCGCATCGTCTTCCACCCGTCTGTCGATCGGGACCGCGTCGGTCGACGGTAGGACGCCCGCCGCCACGGCGGCGACCCCAGCTGCGCCAGGACGACGCACCGAGTGACAGCTGAGCGGGCTTCCCGGCCCGGGGAAGCCCGCTCAGCTGTCACTCGCCGGACGCCGGCCGCGCGGGGCGCCGCGCGGCGCGGCGCACCGTCCTGGGCGGTCGGGTGTGAGGGCGACGGAACGCGAGCTTGACCTGAGCGCCCCCACCGGGAAACCGGGCCACCGCACGCTCGCAGATGTGTCCGCCGCCGTCTCGTTGCCCACCCCCGGCCGGGGTCCAGGCGGGGGCACGCGCACCACCGCGACCCACTGCCCGTACTGCTCGCTGCAGTGCGGGGTCACGATGACCGCCGGCGACCGCCCGGCCACCCTGGTGCCCGCCGACTTCCCGACCAACCGCGGCGGGTTGTGCTCCAAGGGCTGGTCGGCCCCCGAGCTGCTCGACCACCCCGAACGGCTCACCCGGCCGCTGGTCCGCGCCGACCCCACCGACCGGACCAGCCCGCTGGTCGAGGCCAGCTGGGAGGTCGCTCTCGACCGGGTCGTCACGGCGATCCAGGCGACACAGCGTGACCACGGGCTGGACGCGGTCGGCTGCTTCGGCGGCGGCGGGCTGACCAACGAGCAGGCCTACCAGTTCGGCAAGTTCGCCCGGGTGGCGCTGCGCACCAGCGCCATCGACTACAACGGCCGGTTCTGCATGTCCTCGGCGGCCGGCGCGGCGATCCGGGCGTTCGGGCTCGACCGCGGGCTGCCCTTCCCGCTCTCCGACATCGCCGAGGCCGACGTCGTCGTGCTGGTCGGCAGCAACCCGGCCGACACGATGCCCCCGGCGATGCAGTGGTTCGACGCCGGCCGGGCGCGCGGCGCCGAGCACATCGTCGTCGACCCGCGCCGCACCAACACCGCCCGCCACGCCACGCTGCACCTGCAGCCGCTGCCGGCCACCGACCTGGCCCTGGC
This sequence comes from Modestobacter sp. VKM Ac-2984, assembly GCF_026967985.1. Classification (GTDB taxonomy): domain Bacteria; phylum Actinomycetota; class Actinomycetes; order Mycobacteriales; family Geodermatophilaceae; genus Modestobacter. The sequence goes on along the minus strand of NZ_JAPVBJ010000001.1, from coordinate 34,267 downwards.
CAACGGGCTGCTGCACATCGCGATCGCCGAGGGGCTGGTCGACGAGGCCTACGTCGCCGCGCGCACCACCGGCTTCGACGCCGTCCGGGCCGGGGTCGCCGGGTACTGGCCCGACCGGGTGGAGCGGCTCACCGGGGTGCCGGTCGAGCAGCAGCGCCGCACCGTCTTCGCCCTGGCACGGGGACGGCGGTCGATCATCCTGACCGCCCGGGGCGCCGAGCAGCACCGCAGCGGCGTCGACACCACCCAGGCCTGGATCAACCTCGCCCTGGCCCTCGGCCTGCCCGGCCGCGAGGGCAGCGGCTGGGGCACCGTCACCGGGCAGGGCAACGGGCAGGGCGGCCGCGAGCACGGGCAGAAGGCCGACCAGCTGCCCGGCTACCGGAAGATCACCGATCCGCAGGCACGCCAGCACGTCGCCGCCGTCTGGGGCGTCGACCCCGACGACCTCCCCGGGCCCGGCCGCAGCGCCTTCGAGCTGCTCGACGCCCTCGGCACCGAAGGCGGGGTCCGCACGCTGCTGGTGATGGCCTCCAACGTCGCCGTCTCCGCCCCCGACGCCCGGCGGGTGATCAGCCGGCTGCGCGACCTGGACTTCCTCCTGGTCAGCGACTTCTTCCTCTCCGAGACCGCCGAGCTCGCCGACGTGGTGCTGCCCAGCGCCATGTGGGCGGAGGAGGAAGGGACGATGACCAACCTGGAGGGCCGGGTGATCCGCCGCCGCCGCGCGATGGACCCGCCCGACGGCGTCCGCGACGACCTGCAGCTGCTCGCCGAGCTGGCCGGCCGGCTGGGGGTGTCTGGCTTCAGCGGGGACGCCGAGACCGTCTTCACCGAGCTCGGCCGGGCCAGCGCCGGCGGCCCGGCGGACTACTCAGGCATCACCTACCGGCGGATCGACGACGAGCAGGGCCTCTTCTGGCCCGTTCCCGATCGAGACCACCCCGGCACGCCGCGGCTGTTCACCGACCGGTTCGCCACGCCCGACGGCCGGGCCCGGTTCTGGCGGGTCGAGCAGGTCGACGCCCACGAGCGCCCCGACGCCGAGTACCCCTACGTGCTCACCACCGGCCGGGTGCTCGCCCAGTACCAGTCGGGCACCCAGACCCGCCGTTCCCGCAGCCTGCAGCTGGTCGCCCCCACCCCGCGGGCAGAGCTCCACCCCGACCTGGCCCGCACCCTCGGCATCGGTCAGGACGACGTCGTGGAGCTCGCCACCCGGCGCGGCCGGGCCCGCTTCCACGCGCTGATCACCGACACGATCCGCCCGGACGTCGTCTTCGCCCCCTTCCACTGGGGCGGCGGCTCCAGCGCCAACGCCCTCACCGACCCGGCCCTGGACCCGACGAGCCGGATGCCGGCCTTCAAGGCCTGCGCGGTCGCAGTCTCCCGGGTCGGCGAGCCCGAGGAGCGCATCCCACCACCGGAGCCGGCCACCCAGCCGCAGCCCGGCCCACACGCCCGACCGACGGCCCACACCCCGCACGCCCCATCCCGGAGGAGGACCACCAGCGTGAAGAGCACCCCGCGCTTCCTGCACGGCGTCTACCCGATCACCGGCGAGGGCCTGGGCAAACCCGGCCCGCTGGACCCCGCCCTGCGCTACCAGGTCCCCGAGGGCAAGAGCGCCCAGGCGCTCTACTTCCGCGGCGGCAACTCCACCGGCGAGCTCGTCTACGTGCTGCTGGTGCGCGACGGCCAGCCGATGCGCTGGTTCCCGATCGGCGCCAAGGGCGACTGCCACGTGCCGCTGCGGGTGGTCGAGGACCTCGACGGCGGCACCGTGGTCGAGCTGCACGCCGCCGCACCGGTGGGCGTCACCGGCGACCTGGTGCTCGACCTGGGCCTGGTGGAGGTCTGATGACGGCGGTCCTGGGTGGGCGCCCGGCAGGCGTGAGCACCCTGCACTTCGCCATGGACGACGCCGACGGGACCGACACGCGGCAGCGGCTGGTCGTGGTCGGCAACGGCATGGCCGGGGCGCGGGTGGTCGAGGAGGTGCTCGAACGCGGCGGCGGCGAGCAGTTCGCCATCACCGTCTTCGGGGAGGAGCCGCACGGCAACTACAACCGGATCATGCTGTCCCACGTCCTGGCCGGGGAGGAGCACGAGGACGACATCGTCCTCAACAGCCACGACTGGTACGCCGACCAGGGCGTGACGCTGCGCGCCGGGGTGCGGGTCGACCGGATCGACACCCACGCCAAGATCGTCTACGCCGCCGACGGCACGACGACGGCCTACGACCAGCTGGTGCTGGCCACCGGCAGCCGCTCGTTCGTCCCGCCGATGACCGGCCTGTACACCGCCGAGGAGCAGCTGCTCCCCGGCGTCTTCGGCTTCCGCACCATCGACGACACCCGGGCGATGCTGGCGGCCGCCGCCGAACACGAGCGGGCCGTCGTCGTCGGCGGCGGGCTGCTCGGCCTGGAGGCCGCCCGCGCCCTGCAGGGGCACGGGCTGGCCGTCGAGGTCGTGCACGCCGGCACCCACCTGATGAACCAGCAGCTGGACCCCGACGGCGGAGCGATCCTGAAGCACAGCGTCGAGGCGCTGGGCATCGTCGTCCACCTGGCCACCCGCACCACCGAGGCGATCGGCCCGGACCGGGTGCGCGGCATCGTGCTGGCCGACGGCCGGGCGATCGACGCCGACATGCTGGTCATCGCCGCCGGCATCCGGCCGGTCACCGAGGTCGCGCTGCTCAGCGGCCTGGAGGTCGAGCGCGGCATCGTCGTCGACGACCAGCTGCGCACCGACGACCCCGACGTCTACGCGGTCGGGGAGTGCGCCCAGCACCGCGGCGAGCTGTACGGGCTGGTCGCCCCGGTGTGGGAGCAGGCCCGGGTGCTCGCCGACCTGCTCACCGGCGTCGATCCCGAGGCGGAGTACCACGGCTCCCGGACGGCGACGAAGCTCAAGGTCGCCGGGGTCGACGTCGCCACGATGGGCGTCAACCGGCCCGAGCGGGACACCGACGAGTTCCTGGTCATCTCCGAGCCGCGGCGCGGGGTGCACCTGTCGGTCGTCGTCCGGGACGACAAGCTGGTCGGCGCGACCCTGCTCGGCGACACCCGCAAGGTCGCCTTCCTGACCCAGGCCTTCGACCGGGGCACCCCGCTGCCCGCCGAGCGGATCCGGCTTCTGGTCGACCTCTCCGACGGCGCCGCGGAGGTGGGCGTCGCCGAGCTGCCGGGCGACTCGCAGGTCTGCAACTGCAACGGGGTGACCAAGCAGGCGCTGGTCGACACCGTCAAGGCCGGGACCACCAGCGTCGGCGGCTGCATGGACGCCACCCGCGCCGGCAAGGGCTGCGGCTCGTGCAAGCTGCTGGTGAAGCAGGTCGTGGAGTGGGCCGCCGACGGCGACGTCACCGAGGACGCCTCGGCGAGCTGGTACGTGCCGGGCATCCCGCTGGCCAAGCCCGAGCTGATCGCCGCCATCCGGGACCAGCAGCTGCGCAGCGTCTCCGCCGTCTTCGCCGCCCTGGCCCCGGGCGGGGAGGAGGACGCCACGTCGAAGATGGGGCTCACCTCGCTGCTGCGGCTGGTCTGGGGTGCTGCGTACGAGCAGGAGAACGACGCCAAGTTCATCAACGACCGGGTGCACGCCAACATCCAGCGCGACGGCACGTTCAGCGTGGTCCCGCAGATGAAGGGCGGGGTGACGACGGCGGCCCAGCTGCGCACGATCGCCGACGTCGCGGAGAAGTACGAGGTCCCGATGATCAAGGTCACCGGCGGTCAGCGGATCGACCTGCTCGGCGTCCGCAAGGAGGACCTGCCCGGCATGTGGGCCGACCTGGGCATGCCCTCGGGCTACGCCTACGGCAAGAGCATGCGCACGGTGAAGACCTGCGTCGGCAGCGACTTCTGCCGGTTCGGGCTCGGCGACTCCACCCAGCTGGGCATCGACCTGGAGACCCGGTTCCAGGGCATCGAGAGCCCGGCCAAGATCAAGATGGCCGTGGTCGGCTGCCCGCGGAACTGCGCCGAGGCCTACGTCAAGGACGTCGGCGTGGTCGCCGTCGGCAACGGCAGGTGGGAGGTGTACGTCGGCGGTGCGGCCGGGGCCAGCGTGCGCAAGGGCGACCTGCTGGCCACCGTCGACTCACCCGCGGCGGTGATGCAGTTGGCCGGCCGGTTCGTCCAGTACTACCGGGAGAACGCCAACTGGCTGGAGCGCACCTACGACTTCGTGCCCCGCGTCGGGCTGGAGCAGGTCCGGGCGGTGGTGCTGGACGGCAGCGCGGAGGTCCTCGCCGCGCTGGACGCCGGCCTCCAGCGCTCGATCGACGCCTACACCGACCCCTGGGGCCAGGACGGGGCGCAGCCGGCCACCCCCGGCCAGTTCCGCACCGCGCTGCCGCTGGTCGACCTGCCGACGGTGCCGGTCCGATGAGCGTCACCCACTCCGACGCCCCCGAGGCGCCCACGACCGCACCGCCGAAGGCCGGCACGCCGGCCACCGAGGTCACCGACGGGCCGGCGACCGGGGGAGCGGGCGTGCCGCACGTGGTCGGCCGGGTGGACGACGTGCCGCCGGGGGAGGGCCGGGCGTTCGTCGCGGGCGGGACCCAGGTCGCCGTCTTCCGGCTGCGCGACGGGTCGCTGCACGCCACCCAGGCGGCCTGCCCGCACTCCGGCGGACCGCTGGCCGACGGGCAGACCGACGCCGGCGTGCTGGTCTGCCCGCTGCACCTCTACGCGTTCCGCTGGTCCGACGGCGCGTGCACCAGCGGCGCCCCACCGGTCCGGCTCTACCCGGTCGCCGAGCAGGACGGCGCTCTCGTCGTCACCGTCTAGCTGGCCGGCCCGACGTGGACCGCTCGGTGCGTCAGGGGTGCATGCGGGCACCCTTCATGACCTTGTCGACGGCGTGCCTCGGGCCGTGGACGGCGAGCCCGACGAGGTCCAGGTCGGGGCCGGCGACCGCGCGGACGGCGGCCCGGTTCTGCACGTCGCCCGGTGTGCTGAACAGCTCGGCGGTGAAGACGGCGGGGGTCAGCGACCGCTCCAACGCCCGGGTGCGCGCCGTGCGCAGCAGTGCGGCCGGCCCGGCGAGCACGAGCACCGGCTGACGCAGCATCGGCAGGTAGCCGGTGCCGTCGGCGTCCACGTACGGCTCGCCGACCAGCTCCGGGCCGGTCGCGGTGACCCCGCTGACCAGGAACGCGGTGACGTTCAGCGCCTGCCAGGGGGCGAGGTCCTCGCGCAGCAGGACGGCGATCTTCGTGGCCCAGCGGGGTGCCTCGTCGGGGGTGTCCATGCTGCTCAGCGTCGCGGACCGCCGTCCGCCGGGTCTTGTACGTTCCTGACGTGAGCGAGGTGGTCGCCTGGCGGCCGGACGTGCCCGGGCTGACCGAGGTCTTCCACGCCCACTTCACCGACCACGTCTCACCCCGCGCACACCCACGAGTCGTGGACGCTGCTGCTGGTCGACGACGGGGTGGTCCGCTACGACCTGGACCGGCACCCGCACGGCGCCTCCCGGGCCGAGGTCACGCTGTTGCCGCCCGGCGTGCCGCACGACGGCCGGTCGCAGTCGCCCGGCGGCTTCCACAAGCGGGTGCTCTACCTGGCCGCCGACACCCTCGGCGCCGACCGGGTCGGCGTGGCCGTCGACCAGCCGGCGTTCGACGACGACGCCCTGCGCGCCCGGCTCTCCGCCCTGCACGCGGCGGTGCGGCCCGGTAGTGACGCCTTGGAGGCGCAGAGCCGGTGGGCGTTCGTGCAGGAGCGGCTCGGCCAGCACCTGGACCGCGCCGTGGCCGCTCCGCCGGCCGTGCGGGACGACGCCGTGGCCGACCGGGTGCGTGACCTGCTGGACGCCCGGGTCGCCGAGGGGCTGGCGCTGGAGGAGGCCGCGGCGCTGTTCGGGGTCTCCGCGACCCACGTCGTCCGGGCGTTCACCAGGCGGCACGGCCTGCCGCCGCACCGCTACCTGACCGGCCGGCGGATCGACCTGGCCCGGCGGTTGCTGCTCGACGGGATGCCCGCCGCCGAGGTGGCCGGCGCAGCCGGGTTCGCCGACCAGTCGCACCTGACCCGGCACTTCCGCCGGATGATCGCGACGACCCCGGCGGCCTACGCGCGGTCTGCGGGCTGACCGGGTCAGGCGGGGGGCAGCTCGAGGTCGGCGAGGGCGGCGGCGACGTCGTCCTCGCGGACGAAGTCCAGGGCCAGCAGCCGGTGCACCAGCACCCCGCGGCGCGTCAGCCGCAGGTCGGTCGGGCGCAGTCGCGGCCGGACGGCGCCAGGGCGGGAGACGACCGGTGCCGGGTCGAGCAGCCCGCTGCGCTGCAGGTCCGTGACGTCCTCCCGGGCACCCCAGGCCCGCCAGCCGCGCGGTTCGTCCTCCAGGGCGCCCAGCGGCAGCGGGGCCCGGTCGCGCCGGCCCACGGCGGCGAGGAAGACCAGCTGCCGCCAGCTGCACAACTCGGCCAGCTGCAGCGCCCGGGCGGCCAGCGCCACGTCGACGTCGGGGGAGACGACCACCTCGGCGACCAGGTAGCCGAGGTGCCGCACCCGGCGTTCCTCGGTGGTCTCCCGGGCGGCCTGGACGACGTCCTCGACCAGCCGCTCGGCGGCCGACCGGGCCGCGGTGCTCACGCTGAAGAAGCCGTCGCTGCGCACCGGGCGGCCCTGGTGGGCGCGGGTGACCGACAGCTCGGCGGCGAAGGCGAGGGCGGCGCCGGCCCGCGCGCGTTCCCAGGTCAGCGGCAGCTCGGCGGCCGAGGTGGCGGCGTCGCGGAGGCAGGAGGCGAGCCGATCGTCCAGCCGCAGCGGGCTGGACCCGGGCTCGAAGAGCAGCCCGGCGACGGCCCGGGTCATCGACCCGGCGACCAGCTCCCCGGTCTCGACCAGGTCCCGGCCGGGCACGCGCTCATCGCCGATGGGTTCCCTCACGCGGTGATCATGGCCCGCCGCGCCCGGTGACGCACCTGGCGCGGGTCCCGTCTCACCACGGCGGGGCAGCGCACGGCCGCCCCGCACCCGGGGCGGGTGCGGGGCGGCCGGGGACGATCGGTCAGACGCCGGCCTGCTGCATCAGGGTGCCGCGGCGCAGGTAGACGAACCAGGTCACCGCGACGCAGGCGATGTAGAAGCCGCAGAAGGCGCCCAGGGCGGTGACCACGCTGCCGGTGGCGAGGTAGGACTCCGACACGATCCGCGGGATGAACACCGCCCCCAGCGCACCGACCGCGGAGATGATGCCGACGGCCGCGGCGGTGTCCCGGCGCGCCCGGTAGAGCACCTGCGCCGGGGAGTCGGCCGACCGCGCCGCGGCGGCCTCGGCCCGGTAGATGATCGGGATCATCCGGTAGGTCGACCCGTTGGTCATCCCGACCACGGCGAACAGCACCAGGAAGCTGGCCAGGAACCCGCCGAAGCTGCCGGCCCCCAGCGCAGCGATGGCGGCCCCGATCGCCACGGCCTGGCCGATGAAGGTGACGATCGTGACCTTTGCACCGCCCACCCGGTCGGCGAGCCACCCACCGAAGGGCCGGGACAGCGAGCCGACCAGCGGCCCGAGGAAGGCGTAGCGGTAGGTGTCGGCGGCGAACTCGTTGGCCAGCACCAGGGGGAACGCCCCGGAGAACCCGATGAAGGAGCCGAACGCGCCGATGTAGAGGAAGGACATGATCCAGGTCTGCTTGCGCCGGGCGATCGCGGCCTGGTCGGCGATGTTGGCCTTCGCCCCGGACAGGTTGTTCATCCCGAACCAGGCGCCGACGACCGCCAGGACGATGAACGGCACCCAGATCAGCGCCACGTTCTGCACGTACCGGGCGTCGCCGCCGGCCGTCGTCCCGGTGCTCCCGCCGATCACCGCGATGGTGCCGGCGGTGACGGCCAGCGGGCCGACGAGCTGGATGATCGCCACGCCGATGTTGCCGCCGGCGGCGTTGAGGCCGAGGGCGAAGCCCTTCTCCTTGTCCGGGTAGAAGAAGGAGATGTTGGCCATCGAGGAGGCGAAGTTGCCGCCGCCGAAGCCGCAGGTGATCGCGGTCAGCACCCAGAACCAGTAGGGCTGCCCGGTGGTCGCGGCAACCACGAGCATGGTCACCGGCACCAGCAGCAGCGCCGCGCTGACGACCGTCCAGTTGCGCCCACCGAGCAGCGCCGGCATGAAGGTGTAGGGCACCCGCATGATCGCGCCCACCAGGCCGGCGGTGGCGACCAGCCAGAAGAGCTGGTCGCTGGTGAAGCCGTAGCCGATCGAGGCGAGGACGGCGGTGGCGACGCTGAACATCTGCCAGACGCTGAACCCGATGTTCTCCGCGAGCACCGACCACACCAGGTTGCGGCGGGCGACCGGCTTCCCCTGCGGTGAGGCCCAGAACGCCGGGTCCTCCGGGGCGTAGTGCTCGATCCACCGACTGCCACCCCGGGCCGCGGTGGCGCCGCCGGGAGGGGTCGGGGCAGCGGCTGCGCCCGGGCGGTGGAGCTGGGTCTCTGTCATGAGCTCATCCCTGGTTCGAGGCCGGACCGCGGGCGCCCACCCGGCTGGGACGGCGCCGGGGACGACGCTAGGAACCGGGCGTTTCCACCCGACCGCGACGGCGTGACCGGTGCGGTACATGCCCCGCACGCGCAGCCGGACGACGCTGTGAGGCCCGGGAACCGCCCGGCGCGGGGCCGTCGGTCCTACCGTCCAGGGGCATGACGGACCGACTCGTGCTGCCCGTGCTGCTCCGCGGCTGGGACGAGGCACGCGGACGACTGGACCTGCGGCTGGCCGGGCTGGAGGACGCGGAGTACCTCGACGAGCCGCTGAGCGGCGCCTGGTCGGTGCGCCGCGAGGACGACGGCAGCTGGACCGCGGACTGGGCCCACCCGGCCCCGGAGCCGGCGCCGGTCACCACGATCGCCTGGCGGCTGTGGCACCTGGCCTCGGGCTGCTTCGCCGACTACCTCGCCCAGACGCCGGCCGGGCGGCAGCTGGCGCTGACCGGCCGGGAGTGGCACGGCGACGCGGCCTCGGCGTTGCGGGACCTGGACATCGCCGCGACCGCGTTCCGCACGGCGATGACCGACCTGGGGGAGGAGGGGATGTGGCGGCCCCTCGGGCCGGCCTGGGGGCCGTACTCCGACTCCAGCTGGGCCGACCTGCTGGTGCACGCCACCGACGAGCTGGCTCACCACGGTGCGGAGATCGCCTTGCTCCGTGACCTCTACCGCTGGCGCTGGCGCTGACGCCGGCCCGGCGGACCGACGACGAGGCGGCCCCTCCGGAGAGAGGCCGCCTCGTCGTCGTGCCGTGCGCGCCGCCGGCGCCGGTCAGGGGTCAGCGGGCGCCGACCGTGGTGGTGTCGACCACCACGGTCGTGGTGTCGGCGGTCGTGGTGTCGGCGGTCGTGGTGTCGGCGGTCGTGGTGTCGGCGGTCGTGGTGTCGGCGGCGGTGGTGTCGGCGGCCGTGGTGTCGGCCGGCACGGCGAGCACCGGGAGGACGGCGGCGTTGCGGGGCGCCGCGGTGCGGGCGTGGGTGGCGTAGAGGGTCAGCCCGACGAAGGTCACCCCGCCCACCAGGTTGCCCAGCACGGTCGGGATCTCGTTCCAGATCAGGTAGTCCGAGACGGAGAAGTCGCCGCCCAGCATCAGGCCGGAGGGGAACAGGAACATGTTGACGATCGAGTGCTCGAAGCCCATGTAGAAGAAGACCAGGATCGGCATCCACATGGCCACGACCTTGCCGGTCACCGACGTCGACATCATCGCGGCGACGACCCCGGTGGAGACCATCCAGTTGCACAGCACCGCGCGCAGGAACAGCGTGAGCATCCCGGCGGCGCCGAACTCGGCGTACCCGACCGTCCGGCCCTCCCCGATGGAGCCGATCGCCTGGCCCACCTCGCTCGGCGGCATGGCGAAGCCGTAGGTGAAGATCACCGCCATGATCACGGCGATGGTGATCGCCCCGCCGAAGTTGCCGAGGAAGACCAGTCCCCAGTTCCGCAGCATGCCGCGCACGGTCACGCCCGGCCGCTTGTCGAACAGCGCCAGCGGCACCAGCGTGAAGACCCCGGTCAGCAGGTCGAAGCCGAGCAGGTAGAGCAGGCAGAAGCCGACCGGGAAGAGCAGCGCCCCGACGATGGGCTGGCCGGTCTGCACGGTGACCGTGACCGCGAAGGCCGCGGCCAGCGCCAGGATGGCCCCGGCCATGAACGCCCGGATCAACGTGTCGCGGGTGGCCATGAAGACCTTCGCCTCACCCGCGTCGATCATCTTGGTGGTGAAGTCCTTGGGGCTCAGGTAGGACATGAGGTGCTCCTCGGCTGCGCGGAAGGGGTGGCGGCGCACGCGGGCGTGGCGGCGCGTGGCGGTGCAGGGACTCCGGTCACCACCGGTAGTCCAGGAACTTCCCGTCGAAGGTGACGACGACCCGGTCGCCGTCCGGGTCGGACCGGCGGGCGATGTCGACGCGGAAGTTGATCGCGCTCATGATCCCGTCGCCGAACTCCTCGTGGATCAGCTCCTTGAGCGCCGGCCCGTAGACCGACAGCGCCTCGTGGAAGCGGTAGACCGTGGGGTCGGTCAGGGTGGCCGGGTCGGCGCCGCGGGAGGGCTGCAGGCGCAGGCTCTCCTCGACGCTCTCGTCCAGCCCCAGCAGCAGGCACGCGCACCGTGCCTGCTCCGGGGTCATCGGGTGCTGGCCGAGCAGGGCGGCGGTGGTCCAGACGACCGGCGCACCGATCTCCTCGGCGAGCTGGGCCCAGGTCAGGCCACGCCTGATGCGGGCGGCGACCACCAGGGCGGCGGCGTCGGACTTCGGGAGGACGGGGGTCATCGAGCTCCTCGGGTGCGGTCGGCCGGGTCGTCCGGCCGGGCAACGCGAACGCTAGGGAGGAGCCGTTTCGGGACAGACGCGGCGACGTGACCCGCACGGAACAACGGTCGCACCGGCCCGGTGGCACCGGTGTGAGGGCCAGGACACGCGTTCGACCCCGCCGGTCAGCGGCGTGCCGGCCCGGCCGGCCCGGCCGGCCGGGCACGCCGGCCCGCGAGGTGGTTCAGCCGGCCAGGTGGTTCAGACGGCGAGGCGGTAGCCGCGCTTGACCACGGTCTGCACCACGGGCGCGCCCAGGGCGGCGCGCAGCCGGGTCACGGCCATCTCCACGGCGTGCGCGTCGCCGCCACCGGAGAGCTCGCTGAGCAGGTCGGCGCGGGAGACGACGACGCCGGGACGCCGGGCCAGGGCGCGCAGCACCGCCATCGGTCCGGGCGCCAGCTCCACGAGCCGGCCGTCCAGGACGACGGCGTGCCCACGGACCTGGAGGCTGTGCGGACCGGAGTGCAGCACCGGGTGCCGGGCCGGCAGCTCGGCGACGACCGAGCGGGCCAGCGCACCGAGCCGGGCCCTCTCGGGCTGGACGGACCGGACGCCGGCGGCCTCGAGCGGCGCAGCGGTGACCGGGCCGACCGCGACCGGGAGCACCGCGTCGGTGAGGGCACTGAGGACGCCGGAGTACACGCCCTCCTCCTCGGCGACCTGCAGCAGGCTGGCGGCGGCCGGTGCGCTGGTGAAGGTGACCGCGTCGACGGCGCGCGCGGCGATCACCGCGACCAGCCGGCGCAGCGGAGCGGTGTCCTCGGGCAACACCCAGCGGTAGACCGGCACCTTGATCACCTCGGCACCGGCCCGCACCAGCCCGGCGACGAGCTCGGGCAGCGGGTCGCCGTGCAGCTGGACGGCGATCCGGCGGCCGGGCAGCGGGCCCTCCGCCCCGGACAGCAGGTGCGACAGCACCTCCGCCGAGCTCTCCGACTCCGGGGACCAGGCGTCGACCAGGCCCGCCCCGCGGATCGCGCCGCGGGCCTTCGGTCCCCGGGCCAGCACCCGGGCGGTGGCCAGGTGCTCGCGCAGCGGCAGGTCCCAGGCCTCGGCGGCCTCCAGCCAGCCGCGGAACCCGACCCCGGTGGTGGCCACCACCAGGTCGACCGGTGCGGCGAGCACCTCCCGGGTGGCCGCGACCAGGTCGGCGTCGTCGGACAGCGGGACGATCCGGATCGCCGGGGCGTAGAGCACCCGGGCACCCCGGCGGTCCAGCAGCGCGCCCAGCTCCTCGCTGCGGCGGGCCGCGGTCACCGCGACGGTGTAGCCGGCCAGTGGCAGCAGGTCCGGCACCGGGGGCTCTCCGGCAGGGCTGGCCACGGGGTGGTCGAGCTGGCTGTCGGTCACCGCTCCATGGTGCGTCCTCGGTGTTCCATCCGTGTGACGTCCCGCCCCAGGAGTGGACGTCCTGGGTGCGGTGCTCCGGTGAGGCCGTCCCGACCTGCACGTCTGCGCGCCGCTCCCGGGAGCGGGCAGGATGGTGGCGTGCCCGCCGAGCCCACGCCCACCGACCCCGCGCCCCACCCGGTCTCCGCCGTCCCGCGCCGCCTGCGGGTGATCACCGCGGTGATGGCGGCCGGTCTGGTGATCGTGATGAGCGTGGTCGCACTGCTGCTCAAGGAGTCGACCACCGGGGTGGTGGCCTTCCAGACCTCCGACCAGGTGGCCATGGTGGGCCTCGGTCTCGCCATGGGGGCGGGGGTGCTGTCGCTGGGGCGGTCCCGGGTGGACGCCGACGCCTCCGGGGTGCGGATCCGCAACGTCGTCATCAAGCACGAGGTGCCCTGGTCGGCGGTGCGCGCGGTGCGCTTCGACCAGCACTCGCCCTGGGCCAGCCTGCTGCTCAGCAACGACGACGAGGTGGCGATGGGGGGGATCCAGGCCGCCGACGGCCAGCGGGCGCTGGTCGCCGTCCGGGGGCTGCGGGCGCTGCTGGCCGACCACCGGGAGCGCAACCCCGCGCCGCGCGAGGACCTGCTGTACCCCCGGGAATGACGCCGGGGGCCCGGGCGCTGTACTGTGAGCACGCCTCCCCCCGCTACATCGAGGCGCGTGAACCACAGCGGCCGTCGTCTGCAGAGACCGGCGGTCACTGACCAAAGAGGAGCCCGCTCCCACCTGGCGCCGTACAGGCGTCCAGGTCCCCGGATCGCGCAGGTCGGCCCCGGCTGGCTCGCGCGGCCGCGACGGCACCCCCGCCCCGGGGTGCTCGCTGCGGCACCCCGGCGAGTGGGCCCCGTGAGCACCAGCTCACGGGGCCTTGCTGCGTCGGCGACCCGGGACGGGTGCGACTCCTCCCCGCAGCAGCAGAGGAGAGGCCATCACCGAGCCCCGCATCAACGACCGCATCCGCGTTCCCGAGGTCCGCCTGGTCGGACCGGAGGGCGAGCAGGTCGGCATCGTGCCGATCGGCGAAGCGCTGCGCCTGGCCCAGGACTCCGAGCTCGACCTGGTCGAGGTCGCGCCCATGGCCCGGCCTCCCGTCGTCAAGCTCATGGACTACGGGAAGTTCAAGTACGAAGCCGCGCAGAAGGCCCGTGAGGCCCGGCGGAACCAGGCGCTCACCGTCATCAAGGAGATGCGGCTGCGCCTCAAGATCGACCCGCACGACTACGAGACCAAGAAGGGCCACGTCGAGCGCTTCCTCAAGGGCGGCGACAAGGTCAAGATCACCGTGATGTTCCGCGGTCGCGAGCAGTCCCGCCCGGAGATGGGCTACAAGCTGCTGCAGCGGCTCGCCGGAGACGTGGCCGACCTCGGGGTGGTGGAGTCCAACCCCAAGCAGGACGGCCGCAACATGGTCATGGTGATCGCGCCGCACCGCAACCAGGCGGCGACCGACGACGCGCGGCGCTCCGCGAAGGCCGAGAAGCAGGCGGCATCCGGGGAGCAGGCCCCCCCGGCCTGAGCCGGGCGAGGGCCCCCGCACGACCGAGACGGCCCACGCCAGGAGCAGCTCGCTGCTCCTGGCGCGGACAGACACTGAACAAGGACGAGGACATGCCGAAGAACAAGACCCACAAGGGCGCGGCCAAGCGCATCCGCGTCACGGGCACCGGGAAGCTGGTGGCTGAGCACACGAACAACCAGCACAAGTTCGAGCACAAGTCCTCGAGCCGGAAGCGCCGTATCAGCGGCACCGCAGAGCTCTCTCCGGCGGACACCAGCCGGATGAAGAAGCTCCTCGGTCTCTGACCGTCCCTTCCCGTAACCAGCAGACAGGAGCTCTCACGTGGCACGCGTGAAGCGGGCGGTCAACGCCCAGAAGAAGCGCCGCACGACCCTCGAGGCGGCCAGCGGTTACCGCGGCCAGCGCTCGCGGCTGTACCGCAAGGCCAAGGAGCAGATCCTCCACTCGGCCACCTACAACTACCGCGACCGCAAGGTCCGCAAGGGTGACTTCCGCAAGCTGTGGATCACCCGGATCAACGCCGCGGCCCGGCAGAACGACATGACCTACAACCGGTTCATGCAGGGCCTCAAGCTCGCCGGGATCGAACTGGATCGTCGTGTCCTGGCCGAGCTCGCCGTGAACGAGCCTGCCACCTTCGCCACGCTGGTGGAGTCCGCCCGGGCCGCGCTCGCCGCGAACCCCGAGGCGACCGGCGCCCAGGCCGCCTGAGCACGACCCCAGTTCGAAAGAGGACCCCGTTTCCCCTCACCACTCGCACGTCGGTCGGCCCCGTCCAGAGGCTCGCGCCGAGCTTGCGAGGCGTGAGGGGGACGGGGTCCTTCCACTGCTGACCGAGCGCTCGACGCGGGTCGCCGGTGCCCGCAAGCTCACCCGGCGCAGCGGCCGGGACGACGCCGGCGCCTTCCTCGCCGAGGGGCGGCAGGCGGTCAGCGAGGCACTGGCGCAGGCCGAGTCCGAGCCCGGCGCCGTCCTCGAGCTGTTCGTCACCGAGGCTGCGGCGGACACCCACCGCGACCTGCTGGCGGCCGCCCGGGTGCCCGTGCACGTGGCCACCGACCGGGCGGTCGCCTCGCTGTCGGAGACCGTGACGCCGCAGGGGCTGGTCGCCGTCTGCGCGCTGCGCGACGTGCCGGCCGGGACGCTCGTGACCGACCCACCGCGGCTGGCGGTCGCGCTGGCCGAGCTCAACGACCCGGGGAACGCCGGCACGGTGCTGCGGACCGCCGACGCCTGCGGCGCCCGCACCGTGGTGTTCGGCGCCGGCTCCGCCGACCCCTACGGCGGCAAGGTCGTGCGCAGCAGCGCCGGCAGCCTGTTCCACGTCGACGTCGTGCGCAGCACGCCGCTGGCCGAGCTGGTGCCGCAGGTGCAGGCCGCCGGCACGACCGTGCTGGCCGCCGATGGCGGGGGAGAGGTGGCGCTGGACACCGCCGGGGACGAGGGGCTGCTCAGCGGGCCGGTGCTGTGGCTGTTCGGCAACGAGGCCCGCGGGCTGGACCCCGCGCTGGCCGACCTCGCCGACGCGCGGGTGCGCATCCCGATGCGGGGCCGGGCGGAGAGCCTCAACCTGTCGGTGGCCGCCTCGATCTGCCTCTACGCCACCCAGCTCGCCGAGTAGGTCAGAGGTCGGCCGGGTGCTTGGCGGCGTACATCCGGGCGTCGGCCCGGTGCAGCAGCGGGCCGAACTCGGCGCCGTCGTCCGGGTGGACGCTGATCCCCGCGCTGGCCCGCACCTGCACGGTCTGCGTGCACAGCACCACCGGCTCGGTCACCGCCGCCACCAGCTGCTCGGCCACCTGACCGGCCTCCCGCAACGCCGTCGACGGGTCCAGCCCGAGCAGCCCGACGAGGAACTCGTCGCCCCCGAGCCGGGCCAGCAGGTCACCCCGGCGCAGCCGGCCGCGCAGCCGGTCGGCGACCACCTGCAGCAGCTCGTCCCCGGCGGCGTGGCCCAGGGCGTCGTTGACCGCCTTGAAGCCGTCGAGGTCCAGGAAGAGCAGCGCGACCGCTGAACCGTCGAGCCGGGCCTGCCACAGCGCGGACTCCATCCGCTCCTCGAAGCGGCGCCGGTTGGGCAGCGCGGTGAGCGGGTCGGTGTAGGCCAGCTCCTCGATCTGCGCCAGGTGCTGGCGGGTGCGGTCCCGCTCGCGGAGCAGCTCTCGCTCCGCGGTCACCCGGCCGGTGACGTCGGTCTGCACGCCGATGTACTGGATGACGTCGCCGGCGGCGTCGAGCACCGGGGCCAGGTGGATCTCGTTCCACCACGGCTCCCGGTCCGGCCCCCGGTGGTTGAGCAGCGTCGCCCGGAACTCTGCGCCCTCCCGGATGGCCAGCCGCATCCGGTCCACCGTGCCCGGGTCGGTGTCCTGTCCCTGCAGGAAGCGGCAGTTGCGGCCCAGCACCTTCCCGGCCTCGAGCCCGGCGAGCTGCTCGAAGGCGGCGTTGACGTAGACCAGCGGCTGGTCCGGCGCCGTCATGTCCGCGATCGTGACCCCACTGGTCGTCGCCGCCAGCGCGCGGCGCAGCAGCGCCTCCTCGACCGTGCCGCCGGTCGCACCCGTCGTGATCGCGGCGCCGGCGGCCGGAGTGGGCCGGTCCGCCACCGGCAGCTCCGGGGCCGGCTGGGCGGCGACCCGGGCGACCAGGGCCACCGCGGCCCGTTCCACGGTGGAGCGGTCGTAGGTGAGGGCGTACTCGTACCGGCGCTGCAGGTCCGGACCGCTGTCGCCGAGGTCACGGGCGAGCAGCGCGGCACTGAAGTGCGGGCTGAGCACGACGACGTCCCACTCGCCGCGCACCGGGTCGTCGGCCGCCAGGTGTGCCCCGCGCACGCCGGGCACCGGCTCGATGGGGAGGTCCTCGCCCAGCGCGGCGACGAAGCCGGTGCGGGCCACCAGGTCCCGGTAGCGCAGCGACGTCGACGGGGTGAAGTGCCGCGCCTCCTGGAACGTGGCGGCGACCACGCAGGTCTCGCCGAGTCGCATCGCCTGGCGCTCCAGGTGCTTGCTGAGCTCGATGAGCAGCGCCTTGGGCGCCGTCCGCAGCTGGGTGCCCGGGGGCAGGCAGCTGAACGGGGAGGCATCGGTGTCGACGGGGGAGGAGCTGTACGACGGGAGGTCGAGCCGTCCGACGGCCCTGCCCGGCGCCGCGGTGGACGCCGGTCGGCCGAAGTGCCAGCCCTGGCCGAGGCTCGCCCCGAGGGCGCGCGCCATGGCCAGGTGGGCCTCGTCCTCGATCCCCTCGGCGAGGATGAGCGCACCGGTGCGCTCGGCGTAGCCGTTGACCGCGTTCATGATCTCGGCGACCGCGGGCCCGGGGCGCTGCTGGACCAGGCGCAGGTCGAGCTTGACCACGTCCGGGCGCAGCAGGGGCATGAACGCCAGGGACATCGACTCCGCCCCGACGTCGTCCAGGGCGATGCCCCAGCCCACCTCACGGACCCGCTCCACGGCGCGCAGCAGGTCCGCCGGGCGGGTCGCCAGCGCCCGCTCGGTGATCTCCACGACCACCCGCAGCCCCGCCGGGGCGGAGGTCGCGATGGCGAGCAGCTCCTCCAGCGGCGCGGAGTCCAGCACCTGCGGCTCGACGTTGACGAACACGGTCAGCGGCGGCCCGAGCTCGGCGGCGACCGCGCCGCGCAGCGCGGCCGACCGGCACAGCGCGTCCAGTTCGGCGAGCCGGCCGGCCGACCGGGCGGCGGCGAAGAGGGCGTCGGGGGTGTGCAGCGGACCCTGCGGCCCGCGGGCGAGCGCCTCGTAGGCGACGACGCGGCCGGAGTCCAGCTCGACGATGGGCTGGTAGAGGCTGTGCACGCTGCCGGAGGCGAGGACCGCGTCGATCGTCGCGACAGGGGCGTGGGTCGAGGTCACGATCGGGGGATCGGCGCCGGCCGGCCGGAACTCGCCTGCGGCGGACCGCGCACCACCCGTGGGGGTGAGTCGTGGGCGTCGTCCGCGGGGTCCCCGTGCTCGTGGCCCGACCCGGGCGCGCCGACCAGCTCCGTCCGGGCAGAATGGCCTCCCGTGTCTGGCGCCAACGACCCCTATGACCCCAAGCAGGTCGCCGCGCTGTCCGCGGAGGCCCTCGACGCCGCGGTGCACGCAGCGACCGAGGCCTTCGCCGCCGCCGGTGACCTGGACGCCCTGGCGGCCGTCCGACCGGCCCACCTGGGCGATCGCGCGCCGATCCTGCTGGCCCGCCGGGAGCTCGGGGCCCTGCCCCCGCACGCCCGCTCGGACGCCGGCAAGCGGGTCAACGCCGCCCGCGTCGCGGTCACCGAGGCGCACGCCGCCCGGCTGGCGGTGCTGGAGGCCGAGCGGGACGAGCGGGTGCTGCGCCAGGAGCGCGTCGACGTCACGCTGCCCTGGGACCGTGCCCTGCCCGGCGCCCGGCACCCGCTCACCACGCTGACCGACCGGATCTCCGACGTCTTCGTCGGGATGGGGTACGAGATCGCCGAGGGTCCCGAGCTCGAGGCCGAGTGGCTGAACTTCGACGCGCTGAACACCGGCCCGGACCACCCGGCGCGATCGCTGGCCGACACCTTCTTCGTCGCACCGGAGGACTCCGGGCTGGTGCTGCGCACGCACACCAGCCCCGTGCAGGCGCGCACGATGCTCGAGCGCCGCCCCCCGATCTACGTGGTCGCGCCCGGCCGGGTCTACCGCACCGACGAGCTGGACGCCACGCACACCCCGGTCTTCCACCAGGTCGAGGGCCTGGCCGTCGACCGCGGCCTGACCATGGCCCACCTGCGCGGCACGCTGGACCACCTGGCCCGCCAGCTGTTCGGTGCCGACGCGCTGACCCGGTGGCGGCCGCACTTCTTCCCCTTCACCGAGCCGTCGGCGGAGTTCGACGTCTGGTTCCCCGAGCACCGGGACGGGCCGCGCTGGGTGGAGTGGGGTGGCTGCGGGATGGTCAACCCCCGGGTGCTGGTCGCCTGCGGCATCGACCCCGAGGAGTACACCGGCTTCGCCTTCGGGATGGGCATCGAGCGGGCGCTGCAGTTCCGCTCCGGGGTCGGCGACATGCGCGACATCGTCGAGGGCGACGTCCGCTTCACGAGTGCGTTCGGAGTTGAGCAGTGAAGGTCCCGATCAGCTGGCTGAGCGAGCACGTCGACATCCCCGCGGGGACGACCGTCGAGGAGCTGGACGAGGCGTTCGTCCGGCTCGGCTTCGAGGTCGAGGAGGTCCTCCGCGCGCCGGTCACCACCGGCCCGCTGGTGGTCGGCCGGGTGCTGGACATCGAGGAGCTCACCGGCTTCAAGAAGCCGATCCGGTACTGCCAGGTGGAGGTGGGCGAAGAGGCACCCCGGGGCATCGTCTGCGGCGCCCGCAACTTCGCCGTCGACGACCTGGTCGTCGTGGCGCTGCCCGGTGCGGTGCTCCCCGGCGGCTTCGCCATCGCGGCACGGAACACCTACGACCACGTCTCCGACGGGATGATCTGCTCGGTCCGCGAGCTGGGCATCGGCGAGGACCACGCCGGCATCCTGGTGCTCGGCGAGGTGGGGTTCACCCCCGGGACGCCGGCCGCGGGCGTGCTGGGGCTGGACGACGTCGTCTTCGACCTGGAGGTCACCCCTGACCGCGGCTACGCGATGAGCCTGCGGGGCATCGCCCGCGACCTGGCCGGCGCCCTGGGCGTCGACTGGCGCGACCCGGCGGCCCTCACGCCCCCGGCGTGGTCCGGTGAGCCGGGCTGGGCGGTCGAGGTCGCCGACCCGGCCCGCTGCGACCGGTTCTCGATGCTGGCGATGGAGGGCCTCGACCCGGCCGCCCCCAGCCCGTGGGAGCTGCGCCGGCGGCTGGCCCAGTGCGGCATCCGCAGCATCTCCCTGGCCGTCGACGTCACCAACATCGTCATGCTCGAGCTCGGCCAGCCGATGCACGCCTTCGACCGCGACACCGTCACCGGGCCGATCACGGTGCGGCTGGCGAGCGCCGGCGAGCGGCTGACCACCCTGGACGGCGTCGACCGGGCGCTCACCACCGACGACCTGCTGATCGCCGACGAGTCGGGGCCGATCGGGCTGGCCGGGGTGATGGGCGGTGCCTCGACCGAGATCGGCGCGAGCACCACCGCGGTGCTGCTGGAGGCCGCGCACTGGGAGCCGGCCGGCATCGGTCGCGGGGTGCGCCGGCACAAGCTGCCCAGTGAGGCGGCCAAGCGCTTCGAGCGGGGCACCGACCCCGACGTCACCGTCGTGGCCCTGGCCCGGGCCGCCGCGCTGCTGGCCGAGCACGGCGGCGCCCACGTCGCCGGCGCGCCCGTCGACCTGGACGTGCGCCGCCCGCGCCCGGCGATCGCGCTGGACGCCGGCCGGCCCGGCCGGATCGCCGGCGTGGAGTACCCGCCGTCGCAGGTGGTGGAGGTGCTGCAGGCCATCGGGGCGACCGTCGAGGGGGACGGCCAGCAGCTGCAGGTGACCCCGCCGTCCTGGCGCGCTGACCTCACCGACCCGGCCGACCTGGTCGAGGAGGTCGTGCGCTACCTCGGCTTCGACGAGATCCCCTCCGTGCTGCCGACCGCGCCGCCGGGCCGCGGGCTCACCGAGCGCCAGCGCCGCCGGCGCAGCATCGGTCGCGCCCTGGCCGACGCCGGGTACGTCGAGGCGCCGTCCTACCCGTTCGTGGGGGAGGCGCAGCTCGATGCCCTCGGGCTGCCCGCGGACGACGCCCGGCGGCACCTGATCACGCTCCGCAACCCGCTGTCGGAGGAGGCCCCGGCGATGCGGACGACGCTGCTGCCTGGCCTGCTCGGCACCCTGGCGCGCAACCTGGCCCGCGGTCAGCGGGACGTCGCCGTCTTCGAGCACGGTGCGGTCTTCCCGGGGGGCCCGCGCACGCAGGCCCCGGTGCCCGGGGTCGACCGGCGCCCGGACGACGACGTGCTGGCCGCGCTGCTCGGCGCGGTGCCCGAACAGCCCTGGCACGTGGGCGTGGTGCTGGCCGGGAACGTCGAACCGCGCGGCTGGTGGGGGCCGGGCCGGGCGGGCAGCTGGGCCGACGCCGTGCAGGCCGCGCGCACCGTGGCCGCCGCGGCCGGCGTCGAGCTGACCGTGCGGGCCGGTGAGCTGGCTCCCTGGCACCCGGGCCGCTGCGCCGAGCTGCTCGTCGGCGACGGCGCCGAGGCGACGGTCGTCGGGCACGCCGGCGAGCTGCACCCGCGGGTGTGCGCGGCGCTGGACCTGCCGGCGCGGACCTGCGCCATGGAGCTCGACGTCGACGCCCTGCCGGCGGCCCCGGTGGCGGTCGGGCCGCACGTCTCGACCTTCCCCCCGGTGCTGGTCGACCTGGCGCTGGTCGTCGCCGACGCCGTCCCGGCCGCGGACGTCGAGGCGGCGCTGCGGGAGGGCGCGGGTGAGCTGCTGGAGGTGCTGCGGCTCTTCGACCTCTACACCGGTGCCCCGGTGCCGGCCGGTTCGCGGTCGCTGGCGTACGCGCTGACGCTGCGGGCGCCGGACCGGACGCTGACCGGCGAGGAGGCGAACGCGGCGCGCGACGCCGCCATCGCGCTGGCCGTGGAACGGACCGGGGCGGTGCTCCGTGCCTGAGGCCCGAGACGGGGCCGATCTGACCGGCACGGTCGCGCTGGTCACCGGCGCCTCCGCCGGCATCGGCCGGTACCTGGCGCAGGGGCTGGCCGAGTGTGGCGCGACCGTGGCCGGCCTGGCCCGTTCGGCCGACCGGCTGCACGGGGCGATGGCCGAGGTCGCCGATGCCACCGGCGCCCGCACGCTGGCCGTGCCCGCCGACGTCACCGACCCCGACGCCGTGCAGGCCGCGGTCACCCAGGTGGTCGCGGAGCTCGGACCGGTCACCCTGCTGGTCAACAACGCCGGCCTCATCGACGCCGCCGAGGTGCCGCTGTGGGAGGCCGACCCCGACCAGTGGTGGCAGGTCGTGGAGAGCCAGGTGCGCGGGCCGTTCCTGGTCTCCCGCGCCGTCGTCCCCGGGATGCTGGCCGCCGGCGGTGGCCGGGTGATCGGGCTCGCCAGCGGCCTGGGCACCCGGGGGAGCGACGTCTACAGCGCCTACTCGGCCGGCAAGACGGCCCAGATGCGGATCACCGAGGCGATCGACCTGGCCGGTGCCGAGCACGGCGTGCGCGCCTTCGACCTCGCGCCGGGTGTGATCGACACGGAGATGACCCGGGCGATGCCGATGCACGCCGGGCGCACCGAGTGGACCCGCCCGGAGGACGTCGTGGCCCTGGCCCTGGCGATCGCCGCCGGGGAGCTGGACCAGTGGTCGGGGCGGTTCTTCCGGGCCGGCGCCGACGACCTCGACGTGCTGCGCGCCACCACGCCACAGGACGCCGCACGCCGGCTGCGGTTGCAGCCCTACGGAGCCGAGGACCCGATCGGCTGAAGCCGCGGCCTGCGGTGACCGAGGCGGTCAGCAGACCGCGGTGAACAGCACGCCGATGCCGGTCATCTCGAGCATCCGCCGGACCATGGCGGACGGCCGGCGGAGCTCGGGCAGCCCCCCGGCCCGGCGGGTCTGCTCGGTCTCCCGCACCAGCAGCCGCAACGCCCGGCCGTCCAGGAACGTGGCCGCCGAGAGGTCGACGGCGCCCGCTCCCGGGGTGCGCGGCCCGCCCGCGTCCCAGGCCTCGACCACCAGGCTGTCGACCTCCCCGCAGAGCCGGAGCACGGTCACGCCGTCCTCCTCGACCAGGTCGATCCCGCCGGACAGCTGCTGGACGTCGCGCATGGCGGTGTTCCTCCCCCTGCCCGGCGTCCATCGCCGGGGCAGGGGGGACTGTGCACGGCACTGCTGACAGAACGCCCTCAGAGTCCGAGGACCGGCTGTGCGGCGACCGTCAGCCGGCCGCTTCCTCGACCACCCAGACCGTGTTGCCGTCCGGGTCGCGGACCGCGAACAGCAGCGGCGCGCCGGGCACCCGGGTCGGAGTCGGGTCGAGGTCGACGTCGCCGCGGGCGGCGAGCCGCCGGTGCTCGGCGAGCACGTCGCTCGACTCGACCCCGACCGCGCCGCCGCCGGGGGAGCCGCCCATCGGCGGGTTCAACGCCAGCCGCGCCGACGAGCCGGGCGGGGCGACCTCCAGCCAGCGGTCCGTGCCGTGCTCGCCGAAGCGGTCGTCGCCGCGCACCTCGAAGCCGAGCACGTCGGTGTAGAAGGCCCGGGCGGCGTCCTGGTCGCTGACGGAGAACATGGTGACGGCGAGCTGGGTCAGCGTGGTGGTCTGGGGCTGGGTCTGCGTCATGCCGGTCAGACCGGTGGCGACGGCCGAACTCATCGGTGGGCGGCCACCGGGACGGTCAGTCCTCGATGAGGTCCCGGCCCTGCTCCCGGAGCAGCGCCAGGTGGTCCAGCATCCCCTGGAGCGCCGCCGGGTCGTGTCCCTGCCAGCTGTCCAGCTCGCTGACGACGCGCAGCGGGTGGCGGGTCCGGTAGGACCGGGTGGGGTTGCCCGGGAACCGCTTGTCGGTCACGTTCGGGTCGTCCTCGAACGGGCCCAGGGGCTCCACGACGTAGATGCGTCCCCGCTCCCCGCCGCCGGCGAGTGCAGCCGCCAGCTCCGCGCCCCAGGCGGCGGTGTCCACGAGCGCGGTGAAGTAGACGTGGTTGGACACCCGGCCCGCCTGGAAGTTCGAGCCATGGCCGGGGACCAGCTCGACACCGGCCACCAGGGCGACCCGGGTCCCGTGGAAGAAGGGGCCCTGGACGTGCCCGCAGCTGTCGTAGGTCGCGGGGACGGGGAGGCTGCTCTCGTCCATGGCCGGATCTCCTCGGGGTCGTCTCCGTCGGCTGCTGCGCTGCGGTGTCAGCCGGACCAGCCTGTCGCGGATCGGCGGGCCTGACCTCCTCGCCACCTGGGACCCCCGCCGGTCCCGCGCGTCAGAACACGGTGGCCAGCGCCCGTGGCGCGATGTCCACGGTGACCAGCGTGTCGGCCTCGAGCTCCACCAGCTCGCCGTCCAGCTGCAGCGGCATGGGGACCAGGGTGGTGAAGGCGTAGTGGGTCGCGCTCGGCTGCCGGCCCAGCCCTCGGGTCGCGGCGCGCAGCGCGGTGCCGAGGACCCGGAGCTTCCCGGTCCGTCGCTGGGCGATCACCTCGAACCGGCCGTCGTCGGGGCGGGCGCCCTCGCTCAGCGTGGCCACCTTGGCCATCTGGGCGATGTTGGCGAAGAGCAGGCTGTCGATGGTGCGCTCCTCGCCGTCTTCCTGACGGATCGGGAAGGGCCGGAAGCGGGTGAAGCCGCGGAGCACCGAGAGCGCCTCCCGCCACGACCCCTTGCCGCCCTTCTCGATGTCGACCGCGATCACCGGGGTGAGCCCGGCGCCGATGTAGGAGTGGGCGTACCGCACCTCGGCGTCGCTGCCGCTGCCGAGCGTGAGCCGCAGCAGGTCGATCCGCTGGACGTCGCCGGCCACGATCGCGTCGGCCAGGTGGTGCTCGCGCGTGGTCCGGCGGTGGTCGTTGGCGTTGCCGGCCGCCCGCACCCCGCAGACCGCGTCGGGGTTGCCCGCCTGCATGACCCCGTCGACGACCTCGTTGTAGCCGCCGTCCCCGCTCACCGAGACCAGCAGCGGCCGCCCCGTGGCCGCGACCTCGCGAGCCAGTTCGCGGGCGTGGCCGGCGCGCTGGGTCGGGCAGAGCGTCACGGGGACGTCGGGGAGGCGCCGGGCCAGCTCGGCCTGCAGCTGTTCGGCCGACCCCGCTGCCTCGCCGGTGCTGTTCGGGTTGAAGATGACGACGATCCGGTCGAACGGGCTCACAGGTGACGGCCTCCTCGGCGTGGTCGGGCACGGCTGCCCGCGGAGACCCTGCCCGAGAACCGGGCTCTGCACGCACCGGCCCACCTCGCACTGCACGGTCATGCACGGCCAGGTATGGTCATGCACCGTGAACAGCCAACAGACGTGGACGGTCGGGGTCACCGGCGCCACCGGGTACGCGGGCGGTGAGGTGTGCCGGCTGCTGGCCGGGCACCCGAACCTCCGGCTGACCGGGGTGCATGCCAACTCGAGCGCCGGCCGACGCCTGGGCGAGCTGCAGCCGCACCTGCTGCCCTACGCCGACCTCGAGGTCCAGGGCAGTGACGCGGCCTCGCTGGCCGGCTACGACGTCGTCGTGCTGGCCCTGCCGCACGGGGAGTCCGCGGCGATCGCGGCCCAGTTGCCCGCCGACACGCTGGTCATCGACTGCGGCGCCGACCACCGGCTCAACGACCCGGCCGCCTGGGCCCGCTGGTACGGCGGCGAGCACGCCGGGCACTGGCCCTACGGCCTGCCCGAGCTCCCCGGTCAGCGGGAGCAGCTGGCCGCTGCCCGGCGGATCGCCGTCCCGGGCTGCTACCCGACCTCGGTCACCCTGGCGATGGCCCCCGCGCTGGCCGCCGGGCTGGTCACGCCGGACGTGGTGGTGGTGGCGGCGAGCGGCACCTCCGGGGCCGGCAAGAGCGCCAAGCCGCACCTGCTCGGCAGCGAGGTGATGGGCGCGGCCAGCGCGTACGGCGTCGGCGGCGTCCACCGGCACACCCCGGAGATGGTGCAGAACCTGGCGCAGGCCGCCGGTGCGCCGGTGCGGATCAGCTTCACCCCCACGCTGGTGCCGATGAGCCGGGGCATCCTGGCCACCTGCTCGGCCCCGCTGGCCGACGGCGTGGACGCCGTCCGGGCGCGGGCGGCCTACCAGGAGGCCTACGGCGACGAGCCGTTCGTGCACCTGCTGCCGGAGGGCCAGTGGCCCACCACCGCCGCGGTGCTCGGTGCGAACACGGTGCAGCTGCAGGTCGCGGTCGACCCGGACGCCGGCCGGCTGGTCGTCGTGGCCGCCGTCGACAACCTCACCAAGGGCACCGCCGGCGCCGCCCTCCAGTGCGCCAACCTGGCCCTGGGCCTCCCCGAGACCACGGGTCTCCCGCTCGTCGGAGTCGCACCGTGAGCGTGACCGCCCCGGAGGGGTTCCGGGCGGCCGGTGTCGCCGCCGGCCTGAAGTCCAGCGGTGCGCCCGACGTCGCGCTGGTCGTCAACGACGGGCCGGACGACGCTGCGGCCGCGGTCTTCACCACCAACCGCTTCCCGGCCGCCCCGGTGCTGTGGAGCCGCCAGGTGCTCGCCGACCACCGGCTGCGTGCGGTCGTGCTCAACTCCGGCGGCGCCAACGCCTGCACCGGCCCCGAGGGCTTCGCTGACACCCACAGCACCGCCGAGCGCGTCGCGGCCGAGCTGGGCATCGGTGCGGTCGACGTCGCGGTGGCCTCCACCGGGCTGATCGGGGTCCGGCTGCCGATGGACACCCTCCTCGCCGGGGTCGGTGCCGTGGTGGCGGGGCTGTCCGCCGACGGAGGGCCCGACGCCGCCCGGGCGATCATGACCACCGACTCGGTGCCGAAGACGACGGTGCAGACCGGGGACGGCTGGACCATCGGCGGGATGGCGAAGGGCGCGGGCATGCTCGCCCCCTCGCTGGCCACGATGCTCGTCGTCCTCACCACCGACGCCGTCGTGCCGGCCGAGGTCCTCCAGCCCGCGCTGCGGGCGGCGACCAGCGTCAGCGTCGAGCGGGTCGACTCCGACGGCTGCCTGTCCACGAACGACACGGTGATCGTGCTGGCCAACGGCGCCAGCGGGGTCACGCCCAGCGCGGAGGAGTTCACCGCCGCCCTCACCGCGGCCGCCACCGACCTGGCGATGCAGCTGCTCGCCGACGCCGAGGGCTCGACCAAGGACATCGCGATCACCGTGCGCAACGCGGCCAGCGTCGCCGACGCGGTGACCGCCGGCCGGGCCTGCGCCCGGAACAACCTGCTCAAGACCGCGCTCTTCGGCAACGACCCCAACTGGGGCCGGGTGCTGGCCGCGATCGGCACCACCGACGCGGCGTTCGAGCCCGACCAGGTCGACGTGACGATCAACGGCGTCACGGTCTGCCGCAACGGGGCGATCGGCGATCCGCGCGAGGGCGTCGACCTGTCCGGACGGGCGATCAGCATCGACGTCGACCTGCGGGCCGGCACCGAGCAGGCCACGATCTGGACCAACGACCTGTCCCTCGCCTACGTCCACGAGAACTCGGCCTACTCGACATGACCAGTGACCCGACCAGCAGCGACAGCCCGGCGCAGGATCCCACGCCGCCCGACGTCGCCCCCGACCTCGCCACCCCGCCGGCCCGGCGCTCGGTGGGCAGCCCTCGGATCATGCGCACGCACGACCCCGAGGGCGATGCGCGCAAGGTCGCCGTCCTCACCGGTGCGCTGCCCTGGCTGCGCGAGTTCCACGGCCGCATCGTGGTGGTGAAGTACGGCGGGCACGCCATGGTCGACGAGCAGTGCCGGCACGCCTTCGCCGAGGACATGGTGTTCCTGCGGACCTGCGGGATCCTGCCGGTCGTCGTGCACGGCGGCGGCCCGCAGATCAACGGCATGCTCAGCCGGCTGGGCATCGAGAGCGAGTTCCGCGGTGGGCTGCGGGTCACCACCGAGGAGACGATCGACGTCGTCCGGATGGTGCTGACCGGGCAGGTCGGCCCCGAGGTGGTCGGCCTGATCAACTCCTACGGGCCGCTGGCCGTCGGGCTGTCCGGTGAGGACGGCGGGCTGTTCACCGCCGAGCGGACGCACGCGATGGTCAACGGCGAGCCGGTGGACGTCGGCCTGGTCGGCGACGTCGTCTCGGTCGACCCCGCACCGGTGACCGCGCTGCTCGAGGCCGGGCACATCCCGGTCGTCGCCACCGTCGCCCCGGACGCCTCAGGCCAGGTGCACAACGTCAACGCCGACACCGCGGCCGCGGCGCTGGCCGTCGCCCTGGGCGCGGTCAAGCTGGTCGTGCTGACCGACGTCGAGGGCCTCTACGCCAACTGGCCCGACCGGGACTCCCTGGTCCAGAAGATCGACGCGACCGAGCTGGCCGAGATCCTCCCCTCCCTGGACGCCGGGATGATCCCGAAGATGGCCGCCTGTCTGCGGGCGGTCGAGGGCGGGGTGCGCCGGGCGACCGTCATCGACGGGCGGCTGCCGCACGCCCTGCTGCTGGAGACCTTCACCACCGAGGGCACCGGGACGATGGTCGTCCCCGCCCGCACCGACCTCACCCAGACCGACACCACGGCACCGACACCGGAGGGAGTGACCGCACCATGACGCACACCGAGGAGCTGGCCACCCGCTGGTCGGCCGTGATGATGGGCAACTACAAGACGCCGCCGGTGGCGCTGGCCCGTGGCGCGGGCGCGACGGTCTGGGACGTCGACGGCAAGGAGTACACCGACCTGCTCGGCGGGATCGCCACCACGATCCTCGGCCACGCCCACCCGGCGGTGGTGCACGCGATCACCGCCCAGGCGCAGCTGCTGGGCCACGTCTCCAACCTGTCCATGCACGAGCCCGGGGTGCTGCTGGCCGAGCGGCTGCTGGAGCTCGCCGGGCGGCCGGGCCGGGTCTTCTTCTGCAACTCCGGCGCCGAGGCCAACGAGGCCGCCTTCAAGCTCAGCCGGCTCACCGGGCGGCCCGAGGTGGTCACCGCGATCGGCTCCTTCCACGGCCGCACCATGGGCGCCCTCGCGCTGACCGGGCAGCCGGCCAAGGCCGCGGCGTTCGCGCCGCTGCCCGGCGGGGTGCAGCACGTCCCGTACGGGGACGAGGACGCCCTGTCGGCGACCGTGGGGGAGCAGACCGCGATGGTGCTGCTGGAGCCGATGCTGGGGGAGGGCGGCGTGCTGCCGGCCCCGCCCGGCTACCTCACCGCGGCCGCGGAGACCGCCCGCGCGGCGGGTGCCCTCTTCGCCGTCGACGAGGTGCAGACCGGCAGCGGGCGCACCGGGCAGTGGTTCGCCCACCAGGCCGACGGCCTGCAGCCCGACGTCATCACCCTGGCCAAGGCCCTCGGCGGCGGCCTGCCGCTGGGCGCCACCCTGGCCTTCGGCGCGGCCGCGGACCTGATGACCGCCGGGTCGCACGGCTCCACGTTCGGCGGCAACCCGATCGTCGCTGCCGCCGCGCTGGCCGTGCTGGACACGATCCGCGACGAGGGGCTGCTGGAGCGCGCCAAGGAGATCGAGCACCGGGTCGCCGCCGGCATCGACGCGCTGGGCCACCCGGGCATCAGCGGCGTCCGGGGCCGGGGTGCGCTGCTCGGCGTCGTCCTCACCGCGCCGGTCGCCGCCGCGGTCGAGACCCACCTGCGAGCCGCCGGGTTCCTCACCAACGGCGTGGCCGCCGACGTCGTCCGGCTGGCGCCGCCGCTGGTCGTCACCGACGCCCAGCTCGACGCCTTCGTCACCGCCCTCCCCGCCGCCCTGGACGCCGCCCTCCAGGACGCGGACCAGTGACGGTCCGGCACCTCACCCGGGACGACGACCTCACCCCAGCGGAGCAGGCGGAGGTCCTCGCGCTGGCCGCCCGGCTCAAGGCCGACCGGCACACCGCCGCCGCGCCCACCCCGCTGAGCGCGGCGAACGGCACCCAGCGCACCGTCGCGGTGCTGTTCGACAAGCCCTCCACCCGCACCCGGCTCTCCTTCGCCGTCGGGATCACCGAGCTCGGCGGGCAGCCGCTGGTCATCGACGGCGCGGCCAGCCAGCTCGGCCGCGGGGAGTCGGTGGAGGACACCACCCGGGTGCTCGACCGGCAGGTCGCCGCGATCGTCTGGCGGACCTCGGGCCAGGAGCGGATGGACGCGATGGCGGCGGTCAGCCGGGTCCCGGTGGTCAACGCGCTGACCGACACGTTCCACCCGTGCCAGGTGCTCGCCGACCTGCAGACGGTGCTCGAACGGCGCACGCAGCTGGCCGGGCTGACCCTCAGCTACCTGGGCGACGGCGCCAACAACATGGCGCACTCGTACCTGCTGGGCGGCGCCCTGGCCGGCATGCACGTGCGGATCGGCTCGCCGGAGGTCTTCCGGCCCGATCCGGCGGTGCTCACCCGGGCCGGGGAGATCGCGGCGGAGACCGGTGGGTCGGTGCAGTGGACGGCCGACCCGGCAGCCGCCGCCGACGGCGCCGACGTGCTGGCCACCGACGCCTGGGTGTCGATGGGCCAGGAGTCCGAGCACGCCGCCCGGACCGGGCCCTTCGTGCCGTACGCCGTCGACGAGCAGGCGCTGACCCGGGCCGCCGACGACGCCGTCGTGCTGCACTGCCTGCCGGCCTACCGCGGCAAGGAGATCGCCGCCTCGGTCATCGACGGGCCGCAGAGCGCCGTGTGGGACGAGGCGGAGAACCGGCTGCACGCGCAGAAGGCGCTGCTGCTGTGGTTGCTGGAACGGTCGCGGTGACCACGGCGCTGACCCGCTCGGCCCGACACGCCCGGATCGCCGAGCTGATCACCGCCGGCCCGGTGACCTCGCAGACCCAGCTGGCCCGCCTGCTGGCCGAGTCCGGGGTCGACGTCACCCAGGCGACGCTCTCCCGTGACCTCGAGGAGCTCGGCGCGGTCAAGCTGCGCGGGTCCGACGGGGCGCCGGCCTCCTACGTGCTGCCGCCGGAGAACGCCCCGCTGCGCCCGGCGCAGTCGGCACCGGCCCGGCTGACCAGGCTGCTGGCCGACCTGCTCACCAGCGCCGAGGGCAGCGCGAACCTCGCCGTCGTCCGCACGCCGCCGGGCGCCGCCCAGTTCCTCGCCTCCGGGCTGGACAAGGTGGGCCTGCCCGACGTGCTGGGCACCATCGCCGGGGACGACACTCTGATGGTCGTCTCCCGGGACCCCCACGGGGGCCCCGCGCTCGCCGCCCGGCTGCGCGCGCTCGCCGAGCGCGCCCGGCCGGCGCACGGGGACGACGCCGACCTGCAGGCCGACGTGGAAGAGAGCGCAGAGTGACCGAGGGCAACGCCGGCAGCCAGACCCGACTGTGGGGCGGCCGTTTCGGCGGTGGCCCGTCACCGGCGATGGCGGCGCTGTCGAAGTCCACCGACGTCGACTGGCGGCTGGCGCCCTACGACCTGGCCAGCTCCCGGGCGCACGCCCGGGTGCTGGAGCGGGCCGGGCTGCTGACCGTCGACGAGCTGGCCAAGATGATCGGCGCGCTCACCGAGCTGTCCGCCGAGGTCGGCGACGGCACGTTCGCCCCGATCGAGGCCGACGAGGACGTGCACGAGGCGCTCGAGCGCGGCCTGCTGGAGAAGCTGGGCCCGCTCGGCGGCAAGCTGCGCGCCGGCCGCAGCCGCAACGACCAGGTCGCCACCGACCTGCGGCTGTACCTGCGGCACAACGTGCGCCGGCTGGTCGGTGAGCTCGCCGCGCTGGAGAACGCGCTGGTCGGGCTGGCCTTGCGCTACCGCGACGTCGCCGCGCCGGGGATGACCCACCTGCAGCACGCCCAGCCGGTGCTCATCGCCCACCAGCTGCTCGCCCATGCGCACTCGCTGTCCCGCGACGTCGACCGGCTGCTGGACTGGGACCGGCGGGCGGCGGTCAGCCCGCTGGGCGCCGGCGCGCTGGCCGGCTCCTCCCTGGCGCTGGACCCCGACGCCGTCGCCGCGGAGCTGGGCTTCGACCGGGCCGCCGACAACAGCATCGACGCGGTCAGCGACCGCGACTTCGCCGCGGAGTTCTGCTTCGTCGCGGCCCTGCTCGGGGTGCACCTGTCCCGGATGGGGGAGGAGGTCGTGCTCTGGACGTCGACCGAGTTCGGCTGGGCCCGCCTCGACGACGCCTGGGCCACCGGGTCGTCGATCATGCCGCAGAAGAAGAACCCGGACATCGCCGAGCTGGCCCGGGGCAAGGCCGGCCGCTTCGTCGGCAACCTGACCGGTCTGCTGACCATGCTCAAGGGCCTCCCGCTGGCCTACGACCGCGACCTGCAGGAGGACAAGGAGCCGGTCTTCGACTCCGTCGAGCAGCTGCTCCTGCTGCTGCCCGCGGTCACCGGGATGATCGCCACCCTGACCCTGCGCCCGGAGGTGATCGAGGCCGCCGCCCCGCAGGGCTTCGCCCTGGCCACCGACGTCGCCGAGTGGCTGGTGTCCAACGGCGTCCCGTTCCGGTCCGCGCACGAGATCAGCGGTGCGATGGTCGCGTTCTGCGAGGAGGCCGGTCTCGAACTCGACGAGCTGGACGACGAGCAGCTCGCCGCCATCGACGAACGGCTCACCCCGGAGGTGCGGTCGGTGCTGACCGTGCCCGGTGCGCTGGCGGCCCGGCGGGCCCGCGGTGGGACGGCGCCGGAGCGGGTGGCCGAGCAGCTCGGCACCCTCACCGAGCAGGCCCGGCAGCACACCGAGTGGGCGTCGTGGTCGCCGGTGGCCGGGGCCCTCTAGCCCCGTGGCCGCCGACCTCCCGTCGTCCGACCGGCCCGGGTCGGGGCCGCTCCTCACCGAGGACGCCCTGCTCGGGCCGGTCGACGAGGTGGCCGGCTCGCTGCTGGGCTGCTGGGTGGTGACCGACCGTCCCGGCGGCCAGGTCGCGCTCCGGCTCACCGAGGTCGAGGCCTACTCGGGACAGGGGGAGGACCCGGCGTCCCATGCCCACCGGGGCCCGACCCCGCGGGCGGAAATCATGTTCGGTCCGCCCGGCCGGCTGTACGTCTACTTCAGCTACGGCGTGCACTGGTGCGCCAACGTCGTCGTCGGCCCGGCCGGGCGCGCCTCGGCGGTCCTGATGCGCGCCGGTGAGGTGCTGGTGGGGGAGTCGCTCGCGGCGTCCCGGCGCCCGGCCGCCCGGGTGCCGCGGGACCTGGCGCGCGGTCCGGCCCGGCTCACCCAGGCGCTGGCGATCGGCCCCGACGACCGGGGGACGGACCTGCTGGACCCGGCCTCGCCGGTGCGGCTGCACGCCGGCCCGGCACCGGCGGGCATCTCGGCCGGACCCCGGGTCGGGATCAGCGTGGCGACCGAGCTGCCCTGGCGGTTCTGGGAGACCGACGCCCCTTCGGTGAGCGTCTTCCGGGCGGGCGGGAAGCCGCGGCGTCGGGGCCCCAGGCAGGATGGACGACCGTGACCTCTGCGCATTCCGTGATCGACGAACTGCACCGCCGCGGGCTGATCGCCCAGAGCACCGACGAGGACGCCCTGCGCGCCCACCTCGCGGAGGGCCCGGTCACGTACTACTGCGGCTTCGACCCCACGGCGGCGAGCCTGCACGTCGGCCACCTGATCCAGTTCATGGTGCTGCGCGCCCTGCAGCGGGCCGGCCACCAGCCGATCGTGCTGGTCGGCGGGGCGACCGGGCTGATCGGCGATCCCCGCCCGTCGTCCGAGCGGCAGCTGAACGACCCCACCCAGGTGGCGACCTGGGTGGACGGGATCCGCCGCAGGGTGGCGCCGTTCCTCGACCTGCCGGCGGCCGAGCAGGGGCTGCGGGAGCCGATCTACGTGGACAACCTGGACTGGACGTCGCCGCTGTCGGCGATCGACTTCCTCCGCGACCTCGGCAAGCACTTCCGGGTCAACCGGATGCTGGCCAAGGAGGCGGTCTCCGCCCGGCTCAACTCCGACGCGGGGATCAGCTACACCGAGTTCAGCTACCAGATCCTGCAGGCCAACGACTTCCGGGAGCTGTTCCGCCGGCACGGCTGCACGCTGCAGAGCGGTGGCTCCGACCAGTGGGGGAACATCACCGCCGGGACGGACCTGGTGCGGCGCACCGAGGGGGCGGCGGCCCACGCCCTCGCCACCCCGTTGATCACCACCGCCGACGGGAAGAAGATCGGCAAGACCGAGGGCGCCACGATCTGGCTGGACCCGGAGCACACCAGCCCGTACGCGTTCTTCCAGTACTGGCTCAACATCGATGACGTCGACGCCCGGGCCTGGCTGCCGCTGTTCTCCGAGCGCCCGGCCGAGGAGGTGGCGGCGCTGATCGCCGAGTCCGAGGAACGTCCCGCCTCCCGGGCGCCGCAGCGCGCCCTGGCCGAGGAGCTCACCCGACTGGTGCACGGCGCCCCGGAGCTGGCGCAGGCCGAGGCCGCCGGCCGGGCGCTGTTCGGCCGGGCCGAGCTCACCGAGCTGGACCCGCAGACCCTGGCCGCCGCGCTGACCGAGGCCGGCGCCGTGGAGGTCGACGACCCCGCGCTGTCGGTGGCCGCCCTGCTCCAGCGGGCGGGCCTGGCGTCGTCTCTGACCGACGCGCGGCGCACGGTCAAGGAGGGCGGGGCCTACGTCAACAACGTCCGGGTCAGCGACCCGGATGCGGTGCCGGCGCCGGGGGACTGGCTCCCCGGGGGGTGGCTCGTGCTCCGCAAGGGCAAGCGTTCGGTGGCCGGCGTGCACTGCCCGGGAGCCGGTCGGGCCGCCTGAGCTGGGTGGTCCCCGGCTCCGCCGTCCGTCGCCCCCCGCGTGTGAACGCCGGGTGACGGCGACGTTCCAGCCAGGTGGCGGGCGTCACTCGGTCCGGGTTTGACACGTCCCGCGCAGCCACGTAACTTTCTCTTTGCGCCGGGAACGACCGCGAGGCCGGGACCGGGCGCCGAGCAGGACAACACAAGCCGGAGACGACGACCTGAGAGGGTCTGGTTCGCCGCGCGTCCGCTCCTTGAGAACTCAACAGCGTGCCGAAAGTCAGTGCCAAGTAACAAATCCCCCTTCGGTGTCTTCGG